>NZ_FNEO01000013.1 GCF_900100165.1 Flavobacterium glycines
GGAGTTAGGCCTCAGATAAACAAAGGGTTGTATTTCAACAATGACTCCACAACGCCTGGCGACGCCACTTCACAGTCTCCAACCTATCCTACACATCATTTATCCAAGGTCAATACTAAGCTATAGTAAAGGTGCACAGGGTCTTTTCGTCCCACTGCGGGTAAACGGCATCTTCACCGTTACTACAATTTCACCGAGCTCATGGCTGAGACAGTGTCCAGATCGTTACACCATTCGTGCAGGTCGGAACTTACCCGACAAGGAATTTCGCTACCTTAGGACCGTTATAGTTACGGCCGCCGTTTACTGGGGCTTCAATTCAATGCTTCTCCGAAGATAACATCTCCTCTTAACCTTCCAGCACCGGGCAGGTGTCAGGCCCTATACTTCATCTTACGATTTTGCAGAGCCCTGTGTTTTTGATAAACAGTCGCCTGGACCTCTTCACTGCGGCCCCGATTACTCGGGGCGACCCTTCTCCCGAAGTTACGGGTCTATTTTGCCTAATTCCTTAGCCATGAATCTCTCGAGCACCTTAGAATTCTCATCCCAACTACCTGTGTCGGTTTACGGTACGGGTACTAAATACCTGAAGTTTAGAGGTTTTTCTTGGAAGCCCTTAGGCGCACTATCACTTCGTCCGAAGACTCCGTGTACTATCGCATTTCACCAAGATTTACGGATTTGCCTATAAATCTTATAGCTAGGTGCTTTAACGAACTATTCCGTCAGTTCGCGGCGCTTTCATCACTCCGTCACCCCATCACAGTATTCAGTAGTACGGGAATATTAACCCGTTGGCCATCGACTGTCCCTTTCGGGTTCGCCTTAGGTCCCGACTAACCCACAGCTGATTAGCATAGCTGTGGAAACCTTAGTCTTTCGGTGTGCGGGTTTCTCGCCCGCATTATCGTTACTTATGCCTACATTTTCTTTTCTAACCAGTCCAGCAACCCTGACGAGATACCTTCAACCCTGTTAGAATGCTCCCCTACCACTTCTATTACTAGAAATCCATAGCTTCGGTAGTATACTTATGCCCGATTATTATCCATGCTCGTCCGCTCGACTAGTGAGCTGTTACGCACTCTTTAAATGAATGGCTGCTTCCAAGCCAACATCCTAGCTGTCTGGGCAGACAAACCGCGTTCTTTCAACTTAGCATACATTTGGGGACCTTAGCTGATGGTCTGGGTTCTTTCCCTCTCGGACTTGGACCTTAGCACCCAAGCCCTCACTGCTGAGAAACATTATATAGCATTCGGAGTTTGTCAGGAATTGGTAGGCGGTGAAGCCCCCGCATCCAATCAGTAGCTCTACCTCTATATAACTTTATGCTCAGCGCTGCACCTAAATGCATTTCGGGGAGTACGAGCTATTTCCGAGTTTGATTGGCCTTTCACCCCTACCCACAGGTCATCCGAAGACTTTTCAACGTCAACCGGTTCGGTCCTCCACTGTGTGTTACCACAGCTTCAACCTGCCCATGGGTAGATCACACGGTTTCGCGTCTAACACTACTGACTAAAGCGCCCTATTCAGACTCGCTTTCGCTACGGATCCACACCTGAAGTGCTTATCCTTGCCAGCAACGTTAACTCGTAGGCTCATTATGCAAAAGGCACGCCGTCACTTCACGAAGAAGCTCCGACCGCTTGTAAGCGTATGGTTTCAGGATCTATTTCACTCCGTTATTCACGGTTCTTTTCACCTTTCCTTCACAGTACTGGTTCACTATCGGTCTCTCAGGAGTATTTAGCCTTAGCGGATGGTCCCGCCAAATTCAGACAGGGTTTCACGTGCCCCGCCCTACTCAGGATACCACTATCCTTTACAATTGTTACCTATACGAGACTATCACTCTCTTTGGTCTTACTTTCCAGTAAGTTCTAGTTCCGCATGCAAGAAATGTCGTGGTCCTACAACCCCAAAATTGCCGTAACAACTTTGGTTTGGGCTAATCCGCGTTCGCTCGCCACTACTTACGGAATCACTTTTGTTTTCTTCTCCTCCGCCTACTTAGATGTTTCAGTTCAGCGGGTTTGCCCACCTATCGGTGTACTATGTCTTCAACATAGTGGGTTGCCCCATTCAGGTATCTACGGATCAAGTCTTGTGTGCAGATCCCCGTAGCTTTTCGCAGCTTATCACGCCTTTCATCGCCTCTGAGAGCCTAGGCATCCCCCATACGCCCTTATTTTGCTTATTGTACTTATAATTATGCCTAATGATAAACATAATTACGTGTTCTTTCTACTTTTT
>NZ_FNEO01000012.1 GCF_900100165.1 Flavobacterium glycines
TTAGAACGCTTAATAAAAGCGTTACTAAAATAATCTGTAATATATTTTTTGTTGTCTGTGTCATGTCTGTGTGGCGAGAAAATTACCGCTAACGTTTGGCTAGTAGGCGCAGGTTGGGATTAAAAATGCGATTATTTTCCATTAAACACAAATTTCACAAATTCAAAACCAACTTTCCATAAGCATCAAAACCCAACTTGCGCTTACTAGCTGTTATGTGGCGTGCTTTTATCTATGGTTCAAAACCTTCAATATTTCTTCAGAAGGAGCATCACATTCTGAGTTCGTTAAGTGCAAGCCAAAAGCTTGATTCAAGACTTCTTTGACAATTTTAGACAACTGATTTTTGGTAACACTTTTTTCTGGAAAATCATAATCTATTTCAAGATTAAAAATGATATCGTCAACCTCTGTTTCATAGTCATTTAAATCTTGGATACTATGTTCAGCATTTCCTAGAGGATTCCAGTGCTTAAGTATCGACTTAATTTGTTCAATTTTTTGTTGATTCATTTTGTCTGCGGATGTTTGTTTTTAACTTCAGAACCTTATTTAGTATTGGATTTTATATTTAGTTTATGATTCAAATTTCTGAATATTTAGTTCGGTAGCATGCCACATAACGTTCCGCGGCTTGACGCAGTAGTGAAGCCAGCGGACTGATTATTTTCAGCTAAGATAAGATTTCCTGCGGGAAATCAGCAAAGCAACTAAGCAACAAACCAACTATTGCTTCAAACCGCTGTTAGCAGCTGCCATTATTTTCTGAAATACTGAATTTGCTTCAATCTCGTTTTCGCTTCTTCCAAATCAAAATCTTTTCTTGATAATTGTTCCGTTAGGTCATATTCTCCAAATCTCAGTCTTTTTATTTTTGGGCCATTAACTATTAAGTTAAATTCCGCGCATGATTTACACTTTACAATTAAAAAATCAGAATCAGGTATATTCTCGTCTTTTTCAAGAATAAAAGTTTCAAGTTTAGAATTACATTTTGTACAATTCTGTGATGTAATTTCTATTATTTTCTCTTTTCCTTTTATGAATTCTGAAATTTTAATAAATGAATTTAATATGCTTCCATAAAGCCATTTATTGAGTTCATTTTTAAAATCGACTTCAACTATTTTAGAAATTTCATGATAATAATCGCAAACAAATTCTTTTTCTTCTGTATCCAGTTCTGATTTATTTAAGCTTTTCATATTCTGGATTAAAATGCGTTTAATTTTTTTTGGTGTTTCTTTTTCAGTTTGATTTAGCAACGAATTTATACAATCGTTCAAATTATTTTCCAAGTGTTCACATAACTCTAAATTAGATGGAATTAAACCTCTTTTGTCCCATTCTGAATCTGCAAACTTTTCCTTTACTAATAAATATTTTAGTTTGTCAATTTTTGATGTAGTCATTATTTCTGGAGAGTTTCTGAATGGTTGCTGCTAACGTTTTCGGGCTTTGCGTTCGGGCGGGTTTCGGAGCATAAAGTTTCAATTTATTACTTAAGTTCATTAGTAGCATAAAGCTCAAAGTTTGCACGTCAGCCCGCCTGACGCAAAACCCGTGTTAGCGGTAGTTATTCTTCCGTCAGTTCGTCTATCGTCTTAGCTACTTGCTGAATTTCGCCCGTCTCGTGTTGCCATAAATAAATTTCTTCTCTTAGTTTTTTGTTGTCGGTGTCAAGTGGTAATAAAATCAGATTGTCGCCCGAACCATTAGAAGCAATTGCAATTCCGTTGTCTGGGAAATTGTCCCAAGTCCTTGCTTGTTTGGTTTCTAAAACAATGTGATTGCAAGTCCTGCTCATTCTTTTGTTGTCGGACTTATCAAAAAATGGAAACAGTTGCCAATCATCGTCCTCTGTCATTAGTTCTCCACCATTTTCTTTTGTCATTTTAGACTTGAAGCTGTCGGGAAATACAAGTCCTAGCTCTTGCTCCGTTTCAATGATATATTTTATGTCTACTGGAAATGGCATCGTTATTCTGTTATGATTTTAAATTTGTCTGTATTTTCAATTCTTTCAAGTTCAGTACCAAATGGAAGGTCTAAATATGGAATTATTGCTCTATCATAATTTGCAATTGTATTCACATTGTAAATCATTGTGTTGTTTGGGTCGTTAACATATTCTTGGTCTTCTGTTCCTGAAAAAAAACGCCAACCGCTATCCATTTTTTCGTCTGGCTCTTCACGATACATATAACCAACTCTCAGTCCGTCTACAGTTATTTTGTCAGTCGCAAAACAACCTCCCATTTGTGGAACTAAGTCAACAAACTCGTCTGCTTTTATTTTGAAGTTTTTTGTCGTCATTCTTTTTGTCTGTGGTCGTCTGTTATAATTACCGCTAACGTTTCGCGGCTAGTGGCTTTTTGCGAAACCAGCGAACTGCGTACTTTCAGCTAATATAAAATTTTTACGTGAAAAACCAACGTGAAACCAC
>NZ_FNEO01000011.1 GCF_900100165.1 Flavobacterium glycines
ATCTTCACCAAGAACTTTCTATATTCGAGCAGAAGCAGGAACAACTAATTGTTACAGCACTGCATCGTTTACAGTTACGGTTACAGATAATCCAGATATAACAGTTCAAAATCTTACTGCTTGTGAAACAGGAACTACTGGTGCCGCTTCAGTAAACTTAAATAATGCAATTTTAACTAATCCTGACGGAGGAGTAATTAGTTTCTATAATTCTTTGGCTGATGCTCAAAATGAAGTAAATGCAGTAACAAGTCCAACATCTGTTACTGTTGCATCTTCTCCTAGAACTTTCTATATTCGAGCAGAAGCAGGAACAACTAATTGTTACAGTACTGCATCATTTACAGTTATAGTTACAGATAATCCAGATGTAACCACAACACCACTTTCTTCTTGCGAAAGCGGATCAACTGGTCAGGCGACATTTACTTTAAATTCTGGAGTTACAGATGCTGATGGAGGAACATTGAGTTTCTATACCGATGTAGCAATGACTAATTTGATATCAGATGAAAATGCAGGATTAACAGGAGTACAATATACAACCGGTTCACGCACCATTTATGTAAAAAGTGTCAGTGGATCTTGTATGGGTACAGCTCAATTTGTTATTACAGTTAATGCTAATCCAACTTGTGATATTACAGGAGAACAAACCGTATGTTTAGGTGGTAGCTCAACATTTACAGCCACAGCAGGAATGACAACTTATGCATGGACAGGACCAAATAACTTTAGTGCTAATACTCCGTCAATTAGTGTGAGTGTTGCGGGAGTTTATTATGTTACAATAACAAATGCTAATGGTTGTCAAAGTACTTGTTCACGAGAACTTATGGTTGTAACTTGTGGTGGTCCAATATGTACTTATACCCAAGGTGCTTATGGTAATTCCGGAGGTAAATATTGTGATGGTACAGAGGGAGGAATTCCTACTGTTGACTTAATTACACAAGCGCTTACCAATGCCGGAGGTACTATTACTGTAGGTAAACTAGGTTCTTCTGTTGTTATGAGCTTAGGTGATGAGAACTGTATCATTACTCAAATGCCTGGAGGAGGAAAAGCGACTGAAATAGTTCCGGCAGGAGATTATGATATTTGTCCTTCTTTACCAAATAGCTTCTTGAAAAATGGTAAAATTAATAATGTATTACTTTCTCAAACCATTGCATTGTCTTTGAATGTCAATATAACTAACCCTTCTAAATTAGGCAATTTTGAGTTGCAAGCAGGTACTTTAGCAACTGCAAAACCTGAAGGAGGTTGTGGTTCGGAAGTTGCAAAACCAAGAGTTTGTGGTCATTTTGAAGGTAATATTTGGGTTGGTACTGTAAATGAGTATACTTACAGAACATTCAGTGCTGCTGTCATTAATGCTATTATTCCAGACGGAAATGGTATGAAAACCATAGCCGGATTGTTAGATTTAGCAAATAGAGCTTTGGCTAATGTTGATGATGTTAAAAATAGCGAAGATGGTGCATCATTGTCTGATATTGCCGGAGCAGTAGCTGCTGTAAATGAGGTGTTTGATGAATGTGCTATAGCTGTTGGTTGGGATATAGAAAAATGTCCAGAGCCACCAACTTTAGATTTAGCAACAGTAACAACTGCTAAAATCAGCAGTGTTGAAACCGCTGGTTTTGATGCTTATCCGGTACCTTTTAAAGATCAATTGACTATTAAATATAATTTTGATTATGTATCTGATGTGACAATTGAAGTATTTAATTCAAAAGGAATCATTGTTTATTCAATGATTGATACTAATAGTTATCTTGGTAAAGAAGTTGTAATTACGATTAATGCTACTTTGGAACAACAACAAGTGTATTATGTAAGATTAACAACTAGCCAGGGAAGTACTGTGAAAAGTGTAATGTCTTCGTATTAAATAGAGTAATTAATTTAATTAAAAACACCCGTTAATTCGGGTGTTTTTTGTTTTTAGGAATAGCAGCTTTCGGTTTTTAAAGAAAAAAGTAATGCTAAAATAAATCTTTGGCACAGTTCATGAATAACTGATTTTAAATCTTAACCATTTAAAAATTTATTACCATGAAAAAAATAATGACACTTTTCGTATTTGTAGGTTTATTTGCTGTTTCAAGTTGTACTACATCAGATGATTTGCATGAAGATAATGATACCTTTCCTGAGGCTTTTGAAATTAAAAATGTTAATTTGGCCAGGGTAGCTGATAATGAATATAATTTAGAAAGTACTTTTCAGTATGAAATAGGAGGGAATTTATACGATGATGAAACTGTTTTGGTGTATCGATTAACAAGTCTTATTAATTCAACTACTCCGGTTTGGCAATTAATTCCAAGAACCATCTATTTTACAAACGGAGATGAATTGGATTATGATTATGATTTTAGTAAAGTTGATTTTGTTATTACTGCCAGGGGAACTTATAATTTGTTAAATACTCCTTCATATATCAATAATCAAACATTTAGAGTTGTTATTGTGCCTTCTGCTTTGGCTGCTACTATGGATACCAGCAATTATACAGAGGTTATGAGTACTTTAAAAATAAGTGAAAGTCAGGTTCAAAAAGTAAAATTGTAATAGTACAGTGAATTGGATAATAAAAAAGGAAATCTCACGATTTCCTTTTTTTGTTTTATATTTTTTGACTTCGTTTGTCCTTTTGTATTGAAGCAATGATTCCTGATAATAGAGCAAGGGCAATAAATGCTAAAGAAGCCCATTCAGGTAGGTTCAGGAATTTGTGGAAAATCATTTTTAATCCTACAAAGCATAAAATGGCAATCAGACTGTATTCCAAATAGCTGAATTTTTCAAGCATATTGGCTAAAAAGAAATACATCGAGCGTAATCCTAAGATGGCAAAAATATTCGAACTAAATACTAAAAATGGATCTGAAGTAATTGCTAAAATGGCAGGAACACTGTCGAGTGCAAAAACAATATCCATTAGTTCGATGAGAAATAAAGTAACAAATAAAGGAGTAGCAGTATTGATGTTGTTTATTTTAACAAAAAAATGTTCGCTCTCAATTTTTGTGGTTATAGGCGTTAATTTTTTCAGGTATTTGTAAAAAATGGAATTATGAGGATCGTATTCATGATCTTCTTTTTTAAAAAACATTTTGAGGGCGGTGTAAATCAGGAATGCGCCAAACAAGTAAGTTGTCCAGGCAAATTTTTTGATAATCATTACTCCAAAATAAATCATGATACCACGGAAGACGATAGCTCCAATTATTCCCCAAAACAAGACACGGTGCTGGTATTTTTTTGGAATTCTAAAAGAAGAAAAGATAATGGCAATTACAAAGATATTGTCAATACTCAAGGAGAGTTCTATGAGGTAACCCGTAATGTATTTCATTGAAGCAACTGATGGTTTTAAACGATCAGGGTTTTCAATGTAATTGTTTTGGTAGAGCCAGTAAACAATTGTAGAAAACAGGAAAGATAAGGAAATCCAGATAGCGGTCCATTTTCCGGCTTCTTTGGAGCTGATTTCGTGTGGGGTTTTGTTAAAAATTCCTAAGTCTAATGCAAGGAATAAAAAAATAGTCGCTATAAAACAAATCCAAACTATCATAATAATTTTATTGTGTTATTACAAAGATAGTTTTTTGTATTAATGATTGATTGGTGAATTTCATTTTATAAGATAAAAAAAATGCCTCCATTTCTGAAGGCATTTTTAGTTTTATAAATTGGGAATTATTACAAAGCAGATTTAACTGTTTTGATAATTCTAGCAGCAATTTTGTATGGGTCACCGTTAGAAGCTGGTCTTCTGTCTTCCAACCATCCTTTCCATCCTTTTTGAACAGTGATTAAAGGAATACGGATAGAACATCCTCTGTCAGAGATTCCGTAAGAGAAATCGTGGATAGAAGCAGTTTCGTGCTTACCAGTTAAACGTTGGTCGTTATAAGCTCCGTAAACAGCGATGTGCTCTTCAACAACCGGACGGAAAGCCTCACAGATTCTTTCGTAAGTAGCTCTGTCTCCACAAGTTCTCAATACTGAGTTAGAGAAGTTAGCATGCATACCTGAACCATTCCAGTCCATATCTTTTCCTAGAGGTTTTGGGTGGTACTCAATATAGTAACCATATTTCTCAGTTAAACGATCTAATAAATATCTAGCAACCCAGATTTCGTCTCCTGCTTTTTTAGCACCTTTAGCAAATAATTGGAATTCCCATTGTCCGCAAGCAACCTCTTGGTTGATTCCTTCAAAGTTGATTCCAGCAGCAATACATAAATTAGCATGCTCTTCAACTAAGTTTCTACCGTGAGTGTTTTTTCCACCAACTGAACAGTAGTACATACCTTGTGGAGCTGGATAACCTCCTACAGGGAATCCTAATGGCAATTGAGTTTTAGTATCCATGATGAAGTATTCTTGTTCGAAACCAAACCAGAAATCATCATCCTCATCGTCAATAGTAGCTCTTCCGTTAGATGGGTGTGGAGTACCATCAGCATTCATAACTTCACACATTACTAAATATCCGTTGATACGATCTGGATCTGGATAAATAGCAACAGGAACTAATGAACAATCAGAAGATCCACCTTCAGCTTGTCTTGTAGATGAACCGTCAAATGACCATTTATCTAATTCTGCTAAAGTTCCTTGAAAGTTTTCATGCTCTTCAACTTTAGTTTTACTTCTAAGATTTTGAGTTGGCTCATATCCATCTAGCCAAATGTACTCTAATTTTATTTTTGCCATAATAATATAAATTAATTTTCTTGATTTAATTTTGAAGTGCAAATATAAGATATTTTTTTCTAGTCCTAAAAACCTTGGGGGGCTTTTGTTTTGAATAGGTGTTATTTTTCACATTACTATATTTTGGTGGGGGGTATATTTAAAAAAAAACAATTTTCAAGCTAAATAAAAAGCAATTTAGCAATGCCTTGTTCGGCTGTTTTTAGCTTAGGATTCTTTATCTTTGTGTTTTTAATTACAAATTGTTATTAACTATTTAAAAAACAGCTTATAATGTCAACAATACGTTTTCAAGCATTAAGGGAAGCTTCTAATAGAAAAGTAGTATCTTTTGAAGAAGCTAATAGAAAATCAAATATTTTTGGTTTAAATGTATTTAATGAAAAAGCAATGAAGCAATATTTGACTTCGGATGCTTTTAAAGCGGTGCAGGGAGCTATTGAAAATGGAACAAAAATAGAACGAAAACTGGCAGATTATATTGCGATGGGGATGAAAGAGTGGGCTCTGTCAAAAGGTGTTACTCATTACACCCACTGGTTTCAGCCATTAACAGGGACTACAGCAGAAAAACACGATGCTTTTTTTGAAACCTCTTTTGATGGTAGTGATCCTGTTGAAAAATTTGGAGGAGCGCAATTGGTGCAACAAGAACCGGATGCTTCCAGTTTTCCAAACGGAGGAATCAGAAATACTTTTGAAGCCAGAGGTTATACAGCCTGGGATCCTACTTCGCCGGCATTTATATATGGTACTACTTTGTGTATTCCTACTGTTTTTATTTCGTATACAGGAGAGGCTTTAGATAATAAAATTCCTTTGTTAAGAGCTTTGGCTGCAATGGATGAAGCTGCGACTGAAGTTTGTCGTTATTTTGATAAAAATGTAAAAAAGGTTACCGCAACCTTAGGTTGGGAACAGGAGTATTTTTTAGTTGATAAAGCTTTAGCGCATTCCCGTCCTGATTTGATGATGACCGGAAGAACTTTGTTAGGGCATACTTCAGCTAAAGGACAACAGTTAGACGATCATTATTTTGGTTCAATTCCTACTCGCGCGTTAACTTATATGCGTGATTTAGAGCAGGAATGTATGTTGCTTGGAATTCCGGTTAAAACCCGTCATAATGAGGTAGCGCCTAATCAATTTGAGTTGGCACCTATTTTTGAAGAGACTAATTTAGCTGTAGATCATAACTGTCTTTTGATGGATATTATGCAAAAAGTAGCCGAACGTCATGATTTTAAAGTGTTATTGCACGAAAAGCCTTTTCAGGGAGTAAATGGTTCCGGAAAACACAATAACTGGTCGTTGGCAACTGATACCGGAGTGAATCTTTTGAGTCCGAGTAAAACGCCAATGAGTAATTTACAGTTTTTGACTTTCTTTATTAATACCATTAAGGCGGTTAATGATTATGAAGAATTATTACGCGCTTCAATTGCTACAGCTAGTAATGATCATCGCTTAGGTGCTAATGAAGCGCCTCCGGCGATTATTTCGGTATTTATTGGAGAACAATTAACTAAGGTTTTGGCTGAATTAGAAAGTGTGACCAGAGGTAAATTATCACCGGAAGAAAAAACAGATTTGAAATTAAATGTAGTTGGTAAAATTCCTGAAGTAATTTTAGATAATACGGATAGAAACCGAACATCACCTTTTGCTTTCACTGGTAATAAATTCGAGTTTAGAGCAGTGGGTTCTTCTGCCAACTGTTCCAATGCGATGACAACTTTGAATACAATTGTAGCCAAACAATTAAGAGATTTTAAAGCAGAAGTAGATACTTTGATCGATTCTAAAGCAATGAAAAAAGACGATGCTATTTTTAATGTTTTAAGAGAATATATTAAGGTTTCAAAAGATATTCTTTTTGAAGGAGATGGTTATAGTGAGGCTTGGGAGAAGGAAGCTAAAAAGAGAGGCTTGAGTAATTTTAAAACAACTCCGGAGGCTTTAAAAGCTAAAGTATCAAAACGAGCATTGGATTTGTTTTCAGAATTAGGGATTATGAATCATGTAGAAGTAGAGGCACGCTACGAAATCGAATTGGAAGAATATACTAAAAAAATCCAGATTGAAAGCAGGGTGTTAGGAGATATTTCTAAAAATCATGTGATCCCAACGGCTATTCGCTACCAAAATACTTTGATTGAAAATGTGAAAGGGTTGAAAGATATTTTTGGTAAAGAATTTGAATCGATTGCTAAAGAGCAAATCGGTTTGATAAAAGAAATTTCTACGCATATCGAAGGTATTAATGCTAAGGTAGAAGAAATGCGAAACGAAAGAAAAAATGCAAATGCTTTGAATAATGCTCAAAAAACGGCTGAGGCGTATTGTAATAAAGTAAAACCTTATTTTGAAATCATCAGGAATCACTGTGATAAATTAGAATTATTAGTAGATAATGAATTATGGACATTAACTAAGTACAGAGAGTTGTTGTTTACGAAATAATATACTTAGTTAGAAGTTAAAAGTTAGAGGTTATGGGGCGGGGCTTCTAACCTCTAACTTTTAACCTCTAACTTCTAAAAAATAATTATCTTTGCCGCAAAATCAAGTTGCTTTTGCAATTACACAATTAGAATTCATGAGTTCAGATACTTCAAAAAGATACGCACAGCGTGGTGTTTCAGCATCTAAAGAAGATGTGCACAATGCTATTAAAAATATAGATAAAGGATTATTTCCTAAGGCATTTTGTAAAATTGTTCCGGATTATTTAACTCAGGACGAAGATTATTGTCTTATTATGCACGCCGACGGAGCTGGAACTAAATCTTCTTTGGCATACATGTACTGGAAAGAAACTGGAGATATCTCCGTTTGGAAAGGTATTGCACAAGATGCGTTAATTATGAATATTGACGATTTATTATGTGTAGGAGCAACTGATAATATCTTGCTTTCTTCAACTATTGGAAGAAACAAAAACCTGATTCCTGCGGAAGTAATTTCAGCTATTATCAATGGAACAGAAGAGTTAATTCAGGAATTAGATTCTTTTGGTGTGAGCATTCATTCTACAGGAGGAGAAACTGCTGACGTGGGTGATATCGTTCGTACTATTATCGTAGATTCTACAGTAACTGCCAGAATGAAACGTTCTAGAGTTATTGACAATGCGAATATTCAGGCTGGAGATGTAATCGTTGGATTGGAATCTTTCGGTCAGGCTTCTTATGAAAAAAGCTATAATGGTGGAATGGGAAGTAATGGATTGACATCGGCTCGTCATGATGTTTTCGGGAAATATTTGGCAACAAAATATCCTGAAAGTTACGATGCTGCTGTTCCTGAGGAATTGATTTATTCAGGTCAGGTACAATTGACAGATGCTGTTGAAAATTCTCCTATTGATGCCGGACAATTAGTGCTTTCGCCAACGCGTACTTATGCGCCAATTATCAAGAAAATTTTAGACAAATATGCTGCGAATGAAATTCACGGAATGGTTCACTGTAGTGGTGGAGCGCAAACTAAGATTTTACATTTTGTAGATAATTTACATATTATAAAAGACAATTTATTTCCGGTTCCTCCATTGTTCAAATTAATTCAGGAACAATCTAAAACGGATTGGAAAGAGATGTATCAGGTTTTCAACTGTGGACATCGTATGGAATTGTACGTTCCGGCAGCTGTAGCAGAAGATATTATTGCGATTTCAAAATCGTTCAATGTGAATGCGCAGATTGTTGGTAGAGTGGAAGCTTCTGAAAGTAAAAAACTGACTATAACCAGCGAATACGGAACTTTTGAATATTAATTATTAAAGAGTTACTAAGTATCTCAGAAACTTAGCTACTCAGCAACTCAAAAAAACATGTACGAATTAGTTTTTTGGAAATATTTGGAAGAGGTTTATTTAAATCATCAGGAGGTTTATGAAGCTATCGATGAGCAAAAAAACATTGAGGGTTTAGAAGAACTTCCGGTTGAGGTTATCATGAACCGAATTGCATCGGTTTTTTCCAAATGGGAAAGAGTAGATGAGAACAGCTGGAAAAATAAGGATGGAGTAGGTGCCTTTCAGGTAAAAACTACACCTCAAATTGTTCAGATTGATTGTTATGGGACGCAGGGTAAAACGATGGATAAGTTAGTAGATGTTATGGAAGAATTCAAATGTCCGCTTTATGATCCGCAAGTTCCGGCCCGATATGATGAAATGTACGAAGAAGAATAAAATACAAAAGCGTTAAGTTAGAATCTTAACGCTTTTTTTATGCTATAATGGTTTTTTGTCTTTGTCGTCGTCTTTTTCTTTGCTCTCTTTCTTTTCACTTTTAAATCCGATAAGTTTACGGTATTTGGTTTCGGTTTCTTCTAGTTCTTCTTCCATTTTTTTGTATTGGCTGATGTCTTTAATGGTGATCACGGCTGCAACTATATTGTTGTCTTGGTCAATTAAAGGGCGGCCGCTAATTAGTACTCTTCTTTTTTCCTGTGAAACAGGATTCCAAAGCACTAAGTCAACATCATCAGTAACTTCGCCGTTAAAAGCGCGTTCCATAGGCAAATTTTGAGCCGGAAATACGGTTTTTTCATCCGGGAAATAGAGTTCAAAATGAGTGGTTAAATCCGTTGGGATTTTGTCGTCTTCTTCGATTCCAAAAATGTCATTAGCCACATAATTAGCCAGTATTACTTTTTTGTCGGCATCGGCAACAATTACTCCTTCGCCGATATTTTCAACAATCACTCTTAGTTTTTCTTCATTTTCATAGAGTTCATCAACGGCTTTTTGTTGTTCGATACTAAGTTCTACTGTTTCCGTAATGTCTCTCGCTGCCGAATAGATTATGCCTTCTTTCAAATCGATATTACTGTTCCAATCCAGCCATCGGTAAGAACCATCTTTATGGCGTACTCTGTTTTTAAAGCTAATTACTGTTTTGCCTTTACGTATTTCGGCTAAGACTTCGTCGGAGGTGGAGCGATCCTCAGGATGTGTTAAATCCATGAATTTTATTTCATCCATGTCTTTTTGGGTGTAACCTAAGGTGTTGGTAAAAGCAGCGTTGATTTTGATAAAATGATCATTTTTGGCAACGGTAAAAATATCAAAAGACATATTGAAAAATGCATCGGTAGCTTTAAGAGAATCTTCTAATTTTTTTCTTTCGGTTATATCAGTTGAGATACCACCAATGGCGTAAATACGACCTGTTGCATCATATAAAGGATATTTTACGGCAATGTAGGTGTGGATTCCGTCTTTTTGCTCAATGGTTTCTTCTGATTTGAGTTCGGTTAATTTTTTTGCTACTTCTAAATCAGAATTTCGGTATGTTTCAGCAATTTCTTTAGGTAAAAAATCATGGTCGGTTTTGCCAATTATTTTTTCGTTAGTGGTGCCAAATAAATCACCAAAATTTTTGTTGATTAGAAGGTATTCACCATTTAATTTTTTGATAAAAATAGGACTGGATGTATTGTCAATGATGGATTGTAATAATTGTTTGTTTTCTTCCAAGAGTTTTTGAGCTCTTTCTTTGGCTTTGAATTGCGTTCTGATAATGAAATAAACTACAATCAAAAGAAGTATGGAAAGTACAAATAAAGAGATTTCAATAGCATTCAATTGGGAGTCCATTGTAGTGTCATGAGCAGGGTCTAATCGGATTAAAAAAATCCATGCGGCAGCAACTACCACAATGATATTGATAATAAATCCCAGAAATATTTTTTTTTCAAAAGAGATATTCATGGCTTTTCGGTTTTGGTTATGGACTTAAAAAGATAGTCTTTAGAGTTCAATTAAATAGTTAAGTTAGTAAATAATATCCTGAAAAAGAGATTATTTGCTTTTTTGTTTCTGAAAATTACCAAACCCACCAGGGAGCCTGAGTGATTTCTGCATATACAACCAAATCAAAAGCAGCATGAGCTATAATTGACGGAAGTAGGTTTTTAGATTGCTGTTTTAAGATGCCCAGAATAATAAAAGCAATGAATGAAGCAATCATAAAAAATGGAATATTTTCGTGAGGTATTATCGTGGCAGGAGAGATAAATAAACTGGTTTTATAGGCTGTATGTGTAAAGGCAGCGAAAAGAATAGCCCAATAAGTATTTATCCTGTTCAATTGGGTTTGGATAAAACCTCTGAAAAATAATTCTTCTGTGATGCCAATGGATACCGCTATAATTGAAAACGGTTTTATTAAATTGGGAAGTACGGGCATTGTGTTACTTCCTCTGTAATACATTGCTGCGGCCAGCCCCATTTGAATTCCAATAATAAGATAAATTATCGTTCTTGTTTTAAAAGTGTTTTTAAATAGTTGAGCAAAAGAAATTAATTGGTGATTGATATTACGACTTATAATAAAGGATGTATGTGATAAAGCAACGAAAGCGATAATTTTATAAGGAAATGAATAATTGATGAAATAACCAAAAATCACAATTTCGAAACTGCATATTAAGGTATCAAATAGCTTTTTTTTAACGTTAGGGGATACTATTATAGTTTCAGAGGTCTTCATTAGATTTTTCAATGTTTTTGAGATTTTTTTATAATAATCAAACTGAAAATTAGAACTAAAGGAATTAATAGGAGCAACCATCCTGAACCCATGCAGGCTCCGGAATTAGGGACGATAATACAGCCGGGTAAACTTATTTTTAGTTTTTGTATGCTAAGGCTGTCTTTCATGTTCTTTTCGGATAGTGATAAATAGCGTAGTGATTTTAAGTTGTTCAGCGATTTTAAGTTGGATACTGAGTCTTCGATTACCAGTCCTCTTAGATTGGTTAATTCTTTTAAGGGTTCCAGATTTTTAATAGAATCGTTTCCGTTTATTTGTAGTATTTGCAAATTTTTTAATTGAGAACAGAAAGTGTTTAGTTGTGTTTGTGTGGTGTTTTCAGGTAAACCCAACCATTTGATATTGTGATAATTTGCGAGTAAATCAATGGAACTAAAAGTGCCCGATAATAGAATAATGGATAATTGGGATAATTTATCTTTTATCGGGGATAAATCTGCTTTACAGTCACTATTCGTCAATACGATTTCTGTTAGTTTTTTTAATGGTCTTAAAGCGGAATAATCGTTCAGACAGCCAAATAAACTTATTTTTTCCAATTGTGGGTTTTCAACGAAAAAGGATTTGTCTAAAGATTTGAGATTATTTCCATTGATAATACATTGTTTTAATCCAATTATTTTAGGTAGCGGTTTAGTAATAACAGAATCTGAGAGATTGAGATACAGACACTCAATGGAATTGAAATTTTTTAAGAGATTTAATTGTTTTTGATTTAAAGATATTTTTATAAAGTGAGGAGAGAAAAAGGCAGCATGCTGCAAATAGTCTTCGATGTTATTTTCGTTGTTGTAGTTTTCAAAAACTAAATTAATGTTTGGTTTTTGTGAGGCAATTTCTTTTAAGTATCCTAAGTAGTTTCCAGGGATTTTGTCGTTTATAATTATTGTTGCTAAGTTGTCAATTTCGGAGGATTTCATTTTTTGAAACCATGAGAGAAGATTGACTTTTTTGTTAATCAGTAAGCTGTTTAATTTTCCGTTTACATATATAATTGAATCTTTTGAGTAATTAATTTTGATTGAATCAATTTCTGGGTTACTATAAAGAATTGGAATGGAATTGAACTCTAACAGATCTCCATTTTCTGCTAATACAGCTCCAAATTTGTTTGATGTAGAAGGAAAACTTATTGTATTGTAATTTTTAGAGAGATTTATTATTGCGCCTTTACCGTAAGATTTTACAACAACATACTGTTGTTCGTTTTTGTAATAATTAGCTAACCAGGCTAACAATAAAAATAACAAAGTCATGAAAAGAATTATGGGCCAACTAATGCGTTTAAGGTTATTCGAACCTTGCTCTTTAAAGGTTTTCATGATGCTGGTGATGGATTAAAATTATATCATTTTATTTTGTGTTAAAAAATGGTGTGTAATTTAAATAATTAAAAGTAATGTTTTGTAAATCAGTAAACTAATTTAAGTTGTTGAAGTGTCTTTTGTTTTTGTTTTTTCGAATTGCATAAGGTTCAGACTGAACAAGATTACAATTAGTGTTACCCCTACATCGGCAGCAATGGCAAGAACCAAATTGCTGTATCCAAATACCGCCAGTAAGATAAATACCAATTTTGTAATGATGGCACCATAAGTATTGGCTTTTATTTGTTTCATTGTTTTTTTACTAAGTCTGATAAGGAATGGGATTAAAGATAATTGATCGTTCATTAAGGCAATGTTTGCGGTTTCAATAGCTGTGTCACTTCCGGCTGTGCCCATGGCAATTCCTACAGTACTTAATGCTAAGGCAGGAGCATCATTAATTCCGTCACCTACCATTGCTACTTTGTCGTATTGTTGTAAAAGGGCTTTTATCTCTTCTGATTTTTGTTCGGGTAGTAATCCTCCAAAAACTTTGGTAATGCCTACTTGACGCGCTACAAAGTGAGCTGCTTTTTCCGTGTCTCCGGTAAGCATAATTACATCAATATTTTGTTCCTGAAGTTCTTGTATGGCTGAACGACTATCGGGTTTTATTTCGTCGGTAAGTCCAATGATACCCGCAACACCTTTACCAAAGCTAACGACTACACTTGTTTTTCCTTCGGTAGATAATTGAGCAACGATAGATTCTACTTCGTCTGAAATGTCATGATATTCCCGGATAAATTCCAATTTGCCTACCAGAACTGTATCGATTTGGCAAACAACGCATTTTGCTGTAGCTCCTTTTCCCATTATGCTTTTAAAATCTTTAGCAATATGAGGCTCAAAACCTTCCGTTTTACTGGCGGTAATTATGGCTTGAGCTAATGGATGTTCTGAAAACATTTCGGCACCTGCTGTGCAGGAAAGTAATTCTTCCCGGCTGGTTCCTATTAATGGATAGACATCGGATACTACAGGGGTTCCGTATGTAATAGTTCGGGTTTTATCTATTGCAATGGCTTGAATTTCGGACAGGGCTTCAATGTATTTTCCTCCCTTTACCAGAGCGCCTTTTGCGGAAGCATTACCAATAGCGGCATAAATGGCTACAGGTGTTGAGATAACTAAGGCGCAGGGGCAGGCAATAACTAAAAGTGTGACGGCTTGTTTTAACCAATGATTAAAATCTAATCCTAATATAAAAACCGGAATTGTAAAAATTAAAATAGCTATTCCAATAATAATAGGAGTGTATAATTTTGAAAAACGCTGAATGAATTTTTGTGTTTCGCTTTTGGCGGCACCTGCTTCAAAAGTGAGTTGGATAATTTTTGCAAAAGTGGTGTCGGTGGAAAGTTTGGTCGTTTTAATTTCTATAAAGCCATTTTTATTGAGAGTTCCTGCAAAAACAGCATCACCCATTTGTTTTTCCTTGGCAGTGGGTTCTCCTGTAATGGCCGATTCGTCAATGAGACTTTCTCCAAAAGTTATTTTTCCATCTAAAGGAATGATTTCGCCAGCTTTAATTTGGATGGTAGTTCCAATTTCGATTTGGTCAACAGGAATTTCACAATTTAATTTTTTTACAAATGCTGTTTTGGGTGTGCTTTTAATTAATTCATCTAAAGCCGATTTGGAGTTTTCGAGTCCGATGTCTTCTAATCTTTCGCCCAAAACATAAAGAACAATGACAACGGCAGCTTCGGGATATTCGCCTAAATACAAGGCTGCAATAACGGCAATGGTCATCAGTAAATTGATACTGCTAAAATTGAATTTAAGAAGCGATTGTATTCCTTTAAGAATTACTTCATGGCCAATCAGGATGATAAAGCTACAGAAAATAAAAGGAGCATAAGGCATTGGGAGATGAATACCTAATAAGGAAAGTATTTCTAAAATAATGACAGTACTGACCGAAAGGAGTAAAAAAACAAATTTTCTATCTTTAAGAGGTAGGTTCATAAGAATGGGATTTTATTTGAACTATAGGCAGTTAAATAGTTGAAATATTTCGGTTTTTTAAGTGTAAAACTTCATGTGTAAGGAATAATGATTATATATTAAATTTACTTAAAAAATATCGTAACTACTTTAGCTTTAATAAAATCTTAAGATTATAAATGATTTATATGCCTGAGATGTGAAAAAGTTTTCGAACTTTGCAGCAGAATTATTTACATATGAAATCGCCATTAATAACAAGTTTGTACAAGCAATTACCTAATAAATAAAAGCGATACCATATATAACTGCTAAAAAAATAAATTTTACATATATGAAAATAAACCTTAAAAACGGAATTGATAAACTTATTTTCGGTATGAAACAGAAAGATGTTTCAGCTGTTTATGGTACACCGGATAGAAATTACAAAGACGAAGATGATAATGTGATTTTTACTTATAATAAGTTTAAAATGCGTTTGACTTTTTATAAAGACGAAGATTTTAAAATGGGTTATATTGTGGCTTCCAGTCCTGATTTGGAATTATTTTGTAATAAAGTTATCGGTAAAAATATCAAAGATGTTAAAAATGAGTTGGCTAAAAAAAGCATAACTAAATTTACTCAGGAAGAGTTTGATACTTTTGAAAACTATTTTAACGAAGACAATTGGTTGCTGTTTCAAACGGAATTTGAAGAGGTAGTGAAATTAGAAGTAGGAGCCATCATCAATGATAAGGATGAGTTTGAATGGAAATTTGGAAAAAAATAAAAACGTACTAATAAACAAAAGCAAGACCCCTTTCATAAAAATGAAAGGGGTCTTGCTTTTGTATTTTGTTTCTAAATATTATTTGGTTTGTTTGTCGAAAATTTCCAATTCGAAAATTAAAGTTGCATTAGGAGGAATCACTCCGCCGGCACCACTTTCACCGTAAGCTAATTTAGAAGGGATATAAGCAATCATTTTGTCTCCAAAAGAAAGTAAATTGATAGCTTCAATAAATCCCGGAATCATACCGTCTTTTTTACCAATTTCAAAAGGAAAAGGATTGTAACCACCTTGCATGGCTCTCATTTCGTTGTACACGTTATAAGTCTTAGCAATTTCTTCACGGCTGCTGTCAAATAATTTTCCGTCTTCAAAATAGCCTGAATAATGAAAATAAACAGTAGTACCTGCTGCCGGTTTTGTTCCTGTACCTTTTTGTGTGATTTTGTATATTAAACCAGAAGGCGTAGTTGTTGCAGTTGTTTTTTGACTGTTTAAATAAGCTACTTTTTCAGCAGTTAATGCAGCCATTTTTTCTTTTTGAATTTTTTCTGCTTCTGCTTTAGCTTCTGCTTCTTTTTTTTCTTCTTCGGCTTTGTTGTTGTAATAGTTAGCAAATACTTTTTCGGCTTTGAATTTTTTTGCTAATGAACCTTTTTGAGTGATGACGATGTTTTTGATTACATCATCCTGAGCAATTTTATTGACAACATCCATTCCCTGAACCACATGACCAAAAATAGTATGTTTGCCATTTAACCAAGGTGTTTCTTTGTGAGTAATGAAAAACTGACTACCGTTTGTTTTTGGACCGGCATTGGCCATAGCCAGAATACCGCCTTTGTCAAATTTTAATTCCGGGATAAATTCATCTTTAAAAGCATAGCCCGGTCCGCCTGCACCTGTTCCCTGTGGATCTCCGCCCTGAATCATAAAATCATTGATAACGCGGTGGAATTTTAAACCATCAAAAAATGGTTTCCCTTTAAGTTTGCTGTCGGTAACAAATTCGTTTTTGCCCTGTGCTAAAGAAATGAAATTGGCAACGGTAACAGGAGCTTTTTGAAAATCTAATGTTAAAACAATTGCGCCTTTACTGGTATTGATGGTAGTAAAAATACCTTCTTCTTTTAAAGGAGCTGTTTTTTTAACTACTTTTTTTGAAGTTTCCTGAGCCTGAATTGTAAGTAAGGCAAAGAATGCTAAAAATAATATTCTAAATTTCATTTGTTTTTGTTTTTCTAATGGTTGTATTTAATATTATTGGGCTTTGATTAATTCAATTTCAAAGATAAGGTTGGTTTGTGGAGGGATTATATTTCCAGCACCGCCGGGACCATAGGCTAAATAAGCTGGTATAAATAATACAGCTTTATCTCCAAAAGATAATTTTTCAAGTCCTTCGGTGAAACCGGGGATAATTCCATCTTTCTTTCCAACTTGAAAAGGTACCGGTTGATAACCGTTTTGAGCAACACGTTCCGAATCAATTTTTCCAAAAGCCATTGCAACGTTTTCTAAAGTAGTGTCATAAAGTTCTCCGTATTCTGAAAATACAGCATAATTTACTTTAACTTTAGTTCCGATAGCTGGTTTTTTACCACCTCCTTTATGTGTAATAATGTATTTTAATCCCGAGACTGTTTTTTTTGACTTTTCTTTTAACGCTCCGAAATAGTTGATTTTAGCTACAATTGTTTTCCCGTATTTTTTATCATACATTCTTTCTTTTTGAGCTTCAAGTGCTTTTTGTATTTTTTGATTTTTAGATTCGATTACAAAATAATCATCAAATGTTTTAACGGCATTAAATTTCTTAGCAGCTTCTCCTTTTCGGATAATGGTAATGGACTTCACTTCATCGTCCTGATTAATGGAATTGACAACTTCCATACCTGCATTAATTACATGACCAAAAATAGTGTGTTTTCCGTTGAGCCAGGGTGTTGGATTTCTGGTAATAAAAAATTGACTGCTGTTTGTGTTTGGGCCATTATTGGCCATAGCCAGAACGCCTTCTTTATCAAAAATTTCACCGAAATATTCGTCTTTAAATCTATAACCGGCATTTCCTGTTCCGCTTCCTTCCGGGTCACCGGTTTGAATTACAAATCCTTTGATAACACGATAGAATTTTAAACCGTTATAAAATGGATGTCCTTTTTTGTAATCTGTACTAACAAAGCGATTGTTCCCTTCGACAAGTGTAATAAAATTAGCCACAGTAATAGGGGCGTTTTTGTAATCCAGTTCTAAATAAATGATTCCTTTATTAGTGTCAATTTTAGCATAAATACCATCTGCGAAATAATCACTTTCATTTTTGCAGGAATAAAAACTGCTGATAAGAAATAATACAAATAGAATGCTTTTTTTCATATGGTAACAATTTATTGTTCTAAGGTATCTTGTGTTTTGGGTTTAGTTTTTACAGCAACTTTTTTAGGTTTTTTTATGCTGTCCTGAGGTGAGGATAAACTAAGAGCGATACCTTGCTCCAATTCTTTTTTGTATACGGCTTCAGGCTTAAAATCATTTAGTGTTACAGTACAGATAAGAGGTTGGTTGTGACCTATTTTTTTATTGTCGCCATGATAACCATAAGCAATATGAGATGGAAATAAGAAATTTATTTTTTCGTTTTTTCGCATTAATTTGATTCCTTCTCGTATTCCCGTCATAATTTCTTGTTTGTCCACGCGATATACCTGAGGTCTTAATTCTACTTCCGAATAAATAATAGCTCCGTTAAGGTCTTTTAATTCGTAATTAAAAAAAGCAACGTCCCCTTTTTTAGGAGTCAATGTATCTGTTTCATTTTTGGTTTCATAATAATACCAATAGCCTTTAGCTGAAGCAAAATAGCTGATTTTAGGATTTTTTTTCATCAAAGTTTTGATTAAATCCTCTTCAGAAGCTACCAGTTTTTTATTCCTCTCAACGGATCTTTTCATAAATACACCTGAAGCTCTGGAGATAGGACGTCTGGCATCTTGCTGCTGTTTACAGCCTCCAAAAACAAGACATAAGATGAAACTTATAGCGATTATTTGGGGTGCTTTCATAGGTTTATAGATTTAGGGTTTGGACCAGGTTTTTGAATTTTTCTACCGTTTCTTCCATTGAAGTTTCCGATTTTCCTCCTGCAGCATTGCGGTGTCCTCCACCATTAAAATGGGCTCTCGCAAATTCATTGACATCAAAATTGCCTTGAGAACGGAAAGAGATTTTAATGATGTTTTCGTCTTTGTTTTCGATAAAAATAGCCGTAAATTGAATTCCTTTGATGCTTAAACCGTAATTAACAATGCCTTCGGTGTCACCTTTTATGTGATTAAAGCTATTTAATTCCTCTTGTGTAAGTGTGATATAAGAAGTTTTGTGTTCAGGAATTACTTTTAGATTTTGTAACGCCTGACCTAATAACTGTAATCGGTTGTAGGAACTATTGTCAAAAAGTAAATTTGGGATTATAGTGTTTTCAACACCTAAATCAATTAATTCGGCAACAATTCGATGGGTGTTTCCGGTAGTGTTTGGGAATCTAAACGAACCTGAATCCGTTAAAATTCCTGTGTAAATACAAGTTCCTATGGTTTTGTCTATTTGGTCTTTTTGTTCAAGGTAGCAAATGAAATTATAGAGCATTTCACAAGTTGAACCAAAGGATGTATTAGAATATATATAAGTTGCATAATCATCCGGTTTTTGATGATGGTCAATCATAATGTAAGTGGTATCCAGTACTTCGAGTACTTTTTCCATTTCTCCGGTTCGATGAAAAGCATTAAAGTCAAGTGTGAAAACAATTTCTGCTTCCTGTAAAATTTTAGTGCAATTTTCTTTGTCTTTTTCAAATACCTGAACGGCTTCTGATTCCGGAAGCCAGGCTAAGAAATCAGGAAATTCGTTAGGCGAAATTACAGTTGCTTTGTGATTGTTTTTCTTTAAAAAATGATAAAGGCCTAAAGTAGAACCCATAGCATCTCCATCTGGATTACGGTGCGGAATAATTGCAATTTTTTTTGGCGTTGCCAATAAAGTCTGGATTGCTTGTATATCTTGTATATTCATAGTTTGCGAATTTACATTTTTTAATGTAAACTATGAATTCGTTAACAGGATTTTATTCTTTTTTGTCTTTGTTTAATTTGTTTAAAACGTCGGCTATTTTAAGGTTTAAATTGTCTAATTCTTCATCATATCTATTGGAGTTGTATTTTATTTTTAGATATGCTGTTCGGTATAACTTAATTCTTAATTGACAATACTGAATAATCGATTTAATCTGTTTGTGATTTTCTTGAGGCAAATACAATAAGTCGGCTTCTTTCATGAGTTTGATGTTTTCCTCCCAGTAATAGATGCCTCTTGATTCAATCATATACAGTAATTCTTTTTTTGATTCTTCATCGGTTACATATACGTTGTAAGCTTCTAAAGCCATTTTTTCCATATCGATGAATTCCTGCATTTTGTTTTCGTATTCGAAAAACTGATAGACATAGATTTTTTTAGAGATAATATTGTAAGAAAGTAAAGGAATGGCAATTAATGATATGACAGAAATAGAAATTAAGGCAACTTTTCGTTTTGCATTTAAAATAGTTAGGATAAAACCAAAAAACAGCCCGGATAACAATCCGCCAATATGTGCTGCGCCATCGACACCTTCTTTGAAACTTTCTATGATGTTGAGTATTATGAATACAATGGTTAGTGTTATTGTGTTTGAAGTTAGTTTTCTATTAATCGATTTAGTTAAAATAATGATTAATAGTATGCCGTACATTCCAAAAATGGCTCCCGAAGCTCCGGCGCTTATTATTTTGTCATACCAATAAATAGTAGATAAACTGGCTAATAAACCACAGGAAATATAACTGACTAGAAATCCTAATCGGGTTAAGTAGGATTCTATTAAAAGTCCTACGTAACCAAGAGCAATACAATTAACAAGTAAATGAAAGAAACCCAAATGAATGAATAAGCAGCTAAATAATCTCCACCATTGATTTTCCACCGTTAAAAGATTGTAATTGGCTCCCCAATTGATAATATCGGATAGCTGAGGTTTGAAAAAGTTAACCCCGGAAAATACCATCAAAAAGAAAATAATAAAGTTGATATAAATCAATATCGGAGTGATGAAATATCCTTTGGCAGGTGTGAAAATAGACAGAAAAGAATAAAAATTATTAACCGAATACTCTTTTTTTGTTGCGTTTAGAATGCTTTCTTTGGTGCTGTTTATTGTTTCGGTTATGTTATTTTGATCCAGAGTAGTTGTAGGTTGTTCTTTTTTTAAGTCATTAAAAACATCAAAAAAAGAATCCGTGTTTTTTAAGTTTCTCCCTTTGTCATAAATTTGGTTTCCATTACTGGAACTAAGAATGAAGCCATCTTCGTTTTCAAAACTAATCGTTATTTTTTCGTTCCAGGTTTCTTGTTTAGGATTTGTTTCGGCAATTAATTCATTTTCATTTATTGCTAAAATACTCCAATTTAATTTTTGACAGGCTTTGATAGAATAGTAAAGAAATTCTAATCTTGACAGGTGATTGTATGGTATGTATTGAATGTGTGAAGCAGGAAATCCAAAAGCCATCGGAATAAATTTTACATGCGATTAGTATTACAATGATATAAAATTTATTTGAGAATTTACTTAAAAATCATCAAGTTTGTTTCTTTTGAATTTTTCATACAGTTGGTGTTTAACCCCTCCTACGGTTTGTGAGTGATAAATACCAACAGAGCCTGAAGAAATATAAGCTATAAAACAGGCAAGGGCTATAAAAACAGCACTTTCTATACCAAAAAGTTCAATTCCCATAATAGTACAGGCTATTGGTGTGTGTGTGGCACCCGAAAAAACAGCTACAAATCCCATTCCGGCTAAAAGCGCAATCGGTAACGGGACATATCCTGATAAAGCACTTCCTAATGTCGCACCAACAAAAAACAAAGGAGTTACTTCGCCTCCTTTAAAACCTGCTCCTAAAGTGAATCCGGTAAATAAAATTTTAAGTAGAAAATCATAATTATTACTGGGAATGCTGAATGCTTCTACAATTGAATGAACTCCCAGTCCTATGAATTTAGTTGCGCCAAAATAATAAACCACAACTGCAAAAATTATTCCCCCTGTGTATGGTCTTAAAGGTGGGTAGGAGATGGTTTTTGAAAATAAGCGACCCCAAAAATGAGTGCTTCTTGAAAACAGCATGGCAGCCAAACCAAATAGAGCGCTAACAGGGATTACCCAAAGTAAATTTTCCAGATTTAATTCAGGAATTAACGGGATTGAGTAATGAGTGTGATGCACCGGCCAAAGCCCGACGGTGTAATGAGCAAAATAAGCGACTATAAAAGAAAGAATACAGCTTTTTAAGCTTATTTTACAAAAGTAAACCACTTCAAGGGCAAAAATTGCTCCTGCAAGCGGTGTTCCGAAAACAGCAGCAAATCCGGAACTGATTCCTAAAATTAGGAGTGTTTTTCGGTCTGTGGCATCGAGTTTAAAAATACGGCTAAATTGATCCGCTATTGCGCCTCCCATTTGCACGGCTGTACCTTCTCTACCTGCCGAACCGCCAAAAAGATGTGTGATGATAGTTCCTAAAAGAACAAAAGGAGCCATCTTGAGCGGAATTGTTTTTTGAGGATTTTCATATTCTTCCAGTAAAAGATTGTTTCCTTTTACAACGTCTTTACCGTAATAGTGGTAGAGTAATCCTATCAATAATCCTCCAACAGGTAAAAACCAAATTAACCAAATGTTGTGATTTCTAATATGAGTTGCCCATTCCAGACTCATTAAAAAAAACGCAGAAGCTGAACCTGAGAACAAACCAATTAAAGAACAGATTAAAATCCATTTGAAAGAAAGTAGTATGTTTTTTTTAAAATCCATTGGTTTTTGGAGGCTTTGCATTCTCTATTATAGTTTTCGAGCGCAGCAAAAACAAATTTAGATATTATTTGCTTTTGTGCGCTCGAAAAGTTGTTTTTAGAATGGTGACTATTCTGCAATAACAGCAGTTAGTTCAATTTCTACAAGATATTCAGGAGCTACTAATTGGTTGATTCCGTAAAAACCAGTTGTAGGCTTAATGTCTTTGAAAAATTTTGCGTGAGCCGTTGCAACAGCTTCAAATGTTGTTACATCAGTAGTGAAAATACGAGTACGAATAACATCTTTCATGCTTGCATTTAAATCTTCCAATACTTTTTCAACTCTTTCTAAAATGTTTAAGGTTTGAGCGTGTGCGTCATCAGCTTTTACTTTATCGCCGTCAACAATTGCTACAGTTCCTGAAACTTCAATAATGTTTCCAATACGAACCGCACGACAATATCCCATTTTGTCTTCCCATGGAGATCCTGTAAGGATGTTTTCTCTTTTCATTTGATGTAATTGTTTGATTTTTAGAGAAATGATTCTCTGATTAAAATTTGATTATTTTTTGCAATTTATAAAAAATACTAAAATAAAAAACATGGATTTTTACAAACTCAAATAGGTTTATTCTTGTTTGATTTATAATAAAATAAAAAGTTTATTGTTATCTATTTGGAATAACTTTGGAAAAGTTGTTTTTTTGGATGTATTTTTTTTAAATTAAATGTATAAATGATGAATCAATATTTTAGTTTTAAGGGTCAGTTTTTGGTTTTGGCTTTCATTTTTGGAGCGTTTTCAACTGCTTTTTCTCAGGAAGAATTTGGGAGTGAGTTTAAGGTTAAGGCAGCTCCTGTAAAAAAGAAGAAAGAGGCGGCGCCTGTTAAGGATGTTAAGTTTAATTCGAAAGATTACGAGAAGATAAAAGCATACGAAGTGGCTGGCTTAGATAAGAATAATTATGTAGTGCCTAAACCAGAAGAAAAAGATGCTGAGAAATTAGCTAAAAGGGATCAGGATTTAGGAGTGGTTAAAACAACTTCAGGTACTGCAAAAGTAAGATACCGTGATGCGGCTTATGTCGATGGTGATAAAATTAGAGTGTATTTGAATTATGAAATTGTTGAGCAGGAAGTTCTTTTAAGCGGAGATGCTCAGGGATTTGATATTACCCTGAAAAAAGGAGTAAACCGAATTGATTTTGAAGCCATCAATGATGGTTTTGCAGCACCTAATACTGCCGAATTTAAAATATTTAATGATAAGGGAGAGGTGATTTCTTCTAATCAATGGAATATTGCACAAGGTTATAAAGCAACAATTGTGATTGAAAAGGAGTAATTTTTTAAGAAAAAAACTCTTTTGGTTAAAATTTCTTTAATGTTCAGTATGGGTTTTGTTTTATAAAATTAAAGCTTGGTATATTTGTTGATACTTAGGATAGTTAACTAAAACAAAATTTAAATTAATATGAGGCAGTTTTTGTTAGTTGTAATGATGTTTTTTGCAATAAACAGCTTTGCTCAAACTGAGTTTGGTAAGAAGTTTAAACCAATTGCACCATTGAATAAGCCAGTTGTTCCTAAGAAAGTAACGCCATCGGTTAGCACTCAGGCTCCAGTGATTAAAGCTCCTGATTTGTTGAAAAAACCGGATGAAGTTTTGCCTTCGTTTTCAAAATACCAAATTGGTCAGACGAAATCTTTTTCTATGGAACAAACCAATGATTTTGTCAATCCCGGAGACAGAATTATGGAAAAGATGACTAAGGATTTGGATAAAACTCTGGTTAGGGAAGGCTTAAAAGAAGATGATCGTCTTTTGGTTAAAATCGATAAAAACTTTGGGGAGATTCGAACCAAGTCGAAATATTTTACTGTTTACTATCGTGATTATATTTATATAGACGGGGATTTGATTAAAGCCACCATTAATAATCAAATGATAGGCGGGATAATGGAGTTGTATTCGAGTTATGGTCAATTTGTTTTTAATTTAAATGATGGTATCAATACTTTTGAGATGGAAGCATATAGTAAAGGTACATCAGGAGGGAATACCTGCGAATTTAAAATCTTTGATGATAAAGGTGTTTTGGTCCGTTCAGAATTATGGGACAATTGGGATAAGGGTGTCAAAGGAAAATTTGTTATTGTAAAAGAATAAAAAACTAATGCGTTGAAAGTGTTGTTTTTTGGAATTAATAAGGGCTGAAATTGGAAAAGAAAAAAAATAAAAAATTTCAAAAATCCATTTTTCCATTCCAAATTTTAAAAGTAATTTTGCGCCCATGCAACACAACGTACTTATTTTAGATTTCGGGTCGCAATACACTCAGCTGATTGCGCGTAGAGTTCGCGAATTAAATATATTCTGCGAAATTTTTCCATACAATAATATCCCTTCGGATTTATCAAGTTACAAAGCTGTAATATTGGGAGGAAGTCCATTCTCTGTTCGTGGAGAAGATGCACCGCACCCTGATTTATCTCAAATTAGAGGGAAAATGCCATTGCTTGCTGTATGTTATGGTGCGCAATATTTATCTCACTTTAGCGGGGGTGAAGTTGCTGCTTCTAACACCAGAGAATACGGAAGAGCTAATTTGTCTTTTATTAAGGAAGACGAGGTTTTCTTTGAAGGAGTTTCTCCAAACAGTCAGGTTTGGATGAGTCATAGTGATAGTATTAAGGCGTTGCCAACTAATGGAGTTAAATTAGCAAGTACACATGATGTGGAATTTGCTGCTTACAAAATTGAAGGCGAAACAACTTATGCAATTCAATACCACCCGGAAGTATACCATTCTACGGAAGGGAAACAAATGCTGGAGAATTTCTTAGTGAAAATTGCGCACGTTCCTCAAAACTTTACGCCAAATGCTTTTGTTGAGGAAATTGTAGCTGAAATGAAAGAAAAAATCGGAAACGATAAAGTGGTTCTTGGACTTTCAGGAGGTGTAGATTCAACTGTAGCAGCAGTTTTATTGAACAAAGCAATCGGGAAAAACCTGTATTGTATTTTTGTTAATAATGGATTGCTTCGAAAAAATGAGTTTGAAAGCGTATTGAATCAATACGAAGGAATGGGCTTGAATGTGAAAGGAGTAGATGCTTCTCAACGTTTTTATGATGCCTTGGCCGGAGTTACTGATCCTGAATTGAAAAGAAAAGCCATCGGAAATGCTTTTATCGAAGTTTTTGATGATGAGTCACATAAAATTGAAGATGTTACCTGGTTAGCTCAGGGAACAATATATCCTGATGTTATTGAATCGGTTTCTGTAAAAGGGCCATCGGCAACAATAAAATCGCACCACAATGTGGGAGGTTTACCGGATTATATGAAATTGAAAATTGTAGAACCTTTGCGTATGCTTTTCAAAGATGAGGTGCGCAGAGTGGGAGCAAGTTTAGGTATTGATCCTGAATTATTAGGAAGACATCCTTTCCCTGGACCGGGATTGTCAATCCGTATTTTAGGAGATATTACTCTTGAGAAAGTAAGAATCCTGCAGGAGGTTGATGCTGTTTTTATAGACGGATTAAAATCTTGGGGATTGTATGATAAAGTTTGGCAGGCAGGAGCTATTTTGCTTCCTGTAAATAGTGTTGGGGTTATGGGTGACGAGCGTACTTACGAAAAAGTAGTTGCGCTTCGTGCTGTAGAATCTACCGATGGAATGACTGCTGATTGGGTTCACTTGCCTTATGATTTCTTAATGAAGGTATCTAATGATATTATCAATAAAGTAAGAGGTGTGAACAGGGTAGTGTATGATATTAGTTCAAAACCACCAGCAACAATTGAGTGGGAATAATAGAAAGCTAGTTAGCTCTTCTTAGTTATTATAAAAACGGTATCAGATTTTAGAATAGATTTGATGCCGTTTTTTTTATATGAGCATATTAATTTTTTAATAAAAGTATAGGATGAAGTGTTTTTTTGCAATTTGGATTTCGGTTTTAATGTTTACAAATGTGGTTTTTGCTCAGGGAACCATAACTCATAAAGTAGAGAACGGTGAAACAATTAATGACATTGCTAAGAAATATCAGGTTACGCCTTATGATATTTATAAATTGAATCCTGATGTACAAAGGAAATTAAGTTCTAAAATGCTGCTTCTGATTCCGTCTAAATCAGCAGGTTCATCTAAGGTGGTGATTCCTTCTAAAACAGGATTGAAAGTTTCGAATAGTTCAGCAGAAGTGACTCATAAGGTGATGCCTAAAGAGACTTTGTTTGGAATTGAAAAAAAGTACAATGTTTCGGATGCTGATTTGAAAAAAGCGAATCCTTTTTTAGAAACCGATGGTTTACAAATCGATCAGATTTTGGTTATTCCTTCTAAAAATGTCTTAAAGCCAGTCGTGAAAACAATTTATCATGATGTACTTCCTAAAGAAACCAAATTTTCAATTGCTAAACAATACGGAATTACTGTTGCTGAATTAGAAAATAAAAATCCTGAGATTGTTTCTAATTTGCCAGTAGGATATCATTTGTTGATAAAAGGTAATCCTGTTAAAAAGGCTGAGGTTGTTCAGGCTAAAGTTGTTACTGCTCCAAAATATATTACTTACGAAGTAAAGCCTAAAGAAACTTTGTATAGTTTGTCTAAGATGTCTGGTATGACTCAGGAAGATTTGTTGGTGTTGAATCCTGAACTTAAAAATGGAGTTGAAATAGGAATGCTTGTAAAATTTCCAGCCAATATAACATTAATAAAGGTTGATGATAATAAGGAAGCTGTTAATTTGGTGCCAAAACATAATTCAGGAGAACGTAAAAAGCTGGCTTTGTTGTTGCCTTTTAATGTTGCTAAAATTCAGGGAGATACTTTAAACACTATTGCTTCAAGGCTAAAAAAAGACAAGTTTTTGAATATGACTTTGGATTTTTATGCAGGCGCTTTAATGGCTATTGATTCGGTTAAAACATTAGGGTTGCCAATTGATGTTAGTATTTATGATTCTGAAGAAACTAAAAACAGTTCGAATGTTGCGGCGATAGTAAATGCTAATAATTTACAAACAGTAGATGCGGTTATTGGACCTTTTTATCAGAATAATGCTGAGGCTGCTGCTCGTTTATTGAGTGCGAATAATGTGCCTGTGATTTCGCCATTGTCTAAAGATGCCGGGAATGCTATTGCTAATTTATATCAAACAGTGCCGGCAAATGATTTGTTGAAAACAAAGATGTTTGATTTCATGAGGTCTAAAAAAGGAAATATTCTTGCAGTTGTAGACAGAAAGAAAGTTTCGGTTATTCAGTATTTGCAACAAAATCAGAAAGATGTTCGATTAGTTCCGTTGAATACAAATGGAACGGTTTCGGCAGAAGGTTTAAAAGCAATGTTGCTTCCTAATGTGGTGAATTATGTTTTGTTAGAAACTGCCAATACCTGGATGGTTAAGACTACAATCTCGGCATTGGTGAGTGTTATGCCTAATTATCAAGTGCAATTAGTGGTTTTGGAACCAAATGAAACATTGGATTCTGATGAAATTAATTTTTCAAATTTGGTTAAATTGAAATTAATGTATCCTTCTGTTACCAGAGATAATCTGATGCCGGAAGGTGTTGTTTTTGAAAATAAATTTAAAAAATTGAATTCGATTACGCCAAGTGATTATGCAACTCGAGGTTTTGATGTGACTTTTGATACGATGATGCGTCTGATGCAAAATAAGTCATTTGAAGAAACTGCTAATTCGGTTGTGACTGAGCAGTTTGAAAATAAATTTGAATACAATAAAAAAGAAGGTGGAGGATATGTAAATAAAGGGGTTTATATTTTGTATTATGATAATGATTTGACTTTAAAAGTTGCTAATTAATGTAAAGGAAATTATCGTTCGATGCTTATCAAAAAAAAACACAACGCAAAATCAGATGTCTTTGCGTTGTGTTTTTTGATTTTATATTGTTCCTAGTTTAAAGCTTTTTTAAGATAATTTTCAATAGATCGTTTAAATGGTTAATCAGTTCTATTTTATCTTTTTACCGGTTTTGTCAATTGCTAAATATTGGCCGTTTAATTGAACTTTTGAAATTCCTTTACGAAAACCTGAAACGTTCTCATAAATTATAGGTATAACTTCTGAGCCTGACATATTTAAAAACCCCCATTTCCTGTTTGTTCTAACTGCAATGAGTCCTTCTGAAAAAGAACTTACTTGGTCATATTTAACAGGGATAATTTCTTTTCCTAAATTGTTTATTAACCCTGTTTTTTTATTCAATTTAACTTCTGCAAATCCTTTAGAGAATCTGTCTGCGGCATCATATTTTGGCGGGATAATTAAATTTCCTGATTTGTCAGTAAAACCATATTTTCCATTCAGCTTAACTGATGCAAGTCCTTCATAAAAACTATCTACACTATCATATTCCATTGGAATGATTAGTTTGCCTGCATAATCTATGAAGCCCCATTTTTTATTTAGCTTAACAGCTGCAAGGTTTTCAGAGAAATTAGTCACTCTGTCATATTTTAACGGAATAATGATTTTTCCAGACTTATCTATAAAACCATATTTGTTTTTTAGCTTAACTGGGGCAAGTTCATCTGAAAATTCATTTACTGAATCGTATTCCAGCGGAATAATTTCTTTTCCTTGACTATCAATAAAGCCCCATTTTCCATTGAGTTTAACGGCTGCTCTTCCGTAATTAAAGTTGTATGTTTCTTCGTATTTAAGTGGGATGATTACTTTTCCAGCAACATTTATAAAGCCACATTTAGAATTTAATTCAACGGCTGAGAATCCTTCTTTGAATTCGCCGGCATAATCGTATTTTGCAGAAATAATTGTTTTTCCATTAGAGTCTTTAAAACCAAATTTATGAGTATTTTGATCCATGTAAAGTTTTAAATTTTGCGAATGTCCTGTTAGAACAGCCATGCATAATGCTAATGCTGCTATTATTTTATTCATTTTTTTATGTTTAAATTTAAAATTTGTTTTCAAAGATATTATATATTGTATAATTTGTAGTCTGTGTTGTGTTAAATATTTTTGATTTAGTTTTTTTATATGTTGTTTTTTAAAAACAGTTCAGATAATAAATAGTTCTCTACTTTTTCTCTAAATAGCTTTTAATAAGTTGTTATGAAAACGAAAAATTATCATTTAACCCAGATTGCAGCGGCATTCTTTGTGTTCGTCTTAGCGGACGGAAATATACAGTGGAGAGCAGGTGGGGTGTTTCTTGAGAAAACAAAAAAACGTTCATAAAAAAATAAATTTGTACGCTATAACATTCAACTAAAAATGTACCTTGCGCCAATGCAAAGTACATTTTTTTCTTTTTTTTGAATGGATCAAAACAAGCAACAACTTATTAAATTAGCTCATACTAAAATGCCTTTTGGGAAATATGAAGGTCGGTTTTTAATTGATTTGCCGGAGCATTATGTGGTTTGGTATCATAATAAAGGCTTTCCGAAAGGAGAATTAGGGGATCAGTTAAAATTAGTTTATGAGTTAAAATTGAACGGATTAGAAGAATTGATACGGAATATTAAAAAAAGATACCCAAAACCTCATTGATTTCTCAAATTAATGAGGTTTTTATTTTTGCATTAGCAAATGTTGATTTTAGAAATTATCTCATTTCCAAATTAGCATAATCTAAATTTATAATCGTATTTTTGCCACGTTTTTTATACAACTACAATACAAACTAGAACAGCATGAATCAAACAAAATATATTTTTGTTACTGGAGGGGTTACTTCTTCTTTGGGAAAAGGAATTATAGCAGCATCATTAGCAAAATTATTACAGGCACGAGGGTACAGAACAACTATTCAAAAATTTGATCCCTACCTAAATGTTGATCCCGGAACATTAAATCCTTATGAACACGGGGAATGTTATGTAACCGATGATGGAGCTGAAACTGATTTAGATTTAGGACACTACGAGCGTTTCCTGAATGTTCCTACTTCTCAGGCTAATAACGTGACTACTGGTAGAATCTATCTTTCGGTTATTGAAAAAGAAAGAAGAGGAGAATTTCTGGGAAAAACGGTTCAGGTTGTTCCTCATATCACTAATGAAATTAAGGATAGAATGCAATTGCTGGGGCAATCTGGTGATTATGATATTGTTATTACTGAAATTGGTGGAACTGTAGGAGATATTGAATCTTTGCCTTATATTGAATCTGTTCGTCAGTTAGTTTGGGATTTAGGTGAAAATAATGCTATTGTAATTCACCTGACTTTGGTTCCTTTCTTAGCTGCGGCTGGTGAGTTGAAAACAAAACCTACACAGCACTCTGTGAAAACATTGATGGAAAGCGGTATTAAAGCTGATATTTTAGTTTGTAGAACGGAACACGAACTTTCTCAGGAAATACGCAGTAAGTTAGCTTTGTTTTGTAATGTGAAAAAAGAAGCAGTTATTCAGTCTATTGACGCTTCTACTATATATGAAGTTCCTAATTTAATGCTTGAAGAAGGATTGGATGTTGTAGCTTTGAAAAAATTAGACTTACCTAAGAAAGCCGCTCCGGATTTGAAAAACTGGAATACTTTCTTAAAAAGATTGAAAAGTCCAAAACATACTGTAAATATTGGTTTGATTGGGAAATATGTTGAAATGCAAGACTGTTATAAGTCTATTTTAGAGGCTTTTATTCATGCAGGTGCAGCTAATGAAACTAAAGTTAATGTAGTTTCTATCCATTCAGAATATATTGATGAAGAAAATATAGCTGATAAATTCAAAGATATTGATGCCATCTTAGTAGCTCCGGGCTTTGGTGAAAGAGGAATTGAAGGTAAAATCGCTGCGGTGCGTTATGCCCGTGAAAACAAAATGCCTTTCTTCGGAATTTGCCTTGGAATGCAAATGTCGGTTATCGAATATTCAAGAAATGTAGTAGGATTAGCAGAGGCTAATTCGACTGAAATGAATTCAGATACTCCAAATCCAGTAGTGAATTTGATGGAAAGTCAAAAGAATGTTACCGAAAAAGGAGGAACAATGCGTCTTGGTGCATGGAAATGCGAAATTAAACCAGATACTTTGGCTCACCGAATTTATGGACAAACTACTATTTCTGAGCGTCACCGTCACCGTTATGAGTATAATAACGAATACCTTGATGTACTTCAAAAAGCAGGATTGAAGGCTTCAGGTGTTAATCCGGATACAGGATTGGTGGAAATTGTTGAAATTGAAGACCATCCTTTCTTTATTGGGGTTCAATACCATCCGGAATATAAGAGTACAGTAGCTAATCCACATCCGCTTTTCGTGAACTTTGTGGCAGCAGCTGTAAAGGCAAAAAAGAAATAAATGTATTGCTAGAAATAGAATCAAATAATTTGACAAAAAGTCGAGATAAATAATTTGTATTAAAAATGGAAGAAAAAAAGTTTGACCCCAATTCACTGATTGGTTTTATATTGATTTTCGGTATATTACTTTGGATAATGTATCAAAATAAACCTTCTGACGCAGAACTTGCGGCAGAAAAAGCCAAAAAAGAATTGGTTGTTAAAGGCTCAAAAGCTCAAGAAAATACGGCTAAAATAAATGCAACTACTGCTGATGTTAATGATACTTTGAAATTAGCTCAGTTGCAAAAAACTTTAGGAAGTTTTGCTTATTCAGCTACTTTGCCTTCTGCAAAAGATGAATTTACAACAATTGAAAACAAATTAGTAAAACTTACAATTGCTAATAAGGGTGGATATGTGGTAGAGGCTACATTAAAGAATTTTGAGCGTACTAAAAAAGGGTCAGGTCAATCAGTACAATTGATTAAAAACAACAATGCTCAATTTAATTTACAGTTAGCCACTGTTGATAATCATACTTTAAATACAAAAGAACTTTATTTTGAACCGACATTAACAAAAAATGGTGAAGACCAAATTTTGACAATGAAATTAAAGGCTTCTGAAAATGCTTATTTAGCTTATAAATATGTATTGAAAGCTAATGATTATATGTTGGATTTTGATATTCAATCGCAAGGTTTGAATACTATTTTAAAGACTGCTAAACCTTTGCAATTAGAGTGGGCTTTCAAAACTTACGCTAATGAAAAAAGTATTTCTTATGAAAACCGTTATACAGAACTGTATTTTGAATACGAAGATGGTAAGAAAGATTATTTAGGCCAGGGGCATGATAAAACTGTAACTGCTGAAGAGGTGTCTTATGTGGCTTATAAACAGCATTTCTTTTCTTCTATCTTATTGACATCAACTCCATTTAAAACAACGGAATTGTATTCTAATAATTTAGTGAATGATGCTAATGTTGATACAACTTACACTAAGCAATTCAAGGCAGTAATGCCATTGGCTTTCAAAAATGGTGAGATTGATCAAAAAATGAATTGGTACTATGGTCCAACAGATTACAAATTATTAAAATCATACGACAGACACTTAGAAGATATTGTGGCTTTAGGTTGGGGGATTTTCGGTTGGATTAATCGTTATCTTTTCATTCCGGCTTATAGTTTCTTAAGTATGTTCATTTCACAGGGATGGGCTATTGTGTTGTTTACGATTTTAGTAAAATTAGTAATGTCGCCGGTAACTTATAAATCATTCCTGTCTCAGGCTAAGATGAAAGTTTTACGTCCTGAAATCACTGAAATTGGTGAAAAATACAAAGATGAGCCAATGAAGAAACAACAGGAAACAATGAAGCTTTACAACAAAGCAGGAGTAAATCCAATGGCAGGTTGCGTACCTGGTTTGCTGCAAATGCCTGTTTTCTATGCTTTATTCCAGTTGTTCCCGGCATTAATTCAATTAAGACATAAAGGTTTCTTATGGGCAGAAGATTTATCATCATTTGATTCAGTTTATAAATTGCCATTCCATATTCCGGCTTATGGAGATCATATTAGTTTGTTCCCAATTTTAGCTTCTATTGCAATTTTCTTTTATATGAAAATGACTACCGGAGACCAACAAATGGCAACACCACAGCAGGAAGGTATGCCGGATATGGCTAAAATGATGAAAGTAATGGTATATATTTCACCATTAATGATGTTGTTTTTCTTTAATAGTTATGCTTCAGGATTGAGTTTATATTATTTTATTTCTAACACAATTACAATTGGAATTATGTTAGTAATTAAAAATTACATTATCGACAGTGATAAAATTCACGCCGAAATCCAGGAGAACAAAAAGAAAGAGCCTAAGAAACAAAGTAAGTTTCAGCAAAAATTGCAGGAAGCGATGGCGCAACAAGAAGCAATGAAAGCGCAACAAAACAAAAAGAAATAATTTAAAACCAAAAAATCTCGTTTAACGGGATTTTTTGGTTTTATAGATAATTTATTATTCGATAAATTCGTTTTAGTAACAAAAATAGTTTCATGAAGATAATAGAAAAAATCAGTTTAATTGTACTCTTGTGTATTAGTGTTTGTAGTCTTCAGGCGCAAAATGATTTTAACAAAGTAGATGCAGGCGGTAAAAAAGATGGCCTATGGAGAGGTTTTTATCCGGAGTCGAAAAGAATTCGTTACGAAGGCACTTTTTCGCATGGAAAGGAAGTAGGTGAGTTTAAATTTTTTGATGATACCAAGGCAGGAACTGTTATTGCAACCAGAACTTTTAATCCTAATGATAATGTAGCTTACACTGTTTTTTATGACCAAAATAAAAACAAAGTGAGTGAAGGTAAAGTAGTCAATAAATTGTTTGAAGGTGAATGGAAATACTACCATCATGCGTCAACTGTTATTATGACCATTGAGAATTATAAAAACGGAAAGCTCGAAGGTTTGCGTTCAGTGTTTTTTCCAAGCGGAAAAATTGCTGAAGAAACCTATTATAAAAATAATTTGAAAAACGGTAGTTCTAAGAAATATTCCGAAAAAGGATATGTTCTTGAAGAGGTTTTTTTTAAAGACAATCAATACGATGGCTTAGCTACTTTTAGAGACGTGGATAATACTATTGTTTCTAAAGGTAAATTTGTGAACGGAAAGAAAACCGGAGTCTGGCAATTTTTTGAAAATGGAAAATTAACAGATGAAGTGAATGAGAGTAATCCTAAACCTAAAAAAACTTTAAAGACCAAGTAACTATTTTGAAGAATTCGGTTTTTAAACGAAATGTTATAATGAATCAAATCGGTTAAAAACTTTGTACCTTTGCACCCAAAAAAACAGATTTTAGAATGAAACGTGTTGTAGTTGGACTTTCTGGTGGAGTAGATTCGAGTGTTGCAGCTTATTTGTTGCAACAACAAGGTTATGAGGTTATTGGTCTTTTTATGAAAAACTGGCATGATGATTCGGTGACGATTTCAAACGAATGCCCGTGGTTAGAAGATAGTAACGATGCCTTGTTAGTCGCTGAAAAGTTAGGAATTCCGTTTCAAACAGTCGATTTAAGCGAACAATACAAAGAAAAAATCGTTGATTATATGTTCAACGAATATGAAAAAGGAAGAACTCCTAATCCGGATGTACTTTGTAATCGCGAAATCAAATTTGATGTTTTCATGAAAATTGCTTTAAGTCTGGGTGCTGATTATGTGGCTACTGGGCATTATTGTCGAAAAAGTGAAACAGAGGTCAATGGAAAAACAGTTTACCAATTGCTTTCCGGAGTAGATAACAATAAAGATCAATCGTATTTTCTTTGTCAGTTATCTCAGGAACAATTAGAGAAAGCTTTATTCCCAATTGGTGAATTAACAAAACCTCAGGTACGTGAAATTGCTGCCGAAATGGAATTGGTGACTGCCGAAAAGAAAGATTCTCAGGGATTGTGTTTCATTGGAAAAGTACGTCTTCCTGAATTTTTACAACAAAAATTACAACCTAAAGACGGAATTATCGTCCAAATTGATAAGGATAATTCGGTTTATAATAACTCGGTTTCAGAAGATTTGTCAACAGAAGACGCTTTAGCTTTAGCTGCAAAACCTATTAAGTACACAACTGAAATGGGTAAGGTAGTAGGAAAGCACCAGGGAGCACATTATTTTACCGTAGGGCAAAGAAAAGGATTAAATGTTGGTGGAACTGCTGAGGCCTTATTTGTTATTGCAACTGATGTTGATACAAATACGATTTATACAGGGATGGGAAGTCATCATCCGGGATTGTTTAGAAAAGCCTTGCGTGTTTCTCCTTCTGAGGTACATTGGATTCGTACCGATATGGCTTTAGCCAATGGAGAAACAATGAAAGTAAAAGCCAGAATTAGATACAGACAAGAATTACAGGAAGCAACTTTACATCAATTTGAATCCGGATTGTACGTGTCTTTTGAAAAACCGCAATCTGCAATTACTGAAGGTCAGTTTGTAGCCTGGCACATTGGTGACGAATTAATTGGTTCGGGAGTTATTTCCTAGTTGTACTTTAAAAAAATAAGTATATATTTAAGTGATTAATTTCAATTGAGATTAATCACTTTTTTTATTCCCTGCAGTTATGAAAAAGTACATCATACTATTTTTTGTTTGCTTTCCACTTTCTGTGTTTTCACAAGAAGAGGCTTGGGTATATTTTAAAACCAAAGTGAATGAACAGTATTATTATGAAAATCCTTTGCAAATGTTATCTCAGCGGGCGTTAGAAAGACGGTCGAATCAAAATATAGCATTGGATTTTAAAGATATTCCCATCAATCAGGATTTTATTAATATTATAAAAGCAGTTTCCGGAATAAGAGTGATGGCTAAATCAAAATGGATGAATGCTATTCATGTGCGGGGTTCGCAAAGTGTTATAAACTCTTTAAAAATCTATGTTTTTGTAGATCGGGTTGATTTTGCTGATAAAACCTTAAATACTACCAATAAATTAGTTTCAGTATCTAAAGTTGCTCTTTCTGAGGAGAATGACCAAAAGAAAGAAAAAATGACCGTAGCAATAAGCGGTTTTGCTTCGCAAATAGAGATGTTAAACGGGCAATATTTGCATCAGCAAAATTATAAAGGTGCAGGGAAAATAATTGCAGTTTTGGATGCCGGTTTTGTAGGTGTAGATCAATCAGTTGCTTTTAAACGTTTAAGAGATAATCATCAAATTTTGGGAGGCTATAATTTTGTATCAGGAAACAATAGTTTGTATACGCTCGACTCTCATGGAACGAATGTGTTATCTACGATGGCTGCTTATGGCGACAATGCTTTGGTAGGAACTGCTATTGATGCTTCTTATTATTTGTTTATTACCGAAGATGTAAGTTCTGAAAATCCTGTAGAAGAATCTTTATGGGTCGAAGCTGCTGAAAAGGCAGATAGTTTGGGTGTAGATATCATTAATAGCTCTTTGGGCTACACGGATTTTGATAATCCTGCTTATAATCATCAATACAGTGATAGAAATGGGAATGCTGCTTTTATTTCTAAAGGAGCCGAAATTGCTTTTAGTCGTGGAATGTTAGTGGTGGTTTCGGCAGGAAACGAAGGAACAACATCTAATCCTTTTATAGGAGCACCGGCTGATGCTTTGTCGGTTATTACAGTGGGAGCAGTGAATTTAAATGAACAAAAAGCGACTTTTAGTTCGGTAGGGCCTACAGCAGATGGACGAATAAAACCTGAAGTTATGGCTTTAGGGCAAAATGTAATTGTATCTGATACACAGGGGAATTCTGTTTATTCGAATGGAACTTCTTTTTCGGCCCCAATTATTTCGGGAATGTTAGCTTGTTTATGGCAGGCTTATCCTGACGCAAGCAATCAGGAAATAAGGGATTTGTTGTTGCAATCTTCAAGTCGATATAATGTTCCTGATAATAATTACGGTTATGGAATTCCTGATTTTAATTTGGCTTTAAATAATGGAACTATTTTAAAGAAAAATGATTTTCAATATTTCGCTGCTTTCCCAAATCCTACATCCGATTCGGTTTCCATTCTTTTTCCACCCAATTTTAATTCGGGAATGATTTGGTTTTATAGCGCTTATGGTCAGAAAGTTTTAGAAAAAAAAGTAATAAGCCCAAAGGATTCCTTTTCTTTAGAAGCATTGAGTAATGGTGTCTATTTTTATAAAATCAAATCGGATTTATTCTCAAAAGAAGGTAAGGTCATTAAAAATTAATTGGTCATGAACTGTATTACATCTCTATTTAATATTCAATATCCCATTATTCAGGCCGGAATGGTTTGGGTAAGTGGTTATAAATTGGCCAGTGCAGTGAGTAATGCCGGCGGTTTGGGTTTGATAGGAGCAGGGTCTATGTATCCGGAAATTTTGCGGGAGCATATCCAAAAATGTAAAAAAGCTACGTCAAAACCTTTTGGGGTCAACGTTCCAATGCTGTATCCTGATATTGAAACGCTCATGCAAATTATTGTCGAAGAAGGAGTGAAAATCGTTTTTACATCGGCAGGAAATCCTATGACCTGGACGGCTTATTTAAAGGAACATGGCATTACGGTAGTTCATGTGGTGAGCAGCACTAAATTTGCCCTGAAAGCGCAACAAGCGGGAGTTGATGCTATTGTTGCTGAAGGTTTTGAAGCAGGCGGACATAACGGACGTGAAGAAACTACTACTTTTACTTTAATTCCAATGGTGAAAGAACAAATAAAAATTCCTATTATTGCAGCCGGTGGAATAGCCACAGGTAATGGAATGCTTGCAGCAATGATTTTGGGGGCTGATGGCGTTCAGGTAGGCAGTCGATTTGCTGCTTCAGTGGAATCTTCGGCACATGATAATTTCAAAAAAGTAATTCTGAATACTAAAGAAGGCGAAACGCAGTTAACATTAAAAGAGCTGACACCTGTACGTTTGATAAAGAATAAGTTTTTTGAAGACATTCAGGAATTGTATACTAAATGTCCAACAAAGGATGATTTAGCGGCTTTATTAGGAAGAGCACGTTCTAAAAGAGGTATTTTTGAAGGTGATTTGGTCGAGGGAGAATTAGAAATAGGTCAGATTGCCGGATTAATACATGAGATAAAAACAGCCGGGTCAATTGTAGCAGACATGATGCAGGAATATCAGTTGGCTAAAAATTCAGTTGCCCATTTTTTATGATAAAAAGATTAAAAATGACAAAATTAAAATGCTTTTATATTTGCCTGTTCTTTTTAGGAATTGCTGTCCAGCAATCTTACGGTCAAACCTATAAATTTCGCACTTCCGGTTTTAGTGTTTTAGAGAGAAATGAAAAAGGAAAATGGGGTAAATGGTCTGATTTGAGTTTGGTAAATATTACGGTAACATTAGATACCAATAAAAACAGAATCCTAGTCTATTCCAGAAATATTCAGTTGTATGAAATTCAAACTTATCAGCCTGAATCGGAATCAGAGAGTGATTTGGTTTATTCTTTTCTTTGCAAGGATAACGATGGAGTAGATTGTACTTTGTCTATCATCACCCGAAAAAAACAAGACAACCGAAAGCAATTATATATTACTTATCCCGATCACGTGATTGTATATAATATCTTTACGATGTAAAAAAAGCGGTTCAAAAATTACTTTTGAACCGCTTTTTTTTATTGTAAAATGATTTGACTTTTTATTAATTGGAAAGTATTACTACAATCTTATTAAAGTCGGCAGCTGCATTTATTACTGCTTTATAATCTTCAAAACAAGATAGAGGGTAGTTTATTATATTGTAGTATTCGGTGTTTTCTACAACAATTTCATTGTCTTTTTTATTGTAATTGCTTATAAAAGCTGCTTCTGTTTTATTATTTATGTTTGTTTTGAAATCCATGTTGAATTTTTCTAAATTCTGAATTGTAGCACCCTGAGGTAAAATTATTTTAATTTTACGAGTGTAAAAATGTGGATAATCAATTTCTACAGGTAAGACTCTTTTGTTTTCTTGGTAAAATTCCATTTGGCGACCTATAATTTGACCAATTGAAAATAAGTATTTATCTCCTGCCATCTGAATAAGCTCCTTTCCTTCAAAAGTCAAATCTAAAACAAATGGTTTTTTCCCTATATTTTCTACACCGTCATTGCTGGCTGTTAGCGTTTTGTATTCGGTTTTAACAGAGTAATTTTCTGCAATATTTTTCAGGATCGTTTGGTATTGTTCTGCAGGGTAAAAATCTTTGACAGGTTGCATATTTAATCCTGAATAACCTCCAAAAGAAAGTTTACTGGTAATATTGGGATTAGCAATATCTTTTGTGAAATCGACCACTATATCCATATAGTCATGAGAAATTTCAGTTCCTGGAATTTCAATAAAATTGATATCACTAATTGCCATCGTAGTTCCGGCAAATTCCTTTTCTTTGATGAAAAGGCCATAGTTGTTGCCTAAATATTTTGGGAAAAGAGGAATTCTAAATTCTATTTCTTTTGGACTTAAGTATTTCTTTATATTTGGGAAGTAAAGTAAAAAATCATTTAAGTTTTCATAACTTTCAAAATCTTTATCAAAAGGTATTTTATAACGGCTTGTTGTAAATACAACATTGTTTTCAATTTTAAAATTTTTCAAAACGGCTTTGTATAATTTTAAAATATCAACTTCATTAGCTTGTTTTGACTTGATGATTTCGGTTAGATTTTCTTTAGAATCAATAAAACGTTCAAAAGTTATTGTTTTTTTGATTTTGTTTTCAATATTCCAAATTTGTTCTTGTTCATCATTGGATTTTGTAATTGTAGCACAAAAATCTTCAATTGATTTTTGCTCTTTTTTATCTAGAGCTGTATTGATACGATTGTGTACATTAGTTGCGAATTCTTTGTAATTATACAGGTTCTTTGCGCCATTATTATTGTTTGCATCTAATTTGTATCTAAAAAGTTTAATTTGAACATCCCAATTGGAATACTTTTCGTCATCATCCAGAGCTGTAATGTCTTTTTCATTAATTGTTAGTACAGTCTTACCATCTATTTCATTATCATTAAATGTTGGATTACTTAAGCCATTGTAAGTTTTAGTTTTGAATACTAAGTTTTTCGGATAAATTAATTGGAAGTTTAGATTACTAATAGGAAGTTCTGCTTGCATTTTGATAGTATTTCCTTTTAAATCAGGATTCTCTTCCAACAAATATATTTTTTCAATTATTGCCCCTTTCTCCAGACCATTAACTGCAAAATAGTTGTATTTAAGACCTCTTTCTTTATCTATTTCTTCTTTAATATCTTCTGGTTTTAAAGTAATTATCGTTCCGTTTTTTAGAAGAACTCTTACTTTGTTCATTAAAATCGTTTCGTTATTTCCAAATGAAATATAGATTTTATTGTTTCTTTCTATTGCTTCATCTGAATTGATAAATATTTTTTCATGTTTTAGGTGGTATTGTTTTGCAGAATTACCTGTAACTACAATTTCAATTTTTTCCGTACAGTCTAAAATAACTTCTTTACTGTCTTTGTAAAGTGTTGGGATTTCTATTTTGTTTGGTTTTTCTTGCCAGTCATAATTTTTAAAGGAGAAGTCTTGTCCATAGTTGATTGTAACATTGATGAATAAGAGCAATGTTAGAATGATTTTTAAATTTGTTTTTTTCATATTTTTTTTGATAAAATTAGGACTTGGTTATAATTCGTTTTTAATGCTTTTATACTTGAATTCCAGAGTTCAAAGTCAGATTTGTTTAAGGTTAGTTTCTTCTGAATTAAATTGATATTTAGGTTTATATTCCCGTCTTTTAATTCATAAATAAAATCAGCTTTTATACAATCATTGTTTATGCTAAAATTCTTTGGTATTTGTTTTATATTATAATTTTTGGGGATTTCTAAATGGTAATTTTTACTGAATTGTGTTAGGTATTCAAAATCAAAATCTGAAATTCTGTTTTTTTCAATTAGAAGGTCATCAAAAAATTTGTCCAGAAATAAATTAATATAGACATCAGAATCTAATTGTATGATGTAATTATCTAAATCAAAATTGTAATTTATAATATAGGGTTTGTCTTTGTCATTTTTGTTTTCTTCATTGTATTCTATTAAATTAAATTTATTGGAGCCTTTTAAAACTAAGTTTTTAATAGATTCAAATCTGGTTTTATTATAAGTCTCTCCAATTTTCATTAGTGTATGACTCCTATTGTATCCTTCAAGTTTTAATTTGCCTTTTCCAATCAGTTTATTGTCTTTAAGACTAAGATTTACATCATCCGATATTTTGTTGTTTTCTGCAGGAACGATAGGCACTTTTACAATTTTATATTTTTCATTTTCATAAAGTAAGGCTTCTTTTCCCTGGATAAAGGCTGTTGGAATACCGTAATTGGTTTCGTTATCAGTGGCATCAAGAAAAATATAATTGTCATTTTTTTTAAATACTGCTATCATATGATTGTCAACAGCAGGAGTAGGTAATTCATTATAAGTGTAAGGTAAACTTCTTGTACCAATCCAGGCAATAGTCACATCTTTTATTTCAGCATATTTTGCCATACAGTTTATAATGTTCCCCATGTCTTTACAATCGCCAAATTTGCGTTGAAAAACTAAACTTGCTTCACGAGGGATGAAGCCTTCATAACCATTTTCAAAAGCAATGTATTTGATGTTTTCTTTTACCCAATAAAATATAGCTTTTATCTTTTCTTCATCGGTTTTTTTGTTCTGTGTAATTTCTAATGTTAGGTTTTTTAAAAGACTGTCTTCTTCTTTGTTTAAGTCTTTAATGAATCCTTTGTAATAGGTGTAAAGATTATCGATATTCCCCAATACATTATTGGTTTGATTATCTATAACATAATTTTTTATATAAAAATTAATATGAGGAACTATGTATAAATAACCAGGGGCGTTGTTTTCGTATTTTAAAGGTTTAATATCTTTCAATGTCCATTTGTAAATCCATTTTCCTTTTTTTTCAGATTTTGAAAACACAATATTATTATTAGGATCATTAAAGATTTTGTATCCAATTTCAATGTTCTTTTCGGTAGTTATTTCAAGTGTTGAATTTTGAATTGGTAATTCATCACCAAAAATAAACTTATGTAATAAATATGGGTCAATAAATTCAGTTTGATAATTGTACACTTTTTTAGAACCTGTTTCCAGATTGTTAAAAGTGAGTTCACGTACCATTACATCATCAAAGAAAACACTTCCGTTTTTTGAAGGTTTTTCATTTGATTGAGATACTTTTATTTTTTTTTCTTTTCCATTATCATTAAACAGCGCATAAGCATCATAGTTGTTTAGTTTTACTAAATTGGAATAAGAAAATGATTCTTTATTGTTTTGAATACCATTTTCAGAGAGAATCATGGACTCAAAATGGTTGTCCTGTATTATTTTTAATTTTTTATTTTCTATCGATATGTTATAGGATTGTTGGTTATTGATTATAAGTTCATTATAGTCAGGATATGTTTTTTTGTATTCAGTAAGTGTATTTTGAGCAAGAGTACTTAAGCTAAAAAAACACGATAAGAATAAATAATTAAATAACTTATATTGAAATTTCGAGTAATTCATTAGAATCATATTTTTTAGTTGAATTTAGTTTTCCGTTAGTATAAATTAAAGTTTTACCATTTAGTTCGTCATTCTTATATTCTGCGGATATTTTTAGTTGCCCATTTTCTTCAAAAAATTCCTGAATTCCATCATAATTATCGTTTAAGAAATGCTCTTTTCTATAAATATTTCCATTAGAATAATATTCAATTCGTTCGCCGTTCATTAAACTGTTGGAATAATTACATTGGTATTCGGTTTTCCCTTCAGTATTGTTAATTATGAATTTTCCATCGGTCTCGCCATTAACCAGATTCATTTGCATCGCTATTTTTCCATTAGGATAATAAGCTGTAATGATAGCATTTTCTTTGTTAATGATAGTTTTAGATAATGGATCGTTGTTTTTATTTCTGGCAATGTAATATACCGGGCTATCGTTTTGGTAAATTATTGTAAGAAGCAATTCTCCTTTCTGGTTATAAAAGGAATAGTCTCCTTCTTTGGAATCGTTTATTTTGTTGTACTCAGAGAGTTTGGCTTTATTATGATAGTAATGCGTTATTTTGCCATTTTCAACACCATGAGTAGAGGTATATTCAGATCGGAGGTTTCCATACAAATCATAATTTTTGGATATGCCATTAGTGTATCCCAAGAAATAATTACTTTCATATTTTATAGTTCCCAATGGACCGTAATATTTATAATTACCATGTAAAAGACCGTTGATATAGTTTGCATCTACAATAGTATTGCCTAATTTGTCTTTTTCAGTATAAGTACCATTGAAAATACCATTTTCAAGCTGGAAACTACGTGTTATTGTACCATGAAATAGGTTAGTGGTAAATATTCCTGTTTTGTTTTTGTAGTCAAATTCATTTTCAAGTTCTCCTTTTTCATTATGAATTTTAGTATTTGTAGTAATTCCGTCAATATAAACAGAATGTTTATATATGTTTCCGTTTTGCCAATATAATTTATAATCATAATTTAAATCCCCATCAATGTAGTAACCTTCTTCGTGTAAGGAGCCGTCCGGATGGTTATTTTGGTAAGGGCCTTGTTTTATATCATCTGTATAGTAGTAGGTAGAAGTTAATTTGCCATTTTCATAAACTTCATATTTACCGTTAATTTTATCATTAGTTAAGTTTTTTATACTATTTACACTTCCGTTTTTGTTAATGGTTTTACTAATGCCATTTAGCACACTATTGGTATAATTTTCTTCTAATTTTTTAGTGCCTGAAGGATAGTAGTATAGCCAAAGATCATTCTTTTTTCCATTATTATAATTTCCTGAAACTATCGTGGTTCCATTATAATCGTTGATGTCAAATTTGTTATTCAACAAATTAGTTTCAATTGGTTTTGAGGTGTTTAATGAATATTGTATGCCTGAATTGATTACTCCGGATTTAAATTTTTCTATATAATACAGATTTCCTTCAATATCATAGTAATCATAGGTTTCCAGTTGTTCTTTGTCATCGTAAAAGGCCTGACTGGATTTTTTTCCATTAGAATAATAGTTCGTTAGATTTTTTAATTTTCCATCGCTATAATTAAGTTCTTTTTCTAATAATGAACTTGCATAATAAGATTTATAGAAATCCTTTATTTTACCTTTACTATAGGTTGCTTCAGATTTGATGGTTTTGTCGTTGTAATATTCTAAATATTCTCCATCAAGTATGTCGTTCTCATAATTCTCGATTGCTGTTAAATTCCCTAATTCATTAAAGGTTTTGAAAGCTCCATTTAGTTTTCCATTTAAATAACCGATTTCAGATTTTAATTTACCATTTTCAAACAAACAAACATATTTCCCATTTCTTTCTCCATTTGTAAAGTTAACTTCACAACTTTTGCTGCCATTAGGGTAAAATGAAGTGCTGATGCCTTCTAAGAGTCCATTTTGGTAATTTTCTATAATATTTACTCCTCCATTTTGAAAGTAGGTTGTTCTGGTACCATTTAATTTTCCGTTTTTAAATGTTTTCTCTTCAGTTAGTTGACCTTCATTATTATAATATTTTTGAAGTCCGTCTAATTCATTGTTTACAAAGTTTAGTTCACCAATAAGAAGACCGTTTTTATTCAGGTATTTGTATTTTCCTTCGTATTTTCCGTCTATTACCTTTCCTACAAGATAGGGCTCGTTGTCTTTCAAAAAAGTAATTACTTCTTCCTCTTTTCCAAATAAATCTTTTTTACGTTTTGCGAAAAAATACCAAAAATCCTTGTTGTAAAAATTCTCTTCAAAGTATGTTATTTTTTTCTTTTGCTTATTTAATTCTTTTTCCAGTTTGTCTTTATAGGATAAAAGCATGTAATATGTAAATCCTTCAAAATAGTTTTTCGCAACCATTTCCTTAATCCATGGAATGTAAGAGGTTTCAAAAAAACCATCACCCATTTTATGTTCAAGGGTGTATTCAGAAACTGCTTGTACTTGTCTGATGATTACATCATCAATTTCGGATTTTATTTTATAAGCTTTATTTAGAGGTAATTGGTTTCTTAAAATAGTTTCTATTTCTTCGAAATTATCTCCGGTTTTTGAAAAAACAAAATTGTTTTTAGTCAGATAGTTTTCACCATATTTAGCATTTAATTGTAGAACTGCTTTTTCTGCAAATTTTCCATTTGGAGCCAGTATAAGGTAACTCATTAAAGCAAGCGTTCCTTCGGTTATTTTTCCATTTTCAAATGCAATCAGACCTAATAAATAATGTGCAGAAGCATAATTAGGATTGATAGTGATAACTTGTTTAAGTAAATCAATGCATTTTTGATTTTCCTGTTTTCTAATGTACAGAATCGCAAAATTGTATAAAAAAGAAGCCGAATTTGAAAGGTATTGTTTCCCTTCGTTAAAGATTTTTTCTGATGATTCGTATTCTTTGTTGTCACTTAAAAACACCCCATATAATGTATAGAGTTCCGGACTTTTTTGCATTTGTTTGGTCAAATACAGATTTTCTAAAAATAACTTAAGTTCGTCTTTTTTATTAAGTGCATTTAAGCATAATGCTTTTTCGTATTGTGCAGTGAGGTATTTAGGATCGTTTGGAGTTATCTTATTGTATTCAATGATGGCTTGGTCAAATTTTTCTAAATCATATAAATTGACTCCTTTTTTTATAATAGAATCATTGTTGTAAACATCAGAAAAATCGTTTTGAGAATATGACTTAGATATAACACTAATTAATACAATTAAGAAAAAATGTTTCATTTTGAATTTTATTTATATTTTTCAAATATAAATTTTTTTTCTGTATTGTAAGAATATGATTGTTTTTTTAATTTTCAATATCCTTTATAAACTCATCGTATTCCAGGTAAAAACGTTCTAGCGCATCCATTTTTTCGTTGTAAAAATCAAAAATGATGTCCCAATTGTTTCGATTACTAAAGCCTACTCCCTGTTTTTCTATCCAGATGCGACTAATGGTTTTTCCGTTTTCTAAAACATAGTCTTTTTCAAAAACTAAATCACTGATAAATTCTTCTTCAAGAATGCCTTTTAAGGCTTCCAGTTTTTCAAAATAAGCGATTCTTTTTTCATTATTACGGTGTTCAATATCAATCAGAACCTGTGCTTTTTTATTATCCACATAAAATTTAAAAGAGAAATCCTTAATCTTAGTGTCGTACAACATCCATTTTCGTGGGTATTTTTCGGCAAAAGTTACCCAAAATTCTCTTTTTAATCGTTGTGTTTCTTCTTTACTGTACATTTTTAGTGCTTTGGTTTTAGAAAACTTGTGCAAACTTGTTTTCTAAAGTATATTTATATAATTATTTGCAAAAATAGCTTTTGATTATGGATTTTCAATATTTTTTAAAATTTATCCCTGCTATAGTTCAGGCGCCATTGTCTGCTTCGGTTTCGCATGAAAAGATGATTCCTTTTGAGCGCAAAGAACTTTTGGCTAAAATAAATTTGAAAGAAAGGAATCCTAAAGAAGCAGCAGTAACTATGTTGTTCTATCCCAAAAATCAGGAAACACATTTGGTTTTAATTGTTCGTAATTCGTATAAAGGAGTACATTCGGCTCAAATTGCTTTTCCCGGAGGAAAGTTCGAACCGGAAGACATTGATTTTAAAACAACAGCTCTCAGAGAAACCGAAGAAGAAATTGGGATTAGCCGAAATAAAATTGAAATTATAAGAGCATTTACTTCTCTGTATATTCCGCCAAGTAATTTTATGGTGTACCCTTTTTTAGGAATTTGTAAGGAAGAGATTCAATTTGCTCCCGATCCGGTTGAAGTGGCTGCGGTAATCGAATTGCCTTTAGCTGTTTTTAGAAATGATTCGATTCTAACAATTGAAAATTTGACCACTTCTTATGCGCATCAAATTGAAGTTCCTGCTTTTAAAATACAAGATCATATAGTTTGGGGAGCCACCGCAATGATGTTGAGTGAATTAAGAGATGTACTGAATCATGTTTTCAAGTCTGTTAATTAATGCCTAACTTTAAGTAAGTTAAAAGCATCTAATCAATATTTTTTATAATTTCGCAATCCAATTTAAAAATATACATATATAATTGTTTATGGGACTATTTAAAAGAAATCCTTTTGGGCATATCTTGTTTCTGAAAAAATGGCTTATCCGTTTTTTTGGAAGTTGTACTCATAGACGTTATCGTGGATTTAATGATTTGCAAATTGAAGGTTCAGAAATTATCAGGAATTTGCCGGATACGAATGTACTTTTTATTTCAAATCATCAGACTTATTTTGCTGATGTAGTGGCCATGTTTCATGTCTTTAATGCCAGTTTAAGCGGAAGAATCGATTCGATTAAAAATATAGGTTATTTGTGGCAACCCAAAATGAATATTTATTATGTAGCTGCCAAGGAAACGATGCAGTCAGGCTGGTTGCCTAAAATCTTGTCTTATGCAGGAGCCATTCCGGTGGAGAGAACCTGGCGTTGTGAAGGGGTTGATGTAAAAGAAAAAAAAGCAGTAAATCCAAATGATACTGAGAATATCAAAATAGCACTTAATGATGGCTGGGTAATTACTTTTCCGCAAGGCACTACACGCTCTTTTAAGCCGGTTCGAAAAGGAACGGCTCATATTATTAAACAACACCGTCCGGTGGTAGTTCCTATTGTGATTGATGGTTTTCGTCGTTCTTTTGACAGAAAGGGAATTCGAATGAAAAAGAAAGGAATCTTACAGTCTTTTATCATTAAAGAGCCTTTGGAGATTGATTATGAGAATGAGACCATTGATGAAATAGTTGAAAAAATTGAATTTGCAATCGAGCAACATCCTTCTTTTTTAAAAGTTATTTCCACCGAGGAATTAGAAGAACAGGAGCAATTGAACAAGTTGCGTCAATGGGAAGTGGAGTAATTTATAAAGTTCTTGTTTTATAATAATTCACTAATAGATTGACAAATTTGCTGTAGCTTTCAATTCCTTCATTTTGTTGGTTCAGTTTTAAATAACGGTCATAAAAGGCATGAAAACCTCTTTCGACAGGAGTTTCATATTGCAGCCAAAAATCTTCACTTTCCTGAAAATTTTTCAAAATACCCGGATGAACTGATTTTAAAAGCTGTTTATAGGTGTTTTTATTTCGAATATACCAATTGTTCAAACAATAACGCAGTGCAAAACTGTAACCTGAATATTTAAAGTACAAATTCTCATTGTTTACCGAAGCCAGAAAACCTATGAAATTACATTCGCTTTCACTGGCATAGCCCATTTGATGTGCCATTTCGTGACAGCTTGTTGTGGGTAAATTATACGTAGGAATCAAATAATTGAGCTGAGCTTCATTGGTGAAAGGATTCAGGTAACCGCTAAATCCCATATAAGTCAAGGGTAGTGTAAATAAAGATTTTTTAACACTCAAATTGGAATAACTAAAAAACGGATATTCAGAGGCAATGGTTTGATAGCCTTTCAGGTTCATGCCGAAAGTAGTTTCATGACTGTATGGAAAAACCACTTTTGTATTGATGTTTTGGGTAATCAGGGTGTGTGTGTTGTTAACTTTGATGATTAATTTTTTAGTGAAATCCAGTAAATCGGCATCAGTATACTCGCGTTCAATTTTCATTTTTTCAAAAAGCGGTTGTCGGTAATAGTTGGCAGCCCACAGGAAATAAAAGAAGAAATAAAACACCGAAAGCGCACTTAAAATGGAAAAAAAATGTTCTTTCCAATTCGTTTTCCAATTTTTTCGATTGTTCCAAAACCATTTGCCGGCTAACAAAATCAAAATAAAATAGAATATGTCGCCTATAGAAAATGGAATCCATCCAAAGATAATTCTGAAAAAATTAGAAAGAACAGGATACAATCCGTTGCTGTAAAAAGCTTCGACAGTCTCGGGAAAAAAGGAAATGATTTTGAGAATTAAAATCTGAACAATTAAGAATAAAGGGAGTAAATATTTTCGTTTCAAAACACCAATTTTATATTGTAAATATAATTACAATATTTAGTTTAATATTAGAAAAGGCTTTTAATCTTTGTAACTTTGAGTCTTTAAAAATCGCAAAAATAAGATATGAGTCAGGAAATACTAAATTTAGAACCTAAGGCATTGTGGAATAATTTTGCCAAATTGAATGCAGTGCCACGTCCGTCAAAAAAAGAGGAACGTGTAGTTGCTTTTATCAAAGATTTTGGTGAAAATCTCGGTTTGGAAGTCACTGAGGACGAAGTTCAAAATGTAATTATTCGCAAGCCTGCTACAGCTGGAATGGAAAACCGAAAACCAATTGTTTTGCAAGGACATTTGGATATGGTACATCAAAAAAATGCCGATACGGTTTTTGATTTTGAAACTCAGGGAATCGAAATGTATGTTGATGGTGATTGGGTTCGGGCAAAAGGAACGACTCTGGGAGCTGACAATGGTTTAGGTGTTGCAGCTATTATGGCCATTTTAGAAAGTACCACAATTGCGCATCCTGCTATCGAGGCTTTATTTACAATTGATGAAGAAACCGGAATGACCGGAGCTATGAATCTGCAAGGAGGTTTGTTGCAAGGGCAAATTTTGTTGAATTTGGATACCGAAGAAGATGATGAAATCGATATTGGTTGCGCAGGAGGTGTTGATGTAACTGCCGAAGCCGAATATGACGAAGAGGAAACACCGGAACATTCGGTAGGTTATTCCATTACTGTAAAAGGCCTGAAAGGTGGGCATTCAGGGATGGATATTCATAAAGGATTAGGGAATGCCAATAAAATAATGAACCGCTTGTTGTTTGATGGTTTTGATAATTTTGGTTTGCAAATTTCGGAAATACACGGAGGAAGTTTGCGCAATGCTATTCCTCGTGAAAGTGTTGCCAAGGTGATTATCGCTTCGGTTTATGATGAGGCTTTTGTTTTTGATATGCAGCAAATTGTAAACGAAATCAAAACAGAGTTAAAAACCACTGAACCGAATTTGGAAATTGTTTTCGAAAAATTGAAAAAAGCACCTGCTAAAGTAATGCCTCCTATGGCGCAATATTATTTTGTGCGTTCAATGGCAACAGCAGCTAATGGTGTGCATAGAATGAGTGCTGATTTTGATAATTTAGTAGAAACTTCTAATAATATTGCAAAAGTTACTGTTGGAAAAGGAAAGTTGTCTGTGCAATGTTTGACGCGTTCTTCGGTAGAATCGGCTAAGTTTGATTTGGCTAACGATTTGCGTTCGGCTTTCGAATTGATGGGATGTGAGGTTGAAATTTCAGGATCTTATCCGGGCTGGACACCTAATCCGGAATCGAATATTTTAGCTACTTTGATTCCGATTTATGAAAAATTAAATGGAGAAAAACCCAAAGTAGTAGCCTGTCATGCCGGTTTAGAATGTGGAATTCTTGGTACAAATTATCCTGATATGGATATGATTTCTTTCGGGCCAACTATCCACGGGGCGCATTCTCCTGATGAAAGAGCCAGTATTTCTTCTTCTCAAAAGTTCTGGAAGTTTTTGATTGAAATTTTAGCAAATATTCCTGTTAAGTAATAGAGTGCTCAATATTCAGTTTTTAGTGTTCAGTTTTATATTTGCTGATTACTAAAAACTGAATACTGAACACTTAAATTATTTCTTCTTCAGTACTTTGTATTGTTCGTAGCATCCACTAATAGCATCCATGATTTGTAAGTCATTCGCTGTTTGAATAAAAGCTTCAGAATAATTACATCTTTGTAAAATTTCAGGAATTTCTTTTTTGTCGATACCGAGTAATACTGCTAGTGTTTCGCGGTCAAATTTAGATTCTAAAAGTGTTCTTACGGTATCGTCTTTTTTCATTTCTTTAAGCTTTTTAAGTTCTGTTGACTTTTTACCAAAGAAATTATACAACATATCGGCGGGATTAAAGATAGAACCTAATACTTTTCCGAAAGCACCTGGTGAATATTCCCCAGCTTCGTAGCCTGAATTTAGTCCTGAAATATTGTAACGGTAGTTTTGATTTACGGGAATGGTTTTAGAATCTACTTCTAAATAGCCTGTTAAATTAAAAGGTCTGATGACAACTTCTTCTAATGCAATTGCTTTTTCAGTTAAGAAAATTTTAGCGACCTTATTTTTTATCCAGTCATTAGTTACTTTTACTCTTAACGATTGAAAGCCTAAAAGTGTTAAATGTAAAGTGTCAGTTGGTTGAACGTCAATTTCGAAATATCCGTTTGTGTCGGTTATGGAACCTCTTACCTTGTTGATATTGATAATATTAACACCCATTAAAGGACTTTTGGTGTTGTCGTTATAAACGTAACCTGTTACTTTTTGGGAAGTAGTTACTGCTTGTGCAAAAGTGGGTGCGGCCAGCAATAAAAAAAAGAAAACTACAAAATATTTCATAAACTGAATTAAAACTTTAAAAGTAATAAAACGGCTTTAAATATTTTGTAGTTTATAATTATTATTATAAGAAAATTAACAATAGGATGTTAGTCTCTTCTTGATCTTCTTGGTCTAGAAGTATCTCCGAAACTTTCAGAACGTCTTGGAGCTCTGTCTGAAGAACCTTCTCTTCTTGAGGAACCTCTTTCGTTTCTGAAACCACCTTCTCTTGGAGCTGAATTTCTCTCGCCTCTAAAACCACCTTCTCTTCTAGGAGCAAAGTTTCCTTCGCGGCGACCGCCTTCGCGTTTTCCACCGGAATTTCTTCCGTTGTGGTCACGTCTTCCGCCTCCGTCGTTTTTAGAAATCTCAACATTAATACGGCGACCTTCTAACTGAACATTGTTTAATATGTCCATAACTTTGTCAGTGTGTTCTGCATCGGTATTAAAGAAAGAGAATCCTTCTTTTACATCTACTTTGAAAACATCATCACGACCTAAGTCTAAAGTTTCTTTTAGATAATCTTTCAGTGTCATCCAGTCAAAGTTATCTCTGGCACCAATATTTACAAAATATCTGGTAGCACCACCATTGTTGTTTTCTCTTGGTGCGCGCTCACTACCGCGTTCACGTTTGTCAGAACCTGAAACCGAAATGTCTCTGTTTTTCTTGTAGTAGTTGATGAAACGGTTAAATTCAACTGAAACCATTTTCTTGATTAGTTCTTCTTTAGATAAACCTTCAAGTACATCATTGATAGCTGGTAAGTAGTTGTCAATTTCGTGATCAACCTCAGTATCTTTAATTTTGTTAGCTAAATGCAATAATTGAATTTCGCAGATTTCGATTCCGGAAGGAATTGTTTTTTCTTCAAATTTTTGTTTAATGATTCTTTCGATAGAAGAAATTTTGCGCAATTCACTTTTAGTAACAATTACAATCGAAGTACCTAATTTACCGGCACGACCTGTACGTCCTGAACGGTGGTTGTAAGTTTCGATTTCGTCAGGTAATTGGTAGTTTACTACGTGAGTTACGTTGTCAACGTCAATTCCACGAGCAGCAACGTCAGTAGCAACAAGCATTTGGATTTGTCTTCCTCTGAAAGATTTCATTACCCCGTCACGTTGTGCCTGAGATAAATCTCCGTGTAAAGCTGCAGCGTTGTAACCGTCTTCGATTAATTTTTCGGCAATAGCCTGAGTATCTCTTTTTGTACGACAGAAAACTACTGAGAAAATATCCGGGTTAGCATCGGCTAAACGTTTCAATGCTTCGTAACGGTCACGTGCATTTACTAAATAAAATTCGTGAGAAACCGTTGCTGAACCTGAGTTTTTAGTTCCAACAGTAATTTCCTGAGGATTGCTCATGAATTGTTTTCCAATTCTGGCAACCTCTGCCGGCATAGTTGCAGAAAACAACCAAGTGTTTTTCTCGTCTGGGGTAGTTGAAAGGATGTTTACAATATCATCATAGAATCCCATGTTCAACATTTCGTCTGCTTCGTCAAGAATGCAGTAATTAATTTGAGTGATGTTTACTAATCCTCTGTTAATCATGTCCTGCATTCTTCCTGGAGTAGCTACAATAATTTGTGCTCCTCTTTTAATTTCTCTTGCTTGTTCTGTAATACTAGCTCCTCCGTAAACTGCTACTACATTGATACCTCTTTCGTATTTTGAGTAGTTTTTAAGTTCGTTGGCTATCTGTAAGCAAAGCTCGCGCGTTGGAGATAAAATTAACGCCTGTGTATTTCTGTTGTCAGCATCAATTTTTTGGATAACTGGAAAACCAAAAGCTGCCGTTTTCCCTGTCCCCGTTTGAGCCAACGCAACTAAATCTGTATCTTTTTCCAATAATAGGGGAATCGCTTTCTCCTGTACTTCCGACGGATTTTCAAATCCTAGATCTTTAATCGCCTTCAGTAACGATTCACTCAATCCTAATTGTTCAAATTTGTTCATATGTATTTTTAAAATAGGGTGCAAAATTACTGCTAATAATCGATATAAACTAATGCATTTTTAAGTTTTAATGAATTTAATTATTTTGATTATCAGAAAGTTATGTTTTTAAACTAAAAAACAAGTTTTGATTTTTCGATTTTTTACAGCTATTGCAGTGTGTTTTTATAATAAAAATAAATGAAAAAGTTAGATTTTGAACAATTATTTTACTTCACTCAAATAAGAAATTAACATCTGGGTTGCTTTTCCTCTGTGACTGATTTTGTTTTTAATAGCCAACTCTAAATCGGCAAAGGTTTCCTGATAACCTTCAGGTCTGAAGATTGGGTCGTAGCCAAATCCCTTGTTGCCTGATTTTTCAATAGTGATTTCGCCCTTGGCAATTCCGGTAAATAATTGTTGTTCTCCATTAATGTTAAGGGCAATTACAGTTTTGAATTGTGCTGTTCGATTATTGGAATCACCTAATGCGTTTAAAACTTTTTCCATATTGTCATTGGCGTCTTTTTGTTCACCGGCATATCGGGCAGAATAAACTCCGGGTTCTCCATTAAGCGCTTCAATTTCTAATCCGGTATCATCGGCAAAACAATTGTAACCGTATTTTTCAGTAACATAGTTGGCTTTTAAAATGGCGTTTCCTTCAATAGTTTCTGCTGTTTCAGGAATTTCTTCGTGGCAGCCTATAGATTCTAAACTTAGAATTTCAATGGAATCGGGAAGTAATTGTTGAATTTCTTTGATTTTGTTTTTATTGTTCGAAGCGAATACAAGTTGCATAGTCTTTTTGTTGGTGATTTTGTGCAAATGTAATCATTTTTTGAGCTGTACTTAACACTTGATGAGACTGAGTTAGTAAAGTATTTGGTCAAAGAATTTCTCTGTTTAATAAGTTTTAAATCCTATTAAGTTCTGAAGGTTAATTTTAATAATAATTTTGTAATAGGTTAATAGTCAGTTAAAAGTGTTGTTTTTAATTTGATTGTGTGTATTTTTTTGTACCTTTATTATGTGGTTTTGATTGTTCATTTGAACAGTTTAATCGTTAGATGAGCTTGGAGTTCAATAGTTAACTATACTGGTATATGTATAAGTTGGTAATGATGAATCAAAACATACACAGGGGGCTTTAATAGCCCCTTTTTTTTTGAGTACAAAATCAAAGAGTTGGTTTTTGTAAAAAGTGAAGAATTTCGTATTTTTTTGAAGGTCTTTTTGAAAAATATTGCTAAAAAAAATGTAAAAAAAGAAATTCTTTGCGAATATGTTTGATTAGGGTTAATGTATTGGTTTTTAGTTGTTTACGGTTTGAAATTATTTGATTTTTATGTGGTTAATTAAAATAATAGTTGTAATTTTACTATGTGGTTTTGATTCATTACTTGTGTATGTTAATTTGGGTAGAAAAATGAAAACACAACAATCATCAGCAGCATTTAGTTAATTATAAGTTGAGAATAGTAAATCAAAACCAAATAAGGAGGGCTTATCGCCCTCCTTTTCTTTTAATGCTTGGTTACATTCGATAAATTGTCCGGAAAATATAAATCAGAAAGATGAGTGAATTCATCCCCACGCATGAATATAGAAACATCTACATCTTCATAAGAAGTTTTTCCGGCCGCAGCCAGTAATTCGTTGGCAGCATACAGTGTGTTTTTGTGGAAATGATATACTCTTTCAAATTTATCTGTAACCGATAAGCCTTTGATGAGCATTTTATCCTGTGTGGCAACTCCTACCGGACAATTATTAGTATTACAACGCAAGGCTTGGATACATCCTAAAGAGAACATAAAACCACGGGCACTATTGCATAAGTCGGCACCCAGGGCAATAGCTTTTAGGATAGCATGCCCTGATATGATTTTTCCGCTACAAATAATTCTAATTTTGTCTCTGATGTTTAATCGAATTAAAGTTTTATTTACAAAAATTAAAGCTGGTTCCAAAGGCATTCCTACGCCATCGGAAAATTCTAGTGGCGCAGCGCCTGTACCGCCTTCTGCACCATCGACGGTAATGAAATCAGCGAAGCAGTTTTGATCAATCATTTCCTGACAAATAGCTTCAAATTCGACAGTTTGACCAATGCATAATTTGAATCCGACAGGTTTTCCGTTCGATAATTCACGCAAATGTCCTATAAATTGCACTAAGCCTTTTGGATCGTTAAAAGCTGTGTGGCAAGGAGGAGAGAGAATGGTGGTGTGTGGTTTTACGCCTCGTATCCTTGCAATTTCTTCTGTGTTTTTTGCAGCGGGTAAAACGCCTCCATGTCCCGGTTTTGCTCCTTGCGAAAGTTTAATTTCAATCATTTTTACCGAAGAGAGATGGGCCTTTTCTTTGAATTTTTCAGCGTCAAAATTGCCTTCTTCATTGCGGCAGCCAAAATAGCCTGTACCAATTTGCCAACAAATATCGCCACCCTGTAAATGGTAATCGGTTAAACCGCCCTCGCCGGTGTTGTGGTAAAAATTTCCTTTTTTAGCTCCTTTGTTGAGCGCCATAATGGCATTTTCGCTTAAGGCACCAAAACTCATAGCTGAGATATTCAATAAGGAAGCCGAGTAAGGTTGTGTGCAATCAGGGCTTCCTATGGTGACACGAGGTAGTTCCTCATTTACATGTGCAGGGAAAATAGAATGTTTTAGTCCTTCGTAAGACGAAGTGTTAATATCTAATTGTGTTCCAAAGGGAGTTGTGGAGCTAATGTTTTTAGCGCGTTGATAAGCAAGTGAGCGTTCGTTTCTGGAAAAAGGTTTGCCGTCAGTGGTTCTCTCAATAAAATACTGTTGGATTTCAGGAGCTATTTCTTCAAACATGTATCTGAAATAACCTAAAACAGGAAAATTTCTCAGAATGGAATGTTTGTGTTGCAAACTGTTAAAAATTCCAATTATTAATAGGATGAAAATAGAAATGGCAATTAATAAGCTGGTTTTGAATAAAAAATGAGCAGCAAGACTAAGGATGAAAAGTCCTGTACCAATGATAAAAAATTCTTTTCTCATGATAAAAAATTTGGGTTAGCTACAAATAGGAATAATCAAATAACTGGAGGAAAATTTACCGTTTGTTTAATTTTTTAGCTGAATAATAGTCGAACATAAACATGCTTAATTCCTTTTTTGTCTGAATCTCTTTCGTCGATTTCGAGAATGTCGGTAAGGGATTTGAGCATTGGCGTTAATTTTGAAAAACCATAATTTCGAGGATCGAATTCGGGTTTTTTCTTGACAATCAGGTTTCCTACATCGCCCAGAAATGCCCAGCCCGCATCATCTGCCAGGTCTTCAATGGTGGATTCTATGAGTTCTATGGTAGGTTCGTCAATTTTGTTCAGAGGTTTTTGCGTAGGTTTTTCCGGTGCTTTAATAACTGTTTTTTCAGTTGGTTTTTTAGTGTCAATCGTCATTTTGGGTGCTTTTTTCTTAATGGCTCCGTCTAAAACTTCTAGGAAAATAAAGCGGTCGCAGGCGCTGATAAAAGGTTTGGGCGTTTTTTGTTCTCCAATTCCAATAACTTTCATGCCTGATTCTCTCAGACGAATGGCTAAACGTGTAAAATCAGAATCGCTCGAAACAATACAAAAACCGTCTAATTTCCCCGAATACAATAAATCCATCGCATCGATAATCAGGGCAGAATCCGAAGAATTTTTACCTGTGGTGTAGCTGTATTGTTGAATAGGAGTAATGGCGTGTTCCAGTAAAACCGCTTTCCAGCCATTCGCATTGGGTTTAGTCCAATCGGCATAAATGCGTTTGGTGGTGGGAGTACCAAATTTGGTAATCTCTTCCATCATTCCTTTTACATTGCTGTACGGAACATTATCGGCATCTATAAGGACTGCAAGTTTGAGTTCTTTATTATTTTGTGACATAACAATTTCATTTGTGAGCTAAAGATACTAATTCTAAAGCGTGAAAATGTTCTGTCTTGTCTTTAAAGTTTTGTTAATACTAGGTTTTGTAATAGGAAAGGATGGTTTTATTTCCTCAAAATTTTCTCCATTGATTTTCCTTTTGCTAATTCGTCAATTAATTTGTCTAAATAGCGAATTTGTTGCATCAGTTTGTCTTCAATTTCTTCCACGCGATAACCGCAAATTACACCTGTGATTTTAGAAACATTGGGATTGATTTGTGGTGCCTGCGTAAAGAAAGTTTCAAAATCAATTTTGTTGTCGAGTATTTGTTGTAAGCTTTGTTCGTTGTATCCTGTGAGCCAAAATATAATTTCATCTACTTCCTGTTTGCTGCGTGATTTTTTCTCCGCTTTAGTAATGTAATGCGGATAGACTGAAGCAAATGACATTTTGTAGACTTTGTGGTTGTTCATTTTTTAGTGTGTGAAAAGTTGTTGTTTCACAAAGATACGCAAAGGATACGCAAAGGTTCACGAAGATTTTTGAAAGGGACTTCACTACTATTTAAGTTGTAAATAGGATGAAACGGATGTTTTTATTTCTTCAATTAATTCTTTGTCCATGAATTTATAGTTATCCTGAATTTCCAAAACAATAATTTTTCTTTTTTTGGTTTCTGTTGGAAAATTTAACAGTAATTTTTCTTTATGGAGTTTCTCCATAACAAAAATAAAATCCGCCCAATTAATTAGTTTTGAGTTGATTTTTACACGTGCTGAGTTTTCAGTTCCTGCCGACTTGACAAAAAACTCAGAACTGTTTTTGTAAATAGTTTCAGCAGTTAAACTTCTCCATTTATTTCTACTACAAACAAATAATAAATTTTTCAAGTGATAATTTTTGTTTAGATTGTGGCTTACTTTTGTGGGCAAGGAATGCAATTCCATGCTATCCTTTAGATTTGTTCTTTGAATTATTCTTAATCTTCCGCCAAATGTTGAATCTCTTTATAAATATCATTAAATAGTTTCTTGTACGGTTCCAGTTTTGCTTCTACACTTAAGATGCTTTGACTGTAAAATTCATATAGTTCAGGATATTTCTCATATTTTTCAAAAATGTTATTAGCATCATCAAAAGGTTGGCTCATAATTTTTGACAAAATATTTTCGACTTTTTTAGATTCACGTGTATACATCAATAATTTATACACATTTTTGCAATAATCACCAAGCAACGAATTGTAGTCATTGGAAATATCTCCACAATATTTTAGCTCATTGTGATACCTTTCAGATTGCTTTTCTCTTTCTTTTTCGCTTACTTCAATGTTGGATAACTGATAACAGTATTCTGTAGTGATTATAGCTTTTTCTAAACGCCTCGCGTAAATGAATAATATATGAGCTAGTTTTCTCTCTTCAGAAAGACAATCTATTACTAATTTCTTTTTGTCTGTTTTATCTCTTAACAAATTGGCAATTATTTGGGAAAAAATCCCTGCGCTGCCACCTATACAAGCAGATAGTAAGCCTATTTCTGTAGTTGTCATTATGATCTTTTTTGTTAGAATGATAGTTGTGAGCGCTTGCTTATAACGTTCTGGCGCTTGGCGAGGTTGGGGAAATCGGAGAAGAGTATTTTCTGCTTTACGTAAACGTTCTTGATTACGGTAATTCCACTAAAACCCCAATCTCGTCCAAACGCCTGTTGTAGGCAGTTTTAATTTTGGAGTTTTGATATAGAGTTTGCTAACCTTCTTTCATTTCCGACAATTGTTGTATAGAAGCGTTGTTCAATACCAAAAATTAAATTTTTTAAATGTTCTTCAGTTCCAATGCTAAATGTATTGTGTTCATCAGAAAATTCTAATTCGGGGCAGTAATCCTTAATATAATTATGTATTTGTACCTTATGCTCTTCCTCAAGATTAGCTAATGTTTCAATAGCCATAGAAATTCTCTTCCTATTTGCTGTATTCACTTTAGTCTTATCAAAACCATCGTTTAAATTTATAAATTCACTATTTAAAAAGTTTTCTGTTTCTTCATCTGTCGCTTCTTTGTATAATTCTATTACTTCTGGAAAAATAGATTTTATATCGCTCAAATTTTTAAAATATAATGTGTCAGTCGACTTTCTGTAAATAGCATCAGGAATTGTTTTCAAAATCAAAATTGGTTCATTTACTTTAATCTCTGGTTCTCCGCTTAATGAAATCCATTTACTTGAAATTATATTACTATAAACAAATTTTTGAAAACAGTAATCATCATCATCTTGATAAGTGCAAAAAAACTTAACAGCATTATATTGATTGTTTCCAATTTGTTGATATTCAGCACTATTGAAATCTTGTGTTAATAGTTGAATACAATAATCTGTATTGCTGAAATTCTGTATTCCAAACCATTCGTCATCTTCTAGCTTATAATTTGTGTCATAAGCTTTGATATTTAATAGGTCATTGGGAAGTTCGTAAACTCTATCTTCTTGTGATAAAACTAAATAATAGGTATTGTTTGTCCTTTTCTTTTTTGCTATTAGATAATTCATAATTATTTGATTTTGTCAATGAAAGTGAAATTATTTATACGTTTCAATTGTGTAAATTCAATGTCATCAACTTTGTTAATTTCATTTTTAGTAATCACAAATAATTTCGCTTTATTATTTGTTGATATATTGTAAAAGTGGTAGCCAAATATTAAGAATAGGGGATTGAAATATAACGTTTGTGATAAAAATGTAAACACAAAAAGAATTGCGAATACAAAAATTAACGTTTCAGAGTTATTAACACTTAGAGCAACAAAAAAATAACCTAAATAACTTGGCAAAAATGCATTGTTAGCATTTTCTACTTCAATAATTGACCCTTTGGAAATATTTGAATTTCCTAGAAACTTTGAAATGTATAAACTAATATAAGTAAGGACAATTGGAACGAAAAAGTATATTAGATAAGAAACATAATTAGGTAAGCTATTTAGTTTTTCGTGTAAACTATTTAATGTAGTTTCTTCTTTTATCAAAAAGATTACCAATATCAATGATGTTGCATTGAATGTAAGTAATAGTCTATATATATAATTCATTGGTTTTTCTTTGATAGTCTTGTCTGGTAAAATTGCCTACAACTTGTTTCGCTTTATTTCTTTTCAAATATATTTATTTTTTCTTACAAAATTAATTTTAGAAGCCAAACGTTGTTTTCTAGCCCCGATAGCAGCGGCATCCTCTTGTGGCTCGTTTCTTTAACGAGGCACAAGAGATAGAGCGGATAGCGGGTGAAAATGTTAATTATAGCATCGGTGTGTAGTGGCTCCTGAAAATAATTTTACTTAGAAGACCTTTATAAAATTTAAATAATTATTTTTGCAAACTCTTAAAATTAAAATTATTACTGGATATATTATGGTAAAAGATTTATTCGAAAGGATTCAAAGCAACAAAGGACCATTAGGAAAATGGGCTTCACAGGCAGAAGGATATTATGTGTTTCCAAAATTGGAAGGAGAGTTAGGGCCCAGAATGAAGTTTGGTGGAAAAGATATTTTGAACTGGAGTTTGAATGATTATTTAGGTTTAGCTAATCACCCTGAAGTTCGTAAAGCCGATACTGATGCTGCAATTCAGTTTGGAGCTGCTTACCCAATGGGAGCTCGTATGATGAGTGGGCACACTACTTACCACGAGCAATTAGAAAATGAATTGGCTGCTTTTGTGATGAAAGAATCAGCTTATTTGTTGAATTTTGGATACCAGGGAATGGTTTCTATTATCGATGCTTTGGTGACTAAGAATGATATCATTGTTTATGATGTGGATTCTCATGCTTGTATTATTGACGGAGTTCGTTTGCACATGGGGAAACGTTTTACGTACAAACACAATGATTTAGAGAGCATGGAGAAAAACCTGCAACGTGCTACTAAAATGGCTAAAGAAACCGGAGGAGGAATTTTATTCATCACTGAAGGAGTTTTTGGAATGCGCGGTCAGCAAGGTAAATTGAAAGAAATTGTAGCTTTGAAAGAGAAATACAATTTCCGTCTTTTAGTGGATGATGCGCACGGTTTTGGTACACTTGGAAAAACAGGTGCAGGAGCAGGTGAGGAGCAAGGTTGTCAGGACGGAATTGATGTTTATTTCTCGACTTTTGCGAAATCAATGGCTAATATTGGAGCTTTCGTAGCTGCTGATAAAGATGTTATTGATTATTTGAAATACAACTTGCGTTCACAAATGTTTGCTAAAGCATTGCCAATGATTCAGACAATTGGTTCATTGAAACGTTTGGAATTATTACGTCAGTCTTCTGAAATTAAAGATAAACTTTGGGAAAATGTTAATGCGTTGCAAAACGGATTAAAAGAAAAAGGATTTAATATTGGGGATACTAATACTTGTATTACTCCGGTATACCTTGAAGGATCTATCCCTGAGGCGATGGTTATGGTGAACGATTTGAGAGAGAATTATGGTATTTTCTTGTCAATCGTGGTTTATCCGGTTATTCCAAAAGGAATTATTTTATTAAGAATGATTCCTACGGCTTCTCATACATTAGCTGATATCGAGGAAACATTGACTGCTTTTGAAGCAATCCGTGAGAAATTAGTTAATGGGACTTACAAAGCAATTGCTGAGAAAACAACAGTTGATATGGAAGCTTAAAAATCAGTTTCCAGTGTTCAGTTTTTAGTGTTCAGTCACTGTATAAATCATAAAACAAAAAAAATCCATTCAACGAATGGATTTTTTTATGGATTTAAATTAGCTAAATACTTAAACTGAACACTTATAACTGAACACTGAAGACTTTTCTAAAGGTCTTTTCGGAATGTTTTTCTGCGGCAGTGTACTTTTGGATCAAAATGCTTCCATATGTTATGAATAGCATGGTTGTCTGATAATTCAGGAGTTCTGAAGCAATATTCCACGCCTTTTTCTTTGAAAGTATTGTAATATTCGTTGAAAATAACTGCTGTTACGGCTTTGTTTTGGTATTCCGGATGGATTCCAATCAAATAAAAAATCATGTCCTTGCTGTTTTTTCTGGCGCTTAGCAAATGGAAAATTCCAAAAGGGAAGAGTTTTCCTTTTGCTTTTTGAAGGGCTTTTGAAAAAGAAGGCATCACAATACCAAAGGCTATAATGTTTTTGTCTTTGTCTTCGATAAATTTGATGTATTCCGGATTGATAAAACCAATGTATTTCTTTTTGAAATACGCTTTTTGTGTTTCTGAAATAGCTACAAACGAAGAAAGTTTAGCGTAACTTTCGTTGAATAAATCAAACATTTTGTCAGCATAAGGCATCACTTCTTTGGTGGAAGTAAAGTTAAGCGGTGTTAATTCGTATCTTTTTTTAATCACTTCACTGGCTTTCTGGAAAAATTCCGGTTTTACATTTGAAAAAGGGAATTTACTCTCGATATATTCTTTTTCAACTACATAACCCAGTTGTTCAAAATGTGTAGCATAATACGGATGATTGTACCAGGTAATCATGGTTCCTAATTGATCAAAACCTTCGGTAAGTACCCCAACTTTGTCCAGATTTGAAAATCCCATTGGACCTTCAACGTATTCTAAGTTGTTTTTTCGGCCTAGTTCATATACTTTTTCTAATAAAGCTTTGGTGACTTCGATGTCGTTTATAACGTCAAACCAACCAAAACGGACTTTTCTTTTTTGTTGGTCGTTTACTTCCGCCCAATTGATGATAGCGGTCACTCTACCGGCAATTTTTCCGTCTTTGTAAGCAATGTAAAAATAGGCTTCTGCATTTTCAAAAGCCGGATTTTTAGTTTTGTCAAAAGCTTCCAGTTCGTCGGCAATCAATGGTGGAACCCAGAATTCGTTGTCTTTATATAGCGTAAAAGGGAATTTAATGTATTCGGTTAGTTCTTTTTTTGTTTTGGCTTCTTGTATTGTAATCATGTTTTTATCTTTACTTTTCTTTATTCAATTGCGTCTCTTCTTTTTTGGTCTTTTCGGGCGGCTTTTCGTACTGATCTTGGTTTTGATGGACTGTCATCCAGGTCAACACGAACTTCTTTGTAATTAGTGTCGTATCGCCAGGAAAATCCAACTCCTCCGTAGAAAACAGAAGGAGTGTCTTTTAATATATTATGACTTATTGAGGCATCTATCTGCATGTTTTTGCCCAGTAAAAAAGCAGCTCCGCCACGTACAATGGCATCGCTGTAAAAACCACTTTTGTAGCCTTGATTTTCGATAAATCCAGACCATTTTTTGCTGATTCCTTTGGTTAAGGTGATAATATAACCATAGCTTGGGTAATCGGTCATGATATAATCGGCGATGATGTTTGTAACAAAAACCCAGGAACCATCTCCTAAGTGGTTTTGTGTAACTAACATCACCTTTGGCGAAATCATCGCATCAGCAGAAAAAGCATACAGATTATTTTTCATCGTGAAATTAGCGCCCGCATAAACGGATACGGCCGGGATTAATTGGTGCCAATTGAAAGCGTGATTGGCTTTCCAGCTATAAACATTTACTTTTTTTTCGTAATTTTTGTAAGGATCGTAGATGAGGTATTTAGCACCTAATACCGTTTGTTTTAAATCGGATTTTGAGTATTGGTTAAAAGCGTAAACAAAATCTTCTTTTTGATATTGGATGTTAGCAATTACTTCTAATTTTTCCATCAAAAAACCATAACGTAAATCCAGGTCTAATCCATATCCATTAGCGTCGTAACCCAATAAGCGATGATTCTCATTGATGCCATAAAGACCGGTTTCTACCTGAATTACCGATTTTCCCACAGCATAAGCCGACATCGACTCGCCGGGTCTGTTCGAATTAATTTCGTCTGTGTGCTGAGCGTAGTTGTAATTTGCTAAAAGACAAATGGCTGTAACTAATAAAATTTTGATTTTCGACATGATGTTTGGGATTTTAAAAGTATTAAGCTTTCCAAAAGTACTATATTTTATTATTTATTTAAGAATGATAATCCAATTTTGAATGTAGTATTTGTTAATTTTGCTAAAAAAATATTTGATTATGCAACTTGCGTCTTTTACAGGTTTTTTTAGAACATTATTTATCATTATATCTTTCTATTATATTTTTAGATTTTTGGCAAAATTGTTTTTGCCGGTAGTAATCAAAAAAGTAGTGGAAAAGGCAAGTGAGAACATGCAACAGCAGCAACAAGGTCAGTATTATAATAACTGGCAAAGACCAGCTGACGGAGAGACTAGTATTTATAACACTGATAATGCTAGAAAATCCCGCGAAACCAAAAAAGTGGGAGATTATGTGGATTACGAAGAAATAGATTAAATTTGCCGCAAACTAATTCGTAATTTTATAAAATCCCCGAAAATTGAAAATAATAAATAAGTTCTATCCGCACGCTATTGCCATTCTTGGTTTTGTTTTAGTTTCTCTCATTTATTTCTATCCTGTACTTCAGGGAAAACAAATTTTTCAATCGGATATTGCCCAATATACGGGGATGGCGAAGGAACAAAACGATTTTCGGGCGAGTGAACATATCGAACCTTTTTGGACCAATTCAGCTTTTGGCGGAATGCCTACATATCAGTTAGGAGCTAAATATCCATATGATTTTGTAGGAGCAGTAGACGATTTTTTACGTTTTTTACCTCGTCCTGCTGATTATTTATTTCTGTATTTCTTAGGTTTTTATGGCTTGCTTTTAGTTCTAAAAACCGATCCGTTGAAGGCCTTTTTCGGAGCTGTAGCTTTTGGTTTTTCGACTTATTTAATCATTATTTTAGGAGTTGGACACAATGCTAAGGCGCATGCTATTGCTTATATGCCATTGGTGGTGGCCGGTTTTATCTGGGTTTACAATAAGAGATACATAGCAGGTGGTTTGTTGACGATGATTGCTACGGCATTAGAAATCAATGCCAATCACTTCCAGATGACTTATTATTTGCTGATTTTGTTATTGATTCTCTCGGCTTATTATACGTTTAATTTCATAAAAGAAAAAGAATATAAGTCGTTTTTGACTTCAGTTGGCGTTTTGATTGTTGCAGGGATTTTGGCTATTGGAGCCAATGCAACTAATTTGATGGCTACAGCTGAGTATGCTAATTTTAGTACGCGTGGAAAAAGCGAATTGACTTATAAACCGGATGGAACCCGTAGTACTGATACGAGTGCTATGACTCGCGATTATATTACCGAGTATAGTTATGGTATTGCAGAGAGTTTCAATTTGATTGCGCCAAGACTTTTTGGAGGTTCTAATAGTGAGAGTTTGGGTAAAGAATCACAAATTGTTCAATTTCTACAGCAACAACAAATAGGGGAAGGGCAATATATAACAGAATCACAGGCTGTTGAATATGCTAAACAAGGGATGCCAACCTACTGGGGAGACCAGCCTATTGTGGCTGCTCCGGCCTATATTGGGATTGTGGTTTTCTTTTTGGCAATTCTGGGATTGATTGTAGATGAAAGAAAAATAAAATATGCTTTTGCTTCAGGAGCAGCTGTGGCTTTAGTACTTTCCTGGGGTAAAAATCTCCCAATTGTAACCGATTTTTTTATTGATTATGTACCTATGTACAATAAGTTTAGAGCGGTTTCATCCATCCAGGTGGTATTGGAATTATGTTTTCCTGTTTTAGCAGTTATGGGCTTGCAGTCTTTTTGTAAAGCCGATAAAGCAAAACAATGGGAAGGATTATGGCAGTCGGCGGCTATTGGTTTAGGTACTATTGTTATTTTGTTTTTAAGCAAAGGGATGTTTAGCTTTTCGGGTGCCGGTGATAGTTATATGGCTCAAAGTTATGGTCCCGGTTTTGTGGATGCAATTAAGAGTGACCGAAAAACCATGTACAGTGCCGATTTGTTGCGTTCAGGATTCTTTATTGTTTTGACAGCCGGAATTTTATGGATGGTAATCAAAGACAGAATAGCACAAAAAACAGCCATCATTTTGATTGGTTTGTTTATGGTTTCCGATTTGTTTTTTGTGGATAGAAAGTATGTTTCAGATAAAGATTTTGTAAGCAGTAGAGAAGTGGAAGTGCCTTTTCAGGAAACCCCTTCTGATGCTCAGATTTTAAGAGATACATCGCATTATCGTGTGTTTGAAATCAACGGAAATTTCTCGAGTGCAAGAGCCTCTTATTTTCATAAATCAATTGGAGGTTATCATGCTGCAAAACCACGTAGAATGCAACAATTATTTGATTACCAAATTGCCAAAAACAACTTGGAAATCTTGAATATGTTGAATGTGAAATATGTGATTCAAACCGATAAAGAAGGTAAAGAATTTCCAACTTCAAATCCTGATGCGAATGGAAATGCCTGGTTTGTTAACGAAGTCAAATTGGTAAACAATGCCAATGATGAAATGAAAGCTTTGGATCGTATTAATACCAAGAAAGTTGCTGTATTTAATATGCAACTGAACGGAGACAAATTTAAAAATGCACGTATCAAACGTAATTTAGATACTACCGGAACGATTCAGTTAAGAGTTTACAAGCCTAATTATATTAAGTATATTTCAGATAGCAAAAACGAAGGTTTGGCTGTTTTTTCTGAAATTTATTATCCGCACGGTTGGAATGCTTATGTAGACGGAGTTAAAGCCGAACATTTTCCTGTTGACTATGTTTTGAGAGGAATGATGTTGCCAAAAGGTGTTCATACTGTAGAATTTAAATTTGAACCCGAAGTAATTAAAACAGGAAGTACCATCACGCTTATTAGCGGAGTTGGAATGCTACTGTTGTTAATAGGAGGAGTTTATTATGAAAGAAAAAAAGGATCAAAGATTGTTGGTTAACGATTTTTGATTTGAATTAGTAAATTAAACTTAATTCCTTAAAGCTTTGGAACCAAAAAAAGTACTTGTAATCACTTATTACTGGCCGCCTGCAGGTGGGCCGGGGGTACAACGCTGGTTGAAATTTGTGAAATATTTACCGGATTTTGGTGTTCAGCCTATTGTGTATGTTCCTGAAAATCCAACTTATCCTATTGTTGATGAGAATTTGATCAGTGAAGTTTCGGATAAAGCGATTATTCTGAAACAAAAAATATTCGAACCTTATCAATTGGCTTCTTTTTTGTCCAAGAATAAAACCAAAAAGATGAACTCTGGGATTATCCCAAATCAAAAGAAACAATCCTTTTTAGATAAACTTTTTCTTTGGATTCGGGGCAATTTATTTATTCCGGATGCCCGTTTTTTTTGGGTAAAACCTTCGGTTGCTTATTTAGAAAAGTATATCGCTGAAAATAATATTGATACTATTGTAACTTCGGGTCCTCCTCATAGTTTGCATCTTATTGGATTGGACTTAAAAAAGAAGTTGCATCTGAAATGGTTTGCCGATTTCAGAGATCCCTGGACAACTATTGGTTATCATAAATCGTTGCGATTATCGAATTATGCTGCCCAAAAGCACAAGGATTTAGAATCGGAAGTTTTGAATACTGCCGATACTATTATAGTTACCAGTAAAACAACTAAAAAGGAGTTTGAAGCACTGACTACAAAACCTATTGCTGTTATAACAAACGGTTATGACGTGGAAAAAGTGGATAAACAACCGTTAGACACTAAATTTTCTTTGGCGCATATTGGTTCTTTTCTTTCGGCCAGAAATCCTAAAATTCTTTGGGAGTCTTTAGTAGAATTAATTGCCGAAATCCCTGAATTTAAAACGCATTTGGAAATCAAATTGATAGGAGCGGTAAGTCAGGAAGTTTTGGATAGTATTGCTGCTTTTGGCTTAAATGATTATTTGAATAATTTGGGATATGTTGCTCATGAGGAAGCGATAGCTCACCAAAGAAAATCTCAGGTTTTATTGCTTATCGAAATTGATTCAGAAGAAACCAAGAGTATCATTCCGGGTAAATTGTTCGAATACATGGTTTCTAACCGACCAATTATTGCTCTTGGACCAAAAGGTTCTGATTTTGCCGAAATAATAACAGGAACAAATACAGGAGTGTTTTTTGATTATTCTGAAAAAGAAAAACTCAAAAAGATAATTCTGGGATATTATACTCAGTTTCTTGAGGGAAAATTACAATCTCACGGAGTAGGTTTACAAAAATATTCAAGGAGAAATTTGACTGAGCAATTGGTACAACTTCTAACTTCTAACTTCTAACTTCATACTTATAAATGGGGCTTGTATTAAATCAGTCTTTAAAAAATACTATTGTAACTTATATTGGTTTTGCAATAGGAGGTATTAATACTATCTATTTTTATCCCTATTTTTTAGGAAGTACCTATTATGCTTTAACAACATATATCCTTTCTGCAGCGGCTATTATTATGCCCTTATTGGCTTTTGGGGTGCAAAATACTTTAGTGAAATTCTTTTCACAATGCAGGAATGATAAAGAAGAAGCGGAGTTTTTATCATTTGCGGTATTGTTTCCATTGGTTCTTTCGATTCCTTTACTGTTACTGTTTTTGTTTTTTTATGGCGATATATCGGATTATTTATCCCAGGTAAATCCTATCGTAAAAGACTTTTTATGGTTTATACCATTCATAGGGATTTGTATGGCTTATTTCGAAATATTTTATGCTTGGGCAAGAGTTCATATGCATTCGGTGTTTGGGAATTTCATTAAAGAAGTAGGTTTGCGATTGTTTTCATTGATTGCTTTAGTTGGAGTATATTACAAATGTATTAGTCCGCTTCAGTTTATTTATATCACAGCAATTACTTATTTTTTAGCTTGTTTGGGAACAATGTTTTATGCTTTTTATTTGAAAAAGCCTCATTTCCAACTTGCGATTCCTCATAATGTTAAAGAAATTTCAGTGTATACTTTTTATATCATTTTATCAGGAGGAGTGGCAACTTTGCTATTAGATATTGATAAACTGATGTTGAATCAATACATTAAAATTGAGAATATTGCGTATTATTCGGTTGCTACTTATATTGCTTTAGTGATTTCGGTTCCAAGTAAGGCGATGTACCAAATTACTTATCCGATTACAGCTAAATTAATGCATGAGGAAAAACATGAGGAATTAGACGATTTTTATAAAAAGACTTCCATCAATTTGCAAATAGTGGGTGGTTATGTCATGCTGTGCATTTTTGTTAATATTAATAAATTGTATGAGATGATACCGGAAGAGTACAGCGGAGGAGTAATGGTTGTTTTTTTGACAGGTTTATCGAAGTATATTGATTTGATTTTAGGGAATAATACCGCTATTATTTTTAATACCAAATATTACAGAGCGGTATTGATTTTAGGTGTTGTGGTAGTTTTGATGACCATAGGTTTGAATATGATTTTTATACCTCTTTATGGTATCTTAGGTTCGGCAATTGCTATATTATTATCTGTTACTTTATACAGTTTAGCCAAATTGATTTTTGTTCAAAGAAGATTGCATCTTTATCCTTTTACAAAGCAAACGTTGTATTCTTTTGGACTTACTTTTGTTTTATTCTTGGTTTTTTTCTTTTGGGATTTTCCTGTAAATGGCATTGTGGCTATAGGTCTTAAATCCGTTTTGGTCAGTATTGCTTATTTGTATTTGAACTATAAGTTTGCAATTTCGCTTCAGATTAATGAAGTTCTTGATGGTTTAATTCAAAAATATCTAAAGAGATAAGCTGTTTTTTCTGTTTTTATTTATAAATGTTAATCACTAAAAGTGGGTATTGAACATCCTAATTTGTGGTATTAAATTTGTGGGAGGTTTTATTTTGTTAAGTAAGGTCTTATTTTATTTTTCCCAAATTATGAAAAACAATACACTTATATTAAATGAGAATTCACAATTGTTATCTCAAGTTCTGGCTAAAAAAATTAAGAAGGGTTTTGTGGTTGAAGAGATAAATAACAAACTGCCTTTTGTGGTTTTGTCAAAAAAACCAACGAAGGTAAATCATAATTTAAATTTTTGGATCTCTTGTGCTACGTTTGGTTTGTGGTCAATTCCTTGGATTTATAAATCTTATAAATCTAAAAGAGAAAAGAAAATCATCATAGCGATTGATGAAGATGGTGCCGTTTTTGAAGAAGAATGCTATAATTAACCATTTATAAAATATTAAAAACTCCGTCTTGTTATTTAATGAGACGGAGTTTTTTTTTGTTTTATAGCTTTTCTTTAAGATATTGAGCAGTAATCGATTTTTTGTTTTTTACAATTTCTTCCGGAGTTCCTACAGCTAATAATTGTCCTCCGTTTTCACCGCCTTCCGGGCCTAAATCGATAATCCAGTCGGCACATTTAATCAGATCGAGATTGTGTTCGATAACTAATAAAGAATGTCCTTTTTCGATTAAAGCATCAAAAGAAGCCAGTAGTTTTTTAATATCATGAAAATGTAAACCTGTTGTTGGTTCGTCAAATACAAATAAGGCTTTTTCTTTTGTAGCACCTTTTACCAGGAAAGAAGCCAGTTTGATTCGTTGCGCTTCTCCTCCGGAAAGCGTAGAGGAAGATTGTCCTAATTGTACATAACCTAACCCAACATCTTGCAGCGGTTTTAGTTTTTGGGTAATTTTATTTTGCTTGTGCGTTTCAAAAAACTGTACCGCATCATCAATAGTCATTGTTAAAATATCGTTGATGTTTTTGCCTTCAAAAGCCACTTCCAGTACTTCTTTTTTGAATCTCTTTCCATTGCAGGTTTCACAAGGCAATTGTACATCGGCCATAAATACCATTTCTACATTAATTGTCCCTTCACCGCTGCAGGTTTCACAACGTCCTCCGTCAACATTAAAAGAGAAATGTTTAGCCTGATAACCTCTTAATTTGGATAGTTTTTCTTTGGCAAATAATTCTCTAATATCGTCATAAGCTTTGATATAAGTCACAGGATTAGAACGTGAACTTCTGCCTATCGGATTTTGATCGACATATTCGATGTGTTTGATATGAGAAAACGAACCGGAGATTTCGCTAAATTGTCCTGCTTTTTCTCCTGCATGCTCCAGTTTTTTTTGTAAGGCAGGGAACAGGATTTTTTTTACCAATGTACTTTTTCCACTTCCTGAAACTCCGGTTATTACTGAAAGTACATCTAATGGAAAAGTAACATCAATATTTTGAAGATTGTTTTCTCTGGCGCCTTTTATTTCGATATGATTTTTAAACGGACGGCGTTTTTTTGGAACGGCTATTTCTAAATCTCCGTTTAGATATTTTGCCGTTAGCGAAGTCGATTTTAAAATTTCATTAAAATTACCCTGAGCCACTAAATTACCTCCAAAAGTCCCCGCCTCAGGCCCAATGTCGATAATCATATCGGCAGCTTTCATAATGTCTTCGTCATGTTCGACAACTATAACAGTGTTGCCCAAATCACGTAGGGACAACAAAACTTTTATCAGACGTTCACTGTCTTTTGGATGTAAACCAATACTGGGTTCGTCTAAAATATACATAGATCCAACCAAACTGCTGCCCAGTGAAGTTGCTAAATTAATTCTTTGTGATTCTCCTCCGGAAAGTGTGGCCGAATTTCGGTTCAATGTCAGGTAATCTAAACCAACATTGCTTAGAAAAGATAGACGGTTATTGATTTCGACCAATAATCTTTTAGCAATTTGCTTTTCGTATTCGTTTAATTCTAAATTTTTAAAGAAATCCACCAAATGTTTAATTGGTAAATCCACTAAATCCGAAACCGTTTTACCATTTATTTTAATGTACGAAGCTTCAGTACGTAATCGTTTTCCTTTACAGCTTTGGCATTTGGTTTTTCCTCTGTAACGTGACAACATTACACGATTTTGAATTTTATAATTTTTCTCTTCCAGTTCTGCGAAGAAATCGTTCAAGCCCTGAAAATAAGAGTTTCCGGTCCAGATTAATTCTTTTTGTTCTTCGGTAAGTTGGAAATACGGCTTGTGAATAGGGAAATCAAATTTATAAGCACTGTTCACTAATTGATCCCGATACCAACTCATGCTTTCACCACGCCAAGGGAAAATTGCATTTTCGTAAATGGATAAACTGGTGTTCGGAATAACTAATTCGGCATCAATCCCAATGATGTTACCGTAGCCTTCACAACTTGGGCAGGCTCCGTAAGGATTGTTGAAACTGAATAAATGTACATTAGGTTCTAAAAATGTAATTCCGTCCAATTCGAAATTATTGGAATAATCCAATCGTTTATCTGTATTTAGTTCCTGTAAATAGCAAATTCCTTTTCCTTCATAAAAAGCCGTTTGTACGGCATCGGCAAGACGATTGTAGAATTCCTCTTCTTCTTTAACTACAATTCGGTCAATGATTAAAGTAATGTCTTTGTTGTCTAATGAATGTTGGTCAATTTCATCCAAACGAACAGTTTCTTTGTCAACTAATATTCTCGAAAAACCTTGTTGAAGTAAAACTTTTAGTTTGTCTTCCAGTTGTCTTCCTTCTTCCAGATGAATGGGAGCAAGAAGCAACCATTTGCTGTTAATTTCAAAATTTTTCACATCATTGATGACATCCGAAACCGTGTTTTTTTTGACTTCACGACCGGAAATTGGCGAAAAAGTTCTTCCTATTCGGGCATATAATAATTTGATATAATCGTAAATCTCTGTAGAAGTTCCTACAGTTGAGCGCGCATTGGTGGTGTTTACTTTTTGTTCAATGGCAATGGCAGGAGCAATTCCTTTGATGTATTCTACTTTTGGTTTGTCTAATCTTCCAAGGAATTGTCGTGCATAAGAAGACAAACTTTCTACATAACGGCGTTGTCCTTCGGCATACAAAGTGTCGAATGCTAAACTGGATTTCCCAGAACCGGAAAGTCCTGTGATTACAACTAATTTGTTGCGGGGAATGACAACATCAAGGTTTTTTAAATTGTGAACCTGAGCCCCTTTGATGATTATATTTTTCTTTGGATCTATTTTAGAAAAGTCAACTTTCATATAAAAAATGCAATTTGTACAAAAGTAAACATTTTATCACTGATTATGGTTGAGAAAAGAGCTTCACTAAGTCATAAATAATAGTGAAAATTCGAATGTTTGTCGTCAGTAAAAGGGACTTATTTTTTTGTGAATCATAATTTTTGCATAATTTTTGTGGTTTTTATTTGCGAAGCAAGACAAATATTTGTTAAATTTGGAAATCAATTCATACTAAAAATAAAAGCGCCTATAGTAAAAAACTACTTTTTAGAACAATAATACCCCAATTAAACTCATACTAAAAAGTATTACTATGATAGCTAATATTCAAATTTCAGACGCCTTATTGGTACAGGATTATGTGGCAGGTAATGAAGACGCCTTAGCTACTTTAATCAAAAGACACGAATCCAAAATTTATGGTTTTATATATTCAAAAGTATCCGACAGAGATGTTTCTGATGATATTTTTCAGGATACCTTTATAAAAGTAATTAAAACCTTAAAATCACAATCGTATAATGAAGAAGGGAAGTTTCTTCCTTGGGTGATGCGTATCGCACATAATTTAGTTATTGATTATTTTAGAAAGAACAAGAAAATGCCTTTTTACCGTGAAACAGAAGAGTTTTCGGTTTTTTCGGTTATGACCGATGATTCATTGACCATCGAAAATCAATTGATAGCCGATCAGGTTGAGATGGATTTACAAAAATTAATAGAAGAACTTCCTGAAGATCAAAAAGAAGTTTTAGTGATGCGTATGTATAAAGACATGAGCTTTAAAGAAATTTCGGAAGTGACAGGAGTAAGTATTAATACGTCATTAGGTAGAATGCGTTATGCATTGATGAATTTGAGAAAAGTAATTGATAAACATCAAATTATTTTAACAAACTAAACAATATTTAAATAGTTGCTGCGTTGTATTCTTACCAATCATTAAAAAGTACAGCATGGCAAAAATTTACTCTGGAAAAAATCAAGTTATTACACAGATGAAACCTAAAAAAGAAGTGATTGCTTTTCTTTTGAATTACTCAAAAGCGCTTCACATGATAAAACTAGCGGATAATAGTTTTGAAATTATTGCAAATTAATAAAGCTTGAAATAGCTGTTTTAGTAAATCTCACTAGTTGTTAAAATTAGTGAGATTTATTTTTTATAACCGTCCAGATTTGTTTTTCGACCAATGGTTTTAGTGATAATATCTTTTTCTAAGTCTAAACCACGTGCAGGAGAGTATTCGCGACCGTACCAAATAATTTGTAAATGCAAATCGTTCCACAGTTCTTCCGGAAATAAACGTTTAGCATCTTTTTCGGTTTGAACCACACTTTTTCCGTTGGATAAATTCCAGCGATACATCAATCGGTGAATATGCGTGTCAACCGGAAAAGCCGGAACGCCAAAAGCCTGTGACATTACTACACTGGCTGTTTTGTGCCCTACGGCCGGTAAGGCTTCTAAGGCTTCAAAACTCTGTGGGACTTCGCCATTATATTTCTCTATCAAAATTTCAGATAAACCGTAGATTCCTTTCGATTTCATAGGTGATAAGCCGCAAGGACGAATAATTTCCTTAATTTCTTCTACCGACATTTTTATCATATCATAAGGATTGTCGGCTTTGGCAAAAAGCAAAGGTGTAATTTGGTTTACACGTACATCCGTGCATTGTGCCGAAAGTAAAACAGCAATCAACAGTGTATAAGGATCTTTATGGTCTAACGGAATTGGTATACTAGGATAGAATTCTTTTAACGTATTTATAACAAATGTTACCCGTTCTTGTTTGGTCATTTTTATTAAGTTGCAGAGTTACTAAGAGTCTAAGGTTTAAAGATTTTTTCGAATGTAAAAATACTATTATTTAGTTTTGAAATGAATTTGAATGTCATTTTTTACAAAACTTAGTATCTTAGCAACTCACTAACTCAGCAACTAGAAAAAAAATGATAACATTAAAAAAAGGCGATAAAGCTCCCGATTTTTTTGGAGTAGACCAAGACGGAAAACCGCACCAATTAGAAGATTATAAAGGCAAAAAATTAGTCGTTTTCTTTTATCCAAAAGCCAGCACGCCAGGTTGTACAGCCGAAGCATCTGATTTAAGAGATAATTTTGAGCGTTTTCAGGCTAATAATTATGCTTTATTGGGTGTAAGTGCCGATTCGGCAAAAGCGCAAGCCAAATTTAAGGATAAATACGAATTTCCTTTTCCTTTGTTAGCCGATGAGGAGAAAGAAGTGATTAATGCCTTTGGTGTTTGGGGACCTAAGAAATTCATGGGACGCGAATACGATGGTATTCACCGCACCACCTTTGTTATTGACGAAAACGGAATCATCGATGAAGTCATTGAAAATGTCAAAACTAAAGAACACGCCGCTCAGATTTTAAAATAAACAAAAAACGCCACAAATAAAATTGTGGCGTTTTTTGTTTTTGATTAAAAAAATCCAAGATTGATTTTTATACTTTCAGAGTAACTTCTTCCCGAAGTAATATTTGTATTTTTAGTATTATTTAGCGTAATGATGTATCGGCTGTTGAAATATTTTTGGGCTTCTTTTATATATTCTTTGTTTAATATGATTCCTCTATGAATACGTAAAAAATTATCGGGTAATTTGTTTTCCAAGTTTGCAATCGTTTCGGTACTTAAAAACGTTCCTTGTTCTGAATGGATGGTTGTATAATTAGAATCGGCTTCAAAAAAAGAGATGTCTTCAAGTTTTATAAAAATGATTTTATCATTCTTTTTAACCGTAATTGAGGTCATTTTTTTAGGTTCTTTTCTATTTGAAATGTCTTTTAAAACTTTTAAAATTTCATCAGAAGAACTTTTATTATGAAAGTTTTTTAATTTCTGTACCGTTTTTTCAATACGTTCTAATTTTACAGGTTTGACGAGATAATCGATGCTGTTAGTTTCGAAAGCTTCCAAGGAATATTGATCATAAGCCGTGCAAAAAATAACCATTGGAATAGTTTCTAAACGTTCTAATAATTCAAAACCCGTACAGCCAGGCATTTCGATGTCTAAGAATATAATATCAGGATTCAAAGCTTCAATTTTTTGCTGGGCTTCTGTTGCATTTTGTGCGGCATCAACAATATTAAAAGTTTCAGGAAATTCTTTTAGTAAATTTTCTAAGCCCAGTCGGGCTGGTGCTTCATCATCAATTATAATAGTAGAATATCTTTTGTTCATATTATATAGTTTCTGGAATGGTAATGATAATCATTTTTTCGGGAGTATTAGTCCAATTTAAAGACGTTTTATCTCCATAAGTTAGTCGCAGTAAATCAAAAACCGTTTGTAAACCATGACCACTTACTAATCCTTCAGGAAAATCAGGACCGTTATCACTCACCGAAATGCTAATCTCATTTTGTACTTTCGAAATTTTTAAATCAATTTTGCCTACACCTTCATTTTTTGAAATACCATGTTTTACAGCATTTTCTACTAATGGTTGAATTAAAAATAGAGGAATTTCATGATTTTCTAATGCTGAATCGACCTGAACGGTAAATTGTAAACGCTCACCAAAACGAATTTTTTCGATGTTTAAATAGGTTTTTACCATTTCGACTTCATCATGAACCGTACTCGTTTTTTTATCTTTTCGATTGATAGAGTATTTGAATAAATCAGATAAAGAATGTGCCATTTTTTGTGTTTTTTCAGCATCAATAGGTGCTAAACTAGCTATGGAATTCAAGGAATTGTATAAAAAATGAGGATTGATTTGAGATTGTAATGATTTTAATTCTGCTTTGACTTTTAGTTCTTTTAAGTTGGTAAGTTTATTTTCATTTTCTATAATTAAGTTTCTTTCTTTAAAAATGAAATACCCTATTAATGCTCTTAGAGTTGCGATTGTCATTATAAATAAAAACATTTGTGATAAAGGATGAAAATCACGTTCATCTCTAAAACCGTTAATAATAAAATTAATAGTTAATAAACATATAAAAGGTAAAAATCCCGTTGATAAAAAGATTAATCCGGTTTTTGTATATATATTATTTGCCGCTTTTTGAATTTTTAGCTCAATGAAGCGAAATAAATAAAGAAAAGGAAATAAAATAAGCATTAAAAAAGTGGTTGATATGATAGAATCATTTCTCACTATTGGAACATTTTGATAATTATCAGGTATCGTTAAAAAATCATAAAAAGACACACAGAATACGATTAGAATATCTGTAAACAACAAGGTTACTAAAGCTAGGATACCGAATCGAAGCCAGTCTTTCTTAATTTTAATAGATATTGATTTGTTAATTTTGTTAATAAAAAAAAGCCCTAGTAAACCTATAATTAACGCTGGTAGAAAAATAACTGCTGCTGGATTTCTTACCCACCATAAATTACGATCTCTATCTGCAATTCTAGCATCTTCTATTTTTTTAATAATACTTTCTTTAAATTGAATTTCGGCTTTTGCCAATCGTTCTTCAAATCCTTTTTTATAAACCTCTTTTATAATTTCTTGATCGTTATGGTCTAAAGGGATTTGGCTATTTGATAATCCATATACTGGGTTAAAGATGCTGTTTCTTTTTTTTTCTCTTAGTGGATAGGCAAAAGAGCCTCCAACTAGCATTTTTGCTATTCTGGATTCTAAAGATTTTCTAATTTCTGCATCAGTGTCTGATTCATCAATTTTATAAATATAAAGTTCGCAACTTGTATAGCCTTGACCTCTTTCTATCGAACCAAAACGGCTTGTTGTATAACCATTACCTTCTTTTAGCGGAGTATATAAAAATTTAATTTTAAAATTTGGTTTCTCTGATTTTGAAAATTGGATAGATATCGTTTCTGTTAAATTGTCTAGTTTTTTTAAAGTTTTAGCAATAATTAAAGAATCCTCTTGAGTATAATTTCCTTCTAAATTGACATAAATATCAGCATCCCATTTTGTTATTGAATTGTATTCGTTATTATTTATTTCAACTATGTCTTCCCATGGTTTTACAGGAAGTTTTTCTTGATTTTGAGAGGAACAATTTATTCCTATTAATAGAAATAGTAAAGAGTAGATTAATTTTTTCATGACAGTAAATTTAAATATTTATGCCGCAAATGAACTATAATAGTTGTAGGATAAAAATGAATTTCTTGTAAACTGCAAAATAGAGATGCGAACTACATTTATCCAAAAACGCCACAAATAGAAACTACTTGTGGCGTTCGTTGTAAAATCAATATCTTTTATTCCGCTAAAGTCTTATTTGGGTCGTAGCCAAAAAGGTGTTTTTCTTTAATGATTTCTGCAACTCCGGCAGGCAGCATCGATTCCCAACCCGGTATTCCGTTATTAATCATTTTAAGAACTTCACGGGAGAATATTTTTAAATTTTCCGGATTGTAGTCCTCAACATCAATTACTTTTCCGTTGAATTTAAAGAATTTGTATAATTCTTTCATTCGTGGATGTACTTTTAGATTCTCAGAAGTTGTGATTTCGCCATTTTCATCTATCATTGGATACAACAATACTTTCATATCACGGAAGAATAGTTTTCCAAAAGCTTCCAGAATACCACCACTTAAATGACGATAGTATTTTTCGTCAAAAATATCAACTAAGTTGTTGACACCCATGGCAAGTCCCATTCGGGCTTTGGTGTAATTAGCAAAATATTCTACTACTTTGTAATATTCCTGGAAGTTCGAAATCATTACTGTTTGACCTAATGAACAAAGTAATTCGGCGCGGTCCATAAAATCTCTTTCATCAATTTCTCCATCCGAACGTAAGTTGGACAAGGTGATTTCAAAAATAACCAAGGTATTTTCTTTGTCCACTTTATTTTCTTCGAGAAACATACGCATCGATTTCTCGTACATATCCATATTTACCTTAGTAACCGGACGGAAACTTCCTCTGATGGCTAAGATATTTTTTTTGTATAAAACGGAGGCTGGCAGAATGTTTTTTCCTTTTGGGTTAAACATTACGGCATCGGTCATTCCGTTTTTAACTAATTGCAAACTGATTAAACGGTTGTCCACATCGGCAAATCGGGGACCGGAGAAATTGATAGTGTCAATCTCCAGTTGGTCTTTGTCGAGATGATCGTATAAATAGCGTAATAATTTTTTAGGATCGTCGTATTTGTAAAAAGCACCGTAGATTAGGTTTACTCCTAAGATTCCCAGAGTTTCCTGTTGGAGCTTGGCATCGGTTTCTTTAAAACGAATATGAAGAATGATGTCGTTGTAATCTTCGTTAGGGTCAATTTGGTAACTGATTCCTACCCAACCATGTCCTTTGAATTGTTTTGCAAAATCTATTGTGGCTACCGTATTGGCGTAGCTGAAAAACATTTTGTTGGGATGCTTGTCCCGACTCAGTCGTTTTTCAATTAAATCGACTTCGTGGGTGAGCATTTTCTTCAGCCGGTTTTCGGTAACATAGCGACCGTCTTTTTCAACACCATAAACAGCATCACTAAAGTCTTTATCGTATGCTGACATGGCTTTTGCGATAGTTCCGGAAGAACCTCCTGCTCTAAAGAAATGTCTTACTGTTTCCTGTCCTGCGCCAATCTCGGCAAATGTTCCATAAATATTTTCGTTTAAATTGATACGTAGTGCCTTGTCTTTTATTGAAGGGACCTGAGCAATGACTCTGTCTCCTTTTAGTTTTATTTCGCTACCCATTTTTTTAGTTTAAATTTATGTTTTTGCCTGATGTCACAAAGTTAATTAAATAGCTAGGGGAATAAAAGAGAAATAATCCTATTTTTGTGAAAAAAATAAGATTTGAAGGTATATTTTTTAGGCACAGGTACTTCTCAGGGAATTCCGGTTATAGGAAGTGATCATCCTGTATGCAAAAGTTCGGATAGCAAGGATAAAAGGCTTCGGGTTTCGGTATTAATTCGCTGGGATAATTATTCCTATGTTATTGATTGTGGTCCTGATTTTAGGCAACAAATGCTGACTTCAAATTGTCATAAAGTAGACGGGATTATATTTACCCATGAACATGCTGACCATACTGCGGGTTTGGATGATATCAGACCTTTTAATTTCCGACAAGGGGAAATGCCAATTTATGCGCATCAACGTGTGATAGAAAATATGAAAGCCCGTTTTGATTATGTTTTTGAAACAATTAATAAGTATCCCGGTGCTCCATCGGTAAAAACGATTGAAGTGGTGAATGATGAGTCTTTTTTTATAGGTGATAAATTGGCTATACCAGTGAATGTTATGCATGGAGACCTTCAGGTTTTTGGGTACCGCATCGATGATTTTGCCTATTTGACCGATGTAAAAACCATTGAGACTACTGAGATGGATAAACTTAAAAATCTGAAAGTTTTGGTAGTGAATGCTTTGCGGGAAGAACCTCATTTTTCGCATTTTAATTTAGAGGAAGCTTTGGATTTTATTGCTTTGGTAAAACCTGAGAAAGCTTATCTTACACATATCAGTCATGTTATGGGATTTCATGAAGAAGTGCAACAAAAGCTTCCTGAAAATGTATTCCTTGCTTACGATAATTTAGAAATCACCCTGTAATATTTTAACAATGAAAAGATCTTTTCTGCTTTATGCCTTTATTTTATTGGTATTGATAAATGTTTTTACTTATTCGTTTTTAAGTAATGAAGTGAAATTTGAACAAGACAGATATCAAAGAACCTCTAAGAGATTAAAAGATAGTTTGAATTCGCTCAATTTGAAATTAAATGAAGCCAATTATTTTTCGTTAGAGAAAAATGAGAATGCTCAAAATTATTTTGATTCGGCTATAGCCAATAAAACAATTCAGTATGAAAAATTAATTCCTGTGATTAAGGAGAAATTGATGGATTTAAATGCCAATCCAAAAGGGAATCCTTATACAGGTCAGGATCAGATAGGAGAGAATAAGTTTGTAATTAATAAAGTAAAGGTTTTAAATCACCGATGGATCATTGCTGATTACAGTGATGGTAAAATGTGGGGTGAGGTCTTGTTGAAATATTTTGTCAACGAAGACGAAAGTGTTTCTTTTGAAGTGATGCAGTCTTTGCTTTATGCTCAATAAAAATTTTAACATATAAGTCATGTAAGTTTAAGTCAAAAACTTACATGACTTATATGTTAAAAAAGACATTGTGATATTCAATAAAACAAAAATCCCGTCTCTTACGAAACGGGATTTTTTATAGATTTAGTCCCCGATAGCTATCGGGACGAATTATTTTCTTTTGATAACTCTTTCTACAGCTTCAACAATCGCTTGGTTGTTTAATTTGTATTTTTCCATCAATTGCTCAGGAGTTCCAGACTCACCAAAACTATCTTTAACTGCCACAAATTCTTGTGGAGTAGGATTGTTTAAAGCTAATACACCTGCAATGCTTTCTCCTAAACCACCAAGGTAGTTGTGCTCTTCAGCAGTAACGATACATTTAGTTTTAGCTACAGATTTTAAAATAGCTTCTTCGTCTAATGGTTTAATCGTGTGGATATTGATTACTTCAGCAGAAATTCCTTTTTCTTCTAATTTCTCAGCAGCAATTAAAGCTTCCCAAACTAAGTGACCTGTAGCAACGATAGTTACATCAGTACCTTCGTTTAACATGATAGCTTTTCCAATTACGAAAGGCTCGTCAGCAGGAGTAAAGTTAGGAACTACCGGACGTCCAAAACGTAAATAAGCAGGACCGTGGTGATCAGCAAGAGCAATTGTAGCCGCCTTAGTTTGGTTGTGGTCACAAGTATTGATAACTGTCATTCCCGGTAACATTTTCATCAAACCGATGTCTTCAAGAATTTGGTGTGTTGCACCGTCTTCTCCTAAAGTTAATCCGGCGTGAGAAGCACAGATTTTTACGTTTTTATCAGAGTAAGCAACTGATTGACGAATTTGGTCATAAACTCTTCCTGTAGAGAAGTTAGCGAAAGTTCCTGTGAAAGGAATTTTTCCACCAATAGTTAAACCTGCAGCAATTCCAATCATGTTTGCCTCAGCAATTCCGATTTGGAAAAAACGCTCCGGGTGGTTTTTCTTGAAATCATCAAATTTTAATGATCCAATTAAATCCGCACAAAGTGCCACTACGTTTTCATTCTTTTGACCTAATTCAGTCATTCCCACTCCAAAACCTGAACGGGTATCTTTACTTCCTGTATTTATATATTTTTTCATTTTCTTTTTTAGATTTTTGGTAGTATTCTAAAGGAACACTTTATTAATAATCTGAATTGCCTCCAGTATTATAATTTTGAGATAAAGCATTTTCAAGTTGAGCATCGTTAGGTGCTTTACCGTGCCAAGCATGACTGTACATCATATAATCTACACCATTACCCATTTCGGTATGTAACAATACACAAACCGGTTTCCCTTTTCCTGTTCTTGCTTTTGCTTCAGCCATTCCTCCAATGATGGCTTCAACATCATTTCCTTTAGTAATTTCAACTACTTCCCAATCAAAAGCTTCAAATTTAGCACGAAGACATCCCATATTTAAAACGTCTTTTGTAGTACCGTCAATTTGTTTCCCGTTAAGGTCAACAGTTGCAATTAAATTGTCTACTCCTTTAGCAGAAGCATACATGATTGCTTCCCAGTTTTGACCTTCCTGCAATTCACCATCTCCGTGAAGTGTATATACAATATGATTGTCGTTATTTAATTTTTTTGCCTGAGCAGCTCCAAGAGCAACAGATAATCCTTGACCTAAAGATCCGGAAGCCATACGTACACCAGGTAAACCTTCGTGTGTAGTTGGGTGTCCTTGTAAACGTGAATTTAATTTTCTAAAAGTTGCTAATTCAGCTACAGGGAAATAACCACTTCTAGCCAAAACGCTGTAGAAAACCGGAGAGATGTGTCCGTTTGATAAGAAAAATAAATCTTCTCCAATTCCGTCCATATCAAATCCTTCTTTGCGGTCCATGATGTTTTGATACAAGGCTACCAAAAATTCGGTACAACCTAGAGAACCTCCTGGGTGACCTGAATTAACAGCGTGTACCATTCGAAGGATGTCTCTTCTTACTTGGATAATTAAATCGTTTAATTGTTGAGTGTTAGGTTTCATTTTGATCGTAAAAGTTAAACTGCTGCAAATGTAATTTTTATTTTCCCGTAAGACAAATGATTTTTGGAATTGTTTGAAAGCAATTAGAATAAGGTTTATAGCTGAAAATGAACTTTTGATTCTATTTTGTACAAAGAGATATAGATTTTATAAATGTATTTTTTACACTAATTTTTTTTAATCAAGACTTATGAAGTCATTGCTATTAGTGATTTGATCAAATTTGCTGGCTGAATTAGCATCTTTTAATTTTTCTAATAGTTTTAATTATTTGAAATCATTTTCAAAATTATTTTAGGAATATTTTTAGAGGTCAAAATAAAAGTATTATAACAATTTTACTGCTAGCTGTTATAAAATGATTTTACTAGTTATTTGTTAGAAAACGTTATAGTAGCAAAAAAACTCAAATGAGGCTTTTAATTAATTTTTGTTTTCGTTAATTGATTGTAGTAATCTTTCTAATATTTCCTGTCCTTCTTCCCAAAGTCCTAATTGAGAAGCAAAGTTGAGGTGTCCCTTTGGACCTACATTATAAAAGTGACTTCCCCATTTTTGAGACAAAAATTCAGCTCTTTCAACCGAAATGTAGGGATCGTTTGAACTGGTAATTACAATAGATGGATAGTTTAATTTTGATAATGGAATAGGAGCAAAGTTCCAGATTTCTTCCGGGGTATGTTCAGCCGATTCCACATCGGCCGGAGCAACTAATAAAGCACCAATAATTTTTTCGGTATCATTTTGTTGTGACCAATGTGCTACTAATGAAACCGCCAGACTATGTGCTACAATAACGATAGGTGTTTCGATGCTTTTGATTGTAGTATCTAAGTTTTTTAACCAATCTTGTAATTGTGGTTGGTTCCAGTTATCCTGAACTACTTTTTTGGTATTTGGAAAATACTGTAACCAATTGTCCTGCCAATGTCCGGTTGTTGAATCGCCTAATCCTGGAACTATTAATAAGGTGTGTTTCATAGTTTTTGTAATTCTATAAGGATGATACAAATCTATAAAATTAGATTTACTATATAAAATTAGTATAATAAAAAATCAGATGAATGAAAATGTTTTCTTTTTTTAATAAATTCTGAGATGTTCAGGTATTCTTGTGTTTATTTTTTTTAGCAAAAAGGGAGCTAATATTATGCCTAATAAATTGCATATAAAAGAAAAATCCAAAAATAAGATGTAAGTGTCTTTTATTATTAAGCTAAGTATAATCGAGATGGAAATAAACACTATAGTATTAGTATAACAGAAGAATTTAACGGTAAATTCTTTTTCTCTGAAATAATAAATTATTAATAAAGGCGGATAATAATAGAAAGCGTGGAAGGTTTTTAGTAAGAGTATTGGTCGGATGTTAATATTTTGTGTAAACATCTCTGTTGCGAAATATAGTGCACACGATATTAATGTTTCGGTGAACCAGATTATTGCTAATATTCTTAGGGTTTCAGATATTTTCATTGTTATTTAATATGTTCTTTGATTTTAAGTGTTTAAAAAATCTTCGCTTAAAATTGTTTAGCCGGTGGTGGTGGATTCTTTAAATTAGTGTCTGATGGCTTATGTGTATAATCGAAATTGAATTTTTTTTCTTTGCCTTTCTCATAATAAACTATTTTACAAAATCTTACTTTACCTTCTCGTAATTGTTTATATGTTCTAATAATCGAATCTATTGTTGTACTTTTTTCATATCCGTTGATGTAATATTGTTTTGTTGTAATATAATAATCATTATCGATTTTCTTTACTTGTAGATCTCCTGAAGCAAAGATTGTATCTGTGTCTGATTGAAATTCGAATTTTTGTCCCTTGACGAGTGTTGAAAAAACAGTGTCATTTTTTGGGTTAATATACAATTTGTAAGTGTACATTATTCCATCTGAATTGACCTTTTTAAAAGCGTTTGTGTAATTATAATCACCGATTTTTTCTGTGTGATTACAGCTGAAATTGATTAAAAGTGCAAAAAATAGTATTTTTTTCATACTTCTAGTTATTTATGTTTAAAACAAATCTAATAAAAATATATTTTGTTTTTTCTTACAAAATAAAAAAGTACAGCTTCCCTGTACTTTTAAGATTTGATATATTATAATTCAAAATTAAGAACTACATGACAACATAGAACATCCTACTTTATTTCTGGCCCAGTCGGGGCGTTTAGCAAACCATTTTTCCTGATTTTCCTGTTCAGAATAAGGATTTTTTAATAGATTGAAAAGTTCGTCTATTATGCTGTAGTCGCCTTTATCGGCAGCATCAATGGCCAGTTGTGCCATGTAATTACGTAGCACATATTTCGGATTGATGCGATTCATTTTTTCAGCACGTTCAGTATCCGTTTCTTTTTCTAATAGCAATCTTTGGCTATAACTTTCGAACCATTTTTCCCAGCTTTCAATTAATTCAAGTGATTGTTCGTTTGTGTTGTAGAAAGCATCTTGTATGGTTTTGAATCCGGATTCCATATTTTCTTTTGTAAAACGACTTAGATTTCGGTAGAAAATAGTCATGTCGGTTTCGGTCAAGTGCAGATTGTTTTCTAATTCCTGAATGAGTTTTTGATCGTTTTCATTTTCGGTGAAAAGTCCAATTTTAGAACGCATCATGTTTAGGTATTTTTTTTCGAACGAAGTACCAAAATCGGATAGAATAGCTTCTAATCCTTCTGTTTCTCCAATTAATGGATATAATGCATTGGCGAGTTGGTATAAATTCCAAAGTACAATATTAGGTTGGTTTCCGTAGCGATAGCGTTTGTGTTGGGAGTCGGTCGTATTAGGTGTCCAACCGTAATCATAGCCTTCGAGCCAGCCGTAAGGACCGTAATCGATGGTTAATCCCAGGATTGACATATTATCGGTATTCATTACTCCGTGTACAAAACCTACTCGTTGCCAATGAATAACCATCTCAAGGTTGTTTTCGGCTACTTTTTTGAAAAACTGTAAATAAGTTTCTTTTGAAGGTGTTCCTAATTCGGCATAAAAATGTTTAATAGTATAGTCAACTAAGGTTTTGAGTGTTGGAACATCATTGCGGACTGCCAGAATTTGATAGTTTCCAAAACGCAAAAAGCTGGGTGCGATTCTGCTAACGATGGCTCCTTTTTCGTAAGCAGGATTACCATTGTAAAGCATGTCTCTTAAAACGGGATCGCCTGATAAAGCAAGTGACAAAGCACGTGTAGTAGGAACGCCTAAGTGAAACATCGCTTCGCTGCATAAATATTCGCGGATGGAAGAGCGTAAAACAGCCAGTCCGTCGGCGGTTCTGGAATAAGGTGTTTTTCCGGAGCCTTTGAGTTGGATAGCCCAACGCTTGTTGTTATGAACGATTTCGGTTAAATTTATCGCGCGGCCATCGCCCAGTTGGCCTGCCCAGTTACCAAATTGGTGTCCGCCATAACACATGGCATAAGGCTGGGTATTGGTCAAAATTTCGTTTCCGGTAAACACATTTTTGAATTCTTCTGTTTGCGAATCGTCTTTGGATAATCCTAGGTTTTCGAGCATTTCCGGCGAAACATGGAGGATTTGAGGATTGACTGTTTTTGTAGGTGTTACAAATGAAAAACAAGCATTTTCAACCTGTCTGACGTAGTTTTCTGTAATTGGGTCGGCGGGTAATTCTTTGTTGAAAGTATCTTGGATGTTGAGTTTCATTGTATTTGTAATTATTGATAATACAAAGTTACAAATATTAATACCACTATTTTAAACCATATAAGTCATATAAGTTTTCAAGTTTGTCTTAGCTGGTATTCTTGTAGTTTTTTAAAATAAGTTCATAAAAGTATTAATAACGGAACAAAATATTTTTAATGCTTAATTGCTTTTAATTTTAATGGTGAAAAACAATGTTTTTTAAAGCGTTAGTTTGCTGTTAAAAAGGTGTAGCTTTTTTCTAAATTAAACTATCTTTGCGCTCCCGAATAGTCGGGAGAACAATTGGGAGAAAAACCTTAGTATGAAGTTTGATTTATTACAAAAAGACCCACTTTCTAAAGCAAGAGCAGGAAGTATAACTACAGATCACGGTGTAATTGAAACGCCAATTTTTATGCCGGTAGGTACCGTTGCCTCAGTAAAAGGGGTGCATCAAAGAGAGTTAAGAGAAGAAATTAATCCTGATATTATTCTTGGAAATACCTATCATTTGTATTTGCGTCCGCAAACTAAAATTTTAGAAGCAGCGGGTGGTTTGCATAAATTCATGAATTGGGATCGTAATATTTTGACTGATTCGGGAGGTTATCAGGTATATTCACTTTCGAATAGTAGAAAAATTAAGGAAGAAGGAGTAAAGTTTAAATCACATATTGATGGATCGTACCATACTTTTACTCCGGAAAATGTAATGGAAATTCAGCGTACCATTGGGGCTGATATCATCATGGCTTTTGACGAATGTACACCTTATCCCTGCGATTACAATTATGCTAAGCGTTCGATGCACATGACGCACCGTTGGTTAGATCGTTGTATTAATCATTTGGATAAAGTGCCTGTAAAATATGGATATGATCAGGCTTTTTTCCCCATTGTTCAGGGAAGTACTTATAAAGATTTGCGACGTCAGTCGGCTGAATATATTGCTAATTCCGGTCAGGTAGGAAATGCCATTGGAGGACTTTCTGTTGGAGAACCAGCGGAAGAAATGTATGCGATGACTGAAGTAGTTACTGAAATTTTGCCGGAAGACAAGCCAAGATATTTGATGGGAGTAGGAACTCCAATTAATATTTTGGAAAATATTGCTTTAGGAATTGATATGTTTGACTGTGTGATGCCAACCCGTAATGCCAGAAACGGAATGTTGTTTACGGCTAACGGTACCATCAATATCAAGAATAAAAAATGGGAGGCCGATTTTTCGCCAATTGACGAAATGGGAATCACCTTTGTGGATACAGAATATTCTAAAGCTTATTTGCGCCATCTTTTTGCTGCCAATGAGTATTTAGGAAAGCAAATCGCTACGATTCATAATTTAGGTTTTTATATGTGGCTGGTTCGTGAGGCCAGAAAGCATATTTTAGCAGGCGATTTCAGGTCATGGAAAGAAATGATGGTGAAAAACATGAGTCAAAGACTTTAAAATATGTTGATTTGTTTAATCGTTTATTCGGTTAAACGATTAAACAAAAAATCAATTAAACTTTACTATGTTAACAATACTAGATAAATACATCTTAAAAAGATATTTAGCCACTTTTGCGGCTATGTTGCTGATGTTTATTCCAATTGGGATTATCATTGATGTTTCGGAGAAAATCAATTTCATGATTGAGAATAAGGTTCCTTTTCTGGCAGTTGTTATTTATTATTATCATTTTACGGTTTATTTTGCCAATGCCTTATTTCCGATATTTCTCTTTTTATCAATTATTTGGTTTACTTCCAAATTAGCTAATAATACCGAAATCATTGCCATATTGAGTTCGGGAATTTCATTTACCCGTTTTTTAAGACCTTATTTTATTGGGGCAACTATCATTTCGATTTTTGTTTTGTTGATGGGATTTTATGTGGTTCCTGTATCGAGTGAAGGTTTTAATAATTTCAGATATACGTATTTAAGACGTGATGGTAAGGAGCGTATGAGAGGCGATAATACCGATGTTTACAGACAGCTTAATGATAAAGAGTTTTTGTATGTAAGCAATTTTAATCCGGCGTCTAAAATGGCTTTTAATTTTGCTCTGGAGAAATTTGACAAAGAGAAAATGGTTTCCAAAATTACCGCAAGCAGAATTAGGTGGAATGAAAAAGACAGTACTTATACTTTGTATGATTATACCAAGAGGACGGTAGGTAAACAAGGGGATAAACTCGAAGCCTTGCCTGAAAAAAATGTAAAATTCAAATTTGAACTCGAAGATTTAACCCCGGTAGTTTATATTGCAGAGACTTTGCGTCTGGATAAATTAATTGATTTTATTGACAAGGAAAAAAAACGAGGATCTTCGAATATCAATGTGTACTTGGTAGTATTGTATAAAAAGTTTAGTGTGCCGGTTTCGGCATTTATCCTGACCATTATAGCTGTTGCCGTTTCTTCAATGAAGCGCAGAGGAGGTATGGGAATGAATCTTAGTATCGGAATTGCTGTTGCTTTTGGTTTCGTTTTTTTCGATAAAATATTTGGAGTATTAGCCGAAAAATCAACTTTTTCACCTTTTGTAGCGGTTTGGTTTTCTAATTTTGTTTTTGGAATTCTGGCTGTTTATTTATTGCGCAATGCCAAACGATAGACTTAAAAGTTATCTCAATCTTCATTTAATTGTTTTTATTTGGGGATTTACAGCCATACTAGGCGCTTTAATAAGTATTCCGGCCGACGAGATTGTGTGGTACAGAATGCTTATGGCAGCTTTGTTTTTAGCTTCGTATATTTTCTTTTCCGGGAGATCTTTTATAATTCCCTGGACTTCTTTATTACAACTGACTTTTGTGGGATTGCTTATTGCATTGCATTGGATTTTTTTCTTTCATGCGATCCATGTTTCTAATGTGTCGATTACTTTAGCGGTATTTTCATTGGGAGCTTTTTTAGCATCTTTATTAGAACCTTTATTTTACGGGAGAAAAGTACTTTGGTACGAAGTCTTTTTTGGTTTGGTAATTATTGCAGCATTGTCATTTATCATGCAGGTTGAGGTGTCTTATTTTAAAGGGATGCTGTTTGCTTTTGTTTCTATTGTTTTAGGAGTTTTATTCACTTTGTCAAATGGAAAACTGATTCAAAAACACGATTCGGCTGTGATTACGTTTTATGAGTTTTTGGCCGGTTTACTGTTTATTAGTTGCTATTTTATTTTTCAAAACAAATTCACATTAGATTTCTTTCAGGTTTCAGTCAATAATTGGCTGTTGTTATTTGTTTTGTCTTCAATTTGCACGGCTTATGCATTTACAGCTTCGGTAAAAGTTATGAAACAATTAAGTCCGTACACTGTGATGCTGACTACAAATTTAGAGCCGGTTTACGGGATTGTTTTGGCTTATTTTATTATTGGTGAAAAAGAAAAAATGAGTGCTTCTTTTTATGGAGGGGCTGTTTTGATAATCGCAGTAGTAATTTTAAACGGGATTTTAAAACACAAACACAGCTTGAAAATGAAAATTAAAAACTAGTGCAGTGGCATTTAGGCTAAATTTTACTCAAGAATATCAAAAAGTAACATTCCCTCTTAATAATTTTGAATTATAATGAAGAAAATCATTTTTATAAAACCAATACTTAATTTCTTTTTTATTGGTTTGTTAATTACTACCATTAGTCGTCTGGCATTGTTTTTTGTTTTTAAAGAACGTGTGATGCAAACACCGGATTATTGGATGCTTTTTCCAATAGGTTTGCGAATGGATGTTATTTTGTTAAGCTATATTTCATTTTTACCAGTCTTACTGTTGTCTGTCTTGCCGGATAATTATTTGCAAAAAATAAAGAAATTTTTCAGTTTCTATTTTCTGGTGTTTTTGTTTTTGTTGTTCTTTATGGAGTTGGCTAGTTATGATTTTATCAAGGAATATGACACAAGACCTAATAAGTTGTTTATTGATTATTTGATTTACCCAAAAGAAGTGGTGGGAACTTTAATAAAGAGTTACATGACTTCTATGGTGCTTTTTTTTATAGCAATAGGAATTGCTTTGTGTTTTTCAATTAAAAAAGCGCCGTTTTGGTTTTATCCTAAATTTGTTGCTTATCGTACAAAGCTGATTTTGTTTCCTTTGGTAGCGTTTTTGTTGTTTTTTGGGGCACGTTCCAGTTTGGTTTCTAAAAGACCTATTAATGCAAGTAATGCGATTTTTTCTACCGATCAATTGACTAATTCTTTAGGTTTGAATTCGCTGTACACGGTTAGTTTTGCTTTGTATTCACTTAAAAATGAAGGAGACGCAGCTAAGATGTACGGAAAAATGGATGCTCAGGAGGCTATTAAACGTGTCAAAAAATATATGGAAGTGCCAGAGGCTAATTTTACCGATTCAGAATTGCCTTTAATGCATTTGCAAAAAACATCCAATTCACTTGCTAAGTCTTATAATGTTGTGGTGTTTTTACAGGAAAGTTTGGGAGCAGAATATGTGGGAAGTTTATGTGGTTTGCCTTTAACTCCGGAATTGGATAAGCTAACTAAAGAAGGTTTGTTGTTCACCAATATGTATTGCACAGGAACAAGAAGTGTGAGAGGGATAGAGGCTGTTGTTACCGGTTTTCTTCCGTCTCCGTCAGAAAGTGTGGTAAAATTGAGTAATTCACAAACTGGTTTTTACACACTTGCCGAAAATTTAAGGGAGAAAGGCTATCAAACCAGTTTTATTTATGGAGGTATGGCTAATTTTGATAATATGGCTGCCTTTTTTAATGGAAATGGTTTTAGTAAAATTATAGACGAAAAAGATTATGATAAGAGTAAAGCGGCTTTTAAAGGAACCTGGGGGTATTCGGATGAAGATTTAGCAGTAAAGGCTAATTCCTATTTTAAATCAATGGGGAATAAACCCTTCTTTTCTTTAATGTTTTCGACATCCAATCATGAACCTTTTGAGTTTCCTGACGGCAGAATTCAATTGTATGACAAAAAGAAAAATACAGTACATAATGCCATGAAATATGCCGATTTTTCTATTGGGAAGTTTTTTGAACTGGCTAAAAAAGAAGCTTATTTTAAGAATACTATTTTCTTAGTCATTGCCGATCATAACACAAGAACTTATGGAAAGAATTTAGTACCTATTAATAAGTTTCATATTCCTGCTTTGCTGATAGGTCCCAATGTTCCTAAAGGAGAAAAATATACTAAATTATGCAGCCAAATTGATGTTGCTCCTACCTTGTTGAATTTTATAGGAATGGATATTATGAATCCAATGCCCGGACGAAATTTAATGCAATTGTCTTCTAATGTACCGGGTAGAGCTATTATGCAATTTCATGATAATAATGCCTTTCGTATAGAAAATCAAGTGGTTGTTTTACAGCCAAATAAAGAGCCTTTGCAATTTGAAATGAAAAATGATACAGTGTTAATACCTGTAAAGTTAAATCCTGAAATGGCTAAAGATGCTTTGGCTCATATAACAACGGCATCTTATCTTTACAAAGAGAGAAAGTATAGAATGAAAGGGCAAAAATAGAATTGAATAATTAGGTGTTGATTTTTAATAAGTTGATATTGTTTGTATTCTGTTTATTAAGAATGTTATAATAGAAAGTATCTTTATCAATTGAGAGTAAAATAAAAAAATAAGAAGGTGTAAATGATTTAAAGTTTTATATTTGCACTTCTAAATAAAATAATAACGCACAAATCCTATGGAATATTTAGATTTTGAGCTTCCAATAAAAGAACTTGAAGAGCAATTAGAAAAATGTCAAATTATTGGACAGGAATCAGATGTTGATGTAACGGCTACATGTGATCAAATCAATGAAAAATTGGTTGAGACCAAAAAGAATATTTATGGAAATCTTACCGCATGGCAGCGAGTACAGCTTTCAAGACATCCAAGCCGTCCATATACTTTAGACCATATTAGAGGGCTTTGCGGAGATACTTTTTTAGAACTTCATGGAGACAGAGGTTTCAAGGATGATAAAGCCATGGTAGGTGGTTTAGGGAAAATTGGAGGTCAGTCATTTATGATTATTGGTCAACAAAAAGGATACAATACTAAAACACGTCAATATAGAAACTTTGGGATGGCAAATCCTGAAGGATATCGTAAAGCTTTGCGATTGATGAAAATGGCTGAGAAATTTGGAATTCCGGTTGTTACTTTAATCGATACTCCGGGAGCTTATCCTGGTTTAGAAGCTGAAGAACGCGGACAAGGTGAAGCAATTGCCAGAAATATTTACGAAATGGTTTTACTAAAAGTGCCAATTATCTCTATTATTGTAGGGGAAGGAGCTTCAGGAGGAGCTTTGGGAATTGGAGTAGGAGACCGTGTTTATATGTTAGAAAATACTTGGTATTCGGTTATTTCTCCAGAGTCTTGTTCTTCTATTTTATGGAAAAGCTGGGAATACAAAGAGAAAGCAGCTGAAGCATTGAAATTGACTTCTTCTGATATGAAAAAACAGGAATTAGTTGATGATGTTATTCCTGAGCCTCTGGGAGGAGCACATTATGACAGAGAAACTACTTTTAAAACAGTTGAAGAATATATTTTGAAAGGATACAATGAATTGAAAGATTTATCAACAGCTGATTTAATTGCTCAGAGAATGGATAAATATACTAAAATGGGTGAGTTCAAAGAATAGCATTTCATTTTAAGAATATAGAATCCGTCTCGTTTATAAACGAGACGGATTTTTTTTGGGTTATAAACAAAAAAGTTACAGTTGTAAACATATTCTAGTGATAACTAAAATGTGTTTTTTTTAAAATTTGTTTTACTTTCGTAGTATGGAAAATTTCAAGAATGTTAAACCGGTTAAGGTCGATAAGTCTACAATTATAAACCTGGAAAAAGGGAAACTTCCTCCGCAAGCTGTTGATTTAGAAGAGGCTGTGTTGGGAGCTATGATGATTGATAAAAAAGGGGTAGATGATGTTATTGATATTCTACAACCTGATGCATTTTATAAAGAAGCGCACAGACATATTTTTGAGGCGATTGTTCAGTTGTTTACCGAAACACAACCGATAGATTTGTTGACAGTTTCTGCGCAGTTAAGAAAGAACGGAAAATTAGAGTTGGCAGGAGGTGATTTTTATTTAATTCAGCTAACCCAAAAAATATCGTCTTCGGCTCATATCGAGTTTCACTCCAGAATTATTCTTCAGAAATTTATCCAACGTAGTTTGATTCGTATTTCAACTGAAATTATTGAAGATTCTTATGATGAAACTACTGATGTTTTTGATTTGTTAGATAAAGCTGAATCCAAACTTTATGAAGTTACTCAGGGGAATATTAAACGAAGTTCAGAAACAGCTCAAAGTTTAGTATTACAAGCCAAAAAGAAAATTGAAGAAATTAGTAAGAAAGAAGGACTAAGTGGTGTTGAAACCGGTTTTACTAATTTGGATAAATTGACTTCCGGCTGGCAACCAAGTGATTTAATTATTATTGCCGCCCGTCCTGCGATGGGAAAAACAGCTTTTGTATTGTCAATGGCAAGAAATATGGCAATTGATTACGGACATGGAGTAGCGGTTTTTTCGCTTGAGATGGCATCAGTACAACTTATTACCCGTTTAATTTCATCTGAAACAGGTTTGTCTTCTGAGAAATTACGTACTGGTAAATTAGAACCACACGAATGGACGATGTTAAGTACTAAAGTTAAAGACTTAGAAAAAGCACCTTTATTTATTGATGATACACCTTCTCTTTCTATTTTTGATTTAAGAGCAAAAGCAAGACGTTTGCATTCACAACATGGCATAAAGATTATTATTATTGATTATTTGCAGTTAATGACTGCTGGAGGAAATGCTAAAGGAGGAGGGAACCGTGAACAGGAAATTTCAACTATTTCCCGAAACTTAAAAGCCTTGGCTAAAGAATTGAATGTTCCTGTTATTGCACTTTCTCAGTTATCACGTGCCGTTGAAACCCGTGGTTCCAGTAAACGACCTTTGCTTTCTGACTTACGTGAATCGGGAGCAATTGAGCAAGATGCTGATATTGTATCCTTTTTGTATCGTCCGGAATATTATAAAATTGAAGAGTGGGATGATGATGAAGCAGCTCCAACTACTGGTCAAGCCGAAATTATGATTGCTAAACACCGTAATGGAGGAATCGAAAATGTTCGTTTGAAATTCTTAGGTCATTTAGGTAAGTTTGATAATTTGGATGATTACAGTAGTGGATTTGATGATGATTTACCTTCTTCAATGAATAATCAGGACGATCATGGTTTTATTACTAAAAATTTACCATCAGCTCATGAAGCTTTTGGAAGTAATTTGAATGATGACGACGATGATGATATGCCTTTTTAATTTAAAAAGGCTATATTTGAAATAAAACATTCCAATGGTTTTAAAAAAAATAGCTGTTTTTGTTGTTGTTGTTTTATTTTCTTATTCGGTTAAGGCTTCTTTTATTTTGTTGCCAATGGATGAGTCTTCGCAACAAAATCATTTAAAAGCCTACGGAATTACTTACTGGTGTTTGGATAAAAAATATAAAGCGAGCTGGTTGTTGAATTACCGCGGAGGCTCTTTTTTATTGCCGGATGCTACTGAAATTCGCAAAGAATGTCAGATTAGAGGTGTAAGTTTTGAGATTCTTTCTGATGCTGAAGAGCAGTCTATTTTGAACGAAATAGCAAGTCCGTCTCAAAATATGGAAAATGTAATTTTAGAGAAAGCTCCTAAAATTGCGGTGTATACTCCTAAAGGGAAACAGCCTTGGGATGATGCAGTTACTTTGGTTTTAACTTATGCCGAAATCCCTTTTACTGCCATTTATGACGAAGAAGTTTTAAGTGACCAATTGGTTCTTTACGATTGGTTGCATTTACATCACGAAGATTTTACAGGACAGTATGGCAAGTTTTATGGTTCCTATCGAAATGTACCTTGGTACATCGAACAAAAAAAAGAAGCTGAAAACCTTGCAACCAAATTAGGTTTTTCTAAAGTTTCACAGGAAAAAGGAGCGGTAGCCAAAAAAATCAGAGATTTTGTTATTGGTGGCGGATTCATGTTTGCTATGTGTTCGGCAACGGATAGTTTTGATATTGCTTTGGCTGCTGATGGAGTTGATATTTGCGAATCGATGTTTGACGGAGATCCAAGTGAATCTAATTATCAATCTAAACTCAATTATAATAATTCATTCGCATTCAAGAATTTTGTTTTGGAACGAAGACCTGAGCGATATGAGTTTTCGGATATTGATATGACTGAGAAAAGATTTGTTCCTATAGAAAAAGATTATTTTACTTTAATGGAATTTTCGGCTAAGTGGGATCCAATTCCAAGTATGTTGTGTCAAAATCATACACAGCTTATTAAAGGTTTTATGGGACAAACTACAGCTTTTGATGCTGATTTAATTAAATCCGGTGTGCTGAATTTGGGAATATGTGAACTAAATGGAGAAGTGCGATATATTCATGGTCAAAAAGGAAAAGGAATGTTTAGTTTCTACGGAGGTCATGATCCGGAAGATTATCAGCATAAAGTAGGAGATGCTCCCACAGTTTTAGATCTGCATCCTAATTCACCAGGTTATCGCCTGATTTTGAATAATGTATTATTTCCGGCTGCCAGAAAGAAAAAACAAAAGACTTAAAGAAGATTATTCATCGTCGAATTTTAATCTATATTGAAATCCATTTATGTCGGTTGCAATTATTTTGTCAGAATTGACAGATTCACTTACGATTTCAATTTCTTTAACATCGTTATCTTTCTTTATAACACCAATTCCTATTTCTGATTCAAGATTAATAACCCCTTTGACATTTTTACCGCTATCATCTTTGCCTGTAATACGATGATTGTATTTTTTATTGCTTGTCTCTGAATAGTAATAAAATTGTTCCTTTGTTGTTGAATCAATCTTTTTATAAGAATGTTTTTTAAAATTATCTACCGAAGAAATTCTTTCTTTTTCAAGATTAATTCTTTCTTTTTTACATGAGGTTAGGGTGATTGATAACCCAATAAATACAAGTTTAAAACAACTATTTATGGTTTTCATAGTTTATTTCTTTATTTGACCTAATTGATTCTTTGAAAGAATTAATTCAAATTTAGAGATAATAAAGATGATTTTTTTACGGGAAACCGTAAAGAAGTGTTTTTTTACGAAACCATATAATGCGCTGAATAGTAGTTTTTAAGTTGAGTTATATTAAGCCTAAATCTTTTGTAATAGCTATAAGATGTACGTTATTGTTAGCTTTGAAGTAGGTTTTGAGTTTGTTGATTCGCTTTTCTATACTGCTATTGCTGTTTGGTTGAATTTGCAAATTTTTAAATTTGATTGCAATTTCATTTATTATATAACCATTAGATAACAATTTCAATAATTCAATATCATAAGATTCTATTTCTATGAGCGAATTTTTGTTTACTGAGTTTGTTGATGTTTCCGGTAATAATATTTTTGTTTTGTTGTTGTATGTTTCTTGGACGGCTTTTTTTAAATCTTTAATGCTATTTCTTCCTTTAATAACATAGGCATTGATTTCTAAAATTTCAAAAAGAGAATGTATTTTGAAAGACTTGTCTTCAATAGAAAATACGATTGTTTTTATTTCTGGTTGGATATTTTTTACTGTTCTAATAAGTTCTTCGCCATTTTTAAGTTTGTTTTCTCGATGATCTTCTTTAAAAGATAAATCACTTATTAATAATTCGAAAGGGTCTTTTTCTATTTGGGCTTTTTTGATTTTGATAAGTGCTTCATCGCAATATTTTGCATATTGAATATTTTTAATGGATAGTTTTTCTAAGGTATGTCTAACCGTTTCTATTATAGAATCTAAATCTTCAACTATTAATACTTTTTTAAACATAGGTCGTAAATTATACAGGAATATTTATGTTGATTTTAACACCTTTATTTTGATTGCTGTCAAAAGTTATTGTTCCGTTGATAGCTGCAATTCTGCTTTCTATGTTTTGAAGACCACCTTTCCTATTTGTTAATTCAAAATTGATCCCTATGCCATTGTCATAATAATTTAACAGCAGATTGTTTTCTTGTTTTTTGAAAGAAATCAGTACTAAGCTGCTTTTACTGTGCTTTTTCATGTTTACCATTAGTTCTTGTATAACTCGATACAATGTTATTTTTTTTAGTTTACCTATGTTTTTCCAGTCTATTTCTTCTAAACCATTAATCAGGATATTAGCTCTTTTGCTATTAAAACTGGAAATCATTTCTTTTAAGTTATTCTTGTAGAGAGATCCTGTTTCAATGAGGTTGTTTTCTCTTGAAATATTTCTTGTTGTTGCATATATACTGTCTAAGTTTTCTAATAATTTTTCTGAAATATGAGGAGATGATAGATCCTGTGTTTCTGCAAAATTCATAGTTTGATAAATTTCGTTGGCTAATTCATCGTGTAGTTTTTTTGCAATTCTAATTTCAGTATTATATGCCGTTTGAATCTTTTCCTTCTTACTTTTTTCAACCAGGTAATAATAAATAAATGTTGTAACAAGAATTAGTATGATGATGATAAAAGTGATAAAAATATTTTTATTTCTTTCTAATTCCTGTTGTAATTGTTTTTCTTCTTTTAGTTTAAGATTTTCTTCTTTTTCTTTTTTTGAGTCGTATTTTAATTTTGCAAAATAATTTTTTGCTTTTTGTCTTACTTCAGTAATGCTATCATTTAGATGTACGTAGTTAAGGGAATATTTTTTTAATTGATCTCCTTTGCTGTGTTTGATGAATAAGCCAAGTGCTATTAGTCTATCGTCCGGATTATTGTATTCGGTAGCTTTTTGATAAAGTAAGTTGATATAATTTAATGCTTTTTTGGGATTGCTATCAATATAGTACTCGTATAAATTATAATAATTAGCTGTTAAGTCATAATCGTTATCAGCCGTTGAATCTAAATTTGAATTTAATTCTAATGATTTTTTTAAATAATTAAGAGCATACGGCTTCCCTAGTTTCATATAACAGTAGCCAATGTCATTTAATATTCCAGAGGTGTAGTACTTATTTTTTTTAGTTTCTTTATTATTTAAAAGCGGAATTAGTATTTGAAGTGCTTTTTTATACTCTTTTTTTTCTTTATAAATATGACCAATGTTTAGTTTGTTCATTGCATCATATCGATTGTTTATTGAGTATTTTGAGGCTATTAAATAATAATAAAGAGCATTATCATATTCTTTTAGATAGGCATAATTACCAGCTAACATAGAATTAAATTTGTAACGATACCTGTCGCTTTCTAATTTATCCAATTTATTTAAAGTTTCTACTATACTATATTCTGCACCTGCATAATCCCCTTGAAGTTGTTGACAAGCTACTAATATAAACATATTAGTAGTATACTTTTTTAGCTCTTTTTCAGGAGTAATATCTAAACGAATTTTATTAGCGTAATAGAATGCACTATCGTATTTTGAATCATCATAATATCTATTCGCAAGTTTGAAGTATTTATCAACTTGTTGCTTTTTGAAAAAAGACTGATTTGTAATAGTAGTCTCTTTTTTCTTTTCACATGAATGGATGAGGAAAGTAAGAAATAGAAATGTTGAAATTACTATTTTGGGAAATAATTTTTGAAAATTCATCTTAGGGAAAATAATAGAACTAAAATACTATTTTTCCTAATAACAGTTTGTGACTTAAATGAAAATTTTATTCTTTATTTAAGAATGGAACAAAAAAACCTCATTTGCATAACAAATGAGGTTTTCTATAATAAGTAAGTAGTCTTAAATTGAGTTGATAAAACGTTTATTTTACTTTGTTAAGTACAGCTTTGAAAGCTTCTGGGTGGTTCATAGCTAAATCAGCAAGAACTTTTCTGTTCAATTCGATTCCGTTAGCTTTTACTTTACCCATAAATTGTGAATAAGACATTCCTTCTAATCTAGCTCCAGCGTTAATACGTTGAATCCATAATGAACGGAAATTTCTTTTGTTTTGCTTTCTGTCACGGTAAGCATAAAGCATTGCTTTTTCTACCGCGTTTTTAGCAACTGTCCAAACGTTTTTACGACGACCAAAGAAACCTTTGGCTTGTTTCATTATTTTTTTTCTTCTTGCTCTTTTAGCAACTGAATTTACCGATCTTGGCATAATTTTTACTTTTATTTTTGTAGCAGGCGACCCGAATTTAATCAAGAGTGCTTATTGGCCATACTCCAAGGTTATTAAATTGTTTTAACCTAAAGAATTTTTAAATTGACAATTTATAATTGTCGATTAGATAATTCTTAATTGTTGTTTGATACTTTTCATATCTGTTGAGTGAACTAGCGCTGAGTGAGTCAAGGCTAATTTACGTTTTTTAGATTTTTTAGTCAAGATGTGACTTTTAAAAGCATGCTTTCTTTTAATTTTTCCAGAGCCAGTAACTTTAAAACGTTTCTTAGCGCTAGATTTTGTTTTCATTTTAGGCATTTTTCCTAGTTTTTTAATTTATTCTTACTTACTTATTTTTTTTCTAAGTTTTAAAATATAAAGTTTGTTGTGCTTAATATTTTTAAACTTTGGCTATTTTTTTTTCTTTGGAGCAATGAACATAATCATTCTCTTCCCTTCCAAAACTGGCATAGCTTCTACTTTACCAAATTCTTCTAAATCTGTAGCCAATCTTAATAATAAGATTTGACCTTGATCTTTGTAAATAATAGATCGCCCTTTGAAGAATACAAATGCTTTTAATTTAGCACCTTCTTTTAAGAATTTTTCAGCGTTCTTTCTTTTAAATTCATAATCATGTTCATCTGTTTGAGGACCAAAACGAATTTCTTTAACGACAACTTGTGAAGATTTCGCTTTTAGAATTTTTTCACGTTTCTTTTGCTCATAAACAAACTTTTTGTAATCTATGATTTTACAAACCGGTGGATCAGCATTTGGTGAAATTTCGACTAAATCCAATTCAAGTTGATCAGCTAAACGTAAAGCGTCTGCGGTTTTGAAAACTCCAGGCTCTACATTTTCACCTACTAGTCGTACTTCAGGTACACGAATAAGATTGTTTATTCTGTGTGCATCTTTTTTTTCTACTCGAGGTTGAAAACCTCTATTGCTTCTTATTGCTATGGCTTTAAAATTTAAGTTAAACTGTAAATACTTTTAATGTCTTTTTTATTTCTTCGTTTACAATTGTGACAAATTCATCGATTGTAACGCTAATATTTCCTTTTCCTTCCTGACCTTGACGACGGATTGAGATAGTGCCATTTTTTTCTTCTTCCTCACCAACAATCAGCATAAATGGGATTTTTTGTAATTCGGCATCCCTGATTTTTTTACCGATTGTCTCGCTTCGGTTATCAATTAGCCCGCGAATTTCGTGATTTTCTAGCAATTCTAAAACTTTTTTAGCATAATTTTCGTATTTCTCACTCAATGACAAGATAATAGCTTGTTCTGGCATTAGCCAAAGAGGGAAATTTCCTGCTGTGTGTTCAAGTAAAATAGCTATAAAACGTTCCATAGAGCCAAATGGTGCTCTGTGAATCATCACAGGACGATGTAATTCATTGTCAGATCCTTTGTAGGTCAAATCAAAACGTTCCGGTAAGTTGTAATCTACCTGGATAGTTCCAAGTTGCCATTGTCTTCCAAGGGCATCTTTTACCATGAAATCTAATTTTGGTCCGTAAAAAGCAGCTTCGCCATATTCAACAACGGTGTTTAGTCCTTTGTCACGGGCAGCATTAATGATTGCATTTTCTGCTTTTTCCCAGTTTTCATCTGTTCCGATATATTTTTCTCTATTCTCCTGATCTCTTAATGAAATTTGAGCAGTAAAGTTTTCGAAACCTAATGAACCAAAAACATATAATACAAGATCGATTACTTTTTTGAATTCCTCGTCTAATTGTTCCGGAGTACAGAAAATGTGTGCGTCGTCCTGAGTAAAACCTCTTACACGAGTCAATCCGTGTAATTCACCAGATTGCTCATATCTATATACGGTACCAAATTCAGCATAACGTTTTGGTAAATCTTTGTATGACCAAGGTCTTACATTGTATATTTCACAGTGGTGAGGGCAGTTCATTGGTTTTAACAAAAACTCTTCTCCTTCAGCTGGAGTGTTTATTGGTTGGAAACTGTCTGCTCCGTATTTAGCATAATGACCGGAAGTTACATATAGTTCTTTCTGACCAATATGTGGAGTGGCTACTTGTTCGTAACCTGCTTTTTTCTGTGCTTTTTTCAGGAATTGCTCCAGTCTATCTCTTAAGGCAGCTCCTTTAGGTAACCATAAAGGCAATCCTTGACCAACTTTTTGAGAGAAAGCAAATAATTCTAATTCTTTTCCAAGCTTTCTGTGGTCGCGACGTTTTGCTTCTTCTAATAAAGCTAAATATTCAGTAAGATCTTTTTGTTTAGGGAATGAAGTTCCGTAAACACGAGTCAATTGTTTGTTTTTTTCGTCACCACGCCAGTAAGCACCTGCAACACTCATTACTTTCATTGCTTTGATAAGTCCGGTGTTAGGAATGTGTCCACCACGACATAAGTCGGTAAAAGTATCGTGATCGCAAAATGTGATTGTTCCGTCTTCAAGATTCGAAATCAATTCAGTTTTGTATACGTTATCCTTATATAGTTCTAATGCTTCTGCTTTAGAAACAGGACGTAATTTAAATTCGTGTTTTCCTCTTGAGATTTCAAGTACACGATCTTCAATTTTCTTGAAATCAGCTTCAGTGATTTTTTGATCTTCAAAATCCACGTCATAATAGAAACCATTTGCAATCGCTGGTCCAAGCGTTAGTTTTATTCCAGGGTACATTTCTTCCAGAACTTGTGCCATGACGTGTGAAGTCGAATGCCAGAAGGCTTTTTTTCCATCAGCATCATTCCAGGTGTATAATGTAAGACTGCCGTCCGTGGTCAAAGGAGTTACTGTTTCTACTGTTGTACCATTGAAAGATGCCGAAATTACATTTCGTGCAAATCCTTCGCTAATGCTTTTAGCAACATCCATCGGAGTTACGCCTGGCGCAAACTCTCTAACTGACCCATCGGGCAAAGTAATCTTAATCATTGTTAGTTTAATTTTGAGAATGCAAATATATAGTATTCGAAAAATACATACAATATATATTATAGTATGTTTCCGGTAATTCGGTTTTGGAAAATAGCCGATACATATATTAAGAGTATTTTTTTTGGAGCTATTTCCTGCTATCCGCTGCAATCTTTCATGACTAAAGGTCGTCAGGAAAGGATTTTCGCTTCTATCAGGGCTAGGGGATTTGGGTAAAAAACAGTATTTGAGCTTTAAATTAGAGAAAGCTCCTTAGCGAGCCTCTGTGTTTTCTTAGAGAATCTTTGTGAAAAAACCATAAAACAGGGTATTCATCCATCTAAAATCCTACAAAGGCTAAAAAACTCAAAAAATAAGTTTCACGTTTTCAGTTGATTAAAAAATAATTAAAAAATAGTTTAGAAAAGCTATTGTTAAAACGAATAAAGGTTCTACTTTTGCACCCGCAACAACGCAGACGTTCTTTAAAATACTGACAAACTAACAAATCAAATTAGAAATTAATTTCTAAAAAAAAGGTTTAAAAAAGTTTGTGAGATTTAAAAACAGATGTTACATTTGCACCCCGCA
>NZ_FNEO01000001.1 GCF_900100165.1 Flavobacterium glycines
TGCGGGGTGCAAATGTAACATCTGTTTTTAAATCTCACAAACTTTTTTAAACCTTTTTTTTAGAAATTAATTTCTAATTTGATTTGTTAGTTTGTCAGTATTTTAAAGAACGTCTGCGTTGTTGCGGGTGCAAAAGTAGAACCTTTATTCGTTTTAACAATAGCTTTTCTAAACTATTTTTTAATTATTTTTTAATCAACTGAAAACGTGAAACTTATTTTTTGAGTTTTTTAGCCTTTGTAGGATTTTAGATGGATGAATACCCTGTTTTATGGTTTTTTCACAAAGATTCTCTAAGAAAACACAGAGGCTCGCTAAGGAGCTTTCTCTAATTTAAAGCTCAAATACTGTTTTTTACCCAAATCCCCTAGCCCTGATAGAAGCGAAAATCCTTTCCTGACGACCTTTAGTCATGAAAGATTGCAGCGGATAGCAGGAAATAGCTCCAAAAAACAAAGACTAAAACAGTAACAAAACACCATTTTAGTCTCTCTATAAAATATAATGAGAACTTAACTAATCGAATCGAATTGCTTTTACAGGAGTAATTTTAGTAATAATATAGGACGGAATCAACAAAACCAGGAAACAAACCCCAACCGTCAGCACATTCAACAATATGATATAAACAATATTTATATCTACCGGAGCCTGGTTAACATAGTAATTCTCCGGATTAAGCTCGACAATTCCAAAATACTTTTGAATAAGAAGAATACTAACACCTATTAAATTCCCCCAAAACAAACCTCGAAAAATTAAATAAGAAGCATTATACAAAAACGTTTTTCGGATTGACCAGTTACTCGCGCCTATTGCTTTTAAAATACCAATCATTTGCGTTCGCTCCAAAATCAAAACCAATAACGCTACAACCATATTTATAGTAGCCACCAATATCATTACAATAAGAATGACCACAATATTAAAGTCGAACAATTGAAGCCATTCAAAAATATAATTGTATTTCTCAACTATGGTCTGCGAATCTAAGGTTGAACCGGTATGCTCATAAACCTGCTCCCCAATAGCACTGATATTATCAAAATTATTTACAAAAACCTCAAAAGCACCTACCTGATCCGGTTTCCATTTATTGATTCGCTGAATATGACGAATATCCCCCAACACATAAGTCGCATCAAATTCCTGAAAACCTGAATTAAAAATCCCAACAATTTTAAACCTTCTTATATTAGGTAATTTATTTTGCCCCTCTTTCATAAAGAAGGTATTAAACTCATCGCCTACTTTAAGTTTTAACCTATTGGCTAAAAATTGAGAAATCAACACTTCTGAATTCAGACTTACAGCTAAATTAGGTAACCTTCCCGAAATAAGATACTCCTTTATATTATCCCATTTATAATCGGCACCGACTCCTTTAAAAACAATTCCTTCGAAAGCTTCAGCCGTTCTGATAATCCCAGCCTTACTGGCAACAGCCTGAACATGGCTCACTTCGGTCACCGAACTAAATTTAGGATAAAACTTTTGACTTTTAGAAACCGGAACTAAAGTAGCATCCGATTGATTATTGTCGTAATTAGCAATAATAATATGTCCGTTGAATGCGGAAATTTTTTCTCTGATCTTTTGTTGAAGTCCAATACCCGTCGCCACAGACACAATCATCATAATCATTCCGATGGCAATAGCCGAAATTGCAATCTTTATAATAGGTGCAGAAATACTGCTTTTATTATCTTTAGCAGTAATAAGTCTTTTGGCAATGAAATATTCTAAATTCAATGGATATGATTTCAAATTTGGTGTTCAAAAATACAGCTTTATTCTTAGCCGTTCGCAAATCCCAACATATTAAATAAAGTAAAACCTATAATTAAAGAGGCATTTTCTTTTTCATCTCCTCTACAATATTATATACCGCAGGACAAATAGGAATATTTTTCAAAGTAATATTAGAAATTTGCTGAAACTTCTTCCTATCGGTATGCGGAAATTCTCTGCAAGCTTTTGGACGGACATCATAAATAAAGCAGGTATTATCCGAATCCAAAAAAGCACAAGGAACAGTTTGTAAAACATAATCTTTATCTTCATCAATGCGAAGATATTGTTCAATAAACTGCTGTGGTTTTTGTCTGAGATGTTTCGAAATTCGCTCAATATCGGCAGAAGTAAACAACGGACCTGTCGTTTTACAACAATTAGCACACTCTAAACAATCTGTTTTTCTAAATTCAGCATCATGTAAATCCTGCATTACATAATCTAAATTCTTTGGCGTTTTCTTTTTAAGCTTATCAAAATACTTTTTATTTTCAAGTTGCTTATCTTTGGCCAGTTTTCCGAGATCGTTTAAAGATGGTTTGAGCATTTGTGTTTAATTATTCGTTTATTCGAAAATAACGCAGCAAAATTACTCAAATCCAATAAACAAATTAGCACTTTACCCAACAAACTATTATGAAAGACCTATTTGGCAAAGCCATTCTTGACTACCAAACCAATAATTCCCCAGAAGATTTAATTACCGAAACCACTATTTCAGAGGAAGACGAAATGAGTGTTGCTTATTTATTTCGAAATTTCGACGCAATGCCTATCATTGAACAAAAGGCTTTACAGCTAGCCAAAGGAAAAGTTCTGGATGTTGGTGCTGGCGCAGGTAGTCATAGTTTATATTTACAAAATGAGAGGAATTTAGACACGACTGCAATTGACATTTCTGCAAACGCCATAAAATCATGTCAACTTCGTGGTGTAAAAAAAGCTTTTGTTCAGGATATTCTAACTTTAGAAAATGAAAAATACGACAGCATTTTACTTTTAATGAATGGAACGGGGATTTTTGGAACTTTAAAAAATACTCCTAAATTTCTTCAAAAATTAAAATCGCTATTAAATCCCGGAGGACAAATTTTAATTGACAGTTCCGATATCATTTATATGTTTGACGAAGATGAAGACGGCGCATACGAAGTCCCCGCCAATGGCTACTACGGAGAACTGGAATTTACAATTAGCTACAAAGGAGAAAAAGAAGATTCATTCCCCTGGCTTTACCTGGACTTCAACACACTTCAAAATGCCGCAAATGACAATGGATTGCAATGCGAATTGATTTCAGAAGGAGAACATTATGATTATTTAGCACGATTGTTTTAATTTTTTTCCAATAAAAAAGCCAAGTAAATTTTACTTGGCTTTACTATTTTAAGGAATATTCAAATACTTATGTGTTTGTAACGAAACTCTCCATTTTGGATTATTCATCACATAATCTACAATTAAAGGAGTCATTTCTTCTTTTTTACTCCATTCAGGTTGCAAAAACAAAATAGCATTATCATTTACCAATTCCGCCTGTTCTTCTGCAAAAATAAAATCATGTTTATTGTAAATAATCACTTTTAATTCATTAGCAGCCGAATAAACCGTATCAGTAGGTAATTTATTTTTTTTAGGTGAAAGACAAATCCAATCCCATGTTCCCGAGAGCGGATAAGCTCCTGAGGTCTCTATATGCACTTTCATGTTTTTTTCTTTCAATTTAGAAGTCAACAAACTCATATCCCAAGTCAAAGGTTCACCTCCGGTAACAACTACTGTATCGGCATATTTACTGGCATTATCAACAATCTGAGAAACAGCTGTAGGCGGATGTAACTCAGCATTCCAACTTTCTTTAACATCACACCAATGACAACCCACATCGCAACCACCAATCCTGATAAAATAAGCCGCTGTCCCTGTATGAAATCCCTCCCCTTGTATAGTATAAAATTCCTCCATCAAAGGCAACATAGCCCCTTTGTTTACTTCTAATTGAATTTCTTTTGATAGCATTTCTATAATTTAAGCTGCAAAGATAACCAATTTGCAAAGAGATTATTTAATTTATCAATAGCTTAACAAATGCGCATAAAAAAAATGCTGCCTCATTAATGAGACAGCATCTTCCATATTTTCAAAAAACAATTATTGAAGTGTTTTCAAAGACTGAGTAGCATATTTATTAGCCGGATCCAAAGCAAGAGTTTTATTAAAATGCTCAATTGCTTTTGGCTTATCAAAGTTTGCATATCCTGCAGCCATTGTATTATAAGCCTCAATTAATTTCGTTTTTACAGCAGGTTTAGCAAGCTCTTCAGCACCTTTTGCAGTAACATGATCAATGTATTCCTGATAATATTTAATCATCGCCTGATCATCTTCTAACAAACTATTTGTTCTTGCACGAGAAAGATATGCATCAACAGTATCTGGAGACGCTTCTAAAACATTTGCATAAGCAGCATCTGCTTTTTTCAATGCCGCCATATCTCTTTCAGCAACAACTTTTCCTGCATTAGAAAAATAAATAGCGTTACCTAAATAAAAATTATCAATTAAAAACGTTCTGCTTTCTTTGTAAGAAGTTGCTAATTCAAGGATAGCGGCCGCTTCTTTGAACATTTTTTTCTCATAGAATTTTTTACCTAAATCGCCTAAACCATCTGCCACAGCAGGTTCAAGTTCAACTGCTTTTTTAATAAAACCTATTCCTTCTGCATATAAAGCAGGATCTACAGCTGTACCTTCAGGATTAGTTGCTTTTTTAATCTTTGCCTGTCCCAAATACAAATAATCTAAAGCGATTACCTTATTAGACGGATTGTTAACAAAATCCTGTAAAGAAGAAATAGCCGCATCATTATTACCATTTTCAAAAGCAGCATAACCTAAATACCTGTAGATTCTAGGATTCACATTATCCAATTCCTTCATTTTATTCGCCTCAATTTCCAAAGCTTTATAGTCTTTAGCTAAAATCAAGAAATCAGCGTGACGCATACGAGAAGCCAATGAATAATCAGTAAGTGACATGTATTTTTCATAATAAGTCAAAGCTTGCTTAATATATTGGTCGTAACGACCAGGAACATTAAGAGCCCAATAGTAATACGTTTGAGCCAATTCTCTATAAACCGGACCATAGTTAGGACTTAAAGCAATCACTTCGTTATAAGCAGCAACAGCTTCCTGATACGCTTTTGCCCCTTTCAACAACACACCTAATTGCATTTTAGCTCTAATCAAAGTATTATCTGCCTGAAAAGCATTACGATATGATGTAAACGCTTCATTTTGATTTTTATCTCCATAAAACGCATCACCCAAAGCCAAAAGAACCTGAGGCTCAGTTGGGTTTTTCTCTTTAGCTAATGCTAAAGTTGCTAAAGCAGCCTTGTAATCAGGATGAGAATTATTCATATAAGCTTTAGCGATATAGATGTATTCATCAAAATCCTTTTTACGTGCCTGACTTTTTGCCAATTCGAATTTTGCTTTCGCAGCAGCTGCATCGTTATTCTCCAAATCAATTTGACCTAATCCAATATTGTTAAAATGTGCAGCATCTTTAGCCTTCAATCCTTCATTAAAAGTAATTTTAGCCGAATCAATTACATTTTGATTCAAATAAATATTTCCTAAAAGAAAATAAGCTTTTCCCTCAGCAGGGTCTGCTTTTATAATTGATTTTAAAGATGTTTTTGCTTTTTGAAATTGCTCAGCGTCAATTTGTTTTTTTACTTCATTAATATCTTGTGCATGTAACACAGAAGCCGAAGCAAATAAAGTAAGACTTAAAAATTTAAATTTATTCATTGTAACTTTATTTAATTTATTCATTTTCATTAATTCGTTTCTCTTTATTATTTAATTCTATTTTTTATCAGGATTTTTCTACCCGGCATAGCCGATGGTAACATTCCGGATTTTAAAACAATTCTTTGCCCAATTTCTCCCGCTAAGAAAGATGCAAATCCCATTCCTAAGCCCGAAGTTCCCTGACAATTAATAATAAACAAATCACGTGCCAAAGGATAAGTCCCTTCTGCAAGATTATTTTGAGTAGGCGCAAAATAAGATTTTTTATTTAAACCCTCTACGTTTAAAACGTTAATATTAGTTAAATAATTTTTAATATTCGACGTTGGCTGTAATAACCAATTAACACCAACCACACCAATCATACCTTCATTTTCAGCAACAAACTTAACGACTTCTTCATTCGATTTAAAAGAATAAACATCTTTTTGAGGCATTTCTTTTACAGCCGCAAGCTCAGTCAAATAACGAACGGTACTTGAATTAGGATTATCAAACACCAAACCCTTTATCTTCGATTGTGCATCACCTTTCAAAAAAGAAACAACATCTTTTAAAGCAACTAAAGTATCTAAATCTTTTGCGTTAGAAATAAAAGCTATCGCATCGGTTGCAAATTTTGTTACCCTCGGCTTAATTTTAAAACGCTCAAAAAACTTAGTTTCTGTAGTATCCAATGGTCTTGAAAGAATAACCACACCCGAAGTATCCTTCATAAAAGATTGGATTAATTCTTTTTCTGACTTAGCAACAAGTGTAATCTTAGCATTATAAGTACTTTCAAAAACAGCAATTTGATCTTCAATTAAAGGCTTTACAGTCTCATCTACTAAAATAGTTACTTTCCCTTTAAGAATAGTCTCTTTGTCTTGTTTAGAGCCAGATTGTTTACAAGAAATAAATAACCCAGAAACAAAAACAAAAGACACTGTCAACAGCAAAATTAATTTTCTCATTCCTCTTCTTTATTATCATTAATAATCCTTAAGCAACGAATAAAAGCATAAATTATCAAAAGAGCTCCAAAAGCCAATCTATAATTAAGTGGCAGAGCTATCGGAAAATTATCCATAAAGATAACTATAAGCCCTAAAATAAAATAGAGAATAAAAAACAATATGCCTATAACGAGAAGAAATCGCTCTTTGAGCGATTTCTTCTGAATATTTGTGATAAATCTCTTCAACATTATTCTCCCGAAGTTATACTAATTGGCAAAGAGTAAAGTACCCTTACTGGTTTTCCATTTTGAATACCCGGATTCCATTTTGGACATCTTTGCAATACTCTGATTGCTTCTTTACCTGTTCCGTAACCTATATCTCTTAATACTTTAATATCTGTTAATGAACCATCTTTTTCAACTACGAAAGTAACGTATACTTTACCTTTCAAACCTTCTTCTTCAGGTGTACGGTAATTTTTACCCACAAAAGAATAAAACTTATCCATACCACCAGGGAATTCCGGTTTTACTTCAATACCTGCAGTGTTATAAACCTGATCATCAACCTCCTCAACCACTTGACTGGTTTTTGGACCTGTTCCTGCCGGAGCAACAGTTAATACTGCATCAGGATCACCTTTAATATTTTCAGTACCTGTTTTTTTATCTTTGATTTCTTCAATCTTAGGCGGTTCTTCTACAACCTCTTCAGCTTTTGCTACCACTGGCTTAACAAACTTCACCTGATCAACTGCCGGTGGCGGTGGTGGTGGTGGTGGTGCATTTAACTTAGGCGGTTCTACTTTTTTTGGAGGCAACTTCACATTAGTAAGCTTAACCTCTTTAAGTGAATTGTCTTCGTCATCTGTTGATTTCGGAATCAAACTGATAATAAGAGGAGCACTAACTGCCAAACTAAAGAAGAAAGCACCAATAAGCAGCGCTTTAATAGTAGTCTTACGGTTAGATTTTCTTAACTCGTAAGCTCCATAGAGTTTATTACGACCCTCGAAAACAATTTCAACCCATTGGTTTTTTAATATATCTAATTTCATTTTTCTTAATTATTAGGTTATTAAGAAAATAAGATTGCTCTTATTTCCCTTCTAACAATTTTTGTTCCTCAGGTAAAAAATCATTAACGATTGTATAAGTAGGAATAGAAGATATAGCCATTTCATCTAAAATATCAACTACATTCTTGTAATTTGATTTTTTACCAGGTTTGATAATTACAATCATCCCTTGCTCTGGTTTACCTTTTGCAGCTGTATAAGCAGCAACATCTTTTTTCCTTTTAATCAACTCTTTACGAATCCCGTCTTTACCATAGGCAATAAGTTTTGGCGCCATAGGATTATTAATTAATCCCATGTAAAAGTACATTTTATCACCACCTCCTAACAAAACGGTCATTGTACGATTTTCATCTACTTTCATATCCTCAGTCTTATCCTTCGGATCCTTATCTGGCAAACCCAAACTCATCGCTTGAGGTTTTGACAACGAAGTAGTAAGCATAAAGAAAGTGATAAGCAAGAACGCTAAATCCACCATGGCAGTTAAATCTACCTTCGAATTTTGCTTTTTACTTCTTACCTTGCCGCCTTTACCACCACCACTGTCGCCGGTATTTAATTCAGCCATTTTAGTATATTTTTTTTAATTAAAAATCTTTTCCTCTTAACCCTGTTACTAAACTGAAGGAATTGATATGTTGATCTTGCAAAATATCCATTACTTTTTTAATAACCGGATACTCCTCTTTAGCATCTCCCTTAATGGCAATTTGTAATTCTTGCTTGCTACCTTTTGCATTATTAAATTCATTGTTAGCAATACGAGCATTATAAACCCACTCTTTTACTTGATTATTCAATGAATCCATTGGAATACCAGGTTGATCTGCTTTCACACGATCAGAAGCCTTCATGTCAAGTATTTGCTTAAGATTTTGAATTGGTACACCAAAATCAGTCATCAAAGCGAACTTTTCTTTATCTTCTTCAGAAAAAGTAACACCAAACTTATCCCCCATTAACTCAAGGGTTCTCTTACGAACATCTCTACCTTTCAAATCAAAGAAAACTCTATCTTTTCCATCTTTTTTACCAACAGTTAATGTTGCCAAATCAGACTCAGGTAATTTTGTTTGTACAGTAGAAGCAGGTGTATCCACAGGCAATGCCTCAGGAACTTTAGCTGTAGCTGTCAAAATAAAGAAGGTAAGCAAAAGAAACGCAACGTCACACATCGCAGTCATATCTGTCGATGTCGACTTCTTTTTCATTTTTATTTTAGCCATTCTTTTTATTTTTTATTTTGATACAATATTATCTATATCAAAAATGATTATTGTTTCAAACTTCCTCTGAATTTTCTGTAAGTATTAACGATTGTAGTACCTGCCTCATCAATAGAGTAAGTTAAATCATCAATTTTTGCAGTAAAGAAGTTGTAAGCAACAATTGCTAAAATAGAAGTAGAGATACCTGTTGCAGTATTGATAAGTGCCTCAGAGATACCTGTTGCAAGTGCAGCTTGGTCAGGAGTTCCAGCAGAAGCTAACGCACCAAACGCTTTAATCATACCAGATACAGTTCCTAATAATCCTCCAAGAGTTCCTAACGATACTAAAGAAGAAATAATAGTCATGTTTTTCTCTAACATTGGCATTTCAAGAGAAGTAACCTCTTCGATTTCTTTATGAATAGTTTCAGAAGCTTCCTCACTGTTGAATCCTTCTTTCTTAACATCTTGATATTTAACTAAAGCTGATTTAATTGCATTTGCAACAGAACCTTGTTGTTTATCACAAGCAGCAATAGCCTCTTCAATATGACCACCTTTAATACTTGCCTGAACATTTGACATAAAAGCATCTAAATTTCCTTTTCCAGCAGCTTTAGTAATTACGAAGAATCTCTCAATAGAGAAAGTAATTACCATTAATAACATACCTAATAAAACTGGTACAATGAATCCTCCTTTGTAAACTTGTCCTAAAGTATTAATTGGATGTCCTGTTTCCGGATTTCCTCCTTCAAAGTTAGCAGGTGATCCCATGATAAATTTCCAAATCACAACTCCCACCGACACACATAATAAAATAATGATTCCTGAAATCATTCCTCCTCCTTTTGAACTGCTTTCTTTTTTAACGTTTGCCATTTTTTTTAAAATTTTAATAGTTTTAAATAATTTATATTAGTTATAATTAACTTGTAGTCCCGCAAATTTATACGTTTCGTTCAAATAAAAAAATTTTTTTTCATTATATTCAAATTAACTAATCGCAAATTAACACCTGAAAAATATAACCATTGTTTTTTTATCAATTTCACTGTATTTTTTCAAAGATATTGACAAAATAATTAATTAAATTGCAACTTTAAGCATCAATATCTCAACAACTAAAATCTTAACCAAAAAACACTATTTTTCAACATTTAACAAAAAAAAAGGCTTAAAATTACAGTAAACATTAAATTACTGAGTTAAAAAAAACACATTAATTATAATTAAAAAACTTAAAAATACCCTTAGTTTATGAATACGACTGAAAAATTCATTGAAGAAATCAATATGGGATACCAATCAAAAGGAGATAGCATCCTTTTAGGCGGAGCTATTTTAAACGGTCAGGCCATAAATAACGCTCATATAAAAATACCATTAAAAACATTAAACAGACACGGACTTATTGCAGGAGCGACCGGAACCGGAAAAACCAAAACCATCCAAGTCTTATCCGAACAATTATCTTCATTCGGCATACCGGTATTAATGATGGATATTAAAGGTGATTTCAGTGGCATAGCCAAAGCAGGAGAAGAGAAACCTTTTATCACTGAAAGACATCAAAAAATCAATATTCCCTATCAAAGCGCCAGCTTTCCTGTAGAATTACTAAGCTTATCCGAACAAAGCGGAGTCCGTCTTCGGGCAACCGTTTCTGAGTTTGGTCCCGTTTTATTTTCCCGAATACTCGATTTAAACGACACACAAGCTGGTGTAGTTGCCATCATATTTAAATATTGTGATGACAATAAAATGCCATTACTTGATTTAAAAGATTTCAAAAAAGTCATCAACTTTATAACAGAAGAAGGCAAAGAAGAAATCACAGAAAGTTACGGAAAAATATCAACTTCTACAACAGGAATCATTCTTAGAAAAATTATCGAATTAGAACAACAAAGTGGCGAACTGTTTTTTGGCGAAATGTCTTTTGATATTGATGACCTCATGCGAATTGATGAAAACGGCAAAGGCTACGTTAATATCCTTCGGCTAAACGATATACAGGACAAACCCAAACTATTTTCCACCTTCATGCTTAGCTTACTTGCCGAAATATACCAACAAATGCCTGAAAAAGGAGATGTTGATCAACCGGAACTGGTTATCTTTATCGACGAAGCTCACTTAATATTTAAAGAAGCCAGCAAAGCACTTTTAGAACAAATCGAAACTATTGTAAAACTAATTCGTTCTAAAGGAATTGGAATTTATTTCATTACTCAAAATCCTATGGATGTTCCTAGCGGGATATTGGCACAATTAGGTCTAAAAATCCAACACGCCCTAAGAGCATTTACCGCTAATGACAGACAAGCCATAAAACAAACCGCAGATAATTATCCAAGTTCAGAATTTTACAACACCAGCGAACTATTAACGAGCCTCGGAATCGGAGAAGCTCTGGTAACAGCCCTAAGCGAAAAAGGAATTCCTACCCCATTAGCCGCAACAATGTTAAGAGCACCTATGAGCCGAATGGATGTTTTGACAGAAAGCGAAATTCAGGAAATCAACAGTAAATCGAAATTGGTAAAAAAATACAGCGAAAACATCGATCGCGAAAGTGCGTACGAGATGCTGAACAAAAAAATCACAACTATAGAAGAAGAAAACACTAAAAAAGAAGAGACAGAGAACAAAACAACTTCCAACCAACCAAGCGCTTCGGAAGTGGTTGGAAAATCAGTTTTAAAAGTACTTACGAGTGCTACATTTATCCGTGGTGCGTTTGGAATCCTTTCTAAATTCATGAAAAAATAAAGCAACAGCAATAATCAATGGTAATTTCAAAAATCTATCTCAAATTTGGAATTGCCATTGTTTTTTTGAAATTGATATTCTTTTTTTCATATTGTTATTGACTTTTTGATATTGAAATTGCCATTGATTATTGCTATTGAGATTGCAATAATTCTAAAATTTTATTTTCGACTTCGGGAAAATTCCAAATATTCTCTATGTTCTCCATTCTTAAAACTTCTTCCATAATTGCATTTTGAAAATCGCCAATTGCTAAAGCCTCTACATAAGGACGATCACTAAAAGTTACTCTGCTATACAATGGAACCCATTTATCCGGATGCTTATCCGAAAACCATTTCTCAATTTTCTTTTGCAACAAAAACTTATCATCCGCAGTCTTAGTACTCATTTCCAGAAAATTTCGATACGAAAGTTCTGCAATTGCATCGGCATTTGGTTTACGAGATTTTTCATACTCTGAAAAAACTTTCTCCCAATCATCTCCGTATACCAACATCATTTCATAAAGCACCGTAATATCTTCAAAACCTGCATTCATTCCCTGCCCATAAAAAGGAACAATTGCATGACAAGCATCACCTATTAAAGCAATTTTATCAGTATAAGTCCAGGGAAAACACTTCATTGTCACCAAAGTACTTGTGGGATTCCTGAAAAAGTCTTCAGCCAAATTTGGGATTACATCTACTGAATCAGAAAAATTCTTTTCAAAGAATGCTTCTACTTCTTTTCTATCTGTCAAAGAAGCAAATGAATTTTCTCCTTCAAACGGCATAAACAATGTACAAGTAAAACTTCCGTCTAAATTAGACAACGCTATCAGCATATATTCGCCGCGAGGCCAAATATGGAAAGAATTTTTATCCAATTTATGAGAACCATCTGCATTAGCAGGAATATGCAATTCTTTATAACCAATATTTAAAAACTCCTGAGAATAATTAAACATACTTTGACGCTGCATACGATGACGAATTCTCGAAAAAGCACCATCCGCTCCAAAAACCATATCGTACTTACGATCTTCCCATTCTCCTCTTTCAGTTTCTCCAATATGCAAAGTTGCAGAAGCCAAAGTAACATCCCAAATTTTTTGTTCAAAGAAAAACTCAGCACCAGCAGATTCAGCAAGATCAATCATCTTACGATTTAAAGTTCCCCGCGAAATAGAATAAATAGATTCTCCTTCCTGACCGTAATTTTGAAATTTAAGACTATCTACAAGATGAATTGCCCGCTTATCCATAGGAATAGCAATTTCACGCACGGCATCTCCCACTCCTACCCCATCAAGCGCTTTCCATCCACGGTTTGACATAGCTAAATTAATAGAACGACCAGAGAATTGTATTTTTCTAATATCCGGACTTCTATCATAAACATGAACCGTATGCCCAGATTTTTTTAGATAAATAGCTAATAAAGAACCTACTAAACCAGAACCTACAACCGCTATTTTTTTAGAAGTCTGCATTTTTTCATGTATAAAAAGTTAAACAAAATTACTGATTTATTATTGGAGCATCATCCAAAAACACCAGTTTTCGTTGCACAAACACAAAACCAAACCTCTTCCATCAGCTAGCTAAACTTTTCAACCTCAAAAAAATAATAGACAAGCTTAAAAGCATATATGACATTTATCAGTTTTTAAGCAAATGATTATTACAAACTTTGCACAAACTATTAATGAAGGTATGAACATGACTAAAAATCCACAACCATTACACAACTTCCATATTCCGGTTATGGGGCTTGCTTACACAATAGACAGTCCCATAAGAGTGGCACATTATGGGATTTCTTCTGTGATTTCGATTGCAGATGATGAGTTGATAGAAAAAATGAATGCATTCTATCACGAAAAATTCAATCTCCCATATCAAGAAATATCAAAAAAAGTAGCTGATTACAGAGCTAAAAGAATCACTTCTTATTTAAACTTAGTTGACAAAATTGTAAAAGAAAAATTCGATAATTTTAAAAACGAATTAGTTGAAAGCAAAGAAGCTTTAGAAAACTACATTGCTATCTTACCCAACAAATCTGAAATCAAAAAAGGGCTGCAATCCTTTATTGAAGAAGGAATGAATTGGAAAGAAAACGTTAAAAGCTATATTGAAAAACACTTGTCAGCAGGTGCTATTGATGTCAACATTATGACAAAATTAGACAAAGACAACTTTGAAAAGAACGAACAATTACCTGTTATTTACAACGACGCTCACGCAGCATTAAGAGGATTCGCTAATAGCACAACTAATTCTTCAATTGTACTTTCGGCAGGAATGAATCCAAGATTATATAGTTACTTTGAAAATTTTGAAGATTTCTACCCAGACGAGAACAACCATTTAAAAAAGAAAATCACTTTAAAAGTAAGCGACTTCCGTTCGGCAATGATACAAGGAAATTTCTTAGCTAAAAAAGGCCTTTGGGTTTCAGAATACCGCATCGAATCAGGATTAAATTGTGGCGGACATGCGTTTGCAACAGAGGGGTTTTTATTAGGACCAATTTTAGAAGAATTCAAACAAAAGAAAGAACAACTTATCCAATCGGCACATGAACTAATGATTAAATCATTGGAACAAAAAGGAAAAAGAATTCCAGACAAACCATTAGAATTAAAAATTACGGTTCAGGGAGGAGTTGGAACTTCAGAGGAACACGATTTTTTATTGAATTACTATAATGTTGACTCTGTAGGCTGGGGTTCACCATTTCTATTAGTTCCCGAAGCTACCTCGGTAGATCAGGCAACCCGCAACTTATTAATTAATGCAAAAGAGGAAGATTTATATTTAAGTCAAATTTCTCCTTTAGGAGTACCTTTTAACACTTTAAGAGGTACGACAAATGAAAAAATAAAACAAAGACGCATCCAAGAAAGTAAAGCAGGAAGTTCGTGTCCTAAAAAATTTCTTGCACTAAATAAAGATGCTGAAGGAAACGGAATTTGCACGGCTTCTAAAAAATACCAGGATTACAAATTAGAAGAATTGGAAGCAAATAAAAACAACATTTCTTTAGAAAATTACGAAAAAACAAAACAAACCATAACGGAAAAATCGTGTCTTTGTGTTGGTTTAGCCAATGCTTCCTATTTAGAAAACAACATCAAAATAAAAGGACAAGACCAAGGTGTGGTTGTTTGTCCGGGACCCAACATGGCCTATTTTGATCAGGAAGTTTCACTTTCTAAAATGATTCAGCATATTTATGGAAATACCTCAGTTTTGAGAAATCCCAATCGACCACATTTTTTTGTAAAAGAATTAAAAATGTACATTGCTTACCTGAAGAATGACATCCAAACTATTAGCGAGGAAATCAACAATGCCAAAACCAAAAAATTAGAAGCATTTAAAGCCAATCTTCTTGAAGGCATCAACTATTACCAAACGCTTTTTGCTGCAATTCCTAATTTTGAGACCATCAAACAGGAAATTACTAAGCAAATTGAAGGCTATAAAAATGAAATCAACGCTATTGAGATTCCAAAACTACAAATGGCTTAAAAACAAGAAGTCCCTTAAAATTATTTTAAGGGACTTTTACTTTTTACATTTAGAAGATTATTTATTTAAAATTCCTCTTTTTAATATTTGTCCAAAGTTATACATATCTTCAAAAGAACAATACAGCGGAACAGGTGCCAATCGAATAACATTAGGCTCTCTCCAATCCACAATCACACCATTTTTCATTAGATAATCAAATAGACTACGCCCTTCGCCATGAAGAAAAACAGATAATTGACAGGCTCTTTCGGAAGGATTTGACGGTGTAATAATTTCAAAACTGCTGCTTACTTCTTTATCAATTTCACTCAAAATAAATTCCAAATAAGCTGTAATCTTATCTCTTTTTTCAATTAAGGCATCCATTCCAATTTCGGCAAACATTTCTACCGAAGCCAGATAAGGTGCTAAAGACAATACAGGCAAATTACTAATTTGCCAGCCATCGGCTCCTTGAATCGGATCAAAAGCCGGTTCCATTTTAAAACGACGTTCTTTATTATGTCCCCACCATCCGGCAAACCTTGGCAAATCAGGATTATTATGATGTTTCTCATTTACAAAACAACCCGAAGCATTTCCAGGTCCTGAATTCATGTATTTATAACTGCACCAGGCAGCAAAATCTACGCCCCAATTATGCAATTCCAGCTTAACATTTCCAGCTGCGTGAGCCAAATCCCAACCTACATAAGCTCCTGCTTTATGTCCCGCTGCTGTGACAGACTCCATATCAAAAACCTGACCTGTATAATAATTCACTCCCCCTATTAAAACCAAAGCCAACTCATCACCTACTTCATTAATTTTAGCGATTATATCTTCTGTTCGAATATTATGTTCTCCGTCACGTCTCTTGATTTCAACAATAGCTTCTTCTGATTTAAAACCATGAAAATTCACCTGACTTTGAAACATATATTGATCCGAAGGAAAGGCTTTTTCTTCGCAAATAATTTTAAATCTCGTTTTTGTAGGTCGGTAAAAAGACACCATCAACAGATGAAGATTCACCGTAAGCGTATTCATTACAGTAACTTCTGCAGGTTTTGCTCCTACTATTTGACTCAAGGGTTTAGCAAAACGTTCCTGATAATCCCACCATGGCTTCCCTGCATAAAAATGACCTTCAACAGCCAGATTAGCCCAGTCATTCATTATTTCATCCACATAAGCTTTAGTCCGCTTAGGCTGCAGACCTAAGGAGTTTCCAGCAAAATAGATGACTTGTTTATCATTAACTTTTGGAAAATAAAATTCGTTCCTGTATTTATACAGGCTATCCTGAGCATCTAATTTTTGTGCGAAAGCTTTAGTGTTTTCAAAAACCATACTGTTCTTTGCGTTTATTTTGTAAAAGTAAAAAAGAAAATCAAGAATAAGTCTAAGCTATAAAAATGACTATAAACAAAAAAACTCGTCAGTAATTGACGAGTCTTTTTTATGAATTAACCTTTTATGGTGATTATAGAATTAACATTGCATCACCGTAAGAATAGAATTTATATTTTTCTTTAATTGCTTCTTCATAAGCTTTCTTCATTAAATCATGTCCGCAAAAAGCAGAAATCATCATCAATAAAGTTGATTTTGGCGTATGAAAATTAGTAATCATACAGTTAGCCACACTAAAATCATGTGGAGGAAAGATAAACTTGTTAGTCCATCCTTCGTATGGATTCAAAGTGTTTTGTGAAGAAACTGAACTTTCAATAGCACGCATAGAAGTGGTTCCTACAGCACAAACACGTTTTCTTTTTGCTTTAGCCTCATTAACAATATCACAAGCTTCCTGAGTAATTTTCAATTCCTCAGAATCCATTTTGTGTTTGGATAAATCTTCTACCTCAACTGGGTTGAAAGTTCCCAAACCTACGTGAAGCGTTACTTCAGCAAAATTCACTCCTTTTATTTCTAAACGTTTCAATAAATGTTTAGAAAAGTGCAATCCTGCGGTTGGCGCAGCAACAGCTCCTTCTTCTTTAGCATAAATAGTTTGGTAACGCTCAGCATCTTCCGGAGTCACTTCTCTATTGATATATTTAGGAATTGGAGTTTCTCCAAGTTCCGTCAATTTATTTCTGAATTCTTCATAAGAACCATCGTAAAGGAAACGTAAAGTTCTTCCACGAGAAGTGGTATTATCAATAACCTCAGCAACTAATGAATCATCATCGCCGAAATACAATTTATTTCCAATTCTGATTTTACGAGCCGGATCTACTAATACATCCCAAAGACGTTGTTCAGCATTTAATTCTCTAAGCAAAAAAACTTCGATTCTTGCCCCGGTTTTTTCTTTGTTACCATATAAACGAGCAGGAAAAACTTTAGTATTGTTCAAAATCATTACATCTCCATCATCAAAATACTCGATAATATCTTTGAACATTCTGTGCTCAATGGTTTGTTTTTTTCTATCTATTACCATTAAACGAGCTTCGTCTCTGTTTTCTGCCGGAAATTCAGCTAAAAGTTCCTTTGGTAAGTCAAAATTAAAATGTGATAATTTCATTCAAAAAAGTTATAAGTTATGAATTATAAGACTTAAGTTTTGATTCTTAGTATTATAATCGGCTGCAAATATACGATTGTCAAATAGGCGATGTCAAGTATTTTGTTGTTTAATTTAAAATTAAAACAACAAAAGCCCAAAGCATCAATGTTTTAAGGATGCAACGAAAATGATTAACCTATTAAATCCGAAACTTTGTAGCCTAATTTTTCCATATCAGTCCAAAAATCAGGATACGATTTAGAAACTACATCGGCATTTTCGATAATAATTGGTACTTTTAATGCTAAAGGAGCAAAAGCCATTGCCATTCTATGATCATTATAAGTTCCAATTTTTACGTTAGAATTAATGTCTGAAGTAGCCACAAGAGTAAGGCTATCATTCGTAACAGAAATATTAGCTCCGAGTTTACTTAATTCAATTCGCAAAGCTTCCAATCTATCGGTTTCTTTAATTTTTAAAGTATGAAGTCCTGTAAGGTGACAACCTATTCCTAAACCAAGACAAGTAACTACGATCGTTTGAGCAATATCAGGTGTATTATTCAAATCGAAAGTAACGTCTTGATGTTTAAATTTTTTATTTTTAGTTAAAGTAATTGTATTTCCGTTAAAATGCGTTTCTACCCCCATTTCTTTATAAATAGAAACTAAAGCTGAATCACCCTGTAAACTAGATTGTTTGTAGCTACTTAAAGTAATCTCAGCTTCTTCAGACAAAGCAGCTAAACTAAAGAAGTATGAAGCAGAACTCCAATCGGATTCTACAGTCATTACTTTTGATTCCACCTCTTGTTTTGGATACACTTTAATAACATTTCCTTCAAAACTCGTTTGAATGTTCAAATCATTCAACAAAGCCAATGTCATTTTAATATAAGGAATAGAAGTAATCTCGCCTTCTAAAGTCAACTCAATACCATTTTCTAATTTTGGTGCAACTAATAATAAAGCCGAAATATACTGACTGCTCACATTAGCCGCCATTGTCACTTTAGACTGGGTGATTTTTTGTCCTTTAATTTTAATTGGCGGATAACCTTCTTCTTTTAAGAAAGAAATATCAGCTCCTAATTGACGTAAAGCTTCCACTAAAATTTTAACAGGACGTTCCTGCATACGGCTGGAACCTGTTAAAATCACTTCACGACCTTCTTTTACAGCAAAATAAGCCGTAAGAAAACGCATTGCTGTTCCGGCATGATGGATATCTACTACTTCTTCATTTCCGCTTAATGCCATTTGCATCACTTCGCTATCGTCAGAATTAGAAGTATTACTTAAGGTAATATTAGGAAATAATGCCTGCAAAAGTAACAATCTGTTGGTTTCACTTTTAGATCCTGTTACTTCTATTTTAGCATTTAATTTAGAATATGTTGTTTGTAGTAGTAAATTCATTTTTTAAATTATTAGGGATGAATTATTTGTTATTGCCTAAGACTTTTAACATAAATAATTTGAGGGCGCAATTTAGCACTCCCAATTCACAATTCATAATTCACAACTAATAATTATTTCAATTTTTCATTGTTTTTATGTCGGTCTTTATCACGAACAGATTTTAAATCCATTTTTTTATCAAAAGCAGCCTGCAAATCGATTCCTGTTTGATTAGCCAAACATAAAACCACAAAAACCACATCGGCTAATTCTTCTCCTAAATCTTTGCTCTTATCACTTTCTTTCTCAGACTGTTCACCATAACGACGGGCAATAATTCGGGCTACCTCCCCTACCTCTTCGGTAAGCTGAGCCATATTAGTCAATTCATTAAAATAACGAACACCGTGTTCTTTTATCCAGGTATCTACGTCTAACTGGGCGTTTTTAAGGTCCATTCTATATTTTTTTTAATACTATTTTTTCTTTTTGTTTATCTACTATTTTTTGGTAGAAATCTTTAAGCATGGAATAATCCTCAGCGGAAACAATTGATTTTTTCAATTCTGATTGTACAGCTATTTGAATTCGATTTTGATTTTTTTCTAAAATACATTTAAAAACCAAAGCACCATCACCTGCCGACAAATTTATTCCTTTTGGTATTGATTCCACCTCAAAACCTTCAGGTATTTCAATATTTATGGTATATTTTTTCTGAGTAGGATATCCAAAATAAACAGGCATCTTTCTATTCTCCTGAAAAAATGGATTTCTATTAGTTGTAAAAAACAACAAAGGATTTATAAAAAACTCTTTTCCAATAATCTCCGTATGATTCACAGACTGAAATGAAAAACTTTCATCTACAGGTTGCAATAAATCAGCATTCTTATTTTTCACTTCATAGTTACTGATTTCAATACCATTATATAAATTCTCCATTTTTTCTATATAATTATCTGCATTTGCCTGAGCATATTTATCTCTGTAACTATAGGCTTCATAATTTGTTTTACGACTTCGTAAATTACCCGTAATTTTTCCGGAATCATCCACTTTTACAACAACACTACAATTTAGAACTGATGGCATTGTAGGCAACAAATTAACTTCTTTTGAAGTCCCGTCTTGTTGTATTAAACGTCCCGTCCAATTTAGAGTGTTTAGAGGCAAAACATTTTGTGTAGTAAATTTATGTGTTGCATCCAGTAAAACTTGTTGACCATCAATATCAGCCATTGCCACTACATAATTAAAGACTGTGCGACCGGGATAAACCGGAACGCCATTATTTATAGTACTTAATAAAACAGGATCCGTATTTATTCCTGCCAATCTCAACATTGAAATTAATATAAAATTAATTTCAGCCACATTCCCTGTTCTTTCCTGATAAGCCTTAACAACTCCTTTATCTGTATAATATCCATAATCCTTATTCCAATTCATTTTTTCCTGAACAAACTTAAAAATTTTTCTAAGCCTTTCTTCTTTCGAATCTTCACTATTAAGAATCAATTTTACATCATTAATTAAAAAATCTTTTTGCTCCAGTTCCTTACCAAAATCTTTATTTTCAAAAATAGTTTTAGCTACTCCTTCCCAAGTTATAGCATAATCTTTAACCGGTTGCCCCGGAAAACGTGTTCTTTCCAATTCATTATGAAGCGAGCATTGATAATTTTTTACATTATCTACATATTCTTCTTCTTTCAAAGCAGGAATATCTTTAGCAATATAACTACTGCTAATTTGTTTATATGTCATAGTATTCGTTTGCCCGTATTGATTGTCAAAATTTACCGATCCCTGTTCCATCTTAGATTCGGTCTTCACATCTATATACCCTTTTAGAATAGTTTTATAGATATAATATTCCGGAATTTCTGTTTTATACTCCGCATAATTCACCGGAATAGTGTATTGAAAATCACAAACAGGAAATTGTCCTAAATTTTCAGATTTTAACAAATAACTAAACTCAACAATAGAACCTGCTTTGACATTTGGCATTGACAATTTTGCCATTTTCCAGTTATCATTTAACTTCGTTTTGAAAATACCCTCATTACCCAATTTGGTTTTTACAATAACTCCTCCTTCTAGATTATAAGTTACTGCATCATGAAATCTTAAATTTTCCTCATTCAAATTTTCATAACCTACATAATAGGGCACTTCAAAATTGGCCCAATTCAAACCTTCTTTTTTATATATTTTAATCCTATACGTAAATTCATGGTTCATAACAAACCCACTCTTTTCGTTATAAGTAAAAAAAGTTCTTCCTTTTTTATAAAGGATGGCTGCTGCTGCACTAGTATCAACCGAATGCTTTTTTGCCTGCAGTTCAGTAACAGTAACTTTATCAAGTTTAAGTGCTTGTGCTTTTACCGAAGTCGCTATTAAAAAAACAACTAAAACTATTTTAAAACTATATAACTTCATAGGACTAAATTTTTTTCAGGACAATTTTCTCGTTTTGCTTTTCTATACTTTTTTGGAAAAAATCTTTCAATACCTGATAGTATTCAGGAGTAACAATTGGAGAATAAATATCCGATGTAGAGACTATTTGGATTACACCATTATTATTACCAATAACAAATTTATACATTCCTATATTTTCACCTCCATCAACAGTCATTGCTTTAGGCAAAGATTCTACTTCATAACCTTCAGGAATTTTAAGAGTTATACTATACTTTTCTTGAATTGGATATCCAAAATCAACCGGATACTCTCTTACTTCCTGCTTAAAAGGATTCTCTCTGAGACTAAAGAAAATCAAAGGTGAAAGATATATTTTATTATTGATAATCTCAGCCGTTTTAGTGTCTTTGAAAGTATAATTTTCTATTATTGGCTTTGCCAAATCCAACTCATTTTCCCGCACATAATCATTAATTTCAATATTATTATTTTTATTCTCCAGCGATTCTAAATAGGCATCTTTATTCGTAACAATATGATTTTGTCTAAATCGCAATGCCTCATGATTAGCATGATACAGCTTTACTTTCCCATTTATAACCCCATGATTGTCTACATCTAAAGCTACATTTGCAAATTCTTTAGAATTCACCTTAGGCATCAAGTCTACATCTTCAGAACTTCCATTTTTTCGTATTAGTCGTCCAGACCAATTCAAATCTCTTAAAGGCAAAACATTTGGCACGGAATATTTTTCAGTTGCATCCATTAATATTAATCCTTTATCCGTTTCTACAGCTGAAATAACATAATTAAAAGCTGTTCGATTTGGAAAAAAAGAGATTCCATTAGAACGCGTACTTAGCAATACAGGATTAGCATTAAGCTCAGAATAACGCAACATAGCTGTAAGCATTAAGTTAATATCGGCAACATTACCAACTCCCGTTTTATAGGCTTTCCTAACTCCTTCTTCACATGAATAACCATGATAACCATTCCATTTTACCTTAGTTTTAACAAAAGTAAATATTACAGCTATCTTTTCTTCTACCGAAGTTATCCCTTTAAGAATCTGATTTAAATCTTCTTCAAAATAACCTGTTTTATTTAATTCCAGACCAAAATCTTCATAATCATAAATTGTTTTAACCACTGCATCCCAATTTGTTGAATACATTTTAGGCATCGAATTAGGAAACTGAGTCATAGACAACTCTTGCTCTAAACTTGTGGTATAATTTCTAATATTATTAACGAAAGACTCTTCTTTAATTGCAGGCATATTTTCAACCAAATAAGTAGTTCTGGTTTCTGTATAAGGTATATCCTCACTGCTAAAATTAGTTCTGGTTGCACTAAATCCAGCCTCTGACACCCTAACTTTACTATCAATTCTTAATGACTTATTGTGTTTCTCAACAGTTACTTTTGGGCTAATAAAACCTTTCAAATTGGTATTATAAACAAAATATTCAGGGATAGAATTGATATATTCCGAATAATTCACAGGAATGTCTGATTGAAAATACCAATCTCTTGGATTTCCAATATTAGGCGAATGCAACACATATTCATACTCAATAACAGAACCTTCTTTTACATTAGGCATTACTATTTTTTTTTGCCCCCAATACTTGTTAATTACCTCATCAAATTCACCATCACTTTTAAGCTTTGTTTTTTCAATCTTGCCGTCTACTAAATTATAAGTCGCAACTTCTGAAAATGACACTTTTTCTCTTGAGTTATTAACTAAATAATAACGTAAGGTTTTATTAGCCAAATCATACCCCCCTTTTTTGTAAATCTTAATCCTTGCTCTAACTACCAATTCAATTTCAAAACCGTTCTCTTGGTTGTATACCAATTTATTCTCTGCCTTTTCAAAAAGCACAGCTGCAACTGCCGAAGAATCTTTTGGATGTACTTTTTCTTTTAATTCCTGGAGAGATACTTTTCCTAATCTAAAATCCTGAGCATTGGAAGTACAAACAACTATAAAAGCTGTAAATACAGTTAGTAAAAATTTGGGTTTCATATTGGTTTAAATCTTGGTTAGTATAATTTTAGCATTATCATTTCTTGAAATTTGTTCCATAAAAAGACGATAATCTTCATATTCTGCACTGGAATAAACTCCTTTATTTACAAGTAAACTACGTTTATATACCAAAGAGCCATCTTCTTTTTTAACGACTTCCGTTTTACATTCACCAAATTTCCCTTTCAGCTCGAAATTATCAGGCAAAAACTCAATCTTGTAACCTTTAGGCAAAGCTACATTGACTTCATCGGTATCCAGATAACCTCTTTGGATTTCAAATGGACTTTTCCGATTTCGCACTCTCTTAACTGAATTTGAATTCAAATTATAGACATTTACAACAAACATCATTTTGCCATTTAAAACACTACCGTAATTCTTAGCGCTTATTTGCACATTCTCTGTAAATTGAATTTTTTCTTTATCATTAGAAAAGGAACTCTTTTCAATTTTTAAATTATTGATATGATCCCAATATTCTTTATAATGCTCTTCTTTTTCAACAGGCTGCAACTTTTCTACATTAGTTTTATGACCATACTGAGCCCCGGAAGACATCATTTTAATATTCCCCGTCAAATCTCCTTCTTCAGTTAACACATAACTCCCAATACTATTTTGACAATTCCCATTATCTTCATAATTCTTAGTTCTTACAATTTCTCCTCCTTCAGGCTTAATGATTAAAACATCTCTATCGTCGGTAAAATTAGCCTGATATCCAAAAGGATCATCTTGACTGGTACATTCTAAAAAAGTATAATTATTACCATTAGGAATAGCAAGAATAATATGATTCCCTTGTGTTGAAACAAAATCTGAAACAATATCAATCTTATATCGATCTCCATAAACTTTTGTGTAAAAAGATTGTACACCTACAGCCTCTAATAATGCTTTAGTATAATTAGACAATGCCTTACAATCACCATAACCTAAGCGATCTACATCTTTAGCAGACATAGGCATCCATCCACCAATTCCTTCCTGAATACTAACATATCTAACTTTTTGTTGAACATAATTATATATAAGTTTTGCCTTCGCAATTGGATCTTTTTCATTACCCACAAGTGCAATCATTTTATTTTTAGTTTCTTCTGACAATTCATTTTTGCCTTCTAATATTTTACTATTCCACCATTTACCAAACTCAATCCAAGAAGTTGCATTTCCATCAATCCCTTCTAAATTAAAAATCTCTAACCCCAACATTACTCTTGGAAAAAGAAGAGATTGCGAAGCATAAGGTTCTGACTTAAGTGCTGGAATGTTTGACGCTGAATACGACAACTGAGTAGCAGTATCAGTAGTCTTTTGAATAGTAAAATTTGAAAAATTGATTTCTTTTTTCTTAAATCCTAAATTATTTGGATAGCTAATATTAAAAATACTTTTTTCAACACTAACATAGAATTCCGAAACAGGATACCATTTAGGAATAAAAGCCGTATTTGAAGTAGCAACTTCACTTTGATAAACTATGGTAAAAGGATAATTTACAGGAGTATAATCTAAAAACAAAACCCTATTATCAGAAAACAATGTACCTTCTCCGGCAGCACTTTGGTCTTTAAAATCTTTTCGCTTTATCCTTTTTATTTCATTACCAAAAACATCATAGACTACGGCTTCAATAGATTTAACAGTAGTTGTTTTATCATAGTTTTCATAACCATTAACTGCACTTAAACCTTTTTGGTTCAAAACAGTAATAGCCCGATAAGTTTTGACATTCATACTCCTTTGTGAAGCAATATTGATGTCTGTCTTTTCAAGACGAACAACAGCATTAGCATTATCTTTTAATTCTTCTGCAATTGCAGCAATTGGGTATTCACTCTTTTGTGCACAAACTGTGCACGAAAAAACAGCCACTAAGGCTATTATAACATTTTTTATATTCATTTATAATTAAGGAATTAAAACCATAGCAGAGAAACACAAATTATAAATCCATCTATAGACTTACACTTTGTGTTTTTGGTCATTTTAATTTTTCGTGGTAATCAAAAATAAACTAAATCCTGTTAAAAACAAATTTATTATTGACTTTAGGAGATATTAAATGAAATTTTAAAAAATCATTTATACAAAGTTGTTTTTCTTAACAATCAACTCAGTGATTACATTATACAACTCTTCAGAATCAAAGGGTTTTGAGAGATATTCATCAATTCCAACCGTCTTACAGACATTGACCACAGTATCGGTTACTACTGCCGAAAGCGCCAGAATAGGAATATTTTTTTTACTATGATTTTTTAATTTCCGAATTTCTGAAGCGGCTTCATAGCCATTCAAAACAGGCATCATTAAATCCATCAAAACTAAATCAAAATCATCCTGAATTAAAGCATCAACAGCTAATCTTCCGTTTCCTACTGCAACACAATCGATATTATAATTAGATAAAACTTTCTGAACTAAAATTTGATTAATACGATCATCTTCCGCTAATAATACTTTCATTTTCTTACTACTATCAACAGAAACGCTTATTTTATTTTCGCTTTCAACTGAAGATTCAGAACTTGACGAATAATGAGTACTTTTAGAAAAAGGCAATGTTACTGTAAATTTTGTACCAAGATTCGCTTTGCTTTTTACAACAATCTCACCATTCATCAGATTAACTATCTTTTTGACAATGGTTAATCCTAAACCTGTGCCTTCATTTTGAGCCACAACATCATTACTTACCTGAACAAAAGGATCGAAAATTCCTTCTAATTGCTTAGCAGTCATTCCTATCCCCGAATCTTTTACAGTAATTCTTACCGAATAGGAACCTTCTTCTTCATCTTGCAATTTGATTTTCAATCTAATTTTTCCATTAACAGGAGTTAACTTAATTGCATGACTCATTAAGTTAAATAAAATCTGAGAAACTCTTACTGAATCACCACAAAGTAAAGACGGCACTTCTTCATCAATAACAAGCTGTAAATCAATTTCTTTATCAGCTATTTTTACCGAAAATATTTCACGCAGCAATCGGGTTAATTCAATCAAATTAAATGGTTTATCAGAAATAACAACCTGACCCGATTCAATTTTTGCTAAATCTAAAATATCATTTATCGTCACCATTAAAACATCAGCAGACATTTTAATATATCCCAACTGTTCTTTAGTTTCAGTATCTAACGAAGGACTATTCAACAACAAATCAGCAAATCCTATAATTCCATTAAGCGGAGTTCGAATCTCATGACTCATCCCCGACAAGAATTGATCCTTTGTAAAAACTAATTGCTCTGTACGTTCTTTTGCTTCAGCTAATTTTCCATTTATCGTTTCCAGTAATTTTTTGGAAACCATAGCAGATTTCAATTCCTCGATATAGGTATTGAACCCCATACAAAAAACATCCAATTCGTCATTTTCTTCCGAAATTGGCAAATAATTAAAAAAATCTCCTGCAAAACAATTCGATATTTGCTCTATAATTACCCCGGTACGCTTCTTTTTAGATTCAATTTTTTTTGCCAAAAACAATAATTCCTCATAAACATCGTCCAGACTATCTCCATGAGTTAATTGTTCCTGAAACTCATCTTCGTTTATGGAACGCACTAAGGCTAATATTTTTTCTAGTTTGGACATTTATTATGCTATGTTCAATATTGGATGATTATTTTTTCTCTACCTTAACGAAAAAGTAAAATAATTATTACGTATCAAAAATAAATATAAGAAATATCTTTTAAAAAAAATTTACTAATTAATAATTTAAAATATATTTCTACAATTGTTTTACACTCTTTTATCTTTTATCTCTCAACCATTCTACAGCTTTCTCTCTATTGGTAAAGACCAAGAAAGGCATAATAGGTTTTTTTAATTTAATATAAGTATTATAAATAAACTTTGTTATATGAGAATCTACTATTACTGCCACAACTTTGAGATAATTTTGACCATATTTATCCGCATAATCGCGAGCTTCTTTAGTAATAAATTTTACATTTCCTAAATCATACAACCAACATTGATTTTCTCCATTTGAAATTTCTTCTCTAAGTCTGACCACTCCTTTCATCCTTTCAACATCAATTTCAACTCCCTCCCGGAATTTTGAAAACAGAATTCCATTTTCCAACCAAAATTCTATATAATCATTTTTAACAGAATTCATCTTCATTATTTTCTGCTTATTAATTCCATATTTTTCACTTCTACAGCCAGCAAATTATATTGTAGTTACAATTAAAATTAGCCATTTTTTCTCTTTAACTCATTTAACCACTTAACGGCTTCGCTTTTTTTTGTAAAACCTTTTAAAGGAATAAGAGGTGTTTTCAATATCATAAATGCATTAAGAGTAAATTTTGCTATATGAGAATTAAAAATTACCGCACATGCGTGTAAATATTCCTGCCCATATATTTCGGCGTAATCTCGTGCTTCTTTATCATAAGATTTAATTCCATCAAAATCATAACACCAATATTGTTTTTCACCTTCTGATATTTCGTGGCGTAACTCAATTAACGCTTTTATTTTTTCTATGTTGACAATTGTTGGTTGCTTAAATTTAGAATACAGAATACCATCTTCTATCCAAAATTTAATAAAATCATTTTCTGCTTCTTTGATAACCATTGTTTTTTATTTAAATAGAAATTTAACTGTTTTTAAAATTTAAATATTTTAGTGAAAACAAAAACATCCTAAAATATAATCATAGAGAATATTTTTTTAGGCAGTTATTTTTGCAAAAATTTAATCACTTAGCGAAGATAACAAATCCAAATTATATATATTATCAACTTTTAAATAACCGTAAAAAGGAATTGATTTTGCGCCATATTTTTGCTTTTCATAATCCGAAGTTAAACCTAAATAGGTTTTTGCCTTTCCTAAATCATTTCCTCTTTTTACCATATAGTACATAATTTGTTTATATAAATGATGTGATTTAATATAATCATAATTTAATCCAACAATAAGTGGACATGCATGATTTTCACCAATAAAAAACCAAATACAACCTATTAATTCATCAGAACCTTTAATACGAAATTCGAGAAACTCCCAATCAGAGTATTTGGATAAAATTTTTACTGTTTTCTCTGGATAAGCAAAAAAATTAAATGCATAATTAGCTTTCTTGACATTCAAAAACAACTGATAATGCTTTTCAGCCTCTTTATCTGTCAATTTTTTCTTGATAGCGACATCAAATTGGTCTTCGTATTTAAAAACGTAACGCTTAATATTATTTATACTATTTTTAGAATTCAGAAGCGAAAGTAGCTCTTCTTTCGTATTCCATTTTGAATGGCTTATAATATTAGTATTGGGCATTCTCATTTTAGCATAGCCTTCATCTTCCAACATCTGGTTTAAAAAACCTCCTTCTTCAAAATCCCTAAAAATAACCACTTTGGCATCAATATCTTTTTTTACTTTGGAAACAAAATCAAATAAATAATTAACCGAATTTCTCCATTCAGTATGCTGAGTGTCCTGATATATAAAATCCCCCTCGCAAAACAAAGAACCCATTGCTAATGTTTTTGAACACAAATAATAAGGATCAGTCTTACGCACCTCTTCAATTTGTTTAGAAACATTTTCCTGTGCTACCATATCATCTTTATAAATAGCTCCTGTGAAAAATGTAGCCAATACTAACTTCCCTGTTTTATCTTTAACTATTATATAATGAAAACTCCAATTCTCTTCGGGCTGCTCATTATTAGAAAAAATTTCTTCCATGCATTGCATTCCCGAATGACTGATGTTTCCCCTATCCTTAAACATTAAGTTCCAATCAGCTGTATTAATATCGTGAATTGTTGTATATTCTTCAACAATTAAGTTCGAATTTTTTATTGGTTCTACTAATAAACAATCTTCTTTTTGCTGCAAATGATATCCAAATTCTTTATAAACTCTTTCAACACTATCACCTTCTTCTTCAACAGCCTTTGGCAAATGATACGCCATTGCATCGGTCAATAAATCGATATCTGCTTTTGTATTATGACGTGTTAAAGTAAATCGCAAACCGGATTTATCGTTAGGAACAACCGGAAATGTCGCTGTATTTACATAAATTCCTTCTTCCAAAATGCGATGAACAAAATTGCGTGTTACCTTATTCAAGCCACTTCCGATAAAATAAATAGGAGAATCCGGAGAAGAAATATTCGTCAGATTTTTTTCTTCCAATCTCAAATTCATATAATTCATCAAGTCTTTTAATTCGGACTGATAGGTATAAATATCGTCAGACAAATGAATTTTTGCCGAAGCGATTGCTGCTCCTACATTAGCCGGAGACAAAGGATGCGAATAACTTAATGGTCCTCCAAAAATATCGGTTCTACGATACATTTCGGAATCCGCAAAAATGGCCATTCCTCCTACACAGCCAAAACCTTTTGCCAATGTTGATATAATAACAATACGCTCACTAGCTCCTAATCGGTCATAAATATAGCCAGCTCCATTTTTTCCAACCCAACCCATACCGTGTGCATCATCAAAATACAAATGCAATTTTGGATATTTATCCAATAATCTTTTCAAAATAATGGTATCAGGCAAATCACCGTGCATCGAATAAACACCATCCGCCATGTACCAAATACGATTGTATTTATTATAATTCTCACGAATCATTTCCTCCAGCATCTCATAATTGGAATGTCTGACCATTTTTACTTCTGTCCCTTGTAATTTGGTGTTTTTACAGGGAAACTGCACACTAAAATGCACTTGCTGGTCGAGTATAATTAAATCATCCGGCTTAATAATTGTAGCAATAACCGAAATATGAGCATTGGATGTTGAAGTATAACAAATCACTTTATTACCATCAAATAGCTGAGACATTAACTCTTCCAACTCCTGAATATAAGCAGGACGAATATAGGCTCTGGACATTGACAACTGAGTTCCAAATTTCCTTGTCAATTCAATTGAACCGGCTATCAAATCAGGATGCGTTTCTAAACCCAAATAACCACAGGTTCCAAAATTGATTAATTCTCTGCCTTTAATACTGAATTTTTCACCTTTAAAACTTTGTTCTTCTGAATTAATATGCATGATTCCTTTTTCTTTTGCAGAGGTCCACACATTATCAACAACATCCAAATAATTATTGTGATTTATTTTTGCCAAAATTCCGAAATATTAATTAATAAATAATTTAATCTGTTGTTTAGTCATTGTAATAACAACGAAGCAATAACAAACGCAAAACTATTTCGGGGCAAAAACAGTATTGAATTGTAAAAAACTATCCTTTATGAATACAACCAAATATAACAAAAAAACAGCCCCTATTAGAGCTGTCGTATTTATAAATCAAGTTTTACTCTCTGTTTTTACTATCAATTAGTATCGTAACAGGTCCATCATTAATGAGACCTACTTTCATATCGGCACCAAACCGACCGGTTTGTACTTTTTTACCGATTTCCTGTTCTAATTTTCGAACAAAATTTTCGTAAAGGGGAATCGCTATTTCAGGTTTGGAAGCTTTTATGTAAGAAGGACGGTTTCCTTTTTTAGTGCCTGCATGAAGTGTAAACTGACTCACCACAATTATATCTCCATCAATATCCTGAACCGATAAATTCATCACATCATTTTCATCTCCAAAAATGCGGATTTTAGCAATTTTAGCCGTCAGCCAATCAATATCTTCTTGATTATCGGCATCTTCAATACCTACAAGAACCAATAAACCTTTTTGAATTGAAGCTACTATTTGGGAATCTATCGTTACTGAAGCTTCGGAAACCCTTTGAATTACAACTCTCATTAACCTCTGGATTTATCGCTATTTTTTCGGTCCTCATCATAAATATCAGTACGATAATGTTCGTCATCACCCTCTAAGATTTTAAGATAACTATTGTAACGTGACCAGGCAATTTCTTCTTTCTCTAAGGCTTCTTTAACAGCACATTTGGGCTCTTCTTTATGCAGACAGTTATTGAACTTGCATTTGTCTTTTAATCTAAAAAATTCCGGAAAATAATCACTGATTTCTTCTTTTTCCATATCTACCACACCAAAACCTCTAATTCCGGGTGTGTCAATAATTTTGGCTCCAAAAGAAAGATCAAACATTTCGGCAAAAGTAGTAGTGTGCTGTCCTTGCGAATGAGAATCGGAAATTTGTTTTGTTTTCAAATTCAAGCCCGGTTCAATAGCATTTACCAAAGTTGATTTTCCAACTCCAGAATGCCCTGAAAACATACTCACCTTATCTTTCATTAAGAACATTAGTTTATCCAAACCTTTGCGTTCCTGAGCAGAAACACGCAAACATTGGTAACCTATATTTTCATAAGTATATTGAAGGAATAACTGTTCGTCTAAAGCAGCTTCATCAAAAGTATCGATTTTATTAAAAACTAAAATTGCTTCGATACCATAAGCCTCGGCAGTTACTAGAAAACGATCAATAAAACTGGTAGTGGTAGGCGGATTATTAATTGTAACTAACAAGAATACAATATCAATATTAGAAGCAATAATATGAGTTTGCTTAGAAAGATTAACTGATTTTCTAACAATATAATTTTTCCTGTCCTGAATGGTATTAATCACTCCCGTTATTTGATCATTATTTTCTTCCAGTTCAAAATCAACACGGTCGCCCACAGCAATAGGATTTGTACTTTTGATACCTTTCATCCTAAACTTTCCTTTAATTCTACACTCCACAAAATTCCCTTCATCGGATTTTACCGTGTACCAGCTCCCTGTTGATTTATAAACGATTCCTGTCATGCTGCAAAGATAATTTTTTGTTTAAAGTTTTGAGCCATTCGATAAAAATAAAAAATCCCTTTAACTAAGACAGTCAAAGGGATTTTAAAATATCTGGAAAATCAATTATCCGTTGATAATTTTCTCCTGATGTTCGATACTTTCCTGGTGAATTGATTTGAACAATTTAGTAATAAATTCTTCTGACAATCCTTTTTTAGAACCTTCTGCAACCATTTTTTCCTGGATTTCATTCCAACGGTTGTTTTGCAACACAGCTACATTGTTTTCTTTTTTCACCTGACCAATTTCGTCAGCTACTTTCATTCTTTTTCCTAAAAGCTCTAATAAATTAGCATCTAAAACATCGATGTTAGCTCTTAATTTAGACATTTTTTGTTCGAAATCAGCAGTATCTCCACTTACTTTTCTAATTTTCAAATCTTTCAAGATTTGTTTCAAAGCATCCGGAGTAACTTGTTGAGCTGCATCAGACCAAGCGTTATCAGGATCATTATGCGTTTCGATAATCATACCGTCATAGTTCAAATCTAAAGCTTCCTGAGTTACTTCAAGAATCATGTTACGGTTTCCAGTAATATGAGATGGATCGATAATTAATGGTAAATCAGGGAATTTGTTTTGTAATTCGATAGCAATTTGCCACTCAGGAATGTTTCTGTATTTCGTTTTCTCATAAGTAGAAAAACCTCTGTGGATAACTCCTAAATTCTTAATACCAGCCATGTGCAAACGCTCAACACCACCTAACCATAAAGCCATATCAGGGTTTACAGGGTTTTTAACCAAAACAATTTTATCAGTTCCAGCCAATGTATCAGCAATTTCCTGAACTGCAAATGGATTAGCTGTTGTACGAGCTCCAACCCATAATACATCGATATCATATTCTAAAGCTAATTTACAGTGAGCAGCTGTAGCAACCTCAGTTCCCATCAACAATCCTGTTTCTTCTTTAGCTTTTTTCAACCATTTTAATCCTATTTCTCCAATTCCTTCAAATCCTCCCGGACGAGTTCTTGGTTTCCAAATTCCTGCTCTGAATACGCTTACATCTGAATTTTTCAATTCGTGAGCAATTTTCAATACCTGCTCTTCAGTTTCAGCACTACAAGGTCCTGCTATCACAAATGGATGATTCAATTTGAAAGCATCCAACCAATTTCTCATTTCTTTGTTGTTTTCCATCTTTTAAAATTTATTTCTTTTTAATTTGTGTTGTATATATTTATTCTTTTTACTCCTATTTTTTAACGCCTATTCCGTTTAATATTTCTCTAATCTTATTGACACTTGCCATTTCTTCATAGATTGCATTGTAATCATCCTGTGCCAACAAATCCCTAAACTGGGTCAGATTAGAAATATATTCTTCCAATGATTCTAAAACCTGCGTTTTATTCTGTTCAAAAATTGGCGTCCACATCGCTGGCGAACTTTTAGCCAATCTCACGGTACTTTCAAATCCGGAACCCGCCATGTCAAAAATATCCTGCTCGTCTTTCTCTTTATTAATCACTGTTTTTCCTAACATAAAGGAACTGATGTGCGATAAATGCGAAACGTAAGCAATGTGCTTATCGTGTGATTTTGGATCCATATAACGAATACGCATTCCCATTTTATTGAAAACTTCTAATGCTTTTTCCTGTAATTTGAAAGCCGTTTTCTCTACTTCGCAAATGATATTTGTTTTTCCTCTGAACAAATCTCTCAACGCTGCCGATGGTCCCGAAAATTCAGTTCCTGCAATAGGATGAGTTGCAATAAAATTTCTTCTTTTAGGATGATTCGCAATTGCCTGACAAATTGGATTTTTAGTCGAACCTACTTCAAAAACAATAGCATTATCACCAACCAAATCCAATACTTTAGGTAATAATCCAATAGCAACATTTACAGGAACCGAAACAATTACAAAATCTGCCTCAGACAAATCTTCCATTGTAGCGGCAACATCAATAACGCCTAACTCTAATGCCTGTTGCAAATGTTTTTCGTTATTGTCTATTCCGTAAATAGTGGCACCCGGATACAGCGCTTTGATGTCTAAAACCATCGAACCGCCTATTAAACCAATACCTATTACAAATACTTTCATTTTCTAAAATCTATCTATTGCTTCCTGTACTTTTTCTTCTTTCACACATAATGCAAATCGAATATATCCTTCTCCGTTTGAACCAAAAATAGTTCCCGGCGCAATAAAAATATATTTCTCGTGCAATATCTGATCGATAAACTTCTCAGCTGATTCAATTCCTTCCGGCAATTTTGCCCAAACAAATAAACCTACTCCTTCTTTATAAACTTTACAACCTAATTTTTCAGCCAATTGCTCGGTTAAAACGCGGCGTTTTTTATATATTTCATTCATGGAATTAAACCATGATTTATCACTTTTTAATGCTTCGATAGCGCCTTTTTGGATTCCAAAAAACATTCCGCTATCCATATTACTTTTCACTCTTAAAACAGCATCGATCAATTCAGCATTTCCGGAAACCATTCCTACTCTCCATCCTGCCATGTTAAAAGTCTTACTCAAAGAGTTCAATTCCAAAGCTACTTCTTTAGCTCCTTCCACCTGCAACAAACTCATCGGATTGTCATTCAAAACAAAACTGTACGGATTGTCATTTACTAACAATATCTGATGTTTTTTGGCGAAAGCCACTAACTTTTCAAACAAAGCTAAACTTCCTCTGGCTCCTGTAGGCATGTGCGGATAACCTATCCACATCAATTTTACTTTGGATAAATCCAATTTTTCTAAAGCCTCAAAATCAGGTTCCCAATTATTAGCTTCTGCCAAATCGTAATAAACAGCCTCCGCTCCCACTAAATTCGTAACCGAAGTATACGTTGGATAACCAGGATTAGGAATTAAAACCTGATCTCCTTCATTCAAAAAAGCCATTGAAATATGCATGATTCCTTCTTTCGAACCCATCAAAGGCAAAATTTCCGTATTTGGATTTAATGCTACCTGAAAATTGTTCTGATAAAAATCAGCCATGCTTTTTCGCAACTCAGGCAATCCCTGATAACTTTGATAACCATGAGCATTTACATCCTGCATAGCTAAAGCAACCGCGTCAATCACAGCCTGTGCCGGAGCCAAATCAGGGCTTCCAATTCCCATATTGATAATAGGCTTTCCTTCTGCTGCCAATTGTCTTACCTCTCTCAATTTTGAAGAGAAGTAGTATTCTTCAACTGTATTTAATCTGTTTGCTGTTGTAATCATTTTTATTCTTTCGCTTTTGAACTTGGTTCAAATTGACAATCTGCTTTTACTTTTTTATTTAAATCAAACTAGGTTTTGTATTGGTGTACTCGCCTAACACTTTAAAATATTCTGCCATAATTTCTAACAAAGATTTTGCTTTTGCATAGTCTTCGTACTTTTCGAAAGTAACATCAACAAAAAAAGAATATTTCCAAGGCGTTTCTATCTTTGGCAACGATTGAATTTTAGTCAAATTCATTTTACAATCGCTCATTACATTCAAAACTGCCGCCAAACTTCCGCGTTTGTGATCCAATTCAAATTTCAGAGAAGCTCTGTTTATCTCTTCTTCCGAAACAAATGAATTTTCCTTTTGAATAATCACAAAACGAGTCATGTTATTTTTAATCGTTTGGATTTCGGGAGCCAGGATTTCCAAATCATACATTTCTGCTGCTGTTTTACTCGCAATTGCAGCAATACCTTTTAATTGTTTTTCCTGAATTCTTCTTGCTGTTTCAGCCGTATCTTTATCTTCAACTAATTTAATGTGTGGGTATTTTTTCAAAAAATCCATACATTGCAACAAAGCCATCGGATGCGAATATACTTCGGTAATATCTTCAATCTTCTGACCTTTTAAAGCCATCAGGTTTTGATGAATACTCAAATAATGTTCTCCAATAATGTGCAATTTATTCTTATCAATCAAAGCATAATTAGGAATAATAGGTCCCGCAATAGAATTTTCAATAGCCATTACTGCCTGAGATGATTTCCCTGACAAAAGACTATCTACTAATTCCTCAAAAGACATACATTCATCAACAACCACTTCCTTACCATAATACTCCTGAGCCACCTGATGATGAAAAGAACCTAGTATACCTTGTATTGCAATTTTTGTTTCCATTTATTCAAAAAAAAATCCTGATTTTCATCAGGATTGTATATTAGTTTTATTTGTTTATTTATTTTTCAAATTACCATAGCACAATCCTTATCTCTCGCTAAAGAAATAAAAAGAAAAGCTAAAATAGAAACGGTTATTTGACATTGTGAGATATAATTATCTTTATTAATTTTTACTCTGCAAATGTATAATTAATTTTTAATTCAGCAAAAAATATTTTGCATTTTGTATAAAAAAAATAAAGCAATCCTTTTTCTGTTTATTTTTGCCCTAAATATCAAATAAACATGTCAATAGAAGTAAAAAATATATCTAAAAGTTATGGCGCCCAAAAAGCCTTGGACAACATTTCATTTTCTATAAAAAAAGGAGAAATCGTTGGCTTTTTAGGACCAAATGGAGCCGGAAAATCTACGTTGATGAAAATATTGACAACCTACCTTTCTACCGACGAAGGTACAGCATTGGTTAACGAACAAGATGTAAACTCTAATCCAAAGGCAGTTCAACTTTCTATTGGTTATTTGCCAGAGCACAATCCGTTGTATCTGGATTTATACGTGAGAGAATATCTGGGTTTTAATGCCGATGTTTATAAAGTTGCCAAATCCCGTATTGAAGAAGTAATCCAGCTAACAGGTTTAAGCGCCGAAAGCCATAAAAAAATAGGAGAACTTTCTAAAGGATACCGTCAACGTGTAGGACTTGCAAATGCTTTACTTCACAATCCTGATGTTTTGATTCTGGACGAACCAACAACCGGTCTTGATCCAAACCAACTTTTGGAAATCCGTAACCTTATTAAGAATGCAGGAAAAGACAAAACCGTTTTTCTTTCTACTCACATCATGCAGGAAGTAGAAGCTATTTGTGATCGCGTGATTATCATCAACAACGGAAAAATAGTTGCCGATAAAAAACTAGACCATCTTATTTCGGAAGAAAAAGAACAAATTATTGAAGTCGAATTCGATTATAAAATCGAGGAACAGGCCATCGCTAAAATCGAGAATTTAATTTCGTATAAAAACACACACGATATGACCTGGGAACTGGTTTTTAAAACCGACAAAGACATGCGTTCTGTAGTCTTTGATTTTGCCACTGCCAATGGCTTGAAAACCCTTCAACTGAATCAAAAGAATAAAAATCTGGAAGCTATTTTTAGAGAAATCACCAAATAACATCCACTTTTAAAATCAAAAAGAGCTCTTTCAAAAAAAATGAAACGAGCTCTTTTCTTTTTAGAAACCCAAATCTAATATTATCTTTTCATTGCGAAATGTCCTCTGTAAATTTTATTATCCCCTCTAAACACCTCAAACCAATAATCATCTGACGGCAATTGGTGACCATTATAAGTTCCGTCCCATGAAGAAGTATTCCCAAACTCTTTCAAAAACTTGCCATATCTGTCAAATATTCTTGTCTTCAAATTAGACTCTGTCTCTGATAGTTTCACTGCCCAACTATCATTAAAACCGTCGCCATTAGGCGTGAAAAACTTAGGATAATTTAAAATATACACTACTTGAGTTACTATTCCACAGCCATTTTTATCACGCACATACACCGTATACGTTCCACTCAACAATCCTGTAAAAACATTTTCATCCTGATAGTTAACACCGTCTAAAGAATACTCATAATCACCTAAACCCGCAGCCGATAAATTAACCGTAATAGCATTTTGATTATCGGTCCAGTCCACAATATCAATGGAGCTAATTACAGCCGCATTAGACAAAGCAACCACAAAATCCTTAGTCGCAGAACAACTTATAGCCCCATTATTTTTAGCAACTGTTACCGAATAATTCCCCACAGCGGAAACACTTATAGACTGCGTTGTTTCAGCCGTTGACCACAAATAACTATCAAAACCAGCTCCTGCGTCAATATTAACATTTGAGTTTTCACAAAGCGACACCTCATCAGCAATAGCAATTACAGGATTTGAAAACAAAGTCAGTACTACTTTTACAACCTGATAACATTTATCATTCGAATCCACTCTGGCATACAGCGTCGTTACACCTGTTTGCAAATTATAGGTATTTGCAGAAACTATTTCATCAGAACTATTTTGATTTTGAGCAGCTGCGAGAGAAGTATAAAAACGAATTTGCGCGGATGCATCCGAAGTAATCGCTCTATTATAAGATACTAAATTCACTATTTCAACCCCATCATTCAAATCGTCACAAAATGAATCCGCCACATCATTCACAACCAACGTTGGCGTACTTATTGCTACTGTAACAGCAAGCCTGTTCACACTTGCACAGCCATTCAGCGTTTGCGAAGCATAGTAAGTTCTCCCATCAATCAATGGAGTCGAACTACTCAAAACACTTCCGTTTGCAGCAGCATCATACCAAACAATTGCTGTTCCTGTAGCCTCTAAAAAACTAATAGTTGCATTTTGAGTAGAACAAAAATTCTGAGTCACATTTCCTGTTGGTGCAGCTGTAGTTTGAATATTTATTGTCACAGGAATTCTTTCGCTTTCGCAAATGGAAACAGTCTGCGAAGCATAATAAGTTTTATTCGTTAAAATTGTTGTTCCGCTCAACAAATTTCCTAAAGTAGACGCATCATACCATTTTATATTAGTTCCTGAAACAACAATATCGTTTAGCGATTTATTGTCCTGCACACAAAAACTTTGAGGAGAAGTTGCAACAGGAAGCGGTTCGTTATTTATATATGGATTCAACACCACTTCATTAGCCACAAGAGAGCTACATCCCAAATTATTTTTTATCAAAACCTGATAAGTTCCGGCAACTAAATTATTTTTAGAATTTGCAGTTCCCCAGTTAGTTCCTCCGTCAAAACTATAAGCTGCAGCAACATCTGAAATTGTAATCGATCCTGTTGTAACAATACAATCAGGTTGAATGACCGTAACCGATGGCGTAGGCGGATAACCCGGAGGCACAGCAATATTTACTGTAGCAGCCGCCGTTTCACACAAAGAACTGTTTCTGGTTTTCACCAAATAATCCCCCGGAATCAATCCAGTTTTTACATTACTGCTTTGCCATGTTTGTCCGTTATCAAAACTGTATTCAGCATTTGAACTAGTCACCGTAATTGTCCCATAAGGATTAGTACAAATTACCGGCTGAATTACCAAATAGACAGGTACTTCACTCGAAGTAGCAACACTATTAATATGCGCCACAACCGGGCTCGAGGCACATCCCGAATTTAATTTTGCCGTTACATTATAATCTCCTCCTACCAAACCTGAAAAAACACCCGATACCTGATAATTCACTCCATCAATACTATAGGTTGTATTAGCTGCTGTAGTAATATTAATCGTTCCCGAAGGCAGGTCGCAAGTAGGCTGAACGGTTGTAAAAGTTGGTGCCACCGAACCCGATTTGACAACAATGGTTATTTCGTTCGAAAAAATACGGCAGTTTGAAGACGAAATATTCGAAATATCAGCAGTTGCCAGTCGGTATTTAAAAGTACCCGCTGCGCCGGATGTGAAAGTATAATTAGCCGAATTAGCTCCCGAAATATCAGTCCAGGTTGTTCCTCCATCAGTACTCGTTTGCCATTGATAACCTGTAGTTGTATATGCCGAAGACGAAACTGAACCCGACAATGTAATTGGTTTTGATTCGCCCTCACAAACTTCTAAATTAGTTGTTGATTCATTTTGGATTGCAGAAGTAACTGTTGGCCCACAAGCTCTAAAAGTAATATCATCCAAAGCAATATCATTTCCGGGTGCAGCACCCACCTTATTATTCCGCATTCGGATAACAACAGTTGAAACTCCTGATGGCGTTGTAAAATAAAATCCATATTGTTTCCATACAGCAGTTGATGACAGTCCAATATCTCCCGTATTATATGTTCCCAAAATCGTTCCGCTCGTATCTTCAATTGTAAAAGTGATATTTGGCGGACTATTATCTCGACTCACCAAAAGGTTCATAATCCAGGCCGCAAACTCATAAGTTGTTCCGGGACACAAACCCGTAACTGTATTTTTATAAAAGTAATCTGTTGTTGAAAAACTCGCATTCACTACCATCATATAGCCTCCGCCTGTATGGTCAGTAGTTGTCCACCAGGTTCCTGATGTGTTTGTCCTGCTTTCAATTGTATAGGAACCATCACTGGGAAAATCTGCTGAAGTATAAGTATAACTTGTAATCCCCGAACCCAAAGCCGAACCATGTGTAGCAGTCCCTGAGCCAAAATCCAATTTCACAACAGGATCACCTAAGCTTCCTGTGCATAGCTGGGCTTGCATTCGAACAGAAAACAGAGCAAAAACCAATATAATTACGAAATAATTAACCTTCAAAATGTTCCTGATTTAATTTTGTAAAACTAAAACATACGAACATCAATATTCAAAAATTGAGGTCAATCCAGGAAAAGAAGCGGTGAAAAATCCAACAATAGCTAATTGACTAGTCTTTATTAATCTCTTTTAGATACAATTCAGAAACCGTATAAAATTTCATATTGTTTTCCTTAATGTATCTGCATATTTCTATTAGCGTTTTATATTCCGTTTCATATTTCCCGTTGGCCTTTACAACAGGTTTATGCGCATAGAAAATGACAATTTTATTGTTCTTTTTGGCATAATCCAATAAAGACAAAAAATACGGAATACTATATTGAGCATAACTATTATCAATACCTAAACCAAACAGAACCCTACTGCTATTATCAAAATAACATTTTTGCTCCTCCGGCGGCTCACTGCCATAAGTAGTACCTCTTATAATATTGAATTCATGCAGCAAAATCGTATCTGTAATAGCATCTCTGGAACCATAAGGATAAGCAAACGAATGTACCGCCAACGATTTTTCTCTCATAGACTTCAGCATCGGAAAAATTTCATCATCCAGGTAGTTTATTTCCCCATTCTTTTTTTCAAAAGGCGCTGCTTTCAAATGAATCCAACCATGCCCTCCTATTTCGTTACCTTGTTTTTTCAGTGATTTTAGTTTATTTAATTCTTTGTACGAAAGCGAATTAAATTGAGAAACAAAAAAAGTTGCTTTCCAATTGTACGGTTTAAGAATTTGGTCTACGGCATACCATTGATCAATATAATTATCATCAAAAGTAATGGCGACACCTGCCTGTGAATTTTCCGTAAAAGGAATTTCTAATTCTTCTTCGTATTTTCTACAAGAAGACAAAACCAATAAACTACAAACAAAAACAGCACACCAAATAGTGTACTGCTTTGAAAAATATCGAAAACGAATAATTTCTTTTATACTTATCATGACAAAATATTCTACTATAAGCCTATGATTCTAAATTAGAATAAACAGAAAAAAGTTTAAAAAACCTGACTTGCTATTTGCTGAATATTATCGGATTTACCCATTGAATAATAATGCACACATGGAACTCCAAACTCAATCAACTCTTTTGATTGTTGAATAGCAAACTCTACTCCTATTTGACGAACTGCTGCATTATCTTTGGCATTTTCAATAGCATGAATTAGTTCCTCCGGCATATCCAGCCAAAAAACCTGTGGCAATAATTGTAAATGACGTTTTACTGCTACCGGTTTAATTCCAGGAATAATAGGAACATTGATTCCAATAGCACGAGCCGCTTCAACAAATCTAAAATAACGTTGGTTATCAAAAAACATTTGCGTCACAATATAATCAGCACCAGCATCTACTTTTTCTTTCAAGCGTTTTAAATCAGCTTCTAAGCTGGGAGCTTCAATATGTTTTTCCGGATAACCTGCAACGCCTACACAAAAATCAGGAGCATTTTCAAGAGGTAATTCACCGTGTAAAAATTTCCCATTATTCATAGCTTTGATTTGTCTAACCAAATCCACTGCATAATGATTTCCGCCCACAGTTGGCTCAAAATATTTCTCCCCTTTCATTGGGTCTCCGCGTAAAGCAACTAAATTATCAATACCTAAATAATGACAATCCACCAACAAATATTCTGTTTCTTCTCTGGTAAATCCACCACACAAAACGTGAGGAATGGCATCTACACCATATTTATGCTGGATAGAAGCACAAATCCCAACTGTTCCCGGACGCATACGAGTAATACGACGATCAAAAAGTCCGTCTTTTTCAATATACACGTACTCTTCTCTCGAAGTAGTTACATCTATAAAAGGAGGTTTAAATTCCATTAACGGATCTATATTAGCATATAAATCTTTTATATTACTCCCTTTTTGTGGCGGGACAATTTCAAATGAGAATAAAGGTTTCCCTTTTGCTTTTTCTAAATGCTCTGTTACTTTCATTTTAAGTCTTAAAGTTGAATGTCGAATGTCGAAAGTCAGTCCTTTGGACTTTATAACTTTAGACTTTATGACTATTTTTTAATCTGCTATATTTGGACTCAACCATTTTATGGCTTTGTCCGTTGAAATACTTCTTCGTTTTGCGTAATCAATAACCTGGTCTTCTTTTATTTTTCCAAGTCCAAAATACCTGCTTTCAGGATTTCCAAAATAATATCCGGAAACTGATGCTGCCGGCCACATCGCCATACTTTCGGTCAAAGTTACTCCTATTTCTTTTTCTACGTTCAGCAATTTCCAAATCGTTGGTTTTTCCAAATGGTCCGGACAAGCCGGATATCCCGGTGCAGGACGAATTCCTTTATAGCTTTCTTTTATTAATTCTTCATTAGACAAAGACTCTTCAGCATCATAACCCCAAAATTCTTTACGTACTTTTTCATGTAAATATTCAGCAAAGGCTTCGGCGAAACGATCACCTAATGCTTTAACCATAATAGAATTATAATCATCTAAATTATCGCGATATTCATCAGCCCATTCGTCAACACCAAAACCGGTCGTTACACAAAAAGCCCCCATATAATCAGTCACTCCATTGTCTTTTGGCGCAATAAAATCAGCCAAAGCAATATTTGGTGCTCCTTTGGTTTTTTGTGACTGCTGACGCAAAGTCAGGAATTTTTCCGTCTCTTTTCCTTTTTCGTCGTACAATTGAATATCATCATCATTTACCTGATTAGCAGGAAAAATGCCGTAGATTCCTTTGGCTTGCAATTTTTTCTCTTTCAAAATCACATCCAACATTGCCTGAGCGTCTTTAAATACAGAGGAAGCTTGCTCTCCCACTACTTCATCCGTCAGGATAGCAGGATATTTTCCGTATAATTCCCATGTTTGAAAAAATGGTGTCCAATCGATATAAGGAACCAAAACATCCAAATCAACTTCTACACTTTTTGTCCCAATGAAATTTGGTTTCTTTGGCGAATAATTCGCCCAATCCAATTGTAATTTATTTTTACGGGCATCTTCAATAGACAGGAAATTTTTATCTCTCGAACGATTTAAAAACGACTCTCTAAAAGCATCATATTCTTCTCGAATTCCATCTGTATAAGTTTCTTTATTATCATCTAATAAATTTCCTGCTACCGTTACCGCTCTCGACGCATCATTTACGTGAACTACGGTTGCTTTGTATTGCGGTGCAATTTTCACGGCTGTATGTGCACGCGAAGTAGTTGCTCCACCAATCATCACCGGAACTTTCATGTTGCGTTTATCCAATTCTTTGGCTAAAAACACCATTTCGTCCAGCGAAGGCGTAATCAAACCACTCAATCCGATGATATCTACTTCGTGTTCCAAAGCGGCAGCGATAATTTTTTCCGGAGGAACCATTACACCCAGGTCAATAATCTCGTAATTATTACAAGCTAATACCACCGAAACAATATTTTTACCAATATCATGAACATCCCCTTTTACAGTCGCCATCAATATTTTTCCGTTTCCTTCTTTGTCTCCGGCTTGTTTTGAAGCTTCAATAAAAGGCAATAAATAAGCCACCGCTTTTTTCATTACACGTGCCGATTTTACTACCTGTGGCAAGAACATTTTCCCGGAACCGAACAAATCCCCAACAACATTCATACCCGCCATTAAGTTGATTTCGATTACTTCGATAGGTTTTGTTGCTGCTAAACGGGCTTCTTCCACATCTTCTTCAATAAAAGCATCAATTCCTTTTACTAATGAATGTGTAATTCTTTCCTGTACCGTTCCTGAACGCCATTCCTGTACTTCTGCTTCTGTGTTTTTAGAACCAGTTCCTTTTACACTTTCAGCAAATTCTAATAAACGTTCCGTAGCATCATCACGTCTATCCAAAATTACATCTTCAACGTGTTCCAATAAATCTTTTGGAATATCATCATAAATAGTCAACATCTCCGGATTCACAATTCCCATTGTCATTCCGGCTTTGATAGCATGATACAAGAAAACCGAGTGCATGGCTTCACGCACCACATCATTTCCTCTAAAAGAAAAAGAAACATTACTCACACCACCACTAATGTGTGCATGTGGCAAATTTTCACGAACCCATTTAGTTCCTCTGAAGAAATCCAAAGCATTCAAACGGTGTTCTTCCATTCCGGTTGCAACAGGAAATATATTCAAATCGAAAATAATATCCTGTGGCGGAAAGTTTACTTTGTTTACCAAAATATCATACGAACGTTGACAGATTTCAACTCTTCGATCGTAATTATCAGCCTGACCTACTTCGTCAAAAGCCATCACAATTACCGCCGCCCCATAACGTTTGATTAATTGGGCGTGATGAATAAATTGCTCTTCTCCTTCTTTCAACGAAATCGAGTTTACCACACATTTTCCCTGTACTACTTTCAATCCGGCTTCAATAATGTGCCATTTCGAACTGTCAATCATAATAGGTACACGGGCAATATCCGGTTCGGCAGCAATAAGGTTTAAGAATTTCACCATTGCATATTCACCATCAAGCATTCCCTCATCCATATTGATATCAATGATTTGTGCTCCCCCTTCTACCTGCTGTCTGGCGATATCTAAGGCTTCATCGTATTTTTCTTCTTTGATTAATCGAAGAAATTTTCTGGAACCTGTTACATTAGTACGCTCACCTATGTTTACAAAAACACTCTCCGGCGTAATAATCAACGGTTCTAATCCCGATAAAACTAAATTTCTTCTTGCTTCTGTTACTGCCATTTTTTTCTTAAGTTACTGAGTTCCTAAGTTTCTTAGTCTCTAAGTTTTTTTTTATTTTTTCACGCAGATTTTACATATAGAACAGATTTCTTACTCTGCTAAAATCAGCTGAATCTGCGTGATATATTTTTTCATTCTCTTTGTGGGCACGGATTGCAAATCCGTGTTATCAGAGTTAATTTGGAAAATTTTATTTACCATGCATCATATACTTAACTCTTCCGTCTTTCGCTGAAATATCAATTTCAAATGTTCCTCCACAACAACCAATTTGCCAAAAAGTCCCCTTAAGATGCCAAATTGAATCATTCTCTATTGATACATTATATGGTCTTTGTTTTTCTATCTGATCTTTCCCATATGATTCAAAAAGAACTGATTCAGCAATTCCAACTGCTGTTTCTTCTTTTGTAACTAAACATTCTTCACAATTAATCTTTTTTTTAATTACAGAAGTTGTTTTTACTGCTTCATTACAACTTAAAAATACAAGACAAATTAAAATCAAAAGCTCTTTCATTCTATAACATTTAAAAATTAAGAAAACATTTTAATTAATCTTGATTAATATTTTTACAAACTCGCCGTCGAAACCCTCGGTTTATAATCCTTAGCGATATCTGCAATTAATCGGATATGTTCTGGGGTTGTTCCACAACATCCTCCAATAATATTCACTAAATTATCATCCAGATAACTCTTGATTTGTGCCTGCATTTCCTGTGGCGTTTCATCATATTCTCCAAAGGCGTTTGGCAAACCTGCATTAGGATGCGCCGACACATTAAAAGAAGTATGCGAAGACAATGTTTGCAAATACGGTTTCAACAAATCGGCTCCTAAAGCACAATTGAAACCAACACTCAACAACGGAATATGTGACACAGAAATCAAGAATGCCTCCACCGTTTGTCCTGAAAGTGTTCTTCCGGAAGCATCTGTAATTGTTCCTGAAACCATGATTGGAATATCAATATTGCGTTCTTCTTTTACTTCTTCAATTGCAAAAAGAGCTGCTTTGGCATTCAAGGTATCAAAAATCGTTTCAACCAATAACAAATCGCATCCTCCATCCATCAAAGCTTCTACCTGTTGTTTGTAGGCAATACGCAAATCATCAAAAGTTACCGCTCTGTATCCCGGGTCATTTACATCCGGCGACATCGATGCCGTACGGTTTGTTGGCCCAATAGAACCTGCAACAAAACGTGGTTTTTCGGGATTTTTAGCAGTGAATTCGTCAGCTACCTGACGGGCAATTTTTGCCGACTCATAGTTCAACTCATACACCAAATCCTCCATGTGATAATCGGCCATACCAATTGTTGTTCCTGAGAACGTATTGGTTTCCACAATATCGGCGCCTGCTTCAAAATAAGCAGCGTGAACCTCAGCGATGGCTTTAGGTTGAGTAAGCGACAATAAATCGTTGTTTCCTTTTAAAGGATGTGGAAAATCCTTGAAGCGCTCGCCTCTAAAATCTTCTTCCGAAAAATTGTAGCGTTGCAACATGGTTCCCATTGCTCCGTCGAGAACGAGTATTCTTTTTTTGATTTCTTCCTGAATGCTTGGCATAACTTATTTTTTATTTTCCTGCAAAGTCTGTTTTGACCTTGTAGGTATCTAATTCTATACTAATACCTACAAGGTTTTTAAAACCTTGCAGGAGTAAATTTTCCAAAAACAATTGTGGCTCTATAGCCCCGATTCTAGTGGAAATCCTTGTGGCGGCAGGCATTTATGCCGACACAAGATTAAAGCGAAAAGCGGGAACTATATTCCCTAAAATGCCTTATGCTGTGCTCCTAATTATTTTCAAAATTTGGAAATGCAAAGTAAAGCAATAGCCTTACCACTTGCAAGTGATAAGGCTATTTATAATTGTAAACAACTAGGTGTTTTTAATTTATCGCTTTTACAACTGCTTTAGGTGCTTCTTTACGGGTTCCGTCAAATCCGTCAACTCCAGATACCGTAGTATATTTCAATACATAACGTTTTCCAGGGTTGATGATTTGGTAAGCTGCCTGACACATTAAAGTTGCTTCGTGGAAACCACAAAGGATTAACTTTAATTTTCCAGGATAGGTATTGATATCTCCGATAGCAAAAATACCAGGAATGTTAGTTTGGTAATCCAAAGCATTGTTTACTTTGATAGCGTTTTTCTCGATTTCTAATCCCCAGTTTCCGATAGGTCCTAATTTAGGAGTCAATCCGAAAAGTGGAATGAAATAATCACAAGGAATGTTACGGTGTGCACCGTTTTCCTCTAAATCTACTGATTCAACATGCTCTGCACCGTTGATTCCAACAACCTCTGCAGGAGTAATCAAATGAATTTTACCTTTATCTTTCAATTCCTGTACTTTTTCTACTGAATCCAAAGCACCACGGAATTCATTACGACGGTGAACTAAAGTCACTTCTGAAGCTACATCAGCTAAGAAGATACTCCAGTCTAAAGCTGAATCTCCACCACCCGCAATAACTACACGTTTGTTTCTAAATTCTTCAGGATTTTTAATAAAATATTTTACTCCTTTATTTTCGTAAAACTCAATATCCTCGATTAAAGGTTTTCTAGGTTCGAAACTTCCTAATCCACCAGCAATAGCAATAACTTTAGCATGGAATTCAGTTCCTTCATTAGAAGTTACAATAAAACTTCCGTCCTCTTGTTTTACAATAGTTTCAGCACGCTCTCCAAGTGTAAAACCTGGTTCGAATTGCTTAATTTGCTCCATTAAGTTATCTACTAAATCTCCTGCTAATACTTCCGGGAAACCTGGAATATCATAGATTGGTTTCTTTGGATACAATTCGGCTAATTGTCCACCCGGCTGTGGTAAAGCATCCAGGATGTGACATTTTAATTTCAATAAACCTGCTTCAAAAACGGCAAATAAACCAGTTGGACCGGCTCCTATTATAAGGATATCTGTTTCTATCATTTTTTATTTATTTATAATCATTCTTAATAATTGCAAAGAAACGAAAAAAATCAAATCTATCACCTGATTTATATCATTCGTTTGTTTACGAATTACATTTTTTATTTATTTTTTAATGATTGAGTAATCTCATTCATCTTTTGAACTTTGTCTTCAAAATCTCCTTTCAGAGTATTTCTATAATCATTAAGATTTTGTACCATTTGATTAATATCTTCCGGTATTACTTCCTCAAAAAACTCTCTCAAGCGCTTAGCCGTTGTAGGTGATTTTCCATTAGTTGAAATAGCAATCTTTACATTTCCTTTGGTCACGATTCCTCCCAAATAATAATCGCATAAATCAGGTGTGTCAGCAATATTGCATATCAAATATCTTTTTCGGGACAATTCGTATACGCGTTTATTTACCTTTAAATCATCTGTACAAGCGATTACCATGTTGCGCTTTTTCAGCATTTTTTTCTTGAACTTTTTATTAGTTAATTTCACAGCAGGATGTTTTTCTGCCAGAGTAACTAATTCATCAATAAAACGCGGCGCAACCACCTCAACCTTAGCATTAGGGCTTGATTTAAGCAAAAAAGATAGCTTTTCTAAACCTACATTTCCTCCGCCTACAATAAGCACGCTAAGGTTATGCAGTTTTAAAAATATTGGATACAATTCATTGCGCTCCTGACTATTTGAATCGTTACCAGCGGTATCTTTAATTTCACTCATCTTTTTTAATTTATGCTTTAGCTAAATCCTGTTCTCTGTAAGCTTCTAATTTTCCGAAAAATTCAACAGCTTCCTGAATGTATTGTTTAGCGAAGGCTTCTGTTGGCTCGTTTTTATTGATTTGGTAAACCAATTCTCTGAAAGAAGTAGCCAATTCAATTTTATTCCCTGCAACAAAAACAGTATCGAATGAATCAATAATTCCTGCGTGTGTATTTGTTTTTTCTTTTTCAGCAAGCAATAATGCTTTGGCACCATTTACAAAACCTGCATAAGCAAGGTAAATAGCATCTGACCATTTTTGCTCTTCTAATAATTCCTGAGCTACAGTAATTTTATCTTTAGCTTCGAATAATAAAGTAGCAACCAAGTCAATTACCACACCGGCACATTCTCCAACACCTACAGCTTTTACATAGTTATCGGCATTACCCCAATCCACGAAATCTTCTTCAGTAAGATTAGTAACATCAGCCAATGGTTTCAAGAATTCGTAGAAATATTTCTCTCCGTTAGCATCGTAATAATCTAAGAATTTAGCTCCATTAGCATTTGCTTCAAAATCATTTAAGATTAAACGCAAAGCTTCAGGACCACGACGGCTAGGGATTTTGATTACTTTATCAGCAAAACGACCGTTTCCGTTTCCTAAAATTCCACCACCTAACAATACCTGTAAAGCAGGAGCTACTAATTTACCAGCGTTGATTGACATTCCCTGGAAACCAATTTCAGCCATATTGTGCTGTCCACAAGCATTCATACAACCACTGATTTTTATTGCAATATCCTGGTTATTTGCAAATTGTGGGTATTCAGCTTTTAACACTCTTTCTAATTCATCAGCAATACCTGTACTACTTGCAATACCTAAGTTACAAGTATCTGTACCCGGACAAGCCGTAATATCACCAATAGTGTTGTAACCTAAATTAACCATGTCTAATTTGGCTAATTCCTGATAGAAGAATGGTAAATTTTCTTCTTTAATGTTACGGATTACAATGTTTTGACGCAATGAAAAACGCAATTCATTGGCTCCGTAGTTTTTGATCAAATCAGCTAACAATCTCGCTTTGTCAATGTAAAAATCTCCTAAAAGTACTTTTACACCAATAGCTACATAACCAGCTTGTTTTTGAGCAATAACATTTGATTTTTTCCAAGCTTCATAAGCTGCTACATCTTCGATAGTTACTGTTGGTACTTCTAATAAAGGCTCAGTAATTGGACCTTCGAAAGCAGTAGTATCAATTTCGTAAGAATGGAAAGGCAATGCTTTTTTCTCTTCTTCAACCAAACGTAAAAATTCGTCACGACCTAAATCTTTGATTAAGAATTTCAAACGTGCTTTCAGACGTTTTGCTCTTTCACCATAACGGTCAAAAATACGGATTACACCTTCGGCAGTTGGGATAATTTGGTTTACCGGAATAAACTCAGAAAGTAATTCGGCGTGAGAAGGCTGAGAACCTAATCCACCACCTAACATTACTTTGAAACCTTTTTGTCCGTCTACAATTTTAGGAATAAAACCTAAATCGTGTAAATAACTCAAAGCAGAATCTTTCTCAGAAGAAGAGAACGAAATTTTAAATTTACGTCCCATTTCCTGACAGATTGGGTTACGTAAAAGGTATTGAAACAAACCGTGTGCATAAGGAGTCACATCAAATGGCTCATCAACATCCACACCTGCTAATTCACTTCCTGTAATATTACGTACTGTGTTTCCACAAGCTTCTCTTAAAGTAATATCATCTTTAGCCAAATCTGCCCAAAGTTCAGGAGTTCTGTCTAAACTCACGTAGTGAATTTGGATATCCTGACGTGTAGTAATGTGTAAACGACCTGTAGAATATTTTTCTGAAACATCAGTAATTCTTCTTAATTGCTCACTCGTTACTTTTCCGTAAGGCAATTTGATACGAATCATCTGAACGCCTTCCTGACGCTGACCATAAATACCACGTGCTAAACGAAGACTACGAAAACGCTCGTCATCAATTTTCCCACCACGGAATAAATGTATCTTTTTTTCTAAATCGATAATCTCTTTTTGGACAATCGGATCCTCTATTTCTGTTCTAAAACTTTGCATCTTTCTTTTTTCTTTTTGCTATTAGTCATTAACTAATGCGTGTAATGGTTATTCTCATTTATTTGTATGAGGCTAAAAAGCCAAAGACTATCTAATAAACCCTACTCCTGCAGTTGTATTAGTATTAGGATCAATTAAGATGAATGCTCCATTTGACTTATTCTCTTCGTAAGTATCAAAATATAAAGCTTTGCTCAATTTAATAGTTACTTCACCAATTTCGTTAATAGCTAACTGAGAAGCCGGTGTAGTTCCTGAATAATCCGTAGCAATTACATTATTAATGCTATCCACCTTAGCTAAAACTCTGTTAGTATTATGTTGAACCAAATATTTAGTTCCGGCAACTAATTTTTTGCTATCCATCCAACAAACTGTTGTTGTGATTTCTTTTTCAATTTTTGGCAACTCGTTAGATTTCACAATCATATCTCCTCTGGTCACATTGATATCATTTTCTAATTCAATTGTGATTGAAGAACCGGCAACTGCTTCATCATATTGTTTATCAAAGAAGTGAATTTTAGTCACCACAGATTCTGTTAAAGAAGGTAAAACCGTAACAGCATCTCCAACTTTAATATTATTTCCGTTCAATTTTCCGGCGTATCCTCTAAAATCATGGTATTCTTCGGTTTTAGGACGAATTACAGTTTGAACCGGGAAACGGGTTTTTCCATTATCATAAATATCTTTTGACTCTAAAGCTTCTAAATGCTGTAAGATTGTTTGTCCTGTGTACCAAGGCATTTTCCCTAATGATTCCACAACATTATCTCCAGTTAAAGCACTTAAAGGAATATAGCTTACGTTTTGTTCTTTGTATGAACTCTTAGCATTCAATGCCTGGAAATCAGCTTTGATTTTATTGAAAACTTCTTCTGAATAATCCACTAAGTCCATTTTGTTGATTGCAACAATCACATCTTTAACTCTCAATAAGTTATTGATGAAAAAGTGACGATACGTTTGCTCAATTACTCCTTTACGAGCGTCAATCAAAATGATAGACACCTGAGAAGTTGAAGCACCTGTAACCATGTTACGTGTATATTCCACGTGTCCCGGAGTATCAGCAATGATATAACTTTTCTTAGCTGTAGAAAAATAAATATGCGCCACGTCAATTGTAATTCCTTGTTCTCTCTCTGCAACTAATCCGTCAGTAGCCAAAGAAAAATCTAAATAATCATATCCTTTTTGCTTACTGCTTCTTTCAATTGCTTCTAATTTATCTGTAGTCAATGATTGTGTATCATACAACAATCTTCCGATTAATGTACTCTTTCCGTCATCTACACTTCCTGCTGTTGCTATTTTTAAAACTTCCATTCTAATATTTTGTTTCAGGTTTCAGGTTCTTTCGAAACTTAAATCTGTATGTTTTTTTGATTCTTCTAACTTCTAACTCTTAACTTCTAACTTATTAAAAGTATCCTTGTTGTTTTCTTTTCTCCATCGCTGCTTCCGAACGTTTATCGTCAATACGTGCTCCACGCTCAGAAATAGTAGATTGTCTGATTTCACCAACAACTTCAGCAATAGTACCTGCATAAGATTCAACAGCAGCTGTACAACTCATATCTCCTACAGTTCTAAAACGAACTACTCTTTCTTCGATTTCCTCATCTTCATCCTGATAAACAAATGGAGAATGTGACCAAATCATTCCGTCTCTTACAAACACTTTACGTTTGTGTGAGAAATAAATAGATGGAATTTCAATTTGTTCCTGCTCGATATAACTCCAAACATCTAATTCTGTCCAGTTTGAAATTGGGAACACACGAACATTTTGTCCTAATTCAATTTTTCCGTTCAATAAATCAAACAACTCAGGACGTTGATTTTTCTCATCCCATTGACCAAAATCGTCACGAACAGAGAAAATACGTTCTTTAGCTCTTGCTTTTTCTTCGTCACGACGCGCTCCACCAATACAAGCATCAAATTTAAATTCGTCGATAGCATCTAAAAGAGTGGTTGTTTGCAAACTGTTTCTACTTGCATAACGACCTGTTTCTTCAACTACTTTTCCCTGATCGATAGCATCCTGTACATTACGAACGATTAACTCTAATCCTAATTCAGCAACTAATTTATCTCTGAATTCGATAGTCTCAGGAAAGTTGTGACCTGTATCTACATGCAACAATGGGAAAGGAATTTTAGCAGGAAAGAACGCTTTTTGCGCTAATCTCACTAAAGTAATAGAATCTTTTCCTCCTGAAAAAAGCAACACAGGTTTCTCAAATTGAGAAACAACTTCTCTGAATATGTAAATCGCTTCGCTTTCTAAAGCATTTGTTTTTAAAACTGAACTCATTTTTTTTATTTGATAATTTGTTTATTTGTTTATTCGATTAAACGATTTAAACCTAAACGATTAAACTTTTATTTTCCATGTAATCCACATTCTTTATGGCTTTGTTCCCAATACCATCTTCCTGCTCTGATATCTTCTCCTTCAACAATTGCTCGGGTACAAGGCGCACAACCAATACTTACGAATCCTTTTTTGTGCAAACTATTTTGTGGCACATTATGATCGTCAATATATTTTTGTACTTCTTCCAAAGTCCATTTTAATAACGGATTGAATTTTACGATGTCAAAATTAGCATCATATTCGAACAAATGCAAATCGCTTCTGTTTTCTGATTGCTCCGCTCTTAAACCTGTTATCCACATTTTGTTCCCGGCCAATGCTTTTTTCAAAGGTACTACCTTACGAATAAAACAACATTCTTTTCTGTTTTCAACTGATTCAAAGAAACTATTAGGTCCTTTTTTCTCTAACAATTCCTCTACCGCTTTAGCTTCAGGAAAATACACTTTAATCGGTGTTTTGTATTTTTTTTGTGTTCTGTGAAAAACATCATAAGTTTCCTGAAACAAACGTCCTGTATCTAAAGTGAAAATTTTTATCGCAGCACCGCTTTTTTCAATTAAATCAGTTATTATCTGATCCTCCTGACCAAAAGAAGTCGAAAAAACAACTTCACCTTTATATTCCTCAGCCAAAAAAGCAAAAGTTTCCTCAATCGAGAAACCCTTTGTTTTTTCTAATAATATTTGAACAACCGCTTCGCTCATTTCTTTTACTTTTTCATTTAAAAACTATTACCCTATCGGTTTAGTAGATTACTATGCAAAAGTAATACTTATTTTCAAATTACAAAAGGTTTTTTATTTTTTTTCAAAATCAAAACACACACAAAACCAAACTAAACATCTAAATATCAACTCATACCATAAATACAACAACCCCAAACTCTAGTCTACCTAATAACAGCACCCATAAAAAACCCATTTTAAACAAGAATACTTCTAACTATAAAATTATGCAAAAAAGATAAATTCTATAATTTTTAAATAAATTCTACTAAACCTATAGGATTATTGTAAAATAATTGTAATTTTGCACAAAAATTATTTTATCATGGATATTGAAATAGGATTTGTAGTTGCCGGATTAGTAGTTGGTTTTATAGTAGGAATGACAGGAGTAGGTGGCGGTTCATTAATGACCCCTATTTTATTATGGTTTGGCATCTCTCCAACAACAGCTGTTGGAACCGACTTATTATATGCTGCATTTACTAAAATAGGTGGTGTTTTTGTACACCATAAAAAAAACAATATTAACTGGACAATTACCGGATGGCTGGCTTTAGGCAGTGTACCTGCTGCTCTAATAACTTTATGGATTCTGGAAAGTATAAAAACAGACATTACACACATCAACACAATTATAAAATACAGTTTAGGCTGGGCTTTATTATTCACTTCGGTAGCTGTATTATTTAAAAAGAAATTATTAGATTTTTCTCAAAAACATGCTGGTGATAAATTCCACAGCGAAAGTAAAACACAAAACCTTTTAACTGTAGCTATCGGAGTTTTATTAGGAGCTACTGTAACGCTTACTTCTATTGGAGCCGGAGCTTTAGGTACAGTAACATTATTTTTTCTATACCCACTTTTACCAACTCCAAGATTAGTTGGAACTGAAATCGCACACGCCGTTCCTCTTACATTAGTAGCAGGACTAGGTCACGCTTCGATGGGTAATTTAGATTTGACTTTGTTAAGTCAACTACTAATGGGATCACTTCCTGGAATTTTTATAGGAAGTTTATTAAGCGGAAAAGTACCTGATTTATTACTTAGAAACGCTATAGCAATTATGTTATTTTTCGTAGGATACAAATTGGTATTCTAATTAAATACCATCATTAAATAAAAGAGCGGATTTCTTTATCTTAAGAAATCCGCTCTTTTTTTATAGCAATTAACTCTTTTAAAAAGCAATATCAGCTAAGCTGTTATTTTCCAAAACCTTCAGGGTATTATCCCGAACTTCAGTCATTAAACGGCGTGCTGCACAAGTTGTTTCATCTTCACAATCATCACATTTTTCATAAAAATTATGACTGGCACATGGTAACAAAGCAATAGGACCTTCCAATATACGGTACACTTTTGCCATGCTAATATCTTTAGGTTCCTTGATTAAATAATAACCGCCTCCTTTTCCTTTTTTAGCCCCTAAAAAACCTGAATTACGAAGCAACAATAAAATACTCTCCAGAAACTTAATAGAAATATTTTCACTTTTAGCAATATCAGCAATAGCCACCGGAATCTGATCTTCCTGGCGCGCCAAATAAGTCAATGCTTTTATTCCGTATTTTGTCTTTTTAGAAATCATTTAAGATGTTTATTGTGAAACAGTTTTTGATTTAATATTTCAGGTTCAAAAAACAAATCTACAATCAAAAATTGTCATTCAAAAATATTCTCGAACAATATCAACATCTTAAATCAGAAATATTACCAACGAATTAAATAATCAATCCAAAACAGTTTTAAAGTAAGACACTAACTTAACAATGAAATGTAAAATTTCAAAGATTTTTATTAAAACCAAAAATAATCTTACATATATTTATTGCGAATTTTAATCAAACCAAAATGAAAAAACTATTTTTATCAGCATCTCTTGCCTTTTTTGGCGTAATCTCGGCACAAACAGAAAAAGGGGCATTTATTATCAGCGGAAAAACAGGTCTAAATTTTACATCAAACAATGTAAAATACAAATTAGGCGGAGAAACTGATGAATCCAAAACAAATTCATTCAATATCTCACCTGCTATAGGTTATTTCGTTGCCAATAATTTTGCACTAGGATTAGCATTCGATTATAAATCGACAACAACCAAACAACAAGTAAAAACAATCATTCCCATCGCAACAGAAAACACCAAAGAAACACAAAACATACTTTCTATAGTTCCAAATGTAACTTATTTCTTTTTTAAAGGAAAAACGAAACCTTATTTTGGCACAGGGTTAGGCTTAGCAAATTCAAAATATAAAAGCAATTACACAAAAAATTCATCTTCTGAATATCAATTTTCATACACTACTAAAAACAACATCGGATTAGTTTTAACAGCAAATGGGGGAATACTCTTTATAATCACCCCAAGCATAAGTGCAGATCTAGGAATAGGTTATGCTAATTACTCACCTAAAAACAACGGAATTAAAACAAGTTCCAGTGCTTTTGGTGCAAATGCTGGTATCAGCGTATTTTTAAAGTAAAAATGAACCAAACAAAAAAGGGTTAGCAAAACAAGCTAACCCTTTTATATTTATAAAGCAATCTTACTATGAAAGCGCCTGCTCTAAATCGGCAATTACATCTTTTACAGTTTCTAAACCTACAGAAACACGTACTAAGCCTTCGGTAATACCAACCGCTAACTTTTCTTCAGTAGACAACTTACTATGAGTAGTAGAAGCAGGATGCGTTACAATTGTTTTCGCATCTCCAATATTAGCCGAAAGTGAACACAATTTTATTTTATCTAAGAAAGCCCTACCTGCTTCAAGCCCACCTTTGATTTCAAACGCAATAATATTCCCACCCAAAAGCATTTGCTTTTTAGCCACTTCATATTTTGGATGTGACTTTAAGAAAGGATACTTCACACTGTTTACGCTAGGATGATTCTCTAAAAACTCAGCTACTTTGATGGCATTTTCACAATGTCTTTCCACACGAAGCGCTAAAGTTTCCATACTTTTAGACAATACCCAGGCATTAAATGGTGACATTGCCGGACCTGTATTTCTTGAGAAAAGATAAATTTGACGAATTAAATCGGCATCACCTACTGCAACTCCGCCTAAAACTCTTCCCTGACCATCCATCAACTTCGTTGCCGAATGTACCACAATATGAGCACCATATTTAATAGGCTGTTGGATATAAGGCGTTGCAAAACAGTTATCCACAATTAAAATCAAATTGTGTTTTTTAGCAATTTCTCCCAATAATTCCAAATCAATTACATCAACACCCGGATTGGTAGGCGTTTCAACATATAAAATTTTAGAATTAGGTTGAATAAAACTTTCAATTGTTTCTGGCTTATTGATATCAAAATACGAAGTCGTAATATTCCATTTTGGAAAATAAGTCATGAACAATGCATGCGTAGAACCAAAAACACTTCCGGCAGACACGATATGATCGCCTGAACTTAATAAAGCCGCGAAAGTCGAATAAATAGCAGCCATTCCTGTTGCAAAAGCATAACCAGCCTCAGCTCCTTCCATAGCACAAACCTTGTCTACAAACTCAGTTGTGTTTGGATTAGAAAAACGACTGTAGATATTACGAACCTTTTCTTCCGTAAAAGAAGCTCTCATATCCTCAGCATCCTCAAATACAAAACTTGAAGATAAGTACAAAGGTGTTGAATGTTCCTGATATTGCGTTCTATCTAAATGTGTACGTATGGCTTGAGTTTCAAAACCAAATTCTTGTTCGTCCATTTTTTTTTATTTTTTAACACAAGTTGCACAAATTAGCACAAATTCATATTGTTTTAAATTTTACCAATTAAACTTAATAAAACTGTTTAATTTTTATTTTCTATATTAATTATTTCGCTAATTCGATTCCGTTCAAAATTACTTTGTAATGAATCGTAGCTGTAGGTTGTACCGTTTTAGAAACTGAGCAATATTTTTCAAAAGATAATTGTGCTGCTTTTGCTGCTTTATCTTCTTTGATATCTCCTTCTAAAGAAAATACTACATAAATATTTTTAAAAGGTTTAGCATCTCCTACCTGAACCCTTTCACCTTCCACCTCAGCTTTGAAAGAAGTGATTTCCTGACGTTGTTTTTTCAAGATCGAAATCATATCAATTCCACTACATCCTGCAACTCCCATCAATACTAATTCCATTGGACTTGGCCCCATGTCATTACCTCCAAAATCAGGACGGGCATCTACATTAACTATATGTCCTCTTTCATTTTTCAATTGAAAATGAAAGTTTTCGTTTACTCTGTCTAATGTTATTTTCATAATACAATTTATTTTATAGAACACGGGTGAAACTAGTTTCAACCGATGATTTAACTATTTTTTTTATTTATCTTCAGTTTCTAAATTATTAATTCCGTTTAAATAATCCTCAATAATTTCTTTTGAAACCTCTAAATCGGACTCATCAACTTGAAGCTTAACAGGATTTAAACCTCCAGAAGCAACAACCCAAGGTTCAATATTTGACATATATTCATTTTGACTAAAAACTGAAATTTCTCTTCCTTCCAATAAATTTTTAACATTCATTGCTTCAAAATAAGATCCACTAAAAACTACTACCATAATTTTAAATTTTTATTTCTGAACACTAAAAAAAACACTGAATACTAAAAAACTATCCTTTATCCGATAATCTTAAAATATCTCCAAAAACCCCTCTTGCGGTTACTGCCGAACCAGCTCCGGCTCCCTGAATTACAATTGGTCGGTCGCCGTAAGATTCTGTATAAATTTCAAAGAAAGAATCCGAACCTTTCAAACCTCCTAAAGCAGTATCTGATGGAACCGAAACTAATTTCACTTCTAATATTCCTTTGTCATTCTGTAAATCACCTGACAATTCACCTATATAACGTAACACGTGATTTGGTTTTTGCTCTTCTTTAATCTTGGTATAAATTGGATCAAACTCTTTTAATTTAGTCAGGAAATCAGCGGCGCTTCCTTCACGCAAATGCTCCGGAATTAAATTTTGAATTGCAATTTCTTCAAATTCATTTTGCAAATCCAATTCTCTGGCCAAAATCAATAATTTTCTACCTACATCATTTCCACATAAATCCTCACGTGGATCTGGTTCAGTATAGCCATTATCAATCGCTTCTTTCAATATATCACTGAACGGAGCATCTTTTGCAGAGAAATTATTGAATAAATAACTCAATGTTCCTGAGAAAACGCCTTTGATTTTCGTGATATTTTCACCCGAAAGATGCAATAATTTTATCGTATCAATCAACGGCAATCCCGCACCTACATTGGTTTCGTACAAATAATTCTTTTGATTTTCAGCCAATACTTTTCTCAGCTCTTTATAGAAACCATAACTCAACGTATTAGCTACTTTATTGGACGAAATTAAATCAAATCCATTTTCAACTAATGGAATGTAATTTTCTACAAATGCAGCACTGGCAGTATTATCAACAGCAATTAAGTTTTCCAGATGATTCTCATTTGCGTAAGCGATAACATCTTTGATCGTATATGCAAAGCCGTTAGTTTGAATTTCATTTACCCAGTTAGGCGAAACACCGTCTTTGTTTAGCAACACATTTTTAGAATTAGCAATCGCAAAAATATTCAGTTTAATATCTTTTCTTTTCTCGATAGCTTTTGCCGATTCTAAAATTTGATTAATCAATGTTCCTCCTACTAATCCGTGACCAAAAACTGCAATATTGATTTTTTTAGACACTCCAAAAATCTCACCGTGAATTACATTTAGCGCTTTGTTCAGTTCGGATTTTTTAACCACTAAACTCACATTTTTTCCGGTAACTGTATTATTGAAAAGAATAGGAATGATTTTATTTTTAATCAAAGCCGTATAAGGACGATAAAAAGTACTTAAATCCTGCCCGATAATTGAAATTACCGAAACATCATCAGTCACCGAAATTTTATTTACATCCTTAGAATAAAAGTCATTCTCAAATTCTTTTTCCAACTCTATCATTGCTTTAGTAGCCTGAGATTCTGCAACCACTAAACCAATTCCTCTTTCAGAAGACCCCTGAGAAATAATACTTACACTGATATTATTATCTCCCATCACTTTAAAAATACGGGCATCTACTCCTGTCTTACCCAGCAAACCTCTACCTTCCAAATTCACTAAAGCCAAATCTTCTAAAACCGAAAGCGTTTTAATTCCTCCTGATTTTGAAGTAGCCGTAATTAATGTTCCTTCGTTTTCATGATTAAAAGTATTCAATATTCGAAGTGGAATATTTTTTTCCAACAAAGGAATAATGGTTTTAGCATGTAAAATTGTAGCTCCAAAATTAGCCAACTCATTCGCTTCATTAAAAGTCAAATGGTCAATTTTTTTTGCATCGGCTACTAAATCTGGATTAGCGGTATAAATCCCATCGACATGGGTGTAATTTTGTAATTCCTTTGCATCTAAATAATTAGCCAGCAACGAAGCCGTATAATTACTTCCGTTGCGACCTAAAGTAGTCGTAACATTGTTAATATTAGAGCCAATGAAACCGGTCACAACATTAACCGCATCATCGTTGTCTTTGAAATATTTAATTACATTTTTCTTAGATACCTGCTCCAAAGGTTGAGCATCCCCAAATTTTGAATCGGTTTTCAGAAAAGTTCTCGAATCGGCAAAACGAGCATTTACGCCTTTTTCAACTAAAATTGCCGTTAATAATTTTGCCGAAAGCAATTCGCCAATTGAAAGAATCTGATCTTTAATCTTCGAACTGTAATCACCAATTAAGCTAACTCCTTCAAACAATTTATCCAAAACTGCAAATTCTTCAGATAAGTCTACATTTGCATAAACATCTTGTTGGTATTTTTTAAATTGCTCCAACAAACTTTTATAATCGGCATTTTTTGAAGCTACCGCTAATATCTCTTCTAATTCATCGGTTGCATTTCCACGTGCAGAAACTACAATGGCTATTTTTTCACCTTGATTTACTTTATCAGTAATAATAGAAACAACTTTATTGATTCCTTCACCATTCGATAAAGATTTACCTCCAAATTTTAATATTTTCATCTAATTATATTTTGTGTTGCTACTAAAAAACAGGAGCAAGCAAGTTGTTTAATTGTTCATATTCTATCAGGAAAGCATCGTGTCCGTGAATGGACTCTATTTCGTTATAAGAAACATTTACGTTATGCTTTTTCAACTCCTGATAGGTTTCCTTATTCTCTTTGGCGGTAAAAAACAAATCTGAATTTATACCGATAATATGTATTGTGGCCTCAATTTTTGAAGCAAAAACTTCGAAAGAATCACTATTTCGGGTCACATCGATCGTTTTTAATAATTGATTCATCATTTTATAAGAGGCCAATTGAAAACGTTTTTGCAATTTTTTCCCGTGATGAAGCAACCAACTTTCGATATTAAATATAGCTAATTCCTCATTAATGGTTCGGTCAAATTTCATCTTGAAAGATTCCGGAGTTCTGTAACACAACATCGCATGAATACGAGCATCTTCAATTGGATTTGACGAATTTTTTAAAATTTGCTCCTGCAAAAAACAATTCGCTATCAACCAATCAGTCGATTTCCAGTCAGTAGCTATTGGAATTAAATGCAAGGCCAACTTAGGTTCTAAAGCAATCATTTCCCAGGCAATTCCTCCACCTACTGAACCTCCAATAACTGCATATAATTGTTCTATTTTAAGACATTTAACCCCCTCCATAAAAAGTCTGGCAACATCTCTGGCAGTAAAATCCAAATAATTCTCCACTATAATCCCATCATAACCATTCCCTGGAACATTAAAAGCTAAAATGCTGTATTTATTGGTATCAATAGTTTTATTTTCTCCAATTAAATCATTCCACCATCCTGCTGAACCAATAACCTGAGAATTCCCAGTCAATGCGTGATTTACCAAAACAACAGGTGCTGTATTCAATTCAGGCCCAAAAGCCTGGTAGCTTAAATTTAAAACAGGATAAAACACACCACTCTCGGTAGTGAAATTTTGAATTATAATGTGATTGGGTTTATTTTCCAACTTCAAATCTTTAATATAGGATTGATTATGGAAATATTAAAAAGAAAGTTCAATAAACTAGAAGATTTACATTGTTATCTTTTCCCGATTCGGGATAGAATGTAGCACCTTCTTCGACAATCGAAGGGTTGCTAAGGCTTCATCGGGTCTAATCCCTCGTCCTTTCTTTATAACATTTCAATATGCTTACGAACTTTAAAGTGGCAAAGTAACCACTATTTTTCCAAACAAACAAATTTTGCCAATGCAGTTTTAAATTGGCAATTATATAATAAACAAACGCAGACCATCGCTGAACACAAAATCCAGAAATTACCTGCGTTTGAATTTTATAGTAACGAAATTACAATTAGATAAATAGTGTTTCATTTTCTTTAGAATACATCAAAAACGTTAATGAATTAGATGCTTTTTTTTGACTTTTAGCATCCTCCGCTACATTAATACCAAATCTGGTATTTGTTAATTCTATTCTATTTCTGTTTTCTTCACTATTATTAGTCCTTATTTCTCTTATAAAGTCTAACGCCCTTGTAATCATTCTTCTTGTGCTCATGATGTTTAAATTTAATTTATTTGACTTATTGTTTGTTTTATTAAAATCTATGTTTGTTGTATAAAAAAACCCTTTTGATAGGTACCAAAAGGGTTTATATATTTTTATAAACGATACTTTTGGTTAACAACAGACCAGCATCTGTACACAAAGTACAGCCGCCGAAGATTGCTTTTTCATCTTATTGTTAATACTAATCATTGTTATTCTATTTTAATTTTATTATTTGTGTTGTAAACAAAAAGCCTCCTAATTTCTTAGGAGGCTTTTGCTATATTTTTGTCTTATTTGAATAAAAACATTAAGCAATTGCACTCCTGCAAATTCCCTTAGATTGAACCATAGCTTTTTTACAAATAATAAAATTCATTTCTCCTTTTTTGTTTTGTGTTACAAAGATATAAAAAAAACTTTACCACCAACTACATTTTTAAAATTTTAAACCCAAAAAAAGCTAATTAACAGTTAATTATGAGTTTTTATGTCTATTTTAAGATATTGATTGTAAAAACAAATCAAAAAAGAGCTTTTTCGCTCGGAAAATTCACTAAATTAACCTTATTCCACCCTTTTGATTTGATATTCAAATATACTACCAAAAACAGAAACACATGTTAATTGATCTTTAAATTAAAGTTATCTTAAACCAACCTAAAACCATCTATTTGTATTTACATTTTCCCAAACAATCCCAATTCTCTTAAATATTTAAAATTTTAGTTCAGTTTCATTTACAATTCAAAAATGGTTTCATACCTTTGCACCTCAAAATACGAGAGGAAAAATTTGAACTGATTGCAACCTCTTCATAATGAACCCAGTTGATTATGAATACTGAAGATTTTCAGTAGAAAAAAATGCTAAAGCAGAAAACCTCCTTTAGTCCTTTTTGCAGTTATTTTTTCCTCGCTTAATATTAAAAACAATAATTATGGCCTATTTATTTACGTCAGAATCTGTGAGCGAAGGACATCCGGATAAAATTGCAGATCAAATTTCAGACGCATTAATTGATAATTTCCTGGCATTTGATGCTGATTCAAAAGTAGCTTGCGAAACCTTAGTAACTACTGGTCAGGTTATTTTAGCCGGAGAAGTGAAATCGAACACCTATTTGGATGTACAACAAATTGCCCGTGATGTAATCAAAAAAATTGGTTACACTAAAAGCGAATACATGTTTGAAGCCAATTCTTGTGGAATCCTTTCAGCTATTCACGAACAATCTGCCGATATTAATCAGGGAGTTGACAGAAAAACACCAGAAGAACAAGGAGCTGGTGACCAGGGGATGATGTTTGGTTATGCTACTAACGAGACTGAAAACTACATGCCTTTAGCATTAGATATTTCACACAACCTATTAAAAGAATTAGCAGAATTAAGACGTGAAAATAAAGAAATCACTTATTTACGTCCTGATGCTAAAGCACAGGTAACTTTAGAATATAATGATGATAATACTCCAGTTCGTATTGATGCTATTGTAATTTCAACTCAACACGATGATTTTGATGAAGAAGCTGCCATGCTTGCTAAAATCAAAAAAGATATTATCGAAATTTTAATTCCTAGAATTATCGCTAAATATCCGGTTTATGCTCACTTATTTAACGATAAAATCAACTACCACATTAACCCAACAGGAAAATTCGTTATTGGAGGACCTCACGGAGATACCGGTTTAACAGGAAGAAAAATTATCGTTGACACTTATGGCGGAAAAGGAGCGCATGGCGGAGGAGCTTTCTCAGGAAAAGATCCAAGTAAAGTTGACCGAAGTGCTGCTTATGCAACACGCCATATTGCTAAAAACCTTGTAGCTGCCGGTGTTGCTGATGAAATTTTAGTTCAGGTTTCTTATGCAATTGGTGTTGCAAAACCAATGGGAATCTTTATTGATACATACGGAACTTCAAAAGTAAATTTAACCAATGGAGAAATCGCTAAAAAAGTGGAAGCCATTTTCGATATGCGTCCTTATTTTATCGAACAACGTCTAAAATTAAGAAACCCTATTTACAGCGAAACTGCTGCATACGGACACATGGGACGTACACCAGAGGTAGTTACTAAAACTTTTTCGGCTCCCGGAGGTGAAGAAAAAACAGTAACTGTAGAATTATTTACATGGGAAAAATTAGATTATGTAAACCAAATCAAAACAGCATTTGGATTATAATCTATCGTTTTTATACAATTCAAAAAGCCATTCGCAAAAAACGAATGGCTTTTTTTATTATTAAAACACAAATTCAAACGACCTTAACAAAATTCAAAATCAATCAATGTTTCCCACAACAAAGACTATTTTTTTTTCTATTTTTACAACAAAAGTAAAATACAAATCATAAAACGCTAACAACATAATGCACATAGCAGTAGCAGGAAATATAGGCTCAGGAAAAACCACATTAACCGCTTTACTATCCAAACATTTCAAATGGGAACCTCATTACGAGGATGTAGTAGACAACCCTTATTTAGATGATTTTTACCATCAAATGGAGCGTTGGTCATTTAATCTTCAGATTTATTTCTTAAATAGTCGTTTTCGTCAGGTGATGCAAATTCGCGAAAGCGGAAAAAAAGTCATTCAGGACAGAACCATTTATGAAGATGCCCATATCTTTGCTCCAAACCTATATGCAATGGGATTAATGGCTACTCGTGATTTCCAAAACTATTCAACTCTTTTCGAATTAATGGAATCTACAGTAAAAGCTCCTGATTTGTTAATTTACCTAAGAAGTTCCATTCCAAATTTAGTGGGACAAATACACAAACGCGGACGCGAATATGAGAATTCGATTTCAATTGATTATTTAAGCCGTTTGAACGAGCGTTACGAAGCCTGGATTCACACTTACAACAAAGGAAAATTATTAATTATAGATGTAGATCGTATCAATTTTGTGGATAATCCGGAAGATTTAGGAAATATTATAGAGCGAATCAATGCCGAATTAAACGGATTGTTTTAAAATTCAAACAGCATAAAAAAATGCCCTGCAATTGCAGGGCATTTTATTTATAACATATTTACTTTTTATGAGCACAACAACTCTTTTTCCCTGAAGTTGGAGGCACAAACTTACCATTAGCATCATAACAGGACAGACAAGCTTCTTTTTCTTCAGGAGTACAATGCAAGCTATCACACATTTTTGCACATTCTTCTTTAGTCATCGTTGCACATTTAGTCATATCACAATGTCCCATCATTTGTCCACCATGATGACAGGATTCCATTTCCATCATATTACTATGCTTGTCTAACATAGTATGAGAACCATTCCCTAAAATGGGCGCAATAACCAAACCAATCAAACAACTTAACTTAATTAAAATATTCATCGAAGGCCCCGAAGTATCTTTGAATGGATCACCTACCGTATCTCCAGTTACAGCAGCTTTATGCGCATCAGAACCTTTATAAGTCATTTCGCCATTAATCATTACTCCTGCTTCAAAAGATTTCTTGGCGTTATCCCAAGCACCTCCGGCATTGTTTTGAAAAACCGCCCAAAGCACTCCCGAAACCGTAACTCCAGCCATATAACCTCCCAGCATTTCGGCAATTAATTGATTATTATCACCATAAACTAATTTACCCAGTAAAACAATTGTAATAGGAAAACCAATCGTCAGAACACCCGGCAACATCATTTCGCGAAGCGCAGCTTTAGTAGAAATAGCAACACATTTAGCATATTCCGGTTTTGCAGTTCCTTCCATAATCCCCGGTATTTCCTTGAACTGACGGCGTACTTCATACACCATATCCATAGCCGCTTTCCCAACCGAATTCATAGCTAATGCCGAAAAAACCACCGGTATCATTCCACCCACAAACAACATTGCTAAAACAGGTGCTTTGAAAATATTAATTCCGTCGATTCCTGTAAAAGTTACATAAGCCGCAAACAAAGCGAGCGAAGTCAATGCTGCCGATGCAATTGCAAATCCTTTTCCGGTAGCTGCCGTTGTGTTTCCTACTGAATCTAAAATATCTGTTCTGGTACGCACTTCTTTTGGTAATTCGCTCATTTCGGCAATTCCTCCCGCATTATCTGATATTGGACCAAAAGCATCAATAGCCAATTGCATTGCCGTGGTAGCCATCATAGCCGAAGCTGCCAGTGCCACCCCATAAAAACCTGCCAAAGCATAAGAAGACCAAATTGCTATTGCAAATAATAAAACTGTTGGAAAAGTAGAAACCATTCCTGTTGCTAAACCAGCAATTACATTCGTTCCCGCTCCCGTACTCGATTTTTGAACAATAGCCATTACTGGTTTTGTTCCTAAACCCGTATAATATTCTGTAACCGAAGAAATCACTCCTCCTACTATCAATCCGATAATAGTGGCGTAAAAAACACGCATAGATGAAATTTCCTGACTTCCTTCTCCGAAAAACTCCATTCTCATGGATTGTGGCAACATATATTGCACTAAAAAGAAACAACTAATAGCCGTTAAAATTATGGCAACCCAATTTCCTTTATTCAATGCTTTTTGTACCTGAGCTTCTTTAGCATTATCATCGGTTATCTTTACTAATAACGTTCCAATAATAGAGAACAGAATCCCAAAACCTGCAATTGACATAGGCAATAAAATAGGACCAATTCCGCCAAAAGCATCCTGGATATTTCCTCCCATATCTTTGATAACATAATTTCCAAGAACCATAGCTGCCAGAACTGTTGCCACATAAGAACCGAACAAATCGGCACCCATTCCGGCAACATCGCCTACATTATCCCCTACGTTATCTGCAATGGTCGCAGGATTCCGAGGATCATCTTCAGGAATTCCAGCCTCAACTTTCCCAACTAAATCTGCTCCAACATCAGCGGCTTTGGTATAAATTCCACCTCCAACTCTGGCAAACAAAGCAATAGATTCTGCTCCTAAAGAAAAACCCGCTAAAGTTTCTAATACAACTGTCATGTCTTCAATAGAAGTCCATGTACCGCCCATAAAAAAATGATAAAAGAAAATAAAAAAGGAAGTTAAACCTAAAACCGCTAAACCAGCAACTCCTAATCCCATTACTGTACCGCCTCCAAAAGAAACTTTTAAAGCCTGAGACAAACTGCTACGGGCAGCCTGAGTGGTTCTCACATTGGTTTTAGTTGCTATTTTCATTCCCATATTTCCCGCTAAAGCAGAAAAGAAAGCACCAATAACAAAAGCTACTACAATTAATAAATGTGTTTTAACTCCGGGTAGAAAAGTAATTCCTGCTAAAACAATACTGGCAAAGAGAACAAAAACGGCAAGTAACCGATACTCGGCTTTCAGAAAAGCCAAAGCTCCTTCGTAGATATAATCCGAAATAGAAGCCATTTTACCATCGCCGGCGTCTTGTTTTAAAACCCAGGCTCTCTTTAAAAACATAAAACTAAGTCCAATCAATGCCATTATAACTGGCACCCAAATCATAATTGTATTCATAAATTCGTTTTTGGTTAAGATTAATAATCAACAGCATACAAACGAATTTAAACAAAAAAAGCAATATTTCTGAGAAATATTGCTTTTTTATAAGATTTATAATCTAAAATTATTTAATACTAAATAATCCTTCTGGTTTGTTTTCAATTGCGTTAAAACGATCAGTACACTCTTTGATGATTGCTTTTGCTTCACTCAAATCTCCCCAACCTTCAACATCTACTTGTTTATTTTCAAGGTCTTTGTACACTTGGAAGAAATGCTCGATTTCTTTCAATAAGTGTGGGTTAACATCTGATAAATCATTCAATTTATTCCAAATAGGATCAGATACTGGTACACAAACAATTTTCTCATCTGGTCCTTTATCATCTGCCATATGGAAAACACCGATAGGTTTTACTTCCATGACACAACCTGGAAAAGTAGGCTCATTTACTAAAACCAAAACATCTAATGGATCTCCATCTAATGCTAAAGTTTCAGGAATAAATCCGTAATCAGCAGGATACATCATTGAAGAGAATAACATTCTGTCAAAACGCATTCTTTTGATTTCGAAATCGTATTCATATTTGTTTCTACTTCCTCTTGGAATTTCGATCAAAACATCGAAAGTGTTTATTTTGTCTGCAGTCATTTTATTTATTATCTTAAGTTGATTTTATTTGCGCACAAAAGTAATTTAAATCCTTATTTATAACAAAACATTTAGTTTAGATTTCGTGATTTTTAGAAATAAAAGCCAAAGGTTCCTTTTACTGAAAATTTTTGCGCATCAGGTGTATTTAAGTAATTCCCTCTCCATGTAAAATCAATTCGGAATACTTTAAAAATATTTCCAATTCCGGCACTGTATTCCCAATACCCATTTTCGGGTGCTACATAGGTTAATCCCGAAGCATTAATAGCTTTATTAGCATCTGATACTGTCCCGTAAACTCCCTTTGCTCCTATAATTTCCCTCCAGTTTAACTTTCTCATAAAAGGAATTCTGGAAAATAATCGCCCACCAAAATTATGCTCCCATTGTAAAGTAGCATATTGGTCAGCAACAAATTCATAAAAGTTAAGATTATTGAAAGTATTTTCAATTGTTGAATATGATTGATTTCCAGGAATCACACTCATCAACCCTAACGGAATAGTTCCAAAAGTTTTCCCTAATTCCACAACAACATTAGAACGCCCTAAAGGACCAATAATTATAGGTTGTTTGTAATACAATTGCAATTTATCATAATCAAAATCACTATCTAACAATCCTTTAAATCCATGACTGTAATTAACATAAAAGCGACTAAAAGGACTATCAACAGTATTCCTTTCAACCCCATAACCAATCATTTTTCGGTTTGGAGTTAGCTCTACCTGAAAATTAACTTCCGATTGTTTTACATCACTTTTCTTAGTCATCGTATTCAAATCTGTATAATAATCCAGACTAAACACATCTGAAGCTGATTCTAAAGTTCGATAGGAAAATCCTGCCTGAAACATCAGATTTTTTACCGGTTCGATTTCAACAGCTACATTGGACAAATTAATATTCGTCAATTTTCCGTTACTACTTGTTGAAACTATAGACGACGAAGCAAAACTTCTTCCCAAAACATCGTTAGTCGTGGTTAAACTAGCACCAATTTGCTCAACATCCCGCCTGTTTCCTCCTGAAATAATAATTCTTCTTTTCTTGTCCACCATCCATTTTCCGGACAGACCATATTTGAATTTATTATCATCAAAACCATAAGCAGTATATCCTTGTAAACGCCAGGGATCATTAGGTCCAAAATAAGTTCTTCCTCCTGTTCTTATTCGGACTCCTTCTACCTGATTGTATCCAAAAGTGGAAAATATAGGCCCGTAATCAAAATGCCCAAATTGAATATAACCACTACCAAGAATCGAAACCAGATTATACAAACGCTTGAATTTCTTAACAGTTTGTAAGGTATCCAGCATTTTGTAGATTCCTTTTTCGTCTTTATTTAGATTTTCAAAACGATTATCTTCCCAATATTTATCTGACTTATTGTAAACCTCATTATCAATATAATTTACTTCCTCTTTATAAAAAGCAGCCGGTTTTTCGATATTGAATTTATGATTTTGATATAACGTAGTACGTTTTCCATAAACACCTTTAGACTCATCTTTTTTATTCAAAGCAAAATCCGACATCATATAATCACGGGTCAACAGAAAAACCGAATCATTTTCCACCTCAAATTCCTGCTCGATATAAATATCTTTTACCCAGTTAATATTAGCACTTTTAGTAACTGCCATATTAATTTTCTTGATAGCAAAAGTGGTATCATTTACCCAAAAATCTCCTTTAAAAGTAAGTTCGTTTTTTCGTCTTGGATAAAACAAAATATTATAACACCATTTTTTACCTATAAAAGCACTATCTCTTAAAACATAATTATAGACATCTATACCTGTTTTAGACAATGGACTGGTAAAACTTTTATCAAAAAACGTCATGTGATTATTATAGATATCGTAATCTGAATACAAGTCTTTCACAAAAGACAATATCTGTTGGTTATCGCTAAATCCGGAGTTTTTATTAGCCTTAAGCTTTTCTTTAACCTTTTTCAGTTTATTATTTCCATACACATCCGATAATGACTCATTAATAAAAATAGGCAAATACGTTTTTCCGGTAACCCTTGAAGTATCAATATGTTTAAAAACAAATTCCATTCCTTTAAAAAGCTTGCTCTTCATAAAAGCACTATCAATAGTATTCATATCGAATTCTACTTTTTCGTACTTCTCCATTTGATATTGATCAAACTGATACAAACCATTTTTCCTTTTTCTTTCCCAAATTTTTCTAAGAATATCTAAAGCCGGATTATTCTTTTTAGAAGTTTTTCCCGTATAAATAACCACTTCTTTTAATTCTTCGGCATCTTTCATAACTACTTTAAAGTTGTAATTAACAGCCTTAATCAAAGTAATTTCTCTATCCGAAAAACCAACTGAAGTAACAACTAAAGTAGTATAAGTTTCAGAAGACTCTATATAAAAGCGTCCGTCTTCATTAGACATAACTCCCTGAGTCGAACCTTTCAAAATAATATTCGCAAAAGGAACGGGCTGATTAGACTTATCTACCACCATCCCACTTACTTTAGTTTGAGCCAAAAGCGTTATAAAAAAAGACGATATAAAAAACAGTGCTAAAAATAGGTACTTCTTACTCATATAGTAAATTTAAAAAAAAAGCTTCATCAAACTAACGTAAGATGAAGCTTTAATAGTATTTATTATGTATTATTTATACATTACTTTCTTTACAGCCTTAACAACATCATCAGCATTAGGCAACCATTCTTTTAAAAGTACTGGTGAATATGGCGCTGGTGTATCAGCAGTTGTAATTCTTTGGATTGGAGCATCAAGAAAATCAAAAGCTTGTTCCTGAACGATATAAGTAATCTCAGAAGAAATACTTGCAACCGGCCATGCTTCCTCAAGAATTACCAAACGATTTGTTTTCTTAACAGAAGTAAGAATTGCATCTTTATCCATTGGACGAACTGTTCTCAAATCGATAATCTCACAAGAGATTCCTTCTCTAGCTAATGCATCAGCAGCAATAAAAGCTTCTTTGATAATTTTACCAAAAGAAACGATAGTTACATCAGTTCCTTCTCTTTTAATATCAGCAACTCCAATTGGAATTACATATTCTCCGTCTGGCACCTCACCTTTATCACCATACATTTGCTCAGATTCCATGAAGATAACCGGATCATTATCACGGATAGCAGCTTTCAAAAGACCTTTAGCATCATAAGGAGTTGAAGGCACAATAACTTTAAGTCCCGGAGTATTAGCAAACCAGTTTTCTAAAGCCTGAGAGTGAGTAGCTCCTAATTGACCTGCAGAAGCAGTTGGTCCACGAAAAACGATAGGCACATTGAATTGTCCACCTGTCATTTGACGCATTTTAGCAGCATTATTTATAATTTGATCAATACCTACTAAACAGAAGTTGAAAGTCATGTATTCTACAATAGGACGACAACCGTTCATTGCAGATCCTACTGCAATTCCTGAAAAACCAAGCTCAGCAATTGGAGTATCAATTACCCTTTTTTCACCAAATTCAGCCAGCATTCCTTTAGAAGCTTTGTATGCTCCATTGTATTCTGCTACTTCTTCTCCCATTAAATATATGGATTCATCGTGACGCATTTCTTCGCTCATCGCTTCGCAAATGGCCTCTCTAAATTGTATTGTTCTCATATTTATATTGTATGTTGAATTTTCTGAGGAGCAAAAATAAATATTTTAAACCATTTAAAGCACAAATTAACTTAAATAATCAGCCCTAAATTCTAACATCTTATTGTCGGTATGTGAATATCTCGCTTTTATCCCGTTATTTTAGCAATATCAAACAAGCAAAAAATATCCAGTATCATTCCTAAGTAGTTATTGATAACCGATTATTCGAAATATTATTCTAATTTTGTAACTCAATCTTCAAAAAATACATTAAATCTTCAAAACATGAAAATACTAGTTTGCATCAGTCATGTTCCTGATACTACCTCTAAAATCAATTTTACCAATGGTGATACAGAATTTGACACGAACGGCGTACAATATGTAATCAACCCTAATGACGAATTTGGATTAACTCGTGCTATTTGGTTCCAGGAACAACAAGGCGCTACCGTAACAGTAGTAAATGTGGGTGGCCCGGAAACCGAACCAACATTAAGAAAAGCACTTGCTATTGGAGCCAACGATGCTATCCGCATCAATGCAACACCTACCGATGGTTTTTTTGTTGCTAAACAATTAGCAGAAGTTATTAAAAATGGTGCTTACGATTTAATTATAGCCGGAAAAGAATCCCTTGATTACAATGGAGGAATGGTTCCCGGAATGACAGCCGGTATTTTAGGATACAATTTCTTAAACGCCTGTATCGATATTGCAGTTAATGAAACTAACGTAAAAGCAGTTCGCGAAATTGACGGAGGAAAAGAAACTGTTGCCACTTCACTACCTTTAATCATTGGTGGACAAAAAGGAATCGTAGAAGAAAAAGATTTACGTATTCCAAACATGAGAGGAATCATGACTGCCAGAACAAAACCTTTAAATGTAATAGAAGCTGTTGATGCTGCTACAAACACAAAAGCGGTAAAATTTGAAAAACCAGCTCCAAAATCAGCTATAAAAATGGTTTCTCCGGATAATTTAGACGAATTAATCGACTTATTACACAACGAAGCCAAAGTAATTTAGTATTCAGTTAGCAGTCACAGTAATCAGTTTCAACTTTGACAAATAACCGAATAAACAAATAACCGAATAAACATAAAGAATATGTCAATATTAATATATGCAGAATCCGCAGAAGGAAAATTAAAAAAAGTAGCTTTTGAAATTGCTTCTTACGCAAAAAAAGTAGCTGAAACTTTAGGGACTACAGTAACTGCTTTAACCATAAATAGCGATAATGTTTCTGAATTAGCCAAATACGGTGTTGATAAAGTTTTAAAAGTTACCAATGATAAACTGGCCGGATTCAACGCTAAAGCTTATGCCGACGTTATCAAACAGGCAGCTCAACAGGAAAACACAAAACTTGTTGTTTTATCTTCCAGCACTGACAGCATCTACCTTTCGCCTTTAGTTGCCGTAAACCTGGAAGCAGGTTATGCTTCTAACGTGATAGATTTACCTGTAAACACGGCTCCTTTTCAAGTAAAAAGAAATGCTTTTTCAAACAAAGCATTCAACATAACCGAAATCAATACCGATATCAAAGTTATCGGACTGGCTAAAAACTCTTATGGTATTTTCGAAAATGCTTCAACTTTAACTGAAGAAGTTTTTTCTCCAAACCTCGAAGACAATGACTTTGATATAAAAACAGAATCAATTGAGAAATCGTCAGGAAAAGTTTCTATTGCCGATGCTGACATTGTAGTTTCAGGAGGACGCGGATTAAAAGGACCGGAAAACTGGGGATTAATTGAAGATTTAGCCGCTGTACTTGGCGCCGCTACCGCTTGTTCTAAACCAGTATCTGACTTAGGCTGGAGACCACACGCAGAACACGTGGGACAAACAGGGAAACCAGTTGCCACGAACTTATACATTGCCATCGGAATTTCGGGAGCTATTCAACATATCGCCGGAATTAATGCTTCTAAAGTAAAAGTGGTTATCAATACCGACCCTGAAGCTCCTTTCTTTAAAGTTGCTGATTACGGAATTGTAGGAGATGCTTTTGATGTTGTCCCAAGATTAATAGAAAAATTAAAAGCTTTTAAAGCCCAAAACGCTTAAGATTATTAAGTATCAACAATAAAATAATTCTGCCTAATAAAATAAGATAATCGTATCTTTGCTTATTGGCAGAATTTTTAATTAATATTGCAGCCTAAAATTAAAAACCTAAAAACTACATTTTTTCATTTCAACAATTATGAGCTTAGTCAAACTATCCATAAAAGGAATTTCATATAGCCAAACACAAAATGGAGCCTATGCTTTGATTTTGAATGAAGTAGACGGCGAGAGAAAACTCCCTATCGTAATAGGTGCTTTCGAAGCTCAATCCATTGCTATTGCTTTAGAAAAAGAAATAAAACCTCCACGCCCGCTAACTCATGATTTGTTCAAAAATTTTGCCGAACGCTTTGACATAGTCGTAAAACAAGTCATTATCCACAAACTGGTTGACGGTGTTTTCTACTCAAGTATTATTTGCGAAAGAGACAAAATCGAAGAAATAATTGACGCCAGAACTTCTGATGCTATCGCATTGGCTTTACGTTTTAACGCTCCAATTTTCACTTACAAAAACATTCTTGACAAAGCAGGTATTTACCTAAAAACAAATCCTACTGACCCTGATCAAGAAAACCAGGCAATGGATGATGTTATTTCAAATCCGGAATCTTTCTCAACAGAAGCCGAAAGCGGAAGAGCTTATATCAAATACAGTCTACAGGAATTAAATGATTTATTAATTCAGGCTGTTGAGCAGGAAGATTACGAAAAAGCAGCAAAAATAAGAGACGAAATTTCAAAGAGAGAATCGTAGTTTTATTTGATTATTTGTTAATTCGAATAACCAAATTACCAAATCCACAAATTACCATTAGAAATGAAGCAATATTTAGATTTAGTAAAACATGTCATGGAAAATGGTTGCCAAAAAGGTGACCGAACCGGAACAGGAACTAAAAGTGTATTTGGCTACCAGATGCGTTTTGATTTAAGCGAAGGTTTTCCAATGGTTACCACCAAAAAACTACATCTTAAATCCATCATCTACGAATTGCTTTGGTTCTTAAAAGGAGACACTAACATTGGCTACCTTAAAGAACATAATGTAAAAATTTGGGATGCCTGGGCAGATAAAAACGGCGATTTAGGCCCTGTTTACGGACATCAATGGCGCAATTGGAACAGCGAAGAAATTGACCAGATTTCAGATTTAATCCAGGAATTAAAAACCAACCCGAATAGTCGCAGAATGCTGGTTTCGGCATGGAATCCTTCGGTATTACCGGACACTACAAAATCATTTGAAGAAAACGTAGCTAACAACAAAGCAGCTTTGCCACCTTGCCATGCTTTCTTCCAATTTTATGTAGCCGATGGAAAATTATCCTGTCAACTTTACCAGAGAAGTGCCGACATATTTTTAGGAGTACCTTTTAACATCGCTTCATACGCCTTGTTAACGATGATGATTGCACAGGTATGCGACTTAGAACCGGGAGAATTCATCCACACATTTGGTGACGCACACATCTACAACAACCATTTCGAGCAAATCGAACTTCAATTATCCCGCGAACCAAGACCATTACCAAAAATGATCTTAAATCCGGCGGTAAAAAACATCTTCGACTTTGACTACAATGATTTCACTCTTGTAGGCTATGAACCACATGAAACCATCAAAGGAAATGTAGCTGTATAAAACGAATTAAAAAAAAAGCGTTTTAGATTAAACCTCTAAAACGCTATTTTCTGTTCCTGCAAATTCATTCCATTTATAAGAATCCGCTTCTGTTTCGTTGATATATTCTCCGTCAACCAGATATTTAAATTCGTAAGCTGCGTCTTTATCTAAATCAAAAGCACCTTTAAAAGTACCGTTTTTCAATTTACTCAAAGCACCTTCTTCAGGATTCCAATTATTAAAATCACCTACTACCGAAGCGTTGGTAGCCTCTTTAGCTTCTATTGAAAACGTAACTTTACAAACCGGTTTTGACTTTATAAATTGTTTTTTAATTGACATAACTGTTTCATTTTTAGATTTATGAGACAAAGTAAATCAATTTATTTGAAGTCCAGACACCACTAATAAACTTTTAAGATAAAACGTAATAAAATGTTAAAAACAAAATGAATTGATAATTTAAAAAGGTCAAAATTTTCAAAACCCAAAAAATCAAGCGTCTAAAATCAAATATTTTTCCGACACAATTTAGCTTTTCGAAATTATATTTTATCTTTATAAGCAAAAAAAATCAATCTATGAAAACCGAACAACATGAATTATACGAATACGCCAGAAAACGTATAAAACAGAAAAAGAGAGTTTATTTTCACTTTGTTTTATTGTTTTTATCCAGCTTATTTTTATTTGTTGCCACAAAAGTTTTTAAATTTAACGAAGGTGCTCATTGGCATATTTGGCTAATTACTGCTTGGTTGTTTTTATTTATTTTACACTTTACAAAAGTTTTCATCACTGATCGTTTTATGGATAAAAATTGGGAAAGAGAACAAATTGACCGATTAGTAGAATTACAACGAAAAAAAATCGAAGAATTAAGCAATCATATAAACGACGAACCCACTACTAAATAAACACTAATGATTACAATGATTGCTGCCGCTGCCGAAAACAGAGCACTCGGAAAAGACAACCAATTAGTTTGGCATTTACCCAATGATTTTAAAAGATTTAAAAGCTTAACTACAGGTCACCATATCATAATGGGAAGAAAAACATTTGAAAGTTTTCCTAAACCACTACCTAACAGAACACACATAATTATTACCAGACAAAAAGACTACAAAGCCGAAGGTTGTATTGTAGTTGACAGCATAGAAAAAGCGATAGAAAGTTGCCCTAAAAACGAAGAAGCTTTTATTATCGGCGGAGGTGAAATTTATAATTTAACTCTTTCTTTTGCAGATAAAATTGAACTTACAGTTGTGCATCATAATTTTGAAGCCGATGCTTTTTTTCCGGAAATAAAAACTGATGACTGGGAATTAATCAATAGCGATTTTCAAAGTAAAGACGAAAAACATCTTTATGATTACACTTTTGAAACTTACATCAAAAAACAAAAAACACCTCAATAAAAGAGGTGTTTTTTTTAACTCGTGCAATAGCATTTAAAATTAACGTTCTATTCTTGAAAAAGAATTTGACATAACAATACCAAATTCACAAATAATAAACTCATCCCTGAAACGAGAATAATAATATTTGCGATTTTTCGAGAGAACATCTCAAAAAAGCCTTTAATACCAAATACCACGAAGGTAGTAAAGACCATGAAAATTAAAATTTCCAAAAACAAATTTAATCCTAAGAACGTATTTTGCGCCTGAACCAAAACGCCATTTTTAAGCAAAGCAGCGCCGTCAAAATAAATCACAAGAACAAATGAAATTGCCAACGCAAAAAACAACCATCTGAGTTGAACCATCAATTCTCTATTATGTATTGCAAAGAAATTCATATTGTAAATTTCAACATATCAATCTTGTCATACAATACCCACTTTTAGTGATTTTTTAATTTTTTTTTACAAACAAATTGAAACTCAATTTAAACACCAACTTAAAAGGCATTATAGTATATTTGCCAAAATTTAAAAAATGGACAAAAACATCACCCCATATAAAGACTCTTCTTTAGGCAAAAAAGAACAAGTTGCAAAAATGTTTGATACAATTTCAGGAAATTATGACAACTTAAACCGTGTTATCTCTTTTGGTATTGATGTCAAATGGAGAAAAAAAGTGCTTAAGATTGTCAACGACAATAAACCTGAAACCATTTTAGATATTGCAACGGGGACCGGAGATTTAGCCATACTGATGTCAAATACTAGTGCTAAAGAAATTATAGGATTAGACATTTCAGCCGGAATGCTTGAAGTAGGAATCAAAAAAGTAGCTCAAAAAAACCTGTCTGACAGAATAGAGATGATCTTAGGCGACTCGGAAAAAATCCCTTTTGACGACAACCATTTTGATGCTATCACAGTTGCTTTTGGGGTTAGAAATTTCGAAAACTTAGAAAAAGGTTTAGCCGAGATATTGCGTGTTTTAAAACCAAACGGGACTTTTGTAATCCTGGAAACATCAGTTCCTGAAAAAACACCATACAAACAAGGTTACAATTTTTACAGCAGAAACATATTACCTATTATTGGAAAATTATTTTCAAAAGACAATGTTGCTTATGGTTACCTGTCAGAATCAGCAGCTGCCTTTCCTTATGGAGAAGCCTTAAACAATATTTTAAGAAAAACTGGGTTTATAGATGTAAAAGCCATGCCACAAACTTTTGGTGTAGCCACAATATATGTTGCCTCTAAGAAATAACCTTTTATAAAATGAAAAAAATAGCCGTCTTTATTCTATTATTACTTTCTTTCGGGGGATATCCTCAATCAAAAGGTATGTTTAGTAAAGACCCTATTATCAATCTGGAAAATTTCCAAAAACAAAAATTATATTTTGGTTACTATTTAGGTTTTAGCTCATTCGATTTTAAATTCGATTACAAAACTGTAGCCCCTGATATTCAAGTCCAAAAAAGCACCGGTTTCAATGTAGGAGTTGTAGCCGATTTAAAGCTTCAGGAATACATTAACCTGCGTTTTGAACCTGGTTTATATTATACAAAAAGAACACTAAATTACCCCAATTTCACCAGAGAAATTGATGCCGTAAGAGACGTAAACAGCACCTATATTCATTTTCCTTTATTATTGAAATTTTCATCATTACGAACAGGTAATATTCGTCCATATATAGTAGGCGGATTATCAACCACTTTGAATTTATCTTCTAACTCAAAGTCTATAGATGATAATCTCCAACAAAAATTCAGGGTAAAACCTTGGAGTACGAATTACGAATTAGGCTTTGGAATCGATTTTTTCTCCGAATATTTCATATTCTCTCCTTCTATTCGTGGCTGTTTTAGCCTCAAAGACGAACTCATCAGAGACAACGACCCCAACAGTCCTTGGACAGCTAACATCGAATCAATGAAAAGTCGGGCTATCTTTATTAACTTTACCTTTCATTAATTGAACTAAGTCTGATTTCGCTTAAACTCACTTAAAATAATTCCGGTTGCAGTTGCCACATTTAAACTTTCGGCTTTTTGCAAATTTCCAAAACGAGGAATTGAAAGTCTGTTTTTAATCATTGACTCAATTTCCTGCGAAATACCATTCGCTTCATTTCCCATAATAACAATTCCTTCCTGAGGCAAATTACTTTTATAAATATTTTCACCATCCATAAAAGTTCCAAAAACAGCTAATTTAGTCTGAGAAATATATTCCACTAAATCCACATAAGTCACATTAACCCTGCTAATAGAACCCATTGTTGCCTGAACTACTTTTGGATTATAAATATCTACTGTTTCCTTAGAACAAATAAGCTGCTCAACTCCAAACCAATCACATAAACGCAAAATAGTACCTAAATTTCCCGGATCTCTAACATCATCCAATGCAATAATTAAACCTGATTCTATGATTGTTTTTTCTTCCGGAATTTTAAAAACCGCCAAACAGCTGTTAGGTGTAGCCAAAGCACTAATTTTTTTCAAATCATTTTCGTGAATTAATGATTTCTTACTCCCTAAAACTTCTTCAAAATCATGTTGGGTAGTATACAGATGTTCTAATTCAAAATTAGACTGTAAAAGTTCCTGAATTACTTTTACTCCTTCAGCAAAAAACATTTGATTGATTATCCTATACTTTTTTTGCTGTAAACTAGTTATAAGTTTTATTTGGTTTTTACTAACCATAAAAATATGTACTTTTGAATTAAATATTTTAGACCTCTTGAAAAAAATTTCAACAAAAATATCACTATTTATTCTAATAGGAATAATTATATCCGCTTGTAACGCCGAAAAAAGAGTTCCTGATGGAAAGCAACTTCTTGCAAGCAACCAAATTATAGTAAATGGAAAAAAAATTAATACTGAAGATGTTCATGAACAATTGTACCAAAAACCTAACGGTACTTTTCTAGGTTACCGTTTACGATTAAATCTATATAACTTAGCTAATTTAAACCCTGATTCTACTTATCAGGCTAAATTCACAAATCATCCGGGAAAGTACGAACGTAAATCAAAATGGCTTTCGGCAAAACAAGTAGACCGTTTAGGAAAATCTTTTTGGTATCACGGTATTCACGACTTTTTAAAAAAAACAGGAGAACCTCCTGTGATTATCGATACAATAAAAACCCAAAAATCAGTTTCAAGACTTAAATATTACTATTTCAACAATGGCTATTTTGATGTAAAAGTTAATTCACAGCATGACACTGTAAAACCAAAAAGAGGAAAAATAAAATACGAAATTACAACTAACAATGCTTATACGCTGGATACTATAAAAGCAATAATTAGTTCACATCAACTCGATTCTTTATACAAAAACGCAAAAGAAACCTCAATCATTAAATCTGGAAACCAATTCAAAACAATTGACTTTTCGGATGAAAAAAACCGTCTTTCGAATTACTTTAGAAATCATGGCGCTTATTATTTTCAGCCTACATCTATTGTATTCGACATTGATACCATTGGTAAAAAACACAAAGCTAATGTTAATATAAACATTGGAAACTACAGCTATCAGGATAAAGATTCCACCATAGTAGAACCCTATAAATTATACAAAATCAGCAGCGTTGACATTTATACCGACTATGCTCCAAACACTAACAAACAAAACATTACTGACAGCATCTCTTATCAAAATTTCAACTTATACGGAAGAGAAAAAATAAAATACAAACCACGAGCTATTACCAATGCCGTTTTTATTTCCAAAGGAAGCCTCTTTGCCGATTACAAAACCGTATTAACGTCAAGATATTTTAGCAATCTTAAAATCTTCAATGCACCAAGCATTCAATATGAAATAGACAAAAAAGATTCGCTTCATAACTCTTTGATTGCAAAAATTTACCTGACTCCAAGAAAAAAATACAGTTTTCAGGCATCATCCGACTTTACGCACTCTAACATTCAGGACATTGGAATTTCATTTAGCCCGTCACTAACCATTAGAAACATTTTTAACGGAGCTGAAACCTTAGAAATTTCAGCCAGAGCCAATGTGGGATCTTCAAAAGATTTAGCCAATCCAAACAACCAATTCTTCAATGTTTCGGAATATGGAGTCGATTTAAAACTGAATTTTCCCCGAATATTTTTACCTTTTTCCACCGAGAAAATCATTCCTAAGAGTATGATTCCTTCTACACAAATTGGTATTGGTTATGCTACGCAAAAAAACATTGGATTAGACAAAGAAAATTTCACCGGAGCATTCACTTACAATTGGAATCCAAAACAAAACAATACGGCAAGATTCGATTTACTTAACATTCAATTTGTACACAATCTGAACCCTCAAAACTATTTCAACGTATATAGTTCCTCTTACAGAGCATTAAACGCACTAGGAAAAATTTACAATATAAATCCTGATTATGTCGATACCGATAACAATCTTATTATTGACCAAGGAGCAGCCGGTTTTATAGTAGATGCACTAACACAACAAACCAGTTTAACGCCACAAAGCAAAGAGTACAAAGAAATTTTAAGTATTGCAGAAAGAAGAGTCCGACTGAGTGAAAACAATTTTATTCTTGCTTCTAATTTCACTTTTACCAAAACCACAAAAAAAGACTTAAAAGACAATAATTTTTACCAATTTAAAGCAAAAATAGAAACTGCCGGTTCGCTGCTGTCTTTACTCTCAAAAACAATCGGTTTAGACAAAAACAGCAACGGCAACTATGATATTTTCAAATTAGAATACTCAGAATACGCTAAAACAGAATTTGATTACATCAAGCATTGGGATTTATCCAGACAAAATGTTTTAGCGCTGCGAACATTTTTTGGCATTGCCGTACCTTTTGGAAATTCTGATTACATTCCTTTCTCCCGAAGCTATTTCGCAGGTGGATCTAACGACAACAGAGCATGGCAACCATACAGCCTCGGACCCGGAAAGACAGAATCGATATTAGATTTCAATGAGGCCAACATGAAGATAGCCTTAAGCGCCGAATATAGATTTAAAATTTTAGGAGACTTAAAAGGAGCACTATTTGCTGATGCAGGAAATATTTGGAATGTATTTGACAACGTAACCGACAAAAAAGCAACATTCAATAATTTATCCAGTTTAAAAGATCTGGCTTTAGGCTCCGGATTTGGACTTAGGTACGATTTAAGCTTCTTTGTAGTCCGATTTGATTTTGGATTTAAAACCTTCAATCCTGCCGAAGAATCAGGAAAAAAATGGTTCAGAGATTACAATTTCGGACACTCCGTTTTAAATTTTGGAATAAATTATCCTTTCTAATACTAATAAATTCTTATTTTTGCGAACTTAATCTAAAAACTAAAAATCTAACTAAAAACAAAAAACAAAATGGGACACAACATTAAACCCGGTGTAGCAACTGGCGATCAAGTTCAGGAAATCTTTAATTATGCAAAAGAAAAAGGCTTTGCTTTGCCTGCTGTAAACGTTACAGGATCTAACACAATTAACGGTGTTCTTGAAACAGCTGCTAAATTAAAAGCACCGGTTATTATCCAATTCTCAAACGGAGGAGCGCAATTTAATGCAGGAAAAGGACTTTCTAATGCGGGAGAAAAAGCTGCAATCGCAGGAGCAATTGCAGGAGCAAAAAGCATTCATACATTAGCAGAGGCTTACGGAGCAACTGTAATTTTACATACTGACCACTGTGCAAAAAAATTATTACCTTGGATTGATGGTTTATTAGATGCTTCAGAAGAGCATTTTGCTGCAACAGGAAAATCATTATTCAGTTCTCACATGATTGACTTATCTGAAGAGCCAATCGAAGAAAACATCGAAATTTGCAAAACTTACTTAGAAAGAATGAGCAAAATCGGTATGACATTAGAAATCGAACTTGGAATCACTGGTGGTGAGGAAGATGGTGTTGACAACTCTGATGTTGACAGTTCAAAATTATACACTCAACCGGAAGAAGTAGCTTATGCTTACGAAGAACTTTCTAAAGTAAGCCCAAAATTCACTATCGCTGCTGCTTTTGGAAACGTTCACGGAGTTTACAAACCAGGAAACGTAAAATTAACTCCAAAAATCTTAAAAAATTCTCAGGACTTTGTTCAAAAGAAATTCAATACGGAACACAATCCGGTTGATTTCGTATTCCACGGTGGATCAGGTTCTACTTTAGAAGAAATCAGAGAAGGAATTAGCTACGGAGTTATCAAAATGAACATTGATACTGACTTACAATTTGCTTTCACTGAAGGAATTCGTGATTTCATGGTAAACAACATTGAATACTTAAAAACACAAATTGGTAACCCAACAGGTCCTGATGCTCCAAACAAAAAGTATTATGACCCAAGAAAATGGTTGCGTGAAGGAGAAGTAACTTTCAATGCAAGATTGGAACAGGCTTTTGCTGACTTGAACAACGTAAATACACTATAATTTTAGATTGCTGATTTTAGATTTTAGATTTTTCGAAATCTAAAGTCTAAAATCTAAAGTCTAAAATCTAAAATCTAAAAAAATGGCTTGGTTTAAAAGACAAGAAAAAGGAATCACAACTCCTACCGATCAGAAAATGGATGTACCAAAAGGACTTTGGTATAAATCTCCAACAGGAAAAATCATTGATGCTGAAGAACTGGAACGCAACTTATTTGTAAGTCCGGAAGATGGTTTCCACGTGAGAATAGGTAGTGCTACTTATTTTGAAATCTTATTCGACAACAATGAATTTACCGAATTAGATCCAAACCTAACGTCTAAAGACACTTTACATTTTGTTGATACTAAGAAATATTCTGACCGTCTGAAAGATGTAATGGAAAAAACCAAACTGAAAGATGCTGTACGCACAGGTGTTGGTAAATCCAAAGGAAAAGATTTAGTAGTTTGCGCTATGGATTTTGCCTTCATTGGAGGTTCTATGGGAGCGGTTGTAGGTGAAAAAATCGCCAGAGGAATTGACTACGCTATCAAAAACAAATTACCATTTGTTATGATCTCTAAGTCAGGAGGAGCCCGTATGATGGAAGCCGCTTATTCCTTAATGCAATTAGCTAAAACCTCGGTAAAATTAGCCCAACTTTCTGAAGCTAAATTACCATACATTTCTTTGTGTACTGATCCAACTACGGGAGGAACAACAGCTTCTTACGCCATGTTAGGAGACATCAACATTGCTGAGCCGGGTGCCTTAATTGGATTTGCGGGACCACGTGTTGTAAAAGACACTACAGGTAAAGATTTACCGGAAGGTTTCCAAACTGCCGAATTCCTTTTAGAGCACGGTTTCTTAGACTTTATAACCGCCAGAAAAGAATTGAAAGACAAGATTAACTTGTACATTGATTTGATTCAAAACAACGAAATTAGATAAATTAAAATCCCGATTGCTCGGGATTTTTTTTTGCTTTAAACTTTCCGAAAAAGTATTTTCTTTTTTTTAAAAGCAGAACGATTATCGCTTTTCAACAACATCCCATATACTCTGCGCTATATCTTTGTTTTTTCTGCAAAAAAACAAAGGATGCCGTTCCGATAGCTATCGGAACGATCAGGGTTACGAAATTACGTTTTATTTCCAATAATTAATTTTGTAAGAATATTTTAATATATTTGAAAAAGCAATAAAGCAAGACAAACCTTCGCCAATCTACCCGATTTTGGATGCATATACGAAGGTTTTTTCGCCTATAAACTAGTTAGCAGCCATTTTAAACCCGTTATGAAAACAATACTTTTCTTTCTTATTACTATTAGTTGTTTTGGTCAAAACAAAAAGTTGACTGACAAACAATATAACGAAAGTGGCGCTGCAAAAATTGAATTTTGCCAAACTGTAGAAGACGCAGAAAAGTTAGCAAGAATTGATTTAGCTAAAACACCTTTTGTGTTAGTTCAAGGCGGAATTGCCCCAATTGCTTATCCCATCAATAATGAGTTTAGTAATTCATGTGGTGTTTATTATTACGAACTTGGTTGTACTGGACCTGAAAGAAAAATTTCTGCCGCTTATAACAATATTGTATTTAAACATTTATGTGACACTTACGGCAAAAAGTGGAAAAAAACAATCCGAAAAGATGCTATTGGGCTAAAGGAGTTCAAAAAGAAAAACGGCTGCTAACAGCAGTTTCACGCAATTGCGAGTTTTGTGGTAAATTCAAGTTCTGTTTCCACCAAAGCTGGCACAAGCATCTTGCTTGTGCATACAAAGAATTTCAAAACTAAGCGGAATCCGTTAACGAAACCCCTCCTGCCCCACGCTGGCGCAAGCATCTTGCTTGTGCACACAAAGAATTTCAAAACTAAGCGGAACGTGATGATGAGATCCCTCCTGCGTCGGGATGACAATATTGCGAAATTAAAACGAGATTGCTTCATCCCTCGCAATGATTCTGAAATCTAATCCCGATTAACTATCGGGACTGCGACTGAACATTGAACACTAAAAAACTACATTCCAGTTCTAATAGCTTCAACCGGATCCAGTCTCGATGCTGAAATAGCCGGTAAAATCCCGGATATTAAACCGATTATTCCCGCTAAGCCTGCTCCTAAAAACACATTACCCATACTCAGCACAAACTCAAAGTCTAAAACTTTAGTCAAACCTACGGCTATTCCCCAAACCATCAACAAACCTACAAGCCCACCAATAACCGATAGAATAATTGCTTCAAACAAAAACTGAAAAAGAATAAATCGGTTTTTAGCTCCTAAGGATTTTTGAATCCCTATCAAATGCGTGCGTTCTTTTACCGAAACAAACATGATATTAGCAATTCCGAAACCACCAACCAACAACGAAAAGCCACTTATCACCCAACCTCCCAGTTTCATACTCCCAATAATCCCATCAATCAAATCCGTAAATCCCGAGAAAACATTAATAAAAAAATTATCCATTTCTCCTGCCTTAATTCCGCGATAAGCACGAAGTCTTTGTGAAATCTCAGCTTTATAAGCTTCCATATCAACACCATCCTCTGGTTTAAAAATAATTACATTAGAAAGCGAATCATTATTATCTCCAAATTTTTGTCGGACAAAATTAACCGGAATATAAGCCGCAGAATCCGTACTATCTCCAAAAAGACCAGCGCCTTTTTTCTTTAAAACCCCAATAACTCTAAAACGCTGCCCGTACAATCGCACATCCTTACCAATTGGCTCAACATCCTCAAATAAATTAGTTGCAATATCATTTCCCAAAACAACAACCTTTGCTCCTGAATTGGATTCGGATTCATTATAAAACCTCCCTTTTTCAAATTCTAATCCCTGGATATCAATCAATTCATGAGAAACCGGAACAATAGTTACCGTACTAACAATCTTGGAATCATATTTTATATTCTCTGTTTTAGTAAAAATTTGATAAGCAACTTCAGCCGTATTTGTCACAGACCCTTTCAAATAAAGATACTCATCGTATTTTACATTAGGAAACTGATCTCTTTTCCAGGCAGGAATATCCGAAGGTCCAAAAGAAAATTTCATTAGATAAATTGTATTCTTATCCAAACCTCTCAAATCGGTACTGATTTTATTATCCAATGAATCTACCGCCGCCAGAACAGCAATAATAGAAAAAATTCCAATTGTCACTCCAAGTAGCGAAAGTAAGGTTCGTAATTTATTATTTCGCAATGCATTAATCGCAAAAGCAAAACTTTCTTTCAGTAATCGAAGATATAGCAACATAAAATCTATTTTTAATAAAGTAAAATTCTGTAAATATTATTCAAAAACCTAATATAAAATTCTTTTAACACAATAAAACACAGTGATTTCAATAAGTTTTCAAAAAAATGTGTCAATTAAAAATTATCTTATTTTTTGATAGTTTATTTTAACATTAAAAAAACTATTTTTGCACTTTATAATTAAATCTATTCATGAGCACATCTAAAACAATTCAATCTGCATTAATTTCGGTTTTTTCGAAAGAAGGTCTTGAGCCTATTGTTAAATTATTACACAGTCAAAATGTTACTCTTTATTCAACAGGAGGTACTGAAGAATTTATCAAAAATTTAGGCATACCTGTTGTTGCTGTTGAAGACATTACTGCATTTCCTGAAATTTTAGGCGGAAGAGTAAAAACATTACACCCAAAAATTTTCGGAGGAATCCTGAACCGTCAGGACAATGAGAGTGATGTTCAACAAATGCAGGAATTCAACATTCCGCAGATTGACTTAGTTATTGTAGATTTATATCCATTTGAAAAAACAGTAGCTTCCGGAGCCAGCGAACAAGACATTATTGAAAAAATCGATATTGGAGGAATTTCATTAATCCGTGCAGCTGCTAAAAATTTCAAAGACACTGTAATTGTTCCTTCTATGAACGAATACGCTTTGTTTTTAGATATGATTACAAAACAAAACGGAGCTACAACTCTTGAAGACAGAAAATTATTAGCTACCAAAGCATTCCACGTATCTTCACACTACGACGGAGCTATTTTTAGCTACTTCAATACTGACGAAACCATCTATAAAGCAAGTATTGCTAATGGTCAGGTATTACGTTACGGGGAAAACCCACACCAAAAAGGATTCTTCTTCGGGGATTTTGACGCTATGTTCCAAAAATTACACGGAAAAGAATTATCATACAACAACTTATTAGATGTAGATGCAGCAGTGAATTTGATTAACGAATTCAAAACTGACGGACCTACATTTGCTATATTAAAACACAACAATGCCTGTGGATTAGCTTCCAGAAACACTATTGAAGAAGCTTATTTAGCTGCTTTAGCCTGCGATCCTACATCAGCATTTGGAGGAGTTTTAATTTCGAATACTAAAATTGATGTTGCTACAGCTACAGAAATCAACAAATTATTCTGTGAAGTAGTAATTGCTCCTTCTTATGATGCTGAAGCTGTAACTATTTTACAGGAAAAGAAAAACAGAATTATTTTAGTTCAAAATGATGTTGAATTACCACAAAAGCAAGTTCGTACTTGTCTTAACGGATTGTTAATTCAGGAAAGAAACAACATCACAGACAATAAAAAAGATTTAACTACCGTTACCATTACAAGTCCAACAGAACAAGAAATTGAAGATTTAATTTTTGCTTCTAAAATTTGCAAAAACACTAAATCAAACACAATTGTCTTTGCTAAAAACGGAACTTTAATCTCATCCGGAACAGGTCAAACTTCAAGAGTAGATGCTTTACAACAAGCTGTTGAAAAAGCCAAACACTTTGGATTTGACTTGACAGGAGCCTCAATGGCAAGCGATGCTTTCTTCCCTTTCCCAGACTGTGTAGCTCTTGCAAAAGAAGCCGGAATTACCGCTGTGATTCAACCGGGAGGATCAATTAAAGACCAATTAAGCATTGACTATTGCAATGAAAATAATTTGGCAATGGTATTTACAGGGACACGTCATTTCAAACATTAATTTGATTAACTTTGTACGCTCCTAATTTTTAACTTTTAAACCCCCTAAAAATCGTATGGGATTTTTTGATTTCATGACCGAGGATATTGCAATAGACCTTGGTACCGCTAATACACTAATCATACACAATGATAAAGTTGTCATTGACAGCCCGTCAATAGTAGCCCGAGATAGAATTTCTGGTAAAATCATTGCAGTTGGTAAAGAAGCCAACCTAATGCAAGGTAAAACGCATGAAAACATAAAAACCATAAGGCCTTTAAAAGACGGTGTAATTGCTGATTTTGATGCTTCAGAAAAGATGATCAGTATGTTTATTAAAAGCATACCGGCATTAAAAAAGAAGATGTTTACACCTGCTCTAAGAATGGTGGTTTGTATTCCTTCAGGAATTACTGAAGTAGAAATGAGAGCCGTAAAAGAATCTTGTGAACGTGTAAACGGAAAAGAAGTTTATTTGATTCACGAACCAATGGCAGCAGCAATCGGTATTGGAATTGACATCATGCAACCAAAAGGAAACATGATTGTAGATATTGGAGGTGGAACCACAGAAATTGCCGTTATTGCTTTAGGTGGTATTGTATGTGATAAATCGGTAAAAATTGCCGGTGACGTTTTCACTAATGATATCGTTTATTATATGCGTACCCAACACAACTTATTCGTTGGAGAAAGTACTGCTGAAAAAATCAAAATTCAAATTGGTGCTGCCATTGAAGACCTGGAAACTCCTCCGGAAGATATGTCAGTTCAAGGTAGAGATTTGCTTACCGGAAAACCAAAACAGGTTGATGTTTCTTATAGAGAAATTGCAAAAGCTTTAGACAAATCAATCCAACGTATTGAAGACGCTGTAATGGAAACCTTGTCTCAAACCCCTCCTGAATTAGCTGCCGATATCTACAACACAGGGATTTACCTTGCAGGTGGAGGTTCTATGCTAAGAGGATTAGACAAACGTATTTCTCAAAAAACGGATTTACCGGTATACATTGCTGAAGATCCTTTAAGAGCAGTAGTTAGAGGAACAGGAATGGCATTGAAAAACATTGGAAAATTCAAAAGTATTTTAATAAAATAGATTTATAAAGTATATTTATAGCTCATAAGCTATAGGTTTTAACAGTGGAATACCTTATCAGCATATCCTGAAATTAATAACCAAATAAGAGAATGCAGCAAATATTTAATTTTATATTCAAAAACAGTAATAAATTACTGTTTTTGCTGTTATTAAGCGTTTCGCTTTTGCTTACCATACAGTCTCATTCTTACCATAAAAGTAGAATTATTAGCTCTGCTAATTTTTTAACGGGTGGCGTTTACGAAGAAGTAAACAACGTAACTGAATATTTGAATCTGAAGTCTGAAAATGATGCTTTGGCTCTTGAAAATGCCAGACTTAAAAGCATCATTTTCAACACTAAAGACACTACTAAAGTTCCAATACCACAAAATCTAAAAGGTACTGCTCCTGAAGACATCATAGTATCTAAGGTAATTCACAATTCTTACAATACTCACGAAAACTTCCTTACTTTGAATTCAGGTGCGAACGACGGAGTAAAACCTGACATGGGAGTTATTAATAGTTTAGGAATTGTAGGTATCGTTGACAAAACCTCTCCTAAATACGCAACAGTTGTAAGTATCTTAAATACAAAATCCCAAATCAATGCTAAAATCAAAAAGTCAAATCATTTTGGCTCCTTAATTTGGGATGGAAAAAACACCGGCTTCGTTCAATTGATTGACGTTCCCCGATTAGCTTCTGTTAGGAAAGGAGACACTATTGTTACCGGAGGACAATCGGTTATTTTTCCTGAAAATATTAATATTGGTACGATCAATAATATTTACATAGATAACCAAACCAATTATTACACTTTAAACATCAAGCTTTTTAATGATATGACTAACTTAGGTCATGTGTACATTATTAAAAGTAAAGACAGAGATGAAGTTAACAATTTAGAAAAAGAAACCCAAAAAGATGAATAGCACTTTGTTACTCAATATCCTCAGGTTTATTTTATTATTAACTCTGCAAATTGTCATATTCAACAATATGACCTTTTTAGGGTTCATAATGCCATTACCTTATATTCTATTCATCATCTTATACCCTGTCAACTCAAACAGAGCAGCCTTACTAATAAGCAGTTTTTTTCTAGGATTAACAATGGATTTATTTTCAAATTCCGGAGGAATTCATACAACAGCCTGTCTTATCTTAGCTTATTACCGACCTTATATTTTTAAATTTGCATTTGGTGTCAGCTACGAATACCAAACCATAAAATTGAATGAATCATTAACACCTGAAAGATTTACGTTCATTCTTCTGGCAGTGGTAATCCATCATTTTACCCTATTCATTCTGGAAGCCTTTCAAGTGAGTTTCATTTTAGACATTTTAATCAGAACCTTACTGAGTACCGTATTTACAATTATTAGCTGCATTATAATAATTTACCTTATTAAGCCAAACAAACGATGAGAAAACTACTGCTGCCTTCTATAATTATTGTTGCAGCATCATTGCTCCTGATTCGGATTTTTTATTTGCAAGTCATTAATGACACTTTCAAATTAAAATCTGAAAATAATGCTATCAAGATAAAATACGAATATCCTGAAAGAGGCTATATTTATGATAGACATGGAAAACTTTTAGTTGCCAACCAGGCTTCTTATGACATCATGGTTATTCCAAGGGAAATAAAAAATCTGGATACTTTAGAACTTTGCCAGCTATTAGATATTAGCAAAGAAGAATTTTTAAAAAAAATAGCTAAGGCTAAAGTCTATAGCCCGAGACTTCCTTCTGTTTTTTTACCTCAACTAAATAAAAGTGAATATGCGGCTTTTCAGGAAAAAATCAGAAAATTTGAAGGCTTCTATGTTCAAAAACGTTCCCTTCGTGATTATGAAGTAGATTTTGGCGCTAATATTTTTGGTTTTATCACTCAGGTAAATGATGGAATTATTAAAAGTAATTCTTATTACAAAAGTGGTGACTTAATAGGAAAACAAGGTGTAGAACAATACTACGAAGATATCTTACGAGGAGTAAAAGGGGTTAAATATTTCCTAAAAGACAAATACAACCGCGAAATAGGTTCCTACAAAAACGGTAAATACGATACCATTGCTGTACAAGGAGAAGATATCAATCTAACGATTGATGCCGAAATTCAACGTTATGGTGAGCAATTAATGATTAACAAACGAGGTGGTATCGTTGCTATAGAGCCTAAAACTGGTGAAATCTTAGCATTAGTTACCGCTCCATCCTATGACCCTGGAATTCTTGTAGGAAGACAACGCTCTAAAAACTATACACTACTTTATAATGATTCTATAGCAAAACCGTTATATGACAGAGGTCTATTAGCCGAATATCCTCCTGGCTCACCATTCAAAATTTTAACAGGTTTGGTAGCCTTACAAGAAGGTGTAATAGATGAAAATTTCACCGTTTTTTGTCGCCACGGATTTAGTTATGCCAGAGGCCGATTCATGAGATGCCACTGTCATGGAGGAGCATTACAATTACACCGTGGTATTTACGAATCTTGTAACGCCTATTTCGGGACAGCTTACATGAAAACCATCAACAAGTATGTCAAACCTTCTTATGCGGTTGATGTTTGGAGTAGTCATGTGAAAAGTTTTGGACTTGGTCAATACATGGGTTATGATTTACCAACAGGAAGAAAAGGAAGTATTCCAACTTCTAAAACATATAAACGTATCTACCCTAACGGAGGATGGAGAAGTACAGCAATCGTTTCCAATTCTATTGGACAAGGTGAAGTATTAGCAACCCCTATACAATTAGCCAACATGATGGCTACTATTGCAAACAAAGGATATTATTACACCCCTCATATCATTAAAAAAATCAAAGGAGAAAAAATCGATCCTAAGTTCAAAATAAAGCATGAAACAACTATCGATAAAAAATATTTCGAACCTATAATCAGCGGATTATTTGATGTGTATAACTTAGGTACCGCTAGAGGCTTAAAAGTTGACGGAATTGATATTTGTGGAAAAACAGGAACAGCCGAAAACTTTGCCAGAATAGACGGAAAAAAAGTTCAGCTGGAAGACCACTCTATCTTTGTGGCATTTGCTCCAAAAGACAATCCCAAAATTGCCATAGCAGTATTGGTTGAAAACGGAGGATTTGGTGCTACCATAGCAGGACCAATTGCCAGTTTGATGATTGAAAAATATTTGAGAAAAAAAATCACCCGAACTGATTTAGAAAAAAGAATCCTTGAAAAGAGTTTAAGAAGTGAATATGCTAAATTAGGCGGAATGGCAGAAGCAAGCTCTATTGAAACCACTCCAAAAGATTCAGTAAGCAAATACAAGGAGGTTAAAACAAATTCTGCAGTAGATACCACTAAGAAAAAAATTAATTAAGCCATTCATTTACAAATGAAAAATCAAAGTGTAAAGAAAAATATTGACTGGATATGTGTTATTATTTATAGCACCTTAGTGATTATGGGATGGCTAAACATCTTCTCTTCATCATTATCGTCTACTGAAGATACCTATCAAAAACAATTGATTTTTATTGCGTTTACAATCCCTTTAATATTTGTAATTCTTGCAGTTGACGGCAAATTTTACGAAAAATACGCCAGTGTTATTTACGTCGTAGGATTACTGTCACTGGCTGGTTTATTTGTTTTCGGTAAAACTATTAAAGGACAAACTAACTGGTATTCATTTGGTTCTTTTGGTGTGCAGCCATCGGAGTTTGTAAAAACAGCAACAGCATTGGCAATTGCCAAATACATGAGTGATAGCCAAATCAATCTAAAAGATACCAACAAACAAATACAAGTCCTGGCCATTTTAGGATTACCTATACTTCTGATAGTCCCTCACGATCCTGGTAGTGCCTTAATCTACACTATATTCTTAATTGTTTTGTATCGTGAAGGTTTACCGGCCTGGTACATTTGGACAGGATTTATCGCCATCACTTTATTTATATTCACGCTGGTATTTGAACCCCAATATGTAATTTTAATGGCTTTAATAGCCATAATTATTGTTTATTGGAGGTCCAGATTAGCCAATAGAAACATTATTGCAAGCGGTATTATATTTACGCTTATTTCAGGTTTTGTTTTATCTGTAAACTATGTTTTTGAAAATGTTTTCAAACAACACCACAGAGATCGTTTCAACATCTTGCTTGGTAAATCTGTCGATTTAAAAGGAATTGGATACAACACCAACCAATCTGAAATTGCAATTGGTTCTGGCGGATGGTTTGGAAAAGGTTTCCTTGAAGGTACACAAACTAAGGGAGGATTCGTTCCTGAACAACATACCGACTACATCTTTACCACTGTAGGTGAAGAATGGGGATTTGTGGGTTCGCTTGTTGTTATTGCTTTATTTGTCACTCTATTTCTAAGAATCATTTTCTTGGCCGAAAGACAAAAAACAAAATTTAGCAGAGTTTATGGTTACTGTTGTGCCGGAATTTTATTCATCCATTTCTTTGTAAATATTGCCATGGTTATTGGAATTTTCCCAACTATCGGAGTTCCGTTGCCTTTCTTCTCCTATGGAGGTTCGGGATTATGGGGATTTACAATCCTGCTTTTTATATTCCTTAAAATGGATGCCAATAAAGTGAACGAATGGTAAAATTAATTCCTGGCTTTGAATTTATTTAGCAAACCAGGAACTAATATTTACATTCTTCTCTAAATTGTTTTCTAATTTATCTTCCAGTTTAGGGAAGAAATCAATACCTGTAATGGATTCTATTTTATCAACAGCAACCACATAATCAAAAATTGGTTTACTGCTTTTTTCATTTGGAACTAAAAAAGCAATCATTTTACAGTTCCCGTTTGAATAGTTCAGTGCTATTTTATAAAAGTAATTTGGCACTACTACTTCTTCATCCCCTATAGTTTTAAGACTACCTTTTAACACACCTCCTGTAACAATGAGCAGTCCATTGTATTTGACTGCCCAAAAACGGATTTTTTGCTCCAGTCGACTCCAAATACCCGAATTAAACTCATGCACTGCGGACTAATATTCGATGTAAAAAACGTATCATTATAAGCATCCAGATTAAATTCCATATCAGCAGCAGGACATAAATGGCCTTTATCATAACCCGATTTTTTATAATTTCTCCAGTCAGCAGATTGTGTTATTACTTTTGGATCTTCAATAAAAAAAGGACGTTTAAAATTACTATTACGAACATAATCTTTCTTCAACTCATAAACCACCCATTCCGCTTGTTCTGCCTGTTCATTGTAAGACAAAGTATAATAGGAATGTTCTACAACTTGTGAAGTAGTCGATTTTGGCAAATAAAAACTCAAATTCCTATTCGTCTGATTTTCTACTTTCGAATCCAAATCAGCTACAATTCTATTTGTATTCTGAAAAATTTCGGCTTGCAGCTTTACACTTTGCTTACCCACTAAAAAAATAAAAGCGGAAATTAACAATCCTATAAAATATCGGTTTCTCATACCTTTTTAATTAAAATAAAAACGCTCTGAAAATTCAATTGATTTCCAGAGCGAATATTTATAACACATCTTATTTTTAAGATTTAGCTAACTTTTCTTTTTTCAATTTATTAGCCGGAATCGCATTGTTTTTTAAATTAACTCTGGTTTGTAAATCATCTAATACATTTAATGCCTCTTCTATGTAAATATCTTTAGATAAACTTTCGTGCCAACGATCTCTTTTCTCTTTCAAAACATTGTCTTTACTCATTTGCTCTACCTCATAAGGCAAAGAAGTAAATTTCAAGTCATTTTTATAATCAAAAACAGGTTTGAATTTCTTAGCTTTTTCTTCTATTGCAGCCTGAGCTTTTCTAAACTTATCTATATTTAAACTGTACTCATTTTCTTTACTACGGGCATCAATCCATTTAGCATTTTCATCAATAAGTTTAAATTGCGGATTAGCAGCAATACGTTCTTTACTGTGCAAAATAGCCTTACTAAAATTGCTACTGTTATTATTCCAAACATTATATTCTGCAGCATCTATTTTATCCCAAGGCATTGCATTTTCTACATCGCGTTCCCCCATTTTTAAATAGGAATAACGGTCTGGCATAACCACATCACTACTTACACCTTCTAACTGAGTAGAGCCTCCATTGATTCTGTAAAATTTTTGAGTCGTTGTTTTAAGCGCACCCAAATCACCTAATTCATTACTACGAACAAACTGATTCAAATCAATTACATTTTGAACTGTTCCTTTACCATAAGTTTGTTTACTACCAATGATAACGCCGCGTTTGTAATCCTGAATAGCAGCAGCCAAAATCTCAGAAGCAGAAGCCGAGAAGCTATTCACCATAATTACTAATGGCCCATCCCACTCAATTTTCTTATCTCTGTCGTATAAAACTTCTTTCTTTCTGCCGGCTGATTTAATTTGGACAATTGGTCCTTGTTCAATAAACAAACCTGCAATATCTACTACTGTTGATAAAGAACCTCCACCATCATCACGAACGTCTAAAACAATTCCGTCTACCTTAGCCTGTTTTAATCTTTCTACTTCCAAAGCAATATCTTTACCCGCATCCCTTCCGTCTTTATTTTCGAAATTGATATAGAATTTAGGCAAATAAATCACTCCATACTTCAATCCGTTTTTGTTAACGATACTTGATTTAGCATAAGTTTCTTCAATTTCAACAACATCTCTAATGATTGAAATTACTTTAATCGTTCCATCAACTTTTTTAATTGTCAAACGAACTTCTGTTCCTTTAGGACCTTTAATTTTTTTCACCACATCATCCAAACGCATTCCAACAACATCCACTGGCTGATCATCACCCTGAGCTACTTTAAGCACTAAATCTCCGGCTTCCAGTTCTTTTCCTCTCCAGGCAGGTCCGCCGGAAATCAATTCTGAAATTTCCGTATAATCGTTTTTCTTTTGTAAACGGGCTCCGATTCCTTCTAATGTTCCACTCATACTCACGTCAAAACGCTCTTTTTCCTCAGGGGCAAAATAATTAGTGTGCGGATCAAAACGAGCAGTAATAGAATTAATATAAACCGAAAACCAATCATTTCGATCTAAATCTTTCATAAAACCAAAATACTCATCTAAAGATTTAACCGTACTTTCACGTGTTTCTTTTTCTAACACCTCAAAAGATTTAGGTTTAGCATCTTCCTTAGAAACTTCCTTCTTAGGTTCTACAGGAGCAGCATTTTCTTCTTCATGCAAAGGATTTGAAATTAAATCAGTTTCTTCTTTAGAAAGCTTTCCTTTATTTTCCTGTATTTTTAAACGATCAGTCAATGAGGAAAGCGTTGTTAATTTTAACTGTTTTCTCCAACGCTCTTTTAATTCAGCACTGCTTTTAGCATAGGGTGCTTTTTCATAATCGGTATTAAAACTTTCATCAATTGAATAATCAAAAGGCGTTTTTAAAATCTCTTTGTATAATCCCTGACTCTCTTTCATTCTTTGCATCAAACGGTCGTAAGTTAATGCAAAAAAGGTCAAATCCTTATTCATTAACTCATCGTCTAATTCTAATTCGTATTTTGAAAATTCATCAATATCTGATTGCAAAAAGAAACGTTTTGAAGGATCTAATGCCTGTATGTAATCTTTATAAACTCCTTTAGAGAAATTATCATCAATAGCTGCCGGACTATAATGCCCTTTTTCAATCACAAAAGTCAATAATTCTAAAAGTAATTTATCTTTATCGGGATCAGCCTCAGAAGCTGATTTTATTTTAAATGCAAATAATGTTACCGATAGGAAAACTACGGCAAGAAGTATTTTATAATTTCTCTTCATAAGACTAATAATAGTATTCATTCAATTTTTTAAACTAAGTTACGGGAAAAACCAAGCCTACAATGATAAGGCTTCCATAATTTTTTGTTAAAGATATAAAATTGTTCTTTTCTTAATCCCAATAATCAACCAACTGAATAAAATTTGTTTTCTTTGTTTAAAAAATATGAGTTTTCATATCTAATTTTTCAAAAATGAATCCAACTAAGCCCCTAATTTTAATTACCAATGACGACGGTGTTTCGGCTCCTGGAATTCTGGCTTTAATTGCCGTTATGTCCGAAATAGGAGAAATTGTAGTGGTAGCCCCTGACAAACCACAAAGCGGCATGGGACACGCCATTACTACCAACGAAACCTTGTATCTAAACAAAATTTCTAACGAAAGCGATGCAATTAGCATATACAGCTGCTCAGGAACTCCTGTAGACTGTGTAAAAATAGCTACTAACGAAGTCCTGAAAAGAAAACCCGATTTATGTGTTTCAGGTATCAATCATGGTTCCAATTCTTCAATAAACGTTATTTATTCAGGAACGATGAGTGCTGCTATCGAAGCCGGAGTTGAAGGAATTCCCGCCATAGGTTTTTCGCTTCTGGATTTTGACTGGAATGCCAATTTTGAAGAAATCAAACCTTTCATTCGAAAAATAACTTTAGAAGTATTACAAAACAAATTACCGCAAGATGTGGTTTTAAATGTTAATTTCCCAAAACTAAAAAGAGAAGAAATCAAAGGAATTAAAATTTGTCGTCAGGCTAAAGCACTTTGGATGGAAAAATTCCACAAACGTAAGACACCACAAGGTCGGGATTATTACTGGTTATCAGGCGAATTTGTAAATCAGGATCACGGCGAAGATACCGACGAATGGGCTTTGAAAAACGGTTATATCTCGATTGTTCCTGTGCAATTTGACTTAACAGCTTACCACGCAACAAAACAACTCAATACCTGGAATTGGAACGAATAATTCAATTTTAAATCTTAATTTGATTCCTGACAATGGAATAACTAATTTTGATTACCGATTTATAATTAAACAGCAACAATGAAATACTACATTATAGCAGGAGAAGCATCAGGCGACTTACACGGTTCAAATTTAATGAAAGCACTCCTGAAAAAAGACAACAATGCCGAAATCCGTTTTTGGGGAGGCGATTTAATGCAGGCTGTTGGCGGAACTTTAGTAAAACATTACCGTGAATTAGCTTTCATGGGATTTGTAGAAGTGCTGTTTAATCTAAAAACCATTTTAAACAATATCAAAATTTGTAAAGAAGACATCCTCAAGTTTCAACCTGATGCCATCATCTTTATTGATTATCCCGGTTTTAATATGCGCATCGCCAAATGGGCTAAAGAAAACGGAATTAAAACCCATTATTACATTTCGCCACAAATTTGGGCATGGAAAGAAAACCGTATCAAAGCCATCAAAAGAGATGTTGATAAAATGTATGTGATTTTGCCTTTCGAAAAAAACTTTTACGAAGACAAACATCATTATCCTGTGGAATTTGTTGGACATCCGCTTATTGATGCCATTCAAAATCAAAAACCCATTGAAGCTGCTGTTTTTAAAGCCGAAAATAATTTAGACGAAAAGCCTGTTATTGCCTTACTTCCCGGCAGTAGAAAACAGGAAATCACTAAAATGCTTTCGGTAATGCTCAGTGTAGTCGATGATTTTCCGGATTATCAATTTGTCATTGCAGGTGCTCCAAGTCAGGAATTTGCTTTTTATGAGACTTTTATAACCAATAAAAACATTAAATTCATTTCTAACAAAACCTATAATTTATTAAAAATCGCTCATGCGGCCTTAGTCACTTCAGGAACAGCCACCTTAGAAACAGCCCTTTTTAAAGTACCGGAAGTAGTTTGCTACAAAGGAAATTCAATTTCATACCAAATTGCAAAACGCATTATTACCCTGAAATACATTTCATTAGTGAATTTAATTATGGATGAAGAAGTGGTTACTGAATTAATTCAGGACGAATGCAATACTAAAAACATAAAAAAGGAGTTAACTAAAATACTGAATCCTGAATACCGCAAAAAACTTTTGGCTAAATATGACGAATTAGAACAAAAATTAGGCGGAGCCGGAGCTAGTGAAAAAACAGCCCAATTAATTATTGCCGATTTGAATGCTTAAACAACTTTTAAAACCTTTATTTATAGTAATCCTGCTCCCAATTGTATTTACTTCCTGTAAATCAGTATCTGGTGCAACCACTAAATCATCAGCTCATCTTGCTGAAAAAATAATTAATTCTGCCACCGAAAACATTGGTGTTCCATACAAAGCAGCCGGAACAACCAAAGCTGGTTTTGATTGTTCAGGATTAGTATTCACGACTTTTAATCAATTTGACATTAAATTACCCAGGAGCTCTTCGGAACAGGCCAAAATAGGAATTGATTTAGGAAAAAATATTTCGAAAGCACAAAAAGGAGATTTAATATTTTTTAAAACCAATAATCGAAGCCAGATTAACCACGTAGGCATTATTGTCGAAACCAAAGATGACGAACTCCAATTCATTCACGCATCAACTTCCAGAGGCGTTATAATATCCTCAACCAAAGAAGCTTACTACGAAAGAACTTTTAGTCAGGTTAACAGAATTTTACCTTAAAAAAATATTTTATTGCCGAAAATTCGTACTTTAGAAATATGAAAGTACTCGAATTTCCTTTGGCAAGAATTACAATTTGCTTCCTGTTAGGAATACTATCGGCTTATTTTTTTGTTCCAAATCCAAATTTCATTTTTGGATTACTACTGCTTTTGCTACTACTTTTATGTATTTTATTTTGGGGTCCAAAAACAAATCAAAAGTTCAAACTGTATTTTTCGACAGTCACCTATTTTACTTCATTTTTAATCGGGATGAGTAGTTTAATTGTCCAAACTGATTCCTTTCAAAAAAGCAATTACACACATCTGATTGACAAATTTGACAAAGAAATCTCGACAACATTAGTCATTAGAGAGAAATTAAAAAACACAAAATACAACCAACGCTACATAGGCATAATTCAACAAATTGACCAACAAAACTGTAACGGACGCATTTTATTAAGCATTCCCAAAAAACATTTCAAAGTGTTTGAAACCGGTACAATTTTAAACATCAAAGGTGTCATCCAGCGCAACAAAAAACCCGATAACCCAAACCAATTTGACTATGGCGCTTACCTAAACCAAAAACAAATTTATGCGCAGCTGTATGCTAATTCAGGAAATATCAAAATAAGTCCTGAACCACAAAAAGACATTTGGTATTATATTTCAAAAATCAATTCCAAAATTAGCCATAATTTAGAACAATCACATTTTGACAAAACTGCTTTAGCCGTTGCATCTGCTTTGATTTTAGGGCAAAGACAAGACATTTCCCCCGAAATCATTCAGGATTATCAATATGCCGGAGCGGTACATATTTTATCGGTTTCAGGTTTACACGTAGGTTTTATTTTTCTGTTTATCAAATTCCTGTTAAGCCCTATCCCCAATACCCGAAAAGGCTCTCTTTTAAAATTAAGCATTCTGTTAATTAACCTATTCCTTTTTGCTTTAATAGCCGGACTTTCACCTTCTATAGTCCGCTCAGTTGTTATGTTTTCTTTTGTTGCTATTGGATTATACTTTCGAAGAAGCGTCAATATTTACCACACCTTATTAGTTTCGATACTGTTGATATTGCTTTTCCAAGCTTATTTCCTGTTTGATGTAGGATTTCAACTCAGCTATCTTGCCATATTTTTTATCGTTTGGTTCCAACCCATTCTGGCATCCTATTGGAAACCAAAGAATAAAATTCTAAAATACTGCTGGGACATACTCACCGTTTCTTTTGCTGCACAAATCGGTACTTTACCTTTAAGCCTGTATTATTTCCATCAATTTCCGGGATTATTTTTCATCACTAATCTGGCTGTCATTCCATTACTTAGCATAATTATGTTTTTAGGCGTTGTTGTCATGTCTTTTGCTGCAATAGGATTTCCACCTATTTGGCTAAGCAAACCTTTAGAATGGAGCATTCTTTTCTTAAACAAAATCATTAATTTAATTGCTTCTTTGGAACAATTCATCATCAAAGACATTTCATTTAACTTTATCCTGCTTAGTTGTTCTTATATCCTGATTATTTCAACAATTATTTGGCTCAGAAAACCTCAGTTTAATAAACTAGTATTAGTCCTAATCTCAATAATTACAATGCAATCATCTCTTATTTTTAATCGATGGAACATTCAAAATCAGGAAGAATGGATTGTTTTTCATTCAAAAAGAAAGACATTAATCGTTCAACGTTTCGGAAATGAAGTTTATCTCTACACTAATGATACTGCTTCCGCAAAATCCAAAACACTGAACTCCTATTTAGTTGGTAATTTCAGCCACATACAAAAACAGGAATCACTTAATCACACGGCTTATTTTAAAGGAAACAAAATCCTGATTTTGGACAGTATTGGCACTTTTCCAAAAGACATCAAACCGAATATCGTATTACTTACTCAAACCCCAAAAATCAATCTGGAACGCATGCTATTATCCTTAAAACCAAAATTAGTTATTGCCGATGGTTCTAATTACCAATACATTTTAAAGCTATGGAAAGCGAGTTGCAAAAAACAAAAAATCCCTTTTCATGCTACTGCCGAAAAGGGATTTTATAAGTTAGATTAAAGATTTAATCTATAGTAATCTTATTTTTGATTTAGAATTCCATTAGCCACTTCCAACCAGGCCACCGGACCTCCAGGCACATAACCAGTTTTTCCTAAACCTCCAAAACTTGGTTTTCCATCTTTAAATTGAGCGGTAGCAAACCAAACTGTTGGATAACCCTGAACACCAAAAGCTCTTTGCAAACCATCATTTTGCATTTTAATCTCATCAGTTTGCGGAACAGCTCTGGGATAATCCAATTCCACCAATACGACTTTTTCTTTTGCCCACTTTCTAAATTCAGGTGTTGTCAAAACTTCTTTTTGCAAACGGATACACCATCCACACCAATCACTTCCAGTGAAAAACAACAACAAAGGTTTATGCTCTTTATTTCCTATAGCCATCGCCTCCTTAACATCCGTATGCCATTTTAGTTCCTGTGCCTGAGTTGCAACAAGACCAATAAAGAAAACAGCGATTAAATATATTTTTTTCATAATTGATTTATTTGATATACAAATTTACACAAAAACAATACCACTAAACTGCATCTAGTTAACTCCGTGCATTATTTTTTTCATTAAAGGAGATAACAACAGCATAATTATCCCTAAACCTATCGGTATGATTGTAAATAAAAGGAAAAATGCAGACAAACTGTATTGTTGGCTAATGGTTTCAATTAATCCTCCCATAGAACCTGCCAGTTTGTTCCCCATTCCTAAAAACAGATAATAGACTCCAAACATAATTCCAATCCAGCTTGCCGGAACCAGTTTACTGATATAAGACAAACTCACAGGCGAAATACACAATTCTCCCAAAGTATGAAACAAATAAGCCGCAATAAGCCAAATCATACTCACTCGTACAACCGAATCAGTAGTAATTCCCATACTTCCATAAGCCAAAAATCCAAAACCCAATCCTAACAAAGACAGTCCAAGTCCGAATTTCATTGGCCCCGAAATATTATATTTACTCTCCCACCATTTTGAAAAGAACGGAGCAAAACAAATAATAAATAAGGAATTCAAAATCCCGAACCACGAAGCAGGCACTTCGGCCTCAGTTGTTGAAAAATCCCTATTTATTTTCCAAATTACAATTCCCCAAATGATAATAAAACTCAACGATAAGATACTATTTCCTAAAGTGTATTCTTTTACTGTTTTTGAAAACAATTTCAACAAAACATAACTAATCACCAGCAACGGAATAATAGTCAGTAAAGCATCGGTGATTTTAAAAATCCAGGCTGAATTACCAAACAATTCCCTTTGTGTAAATTTTTCAGCAAAAATAGTCATCGAACCTCCCGCCTGTTCAAAAGCTGCCCAAAAGAAAACAGAAAAAACAGAAAAAATCACTACCGCTATTATTCGATCCCTAACAATATGTGGCGCTGCACTTTCCTGAGCTTCCTTTTCTTTTATTGCCTTTTTTGTTTCCGATGTAGGAGGCAAACCTATATTCCCAAAAATATTCTGCGTAAAATAAAATTGCAGCATTCCGAAAAACATAAATATTCCTGCCAGTCCAAAACCTAAACTCCAGGAAATTTTTTCACCTATATAACCACAAAGCATAATTCCTAAAAAAGCGCCTGCATTTACTCCCATATAAAACAAGGAATAAGCACCGTCTTTCTTTTCCGGGTGTTTTTCATAAGCATTAGAAATAATAGAAGTCATATTAGGTTTGAACAAACCATTACCTATCATCAAACAAATAATACCGATATATAAAAATGTAGGTGTTTCAACCGCCATAGAAGCGTGTCCCAATGTCATTACAAAAGCCCCTATAACAACAGCCCAGCGATAACCTAAAAACCGATCTGCCAAATAACCTCCAACAATTGGCGTAAAATAAACCACCATCGTATAAGTTCCATACAATGCCATTGCATCTTCCACATTCCACGCCCAACCTCCTTTGGCTATTGAAGTTGTAAGAAATAAAACCAACAAAGCACGCATTCCATAATAGGAAAAACGCTCCCACATTTCAGTAAAAAACAACACAAATAATCCCGCAGGATGCCCTAAAACGGAACTTTTAAAAAAATCATTTGGAGTATCTTGATTCATAAATAAGGTGTTAGCAGGTTGGTATTTATAAATGGGTATTTTGGAAAATTCAAATTTCAAATCCAAATATAGTTCTAAAATTCTAACTTCTTAGAATCTGTTTAAAATTCATCAAAATTAATTCCCCGTCCCTAAAGGGTGTAATTTTGATGAATCTTTAAGAAATTTTTCACCCTTTAGGGACGGGGAAAAGAAAATTTCTTTTTTAAAGAAATCTAAACAGACTCTTAATTCGATTTAAAGATTTTCAATTATAAAATTAGTCATCTTATTAAACAGCTGAATTCGGGTCATTCCACCGTAAATCCCATGATTGCAATCCGGATAAATCTGGGAATCAAATTGTTTATTCGCCTGAATTAAGGCATTCATCATTTCCATCGAATTTTGCAAATGCACATTATCATCGGCACTTCCGTGAATCAAAAGATATTTTCCTTTTAAACGATTAGCAAAATTGATAGGCGAATTATCGTCATATCCACTCGCATTTTCCTGTGGTGTATGCATGTATCTTTCGGTATAAACCGAATCATAAAAACGCCAATTAGTCACCGGAGCTACCGCAATGGCCATTTTAAAAATGTCATTTCCTTTCAAAATACAATTAGAAGCCATAAATCCGCCGTAAGACCAGCCAAAAATCCCAATTCTACTTTTATCTACATAAGGATAATTCCCAATCACTTTAGCGGCATCAATCTGATCTTCCACTTCGTATTTTCCTAATTGCAACTGCGTCACTTTCTTAAAAGCCGCTCCTTTAAAACCGGTTCCTCTGCCATCCACACAAACCACAATATATCCTTGTTGAGTAAGCATCAAACACCAGTAATCATCAAGAGAATTCCATTGATTAGCTACTTGTTGTGAACCAGGACCCGAATATTGCGTCATAAAAACAGGATATTTTTTTGAAGCATCAAAATCTTTTGGTTTGATTATCCAGACATTGAGTTCATTGCCTTTCTCGGTTTTTAAAACAAAAAACTCTTTTGTTGGCAAATTATATTCTTTCAATCTGCCCGACAACGCAGCGTTATTTTGAATTACTTTTACTTCTTTCCCTGATTTCACTTCATTCAAAGTATAAGTAGTAGGCTGAGTTGCGCTTGAAAAAGTACGAATATAATAATCAAAATTAGGACTAAAAGTAGCCTCATTAGTTCCTAATTCATTAGACAAAGCCACCTTATTATTTCCCTTCAGGCCTATTTTATAAACGCCTCGATTGATAGAACCATTTTCGGTTGATTGATAAAAAACAGTATTGGTTTTCTCATCCAACCCATAAAAAGCAGTCACTTCCCAGTTTCCTTTAGTCACTTGATTTTTCAACTGCCCCGTTTTATCGTAATAATAAATATGATTGAATCCGTCTTTTTCACTTGTCCAGATAAAACTATTATCCTTTAAAAAAGTAAGATTATCGGTTACATCAACATAAGCTTTATCCTTCTCATTCAAAACCACTTTTTTAGCAGCTGAATTTCCGTCAATAAAAAGCAGGTCTAAATTATCCTGATGACGATTTAAAACCTGAGCCGACAAAACATTGGCATCATTAGTCCATTTTATTCTGGCAATATAGAAATCGGTATAATTACTCAAGTTCACCGTTTTGGAATCTTTTGAAACCACATCAAAAATATATAACGAGACCTCCGAGTTCTTCTCTCCTGCTTTTGGATATTTAAAAGTATTCACCGCAGGATACAATTCCTTATTGAAAACCGTCATTGAAAACTCAGGCACTTGTGATTCATCAAATCGGATGTAAACAATCTTTTTGCTGTCGGCAGACCAATCAAAAGCCCTTACAAATTCAAATTCTTCCTCATAAACCCAGTCGCAAATTCCGTTAATAATTGCATTTTTCTGTCCATCAGTCGTAATCTGAGTTGTTATTTTTGATGCTAAATCATAAACATACAAATTATTCTCTCTGGCAAAAGCAATCTTCGTTCCATCAGGAGAAAATGTAGGTTCCTGAATTTGGAAATCAAACAATCGGGTCAATTCCTTTTTCGAAATATCATACAAATAGTAATCAGCAGTAAAGGAATGACGGTAAATCTGATTGGAATTACAAGCCAGCAACAGCATTTTTTCATTCGAATCAAAAACATAACTATCAATCCCCGGCATGCCTTTATGATCTTTAGAATCAATAATCGTGGCTGTTTTTTGCAAAGTCGCAAAATCATACAAGTCAATCTGCGTGGACTGTGCCGACTGATTGTAATTCAAAACCGTATATTGATTAGATTTTTGTAACGAATGCAACTCATCCATATCCTGAGTCCGAAACATTCCGCGATAAATCGATTCAACAGAAATTTTTTGTTGTCCAAAAATACTCGCTGTCAACAAAAACAAAACGAAAGGCAGCAACTTATGCTTCATAAATTTAAGTATAAATAAAAGTACCCCAATTTTAATAAAAAAACTACAATTATCTCACATTTGACTTATATAATTATACTTAACAAAATAACAATAATCCCATTTATTGACACTAAATTAATGGCAAATAAAAAGGCTAAAACGTATCTTTGCGCCACATTACACTATAATCCACTGAAAATGAACAAAGCCGTAGCAGGATTCTCTAAATTATCAAAAGAAGAAAAAATAAACTGGATTGCCTCAGCCTATTTTTCAAATCCGGAAAATGCCATCCAATTATTAAAAAAATACTGGAACAGCGACGAAAAACTCCAAAAACTACACGATGAATTTATAGAAAACACCATCAGTAATTTCTATATTCCGCTGGGAGTTGCTCCTAATTTCCTTATCAACGGAAAATACCACACCATTCCAATGGCTATCGAAGAAAGTTCGGTAGTAGCTGCTGCATCAAAGGCCGCAAAATTCTGGTCAACAAGAGGCGGTTTTAAAACCACGGTGATCAATACCGAAAAAATCGGTCAGGTTCATTTTATGTACAAAGGAGATGTTTCTAAACTGGATTTGTTTTTTACACAAACCAAAGCCAAATTCTTTTCAGAAACAGAACATCTGACTAAAAACATGCAACAACGTGGCGGTGGGATTCTGGACATTACACTGGAAGACAAAACCACTCTATTAGCTAATTATTTCCAACTCCATGCTACTTTTGAAACCAAAGACAGTATGGGAGCTAATTTTATCAACTCCTGTTTAGAGCAATTTGCTAACATCTTAAAATCAGAAGCGCAGGCTTATGAAATTTTTACCGAAGAAGAAAAAAACATCGAAGTGGTGATGAGTATTCTTTCGAACTATGTCCCCAATTGTATTGTTCGCGCAGAAGTTTCCTGTCCTGTGGAAGACTTAGCCGAAAAACATATTGAAAATCCTCAGCTTTTTGCAGAACGATTTGTTCAGGCGGTACAAATTGCCGAAGTGGAACCTTTCCGCGCTGTAACGCATAACAAAGGAATCATGAACGGGATTGATGCTGTCATTCTGGCTACAGGTAATGATTTCAGAGCCGTAGAAGCCGGAATTCATGCTTATGCTGCCAAAGCAGGGCAATACAGCAGTTTGTCTCATGCTAAAATCGAAAATGGTATTTTCAGTTTTTGGCTCGAAGTTCCTTTAGCCTTAGGAACTGTGGGTGGATTAACCAGTTTGCATCCTTTGGTTAAACTTTCATTAGAAATGCTGGAGAATCCTTCCGCAAAAGAATTAATGGAAATTGTGGCCGTTGCCGGATTAGCACAAAATTTTGCTGCTTTGCGTTCACTAACTACAACAGGCATTCAGGACGGTCACATGAAAATGCACCTAAACAATATCTTAAATCAATTGGAAGCCACAAATGAAGAGCGTCATTTGGTACAAAAACACTTTAAGCACCACGTTGTATCTCATAGTGGAGTAGTCAACTTTGTAGAAAGTTTGAGAAAAAAATAATTGTATTAGTGAAATCATTCAAATTCTAAAATGAATACCAAAAAAACATTCTACAGTAACGGAAAACTATTAATCACTGCCGAATATTTAGTTTTAGACGGCGCTAAAGCTTTGGCATTGCCAACAAAATTTGGTCAAAACCTAACGATAGAAGAAAAAGACAATCCGGGAATCTTATGGACAAGTTATGACAGTGATGACAGTATCTGGTTTGAAGAAAACATTACATTTTCAGAAATTACAAATCCAACAGATTCAAAAGAAGATACCATAAAACACACCCTAATAAAGATTCTTCATGAAGCCTATTTATTAAATCCTGATTTTATAAAACAATCAAAAGGCTACAAGATTAAAACCGAATTGACTTTTCCTAAAAAATGGGGACTAGGCACATCTTCTACACTTATCAACAACATTGCCCAATGGCTAAAAATTGATGCTTTTGAATTATTGAAAAAGAGTTTCGGAGGAAGCGGTTACGATATTGCCTGTGCACAAAATAACGCACCAATTATTTACCAATTAAAAAATGGCAAACCCAAAGTAGAAATCATTAATTTCCATCCTGCCTTTGCAGACAAAATCTATTTTGTATACTTAAACAAAAAACAAAGCAGCAAAGCTGCGATAGCCAATTACAGAAAAAACAAAAACAACAATACCGAAAAGAATATATTAAAAATAGACAAAATCACCCACGAAATTGTTTATGCCAAAACTGCCGGCGCAATGGCTCTTGCTATAGCCAATCACGAAGCATTTATGAGTACCATTTTAGAAACAACTACCGCCAAAGAAGATTTATTTTCTGATTTTATCGGCGAAATAAAAAGCCTGGGCGCTTGGGGCGGTGATTTCATCATGGTAATTTCTGAAGTAAATCCTATCACTTATTTTACCTCTAAAGGTTTTAATACAATCATTGCTTACAAAGACATGATTTTAGATTAAACTTCTAAAAAACCATAAAAAAACGTCCCGTTTTGATAGTAGTCAAAACGGGACGTTTTTTATGAAATTAAAATTAATCTATAATACTAGAAGTTAAATTGTCTACGGTTATCTTTGATATCAGCGATGTCTTTAAGAGCAGGTAATACTCTGTTAACATCTCCTGCTGATTGCGCTTTAACTTTAGCAACATAAGGCGCTACATCTTTTACAGCCGGAGCTTTAACAATACTTGTTGTTTTTACTACATAAACTCCTGTATTTCCTTCAATAGGAGCAGAAACTTTGTTAGCAGCTAAAGCAAATGCACTTCCTACCACTCTTGGTTCCTGACCTACACCACCATTTAATACCGGATTATCCAAAGTAACATTAACAGCTTGTTCTACTTTACCTCCTGTTGCTTTAGCAATAGCTTCAAGAGAAGAACCTGCCATTTTAGCTTTTAGCATTTCCGCTTTTTTAACATTTTTCAATTTAGTTTCAATAAATGGTCTTACCTGATCAATTGGAGCAAATCCTGAATCGTCAATGTTTTTAACTGTAGCAATTACGTGACCAACATTAGCAACTTCGAAACGTTTTACTGAACCCACTTTCGTATCAGCTTCAAAAGCCCATCTTACAATAGCTCTTTGATTTCCTAAAGCTCCAAAATTCTCATCCATTGCTTTTACTGAAACCGCAGGAGTAACAGTTAACTTCATTGACTTGGCAACTTTTTCAAAATCGTTACCGGCAGCATCCATTTCAAACTTTGTTGCCTGAGTAAATACTTTATCTGAAGTCACTTCAGATGGTTCTAATTTTTGAGCTACAGTAGCTAAACGCACTCCGTCTTGTTTATCAGTAACTTTAATAATATGAAATCCAAATTGAGTTTCAACTAAACCTACTTTTCCAATTCCATTATTGAATACAAAATCACTAAATGGTTTTACCATTTGACCAGGTCCAAAATAACCTAAATCACCACCTTGCTGTGCAGATGAATCATCAGAATATTGGAATGCTAACATCATGAAACTTTCCGGATTAGCATTTACCTGAGCCAATACTTCTTCGGCTTTAACTTTAGCTTCTTCTTTAGTTCTTTTTTCTCTTTGGTTAGGAACCTGAGCTCCTTCATAACTAATTAAGATATGACTAGCTTTTGCATTTACACCTAATTTTTTACCTAATGATTTAGAAATACAATAGTAGTTTCCAAAAACATAAGGTCCGTAAACTGCACCAGGAGCTAAATTGTATAATTGCTCAGCATCAACAGCAGGCAAATCTTTTTTGGCTACATAAGAAGAATCATAAGGGATATCCGAATTTGAATTTACAAATTCAACTGGATTAGCAGTTGTTCTGAATCCGGCTACAGTATCATTTTTACCTGTTGCCTGATTATAAACCACACTTCCTGATAATAAGCTGGTGATTTTTGCTTTAACATCAGCCACATCTTCTTTAGAAGGTTTGTCTTCGATTAAAACATACTCTACTGAACGAGATTCATCAGCCTTGTATCTTTTTTCATTTTTCTTCATGTACTCTAAAATCTCAGCATCAGTAACCTTAACTTCACTGTCTTTGATTGAAGAAAACAATGCTCCTACGTATGAAAAATTAGCTTTATTAGCTTCCATTTCATATTTCAATTTCCCTTCAGCTTTAGTAGTATAATTAGCTGCTTTTACCAGTGTGCTGTAAATTTGATATTTAGCATTCAGCTCAGCATCTTTTTCTCTTTCTTTTAAGTACTCAGCCTGAGCAGGATTAGCCTTAAAATATTCTTTGAATTTAGCCAAATCAAACATTCCTGCAGCGTTCAGAAACATTGGATTTTGACCGATATTCTGATCAGCCTTTAGAACTTCGATGATGTGTTTTTCACCTACTCTCAATCCTAATTTATCAAATTCAGAAGTCAATAAAGCCACAGAAACTTCTTGTTCCCAAACTCTGTTAGCTGCTGCTGTAGAAGTGATTCCCTGACCACTTTTTTCAACATTACTTACTTTAATTCTAAAATCCTCAAATGAAATATCTTTTCCGTTGATACTTCCAACATCTTTTGAACTTTGACTAAAAGTCCCTTTCCCAATTAGATCTTGGATAACAAATGCAAATAAAGCAAATGCAATAAGTCCAATCATTAAAGCGGAACGCTGTCTAATTTTTGATAAAACTGCCATTTTTATTGTTGTTAATTTTATATTCAGTTTGCGAAAATACAATTATCTCGCTAATAACAATACAAGTAACGTTTTATTTTAAAAGATTTTTCACTTTTCTAAAAAAATTACTCTTTTACTGTCATTTTTACTAATTCTATTTTTTTGTTTGTTGCTTCTTCTATCACAAAATGATAACTTCCAATTGTGATTACAGCGCCTTTTTGAGGGATTTCTTTAGTAAAATCGACAATAAAACCTCCCAGAGTTCCGTAAGAATCACTCTCCGGTATTTGCAATTTATACGTCTGATTTAAATATTCCACATCAAAACGTGTTGAAAAAAGATAAACATTCTCTTCCAATTCTTTTTCTATCAATTCCTCATCAGAATCATGCTCATCCTCGATTTCACCGAAAAGCTCTTCGACAATATCTTCCACCGTAATTATTCCCGATGTCCCTCCGTATTCATCCAAAACTACCGCTACACTTTTTCGCTTTTTGATAAGCAAATCCATAACGTCTTTGATATAAATGGTTTCCGGAACAAATTCTACCGAAATCACTACTGTTTTAATGTTCTTTGGTTTTTTAAACAAATCAAAAGAATGCACATAACCTACGATTTCATCCAATGAATTTTCATAAACCAATATCTTAGAATAACCTGTTTCAACAAACAATTCTTTTAATTCCGTTACCGAATCAAATAAATCAACTGCCACAATCTCGGTACGGGGCGTCATAATATCTCTTGCTTTCACTCCGGAAAACTCCAATGCATTTTGAAATATCTGAATTTCAGAATCTACTTCTTCATGATCTTCCACGGTACTCATTTGTTCTGTGATGTAATTCCCTAATTCCACTTTAGAAAAGTACAACTGTATCTGATCCCCTTCAGTTCTGAAAAATCGTTTCAAAACAAAATCGGAAACCCAAATGATAAAAGAGGAAACAGAATAAAACAGTAAGTAAAAAAGATAAGCCGGAACTGCAAAAAACTTAATCAAAGTATTCGAATAAATCTGAAAAAATACTTTTGGAAAAAACTCCGCCGTAATCAAAACGATTAAAGTAGAGAGTACAGTTTGAGCAAATAAAATAAAAAAATCAGAAAATGGATAATTCAAAGACTGAATCCATTCCATTAAAAGATCTCCCATAAAAAACCCGTAAACAACCAATGCAATATTGTTACCAATGAGCATTGCTGCTATAAATTTTGAGGGTTTCTCAGTAAGTTTAGTAAGTATTTTTGAAATAAAACTATCTTGTTTTTTTTCAATTTCAAGATAGATTTTATTGGAAGAGATGAATGCAATTTCCATCCCTGAAAAAAAAGCAGATAGTATTAAACATAGTATTATAATACTAATTTCCATAAACTATGATTTACGGTTACGATCCTGCATTTTTTTAGCAAAACGCCTTCTAAAGAAAAACATAAAAACACCCAAACCTGCTATTAAAAGACTCAACATTGGAGTTTCTTTAGGATTATTCCATTTTTCGATAGCATCGTAAACAAAAAAAGCTGAAAATATTAAATAAATATAGGGTGTATACTTTAAATAACTCATAAGTGTGTTAAATTGAAAATTATTCGGCTGTTAGAACTTCGCCTGTTATTCTTTGAGAATTAATTACTTTAAAATCTTTACTAAAATCAATTCCCTGACCGTTTGAAGCCCCTTTCAAGTCAGTAAATTTATATTTTTTCTCTGTAAAAAACCATTCATTTTTCTGGTCGTAATACAATTGCTCTGTCTCAAGCATTTGCCCGTCCTGCGAAACAATTTTTACTTTACCTTGCAAATCAATGATATTAGTAAGCTTATACGAAATAGCATAATTAGAGGTTATGCGTGTTTTTTTCCCTTTTTTATCATAAACAGTTACCACTACTCCTTTTGGAAATTCAGTAAAAGGAAAATCTACTACGGCATAATCCAACATTTTTGAACTGATCAATTCGGCTCTTATAAAACCCGAATCGGTATATTTCAAATTCACATTATCTGCATCACCTGTAGGAGTGAATTCAGCAATATTACTTTGCTGTACTTTTTTAAAATTACTTTCACACCCAAAAAACAGAGTCACGGCAAAGGCCATGACTACTATATAAAATTTATCTTTTTTGAATAAAAACATAAACAAAGTGATACTAAAAACTATTACTCTTATCTTGAAGATTAGTCAAACTTTCTCTTAACAAACCATCTGTCATTGAATGAAAGTCCCACACTCAATTTAAGATAATTTTCCTGAACTAAACCAGCAGCAGTTGTTCCTCGTTTTCCAAATTCAAAACCCAGATTCACATTTGAAAAACTTCCTGTAATTGGCAATCCAAATCCTAAACTAACTCCTTTATCTTTTATAGACTGTGAATTCACAACCAAACCGGTTTCTTCATATTTCAAACCTGCTCTGTAAACGATTCTTTTAAAATAATTTGTAAAAGAATTGTAATTAGGAATAAAATACCCCCCAACACTATATTTCATTGCTTTTTCATAAGAAACATTCGAAGAAGCATTATAAGTATTAGCTAAATCCCCCTGACTGGCTGAAACAATTTGAGCTCCTATTAACCATTTCTTAGATTGCCCAATGCCTAAACCAAATTTCAATTCACTTGGTAAAGTCAATCTGTCATGAAATTTCTCTTCATCAGCACTTTCTACAGCAGAAAAATCAACTCCGTTAGTAGTAGTTACCACGGCTAGATTTCTGGAATTATCCGAAGCCAATTTACTCTCTAATTTATAACTCAAACTACTATACAATCGCAACTTTTTATTCAGTTTCGCCTGATACATCGCTCCGAAATTAAAGTTTACTCCTGACAAATCGGCTCTGTTTATTTCGCGACTTCCTGTATTAACTCCATTTACAAAAGTCAGATTGGTAGTTTCCACACGACCAAAATTATAATCTACATTGGCTCCTACACTTAAATTTGGCAAAAACTTATAAGAAGCTGCAAAAAAAGCTTTATTCACACCTCCATTAGCATAATCACGACTACTGATTTCCCCTTCTGCATCAGAATAAGAATTGATTTTATATCCAACAGATGAATACGGAATCAATCCAAAACCAATTCCTAATTTACCCATAGGCAATCCTACCGCCAAATAATCAAAAGTAGTTCTTTTGGCTTTTTCTGAACCGGAATCATTTTTTAAAGAAGTCAAATTATAAGTTCCACCAACAGTAAATGTGGTCAACTTAAGATTAGAAAAACTCGCCGGATTATCTAAATTAATATGAATACTATCCTGTTCTACCTGAACTCCGCCCATAGAACGACTTTCAATTGTCCCTTTAAATCGTACATCACCAATTCCGTAAAAAGAATAAGGAGATGAAGTTCCTTCCTGAGCTAAAGATACTAACGAAAAAAGTAAACAAAGGCTTGATATAATTTTTCTAATCATTGTTGATTTTATATTGATAAGTTTGATTCAAACTCTCCAAAAGGAAATTTGAATTGGCAAATATGGTATTTTTTAATCGTTTAGCCAAAAAATCTGCATCGCCACCCGTTAAAATTATGATAATATTTTTACAAGCTGCCTTATATTCATCTATAAAACCGTCAATCTCATAGACCAATCCGTTAACCACTCCTGAATGAATCGACTGAACCGTTGATTTCCCCACATAAGATTCGGAACTTTCCAAAGTCAACAACGGAAGTTTAGCCGTAAACTGATGCAAGGATTCGTATCGCAATCGCAATCCGGGCGCAATGGCCCCTCCCTGATACACATTGTTTTCATCGACAAAATCATAGGTAACACAGGTTCCAGCATCAATTACCAATCGATTCTGATTAGGATACAACAAAGTCGCTCCCGCAGCAAGCACCATTCTGTCGATTCCTAAAGTTTTTGGAGTGCCATAATTATTGCTGAATGGAAAAATATCTTCATGAGAAACAAAATGCACTGTAACTTCTGTTTCGAATGCCAAAAAAGATTGCCTCTCAACATCTCCCACCGAAGAAACTACCAAATGGCTTATCGTTTCAAACTTTTCTAAAATATTTTCTATACATTTCCCAAGCTCTGTTTTATCAAAAACAAAGCCCTCTACACAGGTATCACCCTCAAAAACAGCAGCTTTAATTCGGGTATTCCCCACATCAACAGTTAATATCATATTTTAGCTTTTGGTTTAGCGAAGATACAAATAGATTTTTTCTTAAAATTGTTTTGCATATATTAAAAATGGTTCTATATTTGCACCCGCAACAAGCACGGTACCTTAGCTCAGATGGTAGAGCAATGGACTGAAAATCCATGTGTCCCTGGTTCGATCCCTGGAGGTACCACAAAACCCGAATAGTGATATTCGGGTTTTTTGTTTTTATAGGTTTTTGAAAAAAAAATACAATCACAAAAACAAAAAACCTCCCGTTTCCAGGAGGCTTCTTCACTACAAATTAAAAATTAAAAAAATTCATTTTAGATTACTTCATCAAACGTACTTCATAAATACCCGTAATTGATGAATTCGGTTTTGCCTGGAATTTTACTTCCAGCAATTTTGGATTTAACTTTAAAATTTCAGCAGGAATTGCAATCATTTTATCAATAAACTGATTGCCTTCTTTTCCATCCATTGCAATCGAAGCAACTAAAACAGCATTTACATAAACATCAAAATTTCTATTTTTATCCGAACCGAAATAAGTGATTCTTAAATTGCGCGTTTCCCCTTTTGGGTTTTTCAATTCGTAACTAAAAAATCCTGTTCCGTTTCGGTAATGACGCTCTTTATAAATTCCTGTATCGGTTTTCTCTCCTTTAAAGTTATGATCATTTTCCGGTTGCTGTTCGCCGGCAGTAATCATATCTACAGTCTGAGCTTCCAATTTCATTTTAGCATCTTCTCTTTCTTTTATTGCCGCCTGCAATTCAGGTAATTTCTCTTTTGTGGTATATGGCCAGTACAACATGTATCGGGCATCGTGGATTTCGAAAAAAGGAATCAGTTTCAAATTTTTAAACTTATCCTGATAAGTAATATCCGAAATGGAGTAACTAAAAGGCTGATTTTTCACTTCTTTTAGAGACTGTGCCAAATCAGTAGTATTTGAAACTAACATAGGTGCGTCTTCGATTGGATAAATAGGTCCGCTTGCAATATGTCCCATTCGGCTTCCATCGGCTTTCAATCCTGTTAAATCCGTTGTATCTGTAACGGCCGCTAAAACAATTGGCCCATGCAAAAATGAAACCCAAGCCGATTTATCCGGAAGTTGTTCCGCGGCATTATGCATTGGCAAAATAACCGAAATTACATCTCCTGATTTCCATTTTCGATTAATGGCAACATAAGAATTCGCATCTTTTTCAAATGCCACTTCCTGACCGTTCACCTTAATTTTTAATTCTCCATTCGTCACCCACGAAGGATATCTGAACTTAACTGCGAACTTTTGAGCTTTTTTCAAATCCAATGTAAAAACAGATTGTTCTTCGAAAGGGAACTTCGTATTTTGCGTTAGCTTCAATCCTTTTTCTTTCCATTCTAAAGTGGAAGGAATAAAAAGATTCACATACAAACTAGCCGCATCGTGAGCATAAATCATTTCGCCGTATTTCCCGTGATTTTCTAAACCGGACCCCACACAACACCAAAAAGATTCCTGCGGCTCTGAATACACACGGTAATGACGCGGACGAATTGGCGTAAAATACACAAATCCGCCATCAGGATGCTGCGATGACAAGATATGATTGTAAGTGGTGCGCTCGTAATAATCCATATATTTTGCATCCGGATGCGCCAAAAACAAATGCTTAGACAATTTAAGCATATTATAACTGTTGCAGGTTTCAGGTCCCTCTCTGGATTCCAGCATTGACGAAAAATCATTCGAAGGATTAAAATGTTCTCTAACACTATTCCCTCCAATAGAAATCGTTCTATGATCAACAACCGTATTCCAAAAAAAGTTAGCCGCATCTGCCCATTTTGCATCTCCGCCTACTTCCGCAACACGCATAAAACCGATTACTTTTGGAATTTGTGTATTGGCATGAATGCCATTTAATTTATCTTCGTTTTGCAACAACGGATTCAAAATAGTCTTGTGGGAGAACTTTTCGGCCAAAGCCAAATATTTTTTATCTCCCGTAATAGCAGCTACATCGGCAAAAACTTCATTCATTCCACCATGCTCACTTTTTAACATTGTTTGGATTTGCTCATCAGAAAGATTTGCTGTCAATTTCAAACACCAATCAGATAATTGGACCAGCATTCTTTTAGCCTTTTCATTTCCGGTTAATTTATAAGCATCTACAAGTCCGGCATAAATTTTATGGACATTATACCAAGGCACCCATTTTCCGTTTAATGAAAAACTCCCTGCATCGATCTTGCCTTTTGCAATATCAGCCCATAATGCTTTACTCCCGGGAACCCCACCTATATATCCGTCTCCATTTTTTAATTGGCATTTTTCTAAATTATCCAACATATAATCGAGACGCTTTTTTATTTGTTGGTTGCCCGTTGCGGCGTACATCTCCGACAAAGCCGAAAGATAATGTCCACCAATATGGCCATCTAAACCTGTATTTTCCCAATTGCCGTAATTCTCCTTTAATGGCTTGATTCCGGCTTCCTTTAAATAGGGAGCCAACAATCTGTCAGCATCCAGTGATAAAATGTATTTCATATCCGTTTGTTGCGCCTTTTGAAAAGGGCTATCCAACAAACGAACAGACGACAACGGAAAACTTTGTAATTGCCCCTGTTGCCCATAAGTAGCAGCACTCAGCGTAAGTAAAACAACCGACCACAGATTGTTTTTTACATTTTTTAATATCATAATTTTTTGTTTTTGGTTGGGTTAAAGAAAAACAAACTCCTCCTTGATTTGTTTCTAAATTATTTTTTGGTTTTTATTCGAATAAGCGAAAATGAATAAGCCGGTAATTCCGAAGAAAATGCCTCGCTTACAGCAATTGTATCCTTTTTTGGTAATGCTGCTTTACTGTCAGGTGCTCCGGTCAAAACAATACGACTTGCTTGTGAAGCAGTAACTCCTAAATTTTTCAAGTCTAATTGTGTATTTACTGCAACTGGAAGCATATTGACTAATTTCAAGATTAAATCATTGCTTTGGCTGTCGCGTACAACCGAAACCCCGATGCGTTTTCGAACCGATTCATTAGCGTCAGAAAGCTTAATTTCATTTGGCAAATAAACATCTCCTGCATTGTTTCCGTGCATTTTTTGAACCTGATAACCCACTGTAGGTTTCACTTCCGCATTATTGAAATAAATAATATCCGGATTCCATTGCGTGTGTCCTTCCTTAGCCAACATTGGTGCAATAGACGCCATACTTACCACATCGCCGTTGCGCTCAACAGATGTTAAATATAAGGCTTCCGCCAAAGCGGTTTCGATATTATTAGGACGTCCCGGTAAAAAAGCAGCGTATTCCCCGAGATATACTTTTGATTTGGAACGATCGTATTTATCATAAAAATCCTGATTATTGATGAACCAACCCACCGATTCATAATAATGTTCGTCCACCATTGGGATATTCAGCTTATCGGCAATTGCCCAGCCTTCATTATAATCGGTTCCTTCATAAAACGGGCCAACAGTTCCAATAACAGTAATTTCAGGATGTTTTTCTTTTACCGCATTAAAAATCATTGTAAAACGTTCTTCAAAAATATCGGTAATCAAATCCTCATTTCCTATGCCAATATATTTCAAATTAAATGGTTTTGGATGACCTGCTTCGGCTCTTTTCTTACCCCATTTGGTATTCACATCACCATTAGCATATTCGATTAAATCCAAAATATCCTGAACATATTCATCCATGTCAGACATTGGGATTCCGCCTTGTTGTCCTGCTCCGCCTGTTCCTGAATTCTGACAGGGAACTCCCGCAGAAACTACCGGCAAAGGTGCTGCCCCCATATCTTCACAAAACTGAAAATACTCAAAATACCCTAATCCCATCGACTGATGATAGCCCCAAAGATTGCGTTGGCCTTTTCTGGATTCCAATGGTCCGATGGTATTTTTCCAATGGTAAATATTTCCTAAACCATCTCCATGAGCCACGCAGCCACCCGGAAAACGCATGAATTTTGGCTTAATATCAGCAATAGTCTGAGCTAAATCGGCACGAAGACCATTTTTACGCCCTTTGAATGTTTTTTGCGGAAACAGCGAAATCATATCTAAAGCAACAGTTCCAACACTTTGAGGTATAATTTCTAATTTGGCATCACTTACTGTTTTTGCCGCCACTAAAACAGTCGTGTATTTTTTCCAATTGGCACTATTCGAATTGATAGTCGTTTCAGCATATTTTTCGCCATTTTTACCCGTTAAACGAATGAGTAGTTTTGTATTAGCTGCAGCCAAATTTCGAGCAAACAATGAAAAATCATATTTCTCTCCGGCTTTCAAAGCAATACCATCAAAACCTTCATTGCTGAGACCTTTTCCGATTTCAGTTGTTTTCAAAACCGCATAATGCTTATTGTTTTCGTGAATTGGCAAAAGCGAATCAATAGTAAATGTATTTTGGTTTCCTGCTACACTCCATGATTTCGTGCTATTCCATGATTTATCACGACCTTCTTTATCGCTCAAAGCGTATTCAAAATCACGATTCTGAATCAACTCGGCATACAATCCGCCATCGGCAGCATAATTAATGTCTTCAAAAAATACTCCGGTAAGCATATTGCTTATTTTTTTGCTTTGAGCAGCATTTACCGTAATCGAAGCATTAACATTTTTAAGATTCGCAAAACGGGTATTATCGGTTTTTGAAGTTTCTCCATTCAACTGGTTTTTATAACTCACCAATTGTTCGGCTTTGATTAAATTATTCACCAGCTCCCAGGACACCTGAAAAACGGTCCCTTTTTGAGCTATACCTTCAACAGCAATTGTTTCTCTCAAATCAGTACGCTCCGATTCCTGAATTGTTTTTGTAACCGAATAATTCACAAAATCACTTGTGGTTACGGCATGCAAACCGTTTTTAGAACTCATCCATGACACTGAAAAAACCCCATTATTTTGAGAAAGAATTGGCTTCAAGCAATTATTGTCCTTCATAACCGCAGGATACGATTGACGTCCCCAAGTGATTAAATCTTTAGAAGCGGCATGAGCAAAAGTGCCGTCTTTATCATTCAGACTCCATACACAATGCCACATTCCGTCAGCAGCTTTAAAAAGATAAGGCGCTATCATCTTTTTTTGCGAACCCCATCTTCCATAATCAGAAAGTAAAAAATTATAATTCTGCCCTATCGCATTCCAATTTTTCTTATCGACACTCCAGGCAAATTGCAATCCCGTTCTGCCCAATAAATTCTCGGGCGTATATGCAAATAAATATACTGAACCCGGATGGGCTGACTTGCTATTGTTTTTTGCATAAGTGGGTAAGACCATTACAAAACTCATCACAAATGCAACAATATGCAGTTTCATTCTATTCTTCATTGGTTTTATTCTTTATAAAATTTTGGTTGGAATTAACAAATGTAAAAAAAACATTTATTAATTCAGGTTATAAATAAAAAAACCTTCTTGAAACTTAAGTTCCAAGAAGGCATCTATTAAAAAATATATTATTTGATAGTCCTGTTAATTAGTATATCCAGGATTTTGTTCCAACACCGCATCTTTATTCAGTTGTATTTCACTTAGTGGAATTGGTAAAAGCATATGAAAACTTTGTAAACCATTAGTAGTCTCAATTGCCCCACCTGCAAGTGGCGCTGTTCCATTTAATGTAGTAGCACGGGCTAACAATGTACCTGTTCTAACTAGTGTCATTCTGCGATTCTCTTCCCCTAATAACTCTCTAACCCTTTCATCCAAAATAAAATTTAAAGTAATATCAGCAGCAGTTATAAGACTAGCATTAGCTCTTGCTCTAAGTTTATTTATATCGTTAGCTGCACCTAAAAGATTATTTCTTTTAAAACGTGCTTCAGCTCTTAACAAATAAGTTTCACCTAAACGCATAATAATAAAATCTTTCCATGTACCATAACCAAATTCATCCTTAGGATCTAAATAGCCCCACTTTGTAGTATAAGGAACATATTTATAAATAGTATCTGCCTTAAATATTTTTAACTGACTGTTATCTGCCAAAGTAAAAGTAATATCTTGCCCGTAAGGTACTGGTTTACCGTAAACAGTACTATATTTTGCATCAGGATTATTAAAGTAATGTTTACGATGAATTGAATATTTAGAATTACGTATATCCGTTCCTGTTCCTTTATAAAGATTATAAACAACCCAATTATTCAATCTAACTCTACCTATTCCTCGTCCTCCTAATGTATCAGCTACTTTCATACCCGGCAAATCATGATAAGAACCTTGCCATACTCTACGTTGTTGAGGATTTCCTGTACTTCCATTAGCTACAGCACTTGGATTTTCCTGTTCTAAAACCCAAATTGCCTCAGTATTCCCCTGTTTTCTTCTTTGATTTCCAGAAAAGAACATATCAGAAAAAGCATCTCCCGGAAGGGCTTTTTTTACCCCATATCTATTGGTAATCAAACTAAATTTCCCACTGTTAATTATAGCATCACATTGAGCTTCAGCCAAATCAGGTTTATTAACACGTAAATAATATTCAGCTAATAATTGCTGAGCCATTGCTTTGTTAGCTCTTGCTTTAAAAGTCAAAGCATCTATATCTTGAAGTTTATCAGCTGCAAAAAGTAAATCTTCTTCAATTAATTTATTAACATCATCTAAAGATGCTCTGACAAAATCTGTTTTTGCCCCCAATAATGGCTCTTTTACTAATGGCACTCCTCCATATAAAGTTGCTAACATATTATAGCAATAAGCTCTAAAAAAACGAGCTTCACCATTAAATCGATCTAACTCTAGTTGTGTCACCCCTACAGTAGCACCACTTTCAGCCGATTTAATAATAATATTAGCATTATTAATAATTTTATACAGAGAGGTCCATAATTTACTTGACGCCCCATCCGTCGATTTAAGTTGTGAATAATCAAAGTAAGGTCGAGCCATACCATTAGACCTTCCTGCAGGAGCCCAAAGAATGTCAGTTCCAAGCTGAAACATCCCTATAAAAGTTTGATCCTGATCAGTGGTATACAAAGTACTTAAACTATTGTACAATCCAATTTCTGATGCATCAAATCCAAGTTTATCATTTAAAGATTCTGGTGCAAAGGAATTCAAAACCTTTTCGTCCAAGAAAGAATCACTACATGCCGTAGTTAACATACACAAGCCAATGATACTTGTTAAAAATTTAATATATTTTTTCATCTTATTATATTTTAAATTAAACAGGAGTTAAAGTGATAAATTAATACCAAATGAAAATGTTCTTACGACTGGATAGTTATTAGTCCAATCTCCTGATCCTCTTGAAGAATAATTCATTTCAGGATCCCAACCATACCAATTTGTAAACGTATATAAATTTCTACCTGTAACATAAATTGTTAGACTCTCTAATCCTGCTTTATTAATTAATTCATGCGGAAATTGATAACTCAATCTTACATCTTTAATTCTTACATAACTATAATCTTCATAAAAATTAAAACCTCTGTAATTTTTATAAGCAGAAAGAGAAGGCCATTTATTATCCATATTTTCTGGAGTCCAATATTTGTATGTAGCCGGTAAATTTCTTCTTCCGGCCTCATCCGCATAAGTCAAATCTCTATTACTTCTTAAACCTCCTTGAGATGTTTCTAGAAAGATACTAAGATTAAAATTCTTATAACTAAACGTATTTATAAGACCTCCACTCCATTTAGGATCTGTTTGTCCAAGTATAACACGGTCATTACTGTCAATTTTACCGTCTCCATTTTGATCTTTAAATTTAATATCTCCAGGTTTTGCCAATGGATCAGAAGTCGAAGCATCTTCACCTGTTTGCCATATTCCTATTTTTTCATAATCGTAGGCTACATGAAGCGGCTTACCTATAAACCAATTATTACCCATATCATCTTTCCCATCACCATATAAATCCAAAATCTTATTCTTATATTTTGAGAAATTAACATCGGTTTTCCATGTAAAATCTTTAGTACGTATATTAACCGTATTTAACGATATCTCAAGACCTTTGTTCTCCATCGAACCCAAATTTGCCCATACATTAGTATATCCTGAAATAGCAGGAATACTTCTTCTTAGCAAAATATCTTTAGTCTTAGATTTATATACTTCAACTGTACCTCCTATTCTATTTTTTAATACAGAAAAATCCAGTCCTATATTGTTAGATGTTGTTTTCTCCCAATTTAAATTGGCATTTCCTAAATTATTGAATAAAACCCCTGTTAAAGCAGCTCCATCAAATGGATATTTTACAGCCGTTGCAGTAGTAGCTGTCTGATTCACACCAATAGCCTGATTACCAGTCTTACCGCTTGAAAATCTCAATTTCAGATTATCAACAACATTTACATCTTTTAAGAATGATTCATTTTTAATATTCCAGGCAAGCGCCAATGATGGAAAAACACCATATTTATTAGTGTTAGATCCAAATGCTGAATAACCATCTCTTCTGGCTGTAAGTGTCAACAAATAACGGCTATCAAAAGAATAATTAATCCTACCCATCTGAGAAGCTAAAGCAGAACCATAACCATTTGACCAGGTTGATTTAGTAGCACCCGCACTTAAATTATTATAAGACAATCCATCATTTAAAAAACCAACTGACTGAGCCTCTGACATAAAATAATCTTGCTTCTGTGCACTATATAATCCTGTAAAATCTACATGATGTTTTCCAAAGTCTTTATTATAATTCAAAATATTTTCTACAACCCAGTTTGAAGTTTCTGTATTTGAAGTATAAGCTGTTCCATTTTGATCATTAGCCGCTCTACCTGTATAACTTGCATAACGATCTAAATTGTATGTATAAGAAGCATTAAGGCGATAACTTAATCCTTGAATTATTTTCACCTCAGCATAACTTGACCCGGTTAAATTTCTACCTCTGCTCAATCTGTCAGTTGTAAGTCCTAAAAGCGGATTAGAATATAATAGCTCTGGAGCCATAGGATAAATTAAATAATTCCCATTTACATCTTTAGGAACAGAATATGGACTCATAGCCGTGGCAAAAAGAAAATTAGCACGACCTCCATCATAATTATTATCAGAAAAGAATGCCGAAGTTCCAATTTTTAAAAAATCATTTATTTGAGAATCAATATTAATTCTGAAATTAGTTTTTTGAAACTGATAGCCTTTCACAACTCCATCCTGTTTTAATTTAGAACCAGAAATAAAATACTGAAATTTATCAGTACCACTGGAAATACTCAAATTATGCTCATTAATTAAGCCTGATTGTGTGGCTTCTTTAAGCCAATTCGTAGTAATCCCAGCATCAAAATTCGCTACTTCCGATGAATTAGGCAGGACTGCTGTTTGAGGAAGATTATTTGCCTTTAAAAAATCAGCGTATTTTTGGACATAGGCATCTGGACTTGCAGGTTTTAAGGGACGCGAAATATCTTCAGCTGCTACATATCCACTGTATTTAATGACTGGTTTTCCATTTGAATTACCTCTTTTACTTGTAATTAAAATCACACCATTACTCCCTCGTGTTCCATAAATTGCAACAGCGGATGCATCTTTAAGCACCTCTATAGATTTTATATCATTGGGATTAATATCGTTAGTCGTTCCAAAAAAAGGAATTCCGTCTAAAACTATCAAAGGACTGGTATTCGCATTTATCGAATTGACACCTCTAACCTGTATAGAAGCTGTACTCCCAGGAACAGACGAACCTTGAGTAATTTTTAAACCAGCCGCTGTACCTTGTACTGCTTGTAACACGTTTGTTACAGGCAAATTTTCTAATCTATCTTTGGGAACTGAAACTACTGCCCCTGTTATATCTGACCTTTTTTGAGTTCCATACCCAACTACCACTACCTCATTAAGAGCTTGAGATGATTCCTTTAAAGTGATTTTAAAATCAGTTTTGTTTCCAATTGGGACTTCAACTGAATCAAAACCTATATAAGAAACCACTAAAACTGTGGCTGTATTATCTACTCTAATACTAAACTTTCCATCCATATCTGTTGAAGCACTTATAGTAGTACCCTTTACAAGGACACTTGCCCCAGGAAGAGCAACCCCCTTATTATCAACAATTACCCCTGTAAGTGTTTTTTGTTGTTGCTCGCTTATAGAAATAGCAGTAGCTTCTTCTGATTTTGGATTCTCTTTTTGCAAAATAATCTGGTTACTAACTAGCGAGTAAGTGATATTAAGAGGTTTTAACACTCTTGAAAGTACTGCTGACAAAACTTCATTAGTAGCCTGAACACTTACTTTCTGACCCAAAGGAACCATTCTCGAATTATAGGAAAACTTCACATCGGCCGATTTACCCAATTCGTTTAAAGCCTTATTTAGGCCCATATCAGTTATGGAAATAGTTACTTTGGTATCTAGTTTTCCCTGACCATTTATGCTATTTGCCAGGGTCACACTTGAAAAAACTAAAGCTAATACAAATTGGTACAATGTCATCTTCATGAGTCGGATTAGTAATCGTTGTTTTACTACGGTTTTTTTCATAATTTTGGTTTGTTTTTGATTAATACTATTTTGAGGGTATTTAAGAAACACTTCAAAACCACTTTGCAGAGTGAGATTGAAATATTTAGGCGTCGACAATGTTGCAGCATTGCGACGCTTTTTTTATTTTATGGCATTATTGATAATTACATCCTTTGGAGCTAATGATTATTTGATTTCCATTCATCGTATAAGCAGTATTATCACCAATAGATTTGCAAATAATTTTAAGCTTTTCGGGCAAAGGTTGATCACTTAAAGAAGTGGTCAAATAACATTTTTCTAATGTCTTAACCGGAAAATCAACCTCAACCGAATACGCCTGCTCAATGGTTTTAAATATCTGAGCTACGGGTATATCCGTAAACTCAAAGCTAAGCTGTTCAATACTTTTCACAGAACTACTTATAGATTTATCCAAAGTAATATCAGTAATCTTATCAAAAGTTTGATTTTTACGAACAAAACGAAGTGCCTGATTAGGCAGTAAAACAATTTTTTTCTGATTTGCTTTTTCTGAATTGACTTCCACCTTGCCTGTTCGAACCAAAACCTCAACATCCGATTGATTTTGATATGCTTTTATTCTAAAACTAGTTCCAACTACCTTAGTGACAATTTCATTAGCATGAACAAAAAATGGTTTTTTGGGGTTTTTACTAATTTCGAAAAAAGCTTCTCCTGACAAATACACATTTCTTTCATTTCCGGTAAAAACTTTGGGATAACTTAACTTACTCTTAGGCTGTAACAACACCGAACTACCGTCGGATAAAGTCACTATTTGTGGTTTATTGGAATTGTTAATTTGCTCTAACAAACCATCCGCATCAGGATTACTAACTATTTCATCATAAACAGAATAATGTTTTTCAGCAAAAAAATTATTATATGCATACAATGACAACAAGCCAAAAACTAAGATTACAGCAACTCTTCTAACCCAGCTAGTATTCCAAAGTTGAATTACTTTTTGCTCCATTTTATTACCCTGTTCTTTTTGCTCGATTTTCATCCAGGTAGCCTGCAATGCTGTATTAATTTGCTCCTGAGACAAATTATCTTCCGGCACATTCATTGCTAACAGCCACAAACGGGCTTCTTCAACTAATTTGGCTCTTTTAGGATGTTCCAAAGTCCATTCTTCCCAGCCATCCAAATCTTTTTGGGTCTTCATCCACAATCGGAATGATTCGTCTGCCAAAAAATCTTCTACTTCTTTATATTGATTACGTGCTTTCATTTTTTAAAGTGTTTATGCATTCATAAAGGACAACCAATATGTTACATACTCATTATTTTTCCTGTTTTTTTTCAAAGATTAAATCCAATTCATCAATAACATCATGAGTAATGTTAAATCTCCTTTCCATTCTTTACGAATATTCAATAAGCCACGATGCAACAAATTGTTTGCCGATTGATAATTCACATTTAAAATCACAGCAATTTCATCCACACTTAAACTATTGTGATATCTTAAATACAAAGCCTCTTTTTGTCTGGAAGGCAATACATTTAAAACTTTATTTAACTGCATTACCTTTCCGGCAGTTAACTCATCAGAAACCAACCGATGTTCCACTGAAAAATCAAATAAAAACTCAATTGCATCTACCGACTTTGATTTATTAAAAACCCTGTCGCGTTGTTGCAAACGAACAATACGTTTACGAACAGATGACAGCAAATAAGCCTTTACCACTACTGTACTACTAAGGCTATTTCTATATACCCAGATATCTGTAAAAACATCCTGAACACAGTCCTGAACTTTTTCAGAAAACGGTAAAAAAGTATTTCCATATTGCAGCAAACAACCATAATACCTTTTAAACAGAATTGAAAATGCCTGTTCATCACCTGCCTTCAATTCGGCCCAAAGCTCATTATCATCAAGAATATCTTTATTTAAAATTTGATTTTTCAAATTCATATATTTTAATTCACATTACTTATTTAAGGATATTACCTTCTCAATCTTTTAAAAAGAAGAGTTGTTATATAAAATAACAACTCCTACATACCAAACTAACATGACTAACCAAATCACATTTACGAAAAGTTATTTTACACATAAAGGACCGTTTTTTTATTACATACTCATTAAATTATACTTTTTTTTTCACTTTGAATAAAAAAACAAAATCACAATCTGTTTTACTCATTTTCAAAAGCAATTATCTTACTCATTTAATTCTCAAAAAAAGATTTTCCAAAAATAAGCCAATACATATTTGCTAATTTAATATATTTATGCAAAATTTATATACATGGAAGACACTAACTGCCCTAAATGTCAAAATAATAAAATAGTTAAAAGCGGTATAATAAATAACAAACAAAGGTATTTATGTAAAAACTGCAATTACTTTTTTACAGTAAATAAAATTGGAAAAAAAATTGACGACTACTATGTCACTAAGGCTCTTCAACTTTATCTTGAAGGATTGAGCTATAGAGAAATTGAACGTATTATTGGTGTTTCGCACGTAAGCATTAGCAATTGGATAAAATCTTTCAACATCAAAAAACCAACCAATTCTAATTACCATCCTACTTATAAAATATTAAACCACTTAGAACTAATAGAATACATACGAAACAAAGAAACACTTTCAGGTGCCGGAATGATTATAACAGAACTTGGCGACAAATTTATGGCTATTAAATGGGAACGGTTTAAAAAATAACTATACTATTTACAACTATATATAACTTATTTTTTTTTCCAAATAAAAAAACTGAATTTGGCATTCTATTAAACCAAAATCAACCTTAAATTTATTTAAACCTTTATGGAACAATTATTAAAAGACACTACTGCCAACCCGGCTCCTTTGGGACTTTTTGGCTTTGGTATGACAACTATGCTATTAAACATCCACAATGCAGGATTCTTCGAATTGAATGCCATGATTATGGGAATGGGAATATTTTTCGGAGGAACACAACAAGTTATTGCCGGAATTATGGAATGGAAAAAAGGAAATGGGTTTGCCATGGCAGCTTTTACTTCATATGGCTTCTTTTGGATATCACTTGTTACATTATGGCTGCTTCCTTTAATTGGAGTTACAAAACCTGACGCTGCTTCAATGGGATGTTATTTAGGAATATGGGGATTATTTACCCTTGCTTTTTTTATAGGGACATTAAACGGTAACACTATTGGAAAACTTATCTTTGGTTCACTGGTAATTTTGTTTGCGCTATTATCAGTTGCCAGTTTTACAGGAAGCGAACAAATTCACACCATTGCAGGTTACGAAGGAATTCTATGTGGATTTTTTGCTTTTTACGAAGCAGCCGCAATTGTAATCAATGAAAAATTAGGTAGACAAGTTTTACCTTTATAAAAACAACATGCAATAGCCTTATTAATTTAAGGCTATTGTATTTTTTATTTCAATGAAAAAGAGACATGAACAAAAGTTGATTATCCTTTCAATGCTGATGATTTTAGCATTGAACTTGCCTCTTATTCTCTTATTCGATAGTTCGAAACCCTTATTTGGTTTTCCTGTCACCTACATCTACATCTTTTCAGCCTGGTTATTTTCAATTGCCACAACCTACTTAATTGTAAAAAAATATTATGAGTAGTCTGGGGCTGTTATTAATTTTAGCCATCTATGTGGTAATGCTTTTTTACATTGCCCATTGGTCAGAAAAAAGAAGCCATTCTAAATGGACTAACAACCCTTATATTTATTCCTTTTCGCTGGCTGTTTATTGTACTGCCTGGACTTATTACGGAAGTATCGGTTTAGCTGCTCAAACAGGTTTGGATTATTTACCTATCTATCTGGGGCCAATAATCATCATTCCTACCTGGATTATTATTCTTAAAAGAATTATTCGAATTTCCAGAATCAACAAGATAACCAGTATTGCCGATTTTATTTCGTTGCGTTATGGAAACAGCCGGTCACTGGGAGCCTTAGTTACTTTGATTGCTATTTTCGGGATTGTACCCTACATTGCCTTACAACTAAAATCCATATCCGATACTTTTCACGTTGTAACCAAAACCCATGCAACTTCTAACATTTTTACTGATAACACCACTTATATCTGTATTGCCTTAGCCTTATTTGCTTCTTATTACGGTAATAAATATGTGGATGCTTCCGAAAAAAGACGCGGAATTGTAACTGCTATCGCCATTGAATCGATTCTAAAATTAGTATTCTTTTTAATCATTGGGATCTACGTAACTTATTTTGTTTTTGATGGTTTTGAAGACATTTACACCAAAGCATCGGTCTTAGAAAATTTTGATAAAAAAAACACCATTGGCGGTTTACCTAACGGACTCAACTGGTTTTTTCTGTGTCTCATTTCTATGTGCGCCATCTTTATTTTACCAAGACAGTTTCACACAGCCATTGTCGAAAACAATCAGGAAAAACACGTTCGGACTGCCATTTGGTTGCTCCCACTCTATTTATTACTTTTTAACATTTTTGTTTTTCCCATAGCCTGGGGAGGAAACATTCTTTTTGAAAATAGAGGACTTAATTCCGACACTTACTCGCTATTGATTCCGCAGCATTTCGACAATAACTTCATTACTACAATTGTATTTCTTGGAGGATTTTCGGCAGCCATTTCTATGATTATCGTTTCCTCAATCACATTGGCAACCATGCTCAGCAACAACCTTTTAATTCCTTATGGTTTTATTGGTTCATTAAAAAACACCTCACAGGAAAAAAACATTAAACGTATTGTTCTGAGTCGAAAAATTGGGATTTTCTCTTTAATTATTTTAGCCTATATCATCTACCGAATTTTTGTTTTAGACTACACTTTAGTTTCCATCGGATTAGTTTCTTTTGTAATCATCGCTCAATTAGCTCCTGCTTTTTTCGGAGGTTTATTCTGGCGAAGAGGCTCTAAAAAAGGAGCTATAACAGGAATTATAGCCGGATTTTTAGTTTGTTTTTATACTTTATTGATTCCTTACGCACTTGGAACTACTAACTCCGCAAGTACTTTTGTACAGGAAGGACCTTGGGGCATAGCACTGCTGAAACCTTTCCAACTTTTTGGATTAGATTATTTAGAACCAATTCCGCAGGCAGTTTTTTGGAGCCTGTTAGTCAATCTACTCAGCTATATGGCAGTTTCGGTAAGTTTTAGCGGAAACTACAGAGAACGCAATTATGCCGAAATGTTTGTCGATATAGACAAATACATCACCAATCACGAGAATGCTTATGTATGGAAAGGGACGGCGAATATTTCGGACATTCAAAAAATATTAGAGCGTTTTCTGGGGATTGAAAGAACCCAACGCGCCATGACCATTTTTAAGCTGAAATACAATATCGATAAAGACAACGAGATTGCCGATGCGCGTTTTATCAAATTTGCCGAAAACTTACTGACAGGACATATTGGTACGGCTTCCGCCAAAATAGTTATTTCCAGTGTAGCCAAAGAAGACAAAATAAGCCTTCCTGAAGTTTTGCGAATTCTGGAAGAATCCAAAGAAAACATCATTATCAATAAAAAACTGACGGAAAGTTCGAATGAATTAAAAACCTTATCCGAACAACTTCAACTGGCCAATCAGGAACTCATTAACAAAGACATTCAAAAAGACGAATTTCTGGACACGGTAACCCATGAATTAAGAACACCCATAACAGCAATACGGGCCGCTACCGAAATCCTGCATGACGACGAAAATATTCCTGCCGAAGTACGCCAAAAATTTCTGCAAAATATCATGTCCGAATCTGACCGTTTGAACCGTTTGATTGACAAACTTTTAGATTTAGAAAAATTCGAAACAGGAAAGCAAAAAATTTACCTTTCCAGAAACAACATTTGTCAAACTATAAACAATACCTTAGAATCCTTACAGCAATTAATCATCAATAAAAAAATCCATCTCGAATACAACGATCAACTACTCGAAATTAAAGCATTTTATGATGAAGAACGCATTATTCAGGTATTGCATAATTTATTTTCAAATGCAATTAAATTCTGTCCGGATACTGATGGCAAAATTAAAATCAACATAAATGAAAACACTAATTTCATCGCTGTAAGTATTCACAACAATGGAAAAGAAATTAACCCGGAAGATCTGGAAGCTGTTTTTGACAAATTCTATCAATCCCGAAATCAAAACATAAAAAAACCCATAGGAAGTGGCTTAGGACTAGCTATTTGCAAAAAAATAATCGAACACCATAAAGGAAAAATATGGGCAGAAAGTTCAAAAAGTAATGGAACAACCATTACTTTTACATTGCCCAATTACAATACATCTGAAAAATGAAAAAAATATTAATTGTAGATGACGAACCCAATATTGTAATGTCGCTGGAATACACTTTCAAAAAAAACAATTTTGAAGTATTCATAGCCCGCGATGGGCAGGAAGCATTAGACACTTTACAAAAACAGCACCCGGATATCATCATACTTGATGTCATGATGCCTATGGTAGATGGCTACAGCACCTTGGAACAAATCAAGAAAAACCCGGAATTAGAAAATTGTAAAGTTGTTTTTCTTTCAGCAAAAAACAAAGAACAAGATATTGAAAAAGGAATTGCATTAGGAGCCAACCTTTATATAACCAAACCATTTTCGTTGAAAAAATTAGTCGAACAAGTACAAGAATTAATAAACTAACAAAACTAAATATAAACAAAAATCATGAGTCGTTACAAGATAAGTAATTTCGAAGAGTACTTCAAAGAATACAAAAAATCGATTAAAGACCCTAAGAAATTTTGGGACAAAATTGCCTCTGAAAATTTTACCTGGTATCAGGAATGGGACAAAGTTGTTGATTTTAATATGGCTGAAGCTGAAATCAAATGGTTTGTAGATGCTAAAGTTAACATCACAAAAAACTGTATTGATCGTCATTTGGCTAAAAAGGGAGATAAAACAGCCATCATTTTCGAACCAAACAATCCGGACGAAGCTTCACAATCATTCACTTACAACGAATTGCACCAAAAAGTAAGTAAAATGGCAAATGTGTTATTAAGCCAGGGTATCCAAAAAGGTGACCGTGTTTGTATTTATTTACCAATGATTCCTGAACTGGCCATTGCAACACTTGCCTGCGCCCGCATTGGAGCCATTCACTCAGTGGTTTTTGCCGGGTTTTCAGCATCAGCAGTTGCAGCCCGAATCAACGATAGCGAATGTAAAATGGTTATCACATCTGACGGAGGTTACCGCGGAAATAAAACAATTGACTTAAAAGGAATTGTTGACGAAGCATTAGTAAACTGTCCATCGGTAGAAAAAGTATTAGTTGCTAAAAGAACCAATACGGATGTTCAAATGAAAGAAGGACGTGACCAATGGCTGGCTCCTCTTGTAGAAAAAGCTTCCGACAACAATGCTGCAGAAATTATGGATGCCGAAGATCCATTGTTCATCCTTTACACTTCGGGGTCAACAGGAAAACCTAAAGGAATGGTACACACCACAGCAGGTTATATGGTTTATACCGCTTATACTTTCCAAAACGTATTTAACTACGAAGAAAATGATGTTTTTTGGTGTACTGCCGATATTGGTTGGATTACCGGACATTCTTATATTTTATACGGACCATTATTAAACGGAGCAACTACAGTTATTTTCGAGGGCGTTCCTTCTTATCCTGATTTCAGTCGTTTTTGGGAAGTAATAGAAAAACATAAAGTAAACCAATTCTATACCGCACCTACAGCCATCAGAGCTTTAGCTAAAGAAAGTTTAGATTATGTTCAAAAATATCCTTTGAGTTCTTTGAAAGTAATTGGTTCAGTAGGAGAACCTATCAACGAAGAAGCTTGGCACTGGTATAACGACCACGTAGGCGGAAAACGTTGTCCTGTTGTGGATACCTGGTGGCAAACCGAAACGGGAGGAATTCTTATTTCGCCAATTCCTTTTATTACACCAACAAAACCAACTTATGCCACCTTACCGCTTCCGGGAATTCAGGCTGTATTGATGGATGAAAAACGAAACGAGATTGAAGACAATCAGGTAGTAGGAAGTTTGTGTATTAAATTCCCTTGGCCTGGAATTGCCAGAACCATTTGGGGCGATCACAAACGCTATAAAGAAACGTATTTCTCTACTTTCCCAGGAAAATATTTCAGTGGAGACGGTGCTTTGCGTGATGAAGTAGGTTATTACAGAATTACAGGTCGTGTGGATGATGTAATTATTGTTTCTGGACATAATTTAGGAACAGCTCCTATTGAAGATGCCATCAACGAACATCCGGCAGTTGCTGAAAGTGCCATTGTAGGTTTCCCTCATGACATCAAAGGAAATGCTTTGTATGGTTTTGTAATCCTGAAAGAAACTGGGGAAAAACGCGACAAAGCAAACCTTGCAAAAGAAATCAACCAACATATTGCAGATCACATTGGACCTATTGCCAAATTAGATAAGATTCAATTTGTATCCGGATTACCAAAAACACGCTCCGGAAAAATCATGCGTCGTATACTTCGTAAGATTGCCGAAGGCGATTTTTCAAATTTTGGTGACACCACAACCCTGTTAAACCCGGAAATTGTGGACGAAATTAAAAATGGAAAAATCTAATTTCAGAATAAAAATTTCGGAATAAAAACAAAAGCTGCTCTTTTCAACGGAGCAGCTTTTATTTTTTAAACCACTATTCTAAACCTTATTTCCTTTCAAAATAGTTATTTTTGCTACATTAGTTAGTAAAACATTTACACAGATAATCCAATTATTCGTGAAATAGCAAATTCATTTACAACCTAAATCCGGGTTTTCACACAACTGTTTAATTATCTATTTTATGAAAAATGAATTGAATCCGTTAATACAAAGAATAGAACCTCCTTTTTGGTATTCAGGAATGCACAATCCCGAACTTCAAATTCTTTTTTATGGAAAAAACATTGGAGAATATGAAATTACAATTGAAAACAGTACTGCTATAACCAATATAAAACGAACTGAAAACCCCAATTTTATCTTTGTAACCATTGACACTCAAAACATAAATACAAACGAAATTGATTTTACGTTCCAACAAAAAAACAAAAAACCTTTTACCCAAAAATACGAACTCAGAAAACGACGTAAAGATTCGGCTTTACGCAAAAGTTTTGACGCCTCTGATTGTATTTACCTCTTAATGCCTGATCGTTTTGCCAATGGAAATCCAAACAACCAAAACGACAGCAACACCTCCGAAAAATACAACCGGGATTTACCCGGAGGACGTCATGGCGGGGACATTGAAGGCATCATACAAAATCTGGATTATATAAAATCTCTTGGTGTTACAGCCATTTGGAGTACTCCGCTTTGCGAAGACAACGAAACAGAATTCTCTTACCATGGCTACGCCCAATCGGATGTGTACAAAATTGATCCTCGTTTTGGAACCAATGAAGATTATATTCGTCTGGTTGAAAAAGCACACCAACTCGGACTTAAAATCATTATGGATTATGTAACGAATCATTGGGGAATTGAACATTGGATGGTAAAAGATTCACCAACAAACGACTGGATTCATCGCTTTGAAAATTACACCGAAACGAACCACAAAAGAAGCACAGTTAGTGATATCAATGCTTCAAAAATTGACAGAACCATTTGTCTCAACGGTTGGTTTGTTCCCACAATGCCTGACTTAAACATTAGCAATCCTCTAGTTTTTAACTATCTTCGTCAAAATGCCATTTGGTGGATAGAATATGCTAATCTGGACGGTTTTAGAGTAGACACTTACAACTACTCCGAACCGGAATACATTGCTAAATGGACAAAAGCTATTACTGACGAATACCCGAATTTCAACCTTGTTGGCGAAATTACTATGCGTAACCAAAGCTTACTTTCGTATTGGCAAAAAGACAGTGCCATCGCTAAAATCCAAAACTTCAATTCTAATTTACCTAGCGTAATGGATTTTGCTTTATCAGATGCTTTACAAATGGTTTTTAACGAAGACGATGACACTTGGGATCAGGGAATAACCAAAATTTACGATTTACTTTCTAAAGATTTTCTGTTTCCAAACATCAACAACTTATTAATTTTTGGAGAAAATCACGACACCCGACGATTGAATCACATTTACAATAACGACATTAGAAAATACAAAATGGCAATGATTATGCTGGCTACTTTGCGTGGAATTCCACAATTGTATTATGGTTCTGAAATTGGTATGGCGGGAGATCAAAACTTAGGCGATGCCGATATCCGAAGGGATTTTCCAGGTGGCTGGGAAAATGACGAAAATAATGCGTTCCATCCTGAAACCCGCTCTGAATGTCAAAAAGTCTATTTTGATTTTACTTCCAAATTATTCCACTGGCGAAAAACAAACGAAGCGGTACATTTTGGCAAAACCACTCATTACATTCCAGAAAACAATGTCTATGTTTATTTTAGGTACAATTCAAATAAAAGTGTCATGGTAATTATTAATAACAATCCTGAAAATCAAAATATCGACACGAAACGATTTCAGGAAAACATCAAGAATTATACAACCGGGAAGGAAGTTATAACAAACACAAAGTTTGATTTATCAAAAACTATTTCTATCGAAGGAAAATCAGGATTGATTTTAGAATTAGAATAGACTTTTCAACACAAAGTTTTTCAATTTTACCGCAAAATTCGCAAAGTTTTACACAAGGAGTGCTGAGCTTCTTAGAAAAAACTTTGTGTTTCTCTGCGTAACTTTGCGAGTCTTTGTGAGAATAAAACCCAAAACTTTGCGAACTTTGTAGTTAAAAAAACTCCATGCTCAAAATAGGTCATCGTGGCGCCAGAGGATACGCAGCAGAAAACACCCTGAGTAGTTTCGAAAAAGCAATCGATTTAAAAGTTGACGGCATTGAACTTGATGTACATTTAAGTGCCGATGGCGAACTCATGGTTATTCACGATGAAACTATTGACAGAACCACCAATGGCAAAGGTTTAGTAAACTCTTTTACAAAAGCTGAATTGCAGAATTTCAGTATTGAAGACAATAATAAAATCCCGACTCTTTCATCAGTTTTTGATTTGGTTGATCGTCGTTGTTTTATAAATATTGAGCTTAAAAGTTTTGAAACTGCCGCTAAAGTAGTTGCTTTAATCGAAAAATATATCCGTGAAAAACATTGGAAATACACTGATTTCATCGTTTCCAGTTTCGATTGGGATGCCTTAGAAGAAGTTAATTTTGTCAATCCTGAAATTCCAATTGCAGTATTGACCGAAACAGATTTAGATAAGGCATTGGCTTTCGCCAAAATAATTCAGGCAAAAGCTATCAATCCCGATTTTCAATTACTAAACATTGAAAACACTAAAAAACTACAGGAAAACGGTTTTGAAGTTTATCCATGGACTGTCAACGAAACTGCCGACATAAAAAAAATGCAATCCTTTAACGTAAACGGAATCATCTCCGATTTTCCAGATAAAATTTCCTTTTCAAACCATTAAGAACATTAAGTTCATTAAAAAATTCCATTTATGACTAAAAAAGAAATAACTCAGTTATCTTATGAAATTATTGGATATGCTATAAAAGTACATAAGAAACTAGGCCCTGGTTTATTGGAAAAAATATATGAGGAATGCTTAAAATATGAACTGGAAAAAAACGGACACAATGTGAAACAGCAAATTAATGTAGAAATCGATTATTATGATTTAGAATTATCAAATCCACTACGATTGGATTTATTAGTAAATGATTGTATTATAGTCGAATTAAAAACAGTTGAAAAGTTTCACCCAATAGACGAAGCCAAACTGTTAACCTATATGAAACTACTAAGTGTCCCACAAGGATTGCTCATTAATTTTAACACCACCAACATAACAAAATCTTACAAACCATTAATAAATGAATATTTTTCTAAACTCGCAGACGACTAAAAATATTCTTAATGTTTTAAAACAATATTCAAATAGAGCTTAATTTTCTTAACTCTCTTAATGGTTTAAACAAAAAAAGTAAACAACTAATATTTCTTAACTCCCTTAATGGTTTAAAATGAATCAAAATTTTGACATAATAATTGTTGGCGGTGGCGCAGCAGGATTTTTCACAGCCATTAACATTGTCGAAAAAAATCCGAAACTTAAAGTAGCTATCCTGGAACGCGGTGCCGAAGTTTTACAAAAAGTTCGTATTTCAGGTGGTGGGCGCTGCAATGTTACTCATGCCTGTTTTGAACCTAACGAACTGGTTAAATTTTATCCTCGTGGTGAAAAAGAATTACGAGGTCCTTTTCATCAGTTTTGTTCCGGTGATACGATAGAATGGTTTGAAAAACACGGAGTAGAATTGAAAATCGAAGAAGATGGGCGCATGTTTCCTGTTTCGAATTCTTCGCAAACCATTATTGATTGTTTCCTGAAAGCCACTCAAAAACTAGGGATTACAGTCCTGACCGGACAAAGTGTACAATCTATTTTCAAAAGAGATAATTTGTGGAAAGTGGAAACTCAAAATGAGAATTACCTTGTCGAAAAACTAATTCTTGCCACGGGCAGCAACCCTAAAATATGGGAAATGCTCCAACAACAGGGACACGCTATTGTAAGTCCCGTACCTTCGCTGTTTACTTTCAATATCAAAGATTCCAGGATTAAGGAATTACCAGGTGTTTCAGCTTTAGCTACGGTAAAAGTAAAAGATACCAAACTGACTTCAAGTGGTCCTTTATTGATTACGCACTGGGGAATGAGCGGTCCGGCAATTTTGAAATTATCAGCTTGGGGAGCGCGCATTTTACATGATAAAAATTATCAGTTCAGCATTTTTGTCAATTGGCTCAATGACATTGACACTAATGATGCCGCACAACTATTGAAAGAGCTGAAACAGGAACACGCAAAAAAAACAGTTTCTAAAAAATCACCTTTCGAATTAACAAACCGACTTTGGGAAAGCTTAGTTTTAGCCTCCGGTATTACTGCCGAAACCAAATGGGCGGATTTATCCAAAACACAACTGCAAAATTTAGCCAGCCAGTTGACAAACGCCAGTTTTCAGGTCAATGGTAAAAGCACTTTTAAAGAAGAATTTGTCACCGCCGGCGGCATCGATTTAAAAGAAATCAATTTCAAAACCATGGAAAGCAAACTGCATGAAAACCTTTTTTTCGCAGGAGAAATTGTAAATATCGATGCAATTACCGGAGGTTTTAATTTTCAAAATGCCTGGACAAGCGGATTTATTGTAGCAAATGCTATTTCACATTAATTAACATAATTTTACCTTTAAGCTTAAAGTACCTAAAGAAAAAATACTCTAGCTTTACTTACAAATTCCACCTCCATGAAATCGAAACTCCCGTTGCTTTTGTTAACTTGTATCACACAGTTTACTTATTCTCAAACGCATAAATTATTAAGAGGAAAAGTAATGTCGGAGCATTTTTTATTACAAAATGTGGATGTGATTAATAAAAACACTGAAACGGCTACCAAAACCAATGAAAAAGGAGAATTTATCCTTGCGGCAAATGTAAATGACAGTATTCTTTTTTACGACAAAGATTATCCTTTAAAAGGAATCAAACTAAGTTCAGAAGATTTAGAAACGAATAACATTATCATTTCTATTGACAAAAAACCAGAAGAGCTAAAAGAAGTTGTCATTCGCAAAGTAAATATCGATTGGAAATTTGATAAAAAATGGGAGCAAATAAAAAGAGATGAAGCTGCCGTTTACAGACAATCCAAACAATTGAAAAATCCCGGAGTTTATGACGGTACAATTACAAACGGAATAGATTTTGTCAAAATAGGAAAAATGCTTTTTGGAGATCTTTTCAAAGGAAAAAAAATAAAAGCCGACAATCCTGAAGCATTCAAAGAAATGATAACTACCAATTTTGATGAAAATTTCTTTACTGAAACCTTACAATTAAAGAAAACAGAAATCGATTCTTTTCTCACGTTTTGCAATTTCGACCCTGAGTCTAAAAAAATCCTGCAGGATAAAAATTCCAACTCGCTTATTTTAATGAATTATTTGTATGAAAAAAGCATAGAATTCAAGAAAATTAACCCCTCAGAATAAAGCTGTAATGAAAAATGTAAATCAATATATCGATACACTTCCGGTTGAAATTCAAAAAATTGCTCAGGAAATAAGACGTATCATTAAAAATGAAGCCCCCGATTGTATCGAGAGTATCTCTTATGGAATGCCTGCCTATAAAACATTTGGGAAACCGTTAGTTTACTTTGCTGTTTATAAAAATCATATTGGTTTGTATGCTACCCCTTCCGGGCATGAGCAATTTTCGAATGAACTATCAAAATACAAACAAGGTAAAGGTTCTGTTCAATTTCCTCTGCACTCCCCTATTCCTTTCGACTTAATTCAAAAAATAGTAGCTTTTAGAGTAAAAGAAAACAACGATAAATTCAAAAAATAAGAATTCGTTTTTTTTGAGATTGTTATTGATTTTTATCTGTTCAGCCACCAAACACTTGCATTTAAAACAGCTGCGAAAGCTACCCAAATCAAATAAGGCATCAATAAATATCCTGTTACTTTATTAATTTTAGTAAACTGAAAATAGGTTTCGTAAATCATCAGCCACAAAAGAATAATCTCTAAACCAGCCAACATCGGATTGTGTAAACCAAAAAACAAATAGGACCAAATTGCATTCAAGACCAATTGAATCACAAAAAACACCAAGGCTTTTTTAACAGCTCCTTTATCAAAACTAAAACGATCCCAAACCAAGCCTGCTGCCACTCCCATCATGATGTACAATAGGGTCCAAACAGGAGCAAAAACCCAATTAGGTGGATTAAAACTTGGCTTCACCAATGTTGGATACCAATCTAAAATAGCAGATCGAGTTTCTATTCCTGAAAAATAGCCCACAGCCAGACATATAGCAACTGTAACAATTATTTTAGTAATCTTATTCATAATTATATTTTTTTTCAAAAATAATAAACTTTACACCGATTCGACAAATAAAGCGATCAACCTATAATCCAAAAAAAGTATCTTTGCGCAAATTTTATCATTCATGTTTACAGCAAACGATTTTATTCCAAGCCAATATTCTCAAACAATAGAAAACGGTCACTTTCAATGGAGCGTGCCCAGCAATATCGCTTTGGTGAAATATTGGGGAAAAAAAGACAATCAGATTCCGGCTAATCCTTCGGTGAGTTTTACGCTAAATAACTGTAAAACAATTACCAAACTGTCTTTCGATAAAAAACAGAATACTGGAAATTTTTCATTCGACTTGCTTTTTGAAGGAAAACCAAAAGAAGATTTCAAGCCAAAAATCCAGAAATTCTTTGAGCGAATTGAAATCTATTTGCCTTTTCTGAAAGAGTATCATTTTACAATTGATACCGAGAATACTTTTCCGCACAGCTCCGGAATTGCTTCTTCTGCCTCAGGAATGGCGGCATTGGCAATGAACCTGATGAGTTTGGAAAAAGCCTTAAATCCTGTAATGTCTGAGGATTATTTTTATCAAAAAGCATCACTTTTAGCCCGATTAGGTTCAGGAAGTGCTTGCCGAAGCGTAAAAGGTCAAATGGTAGTTTGGGGCAACCAGACAAATATTAAAGGAAGTTCGGATTTATTTGGTGTGGAATTTCCGTATGCTGTTCACGAAAATTTCAAAAATTATCAGGATACAATTTTGCTAGTTGACAAAGGCGAAAAACAGGTTTCGAGTACTGTAGGACATGATTTAATGCACAACCATCCTTTTGCCGAAAGGCGATTTGCACAAGCACACGAAAATCTGGACGAACTAATTAGCATTTTCGAAAACGGAAATTTGGAAGAATTCATTAAAATAGTCGAAAGCGAAGCCTTGACTCTGCATGCCATGATGATGACATCCATGCCGTATTATATACTAATGAAACCAAACACTTTGGAAATTATAAATACCATTTGGAAATTCAGAAATGAGACTCAAATCCCTGTTTGTTTCACACTTGATGCCGGTGCAAATGTGCATGTTTTATATCCAAATAAAGACAAAGAAAAAATATTGCAATTTATTAAAGACGAATTAGTTGACTTTTGTCAAAATGGGCAGTACCTTTGTGACGAAATTGGAAACGGAGCTATTCAAATAAAATAATTAGTATTATATTTACTTAACGTATCTATTTCATTCTAAACTCTTAATTACAAATGAAAGGACCTTTATTTTACTCAAAAATATTACTCTTTGGAGAATACGGAATTATCCGTGATTCTAAAGGTTTATCTATTCCTTATAATTTCTATAACGGAGCTTTGAAAAAAAGCGAAAGTCCTTCATCCGAAGCCATAGCTTCTAATGCGAGTTTGAAACGTTTTGCTGATTATTTGCAAACTTTAGAAAACGAAAAAACAAACTTGGTTTCTTTTGATTTACAATCTCTAAAAAACGATATTGAAACCGGAATGTATTTTGATTCCAGCATTCCGCAAGGTTATGGTGTAGGAAGCAGTGGTGCACTAGTTGCTGCCATCTACGATAAATATGCTCAAAACAAAATCACTGTTTTAGAAAATTTAACCCGTGAAAAACTATTAGAGTTAAAAAATATATTTTCTCAAATGGAAAGCTTTTTCCACGGAAAAAGTTCAGGACTGGATCCATTAAACAGTTATTTGAGTATTCCAATTCTGATTAATTCCAAAGACCACATTGAGGCTACAGGAATCCCATCACAAAGTTTTGACGGAAAAGCTGCTGTTTTTCTTTTAGATTCGGGAATTATTGGGGAAACTGCACCGATGATTAATATTTTCATGGAAAACCTTAAAGACAAAGGTTTCCGTGCCATGTTAAAAAATCAGTTTGTAAAATACACTGATGCATGCGTAGAAAATTTCCTTGGTGGCGATATGAAATCTTTATTTTCAAACACCAAAAAACTTTCCCGAGTAGTTCTAAATCATTTCAAACCAATGATTCCAGAACAGTTTCATGAAATTTGGCAAAAAGGAATTGAAACTAACGATTACTATTTAAAACTTTGCGGATCAGGTGGTGGCGGTTACATTTTGGGCTTCACTGAAGATTTAGAACGTGCTAAAACTTCGTTAAAAGACTACAAACTGGAAGTAGTTTACCAATTTTAAAGCTATATTTATTGGGCAACCATTATAACTGTCTAAAATGTTTAGTAGAAAACACAAACTTTTAGCGTTAAAAATCATCAGTTTGTTCTCTGTAGTTAGAGGTTATAACATTCCTATAATTATTTTAGCGCAATATTTATCGGCTATATTTATATTGGCACCTGAGATTAGAGCTTTAGATATTTTATTAGATTCACATCTCTTTTTAATAGTTTTTGCCTCTTCTCTAAGCATTGCTTCGGGCTATATTATTAATAATTTTTACGACAGTAAAAAGGATTTAATCAATCGCCCTACTAAATCCATGCTGGATCGTCTGGTGAGCCAAAGCACTAAACTTAAAGTTTATTTCACCTTAAACTTCATAGCAACAATTATTGCCTGGTTTATTTCCTGGCGTGCTTTATTATTTTTTTCCGTTTATATTTTTCTGATTTGGTATTACTCCCATAAAATTAAAAGATATCCACTGATAGGAAATCTAATGGCTTCTTTAATGGCTGTACTTCCTTTTTTTGCAATATTATTGTATTACTACACCAAGTTACCCTTATACGAAATAGAGAACTATAAAAGTCAATTTATGGTCATTTTTGCGCACGCCACATTTCTATTTTTATTATTACTTATCAGAGAAATGATTAAAGATTTAGAAAACATAAAAGGAGACATTGCCGACAATTACCAAACCATTCCTGTTCTTTATGGAGAAAAGACTTCTAAAAAAATAATTAGCATCCTAACTTGTCTAACGCTGTTCCCCATTTATATATTAATCGAAATTTACGATGTGGGGTATATGGATATTTATTTTTATTCCAGCCTTATTATTCTTATTTTCTGCACGATGTATTTATGGAAATCAAATACTAAAACCCAATTTCTTTTACTCCATAATGTGCTGAAATTTTTAATAGTATCGGGTGTCTTTTGCATTATACTAATAGACCCAAGTGTTTTATGGCATGGTAAAAAATTACTGTTTACATTTTAAAATCAAATCACAAAAGGCAATTATCTAAAACTACTTAATTGATAATAATTCGCTTTTATCAATTAGCAATCATATAAATACTATCTTTGCACAAATTATTAAATATTATGAATAATAAGGAAGGCAATAACAAAAGAGGCAGTTCAAGACCTAACAGATCAAGACCAAACTCTAACAAGCCAAAAGCTGCTTTGCCAAAAAGAGCACAAGGACCTAAAAAATCAAAATTTAGTACTAATAACACTGATGAAGCTGCTCAAAAAACAGGAAAAAAACCAAATCCGGTTGCTAAAAGACCTAAAGCAAAAGACGAAATCCGTTTAAACAAATACATCTCAAATTCAGGTGTTTGCTCACGTCGAGACGCTGATATCTACATCCAGTCAGGAAATGTAAAAGTCAATGGTGTTGCTGTAACCGAGATGGGATACTTAGTAAAACCAGGAGATACAGTAAACTTTGACGGAGTAACATTAACTCCTGAGAAAAAAGTATATATCTTATTGAACAAACCTAAAAACTTCACTACTGCACTAGATGAAGGACAGGAATATCGTAATGTATTAGAATTAGTCAAAGGTTCTACTACAGCTAAGATTGCCCCTGTGGGACGTATGGATAAAAACACCACCGGACTTTTATTGTTCACTAATGATACCGATATGATTAGAAAATTCACACTTCCTAATCAGAAATCATCTAAAATCTATCAGGTTTCTTTAGATAAAAACTTAAAATTCGAAGATCTGGAAAAAATAAACAAAGGCTTAGTCATTGATGGTCATCGTGTTTATGTGGAAGAAGTAAGTTATATAGAAGGAGAGGCAAAAAGTGAAGTAGGACTTAAATTAAAAACAGCCAACGTTAAGGTAGTTCGTTCTGTTTTTGAACATTTTGATTACGATGTTTTAAAAATTGACCGTGTTGCTTTTGCAGGATTAACCAAAAAGAATTTACCGCGAGGTAACTGGCGATTACTTACTGAACAGGAAATCATCAATTTAAAAAACGCTTAGTTTTAAAAGACAATCAAATACTAAAAGCCGCTTCAGAAATTCAATCCCTGAAGCGGCTCTTTTTTGTCCAAAAAAAAGCCGTTCCAAAAAACTAGAACGACTTTTTTAACTACAAAAACTATTATTACTATAGGAATTACCAATTAAAAGGCAAATACCAGTTATTTGGATTTAATAATTTAGCACGAACTTCCGTTGCATGAGGATTACCTTCTTTGCTCAACTTATCATAAATTTTATTAGCTAAGAAAGAAGGATCATTTCTGCGTCTGGCAATACGCACTAAATCTTCCCAACGGTTTCCTTCGTAAGCTAATTCCAGAGCAGCTTCATCAATTAAACTATTTTCAATAGAAATCAAACTATCAGAGGCAGCAATATTTGTTATAGGTCTTAGCCTTGCTCTTCCACGAATTCCTGTATTACGATGCCATGGTGCTCTAAAGTTTGGATGATCTCCCTGGCGGGCATCAAAATCATAAGGAAAAGGTAGTTTAGTTTGCATTGCATTAGTCACATCATCTGTACTTACATTTAAGCCTCCTCTATTATATTCAGTCTGAATACCATTATTTAAAAGTGCAATGGCAATACGGTGTTTATTATCCCTATTTGCAGCTTCAGCATAACGTAAATGCAATTTAGTTGCACGATATAAAAACCAATCTCCATCTGTTTTAAACTGATTTCCGGCTGCCTCATATTTATAAATATATTTCATAATAACAGGATCACCTCCAACTATGTTATAAGTAAATTTTGGACCACGTGCATCATATGGATAACCAAATGTTTGTGTATTAGAGTTCCAACGATCAATTGCACTTTGTGATGGTTTAGCCAAATAACTACCTGAAGTTTTTGAGAAAAAGCTAATAAAAGGATTAGCCGGAGCAAAATCACTATCAAAAGGTAATGACCAAATCCATTCAGAATCCCATAATACATCTCGATCTCTTCCAAAAATAGAACGCCAACCTTTGGTATTACTATTTACTAAAGTAGTTGCATCTTGCTCAAAATTTCTTAAATACCCAACTGCTAGGTCATCATTTGTAATAACTTCAGCATATTTAACTTTATAATAATTTAAAGCATCACCTCCAGGGGTGGGTGTAGTTTCCATTACATTTTTATAATGAGAAGCGGCCGACAAATAATTCCCTTTCCATAATTCTAAATCCCCTAACAAACATTCTTTATTGATAAAGAATTTCAAAGTACTGTATCCGTCTACAGTAATTCTTAGACTACTTTGAGAATCATACAAATCTTTATAAGTCAAGCCTTCCGTAAATGTTACTAATTTATCCAAAAGTTGATCAAAAGGCAATCGAGGATATTTATTAATATTTTTCACATCTTCAAGAGTTTCAATAGGACCAGTGATGTATGGAACAGTCCCGTATTGAATTCCTAACTGCAAGTAAATCCAAGTACGAATACAAGCTATATCTGCATAACGCTGATCGTATTCTGATTGTTTGAATCGCTTTTTAGCCAACATAATATCAAAATTAGCCAAAGCGTTATTACAATTTTGAATCACCTCATAAAACTCTTTAGGATTAATATACGGGTTTTCAGCAGACACGTTTTGTTCCGAAAGCTGTTGTAAATAAGGATCCGAATTACGAGTCGTTGTCATCAAATCGGCACGCATCTCATTAAGAATCACATACTTTTTAGCAAGTCCCATAAATTTACCATAAACCCCTATAACAGCAGCATCAGCATCATAAACATTGCGATACATTTGCTCTCCTGTAAGTTTATCTTCTGGCTGCACATCCAGATAGTCCTGACATGAACCAAGACTTAGTACCAAAACCATTCCTGTTACAATGGAAAGAATACTTTTTGTTGTTTTTGTTTTTATTGTTGTTATCATCTGTATATTATTTCTGTAGTGTAAACAATTAAAGTCCTAAACGCAATCCTAACTGAAAAGTCTTGAACTGTGGAGCCAAACCAATATCAGTTCCCTGACCAAATATTGATGAAGTCGCACTAAATTCAGGATCATAACCAAGATATTTAGTAAACGTAAACAAGTTATTAGCACTTGCATAAAGCTTAATATACTTGATATAATTTATATCATTTACTTTAAAATCATAGCCTAAAACAACTGTTTTTAATCTTAAATAAGAACCGTCTTCAATCCATCTACTTGAAAACTCAGCATTCCCCATTGGATCACCCCAAACTGCTTTTGGAATATCTGTTTGTTGTCCTTCAGCTATCCAACGATTAGCTACTGCAGCACTTTGATTTTCGTAACCGCTCATTTTTTCTAAGTTGTAACGCAATCCATTATAAATATCATTCCCTATTGAGAAATTGAACAACCCTTGAAGACTAAAACGTTTGTAAGTAAAATTTGCTGAAAAACTACCCACTACATCAGGATTTGGATTTCCAATTACAACACGGTCACTATTATCAATCACATGATCATTGTTGGTATCTACATATCTCATATCTCCAGCTGTAAAAGGAATTAAATCCCCATTTGTTAAGCGTCTATTCAATCCGGCTGTAGTTGCTTCGGCAGTTGTACTAAAAACTCCATTAGCTTTTAAACCATAAAATAAATTAGCCTCTTTTCCAACTGAAGTTAAATAAGTTGCCCCGGCAAATTGAGTATAAATATCCCCATTCGGTAAGCCTTGCACTTCATTTTTATAACGACTCAAATTTAAACCTAAATCAAAGGTAAAATCATTAGAATTAACAACACGGGCTTTTAAAGCCAATTCTGCTCCCAAAGTTCTCATAGCTCCACTATTAGAAGCTACATAATCAAATCCCGTTAAATTACTGATTGACTCATAAACAATCATATTTCTGGTTCTATTATTATAAAAATCAACAGAAGCACTAACACGCTCGTTAAATAAACCTAAATCAGCACCTACATTAAATTTCTTAACAGTTTCCCATTGCAAATTAGGATTACCGATGTTGCCGGTAACCAAACCTTGCATCCCTAATAAATTTTGAGAAATATAATATTTCTGAGCCGTAAAATTACCTATATCGTCATTCCCACTATATCCATAAGTAGCTCTAAGCTTTAAATAATCAACATTTTTAAGGTTTTTCATAAAACCTTCAGAAGAAACTAACCATGCTCCCGTTAAAGAACTCATTAATGCATATTTATTAGAACCATCTAATTTGTCTCCAAATCTACTTGATCCATCTACTGCATAACTTGTAGTTAAGAAATATTTATTTCTATAATTATAATCGGCATTTGCATAGATATTTAACCAATTCCATTCTCCTAAAGCACCACCTACCTGACGCAATAAGTTAGATCCGGCTCCCACACTTGTAAAATCATCTGTAGAAGAATTATAACCTAAACCTAAGTCGCTTTCTGACTTATTACTTTGAGTTCTTAAACCAAAACGAACATCAACATTATGATCATTATTCAAATGCTTAGTGTAGTTAGCATAGGTATCCGTAAATATACTATTATAAATTTGTACCTCACTACCTGAACGGTTTTTCGCAATTGCTGTAGGTAGCACAAGATCTGCAACTCCCATATCCGGGATAAAGAATGTCTCTCTTTCTTTATTTAATGTTAATCCTAAGATTGTGTTTAAATCCCAGGATTTACTTAATGCATAATTAAATTTTAAATTCCCGAAGAAACGGTAGTTTTTATTTAACCCGAAACCATTATCTAAAATCGCATTAGGGTTACTTACATTGAAATAATCGACATCTGCTAAGTTAGGAGATACTTCGCCTGCATCATTAACATCATGACTGGTAAGGAATGGAGCTTTAGTTAGTGCTAAATAAAGAGGACTTGTTTTATAAGCATAACCCTGATCCCATTGTGAGTCAACATTATTAATAAAAGATAAATTAGCATCTACAGATAGTTTCTCTGTTAATCTTAAAGCGGCATTTAAACGTGTACTGTATCTCTTTGTTTGAGTTTGATCCACTATACCTTTACTATCTAAATAACCAACAGACAAACCAAATTTAGCGATATCATCACCTCCTCTAACTTTAAGAAAATAATTTTGATTCACACTTGATTTAAATATCTGATCCTGCCAATTGGTATTATTATGATATTTGTAATAACCTGAAACATCAGGATTATCATTCATGTAAGGTAGAGCCGCAATTTGTGATTGTGTTAAACCACGAGAAGCCTCTAATTGAGATAAATGTGTACGATAAGCATCAGAACCTAATAAAGGTAATTGATCAGGAGCCTGATTTACACCCCCATACATTGTAAAATCAATCTTTGTAGATAATTCTGTTGGACGGATAGTAGTAATTTTAATTACACCATTAGCACCTTTAGTTCCATAAAGCGACGTACCATCTTTGATAACAGTTACATCTTCGATATCTTTAACATCTATATTACTTAATGGAGATGAAACATTGTTTTGAACAATACCCGAACCATAATCTTCATCATCATAAATCATCCCATCAACTATAATCAATGGCTTATTAGTAGCATATAACGAGTTAAATCCACGCAAAGTTAAATAGGTACCGGAAGAAGGAGTCCCGGAATTTCTAATTGCCGTCAAACCAGCTACTCTTCCCTGAAGAAAACTTCCTACAGATTGATTAACAGGATTAGACCATTGATCTTTACCAAAATTTACAACAGTGGAGGCGTTAGTATTGTCATATTGCATTTTATCCCCTGCAGCCATGTCTGCAATTTCATAATTTTGAGAATAATTAGCCTCATTTAAGAAAATTTCTATACCTGAATCTTTCTTTTTTACTGCATATACCTTTGTTTGAAAATCCTGACCACTTATTTTAAGTACCGCATCTAAATGAGGTACTTTAATTTTAAAAGAACCATCATCATTAGTAATAGCTGCAGAAAAACCATCAACAGTAACATTTATACCAGAAAGAGGTTTTTTTGTTTGTGCACTCTTAACAACTCCTTGAACAGATATTGAGTTTTTCTTTATTGTAGTTACAATTGTTTTTTTGGTTGCATCATGAGCCTCCTGAGCAAATAATGGCATATATAATTCCCCGGCAAAGAATATACTCACAACACAGGTTAGTTTTATAATTTTTAGCATAACTAATTTTTTATAGAATATTATGGTTTAACTTGAGGGACAAATTTCAAATAGTCAAGTGTTAGTTCACTAGTACTCGTTGTACCAGCAATAAGAGAAATCAAATCGATATTTCCCGAATTTGTCAATGTAACATCTCCAAGATATATTTCATCAAAAACATTAGGTTGTACATTTACATAACCAAAATCTTTTATGACATTAACCAAAACACCACTAGTATTATAATTCCCCCCTACTCGTAATTTTTGAGAAATAGCAGCACTTCTGTTATTATAAGCCCTCCAATACACCTTAAAAGTTGTACTAAACATATCTTTTGCATTATAATTTAAGGTAAAAAGAGTTACCCCTGGACTTGAAACAAACACATCATTAAAAAACACTCCTGCAGGATCTATCCTATCTCTGTACAAAATATAGGTTCTCCTATCTGAAGGTAAGAAGCTGCTTAGTTTCTCTCCTTCAATTTTTGTAGTAACCAAACGTTTTTGAAGTGGCACATCCACTTTTTTCATGATATATACAATTCCATTACTTAGATGGATTGGTTGTCCCACTATTTGTGTTTTATCTACGGGAACTTCAACACCAAATCGGGACGTTAAAGTAGCAGGCAATTCATCAATTTCATATTTTTTAGGAAAAGCCATATCTCTTGCTGTAAAATAACTTGAATAGATTGCTGTTGAATCTACAGTAACACTATTCGATGGTTTAATCAAATAAGGTTTTACTTTAGTTACCTCACTATTATAACCCGCATCTTCCATTAAAAACAAAGTATAAGAATTCTTTTCATTGTTTAAATTATATACATTTTTCAAATAAGAATTGGTCAACGAATCTGCCAGATAGCCAGCCCCAATAGATTCTGATAAAGTTTTCCCTGCTACATCAGAAGTATAAATACTAAAAGCTTTTAAACTTAACAAATAATGACTCATAGCAGAATTCCCATCTTGAGATTTCACATATTCCCAAATATTTAACTTTGGCGTTAATGCTTTGTCAATAATATGAAAAACACCATTTTTAGCATAATGATCAGCACTCACAATAGTTGCATCATCAATCATAGTACTACCCTTAAAAGTTAAGTACTTTGTACCAAACATTCTTATTTGTGTATTCTCTTCTTTTCTTATTGAAGAAAATGTAGTTAATGTAATATGATTTCGGATGAATTTATTTAAAGCATCTGAATCATTCAAAATTTCAGCACTCACCTGTGCCATAGCCTCATTTGTAGGAACAAAAACAGTGTATGATTTAGAATCAGCCAAAACTTTGTCATAACCTGCCTGCACTAATAATTGAGCAAACTGAGATACTTCAGGAGTATTTGCGATAGCTTCTGACAGATTTACTTTAAGATTAGCATCTCCATTGTCTATACGATCATCCCAAGGATTAGAACAAGAGATTATTGCCAGTATTAAAACACTAGCAAATAATCTTTTATATTTATTTTTTAATGATATCATTTGTTGTTAATTAAGTTTCTATTTTATTGATAAACTAAAGTCCCTCTACCCGCAGTAAATTTTGGCCATAATTGGTTCATTTCTACAGGACGAAACTCTGCAATATCAAACCAAGATTGTGCTCCAAAATTCCCTTGACTTTGTAAAGTTAGGGTATGTCTGGCTGTAGTTGGAACATCTACAACCCCTACCAAACGACAGTTTACCCTGTTTGACCATGGAGTAGCATAACGTTTGTAACCTTGCGATTCTAAAACTGTTTCCGGTGTTCCGGCAGTATCTGTATTACCACCTTCCATTAAATTAATTTGTCTAGGCAACTCTACACCGTCAAAAAATACCTTAACGTTACCAAGTTTAGTTCCTTGTTGTCTATAAGAAATCCAAATTTTATATTTTCCTTTAATAATAACCGGAGTGGTAAACTTAACATTCTGAGCATTTGCATCTCTAAAACGGAAAATTTCACAAACATCAGCGTTCCAACAGCCCGCAATACCACTAGTAATAGAGGTTCCATCAGCTGCTTTATTATAAGCTAAATAAGCACTTGCATCACTTGCTTTAGCATCCCAAGTTACATCAATACCTGCATCACCAATAAAAAGGGTTTGGTATCCTCCCGCAGGTTTTCTCCAAATAGAAGTTAATCTTCTAAATTCAGCTATATCAGTAAACTCAAAATAAACTGGTGCAGGCAAACGTTTTTTAATAGCAAAATTACCATCAACATAATGCAATACTCCATTTGAAGCAGTAATATCACTTGAGCCTCTGTTTACTTCAACCCCTTTCTCCAATATCCCATTAAATGTATCTTCATTTAACAAAATTTTCTCACCATCAAGTTTTGTACTAATTACTTCAAGAGGAGCCTTAGTTACCAATGCAGGGCTTACTGAAATATCAGCCAAATATTGTAATCTAGGTAAAATACGATAAGCAACAAATAAATTTAAACTGTCTTTTGGATCCAAAGGATTATGTAAATGACTATAACGCGCTTTTAATTGATCCAGATTATCAAATCCTGCTTTATGAAATACATCGTTAGTTTGAGCAAGTACCGTCAAATAATCATTAATATTTGTTGAGTTTGCCGGTATTGGCTGATTTAATATAGAAAACCATCCTGTCGCTTTTAAAGTCTCAGTAAATAATGAAAGGTTAGGATTAGCTTCTATAGTTTGAGCTAAAGTTTTATCGGCTATGCGTAATACTTTAGAAATAACATGAATAACTCCGTTACCTACTTCAAGATTAGAAGCTACAATACTGGCTGTTTTATTAACAGTTACACTTGAAACACCATCAACATTTGTAGCACCAGTAATTAAATATTGTCCATACATACTTGGAGTAGCAATTTTCCCATCAGTAAAAGAAGTCGTTTCAATTTTCTGATCCAGAATATGCAATTTGGCAATATTTTGTAAATCTGCCAGAGGTACTTGATTTAATGAAGTAGCTCCAATATCATTTAAATATTCTTTTACTGCATCATTAGTTGGAACAAAAATAGTATACGTTCCATAGGTATTCATAAAAGAAGCATAATTCGTAATATCAAGGATTTCTACAAACATTGAATAATCTGGATTTGCTCTTAGATAATCCGTAATATTCAATGTTTCATCTGTTGTTTCTTTTATTTTTTGTTGAGAACAATTTTGAAACACTAAAGTTATCAAAAACAATAAAGTAAGTCTCAACAGGGCCGGCAATCTTAGTAATCTTTTCATGACTTATATTTTTTATTATTTATAAAATGGGTTTTGTACTAAAGCTTTATTAGTATAAAGCACAAAAGTGTTAATAGGTAAATAGTGACTATTTGGATCTTTTAATTTGGCTTTGATAGATTGCTGTTGCTGTGGTGGAGCAGATGTAATAGCCGCATCTAATAAGATATCCAATCTTTCATAATTATTTCTTCGGGCAATACGAAGAATATCAAACCATCGTTTGCCCTCAAATGCAAATTCTCTACCGCGTTCTCTTAAAATATAACTAATAATTCCGGCAGTATCCTCAGAACCAACGTCTTCAACAGTAAGAGAAATTGCTTTTCTAGCAAGTCTTATTTCTTTAATAATATCAATTGCAGCTTGTCCTTGTTGCAACAATGCTGAAGCTTCTGCCTTCATCAATAATACATCTGCATAACGATAAACAAACCAGTGCGTATCTGAACTCTGTAAAGCTTTAATACTAGTATTATCAAAACCTACAAACTTATGAATCAGGTTCGTACCTGTAATAATTGAAGCCTGTTCACCACGTATATCTCTATTTGAAGGATTGGCTGTATCAACACCGAAGAAATCTTCCAATGCATCAGAAGATGCTATAAATTGAGGTCTTTGGTAAAATATACTATAAAATGGAGGCAGATTTTCAGTAGTATATTGAAATTCAAAAATACTTTCTGAAGAATTCCCTTTAGCATAAACAGTATTAAACCATGAATTACCTGACACATTAGAAATTAAACCAAATCTTCCAGAATCGATAATTTTATTAGTACAATCAAGAGCTTCCTGATATTTATCTGTCCACAAATAAACATCAGCTAACATGGCATTAATAGCATACGTGGTAATACGACCTTTATTAGATGCATTATTCCCATAATCTTCTACACTGTATTCCTCGGCTAATTTTAAATCTTTAATTACCTGTGCAAAAATTTCAGATTGAGTACTGGTAGGAATTTGAAAATTATCCTTATCACTTAATGTTGCTGTCAATTTTAAAGGAACATCTTTAAAAGTTCTTGCTAATGTAAAATACAAATAAGCTCTGATAGCCAATGCTTCCGAAAGGTAATTATTTAACTGTGTTTGAGTCAAAGTCGGATCAAGTCCTTTAACTGCTGGAGCCAAATCAATCACCGTGTTACAGTAATTAATTGTTCTGTAAAATGCTGACCAGTCAGTTATTCCGTTAGCAGCAATGATATTAGTATTCATAATATCTCTTTGCTCATCAGTAACATTTCCTCCTGCACCTAACATATCACCTCTCAATTCACCATACATAAATAAATATTCTGTCATATTAAAATCATCAGAAACACCTGGAGGCGAATTTAACATCGATGAATAAATCCCTATCACCGCCGCTTGAATATCTTCTTTGGTTTTCCAGAATTCAGCACGTACAATTCCGTCTTGTGGTTTTAAATCTAAATAATTATCGCACGAACTTGCCGAAACAAAAAGTATAAAGATTGCTAATATTGTTTTTATTTTAGTTTGCATAAATCAAATATTTTTTATTAAAAACGGGTTGAAAGACCAAATGTAAAACGCTTCGTAGGAGGTGTAGCAGCATTATCTATTGCTATACCAAAAGGACCGGAACTCATATTAACCTCTGGATCTTGTCCTCTATACTTTGTGAAAGTATATAAATTATCAGCTGTAACATACATTCTAACATCTTCTAAATTTAATTTCTTCAATAAATTTTTCCCAAGGTTGTAACTAAAAGTTACTGAACGAAGACGTAAGAAAGATGCATCTTCAACATAACGATCAGAACCCAACCAGTTATAACCAGCGCCATAAATAGCTCTCGGCATATTAGTAACATCACCAGGATTGCGCCATCTTGCTAAAACTGCTGTACTTTGATTATTATAATTATACATATTAGTTGTATTCATATCTGTACCGTTAATAATGTCATAGTTCAAACGGTAGTTAAAAAACAATAAGATTTTGTATTGGTTATTAAATGTTATTGTTGGTCCAAAACCTCCGGTTAATTTAGGATTAGAGTTACCTAAGTAAACTACGTCTCGCTTATCAATATTTCCGTCATGGTTAATATCTTCATAAATAGCATCTCCAGGCTGGAAAGTATAATCTGTAACAGGGTAATTGAAACGCATAAATACTTCCTGACCGTTTGGACCAATAATCACATTACCCGCAGCATCTCTTGCCTTTGTAGCTTCAAGATCTGTATAAACTCCTTTAAAACGGTACCCGTAGAATGAACCAAATGGATTATCCGCCTGTAAGAAACGTTTGAATTGTCCGTTTTTATCCGTATTACCAAATTCACTTGGATAGTATTCTGAAATTTCTTTAATCATATTTTGATTTGAGGCAATATTTAAATTGAATTCTACTCTCCATTTTTTTGATTTATATGGTGTAGTATAAAGTCCAATCTCCCAACCTTGGTTTTGCATCGTTCCAACATTTTGATCAGAAATAGTTGAGTAACCCGAAACAGAACTTATATCAAGATTTGGAAAAAGTAAATCCTTTGTTGTATTACGGTAAATCTCTGCATCTAACATTACACGTTTATTAAACATTTGCAGGTTGAAACCTAAATTAGTTCCAACTAAAGTCTCCCAACGTAAATTAGCCAACTCCATATTAGATGGAAAAACCCCATTAAGTCCCAGATATTGAGTACTAAAGTTACTATAAATATTAAAATAACGATAATCATAACGTGGAGCTCTTCCTGATTGACCATAACTCAATCTAATACTCAAATCATCAATAAAATCTGCTTCTTTCATAAATGGTTCTCCAGAAACTCTCCAACGTGTAGAGATTGAAGGGAATAACCCGTATCTATTATTAGCTGCGAACTTTGAATTACCGTCACCTCGTAAACCAACATTGATAATATAACGATCTAACAAGCTATATTGAGCACTTAATAAGGCACCAACACTTCTTGACTGTGTATTACTAGTATATAAAGCCAATTCCGAATTTTGTGTTCTGGATGGATTAGATGGATCCGTAAACAAAGACGAAGCTGTGTTTGAAGTCATAGCTTGATGAGAAGTATAACGAGAATCATTTGATTGTAATGATAAAAGCACTTGTAAATCCTGATCTTTACCAATTTTTGGTGTGTAAATAAAATTGGTTTTAGAAATAATACTTGATGCATCAACATCAGAATCTCCAGCTCTATTAACAACTGTTTCTGTAAATGGACGTCCTGTAGCGCTTTGTGGTAAGAAAGACTTTGCTTTAGTACTATTATAGTCAAATTGTAAATCAAAAGTAGAAATTAATTTATTTGGAATTATATCTACTTTTAAGTTAAAGTGCGGAACAATACGGTCACCGGTTTGATCATTCATAGCATATTCTGCCATGGCAACAGGGTTATAAGTTCCAGAATATGTTCCTTGAATATTTGTTATTGGTGTAAAATAATTTGGTGTTAAATTACCCATTTCATCATATTCATAAATACTCATATTTGGCATTTTGGTATAAGCCACTCCTCTTAAACGATCGTAGCTATCACTAGTACCATTTACATAATTACGCTGAGTATTAGTGTGCGTATACGAAATATCTGTCTTGAAACGGATACGATTAGATACAACATAATCTAAATTTAATCTCGCATTTAACCTATCTAAACCAGTTCCAACGGTAACCCCTCTTTGTTTATAATAACCTACAGAACTAAAATATCTCGCTTTTTCACCCCCTCCTTGTAAAGAAAGGTTATGATCACCGGTCAAACCTACTTGTGTAATTGCGTCTACCCAATTAGTGTTTTGACCATAATTTTTATAATAATATACTTCTTGAGGGTCATATTGAAATTCCTTTACAGTCAAAGTATTCAAAGGAATTCCATTTCTGTTCATAACTTCTTCTGGAATCAATTGTGAATATTGGTCTCCACTTAACATAGGAATAGTTGGAGGTAATTTAGAATAAGTACCTTTGAATGTATAAGTAATTTTTGGAGCACCTACAGTACCACGTTTAGTAGTAATTAACAATACACCACTTGCCGCACGTGAACCCCAAACAGCAGTTGCAGCAGCATCTTTCAAAATTGTAATCGTTTCAATATCTGAAGGTGCAATATTTAATAAGGCTGCATAACCCTGAGTATCAGCAGAACCAAAATTAAAATCTTCAGGAATTGAAGTCTCATATGGCATACCATCTACTACTACTAACGGATCTGATGAACCAGAAATAGACGAAGTACCACGAATACGAATTTGCATTCCTGCTCCCGGGTCTCCACTGCTTGCTGTAATATCAACTCCAGGTAAACGACCTTGCAAAGCTTCGTCAATTGAAGCAGCCTGTGTATTTTCAAGTTCAGCAGCATTAATAGAAACCGCACTAGTAGTTCGGTTACGGTCTGCAATGTTCATCAAACCGTTGTCAGACATTTTTTGCGACTTAACCTCGACTACATTTAAGGATTCAACAGTAGAAACTATAGCAATTTTTAAACTTTGTTTTCCATTAATAGGTACAACTTTAGTTTTATAACCAATTGTTGAAATAACTAATTTATTATTTGGGTTTTTGACACGAATTGCAAAATTCCCATCAAAATCGGTCACTACTCCACCTACAGTACGATTTTCTGAATCCTGTTCTGCAACAGTTGCACCAGGAACAGTTTGATTATCAGCCGCATCAATTACCTGCCCTCGAACTAATGTTGTAGTATTAGACTGTTGTGCCAAAACAGGTAAAGCTACCAGTACAATTAAGGCAAAAGTAAAACTGCGAAATATTTTTATAATTTGTTGTCTCATTTTATTGCTGCGTAAATTTTAGATAATTATCTACTAAATGGATTAAGGATCGATCTGCCAGGTTATTACTCTGAGCTTTAATATAGTTAGCCGTTCTATAATTAAGATCTTTAAAAGACAATGTTCCTGGAGTACTCTCTACAGTTATATACGTTTTTTCACCAAAACTGTCCTTTCTCAGCGTTTCAAATTGCCCTGTTGTTAAACCATCATCAGAAGCTGTTTTATTTACCAAAATATGGAAAGCAATAAAATCTTTAACTTTTTCAATGTCTGATTCTAATGTAGGAGCAGTTGACGCTGGCAAAATACCATCAGTAACCGCCTGTGCCATAGCAGTATTATTAGGAACAATAAAAGTATAAGAAGTTCCTAAAACAACACCTTGAATTTCTCCAGTTGCAGCATTATATATTCTTGAATTTTTTAAATAATTATAGAAAGTAGAAAATTGAGAACCTACAGCCTCGCCTAAAGCTTTAATTTTATAACCTTGTGGCTGCGGAGAATACAGTAGTAAATTATCCACATAATAAGTTGTTCCATTTTGTTGAACATCCTTACCTGTTATATTAACAGCATTACCATAATATTCATTTCCTGCAGCATAAACCTTATTATTACTCCATTTAATATATTCACCTGGTAAATCATAATCACCAGAACGAATTATACCTGAAGTAGTTGCTATATTATCTAACTCTCCATGAGGAGTATAAACAATACTATTATAAAGTATACGATACAAAGCACTTCTGGCAGGCCCACCACTTACAGTCACATTAGTAACAGGATTAGTATAAACCCATTGTGTATAATTGGCATCATATCTAAAACCCATTGACAATATTAAATTATCCGAAGGCAAGAACAACACATACTTATTTTTTATATTGCTTATCATTTCTTTAATACCAGAACCATCATTAAACAATCTTGTTGCTAATGAATAATTTGGATCTAAATAAGCGGAAGTATAAACACTATAGAACAAATTAGATTTCTGCACTTTGTTTACACCATAAAAGAAACCATTACTTAATACTTTCTTCTCAATTACGTCTGTATTGAAATCAAATCTTAAATCTTCACCTAAAGCATTATCAAAACTTGATGCTTTTGAAGGCCAAACTGCATTTTTAACCATATGAGCATTTACAAGATCTTGAAATACATATTTTGGAAGTTTGTCTATCGATGCATAATGTTTTAGTAAAACATCACGTTTAAATTCATCAAATTTGGTATTTTCCGGAACAAGTAAAGTATAAGCGTCCGATTGTCCGTCATTGTCTGTTTCTTTTAAATAATTTTCATTATTAGGAGCAAAAGATAAACCAGAATCATAAGTCTTTACATAAACATTATCTGACTTACCAGTATAATTAAAATAAGTATTTGTAGCAGCTTGATTAAAATTATAACTAACCAAATTATTTTCCACAACATTACGGAAACTACTATACTTACTTCCAGTCCCTTTAGCGCTATCTTCTTCTAAATACTGATCAATATTAACTAAAGGCACGTTTACTTTATCTACTTCATGTATAATTCCATTTTCAGCAATGATATCAGCTTCCGTTACTTTAGAATCTAAAATATTAAAATCTGAATACGTAGCATTTGGGTAGAAATAATTAAAATCGAAAGAACTTAAACCTTTAGCTTCAAAATATTCTTTAGTAAAATAACTTATATACTTATTATTATTGTCTCCTGAAATATAATTATTGGCTCCATTTCTGTTAGAGCCTACAATTACTTTTGGCTGTCCATTGATTGTTTTATTTAAAAAACCATCATAATAAGCAGTTCTTCTACGAAATGCATTATCTACTTCCCATCCTTTTGAACCTTGATAATCCGAAAGCTGATCTTCTCTAAAAGCATTGTAAACTAAAGCGTATCTTACAATTTTAGCAGCCGTAGCATCATCAATCTTACTCACATCAGATATTGAATTGTCTTGAAAATATTTTTCAAATGCAGCATCATTAGGAGCAAACATAGTCCAGTATCCTGCTTTACTCAAAATATCTTTGTATCCTGCCTTTTGGATTAAAGCAGTGAAATTTTTAAAATTTCCCCTTGCATCCAACTGTTGGTAAATTGGATCTTCTAGGTAATCCGGACGTCCGTAATATTCATCAAACACGTCTCGACTACAACTGGCAAATAAGGCCAGAAGAGGCAGAAGTAATAAATAGTTAAATTTTCTCTTCATTATTTGGTTAGCTTATAAAGTGGTGAATAAATTATTTGTGTTTTTTTTAACTCTTTTTTGTCAATATTTAACTTTTCAAATTTATATGTTCAACCTAAGACATCTATCCTGCACTATCCTGTTTTTTATATATACATTAAAAAAATAGAAATTAAATACACATATTACAATCTATTAACAACTATTTTAAACTTAAAAAAATTACTGTATTTATTAGGAATGACTACTTTATTCTATCCTTTTAAAAAAAGGACACATACATATATATTAAATTAACACATATTTTAAAGCCGTAAAGAAAAAACACCTTAAGTAGTAGAATTGTAACACTTTAAACCCCAAATACAAATCCTAAAAGACTCTTATTAAGAATTTAATTACTAATTAAATGGTATATTTTATTAATCAGAAAGACAAAAACCGATTCAAATAAAAAAAACGTATTAAATTTACATTTTTTTTACAACAAATTTTAAAATCAGAACTTAAAACAGCTTTTATAATAAAATCCAATTACAACCATCTGTTTAAGAAAAACTACCAAGAAACACATATACTCACTACTTATATAAAATTATTTTTTCAATCATATCTCCTCAAAAAATTATCATGAATATTAAAACAGCAATAGTAACAGGCGGAAACTCAGGTTTAGGTTTTGCAACAGCAAAAAAATTATGCGACAACGGTATTAAAACCTATATTATAGGAAGAACTAAGGATAAAACAGAAGCCGCCTGCAAAGAAATTGGCCCTTATGCCATTCCTGTTATTTTTGACTTAAATAATCTGGAAGAAATTCCGGCTATGATTTCTGAACTTACTAAAGAAACATCAATCGATATTTTAGTGAATAACGCCGGAATCAATTTAAAAAAGGAATTCACTGATGTGACTGATGAAGATTTCCTGTCAATCATTCACACCAATCTTTTAAGTGTTTTTGCAATAAGCAGAGAAGTTGTAAAAAACATGAAAACAAACAAAGGAGGAAGTATTATCAATATTAGTTCAATGGCCTCTCAATATGGAATCCCAAAAGTTATTGCATATTCTTCCAGTAAAGGCGCTATCGAAGCCATGACACGCGCAATGGCTGTTGAACTAGCCTCGTTTGGAATTCGTGTAAACTGCATTGCTCCCGGTTTCATTAAAACTAAAATGTCTTCAGCAGCATTAGACAATGATCCTGAAAGAAAAAACAAAGTACTGGGTAGAACTCCGATGGGGTTTTTAGGTGAACCGGATGATATCGCTGATGCAGCCTACTTCTTTGCAACTGCCGATTCAAAATATGTCACCGGAACTGTTCTTGCTGTTGACGGAGGAAACAGCATCGGATTTTAAAAAATCATTACTAAATTCGGAAAATAAAAAACAAAATATCCTATTTATAATAGGGTCAAAAACTCAAAATTGACTTAAAACTCCATTTAACTAATATTAAAAGGTCTCAATTTCTACATGAAAATTGAGACCTTATTATTTAGGCTATAAAAAATCTGTTTATTCATAAATAAAATAAAATCCTATATTTACATCAAGGAACAGATTTTAAAGATGGAAAACAAATTTACCTTCAACATCAATCACGAAAGTGACATCCCAAAATACCAACAATTAATTAATTCGATAAACAATGCTATATCTGAAAACATTTTAGCTAAAGGCGAGCAATTACCTTCCGTAAACAGCATTTGTAAAGACTACCAACTTTCAAGAGATACTGTATTTAAAGCTTATTCGTTATTAAAAGAACAAAAACTAATCGATTCTGTTCCTAATAAAGGGTATTTTGTTTTGGGAGAAACCAGAAAAGTACTTTTAGTTTTAGACACTTTCAAAGCCTACAAAGAAGTTCTCTATCACTCATTTGTAAATAACATTTCAGACAATATTATTGTTGATGTTCAATTTCACCATTACAACATTGACAACTTCAAAACAATTATAAACAATAGTGTTGGAAAATATTTCAAATACATTGTAATGACTTTTGACAATAAAGAGGTTTCCCCTTGCCTGTCGATAATTTCAAACGAAAAATTATTATTGATAGATTGGAATATACATTCAAAAACCAAAAACAATTATGTTTTTCAGGATTTTGGAAAGTCATTCTACGAGGCAATGAAAGAAGGCATAAGTCTTTTTAATAAATACAAAGAAATTAATTTCATATACCCAACATTTACCAATCACCCGAAAGAAACACTTACTTATTTTAAAAAATTCTGCACCGATTTTAATTTAAATCATAAGATAATCACTAATCCAAAAGAATTTACAATTAAAAAAAACATTGCTTACGTTAGCGTCAGTGACAGGATTTTGGGAAATTTTTTGGAACAATGCCGGGAAAAAAATTTAGAACCAGGTAAAGATGTCGGTTTCTTATCTTACAATGAAACTCCGATGAAAAAATTCATCTATAAAGGGATTTCAGTTATTACTACGGACTTTGAAGAATTAGGCAAAAAAGCCGCTGAATTCATCATTAAAGACGAACCTATGCAATATTACATCCCTACAAAATTAATACTAAGAGATTCTCTTTAACTACTTAATCAATTTTTCTATAAAAACAGGATAGTACAGGATTCTAATATCAAATTAAAACTTTAATATTGGAGTATTAATAACATTAAAATTAATTCAACTTATTTAAATTAAGTTGTATTTTTCAAAAAACAAGAAATTTAATCCATTATTAGGATACAATTATAATTTAGTTTTTAGTTTAGTTTTAAAGTGAGTTTTTAGTTTTAAGCCCTAACCTTCTGTTGGGGCTTTTTTAACTTAGCACATTAAAAACCAAAAACCTTTATCCAATGCTTTTCAAAATCAGATCCTTTTTCAAACATAAATTATCTTTAGTATTAATAGTATTTATTGCTTCTCAAACTAATGCGCAGGACAATAGAAGCTTTCAGGTTTTTCAATTTCCTGCCAATAAAATCCCTACGATTGACGGAAATAGTGAAGATTGGAAAATGGTTCCTAAAAATTATGTGATAGGAATGGATCAATTGTGGGACGACAGCGGAAAACAACCCAAAGCCGATCCAAAAAATCTGGATATTAGTATAAAAGTAGGCTGGGTTAAAGGACTCAATCGTTTGTATTTTCTTTATGAAGCTTATGATGACTATTGGGATTTTTCATTGCCCGGATTACATAATGACACCTTCGAATTGATTGTCGATGCGGACCAATCCGGCGGCCCGTTTATTGACCGTTTTCATCCCAATCCAAATCTGACAAACACAATGGAAGCTTATTTCTCCTATCACGGAGTACATGCTCAAAACTATCATATTTTTACTCCCGCTCTGGAAAAAGACTGGACTATGGTTTGGGGTAGTCAGCCTTGGATTAAAAATCTGCCTTATGCCAATGCTTCTTATCATTATGATTTTAAACCGGGACAAGGCGGAAAATTGACGTTGGAATTCTGGATTACTCCTTTTGATTATGCAGGAAACGATCCTTCAAGAGCAGTAGAATCCATCTTGGAAGAAAACAAAAACATTGGCCTTTGCTGGGCAATAATCGATTATGATGATGTTAATAAAACCGAAAACAACGGCTTTTGGAATCTTTCAAAAGAACACAAAATGTATGGGAATGCTTCTTATGCTTTACCTTTCAAACTGATGCCTTTAGAAAAAGAATTCAAAAAAGACATCGACACCAAATGGTCTTTTAAAGTTGTAAATATGGTAAAAAGAGAAGTCGCTTTTATTGATGAATCTGAAGGCGAAATTACCTCCTGGAATTGGGATTTTGGTGATGGAACAACCTCAACCGAGCAAAATCCAGTTCATCAATACAAAGAAGCTGGCAAATATGTTGTAATTTTAAAAATTCAAGGACCAAAAGGCTCCTCTCAACTTTCAAAAGTTTGGGATGTTGCCGTAAAATAAAAAACATACTAACAAACCATTAATATAATACCTAACCAAAATGAAAACCAACGTATTCAAAACCGGAATTAAAATCGGAGTTGCAGCAACCATAATGGCAATCCCAACTCTTGTAAACGCTCAGCAACCTGCTAACGATGTTACCGCGCCTTTACACCTTTTACAACCCGATTACCCTACACCTTATGGAGCTAAATCAGCTCAGGACATCAAAGCAACCATAGATAAAATATATGCTTTTCTTGAAAAAACAACTCCTGCAGGCCTGATAGACAATAAAACTAAACAGGAAGTTACTGATCTTAAAAAACTGGACGAAAACACCATTTTTGCTCCCGGAACTTTTAGATTAACCAGCTACGAATGGGGAGTAACTTATGCCGGAATGCTTCTGGCTACCGAAGCTACCGGAGATCAAAAATATGCTGATTATACTAACAAACGTTTAAAACTAATCGCTGATATTGCTCCTTATTACAAAAAAGAGCTTGCTAAAAACAGTAAATTTCCTTCTCCGGTACACGGCTTTTTAATGCCACACGCACTGGATGATGGTGGTGCCGTTACCGCCTCGATGATTAAAGCACAAAGAGCCGGATCAAAAACCGATCTGAGACCATTGATTGATGATTTCATGAATTACATCAGCACTAAAGAATTTCGCCTAACTGATGGAACTTTGGCCAGAAACAGACCTCAGCCCAACACTTTATGGTTAGATGATATGTTTATGGCAGTTCCAGCTTTGGCACAAATGGGAAAACTAACCGGTGATGTTAAATACTATGACGACGCTGTAAAACAAGTCAAACAATTCTCTGAGCGTATGTTTAACAGCCAAAAAGGCTTGTACATGCACGGTTGGGTACAATCTATGGAAGAGCACCCACAATTTCATTGGGCTCGCGCCAATGGCTGGGCAGTAATGACTATGGTGGAATTATTAGAAGTTTTACCCAAAGACCATCCGGGATACAATATGGTTTTAAATCAATTAAGAGCACATATCAAAGGTCTGGTTGCTTATCAGGATGGTACCGGTTTTTGGCATCAGTTGATTGACCGTAACGACACCTATTTAGAAACATCGGCAACTGCCATCTATGCTTATTCTATCACCCGTGCCATCAACAGAGGCTATATCGACAAAGCAGCTTATGCTCCTGCTGCATTATTAGCATGGAATGCCGTTGCTACAAAAGTAAACGACAAAGGAGAAGTAGAAGGTACTTGTGTAGGAACCGGAATGGGATTTGATCCTGCTTTTTACTACTACCGTCCAATAAATGTTTTTGCAGCACATGGCTATGGCCCTGTAATTTTAGCCGGTTCAGAAATCATTTTAATGCTTAAAAATAACCAATTTGAAATCAACGACAGCTCGTTACAATTAAAAGCATCTAAATAATTTTAAAAATCTTACCTCATTCATGAACAGCCACTTCATCAGCAGCATAGCCGTATTATTTTTATGGGTTGCAACTTTTGGTCAATCAACTCAAAAACCTATTACACCAAATTTTGTGGTTATTGTCGCTGATGATGCTGGTTGGAATGATGTGAGCTATAATGGCTCAGAAATTCATACCCCAAATATTGATTGGCTTGCCAAAAATGGAGCCCAACTCAACCGCTTGTACGCTGCTCCTACCTGCTCGCCATCCAGAGCCAGTTTCTTTACCGGAAGACCTTCCAGCCGCATGGGGATTGTAGCGCCTATAAGCGACAAAAGCAATTTGAGTCTTCCCAGCGATGTCACTACTTTGCCACAAGCCTTACACCAACAAAAGTACCAAACGGCTTTGTTTGGAAAATGGCATTTGGGATTAAATCCTTCCAGTGGCCCTAAAGTTTACGGATTTGATTACTCCTATGGTTTTTTACACGGACAAATAGACCAATACAGTCACGAATACAAAAACGGAGATCCAAGTTGGCACAGAAACGGTCAGTTTATTACCGAAAAAGGACACGCAACCGACCTAATTGAAAACGAAGCAATTTCTTGGCTAAAAACCAAAAGAGATCCTTCTAAAAAATTCTACATCCAATTGAGTTACAGCGCTCCGCATTTTCCTTTGCAGGAAGAAGACAAGTGGAAAAAACCCTATTTAAAAACAATTAAAAACAATTCCAGAAGAGATTATGCCGCTGCGATGTCGCATTTAGATTATAGCATTGGACAGATATTAAAAACCTTAAAAAAACAGCATTTAGACAAAAATACTGTTGTTATTTTCATGAGCGACAATGGCGCTATGGACAAATGGATTCCGGGTAATCAATACCAGGGAAGACATGCTGCAAACGATGTTTTAGGAAGTAATTTTCCATTGCGGGACTGGAAAACCACTAATTACGAAGGAGCTATAAGAGTGCCTGGCATCATCTATTGGAAAAACAAAATCAACGCTTCTTTAAATAAAAACTACATCTCCGTAACCGATTTAATGCCAACTATTTTAACATTGGCCGGAGCCAAATCTATTCCTCCAACAGTGGAAGGAAAAAACATCTGGAATTCCATTGTTTCTAACGATTCTATCCCAAATCAGGAAATTTACATCCGAGGACATTTACAGGAAAGCATTACTGAAAAACCTTGGAAATTAATCCGAACAAGACACAAAAATTCAGCAACGGTTTTTGAACTTTTCAATCTCGAAAAAGATCCTGAAGAAAAGCAAAACCTGATTCTGGAACATGAAACTTTAGCCAATAAACTAAAAAATAAGCTGGAGGAGCAATTCCAAAAAGATGCAAAAGAAGTAAACTTAGGCGGCGAATAAGCAAAAACAGCTATAACTTGTTCGAAAATCAAAACTAAATTATCCAAAACTATCCCGTTTTTATCAATTTACAGAATTTCAACTTAAAATCAGGCAAGTACAGGATACCTTTATGATATGAAATAATGATTTTCGGAGATAAAATCAATCATAATGAAACAATCCTTAATCTTTTTTAGTGCCTTATTCTTTTTGCTTTTTTCCTGTAAAGAAACAGCTCAAATAGCAAGTCATTCGGCTAATTTTGAACCCGAGTGGATTAACAAAGTAGGTGCCAAGGAAAACGTTTTTAAATCTAAAATTTATTACGCGAACGATTTTGGAGCGATAAATGATGGCAAAACACTTTCGACTAAAAACATTCAAAAAGCCATAGACGAATGCAGTAAAAATGGTGGTGGAACGCTTACTTTCAAACCCGGGAATTACTTAACGGGTTCCTTATTCATCAAAGAAGGCGTTCATTTTAATGTCCCAAAAGGAGTAACTATTTCAGGCAGTGAAAACATTACCGACTACCCGGAAATTGACACTCGTGTAGCGGGAATCGAAATGAAATGGCCGGCGGCTTTAATCAATGTTTTAGATCAAAAAAATGTAAGCCTTGATGGCGAAGGAACCATCGATGGTCAGGGAAAAGTGCACTGGGATTACTATTGGAATTTACGCAAAGAATACGAAGCCAAAGACTTGCGTTGGATTGTAGATTATGATGCTAAACGCCCAAGAACCATCTTAATCACCAATTCTAAAAATGTATTTCTTAAAGATTTAAATATTCAAAGAGCGGGATTTTGGACGGTTCAGGTATTGTACTCGGAACACATTACCGTTGACGGCATCAAAATAAGAAACAACATTGGCGGACATGGTCCAAGTACCGATGGAGTGGATATCGATTCGTCAAAATGGATATTGGTTCAAAACTGCGATATTGATTGCAATGATGATAATTTCTGTCTGAAAGCAGGACGCGACTGGGACGGATTGAGAGTCAATCGCCCGACTGAATATGTTGTGGTACGCAATTGTATTGCCCGTCAAGGTGCTGGTTTGTTCACTTTAGGCAGCGAAACTTCGGGCAGTATTCGACACGTATATGTTTCCAATATTCAAGGGTATGGTACTAAAAATGGACTAAACATAAAATCGGCTACTAACCGAGGGGGAACAGTAGAAGATGTTTATATGGAAAATATAAAAATGGAAAGTGTAGGTACTTTTATCTCAATTTCGATGAACTGGAATCCGGCTTACAGCTATTCCAAACTTCCTGCCGGTTACACTGAGGAAACTTTACCTCCACACTGGAAAAAAATGCTGACTAAGGTAGAACCTGAATCAAAAGGAATTCCTAATTTTAGAAATATTCATTTAAAAAATATCGATATCAAAGGAGCTAAAAAAGCCATTTCGGTAGCGGGATTAAAGGAGTCTATTGTCGAAAACATCACTCTTAAAAATGTCCATATTACAGCCGAAACTGCAGGAAATATCAATTACAGCAGCAATTGGATTTTAGACAATGTAACTATAAATGCTTTAGACCATTCGACTTTAAAAATTGAAAATTCTAAGAATGTAGATTTTTCAAATGCTGTAACCAATACTAAAAAGTAACACGTAAAATAGAGACACGAATTCACTAATTTAATTATTGAGGTTTATCTTTTATTATTTCACTAATTAAAATAAAATTCGTGAATTCGTGGCAAAAAACAATCGTTCGATAATGAAATCCAAAACCGCTATTTCCCTGCTACTGCTTTCTTTTTCTCTATCTAATTTGACGGCTCAAAGTCAAAATTTATGGCATGGAGAAAAACGAAAAATCCATTATACACCCGAAGGCAAAAGTTTTGTTTTACAAAACGGAACCCGAAAATTCAACCGTGCCTTATATGGAAGCAACACCGCTTTCAGGGTTGAAGCCGGCGATTTACCTGAATTTGCTATGTACATGCCGGGAATGGGTGGGAATTTAAAACTAGGCTTAGCCAACGGAAAAAACAGCAAATGGATTACCGAAGCCGATAAAATAAATACCAAATACACTCCCGGAACGGTTGAATATGCAATAAAAGATGCTTTACTTGCCAATGCGACTTTAACCATTCAAATTGTTGCTCTGGCGGATAGTGATGGTTTTATCCTAAAAGTCATTGGAAATAACATTCCAAAAAACACTTCGCTAATTTGGGCTTATGGTGGTGCCAGCGGTAAAAAATTCTCCCGAAACGGCGATATTGGCGGAGACCCGGAATCGGTGTTTTATTTACAACCGGAATATTGCATCAACAATCAATACCAGATTAACAAAAACAGCTTTAGTGTTTTCTATGGTTCTGCGAGCAGTAAAAAAGCAACTGAAAACAATCAGTTAATCAACGCTGTTTTTCCGGATTCGAAAGTACATTTGGCTAGTGCCAATTTCCTAAAAACACCTTTAGAAAATTATAATTCGAAAGCAGATTCGGTTCCAATGATTGTTGGACAACTGAACCAATTTTCGAAAGAAGGAAATTATTGGTTGTTCGAAAACACTGCTAAAATTGAAAATACCAGCGAACAAGCAGTAGCTGAAAAATTCAAAAAAGCACTCGCTCAAAGCGAAATTTTAGCAAACCGCATAAAAATAAACACACCCGATCCTTACATCAACACTTTGGGTGGTGCATTAGCGATGGCTGCCGATGCCATCTGGGAAAATCCGGCTTATTTGCATGGAGCTGTAGCCTGGCGTATGTACTTAAACGCCTGGCGCGGCGCTTATGTTGCCGATCCGTTGGGCTGGCATGACAGAGCCAAAACACATTTTGAAAGTTATGGAAACTCACAGGTAATCGAACCTGAATCTGGTCCTATCGTTCCTGATACTACCAGAAATTATGCGCGCCAACTGGAAAAAATGGGTACTTCGATGTTCAGCAGTGGTTATATAAGCCGTAATCCTAACAACAACAAAGTAGCACATCATTATGACATGAATTTGGTTTTTATAGACCAGTTAATCCGTCATTTTAAATGGACGGGAGATGTTGATTTTCTGAAAAAAATATGGCCGGTTATCAAAAGGCATCTGGCCTGGGAAAAAAGAAATTACGATGTAGACGGCGACGGACTCTATGATGCCTATGCTGCCATATGGGCCAGTGATGCCCTTCAATACAGCGGTGGCGGTGTGACTCATACATCGGCTTATAATTATTATGCCAATAAAATGGCGGCGGAATTAGCCCAAATTGTAGGCGAAGACAGCACTCCTTACACCAAAGAAACCGCTCACATTCATCAGGCAATTCAGGAAAAATTATGGAAAAACAACAAAGGCACTTTTGCAGAATATAAAGACCTTTTGGGCAACAAACTCACCCATGACACTCCTGCAATCTGGACTATTTATCACGCGTTAGACAGCGAAATTGCGAATCCGTTTCAAGCTTACCAAGCCCTGCGCTATGTAGATACTGAAATTCCTCATATCCCGGTTGCTGCCGAAGGTTTAGACAAAAACAATCTGGAACTGATATCCACAACCAACTGGCAGCCTTACACCTGGTCACTAAACAATGTAGCTCTGGCGGAAATTTTGCACACATCCTTAGCGTACTGGCAGGGAGGACAATCGGAAAAAGCATATAAACTTTGGAAAAGTGGCTTAATCGAAAGCATGTATCTGGGGGCTTCGCCGGGTGGATTTGAACAATTATTGTTTCAGGATGCGATTCGTGGCGAATTGTATCGCGACTTTGCCGACCCGGTGGGAATGGCTGGAAGAACTTTAGTAGAAGGGCTTTTCGGAGTTCAACCTGATGCACTTAAAAATACTTTAACTATTCAGCCCGGATTGCCTAAATCATGGAATCATGCTTCGCTTGAAATTCCTGATGTTTCTTTTGCTTTTGAAAGAACAAAGAACACCGACATTTACCAAATCACACCTCATTTTGCAACAAAAATGAATCTGCAATTATTGGTCAATGCCACTCACGAAAACATCAGTAAAATTATCGTTAACGGAAAAGAAGTTCAATATAAAATAATTGAGGCGAATATTGGAAGTCCAAAAATCAGTATCGAAAGTCCTTATGCCAATTCGTATAAGGTTGAAATCGTTTGGAGCAATGAACTTTTAGAACAGCCAACTGCGGTTTCCTCCATTTGCGAAGGCGAAAACATCAAAATCACAACTAATAAAGCTACAATTTTAGAAATAAAAGATACCCAAAACGCATTGGTAAACGCTGTTGTAAGCAATAACGAAATCAATTCTGTGGCGAATGGTATTGGCAACAAATCTTTCTTTGTAAAACTGAAACAAAAAGAAATGATTTGGTGGCAGGCGATTGACCTTAAAATCACTCCAAAATTAGAAATTGTTTCCAATTCAATAAAAGGAGAAAATGCGGTTGTGACAATCAAAAACAACTTGTCAAAAACGGTAAATGGATTAATTATTTCGAATCAAAAAGCAAACAGCACAAAAATTAGTTTAAAAGCCAATTCAGAAAACAATATTGAAATTCCTTTAGACCAACTGGTTTCGGGAACAAATGCCGTTGAAATAACTGCTGAAGATGGTTCCAAAACAAAATTAAATTTCACTAACTGGGACATTCAAGCCAATTCAAAAACAAACTGGGAGACTGTAAAACTGGACGGAATTTTCAATGATAAAATCACGAATATTTTTGAAAACAAATACCTCAGCCCAAGAGCGCAATCGCCAAGCCTTCAAATCCCTACTCAGGGCATTGGCAACTGGTGTTATCCTCTGGTAAAACCTATAATTGATGATGCAGGACTCAGAACTAAGGCAGGAACAAATAATCAATTAATCAGCCCGCAGGGAGTTCCGTTTGCAACACCTTCAAGCGCTGACAAGAAAAACATTGCTTTTATTTCACAATGGGATAATTTCCCTAAATCAGTTGCAATTCCCCTTTCGGGAAAAGCCTCTCACGCTTATCTGATAATGGCAGGAACGACTAATCCGATGCAAAGCCGATTTACCAATGGTGAAATTGTAGTAACTTACAGCGATGGAAGCAGCGAAAAACTGGAACTGAAAAATCCGGAAAATTGGTGGCCTATCGAACAAGATTATTATACCGACGGCTATGCTTTTACCACCAATGCTCAAAAACCGCCAAGAGTCTATCTAAAAACGGGAACGATTAGCAGAGACTTTAAGGATTTTAAATCGATTAAAGGTTTTAGTGATTTTGGTGTAGAAGGCGGTGCTGGAACAATTATTGATGTACCGCTGAACAAAAATAAAAACTTAAAAAGCTTAGAAATAAAAGCCATTGCCAATGAAGTTGTCATAGGTATCATGAGTTTAACGTTGAACCGCGAATAAGATGAATAGAAAAGAATTTATCAGCACCACATTTCTGGCTTCATTAGGCGCATTTCTTCCTATGCAGGCTCATCCTTTTTCTGATTCTGATGAACAACCCAAGCTTTCAGACTTCGAAAAAAGCCTGAGTCCCGTCGGTCGCGCTTTGGAATTTGAAGGTTATTATGTTTGGTGCAACAGTCCAATTGAAGGACCGGACGGAAAAATTCATGTATTTTTTTCGCGTTGGTCAAAAGCCAAAGGCATGGGTGGCTGGATTAACAGTTCCGAAATTGCACATGCCGTTGGCGATAAACCCGAAGGTCCTTACGAATATGTAAGCACCGTACTTTCTCCAAGAGGCACCGGATATTGGGATGCAACTACCTGTCATAATCCAAGTATTCATTTTGTAGATGGAAAATATGCGTTGTTCTTTTTAGGTAATTCGAATGGGAAAATGGATACAAAACGCATCGGATTAGCAACTGCTGATTCCCTTTACGGTCCCTGGAAAAGACCGGACGAACCTTTACTGCTTCCGGGAAAAGAGGGAGAATGGGACGATTTATTGACCACGAACCCATCCTTTATAAAACATAATGGCGAATATTGGCTGTACTACAAATCATTGGATACCGAAGAATATGTACACCCGAAATTTGAGATTAAAGGGAATCGAAAATATGGTTTGGCTATAGCCAAATCATTAGAAGGACCTTATATCAAATACGAAGGCAATCCGGTTGTTGATTTTCATAATATGGGAAACAATCAACAATGCGAAGACGCCTACGTTTGGTACGAAGACAGAAAATTCAAAATGCTAGCCCGGGACATGGGTGTTTTCGGAATTGACAAAGGATTGTATATGGAATCCAAAGACGGCAAACATTGGTCAAAACCACAAATTGGCTATCAGGAACTCAGTAAATATATTACACAACCATCTGCCCCAAAACATTTAAACCGTTACGGCAGAGTGGAACGTCCACAATTATTATTTCAAAAAGGGAAACCGACCTATCTTTTTACTGCCTCGCAGGGCGGAAAGTATGAAACGGCTTCGGCCTTTATTTTTAAAATCAATCAAAAATTATAATTTTATGAAGAAAGTATTCATCGCAGTCTCATTGTGTTTGCTTTTAACCACAGCAAAAGCACAGGAAAAAATAGACCGAAAAGCATTGGTAACAAGGCACAATGTCAATATCACAAAAATTGACACTTTGGGTTCTTTATCTGTTGGAAACGGAACTTTCGCCTTCACCGTTGACGCTACAGGTTTACAAACTTTTCCCGATTATTATCAGGCGGGAGTACCACTGGGAACCCAGTCGGAATGGGGATGGGACGCTGTTCCAAATACTGAAAATTATAAATTTGAAGAAAGCTTAAAAAATTTTCAGCAAAACGGAAGACAGGTTTCTTATTCTGTTCAACAAAAATCCACAGAACAGGTTAAAAATGCTGTAGAATATTTTCGTGCCAATGCCCATCGATTGCAACTGGGGAATTTAGGATTTGAATTGTACAAAAAAAATGGTGCTTTAGCCCAGCCATCCGATATTAAAAACATCAAACAAAAACTTAATGTCTGGACCGGAGAGATTGAAAGTTCCTTTACTTTTGAAGGAAGTCCGGTAAAAGTATGGACGGCTTCGCATCAGGAAAAAGATGCTATTGGAGTTAAGGTGGTTTCGGATTTAATTAAAAAAGGACAATTGAAAATCCGTCTGCGCATTCCTTTTCCAACAATGAAATGGGGCGACAACGGAAACTTGTGGAAAGCCGATTTAGCTCATACCAGCACACTTTCGAATAACGAAAAAAACGAAGCCATTATCAAGCACAAAATGGATTCGATTACCTATAACATTGGTCTAAAATGGAAAGGAAACGCTACTATTGCTCAAAAAGAAGCGCATTATTATCTTGTTACTCCAAAAGACAACCAATTTGAATTCAGCTGCGAATTTGCTCCGGCATACAAAGGCAAAATGCAAACTCCTGATGTGGCGGCAATACAATCAAGCAGCGCTACTGGATGGGAAAAATTCTGGAAAAGCGGAGCTGCCGTTGACTTTTCAAAATGTACCGACAGCCGTGCTTTCGAATTGGAACGCAGAGTCATTTTATCTCAATATCTAACTAAACTACAATGCGCAGGAAACGAACCACCACAGGAAACCGGTTTAACTTACAACAGCTGGTACGGCAAACCGCATCTGGAAATGCACTGGTGGCATGGGGTTCATTATCCGCTTTGGGGAAGAGCTGCACTTTTAGAAAAAAGTCTGCCTTGGTACAACAAAGTTTATGATAATGCTAAAAAAATTGCCGTAAGACAGGGATATGATGGAGTAAGATGGCAAAAAATGACCGACCCGGATGGTAATGAAGCGCCTTCTTCAATTGGAGCCTTGTTAATTTGGCAACAGCCACATTTCATTACTTATGCCGAATTGATGTATCGCGATCATAAAGACAAAGCGACTTTGGATTTATACAAAAAACGCGTTTTTGCTACTGCCGATTTTATGGCTTCTTTTGCTTATTACGACAATGAGAAAAAAAGATACATTCTGGGTCCGGGGGTAATTCCGGCGCAGGAACGTTTTAAAGCCGACGAAACTTTTAATCCTACTTATGAGTTGGCTTATTGGAATTGGGCGCTAAACACCGCTTTAGAATGGAAAAAACGTTTAGGCGAACCGGAAGTTGCCAAATGGAAAGACGTGGTAGCTCAGTTATCAAAATTGCCTGTTCAGGACAATGTGTATTTAGCTACCGAAAGTGCAACTGATTCTTACACCAATCCGGAATACAAAACCGACCATCCTTCGGTTTTTGGAACTTATGGAATGTTGCCGGAAACCACTTTATTGGATAAAACCATCATGAAAAATACTTTCGATTTGATTTGGAAAACCTGGTCATGGAAAGATACATGGGGCTGGGATTTCCCAATGACTGCTATGACCGCGGCTCGTTTAGGAATGCCTGATAAAGCTGTTGATGCCTTGTTCATGAATGTACAAACCAATACGTATTTGGTTAACGGACACAATTATCAGGAAGGTCGTTTGCCTATTTATCTACCCGGAAATGGTGGAGTGCTTACAGCTGTAGCGATGATGTGTGCGGGATGGGATGGTACAACCGAAAAAAATCCGGGTTTCCCGAAAGATGGAAAATGGGATGTAAAATGGGAAGGTCTTGAAAAAATGTTTTAATATGCTAAATCCTGAGAATTAAAAACTCTCAGGATTTTTTGTTTAAAATTTCTTTTTTGCTTGATCAAAAAAGAAACAAAAAAATCAAGTCTTACGCTTCCTCGTCGGTCAAATTAGTTTTCGAATACTGAAAGAAAAGAACTCGCTACGCTCAAACAGCTTTTCTTTCTACGTATTCTTCAAACATTTGACACTCGACTGCGAAAGCTAAGGACATTGGAATCTGAAAAAACTTTTTTTAACAAAAAAGCCACTAACACGTTAAACATCTTCACTTTTTTACAGTCTAATGGTATAAAAATTGATAAGTAAAGCTTTTCTATAACCCAACCAACCCTCAACCATGAAAAACACCTGGAATAAAAAACTTCTAATACTACTGACTTTTCAACTATCCGGTTCTTTATTATTCGCCCAAAGGCAAATGGAATCTCTTGACAGAGGATTGATTGCAGTAAAAGAAAAAGGTCATTTTTATATTAGCTGGCGCGTTTTAGGCACCGATGCTGATAATTTAGCTTTTAATTTATATCGGAAAAGCGGAAACAACAAAGCCGTTTTGGTCAACGACAAACCCATCACCGGAGCTACCAATCTGATAGATGAAAAAGCCAATCCAAGCGAAGAAAATACCTGGTTTGTAAAAACCGTTTTAAACGGTGTTGAAAAAGAAGCCAAAGGCAGTTTTACAATCCTGGCCAATAGTCCCGATAAAAATTATTTATCCATTCCGATAAAAGCAAAACAAGGCTACACGCCAAATGATGCTTCGACAGCAGATTTGGATGGTGATGGCCGTTATGACTTGGTCGTTCACATGACTGGAAAAGGAGCCGACAATTCATTTAAAGGATTAACCGATCCGCCCGTTTTTCAGGCTTATACCTTAGACGGAAAATTTTTATGGGAAATCAATTTGGGTAGAAATATCCGTGAAGGTGCCCATTACACCCAATTTATGGTTTACGATTTGGATGGCGACGGCATAGCAGAATTTGTTTGTAAAACTGCCGATGGAACAACTGACAGCTCGAATACTGTTGTTGGCGATGCTTCAAGAGACTGGAGAGATTTGAATCCAAAATCACCTACTTTTGGAAAAATACTGCAAGGACCTGAATACCTAACGGTTTTTGATGGTAAAACAGGGAAAATAGTGACTACTGTACCATATATCCCTGAAAGAGGTGATATTGGAAAATGGGGCGGAAAAGGAGGCAACGGGAAGAATGACAACACCGGAAACAGAGTCGACCGTTTTACAGCCTGCGTTGCCTATTTGGATGGAATACATCCAAGTGTGGTAATGTGTCGTGGCTATTATGGCCGAATTGTGATGGCTGCCTGGGATTTTAAAAACAAACAGCTGACTTCTAAATGGGTTTTCGACAGTAAAGATGGGAACAATCCGTTTTCGGGAATGGGGAATCACGGACTCTCAGTTGCCGACGTGGATAATGACGGAAAAGACGAGATTATTTATGGCTCAATGGTTGTCGATGACAACGGAAAAGGACTGTACACTACAGGTTTCAGACATGGCGATGCCCTACATGTAAGCGATTTAGACCCTGAAATTCCGGGTCAGGAGGTTTTTGGCGTGCACGAAATCGAAGAAGGAACCAAAGGTCCGGGTGTAACGTTATTTTCGGCTGCTAATGGAAAAGTATTATTCACCGCCATGGATGATGAAGATGTAGGAAGAGGTGTTGCCGATAATATTGATGCCAGCAGAGTGGGCGCTCAAATGTGGTGGTCCGGTTCTAAAAGTTTATACGATATCAAAGGAAATGCAATTGGCGAAGCACCGCGGGCAGCTAACTTTGTCATTTACTGGGATGGCGATGCTTCAAGGGAAATCCTGAACTCCAATTATATCGACAAATACGGAAAAGGCCGATTATTTACCGCCGAAGGCGCACGTTCGAATAATGGAACCAAATCCACTCCTGCCCTTTCTGCCGACATTTTAGGCGACTGGAGAGAAGAGCTTATTTTAAGAAGTGAAGACAATAGCGAACTGCGTATTTATTCCACTACGATTCCAACTGCAATCAGGCAATATACCCTAATGCACGATTCGCAATACCGTCTGGCAATTGCCTGGCAAAACGTAGGCTACAACCAGCCGCCACACACCAGTTTTTATATGGGGACAGGAATGAAACCGGCTCCAAAACCGAATATTAAATTGGTTCCTTAAAACGGTTATCTTAAATATATTTTTTAAAAAGCACAGTGTAAGCTGTGCTTTTTAATTTTGTAAGAAAAATTATTTTTATTTACTTTAGCGAAATAACACAAAAAAATATAGTGTCAATCTACCTAATTTTGGATGACACTCTACTTTGCAACAATTATATATAAGTTAGCAGTAATGCTAAAAAAATCCTAACTAAAAAAAATCAAATAAATAACATGCAAAACCTTATATACTTTCCAACATTCGAGCCACCAAATTCAACGTGGTTAAAATTTGCATTGCTATATATTGAAAATTTTAATCCAATAATTCCACGAAGTGGAAGGCAACATGTATCTGAAGATTACCATAGGATTATTAATGATACAGATTTAATAACACCATATGAGCCATCTTACGATCAAGGAGATAGAGCATCAATAAAAGCTATAGAGTATTTTGAAAATATTGATAGAAATCCACATCGATTTGCTAACCTTTTTAACAGACCTAATCTTGCAAGACTTGCGCGAGAAAATCAAAAAGATTTTAAAATTTTTGAAGAAAAATTTTCGATGTCATGGGAAAACTTTTGCATATATAATGGTTTAGCGGAGAGAACACATGGAGGAATAAATGTAACTGAAGAATTAGCTTTTATTTTTATGTCTTTTTTAGCACAAGAAATTGCCTTTGAAGAAGGCAAATCAATTATAACGGATAATCACAAATTTGATAATTTTTTAAACCATCAACGAGTTATAGCAAGAAATGTAATTACACGGGGAAGTTTTGCTCAAGGAGTTTTGGGCTTAATAGTTCCTCGAAATATTTCAGAAATTCCATTTCAAACTTTAATAGAATTTCGTAATAGAAATCGACATAAAATTAGAGCATTTAATGTCGAATTAAACAATTCTTTGAATAATATTCAAAATGGTGTCACAGAACGAGAATTTATAGAAAGATTTAATAATATCTATTCAGAATTAACATCAGAAATTTTGACTCAAAGCTTAAGTATTACTTCAATTCCACTTGCAACATATATTTTGATGCAAAATACAGGAACAATGAGTGCTGAATATATTAATGAAATTATTGGAGGAATAGGAATAGTTCTGACATCTAAAGTTGCAATTGGAACGAAATGGAAAGACATTTCAAATCGTCATAACTGCAAAAGATATATGACTAATTTAGAAAGACTAAGATAAAAAACACTACAGCTAACACTTGCTACAAGAGAACATTGTGAGCAATACTTAAAACTAAGACCAGAATGACAGATATTTTTGAAATAGCAAATAGTATTGTTAGAGAAACTATTATAGGATTGCGTAAAAATAAGAAAGTTAGAAAAATCTTCATTATCGTTTTCTCCACTATACTTTTATGCTCAATTGGAATATTAATATTTTTAAGCGAAGATTTGGATTCAAATTTTCTTGAATTTATTACGTTTCTTACAGTTTTCTCTAGCATAATGTTCCTGATAACTTTAATATCTTACACGGACATTAAGATTGATAATAAAGGGTTGACAGTAGAACTGAATAAAATTAAAAGAGATAGAGAAAAAATAATTGAACAAATCACACAGCAAGAGAATAATGTTTTTAATACTATTCAATTAAGCTTAAATCAGATAACGGAGTATTATACAATTAACTTAAATCAAGCACGAAGTAGTTATCGTTGGAGTATTACAGCAATTATAATAGGATTGATAACTTTGATTTCTGGAGCGTGGTTGCTCTTTTTCCAAACAACACCAAATATAACTGTTGGAATAATTACAGGTATATCAGGTATAATAATCGAATTTATTGGAGCATCAAATATTTACATTTACAACAAAAGTCTCGTACAATTAAATTTGTATTTTAAAGAACTTTTAAATATTCAAGATACAATGCTTGCAATAGAATTATGCGAAAAAATAGAGGATTCGAATCCAAAAAAACTTGAAATAACAGAAAGAATTATTATTAGTTTAATGACGAGGAGTTCGACAAAAAATACTGAAAATTAGTATTGTTCACAATTGAGTAGACCGCTCGAATCAATCTGGTGCTCGTTTACAACGAGTACCTACTTACTTTAAGAACTAAACAAAGCGTTTATAACGCGGTTCTTAGAAATCCTTTCGCGTTCGAAATATTCAATTTTCACGCAGATTTTGCAGATTTCCGCAGATTACTAAATGATTTTTCTACTCAAATCTGCAAAATCTGCGTGCCTTTTTAGCTCTTGTAAAGAGGAAATAAATCACAATAAATTGCTATTTCCCACTAACAGTTTTCCAAAAATCATCTTTAGGAAAAATATTTTTCAGGGTGTATTTAACTGCTTCTTCTTTAGTTAATTGATGCGACCAAGCCACTCTTTTATTGTTTTTAGCTCCTTTTCCCTTATTGTTGTATTCGGCATAAAAAGCTGTTTTCGTTTTATCAGCAAAGCGCTCGTCTTTCCATGGATTCCAGCCTTCGGGTAAAATATGGCTTCCTAAATTACAATTCATAAAAACCGTTTTAGCATAAGGACGCCACGGACGCCCTAAGAAAACCTTAGTTGCATTGGCATCGGCAATCAATTTACAATTAAAGAACACATAACCAAACTCCTGATTTTCGGGTGTTGAAGCCGCCGTGATATACGAATTGATCTTGCTCTTAATGATGCAATTTTGGAAAACCGCAACAGCCGGACCAAAAATAAAATCCGTCGTTCCTTCGATATAGCAATTTTCGTAGTATTGATAATATCCATCACCATCCGTAAGCAAAGTGTCCTGACAGCCTAAAATTCTCGAATTTTTAATTATAAAACGTTCCCCTTTTGCACATAAGGAAACCGCCTGCCCTTTTTCGCACCAGGAATTCTCGATGGTTATATTTTCAATTCGAACATCATCGGCACGAACTAAAAGCGTGTAAGAATCAGAAGTTCCAAAATTTCGTTTTGAATTTGGATTGGGCTTGCCCGAATAATCATCATTAGTTATAATGGTTTTATCCTTGTCTTCACCTATCAATTGCAATCCTTTTTTGGATAAAGGAATAACTAATTTCTCTTTGTAAATCCCTTTTTTAATATAAATCAAAACAGCTCCTTTTTCAGTATTGGCAGCATCAATCGCTGTCTGGACCGTTTTAAAATCGCCACTGCCATCCAGAGCTACTGTTATCTTTTTATCTGTTTGTGAATGGATATTATTATTCAAAAGAATAAAAAACAAAAACACTAAAATTTTCCTCATTATAACCAATTTAAAATTGTAAATCTAACACTAATAAACTTCAAAAATAAAGAAAAAAAGCCAGCTTTCAGTAATCGATTACATCTTGTAAAAAACACGAAATCACTTCTTATTTTGAGCTTATTATCTTATTTTAGACGGCTATTAAAAAGCTTAAAAACCTCATCCAAATAATTATTAAATGAAAAACCAAATTCAGAATTCATTGCTATTATTACTGCTGTTGACAACGCAACTTTTTTGGAGTCAACAAAACCAAAATTCTTTTCTTATTGCCGATAAAAATGAAGTAACACCGATTTATATTGACCCAAAATCGGATGAACTCGTTGTATGGGCGGTAAACGAACTGGCAAACGATATTCAGGAAATTACCGGCAAAAAACCTCAGATTGTTGTTGCAAAAAAAACAGAGAATGCAAAAGGAATTTACATTGGTCAAATTAATGAAAACCTTTTTAAAGACTATAAAAAATCAAACTTAAAAGGCGGATGGGAAAAATTCAGTATCAGCAATGATAAAAACAACTTATACATTGTAGGAAGTGATGTGCGCGGAACAGTATTTGGAATCTTTGAAACAGCCGAAAGACTGGGTGTTTCCCCTTGGAAATGGTGGGCTGATGTCAATAACATTAAAAAAGAAAAACTGGTTTTGAACCTGCCCGATAACGGAATTACCGAAAGTCCTTCGGTGCAATTTCGTGGAATTTTCCTGAACGACGAAGACTGGGGATTACAGCCTTGGGCGGCCAAAACTTTCGAAAAAGAAACAGCCGATATCGGCCCTAAAACCTACGAAAAAATATTCCAATTGCTTTTACGCTTAAAAGCCAACACCATCTGGCCGGCAATGCACGATTCTACAAAGGCTTTTTTCAGCATTAAAGGCAATAAAGAAATGGCTCAGAAATACCATATCCTGCTGGGAACTTCTCATGCCGAACCGATGATGCGAAACAATGTGGACGAATGGAAAAAAGAAACCATGGGGGCTTTTAATTATTTTTCCAATAGCGAAAACATCAATAAATACTGGCAAGACCGATTAAATGAAATTCGCGACAGCAAAGCCGAAGCAGTCTTTACACTTGGTATGCGTGGTGTTCATGACAGCCAGATGGAAGGCGCTAAAAACGCTGAGGAAGCCAAAAACATGGTTGAAAAAATCATTGTAAAACAACGAGAAATGCTGGCTTCCACTTTTAAAAAACCGATTACATCTATCCCGCAAGTAATGATTCCTTACAAAGAAGTATTAGAACAATACAACAAAGGAATGAAAATCCCGGAAGATGTTATGCTGATGTGGACTGATGACAACTACGGCTATATCAGACGAATTAGTGACGAAAAAGAACAAAAAAGAATTGGCGGAGGCGGTATTTATTATCACTTAAGCTATTGGGGAAGACCTCATGATTATTTGTGGTTATCTACTATGCAACCGGGTTTAATTTGGTCTGAAATGGCTAAGGCTTACGCTAACGGAGACAAAAAAATGTGGATTGTGAATGTAGGTGACATCAAACCTGCCGAATACGATTTTGAATTTTTCATGGATATGGCCTGGGATATTAACTCCATAAAACCAGATGGAATTAATGACCATTTGAAAGACTGGGCAGCAAGAGAATTTAACGATGCCGTTGCTAATGACGTAAGCAATGTAATGAGCGAGTATTACCGATTAGCCATGCTGAGAAAACCGGAATTCATGGGCTGGAGCCAAACGGAGCCTACTACTCCTATTAAACCTTCTGAATTTACAACTGCCGAAGCCAAACGAAGAATCCAATTGTACGATCAATTGGTCGAAAAAGTAAATACATTATCTCCATCTATTCCTAATGAGCGAAAAGATGCCTGGTTTCAACTAGTAGTTTATCCTGTAAAAGGGGCGGCTTACATCAATCATAAATTTCTATATTGGAAACTGTCTTTAGAAAGTAAAGACCAAGCAGAAAAGGAAAAATTCCAAAATTTATCGAAAGAAGGTTACCAGCAAATAGAAAAACTAACTCAGTACTACAATACTGAAATGAGCAATGGAAAATGGGCTAATATGATGAGTAGGACTCCAAGAAAATTGCCTGTTTTTGATGCTATAAATTATGATAATGTACCAAAAATGGAAGAAAGCAAAGTAGATTCTACCACCGAGTCTATTGCTATTCAGGCAAAAGATTTTACGGCAAGTCAAGGTGCTAAAAACTACCAATGGAAACCAATAGAAGGATTTGGATACAGCAATGCTGCCATTACTTTATTTCCGTTAAAAACAAGCTCTTTTGGAACCGAAAAACCTTCAGTTACTTACACTTTCGAAAGCGATAAAACAGGAGAATACGAAATTGAAGTTCGTTTTATCCCAACACATGCTAACAATTCGGATCATCAGGCAACCATTACATTCGATTCAAATACCGGCAAAACTTTCAAGTTGAACAGCTATGACAGAGACGCAGCATGGAAAGCAAATGTATTGCGAAATGCGTCTGTTTTCACCCTTCCTGTAAAAATAGAAGACACAGGAAAACACACTATTAAATTAGAAGTAAATCAAACCGGAATTGTAATCGACCAATTAGCGATTTATCCTAAAGGGCAAAAAAAATATGAGATACCATTTAAATAACGGTATCTCATATCTATAAAAACAGTCCGCAAGCGGACTAATTTAGCACACAGATAACACGGATTGAGCTGATAAAAACGGATTTTCCGTAACTAAGAAAAAATTCAACCTGTGATAATCTGCTAAAATCCGTTTCATCTGTGTGCCATTTTTTTATACTGACAGAAAACTAAATTATTTATTTAACTGAACCGGAGGTAGATCATCTACCTCTTTTTTAGTTAAAACCAAATCCCGAATTTTACTTCCTTTAAGATTTCTTAACTCTTCAGCGGCGGTTTCAGCAACTGCATTAGCTCCTGCTCTGCCGGTATGTGTGTGATCTTTTGGATAAAACTCTTTTACTTTTTCCTGTCCTAAAGCTTCATATTTCTGAGCTACTTTTTGACTTAAGTTGATATAATCTGTTTTTTCAGCTGCAGCAGCTTCCTGTGCCCATTTAACATAGGTTTGATCTCTTTGTTCTACTTTTCCATTTGGCCATTCGTTTCTTGGCGTCAAACTCATCACAATTGGAGTTGCTCCTTTTTCTTTGGTTTCACGAATGAATTTCTTCAAATACCAACCATAAGTATGAACGGTTTCCGTCAAACTGTCTGCACGATTCACTACTTGAGTTTCGTCACCAATTCCATTAATGGAACCTCTAAATTTTTCACCATCAATTTTACCGGCATCGTTATGTCCAAATTGAAGAATAACAAAATCATTAGGTTGAATTTCTTTCTTTGCTTTATCCCAAAGTCCTTCAAAATCAAAAGTACGTGTACTTCTTCCTCCTCTTGCTTTGTTCACAATATTCACTCTGGTAGTGTCAAAATAACGAGGCACCATAACACCCCAACCTACCGCATTTTCATTTTTATTATCAGCCATAGTCGAATCGCCTATTAAAAAAACATTGATTTTTCTAGGCAATTTAATTACCGGATTTTCCAAAATGTAATTCTTCAGTGGGCTTTTAGACACCTTCAAACCTTCAATAATTGAAGTGGCTGCCATCACAGCCCCTTTAGCAGAAGGATGCGTATGATCTTTTTTATAAAAATAAGTTCCTGTTACTTTTGCTTCGCCAAATTGTTCTAATTTACTAGCCATTCTATCATTCAAATCAATGAAAGTAACCTGCTCCTGATCGGCAATTTGTTTCGCCCATAATCCATAAGAAGTATTGTTTCTAGGCAATTTTCCATCTTTCCAGGTATTTCTGGGAATTGGCGACATAACAATCGGAATAGCTCCTTTTTCTTTAGCTTCTTTGACTACTTTTCGAATGTACCAGCCATAAGTATGCACGGTTTCGTGCTTTTTGGTAATCAAATTATCGATTTCCTCTGTCTTATCAGAAATCCCTTTTATCGTTCCTCTGGCTCTAATAGTATCATTAAGAGGTCCATCGTCATTATGCCCCCATTGGATTAAAACATAATCTCCTTTTTTCAGTTTTTTATACACCGCGTCCCATAATCCTAAATTTTGATAGGATCTTGAACTTGTTCCTCCCAAAGCATGATTTTCAACTGTAATTTTGTTAGAATCTAAAAACTGCCCGATGTAATCACCCCAGCCCCAAAGTCCACCGGTTCCATCACCTTTACCATTTTTCACAGTAGAATCCCCAACGGTATATACTGTTATTTTTTGCTGTGCTTCAGCCTTGAATTGCGCTAAAAAAAGAGCTAAAAAGGCAAAAAGTATTAATTTGTTAATTCTCATTTTTACAATTATTATTTATTATTCTTATTATTGAATTTGATATTGATATTGTTATTTCTCAACTCTAAAATCGAACCATAAGTTCATCTGAATCCCTTCATCACCACTTTTAATTCGAATACTCGAAGGCTGACTGTGTGGTCCATGGTGCTCTAACGGTTTAAAATCACGCATGGCCGGGATCTCATACATAAACGAAATATTTCCTTCTGGGAATGCCGGTTGCGGATACGTTCCTTCAAAAGCATTTTTAGGTAAATCAGGTGTGAACAATCTTAAAAACACATTCTCAGAAGCAGCAAACATTTTGAAACTATTATTGTCTTTTGCTTTCAAAGCAGCTGCATATAAATTAGCGTGATAACCTTTAAACTCCGGCAAAACCATATTCTCAAAACTTTCTCCTGGAATGGTTTGGTTATAATCTTTCTCCCAAACACCAAAAGTCGTTCCTTTGATTCTGTTTTTCCAAACGTGGTAAGGTCCTTTTCCAAACCATTTCATGCTTTCAACCCCTTGCTCAGGAAAATCAAAAGTAATACCAAAAGCATCTACTTTATCCTGAAAGAAAGCACCATCAAACCCATTGTTAGCACCTGCATCTTTAAGCGCCAACATTTCCATTTTCAGACGACCATCAGCAGTCATTGTCCATTTGATTTTTTTGATTCCTCCAATATAATTTACAGTACAAACGGCAGCATTATTTTCGATAGCCGTTTGTACATCCTTTACCTGAGCTATCATCCCAATTGGTGTTGGCCCATTTGTCAAAGGAACAATTCCGTTTTTATTGTTAACCGAAATAATTTTTCCGGTTTTCTTATCAAATGAAACCTGAACCTCTTTGCTAATCAATGAAACAGAAGCTGCTTCATCTTTTATACTCACTTTTGCTTTAGTTTCTTTTTTCAACAAAAATTTCTCAGCAAAATAATCTCCTTTATGAACCCTCCAAGTCCAGGTATAGATTTCTCTGCCATGTTGGTCTTTAGCTGTAATTTCGACCCAATCTCCTTCGAAAAAGTTCGCAGCAACAGGAATTTTTATTTTCGCTGTTTCACCCGGTTCTATACTTGGAACTTCTATTTTTCCTTTATCTAAAATCGAATTTTCATTCTTAGCATACAACACATCCTTATTAGCCTTAACCACTTTGTACTCCATGGCACAAGTATTCAGGTTACTGAAAATATAATCGTTGCTGATAAAAAATGTTCCGTCAAATTTAGAAGTAATGCTCACAGGAGCAAATTGGATAGGAGCCCAAATTTCCTTAATAGCATAAAAACTTCCTTCTTTTTCGCGGTGTGGCCCCAAAATTCCATCGGCAGCTAATGAACCTTTAGAATCAAGTACTTTATCTTTCAAATCGACTCTCTTAACTGCTTCATCACAAAAAACCCAAATAAATCCACCTGCAAACAGCGGACTTTCTTTAAAGTGACTCCAAAAATCTTCCAGTCCTGCTCCGCCTCCATTATCATAAGTAGCGTGCATAAATTCGGTTGGAAAGAAAACATTCTCACCATTTACAAATCGATGGATTCCGGTTTGATACGCCGGATAATGGTGTGCATCCCAACCATTAAAATCTGACCATGGGTGAATAACAATACGTTTTTGAGGGTCTAAATCGCCAAAAATACTATCCAATTTATAATTCCAGCCGCCTTCGTTTCCGTTATCCCAAATAATGATTGACGGATGATTCACATCGCGGCTAACCATTTCTTTGACTAATTTACTTCCTGTCTCAGTATCATAGGAATTTTGCCAGCCCGCTAATTCGTCCAAAACAAAAATCCCTAACGAATCGCAAACTTGTAGAAAATGACTATCGGCAGGATAATGACCACGCACGGCATTCATATTCATATCTTTCAACAGATTCACATCCATGATACTTAGGCGCTTGCTGGTACTTCTGCCCGATTCCGGCCAAATTTCATGACGGTTTACCCCTTTCATGATAATCTTCTTTCCGTTTACATAGATTCCGTCTTTTTTGATGAATTCTAAAGTTCTGAAACCAATGAGTTCGGTTTTTTCATGAATGGTTTTCCCGTTTTGTACCAATTCTAATTTTAAATTATACAAATTAGGCGTTTCCGGACTCCAGAGTTTGATTCCCTGAAATTTCATGCTGATGGATTTTTTAGCTTCTTTAGCATTCACATCAAATGAATATGAACCAATAACCTTATCGCTTCCGACAGCAGTCAATGAAGCAACAATAGTACTTTTAGCAGATAGATTTTGAAGTTCTAATTGTGCATTCAAAGTTCCGTCCATTTTAGCATCCACAGCTACATGGGCAATATTTTCATTTGCCATTATTTCTAACCAAACCGGACGATAAATTCCACCAAAAAGCCACCAATCAGCTCTTCTTTCAGCAGCATTTACCGAATTATTAGCCGAATGTTTGGAAACATGGGCTTCCAGAACATTCGTTCCCCCATAATTCAATAAAGACGAAATGTCATATTTGAATTCGTAAAAACCACCCTGATGAATTGGTCCTGCCGATTTTCCATTGATTTTAACTTCAGTATCCGTCATGGCTGCGCCAAAAACAATATAGATTTTTTTCCCTTTATCGGAAGCTGCAATTTGGAATTCGTGTTTGTAGAAACCTTCTTCTTTACTTGGTTCTTTCTGGTTTAATTCTTTGTACCAACGTCCATAAGTATATTCGCCAAAACCTTCCAATTCCCAGTTAGAAGGCACATTGATTTTAGACCATTGCTTGCTGTTATTTCCGCCGGTACACATAAAATCCCATTTTACGGGATGTTCAAAATCCGTTCCCGAAAGGAAAACTTTAGTGGTTTGCTGTGCATTTCCATTAATAACACATAAAAAAGGTAGCAATAAAGCAGCTGCACTTTGTAATGATTTTTTAAAAAACATAAAATTTTGATTAATAAGAATTAGTTTCCGTCCGGTTTCACAATTTCAAAACGATTACTCATTGGTAAAGTCCATTTTGCGAAAGCATTCGGTTGGTTTGGATTGTATTGCGGCAAATCTTTTATCAAATATTTTGCCAAAGGGTTATTTAAATCACGAAGCCCTTTCATTATGCAAAGCGCAATTTCATTGGCACCAAAAGAATTAAAATGGGTATTATCTTCTAATTTTTCTTTTTGCCCCGAAAAAGTATTGGCAGGATATTGAACAAAAGCTTTTCGGGATGGTTCATCGCCCCAGCTTTCGTATAAGGTAGTAGTCAATTTTGTAATGTCTACCAAAGGAACATTCATTTCCTGAGCTACTTTTCGCATCGCATCAGGATAATCTCCATGAGTTGATTTTAAAGTTCCATCAGTATTAAACGCACGACGCTGCACCGGAGTAATCAAAATCGGATTTGCGCCTTTGTCTCTGGCTGCCTGAACAAATTCGCGAATTGAAGCCGAATAAGAATCCCAAGGTCCGATACCTTCGCCTTTTTCTTTCTCATCATTATGAGCAAATTCTACAATCAAATAATCTCCCGGTTTGATAATAGACAAGACTTTTTTCAAACGCAAACTCGACTTGAACGAACGCAAAGTAGCTCCTGAAACCGCATAATTAGACACCACTACATTTTGATCAAAATAATTAGTGATAAACTGCCCCCAGGAAGCCCAAGGTTCCAAATCCTGATCGGTAACTGTAGAATCTCCTGCTAAATAAACATTTACAACATTATCAATAGGTGTAATACTGATACTTTTTACTTCAACTGTCCCTAAAAATTCCAAAGTCAGTTTTTCATCCCAATTCAATTGTCCCAAGTCTCTGTCTTTCAACTGAATTTGGGTTTTATCATCAATTTTGGGAGTTCTCACATTTATATTAAAGGTTTTGGTAACAATTTGCCCTTTTTTTAATGGCTGTTGATCAAGCATTAATCTTCTGGATTCGGCTTTAATGGTAGTATTGGTATTTTGTATTTTACTGCCAAAAGTTACTGAAACCTGATAATTTCCTTCAGGAAGTTTTACAGAAAAATAGGTTGGTGCGGTATTGCTAAACGAATCTGAATTCAATTTCACATTCGTTGCGGTATTAAAATCAAAACCATATCCCGTAGCTGAATCATAACTTAATGGTTTGTTAAGCACTATAGCCTCTTTGGATTTTTTTATTTTTTCACCAAAGTAAAAAACCTGCTTTCCTGTTGCCTTTGGAGTTGAGACATTAACTCTGTTCGAAACTAAATCTTTAGCTACAGCATCAACTGAAAAATTGAAACTGCATATATAAAACAGCAAACAAATCATCTTGTTTTTTTGAACCATAAAATATCAAATTTATTTTTTAAAATAATTCACTAAAGTATTGTTTTCAATATAAATCAGTATCCTGCACTGTTAGGCAGAAACCCCAGAAATCGAACATTTCACAAAAAAGGACTAAAAAAAGAGTTTTCCCTGCCAGAAAAAACATTCTGAAAACTTTAAAGTTCGTTCAAAATAAATTTAACAAAAACAGCTTTTGTAATCGATTACTTATTGGGTTTTGTCAAATTAGAAACAAAAAAGCTAACAGTTTTTTCTTATAAATAAATACATCACTAAAGTATTCACAAAACAAAAAACTACATTTATCTGATAAACAGTGATTTAAGATTTAAATGTTAAAAAAACATTTAAAAACTATAAAAAAAATAATTTAACACAATAAACAGCGCGGTACAGGATACGTTAACAATAAGTTAATTTTATTTTTATGCCGTAAAAATTTGGACTTATTTTTTTTGATAATATAAAAAAAATAGCTTTATTTTACTAAACACACAAACCACAACAAAAATCAAATTAATTAATCAAAACCAACTATTGTATGAAAAATTCATTAGCAAAGTATCTGGTTTTCTTTAGCATCATGTTAACCACCATGACTGCTTTAGCCCAAACCAGTACAATTACAGGAACTATCAAAGACAACACTGGCATGCCTATTCCGGGAGCCAATGTATTAATCAAAAACACAACAACCGGTATTCAAACCGATTTTGATGGTAAATTCGCCATCAAAGCAAAACCTGAAGACATTCTTGTAGTTTCTTTCATTGGAATGAAAACGACTGAAATTAAAGTAGGCAGCCAAAAAACTATTAATATAAAACTGGAAGAAGAGGGTGCTAAACTGGAAGAAGTTGTTGTTGTAGGGTACGGAACAAGAAAGAAAAAAGACCTTACAGGATCAATCGTTAGTGTAGGTGCCGAAGAAATTGCTTCCAGACCAGTTCAAAACGCAGTACAAGCCATGCAGGGAAAAGCTGCCGGGGTTGACATTAGCTCTAACGAACGCCCAGGAACAGTAGGAAGTATCAACATTCGTGGTTCACGTTCAATCTCAGCCTCTAACTCACCTTTATATGTAGTAGACGGAATCCCATTAAACTCAGGCGGTATTGACTTTATTAACCCAAATGATATCGAATCAATCGATGTATTAAAAGACGCATCTGCGACAGCCATCTATGGTTCCAGAGGAGCTAATGGTGTAATTATCGTATCCACTAAGAAAGGTAAAAACGGAAAATACACTTTAAATTACGATACTGCTGTAAGCACAGATAAAATTCACGAATTCGCCCCATTAATGAATGCTGGTGAATACATTGAATTACGTCGTTGGGCGAAATATTATTCTAATCCATCTGGATTTCCTGCAGGAAATGCACCAACTATTGCCAATGACAAGGATATCTTTCTAGCTACAGCAGATCCGGCAGCCTGGGCTAATATTGAAAAAGGATGGTCTAAAGACTCAACTGGAAAAGATGTTTGGGATGGTTCAAAAGTAAGCACAACCAACTGGACCAAATTTGTAACACAAACCGGAGTTACAAAACAACACACCCTAAGTGTAAGTGGTGGTACCGAAACAATGAAAGCTTACGGATCTTTTGGATACCTGGACAATACCGGAACCTTAAAAGGACAAAGCTACAAACGTTACAATGGTATTGCTAATGTTGATATTACCCCAACAAAATGGTTTCAAATGGGAATTAACCTTAACGCAAGTTATGGATTAAATGAATACGGTTTATCCAATGTAGGGCGATCTGCAGTTGCAAGTTCTGATGGTATTTATATCACAGCAAGACAAAATCTTCCATACGCAGTACCACTTGATGCGAATGGACAAAGAATACAAAATCCCGGAGGTGATTCCACTATCAGAAACGTTTACCAAGAATACAAATACTCTCAAGACCAACGTTTAACACTTAAAATTTTCGGAAGTATTTATAGCCAGTTAGATTTTGGAGGATTCTCAAAAGCCTTAGAAGGTTTAAAATACCGTATCAATTTTGGACCTGATTTGACTTCCTATAGAAATGGGGTGTATTTAGATGGATTATCATCAGCACGTTCTGGAACTAGTTTTGCATCATTGGCCAAAAACCAAACCATATCCTACACTTTAGACAATTTGATTTTGTACAACAAAACGATTGGCAAACATGATTTTGGTGTAACCTTATTACAAAGTCAGACACAATACCATAACGAAGAAAGCGCAATGTCTGCACAAAACATAAAAAACCCAGATAACAAATGGAATGCGCTAACAACTGCAAATGTAACTTTAGCCGGATATTCTTCAGGTCTTACTGAAAGTGGACTATACTCTTATATGGGTAGAGTAACCTATAGTTATGATGATAAATACCTTATTACCGCTTCAGGACGTTCAGATGCCGCTTCACAATTAGCACCAGGACACAAATGGTCTTTTTTCCCAAGTGCCTCTTTGGCATGGCGTATAGATAGAGAGGATTTCCTTCAAAACATTAACTGGCTTAACGCATTAAAACTAAGAGCTGGTTATGGTGTAACTGCAAATGCCTCAGTAAGTCCTTACCAAACTCAACCACCATTGGATCAAGTTTTATACTCAACCTCTTCAGGTGTTGTAAATAGCACACAATTAGGAAACGTTGAATTAGGCTGGGAAAGAACAACCCAATACAACTACGGTATCGATTTTGGATTATTTAACAACAGGATTTCAGGAAGTTTAGAATATTACACTTCTAAAACTGATGATTTATTATTCAACAGAAGTATCCCTCCTGTTACCGGCTTCTCTTCTACGCTACAAAACATAGGTAAAACAAAAGGAAATGGTGTTGAACTTACCTTAAATACTACTAACGTAAAAGCAAAAGATTTCGAATGGAGCTCTAGCCTAAGTGCTTCCTATCAAAAAAGCACACTTGTTGAATTACAAAATGGAAAATTTGACGACATTAATAACACATTATTCATAGGACAAACAAGAGGTGTTATTTACGGTTTTGAAAATAATGGAGTTTGGAGACCTGAAGACGCAGTAGAAATGGCTAAATTTAACGCTGCTGCGGGAAGTACTATTTTTACATTCGGAAATGCACGTCCGGTTGACCAAAACGGAGATTATAAAATTGATGCAAATAATGACCGTGTTGTCATTGGAAGTACAGAGCCAAAATACATTGCCGGTTTAACAAATACTTTTAATTACAAAAACATCGAATTATCCATTTTTGTTATCGGTCGTTTTGGTTATTTATACAATGTAGGAGGGGAAAACCTTAGTGGAAAAACAAGTCAAAGAAAACTGGATTATTACACAGACGACAATACAGATGCTGAATACCAAAAACCGATATTTTCAGCGGGTACAGGTGATTTATACAATACAATCTTTGGCTACAAAAACGGTTCTTTCTTAAAAATCAGAAACATTTCATTAGGATATAACTTTGACAAAGATTTCGTAGAAAAAATCGGATTATCTAGATTAAGAATCTATGCGCAAGCAGCTAATCCTGGTATGATTTTCTCAAAAGTAAAATGGACAGATCTGGACACAAGAACAACATATTCTAACAGAGGTATGACATTAGGACTAAATGTTCAATTCTAAAGATTTTAAACAAAAAAATTATGAAAAATTATAAAACATTATATATTAACTTAATGCTAGTAGCTTCACTAGGATTAAGCACTTCTTGCACTAAAGATTTCCTGGAAGAAAAAGTAACCACTGCCTATAGTAAAGATTATTACAATACAGAAGCAGGAATCCAATCCCTATCTGTGGGTACTTATTACCAAACCTTCGCTTTAGATATGAATCGCGAAGTCCCTCTTACAGCTAATCAATCAGGTACGGATGAATTTCACGTAGGTGGTGACCCTTCAAATGGATTATGGAACTCATATGCTTCCGGATTCGGTTCCTTTGTGACAGTTTCCAACTCCAATACTGTTGCAGCCAATACCAATTGGGACAATTTATACATTGCTATTGGAAATGCTAATCAATTAATTGAATCAGCAACAAATATTGCATCAACCAATGATGCTATCAAAAAAACAGCACTAGGAGAAGGATACTTCATGAGAGCTTACAATTATTTAAAATTAGTGAGACAATATGGTGGTGTACCTCTAAAACTTAATGTAAGTACTACAGTTGAATTAGAATTCACAAGAGCAACTGCTCAGGAAGTTCTAAATCAGATTATAGCTGATTTTACTCAAGCTTACAACTTATTAGGAAATACTGGCGCCCCAATCAAAATCACTAAAGATGCAGCTGCACATTATTTAGCAAAAGCTTATTTAACTCGTGCCAGCGAAATCAATGATGCCTGGAACTCATCTACTAAAACTGCCGATTTACAACAAGTTGTTACCTTATGCGATGATGTAATCACCCGTCATGCTTTAGCACCAAACTACGTGAATCTATGGGATTTCAAGGCTGCTGATGGTGCCAATGAAAAATTAGCTGAATTAATCTTATCTGCAGATTTCAATTCGAATCAATTAACTACAGGAGGAAATCAACAACATTTGTATTTCATTTCAACTTATGATCAATTACCACAAATGATTCGTAACACTTCTGGAGGAAGACCGTTTAGCCGTTTAGCGCCTACTTACTTTACCTACGACATTTACGACAAAGTAAACGATTCTCGTTTTTGGAAAAGTTTCCAAACTAAAAGTATGGTTAACAATAAATCCGGTTCTTATTACGTAAATGGAGATTTAGGAATAATGTATGTTATCAATACTCCTGATGATACCCGATTTGCGAAAACCAAAAATGTGGACTACGCATATCCAGGAAAAGCCAAAACAATCCCAAGTGTATATGTGGCCTATGCTGCAGACAATTTCGGGTTAATGAAAGATGTTCGTTTCCCATCATTAAGTAAATACATGGACGGTTCCAGATTAGATTTTAATGCTACAAAAGGAAGCCGCGATATCATATTAGCTCGTTCAGCAGAAACCTATTTAATGGCTGCAGAAGCTAAAATTCGTTTGGCCAAATTAGGAACCGGTTCTTATAGTGATGCATTAAGCTATATCAATACCGTTAGAAATCGTGCTACTTATAAATCTGGTGAAGACCGAAAACTTTATACAGATGGATCAGCAGCTTGGTCTACCGCTGTACAAGGAGGGAGAGCAGTATCGTTCATGACTGAAAACTCATATTATGAATCTAACAATATTACAACACCTACAACAGCAGCAACCGATTTAACAATTTCCAGTATTAGTTCTTTACCAGCACAAGATCAAGCTGTAATTACCAAATTAGGTTATACCACAGATTACGACCGTATGCTTTGTTTAGTATTAAACGAACGCACCAGAGAACTTTGCGGAGAATTTCATCGTTGGGAAGACTTGAGCAGAACCAAAACATTGGTAGCAAGAGCCATAGCATACAACCCTGAAGCAGCTCCAAACATCAAAGATTACCATACATTAAGACCTATTCCACAAACTTTCTTAGATGGAATCTTTAAAAATGGAAAACCATTAACAGCAGCTGAAAAACTAGCAATGCAAAACCCTGGATACAATTAATAAATCCATGACAAAAAAAGAGGAGATTAAAATCTCCTCTTTTTTTATTGTCCTGAAAAGCATTACATAAATTTTATAGTTACAGAAAAACTACTCTAAAAAAAAGCCTTGTAAATCTAAAAGACTTACAAGGCTTTTTTAAGTTTAAAGAAACTTTAAATCGAATTCCTGTCTATAAAATTAAATGGATTTTTAATCTTTCCTGTTTCCTTATTCAAAATCATATTAGCTGCAGTTACACCCATTGCCCTGAAATCGGTTGAAACGACTGTAATACCCAATAATTCTTTTAAAGGAGTATCATTATAAGAAATAACCCCTATTTCCTTTCCAAGTTCAAAATCCTTATCTCTGATTTGCTTCACTAAATTCACTAAATCTGACTCTTCAATGGTAATGAATAAATCCCCTTTTTTCAAAACGATATCATCATAAACCTCTCTTAAAACCTCATATTCAAGACCTGAATCTAAACAAAAGCGTTTAAAACCATTTAAGATTCGTCTTGGATATGGATAGACAGAGTTTTCAGGATAAATCAAGACTAACTTATTATATCTTGAAATTTTATCTATACCTTGTTTCAGCGCCCCGTAAATATCATTTTCATAATCCTGACAAACTTCAATTAAAGAATCATCAATACCTTTATTATTATCAAGAATTACCAATTTATCTTTAGGAATCTTTTTTATAGCCTGTATTACGCTTTCTCCGGAACTAAAATGTGTGAGATTATCCGTTTTAAAATGCGGCATTATAACATAATAGTCATAAGCGCCTAAATATTTATCAATTAGGTTAAGAAACAAAGTTTGGTCACAATGATAAATATGCAAATCGGTTTGAGAATTACCTCCAATAGTATTAATGAATGAATTGTAAATTCTCATTTTATAAGAACTCAATTTATTGATTAAAAAAAGTACGTTAACTTTTGAAATCAATTTAGTACGAGTAACATAATAACCTTTCCCTCGAATAGGAGTTATTATTTTTCTTTTCTTTAAAATATTATAGGCTTTTTCTACAGTATCTCTGGAAAGATAGAATTCCTCACTAAGCATATTGATAGAAGGCAACTTTTGATCCATCTGCAATTTCCCTGTCGCAATGCCATCAATAATTGAATCAACAATCTGTTTGTATTTTGGTATCCTTGAGTTTTCACTTAAACTCATTGAAAATGAAACTCCTTCATCTACCATCACTTTAGTCAAAAACTTTTCCATCTCCATGTAAATTTAATTTCTAGTCTTTCTGTTCATCAAACATTACACAATAAAAATAGGCAATCTTTTTAAACAAAAAAAATGTAATCGATTACCAAATATATAAATAATTTCATAATGAAAAATTAAAAGTCTTAAATAAAACAAAAAACTCTAAATTTTATCAAAAAAAATACCATAAACACAAAACCCCTATTAATCAAAATTAACTAAAAGGGATTTGAGAATTTAAAATACTTATAAAATCATCTGTTAATTTTTAATAAATCGCCATACTTGTCCTTTCGAAATCCCTCCTTTATTGTCTTTTACATCCACACTCCAATAATAAGTCCCTGACGAACTTAAACTTTGGGTATGGGTTTTCAAACTTTGTGCCGAAGAAACTTTTGCAGTTGGCGGATTTGTAGTTCCAAAATAAACATCATAAGTAAGCACATCATTAACATCTACATCAGAAGCATTCCATTCTAAAACAACCGAATTAACATTTACAACGGAAGACAAATCCGGTTTTACAAGTACAGGAGCAAAAGGCAAATGATTTGTAAGTCCAAGTCCTTCGGTATAAAACTGAAATACCGATGAATAATTACCCGACAAATTTTTAGAATCAATTGCTTTTACTCTCCAATAATAGCGCACTCCCTTTTCCAACGAAACAGATTTGTCCGGAGTTGTACTTGAATTGGTGTAAACAATTTGTGTAAAGAGATTATCTTTTGAAATTTCAATTTGATAACTAACAGCATCCGAATCTGGATCTGAAGAAACATTCCATTGAAAAGAAACAGCATTATCTATACACAATAAATTATTTGCAGGCGCAACCAACACAGGAGCCGAAGGTGCTTTGTTAGCAGCAACAGGATCCGAAACATCACCACCTCCTCCACAAGAAATAAACAACAAACCAAAAACCAAATTCAGTATATATTTTTTCATTTTTTTATTCTTTGATAATTTTTAAAATCACTACCTCATCTAAATAAACCTTTACAAAATATACCCCAACAGCTCGAGACTCAAGATTCATTTGTATCTTTCCATTATTAACCTTATAAATACCAGATGAAATCAATTGTGATTTTGCATCTAATAATTCTACTTTTACAGTATCTAAAATAACTGGAACTTGAATATCAAATACTCCTTTAGTTGGATTTGGATAAGCAATTACCGGTTCTAAATCAATTTTCGAATTAATTGTTCCTTCGCAAGCTACAGCTGTTTGAACCTGAACTAAATCTCCCGGATTTACATCTATTGAAAAAGAAGCCGCGGCAGTTTCTAAAACATTTTTCCCATTTACTGAAACGGTATATGGAGCAGTTCCCTGATCAATATCTACCGAAAGTTTATCCGAAATCACCACTGTTTTACCTGAAATATTTGTTCCACTTTGCACCACAGCATTAAAACACTGATTATAGGAATCAGAAGCAACAGCAATACAAAAATTGTAAACTCCAGGTGCTAAATTTTCAACAGTTTTAGATGTTGTAAAATCATATAGTACACCATTTATAGTCGAAGTATAATTCAATGCTTTTTTAGCCGAAATTATTATTTTTCCATTTTTTTTCCCCACACAACTTTCACCTACAACTTCAATTGTAAAATTATCTGAAGACAAAATAAAACAACCATTAGCATCAACTGTAGCACCCAAGGCAGTATTTGGACATAAATCCAAATTATTTTTTACACCATCATTATCATCATCCAATTGACTCTGAACACATCCTGAAGCATTTACTGTTTGCCCTGTAGGTGTATTTGAACATAAATCTAAATTGTTTTTAACACCGTCATTATCATCATCCAATTGACTCTGAGCACATCCTGAAGCATTTACTGTTTGACCTGCCGGTGTATTTGGACATAAATCCAAACTATTTTTCACACCATCATTATCATCATCCAATTGACTCTGGGCACATCCTGAAGCATTTACTGTTTGACCTGTTGGAGTATTTGGACATAAATCCAAACTATTTTTCACACCGTCATTATCATCATCCAATTGACTCTGAGCACATCCTGAAGCATTTACTGTTTGACCTGCCGGTGTATTTGGACATAAATCTAAATTGTTTTTCACACCGTCATTATCATCATCTAATTGACTTGATGAACAACCCGAAGCATTTACAACTTCACCAATTGGTGTATTTGGACATAAATCTTTGGCATCTTCAACACCATCTTTATCTGTATCAATCATATTAAAAGTAGAGGTCAAATCACCTTCCAAACTAATGTAATCATACATAATATGTGTAACAGTAGTAACCTGAGAAGTAAGTATTTTAAACGCTATAACATTATTACCTAACTTTAACTTACTATATGGAATCGTGAAAGTAGCCAAACCATATTTAGCATGATTCGATTGTCTCAAAAAGGTATTTCCTCCTTGATTTGGTGGATAATAAGGACTTGGCGTAATTCGAGATCCATTCACTTCAATAAGATTTTGTGCATAATCCGAACTGGCATAAGCAACAGTTAATCGTGCATTTCCAGTTGTTGGAATCGTCCCTGACAATTTGAAATTCACATTCCAAACATAAGACCCACTAATACTCATATCAGGAAGAAAATAGGCTGACTGTACATAAGGAAGCGCGGTCTTCCAATTTCTATCATCAACATTATATTCAATGGTTTGATTTTGAAAATCAGTAGGGAATTTATTCTGAACATAACCTTCACAATAATCAAAATCCCCGTACTTAAATTCTTCTGAAGTTCTGTTAGGAACTCCCACTTCAAAGACAATCTTTCCATTATCTCGCGGAATTCCCCAATTGACACTACCCAAATTAGTATCTGCTCCGGCAGTTACCACTACTGTTTCCTGACGATATTCTCCAGTAGTTCCATTTTTATAAGCAAACAGTGTGTAAGTTCCCGGACGCACATTTTTAATATTAAAATTACCTGAAGCATCGGTCTTTACCCAATACTGATAATTTTTTTCTTCAAATTGCCAATTACCATTTGAATCCGGACTTAATTGAGTCACCCCTATCCATGCATTCCCTCCATTTACCTCAGCTTTTAAAGGATCAGTAATGGAAAATTTGCCCACAATATTTCCTCTTCCTGCCGCTAAAGGATATTCAGGAGTATTCGTCAACCAGGTAAAAGGCCATTCGCTCGCATCTTGGGCTGCTCTGGCTTTAGCCTCATCCCAATTGGCAACCGCAGTGGATTTTTGATTGGCAAAAATTAAATAGGGTCCATATATTTTAGACCAGGCTTCCCCTTGAGGAACCGTAAAACCTTTATCATTATAATGCACCCCATTCATACAAACATGGATAATTCCGGAGGCAGCATTTAAATCGTGGTGCATTGGTCCTCCATTAAAATATTCATGATTACCCATAACGGCCCATATCCCTATATTATTCTTATCAGACGAATGGCCATAAGCTTTTAAGTCAATTAAATTTTCTGAAAACTCATATTTTCCATCATAATGCCCAGCACGAACTCCTGAAGTAATTTTAATAATCTCAGCAATTCCAGTTGCTTCCCATGTATCGCCTGGCTGCGGCATATTCCAAGTTTTTAAGTCGGTTACACAAATTTTATCCGTAACCGTATTATTGATCCACATAACTTGTCTCCAAGACCCCAAATCAAAACTCGGATACTCCGCTTTATGTCTTAAAACAGAATAGGTATATAAACCCACATCGTCTTTTTTAAGCACATAATGAATCTCTACATCAACTGGCGTAACACCTGCCGAACCATAAGGACGACTAAAACTAACATCTATATAATTAGCAGTTTCTTCTTTGATTGAAAAAGCACATCCAAATATCGTTTCAAAACCTTGTGAAGTTACAAAATCATAATAAGTACCTACACGAGTAGGATTAGCAGTATTGGTCTGAAGCAGAGTTTCAACTCCGTTAATTTTTAATGATTGAATATTACTACTTCCTTTCCAGATTTTAGCCTCTATTTTGCCATTTTTCAGAATGATATAATCTGAAAATTCCTGAATCATTCGATTTGGATCTTGAGAAACAGTAACAGTAGTTCTTGAACCATTATAAGCAACAGCTAAAGATTGTCCGCTTGGGCAAATTAATTTACCACTAGAAATATAAGATTCCAAAGCTGTTTTTTTATCTCCCGTTACAACAAGCTGCCCTAAACCACTAATATAAATTTGACCATTGGTTCCAATATTTACAGCACTTGCTACATCAACAGTTCCTCCAGTAATATTTAAATTCCCTATTGGATTCCCAGTTCCGGTACCTACTTCTAAATTAAATCCTGTTGAACCAGCATACAATGTTCCTCCATTTACATTGACTGTACCGTTACCCCCTGCATCCTTACCTACAAAAAAAGTATATTTACTTGAGACTTTACCCGAATTGATATTCATTACTGCTGTAGCAGCTTTTCCTATATATACATAATTTCGATTGTTAAAATCAGCCGATCCATTTACAGTAACAATTCCATTCATTGTAGACACTCCGTTAGGATAGAATGTTCCTGTTACAATCACATTAGCACCAGAATTAGTAGTAAAAGTGGAAGGCCTTTTTGCTGAAACATCTGCTCCTGAATGCCCAATATTTGTCGGATTATTAGGGTTTCCAACTCCAATTACAATATTTGCCGCATTCAAACTAGCAAAATTAATTGTGTTATTATCCCAGTTATTCACATCATAAAAATCACTACTTACCCCTCCTACCCAATTGTAAGTTTGGGCAAAGGAAAAATGAGTCAATAAAAAAAATGAAACTGCAAAAAAAGCAAATCTCATTTTAGTAAAAGTAAAAGTTGTTTTCATTGGTTAGTTTTTTGGTCATTAATACTGAAGCTATTTAGCGTGTTTTCAAAAACTCCTTATCTTTATTATTCCTGAATACATCTCCCTTATACCCAATAGAATTATAAAATATCTGTGTCCTATCCAATTGTTATTTTATTGATTTCTAAAAACAAAACCTACAAATGTAACAACAACACTTATAACTTCAGGTCGCAATTAATAACAAAAAGTTAACACCACTATCCTGCCGTAACCTGCAAAATTTGAAAATAAAAAAAAGCCTCAGCAAAACCATTGATTTCACTGAGGCTGAATAAGATAGACCTATATTAATTTAGCAAATATAGTTCCTAATCTATTCTTTCATAAGCTGTAAAAATATCGATTTTGGCACTTCAAAAACACTTCCATGACGAATTCCTGATGGAAAAATCATTTTTTCAGAAACATCTTCCCATCCTTTATCCGTTTGCTTTATAGCTCCATACTTATGATCACGGTATTTATCAAAATACACCATCCATTTTCCATCGATTTTGATAGCTGTTGGTCCTTCTGCCCAATAATTTCCTGTAATTGGATCAGATGCTTTGGAATATGGCCCTGTTAATTTATCACTATAAGCCACTTTTAGATTTTTTTGAGCAGGAAGCTTTGTCTCATCTTTTAAAAACATAACATAGCCTTTTTCATCTTTTAAAATTGAAGAATCGATCACATTAAAACCCGGGTCATAAAGCAACTTAGTAGGCGCATAGGTTTTAAAATCTTTAGTTGTAGTATAATAAATTCTGTGATTGTAGCCACTGTCTTCAGCCGATTGAGTTTCAGGAAATTTCCCCACTATGGTACTCGCCCAATAAATCATATATTCTTTATTCACCTCATCATAAGTAATTTCAGGAGCCCAGGTATTTCGGGTTTCATTTTCATGAGCCATCACAGGTAAAAATTCCTGTTTAGACCAATGAATCAAATCTTTAGAAGATGCATATCCAATGCCTTTATCAGTCCAGCTTACAGTCCAAACCATATGATACAATCCATCACCTCCTTTAATGATACAGGGATCACGCATCAGTTTGTCTTTCCCAACTTCTGGAGTCAAAAAAGAAGCATCTCTTTTTAAAGATTGCCATTTGTAACCATCTTCACTATAAGCCAAATGCAATCCATCTTCTCCATTTCCTTTAAAATAAGAGAAAAGATAAACGGATTTTTCAGCTAAAATTTTATTGGCGACCAACCAATGTTCACAAGCCGTTGGCCAATCTGTATTTGTTCCTTTATTACCCAATCCAAAACCATGTCCTCCATTTTGATACAAATGCATCTCAGCAGCAACTTTATTCTTTTTCAAAGCCAAATAATAATTAATACTATTTTCAACCGGAACCGCCTGATCATCGGTAGCATGAATTAAAAAAGTAGGTGGTGTATTTTCATTAACCGCATTCTGATTGGAATATTTAGCAATCAATTCGGCTGATGCCGTTTTTCCAAGAAGACTTTCTTTTGAGCCGTTATGCGTAATTCCTTTTTCCATAGAAATTACAGGATAAATCAGCATTGAAAAATCAGGTCGGGCACTAATTTCTCCCTGACCATCATACACCTTATCCAAATAATGAGTCGAAACAGTAGAAGCTAAATGTCCTCCGGCCGAGAATCCCATAATACCAATTTTATTAGCATCCAGATTCCATTTTTCAGCATTTTTACGTAAGGTTCGAATAGCCTCCTGTGCATCTTGTAAGGGTCCAATCGTTTTATCCTCCATAATTTCATCTGATGGTAAACGGTACTTAAGCACAAAAGCAGAAACTCCGATAGAATTAAACCATTTAGCCACCTCTATTCCTTCCCTATCAACTGACAAAAGAGCATATCCCCCACCAGGACAGATAATAACCGCCGGATTTTTAGCCTCCTTATTTTCCACCAAAAAAGGAATTAAAGTTGGCACAGAAACTTTCCTGACTCCTGTTCGATTTCCTTGCGTATCTAATCGAAGCGTTTCGGTATAATCTGCTTTTTTTATTGCTCCCGGAATTTTGTCCCAAAGTGAAAATGCTGCACTTTCCTGTGAAAAAACATTTGTACTCATACCTAGAAAAAGAATTACCCTTAAAAGTAGTGTTTTGTTAATTCTAACCATCTCTTTATATCTAATTTATTTAATTACAATCATTTTATCTACCTAAAAACAGGTCTAATTTAAACTTATTTATTCTTTCTCGAAACAGCCTAAATCAGGTGCTTTCCCTTTAAATGGAAAACCAATATTAACTCCGGCATCAATTAAATCACTTGCATGAGCCAATTTTAAAAAATCAGTATTAGGCAAACTACCATCAGCCTGTCTTGGAGCTATCAATAATTTTTCATCAAGACTTAAAAAATCAGCTTTGGTGACTGAAACTTTTAAATCAAAATAGTTATTTTTCAATACACAACGCGATTTATCAATATCGGTTAATTCTGCCGAAGTAGCCTCAAAACCTAAATTATTAACCATTTCGTGATTCCATCCTGGCCCATCAGTACCAAAATCTGTCGGGTTTAACGCCAGGCAATTCACCATATTATAATTTCTTTTATTTAAATATGCCGTGTTGTTGTACCAATAATTCCCTTCTAAATGATGATTCGCATAAAATCCGCTCTGTTTGTTTTTGACAGCCAGACAAAAACGAATGGTATTTCGCGGAATGGGCGTATAATTTCCCAGGATATCATTATAAGGTCTATTCCCTTTCCCATATCCTCCAGCCTTAAATCCATTTCCATCAGCACGACCTATAAATCCAGACGAATATCCATTGTAAAAAGCCCAACAATTCTCAATTACTACTGGCTCGGCATTACTAATCAAATCAAAACCATCATCGCTATTAAACCAGGCACGACAGCCTCTCAGAACATTATTAATACTTCCTTTTTGCAAATGACATCCAAAACCATCAGTATTTCCGCCTTTTCCACCTTCAGAAACCGAATCCCAGTTATTGTAAGCATCACAATTTAAAATCAGATTATTGGAACCACTTAACATATAAACGCCAATAGCCATATTGTCATGCATTTTTAATTGTTCCAATGTATTATTGCTACCGCGCACTTCAAAGCATTCCGATTGAGTATGTTTTTGTATCGTAACCTGAACTCCCACAACTTCGATACCTTTGATATGAATTTTATCGCCTTGAATCATAAAAGCAATAACACGACAATCCTTAGGCTTAATATTTTTATAATCAAAAACAGGAATTTCATTTTGATAAGCCAAATACGAAATTCCGCTTTTATCTAATTTAGTAACATAAGCCCAAATGCCTTTCTTTTGTGCAATTTGCTCTTCTTTCATGGTATAATGCCCACCTCTTATATAAACCACATCACCTGAACTGGCTAATTCCTGTGCTCTTTTTATAGTTTCAAGCGGTTTTGCCAAAGTTCCATCATTAGCATCGTTACCTTGTGGAGCAACATAAAATTCTTTAGCCGACAAAAGAAAGCTATTTAAAAAAATGAAGACGAGTAAAATTCTATATTTCATAATCATACGAATTAATAACATGGAGATTATTTTTCATTAAAAAGGGAAGCTTGTTCGACTTCCCTTTTAATCCTATTTTCAATTCAAGAAAACAGTTTTATTTCATTTTATAAATTTCAGATCCTGCCAACAAGAAACATCCCAATCCATAATCTTCAAAGTCAGGGATTTTATCATAAGTAAGCGGTTGCCCATCTTTTGGTTCTTTCCCTGTAGATTGTAAAAATCCTAAAAATCCATCTTTATGTAAACTCTCTGCAGTCAATGCTTTCCAGGCCTTTTCAACAACTGGTAAATACGTTTTTTTATCTAAAATTCCGCTGTTAATTCCATAAGCAATTCCATAAACAAACAACGAAGTTCCCGATGCTTCTTTCTCTCCAAAGTTAGTTGGATCATGTAAACTCACATTCCAGAAACCGTCGGCTCTTTGAATAGGCACTAAAGCCTTAGCCATAGCTTTTAAATCTTTCACATATTGCTCTCTATGCGGTGCATTTTCAGGGATAATAGTCAATACTTTTGCCAAAGCAGCAATTACCCAACCATTTCCACGGCTCCAGTAACAATCTTCTCCATTTGGCTCTTTGTAAGGAGGATCAAAATCAGCATCACGCCACCATAATCCGTCTTTTGGATTAAACAATCCGTGGTCACCATGTTGATTTCGAGAAAACATGTACATATCGTACATTTTCTCGAAGTAACGATTGTCTTTCTCTAAAACACCCATTTTTGCAAAAACAGGCATCCCCATCTGAATTGCGTCAATCCAAGACCAGTCGTTATTTTGTGGTGTATTTAGCAACATATTAATGTTAGCTTTTGTATTTTTTAATTTGTTGGCATCAGGAGCTAAATTATACAAGTCAATATAGGTTTGTGCTGCACAGTAATTATCGGCATTACGAGTCGTGTTTCCTCCATTAAATCCCCATTTATGGAATTCTGACCAATCGTAAGCATATTTATAATAAGCTTCTTTTGGATAAATTTCGTGCAAAGCCATTAATCCTTCATAATATACACCACGGGTCCAAATGTTACTTGGACGCTCTTTATTGGTAACAATCGTTTTACCTGTGTCCGGCCACTTGTCCATAAAATATTTATTAGCCAATTCCATTTGGGCCAACACCTGCTTTTTATCAAAAGCGCCTTGTGCGTTCAAAACAGAATTGGATAACAACACAGATGTAAAAATTAAAAGCAATTTTTTCATTATATCCTCTTTTTATATTAACAATAATTCTTCAGTTTATATCTAAAATAAAAACAATCTGGTAAAAATAGCGTTGAAAACACTACTTTCCATCCTGTTGCATCCTGCTAAATTAAAATTAATAATTAGTTTTTAAAGCCAAAGCACAACATTATTAAAAACTTTAATTAAATAGCCAACAACAAAACACCGCTGTAAATCAAATATTTGAACAATTAGCTAATAAAATAGTACTTTTACAATTCACAAACTAGCATGCTTTTTGTGGAACAAAAACCACATAAAAAGAGTCAAATTCAACAAAATGAAATTAAAAACGATAACAACAATTAGCTTAGCAATTCTAACATTATGGAGTTGTAAAACCAATAAAAATGTAAACCCAACACTCAAAGTTGCTATCCCTACTGCAAACGAAGTAGGAGTAAAAATGCTTCCTGACGAAATCAAAAAAGTAAAAGCTCCTTTTAAAACCATCCATTTTGTAAAACCTACATTCCCTTCTGAAAAAGTCACACTAACATTATCCGCAACCGAATTAAACACTACTGTAATTCAAAAAGCTATTGACGAATTAACAGTAAAAGGCGGCGGAACCATTGTTGTACCAAATGGAAAATGGATAACCGGAAGAATCCAACTAAAAAGCAACATTAATTTTCATTTGGAAAATGATGCTCAGTTAGTTTTTAGTGGCGAAATAAAAGATTTCCTTCCTGTGGTTTTTACCCGTATCGAAGGAATCGAAGTAATGTCATTAGGAGCCTGTATTTATGCTAATAGTGCCACAAACATTGCCATAACCGGAAACGGAAAATTAGTAGGCCCTCAAAAAGGTTCCATCCGTGATAACATTTTAACAAAAGATGTGATTGACAATGTTATTAATCCCAATACTCCTGTAGCCGAACGCATTGTTGACGGAAAGCAACAAAACTGGATTTTTCCTCCTATGTTTATTTCGCCTATCAATTGTAAAAAAGTGTACATCGAAGGAGTTTCATTAGAAAATTCGGCTTTTTGGAATATTGTTCCTATTTATTGCGACAATGTAATTATCCGCGGAATAACAGTGAATTCGGTAAACACGCAACGCGGAGATGGAATCGATATAGATTCCAGCAAAAATGTATTGATTGAATATTGTAATTTAAGCACCGGAGATGATTGTTTTACAATGAAAGCAGGAAGAGGTGAAGATGGCATCAGAGTTAACAAAGCTACCGAAAACGTTGTGGTTCGTTATTGTCTGGCTCTAAAAGGACATGGAGGAATTACCTGCGGTAGTGAAACTGCGGGAATGATTCGTAATCTTTACGTTCATGACTGTGTATTTAACGATTCAGGTGTTGGTATCCGATTCAAAACCCGAAGATCTCGCGGTGGTGGCGGAGAAAACCTAATTTACGAGCGCATCAGAATGAATCTTGACCAAACAGCCATTAAATGGGACATGCTGGGTTCTTCAGGCAGTGTAGGTGACCTTGCCGATCGTTTACCTGCCAGAGCTATCAATAAACTGACACCAAAATTCAGCAACATTAGCATCAAAGATATTATTATCGAAAACTGCACGACTTTCGTAAAAGTTTTAGGAATTCCTGAAACCCCGGTAACTAATTTAACTATTGAAAACGCTACTGTAAATTGCAGCGAATTATTTAATGCTCAGGATCTTCAAAATGCCACTTTCAAAAACATCGATATTACTGCGAAAGATGCTACTTTGTATTTCCTGGATGCGCGAAACATTGTTTTCGACCAAATCAATTTCAAAACAAAAACCGCTCCGCAACTGGACGTTAAAGGCGACTTATCTAATTCCATTATTGTTCGTTCGAGCAAAAACATGAAAGACACAAAATGGTTTAAAAAAGACTAATATTTTATAAAAGAAAAACTTCCTAAGCGACTCCATTCACAAGAGTACTTAGGAAGTTTTTTATTGTAAAAAAATCAAAAGATTACTTAATTCTTTTCGTTCTTTAACGGTGTAATCGTAACCGGACCTTTTAATCCCGAAGGCATCGGGGCCCATTTTGTAGCATCAAATTTATTATAATCTTTATCTACCATATTGATTTCATAGAATATTTTCCATTCTTTTCCGTGCATTTCCATATCACGGACTCTGTTAGCCGAAAGATTCGTCACCTGAATTTTCAATTCGTTCTTTCTTCTTTTCAATTTCCCTAATTCAATTGAAAAAGGCACTGACCACGCCGGACCAATATATTTTCCATTCAACCATATTTTAGCACTTTCTCTCACATCACCTAAATTTAGTTGCCAGTTTTTAGCAGCTACTTTTGGCTTATCAAATTGCAAAGTATAAGTTGCCGTTCCCGAAAAAACTTCGGCTTCCGGACTAATTTTAGTCCAGGAATCTAACTTACTTACTTTTGCCGGAGCCGGTAAAGTAGGCCCTCCTTTTTCAAAAGTTAAATTCCACTCTCCTGTTAAAGCAATTGGTTCCAATTGTGCTTTATAATAGTTCCAAGGTTTTTCAGAAGCGGTATTTTCTGTCTTAAGAAATAACGATTTCCCGGACTCAATTTTCACTTTAACCATTGTAATAGCTTCCTGTTTTTGAACAATCGCATTCCCCGTTTTTCTGGTCAACGGATCTAAAACCAACACTTCTTTATTGGCTACAGTCAAAGGAATAAAACCTTCAATAGTTTTAGCAGTATGATTTACCAAATAGTAAATTTTCTCTCCGTTTAGATCCCTCTTAATGAATTTCAAACCTGTATTTACTAATGTTTCCGGCATTTCATTAGCTTCCGCTAAAGCTTTAAACACATCACTTACCGGCTCAACCATCATTTTATTAGACGCAATTAAGTTGGCTAATTTTTGGTTTTGAGCTTCATAATCATTTAATCCCGGAACCGATTTTGGTAAACCTTCAAAAATCACTTTAGCACCTGCTTTCTTCAAAGCAATTAATTTTTCTAAAGTAGCCAAAGGCATTTTATCACAATTAGGAACCACTAAGGTTTTATAGCTGTTCCCCGGCAAAACAATCAAACCGTCCTTAACAGTAGCCTGAGCAATAAAGCTGTCGGAAATAAAATCCAAACCATAGCCTTTTTCCATCAGCTTTTCTGTTGTTTCATAAAACGGCGTTCCGTGTAACCATTCTTTTAGGGAATGAATTTTAAACTGGAAAAATAAATTCCCCTCTAAACTTTTCCCCCAGGTATCATAAATTGGATAATACAACAATGTTCCATTATCCGGTTTTCCGGCTTGTAATAAAGATTGACAATTAGCTATATAAGAGAATAAGCCCGGAGCATCTTCCCAAATCGAATTATTCGCATTAAAATTTACCGAAGCATAGAATTTCCATCCTGGCCATTCGGCTTTTTTAGGAGAATAAGTTGAACCGTGTAGAAAAATATGATTGATTCCGTTCAATAACAAATCTTCTGCTTCCGGTTTGCATTGCGACAAGGCCGTTTTAAAGTGATCTCGCAACCAGGTAAAAGTTTCTGATGAAGTCAACGGCTTTCCTGAAATATGAGCCGCCGAAGAAGAGAATTTCAACATCACCGGATCAGCATCACCATCTCGAATATCCTCTATTTCACGTCTAAATCCCGGGATATCATAAGGCATGGAGCCAAAAGTTTCGCACTCAGGAATATCCGCCGAAGCATACAAATCAATCAGATTCCCAGGCGAACCATGAGCCTGTAACTTGGTTTTAAAATTTTTAGCATTCGCCCATTTGGTCCAAGGAACGTCAAATTTATTCAACAATAAATCAGAAATTGTTTCTCTGTAATCGCTTTTTACTCTGTTACCAATCTCAGAATCTTCTTTACTCAACAACTGTGGCAGGTATTTTTTCAAATCATAACCACGGCGTTTCTCAAATTCCTGCAAAAATAAAGGGGTAAAATCGGTACCATACACTTCAAAACTATCATTAAAAATAGCTCGTAACTTTCCTTCAAATCCCGTCAAGGCTTTATCAAAAGGAACCACATAAGCATTAAGTGCTTCCTCTGAATAATGGTCTAAAGTATAACCTTTCCCTCCCGGTGCCGCACGTTTTACCTGCTGCCCTGTTTTTCCGGCAAAAACAGCATACAAAGTGTAAGATGTATTTAAAGCTTTCCAATTCAGCATATTTCCATTTAACTGTTTTGTTAGGTCAACATAAGAACCATCAGCTCCATAAGCAGCAACAGCTAATAATTGTGCCGGTATTTTCTCTTTTTCAGGATTGGCTATTATTTCTTTATTAAAAACTTCGTCTTTTTTAACTTCATATTTTTCCACAACCAATTTAGTTGCAGCATAAGGAAGTGTCACCTGCGGACCTCCATAAGGCCAGCCTGTACCGAGAACCATATCTACCTGTAATCCTAAACTATCGGCTGTTTTAATCGTATAGTTTAACATATCCATGTACTTAGGCGACAGATAATCAATAAAATTATTCTCTTCTCCTTTTACACCATAAATAGGTGTAATTTCTACTCCTCCAATACCCACTTTTTGAAAATCAATCAAACTGGATTTTAAATTCGGTTTGTCTACCGCATTTCCCATCCACCACCATCTTGCCCATGGTTTATTTACATTTTTGATTTCCGGCCAGGGAGAACTAACCTGCTTTGATTGTGCAGTAGTATTTAAAGAAAATAGAACTCCGATAAAAAACGGAAAATAATGACTTTTAATCTTCATTGATTAATTTGTTAAATGATATAATTCTAAAATTTATTTGGAAATAAATTACAGCAATTCGTTTTAAACTTAGTTTAGCTTATAAAATTATTAAACAAGACTGTCTCAAGTATCCTGCCCCATCCTGTTAACAATTATCTCATCGCTTGCTTACGAGATGTATTTACTAAGCACAAACCAAGAAATTATTAGCAACCAAAAGAGACAAAACGGTCAAAATCAACCTAAAACCTGAAATATAAAGATATAAAAAAAGCCTCTCGATTGAGAGGCTTTCTGTGCGGATAATAGGACTCGAACCTACACGCCTTGCGGCACCAGATCCTAAGTCTGGCACGTCTACCAATTTCGCCATATCCGCGCGCTATTGTGGGTGCAAATATAAGGATACTTTCCAATATTCAAAGCAAAAAATTAAAAAAAATTATTATTCTGTTTTTTGTATTTTTGAAAGTATCAAAACACTTCCAAATCGATGAAAGACATTAAAAACTATATACAACAAAACAAAGACCGCTTTATCAACGAATTAGTCGAATTGCTCAAAATCCCATCGGTAAGTGCCGACTCGGCTTACTCTCAGGATGTCATTGATACCTCAGAAGCCGTAAAACAAAGCCTTACAAAAGCCGGCTGTGACAAAGTCGAAATATGTGAAACCGACGGCTACCCTATTGTATATGGAGAAAAAATAATTGATCCCAATTCACCAACAGTCTTAGTCTATGGCCATTACGATGTGCAACCACCCGATCCAATGGAACTTTGGACTTCGCCTCCATTTGAACCCGTTATTAAAAAAACCGACATTCATCCTGAAGGAGCCATTTTTGCCCGTGGCGCCTGTGATGATAAAGGCCAAATGTTCATGCATGTCAAGGCTGTAGAATACATGATTTCTAATAATTGTCTGCCTTGCAATGTGAAATTCATGATTGAAGGCGAGGAAGAAGTAGGCAGCGTGAACCTGAAAAACTTTGTCGAAAACAACGCAGCAAAACTTAAAAACGATGTTATCCTGATTTCCGATACCGGAATGATTTCTAACCAACAGCCTTCTATCACCACTGGTTTGCGTGGTTTAAGTTATGTTGAAGTGGAAGTCAAAGGTCCAAACCGAGATTTGCATTCAGGATTGTATGGTGGCGCAGTTGCCAATCCTATCAATATTTTGAGCAAAATGATTGCTTCCTTACACGACGAAAACAACCGCATCACTATTCCGGGATTTTATGATAAAGTAGAAGAATTATCTCTGGAAGAAAGAACTGAAATGGCCAAAGCCCCTTTTGATATTGAAGATTATAAAAAAGCACTGGATTTAAAAGATGTTTATGGCGAAGCAGGCTATGTGACCAATGAAAGAAACGCCATCCGCCCTACGCTGGACGTCAACGGAATCTGGGGAGGTTACACCGGTGAGGGCGCTAAAACTGTAATTCCATCTAAGGCTTTCGCCAAAATTTCGATGCGACTGGTTCCGAATCAGGACTGGGAAGAAATCACCGAATTGTTCACTAAGCATTTTACCAATATTGCTCCCGCAGCAGTTACCGTAAAAGTAACTCCGCATCACGGTGGTCAGGGTTATGTTACGCCAATTGACAGCATTGGTTACAAAGCCGCCAATATGGCTTACACCGAAACCTTTGGAATCCCTGCAATTCCCGTTCGCTCCGGCGGAAGTATTCCTATTGTTTCTTTATTCGAAAAAGAATTAAAAAGCAAAACCATCCTGATGGGATTTGGTCTCGACAGCGACGCCATTCATTCGCCAAATGAACATTTTGGGATTTTTAATTACCTAAAAGGAATAGAAACCATTCCTTTATTTTATAAGTATTTTGTAGAACTTTCGAAGTGATTTAACCGCAGAGTCAGCTAAGCTTTTCGCAAAGTTCTCTAAGCTAAAAGAAACAAAATCCGTTTATCTTTTTTTAAGACTAAACGGATTTTTTTGTTAAAAAACTTCCTGAAAACAAAATAATTATAAACCTAAAGATCTAAAAATCAAATTAATTATAAAAAAACTTGCTCATTTAAAAAATTAACTCTACGTTTGTAGAGTTAATTCTAAAAACATAGAGCTATGTCGTTATCCAATTCAGAAGAACAATTAATGGAACACCTTTGGCAACTGGAAAAAGCCTTCATGAAAGACTTACTGGAAGCCCATCCGGAACCAAAACCAAAGACAACCACAGTGGCTACTTTATTAAAAAGAATGATTGATAAAAAATTTGTAGCTTATACTGAATTTGGGAATTCGAGACAATATTATCCATTGGTAAAAAAATCAGATTATTTCTCCAAACATGTCAATGGATTGATTAGTAATTTCTTTAATAACTCGGCATCACAATTTGCTTCTTTCTTTACCAAAGAAACTAATTTATCAGAAATGGAACTGGAAGAATTAAAAAAAATCATCGACGTTGAACTTCAAAAAAAGAAAAAATGACCGACTTTCTAATCAAATCAACCCTTTCCTTAGCTGTCTTATTAGCAGTGTATTTTTTTATCTTGGAAAAAGAAAAAATGCATCAGTTCAACCGGTTTTACTTGTTGTTTAGTTTGCTGTTTTCATTCGTTATTCCTTTTATAACTATCGAAATTATTCAGGAAATACCTCATCAAGAAACTACTCCTAGTATTATTCCAATGACAGGAGGAACTAGCATGCCTATTATAGAAAATTCGATTAATTATTGGGTCATTGCCACTTGGGGTTTATATGGACTAATCACTTTAGCATTATTGATTCGGTTTGTAGTAAACATTTGGAAATTGAACGCTAGAACCAAATCCAATTCTATAATTAATTATAAAAATGCAAAACTGGTTTTATTACAAGAAAAAACACTTCCCTATACCTTCTTGAACTACATTTTTATCAATGAAACAGATTATCATAATCGAAAAATTGAAGCCGAATTATACACGCACGAACTAATTCATGTTAGCCAAAAACACACCTTAGATATTCTATTGATCGAAACACTGAAAGTGATTTTTTGGTTCAATCCCATTTTTATTTTATACAAAAAAGCAATCCAACTCAACCACGAATTTCTCGCCGATGAGAAAGTCGTGAAATCGCATAACAATGTTCTGTTTTACCAAAATTTACTTTTATCCAAGGCAAATGCGAACCCAACCTATTACTTGGCCAGTAATTTGAATTATTCAGTAACCAAAAAAAGATTAATTATGATGACTAAAACCACCTCAAAAAGTATTTCATTTTTGAAACAAATAGCTCTAATTCCTTTATTTACAGGAATTACTTTTTTTCTGTGCATTGAAACTATAGCACAAAACAAAACAACTACAGCAACAGCCCAAAAAAAACAAAATTCAGAAATTATAAAAGATCAAAACAGAGACCGTTATTATGCTGGCGTAAGAGTAATAGTCAAAGACTACACAAGAAATATTATGATTAACAAAGTTTATGAAAAACTAAGCATAGAAGAAAAAAGAAGGTATCTTGGACCGCCATACCCTATAAAACAACAATTATTACCTTCAACAAATTTTGAATCCTACAAAGATCCAAATAAATACGCTATTTGGATTGACGGAATACATGTACCAAATAATAAACTTAAAAATTACAAATCATCTGATTTTGCTCACTATAGCTCCTCTTATGTTTATAAAAACGCCAGAAGTAAAAGATTTCCTCAAAACTATCAATGCTCATTATACACCAAAAAATATTTTGAAGAAAACCTAAAAAACAGTCATTTAAAATTCAAAAACAAAAGCATAACTATAATTTTTAAAAAGCCTGAAAAATTATCTACTCAAGATTCTATAAAACTACAAAAAGCAATCCAGGAAAATTTACTTGATGTAAAAAAAGATTTGCTTCAAAACCAGAATAAGTCAAAACTTAATACCACCCTGAAAAAACAAAAAAACACTATCATTCAAACACAAAAATAGAAAGTAAAAAGTACAATCCCTGAAAATTAAATTTTCAGGGATTGTTTAATTATATACAAAAATAAAACTACATATCCTTATACCCCAAATACGGCATAGGTTTTTCTTTGAAATGAATACCATATTGTTCCAATTCCTTCAATACAGGTATATAGACTTCTTTGTGAATAGGAATTTGAACGCCTGTAGTTTTTATTTTTCCGTTCAGGATTAACAAAGTAGCCATTGCAACTGGTAAGCCAACCGTTTTAGCCATTGCTGTATAGGTTTGATCCTGTCCTATACAAACCATTTGGGAATCCATTTGGACTTTTTTGCCGTTGAGTTCGTAGCCAAATTTATGGTACATCACAATCATATCTTTGTCATCGGGCTCAAGTGTCCAACTATCGCTGAGAATTTTTTCTAAAATATGGGCCGGAGTGGCATCTTTCAATCCTACGATTTTGTTATCATTGAATAAATCCAATTCCAATAATTTGTCCCACATAATATCATCCTGATCGATTTTGAGCAGTAAACGGGTTTTAATTTCCACCGAATCCGTGGGATGATAAGGCAAAAAGGAATTCATAAACTGTCGATAACTCATATTTTCGGAATCTTCCATAACATAAGAATCATCAGTCATACCCAGTTGCACAAACATATTCCAAGCTTTAGAAAAACCCACTCTTCGAATCGTACCACGATAGAGCGTGAGAATATCTTCCAGTCCATAAATGCTTCGGTATTTTAAAGAATCCCTATTAGAATAAGCTTCAAATTTGCCATAACCTTCTACTTCAAGAAATTCGGTACGGCGAAACAAACTGGTATACGGAATGTATTTATAAGTTCCTTCCTGAATAAATTTGGCCACACCGCCCTGACCCGCCAAAACCACATTTCGCGGCGCCCAGGTAAATTTGTAATTCCAAAGATTAGTATCCGATTCGGGAGCAACAAGTCCGCCACAAAAAGACTCAAACAACAACATTTTTCCGCCTTTCTCCCTGATTTCGTCAATCACTTTCATTGCACTCATGTGGTCGATACCGGGATCCAATCCCACTTCGTTCATGAAAATCAAATTGTTCTTTTTAACCTCAACATCAAGCGCCTGCATTGCATCGCTTATGTAAGAAGCAGTGACTAGGTTTTTCTTAAACAAAAGACAATCTTTGGCAATTTCTATATGCAAATGGGCAGGCAACATCGAAATGACGATAGCTGCTTTTTCAATGACTGCTCTTCGCTCCTTTTCATTAAAAATATCCAGGGCAATTGCAGTAGCATTAGGATGATTATTGGTTTTCTTTTGTGCCAGTTCTAAGGATAAATCGGCAATTACAAGATGCAGTTGTTCTTCCTCAGATTTATTCAAAAGATACTGTATCAGCGAAGAAGCTGACCGACCTGCACCAATAATTAAAACGGCTCTCATGACTTGAAAATATAACTCAAAAATAGGGAAATGTTTGCGCTATCACAAATGAGAATGATTAATTAACCATCTAATAAAAATAACCGCAGATTCGCAGATTTTTTTTAACCCCTTAATTTTTAAATTCTAAGCAAACTCATTTTTACTAATTTCGCTGAAAACAGTTTGTTAACAATTACAATCTTTATTAAAATCTGCGAATCTGCGGTAAAAAATCAATCTTCTTTTCGAATAAAAATTCACAAAACTTTAGCACAATAACCGCTAAACTATCCCCTGAAAAACTTTCGGTTTCCTTTGATTTCGAATACTTTTGTGTAAAACCTAAACAGAACAAAAATGGATAAAAAAACAATTTCAACAGCGGCTTTACTTGGAATGATTACAATAATTTTAGGTGCTTTTGGCGCTCATGCATTAAAAAAAGTATTGAGTGTAGAACAATTAGCAACCTTTGAAACGGGAGTGCGCTACCAAATGTATCACGCTTTATTTTTAGTATTCATTGGACTCATTCCTGTTTTAACTTCGAAAACAAAAAAAATCATTTATAATCTGGTGCTTTTTGGTGTATTATTATTTTCAGGTTCCATCTATTTATTAGCAACAAACGGTTTAACCCCAATTGACTTTAGAGTAATTGGCTTTGTAACACCTATTGGCGGCTTTTTACTAATTAGTGCCTGGGCTGTTTTGTTCTATAATATCACAAAAAAGTCAGATAAAAATTAGGTATTCAAAAGTGGAACTAAAATATATGTTTTATCTTTAATGTAGAAACCTAAGAACTACTAAACAAGCTGCCTTATGATTGTCAAAAATTTGTTTTCACTTGAAAATATCGGAATTAAAGACGCTAAAATACATTACCAGCTAACTCCTGATGAGTTGCATCAACTGACCTTAAATCGTGGTGAAGGAATAGAAACTGCTACCGGAGCCTTAGCCATCAACACCGGAAAATTTTCGGGTCGTTCGCCACAGGATCGTTTTATTGTAAAAGACAGCATTACCGAAAATGAAGTTTGGTGGGGAGACATTAATATTCCTTTTGAACCTGCAAAATTTGATGCATTATATACTAAGATCACCGATTATTTATCCAATAAAGAAATCTTTGTCAGAGATGCTTATGTATGTGCCGACCCAAATTACCGATTAAATGTTCGCGTGATTACCGAAACACCTTGGGAAAATTTATTTGCCTACAATATGTTTCTCAGACCAAATGAAAAAGAACTGGATGGTTTTGTTGCAGACTGGACATTGATATGTGTACCAAGTTTCCAAGCCAATCCTAAAACCGATGGAACCCGTCAGGAAAATTTTGCGATATTAAATTTCAGCCGAAAAACTATCATCATTGGAGGAACTGCCTATACGGGCGAAATGAAAAAAGGGGTTTTCTCAGCTTTAAACTTTATGTTGCCCGTTTTTAAAAACACCTTACCAATGCATTGTAGTGCCAATGTGGGCGAAGATGGAGCAACCGCTATTTTCTTTGGATTGTCAGGCACCGGGAAAACGACCCTTTCTGCCGACCCCAACCGAAAATTAATTGGCGATGATGAACACGGATGGACCAGTGAAAATACCGTTTTTAATTTTGAAGGCGGTTGTTATGCCAAAGTTGTTAACTTAAGCGAAGAAAACGAACCTGATATTTTTAATGCGATAAAAAGAGGTGCATTATTAGAAAATATTGTTTTTAAAAAAGGCACTAATGAAGTGGATTATACTGATATTTCCGTTACTCCGAACACTAGAGTAAGCTATCCTATTGACCACATTCATAACATTCAACCGGGCTCTATTGGCTGCAATCCCAAAAACATCTTTTTCCTTACTGCTGATTCGTTTGGAATCCTGCCTCCCATTGCACGCTTAACTCCGGGTCAGGCTGCTTATCATTTTATTTCAGGCTACACCGCAAAAATCGCAGGAACTGAAGCCGGAATCAACGAGCCTCAGCCTAATTTTTCGGCTTGTTTTGGAGCACCATTCATGCCTTTGCACCCCACAAGATATGCCGAGATGCTGAGCCAAAAAATGAAAGATGCCAATGTAAAAGTTTGGCTTATCAATACTGGCTGGACCGGAGGTGCTTATGGCACCGGAAGCCGTATGAAACTAAAATATACCCGTGCCATGATTACAGCCGCTTTGAATGGTGAATTAGACAACGTAAACTTTCACAATCATGCCATTTTTAAAATGGCAATTCCTGAGAACTGTCCTAATGTTCCCGACGAAATTTTAAATCCCAGAAATACCTGGGAGAACAAAGATTTATACGATACAAAAGCCCGTGAACTGGCTCAAAAATTCAAAGCTAATTTTATAAAATTTGAATCGTTTGCCAATGACGAAATTTTAGCTGGAGCTCCGGAAGTATAAAATATTTTTTCTTCAAAAACACAAAAGCTATTCCAAAAGGAGTAGCTTTTTGTGTTTTAAAAAATCATAATCAAATATAAATCAGCTTTTTAGAATATTATTGATTTTTTGGCGCTAAATTTGTAATCAATCATCATCACTCAATCAAATCGATCATGTTAAAATCATTTTTTATCCTCTGTTCCGGAGCCGACAAAAACCTTCTCGAAGGCTGCTCTGAAGGGGAGCAAACAAAATATGTGGGTATTGGTGCTACGGTTTTCTTTACCGCAATCATGGCTTTTTTAGCCAGTGCTTATGCCCTTTTTACAGTCTTTGACAGTATTTATCCGGCTATTGCTTTTGGTATCGTTTGGGCGTTACTGATTTTCAATCTGGATCGTTTTATTGTATCTACCATTCGAAAAAGAGACCATTTCACAAGTGAATTACTCCAAGCGAGCCCACGATTTCTTTTGGCCATTATTATTGCTGTTGTTATTTCGAAACCTCTAGAAATTAAAATTTTCGAAAAAGAAATCAACACCGTTTTATTGAAAGAGAAAAACCAAATGGAACTGGCCAATAAAAATCAAATCAGCACTTATTTCAAATCGGATTTAGAAAAAAACAAGGCAGAAATTGACAGTCTTAAATCGGAAATTACCAAAAAAGAAAAAGAAGTCAATGCTTTATACGAAACTTATATTGCCGAAGCCGAAGGTACCAAAGGCACGATGAAACTGGGAAAGGGCCCTGTTTTTAAAGAAAAAATTGCCAAACACAATTTGGCTTCAGCCGAACTGGACACTATCAGGAAAACCAACCTGGCAAAAATTGCCGAAAAAGAAAACAAATCCAAATTATTACAGGCCGATTTAGAAAAGAAAGTCACAGAAACCAAACCCATCATTGATGGTTTTGACGGACTGATGGCCCGAATCAATGCTTTAAGTAAACTCCCTTTCTTACCTTCTTTTTTTATCATGCTGCTGTTTTTAGCCGTTGAGACCTCTCCTATTATTGCCAAACTATTATCACCTAAAGGCGAGTATGATTTTAAACTGGAAGATTTGGAAACTGCCTTAAAAACAACATTAAGTCAGGATAAATACCAACGTGAATTATTAGTAAAAACCAGTGCCGCCATGCACGATAAAGTATACGCTGATATTGCAGAAGACCAAAAGCTTTATGATTTACAACGAAAAAACGCAACGAATTTACTGGAACTGCAATCCAATAATTTTTTAGAGAAACAGAAGAAAACTTTATAAAACACAAAACCCGAGAACTAGAAAGTTTCGGGTTCTTGTTTTTTAGCTGAATACTTTCTCTCATCCTAAAAAAAGTTTACATGTTTTACAGGCACAAGCGGGACGCTTCAGCGAGCAGGAGAACTATAGTCGTTCTTGTATAAAGTTATTTATTTCCAAAATTAAAATTGTCCGCTATATGCTTAACATACAAATAACCAGTATAAGACAATTCATAAAATGTTTTCATATCGATTCTTAACCTTTCACCGATATCATAGGTTTTATTTTCATTTAAGTGAGAAAATTGAATTTCTTCTCCTTTGTTGAGTGAAAACCCAGTTTTATCAATCATTTGCATTTCTCCATTTCTTAATACAGTTAATCGAGTACCAATCCACTTGATTTTCAATTTTTTATTGTTTTCAATCTCAATATTTGTGTCAATTTCAGTTACTATTCCATTTCTATGCTCTAAACATTTTCTACAATTATTTATTGATAATATTTCGTCAGTCAAAATTAATGGCTTACTAACAATTTCTGAAGTAAGAGAAATTAGGGTCGGTAAATCTTTTTTCAGAAATTTTTTATTTATTCTTTTTTCGAAATCAACATATTCCCCGTACAACATTGTTTTCCCTTCAAGTTTTGTCATATCCAATAAATAATTTGCACGAGCCATACTCAAATTTAAACCTTTAATGATATCATTGATTCCATGATTAAACAACCACATATCAAGGTATATTTTCTTGTCTCCTACATAATTGATTTTATTGAATTCAAAATAACCTAAAACTGGTGGCGACGGGATTTCATCAAAAGGTATGTTCTTAAGATTTGAAGTTATAAAAGCTAACATATTACAAGAATTTTGAACAATTTCAACGTAGTCATTGATAATTGTCTCAGCTTCAAGTCTAATATCTACTCTTGTTATTTTTTTCTCTTCAGGCATTGTTTAAAATTGTAAAAAACTAGTTTATAAGCGTATAAAACAGACTCGTTTTATTTTAAAATAGCATATTATACATAAGTTTTGGCTTGTATTCTCTATTTTCTCAAATATATAAATAAATCTTACAAAAATTAAAGTTTTTTCAATAGCGTCTGGCTTTAGCCAGATGACAAGCATTTATAAAACAAAAAGGGCTTTAGCCCAATCTTAATACAGATTTCGGCTAAAGCCTTTCTAAATTTTAATTTTAAAACGGGTTAAAACCCGTTTCTATTGATATTTGCGATAACCAAATAATCAAACGAAGAAAAATTACATCAAACTCAAAATCTCTTTCTTGAAAGCATCATATTCGCCTTGTAAAATCAATCCGTTATCCAGTAGTTTTTTATAGTTCTGTAATTTCTCAAACAATTCGTCCTGAGTCAAACCTTTTAAATCATTATCTTTTGAAACCTCAGGAGATGAAAATACAGGAGGATTTGCCGGTAAAATTTCGGCAAAATCATTTACCTCTTCTGTTTCCATTTCTTCAATTTCATCGTCGATAATTGGAGCTGCTTCAATAACATTAGTTGTATTTGCGGCAGCAGTATTTTTCAATTGATCCAATTGTTCTTTAGCAAAAGTATAAATCTTTCTGGCCTGGATTTTTGGAATATAATCAATAGAAACGGTCAAATCAGTTTTGGTCGAAAATGAAAATTCAGAACCTAAAATATTTTCTTTCACAAAAGTTCCTTCAATCTGATCCCAGGTATAATCAGTAAAATCCATCGAAAGTCCTAAATTTTTAGGCTGGCAAATGATAATTCTTTTATTGGTCAAAACAATACTATCGGGAAAAACCGTAAGTGCCGGTTTTTTTTGAACCCCTATATATCCAATTTCCTCATTTTTCATCAATAAATCACTAAGCTTCGAAGTAATTTTCTCAATGGCTTTAGGATCTTGTTCCTCGTTTAAAAATTTCTTAATCTGATCTTTCATTATGTGGCTGAATTTATTTTATATTGGTTAAACAGTCTTTTTTAGACATTACAAAATTAAAGTCTAATTTCTTAAATAGGAGTTAATTATCCTAGTTTTATTAGTACTTTATTTTCTATAACTAAAAAAGCCTTAGTTGCTTTGTAGAAAACAACTAAGGCTTTTTTTTGAATTTCGTTATATTAAAAAACGCCACTTCTCTTTTTTTCTAAATAACCATAATAAGTAAGATTAGCAGGCACTTCTACTTTTGGAAAGAAGTAACTGGCTATCCAACCCACAAAAAACAATACAAAATGGCTATAAACTCCTAACATATATCGATGGTGCGTATAATTGTAATCTCCAAAATCTAAAATAAGATGTCTTTGATCTCCGGTTCCCGTTGCTGTAGAAGTCAGTAAAGCATATCCTGTGAATAAAATACAAGCTACAATTCCTACACTCAAACCTTTTTTATTAGCGCGATTTACAAACAAGCCTAACAAGAGCATCCCCGCTATTCCACCTGAAAAAATTGCATAAAGCATAAAAACTGTCGACAAAATCCCATCACTTTCACCGGCATAAACATAAAAACTAGCTATCAATATAGAAGCTAAACCGGCCACCATAACTAAAATTTTCCCCATTCGAAGTTGTTGTGCTCCGGAACTTTTAGGATACAAACGTTTGTAATAGTCATCTACCCCTACAGCTGCCAGACAGTTCAAATCGGCATCCAAACTGGAAATTGCTGCAGCTATCAATGCCGATAAAATCAAACCTATTAAACCCGGTGGCAATTGGGTAGTAATAAAATGAGGGAAAACCGCATCTGATTTGATTCCTTCAGGCAATGCTATATCAGAATGTAAACCATAAAAAGAAAACAATGCCGTACCTATAAACATAAAAGCAATCCAAACAGGTACAGTAATCCCAATCCCTAAAATCGATGCTTTTATAGCATCTTTATCTGATTTTGCAGTAAGATAACGTTGCACAATCGTTTGGTCGGCACCGTATTTTTGAATAGCATAAAAAATACCGTTGATAGTCATCACCCAAAACGTAAGGTTAACAAAGTCGAAATTATAAGGACCAAAACCTATTTTATCATGATCTACAGCATAATTTACAATAGCTCCAAGTCCTCCGTCAGTCTTTAAAAGAATAACAGCAATAGCAACGATACCTCCTAAAATCAGTAAGAATCCCTGAATAACATCCAACCAAATTACTGCTTCCATTCCTCCAAAAAGCGTAATGAAAACAATTGCAATCCCTATTATCCAGATTATCGTTAACGTATCAACTCCGGTCATTGAAGACAAAGCCAAAGCCAACAGAAATAATACCGAACCCATTTTAGAAAAATGAGCAAAAATAAATCCTAATGAGCCATAGACTCTGGCAAGATATCCAAACCTTTTTTCGAAATATTCATAAGCACTTAAACCGATTACATTACGATACAAAGGCACTATAAACCGAATAGAAAAAAACAATACTACCGGAACCATAAAACCCTGAATAAGAAGAATCCAATTGGATTTATAGCCTTCTCCCGGATAAGCTAAAAATGTTACACTACTGATTAAGGTTGCAAATATTGACATTCCAACTGCCCAGGCCGGGATATTCCCTCCTGCTGCAAAATATTGATCTGTACTAGTATTTTTTTTGGAGTACCTAACCCCAAACCAAAAGGTAATGATAAGTGATAAAACAATAATTAAATAATCAATAAAATGTAATGATGATTCATTCATAGCTTAAAAGATTAAAATTTCCAGACAGAATCAGTCCATTGATAACTTCCTGGCTTTAGGGTTAAATACATTTCTTTTTGTTGCTCTATTCTCATTCTAATTACCCCTTGCGCTAATTCCTGCTCAGGGTAAAACTTTTTATAGTCTAAATATTCGATTATAGAATAAGCTGTTGCCCCACCTTCTATCAATAATTCTTCTAAATGTACTTTTTCAAGCACTTTTTTTACAACTTTGGCAAATGTTTCTCTTATTCTGTCTGAAATTACTTCAATGTTTTTACATTCCAGCGTATCAACAGCAATTATTACCTTATCATTCTTTTCAATTGCATTACTAATCTGTACTGACCATTGTTCTATAAGCTGCTCCGCACTTTCCTCACAAAGGATAGCTTTGGGCATATATAAAACACTTCCGCCGGCTTCTTTTACTTTCTTTACTACCTCCCTGCTTGGTGCATGATTGCTTCCACACACATACAAGGCTTTTTTACCAAAGGTGAAAGTAGTTTTCATTGGACTAACATCCTTTTTAATCTTCGCTAATATAGCATTAAAAAATCCGGCACCACCGGCAGGCAACATCGTTTCGTCAACTACATTAGCCCAGCCTGTGAGTTCTTCATTTGTTGGAGTATTTCCAATGATGAAACCTTCACAAGGCATTTCCTGCCCCAATGAAACAGAAACCGATTGGTTTTTATACTCTTTCCCAATCAAATCAATAACATTAGAAGTACAGCCCTGATCAAATTCATCCTCAAAAAGACCAGACTCCATCAAAGGAATTTTATTGATATAATAAACCCCGTCAACTATGGTTCTGTTTAGCGATGGATTAGCAGGAACCAACAATACTTTTTTCTTGCCCGATACATGCAACTGTATTTCCAATTCATCGCCTACCCTTCCGCGAAGCAAAGAATCGGTTTTCTTATAAATAAAATCGGGACGTAATTTAAGTAATTCTTCTGTAATCTTCTTAATTTCTTTTTGGGCTTCTGTTTTACACAAAGACCTCGTATTTGTTGCAATTACCAAAATATCACAGTCATAATGTGTGTTTACGCCAGTATCTATAGTAACCGTAAAACCGTTACGAAGACCTATTCCGCCTATTTCGGCAGCACCTGTAAAATCATCTGATATAACTGCTATCATCTTTACTATTTATTGTCCCTGTTTATTTCTATGTAATTTAGCTGCATATTCTATAGCAAGTACCATTGCATCCGGACTGGCGATGCCTTTACCGGCAATTTCCATAGCGGTACCGTGATCAACAGAAGTTCTGATAATTGGTAATCCCAATGTTATATTCACTCCTCTTACACTTTTCATTTGTCCTTTGGACTGATCCCAGTTGAAACCTACCGTTTTAAAAGGAATATGTCCCTGATCGTGGTACATAGCCACACAACCATCATAAACACCACCAATGGCTTTTGGAAACAAAGTATCGGCAGGAATTGGTCCCTCAACATTAAAGCCTCTTTTTAAGGCTTCCTGAACTGCAGGAAGAATTTCCTGTTCTTCTTCCCAACCAAATAACCCTCCGTCACTAGCATGCGGATTTAATCCTGCCACGCCTATTTTAGGATTAGCAACTCCCAGTTTTTTACAGGCATCATCTATAAGATAAATAGTATCCAGAATTCGGTCTTTTTTAACCAAATCACAGGCTTGTCTTAAAGAAACGTGTGTTGAAACATGGACTACTCTTAAATTTTCTTCCACTAATAACATTCCGTACTTTTTAGTATCGGTATAATGCGCATAGATTTCAGTATGACCTGCAAAAACGTGTCCTGCCTTTTGGATAGACTCTTTATTGATTGGACCAGTAACGGTACCGTCAATTTCTCCGGCTAAGGCCAATTCTATATTTCTAACTACGGTTCTAAAAGATACATCACCCGCTTCGGCTGTGATTTCGCCCATCTTTAAATCGGCGATATTCATATAATTCAAATCAAAAACATCGGCTGTGCCTTTTTCAAATTTAGCGTCGGCAATTTTTGAAATTCGGTTTACTTTTAAATCCAGTCCGCAAAACGCTATCGCCTGCTCAAACACATCGGCTTCACCCACTAAAACCGGTCGGCTTACCTCATAGACTTTGGAATCTAATAATGCTTTTACGGCCACTTCCGGTCCTATACTTGCGGGATCTCCCATTGTTATCCCTAAGATTGGCTTATTATTCTCCATTATGCAATACTGTTTAAGCTTTTTAAATCGTTTCCGTAGTTATTTATTTTTTCTAATGCAATCTTCTCATCGGCAGCACCTACGGCAATCATAGGCAGTAAAACCGCTTTTGAACAAAGTTTATGATGAGCCAATAAAACCTTTAAAATCGGAATAGCATTAACCAAAATTTGGTTTTCCTGATAAATCTTCGAAATAGCATCACTTTTTTCCTGAGCCGCTTTTGCTGAAGCATCATCACCAGAAAGCACCGCATTGTAAATAGTACTATACAATTCAGGAGTTAAATTTCCTGTACTTGGCACCAATCCGTCAGCTCCTAATTTCATACCTTCATAAGATTTAGCCGCCCAACCTAACAGATAAGAGAAATCAGCTCTGTCTTTCCAAAGTCCGATAGCTTTTGCCATACGTTCTTCTCCTCTTTCCGATTCTTTGTAACCCACAATGTTTGGGTGTTTACTCAATTCATCGGCAGTTTCTAAATCAATAGACATATTAGTTGTCATTGGCATATTATAAACAATAAGCGGCAATGCAACTGCTGACGCTAATTGTTGGAAATAATTCAAAATATGATTTTGATTTAAAGGGTAATAGTATGGAACGTGAGCCACTAGAACATCAACACCTAAATCAGTATAAATCTTAGCCTGATCTAGAGATTCCTGAAAACAATTCCCCGAAATTCCGGCATAAACAGTTGCTTTTCCTTTAGCTACTTCAACGGTTTTTTTAACCAAAGCCACTTTACTTTCGAAAGAAATAGAACTCGATTCTCCGGTAGTTCCCAGTACAAAAGGATGACATCCTCCATCAATTAAATGATTGACTAACACAGCTACTGCCTCTAAATCGATACCCGAGTCAGCACGCAATGGAGTTACCATTGGCACTACTACACCATTATATTTTTTTAAATTTTTCATTTTTGTTTTAACTAAAAAGCCGATTGATAAATAGCTACCGCATCCTCTACGGCAATTTCTCTTATATTATTTTTCAACAAACGTTGCACTTTGATAGCACCTTCTGCTAATTTAGTAATCGATTCTTCTTTCACACCTGCATGAGCTAAAGAAGTTGGCAAACCACAGTCGGCAATTAGTTGTTTCATGATTTTCACTCCTTCTAAAGCGGTTTCTCTCGACGTATTTTTCTTTTCTGCACCTAAAACTTCGGCAATTCGTTCATATTTACTGGCATCTTCTTCAATATTATATTCCATCACATAAGGCAATAATAAAGCATTAGATAAACCATGCGGTATATGGTATTCTACTCCCAAAGGATAAGACAACGCATGTACTGCGGCAGTATTTACCGGCCCAAGACACATTCCTCCATACATACTACCCAAAGCAACCTGAGTTCTGGCTTCTATATCGGTTCCATCATCACAGGCTCTTTTTAAATATTTAGCAATAAGACGAACTCCTTCTAAAGCATATAAATCCACAAAAGGATGTGCAAATTTATTAGTATAAGCCTCTAAACAATGTGTTAACGCATCGATTCCTGTGGCAGCTGTCACACTTTTAGGCAATAACACAGTCAAAACAGGGTCGATATAAGCCGCATCAGGAACTAAATATGGACTTATAACCCCTACTTTTTCCCCTAAATTATTAACAAATATAGCATTTGGCGACACCTCACTTCCGGTTCCTGAAGTGGTTGGAATACAAGCCACATAAGTTTGTCTTTCTTTTAAATTCCCTATACCTTTAATTTCGTCTAATGATTGTGTATTTTTCAATTGGGCAGCAACTAATTTTGCTACATCCAATACACTTCCTCCTCCAACACCCACAACACTATCAGCATTAAAAGCAATGGCTTTTTCTAAAACTTCATTAAAATCATCAAATGTAGGCTCTCCTTTTATCGACTCATCTACAAAAACAGCAACTCCATTTTCTTTTAATTTTTCTATATAAGGAACCAAAGTGTTAGCTAATTCAGAAATACCAATCAAAAACATGCGTTTTAAACCACTTGCTACAAAATCATCAACAAAACGCTGCATACTTCCCTCTCCAAAAACAACTCGATTAGGATTTAAAATTACAATTTCTTTCATTTTTTATATTTTAACACAAATCACTTAAAAACGAACCCTTAAGATTAAAAACAGCATTATTTCCAAAAATGTAAACGTTTACATTTTTGGAAATAAAAAAAGTCTAGACAATAGGAGCTGTAGACTTTCTTAACATTAACTCCGTTTTCAATATAACATTTTCTTTTTCCCTGGTTGGATTTACAATCCTTTCATACAACATCTCTGCTGCTTTTCTTCCCATATCAAATCCCGGTTGACGGACAGCAGACAATGGGGGATTTAACGAAATAGACCAAGGCATATCATCAAAACCAACTATAGAAATATCTTCAGGAATTTTGATACTTTTAGCATGAATAGCTTCAAGCGCCCCCAAAGTCAACAAATTATTCCCTGAAAATATAGCCGTTGGACGGTTATCTAATTCTAAAATTTTGTTCGCAATTTCAAATCCACTTTTGTAGTCGGTATCTCTGGCAAAAACCAAACTCTCATCAAAAGCAACTCCATATTCACTCAAGGCTTTTTTATAACCGCTCAAACGCTCAATGTAAGTAGGAATTTTAAAATTACCCGAAATAAACGCTATCCGTTTATGACCTATACTCAGCAAATGACTAATTGCACTAAAAGCCCCCTGTTCATTATTTACTTTAACAACATCAACATCAACATCAGTCAATCCCCTGTCAATACAAACAACAGGAATATTCTTTTTTACCAAATTTTCCACTCCTTTATCCTTCCCATGAATAGGAGCCACGATTAAACCGTCGATATTTTCAGACTGAAGAATGTCTAAGTATAATTTTTCCTTTTTTTCGTCCTGACCAAAGTTACCAATCATAACGGCAAAGTTATTCTGATAGGCATAATCTTCAACACCTCTAACTACATCAACGAAAAATGGATTTTGAATATCAGGGATAACCAGACCTAATAATTTAGTTTTCTTACTGGTACTTCTTAGTCGTTGCGCTACACGATTCGGTTTGTATTCTAAAGCAGCTATTGAAGCCTGAACTTTAAGCATAGTAGCTTTACTTACCTTAGGATCATTATTTATCACCCTAGATACTGTGGCTATAGAAACCTTCGAATGTTCTGCTACTGCTTTTAAATTTGACAATTTTGAATAATGTAAACGTTTACATCGCAAATATGAAGAATTAAAATCAAAAAAACAAATTTAGCCCACTTTTATCGTATAATTTCCCAAAACATAGCCAAAATCTTAGAAAGAAAACAAATAAGCATTCAAAATCTATTCTAAAGCTAAAATTTCGTTTTGAATCTTTTTAGTTAAACTACTAAAAACCAAATCATAAGAATGATCTATCATTTCTTTCAAAAATAAATCTGAAATTTCCGAATTTATGGAAACGGTATTCCAATGCACTTTACTCATGTGATATCCGGCTTGAATACTATCGTACTGCGCTCTTAGCTCAAGAGCCCAATCGGGTTTGCATTTTAAATTAACTGACGGCTCCCCGGCCTCCCATTGCTTTAATGACGAAAGTGCAAACATTTTCTCTCCCACCTTAAAAACTAAAGTATCCTGATCAAAAGGAAAATGTTCGGTCACTCCTTTTTTAGAAATACAATATTCATAAAACTCTTCTAAATTCATAACAAAACTTTTTCCATTAATTTCTCAGGAGTTGCCAATGCTTTAAAACCGAATTTTTCATATAAAAAATGCGCATCGGTAGTAGCCAATCTCCAGATTTTAACTGATTGCAATTTCGGTTCTTTCATCATTGCATCAATCAGTAAAGACGAATAACCATTACCACGATATTTTTCAGCAATAAAAACATCCATTAAATAAGCAAAAACCACATAATCGGTAATCACACGCGCAAAACCTATTTGTTTATCATCCAAATAAATTCCAAAACAAAAAGAGTTGGCAATACAAACCTCCACTTCTTCAATCGTTCTGGGCGCCGCCCAATAAATATCTTTTGTGAAATTATGAATAAAAGAAATATCTAATTTACTTTTATCAGTAGAAATGCTAATCATATTTTATACAAAATGGGTTTACTCGGACTGGCATCATTTTCAAAAGAAGCAATTTGTAAATTCAATAAATAATTCCCGTCAGGAACATTATCAGGAACAAAAATCATTTCGGTAATCGTACAATTCAAGCGGGCATCGGCATTCAAATTACTCACATCTTTCACATTCCAAAAGGCCTTATGTGCCAGTAATTTCCCCTCATCATGTTCTTTATCCACACTGGGCAAATCAATTAACAAATGCTGAATCCCGCTTTCGCGAATAAAAATCGCCGCTTCTTCAGACAAATAAGGCGGATTGCTATTCGAATAATTTTGATGTTGTTTAGTTTCTAAATTAGGAAGTGTACGAATAATCAAAGCTCCCACTACTTCACCTCTCAAAAGTACTTCCAATTGATTTTTTCCAATCACAAAATCTTCTCCCTGAACTTCAGGTTCAACTGAAACCAATTTAGCGAAGTAAAAAAATTGCTTTAAACATTGATTGATACTATAAAATTCTTTAGTGATGTGCCCCAGACATTCAGTATGCGTGCCATGCCCATGCGGATTAAAAACAATGGTATTAAAATTGGTCGAAGCACCTTCTTTGACACTTCCTGTCCAATCTCCAAAAACAACAGGTTTTATTTCCGGTTTATCCAAATACCAGGCAATAGGATTCGCATCGGTATTCGATAACGGGATGGAAATATCAATTGGTTTTGATAAGTCGACTTCGAAGTTGTTTATTGTTACTAGCATAGTTGTTTTTACCACAAGATTCACTAAGGATTATATGAATTGCAAAATATTCATTTAGAATAAATATTGGATTTGTATATCAATGTATCAATTTCTGGCGGAGGTGGTGGAGGTGGCAAAATACTTTTTAAATTTCCAAAATCAACATATCTTTTTACCGGAATGAATTTCAGTTTAGCCTTAAAACTTCCTAATGAATCTATAAAATTATAAAGTTTTTTAGGAGCATTATGACCATAAATATAAATCATTTTATTTTCGTCTTTTTTAGAAATGTTTAAAAGATAGCTTTCACCATCTTGCAAATTATCTTGAACATAGACAGTATCAAACTTTTCAAAATCAAATTGACTTAAATACTTATTCAATTCATTTTTATCTTCTTTTTTTAGTATTGCATAAAAAATCTCTACTGGAGAAGGAAATCTTTTTTGGAGATAAACAGTATCTGTTTTTGTAAATTTAATAGAATTATTATGATGCAAGCCCGCATAAGAGAAAACAAAGCTTTCATAAGGAAATGATTTTACTTCATCCTTTTTAACACAAGATATTAAAACCAAAATCAAAGCAATAAATGTAATTTCAGTTTTCATAATACTTTTAATTTATTAATTCTCAACCCTCTCAAAGCTCTTCTTTGTGCTCTTGGTGGTTAGACCTATTCCAAATTAAATAAAACAAATCACTCGCAATTCCATCCGTTAAAAACTTTCCTTTTTTTGTTGGTCTCAGAATGTTATTTTCGATAAAAAGCAAGTCATCGCTTAAAAATTTCTGTGCTTGTTTCAGTAAATAATCCAGGTAATTTTGTCCAAATTCAGATTGAATTCGCTCCAAAGAAACACCCCAAATCGTTCGTAATCCCGTCATAATATATTCGTTGTAACGGTCGGAAACCGATAAAATTTCGATTTCATTTGGCAATCGATTTTCTTTTATTGCTTTTAAATAAAGTGTATTATTAGCAATATTCCAACTTCTGGAAATCCCATCATAACTATGTGCCGAAGGACCAATTCCAATGTATTTTTTCCCTAACCAATACGCCGAATTGTTCTTCGAAAAATAATCTGGCTTTCCAAAATTAGACAACTCATAATGCAAAAATCCATTCGCTTCAAGTGTTTCCATCAAAATCATAAAATGCGCCGAAGCCACCTCATCTTTTGGTTCCGCTATTTTTCCAGTCTGAATCAATTTATTCAATGCCGTTTTTGGTTCGACCGTCAAGGCATAACTCGAAATATGCGGAACACCAAAACTCAAAGCCGTTTCGATATTTTGTTTCCAACGTTCATCACTCATCCTCGGAATCCCATAAATCAAATCCAGCGAAATATTATCAAAATACTTCGTTGCTATTTCAAGGCATTTTTTGGCTTCCTCCGAATTGTGTGCCCGATTCATCATTTTCAAATCGTCTTCAAAAAATGACTGGATTCCTATAGACAAACGATTGATTCCTATAGAACGATATTCTTCAAAAATAGTTCTCGACTCCGCTCGAACTGACAGTTCAGACTCATTGTCACATCGAGCGAAGTCGAGATGCAAATCATCTGGATTAGCCTCAAGCGTAATTTCCGGATTTTCTGAAACGATGTAATTTTTATAAATAGCATCAATCAAAAGTCTCAAATCTGAAATCTGCAATACTGAAGGCGTTCCTCCGCCGAAATAAATCGTCTCAACAACTTCGTCCTTAAACTCATTTTTACGCAGCTCGATTTCTTTGGCTAAAGCCAAAACCATTTCATCTTTCTTCTTCATCGAAATCGAAAAATGAAAATCACAATAATGGCAAGCCTGTTTGCAAAACGGTATATGTATGTAGATCCCTGACATAGTGTTCAGTGTTCAGATTTTTAGTAATCAGTTTTAATAACAGTAGTCAGTAGTCAGTTTTATTAATGGTCAGTGCATAACTGAATACTAAAAAACTGAACACTAATTACTCTTTTTTTATTCCAAATTTCTCAGGATTTAAAATCATGTAATTTATAAGTTTACCAACCTCAACACTTTCTGTTGTAAGTTCTTGATAAATTGTCTCAGATATATATTTGCAAGCAAATGCAAACTCTAACCAAACTTGTGTTTCTGAATTTTCACTATCAGAATCGGTTAATTTGCTATGAAAATGCCTGGGATAAATTCTCTTTCTATACGCTTCTGCTATAGTAACGGGGACACTTCTTGAAGAACGCCTAATTTGGTCTGTCAAAGAATACATTTCTTCTTTTGGAAACTTTTGTGTAATTTCAAAAATCTTCATCGCCAAAACAAATGATTTTTTATAAGCTAATAAATCCTGAAACCTCATAATTGCTTTTTAAAATTAAACTGAATACTTTTTGACCATCAAGACTGAACACTAAAAAACTGAACACTACTTCTGAACTCGTTCCTCATTTTGCTTCACAAAAGCATCCCAACCCGAATAACTTTTACCTGCAACTACTTTTCCGGAATTGAAAAAGTGACAAACCGCAGCCGCCAATCCATCGGTGGAATCGAGGTTTTTAGGTAATTCTTTTAAGCTTAAAAGTTGTTGCAGCATTTTAGCAACCTGCTCTTTACTGGCGTTTCCGTTTCCGGTAATCGCCATCTTTATTTTTTTGGGCTCGTATTCGGTAATGGGAATTCCGCGCGACAATCCGGCAGCCATAGCCACACCCTGCGCACGCCCTAACTTCAACATCGATTGCACGTTTTTACCAAAAAAAGGCGCTTCAATCGCAATTTCGTCAGGGCAATGTGTATCAATCAACTCAATAGTGCGCTCAAATATGATTTTTAGTTTTTGATAATGATTATCGTATTTGGATAATTGCAATTCGTTCAGTTGCACAAATTCCATTTTTTTATTGATAACACGTATCAAGCCAAACCCCATAATCGTGGTTCCGGGGTCAATTCCTAATATGATGCGTTCGTTTGTCAATTTTATTTACATGTTTTACCTAGAAGGTATTAAATTTTCTTGTTACACAAAAATCCTCAAAGAAGACATAGAGATTCACAAAACTAATTTAAAATCTTTGCGTCTCTTCGCGATTTCTTTGTGAATCTTTGCGAAATACTTTTTTTGCTACACAAAGCTTTTAAAAATTTAAAAATCTTTGCGAAACTCTGTGTGTCTTTGCGTTTCTTTGCGCAATAGTTCTTCGTTATGATTTCAATTCCTCACAAAACTAAGCAATTCCTCGTACTTCTAATCAAAGTTTTGATAGTAGGTGGTGCCTTTTATTTTATTTACAACCAACTGGCGAATAACGATAAACTCGATTGGCAAAAATTCATTGTCTTATTCAAAAAAAATCAGTCTGTTTCCGGGATTTCATTTATCTTATTGCTGAGTGTTTTAAATCGGTATTTCGAAATTCTAAAATGGCAAAATCTCTCCCAATACATTCATAAAATAACTGTAGCCGAATCAACAAAACAAGTTTTAGCCGCTTTAACTGCCGGATTATTTACTCCAAACGGCGTAGGCGAATATGCCGGAAAAGCTTTGTTTTTCGCCAAAAAAGACACAAAAAAAGTAATTTTCCTAAACCTGATTTGCAACGGAATCCAAATGATTTTGACTGTTATTTTTGGAATTTTCGGCTTATTGTATTTCAATACGCAATTTCACGTTATTACATCTCAAACGGTTTTGATTCTATTTGGAATTTGTTTTTTACTTTTTGGAATTTTATTTTTTTCGAAGAAAATAAACATAAAAGGTTATTCCATCGAAAAACTGATTCACAAGATTAACGAAATTCCAAAAAACATTCATCAACGAAATATTATTCTTGGCATTTGTCGTTATTTGGTTTTCTCTCATCAGTATTATTTTTTGTTTTTAGCTTTTGATGTTGATTTGCCTTATTTGACACTAATGTCAGCCATTTCCTCAGTCTATTTCTTAGCTTCATCCCTGCCTACTTTTCAGTTTTTGGACTTTGCCGTCAAAGGAAGCGTAGCGGTTTATTTCTTTGGCATACTGGGCGTAAACGAATGGATTGTGATTTTCATTTCAACATTGATGTGGTTTCTCAATGTAGTTTTGCCTGTGGTTATAGGTAGTTACTATGTACTGAATTTCAAAACTAAAGAACTTGCATAATGCTTTTTCTAACCATCATATTATCCATTTATTTCACAACTATTTCTCTTTTAGTCTATGGTTTTTCGAAAATAAAAAGCTTTAATTCTGTTGGCTTAACGCCAAAAACAGCCTTCACAATTGTAGTCCCTTTTCGAAATGAAGCTGAAAATCTGCCTATACTTTTAGAAAGTCTTTCGAAATTGAATTATCCAATGGATTTGATTAAAATGATTTTGGTGGATGATAACTCAGATTTTAGATTTCAGACCGCAGATTTTAGATTTCAGATTAAAACAATAGATAATATCCGGATTTCAAATTCTCCTAAGAAAGACGCCATTACAACTACCATTCCTTTTGTAAAAACTTCCTGGATAATCACCACTGATGCCGATTGTGTTGTTTCCGAAAACTGGCTTTTAACGTTAGATAATTACATTCAAACTCATAAAGTTTCGATGATTGCCGGAGCAGTTGCTTATAGCGGCAGCAATTCGTTTCTGCATCATTTTCAGCAACTGGATTTGGCAAGTTTACAAGGTGCTACTATCGGCAGTTTTGGCATCGGAAAAGGTTTTATGTGTAATGGTGCAAATTTAGCTTATACCAAATCACTCTTTCAGGAATTGAACGGTTTTGAAGGAAATGATACCATAGCCAGTGGTGATGATGTTTTTCTTCTGCAAAAAGCGATTGCTAAATTTCCCGATAAAGTACATTATTTAAAATCAGAGAATACTATTGTCACTACAAAACCTTTGGACGACTGGAAATCCTTGTTTTACCAAAGAGTGCGCTGGGCATCAAAAACCACTTCTTATCAAAGTAATTTTGGAAAAATAGTAGGATTGATAGTTTTTGGAGGAAATATTAGTTTGTGGTTTGTGGCTTATGGTTTGTTGTTCGGGATAGGAAACTATTTTTTATTGTGTTTCTTACTATTAGCCAAATTAATCATTGACTTTATATTGATTCATCAAACCAATCAATTTTTAAAAACCAAAACACAATCTTTTTTGATTAGTAGTTTACTGTATCCTTTTTTCAGTGTTAGTGTAGCTTTGTATTCTTTGACCGGGAAATACGAATGGAAAGGAAGAAAATTTTAGATTGCAGATTAACGTCCCGATAACTATCGGGATTGATTTTAATATTCGTCTAAAAATCACCAAATCCCTAGCCCAGATAGAGCCGATATCCTCATGACGTGCAACGGAATGAGATAAAGGCGAAAGCTGGAAATAGCTCAAAAAAACTATTCCACTTTTATAATCACAGGAAGAATAAATTGGGTTTTTACCGGAATTCCCTGTTTTAAAGCCGGATTTACTTTTGGAAAATTAATCAATCGGGCGTGGAGAATACTATCAATTTTAATAGTATCATAAGCAACTGAATCCTTAGGAAACTGTGGTTCGAACTGCATTTTAGAATTTGGAAAAACAGTCACTTTTACTTCAATAGTATCGAGTTCCGGATAAAGAGCTGAAAGCGTATCCAACTGTAATTTTTCCTGTATTAGTTGAGTCAGACTATCAAAAAAACATTGCTGGCGTTGGATTTTTTCATCTAGTTTATCACAATCTACAAAAGAAGGATACTCATCAACTTCTTTCCAGTTGATTGCTTTCAATTCCTTTTGCAACAATTCTTTTTCTGACGGCACTTGTTTTTCAAAGTATTGACAGGAATTGAATATAGTGAAGAGTAAAAAAAAGTAATAGTACCTCAAGGCCTTGTTTTTGAATTCGACTAATATTTTATAAAAATACAATGATTTTTTGATTTTTCTAAAGATAAAAAGAAAGGAGGAAATAGTTTTTATATTTTCAAATTAATCGAATAAAAAAAGCCTTTCTGTTACGAAAGGCTTTCTTGCAAATTTGCGGTCTGGACGGGACTCGAACCCGCGACCCCATGCGTGACAGGCATGTATTCTAACCAACTGAACTACCAAACCTCTGCTTTATTGCGAGTGCAAATATACAATATTATTTTCTTTAAAAACAAGTCCGAATTAAAAAGAATTGCAATTATTTTTAATTTCTAAAAAACTTATCCAAAATCTCACCTAAGTCTTTAAAAATCAAAAAAGCCATTCACAATTAAGTGAAAAGCTTTTCATTGGTCTAACTACTAAACCGTGGTTAGCTTTACAACGGCTAACCAAACAACACAACTAGCTTTAGATACCGTATAGTGGAAAAAAAAGCCTTTCTGTTACGAAAGGCTTTCCCAATATTAGCGGTCTGGACGGGACTCGAACCCGCGACCCCATGCGTGACAGGCATGTATTCTAACCAACTGAACTACCAAACCTCTGCTTTATTGCGGTGGCAAAGATACAACAGATTTCTATTTACACAAGTGTTTTGATTAAAAATTAAACTATTTTTTTTGACCCACTATCCAAACTTTTGTTTTTCAATTAAATAGGTTAGCATTATTTTCTCAAAATCATCCCTTACACTTACAGGAACATACTTAATTTTGTTTTGAGCACAACTTAAAGCAAGCTTTTTAAAGTACAAAGACACTTGTTTTTCATATTCTTCTTTGACATTTTCGGCAAAAACAGAAATTTCTTCTGCTGTTTCTACATCAATAAATTTGCGTGGTGCATTATCAAAGTCAAAATTAAATTCTGTTTTTCCATCTATAACATGAAACAAAACCACTTTATGCTTGTTGTGTTTTAAATGCTGTAAAGCACTTAACAAACGTTCTTCTTCACCAGTTTGAAACATATCCGTAAACAAAATAATCATCGAACGACGATGCATTTTCTCCGCTATCTGATGCAAAAAAGTAATTGTATCAGTACTTTTCTTAATAACCGGTGTTTGCAATAAATTCTCCAACGCATTTAAAACCATTCTGTGATGGCGATCACTTCCTTTTTCTGGCGCATAATATTCGTAAGTATCCGAAAAAACACTTAACCCTACTGCATCGCGTTGTTTCTTTAAAAGATTCATCAAAACAGCAGAAGCCAAAACAGAAAAGCCGATTTTGTTTTCATAAAAATTTTGATTCGATTTCAATTTAGGATAATGCATCGAAGAAGAATTATCGATAATGATATGACAACGTAAGTTGGTTTCTTCTTCAAACTGTTTGGTGTACAATCGATCTGTTTTAGCAAACAACTTCCAATCGATATGCTTAGTACTTTCTCCGGTATTATAAACCTTATGCTCAGCAAACTCAGCCGAAAATCCATGAAAAGGACTTTTGTGCATACCCGAAATAAAACCTTCCACCACTTGGTTAGCCAATAACTCCAAATGCTGAAAACTGGATATTTTACCTATTTGTGACTCTATCTTCATCTCTCAAATGTATTAAAAAGATAATAGATAACAGAGAAAAGAAGCAAGAGAAAAGAGGATAAATTCTCTAAACTGTTATAAACAAAAAAAGGTTTGACTCCCGCCAAACCTTTTTTTCATATAAATCATAATCTTACGATTACAACAAAGCGTCTAAACTATCTGCGTAAGTTTGTTTCGGAGCAACTCCTACTTGTTTTCCTACGACTTCTCCGTTATGAAAAACCAATACCGTTGGTATGTTTCTCACTCCGTATTTTGCAGCAAATTCCTGGTTTGCATCCACATCAACTTTTCCTACAACAACCTTACCTTCGTATTCGTTGCTTAATTCATCGATGATTGGCCCAACCATTCTACATGGTCCACACCAAGCTGCCCAAAAATCTACCATTACAGGTTTATCCGATTTCAATACTACATCTTCAAAAGTAGCGTCTGTAATTGCTAATGCCATATTTCTTTATTTAAAATTTATAAATCTAAAAGTCTTTAATTCCTTAAACACAATGCAAATTTAGAAATTAAATACTTACTAAACACCATACTGAAATCAGTTTTAGCTATTAATATATTGTTAATTATTATTAGAAAAACTGCTTTAATTCAATTTGAAATTTACTTGCATTTTCTCTAATTCCTGCAATAATTCAGTAGAAATTTTAATTTTCAGCCTTCTGCTTACCATACTCAGCTTAGTCACCACCTTAATTTCCTCTACCTCAGTTACCTGCACCGCTTTATTTTCCGGCATATCGGCTGTTTCAGCATCTTCATTATCCTCTTCAAAAACTACTTCATCATTTTCTGCTAAAACAGGAGCAACCTCAACCAGTTTTTTAATTCTTTCCAATTCCATGACTTCAAAAGTCACCTGATTATCTCCTTTATTAACATTAAAAAGATGGCTTAGTTTATGAATAAAATCAGGATGCAAATCTTTTATATTTAACAACACAATTAACTTTTTAGCAAAAGAATCCAACACGTCCTGCAACTGTTTCATCTCTACAAACTGTAACCTTGGCTCGCCTTTCTTACCCGTTTCCTGATTCATCCAGCCTTCTTTTATGGTTACTTTTATAAACATAAAATTGTTCTGAATAAAGAAATGACGGAATTTCAAATACTCTTCACCAAAAATTCGAAACTCATAACTTTCATCATAACCTTCCAAAGCAAATGACGCCCATCCTTTTCCATTTTTAGCCACACGATGTTGGACATTATTAATAATTCCGCCAAAAGTTAAAGTCTTACCCACATAGGCCTCCATTGTTTTCAAGGCTTCCAATTTGGCATTGCAGAAATATTTCATCTCAAATCTAAAATCATCCAATGGATGTCCCGAGATATAAATCCCAACTACTTCTTTCTCCTTAGCCAATTTTTCCATCGTGCTCCAATCCTCACAAGGAGGAACCACAGGTTCGGCAATTTGTACTTCGCTGGTTTCACCAAACAAACTTACCTGCGACGAATTTTCATTCTCCTGAAATTTTGAACCATAACGCATCGCTTTTTCATAAAATGTAATTCCATCACCTTCATCGTGAAAATATTGTGCCCGGTGTGTCTCTGAAAAACAATCAAATCCTCCCGCCAGAGCTAAGTTTTCAAAAGCTTTTTTATTAGCCGCACGCAAATCGATGCGTTTAGCCAAATCAAAAATCGAACGGTATCTACCATTTTTTCTGTTTTCCACAATGGTTTCTACCGCTCCGGCACCCACTCCTTTAATAGCTCCCATTCCAAAACGAACCGCATAATCTTCGTTTACCGTAAATTTATAGTACGATTCATTTACACAAGGTCCCAAAACCTGTAAGCCCATACGCTTACATTCTTCCATAAAAAACGAAACCTGTTTGATATCGTTCATATTATTCGAAAGTACGGCAGCCATATATTCTGCTGGATAATGTGCTTTTAAATAAGCCGTTTGGTAGGCTACCCAGGCATAACAGGTAGAGTGCGATTTATTGAAGGCATAACTCGCAAAAGCTTCCCAGTCAGTCCAAATTTTATCCAGTTTTTTTTCATCATGACCTTTAGCCACAGCCTGATCAATGAATTTCCCCTTCATTTTATCCAGAACCTCCTTCTGTTTCTTACCCATCGCCTTACGTAATACGTCGGCATCACCTTTAGAAAAACCGGCTAACTTTTGCGACAAAAGCATTACTTGCTCCTGATATACCGTAATTCCATAGGTTTCTCCCAAATATTCTTCACAAGCATCCAAGTCATAAGTAATTTCTTCTTCTCCATTTTTACGACGAACGAAAGACGGAATATACTCTAAAGGTCCTGGACGATACAAAGCGTTCATTGCAATCAAATCGGCAAAAACCGTTGGCTTTAAATCCTTCATGTATTTTTGCATTCCGGGCGACTCGTATTGGAAAACCCCTACGGTTTCACCACGCTGGAACAGCTCATACGTTTTAACATCGTCTATCGGGAAATTATCCGGATTCAGTTCAATTCCGGTGCGGTATTTCACCAATTTCACCGTATCCTTAATCAACGTCAGGGTCTTCAGACCCAGGAAGTCCATTTTTAGCAATCCGGCACTTTCGGCAACCGAGTTGTCAAACTGGGTAACATATAAATCGGAATCTTTAGCTGTAGTAACCGGAACGAAATTGGTAATATCATCCGGAGTGATAATCACCCCACAGGCGTGAATTCCGGTATTTCGAAGCGAGCCTTCCAGAACTTTTGCCTGCTGAATGGTTTCTCCTGCCAAATCATCTTCCCGGGCAATCCCTATTAATTCTTTAACACGATCAAATTCTTCCGACGATTTCAAAGCTTTTTTAACATCGTCTTCACTTTCGGAAATAAAACGAGCCAAATTCCATTTCCCGGGCATCATCGCCGGAATCAATTTTGCAATTCTATCGGCTTCAAACAAAGGTAAATCCAGCACACGTGCCGTATCACGAATAGCCGATTTAGTCGCCATTTTACCGTAAGTGATAATCTGCGCCACCTGATTAGCCCCATATTTATTGATCACATAATCCATTACCAAACCACGACCCTCATCATCAAAGTCGATATCAATATCGGGCATGGATACACGATCAGGATTCAGGAAACGCTCAAAAAGCAAGTCGTATTTAATAGGATCAATATTGGTAATCCCTAAACAATAAGCCACCGCAGAACCCGCTGCCGATCCACGACCCGGACCTACGGAAACTCCCATTTTTCGAGCCTCGGCGATAAAATCCTGAACAATCAAAAAGTAACCCGGATAACCTGAATTAGAAATAGTCATCAACTCAAAATCCAAACGTTCCCGAACTTCATCGGTAATAGCTTCGTAACGACGCTCGGCCCCGGCATAAGTTAAATGGCGTAAATAAGCATTTTCACCTCGAACCCCTCCATCAGCCAAATCCTCTTCCACTTTAAACTCATCCGGAATTTCGAACTTAGGAAGTAATACATCGCGGTACAATGAATACACTTCGACCTTATCGACAATTTCCTGAATATTGATAATGGCTTCGGGTAAATCAGAAAAGAGCTTTTTCATCTCTTCTTCCGACTTATAATAATACTCCTGATTCGGCAATCCGTAACGATACCCACGACCACGGCCTATAGGTGTAGCCTGCTTTTCACCATCTTTCACACACAATAAAATATCGTGCGCATTAGCATCTTCCTTATTTACATAATAGGTGTTATTGGTCGCAATCAGTTTTACGTTATGCTTTTTAGAAAACTCTATTAAGGTTTTGTTTACCCTGTTTTCATCTTCCTGATTATGACGCATCACTTCAAGATACAAATCGTCACCAAATTGGGATTTCCACCAAAGCAAGGCATCTTCAGCCTGGTTTTCACCAATATTTAAAATTTTACTCGGAATCTCCCCATAGAGATTACCCGATAAAACCATGATATCTTCTTTATATTTTTCAACTACTGCACGATCAATACGAGGCACATAATAAAATCCGTCAACATAAGCAATCGAAGCCATTTTGGCCAGGTTATGATAACCCTTTTTATTTTTTGCCAATAAAACAACCTGGTAACCATTGTCTTTTTTGCTTTTATCTTTATGATTTTCGCAAATATTAAACTCACAACCTACAATAGGCTTGATTTCCGTTTCGGTTGGTTCTTCTCCACTTTCAACTAAGGCTTTATTTTTTGCTGAAGCCGCTTTGTTGTGATTCATAACCGCACTCACAAACTGGAAAGCCCCCATCATATTTCCGGTATCGGTCATGGCAACGGCAGGCATTTTATTTTTAACGGTAGCCGCTACTAAATTCCCAATTCCGATAGTGGACTGTAAAACCGAAAACTGTGTATGATTGTGCAAATGCGCAAATTTAGCCTCAGTAAAATCTTTTCTATCTTCTTCAGAAATCGTTGTTTGAGATACATTCCCTTCCGCTTTTTGAAGCTGCTTTCTAATTTCGTCAGAAGCTGCTTTAAGATTAATATGTTTTAATCCTATCAGTTGAATTTCCCGCGGATTCTTCGCCTGAAAATCCTGAAAATAAGAAGCAGGAACATCCAATTCTTCTTTTGTAAACACTTCACGACGCACCAATTCGAGGAAGCATCGCGTAGTTGCCTCAACGTCGGCAGTTGCATTGTGTGCTTCAGCGAAGGGTTGGCTGAATAAATATTCATGTAATTCGGTCAGAGTTGGCAACTTAAATCTACCTCCACGACCTCCGGGTAATTTCAGTAAATTAGCCGTAACCTCGGTACAGGTATCCAATACCGGCATGGAAGCCAACGGGCTTTCGATACCCATTCGGTATAACTCTGCTCCCATGATATTCACATCAAAACCAAGGTTTTGTCCGACAATAAATTTAGTTTTACTTAAAGCAATATTGAATTTCTCCAACACTTCCAGCAAAGAAATACCGTCATGTTGTGCCAATTCGGTTGAAATACCGTGTACACGCTCTGCATCATAGGGAATATTAAATCCCTCCGGTTTGACCAGATAATCCTGGTGTTCGATGAGCTTACCGTGCTCGTCATGCAGCTGCCAGGCAATTTGTATACAGCGTGGCCAGTTATCTGAGTCACTTAATGGAGCATCCCAACGTTTAGGTAATCCGGTAGTTTCGGTATCGAATATTAAATACATAGCTGTTTTTGAAGCATTTGTAATTTATAAAAATCACAAAAATTGAATTTCAAATTTAGTTTATTTTAAAGAAAGAACTAACTCAATTTATCAACAAAAAAGTCAATTTATATTTTCATTAAATACGTAAAAATTAAATTACAAACATTAATCATTGTATATAAAAAAGTCAATGAAAAATTTAATAAACAGGCAAACAATTGTTTATGATTTGTTTTTTAATTAATTTTAAGAGTTTATTAATCCTAACCAAACCACACCCATGAAAAACTTTACTTCTGTTATACGATTGTCTCTCAGCCTATTTTCTTCCTTATTATTAGTTACAAGTTGCCAGAATAACGAGGAGATTGAAGTTAAGGAATTGAGTCCTCTTTCAAACTATACTATGGAACCTATAGAAGGTCAATATGTAGTAGTTTTAAAAGAAAATATGTCCGGCAAATATGCCACACAAAAATACAGCGAAAGGATTGTATCACTAAAGAAAGACTATCTGGCTCGTTTTTCAACTATTAAACTTACTTCAGAAAAAATAAAGCAAACCTACGGATATGGCGTTAGTGGATTTGCAGCTCAATTAGATAAAGAACAATTGCAAAGCCTAAAACAAGATGACCGTGTTAAATCTATAGAACAAGATTACACCATAACTCTTAATCCTGATTTATCTATTCAAAAAGGGAAACCTGGTGGCGGTGGCGGCAGCACACTACCAGCTGAAATTACTCCATGGGGAATAAGCCGTGTTGGCGGCGGACTTAGCGGAATAGGAAAAACAGCATGGATTATAGACACCGGAATTGACTTAACCCATCCCGATTTAAATGTTGATGTGGCACGCAGCAAAAGTTTTTTAGGCGGTATTGACGCTAACAACCCAAATGACGGCAACGGACATGGAACCCACGTTGCAGGAACAGTAGCTGCAATTGACAATACAATTGGAGTTATAGGAGTTGCTGCAGGAGCCAAAGTAGTTGCCGTTCGTGTCTTAGACAGCCGTGGCAGTGGCTCTTATTCAGGAGTCATAGCCGGAGTTGAATATGTAAGCGCAAATGGTCAGGCTGGCGATGCAGCCAATATGAGTCTGGGAGGACCGGTCAGTTCAGCCCTCAACGATGCAGTCATAAAAGCATCAGCAAATGTGAAATTTGCATTAGCAGCCGGAAACGAAAGTGACGACGCTAACAATCACTCTCCGGCCAGCGCTAATGGCACTAATATCTATACTGTTTCTGCAATGGACAAATATGATGTCTTTGCTTATTTTTCAAACTATGGAACTTCAGTTGATTTTTGCGCTCCGGGAGTTTCTATCCAATCCTTATGGAAAGGAGGCGGCATGAATACCATTAGCGGAACCTCTATGGCTGCGCCTCATGTATGTGGATTATTGTTATTAGGCCCTGTGCATTCATCAGGAAATGTTTCGGGTGACCCTGATGGAAACGCAGATCCGATTGCTCATTATTAAATAAACAAAAAAACCGGGAAAACAGAAAGTTTAGAATCATTTCACTCCACCAACTGATTGAATTTTTCAACCAAAGCATTACCTCTCTCTGTTTTCCCGGTCTTTTTTAAAGCATCACCAAAACGGTAATAATAAATAGGCTCCAACTGTTCATTACTCATCGTAAAGAGTTCTTCATACCATTTGGCAGCTTTTTCCATTTGTCCTTTAAAATAATAATAATTAGCTACTTCTCTAAACATATAGGCAGATTTATAGCCTTTTTCAAGCACTCTTTCATAAACATAAACCACATTAACTAAAATATAATCCAGTTTTTCTTTTTGAGGCTCTTTCTTTTCAGGCAAGACTTTCGGATTAACAGGAGAAGCAGAAACAGGAGGAGTCTTAGTTTCAACTAAAGGTTCGTTTTTCAAATCGGAAACCGGCTCTATTTTAATTATTTTACCAATAACCAGAGCCAGCACTCTTTGATCTAAAGGAGAATTTTCAGGTATTTCAATTTTTCCACTTTCAATTGAAATAGATACAAGCTGGGTAGGTTCTCGACTTTTTTCTACACCAACATTAGCATTTTGAGTTTCTATGTAATAATTCTTTTTTAAATAACTTTTATCCTTATAAAAAGGAGTAATTATTCTAATATTTTCAGGACCTAAATCAACTTTACTAATAAGACTTAAATCAGAAACCGTATATCGTGTTACAGAACCCCCAAATGCCATATTGACAATTTCTTCTACTTTGTAGTACAACACATTTTTACTTTCAATACTCGTATAAACTTTCCGCATTTGCCCATATCCGCAAAGCGAATGAGAAAAATAAAAAACTACAATTAACATTATGAGTAATTTCTTTTTCATAATACTCCTGATCAAAATCAACCCATTAGATAAGCATTTACATTACTATTTTAGCCAAACAAACTGTGCGTCTGTTTTAAATATACCTTCACAAATCAAGCAAATAAAAAACTACTTTCAATCAAAAAGCCTCCTTTAAATCTATACTATAAATTTACGCATTTAAAAGGACAAAGCCCCAAAACTATTCTCTTTTAAATACAAACAGATACGTAGCTAAAACAAATAATTAATAACTAAAAAACAACTTCAGATAGCAACTTTCTTTTTTTTGGTTGTCGTATTTTTTTTTTAATATCCAAACCAACTTTAAAACCACTAATAAATATAATTAATTATCAGAAACAAAATCATTCGCGAAACCACTTTTTCATAAAAGTTTATTATTTTTCTTGTTTTCAAGCTCATTTTAAACAATTCGTTAAACATAATAAAACAATTAAACAAAAACACCTAAAAATCATCAAAATCAAATTTCCTTCCCTACTTGTTACAAACACAACTTTATGAATCAAAATTGAAACAAAAACACTAACTCATTAAAAGACAAGCTCACAAAACAAAACGACAACAACACATTAACACACTTTGGGTATCGTATATAATTGATAATATTAATTGACTACATAGTTTGATTTTTATACTTTTGCGTTCTTGTTACCACCATATTTAAAAAATGCGGTAGTACAAAACACAGAAATACACTAAAAAAAATTAAAAAATGAGCAAGACATTATTTGACAAAGTATGGGATTCGCATGTTGTGCGTAAAATTGAAGACGGACCAGATGTGTTTTTTATTGATCGTCATTTCATTCACGAGGTTACCAGCCCGGTAGCTTTCTTGGGTCTAAAAACAAGAGGCGTATCAGTATTATATCCAGAACGCACATTCGCAACTGCCGATCACAATACACCGACCATTAACCAACACTTGCCTGTTGCAGACGCTTTATCAGCTAATCAATTAAAAGCATTAGAGACTAACGCGGCTGAATATGGTATTTCTCACTGGGGATTAGGTCATCAAAAAAATGGAATTGTACACGTTGTAGGTCCTGAAAACGGAATTACTTTACCTGGTGCTACAATTGTATGTGGAGATTCACATACTTCTACTCATGGTGCTTTTGGTGCTATTGCTTTTGGAATCGGTACTTCTGAGGTAGAAATGGTTCTTTCTACTCAATGTATCATGCAACCAAAACCTAAAAAAATGCGTATTAACGTAAACGGAAAATTAAGCAAAGGAGTTACTCCTAAAGACGTTGCGTTATACATCATTGCACAATTAACTACTTCCGGAGGAACAGGATATTTTGTAGAATACGCAGGAAATGTATTCGAAGAAATGACAATGGAAGGACGTATGACTGTTTGTAACCTAAGTATCGAAATGGGTGCTCGTGGAGGTATGATTGCTCCTGACCAAACTACTTTCGATTTCCTTGAAGGAAGATTATACGCTCCTAAAGGTGAAGCTTGGACTAAAGCAGTAGAATACTGGAAAACTTTAAAAACTGATACTGATGCAGTATTTGACGCTGAATTAAACATCAAAGCTGAAGATATCGAGCCAATGATTACTTATGGTACAAACCCTGGAATGGGAATTGGTATCACTAAACATATTCCAAGTGCCGACCAAGTAGAAGGTGGAGAGGAAACTTATAAAAAATCCTTGAACTACATGGGATTCCATGAAGATGACGTAATGATTGGAAAACCAATCGACTATGTTTTCTTAGGAAGTTGTACTAACGGACGTATCGAAGACTTTAGAGCTTTTGCTTCTATTGTAAAAGGTCGTAAAAAAGCAGATAACGTTACAGCTTGGTTAGTTCCTGGTTCTCACGTAGTAGAAGCTCAAATTAAAGAAGAAGGAATTTTAGATATTCTTACTGAAGCTGGATTTGTATTACGTCAACCTGGTTGTTCAGCTTGTTTAGCTATGAATGATGACAAAGTACCTGCCGGAAAATATGCGGTAAGTACTTCTAACAGAAACTTCGAAGGTCGTCAGGGTCCTGGTTCAAGAACTTTGTTAGCTTCTCCAATTATGGCTGCTGCTGCTGCAGTTACAGGAAAATTGACAGATCCTAGAGATTTATTGTAATTGAATATTAATTTCAATAGCAATAACAATTTCAAAAAAGAATTAAAAAATAAAAAGATTTTAAATATTCATGATTAATTCCCTTGGTGGAAAATCTAAAATCTGAATTCTGAAATCTAAAATCTAAATTAAAATGGCATACGATAAATTTAATATCCTTACCAGTAGTGCAGTGCCACTACCTATAGAAAACGTAGATACCGATCAAATCATCCCGGCTCGTTTCTTAAAAGCTACAAAACGTGAAGGTTTTGGAGACAACCTTTTCAGAGACTGGAGATACAATGGAGACGATACTCCAAAAGCTGATTTTGTTTTAAACAACCCAACTTACTCAGGAAAAATCCTTGTAGGTGGAAAAAACTTTGGTTCAGGTTCTTCTCGTGAGCACGCTGCATGGGCAGTTTACGATTACGGATTCCGCGCTGTAGTTTCTTCTTTCTTTGCAGATATCTTCAAAGGAAACTGTCTGAACATCGGAGTTTTACCAGTACAGGTTTCTCCTGAATTCTCAGACAAAATCTTTGCTGCAATCGAAGCTGATCCTAATACAGAATTAGAAATAAACTTACCAGAGCAAACAATTACATTGAAAGCTACAGGTGAAAAAGAATCTTTTGACATCAACGGATACAAAAAGAATAACATGTTAAATGGTTTTGATGATATCGACTATTTACAAAGTGTTAAAGAAGAAATCGTAAGTTTTGCTGAGAAGCTTCCTTACTAAATAAAATCTTCACATAAAAAATGCAGCTGCTAAACACAATTCCGCGGAATTCTTTAGCAGCTGCTTTTAGCGTTTTATAAAACACACAGGAAAATGATTTCAAAATAACGAAATCAGAACCTTTTTTAGCATCAGATTTATAATGGGAAAAAGAAAAATTGAAATAATGGATACGACACTTCGTGATGGTGAACAAACCTCAGGAGTATCATTTTCTGCTGCAGAAAAACTAACCATTGCCCAATTATTATTAGAAGAATTACAAGTTGACCGTATCGAAATTGCTTCGGCTCGTGTAAGTGAAGGAGAATTTGAAGGCGTTAAAGGAATTATGACTTGGGCCGAAACAAAAGGATATACCGATAAAATTGAAGTATTGACTTTTGTTGATAAAGGACTTTCTATCGAATGGATGAAAAAATCGGGAGCAAAAGTTCAAAATCTTTTAACCAAAGGCTCTCTTAACCACCTTACGCATCAATTAAAGAAAACACCGGAACAGCATTTTTCAGAAATAGCCGAAAGCATTGCTTTAGCTACCGAAAACGGAATTGCAACCAATGTTTATTTAGAAGACTGGAGTAATGGTATGCGTAATTCTTCTGAATATGTTTACCAATATCTTGATTTCATCAGCACCCAACCCGTAAAAAGAATTTTACTTCCTGATACTTTGGGCGTACTTATCCCTTCGGAAACTTTCGAATATATTTCAGAAATCACTAAAAGATATCCAAATATCCATTTTGATTTCCATGCACACAACGATTACGATTTAAGCGTGGCGAATGTTATGGAAGCATTAAAAGCAGGAGTCCACGGATTACACGTTACTGTAAACGGAATGGGAGAACGCGCCGGAAATGCACCTTTAGCCAGTACCATTGCTGTAATCAACGATTTTATGCCAGAAATTGAAATCGGCGTAAAAGAAACCTCTTTATATTCGGTTAGTAAATTAGTAGAAACCTTTACCGGTTATAGAATCCCTGCCAACAAGCCAATTGTAGGCGATAACGTTTTTACTCAAACAGCGGGAATTCACGCCGATGGTGACAATAAAAACAATCTATATTTTAACGATTTACTTCCAGAACGCTTTGGAAGAAAAAGAAAATATGCTTTAGGAAAAACTTCCGGAAAAGCCAATATTGAAAAAAACCTTCAGGAATTAGGTTTGCAATTAAACCAGGAAGATTTAAAATTGGTTACCCAAAGAATTATCGAATTGGGTGACAAAAAAGAAACGGTAACAAAAGAAGATTTGCCCTATATCATTTCAGACGTTTTAGACAGCCACACCTATCAGGAAAAAATCACGGTAGAATCTTACTTGTTATCTCATGCTAAAGGAATGCGTCCGTCAACAACACTTTGCCTGAAAATCGATGGGCAAATTATCGAAGAGCATGCTCAGGGAGACGGACAATTTGATGCTTTCATGAATGCTTTGGCAAAAATTTATAAAACCAAAAAAATGACTTTACCCAAACTAATTGATTATGCAGTTAGAATCCCTCCGGGAAGTAGCTCAGACGCTTTATGCGAAACAATTATCACCTGGGTAAACGACGGAAAAGAATTCAAAACAAGAGGTCTGGATTCTGACCAAACCGTGGCAGCCATTATTGCAACACAAAAAATGCTTAATGTAGTAGCCGTTTAAAATTCAAAAAACAATTAAAATAAATCAATATAAACATAAAATAATGAAGTTAAATATCGCACTTTTAGCAGGGGACGGAATCGGACCGGAAGTAATTGATCAGGCAGTAAAAGTATCAGATGCAATTGCACAAAAATTTGGACATGAAATTACTTGGAAACCAGCTTTAACTGGTGCTGCTGCTATTGACGCTGTAGGTGAGCCTTATCCAGATTCAACTCATGAAGTTTGTAAAAATGCTGATGCCGTTTTGTTTGGAGCTATTGGTCACCCTAAATATGATAACGACCCTTCTGCACCTGTACGTCCGGAACAAGGTTTATTAAAAATGCGTAAAGCATTAGGTTTGTTTGCAAACGTAAGACCAACCTTTACTTTCCCATCTTTATTAGATAAATCTCCTTTAAAAAGAGAAAGAATCGAAGGAACTGACTTAGTTTTCTTAAGAGAATTAACCGGTGGTATTTACTTTGGTGAAAAAGGAAGAAAAGACGGTGGAGATACTGCTTTTGACAACTGTGTTTACACAAGAGAAGAAGTACAACGTTTAGCTAAAAAAGGTTTCGAATTAGCAATGACACGTTCTAAAAAATTATGTTGTGTGGACAAAGCTAACGTTTTAGAAACATCACGTTTATGGAGAGAAACGGTTCAGGCAATGGAAAAAGATTACCCTGAAGTTGAAGTTTCTTATGAATTTGTTGACGCGGTTGCTATGCGTTTAGTTCAATGGCCTAACTCTTATGACGTATTGATTACTGAAAACTTATTTGGAGATATCTTAACTGACGAAGCTTCTGTAATTTCAGGATCAATGGGATTAATGCCATCAGCTTCTATGGGAGCTGAAGTATCTTTATTTGAGCCTATCCACGGATCTTACCCACAAGCTACAGGATTAAACATTGCCAACCCAATGGCGACTGTTTTATCTGCCGCAATGATGTTTGAAAACTTCGGATTGATGGAAGAAGGAAAAGCAATGAGAGATGCTGTAAACAAAGCTTTAGAAGCTGGTGTAGTTACTGAAGACTTAGCTAACGGAGGTAAAGCTTACGGAACTAAAGAAGTTGGTGACTGGTTAGCTGCTAATATCTAATATTAATCAGAATAGACAAATAAAAAAGGGGACAATTTCACATTGTCCCCTTTTTTTATATAAAGAAAAAATTAATATCCCCCTCTATTCCCACGGCTATCTCCACCACGGTTGTTTCCATAACCACCACGAGAATCTCCTCTACGGTTGTTATTAAAACTTCTTCTTTCACCTTCCGGTTTTGGCTCAGATTTATTTACTACAATCGTACGCCCCTGAACAGTCGCCCCATTCAATTCATCAATTGCTTTTTGAGCTTCAGCGTCAACCGGCATCTCAACAAAACCAAACCCTTTACTTCTTCCAGTAAATTTATCAGTAATAATTTTAACAGAATCAACTGCTCCGTAAGCCTCAAAAGACTCTCTTAAATCTGCTTCCTCAATACTGAATGGAAGGCTTCCAACAAAAATATTCATATATACTTATTTACAATAATTACAACAAATGTAGTCTTATTTTTTTATAACACACTACAAACAAGCTTATTTATATTTTTATTTGAATCTTTTTCAAAAAGTTGTTATTAAACCAAAAAGCACTAACAAAATAAATACCAAAGATCACTTAAGAGTGACAGGAATTTTATAAAAAACACCATATTGAAAATTCAAAGTTGGTCCGGCTAACGGATTATCAAATGTATTAACCAAATTACATTTAAACGTTCCGGAAATTGTCATCCCTACAGAATCATACTCAGTAATTACTATCTGACCGTTTCCTACATTAAATCCCGAAGAAAAAGTGATTGATTCTTTAGTCAAAGGATCTAAATAATCATAAGTTGCTGTTGTAGTAGCATTAGTACCTATATAATAAGTACCTGGCGCTATTGCATTCGTTTTCAAAGTAACCACCTCAGTTGCCGTATAAGCCTCAATAACTAAAGCTCCTCCCGAATACACAGTTGCCTTAGTCTGAACAGCTCTCCAAAAAACATTATCTTTCGTTCCCTGAAAAGCAGGATTATTAAATTTTACATCTTCCTGACAAGAAAATAAAGTAAAAAGCACTATCAGAAATAAAAAATGTTTTTTCATATAATAAAAATTTACAAACAAAAATAAACTATTCGAACCAAATTAACCGAAATAGCCTAAAAAAAGAAGCAAAAAAAACCGCTAAATAATTACCTGTCAAAATACTAAAATACTATTTGCCATATAAAAAAATAATGTATCTTTGCAGCCTTAATTAATCGAGGTCGAGTACCTCAAAATTTAATCATAAAGATTATGTCAGTAAAAATTAGATTACAAAGACACGGTAAAAAAGGAAAACCTTTTTACTGGGTAGTAGCAGCAGATGCTCGCTCAAAAAGAGATGGTAGATACTTAGAGAAAATCGGTACTTACAATCCAAACACTAACCCAGCAACTATCGACTTAAACCTTGATAGCGCAGTTAAATGGTTACACAATGGTGCACAACCAACTGATACTGCTAAAGCTATTCTTTCTTACAAAGGTGCTTTATTGAAACACCACCTTGATGGAGGAGTTCGTAAAGGAGCTTTAACTCAAGAGCAAGCTGATGCTAAACTAGCTGCATGGTTAGAAGCTAAAGCTGGTAAAGTTAACGCTAAAAAAGATGGTTTATCAAAAGCGCAAGCTGATGCTAAAGCTAAAGCATTAAAAGCTGAACAAGAAGTAAACGCAAAACGTATCGCTGCTGCTGCTCAAGCAGAAGCTGATGCTATTGCTGCTGCTCAAGCAGAAGAGGAAGCTTCAACTGAAGAAGAAGCTCCAGCTGCTGAAGAAAACAACGAAGAAGCTCAAGCTTAATTTTCACAGCGAAATGCGTAAAGAAGATTGTTTCTATTTAGGTAAAATCGCTAAAAAATTTAGTTACAAAGGTGAAGTCTTAGTCTACTTAGACACCGACGAACCTGAGTTATACGAAAATCTGGAATCAGTGTTTGTTGACTACAACAAACACTTGGTTCCTTTTTTTATCGAAAATAGTTCTTTACATAAAAATGACTTTCTAAGAGTTCATTTTGAAGACATCAATACCGAAGCTGAGGCCGACAATCTAATTGGCAGCGACTTATACCTGCCTTTAAATATGTTACCAAAACTTACTGGTAACAAATTTTACTTCCATGAAGTAATTGGATTTAAAATAGAAGACAAACGTTTAGGATATGTTGGAGAAATCCAATCTATCAACGATAGTACCGCCCAACCACTTTTCGAAGTTACAAAAGACGGCACTGAAATTCTGATTCCTATGATTGACCATTTCTTAGTTAAAGTAGACCGAGAAAACAAAAAAATCATCATGGATTTACCTGAAGGATTAGTGGAAATGTATCTTTAGAAGGTTTAATCGGTTATTTGGTTAATCGAAAAAATCTGCAATCAATCCCGATAGCTATCGGGACGTTAATCTTCAATCTGAAATCATTATGTCCAAATTCCAATTCAAGCAATTTTCTATTGAACAAGACCGAACGGCAATGAAAATTGGCACCGATGGCGTTTTGCTTGGCGCTTGGACTCCTATTGAAAACAATCCTTTTAGCATCTTGGACATTGGAACCGGAACCGGAATTATTGCTTTGATGCTGGCGCAACGAAGTTTCGCAGAACAAATTGACGCTTTGGAAATTGATGAAGACGCTTACGAACAAGCGACAGACAATTTTGAAAATTCCCCTTGGAACGATCGCTTATTTTGTTTTCATGCCGGTTTGGACGAATTTATCGAAGAACCCGAAGACGAATACGATTTAATCGTTTCCAACCCTCCTTTTTATGCCGAGGATTACAAATCAAACAGCGAACAGCGCGACTTAGCCCGCTTTCAAGATGCGATGCCTTTCGAAGAATTAATCGAAGCAGCCGCCTTATTATTATCTGAAAATGGAATTTTCTCCGTTATAATACCTCACAAAGAAGAAGAAAATTTTCTGGCTTTAGCCAATGAATTCGAACTTTATCCAATAAAAATCACCCGCGTAAAAGGAACTCCAACCTCTGAAATCAAACGTAGTCTTTTGGCTTTTAGCCGAAATAAAACCCCTGATTTCTTAATTGACGAATTAATCATCGAAACCGCCAGACATCAATATACTTCTGAATATATTGAATTGACTAAGGATTTTTATCTGAAAATGTAAAACACAATACAATCAGAAAACCATTCACATTTGTTATTTGACTTCACATCAGTCCACAACATTTTCCAAAACCACATTATCAATCACTTAGAGATTATTAATTATATTTACAAACAAAAATTAAACTCTATGACCGGAATTGAAAACTACACACTTTATATAATTACAGCAATTATCTTTATTTTAACCCCCGGAATTGACACCATTTTCATCCTTAACAAATCGCTCACAAAGGGCAAAAAAGCCGGCATCTATTCCTCAATTGGTGTTTGTAGCGGCATTTTAGTCCATACTTTATTCGCCGCATTAGGTCTTTCAATGATTATTGCAAAACAGCTGTTGCATTTTCAATAATTAAATATTTAGGAGCAGCATATTTAGTTTACCTTGGAACAAAAGCTTTATTTTCAAAAAAAGAAAACCTAAAATTCACCGAACAACAGGAAGAAAATGAATCCATTTGGACAAGTTTTAGCTCTGGCGTCATCACAAATGTTCTAAACCCTAAAGTTGCTTTATTTTTTATCTCATTTTTCCCTCAGTTCATTAACAAGGAAAATATTGATTCGGTTTTACCATTTTTCATATTAGGTTTAACGTACTCAGGTCTGGGAATAATTTGGTGTTTTATGCTCGCTTATTTTTCATCTATGTTTTCTAACAAACTAAAGAAAAGCGAAAAATTCAATGTGTTGTTAAATAAATTTTCAAGTCTAATCTATATTTTGATGGGATTAAAAATTGCCTTAACCAAAAAATAAAACAAGCCATTTAAGACAATTTTAATTCCTTTTTTATGTTTGGTTAAAATCCTTTATGTAAATTTATAGTACAGCATTAGCTTTCGTTTTAAAAACAAAAACAGAAAGTTTAGCAAAATAAATTTATAAAAAGCTATCATGAAAACAGACTTATTTCAAGCTCCGGACTATTACAATTTAGACGAATTATTATCGGAAGAACACAAATTAGTTCGTGAAGCAACTCGCGCATGGGTAAAAAAAGAAATAAGCCCTATTATTGAAGACTATGCTCAAAAAGCCGAATTCCCACAACACATCATTAAAGGATTAGCAGAAATAGGCGGTTTCGGCCCTTATATCCCACAAGAATATGGCGGTGCCGGACTGGATCAAATCTCTTATGGTTTAATCATGCAGGAAATTGAACGTGGAGATTCCGGTATTCGTTCAACTGCTTCGGTACAATCTTCATTGGTAATGTATCCTATCTGGAAATATGGTAGTGAAGAACAAAAATTAAAATTCCTTCCCAAACTAGCCACCGGCGAATTAATGGGCTGTTTTGGACTAACCGAACCCAATCATGGTTCCGATCCCGGAAGTATGACCACCAATTTTAAAGATGCCGGCGATTATTATTTACTAAACGGAGCCAAAATGTGGATTTCTAACGCTCCATTTGCCGACATAGCCGTAATTTGGGCAAAAAATGAAGAAGGAAGAATTCACGGATTGATTGTAGAACGCGGAATGGAAGGCTTTTCAACCCCTGAAACCCACAACAAATGGTCCTTACGCGCTTCGGCAACAGGAGAATTAATTTTTGACAATGTAAAAGTGCCAAAAGAAAATTTACTACCAAACAAATCCGGATTGAGTGCACCATTAGGATGTCTGGATTCAGCACGATACGGAATTGCCTGGGGAGCCATTGGAGCAGCCATGGATTGTTATGATACTGCTTTGCGATACGCCAAAGAAAGAATTCAATTTGACAAACCTATTGCCGGAATGCAATTACAACAAAAAAAATTAGCCGAAATGATCACCGAAATCACCAAAGCCCAATTATTAACCTGGCGATTAGGAACTTTAAGAAATGAAGGCAAAGCAACATCTGCCCAAATTTCGATGGCAAAAAGAAACAATGTAAACATGGCAATAAACATTGCCCGTGAAGCAAGACAAATTTTAGGAGCTATGGGAATTACGGGCGACTATTCCATCATGAGACACATGATGAACCTCGAATCGGTAATTACTTATGAAGGAACCCATGACATCCATTTATTAATTACAGGAATGGACATTACCGGAATTTCAGCCTTTAAATAACATTACCTCAAAACCTTTATTCCAATAAATTCGTAAATAGTACAAAAGGAATTTAGAATCGAATAAAATAAACACTTATTAAAGTATTGATAAAATTGATGATTAAATCTTTTGAAGAATAGGAGCTTTTTTATCTTTACATCAAATTATTTCACAATGAACATTCAACATATCAATAAAAGCATCGAAACCCAAAAAAGCACACTATTACAGCACTCGCTTTATACTAAGGTTAAAACCATCGAAGACTTACGCACTTTTTTGGAAAACCATGTTTATGCAGTTTGGGACTTCATGTCTTTATTAAAAGCACTGCAAGAAAGATTGACCTGCACCAACACGCCTTGGTTTGCCACAAAAAACCCTGAAACAAGATACTTAATTAACGAAATTGTTTTAGCTGAAGAAACTGACCTGACTCTTGACGGAAGACACCTCAGCCATTACGAAATGTACATTGAAGCCATGGAAGCCTGTGGGGCTGATACCAGCAAAATCAACATTTTTTTATCCGATGTTCAATCGTTACAAAATATATTTGTCGCTATTAAAAAAAGCGATTTACACCCAAACATTAAAGCTTTTTTGGATTTTACTTTCCGGGTAATAGAAGAAGGAAAGCCTCATGAAATAGCAGCTGCTTTTACCTTTGGAAGAGAAGACTTAATACCGAGTATGTTCTTTGCAATCTTAAAAAACTTTCAGGAGCAATTTCCGGAAACTGATTTAACGAAGCTAATTTATTATTTTGAAAGACATATCGAATTAGATGCCGATGAACACGGACCAATGGCTATGCAAATGATCAATGAACTTTGCGAAGAAGACGAACAAAAATGGAAAGAAGTGGAAGAAGTATCAATTCTTGCTCTTGAAAAAAGAATCGAACTTTGGAATGCCATTGAAGAAATCATAACAATGAAGGTCGAAATGGCCTAATAAAAAAAGCTGTTTTCTTAGAAAACAGCTTTTTTTGTATTTTAAAAGGATATATTAACTCTCAGGAGCCAATTCCAACTCAAGACCTTCTAAATCTACCGTAATAGGAATTTGACAACCCAAACGGCTATTAGACTTAACGTAGAAAGCCTCAGAAAGCATCGCTTCTTCATCTTCTCCCATTTCCGGCAATGCCACATCATTCAACACATAACATTGACAAGAAGCACACATGGCCATTCCTCCACAAGTTCCTTCAACAGGCAACTCATAAGCCTTACAAAGTTCCATGATATTCATAGCCATATCTGTAGGAGCCTGTAATTCGTGAACCACTCCTTCTCTATCCTTAATTTTTATTAAAACATCCATTTTTTACTATTGGGAATTGATTGAACAATATAATTTCGGCAAAAATCTTTTTTAGACAAAACGCCTTACAAGATATTTACAACAGTTTCTATTTGTGGAGCAAACTTTTTAATCGTTGTCTCAACACCAGCTTTAAGTGTCATTTGATTTACACTACAATTAGTACAAGCACCTTCAAGACGCACTTTTACATGCTTATCGTCTTCAATAGATATAAGACTTATATTTCCTCCATCTGACTCTAAGAAAGGTCTGATTTCAGCAAGTGCTTTTTGAACTTCAATTGTTAATTCTTCTGTTGTCATTTTCTTTTCTTAAATTATTTTTTTACCGCTGAACAACCAGCCATAGTAGTAATTTTTATTGCTTCAGTAGCAGGTAAATTTTCATTTCTGCTTACTGTTTCTTCCACCACTTTACGAGTAATATTTTCAAAAACTGTTTCGATAACCGAACCTGTTTGTAAAGCTGCCGGACGACCATAATCTCCCGCTTCACGAATAGATTGTACAATTGGAACTTCTCCTAAAAAAGGCACCGCCAAATCATCAGCAAGGTTCTTTGCCCCTTCCTGACCAAAAATATAATATTTGTTATTTGGTAATTCTTCCGGTGTAAAGTAAGCCATATTTTCAATAATTCCTAAAACAGGAACATTAATAGCTTCCGACATAAACATAGAAACTCCTTTTTTAGCATCTGCTAATGCTACCGCCTGAGGTGTACTCACCACTACTGCTCCGGTTACCGGCAAAGATTGCATAATAGAAAGATGAATATCTCCTGTTCCCGGAGGTAAATCGATTAACATGAAATCCAATTCTCCCCAATCGGCATCAAAAATCATTTGATTTAAGGCTTTAGAAGCCATAGGTCCTCTCCAAATTACAGCCTGACTTGGCGAAGTAAAAAACCCAATAGAAAGCATTTTTACTTCATAACTTTCAATAGGTTTCATTTTTGATTTCCCATCAACCGTAACAGAAATTGGTTTTTCATTTTCAACATCAAACATGATAGGCATAGATGGCCCGTAGATATCAGCGTCTAAAACACCAACTGAGAATCCCATCTTAGCTAAGCTAACTGCCAGGTTTGCTGTAACAGTAGATTTCCCTACTCCTCCTTTTCCGGAAGCAACAGCTATAATATTTTTAATCCCGGGAATTGCTTTCCCTTTAATTTCTGGTTTTTCCGGTGTTTCAACTTTTATGTTTACTTTAATTTTAGCTTCGGCAGAAACTTTCTCCAGAATTGTTTTTTTGATATCGTCTTCTGCACGTTTTTTAATATGCATTGCCGGAGTATGTAAAACTAAATCAACAACTACCTCATCTCCAAAAGTGATTACATTACTAACAGCACCACTTTCAACCATGTTTTTCCCTTCTCCTGCAATAGTAATTGTTTCTAAAGCTTTAAGAATTTCTTTTCTATCTAATTTCATTACTAAATTTACTATTTTTCAATTGCTATTTTCAGTTTAAAAAAGAACATTTATTTAAACTGATTTCAGATTGCAAAGATAAGAGATTAAGTTCTTAATTTAAAGGATTTAAAATTGTATTTATTAATAGCCCAATAGTTCTAACGATAAAGTCTTTCATTGTGATTTTTAACTACTTAAATTCAGGAATCTCTTGTTGTGGATCCCAAAAAAAGTTTTCAAAATCCACTATTTGATTATCAACTACTTTTAGCCCTTCACTTTCTAATAATTGTTGCATTAAATTAGTTCCGTCAAAATGGAATTTACCCGTAAGCAATCCTTTTCGATTCACCACTCTATGCGCCGGCACATCTTCCATTGTATGCGAAGCATTCATAGCCCAACCCACCATTCTTGCTGAACGAGCCGCACCAAGAGCCTTTGCAATTGCCCCATAAGAAGTCACTCTTCCATAAGGAATTTGCCTGGCTACCGCATAAACCCTTTCAAAAAAATTAGCGTTATTTAAATTCTCAGGCATATCCGTTTTTATTTAAAGCATTTGTAGAATACAAAAAAACAACCTAAAATCTATAAAAAATAATATTGCAAAATATTCACCAGCGCAATTAAAGACACAAGACCTGTAATACTGCCAATGATGACATTCATGTTTCGAAGAAAATAATCAGCCTTTTTTTCAATTTTTTGAAAAAAGACAATGTAAAAGTAAAAAACAAGAAAAGAACCCAAAACCGCTCCGCTTACAAAAATTAAAATCGAAATCAGGTCAAATGAAAACAATGCATAAGACGACAACGAAACACTTACAAAAACATAATAAGGGATTGGAAAAAAATTCAACGCAGACAAAAGCATACCTAAAAAGAAACGCTTCTTTTTACTGTTCTTTTTTATTTTAGGCTTCTTAAGTTTTGGTTTTTTAGCTATCCATAAAAAATACACTGTCAAAAGACCAAAAACAACAAAACCTACTTCACGTAACAACAGTACAATATCAGGTCGTGCGTTAATTATTCGGGCAAACAAAACAGCTAAATAGACCTGAAGAAAAATAACAAATACAGCCCCTGAAACAAACCAAAAAGCATGATGCCTTCCGTCTTTCATGCTTACTTTGGCAGCAGTCATATTCAACAAACCCGGAGGAGTAATTCCTATAAAGGCTGAAATAAAACCAGATAATAAGGAAATAATTAAATTCATAAGCCTGTTATAGAAATCTTCTGGGTTGTTTAAGCAAAAAATTAATCTTTAATTTTAAAACGAATAAATGTGATTGCTTTATTAATTTCTAAATATTGTTTTTCGTAAAAAGTCTGAAAAGCAGTCACTTCCTCTGGACTTCCTTCATTTACATACACATTGTGATTCGCATACAAAACCTCATGTCCTTCTCCATGAAGCAATCCTAATGTATAACCGTGCATGAATTCACTATCGGTTTTAAGATTGACTACTCCGTCTTTTTTAAGGATTTTTTTATACAGTTGCAAAAACTGAGAATTAGTCATTCTGTGTTTGGTGCGTTTGTATTTAATTTGAGGATCCGGAAAAGTAATCCAGATTTCGTCTACTTCATTTTCAGCAAAAATATGATTAATCAACTCAATTTGAGTACGAACAAAGGCTACGTTATGCAATCCCGTTTCAACAGCCGTTTTAGCACCACGCCAAAAACGAGCTCCTTTGATATCAATCCCAATAAAGTTTTTATCCGGATATCTTTCAGCTAATCCAACAGAGTATTCTCCTTTACCACAGCCTAACTCTAGAACAACAGGATTGTCATTTTTAAAGAAATCTGTATTCCATTTCCCTCTTAACGGAAATAAATCACCTACTACCTCTTCTCTTGTTGGTTGAAAAACATTATTGAATGTTTCGTTCTCTTTGAATCGTTTTAATTTATTTTTACTTCCCACTGTTTTTAAAATATTTGCGCAAAATTAAGCAAATAAATAAGACCTAGGGCAAGCTTTTATAAAATAAAAACCTGCCCTAGTATATAATTCAATCCTTAAGAAACAACTTATTCAGTGCATTCAATAGGAGAAAGTGTTTCATCATGTTGAGACAAATCCAATCCCATAATTTCAGCTTCTTCTGAAACACGCATTGGAATAATTTTATCTGTAATTTTAAACAACAAATACGCTCCAAAGAAAGTATAAATGGAAACTAACAACAATGCAGTCATGTGATGTCCAAAAACACCCCATCCGCCATGAAGCAAACTGGCATCTTCTCCATGAGCAAAAATAGCTGTCAAAATCATACCCATAATTCCCCCTACTCCATGACACGCAAATACATCAAGCGTATCGTCAATTCCTTTTAAATATTTAGAATACACAATTTTATTTGAAACTAATGCAGCTACAAATCCAAAAAACATACTTTCCGGAACTGAAACATAACCTGCCGCAGGCGTTATCGAAACTAATCCTACAACAGCTCCAATACAAGCCCCAAGAGCTGAAACTTTTCTACCATTAATTCTGTCAAAAAATATCCAGGTTAACATAGCTGCCGCCGATGCCGTTGTGGTTGTACCAAAAGCCATTGCTGCAACTCCATTAGCTTCCATAGAAGAACCGGCGTTAAAACCAATCCACCCAAACCAAAGCATTCCTGTTCCCAATAAAACAAACGGAATATTGGTTGGCACATGATTGCTGTTTTTTCTTTTACCCAAAACCAAAACTCCTGCCAGTGCTGCAAATCCGGCACTCATATGCACTACTGTTCCTCCGGCGAAGTCTTTTACACCAAAGAAAGAACCCAAAATCCCTGTTGGATACCAAACTGCATGACACAAAGGAGAATAGATAAAAATACTAAACAAACAAATGAAAAGTAAATACGAAATAAAACGTACGCGTTCCGCAAATGAACCTGTAATAATTGCCGGCGCAATGATTGCAAACTTCATCTGAAATAAAGCAAAAAGCATAAAAGGAACAGTACTAGCGATTAATTTATGAGGTAAAACGCCCACATAATCAAAAAAGGTAAAGGTTGTTGGGTCTCCTACAAAACTATAAAAACCATCTCCAATATGAATCCCCACAGGTTCTCCAAAAGCCAGACTAAATCCAACTACTACCCATATCAAAGTTACTACCCCCATACAAATAAAACTTTGTAACATAGTAGAAATTACATTTTTCTTCCCCACCATACCTCCATAAAAGAAAGCTAATCCCGGCGTCATAATTAAAACCAAACAGCAAGATGTAAGCATCCATGCAACATCGGCAGGTATAATTTGGTCTATTGTCCCAAATTGAGAATGAACTGCTTCTGGTTCCAAAGGCACTTCCCAAAAAAGTCCCGAGATACAAACAATACTAATTACAACAAAAGAAATGATCCAGCGTTTCTCAATTTTCATATTTTCTTAGTTTAACCCATTAAATTCCGGGGGCAAATTTAAAAATAATTTACATTTTAAACTCCAGACAACATAAAATAAGTAACTTTATAACAAAACCCCCTATTTTAACCCTCCTAAAATAATTTTGTTATAAAAAAACATAAATTTTAAAGAATTTAACAATTTTAAATATAAAAAACTTTTTGGAACACTTATCAAATCCAAACAAAAAAGCTTTTAAAACATAAAACAATAAAAAAAAGTTGTAATTTTTCATAACTAAAACAACTTATTCCGTTTATACTCATTTGGATAAACCCAAAACAGTTTCTGTATGAAAAATACGATTTATTCATATTTTATAATACTTCCGCTAATTATTACAACACTTTCTTCGTGCAAAAATAATAGTGACGAAAATCATCTTGCCAAAACAACACCTCAAACAGAACAATCACATTCCGATTTTGACAGTATTGCGATAGACGATTTCTTCGAAAATTACCCTTTACTAAAAAATTACCAGGCCGATGTCAAAAAACTGTACCAAAAACATGATTACAATTATGTTTGGTTTGACAAAAAAGGGATTAATGAATTTGCCAATCTTTTGTATGACAAAATCAACAATCTGGATGAAGAAGGTCTTCAAATTAAAGTACCTTACAAAGACAAACTAGAAGAAATACGCAACAACTTAGACAAAAACCAAAAACCAAACATAGAGACCGAACTCCTCAATTCAGCCTGGTATATGTTTTATGCCACCAATGTTTATCATGGTTTAGATTCCGAAAAATCAGCTAAAATGGAATGGTATATTCCCAGAAAAAAACTCCCCTATATTAGTTACCTGGACTCTCTTCTAACCAATCCGTCACTTATTAATAAAGAAGAAAAAAACCTTATCAGCCAATACTTTCTATTAAAAAAAGCACTCCAAAAATACCGTCAGATTCAAAAAGAAGGCGGCTGGAACAGCATTGCTATTGATACAGCCGTTAAAACCTATAAAATTGGAGACAGTTCGGCAACTATTGCACAAATAAGAACAAGATTATTCACCTCAGGCGACATTCAATCTGATTCCCAAAGTCCCATTTACGACAAAGAATTATCCAAAGGAATTTTGAACTATAAACTAAGAAGAGGAATGCTTTCCAGTAGTATTATCTCAAAATCACTTATTCAAGATTTAAACATACCCATTAGCGAATGGATAAAAACCATCATCATCAATATGGAACGATGTCGCTGGGTTTCAAATGACATTCCAAAATCCAAAGAATTAATCGCCATCAACATTCCCTCTTTCCAACTTTCCTATTTTAAAAACCAGGAGGTAGTATTACGTTCAAAAGTAGTGGTAGGCAAAACCATGAATAAAACTGTAATTTTTAGTGCTCCAATGAAATATATTGTTTTTAGTCCGTATTGGAATGTCCCGAACAGTATTTTAAAAAACGAAATCCTGCCCGGTATAGCCCAAAATGAAAACTATTTAGCCGAACATGATATGGAATGGAACGACAACAAAGTAAGACAAAGACCCGGACCGAAAAATGCATTGGGATTAATCAAATTCCTATTCCCTAATTCTAATGATATTTACCTGCACGACACCCCTTCTAAAAACCTGTTTGAAAGAGAAACCAGAGCCTTTAGCCATGGATGCATTCGCATAGCCAAACCCAAAGAATTAGCTATCGAAATCTTAAAAGACGACCCTAATTGGACTCCTGAAAAAATTGAAGAAGCCATGAATAGCGGCAAAGAAAACTGGTACAGTCTTAAAAATAAAATCCCCGTTTATATAGGTTATTTCACTGCCTGGGTAGACAATGATGGTACAATTCATTTCTACAACGACATTTATAAAAGAGATGAATTACTAGCCAACTTATTATTCAATCCATAACCATTAAATCGAGTATCTTATAAATAAAAAAACAGTTACTTTTTTTAATTGTAACTGTTTCTTTAGATATCCTTAGAATTGTATTTTAATGCTCTTTTTGTTTTTCAAAAGTAGTAGTCAAAACTTTTTTTACTTTTTCCAATGCACCCCGAAATGCCTTCTCATTAGTTTCATCATGTTCGGTTACTGCCAAAGGCTGCAATTTTGCAGGACGCACCTCGATTAGGCAACGTTTATCCTTAACTCCATCTTTAGCACTGTTTTCATGCCCAAAATGCACTTCAACTCGAGTAATTTTTTCTTCAAAACGGGCCAATGCTGTTTCTAATTCATTTGCAAAATAAGCCTCTGCTCTTTGGTGCCCCTCAATATGTTTGTCAGTATTAAATTGTATTTTCATAGTCTTTCGGTTAATTAATTAATACTCTCCTAAGATAATCAACCGCAAAACAAAAACCGAATGAATTAGTAAAAATTTGTGAATCTTATTTCTCTAATTTTTGAATTCCCATATTAAACAATGTAAAAGCCTGAATATCGACATTTTCCTGAATGGTCGCCGCTACTGATTTTCCGGCACCGTGACCCGCTTTAACATCAATTCTGATTAAAACAGGATTTTCACCAGATTGTTTCGCCTGCAATTCGGCGGCAAATTTAAAACTATGTGCCGGCACTACCCTGTCGTCATGGTCTCCTGTAGTAATCATCGTAGCGAGATAATGCACTCCTTTTTTCACATTATGCAAAGGCGAATAGCCTTTTAAATACTCAAACATTGCTACGCTGTCCTGAGCGGTTCCATAATCATAAGCCCAACCGGCTCCTGCTGTAAAAGTATGGTAACGCAACATATCCAGTACTCCAACAGCTGGCAAAGCTACTTTAGCCAACTCCGGACGCTGTGTCATCACGGCACCAACCAACAAACCACCATTAGAACCTCCGCGAAGAGCGAGAAAATCAGAACTGGTGTATTTTTCAGCAATTAAATATTCAGCTGCTGCTATGAAATCATCAAATACATTTTGTTTACGCAGCTGTGTTCCGGCATCGTGCCACTCTTTTCCATATTCACCACCGCCACGTAAATTAGGAACTGCAAAAACACCACCGTTTTCCATCCAGACTGCGTTAGCAATGCTAAAATTTGGCGTCAGACTAATATTAAAACCGCCATAACCATATAAAATCGTTGGATTTTTTCCATCCAGTTTTAATCCTTTTTTATGGGTAATCAGCATCGGGATTTTCGTTCCGTCTTTAGAAGTGTAAAATACCTGTTTCGATTCGTAATCTTCCGACTTAAACTGCGCTTTCGATTTTTGATAGACTTTGGATTCTCCTGAATTGGGTTCTAATGCAAAAATGGTTGCTGGTGTGATATAATTGGTAAACGAATAATACACTGTTTTGTCCTTTTTCTTCCCGCTAAATCCGCTGGCTGTTCCCAGTCCCGGCAACTGAATTTCTCGAATCAATTTTCCGGCATAATTGTACTGCTTTACCACCGAAACAGCATCTTTCATATAATGTGCAAAAATGTAGCCGCTACAAGTTGCCGGCTCCAAAACCTGAGTAGTTTCGGCAATTAAATCTTTCCAGTTTTCAGGCTCAGGATTACTGACGTCCACCGTTACAATTCGTTTATTAGGCGCATTTTTATCGGTTACAATAAACAATTTTGTTCCCTCATTATCAATAACTGTATTGTCGTTATCGAAATTACCAACAACAGTCACAATAGGACTTTGCGGTTTTGTCAAATCCTGAATGTACAATTCATTCCCATAAGTCGAAGTCGCTGCCGTGATGATTAAATAACGGTCGTCTTCGGTCACACTTCCACCTACATAGCGGCGTTTTTGGTCTTCGCCAAAAATTACTTTATCCTCTTTTTGAGCTGTTCCCAGTTTGTGGAAATACAATTTATGTTGATCGGTTTTAGCCGATAGCTCACTCCCTTTTGGTTTTTCATAACTCGAATAGTAGAAACCCTCATTTCCTTTCCACGATAAACCGCTGAATTTCACATCCACCAAAGTATCTCCTATAATCTGCTTCGTCAAAGCATCCATAACAATTACTTTTCTCCAGTCGCTACCGCCTTCAGAAATCGAATAAGCAACTTTTGAACCGTCTTTAGAAAAAGCCAATTCGCCCAAAGAAGTCGTTCCTTCTTTCGAAAAAGTATTCGGATCGAGAAAAATAGTTTCTTTATTTTCTTTATCTTTTCGATACAAAACCGATTGGTTTTGCAAACCGTCATTTTTGAAATAATAAATAAAATCTCCTTCAGTAAAAGGCGCTCCTATTTTTTCATAATTCCAGAGTTTTTCCAGTCTTACTTTCAGCTGATTCCTGAACGGAATTTGGTTCAAATAGGCATTGGTTACTTTATTTTGGGCAATCACCCAAGCCTCGGTTTCAGCCGAACGGTCGTCTTCAAGCCAACGATAGGGATCATTTACTTTTGTACCAAAATAATCATCAACCGTTGCATCTTTTCTGGTTTCCGGATAATGAATAGATTTTGAAGTCTGGGCAAATGATGTCATTACTGAAATGATAATTGTAGTTATTAAAATTGATTTTCGCATAGTTAAGTTACTATTAATCCACACAAAAATAGGGATTCAAAATTTCAAAACTTTCACTAATACTTAAAATTATAAAACCATTAAGATATTTAAAAAAATTAAGTTCCAAACTTAACTCTCTTAAATATCTTAATGGTTTAAATACTTTTCAACCACAAAGTTCACAAAGTAGGCGCGAAGCACACAAAGCTTTGTATTCTTTGCGTTAAACCTTATTTTCTTTGCGGTTAAAGACGTATTATAAATTAAAATTCACACCCAAAACAATGTTTCTTCCAATATTAGGAATACCATCATTTTTTAATCTCGAAAGATGGGCGATGTATTTTTTATCGAATAAATTGTTACCGTTCAAATTAACATTGAATGCGGTTTTACCCCATTTTACTTTTCCGCCAAAACCAAGATTTACCAAAGTATAACCGTTAGAACTGGTTTCAAAACCGCTCACTTTATCCTGATCCAAAGTCGTTGTTACATTCAAAGAAGCAAATCCATTGGTAAGCCAATTTTTAATTTTGAATTCGGTTCTTAATGTATTATTCCAATTGTTAGCAGGAATTAAAGGCAGATAATCTCCGTTTTGTTTTTTTCCTGTTACGGTTTCAAAACTGGTTTCGTAATGCAACCAATCCAACGGATGCGGATGAAGATGCAAACCAACTTCGCCACCATACAATTTGGCATTATTCTGAACATAATCAAAAACATCATTATTTTCCAACTGAGTTCCGTTAGGCGCCGTGTAAATGTAATTGTTGATATGATTGTAAAAACCATTGACAAAAAACTCAAAATGCGTGTTTCCGTATTCAAAATTCACATCGGTTTGCAGGTTTTGCTCCGTTTTTAAATTGCTGTTTCCTACTTCGTAACGATTGGTTCCTTCGTGAACACCATTCGAACTCAACTCAGCCAAATTTGGCGCTCTAAAACCTGTAGCCACATTCAATCGCATCGTTAAATTATCCATCAGATTGGTTTTGTAACCCAAAGAAGCATTAAAACTGTCGAAAGATTTATCGATAGCGTCAAAAGAACCTTCTTCACCTAAAATACCATGAGCTACAGTGGTTATTTTTCGATTATCAAAACGCAATCCTCCCTGAATTACATTGGATTTCCATTCGTAATTTGCAGTTCCAAATACCCCAAAATCATTCGTTGTTGCATCAGGAATCAAATATTCTTCTCCAAAATTAGTATTGGTTTGGTGCATTCCCTGAATTCCTATTATCGATTCCAGATTTCCAATTTTTGGCAAATAGTATTTTGCATCATAATTGAAAGTTTTCAATTTCATTCGCAGGCTGGGATTGTTACTGTCTTCAAATTCGCTTCGGTCATTGGCAATATATCCCAAATCGACATCCAGTTTGGAATTCTTTAAATAAATTACCGAATTCCAACTCAACAAATGATTATCAACTCCCTGCCGCGGGAAAATGGTATTCTTACTTTTCGATTGTTCAGCTATGCCTTCTTCGGGAATTCCCAAATCCAGTTTATTGAAATTGTATCGCAAAACCGTAGAAAAAGCAGCATTGCTATAGCCAATTCCTGTTTTGAAATCGGTTTCATTGTAACGGCTGTTGGTCACTCTGTCGCCTCCCGAAATCTGATAATCCGAATGGGTGTTGTAACTTCCGCGAGCCAGGAATTTCCAGTTTTCAGTTGAGGTTTTTATGCCCAAACTCGAATTACTTCCTAATGTATTCGAGAATAATTTTTGGTCAAAATCAGCCTTAAAAGTATGGGCTTCGGCAAATTTTTCAGGATTGAAATACAAAACACCCCCCAAAGCATCCGAGCCATACAGCAAAGAAGCAGGACCTTTGATTACCTCAACACTTTCCACTCCGGCACCATTTAGTCCCAAACCATGTTCGTCGCCAAACTGCTGATTTTCTACCCTAACGCCCTGCGAATAAACCAAAACACGATTCCCGCTCAAACCACGAATAACCGGTTTCCCTATCGATGTTCCGGTAGCAACCTGAGCAACTCCGGGAATTGTAGCCAATCCTTCTATCAAAGTTGACGTTCCTTTTTTCTCTAAATCACGCATGGTTGCGTGCTCCACTTTCATTACGTTTTGAGACTGAATTTTGTTGAAAGCGGTAGAAACAATCACCTCATCCATATGAAAAGTGGTTGCTTCCAACTGGACATTTAACGTATTTTCTTTTTGCAATTTAGCTATTAGCTGATTTTGTGTAGCGTAGCCTACATATTGAAAACTGATTTTCAAAACTCCGTTTGGGAGATTTTTTAAAAGATATTTTCCATTGGCATCCGTAATGGTTCCCTTATGCAATTCCGGAACATAAACCGAAACACCAACAAGCGGCTGCTTAATACTATCTGTAACAATTCCTGAAACCACATTTTGAGCCTGTAGCATAGCCGAAAACCCCATAAACAGGGCAATTATATATTTTTTCATTGAAAATGATTGTATTGTTTATTTTCTCATAGTCAAAATGAGAAATTATGAATTAGAATAAACTCACTTAACAAAAACTGTTAGTGAACTAAAAAAATCATCGTTTACCATTTAAGCGGTTCTGTTTGATTATTTTTCAAACCATTAAGAAATTAAGCTTATTAAGCTTCATTTTCTTAATCTCTTAATGGTAAAAAATGTTTAAGATAACCTTAAAAGTAAAACGGTATTAAACAATACAGGCAGGAGGTCCGCGATGGGCATACAAACTCCCCGGGAAGGAAAGAATTTCTTTTTGATTGGTAACGAAAAAAGGAATCGCCCTGAAATCAGAAAAGAAATGATAACTTATAAATTTAGGATACAAACAACTCCCAAAGGCAAACTGACAAATGGCACAATGCTCAATTGTTTTGTGCTGATGGGTGAGTTCTGACTTATTCTTTGTAGTGTCGTGGTAGCAGATTTTATGAGAAAGCTGCTTTTCCAGATGCTCATAACTATGAAAAGACTGGAACAGTATCGAGAACAATACCGCCGCTGCCAAAGTAAAACTAAATATCAGCTGTTTTCTTTTCATCATGGGCAAAGGTAAGCTGTGGGATTAAGAAATACAAGATGAGCTGATTTTGATTTTTTCACAAAAGCTTATTTTAATAATTTATAAGAATATTTTTATATATTTGAAAAACTTAAATAAATCAAGCCGACAATACAAAAAACGCATTACGTTTTTTTGTATTGTCGAAATTAAAAAACTAAAAATCAACAAATTAAATACATTTCAACTTTTAGAGTTGTATATTTTTAAGAATTACCTTGTATATACCCAAACGTGACAATGGACTTACTCACACTTTTTTGCAATTATCATCCTAATTTTATGGAAAGATTAAATTCGTTTTCTGAACTAAATAAAGAAAGACTTTTAAAGAAATTAAAAAGTGCTAAAAATAAAGAAGCATTTCGTTCAACGATTTCGGAAATTAGATTTGGGGAATTTTTTCAAAAGTTAAACTTTGAAATTGAATATGATAAGAAGTTTAACAATCAAACTCCAGATTGGACTTTAAATTATTCTTCATTTCCAATAATCTGCGATGTTTATCGTTTAGGCAAAAGCAGTAAAGACCAAAAGAAATCGGACTTTGAAAACTTATTAAGAGAACAACTTGAAGAGATTCCTTCAAACCTCATATTAAAAATCAAAATCGATGACAGTTATAGTAATTATGAAGAAATACGAATTGATTCAATAAAAAAGCAAACAGAAAGATGGTTAGAGAATAAACCACGTATTAATGATAGATTAAAACTTGATTATGGAATTCGTTTTAAAGTAATTGCAATAAGCGGAAAGTCAGAGTTTCTTTCATTCATCTCTTCGGGTACAATTGACTACAAAATTGGTAAAATTCAGCAAGAAGAAAATCATCGTCCAAATGAAATAACAAAAAAACTAAATAAGTATAATGGTATTATAACCACTAAAAAGCTTCCATTTTTTCTATGCGTTGATATTGATTTTGAAAGTGGATTTCATCATAAAGAATTCGAAGAATATTTTTTAGGCTCAAAAACAAATTTTATAGATTTTGACCCAAATAAAAGAATTTCAACAGAGATTGGAATTCTTGGAAGCGAATGGACAAAATTGGGTAAATTCTATGAAAACATACAAATTAGTGGAATAATTACTTGTTCAAATAATGATTTTAGAGTTCTCTTAAATCCAATATGCAAACAATTGATTTATGAAAACCAACACAACGAATATCTAACTGAACTAAGAAAGTATGGTTACGTCAGATAACAGCGGTTTCGTGCCCAAGCTAGCGCGAGCATCTTGCTCGTGCCCATTCCAAATATTTTTTATATTTTTTTCATGCCCAGCAAGATGAGATTGCTTCGCTGCGCTCGCTATGACAAGATTGCGCTCAGTTTCTTCAATAAACTTAAATTTAATCCATAAAAAAAGCTTCTCAATCGAGAAGCTTTTCTGTTTATAGTAATTTAGTAATTACACTAAGTTGTTTGCTACTAAATATTCAGCAATTTGAATTGTGTTTGTAGCAGCACCTTTTCTTAGGTTATCGGCAACAATCCACATGTTTAAAGTATTAGCTTGCGACTCGTCTCTTCTTAAACGACCAACAAATACTTCGTTTTTACCTTGAGCGAATAATGGCATTGGGTATTCAAACTCTTTTAAGTTATCCTGAACCACAACTCCGTCAGTGTTTTCTAAAATGCTTCTTACTTCGTTGATATCAAAATCATTTGAAAATTCCACATTTACTGCCTCAGAGTGACCTCCTACAATTGGCACACGAACCGCAGTAGCCGTAACTTTAACAGAATCATCACTTAAGATTTTCTTAGTTTCTTTAACTAATTTCATCTCTTCTTTAGTGTATCCGTTGTCTTCAAAAACATCACATTGAGGAATCGCATTTCGGTGAATTTGGTATTTATAAGCCATTTCTCCGTCAATTCCTGCATATTCGTTTTCTAATTGTTTCACCGCTTTCACACCTGTTCCAGTGATAGATTGGTAAGTAGAAACAATTACACGTTTGATGTTGTATTTTTTATGTAAAGGTGCCAAAGCCAATACCATTTGAATAGTCGAACAGTTTGGATTAGCAATGATTTTGTCTTCTTTTGTTAATTGGTCAGCATTGATTTCAGGAACAATTAATTTTTTTGTTGGATCCATTCTCCAAGCCGAAGAGTTATCTACTACAGTTGTACCTACTTCAGCAAATTTTGGAGCCCACTCTAATGAAGTTCCTCCACCAGCAGAGAATAAAGCAATTTCAGGTTTCATCTCTACAGCAGTAGCTAATCCAACTACTTTGTATGTTTTTCCTTGAAATTCCATTTCTTTTCCTACTGAACGCTCAGAAGCTACAAGGATTAATTCGTCATTAGCTTTAACAAAGTTTCTTTCTGCCAAAACCTGTAACATTACTTCTCCAACCATCCCGGTTGCACCCACAACTGCTATTTTCATATCTGTATATTGTTATTTTATTAAAATCAAATTTTGAACTGCAAAAGTAAGTATTATTCAAAGCAAAACAATGACGTTCACAAAAAGTAACAAAAAGTTACAAATTTAACAAAACAGAAAAACCACCCCATTACGGAGTGGTTTAGTTGAACATATAGTGAAGCGGTATTACTTTTTCAATAAATCTCTAATTTGAGTAAGCAATTCTTCCTGAGTTGGCCCAGCTGGCGGAGCAGGAACGGCTTCTTCTTTCTTTTTAGCTTTCTCGGCAGCTCTTAAAACGATAAAGATGAAAAAGGAAATAATAACAAAATTGATGATTGCCTGAACCAGATTACCATAAGTAATTACGGCAGCTCCGGCTGTCTTTGCGGCAGCTAAATTTTCATAGCTGTTTCCGTCCAGAGTGATAAACTTTGTTGTAAAATCGATTCCACCGGTAATTAAACCAACAATAGGCATAATAACATCATCAACAGCAGAACCAACAATTTTACCAAAAGCGCCTCCAATTACTACGGCAGTTGCTAAACTCAATACATCGCCTTTCATCAGAGAGGCTTTAAAATCACCAAAAAATCCCATATCTATTAATTTTTAAGTTAGACTTCTTTAGAATTCCTAAATTAACATTTTTTTTAACAGGAATTACAATTCAAAGCTAAAAAAACCTTTAGCGGAAAAATATCCTTTTTACTCTTTGAGAAATACTGGTTAATATTTCATACGGAATGGTATTTAATTTCTCGGCAATAAAAGAAACATTTGGATTTTCACCAAAGATAATCACCTCATCGCCTTCGGCACAATCAATTTCGGTAACATCCACCATCAGCATATCCATACAAACACTGCCCAAAATAGTTGCTTTTTGCTCTTTTATATTTACAAAACCAACACCATTACCCCAGGCTCTCGAAACGCCATCGGCATAACCAATAGGAATTGTAGCCACTTTTGTTTGTCTTTTGGCCATGAACCTGCGACCATAACCCACACTGTCTCCGGCTGGAATAGTTCTGATTTGAGAAATAATGGATTTTAATGTACCCACATTTTCCAACTGTTTTTGCTCTTCGGCATCGTTAGAAACACCATACAAACCAATTCCCAGACGCACCATATCAAATTGCGTATCCGGGAAATTACTGATTCCCGAAGTATTTAAAATGTGACGAATAGGTTTTATCTCTAATTCACTCATCATTTTAGTCGATAATCTATCAAACAAACTAATTTGCGAAAGCGCAAAATCATAATGTTTGGAATCATCACTGGTAGCCATGTGCGACAAAATACTTTGGACTTTAACCGTTGAATTCCCTTTTAAAGTCGCAATCAATTCGTCGACCGTATTGTCTTCAAATCCTAAACGATGCATTCCTGTATCGAGTTTAATATGAATTGGGAAATGTTGCAGATTTTTTTGCTTTGCAATTTTCAGGAAAGCATGCAAGCCTTTTAAACTATAGATTTCAGGTTCTAAACGATGCTGAATAATGGCCGAAAAACTGGTGCTTTCGGGATTCAACACCATAATAGGCAATTTGATTCCGCCATTTTTTAACGAAATTCCCTCATCGGCAAAAGCCACACCCAGATAATCCACTTTATGATGTTCGAGTAATTTGGCAATTTCAAGTCCGCCATTTCCATAGCCAAAAGCCTTTACCATCACCATGATTTTCACTTTTGGCTTCAATTTCGATTTAAAGAAATTTAGATTATAACTAATGGCATTTAAGTTAATCTCCAAAACGGTTTCATGGGTTTTCTCTTCGAGTAAAGTTACAATCTCTTCAAACTGGAACGAACGCGCTCCTTTTATCAGAATACTTTCATTGGAAAAATCGAGTTTCTCAAAATTCGAGATGAACTCGGCAGTCGTTTTAAAAGTGATACAATTCGAAAATTTATCTTTAAACTCTGATATGGTCTCTCCAATTCCGATAACACGATTGATTTTATTGGAAACAATCAGCTGCGCCACCTTAGCATACAATTGTTCGTTAGGAAAACCACTCTGAAAAATATCCGAAAGAATTACTGTTTTCTTATGAAACTGATTCTGACTTTCCAAAACATCCAATGCAATTTTCAACGACTGAAAATCAGAACTGTAACTGTCATCAATAATACTGCAATTATTGATTCCGTTTTTAACTTCTAGGCGCATTTCGACAGGAAAAAGCATTTCCATTCTCGATTGGATTGCGTCACTTTCGTAATCAAAATACAACAATACCATCAAACAGGAAATGGCATTTTCAATAGAAGCCTTATCAATAAAAGGAATTTTTAATTCATACGAATTGCCATTGTACGTATAAAACAAAGTTGTTTCATGACTAGCAATCTCTTTTTTAAACACAAAAACATCGGCATTCTCCTCTTTAAAACTCCAGGAAAAAGCTTTTGTTTTGGTACTGATATATTTTTCGATCTGAGCACTTTTTTGATAAATCAAAACCGTTGCATCCTGAAACAACAGCATTTTTTGCTGGATTTTTTGTTCCAAATCAGCAAAACCCTCATCATGAGAAGAACCAATATTAGTTAGAACACCAATGGTAGGTTTTATGATTTTCTCCAGTTTATCCATTTCGGAAACAGTAGAAATCCCCGCTTCAAAAATCCCCAAATTGTGTTTTTCGTTAATGGCAATTACTGACAATGGAACACCCACCTGCGAATTATAGCTTTTTGGACTTCGGATAATATTATAATCAGGGCTTAAAAGAAAATTAAGCCATTCTTTAACGATGGTTTTTCCGTTACTTCCCGTTAAACCGATAATTGGAAATTCGAAAAGAGAACGGTAATAAGCGGCAAATTGCTGCAAAGCCACTAAAGTATTTTCGACAACTAAAAAATTAGCCTGATTTTCACATTCTTTCGGGATTTGGGTTACTACAAAATTTTGCACCCCAATCCCCATTAAATCCTGAATATAATTATGTGCATCATTGTTTGGACCAACTAATGCAAAAAAAAGCGTATGACTGTTATTTTGCAACGAACGGCTATCAATCGATATGTTGTCTATGGTTGTTTCGGGGTTAATTCCAAACCATTTAGCGTCCAGGATAGAAATGCAGTTTTTTATTAATATACTCATTGATTTAAAAACGAAATTAAGACTAAATACTTCCTCAAAAATAAGACTTCTTTTTAAATTGAAACCATACAGTTTTAGTTAAAAAAAGGGGCTCAGCATAATTCTAATCACAATAGACAATGTCTTTTTATAAGTTTCGTTATATTTGTGAGTATAAGTTATTTTAAAATGCCACAAAGAATCCTTCCGTTTTTCTCTTATCTTTTTCATCCGGTATTTATCCCGATATACGCTACCCTTTTTTACCTTTTTTCAAATCATTCTTATTTTTTGAACAAAGAAAAGTATCTGGTTTTACTGGAAGTAACCGTAATCACATTTGTGATTCCTATTCTTTTTTTCTTCCTGCTTCGATTTACAGGAAAAATTTCATCGATAATGATTCCTGAATTATCCGAAAGAAAGTTCCCTTTAGTCGTGCAATGTTTTTTACTGATTCTTTTGGTAAAAAAAAGCATTACGCTGGAACTATATCCGGAACTGCATTTTTTTATCTTAGGTGCATTATCGAGTACTTTAATCGCTTTGATTTTACTATTTGTCAACAAAAAAGCAAGTTTACACATGATGGGATTAAGTGCGCTGACGTTTTTTGTATTTGGTTTGAGTTTACACCATCACAGAGCCAATACGGCATTGGTTGTTTCCCTGGTACTCATGAATGGATTTGTAGCCTCTTCACGATTAATTATGGGAGCACACACACCTAAAGAACTGATTTTCGGAGTACTTATTGGAAGCATTCCACAAATCCTTCTGCTTTTTCTATGGTTATAGAATATAGAAAATCACTCCTACATTTAAAGAGTTCATTTTTGTTTTTTCACCCTCTATTGTTAGTGATTTAAAAACAGGATTCAAACCATAATAGGCATACACATTCAAGGTATTGTAACCTGCCGAAAGATACAAGCCGTATAGCAATTTATTAAAATCAGGATTATTAGTAATCACTGTTCGCCCTTCGCTATTCTCCAATACCGATTTACTATAAGCCAAATAACTAAATTTCATTCCGCCATAAATGCGCCAAAACTTATAACTCTCATAAGTGGAAGTGCGCCATCTAAATTCCAACGGAACATCAATTAATAATTGGGTGAATTTATTTTTATCAAAATTAGACTGAGGACCTAAAATGCTGTAAACAGGAGCTTGAGAAGTACCACTAATTCCCAGATTTTGATTGTAATTATTATAACTCACTCCTAATCCTGTCGCAAAAGCTTTAGTTCTGTTTTTATTAATTGGCATATCTCTTAAAAAGCCACCTCCTATTCCGATAGAAAATTTCTGCTGATTTAAACCCGCTGGTTTTTGCTGCAACGTATTATAGGTAAAGGCAAAATAAAACTGATCTTCGCGATACAAAGAATCAATTTTCACCTCATAAACTTCTTTTTTAGGCTTTATTTCTTCCTGTGCCAACGCACTAAAAAAAGGCAGCAATAGAAAAACGCTAAAAAATAATTTCGCTGTAAATTGATTTTGAAGTAGCTTCATTGTTCGCTGTTTTTTCCTTAAAATTCCATGATTAACACTTATTTTCACCATTAAGAAATTACGTTTTATTAAGCCATTAATTTCTCAATGGTAAAATTAGCTTTTTTAAAACACAACTCTGAAGTATTTAAAACAAAAAAGGAGCCGAAAAATTGCTCCTTCCATATTCTTATTTTTGATTCTGTCTTTCCTTTCTCTATTATTTCTTAACTAAAGTAATTTCCATATCCTTACTTTCTAATATCAATTGATCTTCTGTAATCTTGCTTTCAAAAGGATATGGAGTACCATTCTCGTCTTTTATAACCAGATTTTTTCCTTTTTTGGTCAAAGCATAACTACCATCACCTAATTCGCTTTCCAAAAAACCGCTTACACGTCCGTCTTTAGTAAAAGTTAAAGTTCCATTAGCTAAGATTTCATTTTTAGCAGAATCTGAAAGAGGCTTTTTCGCTTCTACCTCGGTAATTTTCCAAGAATTAATCAAATCATTTCGTTTTGTATTGCACGCTGCCAACAGAATGGCTAATACTATTCCACAGATAAATAAAACAGACTTTTTCATAACTTAAAATATTGGGTTAGATTCGTACAAGTTACGAAAATATAATTTGAAAAAACTAAAAATCAATGGTTTATAAATCACACATAGTACGAACCGATAAATAATACAAACCTAAAATGCTAAAAACAAAAAAGGAGCAAAAAATTGCTCCTCTTTATATCATTTATCTTTGATTTCCTCTGATTCCTCTTTCAAGACCTCTTAATTCGGCTAAACCTCTTAATCGACCTATCGCAGAATAACCCGGATTCATTTTCTTATCCAAATCATCAAGCATCTGGTGACCGTGATCAGGACGCATTGGCAATCTGTAATCCGGACGACCATTAGCGATTCTCTTATCCTGTTCTTCAACGATAGCTTTCATCACTCCGTACATATCCACATCGCCATCTAAATGGTCTGCTTCGTAGAAATTACCTTCCGCATCACGTTTAGTTGCTCTCAAGTGAATAAAATTAATACGGTGACCTAATCTTTGTACCATTCCAACCAAATCATTGTCTTCTCTTACTCCGTAGGAACCGGTACAAAAACACAAACCATTGCTTTTACTATCCACTACTTCAATCAATTGTTTGGCATCAGCCTCAGTACTTACAACTCTTGGTAAACCTAAAATTGCATAAGGCGGATCGTCAGGGTGAATTGCCATTACAATTCCTGCTTTTTCTGCAGCCGGAATGATTTCTTTCAGGAATTCGTATAGATTATTTCTCAATTCGGCATCACCAATTTCAGCATAATCGTCTAATGCTGTTTGCAATTGCTCTACGGTGTAACCTTCTTCAGCACCCGGCAATCCGGCAATAATATTTTTAACCAATAATGTTTTTTGGTCTTCGTTCATTGCTTCAAAAACCTTCGTTGCTTTAGCAATTTCTTCTGCTGTATAATCGTTTTCAGCTCCTTTTCTTTTTAGCAAAAACAATTCGAAAGCAGCAAATTCCATACGGTCAAAACGCAAAGCTTTAGAACCATCTTCAACTTCAAAAGACAAATCAGTTCTTGTCCAGTCTAAAACCGGCATGAAATTATAACAAACCGTATCGATACCGCAAGCCCCAAGATTTGCAATACTTTGACAATAGTTCTCAATGTATTTTTTATAATCCCCTTTGCGGGTTTTGATGTTTTCGTGAACCGGGATACTTTCAACAACTGACCAGGTCAATCCGGCATCTTCGATTTCTTTTTTTCTTTTTTGAATTTCTTCAACAGTCCATACTGTTCCGTTTGGAATGTGGTGTAAAGCAGTTACAATTCCAGTAGCTCCCGCCATTTTAATGTGAGACAAAGGCACAGTATCTTTTGGTCCGTACCATCTCCAAGTTTGTTCTATTCCCATTGTATTTTGATTATGTGTGTGTGTTTTAAACTCCAGCGTATGCTAAAAATCCTCCATCAACAGCAACAACAATTCCGGTTACAAAACGTGAAGCCGGATTGCAAAGCCAAAGCAAAGTACTGTCTAAATCGTTTGGTTCACCAAATCGTCCCATTGGTGTTTGTGAAAGAATCTTATTTCCTCTTTCGGTAAGACTTCCGTCTTCATTTGTCAATAAAGCTCTGTTTTGTTCTGTTAGGAAAAAGCCTGGTGAAATAGCATTCACACGAATACCTTCTTTAGCAAAATAAACCGACAACCATTCCGTTAAATTGCTGATAGCCGCTTTAGCAGCACTATACGCAGGAACTTTTGTCAACGGATGAAAAGCACTTACAGAAGAAACATTCAGGATACTGCATCCTTCTCTTCCGATCATATCGGCAGCAAAAACCTGAGTTGGTAACAAAGTCCCAATAAAATTAAGATCAAATACAAAACGTAAACCTTCAGTATCTAAACCAAAAAAAGTTTGCAAACCTTCTGTTTTATTTTGGCTATCAAAAAAGACATCTGCAGTAGTTCCTTTAGGATGATTTCCTCCGGCACCATTAATTAGAATATCTACTAAACCAAGTTGGTCATTGATTTCCTGATGCGCTTTTCTTAAACTCGCTTCATCACAAACATCAGCAGAAACGCCTATTGCTTTCCCACCTGCATTATTAACTTCTTCAGCTAATTTTTGAGCCTTTGCCAAATCTCTTCCTAATATGGCAACCTTAGCACCTTGTTTTGCCAGTGCATTTGTAAATCCGGCACCTAATACTCCAGCACCTCCAGTTATTACGACTACTTTGTCTTTTAGTCCAGTAATTATATCCATTCTGCTTTTTTTGTAAGTTTTAGCGAAACTACAAAAAAAGATTTATTTATTGCCTTTAATCGTTATCTTAAGGGGATTAGCTAACATTTTAGACTGTTTTTGTAATAAAGTATCCCAATCTGTTGCATTAGCAATCTGACCGCTTTTTTGCCATGCAAAACCGGCATAATAAATCAGCTTATTTTCTTTTGGTTTTGTAATTACCAATAAATCACTACGATCTTTTATTTTAGAAACATTCGAAAAAGCATCTGTTACTAACTTCGGATTCAAGACAATTCCCTCGCCTAAGAAAACACCGTCAATGGTTTCCCCATGACGGAACCAGCCTTCTTTTTTATTGATTTTTACTTCACCTTTATTTTCGTGCAAAGAAATTCCTGTGGCGTAATTTGGGATTTGTTTTTTAGCATCAATTGTAATTTCAAACTTAGAGAAATTTGAACCCAAATCTAACGAAATCCTTTTGGTTTCCTTCACTTCATACGAACTCCAGGGCGCATAAGTCAGTTCAAAAATAGTACGCAAAGGACCTGTTGCAATTGTTTTGTAACTCACAAAATTCTTTGAAACTGCCAATTCATTATTTTCCCAAATCCCGCTCCCTCCTGTTCCACGACTTGGTCCCACCTGATACGGATCATAACCTTCACCATGATCAATATGGTAATAACCCGGTTTTTTCACATTCTCGGCATACCATTTATTGATGATGGATTTATCGGTTCTTTTCAACCAAAGATCGATTCCGCTGGTCAATGTTCCGTCCGGACGTTTTTCTTCAACTCTTTTTTGAGCATCGGGACCATAGGTCCTAAAAGCGACCTTATCATTTTCCCAGGCGTAATCATCGGTGCGTTCCGGCACAAAACGGGAATAAGTCGTGCTTTTACTTTCGGGCAAAGTTATCGTTCCATCAAAAACCACATCGTAATTGGCTTTGGCTTTCGCCAAAACTTCCGCCTGAAACAACAATTCATCCCCAATTCCATCCTGATTATAATCAATCCATTGCAAAACAACAAATTCAGATGTTCCTGCTTTTTTGATTCGAAGATCTTGCTGTTTATTGCCTTTTACCAAATCCAAAAGTGGTTTTCCTGAAACAGAAACTATTTCTGTACGTGAGAAATTGAGATTGTTTTTTACCGAAATCTTAGCCGATTTATTTTGGGCATTCGCCAATATTGAAAACGAAAAAAACACCAACAAACACCTAAACATCAAATTGTAGTTTATCATTATTTATAAAATTAATTTGCAAACTGAACCGGATTATAAAAACATGCTGCTCCGATAGAGCTTAGACCTAACAACTATTAATCTCTCTATAAACATTTTGCTCCTACGGAGCTAAAAAAACAAACCAAATAAGCCACAGAGTGGCAAAATATGTATAGAAAAAATAGAGCCATTATTATGAGCTCCATAGGGGCGAAATATTAAAAACGTAAAATTTACCTTTTAAACGTTTTAATTTTACCATTAAAATTAAGAGCCATTGAGTCTCAATTCTCTTAATTTCTTAATGGTAAAAAAAGATTTATTTTTTCAAAGGCTGAATCCCTTCTAATGTAGGTTTGACAGCAATGATATTTCCTTCTTCGTCAAAATATAGACGGTCAATACATACTTCCCTATTATATCCTGCCGCACGACCCATAGTAATTCCTTTAGGGATAGTAAAACGGTGGTACACAATATACCATTCATCCGTTCCCGGAATCTGAATTACCGAGTTGTGTCCTGTGCCATAAATTCCCTGAGAAGGATCTTTGGCCAGAATTAAATTTTCTGTAGGAATGTTAAAATTCCCCAACGGAGAATCAGAAGTTGCGTAACGTACTCTGTAGTTTTCGCTTCGGGTATCATCCTCTGACCATAAGAAATAGTATTTCCCTTTTCGATAAAAAACCTCTGTTCCCTCTCTAAAAGTACGGTCTGGTTTTAAAACTGTCAAAGTATTTTCTTTAACCGAAATCATGTCGTCATTCAATTCGACACCCACCATAAATCCGTTCCCATAATACAAATAACTTTTTCCCGAAACAGGATCAGTAAATGCATCCGGATCAATAATCTGACCTCTGGTAATTCCGTTTGGTTTTGTTGCAACCAATGGTTTTCCAATATCCGTAAACGGTCCCTGCGGATTATCGCTTACCGCCACACCAATTTTAGCATCGCCGGTGTAATAAAAGAAATATTTATACTGACCATTTATTTTTTTCTCAGCTGCTGTAGGCGCCCATGCTTTTACATCGGTCCAGACAACATCTTTTTTCAAATCTAATAAAACTCCGTCATCAGTCCAGTCCACTAAATTAGTTGATGAAAAACTCTTGAAATAATCGCCACTCCACTCGTTAAAACCATCGCTGGTAGGATACAAATGGAAACAATTATCTTTGTTAGAATACAAAATTTCAGGATCTGCATAATAGCCCACCAATGATGGATTATTTCTGACTACTGCTTCGACATCGACAGTCATTTTCCCTAAATCACCCAATTCAAAATCATATTTCACTCCTTTTTGAGAAAAATCCTGAGCTCCGGCCGGACTCACTGACAATCCTTTATTGGCTTTAAATTCAGGGTCAAAATACTTTAAATCGGTTCCGTTTTTTACAGGAAGCAACATCTTTTTATTTTCAACATCAACTATAACATTGTTTTGTTTAATAGCTCCTGATTTTGCACCTGCGATTTCGCCGTTGGGAAACCAGCCGAATTTAGCAATTAAAGCCTGTGCTTCCGCTTTTGTAATTGGCAAAACCGTACCATGCCTTGGATGAAAATTCATCGAAACATTTTCATCAATTACCTTAAAATTTTTCAAATCAGTTGAAGACGTAAATTGGTATTTCCCTTTTCTGTACATATCGTACATTAAAATATAAGTATCCGAATTGTTTAATTTAAAAACGCCTGAACCTTCAACCGATTCATTAGTTTGATCTACATATTCATCCTTCAACACGTACCCTGAAGTCAATTTGTCCGAAATAGCAACTTTGATCCCTTTATCGGCAGTGTCTTCAGTTTTTAAGAACAAATGAAATTTTCCGTCTTTTTCAATAATATCGGCATCAATGCAGGAACCTTTTGTTGGACTAAAAAACAGCTGTTTTGGCACTGTTTCCAAGGCTGTAAAATCTTTATTGGCATAAGAATAATAAACAATATCTTTTCCTCCCGGTTGCAACATCGAGAAGTAGACCATGTATTTCTTAGCCTTAGCATCATAAATAGTTTGTGGTGCCCAAACTCTGGTCACATCTTTAAATCCCGAAAACACTTTTGAAATATCCACTTTCGAAGAAGTCCAATTCACCAAATCAGTCGATTTTAAAAGTATCATCGCCTGATTATCCCAGCCGTTTGCCGTTTGTAAATCGGTAACGGTCATGTAAAAATTTCCATCGGCTCCTCTTAAAATATGAGGATCACGAACACCACCAGTAGTACTGATTACCTCCGAAGTAATCACAGGTTTATTATCATTCAGAGCATAATAATTATAACCGTCTTTACTGATGGCAAAACGTATGGCTTCTTCTGATTTTGCATTTCCTGTGAAGTACACAAATAAGTAAGCACTATTTTTTTCGGCAACTTTTTTAGTGACGCTGCAAGAAGAAAACAACACTAAAACCAAGCTTATCGAAGTGGCAAAAAATGCGGATTGTATTCGTTTCATATTATAAATACTATTTGTTTTTTAAAAGAATAGGCATTGTTAATTATGACTTTCCGTTTCTTATTTCAATATAAAAAATGGAACACAGATAAAACTGATTTTAGCAGATTATCACAGATTGAAAAAACCACGAAAAATCCGTTTTATCTGTGTCCTGTTTTTTTTTAGTCCGCTTAGCGGACAATCACATTATTAATTATTTTGAATCCAACAAACTCAAAGTATAGCTGTAGCTGTATTTTGGAGCCGTAAGCAAATATTGCTCATGTGGCAGTGATTTCCAGCTATCATCGCCTCCCAGACCGCGCTGTGCTAAATCTAAATGTACAAATACCTTGTCTTGCGGTTTAACATCATTGGTGTGGCGTTGCATTTTAGTTTTACCCGGATCCAAAGATTCTGTTGAAACGTTTAACGTACTAAAACTTAGCGGCTGCTCTCCGGTGATTTTCAATCCAACTCCTTTGTCATTTTGCAGGCTAAACCATCTTGCATCCGTTTTATTTCCACATTCCTGCGGACGAATATATTCCCAGGTAAATTGGTTCGCTACCTTGTCCTGATAAATCCCAACAAAAGAAGCTGATTTTCTATCTGAATAATTTTCTAACGGACCGCGACCATAATAGCTCAGATTTTCATAAGCTCCCGGGAGCTCTAAACGCATACCAAAACGAGGCATTTCCGGCATTTTCTTATCGGTAACATCAATACTTGCTGTAACTTTTATTTCCCCATTATTTTGAATAAGATAATTGACAATGTAAGGTATTTTGGCTTCAGCCAAAGCATATTCAACATCAATTGGCAAGCCTTGTTCTGTTTGTTTGCCTACCGTAACCGATTTTACTTCCGGATTTAAATGAGCCTCCTTCCAAACAACTAATTTCTCCGGCATTTTGTTTCCAAAATCATTATCTGTTGGTGCTCGCCAGAAATAAGGCGTTGGAAAAGCAGTTACAATTTCAGAAGGATTATTTTTAGAAATATAACTTTTTAAAACACCTTTACTTAAATCGAAAGATCCTGCAACTGCATTGGTTTCAAAAGTCAAAACACTGGCTTTTGTCTTGAATTTCAAATCTTTCTTTTTCGAAATTTCCATTGTTTTTTCAGCAAAGAAATTCCCTTGTCCAATGGCAAATTGTTCTCTGGCTACTTCATGATTTACAGGAACCATATCGGTTGCTGTTTTGGTATAAGCATAGACATTCAGAAAATATTCTGCATTTGCATTTAAAGCTTCAACAGGCAAATCAATAGTTACATTTTCTCCAGGTTCACAATCTACATTGAATGTTTTTTCCTGAACTAAATGACCGTTTTTAAACAATTCAAATTTGAATTGGTACTGATTTAAATTAGTATACTGAAAAATATTTTTAATAGTCAATTGATTTAATCCTTTCAGACTAAACAAAATGCTTTGATATACTTTTTTCACCTCAGCCAATCCCGGATGTGGTTTTCTATTAGCACTAATCAATCCGTTATCACAAAAATTCTCATCATTACGAAGATCTTTACTTCCTAAATCTCCTCCATAAGCATAATAAACCGTTCCATTTTCATCTTTGGTTTTAATTCCCTGATCTACCCAGTCCCAGATAAAACCACCCTGCATATGACGACTGCTGTTGATAATATCCCAGTATTCCTGAAAATTTCCGCTACTATTTCCCATCGCATGTGAATACTCACACATGATAAAAGGTCGCGTTTTATCTTTTGCGGCAGCATATTCTTTCATGTATTTGATAGTTGGATACATTGGTGCTACAATATCAGTATTGCTATTTTCTTTGGCCTGTTCAGAATGTACCGGACGTGATGGATCCGTGCTTTTCAACCACTTGTATGCTTCATGAAAAACAGGTCCGTTACCACATTCATTCCCCATAGACCATATAATCACTGAAGGATGATTTTTATTGATTTCGAACATACGCTTGATACGATCCAAATGCGCCGGAAACCACATTGACACATAAGAAGGGTGTTTAGACTCCGCAGAAATGTTTTGTCCTTCAACCCCCATCCCATGACTTTCTATGTTTGCCTCATCAATTACATACATTCCATATTCATCACATAATTGATACAAATAAGGATCATGCGGATAATGACTCATTCGGATAGCATTGATGTTATTTTGCTTCATTAATGCGATATCCTTGCGCATAGTTGGATAATCAGGTGTATGGCCTTTTGTTTCGTGATGATCCTGAGTATTTACACCGCGAATAAGTATCGCCTTACCGTTAACTAAAAGTTGGGCGTTTTTAATTTCGACTTTTCTGAAACCTGTTTTCCCATAAATAACCGAATTCTCATCAGGATTAACACTTTCCAGTTTTATAATATAACGATACAAATAAGGCATTTCTGAACTCCATTTGTTCACATTAGTAACAGTAGAATTAAAAGTAACTTCTTTAGTTAGATTGCTCACTTTTTTAGTTTCGGCATATACTTTTTTGCCCTGAGCATCTAATAAAGTCAGCGTTAGATTGGCATTTTTGATTTTATTTTGCTGAAAAGCTCTTAACTGAACCGTAGTTTTAAAAAGTCCGTTAGCATAATTTTCATCTAAATCACTGTGTACAAAATAATCCCAAACCGTCAGTTTAGGAACAGCCTGCAAATACACGCTGCGCTCAATACCACTCAATCTCCAGAAATCCTGATCTTCTAAATAACTTCCGTCATGCCAGCGAAAAACCTGAACTGCCAGTACATTTTCTCCTTTTTGTAAAAACGGAGTCACATCAAATTCGGCAGCTGTTTTTGCTGCTTTTGTCATTCCCACTTCTTTTCCATTAAGGTAAACACGGGCATAACCTGAAATAGAACCAAAGTGAAGTATCACTTCTTTGCTGTTCCAATTTTCGGGTACTGTAAATTTTGTTCTGTAGCTTCCTACCGGATTGTAATTATTATCTACAAAGGGGGGATTTCGCGGAAAAGGATAAGTAATATTGGTATAAATAGGAATATCAAATCCCTGTAATTCCCAGTTAGATGGTACCGGAATGCTAGCCCAGCTTTTATCATCCAAATCCACTTTATAAAAATCCTGCGGACGGTCAATCGGTTTTTTAACAATATTGAATTTCCATTCTCCGTCTAAACTTTTATAATACGAAGATTGCTCTGCTTGATTAGTCGCTGCTGTCGTTTCGTTTTGAAATAAAACAAACGAAGTTCTCCCTGCTTCTTTGTTTCTTTCTACGATATTAGGATTTTCCCATTCATTTTGTTGTTGCTGCGCGTTAATGAGCTGCACAGCCAACAAAAGCGCAAAAATTAGTTTCCTTTTCATTCTCAGTTTTATTTAGTGGTTTTAGTGTGTTTTTCGATTGAGTGAATTGTACTTAAGGCATTTTTTAAATTCAACAACTCTTACTGGCTGAGGGTCTACCTTAGCCAATCCTTCCCCATCGGCCTGACTTACATTTTGAGAAAAAATATGCAATTGTTTTTTTCTCTTCCAAAGTGACACATCAAAATTAGGCTCCCATTGCCCTACCGAATAAGAAGTTACATCTTTCAACTCCCATTGTTTTTTGTCTAAATTGGCATACGCCAATGTGATTTTGTTGTCTCTTTCCTCATCCCTGAAAAGCAAATACAACATCGATTTATCAACCAAAATTTTAGGACGGGAAATTGGAATTCTTTTAGTTCCACCACCTCCTAAAGTAAATGGGTTCGAATGAAAATTAGTATCGATTAAATTCCATTTCTTATTTGACCAGTAAACCACTTTGTATTGTGGCACTCCATTAGTAGCCCAATAGGTTGCAATATAAGGATTTCCCGCTTCATCCACAGTCATCGAAGTTTGATTGATTAAGCTGCTGTTTTGAGGAACATTCCAGGCAGTTTCAGCAGTTGCTTTTGTTATTGGTAAACTGTATTTTTCTCCGGCAGATTTTTGCCAGCTTTGTCCGCCATCAGCTGAAAAAGCATAACAAATAGTATTATTTGTTGATACATCCCAGCTTTCTCTCCAAACCCAGGAAAGATAAATTCCTTTTTTGCCTACGCAAATTTGCCAATATGCCGAGCGCTGATTTTCTCCGTCAATTAAATTATTTTGCAATGAAGTCCATTTTTCAGTCTTCACATCATAGGATTTCATAATCATATTGCCTCTTCCGGAAGCTCCTGAACGATAACAAAACAACAATTTCCCATCAGGTAAATTATGAAATTCAGGATAAGTAACCTTTATTTCATCCTGACCTGTCATTGGTAATTCTTCTCCTAATTCCAAACTAAATGGCGCTTTACTTTTAGCATATCGCAAACGAGTATCATGATGATCCCAACTCACATGAAGATAGCCTTTAGCATCAACAGCAATACTAATATCGTTATGCGCGTCTTTTACATTTCCGCTATAGGGCGTAATTACTTTTTCCCATTTATTGGTTTTCAATTTGCGCCTGGCCAAAACCATTTTCCCATCAGGATTGTAATAAGCGGTATATTGAAACTTTTTAAAAGTTGTAAGCGCACTGTTTCTAAAAACAACTGTATTTACCGAGTTATTACTCCAGCCCAAACCAACTTCGCTTTCATTAATTTTTAACTGAGCATTGGCTAGTCCTGAAAACAGCATCATTAATAAACAAGCTCTAACAAGGAAGCTATTTATGTTTAATTGACCATTTAAAATCGTATTCATTTGTATTTCTTTTATAAAATCTAAATCTTTTTATCTGACAGTTTTCTTTTTAAAATATTTTGAAATAAAATAGCAAATATATTTTTTTTAAAGTTTTTTTTTATGGAGTAAATAACAAATGTATGTACAACATTTACAAAAACAAACCAGTACCAACCAGTTTATAAATTTCTCTACCGGATATCTACTACCGTAGAGGTGTTGACAAACAAAACGACACATCAATTATTGGTAAATAAATTATTCCATGCTAATTCATTTGTAAAACCATACCACTATATACCGGTTTTTTACATACATTTATAACCTGATTTTTTGAAACATGAAAATAATAGCAATAAACAAAAGACAGAATCTCCCAAAATACAAGCAAATTATTTTGTCAATAGAAATGTCCATAGCCGAGAAACGCTTAAAAAGAGGCGATAAACTACCTTCGGTTAACAAAGTTTCTCTTGAATTTAGTATTTCGAGAGATACGGTTTTATTGGCTTATGACGAACTCAAAAAAAGAGGAATTATTTATGCTATTTTAGGCAAAGGCTATTATGTAAAAAGTGAGGATTTTAGTTTTGAGCAGCGGATTTTCTTATTGTTTGACGAATTAAATGCTTTTAAGGAAGACCTCTACAATTCTTTTATGGAAACCATTAACAGAAATGCACAAATAGACATCTTCTTTCATTATTTTAATCCCGAAGTTTTTAAAAAACTCATCCATGAAAACAATGGCAATTATTCGAAATACATCATTATGCCAACCAATTTGGTTAATGCAGCGGCTGTAATCAAAACACTTCCCGAAGAAGACGTATTTATTCTGGACCAGACTAATCCGGAACTAAAGAATTATCCCTCTGTACATCAAAATCACACTAAAGACACTTACAATGCCTTAGAATCGGGCAAAAACCAAATAGAAAAATACAAAAAACTCATTTTGATTTTCTCCAGTTACAAACAACCCATAGGAATGCGGGAAGGTTTTATCGATTTTTGTAAAAAACATCAGTTTCACTACGACATCATCTCTAATTTTGAGAATAACGAAATCCAGAAGGGAGACCTTTACATCATCCCAGATGACCGTCATTTGGTAAACGTAATCGAACAATCTAAAAAACAGAAATTAGTTATTGGTCAGGATCTGGGCATCATCTCTTACAATGACACTCCTCTAAAAAAAGTCGTTTCCGAAGGAATCACCACCATATCCACCGATTTTGAAGAAATGGGACGCATTCTGGCCGAATTAATTCTCAATCATAAAAAAGAACAAATTGAAAATAAAAGCAGTCTTATTATGAGAGGATCTTTGTAACTCAGACTAATCTTATCTCAAGAAAAATCATACTGAAGGATACAGGTTATCACAGGATAGCTGTAAAATCAAAACCACTTAGATTTGTAGCAATACGCATTCTACTATTTTTTTTGCAGAATGCAGAACCCTCATATTTATTCCATTCAACCAATTAAACTTGCATCTATGAAAAAATTGATTGCGCAATTTTTATTATTCAGCAGTACTATTTTCTGTTATGGACAAAATGCGGCAATAGCTGACAGCATCTATCCTCCCTCTGATTTAACTATATCGTATCATACCGAATGGGCAAAAGAGAAACTAAATCTCCATTATCTTAAATTTTAATTACAAGAAGTAAACTACAGGATTTTTTTTATTAAAAAAGTTTTTACTTTTAGTGCAAAAATGAATTCAAAAAAATATAAAATGAGAATACAAAACATGAATGTAAAAATGGTGATAATACTTTTTTTTACAGGATTTTTATCATTAAGCTCTTCAGCACAAAAAACATTCAAAAATAGCCGTAATACGATACTCCTTACTGATAATTGGAAATTTGCTAAAGACATCAAAGAAGACGCGTCCTCCTCAAGCTACAACGATTCTAAATGGTCAACTGTAAGTATACCTCACGACTGGGCTATTTATGGCCCCTTTGATAAAAAATGGGATATACAAATTACAGCAATAGAACAAAATGGAGAAAAAATTGCCACAGAAAAAACCGGTCGTACAGGTGCACTACCACATATAGGTTCTGGATGGTATCGTAAAACATTCACATTACCTCAATTCCAACAAGGAAAAAGAGCTCTTATTGTTTTCGATGGCGCTATGAGTGAACCTGAAGTTTATTTGAACGGAAAAAAGATAGGTCAATGGGGCTATGGCTACAGCTATTTTTACATTGACATTACGAAAGATATAATTATCGGATCAAAAAATGTTTTAGCCGTAAAACTCACTAACCAGCCTTATTCTTCAAGATGGTATCCGGGCGCCGGACTTTACAGGAAAGTAAGCATCATTGTAAAAGACACTGAAAGTTTTGAACAATGGAGCACTTTTGTTACTACACCTTTAGTAAATAACAACTTAGCAACTGTAAATATTAAAACCAATGCAAATGGGACCAATTGTTCTATGGTAACCATTATAAAAGACGCTAAGAACAATATAATAGCAACAGCCAAAAGCCCAAAATCAGTTGATGGCAAATTCGACCAAACAATTAATGTTACTAATCCGCAGTTATGGAGTCCTGAAACTCCTCATCTCTATACTGCCGTTACTCAATTAATTTCGAATGACGGAACATTAAAGGATGAGGAAATTACAAAATTCGGAATACGCTCTATTAAGTACGAACCTGAAATTGGATTCAGTTTAAATGGAAAGACAATTAAATTCAAGGGAGTTTGTCTTCATCATGATTTAGGACCATTGGGAGCTGCCATCAATAAAGCGGCTTTAAAAAGACAACTAACAATCCTGAAAGACATGGGCTGCAATGCTATTCGCAGTTCCCATAATATGCCTTCTTTTGAACAATTGGAACTAGCCGATGAAATGGGATTTTTATTTTTGGCTGAAAGTTTTGATGAATGGGCTAAACCAAAAGTAAAGAATGGATACCATCGTTTTTTTGAAGATTATGCCGAAAAAGATATTGTAAACTTAGTAAGAGCAACCAGAAATCATCCTTGTATTGTAATGTGGAGTGCAGGTAATGAAGTTCCTGATCAATATGGAGCTGAAGGACTTAAAAGAGCTAAGTTTCTGCAAGATATTTTCCACAGAGAAGATCCAACACGTCCTGTAACAGTAGGAATGGATCAAGTTAAGCAAACTATGGCCTCCGGATTTGGTTCCTTACTCGATATACCTGGGTTAAATTACAGGGTTCATTTATACGAAGATGCACATAAAGCGTTCCCCCAAGGTTTTATTTTAGGATCAGAAACCGCTTCTACAGTTAGTTCCAGAGGCATATATAAATTCCCCGTAAAACAATATAAAAACAAACAATATGACGATTTACAATGCTCATCATATGATTTGGAAGCTTGTAGCTGGTCTAATTTACCGGATGAAGATTTTGTATTACAAGATGACAAACCATGGGTTATAGGTGAATTTGTATGGACCGGATTTGATTATTTAGGAGAACCTACACCTTATGATGAAAAATGGCCTTCAAGAAGTTCCTATTTTGGAATCTCTGACTTGGCCGGTCTTCCTAAAGATCGTTTTTACCTGTATAGAAGCAGGTGGAATACTACCGATAAAACATTGCATATTTTACCACATTGGAACTGGAAAGGAAGAGAGGGCGAAATCACTCCTGTTTTTGTATATACCAATTATGAAAGTGCTGAACTTTTTGTCAATGGCAAAAGTATGGGAATACAAAAAAAGAATAATGCAACACCACAAAACAGATATCGTCTTATGTGGAATGATGTAAAATATGAACCGGGTACTATAAAAGTAGTTGCTTTAGATTCTAATGGTAAAGCTGTTGCTCAAAATGAAATCCACACCGCTGACACTCCTTACAAAATTGTACTTAATCCGGACCGTAAAACCATTAAAGCAGATGGAGAAGACATTTCATTTGTTACTGTTTCTGTTGTTGACAAGAATGGCATTCCATGTCCTCTGGCGGATAATCAATTGAAATTTGAAGTAAATGGCGCAGGAACCTATAGGGCTGCTTGTAATGGTGACGCCACCTCAACTGAGATGTTTCACAAAAATACTATGAAACTTTTCAGTGGAAAACTGATAGTTTTAGTGAAAGCCACTAAAAAAGCAGGTACTATAACATTAAAGGTTTCCGGAAATGGACTTCAGTCAGGCATTATTAACTTGAAATCTACAAATTAGAAATCAATATTAGTTCAATCTATTAAAAGTTACATCCTCAATAACTTAAATTTTAAAAGCATAAAACTCTTTAGTTGAGTTTTATGCTTTTTTCATAATATCTCAACTCTTATATCACTCATTTACAGAACAACACAATTGATTAAATTGTAAAATGCCCCTTCGATATGTGTGATATCCCCCCTAATCTGTAAATGTACTATTAATAGTTTTGTTAAGTAAGAAAGCTATAGCAACACTTTTCAATTTTTTTAAAACGGGAACTTCATCAAAAACATACAAACAAGTTGCATTCTGTCTTAAAAAAACAGTTATATATTATTGTAAATTTGTTCAATCCTACAACTAAAAACCACAATGAAGATTTCAGGAAACCTTTATATCATAATGCTTCTATGCTTTCTGTCTCAATTTATCATGCACAGTCAGGAAAATTACTCTTATGAAAAGTTTCAGGTTGAAGACGGACTTCCGCATAATATCATCAACCAAATCATTCAGGACAAAAAAGGCTTTATCTGGATAGCAACCACAAACGGGCTTAGCAAATACAACGGCTATTCCTTTACCAACTATAAACCCAAAGCCTCCGATAAGGTTATCATGAAAAACAATCGGGTTGATAAAATCATTGAAGACATCTATGGCCGAATCTGGATGCGATCGGAAGCGCTGGATTCCAGATTGTACTGTTTTGATCCAAAATCAGAATCTTTTTGGGGAACCGAACTCGTTGCTGATTTACCCAATAAAAAATTCAACATCGGGCAAATTAAAGTCACTAAATCAGGGATGGTTTGGTTACTTTCTAAAAACGATAATGGATGTGTACTTGTTACTGACTACATGTTTTCCACTATTGTATTCCATAAAAAAAAGAATAATTTAAAAACGAATACTGTTCACACCGTATTCGAAGATTCACAAAAAAATTCATGGTTGTTAACAAATAATGGAATTACTCTGGTGAATCCGTTCAAACCGAAAAAAACTCCAACTTACTTTTTAACACAATTGCATCTGCCAACCGGATTTTATGCTGCCATTGAATTTGAAGATGAAATTTGGTTTGGAGGTTCAAATGGAACAATTGCTAAATATTCTAAGGGAAATCATAATTTCAGAACTAAAAAAATAGCATTAGATGCAAAAATCATTAAGTTCGAAAAATTAGATCAGCAAACCATTCTTGCCATCACCGACCAAAAAGGATTTTGTACGATCAATATTTATACCGGCGAAATTGAAATTTTCAATTCGAAAACCCAGCCCAATTTAAAAACAACTGACCTTAACCCTGTTGCCTTTCTGAAAAGACATCAATTATGGTTTGTTTCGGGCAAAGAAAGAGGCATTTATCTATTTGATTTTAAAGACAAAAAAACATCTTACTACCCGGAAACTTCTGACGAGAAAATCAATTCTAACGCACCGGTAAATGCATTGGTATTAACCGATCAAAAAGGCGACGTCTGGGTTCAGCCTTCAGGAGGCATCTTTTCAAAATTTGATGCTGTAAAAAAAACGCTCCTTCCATTTACAGTACCATCGAACTCCCTTAATTCTAATTCACCTAACAGCTTACACACCGCTTTCTTTGACCGTCAGGGCTCTTTATGGTACAATATGCAGGCGGCAGGTTTATGCAAAATTACGTTTAGCGAATACAATTTTAACGCAGCACACTTAAATACTATTCCCAGAAATGTGAGGGTTATTTTTCAGGATAAAAGCGAAAAAACATGGATTAGCACCAAACAAAAACAGATACTCATTTATGATAAAAACCTGAACAAAATGGGAGAACTTTCTCCATCAGGTAAACTGAGTAAATCGGCTACATGGCTCAAAACAGCATATAGTATAACCGAAGACCGTAATGCAAATATATGGATTGGAACACGTGGAGACGGTCTTTATAAATTAACCCCTCAAAAAACGCCTTACAACTACAGCGTAGAACATTTTTTACACAACGATACAAATTCATTCAGTCTTTGCGATAACGACATTTATTCGGTTTATGAAGACCGCAGTGGTCAAATCTGGGTGGGAACTTTTAATGGATTAAACCTAATCGAAAAAGACAAATTTGGGCAACTAAAGTTTATCAATCACAGAAACCGATGGAAATCCTATCCATTAGAGAATTTCAGTAAAATAAGATGCATCAATCAAACTAAAGAGGGTTTAATTTTAGTGGGCACCACTGGCGGATTATTGGCAGTAAAACCAAATACCAATCGCCTAAACATAAAAACGTATGGTATAAACAATGTCAATCCTAACGGACTTAGAAGCAATGATATTATGGACATTTGCGTTACTAAAAATGGCAAAACCATTTTAGCAACTGCCGATGGAGGTATTAGTAAAGTTATTTCTAAAGATAAGTTAGGATTTCCTGTTCAGTTTAAAACTTTTGGACGAAATGAAGGTTTGCCGTCTAACAATATGTTGTCCTTAGTTGAGGATAACGACGGTAAAATCTGGGCCGCTACTGATGATATCCTAACCCGATTTAACCCTGAAAAAGAATATTTTGAAGTGTTTCCGGAAATAAAATGGGCTATCAACAACAATAACTTTTCAGAAGCTACTAAGTGCAGGCTGAAATCGGGCGAAATCCTGTTTGGTTACTCCGAAGGAATAATCCATTTCTTTCCCGATCAAATCAAATCCAATTATTATTCCCCTTATCTGGCCTTTACCAACCTTTGGTTATTCAACAAAAAAGTAGATATCAATAAAGAGACTTCTCCATTAGCGATTTCCTTAGACAATTGTAAAGATATCGTATTGAATCATAACCAAAACTTTTTCAATATAGAGTTTGCTGCTTTGGATTATAAAAACCCAAAAAACATCAAATATGCCTATAAACTGGAAGGTTTTGATGAGAAATGGAATTTTGTCAACAACCAGAGAACGGCCTTTTATACGAATGTGCCCAAGGGAAGCTATACCTTTAAAGTAAAATCGACCAACAGTCAGGGAAATTGGGTAACAAATGAAAGAAGTTTGCGTATTAATGTTGAACCTTCTATTTGGAATACAACAGTGGCTTACATTATTTATGCGCTGTTAATTATAGGATGTATCCTTCTGATTAACCGCACAATGATTACCATTTACCAATTAAAAACGAATGCCAAAATTGAAAAAGATATGTTTGATATGAAGCAAAAGTTTTTTATCGATATTTCACATGAATTGCGTACGCCTTTAACCTTAATTTCAGGTCCAATAGAATATTTAATAAATGATAGCCAAACGCCTGAAATCATAAAAAAACAACTCGATTACGTATCTCAAAGTACAAACAGACTGCAAAGGCTGGTTAATCAGATATTGGATTTTAGAAAAATTCAGGCTCAGAAATTAAAAATCTCCGAAATAAATTTAACCGAATTTGCCAGTGATATTTTTAATAATTTCATCGAAATTGCTCAGGAAAAAAAGATTAGCTATAGCTTAGAAATTTTAGATGATGATATCAAATTATGGGCCGACAGAAATGCTTTGGAAAAAATCATCATGAACCTTTTATCGAATGCGTTTAAATACACTCCGGATGAAAAAACAATACGCCTTCGCATTTATAAAAACGACAAAAAAATAGGACTAACCGTAATCGATGAAGGCATTGGAATTTCCGAAGAACATCATAACAGCATCTTTAACCGTTTTTCTTCTTTCAACAAAAACAGTAATAATCCCAGCACCGGTATTGGTTTATCGATGGTAAAAGAATTGGTAGAAAAACATCATGGAGAAGTTAATTTTGAAAGTAAAACCAATAAAGGCAGCAGCTTTTCTGTCTTTTTCAAACAGGGATACAGCCATTTTACTGACGAGGTAGAAATTAGTACCGAAGAAGAATCTAAAGAAATAGTTGAAAATAAATTACTCAAAACACAGCCCATAACACTCTATAACAATCCGGAAGAGCGTCAGGAAAAAATAAAAATATTAGTCGTTGAAGATGACCTTAAACTGCGAACATTCCTTAATAATGTTCTGGAAGATGATTATGAAATTCTGGAAGCCGAAGATGGCGAAATAGCCTATCAAAAAATACTGGAAAGCACTCCCGATTTTATTATCAGTGATATTATGATGCCTAAACTCAGCGGAGTGGAACTTTTACAGAAAATAAGAAACAATATCGAGACCAGCCACGTTCCTGTTATACTTTTAACCGCAAAAACCACAATTGAAAGTCAGCTGGAAGGACTTTCTTATGGTGCAGATGATTATATAACCAAACCGTTCAGTGTTTCCTATTTAAAAGCCCGAATTGTTAATTTACTCGAACAACGAAAAAGGCTGCAGGGCATTTTTGATTCCTACGAAAAAAGCAATCCAAAAGAGTACAATCCTAAGCCTTATTTAATTACGGATCAGGACGAACAAATCATGCAAAAAGTAATGATTGCCATTGAAGAAAACATTGACAATAATGATTTTTCGGTAGAAGATTTAGGCAGTGTCGTAGGACTGAATCGCACTTCTTTTTATTACAAAATAAAAAGTCTTACGGGTTACACTCCTGTTGAATTCATCCGAGATGTACGAATTAAAAGGGCTGCCCAATTGTTAATGAACAGTCAGTTATTAATCAAAGAAATTGCCTACATGACCGGCTTTTCAGACATGAAATACTTCACTAAATCTTTTAAAAACAAATACGATCTAACTCCGAGTGAATATCGTAAGGAAAATAAATAATCCCAATAAAAAAGGCTGTTTCATAGTTGAAACAGCCTTTATCGAATTTTAGATTGAATTTTAATTTAGTCTTTTGTTACTCTAAACCAATCCACATTTACGTAACCTGAATTATTTATTTTCCCCTCTCTTAAAGCCACAAATCCCATTTTGGCTCCAATCCACACTCCTTCGGTAGCTTTAAATTCAGTACCCGCTTTCATGAACTTTTTATTATCGTAGCTGTAATAAAACTGACACTTGGCTCCATTTTCAACCTTTACTCTGAAATACAATGAACCGCTGTTTAAATCGGCTATTTCAGTAGTAGTTTCAGCCTTTCCTTTATCGGCTTTATCTCCTATTGCCTGAATTAATTTCAGTTTCCCTTTAATTTGTTTCACCGCAATATAACTATAACTTCTTCCCATGATTAGGAAACCAAATTCTTCATTGTCAAAATTGGGTTTAAAATCAAACTTTGCAGTAGCGGTAAACTCGTTAGACGGGAATTTTTGAGCCAATATATTCGGCACCTGCCATAAACTCACATAATTATCAGGCTTAGCAATACAATTCATTCTGTAATAGCCCATTCCTGTTGATGGATATCCCCAAACTAATTGCTTGTTGGCATGCCATTGCCACTGTAACCCTTGTACAGGTTCATTAAATTCGTCTGAATCCGGAGGGGTTACAATTGGATACTGTGCTCCAACATTTGGTTTTTTATAAGTCGACACAGGTTCGCCAATTCCATTTTTATCATAATCTACCCCCATAACCGGCCAGTTGTCTTTCCAAGACATTGGATTAAGGTGTACCACACGGCCATAAGCGCCCTGATCCTGAAAATGCAGAAACCAATCTTCGCCGGTTACCGTATCTACCCAGGCTCCCTGATGAGGCCCGTTAATATTGGTTTTACCCTGCTCTAAAACTACCTTTTCTTCATAAGGTCCAAATATATTTTTAGAACGCAAAATTAACTGCCAGCCTGTAGCCACACCACCTGCAGGGGCAAACACATAATAATAACCGTTTCTCTTGTATAATTTAGGACCTTCTACCGTTTGATGTTTTTCGTGACCGTCAAACAATAATTTATCATCATCATAAGCTGCTGTGGCGTCTTCGTTCATGGAGCAAATTATCAATACGCTTTTAGACCCCGCTCTACTTCCGGCAAGAGCGTACCCCAAATAAGCCTTTCCGTCCTCATCCCAAAATGGAGCCGGATCAATAATACCTTTATCTGCCTTTACTAAAACAGGCTCACTCCATTTCCCGTGAGGGTCTTTGGTTTTAATCATATAAATCCCGAAATCAGGATCTGGGTAAAAAATATAAAATTCCCCTTTGTAATAACGAATACAAGGTGCCCAAACTCCATTACCATGTTGGATTTTATCATACACCTCAACAGGCGGTTGCTTTGGCAATGCATAATTAACCAATTCCCAATTGACCAAATCATTAGAATGCAAAACAGGCAAACCCGGAATGCAATTAAATGAGGAAGCCGTCATATAATAATCCTTTCCTACCCTGCAAACATCCGGATCAGAATAATCGGCATAAAGAACTGGATTTTTATAACTGCCATTTCCTAAATCAGCCACCCAAACTTCTGAAACAGTATTCTTTATTTTTTGCGCTGTAACTCCGCTGTAACTTAAAACTGCTAGCAATAAAGCTAATGTTAACCTTTTATTTTTCATTAAAACACTACACTATTTAATTAATTATTCATTCCCCATTTAGGATTATTTTCGGCCATTATACAAGTCATAATTAACGGGCCAATTGCTTTACCATCATTAGATCTTACCGCTTCACTGATATAATATTCATAAGTTCCGTTTCTGACCAAATTATCAGCAGGACCTAAACCGGCTCCCGCACAACAGGAGGTAATCTCTAATGTTCCGTTTTTAGCTTCTTTGACAAAATTTTTAAAAATACCTTTATAAGCACTTCTGGCCGGTTTAAGATAAGACGCATCTAAAACTCCTAATTCCATTCCTTTACAAAGCCCATATGCAAACATAATTGAGCCGGTGGACTCCAAATAATTCCCTTCTCTTTTTGGGTAATCCAATACCTGAAACCAAACTCCCGAATCCTTATCCTGAACCCGAATCAAATCCTTGCTTAAATCCTGAAACATTAAGGCTACTTTAGCGTAGTTTTTATGATCATGAGGCAAATATTCCAAAACATCAATCAAAGCCATATACAACCAACCCACTCCTCTGCCCCAGAAATTTTTAGAAAGACCTGTCTCCGGATTAGCCCAATAGACTGATTTACTGGCATCCCAACCGTGGTAATACAAACCTGTCTTTGGGTCTTTCAGATGTTTTTGAGCCAACAATAATTGGTTTGTAATGTCATCAAAAGCACTAGGATCTTTAAAAACAGCAGCATATTGTGCATAAAAAGGCAAGCCCATGTACAAGCCATCTAACCACATCTGATTAGGATATACTTTTTTGTGCCAAAATCCGCCTTCAGCAACTCTTGGCTGTTTTTTAAGTTGGTCACGTAATGTTTCAATGGCTTTTAAGTAACGTTCCTGTTTCGTTTTTTTGTAAAGTGCAAAGAGAATTTTACCTGAATTAATATCATCCAGCCTGAACGTTTCCATATTGTAACCTTTAATAGTTCCCGCAGCATCTATCAAAAGATCCGTATAAGTTTCTTTTACATAATTGGAATACTTATCATTTCGGCTATGCTCCGAAAGTTGTTGCAATGACAGGCAAACCAAACCTTCAACGTAGCCCCATTTTGGTGTTTTCTGAAAATCAGTTGTCCAAACCTGCGGATTGTTTTTAATCACTGATTCCGCTATTAAGGTTGAATAATTTGATTTGGCTTGCTGTTGTGCTGACAGGCACTGTACAAACAATGCAACGGCAACCGAAATGAATACTGTTTTGATTCTCATCTTTCTATTTTTTATTAGCTTTTAAACTCATTCCGTTAATTGAGACGTCGCTTAAAATGAATTGATTCTATATTTTTTACTTAACAAAAGATTACTTTAATAAATTCAACAAAAGTTGTTGTCCTACGATATTGGCTTTGTTTTTAGCCGACACATCAAAAGTTTTCATAGAAGCATTTTCCCCGTCTCCTTCTGCTTTATTAGCTACTGCATTTTCTTTTATGCAACTAAAAATATCCAGTGCGCAAAGAATAATTTTTCCTCTTCCGTGTGGAATTACACTTAAAGCAGAATAAACCTCTTGCTTATGATCAGAAACACAACCAACAATTGTTTCCCCGTTAAACATTCTGAGTCCCAATCTGTTTTTATTATAAGTTGCAAAACATTGGTATTCCCAGTTAAAAACACAGGATTGCGGCAAACCTTCAAACCATTTTGTCTCCTTAACAAAATAATTTCCTCCATACCAGGATGTCCCTAATGTTTTGAAACCTCTGTAATCAGCGGCTTCTTTTTTAGCAAAATAACTCACCCAGGTATCGGTATCATTAACAACCACCACGGTATTTCCGTTATTCACCCATTCCAAAAGGTCAGTAACCAATGGATTCCCCGTTTGCTGCGGTTTAAAACCACCTATAACTAAACAATTCCCGGACGGAGTTCCACTCTTATACTCTTTGAAATTAATTTTTTCAGAATTAAAATAGTTACCAATAACGCCCGTCGTATCAGCAACCATAATGTTGGAAGCTATTTTTTCCTTGTTCAGTTTTACCGCAAATAATTCGTCGCTTCCGCTGGCAATCACGGTATTGTCTTTCGAAACTAATTCAGCCGTAATCTTCGTATAACCTTCAGTTTCGGGTGCAAAAGTGTTTTTCGCAGACAATAATTCGCCATATTTAATTCCACCAGTTACTGTAACAGGAATTGTTTTGGTCCAGACTGTTTGTTGCTTATTGTTTGTTGCTTTAACCTTTAAATCAAATGCTCCTTTGACGTCTTTTTCGTTTACAATGAAAAAATCCACCACCGTCGTATCTTTTACAGATAAAACCTTATTAGTCAATTTTACAGCCACATACAAAGGTTTGTTGTAACGGGCTATCAAATCGGCATCACCCTTTAGATTTCGGTAATTATCAACTATGCCCGAATGATTTTCCAGTTTCATACTTTCCCAGCCATTCACTGCATAACCGTCAATTGTATTATTGATTCGCACATTTTCAATTGTTCGACCCTGATAATAATAAGTCACATTCCCCATTTTTCTGGTCAGACTGTCCACATTAGGAAATGACTTTTCGAAATCATTTTTCTTCAGGAAATTATCGTAAGCATCATACCATTTCAAATAATCGTCGCTTTCCCAGCCAATGTCCTTACCTCTTTTAAGGATTTCGTCTCTAATCAATTGCAATCTTGGCGGTGTTCCAATGGCTCCTTCTTCGCCGTAATACACAATTTCTTCTTTGTTATCTGTGAATTTTGCGTACTTTTTAGGATTGCTGTATAAATTATCATGATACACTCCGGGACCTCCTGCATGATGCTGGTCAAACCAACCGAAATTGTGAAACTGATTACTATACGGTAACAAATGCAATTTAAAACGTGGATCAATTCCTTTTTTTATTGGACCATTACTGGAATTATACGTCATAATTCTGGTTGGATCCAATTTGTGTCCCGCCAACATCTGTACGCTATCTTTCTTTTGAGGCTCCGCTCCTCTTTCATTGTGCATATTGTAAATCACCAATGAAGGATGGCTTCGGTCACGTTTTATCATTCTGAAAAACTTCTCGTCGCGGGCGGCAAAATAAAAATCAGCCTGTTTCTTTTCCAATTCGTTCTTAGGATTGAATTGGTTCGCCGGAAATTGATTCCCTCCCGGCTCCTGAAAATAGAGTAATCCCATTTCATCGGCATAATCCAAAACATTGGTCTGACCAATGGTACGATGAAAATTCAACATATTCAAACCAACAGCTTTGGCATCTGCAATTTGTTTTTTGGCCAGTTCATCACTTGGAGCAATTCCGTTAATCGGCCAAAAACCCCAAGATATGGCCGTTCTTATTACAATACGTTTGTTGTTCAGATAAAACTGTTTGTCTCCATCCACTTCTTTGACTTCAAACCAACGGAAACCAAACTTTTTCTCTACAACATCTTTTACTTCTTTGTCATTTTTAAGCGAAGCTTTCAGCACATATAAATTCGGGTTGTCGATGTCCCAAAGCTTGGCATTATCTACTTTAATTGTAAAAGACTGTGTATTCTCTCCTTTAGTAGCTTCAATTGGGAAACTTTTTTCGAAAACTGATTTGCCTGTTTTTCTTTCAGCAACTTCTAATAAAAAACTTCCTTTAAAAGTTGTTGCAGTATTATTTGTCAATGAAATTTCGGCATCGATTTCATTCAAAATTGGTTTGTTTTTGATGAAAATATCATTCACAAAAATATTCTCCGTTGCTACAAGACTCACCTTTCCGGTAATTCCGCCAAAACCGTGGGTTGGGTTGGTACGATAATTTCCCCACATATAATTGGAGCTGTCTCTCCAATCAAAATTTCCGTTTGGATCGGTAATTCGAACTGCAATCGAATTCGTTTTCCCAACAGTGATAAAATCGGTAACATCAACATCAAAAGGAGTTCCGTTGATTAAATCATAGCCAGCTAACTTTTGGTTTACAAATATTTCTGCCCTGAAACGAACACTTTCAAAATGCAACACAATTCGTTTTCCTTTCATTGACTGTGGCACAGCTACCTGAGTTGAAAACCAGGAAACGCCCAGATAATTACCTGAAACTCCAAAAGAATTTGTATTCCAGCCCCAATAAAATTCTTCCACGGTAGCAGGAAGATGAACCGTTTTACTTTCTCCTTTTTCTAATGCCTGCCAGCCTCCGGATGGAATATTAACAGGCAATTTTTTTATAACAACGGGAGGCGTAAACAAGACATCTTTTTGCCATTGTGCATCAGAATCCAACCAAAGCTTCCAGTCATTATTAGAAATATCCTGCACTAGCCGTTGTTGAGCAAAAGATGCTACGTTGATTAAATTAGCCAGCAAAATTGCCACTACAATTTTCATCTGATAGGGGTTGATTTTCATAAAAATTCAATTATTTTACTTTAAAAACATAGGTTTTTCCTGCTGCTGTATTGAAATCATACAACTTAGTTTCAGGAGATTGATAACCTTTTAAAGCAGCTTTTTCTGAAATTAAAGGATCTTTAATAGTTGTTACGTTGTAGAAAACGTTCGGATTATCTCCTTTGGCTTCCTCCAATTTTACATCACCTACTAACTTCACATCAAACGCCAGACGCAATCTGCAATTTCCTCCTAACGTAGATTTTACAGTCAATTGTTTTACCTTGCCATTTTCCCATTCGATAGCTACTTCAAAACCTCCTCTGGCTTTTAAACCACTAACTTTTCCGCTTTTAAAATCATCAGGCAAAGCAGGAAGCACATAAATAGCGCCATCATAACTTTGCAATAACATCTCGGTAATTCCCGCTGTACATCCAAAATTACCATCAATTTGAAATGGTGGATGCGCATCTAAAAGATTCGGATAAGTTCCTCCCTGCTGACCTTTGGTTTCCATAGGCGCAGGGCTTAACTGGTCTTTTATCAGTTTAAAAGCCCTGTTACCATCTAATAAACGAGCCCACCAGTTTACTTTCCAGCCCATAGACCAGCCTGTAGAAACGTCACCTCTTGATACTAAAGTATTTTTAGCAGCTTCAATCAATTGTGGTGTTCTGAATGGAGAAATTTGTCCTGATGGAAACAATCCGTACAAATGCGAAATGTGTCTGTGATGGTCATTGGGTTTATCCCAATCATGAAGCCATTCCTGCAATTGTGAATATTGTCCTATTTGCATTGGCGGCAATCTTTTTAATGCAACCGCTACCGAATCAGCAAAAGATTTATCGGTTTCTAAAACTTTAGCAGCATTAACGATATTATTGAAAGTATCAAAAACCAATTGATTATCCATTGTAGTCCCGGCGGAAACGCCTACACTTTTCTCATAGGTATTTTCGGGAGACATTGATGGAGCAACCACTAACCATTTGTGTTCAGGCTCTTCCTGAAGTACATCCAGATAAAATTGGGCCGCCCCTTTTAAAACAGGATAATATTCCTTTAAAAATGCTTTATCTCCTGTATATAGATAATGTTGCCACAAATGCTGGGTAAGCCAGGCGCCTCCCATTGGCCAAAGTCCATAAAATCCACCATCAACCACTCCTGTCATGCGCCATAAATCAGTGTTATGGTGCATATTCCAACCTCGGGCGTGATACATTTCTGAAGCACTTTCTTTCCCTGTTATTGCCAAATCTTTCAGCATACTGAATAAAGGCTGGTGCATTTCGCTCAGGTTTGTTATTTCGGCAGGCCAATAATTCATTTCGGTATTAATGTTCACCGTGTATTTACTATCCCATGGCGGCGATAATTTATGATTCCAAATTCCCTGAAGATTCGCTGGCTGATTACCCGGCTGTGAACTTGAAATCAATAAATACCTTCCAAACTGAAAATAAAGCGCTACTAGTTGCGGATCATAAGAAGTTCCAAATTCCTTAATCCTCACATCAGTTGTTTTATTCGACTGAGGTGAATCTCCTAAATACAAAGATACTCTGTTGAAATATTTTTGATAGGCAATAACGTGATCTTGAAAAGATTTGGCGTAAGTTTTCTTAGAAGCTTTGGCTAAAACTGTTGCGTTTTTTTCAGAAGGATTTGCCGATAAATCTTTGTAATTTTTAAAATTAGTCGCTATCGCAATTCGGATAATAACCTCATCAGCATCTTTAACGGTTAACTTATCAGAAGTTACAGTTAGATTTCCTCCTTGTAAAGTACAGGCCGCTTCTCCAATGAATTTCACTTTACCTATTTTATTGTCAACACTTGCTGTTGTCCCTTCAAAAAATAGTTTGTTATCCTTTGTCTTAAAATCATGAATTAGCTGCGGAGTTGTTGCCGATAACGAAAAGTTAATGCTTTTTTTCTTATCGGCAGTTAATTTTACCAAAATAACATCGTCTGCAAAAGAAGCAAACACTTCTCTTTTATATGTTACTCCGTTTGCTTTATAACTCACAGACGAAACTGCTTTTTCTATATCTAAATCTCGTTTATAATCTGTAAAATTTTCATGACCGGGAAATTCAATCCATAAACTTCCAACAGTTTGGTACGGCATTCCGTAATTAAGATTAGCAGGTGCCTGTCTCGGGAAAGTTGTATTGGCTAAATCCTGAGCTTCTTTATTTTTCCCGGCAAAAAGTAATTTTCTAATTTCTTCAATATTTGGATAAACATTTTTAGGCACATTATTCCCCGGTTCACCAGCCCAAACGGTTTCCTCATTCAATTGCAATTCTTCCTTTTGTGGATTACCAAAAACCATAGCGCCTAAACGGCCATTACCCAAAGGCAAAGCCTCGTTCCAATTGGTTGCCGGCGTATCGTATTGCAATTTTAATTTTTGTTGGGCATTTCCCTGAAAAACACTTATAGAAAGCATTAAACAGCCCGCAATAATCTTAATTCGATTCATTTTCTATTCTTTATATTTGATGAAAGTATTTAATTTTCTGATTTTATATATTATCTAAAATTACTTTGTTCAAAATTATTTGTAAGTATAAGTTACTATCGAAGTCGAATAAGACCCTGACTTATCGATAGTATTAATTTTAATTTGATAAGTAGCATTCAATACTGCTGCAAAATCAGCAATTGAAGTAACCGTTTGATTGGTTAAAGACTGAATCACTACATTGTCTTTTTTGATTTCAATATCGTATTTTAAATCCGCTGTTACAGAATCCTCATCTTTACCTACCCATGACAACGAAGCCATACTTGAAGTACTGTTTACACTAAAATTAATCACCGCCGCATAAGGCACATAGTTCCCTATTGGGTTTCCGGGTGTGGTAAAGGAATTAGTAGCACTAGCGTTTATCCCGTCATTATTTTTGGCAGTTACAGTCCAGGAATACGTTTTTCCTTTGTCCAAAACCACTTTGTAAGAAGTAGTGCTGATTTCTTTTTTAAATACTTCAGTCCCAGCCTGAGTTACTGCTAAAACATAAGAAGTGGCATAAGTTGCAGAAGTCCAACTAAAACTAATTTCTGCTTTGGTATTATCGCTGGCAACAACGGTATAGACACTACAGTTTTCACCATTAGCAGGAAGGGACAAATTAGATTTTGCCGGTAAATTCACAACGGGATCTCCATCTGAGTTGCCTCCATCTCTGCCACAGGACACTAAAAGCCCTAAACCAACAAAAAAACATATTGCTTTTATATTTTTTATTGTTCTCATTTCAAAATAACTTTAAATGTTTGTATTTCGGCTCCCTGAGTAATTCTTACCAGATACATTCCTACAGTAAATCCTCTTAGATTGATACTGTTAGTAGTGTTATCTACTTTTTGCTCCAACACTAGTGTTCCACTAGTAGTGTACACTTGAATTAAACCACTGTTTACTCCTTCAACATTTACTACATCACTAGTTGGATTTGGATGTACAACTGCTAAAGAATTCATTTTAAAATTATCTTCAATAATCCCTTGACAATCGCTGTTGGTTTCAATAGTTACCGTGTTTGTAGATTGAAGTAAATTAGCATCAATTTCAATTTTAGCTGTTTCGCTGCTGGCTGTAATGTAGGTATTGCTAACTCCGTTAACCGTTACATTATACTCATTGCTTCCGGAAACTGTATAACTCACCGTTTTGTTAGATTCTTCTCTCTTAGCAGTCAGAGCCGAAATTTCTTTGACAACTACAGTATAACTTTCCTGAAACGAAATGGAAGGAATCGCAACAGTAAGCACGTAAGTTCCTGCTGCAAAATCTGATTTCACCCAACTAGTTGCAGTAGTGATAGTTTGATTATTTAATACCAGGTTAAGTCCGTTTCCTGTAATGGTCAGGTTATACGTATAGCCGTTCAAATCAGTACCAATACTAATTTTTCCATTAGCTTTACCCGGACAAGTAGGAGTTTCAACATATACTTTAAGTTTTGGAGCAGCAGTTGTGGAATGACCTGCAATCGTAATGTTAGGAGCAGGAATATTTGCATCCATATCTACCCCCAAATAATAGCCTGGATGTGGTGGTTGATTATACGCCGAATTTTGCCAGGCAATTGCCACTCTGTACTGAGGATCGTGCATTAATGTATATAATTTATTTGTGGTAGGAATGTTGGTTGTATAAATCCTGATGGAAGTATTGTCATCTTTACGGAATATCACCTCTTCTCTCCAGTCCCCAAAAAGATCCGCGCTCAAACAAGGTGTTGCTTTTGTGGTATTATTCGATGAATAACCTGTAGCCGTAAGCATATTAACCGTTTTGCCATTAATAAAATCCCATTTGTCTATTTTATTTGAATCTAATAATTCACGATTTAAATCCCCATCCCACCAAATAGAGAAATTCTGAGTCGGTTTTTTATTGCTAATTAGGTTTCCTTTACAATCCATTAAATAGTTTACGCTATTTGCAGTGCCAAAACATTCATAACCTTTGTAACGGGGATCAATATCGGCAGCATTACAGCGTCCTACGTCTCCGGTAGCTGGAATTCCCCATAAAGTTGTCCCTGTTTTGGCATCCAGAAATACCAACCCATTCGTTTTATATTTAGCAGGTTCTTCTAAGCACTGCCAAATCTCCATCCCCGGACGATCCGGATCCATATCGCTCATATGCAAAGCATCACCGTGACCTAAAGTATTTGCAAATAACAAAGTCCCATCATCATCAATAGCACTAGAACCGTTTATTATTTCGTCTTTACCATCGCCATCAACATCACCCACGGTCATTTGGTGATTTCCCATACCTGCTGCTCCAGAATTTCCGGAAGTATTGCTGTCAAAAATCCATCGTTGCGAAAGTGTACCGTTTCTCCAGTCCCAAGCCACACGTACCAATCTGGTATAATAACCACGGCCCATTACTAAACTTGGTTTTACTCCGTCAAGATAAGCAACTGCAGCTATAAAACGATCAACTCTATTACCATAGCTGTCTCCCCAGGAAGAAACGGTTCCTCTTGCCGGCAAATAATCTTTGGAAGCCATTGCCTTACCGGTTTCTCCATTAAAAATGGTTAAGAATTCCGGTCCGCTTAGAACATACCCAAAAGATTTACTGGTACTATCATGAATCCTGTAATCAGCGGTTGCATCACCAATAACGACACCAGTTCCATCTATGGTTCCATCCGCTGTCCTACAGGCCATTTCGGCTTTTCCGTCAGAATCCAAATCATACACCATGAATTGAGTGTAATGTGCGCCGGCGCGAATATTTTTCCCCAAATCGATTCTCCAAAGACGGGTTCCGTCCAATCGGTAACAATCTATATATACATTTCCGGTATAACCAGGAAGAGAATTATCTTTTGAATTGGTCGGGTCCCATTTTACAAAAATTTCGTATTGCCCATCACCGTCCACGTCCCCCACACTACAATCATTAACATCGTAGGTGTAAGCAACGTTATCCAACGTGGTTCCTCCGGGAGGAACTTGCATGGGAATATCCAAATATTGATTTGCCCATACAGTAGCTGATTCTGAAACCGGTTCTTCTACTCCGTTAATAATAGCCCGAACTGTATAAGTCCCGTTAGTAGTGGTTGCATGAGTATAATTAGTGGTAGTTGTAAAAGGACTTCCTGCCAGTTTTGTTCCGTCACAATATAAATTGTAGCTTACACCAGTGGATTCGGTTCCCAGCATTCTCCAGCCTACATAAACCTTATTAGCATCGAGGCGCGTGGCAATCAGGCCTCGATTTAGTTTTTCAACATTGCGCTGAGCGATTAGCTGAGCGGTTATTCCAAATAAAAGCAGCACTAAAAAGAATGCTTTTTTGAAAAGAAATGTTTGTATTTTTTGGTTCATAATTGATAAAGTTGGTTGTAATACAGTTTTTAATACATAAAGAATTCGTTGATTAACATTAATTTGAAATTAAAAAAGCATTTAAATTTAATAAATGCTGTTGTCATGAGTGATGAACTCAGTTATACATTTATTTTTTATATAAATCATCAATGATTTTCTTTGGATTCCAATCTTTAAAAATAGCTGCAAGAGTATATTCTTTAGTAAACTGTTCTGATGTTAACAAATGGGACCAACTCACACGTGAGGCTGTGTTTCCTCCTGCTCCTGTAGATTGATATTCGCCATAAAAAGTGGTAGTTTCTGCTTCCGGTTTACTCCAGTTATGCCAGCCTTCCTGTTTAATATGTGCAGCCATTTCGCATTCAATAAAAACTGTTTTAGCATAAGGTCGCCAGGGTCTTCCTAAATAATAGCTGCTATTTTCTGAATTTGTAGTCAATTTGCAATTTAAAAACACCAAGCCATAAGGAGTGTTTTCCAAAGTGCTGGCTGCGGTTAAGTAGGAACCTCCTTTTTTAGCAAAAATTTCGCATTGATCAAAAACAGCCGTTGAGGCACCAAAAATAAAATCAGTTGTCCCTTCGATATAGCAGTTTTTATAATACTGCCTGCTTGTGGCACTACGAGGGTAAAGCGTATCCTGAAAACCCAGAAATTTGCAATTCTCAAAAATAATTTTATCCCCATCAACCCTTACCGCCACTGCCTGTCCAACTGGTCCTGATGCATTTTCGAAGGTGATATTTTTAGCTTTAAAATTATCGGCTGTAACAATAAAACTGGCCGATCCGGATGTTCCTATACCTTCTCCTGAAGCATTTTTCTTCGAAGCATAATCATCATACGTAAGAACGACATTTTCTTTACTTTCTCCAATTAAAGTAATATTGTTTTTATCCTTGATTACTTCCAATTTCTCTTTATAAACGCCATTTTTTATTAAAATTTTAGTCTCCTTTGTCTTAAGAGGCGCAACTGAATTCAATGCTTCCTGTACCGTTTTATAATCAGCTGTACCATCAGCAGCAACAATTATATCATAGGCCTTTACTTTTTCTATTTGGATTTTACCTTTTCTGGAATAACTAGCTGCCTCAACAAAAAAACTATTCGTTAAAAAAACAGAAGCCATCAAAAATTTCGCAATCATTATTTTATTTTTTAATCATTAATATTATTGGTTGAATGAATTTTCACCCTACAAATTATTATTCCTCTTTTTATAAGCTATTTACTAGTTTAACAAATATAAAACTACTTCAATCAAATAATGGTGGTAAAAAACAATTTGAGGGGGGGCATATTACTTTATTTACAGTAATTGGAGCAAAAACAAATAAGTATTGTAGCAGTTTTAGTATTGTTTTAGTTGCAGATAAAATGCAATAATTAATACTAAATATCTCTTATTAATTTTGAATTAATTCAATCTTTAAAAAAAGAGGGGAATTCTGAAAATCCCCCTCCTATAAAAAATATCTAGTTAAACCATCTTTTATCACCGGCAACTCCTGTTCCGGCAAAACCTATTCCTTCCTTAACATGGAAATCCCCATTGGCAGGATTAACAAACAAACCATAAATAGTAGACGGCACAACTGTTATTCCGTTAAACGGTCTAACATCTACAATCATATCGTTAGTTTTATAACTGCCTGTATAAGAAATTGGGATATTGCTATAAGTTCCGTTAGTATCATTAATTTTAGCACCTCCGTTTGGTCCTCCTAAAATAAGATTTTGAATAGAAACTTGTGAAGGCTTTGCATTATCAAATAACCAAAGGTGACTCATTGCCATATTGATATTTACACAAGTAATGTTCTTGAAATTAACTTTAGTAGCGATACGAATATCTCCAAAACGGGTACTTATTTCTGTAAAAGTACAATTGGTCGCATTTATAGAATTAACAATACCTCCAGCTCCAACATTAAACACACCGTAACCTCCTGTATTTGAAATCCATGTATTGTTTACATTAATATCTTTTATAACAGATGCTCCACTAACCCTAACAATAGAATTGATATTAGACACATTACAACCTTCAACAGTAATGTTATTGACTATTTTTGCTCCAAGATCAATGAAGAAATTTCCGGAAGATGTTGTCGACAAATATTGTATGATAATATCTTTTATCTGAGTTTTAACATTAAATCTGGCATTAGTCAAAATAGGTAATTCACCATTTGCTCCTGCAGACCCCGTGAAAGCAATATTATTAACTCCTGTAGGAACCATGATTTCACCTCCAATTGCATAGGTTTTCCCAACTTCAAACTCAACCGTAATATCAGTAGCGCCACCTAATACAAGGTTGCTTAAAACAGTATTAATACTTGTTGCATTATCTGATTCTAAAACCTTATAAACAGAACTATTCGAAATTCCTGTAGTAGTTACATTTAAAGTTCCGCGATTATTAGTTCCATTAAAAATCTTAGCAACATACTTAGTTCCAATACTTAAATTTTCAAAGCTAAGTTCACCAGCTGTTATTTGTTGCTGGTTTAAAGTAACCTCCTTTAGCACCTGCATTTCACTGTTATATAAAACAACTTTGGTTACATTTGGAGTCACTGTCCATTTTAGCTTTACACTATTCGTTGTTGGAAAATAATTAGTGAAAATCTGCTCTGGTGGCGTTTCAAAATAAATCTGGTTATAACCCGATTGCATACCGGATGATTCGTCGATACTTTTCATTCTTACTGAATATTTGGTAGTACCATCTAATCCAGCAAACATTTCACGATATTCCACCTTAGTTGGATTATTAGAATCTGCAAAAGGTTTCAAACTCCCTGCAGAAAGCTCGACCGTTTTTACAATTTCCTTAAATTCTAAACTGTCTTTGCTAAATTCAAAAACATATTTAGTTGCCGAAATGGATTTGGTAAACTTAAGCTCAACGGAAGTAGACTGCAATTTAGACACCTCTAATATTAATGATCTGAAAAGCCTCTCGTGTCCCGGTTCAACTTCCCAATCATTATAATCTTTTTCGCAACTCACCATAAAACAGGAGAGTATTGAAACCACAAAAATTATTATACTGTTTTTCATTTAAATTAAGTTTAAAAGTTTAGTAGCCATAAGAATTCGAAAGGAAACCTTTTGACTCGAATACATCTTCATAATAGATAGCAAAATACTGTCGGTAATTACAGTTTTTATTCCCCATGGTATATTGTGCAAGATTCGCCTGAATCTCACTACCATTTGTCATAGAGCTAAGAAAACCTGAATAATCGTATGCCTTATTAATTCCGGTAGCTGCCAATAATACTTTTGTAGGATTATCTAAATACGTTCTGCTGGTTCCACTGGTTGGTTTTACAATACTCTTTGTAAACCAGGATGCCGACTGATACTCTGCACCTGGGCTAGCTCCCAGATTAGTATAAAAATTGATCGACTTTTGGTCAATATATTCAGCATCTTTAAACTTATAATAAATCGTTTGTGGAAAATCAGAAGGCTGATAGGTTTTGTCAAAAATGGTTACAGGCACTTTATTATCCAACATTAAACAAAGTGTTTTTTTCATTGCTTCAATTTTTTCTGATAACAATCCCCAACGGCACAAATCACCTTTACGAATAGATTCGCAACCAAATTCCCAAGCACGCTCATTAACAATAGCATTGAAAAAATCAGCATCATATTGTTTAATTTTTGGAGAACCAGCACCAAAAGCACGTTCTCTTACTTTTTCTAAGGCCTGACGTGGTGAAATTCCTGCTGTAGTATTTACTACATCCGGACTCGTCAATTTACTCTGAGCTTCGGCAAACATTAAATAAATATCCGAATAGCGCATCAAAATCCAGTTTACCCCTGTAGCAATTCGGGAATTGGCTGTTTTATGTAATGCTAAATAAGAAGGTGACATCCAGTAAATTCGCCATTTTGCAAAACTTACATTTAAAGCATCTGTTTTCATTGTTTCTTTATTGGTACTAGCATAACTTGTCCAGGTTAAAGTAACATCACGACGGCTATCATCACGATCGAAAGAATAAAAATAATACGCCTGAGAAGCCACATAACTTCCTCCGAAACCTCTTGAACCGTATTTTGTATTAGATGCTACTTCATAGCCCATCAGAGAACCAATATCTCCGTTATTTCCTAAACCAAAAGCAACTTCAAAAAGATTCTCGTTGTAGGCATTTTGCTGTAAATTACATACTGTTTTCCAGATATTTTCATAACTAGGATCCAAGGTATGCGGATGTGCCGAACTTCCTAAAATTTCCGCCGTTTGCTGGGCTGCTATTTGATAATAATCTCTCCAATTTTTAACTCTACCCACATAATAACCGTTTTCTTCCTGTATAGTTGGATGATGCTCAACATCAGCATTTGGAAATAAATTACCATCACGCAAAGACCATCCTCCGGCATAAAGTGCAACCTTTGCCAAAAGTCCTTTTGCGAAAGCTTTAGAAATGCGCTCTGAAGTCGAATATTCAGCATTTGATTTTAACCATGGTAAATAATTTACAGCCTCAGTCAAATCTTCTACCAAACCTGCATAGATAGTATCTCTATCTGTTTTTCCCATATAAACATTAGTAAGGTCCGATTTAGATGCTTCTCTCTTAAATGGTACATCGCCCCAGTATTTCACTAATTCAAAATAAGCCATTGCTCTAAGCGTCAAAGCTTCTCCTAATAGCGGTTTCATTTCGGCAGCTCTGGTCTCGAAGATTGGGGATTTTCTAATTCCATCCACAGCTGTAGAAGCTAATTCAGCAAACTCATACAGCGTTTGCCATTTTGTTGTAGTATTATAAGGATCATCATAAAAATTTCCGGCACCCGAATCACTACTGGTCGAATTATAACCTGTAGTAGAAAACCCTGAATTGGTTTCAATATCCGAAACTCCCTGCCAGTTTACCGATAACTTTTGACCGTAAATATAGGTATCTGTCATCTTTCCGTAAATTCCCATAATGGCAGCTTTAGCCATTGATGGTGTTTTAAAAACGGTTTCAGAACTTAATTTAGAAGGCGAAGTTGTTTCCAAAAAATCATCACTACAGGAGAACAATCCCAAAGCAACAATAATGAAAGAATAGTATATTATTTTTTTCATAATCTTATTAATTAAAATGTTACGTTAGCTCCAAATAAAACTGTTCTTGCTTTTGGGTAAGCTGACCAGTCCAATCCTGGTGTTAATGGAGAACTGTTTGTACTTACTTCAGGATCCTGACCTGAATATTTTGTCCAAACTTTTAAATTATTTCCGGTTACATAGCATCGGATTTTTTGAATAAATCTTCCTTTAGCAATACTTTCAGGAAGTGTGTAACCCAATGTTAAATTACCAAGTCTTAAAAAAGAACCGTCTTCAATTGCCCAATCGGTAACTATTGTAGAATTGGATAATGGATGCCATATTTTAGCATTTTGATTAATCTCTTGTAACAACTGCGGATTTGCATCGGCACCAAACATAATATTGTTTCCTGTAGCCGGGTCAATAGTTGTAAAACGATTTTCTAAACTCATAATAGTACTTGCATTATTATAACGCTTAGAACCGCTGAAAGTAGTATTATCAATTTTATTAGCATTGTAAATATCATTACCATACGACCAGTTAAACATGGCCGACAAATCAAATCCTTTATAAGAAGCATTGATTGAAAACCCTCCTGTATGTTTTGGTTGTGCTCTACCAATAACTTTACGGTCTTCATCCGGATTGATAACCGTACCTGTACCACTTAATTTTTTAAGTTTCATATGTCCCGGTCCAAAATAATTCCCTGAAGTTGTGATTACTTTAGAAGCATCAACAACTCCCGGATTCAAAATCCATTTCTTTTGAGTGTTATCATACGTAAAATCATCAAAACTGTAAAAACCATCTGAAACATAGCCATACATTAATCCAACTGGTTCTCCCACTCTGGCTCTGTAATCATCACGACCAACATTAGGCGCCCAATTCGTAGCAGCAATCATTTCACTTGAACCGTCTAAACTTTTTACTATATTTTTATTAAATGCTATATTAAAATTAGCCGACAATTTGAATTGATCTGCATCAATAATATCTCCTGATAAAGCAAACTCCAATCCTTTATTAGAGGTACTGCCTATATTTTGATATTGCGATGTATATCCTGAATTTGATGGTAATGCCACTGCTAAAATTAAATCCTTAGTATCAATTTGATAAGCGTCAATACTCAAATTCAATCTCTGATTAAAAAAACCTAAATCAAGACCTAAGTTTGTTGAAACCGTAGTTTCCCAAGTCAGGTTTTCGTTTTTTAAAGTCGTCGAAGGTTTTAAAGTACTCTGAGCATTATTACCAATATAAATCAACCTGTTAGCCGACGATTCAAATGTATAATCCTGTCGCCAGTAAGATCCCACACGGGCATTCCCTACTTCACCATAACTTAAACGGAACTTAGCATTGGATAACCAGTCTTTGGTTTTTTCCATAAATTTTTCTTCTGATAATTTCCAGGCAAAAGCAGCTCCCGGAAAGAATCCCCATCTGTTTTGAGGAGCAAATACATTCTTACCGTCTAATCTGGAAGTAGCACTAAAAATGTACTTATTCAGTAATGTATAATTGATACGTCCGAAATAAGAAGCCGTTCTACTAGGCTCGTTAATCGTGGTATAAGTTGGTAATGGGGTTCCATAATTCCACATAGCTAATACGTCCTTAGCATTGAAATCACCCGGGAAAAATTTGGATTGTATTAATGTTTCACTCGTGTGTGAATCACGTGCTTCCTGTCCTAATAAAACATTCAATCGATGATTCGAATTACTAAAACTTCCATCGTAACTTATGGTATTTTGCATAGACCAGTCGGCCCCTTTTACATCCTGACGTTTAGCAACTGGCTGGCCTCCATTGGCACTGGCCTCACCTGTATTTTTCAACCAAATATTATCAGTAAAATTTCTATTTACAGCATAACTTCCCTGAGAAACAATAGTAATTCCTTTAAAAGGTTTAAAGGTTATACCACCATTCATTGTAATATTAAGATTGTTTTGCTCTTTATATTCGTTTGAAATATTATAAATAGGATCATTAAGACTACTTAAAGCCTCAGCAGAAGTTATGTTATCACTTGTACCCAAGAGAGCACCCGGATCCAGATAAGTCAAACTTCTAACTGGCGCATATTTAATTCCATCTCTTAATTTACTTCCACTGGAAACACTTGGTCCGGTAATGATTGTATTGGAAAATCTGGAGTTAAAATCCAAACGGAATTTGGAACTAATCTCTTTATTTAATTTAAAACTCAGATAATCTCTTTTATATGAAGAATTTATCATTATATAATCTTCAAAATCATGCGTATAATTAACCTTATATTGTGTTTTTTCATCCCCTCCGGTCAAACCTAAATCCGTATGGGTTTGAAATCCGGTATTACCATATAATTTTTCCTGCCAGTCAAATCCTTTTTTAGATTTGTAAATATCTCGATCACTCCACAAACCGTAAGCAGAATAAAAACTGGTACCTGATACACTTGATCCCGGATCAATCTCTTTTTGAAAATATACATATTCGTAAGGAGATAAAACATCAGTCAGATTATAAGTCTTTTTTAAACCTGTATAAGCATTTGCAGTAATCTCTACTTTTCCTTTTTTTCCTGATTTGGTTGTAATAAGTATTACTCCATTAGCTCCCTGAGAACCATAGATGGCCGCAGATGATGCATCCTTAAGCACATCGAAAGTTTCAATATCGCCAGGAGGAATATCATTAATATTGTTCACCTGAAAGCCATCTACAATAAATAATGGATTATTATCCTGAGTAATGGAACTTCCACCTCTTATACGTACATTAATTCGGGCATCTGGAGCTCCTTCGGTAATTGTTACGTTTACTCCAGCTAATCTACCTGCTATAGCCTGTAAAGCATTGGTAGCCGGAATATCCTTTAAATCCTTCATGTTTACTGAAGCAACAGAACCTGTTAAGTCTTTTCTTTTAGCTGTACCATATCCAATAACAACAACCTCATCCAGTTTACTGGAAGCTTCACGCATGAGTACATTAACTACTTTCTTTCCGGAAACCTCAACCTCCTGAGTTTCCATTCCGATATAAGTAAAGACTAAAACAGCATTTGAAGCAACATCAGGGAGTACAAAATTTCCATCAAAATCTGTTACTGTTCCTTTTTTAGTTCCTTTGATAAGTACTGAAACGCCCGGAATTCCAATTCCTTTACTATCAGCAACCATTCCGGAAACGTTGATTTGTTGGGCTTGAATGAAATTGGAAACAATTCTCTTTTTCTTAAAACTTACTGAGACAGTATTATCATTCAATAAATTTTTAGTTTTTTCATTAGCAAAGAGTGAACATGAAAAAACTACCATCATTAATAAAGCTAAATGCTTTTTTTCGACAAAAGCATTGCCTGAGCCAAAGTTTTTCCTTGACAAATTGTTATTCATAATTTTATTGGTTTAGTTAGTTAATTTTTATTCTTTTTCTTGAACCCGGTTTAATGGCCCAAGTCTTTAATCCGGTTATTTAACACCAATCATAAATACTTTTTTTAGTTTAACATTAATTCGTTTAGTAGTTTGACAAATCTAAAAACTAGCTCTCTGAGACCGTGGGGTCAAAACGCAATTTAGAAGGGGACATATCACACGAACGCTCTGTTTACAGTAGTTTGATGAAAAATTAAAAGAATTTTACAGCAGAATTTTGTTTGCGTTTTCAGATTACATACACAAACATTGAAATACAATAATTGGATCTTTTCAAAAAGAAAAAAGTGTAATTATTCCGATAAAAGAATAATTACACTTTCAATAAATTGAGATGAATTGGTTACAGCTTTTTATCAATTGCTGATTTCAAAAATCCCATTTCTTTCATCCAGGCTTCACATAAATTTGTCCAAAGTTCAGTAGAGCCGGGATTGTTTCTCAAAGCAATAGAATGTCCTCCCTGCGGGAAAATATGTAAAGCCGATTTTATATTAGCTTTTAAAAGAGCTTCGTAATAATGAACGCTATTCAACGGATTAATTACCGGATCATTAGCCGCACAAACTACAAAAGCCGGGGAAGTCGTATTGTTTACATTTAATTCTCCCGAAAAAAGGCTTTCTGTTTCCGGAGATGCTTTTTCGCCCAATAAAGCATCATGACTTCCTTTATGCGCATTTTGCTTCATACTGATAGCACCTGAAACCACAATTTGAAAATCAGGTTTAAAATCAGTTGTATCTAAAGCATCATTTATTTTCGAATAATCCTCATTGATGGTAGCCAGATTCACAGCCAATCCTCCGCCTGCTGAACATCCCATTACTCCAATTTTATTTTTATCGATGCCCCATTTTGTGGCATTATCTCTAACATATTTCACAGCTCGTTGACCGTCCATTAAAGGACCAAATGCCGGATTTTTCAAATCGGGGGAAGTTGGCATTCTATACATGACCACAAATGCGTTCACCCCAATGGTATTGAACCATTTTGCCAGTTGAAGCCCTGCAATATTATAAGTCAGTTTCTGATAGCCACCCGGTGGAAAAATTAAAACTGCCGTTCCTGAATTTTCTTCTTTTGAAGTAAAAAAAGCATACATTCCCGGCACATCAACCTGAGTAACGCGTTCACGCTCTTCAATGCGTTCTAACTTTATTCCCTTAGAATTAGGCATTTTCCCCTTAGGCCAAAGCGGTATATAATCCTGTCCAAAAACAGAAGCTGATGCAAACACAAATAATAAATTCAGTAGGATGTATTTCTTTTGCATAATCAAAGTTTCTAATTATTGGATTTTTCTAATCGATTCTTTTACCAAAGAAAAGAAATTATTGCCTTGAATTACTTCGCTATTTCTAAATTCTAAAAATACATCATTAGGAACTCTTTGAAAACAATTATTTAATAACACATTTTTAGAATCGGTTACTTTTATTATTGGCTGGTTTTGCAAAGGTTTTTTGGATCGAATATCATTCAAAACCAAACCCTCACATTTTTTAAATTCCAAAGCAGCTCCTTTTTGGGTGCTGATATCCACATTATTAAAAGTCAAATTGGCAGCAATATCAGAACTAAAACCTTCCTTGGCTTCCAAATTAATATTCGTAAAAGACAACTCACTTATAGGCATTTCTTCAATCCCTTTTATCTCACCCGCTTTATTTATACCAACACCTGAAACATCACTTATATGAATGTTTCTAAAAATAGGAGTCCGATCCGAAACAGGCTCGGGCTTAGATGCTCTGTCATAAAACAAATCAAAGGTAAAAGCATTGCGGCTGATATTTCTCATCACGATATTAGAAACCCGGATATTTTCAACAACACCTCCTCTGCCTCGAGATGCTTTCATACGAATTCCGGCATCTGTGCCATCAAAAACACAATTAGAAATAGTGATATTTTTCACTCCTCCTGACATCTCACTACCAATCACGACACCTCCATGACCGGAAAGCATTACACAATTGGTTATTGTAATATTTTCGCAAGCCTTACCATAATTTCGACCATTAAAATCACGCCCTGATTTTATAGTAATGCAATCATCGCCTACACTGATAAAACAATCTGAAATTCGAACATTACTACAGGAAGACGGGTTGATTCCGTCAGTATTAGGACCGTGCGGCTCTTTGGCAGGATTAAAAATCGTCACTCCATGCACTACAATATCGTTGCAGCCTTCAGGATTAATAGTCCAAAACGGTGAATTTTGAATACGCACTCCTTCAATTCTGATTTTGTTGCATTCTAAAAACTGAATAAAAGGAGGACGAAAAAACTGCCTCTTAAATATTCCTTCGTAATAAGGTTCTACCTTTAATTCCTTATTGACAGCAGTCCACATTTTCTGTAAATCATTTGGCTTTTCTATTCCATTTTTCACTTTGATTTCCTCAGAGATTCTTTTCTCCTCATCCCACCAGGCAAATCCGTTACCATCAAGAGTACCTTCGCCTTTTATAGTAATATTTTCCGCTTGATAAGCATTGAGTAAGGGTGCGAATGTCTTCATAAACACACCTTCGTACCGTACATTTTGAAATGGCAGATAATCCTTAAAATCAGAAGAAAACTTTAGCGTTGCCCCGGCTTCCAGATAAATAGTAATATTACTTTTTAAAGTAATTGCCCCCGTCAGATAAGTTCCTGAAGAAAAATAAAGTGTTCCGCCACCTTCATTTGCCGCCTGACTAATCGTTTTATTGATTAAATCAGTACATTTTATTTTAGCTGTATTGTCTGCACCTAATGCTCTGATATCGTAATTTTTACTGTACACTATAACAGATAATAACAGTATAAATACAGTAGATAGATTTTGAATCAAGGTCTTTTTCATTATTATATTTTTTGGCACTATTTTGTTTTTTTGAACTATAAAAAAGGAATCTTTTGAAAAAATTAAAGTTTAGTTGTATCCAATAACCATTTGCTTTCAACCTTAAAAATTTTGTTTAATTCAAATTCTGCAACTTGGCTTTTCTTTAGATTATGAGCCCATTTTACCCGTTTTGAAACATCTCCACCAGGTCCTGTATTTCCAAACTCAGCAAAAAAAGCGGTCTTTTCCTTTTCGGGTTTATCCCAATTATGCCAACCTTCAGGAAGGATGTGTTTTCCCATAAAACATCTTATAAAAACTACATTGGCATATTCTCTCCACGGTCTTCCCAGAAAAACCTTCTTTACACCCGGTTCAGCCGTTAGCACACAATCAAAAAAGACAAATCCAAACTGACTTTCTTTAGGGGTATTGGCAGCGGTTATATACGAATCGGTAGTACTATGGATTTCACATTTATCAAAAACGGCAGTAGCCGATCCAAAAATAAAATCAGTAGTTCCTGCAATGAAGCATTCATTAAAATACTGACGGCTATTATTACCCGCAGCATATAAAGTATCCTGATTACCTAACAACCGACATTTGGATGCTACAAAATAATCGCCTTCAACATGAAGGGCTACAGCCTGCCCCACTCTGCCTGCTGAATTCTCAACAGTCAAATTTTCGATTTTGATATGATCACCTAAAATCTTTAGTGTATAACTGGTAAAAGTGCCTATAAAATTCTGCCCTGCATGATTATCATAAGTTAGAATCGTTTTTTCTTTACTTTCTCCAATCAGACTGATATTAGCATGAAAGGAATCTATCAAGACTTTCTCTTTATAAACTCCGTTCTTAATAAATATCTTTTTTTCAGTTGAAGAAAAAGCGCCACAAGCAGTAACAGCCTCCTGAATTGTTTTATAATCTCCCGTACCGTCTAAGGCGACGATAAACGTATTTTGATCCTTATTGGCAAAAACTGAATTTATTGGAATCAGCATCATTCCAATAACTAAACAAAAAAAACAAGCTACTTTCATTCTTCTCTAAAAATTAAAAAAAGAAAGAATAACAAAATTTAATTCATTATCCTTCCTTTTATTACAAACCAAAATCATTTTAAAAAACTATAATTACCAGTTATAATTTTTTAAGCGTAATTTAATTACTAACCGGAGCAAACCTAATTATTTTCTAATGTTAACAGGGAGGCTTTTTAACAATGCTAACAGGGGCAAATTACAATTACAAGAAACTTAACCGAAATTCCCCTGAAGACAAACCTGTCATTTACAATAAACCAGAAAATTAAAACTAAAAAAAGAAATATCTTAAAATCTTTTTAATAACTCTTATAAAAAACGAACCATAAACAAAAAACCCCTAAAAACATACGTTTTTAGGGGTTTTAACTTACTTTATATTCACTTTAGCAGAGAGGATGGGATTCGAACCCACGATGCAGTTGCCCACATACAAACTTTCCAGGCTTGCTCCTTCAACCACTCGGACACCTCTCTATTTTGGTTTGCAAATAACATGAAAAAAAATGAGTTAGAAAAGCATTTTTTAAATATTATGTCATTTCTCCCCGAAGTGATTTTTCAAACATCATTTTAAAATCTTCAGCAGCAATATTTTGACTCAGTAAAAACATCAATTTCGTGATTGCAGCTTCTGTGGTAATATCTTTTCCTGACAGTACACCTATCTTTTTCAAGTCGCTACTGGTTTCATACTGTCCCATATTGACACTCCCTCCCGAACATTGGGTTACATTTACCACATAAATTCCTTTAGCAATGGCCTGCTGTATCGAATCCAGAAACCATTCTTCAGTAGTTGCGTTTCCGGAGCCGTAGGTCTCTAATATAATTCCTCTCAGGTTTGGAATTCCAATAATGGCAGAAAGTACATTTTTATTTATTCCGGGAAACAATTTTAAGATAACTACATTCGTATCTAAATCTTTATGCACAACTAAATCCATAGCCGGATTATGGGCTAAAAACAATTCGGATTTCAGATTTAAATACACTCCCGACTCTATCAACGCCGGATAATTAGGCGAAGCAAAAGCCTTGAAATGTTCGGCATTTATCTTTGTGGTTCGATTGCCGCGATATAATTTGTATTCGAAATAAAGGCAAACTTCGGTTATTACAGGCTTATTATTTTCCTGCAAAGAAGCTATTTGAATTGCCGTGATGAGATTTTCCTTGGCATCAGTGCGTAAATCGCCAATAGGTAATTGCGAACCCGTTAAAATAACCGGTTTTGACAAATTTTCGAGCATAAAACTCAAAGCAGAAGCCGTATACGACATAGTATCCGAACCATGAAGCACCACAAAACCATGAAATCCGGAATAATTAGCTGTAATTATTTCAACAATTTCAGCCCATTTTTCGGGTTTCATATTAGAAGAATCAATTGGATTCTGAAACGAAATGGTTTCTATCTCACAATCCAATTGTTTCAACTCAGGAATTCTTTGTAATAATTTACTAAAGTTGAAAACCTTTAGCGCTCCGGTTTTTAAATCCTTACGCATTCCAATGGTTCCCCCAGTGTAAATTAAAAGAATTTTAGTCCTTGAGTTCATGGGTATATTTCAATTTATTGACCACCGGATTAGCATACATGGCTAATATTCCCTGGAAGGCAATAGGATTTGAAGCATCAATTCGTTTTTCTAATCTACGAACAAAAACAGCTTTTTCATCCTCAGTATATTGATTCGAATATTTATCAGTATTATTCAAAATATCGTAAGCAATATAATTGGTTGGCCACAATTTATAACTTGTTAGTATCGAATCGTCAATGGCTTGTGCCAAAGCCTGAATCTGTTTATTCACATTATCGTTTTCGGCAGCAATAGCATCAATTTCTGTATCTAGAACTTTTCCGATATGGATAAAAATACGTTTTTTAGGACCTAAAGCACCACTTAAAATGGTCATAAAATCCTCATTCTCCTGTTTTACATATACTTCATTATTTGCTTCAGCCAGTAATTGAGGCATTTTCAAAGCATCAGTAGGATCGTATTCATAAGAAATAGAAACCGGAACAATTTTCAGTTTTTTGAAATAATCCATCAGATTAGCTTCATCAGAAGCCATTCCTATCATTTTTAAAACTCCCGGATTCGTGGCATCATTTCCATCTTTAGTTCGTCCTTCACGCTGTGCAATCCAAACCGAACGATTTTCATGCAACAACAACTGATTGATATATTCGGATAACAATTTAGAACTTTGTAACATTTCTCTTGGTCCTAAACCACGTTGTACCAAAAAGTTTCTGTTTAATTTAGCCAAAACATGTAAAAAAGGTTGTTTTACTAAATTATCTCCAATGGCAGATGCTGTCATCACCAAATCGTGCTCAAACAAAGTAGCATTTAACAAAGTGGTATCTAATAAAATATCCCGGTGATTAGAGATAAATAAATAGGAAGTATTAGGTTCTAAATGCTCGAAACCTGAAGTCGATAAACCTTCGGAACTTTTTTCTAATACTTTTTGAACCGATTGGTAAATAAAATTACATTGAAAATCACGTATAGAATGTGTTTTCATTAATTGTTCTTTCCAAACTTCATCGGCTACATCAGGAAAAGAAAAATTCATCAACGACTTCAACATAGGATGATGAAGCACTTTTCTTATCGCTTTATTTATTTCGGTATCATAATATGGCCGAATCTCGTCAAATTTTTGCATTATGGTATTATTAGAAAAACAAATGAACAAAAAAAATATTAAATTTTCACGGATTATATATTAAATCCCAAAAATTGCTTTCGAATTTTCAGTAGTGATTCTGGCAATTTCATCATCTGAAATTCCGTAAATCTGTGACAACTTATCAATTACATTTACAAGATAACTACTTTCATTTCTTTTTCCTCTAAAAGGAACAGGAGCAAGATAAGGTGCATCGGTTTCTAAAACAATATGTTTGATATCAATTTTATTCAAAAACTGATCGATTTTACCATTCTTAAAAGTAACTACTCCGCCAATTCCTAATTTCATATTATAGGACAAAGCCTGCGTAGCCTGCTCGTAAGTTCCCGAAAAACAATGAAAAATTCCGAACATATCATCCGATTTTTCTTCTTCCAAAACCGCAAAAACTTCATCGAATGCTTCACGACAATGAATAACGATAGGCAATTGGTATTTCTTTGCCAATTGAATTTGTCTTTTAAAAGCCAATTGTTGCTCTTTTAAATGGCTTTTATCCCAATACAAATCGACTCCAATTTCGCCAATAGCGTAGAATTTTCTTCTCTTTAATTCATCTTCAACAAATTGCAATTCGTCCAAATAATTGTCTTTTATATGAGTAGGATGTACGCCTGTCATTAAAAAAATATGCTCGGGATATTTGGCTTCCAAATCATACATCGCCTCGGTATAAGCCGAATCGATTGCCGGAATAAAAAAACGACTCACGCCCGCGGCTAAAGCGCGTTGCATCATCTCATCTCTGTCCTGATCAAATTCTTCGCTGTATAAATGCGTGTGGGTATCCGTTATTATAGGTTTTATTTCCAATGCTAAAATTTTAATGCTGCAAAATTGCAAAGTTTTTTAAAATTTAAACACAAAAGACACAAAAGTTTCACCTCAATTATATTTAAAAACAAAAGACACAAAGAGCAAAAAATCTTTGTGCCTTTTAAATATCAACCGATATTCCCAGCAAGTTTTTTATAAATATACTCACAAGCTTCTTTTTCTGTGGTAAATATTATTGATGAGTATTTTTCTCCACGTTCTCTGAAATAAGTCTCATATACAATCCCAAATTTCCCTTTCTTAATTGTCAAAGCGATTTTTTCATCATCGTTCGTTGAACCAAAAAGTCCGTGAAGAAAATATTGATGTTCCGATATACCTTTTTCTTTTAATTTATTATGTAATTCTTTAATTGTCATTGAATTTTGTCATTGATATTGCCATTAATTTTAACTTAAAATCCTTAATCCAATTTATCCAGCAATTCCTGAACCTTATCATAATTTTCATAATCGGATGGAATCGTTAAAAGGATTTCTTTGCATCCTTTATAGTCTTTTTGTTTTAATTTGGCCAAAGCCAAACCATAAATCGCTTTGTTTTTATAAATAGAATTGCCTAATTTTATTTCGTTAAACGCCATTTCGGCTTCCTTGATTTGGTTATTTTCCAATAAAGAAATCCCATAAAAATATTGGATTTCAGCCGATTTATTTTCTTTTAAAACAGTTTCAAAAAGCGGAATCGCAGCCTTGTAATTCTTAGCATTAAAAGCGCTTTCGGCTTGTTTTAAATTTTCAATTCCGTCGCCTCTTTCAGTTAAATAGGCGTTTTCGTATTGATTGTATTCTTCAAAACCAGGTTTGGAAGGATTAAACAAAAACAGTCCCAGCAAAAGAACTACCGAAGCGGCAACCAGGTACGTCCAAGTCTTTATTGAAATCACTTTGGTTTTTTGGGGTTTAAAATGTTCTTTCGAAATGGTTTTCAAATTTGCTTCAAAAGCATCTCTGTCGGCTGCAAAATCAAATTTGGTTTCCAACTGGATTTGGACTTCTTTGAAGCTTTCAAATTCAGATGCAAGTTCGTGGTTTTCTGAAAGCTTTTTTTCAAAATCTATTTTCTCTTCAGCCGACATCTCGCCTTGAAGATATTGTCCAAATAATATATATTTTTCTTCGTTCATGGCTTTTATTTTTTTAATGATTTAAAACTACTGTGTTCCTGAATCCATTGCGTTAATTGTCCTGTACACAACGATTTTTTCTTTCGAACATAACCATAGGTTACATTGAGTTTTTCGGCTACTTCTTCCATCGATTTTAAAGTAAAACTCCACTTTAAAACTTCCTGACATTTTTCGCCTAATCGTTGAAACATCGCATCAAAAAGCTGTTGCTTTTCTTCAAATTCTTCTGTTTGCGCCACCATTTCGGCAGTGGGTTCATTAACAGATGTAAAATCATCGGGAATTGTTACCCCTTTATTCGAAACTTTTTTGAGTTCATTCAACCATTTTCTTTTGCACAATAAAAAAAAGTAAGCATCAAACGGACAAGTCAATGCTAATTTGCCAGCTTTAGCCTGATTGAACAATAAAATCATGATTTCCTGCACCACATCCTGCGCCTGATCTTCATCGCCCGAATTGTTCCTTATATAAGAAACCACCTTGGGAACAAACTTCTTATAGATTGATCGAATAATTGCCGAATCATTATTGGCCAATCCTTCAATTAAATACTGATCAGAATGTACAGTGTTTTTTGTCATGGAAAACTTTTTTTCGAAAATACTAAAAAATGGGGTAACAATTCTAAACTCATATTGATATAACAATAGAAACCCGGAAGAGTAAAAAATTATTTTCAAACTAAGGGTAACAAATTAAAACCAAAATTGATATAACAACAGAATCAGAAACAATTAAAAAAAAATTAAAATACTGGGGTAACAATTTAAAACCCGAATTGATATAACAGTATAAACAACGAAAATCATTTTAAACAATAATTAAAATCAAGAAATCATGAAAAGAAATTTTAAAACCATCGGACTTTTATTTTTAGCGGCAATTTCATTCGTAAGTTGCGAAAACGACAACAACGAAAACACGCCGGCAACAGCAGCAGAATTTGCAGATGTTAGACAGGCTGCCTTAGACAAAATCACTCAGGAATTCACCTTTACAGCTGAAGACGGAGCCAAAACATTTACTTCTGAAAAAGGTGTAAAAATTACCATCAACGGAAACTGTTTGACTAAAGACGGAAATCCTGTAACCGGAGCAGTAAAAATTGAATATGTAGAGCTTTTTGACAAAGGAAACATGTTAGTAACTAACAAACCAACAATGGGAATCATGCCTGATGGAAACCGAAATTTGTTAATCTCAGGAGGGGAATTCTTCATCAAAGCCACCCAAAACGGCAAAGAACTTGCAACTACCTGTAACATTACATTACAAGTCCCTACCAGCCTTACTGACGGTGTTGACACTGCGATGACTTTATGGAAAGGAATCATAGACGAAGAAGGAAATTTAGCTTGGGAAGATGCCCGTAAAGCCGATGGAACTAATGGTGGAAAAGGCGGTGTAGAAGCCGGACAAAACAGCTACTATGTAAGTTTTGGAAACTTTGGATGGACAAACGTAGACCGTTTTTACAGTGACCCAAGACCTAAAACTACTATCCTTGCCGATGCCCCTGATGGTTATGACAACACAAACAGTGCCATTTACTTGTCTTATGATGGCGAAGGAACTAACGCACTTGCAAAACTGGATACTTACACAGCTCAAGGATTATTCAGCGAACACTACGGTCAAATCCCTGTTGGTCTTGCTTGCCACGTGATTTTTGTAACCGAAGAAAACGGAAACTGGAGATATGCCATCAAAGGAGTAACTGTTCAGGCTAATGATGTGTACACTTTTACAATGGCTGAAACCACTGTAGGAACCGAAGCCCAATTAATTGCCGCAATCAATGCGATCCAATAAAGATTCCCAAATTTAAATTCTGAAAAAAGTGGTGATTTGCTCATCACTTTTTTCTATTTTTAAAAGTTTTTAAACTTAGCCAATTAAGAATTAGTAGCTTATTCCTGCTGTACGCTATATCTTTTATGTCTTAAAGAAAGCCATAAAAGGATGCCGCTTCCATCAGGGCTAAAACCAGATTTGATTATGAAAAACCACCTTTCTTTTCTCTTTCTTCTTTGTTCTTTGTTCTTATTTTCCCAAAAAAAAGTCAAAGATACCGTAACCAGAAGGGCAACTATAAACTATATTCAGAAGGGCAACAGTGTTTCATACAAACCCGAAACACCGCCATTAATCCCGATTGCCGGTGCTCCAAAACCGAGTTTTTCCTATCTATGGGAATTTGGCGATGGTACTTACAGCAAAGCAGCCGAGCCCAAACATACCTACAAAAACAAAGGAACTTATAACACCCGATTAACCGTAACCAACAATTACGATAACGGAAAACCGCCCGCTACCCGACCAAAAAAAGTGGTTATTAATGATATTACAGACAAAAATTTTGACGAAATAGCCTCTGTTGCTGACCAAAATGGTTTTGCCCTTCAAAAAAACTGTGACCCCATTCCCGACCAAGAAATGGAAGTTATCTTGAGTTATCAAAATCTGGAAAACTATGTCACCAGCGGAAAAATCTATCTGTTTTACAACGAAAAACAATTCAAAGACAACAACTTTGAATTAAGCAGTTTCCGAAGCTATGCCGGCGAAAGAGAAGTAAAAGAAAATACTTTTGCTGTTGCTAACGAAATAGATCAAACCCATTCTTATTTGGCTTCCAATGACAATTATTTGCCAATAAAAAAATACGAAAACACCACCACCGAAGAAGATTTAGACGCCAGCTTAGCCGAAGCACACAAAACCTTCAAAAACGTTTCTATCTTAGAATTTGACGAAGCTAATCCGCAGGAAACCCGTAATGTTTTTTATACATTCAAAACTACTCCCGAAATGCTGAAAGACACCAGCGCTACCATTACGATGCGCGGTATTTATGTTCCCAATCGCAGTTATAAAAATCATAAAGTAAAAAATCTTGAAATGGAAATTGTGACTTCCCACGACCCTAACAAAATGGGGTCTAACGGAAGTTTTATGAACTATCGTTTAGTTCGATTCAAAAGAGTCAACTTCAAAACCCGCTTTCAGAACAACGGCGAAGGTCCGGCGAGAATGATTCGCCTGGAAACCGACATTCCCGATATGTTTGACAAAAAAACCTTCCGAATTGAAGACATGTATCCCAAATGTCCTATTTGCCCAAAAGGCGAAGTTCCAACTGTGAGCTGTTTGGATACCATAATTAAGCAGAACCAAATCTTCTTTACCTTCAAAAACATTTACCTGCCGGGCAGCGAACAGAAAGATGTAAAAGAAAAAGACAGTACTAAAGGTTTTGTGAAATACTCCCTGAAATTCAACAAAGATTTTCATAAGGTAAACACCCGAAGCAGAACCGCTATTATTTTCGACAAAAACGAACCTATAATCACCAACTACGCCACCACCCGATTCCTCCCGGGAATTTCTATTGGTGCTAAAGCCGGTTATAATTTCTATCCTAATCTGGAAAAATCGACAAGTTATTTTGCCGGATTTACCATTTCCCCATTTAAATCCTATCGTTTTTATTGGCAGGCCGAATTAATTAACAGCAAAAACGATTACAATTCGAATACAACCATAACGAATGGTTTTACCACTACTGCTAACGGAGTACGCCAGGCTACACGCACTACCGAAACCACGAGTTATTCCAATTTGAACAATGAAATTCCGCTTCTTATCCGTTATAACATTAACAACTATATCGGAATCGGAACGGGAGTACAAGCCAATATTAATGCTTCGCAAAAAGAGGAACACTACACTAAAATGGAAACTTTCGAATCTGAAAAACCCGATTCTCCTATTATTAAAACGCAAGAAAGCAGTATTTCAAACAACAAAACCTTTACTAATTTCAAATCAGGATTATTATTTGATTTAACACTAGGCTTTGCCCGCATCGGCCCGAGTTTAGGAGCGCGCTATGTGATGAATTTTAAAGAGAATTTCAATTATGTTCAAGTGTATGGAATATGGAAGTTTTAGTTTTGTTTAAACCACATAAGTCACAAAAGTTTTTTTAATCTTTAAAAACATGTAGGAAATGGAGTTAACAAAAACCTATTTAAAAGATTTGACCTATCAAATTAACGGTGCAGCAATTGAAGTTCATAAAGAATTAGGACCAGGATTATTAGAAAGCGTATACCACAAGTGTCTTAAAAAAGAATTATCAAACAGAAAAATATCTTTTAAATCTGAATTTTCCGTCCCTCTAAATTTTAAAGGATTAGATATCGAAACCGATTTAAGATGTGATTTACTTATTGAAAACTGTATTGTAATCGAACTAAAAGCAATTGAAGCACTTGCTCCCATCCATCAGGCACAAATATTAACTTATATGAAACTACTTAAAGCTCCAAAGGGGATTTTATATAATTTTCACTGTATAAACTTATTTAACGAAGGTCAAAAAACCTTTGTAAACGAATATTTTAAAAATTTACCTGAATAACTTTGTGACTTTGCAAAACTTATATGACTTATGTGGTTAAAAAAATATTTTATTCTTCTGCTGATAACTCAACTTTCTTTTGGGCAAACGCTTACTTTAGAAGATAAAATATACAATACAGTTGATACTTTTGTCGCCAATCCCAATGAAGAAAATTTAAAAAAACTGGAATCTTTCAGTAAGAACATCTCAACCACAGCAAAAAACAAAAACGAACTGATGTCATTAGTGGTTTTATACTGCAACAAAGCCTATTACGAAAATCAATATAACCAACTTCAAAAAGCCGTTTCGAGCTATGAAACCGCTTGGAAAATATATCAAAAAAACCAGCTAAAAAACTACGACATAGTCGAATTTTGCCTAAAACCGCTGGGCAACTTATACACCATCATAGGCGATTACGACAATGCCGAAAACACCATCAAACAATATTATTACATTGCAACCCAACAAAAAAATCAACAGCAACAATATGCTGCCGTGCTCAATTTATCCAATGTGTACCAAAACTCCGGTAAAATTGATTTAGCCATTGACATACTCGAAAAAACTATTCAAACCGAAAAATTATCCAAAACCCAAAAGGGAATGCTGTTGAATAATTTGGGCAACAGCTATGTTTTAAGTTATAAAAAACCTTTTCCTCCTACTTTACCATTAAGAAATATTTTTTTCGAAAAGCTTGAAAATTGTTATAAAGATGCCATTCAATTACTACAATCTGACAAAACCCAAACAGAAACATTAGCAAATTCTTATCGAAATTTAGCTACTCTAAATTCCCAATGGCAAAAATTTGAACTTGCTAATTCTTATTTCGAAAAGGCAAAAAACTATTTCTATGCCACACCCAATCTTTCTAGCCGTAAAATAGCGCAATTCAAATTCGAGGAAGCTTCTTTGCTATTTCAACAACAAAAACTAAAGGAATCTGCCACTGCTGTTACTACTGTATTCAAAATATTAATACCAAATTATTCCAACAAGAAAAGCGTTTTACCTAATCAAAAATCACTCTATTCCGAAACAACTTTATTGGATGCTTTAGACTTAAAAGCAGCCATTTTCAGTAAACAAAACCAACCCAAAAAAGCATTAGACGCTTACCAATTAGCTTTTCATGTTGAGGAATTGTTAGCGAATATGATGATTTATGAAAACTCAAAAATCATCAATCAAAATCGTGTTCGTCTAAGAACTGAAAAATGCATTGCCATTTATGATTTATTGTATCAAAAAGAACAAAAACAAAGTTATATCGAAGCGGCTTTTCAATTGGCGGAGCAAAGCAAAACGGACGTATTAAGAAGCTATCTTTCTCAAAACAAAACCATTTCACGGAAGCAAAAACTTCATATTGAACAATTGCAAAAATGGAGCAATATCATCCTGAAAGAACAACAAAAAGGGGAATTAGCCAACATTGTCACAATAAACGAAGCCATCGAAAAACAAAATGGATTGATGCTTACGCTAAAACAATTTCGCGCAGAAAATAACACTTCTGAAAAAGAAACTATAGAGGCTAAGGCTTTGCTAGCCAAATTAGAAAAAGACAAAGCCATGATGATTGAGTATTTTTCAGGTTTCGAAAAAATGTATTTTTTTACCTTAACAAACAAAAATATACACTTAAATCATTTCAGTAATAACGCTCATTCTTCAGTTAAAATTTTTCAATTCATAGACTACTTTAACAACCCAAATGCAATTATAGACAACATAAAAGACTTTAATTATTATGGGAAAGTGGCTTATAATCTTTTACAATTACCAAAAAAATCAAACCATCAAAACCTCATCATCATTCCAGATGGCATTTTAAATTTCCTGCCTTTTGAGGCTCTAATCACCGAAGAATCTAACACTACCAACTTTGCTCAAATGCATTACATGCTGAATGATTTTAATATTGCTTATGAAAATTCGGCTCAGTTTTATTTGTCTCCAAATCAAAAAAACACAAATCAAGAAAAAACCGTTTTAGGTATTTTTCCGGTTTTTGAAAACACGCCTTATACGCTGACTTATTCGAAAGACGAATTGCATTCGATTCAAAAAAACTTCAAAGGAAAGTACTTTCAAAATGCGGCTGCTACTTTTGAAAATTTCAAAAGCAATGCTGCCGATTATTCTATTTTACATCTCTCCACCCATGCTGATGCGGGTGATTTAGTTACTCCGGCAAGCATTAAATTTTACGATCAGGACATTCTGTATTCCGAATTGTATCATTTGAATCTCAATCCTGATTTAGTGGTTTTGAGTGCCTGTGAAACGGGTATTGGCAAACTTTTCAAAGGCGAAGGAAGTATGAGCATTGCCCGCGGATTTCAATTTGCCGGAGCGCAAAATTTATTATTTTCATTGTGGAAAGTCAACGATTACACCACTTCGGTTTTTATGGATTCCTTTTATCAGAACATCAAAAATGGACAGTCTTACCTGGAAGCCAATGCGAACGCTAAAAGGGATTTTTTAAAAAACCCTAATATTTCCAATGCCAAAAAATCGCCGTATTACTGGAGTGCTTTTGTGTATTATGGTACAATTGAAAAAAAGGAAAACAGTCTCTTATATTATACTACTATTATTTTGGGAATTGTTGTTGCAATTGCTTTAATTTGGTTACTCATTCGATATAAAAATGAAAAATCTGCACGAAATCCTAAAAAAGGAAAAATATAAAAAAGTAAAATTCAAGATTACTAAAACCCAACATCTCTTAATCAAAGCTAAAATTAACGGAATAGAAGGTCGTTTTATACTGGATACAGGAGCTTCCAATAGCTGTGTGGGTTTTGAACATATTGCATTATTTAATTTAAACGCTGAAGACTCTAAAACTAAGGCTTCAGGAGCCGGAGCAACGGGAATGCTCACCCAAACGGCAACAACAAATAAATTGCAATTGGGTTCCTGGAAAAACAATGATTTCGACTTAATTATTTTCGATATGTCACACGTAAACGAAGCCTTAACCACTTATAAAGCAAAAACCGTTGACGGAATTATTGGTGCTGATGTTTTATTGAAAGGCAAAGCAATTATAGACTATTATAATAATTGTTTATATTTACAGTAACCAACTGAAAACCAAAACCATGAAAAACAATTACTTTAAAGCGGTTTGTTTAGCACTGGGATTGCTGCTATACTCCTGTTCTACTGAAGACACACTGGAAGAAACCCCAACAACTACTGCTATATCTAATACTAATTCTGCTACTTCAGTGACTGCAAAAGGTACTTCTGCAACTCCAATTATCTCTAAAAAATGGGATTTTAATAATCTAAATGAATGGGAAGATGCCACTCAAGTAGGATTTCCAAACTACTATATTGACAACGACACCCTACATATGTTTACCAATGCCAATACATGGGACAGAACCAAAATAAAATCGACTGCAACATATACGACAGGTACCTATTCCTGGCGTGTTTATGTTCCTGCAATGGGCGTAGGTGATTGTGCCAGCATCGGTGCTTTTTTATACAGTGATGATACCCACGAACTCGATTTTGAAATAGGCTATGGTAATCAGGCAAGCCGTCAGCAATTAAATGCCGCTTCTGATGAGCTTATCGTTTATAACACTTCGCAAGCCAATCCGTACCATTCATTTCAAAGCAAAATCAAAAGAGGACAATGGTACACATTAAGCATTAACCTAACACTCAATAGCAAGAAAAAATATGTAGCCAACTGGAAAATAGATGATGTGGTTCTAACTTCTACGACCCTCTCCTACGGAACGGCAACTAAATTTAAAATTTTCTGTAGTGTCGAAAATCTAAGCTTTATTGGTGATCATATTCCTTATACTCAAAACTACACCTTATTCGACTGGGTAGAGTTCAAATAAAATCTAAAAAGCCTTCTTTTATAACAGAAAGAAGGCTTTTTTGTTTACTTTATTTTTTGGATTTTTTCTTCGAATGCGACTCTTTTGAATTTTCGCCCAATGCCCATAAAAGTCCTCCTGTGAGATGTTGAACAAATACTGGATCAACATAATCCTTACTGTCGTGTCCGAGAGCTGTATAAAACACCCTGCCGCCTTCAAATTCATGACACCAGGCCAATGGTAAATAATCTCCAAAAGTACGTCCCGGATAGACTTCTTTTTCGCTGTCTTTCACCGTTCGCATATCGGCAGCCAAAAGCACCTGATTATTCGGATTGAATTCATTCATGTAGTAACACTCATCTTCTTTTTTCCATGTTTCCCCTAACATCGAAGTTGCAGGATGATTTTTATTTATCACTTTTATTTCAAAAGGCTGAAAAGCCGGATGTCTTTTAAATTTCCCTCCCACCATTGCGGCGTACCAAGGCCAGTCTTTTTCAGAATCTGAAGCACTGTGAACGCCTACAAAAGCACCGCCACGGTGAATATAATCCACCAAGGCCTGTTTTTGTTCTTCAGTATCAAAAATATCATTACAGGTATTAGAGAAAACCAGACAGCTGTATTTTGCCAGATTTTCGGTATTCATAACAGCGGGATCATCGGAAACATCCACGATTAGATTGTTTGCTTCGCCAATTTTTTTCCAGGCTTCCACACTGAAAGGAATATTTTTATGCACATAACCTTTGCCGTTTTTGGTATAAACCAAAATCCGTTTTTTAGCCGATGGATTTGCAAAAACAGAATTTAAACCCAAAACAACCGTGAGCAATAGTAATTTGATTTTCATAATAATTTTTTTTAATTCATCTAATCTTTAAAAACACCTTGATAAGCCTAGTATGTCATTCCGACGAAGGAGGAATCTCCGTGATGTGAGCCGCTTGATGAGATTGCTTCGCCAGTTCGCTGTCGCTCGAGTCCTCCTTCGTCGGAATAACAAGATTGACGAATATAAAAAGAAAATCCCAAACTCCTTAAAATTGGAATTTGGGATTTTAAATATTTTGAATTTTCTTTTTTACAATTCAAATGCTTTTTTAGGGTTTCCACCGCAAAGCAATTCTACAGGGTTTTCTAAAGCTTCTTTAACAGCTACTAAGAAACCAACAGACTCACGACCATCGATAATTCTATGGTCATAAGATAAAGCGATGTACATCATTGGGTGAATTTCAACCTTACCGTTAACAGCGATAGGACGCTCGATAATGTTGTGCATTCCCAAGATTCCAGACTGAGGAGGGTTGATAATTGGAGTAGACAACATAGAACCAAATACACCACCGTTAGTGATTGTAAAAGTACCACCTGTCATATCATCAACAGTAATTTGACCATCACGGGCTCTTAAAGCTAATCTTTTTATTTCAGCTTCGATTCCACGGAAAGTTAAATTCTCAGCATTACGAACTACAGGAACCATTAATCCTTTTGGTCCAGAAACCGCGATAGAAATATCACAGAAATCGAATCCAAGTTTGTGATCACCGTCCATCATAGAGTTTACATCAGGGAACAATTCTAAAGCTCTTGTTACCGCTTTTGTAAAGAATGACATATATCCTAAACCTACACCACCGTGTTTTGCTTTGAATGCATCTTTGTATTCATTACGCAAAACGTTGATAGGTGTCATGTTTACTTCGTTAAAAGTAGTCAACATTGCTGTTTCGTTTTTAGCAGAAACTAATCTTTCAGCTACTTTACGACGTAACATAGACAATTTAGTACGCTCTACACCACGGCTTCCTCCTGTAGGAGTTCCCATTGATGGTACAGCATTTACTGCATCGTCTTTAGTGATTCTTCCACCTTTACCAGTTCCTGTTACAGCTGCTGGTGCAATGTTTTTCTCGTCTAATATTTTTTTAGCTGCAGGAGATGGAGTCCCTGTAGCATAAGTAGCTGCTGGTGCTGCAGGAGCCGCTGGCGCAGGAGCTGCTTTTGGTGCTTCAGCAACCGGAGCTGCTGCAGGCGCTGCCGCCGGTGCAGGCGCTGATCCTGATGGTTTTTCAGCTGCAGTATCGATATGACAAACTACTGCTCCTACTGCTACTGCATCACCTTCTTCTGCTTTTAGGGTAATAATACCACTTGCTTCAGCAGGTAATTCTAATGTAGCTTTGTCTGAATCTACTTCAGCAATTGCCTGATCTTTTTCAACATAATCTCCATCTTTTACTAACCAAGTAGCGATTTCAACTTCTTTAATAGATTCCCCTGGTGATGGAACTTTCATTTCTAAAATCATGTCCTTATATTTTAAATTATGAATTTAATTTTTTTAATTCTGAATCGTTATTCTTTTTTAGCCCCGATAGAAGTGGAAATCCTTTTTATTTTTTCTTTAAAAATAAAAAGATTGCAACGAATAGCGGGAATAGCTTCTTATAATTATTAGTGAGATTGCTTCGTTCCTCGCAATGACTATCTAAATAAATTTTTATCAAATACCATTCTGATGGCATCAGCATGACGGCGTTTTGCTCTGGTGTAACTTCCTGCTGCCGGAGCTGAGTACGCTTTTAGAGAAGCTAATCTCCATTTTACCAAATCAAAGTTAGCTAACATATACGTGTAAGCTCCCATGTTTTTAGGTTCTTCCTGAGCCCAAACATAATCATCAGCATTAGGATATTGTGCAATAATCGCTTTTAATTGTTCTACCGGCAATGGGAACAATTGCTCAATACGCACTACAGCTACATCTTTACGACCGTTGTTTTCTCTTTCGGCAACGATGTCATAGTAGAATTTACCTGTACAGAAAACCAATGTTTTCACATCTTTTTTGTTTACTGTGGTATCGTCGATTGTTTCCTGGAATTCACCATTTGCTAATTCTTCAACAGTTGACACACATCTTGGATCACGCAATAAACTTTTTGGAGAAAATACTACCAATGGTTTACGGTAATCTGTTTTCATTTGTCTTCTTAACAAGTGGAAGAAGTTAGCCGGAGTAGTACAATCAGCCACATACATGTTATGACGTGCACATAATTGTAAATAACGCTCCATACGTGCTGAAGAGTGCTCTGCACCTTGTCCTTCATATCCGTGAGGCAACAACATTACCAATCCGTTTTGATTATTCCATTTGTCTTCTCCACAAGAAATGTATTGGTCAATCATAATTTGGGCACCGTTAGAGAAATCTCCAAATTGTGCTTCCCAAATTGTCAAAGAGTTTGGATTAGCCAAAGCATATCCGTAATCAAATCCTAATACTCCGTATTCAGATAAGAAAGAGTTAAAGATGCGGAAGTTTCCTTTTTTGTTTTCAATTTTATCTAACAATACTACCTCTTCTTCTGAATCTTCTACTTTCACAACAGCATGACGGTGAGAGAAAGTACCACGCTCAACATCCTGTCCTGAAATACGAATATCAAAACCTTCCGTTAATAATGATCCATAAGCTAAGGCTTCGGCAGTACCCCAATCCATAGCATTGTTATCATAACCCACTTTTCTATCCGTAACAATTTTTCTAATCTTGTTGATGAATTTTTTATCTTCCGGCAAAGTAGAAATCGTGTTGATAATAGAATCTAAAGTAGCTCTATCCACTTTAGTATCCACTTTTTTCAACATCACATCATCAGAAACCTGTTTGAATCCTTTCCATTCATCCTGCATAAACGGAGTAATGATAGTCAAATCTTTTTTACGTGAAGCTTCTAAATTATGATCTAAATCATCTTTGTATTCTTTTTCTAAAGTTGATACTAAATTAGCATCGATAATTCCTTCAGATAATAATTTCTCAGCATAGATATCTCTTGGATTTCTGTGCTTAGCAATGATTTTATATAATAATGGTTGTGTAAAACGAGGCTCATCCCCTTCGTTATGACCATATTTTCTATATCCTAATAAGTCAATAAATACGTCACGTCCAAATTGCATTCTGAAATCCAATGCAAATTGCATAGCGTGAACTACTGACTCAGCATCATCAGCATTTACGTGTAATACTGGTGACAAAGTTACTTTAGCAACATCAGTACAATAAGTAGAAGAACGAGCGTCTAAGTAATTCGTTGTAAATCCAACTTGGTTGTTGATTACAATATGGATTGTTCCTCCTGTTTTGTAACCGTCTAACTGAGCCATTTGGATGATTTCATAAAGAATCCCCTGTCCTGCAATAGCAGCATCCCCGTGAACAGCGATAGGTAAAACTTTAGAAAAATCATCAGCAAAATATTTATCTTGTTTTGCTCTTGTAATACCTTCAATAACAGCACCTACAGTTTCAAGGTGCGAAGGATTTGGAGCTAAGTTGATGTTGATTTTTTTACCTGACTTAGTGATTTTGTCAGCTGTAAGTCCTAAGTGGTATTTTACGTCACCGTCAAAATATTCCTGATCGTAATCTTTTCCGTCAAATTCAGAGAAAATATCCTGAGTAGATTTACCAAAAATATTCGCCAAAACGTTCAAACGACCACGGTGAGCCATTCCCATTACGAATTGCTCTACTCCTTTTTCGGCAGCTCTTTCAATTAAAGCGTCCAAAGCCGGAATGATAGATTCTCCTCCTTCAAGAGAGAAACGTTTTTGACCTACATATTTAGTATGCAGGAAGTTCTCGAAAGAAACTGCCTGATTTAATTTGTTTAAAATAGCTTTTTTCTCATCAGCATTAAAAGTAGGGCGGTTTTCATTGATATTTAATCTGTCCTGAATCCAATCTACAATTTCCGGGCGACGAATATACATGTACTCGATACCAATATGCTGACAATAAACAGTAGTTAAGTGATTGATAATTTGCGACAAAGTAGAAGGTTGTAGACCTAATATTTTTGCTGCATCAAAAGTAGTATTTAAATCAGCTGAACTCAAACCGAAGTTTTCAATATCTAAACTTGGCGAAAAAGTTCGACGCTCTCTAACCGGATTTGTCTTAGTAAACAAATGCCCTCTGGAACGGTATCCATCAATTAATTTTACAACTTTAAATTCTTTTTGAAGTTGCTCAGAAATTTTGCTGTTATCTGCAGGAGCCGAAGCTACTGAAGATGTCGGAGCTACTTCCCTGATGTATTGAACTGGATTTTCCTCATTGTAAGTTTCCATTCCAAAATCGAAACCCTGAAAAAAACTTCTCCAGCTAGGCTCTACGCTATCTGGACTATGTAAATATTGTTCGTATAATTGTGCGAAAAACTCGGTATGCGCTGCATTTAAAAATGAAAACCTATCCATAATGTTAGTGAATATACTTTTTGTTAAAATAGTTTGGCAAAAGTACAATAATCAACTAAATTTACTTGAAAATTAAAACACTTTTAACTGTTAAAATGTTAAATACCTCAATACTTATGAGAAAAAAATACGCTTCAATCGTTTCAAAATCAATTTTGACCACCATATTAGTATTTATTTCAACCCAATTATCGGCTCAATATCAAAATTCAGGATTTAAGTCAAACAATGATTTTTGGCAAAAAGTACAATTTGGAGGCGGATTAGGATTAAGTTTCGGTAACCGATATACCGACATTTCAGTTTCTCCAAGTGCTATTTACAATGTAAACGAATATTTTGCAGTAGGTTTGGGTGCGCAGTATACTTACGTAAAACAAAAAAACTACTATAGCTCCAACTTATACGGAGGGAGCTTAATCACCTTATTCAATCCTTTGCCGGAAATCCAACTTTCAGCCGAATTAGAACAACTAAGAGTCAACGTCAAAGGAACCGGCGATTATGATTTTAGTCGAAACTTTTGGAATACCGGATTATTCTTAGGCGCCGGATACCGCAATGGAAATGTAACAATTGGCGCACGCTACAACGTACTTTTCAAAGAAGACCAAGGTGCTTACAGCGATGCCTTTATGCCTTTTGTGAGGTTTTATTTTTAAAAAAGTTGCTAAGGCTCTGAGACACTAAGAGACTAAGTTTTAAAAATATCCAAGAAATACTTCAACAAAAAACTTAGTTCCTCAAAAGCTTAGCCACTTAGAATCTTATCTAAACTTATTCCTGAACCAGACTTTTTGCCATTCTCTTTTCAGGATTAAAAAAGCAACATCTTCAGCAAGAACCACTAAATCAGAACCGTCGAGCTTTTTAACTTCTTCTTCTGAAACATCAATCACATAAAGCAAGTTTAAATATTCGGCAAATTTATACTGAATCAGTCGGTAGATTTTTTCATGTAACTGAATCTTTAATTCATTTGGCGAAATACTCATAGGGAAATCAACACCTTCATTAGCCAGATTAAAATCTTTATTTAATTGTTCGACTAATTTAAGATACAACTTTTCTTTTTCTGCTTCACCAAGCAATAAATCGGAATTTTTTGGGGCTATGAACATCATTACATTTATTTATTATTCTTAAAATTCCTCTCAATTGATTCAATTATACTTTACGTCCCATCAAACCTTCTCCAAAAACTCTTAGAATATGTTTCTTTTCAGCACTAATATCCATTTTTTCTAAAGTTTCGAATGCTTTAAAAGTATATGCTTCAATAGCTTTTTGTGTTGCATTTGCCGCACCTGAATTTAGGAAGATCTCTTTTACCTGAGCAATTTTAGCTACATTCTCCTCCATTTGAACCGAAAACAAATCAGCCAATTCCTGTTTATCAACTCCATTAGCAAACTCCATCCCTTTCAGATACAAATAAGTCTTTTTATTTTCTATAATATCACCTCCCACTTGTTTCCCAAAAGTTTCCGGATTTCCAAAAGCATCCAAATAATCATCCTGTAACTGAAATGCTATTCCAAGATTCAAACCGAAATCATAAATTAAATCCGCATTTTCAGAGGACGTTTCAGCAATGATTGCACCCATCTTCATAGCAGCAGCTACAAGAACAGCCGTTTTATATTCAATCATTTTCAAATATTCAGGAATAGTCACATCAATTCTGGATTCGAAATCCACATCCCATTGCTGACCTTCACATACCTCTAAGGCTGTCTTACTAAAAAGCTTAGCCAAATCCCTAAAAATAACCGGCTCGTATTTTTCAAAATACTGATACGCCAAAATCAGCATGGCATCACCGGACAAAATTCCGGTATTGATATTCCATTTTTCATGCACCGTAACATTACCTCTTCGCAAAGGCGCATCGTCCATAATATCATCATGAACCAAAGAAAAATTATGAAAAACCTCAACGGCTAAAGCCGCAGGCAAAGCTTTCTCATAAGAAACATCAAAAACCTCAGCACTCATCAAAGTCAATACAGGACGAATCCGTTTTCCTCCCAAACCTAATATATATTGAATAGGTTCGTATAAATTTTTCGGTTCTTTTATCTCTAACTGTGATTGAAGATATTCGGCAACAAATTCCTGATACTGACTTACGGCGTGCATAAACTTAATTTTCGGGCTAATTTACAGCATTCACATTGGATAACAAACTTCGTTTATCAATGAAATGTTAAATTATCATAAAAACAATGGAAACTATTTTGGTGTTAAAAGTTTCCATTATATATTTGCAAAGAATTTTAACAATTAAATTCGCTAGTCCTAAAAAGCTAAAAACAAAAACCATTGAATACTACAAAAGAAAAAAGTATGAAAACAAAATGGAAAATTAATTCGAAGCAATCCGATGTTTTAATTAGAATGAAACACTCAATAATTGCCTATTTAGGTGGAACAATCAACAATTTTCAAGGACATGCCAATTTTAATAACAATGAAATCGAGGACGCCACTATAGCTTTTTCACTGGACGTAAAAAACAGAGAATCGAAACTGGAACAGTTTAGCAACTATTTAAAACTAAATGATTTTTTTGATGTAAACCAATACCCAACAATTAGTTTTAAATCAACATCTTTTCAAAAAATTAACAAAAACATCAATTTTTTAAAAGGAGACTTAACGATAAAAAACATCACCCGATCTGTAGAACTGGATGTAGAATTAATAAAAAACGATTATTCGGACGGAGATAAAAAAATAGCTTTTGAACTCACTACCGATATAAACAGAAAAGATTTTGGTCTTGCTCCCAACGCTTTCCATACTCACAATGGACTAACAACCGGACAAGACATTAAACTGGTAGCTAATGTAGAATTCAGCATTTAACAAAAGTCATCGGAATTAGATTTAAATAAAATGAAAGATAAAATCATATCAAAAGCAACAGATATGTTCTTGAAACTGGGTTTCAAAAGCGTAACGATGGATGATATTGCAGGAGAAATGTGCATCTCTAAAAAGACCATTTACAAATACTTTTGCAACAAAGAAAAACTCATTGAAGAAGGAACCGAGGTTATTCACCAAAACATCCATAAATTAATGGATGAAGTTGTTTCTAAAAACTACAACGCCATAGAGGAAAATTTTGAAATGCGTAAAATGTTTAAAGAAATGTTTCAATCCTTTGATCATTCGCCAGCTTATCAATTAAAAAAGCATTATCCTGAAATCTATCAAAAAATGATGGCTAATGAAATGGAAGATTGCCGTAAAATGTTTTCTCAAAATGTAATAAAAGGAATTGAACAGGGACTTTACAGACCCAATGTGGATATTGAATCGGCAACACGATTTTACCACACACTGATTTTTTCAATAAATGAAAACACTGTTTTAGAACGCGATGCTTACGAACTGGAAGGAAAAGCATTAGAATATCACACCAGGGCAATTGCAACCGAAAAAGGAATCATCGAACTCGAAAAAAACTTACTTAATACGACTAAATAATGAAGCAATTACTAATACTAACTCTTCTATCATTTGTAACGATTACAAGTGCACAGGAAAAAACAACGCTAACACTCAAAGATGCAATTAAATACGCACTTGATAACAAAGCAGATGCAAAGAAAGCTCAATTAAAAGTTGAAAACAGCGAATATCAAATTCAGGAAGTACGCTCGAGAGCTTTACCACAAATTACAGCAAATGGAAGTTTGAATTACAACCCAATACTTCAAACAACTGTTATTGACGGATCGGCTTTTGGAGCACCGGGAACAACCATCCAAGCTGCTTTTGGACAAAAATGGAATTCAACAGCCGGAGTTACTTTAACACAAAATTTATTTGACCAATCCGTTTTCACAGGATTAAAAGCAGCCAGAACTACTCGGGAATTTTACCAAATAAACAATCAGTTAACTGAAGAAGAAGTAATTGAAAGAGTAGCCAATAATTATTACCAAGTATATGTGTTACGCCAAAAATTAGCTTTAGCAGAAACTAATTTAAAAACAACCACTAAAGTTCGTGACATTGTTAAAGGACAATACGATAATGGACTAGCTAAAAAAATTGATTTGGATAGAATGACAGTAAATTTGTCAAATATCAATACCCAAAAACAACAAATCATAAATGCGGTACAATTACAGGAAAATGCTTTAAAATTTTATATGGGAATGCCAATGAATTCGCAAATCGACATTCCACAAACAGAATTTGAAGTGACGCCAACCTCTATTTCAGAAACTCCAAACACGGCTAACCGCTCGGAATATCTGTTACTTAAAAAACAGGAAGAATTATTGGTACTGCAAAAAAAGGCAACATTAGCAGCTTACTACCCTACCCTTTCACTATCGGCAAGTTACAACTATATAGGACAAGGACCTCAAATGCCCTGGTTTGCCAAACCTACTGATGGCGTATACTGGTCTGATTTCTCTGCCATAGGATTGAACCTGAGGGTTCCTATTTTTGCAGGATTTGGAACCAGAGCCAAAGTAAGACAGGCTGATGTACAGTTAAAAACCGTTCAGGAAGACATCAAAGACACCCAGTTAGCACTGGATTTAGATTATAAAAATGCTAAAACCCAAATTGAAAACAGTATTATCACGCTTCAAAATCAAAAAGAAAACATGAGATTAGCTGATGAAATTCTGAAAAACATCAATAACAATTACTTACAGGGATTAGCATCATTAACCGATTTATTGGATGCTGAAAATGCTTCTACCGAAGCCCAAAACAACTACACTGCCGCTGTTTTAGATTACAAACTGGCAGAAATCAAACTAATTAAATCAAAAGGCGAACTAAAAACTCTTATAAATAAATAACATGAAAAAATACATAACTACCGGAATTATCATTATAGCTTCATTAGCTTTGATAGGTTTTATTTTAACGAAAAACAAAAAGGAAAACGAAGCAAAGATTGCTATTGTTGCTGAGAAAAATGCTGCCGTTTCCGTAAAAGTAGCCACCGTAAAAAACGAAGAAATCTCTCTGGATTTTGTTGCCAATGGAAACTTTGAACCAAAACAGGAACTTAGCATGGAAGCTGAAAAATCAGGAAAGGTAATCAAAGTACTTGCTAAAGAAGGAGATCATGTAACTGTGGGACAAACCCTGGCTATCATGAGAGGTGATGCAATTAACGTTAATGCACAGGCTGCCGAAGCTGCTTACCAAAATGCTAAATCAGATTACAATCGTTTTGACAATGCTTATAAAACAGGCGGTGTTACTAAACAACAATTGGATCAGGCAAGAGTAGCTTTGACTAATGCCGAGGCAAATTACAAACAGGCAAAAATTAATGTAGGTGATACCCGAATTAAAGCTCCTATAAATGGAATTATTAACGCAAAAATGATTGAACCAGGATCTATGCTTGCTGCTATGCCTCCTACTAAAATGTTCGAAATCGTTAATGTAAATACTTTAAAATTAAAAGTAACGGTAAACGAATCACAAGTAGCTAACTTAAAACTTGGAAACAACATTAGTGTGACCAGCAGTGTTTATCCTGACAAGACTTTTTCCGGAAAAATCACTTTCATTGCCGCTAAAGCTGACACTGCCCTGAATTTCCCGGTTGAAATTGAAATCACTAACAATGCTAACAACGATCTTAAAGCAGGAATGTACGGAACTGCTGTTTTTAAATCAAACCAACAAAAACAAAACCTTACCGTAATTCCCCGAACAGCTTTTGTGGGTAGTGTAAGCAGTAATCAGGTTTTTGTAGTTGAGAATGGAATTGCCAAACTAAAAACAGTTACAGCAGGAAGAATATTAGGTGATAAAGTTGAAATCTTAAATGGTTTATCAGATGGTGAAACTGTTGTTACAACAGGTCAAATTAACTTACAGGAAGGAAGTAAAGTAGAAATCATTAAATAAGTTATTAGTTAAGGGTTATATGTTAGAAGTTAAGACTTACTGGTTTTAAAATAGCTAACCTATATCGCATAACTTTTAACACATAACAAATAACAACCTTCTTAAAAGAGGAAAAATATGAAATTAGCAGAAATATCCATAAAACGTCCTTCCTTAGTGATTGTATTATTTACAATACTAACACTTGGCGGACTATTCAGTTACAGCCAGCTGGGCTATGAGCTGATACCAAAATTCGAAATGAATGTAATCACGGTTTCTACGATTTATCCGGGAGCTTCTCCCAGTGAGGTTGAAAACACGGTTACTAAGAAAATGGAAGATGCTATCGCATCGCTGGAAAACATCAAGAAAATTGATTCTAAGTCTTACGAAAGTCTTTCGGTAGTTTCCATCACACTGACTTCTAATGCCAATGTTGACGTTTCGATGAATGATGCCCAACGAAAAATCAATGCCATTTTAAGTGATTTGCCAGAAGATGCTAAAACGCCTTCGCTAAATAAATTCTCGCTGAGTGACATGCCAATTATTACTATTGGTGCTAATGGAAAAATGGACGAAGCTGCTTTTTATGACTTAATTGATAAAAAAATTGCGCCTGTTTTATCCCGTGTACAAGGGGTTGCCCAGGTAAATATCATTGGTGGTCAGGAACGTGAAATTCAGGTGAATCTTGATGCCACTAAAATGCAGGGTTATGGTTTATCGATTCCACAGGTACAACAAACCATTTTAGCTTCTAACTTAGATTTCCCAACTGGTAACATCCAAACCCGTGAGCAAAAAATCCTGATTCGTTTAGCGGGTAAATATAAAAGTGTAGACGAATTAAGAAACTTAGTAGTTTCCTCTAAAAACGGAATCCAAATTCGTTTACAGGATATTGCTGATGTACAGGACACTCAAAAAATTGCCGAAAAAATTGCCCGTGTCGATCAAAAAAGTGCCATTGTATTACAAATTGTCAAACAATCGGATGCTAATGCCGTTGCGGTAAGTGAACAGGTTGCAAAAACAGTTAAGAAATTAGAAAGCGACTACAAAGCCAATGAATTGAAATTAGAAACTGCTAAAGACAGTACCATTTTCACATTGGAAGCAGCTGATTCAGTTATTCACGATTTATTAATTGCCGTAATCTTAGTGGCATTAGTAATGTTGTTCTTCCTGCACAGCATCCGAAACTCATTGATTGTAATGGTTTCTATTCCTGCCTCATTGATTGCCACTTTTATTGGTATTTACCTAATGGGATATACCTTAAACTTAATGAGTTTATTAGGATTATCACTCGTGGTTGGTATTCTGGTGGACGACGCCATTGTGGTATTGGAAAATATTTACAGGCATATGGAAATGGGTAAGAGCCGTATCCGTGCTGCCTTTGATGGTACTGCCGAAATTGGCGGAACAGTAACTTCGATTACTCTTGTAATTGTGGTGGTATTTTTACCAATTGCCATGAGTACCGGATTAGTATCTAACATTATTACACAATTCTGTACCACGGTAGTAATCTCTACTTTATTATCGCTTTTAGCATCGTTTACTATTATTCCGTGGTTGTCTTCCCGTTTTGGAAAACTGGAACATATTGAAGGCAAAAATCTTTTTGGTAAAATCATTCTTGGTTTCGAAAGCATGCTAAGTCGTTTTACACACTGGGTTACCGGAATTTTAGAATGGTGTTTAGATCATTATATTAAAACCATTTTGATAGTATTGGTATTATTCTTTTCATCAACAATCGGATTGATGGGTGGTGGTTTTATCGGTGGAGAGTTCTTCGCTTCTTCTGATAGTGGAGAGTTTTTAGTGCAAATTGAAATGCCAAAAGACGCTTCATTAGAACAAACCAATTTCATGACCCAAAAAGCAGAGGCTTACTTAAAACAACAAAAATATGTACACAGCCAAATTACAACTGTAGGTCAAACTTCTGAAGGAATGGGTGCTACTCAGGCAACAGCCTATAAAGCCGAAATTGATGTAAAAATGATTGAACAGTCCGAACGAACAGACGACGCCTCGGTCTATGCAGCCAAAATGAAACGCCAATTGGAAAAAGTATTGGTAGGTGCCAAAGTTAAAACCGTTCCTGTAGGTATTATGGGATCTGCCGAAGATGCTAAATTAGGATTAATTGTAACTGGTCCTAATGTGGAAAGCGCTATGAAATTTGCCAAATTAGCCGAAGAAGAATTGAAAAAAATCCCTGGTACTACCGAAATTAAATTGACTGTTGAAGACGGAAACCCAGAAATCAATGTTCAGGTAGACCGAGATAAAATGGCGGCTTTGGGATTAAACCTGCAAACTGTTGGTATGACCATGCAAACTGCTTATAGTGGTAACACCGACGGTAAATTTAGAGCAGGCGAATACGAATACGATATCAACATCAAGTACAATGCTTTTGACCGAAAAAATATTGACGATGTAAGCAACCTAATCTTTATTAACGATCAGGGACAACAAATTAAATTATCTCAATTTGCAACAATTACAGAAGGTTCAGGACCTAGTAAACTGGAGCGTAGAGACAAGGCAGCTTCGGTTACCGTACAGGGACAAAACATTGGTGTTCCATCGGGAACTATCGTACAACAATGGCAGGAAAAACTGGATAAATTGGAAAAACCAACAGGGGTTAACTACATTTGGGGTGGTGACCAGGAAAACCAATCAGAAGGTTTTGGAACTTTAGGAGTTGCCTTATTAGCTGCAATTATCTTGGTTTATCTGGTAATGGTAGGTCTATATGACAGTTTTGTTCACCCGTTTGTGGTATTGTTTGCCATCCCGCTTTCGTTCATTGGAGCTATGCTGGCGTTGGCTTTAACTAACAATTCATTAAACATCTTCACCATTTTAGGTATTATCATGCTGATTGGATTGGTATGTAAAAATGCGATTATGCTTGTGGATTACACCAATCAGCGAAGAGCTGCCGGTGAAACTATCCGAAGAGCTTTAATTCAGGCAAACCACGCTCGTTTGCGTCCTATTTTGATGACGACTATTGCGATGGTATTTGGTATGTTCCCAATTGCATTGGCTTCAGGAGCAGGAGCCGAATGGAAAAACGGTTTGGCATGGGTAATCATCGGAGGTTTAATATCTTCGTTATTCCTAACTCTGATTATCGTTCCTGTAATCTATGAAATCATGGAGAAAATTATTTCGAAATTCTCTAAAGAAGAAAAAATCGATTACGAAGCCGAAATGGTTGCCGATTACGAACACAAAGAACTAAGTGAAGACGGTTTTAACCCAAAACACACGATGTAAACCCATCACTTTTCGATAAAAGAAACCACCTGAGATTTACTTTCAGGTGGTTTTTTGTTTTAATCAAAAAGATTTGAAATTATTACCAATTAGATATCAAAAAACGAGAATTAAAAAGAATTTCATTCTTCATTTTGATTCCCGTTCTGTAAGCTTATCAGCTGCCCTATCATAGTTGGAAACTACCTGTTTCAACTGTTGAATAGCTTCAGCTGTAAGTTCGCCTTTGGCGCCTTCAGCCACCCAGCGTGCCGATGAAATTAAAGTTGCTAATTCGTAACCGCTGAGTGTAATATGAAAAACCAGATTATTTTTTTTCTCAATGTGCATGTTGTGCCATATTTTCTTTCACATAATTACCTATCTGTTTCAATTCGCCGGCAAACTCATCATAATCCGTTTGCATGCCATTGAGGTAGGCACTCCAGCCAAGCGACATTTTTGCATAATGAACCGCTTCCTGTATTTCTTCATCTGTTGCACCAAAGAGTTTTGCGGTCTCTGCATGAAACAAGGTACAATATCTGCATTTAGTTTCTGAATGTAATGCTACCCCCATTAATTCTTTGTATTTATTCGGAATTAGTGTTTCCCCCAATTGAAGGCTTTTAAATAATTCCCATTCAAAATCTAAATACGCCTCGGGAATATCTTTCATAAATCCCGGAACAATGCCTAAATGCTCTCTGATTTCGGCTTCTACTTCTGAACGATTTCTAGCTATTGCCATCACTTTTGCTAATTTTTAATACAATTATTTCCAATCTGGATTTCATAAAAATTTGACCTGTAAATTTACGAAAAAAAGCAGCCATAAACAATTAATTAACTGAATAACAAAAAGTTAAACTACAAGAAATTAAATTTTATTAAATCTCCAAAAAGCATTAAAATCAAGATACGACTTAAGTCTTTCCTGTCCATAGAACAATCATTTAAAAACCAATAAAACCCTTCAAATCAACAACAAAGCATTCTTATTTTGAAAACAAACCTCAATTATTTTATTTTTATTTAGAATTAATAAAAATAAATTTGTTTTCTAAATTTACGCCGTTTACTTTTGTCTTATTAAAAATTATTCTAAATAAGATGAAAACAAAATTTATTCTACCCATTCTAAGTTTATTATTCGTCCTACTATTTTCAACCTCTATTTGGTCACAGGAAAGAGCAAGTATCAAGGGACAAATCACTTTAAAAGACAATCAGTCTCCCGAAAAAATTTCGGTTATACTAAAAAACACGCGTTTTGGAACAGTAACAGATTCAAAAGGAAACTACAAAATGCAACATATCAAAGCGGGAAATTATATTTTAAGAATTTCAGCAATTGGATATATAACAAAAGAAATCAAAATCAATCTTTCAAGTGGTCAGGTATTGATTCAAAATGCTGAAATCAGTCCTGATTCGGAAGAACTGACGGAAGTAGTGATTAATGGAGGCAAAAAAAACTTTTTTGCCAAGAAAGAAAATCAGCAAATAGCAAGATTACCGCTGAGAAACCTCGAAAACCCACAGGTTTACACAACAATCTCATCAGAATTATTAAAAGATCAGGTGGTAACCAATATTGATGATGCATTGAAAAATGCTCCAGGAGTACAACCACTATGGACTTCAACAGGTCGCGGTTCTGATGGTGCAGGTTATTTTTCACTACGTGGATTCGCCGTTCAGCCCAGAGCACTTAACGGACTACCTGGTATTTCTAATGGAAGTTTAGACCCGGCTAACATTGACAGAATTGAAGTAATCAAAGGGCCTTCAGGAACTTTATTTGGAAGTACTATCGTTTCATACGGAGGTTTAATTAATATTACTACTAAAACTCCATACGACCACTTTGGCGGAGAAGTAAATTACACAGCCGGTTCTTATGGTTTGAATCGTGTAACAGCAGATATCAATACGCCTTTAAACGAAGAAAAAACCGTTAATTTAAGAATTAATACTGCCTACCACAGCGAAAACAGCTTTCAGGATGCCGGATTCAGAAAGGCCTTATTTGTTGCCCCTTCACTTTCTTACAAAGCATCAGACCGACTTTCGTTCTTATTCAATACCGAATTCTTAAGTAACGAAGCTACTAATGCAACTATGTTGTTCTTAACACGTTCGACTCCATTAAAAGTCCACAATATAGACGAATTAGGATACGACAACAAACGTTCGTACACCAGCAACCAACTATCCATTAAAACACCTTCGTACAACTTACAAGGACAAATGTTTTACAAAATCAATGATTCATGGACTTCACAAACTGCAGTTTCAAGAACATCGGCTAAATCAGAAGGATATTACAGCTATTTATTCGAAGCCACAGCCTCATTCCCTACTATTACACAAGGAGTTGTATTTGGACGTTATATCAACTATCAAAATTCAACTACATTGGCTACCGATATCCAACAAAATCTTATTGGTGATTTCAAAATTGGAAACATGAGAAACCGCTTAGTTGCCGGCTTGGATTACTTCAATCGTCAGATTACAGACAATGGTACGGGTTATGTACTTAACGGAAGAGTTTACATAGGTGATGACAGCGTACAAAATGTAAACGAAAATGTATTTGGAATCACAAATCCATCACAATACATAACAACGGGTGACAATGGAAAACTCAGCAAAAACGCTACTGATGCGTTACTAGCCGGAGCAACTGTAAACAATAGCAAAACCAAACAAGAAGTATACAGTGCTTATGTATCAGATGTAATCAACTTTTTACCAAGTTTATCTGCCATGGCAAGTTTACGTGTAGACCGTTTTATGAATGCTAATAACGGAGGTTACAATCAAACAGCTCTTTCTCCTAAATTTGGTGTAGTTTTCCAACCTATTTTAGATAAAGTATCTCTTTTTGCTAACTACATGAACGGATTCACTAACGTAGCTCCTGCAGAAGACATAAATGGAAGTACAAGAACTCCAAGAGTTTTTGACCCGGAACATGCTGACCAATTAGAATTTGGAACCAAATTAAATTTATTCAATGACAAATTGTACGCAACTTTTAGCTACTACAACATTAAAGTAACCGATCGCGTTTACAACATCCGCAATTCGGCTACAGACGTTACTTATTATCAGGACGGAGCTCAAAACAACGAAGGTTTTGAAGCCGAAATTATTGCTAATCCAATCCAAGGTTTAAATATTGTGGCAGGTTATAGCTATGTGGATGCGGGTGTTACCAAAGGAGACATTAACACAGTGGGTTACCGACCAACCAGTGCAGGGGCTTACAATACTGCCAATCTATGGGCAAGTTACCGTTTCCAAAACGATGCTTTAAAAGGATTCGGACTTGGATTTGGAGGTAATTACTCCGGAGAAAACAAAATCACTCATGGCCTTGTAACCGGAACTTTTACCATTCCTGAATATACAGTGCTGAATTCTTCAATCTTTTACGGTAACGACAAATTCAATTTAACCTTAAAAATTGATAATATCGCTAACGCAGACACTTACGACGGATGGTCGACTATTCACCCAAGAAACATGAGAAGTGCATCAGCAAGTTTCTCTTATAAATTTTAACAGCAAACAAATAACAGCTTTCTTAATCCCCAATAAGAAAGCTGTTTATTAATTCAAAAAAATATGGTCGCATTAATTAGTTTAAATATCTTTTTAGGATTTTATGTCTTATACAATACTTCCAAAAAAGCAACATTAGAAAGCAACTTACAACTGGAAAAATGGATTCAGCAAAATCCAAAACCTTCACGTTTAATAGGCTTATCGATTTTAGCAATAGCTTATAGTTTTTTAATCAGTGTAAAAGCTATAGGCGCTTCTACTTTAATTTATTTCATTCAAATTATGGTCATTGGCAGTCTAATTATAATCTTAGCTCCGCTTAGGATTATTAATTACAAATTAGTATTAGGTACATTTTTTCTGGCTATTCTTTTAGAAACCTTCTGTTAAATCTTAATCATGCCGGCAAATCCAAAATATTTAACGCAATCCAAATGGCAACGTTTTGCCAAAATAACAGCCGCCATTTTAGGCGGTTATCTGGTTTCCATTAGTTTTCACTTAGCTATTGCCTCCTGGTTTAACAAAGCCAATACAATAATCACGATGACTTTTAGTGGTTTCATCCTTTGGGTAGCACTAATGGTTGTGGCATTTTTGGCAAAAAATGGCTGGAAAATCTGGTTCATTTACTTAAGTCTCAGTCTGCTTTTTTCAGCACTGCTTTATTTAGAACAAATTGATAATCCGACAGCTAACTAAATCATGAACAATAGAAATTACAATATCTTTTTCCATACCCATACCATTAGCGGAATTGTAATCAGCGTAGTTTTGTACGTTATCTTTTTTGCGGGTTCATTTTCTTTTTTCAGGGATGATATTGCTAACTGGGAACGTGGGGAATCGGCTAGTCTGTCTAAAGGAATCCAGATCAATTACAATCAGGCTCTGAAAACATTAGACAGCATACACGATTTACAGGGGAGAAAAATCAGTATCTACCAACCTCATAACGAAAAGAAAGTCGCTTTTAGTCTGGAAGCTACTAAAGACAGTTTAGCATCTAAGAAAGCCTGTGAAGCCCAATTTTTATACCTAGACAATTCGACTTACAAGGCTTCAACCTATGCTGAAAGCTACAATTTGGGGGAATTCATATACCGACTGCATTTTTTAGCACAAATTCCTTATCCGGTGGGTTATTATTTAGCAGGATTTACAGCCTTATTTTTTCTGTTTGCCATAGTAACGGGAGTATTATTGCATTGGAAAAAAATTGTCTCCAATTTCTATGTTTTCAGACCCAAAGAAAAATTAAAAACCTGGTGGACTGATGCGCATACTTCTTTAGGAATCTTGGGACTTCCTTTCCAATTTGTATATGCGGTAACCGGAACCTTTTTTATGATTAAATTGCTAATTGTAGCCCCGGCTGTTCAATTTTTATACCAGGGTGATCAGGATAAATTATACAAAGAGCTGGAATACACCACTAACGAATATCAATTTGAAAACAAAGCCTTAAAGATAGTTTTCGACATTAACCAAATGGTCGCTGATACTAAAAAGCAATGGAAAGATTTTGACATCACTCATGTAGAAATTCAGAACTACGGCGATACTAATATGCACCTGCTTGTAGAAGGGGAAGTAACCTACGATAAAAAATTTACTGCTATTGGCAAAATAGTTTACAAAGTAGCAAGCGGAGAGATTGTTGTTAAGAAAGACCCTTATGAACCAAGCAGCTATTTAGATATAGTAAAAAATGTGTTGTATCGCATCCATTTTGGGGATTACGGAGGTTATGCTTTAAAAATTATCAGCTTTATATTGGGAATTCTGACTTGTTTTGTCATCATTTCGGGAGTCATGATTTGGCTGGTTGCCCGTGATAAGAAAAATGTACCTGAGAAAAAAAGACGCTTTAACGAAGGAGTGGTTCGGATTTACTTAGCCATTTGTTTGAGTATGTTTCCGGTAACAGCAATGAGTTTTATTGCCGCGAAAGTTTTTTATCCTTTGGGACAAAACAATCTATATAGCGTCTATTTTATCAGTTGGTTACTATTGAGTATCTTTTTTATCCTTAAGAAAAATAACAACTTCACTAATCGATTTTGTCTGTTTTCAGGAAGTATTTTAGGCTTCATGATTCCAATTGCCAATGGAATAAAAACCGGAGACTGGTTTTGGATTTCATTTACAAATCATCAATTCCAACTCTTCTTTGTAGACGTTTTTTGGATTTTCCTTTCGACAATCACTTTATATGCGGCTTACAAATTGAAAACTACAACGAAAAATTAATTCCATAAAAAAAGGCTTCGCTGAAAATTTCAGCGAAGCCTTTTTCATAATTAACTATTGTAAATCTAATCCATATTATTAACTACTGCGTCCTTTTTCCAGTTTTTCACTGAAGCAATTCGGTTATCGGAATAATCCACTTCACTTAAAGTAGCAAATCCTTTTTCGCTGGCATCTGTCCAGAAAAACCATTTCCCTACTTTTTTTCCATTTTTATATTCAGCGATTGCTGTTTTGTTACCACTCTCATCATAAGAAACCCAAGTACCTTCCAGTTTTCCATTTTTAAAGAACCCTACTTGTTGTACCTGACCATTATCATAAAAATAAGTGGCTTTTACTTTTTTACCAAATGGCTCTAAAACTGGTTTCGCTTCCTGAGCAAAAATAACCCCTGAGAATAGTACTGCTACTAAAATTACAAACTTTTTCATATCGTTAATTTTTAATTATTTACATCCTTTGAATCAAAATTAGGAACAATATTTACATTAAAAAAACATTTTGGTAACAATTTCGTAACACATGTAAAAGCTTAACATTAGAAACAAAAAAGAAAGTAAATTCTTTCTAAAAAAGTGGATTTTGAGCAAAATTCTATCAAAAAATAACTTTCAACAAAAAATTAAAAAAGGAAAATGTAAAAAATTGTCTTTATAATAAGTACAATTGAGATAAAATTAATAATTAGTCCTAAATTTGCAGCGCACTAAAAAAAGAGCAAAAATCTAAAAATTATACCATGTACAGAAGTCATAACTGTGGCGAGTTGAACGCCTCACATATCAATACCGAAGTAACACTTGCAGGTTGGGTCCAAAAATCACGTGATAAAGGGTTCATGAATTGGGTCGATTTAAGAGACCGTTATGGAATAACACAATTAATTTTTGACGAAAGCCGTACTGAAAAAGCCGTATTCGAATTAGCGAAAACACTTGGACGCGAATTTGTAATTCAGATCAAAGGAATCGTTATTGAAAGAGAAGCTAAAAACAAAAACATCCCAACGGGTGAAATCGAAATTTTAGTTTCAGAACTAAATATATTAAACAGTGCCTTGACGCCTCCATTCACTATTGAAGATGAAACGGATGGTGGTGAAGACATCAGAATGAAATACCGTTACCTTGACATTAGAAGGAATCCTGTAAAAAACAGTTTACTATTCCGTCACAAGGTAGCAATGGAAGTTCGCAAATATTTATCTGATTTGGATTTCTGCGAAGTAGAAACTCCTTACTTAATCAAATCTACTCCTGAAGGAGCTCGTGATTTTGTGGTTCCTTCCAGAATGAACGAAGGACAATTTTATGCATTGCCACAATCGCCACAAACTTTCAAGCAGTTATTAATGGTAGGCGGAATGGATAAATATTTCCAAATTGTAAAATGTTTCCGTGATGAGGATTTACGCGCTGACCGCCAGCCGGAGTTTACTCAGATTGACTGCGAAATGGCATTTGTAGAACAGGAAGATATTTTAAATATTTTCGAAGGACTGACCCGTCATTTATTAAAAGAATTAAAAGGCGTTGAAGTAGACAAATTTCCTCGCATGACGTATGAGCACGCGATGAAAACTTACGGAAATGACAAACCGGACATCCGTTTCGGAATGGAATTTGGGGAATTGAATGAGTTTGCACAACATAAAGAATTCCCAGTTTTCAACGCAGCCGAATTAGTAATAGGAATTGCCGTTCCGGGAGCCGGAAATTATACTAGAAAAGAAATCGATGCGTTAATCGAATGGGTAAAACGTCCACAAGTAGGCGCATCAGGAATGGTTTATGTAAAATGCAACGAAGACGGAACTTTCAAATCATCGGTAGATAAATTCTACGATCAGGAAGATTTAGCAAATTGGGCAAAAACAACCGGAGCTAAAGCCGGAGATATGATTTTTGTACTTTCAGGACCAGCTAACAAAACCAGAGCACAATTAAGTGCTTTACGTATGGAATTAGCCACACGTTTAGGATTGCGTAATCCGGAAGTATTTGCTCCGCTTTGGGTTGTTGATTTCCCATTATTGGAATTTGACGAAGAAAGCGGTCGTTACCATGCGATGCACCATCCTTTTACATCACCAAAACCGGAAGACATTGCATTATTAGAAACCAAACCGGGAGAAGTTCGCGCTAATGCTTATGACATGGTTTTGAACGGAAATGAAATTGGAGGAGGCTCAATTCGTATTCACGATAAAGCAACCCAACAATTAATGTTTAAATATCTAGGATTTTCTGAAGAAGAAGCCAAAGCACAATTTGGTTTCCTAATGGATGCTTTCCAATTTGGTGCTCCTCCTCATGGTGGATTAGCCTTTGGTTTAGATAGATTAGTAGCCATTTTAGGTGGTCAGGAAACCATCAGAGATTTCATTGCTTTCCCTAAAAATAACTCCGGAAGAGACGTCATGATCGATGCTCCTTCGGCAATTGACAGCTCGCAATTAAACGAATTACACATTCAGTTAGATTTATAATAAATATCTTTCGAAAAGCTTTGAATACACTGAATATCAATTATTTTATGAAAATTTTTGATATTAATCATTTTCGTATGATATTAAACATTACATTTGCCTTATTATAAATTATTATTACTATTACAATGCGTACAGGTACAGTTAAATTTTTCAATGAATCAAAAGGTTACGGATTCATTACAGACGAAGAAACAGGAAAAGACATTTTTGTTCATGCTTCAGGAATCAGCGCGGAAGAATTACGCGAAGGTGACAGAGTGAGCTACGAAGAGGAAGAAGGAAGAAAAGGAAAAGTTGCTGCTAAAGTTGCAGTAATCTAAGCAAAATATTTTTTTGTTACGAATGCTCAAAAACGTCTCGATTAGTTCGGGACGTTTTTTTTATAATTAAAAGTTAAATTTTTAGTTTTTTTTAAGAAAACTGAAAAAGCTTATTTATAATCATTAAAAACTAGAAAAAAACGTCTTAAAATCAAGCGCTAATTTTTGTTTTTAGTTTGTGTTTTATAACATTGAAGCATATCTTTGTGACTTATTTTAGCGCAAATTTTATTATTATGCAATCAGAACAATTTAACTACCTTCCAATTCTTATGCAGGCCTTACTTGCAATTGGTTTCGTAGTAGGTACTATCTTCATTTCAGGGAAACTTGGCCCTAAAAGAAAATCAGCTTCTAAAGATAAAAACTTTGAGTGTGGAATTGAGTCAGTAGGAAATGCTCGTATTCCATTTTCAGTAAAATACTTCCTTGTAGCCATTTTATTTGTATTGTTTGATGTTGAGGTAATCTTCCTGTATCCATGGGCTATCAACTTCAAAGAATTGGGCTTGGAGGGAATGATTAAAATGATTGTTTTCATGGCTTTACTTTTAGTTGGATTTTTCTACATCATCAAGAAGAAAGCTTTAGAGTGGGAATAAATAGAGAATTCAGATTTTAGATCTCAGAATTCAGATTTAAAATCAAAAACTCTTCAAACTATAAAATATTGATTTAAAAAATTGATTTTACTTTTTAGGATTTCTCAAAATCTAAAATCTAAAATCAGAAATCTAAAATAAAAATGAGCGATTCAAAAATAAATATGGTTGCCCCTCCGGAAGGTGTTGTTGGTGAAGGTTTTTTTGCCACAAAACTAAATGACGTTGTTGGTTTGGCCCGTGCCAATTCACTTTGGCCGTTGCCTTTTGCAACTTCTTGCTGTGGTATTGAATTTATGGCCACAATGGCATCTCATTATGACTTAGCACGTTTTGGTTCAGAGCGTGTAAGTTTCTCTCCTCGTCAGGCCGATATGTTGATGGTTATGGGAACAATTTCTAAAAAAATGGCTCCTATTTTACGTCAGGTTTACGAACAAATGTCAGAGCCTAGATGGGTAATCTCTGTTGGAGCCTGTGCCTGTTCAGGCGGAATTTTCGATACTTACTCAGTTCTTCAGGGAATTGACAAAGTAATTCCGGTTGATGTTTATGTACCAGGCTGTCCGCCAAGACCGGAACAAATTGTTGATGGTGTAATGAAATTACAAGAACTAGTAAAATCAGAATCTGTAAGAAGAAGAAGTTCGCCTGAGTATCAAGAATTATTAGCTTCTTATAATATCAAATAAAATGGCATTAGAAAACACCGCTATTCAAGAAAAATTAGCAGCAACTTTTGCAGGAGAGGTTTTTAATTTCCAACAGGAAAGAGATATTTTCTCCTTTGAAATCAATGCTAATAAAAACACCGCTATCATTTTATTCTTAAAAAACGACCCTGATTTACGTTTTCATTTCTTAACCGACTTATGCGGTATCCATTATCCGGATAATCCGGTAGAAAAACAATTTGCTATTGTATACCACATGCACAATTGGTACGAAAACAAACGTATTCGAATCAAAGCATTTATTAACGGGAAAAACCCGGAAATAAAAACACTATCAAATATTTTCTTAACATCTAATTGGATGGAAAGAGAAACCTACGATTTCTTTGGCGTTAACTTTATTGGTCATCCACAATTGAAACGTATTTTGAATATGGATGAAATGACTTCTTTTCCAATGCGTAAAGAATTCCCATTAGAAGACGGCGGAAGAACCGATAAAGACGACCGTTTCTTCGGTAGAACAATAGACAATTGCTAAAAAAACAATATATAATTTTTCACATTCTATAAATGTCAGAACTATTATTACCACCAGAGCATCGCTATGCTAAAATAATAAAAGAGCAACTAAACGAAGACGGAAACGAGCTTTCTATCCTGAATTTAGGACCTACTCACCCGGCTACTCACGGAATTTTCCAAAACATTCTGTTGATGGATGGAGAACGCATTTTAGATGCTGAACCAACTATTGGTTATATCCATCGTGCTTTTGAAAAAATTGCTGAAAACAGACCTTTCTACCAAATTACTCCTCTTACTGACCGTATGAACTATTGCTCCTCTCCTATCAACAATATGGGATGGTGGATGACTTTAGAAAAATTACTGGGTGTTGAAGTCCCTAAACGAGCACAATATTTAAGAGTTATTGTAATGGAATTAGCAAGAATTACCGATCACTTGATTTGTAATTCTATTTTAGGGGTGGATACTGGTGCATACACCGGTTTCCTTTATGTTTTCCAATTTAGAGAGAAAGTATACGAAATCTACGAAGAAATTTGTGGTGCCCGTTTAACAACCAATATGGGTAGAATTGGTGGTTTTGAAAGAGACTGGACTCCAAAAGCATTTGAATTATTAAACACTTTTCTTGAAGAATTTCCACCAGCCTGGAAAGAATTCGAAAACCTGTTCGAAAGAAACAGAATTTTTATAGACAGAACAGTTAATGTAGGTCCTATTTCAGCTGAAAAAGCAATGTCTTATGGATTTACAGGTCCTAATTTACGTGCTGCCGGTGTTGATTATGATGTTCGTGTTGCACATCCTTATAGTTCTTACGAAGATTTTGATTTCAAAATTCCGGTAGGAAAATCAGGAGACACTTACGATCGTTTTTGTGTTCGTAATGCCGAAGTTTGGGAGAGTTTAAGCATCATTCGTCAGGCATTGGATAAAATGCCGGAAGGAAATGAATATCACGCTGAAGTTCCTGATTACTATTTGCCACCAAAAGAAGATGTTTACCATAACATGGAGTCTTTAATCTATCATTTCAAAATTGTAATGGGAGAAGTTCCTGTTCCAGTTGCCGAAATTTACCACGCTGTAGAAGGAGGAAACGGAGAATTAGGTTTCTATTTAGTAACTGACGGAAGCCGTACTCCTTACAGACTTCATTTTAGAAGACCTTGTTTTATCTATTACCAGGCTTATCCAGAGATGATAAAAGGGGCATTACTTTCAGATGCCATCGTTATTTTATCAAGTTTAAATGTTATTGCCGGAGAATTAGACGCATAAATTATGGAACGTATACATTACAAACAAGAAATAAATATGACCGACGCATTGATGAACCGCATCAATGAATTGATTAGTCATTATCCTGAAGACAAGAAAAAATCGGCTTTATTACCTGTTTTACACGAAGTTCAGGACGCTCACGATAACTGGCTGAGTATTGAGCTAATGGATAAGGTTGCCGAAATTCTTGAAATTTTACCTATCGAAGTTTACGAAGTTGCCACTTTCTATACTATGTACAACCTAAAACCAATTGGAAAATACATGTTTGAATTTTGCCAAACATCCTGCTGCTGCCTAAACGGAGTAGAAGATTTAATGGATTATACCTGCGAAAAGCTGGGTGTGGGCATTGGCGAAACCACTGCTGACGGACTTTTTGAAGTAAGGGGTGTGGAATGTTTAGGTGCTTGTGGTTACGCTCCTATGATGCAATTAGGGGATTTTTACAAAGAGCATCTGACAAAAGAAAAAATCGATCAGTTAATTGCTGATTGCCGAGATAATAAAATAATATTACACGATAAATAAGATGTCAAAGAAAATATTATTAGACAAAATCAACGTTCCGGGGATTAAAACCTACGAAGTATATCGCCAAAACGGTGGTTATGCTTCGGTAGAAAAAGCAATAAAATCGATGACTCCGGATGAGGTTGTGGAGGAAGTTAAAAAATCAGGACTTCGTGGTCGTGGTGGAGCAGGTTTCCCTGCCGGAATGAAATGGAGTTTTATTGATAAAAAATCAGGTAAACCAAGACATTTGGTTTGCAATGCCGACGAGTCAGAACCGGGAACTTTCAAAGACCGATATTTGATGGAATTTATTCCTCATTTATTGATTGAAGGAATGATTACTTCCAGTTTTGCTTTGGGAGCTAACCGCTCGTATATCTACATTCGTGGAGAATACATGTGGGTTTTCAAAATACTAGAAAGAGCCATTGCCGAAGCAAAAGCTGCGGGTTGGTTAGGAAAAAATATATTAGGTTCAGGATACGACTTAGAATTACATGTACACTGTGGAGCTGGAGCATATATCTGTGGAGAAGAAACCGCTTTAATCGAATCTTTAGAAGGTAAAAGAGGAAATCCACGTATCAAACCGCCTTTCCCAGCCGTTTCAGGTCTTTGGGCTAATCCAACAGTGGTAAACAATGTAGAAACGATAGCAGCAGTGCCTTGGATTGTAAACAATTCAGGTGATGATTATGCTAAAATTGGAGTTGGAAGATCCACAGGAACTAAATTAATTTCTGCTTCAGGAAATATTAAAAATCCGGGAGTTTATGAAATCGAATTAGGACTAAGCGTAGATGAATTCATGAATTCGGACGAATATTTAGGAGGAATGTCTTCAAACAGACCTTTGAAAGCCTTAGTTCCGGGAGGTTCATCAGTGCCGATTTTACCAGCCGATTTAATATTTAAAACTGCTAATGGTGAAGACCGTTTAATGACTTACGAATCATTGAGCGACGGTGGATTTGCAACAGGTTCAATGCTGGGTTCAGGAGGATTTATTGTTTATGATGATACGGCTTGTATTGTTAGAAATACTTGGAATTTCTCCCGTTTCTACCACCATGAATCTTGTGGACAATGTACCCCATGTAGAGAAGGAACAGGTTGGTTAGAAAAAGTATTACACAGAATCGAAACAGGTCACGGACGTGAAGAAGACATCGATTTATTGTGGAGCATTCAATCTAAAATAGAAGGAAATACTATTTGTCCTCTTGGTGATGCGGCTTCATGGCCGGTAGCAGCAGCTATTCGTCATTTTAGAGAAGAATTTGAATACCATGTTCGTTTCCCGGAAAGAATAAAAAACAGAGATCACTTTGTGAATGAGCCTTTTGAGAAAGTAAGACATTTGGTAAGCAAGCAAGTGATTTAAAATAACGTCCCGATGACTATCGGGATTGATTTCAAAAACAAGACACTCCGCAGGAGTAAAATATTGTAATAATGAAAGTAACAATAGACGGTCAAAGCATAGAAGTAGAACCAGGAACAACCATTCTACAAGCGGCACGTATGATAGGAGGAGAATCCGTTCCGCCTGCAATGTGTTATTATTCTAAACTAAAAGGAAGCGGTGGAAAATGCCGTTGTTGTTTAGTTGAAGTTTCCAAAGGAAGTGAAGCTGACCCAAGACCTATGCCAAAATTGATGGCATCTTGTGTAACAGGATGTATGGACGGTATGGAAGTCAACAGTAAAAATTCGGACAGAGTACGTGAAGCACGTCAATCAGTTACTGAATTTTTATTAATCAATCACCCGTTGGATTGCCCTATTTGCGATCAGGCAGGAGAATGTGATTTGCAGGATTTGAGTTTTGAACACGGAAAATCAAAAACGCGCTTTATAGAAGAAAAAAGAACATTTGAGCCGGAAGATATTGGTCCAAATATCCAATTACATATGAACCGTTGTATTTTATGTCAACGTTGTGTACAAGTAGCCGATCAATTGACTGATAAAAGAGTTCATGGTGTTCTAGACCGTGGTGATCATGCTAATATTTCAACTTGTATTTCGAAAGCTATAGACAATGAATTCTCAGGAAACATGATCGATGTATGTCCTGTAGGTGCTTTGACTGATAAAACTTTCCGTTTCAAATCGAGAGTTTGGTTCAACAAACCTTTCAATGCCCACAGAGAATGTACTACTCCGGGATGTTGCGGAAAAACTACGGTTTGGATGTTTGGAAATGAAATACAAAGAGTTACCGGAAGAAAAGACCAATACCACGAAGTAGAAGATTTTATATGCAACACTTGTCGTTTTGACAAAAAAGAAGTTACTGACTGGGTTATTGAAGGACCACGAAAATTTGATAAAGATTCGGTTATCAATCAAAATAATTATACCCGTAAAATGGAAATAGTTCATATCGCTACCGAAGAAGGAATTCTGAAAGGTAGAGAACAAGACCGTAAAAAAATCAGTATGACGGCAATACCGTTAAGCAAAGAAGAGCAGGAAGAATTTAACAATGGTAATCTATAAAAAATGGACAGTACAATTATTATAGAAAAAAGTGTTATCATTCTGGCTGTCTTTGCCATTACAATGGTTATGGCAATGTATTCAACACTTGCAGAAAGAAAAATTGCAGCTTGGTTACAAGACCGTATCGGACCTAACAGAGCTGGAAAAGGTGGTATTTTACAACCTTTGGCAGATGGTATGAAATTATTTGCAAAAGAGGAATTCGAACCCAATACACCGAATAAATTCTTATTCTATGTTGGGCCGGCTATTGCTATGAGTACCGCATTAATGACTAGTGCTGTTATTCCATGGGGTGATCGTCTTCACTTATTTGGCAGAGATATTATTTTACAGGCTTCGGATATTGATAATGCCATGTTGTACATTTTTGCAATCCTTTCTATTGGTGTTTATGGCATCATGATTGGAGGATGGGCGTCGAACAATAAATTCTCTTTGATGGGTGCAGTTCGTGCTGGTTCTCAAATGGTTTCTTATGAAGTTGCTATGGGTTTATCCATCATTGCTTTATTAATGATGACCGGTTCATTAAGTTTGAGAGAAATCAGTTTGCAACAGGAAGGTTTACACTGGAATGTATTTTACCAACCACTTTCTTTCTTAATCTTTTTGATTTGTTCTTTTGCTGAAACTAACAGAACTCCTTTTGACTTAGCGGAATGTGAAAGTGAATTGATTGGAGGTTATCATACGGAATATTCTTCGATGAAAATGGGATTCTATCTATTTGCTGAATATGCAAGTATGTTTATATCATCAACCATTTTAGCTGTTTTATTCTTTGGAGGGTACAATTATCCGGGAATGAGTTGGGCAGTTGAAAACTGGGGAGTAAATATTGCTAATGTAATTGGAATTGGAGTTTTATTTGCAAAAATCTGTTTCTTCATTTTCTTTTATATGTGGGTACGATGGACAATTCCTAGATTTAGATACGATCAATTGATGCATTTGGGATGGAGAATATTAATTCCGCTATCTATTTTGAATATCATGATTACGGGAATTGTAATTTTAAGACACGAATTACTAGCATTCTTAGGATTTTAATTAAGAAGAGAGAAGCGTAAGCGAAATAAAAGATACAGCTAAAAGCGGGTCCCGATAGCTATCGGGAAGCTTCAAATAAAAATAAAAAAAGATGTCAATAGAAACCATATCCTTATCAGGAAGAAAAATGCAAGTCTCTAACAAAGAGATGACTTTTTTTGAGCGTTTATATCTTGTTGCGATTGTAAAAGGATTAATTATTACACTAAAACACTTGTTTTCGAGAAAAGTTACCATTCAGTATCCGGAACAGGTACGAACACGAAGTACTGTTTATCGTGGACAACACATGTTGAAGCGTGACGAACAAGGGAGAGAAAACTGTACTGCCTGCGGCTTATGTGCTTTGTCTTGTCCTGCAGAAGCCATTACAATGAAGGCTGCTGAGCGCAAACCAAATGAAAAGCATTTGTATCGCGAGGAGAAATATGCCGAAATATATGAAATCAATATGTTGCGTTGTATTTTTTGCGGATTATGCGAAGAGGCCTGTCCAAAAGACGCTATTTACTTGACAACATCCAAAGTATTAGTTCCTTCAAGCTATGAAAGAGAAGATTTTATCTTTGGAAAAGATCGATTAGTGATGCCGTTAGAGATGGCTATCAAGAACACTCAACTTAAAAATGCTAACTAGAATGATACACATCCCTGATTTTGCGCACGCATCTACTATACAAATTGTTTTTTGTGTTCTGGCGTTTATCACAGTTATTACTGCTTTCTTAGCTATTTTCAGTAGAAATCCTATTCATAGTGCTTTATATTTAGTGATTTGTTTTTTCACTATTGCAGGTCATTATTTACTATTAAACGCTCAGTTTTTGGCTATAGTTCATATTATAGTTTACTCCGGAGCGATTATGATTTTGTTCCTCTTCACACTGATGTTGATGAATCTTAATAAACAAAATGAAGTACACAAACCACGTATCACACGATTGGGGGCTATTGTTTCTTTTTGTTTAATCTGTATTGTTTTGATTTTGGTATTTATCAATTCAAAACCAATCGAAGGAGAATACATTGCTACAGGAGAGGATTACCAATCTATAAAAGTTTTGGGACATGTATTATTGAATGAATATATGGTTCCTTTCGAATTTGCTTCCATCCTATTGTTAGTAGCGATGATTGGAGTTGTACTATTGTCTAAAAAAGAAAAAACGGAGAAATAAAATGACTAATATTTTAAATGAAATAGGCATTGAGAATTATATCTTCCTTTCTGTAATACTTTTTTGTATTGGAGTATTTGGAGTATTATACAGACGAAATGCTATCATCGTATTTATGTCGATAGAAATTATGCTGAATGCGGTAAATCTATTGTTTGTAGCTTTTTCAACCTATCATCAGGATGCACAGGGACAGGTTTTTGTATTTTTCTCTATGGCAGTAGCTGCTGCTGAAGTTGCAGTAGGTCTGGCTATTTTGGTATCGATTTTCAGAAATTTAGGTTCGATTGATATTAATAATTTAAAAAACTTAAAAGGATAAACGATAATGAATACGAATTTAGCTTTACTCTTATTATTAGCTCCTCTTTTAGGATTTTTATTTAATATTTTCTTTGGAAAAAAGATAAGCAAAACAGCTTCAGGCATAGTGGGTACACTTACTGTAGTTTTATCATTTGCACTTACGCTTTGTTTCTTTTCGAAAATCAATATTGACCAACAACCTATAAAAATTCAATTATTCGATTGGATTCAAATCAGTAATTTCCGAGTAGATTTTGGTTTCCTTTTAGACCAGTTATCTATTTTATGGCTGCTTTTTGTAACAGGAATTGGTTCTTTAATTCACCTCTACTCTATCAGCTATATGCATGATGATGAAAATATGCACAAGTTCTTTGCCTATCTGAATTTGTTTATCTTTTTCATGATTACTTTAGTTATTGGAAGTAACTTATTAGTATTATTCATCGGATGGGAAGGCGTTGGACTATGTTCTTACCTGCTTATCGGATTTTGGCATAAAAATCAGGAATACAATGATGCTGCTAAAAAAGCCTTCATCATGAACAGAATTGGGGATTTAGGATTATTAATTGGTATCTTCATCATCGGTTCGTTATTTTCAACTTTAGATTATACTACTTTAAAAACAGCTATCGCTTCGTCTGCTAATTTAGACTTAGCAATGATTTCACTTGCTGCTTTTGCCTTGTTTATTGGAGCTTGTGGTAAATCGGCTCAAATTCCATTATACACCTGGTTACCTGATGCGATGGCAGGACCAACACCGGTTTCGGCATTGATTCACGCTGCAACGATGGTAACTGCAGGTATTTTCATGATTACGAGATTGAATTATGTATTTGATTTAGCTCCTGAAGTTCAAAATATCATTGCCATTATTGGAGCAGTAACTTCATTAGTCGCTGCAACTATTGCTTTGGTACAAACTGACATCAAAAAAGTATTGGCATATTCTACCGTTTCTCAATTAGGATTAATGTTCCTGGCTTTAGGATTTGGGGCTTACGAAATTGCCGTTTTCCACGTAATCACACACGCTTTCTTTAAAGCTTGTTTGTTCTTAGGTTCAGGATCAGTAATTCACGCTTTGCACGGAGAACAAGACATGCGCAGAATGGGTGGACTAAAAAAAGTAATGGGAATCACTTTTATTACTTTCCTGCTTTCTACATTAGCCATTTCAGGAATTCCTCCTTTTTCAGGATTCTTCTCGAAAGACGAAATCTTAATGACGGCTTTTGAACATAATCAGGCACTTTGGGTTATTGCTTCTTTAGCTTCGTTAATGACTGCTTTTTATATGTTCCGTTTGTTATACCTGACTTTCTTCAACGAATTCAGAGGAACGGAACACCAAAAAAGTCATTTACACGAAAGCCCTGCATTGATTACTTTCCCACTTATTGTATTGGCTATTTTAGCAACAATTGGAGGTTTGATTAGTTTACCAACAAACAGCTGGTTAAACAGTTATTTAGCTCCTTTATTTTCGAAAGAAGCGCACGAAGCACATCATTTCGGAACAACTGAATACAGCTTAATGGCTGTAGCGGTTCTTGGCGGATTAATCGGAATCATAATTGCCTTTGTTAAATATATCAAACAAACACAAGTTCCGGCTGAAGATGCAGAAATTACAGGTCTTGCTAAAGTACTTTACAACAAATATTACGTGGACGAAATCTATGATGCTATTTTTGTAAAATCAATAAATGCTTTGTCAAGATTCTTTAGAGACTATGTGGAAACTACATTATCATCTTTAGTTTTTGGATTAGGAAAAGTAACCAACGAAATAAGTTATCAAGGAAAGAAATTACAAACAGGAAGTATTGGATTTTACTTATTTGTTTTTGTTTTAGGACTTTGCAGTATAGTAACTTATTTATTTTTAGCTCAATAATTTTATATCATGAATGTATCAGTACTATTAATTATACTTCTTGTTGGCGCATTTGCTACTTACTTTGCCGGTGATAAACTGGCTTCAAAAGTGGCATTATTATTCAGCTTAGTTGCTTTTGGATTATCTATTGCATTGTTGAACAGTTATAATGCTGGCGAAAATATTAGTTTCTTTAAATATTGGATTAACAAACCGGCTATTGCCTATTCGCTAACAGCAGATGGGTTATCCTTAATCATGCTTTTGCTAACAACAGCACTAACTCCTTTAATTATTTATTCTTCTTTTGAAAATGAATATAAAAATGCTAAGTCTTTTTATGCATTAATCTTGTTTATGTCATTTGCTATGACAGGAACTTTCTTAGCATCTGATGGCCTTTTGTATTATATTTTCTGGGAATTATCATTAATCCCTATTTACTTTATTGCTTTAATTTGGGGAAATGGAGATGTAGAAGAACGCAAAAAAGCAGTAGTTAAATTCTTTATTTACACACTTGCCGGTTCTTTGTTCATGCTAATTGCTTTTGTGTATTTGTACCAAAAAGCGGGTAGCTTCTTAATTGCTGATTTATACAACGTAAAATTAAGCAGAGTGGAACAATTCTGGATTTTCTGGGCATTCTTTTTAGCTTATGCTATCAAAATCCCAATCATTCCTTTCCACACCTGGCAGGCAAAAGTATATCAAAAAGCACCTACTGTAGGAACTATGCTTTTATCCGGTATTATGCTTAAAATGGGATTATATAGTGTGTTGCGTTGGCAAATTCCAGTAACTCCAATCGCTTCAAAAACCTATTTACCGATATTAATTGGTTTTGGAATTGCCGGAGTAATCTATGGTTCTATTGTAGCCTTAAGACAAAAAGATTTGAAAAAATTACTAGCCTATTCTTCATTGGCTCACGTTGGTTTAATTGCAGCAGGATGTTATACTTTAAATATTGATGGATTAAGAGGTGCTGTACTGCAAATGCTGGCTCATGGTTTTGTAGTAGTAGGTCTGTTCTTTGCCGCTGAAATTATTTTTAGAAGATACGAAACCAGAACAATTGCCGACATGGGAGGTATTCGTTCACAAGCACCAAAATTCGCTTCATTATTTATGATATTGGTTTTAGCTTCTGTAGCCTTACCTACAACATTCAATTTTATTGGAGAGTTTACTGTTTTATACAGTCTTTCGCAAATTAATATCTGGTTTGCATTATTAGGAGGAACTACCATTATTTTAGGTGCTTATTATATGTTGAAAATGTACCAACAAGTAATGCTCGGCGAAACTAATGCAAGAGTTTTTGCTGATGTAAGTTTTCACGAAACTTTAGTTTTAGTAATTATAATAGCTGTAATTTTCATTTTTGGTTTGTATCCAAGACCAATCAACAATTTAATTACTCCTGCTTTAGATCAGATACTAAGAACATTGTTTAGAATTCAATAATAAAGACCGACTATTTAATATCAGGTTGTAATCCTGAATCACAATAAAAAATATGAATACATTAATAGCTATTATAGGATTAGGTGTTTTATGCCTTTTGTTTGAAATTTTTGATGCCAGAAAAGCAATCGTTCCAATAGTGATAATTGGATTACTCGCTATTCTGGGATTAGATATTTCAGAAATTAACGATACTCCTATCGCTTACTACAACAATATGATTGTGGTGGGGAAATATTCATCGGCCTTTTCTGCGTTATTTATCATTCTTACTATATTTTTAGTAAGCTTAGGTCAAAAATTCTATGAAAACCGTCCCTCTAAATTTTCTGATTTTATTGCCATAAAAATCTTCTTATTAGCCGGAGCTGTGGCAATGGTATCTTTTGGAAACCTGGCTATGTTCTTTTTAGGAATTGAAGTACTATCAATTGCGCTTTATGTATTGGCATCCAGCAATCGCTTAAGTGTCAAAAGCAACGAGGCTGGTTTAAAATATTTCTTAATGGGATCTTTCGCTTCTGGTATTATTCTTTTTGGTATCTGTTTGATTTATGGAGCTATGGGAAGTTTTGACATTACTGAAATTAGCGAATTATCACACTCTGCCGAATTACCTATTTGGTTCCCTATTGGAATTGTATTAATTTTTATTGGAATGCTTTTCAAAATTGCAGCAGTACCTTTCCATTTTTGGGCTCCGGACGTTTACGAAGGTTCACCGGCTCTAACTACTGCTTTGATGAGTACATTGGCTAAAGTAGTAGCCATTGCTACATTATATAAATTAGTAAAAACTATGAATGCTGATATTTCTCCTGCTTTTCAATTAGTAATAGTTATTGTATCTATTGCTTCTATGACTGTTGGAAACATAATGGCGTTACGTCAAATAAATGTGAAACGTATGCTTGCTTTTTCAGGAATATCTCATGCAGGTTTTATGTTAATGACTTTACTAAGTTCTGAAAAATCCTCAGGAACTTTATTGTACTATACATCAGCCTATGCATTAGCTGGTATCGCAGCATTTACTGTTATTTTATATGTTTGTAAAACAAGAGAGAATGAAGATGTTACTAATTTTCATGGTTTAGGAAAAAACAATCCGTTGATGGCTGCTGTTTTAACAGCTTCATTATTATCAATGGCAGGAATTCCAATTTTCGGAGGTTTCTTCGCTAAGTTGTTCTTATTCACACAAACAATTCAGGCTGGGTTCATCGCTTTGGTTATTGTTGCTGTTATCAATTCAATCATAAGTGTAGGCTATTATTTCAAACTAATTTTAGCCATGTACACTAAAGAACCAAATGAAGCTGCAATTCCAACTTCAAAAATCTATTATGCAGTAGCAGTCATTTCGATAATCTTAAATATTGCATTAGGTTTCTTCCCTTCTGTTGTTTTGGATTTGTTGTAAAAATATCACAAACTATATATAAACCATCAAGATTAGTTTTGATGGTTTTTTCTTTTTAAAGAATATTCCTTTCCTAATAAAAACATAAAAATCAAACACTTCCAAAATCTTTTAACTAAATTTGTATATACAAATAAACTCTGTTGTTACTAAAAAATGGAAAATAAACTTAAAATACAAATCTGGTCAGACATTATGTGTCCGTTTTGTTATATTGGAAAAAGAAGATTAGAAAATGCAATTACACTATTTGGTCATCAGGATACTATTGAAATCGAATGGAAAAGTTTTCAATTAGACCCTTATTTTGTAGCCAGTAAGGATGATAATTTAGTCGATCATCTCGCAGAAAAATACCAAAAAGATAAAGATTGGGCTATCGAAATGTTAGAAAACATGACTCAAAATGCTGCTAATTCGGGATTAGAATTTCATTTTGAAAAAGCTATTATGGCCAATTCATTTAATGCTCATCGTTTGCTGCATTTAGCAAAACAACATCATTTAGGTTCTGAATTAAAAGAATTATTGTTTAAAGCTTATTTGACGGATGGTAAAGATATAAATGACATAGAAACGCTAAAACAATTAGGAATCCAGGTTGGTCTTAATAACTATGAAATTGATCAAGTTTTAAACTCCAATTCTTACTCTAGAGAAGTTGCAGAAGACATACAAATGGCACAAAAAATCGGAATTCAGGGAGTACCCTTTTTTGTCTTCGATAATAAATATGCTGTATCAGGAGCACAACATGTGGAAACCTTTGTGAAAACACTCGAAAAAGTCTGGGAAGAAGGAAATTTCCAATCAAAAATTACTATCTTGAATTCTGAAAATACCGACGCTTGCGGTATTGATGGTTGTAATTAAATAAATAAAAATGAGTGATAGTAAACCAATAAAAAATATCAGATGGGGAATCATCGGTTGCGGAGATGTAACCGAAAAGAAAAGTGGCCCTGCCTACCAAAAAACAGAAGGTTTTGAGATTGTTGCCGTAATGCGCAGAGATGCTGAAAAAGCAGCAGATTATGCAAAAAGACACGGGATTCAAAAACATTATTCCGATGCAGATGCACTAATCAATGATCCGGAAGTAGATGCAGTTTATATTGCCACTCCACCTGATTCGCATAAACTATACGGTTTAAAAGTAGCCGAAGCTGGAAAAATTTGTTGTATAGAAAAACCTTTGGCTCCAAGCTATGAGGAAAGCAAAGCTATTTATAAAGCATTTGAAGCAAAAAACATTCCCCTTTTCACTGCATATTACCGTCGTTCGCTACCCAGATTTAAGCAAATTAAAAAATGGTTAGACGCCAATAGCATTGGGCAAATCCGACATATTAACTGGCATTTAAGCAAACCTGCCTCTGCTCAGGATTTATCTGGATTATACAACTGGCGCACCGATGCTAATGTTGCCAAAGGAGGTTATTTTGATGATTTAGCCAGTCATGGATTGGATTTATTCAACTTTTTACTTGGCGAAATTAAAGAAGTTTCAGGAATTGGTTTGAACCAACAAAACCTATATTCAGCAAAAGACGCTTTAGTTGCCTGTTGGCTACATGAAAACGGCATTACAGGAACAGGAAGTTGGAATTTTGGCTGTGCCACCAGAGAAGACAAAGTTATCATTTATGGAAGCCAGGGGACTATTGAATTTTCAATTTTCGATGAAACTCCTGTTATTCTTTCAAATGAAAACGGAATTGTTCCGCTAATGATTGAACATCCTGAGAACGTTCAATTGCATCATGTTGAAAACATGAAAGAACAATTATTAGGCAATGGAATACATCCTTCCAATGGTAAAACCGCCACACACACCAGCTGGGTTATGGATAAAATAATGGGAACAATATAAAAACAAAAAAGTCCCTAACCACAGGGACTTTCTTTTTTAACTACACAAACTAATTAATTACTAACAAATAGCAAATTCTAACCATAATTACAGTATCATAATTCGTGCCAAAAATTTATTTTTCATTTTTTTTATTAAAATTCTACAATGCTTTTTTCACTTCTTCTGAAAATGGAACAGACATTATAGTCGCCGAATCGTCCAAAACCAAAATTTCATACTTCTCAACCTTTGTTTTAGATTCTTCTACCAAATAGTAAACTCCTTCTCTAAAGTTATTTAAATCATAACTCCTCACTAATTTACCGTCTGCCATCACATTCTCGGTATGAATCAACTTTTCATCAGCATCATAAATACTTACTTTAACTTGGTCTTTATCTTCTAAACCAAATGAAATCATTTTTTCTTGTCGAAATTTATTATGTAATGAAAAATTAACTGCAACCGCATAGACATTCATAGCCAACAAAACTATTCCTACCACTAAACTAATTTTAAAAATCTTTTTCATAGTACTATGTTTTTAGATTCATAATCATTTAACGATGTAAAGGTATGGCAAGCTATTGTTCGAAAAAGACAGTAGTTTTTCCAATTGATATGTTATTTTACCTTCTACTAAAACGTTATCGCTAAATATGGTTAATATTACATATTTTTTAGTTAACTTAGTATAGCCTAAGCAAATTCAAAATAAAATGAAATCTAACATACCAACACTTAAAATAATAGAACCTTCCTTTGGAAGTTCATTCACTTTAACCAAATACGACATTAATTACAACTCGCATTTTTGGCATTACCATCCGGAAATCGAATTGATATTTGTAAATGGAGGAGCTGGAAAACGCCAGGTAGGCAGTCATATTTCCTATTACAATAATGGCGACCTGACTTTAATAGGCAGTAATTTACCTCATTGTGGTTTTACAGATGAATTAACAGGAAATAAAAACGAAATTGTTATCCAAATGAAACCGGAATTTCTGGGAGAAAACTTTTTTGACATTCCTGAAATGCGAAACATTAAAAACTTATTTAATCAAGCCAAATCAGGAATTACTTTTGGAGGGAAAACAAAAAGAAAAATTGGAAAGAAAATTGGAAAAATGGAAGAGCAGTCACCATTTGAAAGGTTACTTAGCATTATAGAAATCTTAAACGAACTTGAATTAGCCACAGAAGACGCTACAGTTTTAAATGCTGAAGGTTTTAGGATGGAAATGCATGTTCAGGACAATGAAAGAATCAACTTAATCTTTAACTATGTAAAAGATAATTTTAAAGAACCTATCCGTTTAGATGATATTGCCGGAAAAGTAAGTATGACCGTACCTTCTTTTTGCCGTTATTTCAAAAAAATAACCCATAAAACCTTTACTAAATTCGTTAACGATTACCGATTAGTTCACGCCTGTAAATTATTAGCCGAAAAACCCATCAGTATCACCGAAATTGCTTTTGAAAGCGGCTTTAACAACTTCAGTCATTTCAATAAAACATTTAAAGAATTTACCGGAAAAAACGCTTCAGACTACCGACATGAATTAAAATCGTTTTTAGAGTAAATAAAAAAGTGTTGTAAATCATTTGAAATACAGCACTTTTTCATTCAATATACATCTTACTTTATAATTACATCAATTTCTTTTTTAATATCTCTGGAAGAATTTCCTAATTTCAATTTATATTTTCCTGGCTCAACAGTCCATTTTTTATTAGCAACATCATAATAAGCTAATTCTTTAACAGGAACTTTTATAATTACTTTTTGAGTTGCTCCCGCTTTTACTAAAATTTTAGTGAATCCTTTTAATTCCTGCGCAGCACGATCAATTTTAGAATCTGTTTTTGAAGAGTACAATTGCACCACTTCTTTCCCATCTACTTTTCCTGTATTTTTCAAATCAACAGCTATGGTAATTACTTCATCATTGTTATAGATTTCTTTATCAGAAAAAGCTTTTCCAAAAGTAAAATTAGTATACGACAATCCATAACCAAAAGGATACATCGGGCTAATCTTTTTTGTATCAAACCAGCGGTAGCCCACTAAAATTCCTTCAGCATAATTAACGGTTTTGTCTCCCGGAAAACTATTTGTAGCATGAGCCGGAGAATCCATCAATTTTTTAGGCATTGTCCAAGGAAGTTTTCCTGATGGATTAACCTTCCCTAATAAAACATCAGCCAAAGCATTTCCACCTTCAGAACCATTAAACCAACTCCAAACCAAAGCATTTGTTTTTTTACTGATTTCTTCCATTTCAAAAGGAGCACCTGCAATCATAACAACAATAGTCTTGGGATTTATTGCCAATACTTTTTTAATTAATTCTTCCTGACCAAAAGGGAGTTTCAAATCTTTACGATCAGAAGCTTCTGTTTCATAATCACGGTTAGAACCCGCAAAAATAATTGCCGCACCAGAATTCTTTACAGCTTCTAAAGCTTCCTGCAATTTAGCATCATCAAGCTGATCAATAGTTACAGGTCCTTTTGAAGTTATATTCCCTAAATTCCCTTTGTTTTTCTTTTCGTATCGCTCTAAATAACCTTCTGCATAATTGATTTTGATGGATGCTGGTAATCTGTTTTTCAAACCTTCTAAAGGCGTAATTTCTCTTTTAGTTTTTACACCGGCTCCAAACCCGCCTAAAGCGTTTTTCTTAGTTGCATTATTTCCAATAACAGCAATTGATTTTATACCATCTAATTTTAGAGGCAATGCATTATTATTATTTTTCAACAACACTACCGCTTCCGATGCAATTTCATAAGCATCCTGATAATGGCTTTCGGTAGCGAGACTTCCTTTAACACGGTCTTTACCATCCATAGCTTTTACCTGAAACAAAACATGCAAAATTCGTTTTACATGCTTGTCTATTTCTTTTTCAGAAACCTCACCAGCCTTTACCGCAGCAATCAATTTATCAGCTAAGAAATATTCGTTAAAAGGTTTTTTACTTCCCATTTCAATGTCCAAACCATTTTGCAATGATTTCACCGTTGAATGCACTGCAGCCCAATCCGAAACCACAACTCCTTTAAACCCCCATTCATCACGTAAGATTGTATTGAGCATATAATCATTCTCACATAAATATTCTCCTCTAAATTTATTATAAGCCCCCATCACACTATAGACATTTCCCTCTTTAATTGTTGCTTCAAAAGTTGGTAAATAAATTTCGCGTAGTGTCCGTTCATCTATTTGTACATCAACAAAATCACGGTTTGTTTCCTGATTATTAGCCGCAAAATGTTTCACACAGGCCATAACATCATTATCCTGTAAACTAACTACTAAGGGAACCGCCATTTTTTTGTTCAAGAAAGGATCTTCAGTCATGTATTCATAAGTTCTTCCTCCAAGTGGTGTTCGAACAATATTAATTGCAGGCGAAAGCAGCATATCTTTATCTCGGGCTCGTAATTCCTGTCCAACACTATTCCCGAAAAGAGAAGCCATTCGAGTATTCCAGGTCGCAGCTAATGCACCACTAGCAGGATAATAGGTTGCAAAATCATTATCTAATCCTGCTGGCTTCCAACTATCTCGTGAAATTTCTTCCCGAACGCCCAATGGTCCATCTGCCATTTTTAACTCCGGAATTCCCAAACGTGGTACGCCGCCATTAGCAAACATACTATTACCATGCAGCATTCCTATTTTTTCCTCAAGGGTCATTTTTGAAATTAATTCCTCAATATTTGTATCAAATTCAGAGCCTAAAGGTTTTTCTATAGGTCTTGCATTTAATAATCGCATATTACTAACCGTTTGGGAATTCGCATTGAGTCCCGTAAACAGTAAGATTGAAAAAACAGATAATCTGATTATTTTATTTTTCATGGTTGGTTTTCTTGATAGTTGATTTTTAGAACTAATTTGCTTTCAATAACTCTTATATTTTTTTAAATCGAACGGCTGTTCCACCCGCACCGCCAAGATGCAACCTTAGTATATCCGTTGCTTTTACCATTTTCCTGGAAATCATTATCGCAGATGGATTGTGAGTTTCATCAGTACCTTCGGCATCAGCATAAATTTGAGCTTCATAAGTGGCATTCGAATCTAAAAATGTCAATGGAATAGCTAAATCTCTGGCTTTTTCATTAGTAATACTTCCTAAATACCAATCGGCACTATTTCGGTCTTTACGAACAGTGGTAATGTATTGCCCAATTTCCCCATTGATAACTTTAGTATCTTCCCAATCTGTTGGCACGTCTTTTAAGAATTGTAAAGCTGGTTTCCCCTCATAATTTTCAGGAAGGTCAGCCATCATTTGAATAGGCGAATAAATAGTTATATATAATGCCAATTGTTGCGCTGCTGTACCGTGAACTCTTCTACCGGCATAACCTTGTTTTACCTCAACGTCAAAAATTCCCGGTGTAAAATCCATTGGTCCGGAAAGCAATCTGGTAAAAGGAATAATAGTCAAATGATTGGGAGGATTCCCTTCACTCCAGGCATTGTACTCTTGTCCTCTTGCCGCTTCCCTTGAAATCATATTTGGAAAAGTTCTTCGTTCTCCTGTATCCTTTATAGATTCATGATACAATACTGCCAAATCATACTGAGCTGCTTTTTCCAGAACATATCTGAAATAATTCACTCCAAATTGCCCGAAATGCCATTCTTTCATATTCAATTTTGAACCTACATGACCAATTTTAACGGTATGAATTCCCAGTTTTTTATACAAAGCAAAACCTTCATCAATTTCTTTTAAATAGTTAATTAGGTTCGAACCCGTTTCATGGTAACCTATAAGTTCAACTCCTTTTTCTTTACCGTATTCTACCACCTTCTCTAAATCAAAATTATCCGCCGATTTAGTAAAACTAAACATGTGCATGTGGTTTTCATACCATTTAGGTGTCCAACCTTTATTCCAACCCTCAATTAGCAAATGATGGAAGCCTTCTTTGGCAGTAAAATCAATATATTGTTTAGCGTGTTCTGTAGTAGCACCTTGCTTTTTACTCTCCCAAAATGTAAATTTCCCGATATGCATTCCCCACCAAATTCCAAAATATTTATAAGGTTTAAAATAAGTTGGATTGGCTAATTTATTCGGTTCGTTCAGATTCAAAATCAAATAAGAAGTAATTAAATCAGTAGGTTTTTCGGCAATTTGTAAAGTTCGCCAAGAAGACGTAAAACTATCTTTGACTCTTACTTTTACACCATCTGCCCAGGGTACCAAATCCGATTTAAGCTGAGTCCCTGTAGTATTAACCAAAGTCATACTGGCAAAATCGACCAAATTTGCCTCATGAAAACTCAATGCCAGCCCGCTTTTGCTTTCAATTGTCAATGGAGTTAAAACAGTATCCAGCGTACTTACCGGAGCATCTTTAAAGAGATATTCATCACGATTTTCTCTGTTTGCCGGAATCCACCAGGCTTTTCCATCTTCTTTCAAATTAAAGGTGGTTTTTTCATCCATGATGAAAATACTGTCTTTTGTTTCTTGTTTTGGATAAACATATCTAAATGCAATTCCATCGTCATAAGCGCGAAACTGAATCTCTAACTTTCGTTTATTGCCACTTCTTTGCTGCAATTCAATCACCATTTGGTTGTAGCGATTTCTAATTTGCTTTTTCTCTCCCCAAATCTGTTCCCAGGTCTCATCAAAAGTTGAATTTTCTACTTTCTTGATTTCAAAACCGCTACTTAAATCTTCATTATTTTTTAAGACAAACCCCATATCAGATGGAGAAATCACTTCAGTTTTTCCATGAGAAACAGCATATTTTGGTGCATTGTCAACTAACTGAAATTGAATTTTATTTTTTCCTTCGGGAGAAGCTAATTCATAGGATTTTGTTTTTTTGCTTTGTGCATTACAAATAATTGCAACTAACAACGGTAGAAACAGTATTCTTTTTAACATTTATTGAGTATCTATTTTTTAATAAAAGTTGCTAAACTTGAATAATAGCTTGCAAAAACAATTTAAATCATCGCGATTTATTATTCTCGCCTTTCATTTTCTAAATACTACGTTAGTCTTTAAAGGCTTTTTCACAAACTATACCCAAACTCTAAAGATATATTTTTTTTCGAATTATTAGAATATGTAATAAATAACTTCATTTTTAATGTCTTAACTCCTAAATTTTAACCAAAAAAAAAGACTCCCAAAAAGGAGTCTTCTTAATTACTAACCAATCTAAATTATTTAACAGCAACCGTTTTATGCACTACTAAAGAAGGAGCTGACATAATTGTTGCAGTTCCATTAACTACAAGTATTTCATATTTCTCCACTTTTGTTTTTGAATCAGCAACCAGGTAATATACCCCGTCAGCCAAAGGATTTAAATCATAAGTCTTCACAATTTTTTCTGAAGATTTCAACGGATTCAAATTTAAAGTATAAAGGTTCTCAATATGCAATAATTTATCATTTGAATCATACATTGAAACTTCAGCTTTATTCACATCTTTTATTGCAAAAGTTACCATCTTTTTTGAGCTGAAACTTTCAGCTTTAGCCGTTTTATGACTAGTTGCATGTGTATTCATAGCTAATAAAACAACTACTAATACGATACTAAGTTTTAAAATCTTTTTCATAACTAGAAATTTTAGATTTACATTTCTTTTAACTGGTTCAAAGATAGTATGCTAGCACAGAATTAAACTACAGTAGTTTTTCATATTTCTATGCTAAATTACCTTTTACGAAAACGTTTTAGTCAAAAAATGATAATTTTAAACATAATAAAGTTAAAATAGCATAGTTTTTCACTGAAAACTGAACTTTATTACCTTTTCGAAAAAATCAAAACAGAACATATTATTTCTGAAAATTAACTCCAAATACCTTTAAGCAACAACTCTATTACGTAATTTTGTATCATGTATGCCTTAGTCGACTGTAATAATTTCTATGCTTCCTGTGAACGTGTTTTCCAACCCGAATTCAACGACAAGGCTGTTGCGGTTTTATCCAACAACGATGGCTGTGTAATTTCCAGAAGCGAAGAAGCCAAAGCAGCCGGAATTCCTATGGGTGCACCTGCATTCCAAATTAAAGATTTGGTAAAAGAAAAAAACATCAAACTCTTTTCTTCCAATTATGCACTCTATGGCGATTTAAGCCGCCGTGTAATGGCAATCCTAAATCAGTTTACGCCCAATGTTGAAATTTACAGCATCGACGAAGCCTTTCTTAATTTTGACGGATTAAATATTGAAGGTTATCATGATTACGGCCTTCAAATGAAAAACCGTATTCGAAAATGGCTTGGACTCCCTATATGTATTGGATTTGCAGAAACCAAAGCCTTATCGAAAGTAGCCAATAAGATTGCCAAGAAATTCCAAGACAGAACCCAGGGCGTTTATGTTATCGACTCCGAGGAAAAACGCATTAAAGCCTTAAAATGGACCAAAATTGAAGATGTTTGGGGTATTGGCTACCGAATGACTAAAAAAGTAAAACTGCGAAATATCAACACCGCATTCGATTTTATACAACCACAACACGAAGCCTGGATAAAAAGTACAATGGGTGTAACCGGCCTTCGTTTAAAAGCAGAATTAGAAGGAAAATCGGTTTTGGATTTAGAACCTAACACCGACCCAAAAAACAGCATTGCCATTACAAGAAGTTTCCCTAAACAAATCTCCGATTTTGATTTACTTCGGGAACGCATCACTACTTTTGCTGCCGTTTGTGCCGAAAAATTACGTAAGCAAGAATCCTGTTGCCATACTATAATAGTGATGCTCGTTGTGGACAAGCATACGATAAAAACATCCAAATACTATTTTAACAGCGCCATTACTTTGCCATATGCAACTAATTCGACTTTGACTATTGCCAATACCGCTGTCGAATTATTAAAACAATTGCATCAGGGAAACGACCATTTAAAATTCAAAAAAGCAGGCGTAATTGTCAGCGAACTCATTGGCGAAAACCAGAAACAATTTCAATTATTCGAAGAAGAAAACCCAAAGCATCTGGCATTGATGAAAGCCATGGATCGTCTCAATACTAAAATTGGCGATACCAAAGTAAAACTGGCCAGCCAAAATTTGAAAAAAACCTGGGATATGAAGCAGAATCATTTATCTGACAGATACACCACTAATTTTAAAGAGATTCTCGAAATAAAATGTCTATAAAGAAAAACCAAAAACTCAGCTTTTACAAACCGGATTACGAAAGTGAACTGCGAATTCCTTTTATCCCTGATGGTGTTTCGGCAGGATTTCCCTCGCCGGCAGCTGATTTCACGGAAAACAATATCGATTTGAATAAAGAGCTAAGCGAAAATCCTCTGGCTACCTTTTATATTAAGGTAAAAGGAAATTCGATGATAGATGCCGGTATTGAAGACAAAGATGTACTGATTGTAGATAGAAGTATTGAACCACAGGACAACAAAATTGCCATTTGCTTTATCGATGGCGAATTTACCGTAAAACGCATCAAACTGGAAAAAGACTGCCTCTACCTGATGCCTGAAAACAGCAACTATACTCCGATAAAAGTCACCGAAGAAAACGAATTGATAATTTGGGGAATTGTGACTTATGTGATAAAAAAAATGTAAAATCAAACGAATTCGCTTTCACATTTTTAGCTTAAAAGATCAGCACTTAAGCACCAAAATACCAGACACTTGCTTCTTTTTTAGCAAACACTATTAGAGTGTAAAAAAAGGATAAGTATTTTATTTTCACCTATTGAAATATAATTATTGAATAGGCCATTCGACAGTCAAGATAAATTGCAAATTTATGTCAGGGAAAGAATAAGTTATAGTATTGGGTTTAGAAATCAGATAATCAGTAAATGATATTTCCTTATAATCAGGAACAGCATTTAATAAATCCTGAACTACATCGCCATCCTTATCGACCAAACCTACTCTTAACTTCTTATCTGATTTAATATACAAATCATCATTAGTTAAACCCCAATTAAGGTCTCCTTGATTTTCTTTAACAGTCGATACAAACCATCTTTGCATATTGTATCCATTCTGGAATTGATTACTAATTTTTAATTTACTAAAGCCGAATACAACATCTGCTAAACGATTTGGATCATTAGCGCCGTATTCAGGATCCCACGTTTGATTGATGTTATAAAATGAAACGACTTTCATCCCTGTAATTTTAATAGTATTACCTCGGGTTACATTAACTATAACTTGTTTCTCAGATATACCATTTTTACTATTCAACGCTCTAACCCGTATTGTTTTTTGTCCTGGTGTATCAAAATTAAAATACAACACTACTGAACTTCCAAAACCCAAATTAGAAAAATTTTTCACTTCAAGATTGTCTAATGAAGTACCTAAAAGTTCTATTTTTTCGTTTGCATTTACCGTTATTGAAAGAGTTTCTTCGATAGTTACATTGACTGTAGAGGGTACAAGCTCGATGTTAAAAGTGCTTAATTCAGCTGGTGTATCAATAGAGTTATCAGAAGCACAGCCTAACAGACTAAGACAAAAGAAACTGATAATTAGTAGATTTTTCATTTATTGCTTTTATTTTTTTTGCAAAATTACTTTCACTATACCTCAGAAGCAATACCCACTTTTAGTGATATTTAATTATAACTTAATAATGTGTTACCAATACCTTAAATAATCCATTTCAATCATAAAAAATGTGAAATCAAACGAATTCGATTTCACATTTTTTATAATTTAAAATTTACAACAACAATTTAAAATTTAGGAGGTGCAGGCAAAGGAACAAATTCCGTTTCTCCGGCAATCTTAGGAAAAGCCTGTTGGGTCCATCGCTCTTTGGCTTCTTCAATCATAGCCTTATCAGTAGCTACAAAATTCCAATAAATAAAACGTTCTTCAGGAAAAGCTTCGCCTCCAAAAATATAAACGCTTGTATTTTCTCCCATTTCAAATTCGCAGAGCGTACTTTCTTTGGCAACCAAAATTTGTTTTGGCTCAAAAATAGTATCTTCACTTTTAATACTTCCTTCGAGAATATACAAGGCACTTTCTCCAAATAAGTCCTTACCAATATTGACTTTCTGAGCCTTTGTATTCTTAATTTCAATAAAATATAACGGACTGTAAGCAGGCACTCCAGATTTTCTCCCGAAAGCTTCTCCGGCAATCAATTTAAACGAAAGACCATTTTCTGTCCAATGCGGAATTTCATTCTCTTCAATATGAACAAAAGAAGGTTCCATTTTTTCTAATTCTTTTGGCAATGCCACCCAAATTTGGAATCCATGAAGCATTTTCTCTGAACTACGCAAATATTCAGGGGTTCTTTCAGAATGGACAATGCCTTTTCCGGCAGTCATCCAGTTTACGGCTCCGGGTTTTATTTCAATCTCGCTCCCAAGGCTGTCACGGTGCATGATACTTCCTTCAAAAAGATAGGTCAGTGTGGAAAGTCCAATATGCGGATGCGGTCCCACATCCAGATTCTGATAATTCGATAAATGCGTTGGCCCCATGTGATCCAGAAAGATAAATGGTCCAACAGTGCGTTTTTGACGAAACGGCAACAAACGCCCTACGAGAAAATTACCGATATCAGCAGCGCGTTCTTCGATTATTTGTTCAATATTTGACATGATTAAATAATTTTTCCATCTTTAAATAAAACCTCAAAAAATCCCGGAACAGTTTCCTCACGATTCCAATCACGCTGTAATTCACAAAGCAGTTGATTTACCGAAATAAGTTGGCTACCAGCTTGTTCTATTCTTCGCAATGCAATAGTATGCGCTTCCGATGAAGTTCCGCCAACAGCATCCACTACAGGATAAACTTCAAAACCTTCTTTTAAAGCGTCAAGAGCGGGAAAAGTTAAACAGGCTTCCGTCCAGAGTGCCGCCATGATTAGTTTTTTCCTTCCTGTCGCCTTTACAGCTTCATAAAATTCCTTGTCTTCCCAGGCATTAATACTGGTGCGGTCGTAAGACACCGTATCGGCTAAAACTTCTTTTAAAGGAGCAATCGTATCCTTATTTCTACCCGTTTGGACATTTACAGTTGATACAATTACAGGAATATTATACACTTTTGCCGTTTTGGCCAAGCGTACAATTTGTTCCACTAAATGGGTTTGATCCATCGATTTGATGGAGGATACCTGAATGGGTTGATAGTCAATAATAATAAGTGCTGCATTTTCAGGACTTAGCAAATGATCATTTTTGGGGTCTCTAATAGGTGCTATACTGCTCATAGTAATAGTGAAAAGTTAAATTGATTAATTATAAGAATTTGAATCCGTGAAAACTATCATCAACGATACGTTTCCATTCCGGATGTCTTTTGATGTAAGCAAATACTAACGGACAAAGCGGAATAAGTTTGTAATTATTGTCTTCAATATAAGCCAACGTTTTTTCGATTACGGCTGTAGCCGCGCCTTTCCCTTCCAATTCGGGTTCTACTTCGGTATGGATTAAAGAAATCACATTGGGTTGTTCTTTGTAAACGATAAAGGCTTTATGTCCTTCAACAGTAATTTCAAACTGCTGCTCTGCTACATTTTTGATAAGAGGTATATTTTCAAATTCCGGTTTCATAATTAGATTATTAAATGGTTATTAGACAAAAAAACAAGCTAATTGGTACTTGGCTTCGTGTATCTTATTTTGTTTAACAAATTTACTATTCTAAAAAAGGAAACATCTTAATCTATGTTAAGAAGATATAGCAAATCGGATTTTAACCTTATTCAAATAAAAAAATGTGAAATCAAATTGCTTCGATTTCACTTTAAACAGAATAGCTCCAAAAGACTTTATTTAATAGACAAATTATATAAAAGTCACGTATCGCAGCTAAGTATAGTCTAACAATCGTAGGTTATGATTGGAAAAAAAGTTTTGACTTTTACTATCTCGACTTCTTTAAAATTATCAGCTAAAATTTTATCAATTTTATTGGAATGTAAACAAGTAATAATAATATTTTCATTATTTATCAATTCTAACTGAGAATAGTAATAACTTTCAAAAGCAAAATTTCTAAATCCACTATCTTTTAATCCATTCATAAAAATAGATATTTTAATAATTTGATTAGCTTCTATAATCTTTTCTTTATTATTTGATATATATATTAACTTATTTTGATCTATTATAAAACTACTATGTGAGCTTTTTATATAATAATTAATATGGAGAATAAATACAGGTAAAAAATACATCACAAAAAAGTAAACGAATAAATAAGTCGTTATTTTGAAAGTTAACTCATTGTATATTATTGCCATCAAAATTAGACACACTAATGATGCTAAAATTAGGTTTTTTAGCATTTGAAAATGGCTAAATATCTTTACTGAAATTTTCATATATCCTGATTTATTAAATTTACCCACTGTCTTATCCAAACTCGCGCAAGCATCCTCCTCACTATAATATTTTATACTCATTTCCTTTTTAACCAAATGTAAGAAAAAAGATTTTTTTATCTACCTAATCAATATTGTATAAACAAAAACGTATCGAATTTATATCCTTTGCGGTCACGAGCAAGATGCTCACGCGAGCAATAAAAAAATGTGAAATCAAATTGCTTCGATTTCACATTTTAAATTTAAAACTATTATTTTAATCTTACCAGAACTTCACGTACAAAGCAGCGATAATTAATAATGTAATGATGATTAATACTGTAGTTTGAGGTTTAACTTTAAACATTTCAGTATCTAATTCAAATGCTTTAGGATTCACTTTTGGTCCTGCGTAACTCACAGCAACCATCAAAATCATTGTAAACAAGAATGATAATCCCATACATACGTGGAACGGAATTTCGAATGCTCCTTTTCCGTTAGCATAGGCCGTGTATAAGAACGTTTCGTTTCCAAACATAGCCGGTGCATATTCGTTGAATAAAACAGATAATAAGAAACCTGCCAATACTCCTACGATAGCAGCTGTTCCTGTAGTTCTCTTCCAAAACATCCCTAAGAAGAACATCGCAAATACTCCCGGACTAATAAATCCTGTATATTTTTGAATATAAGTAAATCCACCTACTCCGCCAATTCCTAATAAGTCATTCCATGTAAACAATACAGCAAGAACCATTGCAGCAAAAACTGCATAACGACCAATATTTACCTGAGCTCTGTCTGAAGCTTCTTTTTGAATGTATTTTTTATGAACATCTAATGTATAAATTGTAGAAATACTGTTTACTTTACCGGCTAACGAAGCTACAATCGCAGCAGTCAAAGCCGCAACTGATAATCCTTTTAATCCTGTAGGTAAGAAAGTCAACATCGCTGAATAAGCACCGTCTTTCCCTCCTACTAATTGAGGCAAATGTCCTCCTTCATATAAAACGTAAGCCGCAATACCAGGCAACATTACAATTACCGGCATTAATAATTTCAACATACCTGCAAATAACAAACCTGTACGAGCCGTAGTTAAATCGGCCCCCAAAGCTCTTTGCGTAATGTATTGGTTACATCCCCAATAGTTCAGGTTGATAATCCAGATACCTGCTAAATAAGATAAAACTCCCGGGAAAGTCAAATACTTATCAATTTCTAATTGTGTAGAAGAAGCAGTTGGCCTAGGGATAATCATTTTGAAATGTTCCGGAGCTCTTTCCATCAAAACCTTAAATCCTGCAATTGCATCCTGACCTACTCCGAAATATTGTCCAACAGTTGTTAAAGCAATATAAGAAGTTACTAAACCTCCAATAATCAATACAGCCACCTGAATAACATCAGTATAAGCTACAACTTTCATACCTCCTAAAGAGATAATCAAAGCAAAAATAGCCAAACCTAACATGATAACATGAAGATAATCTCCTCCAGCTAATCCGTTAATAGCAACAGCTCCTAAGTATAAAATAGAAGTTAAGTTTACAAAAACATACAAAAACAACCAGAAAACAGCCATAATCAAAGCCGTTGTATCGTTATATCTGGTTTTTAAAAATTGAGGCATGGTGTAAATCTTGTTTTTCAAATAAACAGGAATAAACCAAATACCTACTATAATTAAAGCAATTGCAGCAACCCACTCGTAAGCGGCAACAGCAATTCCTAAAAAGAAACCTTCCCCACTCATTCCGATAAACTGCTCGGCTGAAATGTTGGAAGCAATTAGCGAAGCTCCAATAGCCCACCAGGTTAATGTTCCTTCTGCCAGGAAATACGCCTTAGCATCGTGTTCGTTTTTTTCGCGCTTGCGATAGATAATATATCCGTAAATTGATACCGCTAAAAAGTAGACGATAAATACTGCATAATCTGCAAATTCGAGACTTGAGCTCATAGTTATTATTTAAAATTATTAATTGGTTAACAAAGCCATTCCAAACGAATGCCTAACTTCTGATTTTTTGTTCCCATTTCCAGGCACTTTCCATAGCTTGTTCTAAAGTAGATTGCGTTTTCCACCCAAGAACTTCATTGGCTTTAGTAGTATCGGCATAAGCCAAAGTCACATCACCTTCTCTTCTGTCAACGATTTGGTAAGCCAGTTTTTGACCACTTACTTTTTCGAAAGCATTGATAACTTCTAAAACTGAACTTCCTACTCCGGTTCCAAGGTTAAAAGTTTCTACTTTGTCCTGATTCTTTTTGTTCAACAATCGTTGTAATGCCACCACATGCGCTTTTGCCAAATCCACTACATGGATATAATCGCGAATACAAGTTCCGTCCGGCGTTGGATAATCATTCCCATAAACCATTAATTCTTTACGCAAGCCAATTCCCGTTTGCGTGATGAATGGCACTAAATTTTGTGGAACTCCTATTGGCAATTCTCCAATTTCAACAGATGGATGCGCTCCAATTGGGTTAAAATAACGCAATAAAATCGCGTTGATTCCGCTTACCTTAGCCACATCAGTAATAATTTCTTCTCCTATTTGTTTGGTATTTCCATAAGGAGACATCGCTGGTTGTACCGCTGAATCTTCATTAATAGGCATTGTCTCGGCCTGACCATAAACCGTACAAGAAGAGCTGAAGATAAAATTAGCTTCCTGTTTTTTCTCTAATTCCTGCAATATATACACTAAGGCATTGATATTGTTTTCATAATACAACAAAGGATTCCCAACACTTTCTCCAACTGCTTTAGAAGCCGCAAAATGAATTACTCCATTTACATCAGCATGTTTTTTGAAAAAATCCTGAACTGCCGATTTTTCTCTTAAATCCAGTTTTTCAAAAAGTGGTTTTTTCCCTGTTATCGCCTCAATTCCTTTTAAAACGTCTTCAGATGAATTGGATAAATTGTCAATAACAACCACTTCAAAACCTTCATTTTGCAATTCGACTACCGTATGCGAACCTATGAAACCTAAACCTCCCGTTACTAGTATTTTCATAATTTTTTGTTTTTTAGTTCTACCAGAAATATTGTAAACATTCTTTTTTTTAAACCATTAAGTGAATTAAGAAAGTTAAGCACACTGTAAATATTAATTTTCTTAAATGCCTAAATGGTTAGAATATTTAGTTTTTCATACAAACCAGTAGAGCTATTTTTTAAATATCAGTTTAGTTATTTTTGTTTGTAATGTACCTCAGATAAATTTCGCAACATTTCGGCACTTTTCTCCGGTGTAATATCTCTTTGAGATTCTCCCATCATTTCGTAACCAACCATAAATTTTTTCACTGAAGCCGAACGCAACAATGGCGGGTAAAAGTGCATGTGAAATTGCCATTCCGGATGGGCTGAACCGTCTGTTGGTGCCTGGTGAATTCCTGAAGAATAAGGGAATGATGTTTCGAAAAGATTATCATACTTTGTTGTTAGTTTTTTCAAAACCTCAGCAAAAGCAGTTACCTCATCCTCTGTAAAATCAGTGATTTTAGTAATATGACGTTTACTGATAATCATGGTTTCAAAAGGCCAGATTGCCCAGAAAGGAACAATGGCAGCAAAATGATGGTTTTCAACCACAACGCGCTCTTTTACTTTTAATTCTTCATTTAAATAATCCTGCAACAAATTAGTTCCGTTTTTATCAAAATAAGCTTTTAAATTATCCTGTGTTTTTTGAACCTGAGTTGGCAACGAAGACTGAGCCCAGATTTGTCCGTGTGGATGCGGGTTACTACACCCCATTACACTTCCTTTGTTTTCAAAAATCTGCACGTGATTGATGTAATCAATGTTACCCAAATCAGTGTATTCTTTTTGCCATGTATGGATAATATTAACAATACCGTCTACATCCATTTCAGGCAACGTCAAATCGTGTCTTGGTGAAAAACAAACCACTCTCGAAATTCCTCTTTCCGGCTGTGCTTTAAAGAAACTTCCTTCTTCATTTCCTCCAAAATCAATTGGTTCCTGTTTTAAAGCAGCAAAGTCATTTTCGAAAACAAAACTGCTTTCGTAAGGCGGATTTACTTCGCCATTAGCGCGAACATTTCCGGCACACAAATAACATTCCGGATCATATTCTGGTAAAGCAACAGTATTTACAGCCTCTTTTTGTCCCTGCCATGGTCTTTTTGAACGGTGTGGCGAAACCAAAACCCATTCGTTAATCAAAGGATTATACCTTCTGTGCGGATCTTCATTAATATCAAACTTTCTCATGCTCATTATTTAGTGTATAGTGATGTTCCGTTACTTACTTTCACGTCGTAAATTTTCAATTCGATTCCGAAAGCTTCGGTATATAATTTTGAGAATTTATCTTTAATTTCCTGTTCGTGTCCTTTTTTAACTAAGTTGATGGTACAACCTCCAAAACCACCTCCCATTAATCGGGAACCGATAACTGCTGCTTCTTCTTTGGCTAAATCAACTAATAAATCCAACTCTTCACAACTTACCTCGTAGTCTTTAGACAAACCATCGTGAGTAGCAAACATCAATTCGCCCAAGAATTCAATTTTTCCGTTATCCAAAGCCTCACAAGCCTGAATCACACGGTTGATTTCTTTTACCACAAAAAGAGAACGTCTATAAACGTCATGACTCATTTTGTCTTTCAAGTCAATAATGGTTTGCTCGGTACAATCTCTAAAACTTTTTATTTCAGGAAAATTCGCTTTTACAATAGCAATTCCTTCTTCACATTGCTGTCTTCTTTCGTTGTAAGCCGAAGTCATTAGCGAATGTTTCACATTTGAATCAAACAAAATCAACGAATAATCAGCAAAGTTGGCATCGTGATACGTATATTCTAAAGTACGGCAATCAATCTTGATCACTTTGTCTTCCTGTCCCATAACGCTAGAAAACTGATCCATAATTCCGCATTTGATTCCCACCCAATGTTCTGATTTTTGACCTAACAAAGCAATATCAATAGGTTTGATATTCAAATTAAACAAATCGTTCATCCCGAATAAGAAACCACATTCTAAAGCCGCCGATGAAGACAATCCGGAACCAACAGGAATATTACTGCTAAACACACAGTTTACCCCTTCAAACTGGAATCCGTTAATTTTTAATTGATTGATAATTCCTCTGATGTAGTTCGTCCATTCGTTTTTATCCAAACTTACCTCAGCCGTAACATCAATTTCAAACTCGTCATTCAGGTCTAAAGCTACTACTCTGGAAGTATTGGTATTGTTTTTTGCAAAAGCAAAGCAAATAATCTTATCGATAGCCGCGGGCAAAACATAACCGTCGTTATAATCAATATGTTCTCCAATAATATTAATCCTTCCCGGAGAAAGCACTATTTTATCTGGCTCATTACCAAAGATTTCTTTAAAAGAAGCCGCCGTTTTGTTAATTAAAATATCATTCATTAGTTAAAAATTGGTATAGTGTTACTATTATTTTGATAAAACCTCATTACAGAGCTTCAAATTTATAAGTAGTTTTTTGAGTGTAAATATCTCCTTTTTTCAAAACCGAACTTGGAAAATTAGCATGATTTGGAGCGTCAGGGAAATTTTGAGTTTCAAAACAAATTCCGCTTAAAGCATGATAGCTTGCATTTTCTTTTCCTTTTAAATCAGGACCACAATTTCCGCCCACATAAATATGAACTCCCGGCTGATCGGTATAAACGTCCATTTTTAAATTCGTTTTTGGACTAAACAGCGTCGCTTTCACTTCGTCATTGTTTTCAACTACAAAAGTGTTATCGATATTTTGAGGACATTTTTTAGCTGTTCGATAATCAAAAAACGTATTAGCTACTTCCAGAATATTCCCAGTTGGAATACAATCTTCTCTGGTTTCTACCACTTTTTGAGCGTGTACTACTAAATCCTGATTCGAAACATCTGATTGATGTCCGTCCAAATTGAAATAACTGTGATGTGTTAAATTGATGATAGTATCTTCAGTAGTAGTTGCTTTGTATTCCAAAATCAATTCGTTTTCTTCTGATAAAGTATAAGTCAGACTTACCGAAAGCTCACCCGGATAATTTTCTTCGTTAGCAGTACTAACATAACTCAAAGTAATTGATGGATTTTCACCGGTTGTTACTGCATCTACATTCCAGATTTTTTGACTAAAGTTGTCAATTCCTCCGTGTAAAGAATTAACGCCATTGTTAATTGCTAATTGATACGTTTTTCCGTTTAGTTCAAATTTCCCTTCACTAATTCTACCTGCATAACGCCCTACAGTAGCTCCCAAATAAGGTTTACCTTCTAATTGAAATGATTTTTCATAGCCTTCAACAGTATCAAATCCTAAAACTACATCAACTAATTCATTATTCTTAGTTGGAATTTTTAATGCAGTTACTGTAGCTCCAAAAGGAATTACACTCAATTTTGCTCCGTTTTTATTAGTTAACTCATAAAAACTTGAAACAACAGAATCTAAATGGGATAAATTATTTTCAGATGCAGACATAGAATATGGTTTATTTTTCGTTTATTGGTTGAGAAAGCAAAAATAGAAATAAAGCGCATTAAACTATACCACTACCTACCAGTTTTTAAAAATAGCCACTAGATTAATTAAAGCTGTAACAATAAAATATAAAAAACACCTGCAAAAAATTTTACAGGTGTTCTTTAAATCTTTTTGAACTAAATAATACATAGTCCTTATAGAACTATTTCATATTTTATTAATTCGAATAATTAGCAAAATTACTCATTAGCAGGCTTACCAATGGTAGCTAAAATTCCACCGTCTACATAAATCACCTGACCATTTACAAACTTACTTGCATCAGAAGCCAGGAAAACAGCTGTTCCAGCTAAATCTTCCGGATCTCCCCAGCGTCCTGCCGGAGTTCTGCTAATAATAAAATCATTAAATGGATGACCATCCACTCGAATTGGCGCCGTTTGTGAAGTTGCAAAATAGCCCGGACCTATAGCATTTACCTGAATATTGTATTTTGCCCATTCGGTTGCTAAATTTCTGGTCAACATTTTCAGTCCTCCTTTTGCAGAAGCATAAGCGCTCACATTGTCACGACCTAATTCGCTCATCATTGAACAGATATTAATAATTTTTCCTGATTGACGTGCAATCATTCCTTTAGCTACCAATTTAGACATGATAAATGGACCAACTAAATCCACATCGATTACTTTTCTAAAATCAGCTACCGGCATATCAATAGCCAAAACACGCATGATAATCCCGGCATTGTTAACCAAAATATCAATTTTACCATGATTGGCTTCCATTGCTGCCACCTGTTTTTCGGCCTCTGTCTCATCGGTTACATCAAACACATATCCGGTTGCTTTGAAACCTTTCTTCTTGTATAATTCGATAGCTTCATCCAACGGTTCTTTGACATTGTTTGTAATAATTAATTCGGCTCCCGCACTAGCCAATCCTTCGGCCATAGCCATCCCTAATCCATGGATTCCTCCAGTTACTAAAGCCGTTTTTCCTTCCAGGTTAAATAAATTCATTGTTATTGGTTTTTTAAATTATTTGGTTGTTATTTTTAGTTTACCCTTATTTTAAAAAGGATGGAAAATTACAAAATATAGTTTTATTTTTATCCAAAACTATTATTATTTAAAATCAACCCGTATAATTTTACCACTATTAAATTGAATACTAACGCCTACATCTGTTTGGTTAATACTTCTCACCGGGAGTAATTCTTTATTTTTCCATTTTTCCCCTGATTTTTTCCAAAGCATCAAAGTAGCATAAGTATTCAATCCTTTATCTTTAGAAGCAGTATTAGCTACAAGATTAATTACAGAACTTTCATTGCTTTCCGGATGCAAACCTTTTGTATTAACTACTTCTGATTTCCCCCATCCTAATAGAGAAACCATCGCTAATTGGTATTTACCGTTATCAATAATCGTTACCTCGTGACCTTTTATTTTTCTTTTTTCAACTCGAATTTCCTTATCCAATTTAGGCAAAGCATAATGCCCCAAACGCATAGAAACAACTTTATCTGAATTATTTTTATCTACTCTCAAAATTCCGTTAGCCAAAGGAATATCGGCCAGACTGAATTTGATATTCTCATCTGTTTCTAAAACCACATCACGGTAATAAACTTCGTTTTCAAACTTTTTAAAAGTGTACAATCTAAAAGCTTCCCAATTATTTTCTTTGTTTTTTATAACATAATTCATCGCCACTTCCCCATTCGTTCCATCAGCCTGCCAGGGAAAAGCACTACTGTAAGACAAACGATTATAATTTTCAGTGGAACGGAATTTTTGCCAGTCATTTTTCACCTTTTCGTGGCACCAAGCCCTAACTTCAGAAGCGCCAATATTGGGATAATCGGTAATTAAAATATTGGAATCTCCCTGGTATTTATTATAAACCGCATCTTTTTTAAACTTGGTATCCCAATCACCATTATTTTCTTTAGCAGTCCAAAAAGGATTGTTATCAGGAACCAATAAAGCCAAAAATGCTTTCCCCATCCAATACACACTGCCTCTGCAGCTATAAACCTGAACAGCAGGTTCAAAAGCGCCGTAGAAACCTAGTGTAGGCACCTTATCCTTCATAAAATCAGGATGGGTAAAAAACTGCTTAATTACCCCGGAAGAAATTCTGCGCATCCAACCATAGTTAGTATTTCCGTCATTTTGAAAACCCATCAAAGGAAAAGGAATAATCGCACCGGTTCTGTAACTGATACTTCTGCCCCACATAATCATTTCCCCATTTTTACTGAATAAATTAGGATAATTGTATTTCAAGTCGCTAAAATTTTGTTCAAACTGAGCAGCAATCTCCGGATAATGTATCTTCCCGAAATACTCTGACCAAATCATCCCGTACATCTGAAAAGCCCACATACTGTAATAATCATAAGCCGGACTATCGTTGTACCAACCATTGCCTCTATAAGCTTTAAGAGATTTTTGCAAATACTCCAAAAGTAATTTCTCATTGACAACATAGCCTTGTTCTTTGAAAAAACTTAACACAAAAACATTAAAAAACTTCCAGTTAGAATCTACAGTTGGACCATCTCCATAGCTGAGCATAGTTTTTGCCAATTTATCTTTTTGTTCCTGCGGTAACGGATTCCACAAAACTTCAGGATTAGTAAGCATTGAAACAGCCAATGCCCCAAATTCTACTAATTTCTGACTTGCTCCTCCGTTTTTAGAACGCGGCTCAATATAAGAGGCACTGGCAGGATCAGTCAATTTTGCTATTTGACACCTGTAATAATCGGCTACTTTTATATTATTAATAACCAATTCCGGATTTTCCTTCAATAAAGGCGAAGCGATAAACAACGTCCTGCAAAGCCCTTCTAATTTCTCTGTTGAAACCTGTGCTTCATTTACAGGATAACTCTTCCCTTCCTGTTTGGGAAATTTCATCGGATCATCTAAAGAATGTACGTAACTAAAAGCTCCTTCAAGCAGGTACATCGCCGCATCTTTCCAGTGCTGCTTAGTCATTCCGGTATAAGGACTCAACTTATAATCGGGATTTACTATTTGAAAAGCCTCATTAGTTGTCGCTTTTTGTTGTGCAAAACAAGTCAGATTGCACGAGATTACTAACAACAAAAATGTTTTTAATTTATTCATATTTTAAAATTTGTCTTAACTCTAAAAAATCTATTTAACTGATTTAATTTTAATTTTTCCTTTGGTCAAAGCAGGCGAACTAACCTCAATTGCTATTTCACCCCTATCCTTAGTGCTCTTTACAATAAGCAAAGCTTTTCCTTTCCAGGCTTTTCTTTTATTAGCCATATACAAATCGGTATCTTTTAAATTGGCATTATCTACCCCCGCAATCACTCCCGCCCCCGATATTTTAAATGTAAGTTGGTTCTCTGCATTTGGGTCAATATTCCCTTCTTCATCAGTAATATCAACCGCAATATAAGATAAATCCTGACCATCAGCTGCTATTTCATTTCGGTCAGCAGATAATTTTATTTTAGCTGTCTGTTGAGCCGTTTTTAAGATTGTTGTTTCTGCTTCCTTATCATTTTCTAATCCAACGGCTTTTAATTCTCCTGCAATATAAGGAATTATAAAAGTGGCTTTAAACTCTTGGCTGAGACCAGTTTCTTTTTCTCCAATGACTTTGTTATTTAGATACAGCCTTACTTTAGGATATTTCGAGTAGACCTCAACCTCAATATTTTTTCCTTCATGACCGGGCCAGGTCCAGCTTTCCCAAGTAGGCCAAACTGCCCAGGAAGTCAGTTTAATTTGACCACTTTCAGGATTAGGTTCGCGCACTGCCATATACAATTTCTCAGCATTATTATACAGCATGCTTCGGTAATGAGAAATCGGTTTTCGCCATCCTGTTAAATCCACATCGCCACAGTAAGCGCCATGCCAAGGATATAAATTTCCTTCCCAATGTTCTCCGGCTGGTTCTCCAGGGTAGACGTAACGCCCAATACCAGATTCGCCCAAATAATCCATGGCTGTCCACACAAAATCACCAATAATGTAATTGTGTTTTTGAACCAAATTCCAATTAGCGAAAGCATCCTTAGGATAGGATTCTGTTTGTACAATAACACGAGAAGGCACTCTTGTATGATCCGATTCGGCACGATGCAATTGATAATTGTAACCCGCTACATCATGAGCTGCCATTAAAGGATCAAATATTTCCCAGTCTTTAGTCCAGGTTGTCATTGCCGATGTTACGGGACGTGTTGCATCTAAATTACGAACCGCACTGGCTAACATCTTTGCCGTTTCAACCGCTTCCGATTTTGCTCGTTCAATAATTTCATTCCCTATACTCCACATAATGATAGACGGATGATTTCTGTCACGCAGAACCATCGATTCTACATCATGTTTCCACCATTTGTCAAAAATACTCGCATAATCATAGATTGTTTTTTTCTCTTTCCAGCCATCAAAAGCTTCATCAATCACCAACATTCCCAATCGGTCGCAAGCATCTAAAAAAGCTTCCGAAGGCGGATTATGGGAAGTTCTCACCGCATTAAAACCTGCTTTTTTCAGCAATTCTACTTTTCTCACTTCGGCACGGTCATAAGCCGCAGCGCCTAAAGCACCGTTATCATGATGTACACAACCTCCGTTTAGCAATGTCTTTTTACCGTTTAATACAAATCCTTTTTCAGCAGAAAATTCGATAGTTCTGATTCCGAATTGCTTTGTAACAACATCAACTGGCAAATCACCATCCTTAATTTTTCCGGCTTTCATGATTTTTATTTCTGCAGTATAAAGATCTGGAGTTTCCGGTGACCACAAAATTGGATTCTCAATTTCTATATTTTGTACAATTTCTTTTTCTTCACCAGCTTTTAAATCAATCCCAAGACCATTATCAGTACTCATCGAAATAGTTTTAGAACCATTTACTTTTTTAATAGAAATCGTTGTTGAAAAAGTCATTGTTTGCAAAGTTTCTGTATCATTTTTCACCATAGTTTTAACCTGAACTGTAGCTTTTTCATTAGTCACTTTTGGAGTCGTTATTGCCACTCCCCATTGTTTGATGTGAATTGGATTTCTTACCATCAACCATACATTGCGATAAATCCCGGATCCGCTATACCATCTGCAATTTTTTTGTTGCGAATTATCCACTTTAACTGCAATGGTATTTTGTTGACCAAATTTTAAATAAGAAGTCAAATCATATTCGAAAGATGTATAGCCATAAGGCTGCATTCCTACTGATTTTCCATTGACAAAAACCTCAGCATTCATATAAACGCCTTCGAAATAGATAGCTATTTTTTGGTTTTTCCATTCAGCAGGAACCGAAAATGTTTTTCGGTACCAGGCTGTTCCCATTGGATAAAATCCTCCATCGCCTCCGCTTGGATTATCTTTTTCTGATTTCCCCTCAATACTCCAATCGTGGGGTAAATCTAATTCCCTCCAATTCTTATCATCAAAATTCACCGAACTATTCTCAGGCGAATCTCCTAAAGCGAATTTCCAATCGGCATTGAACTTTTGATTTCTTTCAAATCCAACTTTCTTTTTCGTCTGAGCCGAAACACCATTCACCATTAAGAAACTAAGTAAAAACAAAGACGCTACAAATTGTATCTTTTTCATCATTTTTTTTCTTGTATTTATTTTAATTGGCTTATCTAAAAATATCAAAATTAAAACTATGTAATATATACTATTTCAATAACTGTTTCTAAAAACAGTCCCTAAGAAAACATCCTACACACCCTCTTTAAACTTGTTAATCAAATAATTAAGAATTACTTTTTAATTATTAATTTTTGATTATTTATTCCTCCATTTGAAACATTCAATAAATATACTCCCGCCGGCAATGTTCCCATATTAATTTTTGAAACAATATCTGCTGTATTCTTACTTATTATCAATTCTCCTCTCATATTATAAAGCATAATGCTTTTATCACTCTGGATTATCCCCGAGTTGATTGTTAATTCATCAGATACTGGATTAGGATAAGCAAAAACTTCTAATTCCTCATTAGAATTCACACCAATTTGGCCATTAAAATAAGATAATGAATAACCAAAAACTTCCTTAGCAATTTTCTCACCAATAAGTCTCCCTGGCATATCATCCTGCGGAGGATGAATTCCGCCCCAAATTCTTGACAAACTACATTGATCGGAAGCATCTCTATAAGTAGCCCATTGCAATATCACATCTTCAGATGGTCCTTCTTCAAAAACCAAAAATTCATTTTTACGAGCTACAAATTCCCCCATCCCTCCCGGAAAATAAGCATCTCCAGTCAATAAAGTCATTACTTCGGCTCCTGCTCTGGAATAAGTTGAATGCCCTGAAATATATCCGGCAAAAGGAGGCGTGACAAAAGATGGTCTTTGATAAGGCCACCAATTTTCGGCTAAAATCCAGCCCGCACCAGCTACATCCGCATTTGGATTTTTAATTTGAGTATGTCCTTTCCAACTGTATAATTTGATCTTACCCAGATTTTCATTATTTGTTCCAATTAATGGATCACCTTCTTTAACAACCTCAATGAATCCAGGTTCCAATGGAATTCCGGTTATATTATAATTAGGCAAATTAGGATCTGAACTTTGTCCTTTTGAAGCCATATAACGAATAGCCGAAATAGGCCGAATATAATCATACCACCCTTTTATTCCCCAAGCTGTTATAGCACAATCGTGCATAGCTCCTCCTAAAACAAAATACGTCTTAATATCCCAGTCTAAATCAGTTAAAATATTACCTGTTCCATTAAACCTCTTCTTAAAATACTTACTATCACTTACATAATTCAAAATAGAAAACCAATGCCCCGGAGGAGTTTCTGAATTTGGACCATCTGCCCAAAATTCGGCTAAAACCCTTGTATAATCACCTCTCAACACTTTTTGTTCTGCATATGGCTGTTTTGTATATGGATTAATAAAATATCCTTTCCCGACATCTCCTCCTTGTAATGCATTATAAAAATTAGGATATTCTAAATAATTTTTCGGCAATTTCGAGAAATCAATATTACCTAAAGATTTTGGTGAAATATCTATACGAACACCGTCTTTTGGGTCAAGATGCGAAGACCATTTAGCCACCATTGAAAATCCCCATTTATAAACTTCACTTGATTTTGTATTTTGGGTTAAATTCAAATTTGGAGGCATCCCGGGATCATGATAAACAGTATAAGCATTACCTGATTTTTCAAAAACATGCTTATCCGATTCATTAAGAGAAAAAGGAAAAACATTTCCCCATTCAGGACTTAAAAAACTTGGTGTGGAACCAGGTATTGAATTTCCATTTTGATCTATAAACGAATCAAATTTTAAAGGTTGCCACCTATTTGGATCAATAGAAGAAATAGAATATTCCGCCGGATTCAATAAATTCAGAGGCTGATTTACCGGTTGGTAAAATATATTTTTATATTGATTAGCTTCATTAGATCCGTCAACAAGACCATAATCTATAACTGTTTGTGCTATATAATTCCCTAAAGCTGCGGCATCACCATTTGAATAATCTACAGAAGTATAAGTAATATCATAACCCAATTTATTCATTAAAGCGTCAAAATTAGCCTGAGCAATTACTTTTCCCGGAGACTTACTAAAACGATGAGTCAACAATCGATATGCTGCATAGCTTATCGCTTTTTTTCTTGAATCGGTAACATTTTCAGAAGGCAAAAACCCTTTAAATTCACTTGTAAAACCATGAACTTCTTTTCCCAATAAATAGGTTTGGGCTTTATCATCAAAAACTGCCCAAGCATCATACATAGCCATAGATGTATGGAATAAATTTCGGGCATGTACTGTTGGCCTTGCAAAATCTTTTCGAATGGCTGCCAACAATGCTTCATTCCAAAGACGGGCTACAGAAAACTTAGTACTTGGATCAACAACTGGGGTAGAAGACAAATAAACATCTAATGATATTTTTTCACTAGAACACTTATTACTTTTTTCAGTTACCGATACTACACCCCGATTAGTTGTTCCCCAGCGCACTTTAATCATTCCACCCGTTCCTCCTTCTACTATTTCACCTCCCGAAACTTCCCAAATAGCAGTTGAAGATGCATCAATAGGATAGGTATAAATTTCCTCACTATTATATAAAACATTTATATTTCCTGATAATGTCTTGGATTTCAAAAGAAAACAACTTCCCGAGCTAATAGTTGCATAGGGATTATAATTACAGGAAGTTCTATCCATACAACCATGTATTTTCTTAGTTGGCTCAATAGGTAAAATCTTAAAACCAGCTCCCTCTTTGGCCTTGATTATTTTATCTATCTGTACGTTTTGATAAGTTTCAACTAATCCGGAAGGCCAGGTTATTTTTAATTCGACAATTTCATTAGCCGAACCAAAACCAAAATGAATCCCCTTTAAACTATGCGAAAGAAATCCTGACCCATAATTGTATCTATGAAATTGACCTTTGTTTGTTTTTACTGATACTTTTGCCCCTATAGCATCTCTGTTAGAAACAGTACCTTCTAAATTTATTTCCAACCAATGTAAATCGATTCTGGGATTTGTAAAATCAGTCATTTTATTTTCATAAAAAAAGGAAGCTCGATCATTATTGGTAACCAAAACATCCAAATCACCATCATTATCATAATCAAATACCGCTTGACTCACGCTTATACTGAGCTCTCCTAATTTAGTTTTACCAGAACTATCTTTAAATAAATACTCCCCGTTTGATACTAAATTTTCAAAATACTTATTGTTATCCGTAGAAGAGGAACCATACATAAATCCATTGACAACAAATAAATCTTCATCTCCGTCCAAATCAAAATCAGAAAAATTCACATCCCAGGCCCAGCCGGATTTATTCACTCCAAATTGAGTTGCCTCATTTATAAATTTTCCATTCCCTGTATTTCTAAATAAGGCATTTTGATCTATAGCAGACACAAAAAAATCGAAAAAACCATCACTATTATAATCTCCAACTGCAATTCCCATATCATCCTGAGCATGATCTAGTCCATACAAAATTGCCTGTTCATCAAATCCCTGGCCTTTATCATTAATAAACAAATCATTCTTTTGATTTGTATAATCATTTGCAACATAAAGATCCATCCAGCCATCATTATTAAAATCAAAAGGCACACTTTGATAAGACAATTTATTAACGGCGCCTCTAAAAACATTACTTACATCTGAGAAAGTACCGTTCCTGTTATTTTTATACAATTTATTACTGCAAGTGGTTGACCAAACATTAATATAAATATCCAAAAAACCATCATTGTTATAATCAAACCAAGTTGCACTTGTATTTAAACAGCCATTATATTTTTGAAATCCGACTTGCTCTGTAACCTCCACAAAAGTTCCGTTTGTTTGATTATGGAAAAGTTGTACTTTCGAAGTGTTTGTTAAAAACAAATCAGGAAAACCATCATTATCATAATCTCCCCAAAAAGCTCCATTTTTATATCCTGCTAATCCTGCAAAAGTTTCAGCAGCCTCAGTGGATGGAAATAAATTAACTAATCCTGAACTATTAGTAATATCAGTAAAAGTACCGTCATTATTGTTTCTAAATAAGCTACTATGACTTGAAGCCACACCATCTTCATCTCTTGCCTTAGCTACTACAAATACATCTAAATCGTTATCTCCATCAAAATCGGCAACAGCCACACCATTATTTTTTTCTAAACCTCCTAAACCAATTGCTTTTTCAATTCTATCAAAAGTTTGTGCATTTAGAAAATTCAGATTGATAAAACAACTGTAAATCAGAATAAATAAAGAATATCTAAAGCTTGGCTTATTTGACAACATAATTCATATATTTTAAAAATAAACTTAGATTACAACTTAGAAAACACATTACAGATAAGTTATATCAAAAACAAATAATCGCATATTTTGTCTTCAACTACTTAATTGTTAAAAACAAAAGTATTGATTGACTTACCTTTTAGATTTAAAGCTACTTTTTTATCATTTAACTCAAGTAATACAGCTTTACCTTGTTCGTCCTGATTCATTAGTAACAGAACAACTTCTCCGTTTGGGTTCACAAAAGCTAAATGATCTTTGCCTCCCGAAGTTTCAAGTCTGTAAGCATCTGGCAATACATAATGACTCAGATGTTTCATTAAATAATATTCCGGATTATACTTAACCTCTTTTGTCTCTTTGTTAACAGCTATCAACATATTCTGCTTCCATCCCCAGGTGCTTTTTCCTGTTTCGTCAAGAATCATATTCCAATACATATAGCTACTTGCTCCATTCGCAATATACTGCTGCATTAAAGACCATGTATATTCTGCCGACTTCCAATTGTTCTCTCCATTACCGCACTCTGATTCGGTTTGCATTATTTTATATCCGGGATATTCTTTGTGCAATGTTGCCACTGTATGTTTAGCATCCCACTGAAAGCCGACACCCTTGATGTATTGCGAAGCTTTTTCATCATTTAAAACAGTACGTGTAAAATTGGGATTAGAAGTATTAACCGTTCCTAACCATATCTCTGTTTTCAAACCGTCTTTTTGAAATTGTGGTCCTAAAAAATTCCCCACATAATAAGCAATATCTTCAGGACGCCAGGTACAACTTTGCCATTGTGGCTGATATACCGGTTCGTTTTGTACCTGAACTATTGAAACATCAATCCCTTCTTTAGCATAGGCTTGTACAAATTTTGAAAAATACAAAGCGTATGCCTGTAAATAACGCTCCTCCATTTTAAAAGCTGTAGCATTATTACGAATAAATTTTCCTTTATTATCAATCGGCATCGCATCATTATATTTTCCCATGGCATAATGATTATTTACTTTCATCCAGGCTGGTGGAGTCCATGGTGAAGCCCAAATTTTTAAATTAGGATTCTTAGCCTTTGCCATTTTTATATATGGAATTAGGATATAACGATCTCTGTCTATATTGAAATTCACCATATCAAAATCTTCGTATACGTCATTATACGAATAATAACTTAGTGAATAATCATTAGACCCCAGAGGCATTCGGCAGAAATTAAAATTCATACCCTCTTTAGTAAAGAAATCTGTAATTATATTTTGTCTTGTTTTTTCATCCAAACTAAGTAAAGCTTCATAACCCATTTCATTAAAACAGGCTCCAAATCCATCCATTTTTTGCACCTTTTTATCAGGATAAATAATAATATCTGCCTTTTCACCTGAATTCTTAAAGCTTAAATCAGTACCTTTTTTCCATGGTTCTTTTTCAGTAGTATATTTCCATGTTACCTTTTGAGCGTTAACCCCAAAAGTAATGGACAACACACTTAAAAACATAAAAAGATTTTTTCCTGTCATTTTTTTAATCTTTAAAATTATATCAAAATTCATTTTGTAATTTACTATTTGTTTAACTTCTCATTTAACATTCGGTTTCCATTATTCAGCCATAAAAACAAACTACACTTTTTTAAAAGACAGAAGTTGTTATTATAAATCATTTCGACTCCTTCACCCATACTTTCATTTCCCCAACACCTCTGTTAGACCAGGAATAATAAGGTATAAAATTCCATTCTTTTTGTGCATCTTTAGCAATTATCTCATTGATTCCACCCAGCTTATTTGGATTATAGTTTATTTTGAAACTTTTTGCATCAAAATTCCCATCATAAGAATCCGAATTGTCAATTTTTTCCAAACAATACATCAATGGGCCATACTGTATGGATGTTTTCCCTTTATCATCTTCTATCAAAGGATTGGCTGTAATATTTCTCACTTCCATCGGTATATTTAAATCAATCTTATCTCCCCTTTGCCAATTTCTGTGAATTTTGATATAGCCACCCTCAACTTTATAGTCTACCTTCTGATTGTTAACCAATAATTTTACAGAAGTAGCAATTGAATTTTGGTAACCGTAAAGTTCAGAAGGAAATGCATTGGTAGCCCAGTCCGGAATACGAATTTTCATTGCAAATGTTAACTTTGATTCAGGATTAACGGCAATTTTTACATTCCCGTCAAGCGGATAATTAGACGTTTGGGTAAGATTTATATTTGTCTTTCCAAAAGGAATTCTGGCTTCATTAGCAATAAATAAATTAACAAAAATACCTTCTTTGTCTACATCATAAATAAGATTGGAAACAGAAGGAAGAAAGCGAATCATATTAGTAGGACAACAAGGACACTCAAACCATCCGGCTCTTGTTAAATTCCCCTGATTAAACTTATAGACACCATCGGATTCTAATGGATTAGGATAAAAGAAACATTTTCCATCTAATGAAACACCCGATAACAATCCATTATATAAAATACGTTCCAAAATATTATAATACTTTGCTCCACCAAAAAGTCGAAACATACGATCAGCCCACATTACCCCGCCTATGGCAGCACAGGTTTCGTTATAAGCAGTCAGATTAGGCAACTCATAATTTTTTCCAAATGCCTCTCCGTTATGTTTGGCACCAAGTCCGCCTGTCACATACATTTTTCGGTTTACCATATTATTCCAAATATTTTTTATAGTCTTCTTATAGCGTTCATCACCACTTATTGCTGCGACATCCGTAACTCCAGCATAGTAATACACTGCACGAACCGCATGACCCACCGCTTCATCCTGTTCAAAAAGCGGTTTATAATCCTGCCAGTATTCACCTCTTGGTTTACGATGTTCGGAAGTACCACGTAAATCAACAAATTTTTTAGCCATATCAAAGTATTTCTTCTTACCTGTAATTAAATATAATTTAATAAGCCCTGTCTCAATAATTTCGTGTCCCGGTACATCATAATTGTTGGGGTCACTAAAAACCTTAACCACTAAATCGGCATTTTTCAAGGCTATATTTAAAAAATTACGCTTGCCCGTAGCATAAAAATGGGTAGCAGCAGCTTCGTATAAATGCCCTGCATTATAAAGTTCATGACTCATACTCTCATTATCCCAACGTTTCTTACAATCACCCACCCATTTAGCCGGAGGAGCAGCAGGATTTATTGTTCGCCAGGTTGTTAAATAGCCGTCAGGTTCCTGACCACGTGCTATAATTGAAATGTATTTGTTCAGTAAAGCATCCAACTTAGCATTAGGGGCAGACATCAGTGTCAATGAAGCTCCTTCTATTATTTTATAAGGATCGGTATCGTCAAAAGGCATTTTCCCATTTACTTTTCCCGTACCACCTTTAATCACTTTTTCTGCGATAAGAAAGTTTTCAAAAATGCCCGTTTCTTCACATTTTGCAAAAGCAACGGGAATGGTTACTTGCTGTATCTGACGAATTTTCGGCAGCCAAAAATTGTCCGTCAACCGCACATTGCGCATACCTACTTTTTGTACAGGATATTTTGCGATTTCTAATGATTGCGAGAATGTAGTTAGGCCCGAAAGCATTCCTACTATGATTACAATAATCTTTTTCATTTTTTATTTTACAATATTTTAAGAGGATACTATTTTTATTTAGTAATGTGAAATTATTAAAAAAAACGTCAGTTCGATTTCAATATGATACCATAGAAATCAAACTGACGAAAATTTACAATGAAAAACAATTTTATCCCAAAAGTTAAATTTCAACAAAAACTAATTACTTGGCATTCCATCTGTCTTCATACCCTGTAAAATTAAAGCATTCATCATATAGAGAAAATCACTGCCATCATCCTCCCATGATCCATTAATTCCATAAGGCCAAAAATGAGTATTATCTCCTTTTACTACAGCATTAGGATCATTTGTCATCATTTTAAGTATTTCGTTAGCTCTGGTACCATGCCAAGTACCTGCGTACATCAATTCCCAATATTTCGCATGTTGCCCAACTCCTACTGTATGAGCCATTTCATGCATAGCGGTACCTGCTTTTTGATAGGCTGTATTAGCTCCCATATTAATCCAACCGGCAAAATTAGCATCGGCTGTAGGGGTTCCCGGTGAATAATTCACCGTAACATTTTTTACTATTGAAGTAAAATTATTGTAATATGTTGTTGCCAAATCAAATGCTGCCTTTATTCGATTCACAGTTGCAGCATCAGCACCATTTGGGATAAACGTATAGGTAAAATTACCTTTTTTGATAGTGCTTATTACGAATTCTTCACCATACAAAACCTTCAAAGGTGTAACTGCATATGGTCTGACATAGTACAATGTTTCAGGTGTCAAATTAGAAATACGTTGTTTAAACTTACTCTCCACCGTACTCCTGGCAATTTTGTTATTCGCAACGGTAGGCTCTTTTACAGTATTATATACCAATCCTATTTCCTGAATAGCTAAATCACCGTGTTCTTTCAACTCTACATCAAAAAATAAATCTTGTGCACCGGCTACTTTAATTGCTCCTAAAACCAATAATGGCGAAGCTAAGTCTTTAGTTTTAAAACTTATCTGATTACCATAAGCAACCCCTTTTTTATTTACTGCATAAGCTCTGGCATAATAAACTGTCCCTCCTTCAAGATTTGCAAGTTCTGCTTTGAATTCACCGGTCCCCTTAACAACACTTGCAATACTTTTTGAACCCTCATAATTAGGATTAACCATTGTTCCATAACACACTCCTCGTTCTGTAACGCTGGTTCCCCCATTGTTTTCAATTACCCCCCAAACAACAGCCTGCTTTGCCGCAATTTCTTCCGCCTCATTTGTTTTTAAAGTTGCTAAACTACCTGTTACATTATCAGGTTCTTCCACCTCTGAGCCATCTGAAGAACTTGCAGATGAACAAGACCATACTATAAAAACTAACAACAGTAATACATCAATACTTTTTCTCATACTTTTATTTTTATTAATTATTGTAAAAATCTAAATCCCATTTATCAAACCATTTTAAGATTAGCTTTCCCTTATCAAATTGAATAGGAAGCCAAACATAAGTTCCATCAATAGGATTGCTTGGTTTCCAACGGTCAGCCATAAAAATGAATTGATCTTTTTTTCCCTGTACTGGCAAAACATAAGTACTCTGCGAATGAAAGGTAAGCTCCGCCTCTTTCCCAACACAAGGATTTCCTAGTGATTCCCATGGTCCCCAAATGGATTTTGAACTAAACGAACGGGCAGCATTAGGATCCCAGCCCGTACATCCGGAAGTAATCATATAATAAATTCCATTCTTTTTAAAAACTGCCGGTGCCTCATTATGACCTGCTGGTTCCATTCTTGCCCATTTTTCGGTAAAGTCTAAATAGTCGTCGGTAAGTTCAGATATATGAAGTGTCAAATTATCTTCGGAAGAATGTATAAGATAAGCATGATTATCATCATCAACATACACTGTCATGTCTCTGGACATCTGTCCTCTTTCTAAATCACTACGAACCAGCATTCCATTTTTGACCGCTGTTAACCATTCAGGAGTCCAGGATTCTAATCTTTTCGCTCTAATTACTACTGAATTGAATTTATTATCTAAATTCATTGGCCAGACTCCTTTATTAGGACGAAACGATTTTATATACTTAAAAGGTCCTTTCGGATTGTCACTTACAGCAACGGCTGCTCTTGCTGCACTATAACCCTGATTTTTTAGTTCCAAATGAAACCACATAACATATTGCCCCGTTTTTTTATTAAAAACCACTTTAGGGCGTTCGATTATACAACCTTTAGTTATTTCGGAATTAGGATTATTTTCAACTTTCAAAACAATCCCCTCATTTTTCCAATTGTACAAATCTTTGGAAGAATAACAACTTACTCCTTGCAAAGCTGTATTACCACCACGTCCTGCAGTTTTATATTCTCCATACCAATAATAGATTCCATCTCTAAAAACAACCCCACCTCCATGAGCATTAATATGTGCCCCATCAGTGTCTTTCCATTCCATTCCCGGAATAAAAGCTTTGTTCTGACTAAAAACTGCAACAGTGGTCAGACTAAAAAAGAATGCTATTGAATAAATTAATTTCATTTTACTATTTCTTTTGATAAACTCTTACGTAATCAACAATATATTTTGACGGAAAACTGCTCGCAGTAAAACCGCCTCCTTGGTCTCCACCCACAGCCAAATTCAACAACAAATAATGTGGCTGTCTAAAAGGAAAAATCTTTTGATTTTTGCCTTGCATGGTATCCTTAATAATTGTCTCATTTAATAACTGATTATCAACATACAACCTAATAAAATCAGCATCCCAATCCATTCTCCACACATGAAATTCTTCAGCCCAATTGTCTTTTTTAAAATCTCCCAGCAATTGAGTTGCACTATCCCACTGGGGATCAATCTTATCCGACTTCCAAGCTACATTGGCCAAAACTTTCCCTCTGTAATATTCCATAATATCAATCTCGCCATTTGCCGGCCAATTGCCTTTTATACCCAAAGTCCAAAATGCCGGCCACATTCCTTTGGCAACAGGTATTTTAGCCCGCATTTCAAATCGGCCATACTGCCAGGAATTTTTCCCTTGGGTTATTAAACAAGAAGAAGTTATTTTTATAGAATCTCTTTTTTTAGCCCAATCCTGATGATTTTTAGAAATAAAATCAGGATTGACTTTGTGTTCTTTTTTAGCTTCAATAATCAAAAAGCCGTCTTTACAATAAGCATTTTCTTTTTGATACCATTGGTCTTCATGATTACGAACAAAACCTGTCTCATAATTCCAATTTTTTTCATCCGGAACACCATTGACTGAAAACTCATCACTCCAAACTAACTGATAACCCTTATATCCGGAAGGTCTCTCTGTCTTAGTAACAAAACCAAATACTACAATAAAAACAATCCCTAAAACCAAAAAATTAAATGAAAACAATCTCATTTTAAACACTTTTTTTGAATAAAAACATACTCGAATAATTATCAGAAAATGAAACTGATAATTATTTTAACTCATGAAAAAATCTAATTTTTAGATTTTAGTTTGCCTTAAAATTCCAAACCTGCCCTATAGTTGTGCCTCCTTTTCCGTCTTTAACCACTACTTTCCAATAATAATTAGCTGCATTTGAAGCATTAACATCAAATGTTTTTAAAGTCAAATCGGAAGCCACTTTTTCGGTTGGTGAATTTGCTGTCCCAAAGTACACATCGTACTTTAAGACATCAGCTGCATCAGCATCGACTGCTGTCCAACTTAAAGTTATTGTTCCTTTCGTTTGGTTTGAATTTAAAACTGGGGTAACTAAAGAAGGGGCAAATGGCAAATGGTTAACAACACCTTCGCCTTCAGTATAAAAAGTATTTATTGCAGAAAAACTACTGGAGGCATTTTTACTGTCTGTCGCTTTGACTCTCCAATAATATAATTTCCCTTTTTCTAAACTAATTTGTTTTGTTAAACCACTATTAACCGTTGAATTTAGATTTTGAGTAAAAACGTTATCTGTTGCGATTTCTAATTGATAAGTAACTGCATCATTTTGTGCATCGGTAGCAGCCCCCCATTCAAATTTGATTGCATTATTGATACAAACTAAATTATTAGTTGGATAATTTAAGATTGGAACAGAAGGAGCCGTATTATTGGTTGGTGTAGGATCATCTGATCCTCCACCACCACTACTACAAGAAGAAAATATAATACAACATAAAATAAATATACTTAGTCTTTTCATCTTTTTATTTTTTAATAATTTGGATTACTTCTTCAGGATTAGATTGAATTTTAACAAAATAAACTCCTGCTGGTTCTTTGTCTATATTGATATGTACTTTACCATTTTCTATTTGATAATTTGCAATTGAAATTAGCTTAGCATCTACACTATAAATCGCAATACTTACCGAATCCTCATTTGTTGGTAAATAAATATCAAATTCGCCCGAACTAGGGTTTGGAAAAGCTCTTACTGCGTCATACAGCGCAATAGTTTTGGAAAAACTTCCTTCACAAATTTTTGAAGTCTTTACTTCTAAAACATCGCCAGCAATTACACCTACATCAAAATTTGTTTCAGAAGTTTCAAACTGAACAACCCCATTTACAACCACTTGGTATGGTGCTGTACCAGATTCAATTGTAACATTTAATTTATCGGAGTTTGAAATTGCTTTTGCTGTAATAGCATTACTTTTAGGTATCTCTATAGTATAACATTGCTCGAATGTTTTTCCTGATATACTTATACATACAGAATAACTACCCGGAGCAAGATTAGAAACAGACAATTTATTATCTGTAAAATTGTAAGCAACATTATTTATAGTAGCTACATAATTATAAGTTGAGGTCGCAACAATATTAATTTGACCATTATTTTTATTTGGACAAGTCTCTCCAACTTGAGTAATAGCAAAATTATTGACAGGAACAGCAAAACATCCATTGGCATTTACCGTTTCGCCACTTGGGGTATTTGGACATTGATCTAAACTATTAATTACACCATCTTTATCATCATCTAACTGTCCATTAGAACAACCATTCGCATTTACAGTTTCACCAAACGGAGTATTTAGACATTGGTCTACAACATCCATTACACCATCTTTATCTACATCCGGATTAATAACTGTAATAACATCTGAATAAGCAGATTCTCTATTATCCTTACCTAATACCATCATTCTATATTCTGTTTTGGTATAAAGCAGATCATTAACATTTAACTTCGTATAATCAGTTGTCTCATAGAAAACAGAAAAATTAAGTTCCCCTTCCAATTTTCTTTGCAAAACATATTTATTAACCAAATCATTATTGATTCCAGTCCAAGTCAATTTTACACTTTCATTATTAGCAGATATAACATAAGATAAAGTTTCTGTCTTTGGACTAGTCATAGTTGGAATATATTCCTTACTGATATTAAATGCTTTTTTTGAAGCATTATTGGCATAATACTGTCCGGCAGGAGTTAGCACTGTATAATTACCTGTCCAACTTGCAATTACAGGAGCAGTTTTCAACCACTGGTAATTTTGCCAATCCGGATTATTCGTCTTCCATGTATCATTAATGGTTACAAACATGGCACGTGCATCCTGCACCCAGTTATAAATTGAGTACCGTTCTACAAAATCAAGATTATCTAAAACATTTAATACCGCAACTAAATCATTTTTATGCTTAGTAGCATTAGCATCTGTAAGTAAATTAGGTCCATCAGGAAAAGAGTTTCCTGTCCAGTTAGCTCCAATATTCCACTCTGTAATCCATATTGGTCTTTTACCATTTATATTATTATACACATATTCAAGATCAGATTTCCATTGAGCAGCTGTTTTATACCAATAACAGTGAATAGCTGTAAAATCAACACGATAATTATTTTCATCTGCTTTTTTCAAAAAGTTCGGAAGCCAACCGTTAAATGGATCTGATGGGGCAGGTGACCCCAATCTTAATCCTGATGCCAGAAGTCCCGGCCAACCACTAATTGCCTGATCAACCGTCATATTCGCCTGATCCGGACGATCCGGCTCATTATATCCTAAAAGATGTGTATAGCCTTCTTTAGTATAGGCAGCTTCAAAACCAGGCCAATATTGTGTTTGCCTTATAGGTACATACTCTACTTGCGGAGTGGTTGCGCTTCCAGAATTCCAGTTATAATACCAACTAACTTTTGTTCCATTACGTTCATCTAAACTACCTCCGGCTAAACCTTTTTTAGTAACCTGATGCCATATCATGGCTCTTATAAATGACACAGTACCTTTTAAATAAGCTGGCATAACCGGTATTTCTAAGTCTGCATCTTCAGCTATAAACACTCTGCTATAACCTGTACCGTCCGCATTTGATGCAAAAGTCACCATATGTCCTTTTTTTAATTTAAAAGACTTTATTTTATTGTCCAAAACACCTAAAGCTGTATATCGAATAATATCTTGATATTGTTGAGATGTCCCTCCATAATTTTCTTCAGTAAAAACTTCCAATGGTACATTAGCTATATAAGGAATAACAACTGAACCTGCCCCACTATTTAAAACATATACATTTCCATTACTTACAGCCGGAGCACCATTTACTGATACAAAAGTCAAATGAGAGCTAATAACATCATTAGGTGTACTATTTTGAAAATAAATTCTCGCGTCATAAGACTTCAAGTCGACTGTTGAATTTATTAATGGTGTATAGGCATTCTTGAGAGTTAATGAAGCGGCAGAATTTAAAACAACTTTGGATTTAGCAAAAGTGTTTGCATTTAAATTACTTGTAGTTTCCAAAGTTAATACTGAAGGAGCAATAATTTTTTCCGGTGCATATGCTTTATCTTCATATGTAACAGAACTAACAACCATATCTACTGTTCCATCAGCATAATTCTTACCTATTACAATATTTGATGCAGTATTCATAACCTCTTTTATCCCTAATTTTCCTATTGCAAAAGATGCCGCATCTCCCTTTAATGTAATATAGTATGTACCATCTGCAGTAGGATTAAATTTTAACTGACCTGTTCTCAATTTATTTAGATCTCCACAAGTAAAATTTTGAGTCGCTATAGGTGTACCTCCATTTTCAGAAGCTGAAACACTAACTGTCATACTATTACCAGTGGTACCTGATAATAATTCATAAATCCATGAAAAAGCATAACTTTTACCCCCCGTAACGGTGACCGGAAAAGAATAAACCGAAGTTTGATAAGCCGGATCACTCCAATTTAAATACATTAAACGACCACTGAAATTAGTTCCATCAGACTCATAGCTGTGTCCTGAAGTAACATCAACGTAACGAACTCCGGAAGTAGTATTTGCAGCATTCCAAGGAATACCGGAATAAGTATTTTTCCAACCGTATGCTGCGGGTGTACCAGTATTATTATTTGTTAAACCAGCCCATGTATTAATTAAATTTGAAGATTTAAGTTTTAAATCAGCAATACCAAAAAGCGCATAATCACCCGTTATTGTCAAATAATAGGCACCCTCTAATTCTGACATAAAAGTCAGATCTCCTTTTCTAATTTTATTAGCACTCCCAGTTGTAAATATTTTTGAAAATAAAGCACCCGATCCGTCTGCAGATTTGGATATAGAAACGTTCATTTTAGCACCTGCTGCAGCATTAGCTAAATATTCATACAACCAAGAAAATTCATACTGATAACCATATTCCAACTTAATTGGATAACTGTAAGTTGATGATGAATAAGTACTTCCATCCCAACGAATATACATCAAACGCCCTTGAAATGTTGAACCATCAGATTCAAACGTATGCCCGGATGTTACATCCATATACCTTACTCCACCACTGGAATTAGCAGTATTCCATGGCAAACTTGTTGAAGTATTAGCCCAGCCATAATCGGAGGGTTTTCCTGAATTATTCCCAATAAATCCAGCCCAGTTACTTAGCCCATTATCTGCACCATATTCAACTACCTGAGTTGTGGTGCTACCATCTGTAAGGTAATCCAATGTCTTAGAAGTCAGGTAATGCCCATCTTGGTATATATGTACCACTCCGTCTTTTACCGCATATCTGTAGGTTTGTTCCTGAGCATTATCGATTGAAGTACTTAAATTTTCTATTGCAGCTAAATTAACTGTATTATTAAAAGTAGTCTTATCTAAAGAAGTCCTGAATCCAAAATTATTGCCTTTATTTAATTGGACATCAAGCCCTCTTCCTACTGCAGAATTCACTTTTGCTTTTACTTCAAGAGTAAATTCACTAGCACCTGTAAATGGCAAAACCATAGTATCAAATCCTGTTGCATTACTAAATGCTCTTGTACCACTTAAACTCGTACTCAAAACCGTTTTAACCGGTAAATTTGGAACTTGGGCAAACATCCGTATGCTAAAGACTACTAGTGTCAACAATAAAAAGTATTTTTTTTCATTCATATTATAGAATTTTATAATTAGATTAAATTTTAGAAATTAAGACATTTAAAAAAGGATGCTTAATTAAAAAGAAGAACTCATTTTGTTTTAGACACTTAAAATGATGATTATATTTTTCATACATAAAAACAGTAAGCTTAAGCTTAGGGTACAGATATGTAAATCAAAAAACAAACCGTTGATTCAGTTTTATTATGAATGGAATAAGTCGAAAAAAAACTAATATTATTCAAAAATATGCTACACACATTTTTATCTGTTGACTTTATATAAATCCAATCGCAATTAACTTTTAGATTCATTAACTCAATCCAATTATGAATTAATGAATCTAAAATCTAATCCAATTGCCGTAGCAAACTCAACATTAACTAATAAATATTTGATTCGAAAAAATGATACGCATAATATTGTAACTGTAATCAATATGATTGTTTAATAACTCAAATAGCATAAATGAAACTGTAATTTTAATTACAATAAGTAATCATAATTATTTAAGTTGAAGTAATACACTTAAACAAACCGGAATTACAATAGAAATATTTTAAAATTTAAAACAGTCCTAAGTATGATTAGTTTTCTAAAATAAAATATTTCAGCTCTTCAACTCAATAGTTCGACACAAAAAACTGAGAAATAAAAACACATAAGCTTATTGTAGGAGTAATAATTTTTAAATATTACTCCTACAATAAAAAACTTATATTTTAATTCAATGTATTATTACAACTTAGCTTGCAACAACTTAAGATTATCTACAAAAAGAATTGGACTAGAACCACCTCCAACATTGGCTGTTTTATTGTATCCCATTCTAAATTTAACTGTTTTCGGTGTGGTAACTACAAAAACCAAACTATGATTTTTCCAAGTATCTGTAGCTGATGAAAAACCATCATAAATACCTAAACCATCCATCTCATAGCCCATCATACTAGATGCTCCGGTAACAGTTTGACCAACTAATGATTTCCATGTCAAAGTATATGTCCCAACCGGCAACGTAACCGACTGTTCTATATACAATTGAGACGGCGAAGGCAACCAATGCTGCTTAATTCCTAAAAGAGTTGTTTCTCCAATCGAATTAGTTGAAGCCAAAGGAGCAATTCCAAAAGGGACAGTATTACTTCCATAATTAATTGTTCCCAGTTTCTTATAAGTAAAACTACCAGATACAGGATATTCGGTCCAACCAGAAACATCATAAATATAATTATCTGTTGCTGCACCTGTTGGATTCGTTTCAAAACCTGCATTTACAATATAAGTACTAGTAACATCTGTTTGCGTATAAAAAGTTTTTTCAGGTGTAAAGAAAACATCTATGGAGCCTTCTTCCGGTTTATAAGCAGTCTTATACTTTAAATCTGTACCTGATTTAAAATCAGTTATAGTAAAAGCACTTTGAGTTGACGGAATAATTAATTGCTTTTGTGTATCATTAGTAGCGGTATACGTAAGAATAGAATATGCAGATTTTTTAGTATAATCATTTAAAGTTTCTAAAGTTCCATTAAGTACTCCACCACTACTAATCCCCGTGCTTATCTTTCTATTCATTATGTCTGCCAATAAAGTAGCTTCATAACGTTGTCCATATGTATTACCAATCTTAAATACAGGAATAGATTTATTACCTAGTTTATCATAGGTACGAACTTCAAAATTATAAATGTTCTCATCTAAACCATTAATAATAACATCCAGAACATCAACACCTGATGTCCTGGTAATTGGCACCACTACAGAATCTTTTCGGGAGTTCCAAAAAACACGCACTTCAGTCACTTTTGGATCAGAAATAATTAATCCTTTCACATTAACTCTGTTTTTTCCTCCATAGATATGCAAGGAATCTATCTTTCCAGTATAAGAAATTTCACCATTTCTTATAGAGTCCTGATACCCCTCGTCCATACTCGAGCAAGACCACAAACCAGCCAATAAAGCCACTAGCATTACGGTTTGTAAACCATATTTTTTTATTTTGTTCATAACAATATTTTTTTCTCGTTAAACATTAATTAGCACCATAAACCTGAATTTCACCAATAGCCATGGTTCCAATTCCACCCCAGTTTTTAAGAGATACAATTCTCAAATATCTAATAGGTGGTGCTGTTGCATCGAAATCCCAACTAAATCCAGCCGCTGCAGTATTGTAATCCTCTGCCGTTTGTTCTCCGAATGGAAGACCGGAAGGCTTAACCGCATTATAACTTCCTAATTTTACCCAAGTTTGATCAAGACTACCATCTGGATTTGGATTTGCAGAACCCCAAACTTCAAATTCTTTCAAATCTCCTGTGTAATAATAAGTTCTACCATTGTAATATTCCGGATAATCCCAAATAACAATACGACTCATCCTTTTCAATGCACCTGTATCAAAAGTTACTACATGTTGTCCCGGTACAGCACCATCAGTTAAAAATACTTTTGGCCAGTCCATAATATTTCCATCCCACATACCCGAAGGAATAGCTGTTGGATGTGTTTTTGTATCACCAGGTAAAGGAAAATGCTTATAAGCTGATTTAGGCAAGGCAAATTCTTCTAAAGGTGTTATACTCGTAAAGATTGTATCAGTAGTATTTAACCATCTGTCCCTTACAGTAATTGCGAAATTCTGTGCAACAGGCAAAAATCCTCTTACTGTTTTATTAATTACATCAGTAGAAGTATAAATACTTTTAGGATTAACAACCCAATCTCCCTGCACATCTTTTTGCATAACCAAAATTGAAAGATTTTCTCTTGTAAGATTTTTACCCGTAACATAAATACCTCCGAAAGCAGAACCTGTTTGAATACTTCTATAAACTTCCCATATCGCTGCTTCCAATGGTTTAATTTTTACAACAACAGGCTTAGAAGCTGTTTCACTCCTATTCACAGCATACAATTTAACATCATGTTCATCTGTATCTGCAAATCCTTCTACTGTAAGTGTATTATTATAATAAGAAGATTTTACTTCCATTTTTCTACCAGTAGCAAGAGTATATTCAGCTTTAACATACAATAAATCCTGATCTGATGGTAAGCTGTAAGTCAATTTAGCCTTGCCAGGTAAATTCTCAACAGTTACATTCTCGACTTCTCCTGGAGGAGTCGAATTATGTTCTAAAGGCTCTAAATTATTTTGATCACAACTGATAATCAACAAAGTTATCATTGTTGCAAAAACGCTTCTATTTACTATTTTCCAATTCATAACTATATATTTTTAATTACCAACCTAAATTTTGAACTAAGTTTGGATTTTGAATCATTGCGCTTTCTGGTATTGGCCAGAAATAATCTCTAGGACCAATAAACTGTTGTTGTGAAACAGTTACTTCCTGATAATATGAAGTCTGATCGGTACCTTTGATATTCCAACCTGTAATTGGGGCATTTAAATTTTGAGTAGCTAATTTCCATCTTTTCAAATCCCAAAAACGATGTCCTTCAAAAGCCAATTCAATTAATCGTTCTCTTTGAATAATATCTCTAAGACCTGTTTGAGTTGTTGGTTTAGATGGATTTGAAGAAAAATTTGTCCAAGATTCAACTACTCCTGCTAACCCTGCTCTTGTTCTGATACGATCTAAATATTGATAAACTGTTGCAGAAGGTCCTTCAGATTCGTTCAATGCCTCTGCATACATTAAATACAAATCTGCTAAACGAATTTCCGGCCATGCATATCCTTTATAAAATGAACCTCCTGTCGTATACGTAATCTGATTCCAATCAACTAATTTCTTTATAAAATAACCTGTTACATTCATATGAAATGAATGTGAAGCACCAGCCGGATCCCCAAATTTGCCTTTCAATCCCCAAACTGTTCCATCATCTGATTTTGAAGGACTATCGTATTTATACCATACTCCTCCATCAAAACTTAAATCTGCATAAAAACGGGGTTCTCTATCAAAATTAATTCTTGCTGTAACAAAACCTTCTTTTATATTAAATCTTTCTGCATTGGTTGCGACACGTAATTTTGTATCATTCGAAAAATCTAATGTTTTATCCTCATTGATTGGTACTCCATTTTTAGAATAAAACATTCTGGCTAGTTTAAGCGGTGGAGAAAGTATCTTTCTTGCATCATTATGATTATGCGCCGGATCCAGTGGAGGCATAGCTAACTTTTGTATATCTGAAGTCTGACTATTAGAGTTCCCCCAGATAATTTCTGAATTCCATCTTTCACACACTGCCTGACGAATACTCATTTGAGTCATAGTACCCGCTGAAAGAGTAAAAGGTGATTGAGGAAAAACATATAAACTTTTCCCATTTGCTTCAGCCGATTGAATTGCAGCTAAAGCTGCATCAGCGGCTAACTTCCATTTATTCGCATCGTATGTTGCATTAAATAAAGGAGTTCCATCTTTATTCACTAAAGTAGCATAATCATTATTCCCATTAAACAATGGACTTGCCGCCATTAACAATAATTTTGCCTTAACACTTAAAGCAATAGTTTTAGTGATTCTTCCTGCTTCTGTTGTTGGTACAAGCGCATTATCTTCTGGTAATTTTGCTGTTGCCGTATCCAATAAATCAGCTATATAAGATACACATTCGTCAACGGGTTGTCTTTTAACATTAATCTGATTTTCAGGAGCATCAATAGGAATGTTCGTTTTCATAAGAGGAATAGGGCCATACATTCTTAATAAATAAAAATGATAATAAGCTTTTAAAAACTCTACTTCTCCAATCCATCGTTGTCTTTCCGCAGCATTTAAATCTGGGACTTTGGATTCATCTGTAACATTCTCTAAAAAAATATTACAGTGACGAATTCCTGTAAACAATCGATAATTATCCCCAGGACCTCCTCCTGAATAATTCCCATCCCATACATTAAAATAAGGATTCGCTCTTCTTTGACTACCTCTTGCTATTTCAAACACATCACTGGTAATAGAAGTTTTGTAAGGAATCCAAATTTCATCCCCTCCTAAAAATCCAGGATTGTGATAAATACTCCCATCTTTTGGAAGATAGGAATAACAAGTAAATAGATATTTCTCCGCTTCGTTTCTTAGCTTAAAAGCATTATCAATAGTTGCTACATTATCAGGTATCACATCCAGGAAATCGCTGGAACATGCACCTACAGCAAACAAGGTTATAAATGATGATGCTATTGGTATAATAGATTTTCTTAATCTATTTATTATAGTGTTATTTTCTTTCATGATTATTATTTTTTTATGCCTTTATCATATTCACACATTACAAATCAAGTAATATTCCAAAATTGTAGGTTACCTGAATAGGATACCCTAAACCATTACCACCCATTTCAGGATCCCATAACTTAAATTGACTAAACACTACAGGATTCATTGTATTAGCATATAATCTCAAGCTCGAAATCTTAAACTTATCTAAAAATTCTTTAGACACATTATAACCTAGTTCAACACTTTTAAGTCTTAAGAAAGCTCCATTTCTCATCCACCATGTTGATACCTGATTATTATTTTCAATGAAAGTATTACTCAATCTTGGCCAAAAAGCGTATAAATTTCTATTGTCTTCTGACCAGTGATCGTCAGCAACCACTTTCAACAATCCATTTTGAGCTCCTCCATTAGTAACAAAAGGAGAAATATTTTGCGGATTGATAAAGAATGAAGAACGGGCAGAACCCTGAAAGAATATACTAAAATCAAATTTTTTATACCCCAATGTACCCCCAAAACCATATATAATTTCCGGTGATGTTGGATAACCGATAGGCATCTTATCTAATGCTGAAATCACACCATCACCATTGACATCTCTGTATTTAATATCCCCTCCTCCGTAAACTCCAAATTGTTTTGGGGAGTTAGCTGCTTCCTGATCATCAACAAATAATCTTTCAGCAATGTATCCATAATTTTGAGCAATAGAATTTCCTTTTCTATACAAATAACTTAATTCTGGCGGATAATAATTCTCATCATATTTTAAAATTTTACTCGTTGAATAGGTTAGATTTCCTCTTAAATTTGTAAACCAATTATCCCCAAAATGCTTGTTATAATTGATGGACATATCCAGACCTTTACTTTCGGCAGCTCCAAAATTGGTAGCAGGTGTTACAGAAAGTCCTAAAGTAGAACCAATATTGGAACGTGTTTGCAGAATATTAGAACGCGTTTGCTTAAATGCATCAATTACAATATCAATAGAATTGAATAATTTCAAATCCATTCCAATATTGATTTGTTTGGAACGTTCCCAACTAATTTTATCGTTGGCATATCTTGAAATAGAAACTCCATTACGGTAATATCCATTTAAATCTCCAAAACTGGCTCCGTAAGTACCATCATTCAAATTAACATTTGATAAATAAAAGAAACGATCTGTTCTATCCCCTATTTGATCATTACCAACCCATCCAAAACTGGCTCTGAATTTTAAATTACTCACAACATTAAGTAAGGGCTCAAAAAATTTCTCATTAGAAACTACATATCCTAATGCTAATGAAGGAAAGAAACCATATCGATTGTTTTTAGCAAAACGTTCTGAACCATTATAACCAAAGTTGAACTCCGCTAAATATCTTTTATCATATCCATAAGTAAAACGTCCTGAAAGACCAAAGTTCCTGGAAGGTAATGAAGCTTGAAGACTACCCGGATTACCTGATTCAGTATTTTGCAAAATATTAATTAACATACCCGAAACATCATGTTTTTCTGCAAAAGTTCTGTTATAATTAATAGCTGTTTGAAGATAAATTTCTGAATTAAGATTTTTGGTACCTTCACTATAATTTAAATATTCTGTACCAGCAATACCAATAGAACCCTCTCCTCCTGGATTTAGCAAGTTTAAAAACACCTCATCAGTATCAGGATTAATTGTGGCATTATAATAAAAAGGATTATACTGCCTTGAAAGACTATAGAAAGAATACCTTCTAACATATGCCATAGCTCTTGCACTTAAACCTTGGGTAATAGCTTTAAGATCTTGTTTCAATTCCAATTGCGTTTGAATTGTAGAAGCTTTACTGACCTGATACCCTCTTACCATTTCTGCATAAGGATTCGTTAACAAAGTAGTACTTCCATAACCTGCAACAGCTCCACCAAACAAAGGATGTTCAATATAAGGTAAATATTTAGATGGATAAACAGCTGGAAAAGCAACTGGATTAGACCAAATCGCTCTATTAAATAATGCCGTTCCTCCACCAACAGGACCAGTATAATCATCAAACTGACTATAAAATCTAATAATCCCCTCAGTACTTGGAGTTAGCTTAATATTAACATTACTTCTAAAGGAATAATTTCGTAATTTAATATTATTGTTGAAGTTATTTAAATTATCAACTTTCAACACTCCATTATCAATATTATAAGTACTCGCCACATAATATTGGGTTTTATCACTACCTCCACTTACACTCAAATTATATCCTTGATTGAACGTATAATCTTTTATCAGTTGATCAATCCAGTTATTATTAGGATATAGAATAGGATCAGCGCCAGCTGCAGTTCTGTCAATTTTAATTTGAGAATAAGGTAAAACACCTATTGGGTTACGGGTCAAAACAGCCTCATTAGCCAAATTCATATAGGTAATATTATCCGCAAACTTAAAATTCCTAGTATTACTAGACAGCTTATTTTCTTCACGGAATCTAACTTTTAATTTACCCGCTTTACCTGATTTAGTAGTAATCAACACCACCCCATTAGCACCACGAGCGCCATAAATAGAAGCTGCCGAAGCATCCTTCAATACCGAAAAAGCCTCGATATCATCCGGTTGTAAACGTGCCATGTCAGTAGTACTGGATTCAACACCGTCTATCAAAATTAACGGATTTACTTTTCCTGCTCCGAAAGAGCCTAATCCACGAATAAAGAAATCGGAATTATCAGCGCCTGGCTCACCACTTCTTTGGTAAGCAATCATTCCTGATACCCTTCCCGCCATCATAGTCGTTAAGTTACTTGAAGGCCCTTTGATTTCTCCAACAGGAATAGTTGTAATAGCGCTCACTAAACTTTCTTTCTTTTGGGTACCATAACCAACAACAACAACTTCATCTAAACCTTCAGAACTTGGCTTCAATGCTATTTTAAAATCCGTACGACTTCCTATTACTATATCTTGTGTTGTATAACCTACTGAACTCACCACTAATACTTTTGAATTAGCATCTAACTTCAACGTAAATTTTCCATCAAAATCGGTTATGGTTCCAATTTTTGAATCCCTTATCGAAACTGTTGCTCCAGGGATAGGCATTCCATTCTCGTCATTAATCTGTCCACTTATACTTTTTTGTTGCTGTACTTTTTCCTGTACTGTTTCACTTTTAAAACTAATAGTGTACGCATGAACCTGAGGCAAAGAAGCCAATACACAAAAAAGCGTAAGTTTCTTTTTCAAATCAAATCCAGATACACAATCAGGAGCTTTTTTCATCCTAATAAAGTTTGTCATGTTTGTTTGTAATTTTGTTGGTTAATTAATAGTTTGTTAATCTGTAAACAAATGAAGCACTAGATGAAATCTAAAATTAATTTAAAAATTTTAAATATTTTTTAAGACAATCTCAACTAATATTAACATATCATTCACATCACAAATTTACACGAACAGCTAAGTTCAAAAGGGGGTAATTACAAGATTAATAGAGGGTGAAATTAGTATTACACAACAAAAACACCTTATTTTTTAATATATTATAAAAAATTAGCTATAAAATCACACACTACATAATCCCCTCCCCCTTCAAACTGACAAATCTATTCTTAATAAAAATTTAAAAAATCCATTCGAATTTACACTTTACTTTTCTGCTAACAATTCAGGACAATCTTTCCATGATTAGTATTTTCAACAAACCATTAGTAGATTATTAAAAAGATATTTTTCTATTATTAGTTAACTTTAAAATTCCAAACCTGCCCTATAGTTGTGCCTCCTTTTCCGTCTTTAACCACTACTTTCCAATAATAATTAGCTGCATTTGAAGCATTAACATCAAATGTTTTTAAAGTCAAATCGGAAGCCACTTTTTCGGTTGGTGAATTTGCTGTCCCAAAGTACACATCGTACTTTAAGACATCAGCTGCATCAGCATCGACTGCTGTCCAACTTAAAGTTATTGTTCCTTTCGTTTGGTTTGAATTTAAAACTGGGGTAACTAAAGAAGGGGCAAATGGCAAATGGTTAACAACACTCTCACCTTCAGTATAAAAAGTATTTACTGTAGAAAAACTACCTGAGGCATTTTTACTGTCTATCGCTTTGACCCTCCAATAATATAATTTTCCCTTTTCTAAAGTAATTTGTTTACTTAGGGTTGTAATAGTAGAGGAGTTTACATTTTGAGTAAACGCATTATCAGTTGCAATTTCCAATTTATAAGATATTGCATCATTTTGAGCATCGGTAGCAGCACTCCACTCAAAAGTGAGTACATTATTGATACAAACTAAATTATTAGTTGGATAGGTTAAACCGGGAGTAGTTGGTGCTGTATTAGTTGTTGATGCGGGATCTTCCGAGCCCCCATCGCCACCACTACTACAAGAAGAAAATACAACTAAACTTAAAATAAAAAGGCTTATTTTTTTCATCTTGAAATCTTATTTTTTTATAATTTTAATAGTCTCCAGCGGATTTGAATCAACTCTCACCAGATATATACCAGTTGCCTCCTTCTCGATATTGAGATGTACTTTCCCATTCTCAATCAAATAATCTCTTTTAGACAATAACTTACCGTCAATAGTATATATACCAATAGCAACTTTACTATCATTTGTTGGCAGATAGATATCAAATTCACCTGAAGTTGGATTTGGTGATGCCGTTGCAACATCATAAAGTGTAATTTTTTTCGAAAGAACCCCTTCGCACACCTTGGCAGTTGAAACCTCCAATAAATCTCCCGGAGCCACAGCAACTTCAAAACCTGTATTATTAGTCTCAAACTGTAGCTGACCATTAACAGACACCTGATAAGGTGCCGTACCTGACTGAATATCGACCTGCAACTTATCTGAGGTCACTACAGTTTTGGCAGTTATAGCAGCACTCTCAGGTACAACTACTGAATAACATTGCTCGAAATTTGCTTCGGCAACAGTGATACAGATATCATAGGTTTTGGGTTCTAAATTTGGCAATGATAAGGTCTTATTCGTAAAAGAATATACTATGCCGTTTACCTTTGCACTATAGGTATAATCCGCTGATGCAGTAATGGTAATTTTCCCATTATTCTTATCCGGACAACTTTCTCCAACACTCTCAATTACAAAATTATCATTAGCTAAAGTGAGCTGGGCAATTTCCTGAGCTGTCAACGCATAATTATATACTTTAAAGTCGTCCACTTTGGCATTCAATAAAGAATCTGAATACTGACTACGTCCTATATAATTGAATATAGGTTTAAAATCCAACGGACTTATATTGATAGTATTTGACGTTGCAACCAATTTACCGTTAACATACATACTTGCACCCGAAGCACTAAGAGTAACCGCCACGTGAGACCATTGAGAAGTAACTAACTGCGGTGCTTCTAAAACTTGTTCGGAACCACCATTCTTAATAGCGAAACGTAATTTACCAAAATCCGATTTAGCCGTTAAAAACATATACTGATCTGTTCCATTCCCAAAATCAAAAATGCGCTGCCATACATTTCCTCCATTATAGTAAACCCAAGCCGCAACAGTAATTTCCTTATGATTGGCTATATCGGATGAAAGCTGTACGAAATTCGTAGTTCCATCTAAAGACAATGCCTTAGAACCCACTTTTCCTGTAGAATAGGCGGCAGTCCCATACACAGCAGCATGATTTAAATTCACTGAAGAATCGGATAAATTATTCTCAAATTTTAATTCTTCCACCAATGCATTCTCTCCTGTTGCCGTTGCAGAAACCTCACTTGAATAAGCCGAACGATTCAAAGATTTATCGACCGTCTTAATTTTATAAAAATATTGTTTCCCAGTAAGCACTGTATTATCAACAAATGAAGTGGCTTTTACATTTCGTGCAATCGTATTATACTCTCCGCCGGCTGACTCGGCACGAAAAACAATATAACTATCCACATCAGCCTCAGGACTGGCAGTCCAATTTAATTTTACAGATACTGCCTGAGCGGTAGCTACTAAATTAGAAGGCACACTTGGCGCTACAAACTCTATTGGTGCATCTACAGGAAGGAAACGCCATTGCTGATTAAAACCGCCATTTTTTTCCCATTGAAAAATATTTGCTCCCTCGGCTGTACTTGCATTATCTACATCCAAACAATTTGCACTATGACGGCTACGAATATAAAACCACCCATCTCCTGCATAGTCAAGATACCATTGTTGATTTGCGCTTTTAACATTATCCCACACAAGAATATTAGCTCCATTATCCAATGAAAAATTTAAAACATCCGGAGACTTAGCACTATTCACATTCGCAAATGTAAAATAACTAAAATCACCTCCTATCCTTGAGTCAACCGGAGTCACATCCCATTGCTGATAAGTTCCGCCTGTGTTTGCACCTTGTTGAACATTCGCTCCACGGTCTATAGAAGCACCTGCCACTTCGATTACTTTTCCACTATTACGGTTTACCAGTTTATAGCGTCCATTAATTACCGGCTGAATATCTTCACCATAAGTAATATTGATAACCCGTTCTGCATTAGTTTGTCCATTCTGATAACTTCCAACTGTTCCTCCCGGCATTTCTAATACAAACTCACGTTGTGGTCCCTGACCATCATAATAGACTGCTCTATCTTTAGAAACATAACGATAGGTTGTAGTTGCAGCCTGACGCTCAGAAGTTCCTCCAAAAGCCTGAACTTTACCTTGAGGACTTCGATATACTGCTGCTGCTGTCCAATTAGGACGGTGTTCTGCATATCCTAAACGCACACCATTACTGGCTTTACAAAGTTCACCGCGTGCATATTCTGCCCATCCCCACCAAATACCTGTTTGCATACCATATTCTATCCCAACAATAGCATCCATAACATTATGCATCTCATCTGCGGTAGCATAATCGCCATTAGATCTAACTGTCTGAAAAAAATTAGCGTAAGTATCAAAACTACCTGCTAACTGATGCGTATTCCCTTCGGTTAACCCGGCAGGATTCAGGTAATTGTACCAGTACAATGCCTGATCATTATTAAGTGTATTACCTCCGGAAATACGTATTGCATCAAATCGGGATTTTTTTTTCAATTCAAGGATAATATTATAAAAATCCTGAATTGTACCTTGGCCCGTAGCTGAATAGTCCGGTTCGTTAAAAGGTGAAACCGTAACCACATTAAAACCTGCATCCTGATGCATCGCAGTTGTAACATCTATTAATTTAGCCCAATTTACAGCACTACCATTAAAATAAGAATTCACACTAGGATGATCTGAATTTAGAGCGACCTTAATGTTAGTACCAAAATTTCTTTTAATGATATCTATTCTTTTATTGGTATTGGTAAGTGCATCACCCTGTAATTGTAAATCATTAAGTAAAGGCTGTGTAGGCATAAAAGACGATCTTATTATGCTCACATTTTCTTTCCCCATAAAACGAGACCCCTTGATGATATTTGCTTCATCAAGCCAGGCTAAATCCAATCCCCAAACTACAGGTTTAGAAACACCTGTACCTTTAAAATCATACATTATGGTTCTATCAGTAGCCCGATAAGCCTGTATTTTATCAGCTGTACTTGCTGTCTGCGCATTAGTTTGAGTAATCTTGACTCCAAACAACAACAGCATAATTATTATAATAGTAGTTTTTTTCATCAATTTGGTTTTTAATTAATTATACCCCCTTTACAATAGCAAAGGGAGCATAAGTTTATTTAGTAATAAATTTTCAACCCTAACCTACAGTTTTGCCTCCTTTACCAGCTGTTACATTAACTTGCAATTATTATTAATGTCACTTGTACAGTTAGTATATCCTTATCCGGACACATATCTGATCCATTATTTTAAAAGATGTATATAATCTTCCAGTAAAAGCGGCCTAAAGCCCAGTCACTACAAAATTTATATTGTTAAGAATCTATCCTTTATTAGATTTAGAATCAATAAGGAATTACAATTCCATATCATGGTTCTTGTTAAGGTTTAGTGCGTAGCAATCTATTACACCTATTTTCAAAGGCATTTTTAAGATTCTGATTCAGTAAGATTCTGGTAAAAAAAACAGTTGAAATACTTTGAAGAAGTAGTAATTACAACTTTAAAAAAAATAAAAGCAGCACGATAACTTTCATTATTATGCTGCTTTTTAAACTACAGAGTCAAATTAATTATTCTTTTTAAATAAACTGAAAGATAAAAAATGACCATATCTTTGATCTCCCTGTGTTGTTGAAATCCCTAGTGTAATTTGTTGAGACTGGGTAATCGTAAATGTAATAACTGCACTTTCAGAATTCATGGTATTTACAATTCTTTTAAACCCTAAAGTTGCTGAATTTGTTTCAAGAGCTCCACCACTTGAATCAGGCATTACAGTACCCTTTGCAACTGCCAGATAAACATAATCAGCTGTGGTGTAACCACTATTAAGACCGCTTCCTGATGCTAATAAAGGAGCATTGAAAATATAAGTCCCTGCATCTAATGTTATAGTTTGGTATATTTTTCCGTTAGTAATTACCGGAGCACCCCAACCAGATTCTAAATTGATTGTCCCCGGAGGGTTTCCGCAACAACCACCGTCCCAGCCACCATAACCGCCGTGATTTTTACAAGCATCATTAGTCGTCCAATCGGCTAATGTACCCCATCTGCCTCCATCTGTTGAAGAAGTTAAAAACGGACGCTTATTATTTTTAATCAAATAAGTAAGATCGATAACCTGAGGATCTTTCGAAACAAAATCTGTGTAAAAAATATCTATCGCATTTTTAACCGGTAAAAACAAGGAACGTTGTTTAAATTTACTTCCTATTTTATAATTTGTCACCACCAGTTGATTTTGAGTAACAGGCACTGTTACTGTATGCTCTACGTTAGAACCATCTGTATAGACAATTTCAGTTGCAAAAGCTCCTGTAGTTAAATCCATTGTTGCAAAATCAATTGTAAGAGAGAAATCACTGGATAATTTACTGGTAACAATCTTTCTATCTGTTAAACTTGCCTGATAGCGGGCTCCATAAGTCTGAGCACTAACAGATTGAGACACTGAACCATTCCCTTTAGCATCAAAAGTTTTCACTTCAAAATTATAAATGTTTTCCGGTAGATTTTCTATAATTTTAGATACTGCATCAATTCCTGAAGTCCTGTTAATAGCTACCACAGCAGAATCTCTTTTAGAATTCCAATAGACTCTCAATTCAGAAACCTTAGGATCTGAAATAATAAGTCCCTCAACCTTTACTCTATCCCTACCGGGAAAAAACTTTAAAGAATCTATTTTACCTGTATAGGAAATTGGTCCTCCTTCAGTAAATTTCAAATACTCATCAGCATTTGTGCAAGAGAATATACTTAAAACAATTCCTAACAAAATGACTACGTATAATTTATATTTTAAAAATTTCATAATATTTAAATTTAAAAGTTAGGATTACCATATACATGTACTTCAGAAACAGCCATAAATTTACCTCCAATCCAGTTTTCTAAACATTCTATTCTAAGATAACGAACTGCTTGTTTATCCAAAGGTATCTCATAATCTGCACCATCTCTGGCCGCTAAAAGATCATCATTATTTTCCTGTCCATAAGGCAAACCTGACGGTTTCTTAATTTCATATTCGCCTAATAATGTCCAATTACTGTCGAGCGTACCATCATTTAAGGTATTGCTTCCCCATATTCTGAACTTTTTCATAGCACCTAAGTAATAGTACATTCTTTGACCTCCAATAGGCTCTGAAAACTGCCAAAGTCTTAAACGGCTTAACTTTGTTTTTGCACCAATATCAAAGGTCACCAAATGATTCCCTACATCAATGGTTCTGTCTGTAAAATAAGACCCCCAATATTCTAAAAACTGACCATCAAATAAATTAGAAACAGGATAAGCATTATTAATTGTTTTTGCATCATTAGCAAGATGAACTCCAACATAAGCCGATTTAGGCATTAATTGCTCAAACAATGGTTTTATTGTAGTAACCAGAGTATCAGTATAATTCAACCATTTATCTCTAACCACAATTGCAAATTCCTGATCTACTGATTCAAAACCTCTTAAACTTCGTTTAATTTCATCTACCGAAGTATAAATACTTGTACGAAGAGGTACCCAATCTCCCTGTATATTTTTTTGCATCACTAAAATACCTATTTCTTCTTTAGTAGGGTTAGCAGCTGTGACGCGTATACCTCCAAAATCAGGTTGGACATTCAATGAATCAAAAATATCAAAAATTGGTGCAGGACCTGGATTTACAGATACCACAACCGGTTTTGATTCCGTCTCACTATTGTTAACCGCATAAATCTTAACCTCAGTAGTAGATCCACCAGCAAAACCTTCTAAAAGTAAAGAATTAGAATAATAAGAAGCTTTAGCCTCCATTGGCGTTCCATTTTCCAGAGTATATCGGGCAACTACATACAACAAATCATCATCTGTTGGTAAAGTATAAGTCAATTTAGCTTTTCCTGGTAAATTCTGAATGGTAATATTTGTTACCACCGCTGGCTGATTAGAATTGTGCTCTAAAGGTTCAGGGCCTCGATCCTCGCTACAAGCTGCAAAAACAAAGGTCAAACACAACAATAATATGTTTATAGGGGATTTTATAATTCGTTTCATAATCTTCATTTTTATGATTATTACCAACCTGGATTTTGAATCAGATTAGGATTTCTAATAAGTGTTGTTTCTTCAATAGGCCAAAAATAATCTCTTGGAGCTACAAAACGTTGTTGACTTAAAGTGACTACCTGATAGTAATTAGCCTCTGTAATTCCATAAACATTCCAGCCTTTTACAGGTTCATTAAATTCCTGAGTTGCTTTTTTCCAACGTCTGATGTCCCAATAGTTTTTACCCTCAAAGGCCATTTCAATGCTGCGTTCTCTATGAATAATTTCACGCATACCGTCTTTTGTAGTATATTTAGATGGATTATTAGAAAAATTAGTCCAGGAATCTACCACGCCGCTTAATCCGGCACGAGTACGAATAGCATCTACATATTTCAATACTTCTGTTGTAGCGGCAGTTCCGTCAGCTTCATTAAGTGCTTCAGCATACATCAAATACAAATCAGCCAAACGCAATTCAGGCCAGGCGTACTCTTTATACATAGTTCCTCCTCCAAAAGTTTGATCCCAGTTTATCAATTTTTTAATATAATATCCTGTTACGTTAAAATCAAAAGCATCTGCACTTCCTGCATAATCCTGGTATTTAGCTCTAATAACTTCTTTTGTTTCATCAGAACCACTAGAAGATTTATAAAAAATAGCTCCGTCAAAACCTAAATCAGCATAAAAACGCGGCTCTCTGTTAAAATTTAAAATCGAAGTTCTGTAACCTTCTTTAATATTAAATTTATCAGCTGTAGTAGCTTCTTTCAACTCTGTAATATCTCCAAACGTCAATGTTTTATCTTCCTCAATAGGCACTCCATTTTTAGTATAAAAATTAGTTGCCGATTCTATTGTAGGCGAAAACACTTTTCTGGCTTGAGAATGTGATACCGTAGTTGCTAAAGGCATCATACAAAGTCGTTGTAATTCATAAGTACGGCTATTTGGGTTTGCCCAAATAACTTCGTCGTTCCAAGGTTCTGTTACTGCTTGTGTAATATTCAGTTTCGTTTTAGCAGTTTGAGAAATAGTAAATGCCACATTGTTTTTATAGAATATTTTATGCCCATTAGCTTCGGCAGCATCTATTGCTTCCTTTGCAGCATCGGCTGCTCTTTTCCATTTGGTGGCATCATAAACCGGATTAAACAATGGTGTTCCATCTTTAGCATTTAATCCTACCATATCTGAATTCCCATTAAATAATGGACTTGCAGCCATTAGTAACAACTCTGCTTTAATACCAAGTGCCACTGGTTTTGTAACTCTACCTAATTCATTTAGCCTGTCTGTAATCTGTGGAGGCAATGCAACAGCAGCTTCATCCAGCAAACTCACTAAATAATCAACAGACGAGTCAATTGGCTCTCTTGGAACCTGAATCTGATCATTTGATGCATCAATAGGAATATTGACACGAACAACTGGAATAGGTCCATACATGCGCATCAAATAATAGTGGTAATAGGCTTTTAAAAATTTTACTTCAGCTATCCATCTTAAACGCTCCCCTTCTTGTAAATCCGGCACTTTAGTTCTGTCTTCAACATTCTCCAGAAAAACATTGCAATGTCTGATACCATCATAAAGTGGATAACGATCTCCAGGACCAGCTCCCTGATAATTACCTTCCCAAGCATTCATATAAGTATTTGCTTTTCTTTGTGTACCTGTTGCAATATTAAACGCATAACTGGTAATCGCAGCACGATTAGGCGGTATCCATGTCTCGTCTCCTGCCAGCATTCCTATATTATATACTCCATCCCCATTTTTAGGGATATAGGCATAACAGGTATACAAATATTTTTTAGCTTCATTCCTCAATTTAAAAGCAGACTCAACTGTAGTAATGTTATCCGGAACTACATCCAAAAAACTATTTTCACATGATTCTAAACCGAACAAACAAAGTACTACCATTGACGCTCCAAAAACTTTTTGAATTTTCTGGAAACTCTTATTTACTATACTATTTTTAGTCTTCATACTTTCTATTTTTTAAAAATCAACTTTTAGTCCCAGATTGTAAACCGATTGAATTGGGTAACCTAAACCATTTCCTCCCATTTCCGGATCCCATAGTTTGAACTTACTCCAAACTGCAATATTGTTTCCGCTCAAATAGACTCTTAAACCCTTAACCCCTATTTTAGACATTAATTTTTCAGGAGCATTATAGCCTACTTCAATTGATTTTAATCTTAAAAAGGCTCCGTTACGCATCCACCAGGTTGATACCTGATTATTATTAGCCACAAATGTATTACTCAATCTTGGCCAAAAAGCGTATAAATCTTTATTGTTTTCAGACCAGTGATCCTGTGCTATAACATTCAATAAATTATTCTGATAAGAACCATTTAACACAAATGGCGCTATATTTTCCGGATTAATAAAAAAGGATGTACGTGCTACACCTTGAAAGAAAATACTAAAATCAAATTTCTTATAACCTACTGTACCTCCAAAACCATACACTATTTCCGGAGCAGTAGGACTTCCTATTGGCACCATATCTGCTGCTGTAATCTGACCATCTCCGTTTACATCACGGTATTTAATATCCCCACCAGTATACTCTTTTACATCTCCTGTTCCCGGTCCACCAAATTGCAATGGCGAATTCACAACCTCATTTTCATCAACAAACAAACGTTCGGCTATATAACCATAAGTTTGATTCCAACTTTGACCTATTCTTGAACGATAAGCCATACTTTCCGGATAATTAATCTCATCATACACTAACACTTTATTAGCAGCATACGTAAAGTTACCTCTTAACTGTGTGTACCAATCATTATTGAATTGTTTATTGTAAGTAACAGCTAGGTCTAAACCTTTGCTCTCCACTTCTCCAAAATTAGTAGCAGGAGTTGCCGTAAGTCCCATTGTAGCACCAATATTTTCTCTGGTTTGAAGAATATGAGTTCTATTCTGTTTGTAAATATCTACTACAAAATTTAATGACTTAAACAATTCCAAATCCATACCTAAATTGATTTGTTTTGACTTTTCCCAACCAATGTTATTATTGGCATAACGACTTACATAAACACCTGGGTTACTATCTGTATACTGCTCTCCAAAAGCAGCACCATAATTACCATCATTAATATTAACATTTGACAGATAGAAAAAACGATCATCAATATTTCCTATTTTATCATTACCCACTAATCCATAAGTAGAACGAATTTTAAAATTAGTCACTACATCTTTAATAGGCTCCCAAAATTTCTCATTAGAAATATGATAAGCTAAACCAAAGGAAGGAAAGAATCCATAACGATGTCCACTGGCAAATCGTTCTGATCCATTATATCCAAAATTAAATTCAGTCAAAAATCTATTATCGTAACCATAAGTAAACCTACCTGAAAGTCCCTGATTTCTGTTAGGAAGTGTTTTCGCAACATCTGACGGATTTACCCAAGCAGAATTAGCCTGTACATAACTGGATAATAAATTAATCAACATACCACTTACAGCATGCTTTTCATTAAAAGTTCTATTATAATTAACCGCAGTTTCAAGATAAATACGAGAATCTAATACTTTATCTCCTGCTACATAATCCAAAGTTTCTGATCCGGTTGTACCAAAACTTCCCTGACCACCCGGATTTATAACTGAGATTTCAAGTTCTCCGGTAACAGGACTTATAAAAGATTTATAATAAAATGGATTGTATTTTCTGGATTCATTGTAATAAGCATACCTTCTAACATATCCCATAGCTCGGGCACTAAGTCCCGGAGTTATTGCTTTTAAATCCTGTTGCAATTCAACCTGTGCCTGAATTGTAGAACCTTTTGAACTTTGATACCCACGAACCATTTCGGCATAAGGGTTGACCAATATGGCTCCATTATCTCCTCCTGTCAAGGCACCTCCAAATAACGGATGCTCAATAAAAGGAAGATAACTGGATGGATATACTTTAGGAAATGCCACTGGGTTAGACCACATGGTAAGATTAAAAATACGAGCTCCTCCACCGATAGGCCCATTATAATCATCAAACTGACCGTAAAGACGAATAATTCCTTTAGTAGTAGGAGTTAATGTCATATCTACATTAGAACGTAAAGAATAATTTCTTAATTTAATATTAGAATTAAAATTATTCAACCCATCCACTTTTAAAACACCGTTATCAACGTTGTAAGTACTCGCCACATAATATCTTGCTTTTTGTCCACCACCGCTAACACTAAAATTATAGCCTTGATTAACTGTATAATCTTTAATTAATTGATCAACCCAATTATTACTTGGATACAAATACGGATCATCCCCTGCAATGGTTCTGTCAATTTTATTTTGATCATATACATCACCAAGACGAGGATTACGAGTACGTGTAGCTTCATTAGCCAATCTCATATACGTAATATTATCAGCATAATTAAAATTTCTGGAATTAGACGACATTCTGGTTTCTGTCCTGAAATTGAATTTAGTGATTCCATCTTTACCCATTTTTGTAGTAATCAATACAACCCCATTAGCTCCACGAGCTCCATACACAGCAGCAGCAGCAGCATCCTTCAACACAGAAAAAGTATCGATGTCATCCGGCTGTAAACGTGCCATATCAGTTGTTGTAGATTCTATACCATCAATTAAAATTAATGGATTTGAAGCTCCTGAACCAAAAGTTCCTAAACCACGAATAAAAAAATTCGCATTATCGGAACCTGGCTCTCCACTTCTTTGATAAGCTATCATACCCGAAACTCTTCCTGCTAACATATTAGTCAAGTTACTGGTAGGCCCTTTCAGTTCTTTAGGATTAATAGTAGTAATTGAACTCACCATACTGGCTTTTTTCTGAGTTCCAAAACCAACAACAACAACCTCTTTTAATCCTTCTGAACTTGGTTTTAAATTTACTTCAAAAACGGATTTGTTTTGAATTAATACGTCTGTTGATTCATAACCAACAAAAGCTACTACTAATATTTTGTCTCCTTCATTGATCTTTAATGTAAATTTTCCGTCAAAATCGGTCATCACAACATTCTTAGTACCTTTTACAAGTACACTTGCTCCCGGAAGCGGCATTCCATTTTCATCAGTTACCTGCCCACTAATTGTTCTTTGTTGTTGTACTATTTCTAGTTTTGTTATACTTATAACATTAGAAGCATGTGCCTGAACCTGAGATAGAGAAACCAATACAGACAATAATGTAAGTTTCTTTTTTAAATCAAATTCTAAAACACTATGAGTCTTTTTCTTTATTTTAATAAAGTTTGTCATGTGTGGTTTTAATTTTTAATGGTTAGTTAAATTATTATCATCTATTACTAATACTATTCGTAGATGAAGTTTTAGAGTTTTTAAAAGGCTATTTCATATAATTAATAATTAGAATTAGTTAGTTAGCGTGTCTGTGAAAATATATTAGCAATTAACGAAATAAATAAATGTTTATTTAACACTTACAAAAAAGGACGTGCAACTCCTCAAATGTTTTTTACAAAACAAGTATTAATTGGTTTAACCAGATATTAACATATAATTCACATCACAAATCTAGCACAAGGCTCTTAGCTTAAAGAGGGGTGTTTTGGAATAAAACAAGGGGTAAATTTACTATCTCGACTATAAATAACTATATTATTATACTTATAATAAAAAAGTATCTAAAAAAATTAACACTAATCATTTTTTCAAGACATATAAAATACTTTAAATACGAGAGAAAATTCTTTTATTTACTAAATAAACGTTAAAAAAAGAGCTGCATTTCCTGATTGAAACACAGCTCTTTTTTTAAGTTAATTATAAAACTATTTCACAAAACGATACATCTCTGATGCTGCCAATAAAAAAGCCCCTACACCAAAATCGGCTGTTGATTTTTTATCGACTACCTGCCCGGGAATAGCTTTTTCACCTATAGGCTGTACATACCCCACAGCTCCATCGGCCTGCAATGCAACATTAGTTAAGTAATTCCATGATTTTTCAACCACAGGCAAATAGGTCTTTTTATCTAAAATACCATTATTGATTCCCCATAAATAACCGTAAGTAAAAAATGCTGTTCCGCTGGTTTCAGGTCCAGGAGCATGTTCCGGGTCTAAAATACTTCTGGTCCAATAGCCTTCTTTTTGTTGGGCTGCCGCCAATGACTTAGCCATATCTTTAAAGCGGTTGATATATTCGTTTCTATGCTTAGCATTCTTTGGTAAATCCTGGATAATTTTGGCATAGCCAGCAAAAATCCATCCGTCTCCTCTGGCCCAAAAGTCTTTTTTACCATTGGCACTCTTGTGTTTAGGATAAACATATTTGGCATCTCTAAAATACAATTTAGCCTCATCGTCATACATAATGCTATTGGCATGTGTTAAATATTCTTGTAATTTTTCAAGATACAATTCGTTTCCTGTCACCTTATACAACTTAGTCATTACCGGCATTACCATATACAAACCGTCAACCCACCACCAATAATCGTTAGCAGCAGTACTCATCTCATACTCCATTACCTCACGGGCACGCGCAATTTTATGAGCATCCTTTTTTCCTGTAAAATTGTACAAATCAATATAGGTTTGAAAACAAATCTGCCAGTCTCCGAATAATACATGCTTGTCAGTTTCGCCATAATTGTATTTCCATTCTGATTTATCTTGAGATTTGGCTCCCATCCATTGGTTTTTCTCTGCCCAGGACATCGAATAATCCAGGTATTTTTTGTTTTTGGTAATCTTATAAGCTTCCATATTCCCGGTATGATAAGCTGCTATATTCCAAAAAGAATTCCCAAGTTCCGGATGTGTATCCTGCCAGTGAGTATTTACTTTATCAATAATAGCAACAATCTCCTTTTTAGACTGGGGAATTACTGTTTTTTCTTTTATTGCACTGGTTTTACAACTAACGATTACTAAAGAAAAAGCAATCATCAGTGCATAAAATAAATTTCTAAAATTCATAATTATAATAATTGGTTTAAGTGATATTATTATTTTATAGCATGGTCAATTGGAATTTGTTGTCCCGACCAAATTTTCTTTTGAGTCCAGGGCTGGTAACCCTCACTCCAAAAAGCATCGTTAACCGGTAACCCCAATACTAAAAAAGCTTCTGCACATAAATACAAACTTCCTGTTGAAATATACCCTTCCCCAATATTAGGCTGATGACCATAAAGTCCAATTTGAAGCCAACCATTCTTATCGAAAGTTTCCGGAGCATTGATCTGACGATGGACCATCGTGTACAATGCCGAACGAACCTGTGCCAGACTCACTTCTTTAGGCAATTCTTTCCAAAGCGCAATTTGCGATAATAATTGGAAAGCGCCAAAACGATAAGCTAAGGATCTCCCTATAGGAGGATAAGTTCCGTCAGGCGAAATAAGACGCTCCTGAATAGCCGCATAACGACGGGCTCTGTCCAATTCGGTTTTAAACTCATCCTTGCGCTGCCCATTTTGTTCATTAAGCGTTTTAAAAATATCCAATTGCATTGGATGAATCACAAAACTATTGTAATAATCCCAATGAAAATCAGGACCATCTCCATACATACCATCACCTAAATACCATTTTTTGTGTTGATCCAAGGCGTAATTTAATCGTTCCTTATCTTCATCCTTATCAAATTTAATGATAGCAGCTTCTACCATCCCTGCAAAAAGCAACCAATTGCTTTCGTATGGCTTGATAACCCTTGATGATTTTAATGCTTTAATCACATTCTCTTTTGTTGTTGTATCTAATGGTTCCCAAAGCTGTTTTGGTGCACGCAACAAAGCCTGAGCAAAAAAAGCGGCATCAACGAGTGGTTGTCCTCCTTTAACAAAATTCATAAAATCAGCAGCATTAGGATCAGTCGCATTATGAATGGATTTTTGGGCCAAAGCAATATACTTTGCCCTTAATTTTCCTTCAGTAGTTTCATCCGGACCTAATTCCAGCCACGGAGCCATTCCTGACAGCAATCGACCAAAAGCTTCCAGATGCGTTACATGGGTTCTGTCATCCCATGCGCCCGGAGATTTCTCAACAGGCATTTGCGCTTTTAATTGATTCTTACTTAAAGCATTCAGAACAGGATCCCCAATTTTAACCAAAGAAGACACAAAAAACTCCCTAACTTTTTCAGGCGAATCTTTATGAAGCCTTTTAGACTGTGAACAAAGTGTATGGATAACTCCAAAAAAGAGAAAGCCCAACAAAACAGCTTTCTGCAAATAATTTTTCATGAATTTTTAATTTAGTTTCTAATTTTTTCTTCTTCTGAATCAACAAGTTAAAACAGCAATTAAGTTGATTTCCAAAAACTTTCATTGAGAATGTATTTGTTATCTTTTACATTTTGATACTTCTTCTTAAATTCAGAAGGATTCATATCATAAAATTGCTGGAATTGCTTTCTAAAATATTTAATATCTCCAAAACCGGCCATGGAAGCCGCCTGACTTATTTGTAAATCGGTTGTAATTAATAAGGTAGCTACTTTTCTTAATCGCACATTACGTGTAAACTCAGTCACCGACTTACCAGTAATCTTTTTAATTTTTTTATAGACTAAAGAATGGCTCATCCCCATTTCACTGGCCAAATCTTTAATATTATAGTTTTCTACATCTAAATTAGCATCAATAACTTCTACAATTTTATCCAACAATTTTTTGTCTTCATCGGACAATTTTGGACTTGCCACATTTTTTGTAACCGAATTGAGCAAATAATTTTGTTCACTATCACGTCGGGTCAGGATTCCGTTAATTCGCGCCAGCAGATAATCATTATCAAACGGTTTGGTAATGTAATCGTCAGCACCTACTTCGGCACCTTTCAATTTCACCTCTTCCGAAGTTCCTCCGGTAAGCAATATTACAGGAATATGTTTTAAATCCTCATCTGTTTTTATATGTTTACAAAAGCTTACCCCGTTCATATCGCCCATTACCACATCAGAAATAATCAAATCAGGCTGTACTTTCCTGATTATTTCCAATGCTTTTTCGGCACTTTCGGCCGAAGTAACCCGGTATTTAGGCCCTAAAATTTTCTTTAAATAATTTCTGATTTGCGGATTATCATCAACCACTAAAATACTTTTTGCATCCTTAACTAATTCGTCAGCAATAACTCCTTCATCTATTTTCTCTAAAACATCTTCCTGCAAAGCCCTTTCCTCCAAAACATCCTCTAAAAACAACGTTCGATCACTTAAATCTTCCCTTATCTCTATATCTCCAAAATGCTCTTTCCCTGACAGCAATTTAATTTCAAATGTCGTCCCTGCTTTTTCATTATCAAAACAACGCACCTCTCCATGATGCTGACTAACAAATTGTTTCACTAAATAAAGACCAATACCAAATCCTTTACGCTTATTTGTAATATTTTTATTGGACTGATAAAACAAATCAAATATTCTCTTTTTATCATCATCCAAAACCCCTTCACCATTATCAGTCACATTAATAATTATCTGATTTTCGGTAGAACGCAAATTAACAGAAACCGCTCCGTTTTCTTTCTCTGTAAATTTCAGAGCATTCGAAATTAAATTAAACAAGGCTATTTCTATTTTTTCCCTATCTACATAAGCAAAAATCTTTTCTTCGGAAATACTAAAACTATAATCAATACCCTTTGTTTTAGCATGATGTACAAAACAACTAAACACTTCTTTACAAAGCTCGACAATATCGATTTTGGCAATTTTAAGTTTTCCCGTCTCGGTTTCCGTTTTTCTAAAAAGCAACAACTGATCTACCAAACTCAGTAATCTTCGGGAATTACTATACACCATTTCTATAGCTCCCGGCTCAATTTTTTGATTATCCCCATAAATAATATCTTTCAGCGGATTGATAATCATCGTTAAAGGCGATCGGAACTCATGAGAAATATTAGTGAAAAAAGTCAGCTTTTTTTCATTCAATTCCTTTTCCTGTTTAGCTAAATCCTGTGAAAGTTTCACTTCATACTTAAGTTGTGCTTGTTTTTTCTGGTATTTATCAACAACATATATTATAAAAGCAACTGCTAATAAATAAATCAGATAAGCAAACCAACTTCTGTACCACGGCGGCAAAATAGTAATAGGCAATGAAATAGTTTGAGAATTCCAAACCCCTTCTACATTAGTCGATTTGATTTTTAAGACATAATTTCCTTCAGTTAATTTAGAATAATTAGCACTTCGGATATTATTCACATAATGCCATTGAGAATCCCAACCTTCTAAGAAATAAGCATAAGATATTTTCTCGGGCAAACTATATTCTAAAGCTGCATAATCTATATTCAACATTGACTCATCATAAGGAAGCCTGAGCTTGTCTATTCCAAAAGCAGTCATCCCTGACTCTTCCAAAGCCTTATTGTTGACTTTAATAGAAGTAATAACCAGTTTAGGAAAATCATGAATTAAACTATTTATCTTAGTATCAATAACATTAAATCCTTTAATCCCGCCAAAGACAATTTCACCCGTAGAGAGTTTAAGAGCAGCATTATAATTAAATTGATTACTTTGAAGTCCATCGACATCATAATAACTTGTAATTTTTTCACTAGTTTGATTATACACAAAGACACCATTATAAGTACTACACCAATAAAGACCTTGATTATCTTGAACAATATTAAGTACCGAATTATTTGGAAGCCCATTCACTTGAGTTAAAAAACGCATTTGTAGGGTTTGGGGATTAAAAACTATTAAACCGGCACCTTCTGTCCCAACAAGCATTTTAGAACTTGAAACAGCAATAATAGAGCGTACAGGATATTTAACTTCAATGCTTTGACTTTGTAATGTCTTTGGGTTAAGCTTAATTAACTTGGTAAATGTTCCTAACCAAATATTACCCTGAATATCTTCGGCCATAGAAACAATCCCACTAATTTTAGCATCCACAAAGTCAAATTGATCAATTGCTTCATTGTAACGATACAAGCCCTCTTCATCAGGAGAGGCAGCCCATAAAACCCCTTCTTTACTCTTAAAAAGTACCCAGATATTTTTTTGAACAATATTATAGGTAAGATTAAAAAGTCGATACCTCTTAAAACTATGTGTTTGTTGATTAAAAACACAAACTCCACCTCCATAAGACCCAAACCAGATTCCTTTATGGTCTTTTAAAATTGTCGAAACGAAATCATTCGTTAACGAATTAGGGTTTTTTGGATTATAAGAATAATTGGTGAACACATTATTTTTTCTATCCCATAAACTGGCTCCGGCTCCGTCAGTTCCTATCCAAATGTGATCCTTATCCTGTTCACATAACGATAAGATAAAATCGCTAGGTAAAGTATTACCTAATTTTCCGCTTCTTGAAATAGTCAAAAAAGGACTTTTTCTATTTTCAACTTTATTTACACCTCCCCTTAAAGTTCCTATCCAAACCCTATTATCACTATCTAAGCACAAAGAAGTAATAGCATTACTGTTAAGTTTTTCTTCACCCAAATAATTACTTAATAAAGTAAAAGAATCAGAGGAAAAGTTGTACTTCACAACTCCATTGCCATTTGTAGCAATCCAAATTTCTTTTGTATCCGGCTTATATACTAAATCAGCAATAGGATATTGAATTTCTTGATTATTATAGAAACGATATGATTTATCTACAATATTGTATTTTAACAATCCCCCTTCAGTTGAAATCCAAACATTTGAAAATCCGTCATAAAAAACACATGTTCCAATCAAAAGTTCAGAAAAAACTACCGACAATCTATTGTTTTTAGTATCCATACTCACAATCCCCACACCTTGAACAAAACCCCATAGCCTACCCGATTTATCAAAATCGATGCCTTGCATATGGTAATTCCATCGCAATTTTCCTTTTACATAAAGAGGAATCTCTAAAATTGCACCTCCTTGTACAGAGCAATACAACAATCCTCCTCCTGCGGTAGCAATATACATCTTACCCTTATGATCCTCAACCTCATTAATAGTTATTTCTATCGGTTCTTTCTTAGCTGTCAGAGGATTTACAAAATACCTTCTGCTAAAACGATTAGTCAAATAACTGTAAACACTCAGTCCGGTTTTTGTCCCAATCCAAACTTCATCTTTAGTCCCTGCAATACTAACTATCCTATTATTGATTAAAGAATTGAAATCTCCGGGTTCGTTTCTGTAATTCAGAAAATTATAACCGTCATATCTGCTTATCCCATCATAAGTACCAAACCACATTAAGCCTCTCTTATCCTTATAAACAGCTGTTACTGCATTATTCGCCAATCCATTTTCTATACCCAAATAGCTAATACTGTATTTTTCCCCAACAGAATTTGGAACTATTGCCTGCAACTTTGCGGAGAAACAGAGTAATAATGCAATAAATAAAAGAGTTTGGTTTTTAAATGTAAGCATGTGGTTAGTCATTTGGTTAAATAGTAAAATTTTATTTTTTTAAAATCAAATTTTATTTTTTGGAAGAACTTAAATATATATGATTCTAAAAGTAGAAAAAACCTATGAAAAATATCATAGGTTTTTTAAAATAAAAAAACACATAAACCACTATTAATTTACTATTGAAATCACATAAGAATAACTATATTTTTTATCTAACAATCGATAGCTGTCATGAGGCAAACTTCCCCAACTATCATCACCTCCTACTCCTCTTTGTTTATAATCTAAATGCAGGTAAACCACCTCTTTAGAATCTAAATCCAAATCCGATGGATGTCGCTGCGACTTACGCTTTCCTGGATCCAAATCTTCGGTTGGAATATTCAGTGTACTAAAACCAATCGGCTGAACTCCTTCTATTTTCAGACCTTTCCCTTTAGAGTCATTTAGAACTAACCAGCGAACATCTGTTTTATAACCTGATTCCTGAGGACGTATGTAGTTTCTTGTAAACTGATTAATCACCTTATCTGAATAGACACCCATAAATGATGCAGTATTTCTATCTGCATAATTTTCCCAAGGACCTCTTCCGTAATAACTTAAATTATCATAAGCTCCGTTTAATTTCATACGCATCCCAAAACGAGGCAATTCAGGCAATTCTTTTCCATTCATATCAACAGAAGCTGTAATTTTTACAGAACCATTGTTTTGAATTAGATAATCTACACTATACGGAACTTCTACCTGAGCTAATTTGTATACCACTTTAACCAAAACTCCTTCTGAAGATTTTTTATCAAGATTAACACTTACCACAGTTGGATTCTTATGCGCTTCCCTCCAGATAACTAATTTATTTTGCATTCCGCTTCCAAAATCATTATCTGTTGGCGCACGCCAGAAATAAGGCGTTGGAAAACCAGAAATTATAGTTGACGGATCATTTTTCAATCCATACTTTACCAGTTCACCATTTTTCAAATCAAATTCACCCATTATATTTTCTGTTTCAAAAGAAAGCACATTACCCTTAACAGCATACTTAAATTTGGATGGACTTTTTGAAGCCAAAACATTATTTTTAAAATAATCTCCCTGTCCTATAGCAAATTGTTCTCTTGCGAATTCATGACCTTTAACAACTAAAGGTGTATCGTATTTTGAAACCGCAAATACATTTAAGAAATATTCTGCACCAGCATCAAGAGTTCCATAGTTGAGTTTTATTTCTTTGGTCTCTTCTGGATTTACATCTAAATTGAATTCACCTGAATTAACTTTTAACCCATTTTTTATTAACTCCCATTTAAAAGTATAATTAGACAGATTTGTGAAATTAAAATAATTTTTCACCAATAAATCCGTGTCATTTTTAAGCTGAAACTGAATATCCTGATACACTTTTTTCACTTCAAACAAACCAGGATGCGGAATTCTGTTTGCCGAAACCAATCCGTTAGAGCAGAAGTTTTCATCGTTATGCAAATGAGCACTTCCTAAATCTCCACCGTAAGCCCAAAACTCTACACCTTTTTCATTTTTAGTTTTCATACCCTGGTCTACCCAGTCCCAAATAAAACCACCCTGCATATGCTTACTTGCATGGATAATATCCCAATATTCCTGAAAATTACCGCTACTGTTTCCCATAGCATGTGAATACTCACACATAATATAAGGACGATCTTTTTTGGCATCTGCATATGTTTTCATACTCTTAATACTTGGATACATTGGACACACAATGTCAGTATTTTTATTTTCTCCAGCTTGTTCAAACTGAACCAGACGAGTGGAATCCGCCTGTTTTAACCAGTTGTACGCATCATAAAAAACAGGACCGTTACCACATTCGTTTCCTAAAGACCAAATAATTATCGATGGATGATTTTTATCAAAAGCAAACATTCTTTTGATACGGTCTAAATGAGCCGGAGCCCATTCCGGTAAATAAGCAGGATGCTTTTTCTGATCAAACCAATTTTGCCATTCGGCGCCCATTCCATGAGTCTCGATATTGGCTTCATCAACTACATAAAAACCATATTCATCACATAAATCGTAAAACTGCGTATCATGCGGATAATGACACATTCGAATCGAATTAATATTAAACTCCTTCATTAACTGAAGGTCTTTCTTCATTAAATCTTTATTTGGTACATGACCATTTACATCATCATGTTCATGTATATTAACCCCTTTTACAAGAACAGCTTTTCCGTTTACTAACAACTGAGCATTCTTAATCTCTACCTTTCTGAATCCTGTTTTCTTAGAAATAACTTCAAAAACATTTCCTTTACTATCGAGCAAAGTAATTGTATAACGATATAGATTAGGCGTTTCAGCATTCCATTGTTTTACGTTTTCAATTGTCTTTTGAAAGCTGATTTTTGGTTCTTTCGAATTTACTTTTTTGCTTTCCGAAAAAACAACTTTACCATCCTTATCAAACAATTCCACTTTAACAGCAGGATTTTTAATCTTATTGTTTTCGAAAGACTTTAAAGTAACATCAAGATTAAAAATCCCGTTTTTATATTGATAATCTAAATCACTTTTTACAAAATAATCCCAAACAGTCGTTTTAGGCATCGCCTGTAAATAAACATCACGCTCAATTCCGCTTAATCTCCAGAAATCCTGATCTTCTAAATAACTTCCATCATGCCAACGGAAAACCTGTACTGCAATTAGATTGTCTCCTTTCTTTAAAAATGAAGTAATATTAAATTCGGCTGGAGTTTTAGAAGCCTTTGTCATCCCTACCTCTTTTCCATTCAAAAATACTTTGGCATAACCAGTAATAGAACCAAAATGAAGTATGATTTCTTTGTCTTTCCAGAAATCGGCAATAGTAAAAGTACGTCGGTAACTTGCAACAGGATTATAATCTCCCCCAATGAAAGGAGGATTTTTAGGAAATGGATAGGTAATATTAGTATAAATAGGAATATCATAACCTTGCATTTCCCAGTTTGAAGGAACTTTTATTACATTCCATTTTGAATCATCTAAATTTTCAGAATAATAATCTAATGGTCTTTGTATCGGATTTTTAACAATATTAAATTTCCAATCTCCGTTCAAACTTTGATACAGCACTGACTTTCTAGGATCATTCCTCTTTAGTTCAGCATGATTACTGTATAAAAGAAACGAACTTCTCCCTTCAATTTTTCCTCTATCCAAAAGCTGAGGATTTTCCCAATCATTATTTTGTGCAAAATTAATTTGCGCCCCTAAAAACAGAACAAGGGCTAAAAAGACATTCTTCATCTAACTATTTTTGATTATCTAAATTTTAATTCCAAAACAAAATAGAAAATCGTCATTCCAAACCAGCTTAATAAAAACACACATTAAAAAACCATCCTAATTATTAACCAAAAAATAAAAATAGCCAACTGAAATAAGGAATGACAAAATCTACATCACAAATTTAGATAACGCCACAAAAGAAGGGAGGGGTAATACAATACAATAACGGGGACATTTCGACATTAACAGCCTAAAAACAGCCTTTATTCCAATATTTTAAACAAAAACCTTTTAAAAACAACCCAAAATCTATTTGAATATTCACCTAAAAAGAGGCACTAAAAAAGTGCTGTTTTCAGTCCCGAAATCACTCCAAAACGACAATAAAAAAGAATAAAAAAAGAGGCTATCTCAAAAATGAGACAACCTCTTTTAATTGGAACCAGAGCCGAACTTTTTTTGGTATGACTCCTATATTTTTTTTTTAATATTTCTTGTAAAAAAGAAAAGCCTCTTCTTTCGAAGAGGCTTTTGTACCCGGAGCCGGAGTCGAACCGGCACGGTTTCCCACAGGTGTTTGAGACCAGCGCGTCTACCAATTCCGCCATCCGGGCTTAGCAGACAAGAATAATAAACAATTATTCTAACGCAATAAAGAAAATCAGTCTGAGACCAAATGTCTTTCCTTTAACACGGTGCAAATGTAGAAAATATTATTTAAGTTTCTAATAAAAAATCTTAAAATTTTACTTTCACAGTCAAATTAATTTTCTAATTTTGCAGCTCGATAAAACAACATATACTAACACACTCCATCCGAGGTACTTACATACATTTTAAACTTTCAAAAAAAGTAAAAACCGAACTGTATCAAGCACAACGGAATAAAAACAACAAATTAAATGTCACAAAGAGAACCAGAAGCTAAAATTTTTGCTTGTTCAAAAAGTGTCTATCTAGCTGAAAAAATTTCCGAAGCATACGGAATTCCGCTAGGGAAAGTTTCTTTATCCCATTATAGTGATGGCGAATTCCAACCATCATTTGAAGAATCAATCAGAGGTTTACGTGTTTTTCTAATTTGCTCTACATTCCCTGACTCAGAGAATTTAATGGAGTTGTTATTAATGATTGACGCCGCAAAAAGAGCATCAGCAAGACACATCACCGCTGTTATGCCTTACTTTGGATGGGCAAGACAAGACAGAAAAGATAAGCCAAGAGTTCCGATTGGAGCAAAATTAATTGCTAAAATGCTGGAAGCAGCCGGAGCTACAAGAATCATGACCATGGATTTACATGCTGACCAAATCCAGGGATTCTTTGAAAAACCGGTTGACCATCTTTTTGCTTCAACAATATTTCTACCTTATGTAGAAAGCCTTAAGTTAGACAACCTAACTATTGCTTCACCTGACATGGGAGGATCAAAAAGAGCTTATGCTTATTCTAAATTTTTAGAATCTGACGTTGTTATTTGTTACAAACAAAGAAAACAAGCTAACATTATCGACACCATGGAATTGATTGGTGAAGTTAAAGGCCGCAATGTTATCTTAGTTGACGATATGATTGACACAGGAGGAACTTTAGCAAAAGCTGCCGACTTAATGATCGAAAGAGGAGCCTTAAGCGTTAGAGCTATTTGCACGCACGCTATCTTATCAGGAAACGCATACGAAAGAATAGAAGAATCAAAATTAAGCGAGTTAATCGTTACCGATTCTATCCCATTAAAGAAAGAATCAAAGAAAATCAAAGTGGTAAGTTGCGCTCCACTTTTTGCAGAAGTAATGCACATGGTACAAAACAACAATTCCATCAGCGGAAAGTTTATCATGTAGTCATTGCGAGGAACGAAGCAATCTCACTATAAAATGCACTGAAATATAGTGCTCAAAAAAAAGAGTTTAATTAATAACTATATAAATATTTAAAATGAAATCGATTACAATTAAAGGATCAGAAAGAGAAAGCGTGGGCAAAGTTGCTACTAAAGCCTTACGTAATGCTGGAGCGGTTCCTTGCGTGTTATACGGAGGAGATCAACCAGTTCATTTTTCAGCAGAAGAAAAAGCATTCAAAAACTTGGTTTACACTCCAAACGCTCACACAGTTGTGATCGAATTGGGTAACGGTAAATCATTCAATGCAATTTTACAAGACATTCAGGTTCACCCAATTTCTGACAAAATCTTACACATTGACTTTTTCCAATTGTATGATAACAAAGAAATCACTATTGAAGTTCCTGTAAAAATCGTTGGTAACTCTAAAGGAGTTATGGCAGGTGGAGATTTACGTATCAACAACCGTAAATTAAAAGTGAAAGCTTTACCAAAAAATCTTCCGGATTTCGTTGAAGCTGACATCACTCCTCTTGACATGGGTAACAAATTATATGTTACTAAAGTACCTACACCAGACTTCAAAATCATGCACCCGGATAACACAGTTATTTGCCAGGTGAAGATGTCTCGTGCTGCTATGAAAGCTGCTCAAGAAGCTGCAAAAGCTGCAAAAGCACCAGCAAAAGGAAAGAAAAAATAATCTTTTTTCAATCATACTTAAAAGCATCAGTTTTCCAACTGGTGCTTTTTTTTTGATTTAAAGCGAAACACAAGTCCTTCCAGCCAGCAAATGTTCCCGCTATCACCTTTATCTCTCCGTCCCAAAAGGACTTCGAGGATACCGGCTCTATCGGAGCTACAACAGCCAAGATAATTGCATATCCTGGAACAAAAATCCTCCAAGCAAATCAACAAATAACCAAATTAACTTATTTTTGCTACATGAAAAATTGGTTAATCAACCTCTATACAAAATCAAAAACAGAGGAAAACATAGACAACATGAAGAAATACCTAATAGTAGGGCTGGGAAATATAGGCGCAGAATATGTAAACACCCGCCATAACATTGGATTTAAAGTATTAGATTATTTAGCCAAAAAAGAAAAGCTTGATTTTCAAACAGTAAAATTAGGCTCCCTGGCCGAATACAAATTCAAAGGAAGAAGTTTTTTTCTTTTAAAACCGAATACCTATATGAATTTAAGCGGCAAAGCCGTTCAATATTGGATGGAAAAAGAAAATATTCCATTGGAAAACATCTTTGTTATTACCGACGATTTAAATCTTCCATTTGGCACCATCCGCATCAAACCCAAAGGAAGTGATGGTGGCCACAACGGATTAAAAAACATCAATCTTGTATTAAACACAAATCAATATACCCGTTTCCGTTTTGGAATTAGTGATGAATTCAAAAAAGGAAAACAAGTAGACTATGTACTGGGCGAATGGAACTCTGCAGAAAATGAAGCATTAACAGAGCGACTAGAGTTAGCTTCAGAAGTCATAAAATCTTTTGGAACTGCAGGCTTAGAAAACACTATGACTACATATAATGGAAAATAAAAAGAGGCGAGATATGTTCTCGCCTCCTCTATTTAAATCAGAAAACCTTACTTAATAATCATCTTAGCTGTTTTCTTTACAGACCCATCTAACAAAACCACAAAATAAACTCCTGATTGCGGTTTATGAGGCATCTGAATATTTTTATTAAACCCTCCGTTATTAGGATATTTTTCATCAAACAATCTTTTTCCTGCAAAATCATACACAAAAACCTCAAGTTCTTTATTAGCAGAAGTACTAATATACTGAACATTAAAATTCCCATCATTAGAAGCAGAACTTACGATTAAATCATTACTAGCATCACCATAAGGGATCAACTTATAATTTTGAGTACAAATCGAAACTGAAGCAGCATTTAAAACCCCCGAATCATTGGTATAAACATCCCTAATGCGCAAAGTCCAGGTACCTTGAGGATTTTCCCCATTAAAATCACTTAAAACCCCTAAAGGCACAACAGTTTGCAAAGCAGAATTACCACACGCCAATTCATCTCCAGCATCATCATAAATCAAATTCAATCTGCCATTAGTACTACCACAAACACTATATAATAACTTAACTATTGTTCCTTGAGGACTTACTAAATCCATTTGAATATCTGAAAAATAAGTATGCGTTATATCCAAGTTCACATTGACATCAGCAACAGATGAAGTAGTAGATGGAAAATTGATAATTCTGCTTGTATTAAAATTAGATTGTTCAGGAATAGCAAATGGAGTATCAAAATTAAAAGTCTGACAGCTCGACTCAACTATATATCCTATTGCAAATGCCTTGCTATTTACAGCATAGAAAATATTATCAGTAGGCTCAATTAAGATTCTGCATAATTTAGAAGAAACATTAGGAACTTTTATCGTCTCTGTTCCATCATTAGCAACAGCTGTAGCTAATGTAATTGGAAAAGTAACCCCATTATCGGTTGACAGTTTGATATTAACAGTAGAAGCTCCCGCCAAAGCATTTGTCCCGTTTACATTCCAGGTAATTGCCTGCTCCGTATCCTGAAACCAACTCAAATTCTCAACATTTTGAGAAGTCACCTCAAAAGGACCAGTTGAAGCATTTACAGTAACTACCATTTCATCTGATAAAGTTTGAGCCAAACCTTCGGCGGCATTATCTCTGGCCGTCAAAACAAAATGAAGTGTTCTCCCCACATCTGACACTGATTCCCATTTACTCCTTAATCTCCCCGCTAAAACATTATCAAAACCAGGCATATATCTTACTGGAGTACTAACAGGAGGAAACGATCTAAAAAGAGGACCATTGGTTTTTGTACTCACAGCCAAACTTAAATCTCCACTTGCAGACGTAGCCGTATCATCTTCTTCCCAAGTATATGTCACCACAGATGACGTGCTCCCTGTACCTTTTAGAACAAAAGCTGTACCTTTAGGAATAGTATAATCGGCACCCGCACTCACAGTTGGAGCAGCAGCAGCAATAGTTGTAACTACCGGACAAGACTTAGTTGCTAAATTATTCTGAATTTGACCAATACTTATGAATGAAAAATAATCACTGGAATGCAATTCCACATCATAATCTTCGGTAATACCTGCATAACCCATAATTGTAGAACCACTCCCCGGTTCAACACTCACACCTGTTCCTTCGATATCATAAGAAAAAGTATGATTTGCCCCTAACTGATGCCCCATTTCATGAGCAACAAAATCAATATCAAAAGTATCTCCTTTAGGAATATTATTTGAAGGTGAAGTATATGCACTACCTTTTCCAGCATTACAAACACAACCTATACAACCAGCATTTCCGCCTCCACCGGAAGCCCCAAACAAATGCCCAACATCATAATTAGCATTCCCAATTACAGCTGTCAAATTATTCTGCAACTCCGTTCCCCAAGTTCCATCAGTCATTGAAGTTCCCACTCCTACGTTGGCAACCGAATAAGGATCAGTTGAAGCATTAGTATAAATTATTTGATCATTATTTGCGATAAGCACAAGCTTTACAGCCAAATCCCTATTGAAAATTCCGTTAACCCTGGTTAAAGTTGCGTTCATAGCTGCTAATGCCGCACTAACAGTTCCTCCGAAATAAGCAGTATATTCCCCTGTACAAGACAATGCTAATCGTAAAGTTCTGAACTTTTTATCACTGGATACAATTTTTGATGTTTTGCTGCTAACTTTAGTTGAGATGGACTCGTCTACAGTAGTACAACTGAAAGGGAAGCGCTCTTTTATTTTACTTTTGGAATCAAAAACCACATAAACATCTTTGTTTTCTACAGCTTTCTCAATAAACTCCATCTGATTCCCTTTTCTGCTAATCATCGTTTGAATCCCCAAAGAGGACATACTAAAATTCAACAGAGCTGTCGCATCAGTAATCCCAACACCGGAATAGGAACGAATATCGGGATATTTAGCCTGAAGTTCCGGTTCAAAATTAGAATCTTCATGAACTAAAAATTTCTCTAAAACACCATTAGCATTGGGCACCGTAATAACAATATTATCAATCTCAGTCTGTTTCTTATCATGAATATTTTTTAATCTTGTCTTTAATGCTTCTTCTTCTAATTGAAACAAAACAGCATCTGTAGATTCTAAATTACCTAAAGCTTTGGCTGTAATTTGAACTGAAGACGGATCTATTCGTTTCCACGGATCTTTGTCCTGAGCATTAACTGCCGAAAAACACAATAAAAGAAACACAAACAGACTACTTATTTTCATGACCAACTGGATTTATGTCTCAAAAATAAAGTATTTAAATCAAAATGTATTCAACAGAACCGTTAATTAATACACGAAAACCAATCCGTTATTTAAATATTATTCGTCTTTTTAATGAAATCAACTAAAATCCATCAAAAAAATAGAATCGGCATACTGTAAAATTTAATTTAGATAGTATAAATTTGCACTACTATAAAACAATTGCTTTGAAGATTTTTCATTCTATAAAAGATTTCAGTTCTCCCAAAAAAACAATCCTAACCTTAGGAACTTTTGACGGGGTACATATTGGACATAAAAAAATACTTGAAAAAGTAATTCAGCATACACATGACGAAACATACGAAAGTCTGGTGTTGACTTTTTTTCCACATCCAAGAATGATTTTACAGGAGCGTTCAGAAATAAAATTACTAAATACTATTTCTGAAAAAATTGATTTGCTAGAACAATTAGGGATTCAAAATTTAGTCATACATCCTTTTGATGAAAGTTTCTCAAGATTAACAGCCGAGGAATTTGTAAAAACGGTATTAGTGGAACAATTCAAAATCCACAAAATTATTATCGGTTACGATCATCGATTTGGCAGAAACAGAACTGCTGACATCAATAATCTGATTGAATTTGGAGAAAAATATGACTTTGAAGTAGAGCAAATATCCGCTCAGGAAATCAATGATATTTCTGTAAGTTCAACTAAAATCAGAAATGCCATTAACGAAGGAAATATGTTTTTGGCCAACAAATATTTAGGCTACGACTATTTTTTAACCGGCACAATAATTAAAGGAAAACAACTCGGAAGAACGATTGGCTTTCCTACTGCCAATCTTAAGATTGAAGAAGACTACAAACTAATTCCGCTAAAAGGCGTTTATATTGTATCGAGTCAAATCAACAACCAAAAAGTTTTTGGCATGATGAATATTGGCCTTAACCCAACAGTGGGAGGCGAACAGCTATCGATTGAAATTCATTTTTTAAATTTTGATGGTGATTTATATGATCAAAAAATCAGTATTGCTATTCTAAAACGCATCCGCGGCGAGGAGAAGTTTGATTCTATTACTTTATTAAAAGAACAAATTGAGAAAGACAAAACCCAAACACTTTCTTATATCGAAACGCTTTAGAATCAAATAAAAAACAAGGCCGTTTTTTAAAATAACTCCTATATTTTACGTAAATTTGATAGACACATACCCTGTTTATCAAACATTTATTTTTTAACCCTAAAAATTAAGCGTATGAAACTGCCAAAAGAATTTTATAATGGAGTTATTATTTTTACAGGTATTGCTCTTTACTTTTTGTTGATGGAAGCGCTTCACCTTTCCAATGTCTACTTTTTACGACTATTCAACATCATTTTTGTTTATTATGGTGTAAACAGAACCCTGAAATCTAATTTTGCGGAAGGGAAAACAAATCTTCCTGACAATGCCATTTCAGCATTAACAACTTCACTAACTGGTGTATTTTTAAGCATTTCGGGCTTAGTTGCCTACATCTATGCCAAAGGAGGAGACAGCTACATTAAAACCTTATCGGATTCATTATTGTTTGTAGGAAGTCCTTCGGTAATGACTTATAACATTTCTTTACTTTTTGAAGGAATTGTTTCCGCTGTAATTGTAACTTTTTCACTCATGTTATTTTGGAAAAAGAAATATCCAACGGACTAAAATAACAAAGACATATCAACAAATATTTATAATTAGGTTACTAAATTTTAAATGCTATCCAAATGAAACCACCTAAAGAAATCTCAAACGGATTTATAATTTTTATAGCCATTGGAATTTACTTTTTACTCATGGAAGTCTTAAACCTATCTAATTTATTTTATTTACGACTTTTAAATATCTTTTTTGTTTTTTATGGAGTAAACAGAACAATTCAGATGAACCTTACTGAAGGAAAGAAAAAATTTGTTTCAAATGCAATCTCAGCCTTATTCACTTCAATCGTTGGTGTTATTCTTAGCATCATCGGTCTTATAGTATACAGTTATTTACAAGGAGGAGATGCATTTGTACAATCTTTATCTGCCACTTTTCTTTTTGGCGGAAATCCATCCATAGATGCTTATTCCATCTCATTATTGTTTGAAGGACTAGCTTCCTCGGTAATTGTGACCTTATTATTAATGCTCTATTGGAACAACCAATTTTCTACAGATTAAATTCATTTATCTTCTTTTAATCCAATTCCTTTTTAAAGCTATTGCATTGCTATTTTGAACATTTTGACTACTTTTGACCCATCAAAAAACACAATACAATGAGTATTACAAAACACAATTGGACAAAAGAAGAGATTATTGCTATATATAATAAACCGATGATGGATTTGCTTTACGAAGCAGCATCTATTCACAGAGAACATCACGACCCAAATGTGGTTCAGGTGTCTACTTTATTATCTATTAAAACAGGAGGTTGTCCGGAAGATTGTGGGTATTGCCCTCAAGCCGCACGCTATCATACTGGTGTTGAAGGAAACGATTTAATGTCAGTCAATCAGGTAAAAGCACAGGCATTACGTGCTAAAGAATCCGGTTCTTCACGTGTATGTATGGGAGCAGCCTGGAGAAACGTAAAAGACGGACCCGAATTTGATCAGGTATTGGAAATGGTTCGTACCATTAACAAACTGGATATGGAAGTATGTTGTACTCTGGGCATGATTACTGAAAATCAGGCACAACGTCTGGCTGAAGCAGGACTTTATGCTTACAACCACAACTTAGATACTTCTGAGGAATATTATAAAGAAGTAATTTCGACCAGAGGTTTTGAAGACCGTTTAGAAACTATTGAAAATGTTCGTAAGACCAATGTTACCGTATGTAGTGGGGGAATTATCGGAATGGGAGAAAGTATCGAAGACCGTGCTGGTATGTTAGTCGCTCTTTCTACTTTAAACCCTCAACCAGAATCAGTACCTATTAATGCCTTAGTTGCTGTTGAAGGAACACCTCTTGAAGAAGAAAAACCGGTTGAAATTTGGGAAATGATTCGTATGGTAGCTACTACCCGAATTGTGATGCCAGAAACACAGGTACGCCTTTCAGCAGGAAGAACTAATATGAGTCGCGAAGGACAAGCAATGTGCTTTTTTGCAGGAGCTAACTCGATTTTTGCAGGAGACAAACTTCTAACCACCCCTAATCCGGATGTAAATGAAGACATGAAAATGTTTGAGATGTTAGGTTTGAATCCACAAAAACCATTCACTAAGGTTTCACAACCAAAAACAGTTGAAGCCGAAGACTCTCAATTTGCTCCTCTGGGTGAAAAACCAAAATGGTCACGTCCGGGACACACTATTGAACGTAATGTGGAAGCATCAATTAAAGGAAAATAAACCTATTTACATACAACTAAAAAGCCATTAGATAAATAATTTTCTAATGGCTTTTTAGTTTGCGAACTCAACTCTCTAATAAATAATTTTACTGCTTACTTTTGTACCATCTGCCATCAATATATCAACTAATAACACTTGATGAGTTGCAAGCAGTTGTTGAATAGCAAATACACTAGCATTGATATCTTCTTTTCTATAAAGAGTTCTTCCTGCAGTATCATAAACAACTACCGTTTGCAATGAGATTACTGAAGATTTTACAGTTATAACTCCGTCTTGTACTGAAACCAAAACTTCATTGCTTGAAACTCCTTCTTTAACCGAATCTCCGGCACTTGTAGTTCCACTGTTTGAAGTTCCGTTATTTACAACTTCAGTAGTAGTAGTAGTAGTAGTAGTAGATGGTGTTGTTGAAACCACCACTTCTTCAACTGCATTTTTATCTGTATAACGCAATACAAAACGATTATTGAAAGCCCCTTTTTCAGTAGTAAAAGTATACGGACCTTTTTTAAGATCATGAAGCACTTTCAAATCCTTATCTTCTAAGAAAACATTCTGAGTAGCTAAAACCCCATCTGTACGATCAATACTAATCTGGAATTCCCCCACAATAGTCGATTTATACCCTAAAACTACACTGTCTTGTTTTACAAAAGGCAAGGCACGACCTTGAATAGTATATTTTTTAGTTTGATTCACACTATAAAAATCAACAAATTGATTCCCATCATAAGTTAAACCATCAAAACCTCCATCATATTCATTTGTAGCTCCTGTTATGTAACCTACCAATGTTTGCTTAAAAGCTCCTTCTTTATTAGATAAGTTCAGCCAAATTCTACTTTTTTGAATCGCTACAGTACTTGTCTTAGCTGAAGAGTTCAATTTAAAAAATTGCGAATTATTCACTCCTGAAGTACCTCCTTCAACACGCATGCTATTATTAAAAGTTAATGTTCCCCCTGAAGTGCTTGACGGCGCAAAGAACCCCTGACCAGCAGCAATTTTACCATCAAAATTATTAGCAGAACTATTAGTCACAACTCCTCCTGTACGATTATAAATAGCATAATCACTTGTTGTATAATTATAAGTTGCATCTCCTGCAACAGCACTACTTGGTGCCGAATTATGTGTCCAAAAATAAAGTGTTCCTTCTAAAACAGCCGCATTTGTATTCAAAAACACATCGGCATCAATAGCTGACGGATAAGGATTACCCAAAAGATGCACCTGATTCCCGGCTACTATGAAAGACACCACTCCATTATTAGGCGTTCCAATAAATGTTGGATTAGTATCAACAGCAGCAACAGTAATACTAAAAGTTTGTGGTGCTCTGACAAGATAACCTCTTCCTGCAGTCATAGTAGCCGCACCATTATAAATAATTTGCCAACCATTATTGTAACTATAGTATTTATCATAAAGTGTATTAGGCGACAAATTCTTTAAAGTTTGTGGTGTAACCGGCGAAGACCAATAGGTAAAATCATATCGTTTTACAGCAGCGGTATAACGTTTATAATTAATATTCCCTGTATTTACCGCATCATCATTAATTTGCACTAAACTCGCATTGTTTTCAAAAGTTAATGAAGCAGTAGTAGCTACATCAATACCATTTTCAATTTTCAAAGTACGTCCTGATTTTATAGTTACAGCAGTCGAACCTGTAATCTGACATGAACAACCTACAATATCAACATCGTTTGCATTTGTATAATCAGAAGCAAAAACTAATCTTTGATTAATCGTTGGAGTTCCATTAGACCAAGAACCAGTAGACCAAGTATTGGTTTCAGGAGCTACAATAGTAACTGTTACAGTATTCGAAGTACAACTTCCATTAGATACTGAAAAATAATAAGTACCCGGTAAAAGACTAGATATTGTTTGTGTTCCTCCAGCTGTAATAGCATAAGTATCATTATGTGTTCCTGTTTGAACAATAGTTCCAGATGTTGGTAATCCATTTAAAGGCACACTACCTGTAGGCACTTTACAAGTTGGATTTGTAGGGGTTCCTGCTGATGGAGTTGCTGGCACATTATTAACCGCAATTGACAACGCATTTGATACCGTTCCATTTCCACAAGCATTAACACCATAAACTGTAAGATTCCCCGAAGTAGCACCAGATGCAAAAGATATTGTTACATTATTTGTTGTACCTGAAATTACAGCTCCCGTCCCGGAATATGACCAAACATAGGAAGTTGCATTAGTTATTGTCGAAATAGAATACGAAACAGATAATGTTCCTTTACACACCGTAGCAGCTCCTGAAATTGTTCCCGCAGCAATAGGAAGAGGATTTACAACAACTGTTGTTGAAGCACATGATGTTGTATTACAAGTTCCTTCATATCGAACATAATAAGTTGTTGTTGAAGCAGGAGAAACAGTTATACTAGTTCCTGTTCCTACTAAAGTTCCTCCACAAGAACCTAAATACCATGTCGCTACAGCTCCTGTACCAGCTGTACCACCACTCAAAGTCAAAGTTGTTGAATTACCATTACAAATTGTAGTAGTTCCGGTAATACCTGTTGGAGCAACAGAAGATGAATTTACAATTGCTGTAACATCTAATCTTGAGGAACTCTCACAACCAGATACTGTTTGAGACGCATAATAATGAGTCCCATTAGTCAAAACTGTAGTTGATGCTAAAGCAGAACCACCAGTTGAAACCGAATACCAATTTATCCCAGTTCCTGTTGCTGTTAAATCTGAAACTTTTGGATTACCAGAACAAAATGATTGCGAAGCAGTTCCTGTTGGTGCAGCAGTATTAGTTACTGTTACAGTTACCGCTTTTCTTACGGTTGTATATCCACTATAAACAGCTTCTACATAATAAGTTTTTGTCGAATTAATTGTACCCGTATTATAAGTTGAACCTGTATATAGAAGATTCCCTCCAGTTTGTGAATCATACCATTTAATTGTAGCGTCATTTGATGGAGAAGCTGTTGCTGTTAAGGTTGAACTACCAGAATTGCATATTGAAGCTGGACTTGCACTAACTGAAACAGAGCTATAACCCCCATTATTCACTAAATCTTCAAAATTGGTCAATGCACTATTTCCCGTACATGATGCCACTTTAACACTTCCAATTTTTATTAAATCGGACGCACTACAATTCGAACCTGCACCAATCTGCCCTCCTGACTCTACTTCAATTGAAGAACCATTCGCTAATTGTAAATCATAATTCCCAGTTGAAAAATCTATTGATGCTCCATTTCTAACTATAAATCTTATCGGTCCTAAACATGATAAATCTAAATTAGAAGTCATTGTCAAAGTCATAGCATTTGTACCATCACCGATATTCAAAACACCTCCACAACTATTTAAAGGAGAAGTACCGCAAGTTAATCCTGTTGTAGTTCTTGATGTAGTAATAGAACATTGCGAAAACCCTTTAATTGAAAAGAATAAAACAACAATAAGAATTAAAAAATTTTTATAAGTAAAAATAGGTCTCATATTTTTTTGATTTGGGGCGGGCAAGCCTTTAATACTTTAATATTCAATTCATCAAACATGAATTATGAGACAAGATTAAATCTAATTTTTTGTTAGATAAACTAAAAACGTTGATGTACTTATATTCTCGTTGAAGTGCGTTTTACACACTTAAAAAAGTCTTATTTCTTAAGGGTTTTCAAATAAAAACAAAAACCATTTCTTAGTATTTAAACTGCATTTTTAACGAAAAAATCCCGAAAGCTAAAGCTATCGGGATGAAAAAAATTGATAATTTTACTTTAATAAACAATTTTTACGGTATCTGTTTTTTCATTTGCCAAGACAACTTTTACAACCAATACCTGATGTGCTATATGCAAATTTTGAATTAAATAATCCCTCAAGTCTATGGCATCATCCTGATAAATAAGCTGTCCTAAAACATTATAAACACTAACTTTTGAAATTACTGCTGATGAAGAACTTAGTTTTATATCATCAGCATCAACAGCAACCGATACATTTTTATCTAATGATGAAATCTCTGTATTTTTATCGGTATAACGCAAAACAAAACGATCATTAAAAGTACCTTTTTCAGTAGTAAATAAGTAAGGTTCTTTTTTTAGATTGTGAGTTACATTTAAATAGCTGTCTTCCAAAAATACATCTTGTGAATCCAAAATACCATCAGTTTGATTAATACTAATTTGATACTTCCCTTTATTAACAGATTGATATCCTAAAATCACTGTGTCTTTTTCATCAAAAGGCAAAGCCCGTCCTTGTATTGCTAAATGCAATCCTTGGTTCACAGTATAAAATTCAACCTCCTGATTCATTTTTAGAATACTTCCGTCAAAACCGGCATCATAATCATTAGTTGCCCCCTTTAAATACCCTACTAAAATTTGTTTAAAAGCCCCTTCTTTGTTGGTTAAATTCAACCAAACGCGATTTCTTTCTATCTGAGATTTAGAACTAAGCTTCTCATTTGTATTAATTTTAAAAAACTGAGAATTATTTACCCCATAATCTCCTCCATTAACTCGCATGCTATTATTAAAAATCAACGATCCGCCAGCAGCACTGGATAAAGCAAAAAAACCTTGCCCTGCAGCAATCTTTCCACTTGGCACATAACCTCCTGAAACAGCTTTAGTAGCAGTACTTACTATACCTGTTCGGTTATATGCAGCATAATCATTCGAACTATAATTTAAATTTGCAGTACCAGCTGTAGTAATTAAAGGTGCCGTGTTATGTGTCCAAAAATACAGAGTCCCTTCTAAAACCGTCGAATTTATATCTAAAAACAAATCTGCATCAATAGCTGAAGGATACGGATTGCCTAGTAAATAAAGTTTGTTTACTCCTAAAGACAAATTAATTACTCCATTATTTGGAACCCCAATAAAAACAGGATCAGCATCAACCTGAGGATCTGTAATACTAAATGTTTGTGGTGCTCTTATTGAATAACCATTCCCTGGCTGCATTGTTCCAGCTCCATTATAATAAATCACCCAACCAGTATTAGGATTATACCCATAATACTTGTCTGATAAAGTATTTGGTGATAAATTTTTCAACGTTTGACCAATAACAGGTGATGACCAATACGTAAAATCAAAACGTCTAATAGGAGTAGTAAAACGTTTATAATTAATTATTCCAGTATTAATTGCTGCATCATTTATTTGAACTAAACTCGCATTATTTTCAAAAGTCAAACTACCACTAGCAACATTAACTTCATCGGTCACTTTCAAGCTGTGAGTACCATTTATTACCACATTAGCTCCATTTGTCACTTGGCAGGAACAGCCTTCTAAATTAGAATTTGAATTAAAATTCTGTTGAAAAACAATTTTTCTATTAGCATCCGGGTCACCATTTATCCAGGTTGTTCCATCCCATGTTGAAATCTCACTTAATATTTGGCAATTCGTTGCCGAAGACACACATCCTGCTATATTTTTTATAATTACATTATAAGAACCAACCGCCAATCCTGATTTTACATTACTTGCCTGATAGTTCACACCATTATCAAAACTATAGGTATCAGTTGCACTCTGAACAGTAACTGTAACAGTACCCGTATTTACAGAGCATGTTGGTTGTATAATTGTGGTTACCGGAGTGGTCAACTGTGGTAAAAAAGTAATTTTCCTTGTTCGGGTATAACTGGCTACATTACAATCAGCTCCGGAAGAATGTAAAGTTACAAAAACACGATATTCAGCTGACTCAGCCGGAGTTCCGCCAGTTATACTCAATGTAGCAGTAGTGGCACCCGAATAAGCTCCTCCATCATTAACCACATTCCAGACTCCCGAAGTAACCGATTTTTTCCACTGATACGAAACTACATTTGCAGGGTAAGAAGTAGTTACTGTATACAAATAATTAGTTCCATAACACTGTGTCACGTTTGTTCCTCCAGAAACATTCGTAATTTCATTCACTGAAAGAGTTACAGTATTGGAAGTCACACTACAACTGCCATTAGAAACTACAACCTGAAATTGAGTACCATCAGGATATTGTGTACTACTTACATTATCAATTTTAATTTCTCCTGTCGAAGGATAAGAAGTATTTGATTCAGAACCTGTAAGTGTTATAAAACTCACATCTGTAAGTCTTTTGTATTTCCAGGTATAAGTCAATCCCGACCCCGAAGCTACTACTTTAAATTTCACCGAATTTCCTTCACATTCCAATTGATTTGTTGGCTGAGTAGTTATAACCGGCAGGGAATTCACTATAATAGTACCAGTAGCACTTATATTTCCGCAACCTCCGGTTAAAGGCACATTATAATTAAAAGTTCCAGATTCTGTCGGAGTACCACTAATTGTAATTACATTAGCTGACCAAGAAGCATTCAGCCCCAAAGGCAATCCTGTTACAGTGCCAATTCCTGTAGCTCCGGTTGTATTATGAGCAATAGAACTCATTAATGTATTCACGCATAAATTAGGAGAAGAGGATGCCGCAGTCACAGTATTCAAATTAACTACAAAAGCTCCCGACACAGCAGTAGTAACAGGTATTCCACAAGAACTATTTATAACGCAATAATAATATTTTGTACCTGCTGTTGAACTTGAAGGTGTATAAACATTTGAAATTGCCCCCGAAATAGAAGTCCCTCCTGAATTACTCGCCGTATTATTACTATACCACTGATAACTAAGAGAACTCCCAATAGCTGTAACCGAAATAGGCCCAAAATTTCCACCACATGTAGATTGTCCGGCCAAGGATTGACCAACAGACACTCCTGATACATAAACCGGCACTGGTGCTGAGTACTTTGTTCCACAGCTACTGGCACTTGAAGTATATTTCACTCTATACCAGGTCGTAACAGTCAAAGAAGAAGGAGAATAAGTATTTGAAGTAGCCCCTGAAATTGCGGTGTAAGTTCCTCCTGAAGACAAACTGTATTCCCATTGATAAGTAGGAGAAGGTGAATTAGTAGTAAATGTCAATGTTGACGGTGTGTCTCCAGAACAAATTGTTTGATTTTGTGGAGTTATTGTAGCTGTATAAGCATTCCCTCCTGTACCACACTCTAATGAAGTTCCGGAACAATTTGTTGTACAATCATTTCCAGAACCATAAATATTCGATGATCCCTGTGTTGTCATCGAACCTGTGGTATAAAACTGCCCGGTAGTTCCTGAAATAACTATATTACCATTATTCGTAGAATAATTTCCATAAACCTGAAACAATCCATTTACAGTAAAAGTTCCATTACTGTCACTATTAACAGTATTCCCATAGACAATTAAAGTAGCTCCTTGTTCAATTGTAATATTCACTTTATCGCCAATAATAAAATTATTTGAAGTAGAACCCAACGTACCTAATACCAAAGCAGCTCCGCTTTTTACTGTCAATGAAAAAGCAGTATTTCCTCCAATACTAGTAATACCACCAATAGTAGTAGTTCCCGAAGCAATGGTTAAACTCCCTCCTGCGTTTAAATTAGTAAGATTATAGCTAGAACCTCCGGGTTGATCCGTTACATCATTATTAAAAGTATAAGCACCGGTACTGATAATTAAATCCTGATCAAGAGTTAGAGGATTATTTACAGTTACGGTACTAGTGCCGGAAGGCACTCCGCTGGGTGTCCACGATGAAGCTGTAGACCAAACATAAGCAGAACCGGATGTAGTAATTTGACCGTGTATTTTTACAGAAAAAACAAATAAAAGAAAAAATGGAGAAAAGAGCCCTTTACGTAAAGTTATTCGCATAAATTTATAATTATCCAATTAAATGAAATATATTTTTAAGAAAAGAGGCGATTTAAATTAAACCATTAAGAATCAGAGATTAAAAGAAAATCGACAACAAGCATTTTTCATCGCCAATCAGCATTTTTTTCACAAAAAACAAACTTTTTAATAGAAATAAGTACTTTTACAACAGCAATCTAAGTCTAAATGAGGATTCAAAAATGAAAGAATTTTTTACTACAAAAGAAGCTTTACAAAAAATAGAACATTACTGTGCTTATCAGGAACGTTGTCATGAAGAAGTAGAACAAAAACTACGCAGCATGAAAATGAATTCGGATGAGATTGACCAAATCATTACCCAACTTATCAATGACAATTTCTTAAACGAAGAGCGTTTTGCCTGCAGTTTTGCCAGAGGCAAACACCGCATCAAATATTGGGGAAAAATTAGAATTACTAATGAATTAAAATTCAGAGGCATCAATCAAACGCTGATTAACATTGCCCTGAAAGAAATCAACAATGAAGAGTATTACACTACTTTTGACACTCTGGCAAACAGACATTGGGAATCCATTCGCGAAACTAATTCACTAAAAAAAAGAAAAAAATTTTGCGATTTTATGATTAGAAAAGGATTCGAAAGTAATCTTGTTTATGAGAAAGTCCGGGAATTGGAAAATAATACAACAGAAGAATAGATTTCTTTCGCAAAGACACACAAAGAAAAACAAAAAGATATACGAAATAAAAAATCACTTAGCGGAACTTTGTGTAACAACTTAAACACTCAACAAAACACTCACGGCATTTCCACCAAAACCTACAGCATTTACCAATACTTTTTTTATTGATTTGGTTTGTGTTTGTGCTTTCGCAAAAGGAACTCCGATAAACTGATTGTGTTGCATCATCAAAATAGCTAATTCCACACTTAAAATCCCTGAAGCTCCAAAAGTATGACCTATTTTCCACTTATTTGTAGTTAATAAAGGTAGGCTGTCGCCAAAGATTTTTTGAATCGCTTTATACTCGGTTAAATCGCCGGCTTTAGTTCCCGGAGCGTGCATTACAATGGCATCAACTTCGTCAGGATTTGTATTTTGCAAAGCCATTTTCATTGATTTCTGGAAACAAGTTGCTTCTGCCGAAATAGAAATATTGTGTTCTAAAATCTCTGTGGCATAACCAATTCCTTCGATGAAAGCCAAGGCATTTTCTTTTTTCCCTATTTCGAGACAACACACCGAAGCGCCTTCACCCAGAATCATCGAATTGAGTTTTTTATCCAAATTCAACGCCTGATTTGGATAAGCTTCTTCGCTGTGAGAATATATTTTTAAAGCTCTCATTTGGCCAATGGTAAAATCGGTAAGAGGTGCTTCACTTCCACCAACCAAAAATTTATCAGCCATACCGGCACGTAACCAAGCCACGCCATTTAAAAGCGAATGCAAAGCCGTAGAACAGGTAATAGAATGCGAAATTTCAGGTCCGGTACTTTGTAAATCATGTCCCACCCAGGAAGAAATATTCCCTAAAGTGGTTGTTGGTGAAGCCAAAGTTTGAGCTTTACCGGTTTCTAAATATTCCTGAAAATGTCTTTCAAACAAATCAGTCGCTCCTCGAGAAGAACCGATGTTTATTCCAAAAACCGAATTCTTATCCCACCCTGCATTTTTAACAGCCTGTCGCGAAGCCACCATGGCATACAAAACCGAGTTATCTAAGGATTTGTATTTGACATCTGACGCTTGTAATTCGGAGATTATTTCTTTCGAAACATCATCCAAAGAAGCAACCCAAGTTTCCTGATTATCTAACTTCTTTTTAGAGAAAAAATGTTTTTCAGAAAGGTAATTTTCCCAAATTGCTTTCGGGTCATTGCCCAATGGAGAAATGGATGCTAAAGCTGTTATTGAAATTATTGTTGACAAGACTTTTTTATTTTTAACCGCAAAGGTCGCAAAGTTTTTTATAAAAATGACAACTATTTAAACACGAAGAACACAAAGAAAGCACAATGCTCACAAAGCAACATTTAAAAAAATTAAATTGTGTTCTTAGCGCCTCCTTTGTAACCTTTGCGGTTAAACTTTAAACTATTTCCAATGCGTTTTCAACCACTTCATAGACTTTTTGCAATTGTGCATCAGTAATAATATAAGGCGGTAAAATGTAAACAATATTTCCTACCGGACGCAGAATGATTCCGTTTTCAATAAAGAAATTATAGAGTTTGGTACGCATGGTTCCGTAATAAGTTTCTTCGTTTTCTTTTCTTATTTCCAATGCAAAAATAGTCCCTAAAACCCTTGTTGCAATTACCTTTGGATGATTCTTAATACTTTCCTGAAACACCAAGTGATTCGCATTTACTCTTACCAAATTCGCCTGCATTTCTGGAGTTTGCAACAACTCAAAACTCGCTAAAGCAGCTGCACAACCCGTTGGATTAGCCGTAAATGTATGTCCGTGAAACAAGGCTTTATTGATATCATCATCATAAAAAGCATCAAATATTTCCTGTGTAAAAGTAGTAATCGCCATCGGAATTGTTCCGCCTGTCAAGGCTTTAGACAAACACATCATATCAGGAATTTGTTGACAATAATCCATCGCAAAAGTTTTTCCCGTTTTACCAAAACCAGTCATGACTTCATCAGCAATAGTCAAGACATTATTTGCTGCACAAATTTGGATTAACTCATCCAATGCTTCTGGTTCATACATCACCATTCCGGCTGCTCCTTGCACCAGAGGTTCAAAGATAAAACCCGCACAATTGTACTCCCGAATCACTTTTTTCAAAGCATCAAAACTGGCTTGCTCCTTACCTTTTACAGGAACAGGAATACGTACCACATCAATAAACATTCCTTGAAAGGCCTGCGTATAAAACGAAATTCCGCTGGCTGCCATAGCCGCAAAAGTATCACCATGAAAAGCATCTTCAAAAGCAATAATCGTAGTTCTCTTTTCGCCTTTATTGAAGAAAAACTGTAAAGCTACTTTTATAGCCACTTCCACCGAAGTAGAACCGTTATCCGAAAAGAATATTTTTTGTTGATTTTCAGGTAAAATTTGCATCAGCTTTTCAGCCAAAACTACGGCTGGTTCATGAGTAAACCCACCAAAAAGCACGTGTTCCAAAGTCGTTAATTGCTTATAAATCGCATCGGCAATAAATTTATTGGAATGTCCAAAAGGATTCACCCACCACGAAGCAATTGCATCGATATATTCTTTGTTGTTTTCGTCCCAAAGCAAAGCTCCCTGACCTTTTGTAATAGCTATAGGAGTTTGAGCAGTTTTATGTTGCGTATAAGGATGCCAAAGGTATTGACTGTCTTTTTCGATTAAGTTCATGTGTTAAGAATATAGAGAATAGAAAATAGAGAATAGAAAAAAGACTAAACGCTATAATTTTCGACAAAGATAAGAAAGTCTATTCTCTTTATTCTATACTCTATTTTCTGCTATAAATTCATTAATTTTTCCCGAAACAAATCGGCATATTCCCAAATTACATTTTGATCAAAATAGGGTTCTTCCTCAATTCTTCCAATGCAATTAATTCCGGTTTTTTTCAAAATTATAGATTCTGTTGCTTGATTTTCTTTTCCGTTAAAAAGAATCCCAGCTATAGCGATTTTTCTATTTTGTAATGCTTCAATTGTGAGCAATGTATGATTAATACTTCCCAAATAATGACGGGAAACTACAATTACTTTATAATCAGGTTTTATTAAATCAATGACACAATCGGTATCATTCAATGGGACAAATATCCCTCCTGCCCCTTCAACCACAAGATTATTGTTAGTAACCGGCTCTGTTATTTTTTTTAAATCAATAACAATATTATCCAATTCGGCAGCCAAATGTGGACTAGCCGGAGTGTTTAAAGCATAACTATTCGGATGAATTACAGTCTTATCATTAGACAAATAGGCTTTTATTTTATGACTATCTGAAGTAGCTAAATCACCAGCCTGAACGGGCTTCCAGTAATCTGCTTCTAATGCTTCTGTTATAATTGCTGAGGCAATCGTTTTACCTACATCGGTTCCAATTCCTGTTATAAATAATTTCATAATTTGGGTTTAACCGCAAAGTTCGCAAAGAAAGCGCAAAGTTCACAGAGAATTAACTTTTAAAAACCAATTCGCTCAACAACTGTAAAACATTTGAGATTTCATCCTTTGAATTAAAAGCATGCAAACAAAATCGTAATCGTTCCTGTCCTTCCGGAACAGTTGGCGAAAGTATGGGTTTGACATCAAACTCTTTTTCCTGAAGTTGTTTAGCAATCCATTTCACTTTTTCATTTCCTGGAATAATCGCCGACTGAATTGCCGATTTACTGCGAACAAATATTGGCTTTAAACCCAATAAATTCTTTTGCTGATTAAAATGAATGATATTTTCTCTTAACAAATGAATGTTGTTTTTTTCGGTTTCCAAATGCTGATAAGCAACTAAAATTGTGGCAACAGAATGAGGAGAAAGTCCTGTTGTATAAATAAAACTTCGGGCAAAATTGACCAAATAGTTTTTTAATTCTTCAGAACCTAAGATTGCAGCTCCATGACATCCCAATCCTTTCCCAAAAGTCATAATTCGGGCAAAAACCTTATCCTGTAAGCCAAACTGCTGAACTAATCCTGATCCGTTTATACCAAAAACACCTAAAGCATGCGCTTCGTCAAAAACTAAATAACAACCGTATTTTTCAGAAACAGTAATCAGCTCTTCTATATTTGGGCAATCACCATCCATAGAGAAAACACTTTCGGTAACAATATAAATGGTTGATGGTTTGAATTTCAGAATCAATCTTTCTAAATCTTCAAAATCGTTGTGTTTAAACTTATAGGATTTAGCATTAGACATCGAAATTCCGTCACGAATGGAAGCATGACTTAATTCATCGTATAAAATAATGTCGTTTCGCTGTGGCACAGCACTAAAAAAACCCACATTGGCATCATAACCCGAATTAAAAATTAATGCCGATTCTGATTGATGAAATTGAGCAATAAAATTCTCCGTTGCACTATACAAATTATGATTCCCAGAAAGCAATCGCGAACCTGTAGCTCCGTTTTGAGTATAGCCATTATCAACTAAATACTGATGGGTTTGATTAAAAATCAACTCTGACTTTGAAAAACCAAGATAATCATTGGAAGAAAAATCGATTAAATCTAAAGTTGAATTGAGTTTTCTAAGAGAATTGTTATTTTCTCTGTTTTTCAATTTCATATAAAGATTTAATGGCAATTTTTTCATAGAAGACAAAAATAAGTATCTTTTTTGATTTTTGTATTTTAAGAAAAATTTGTTTTTGTTTTAATCATTAAAAAAACGGTAAAAGAATTAGCTAAAAACTTAAAATTCACTTGTTATTTTTAAACAAACTATTTGTTTCGAAAACGTTTTAGATAGGATATACTGTTAACAAAACGTTAATATAGATAAAAAAAGAACTAAAAAATGTTCCTTTATCCGCCTTTTTCTACCGAACCACATGAAACAAATTGTTTATTTATTCTTATTTGTAACATTGTTTTACAATGCCTTAGGGCATTATCTGATATTTTCTTTTCAGGAAGAACAGGAATGGATAAGTGCAATGGAAAAAAGTAAAGATGAAGAATTCCAAGTCCTAGAATTAAATGCCTCATTATACTCATTCATTGAAGATACTGATTTTGAATATGTAAACGAAAATGTGATAATTGAAAATAAAAGTTATCATATCTTCAAAAAAAGAATTCAAAATAACATATTGAGTCTCTATTATTTACCCAATTCTTATGGTGATGTAATTGGTAAAAACTTAAATGAAATTGTAGATAATCAATTATTTAATTGTAGTTCTAAAGATTCTCCGGTAAAAAGATTATTGAAATCATTTTTGAAAGATTATATACCAAATACTTCTTTTTCTACTAATTTTTCAATCGATAATAATTGGGACACAAAACAGTGTTTCACATTATTAAACACTACGTTGCATTCAGGTTATTTGATTGGGCTAAGCCCTCCTCCTGAATTGATCTAATTTTATCCTCATTTCGGTGTTATTTAGTTGAATTGACTTATTGCCATAATTTGGCAAGTTAGGTTAAATGACTCTATGAATATAGTTTCCAAATACTATGATAGGTACATTTAATCTTGTTCAATTTGACTTGAACTCTTATGTCTAAATTTTCATAGTAAGAATCGCACATAGGAGTAAATAGTATTCCCGAATAATTTTATCCAGGGCATTTATAAATGCCGATCTATTTAATGCATTTCTTTTTGATGTATCAATCAAAAAGTCATGTATAATATCAATTTATAAAAATTAAAAATGAAGAAATTATACTTAAGCTGTATTCTGTTAATACCACTATTTATGAGCTCACAAACAGATATTGATGGCATTATGATGAGCAAAAACAATTTTTGTGTTGGAACTGTTTACCAGTATAGTAGCTGGGATAAGTATTGGGAAGGTACTTTTAAAAGAGAAAATTTAAATCTCGGTACTGTTTCTACAAAAAGCATAGGACTAATGGGTAACTATGGTCTTTCGGATAAACTTAATATTCTCTTTAGTCTGCCTTATGTTGAGACTAATGCTTCTGCCGGCACCATGAAAGGACAGAAAGGAATTCAAGACTTAACTCTTACCGTAAAATATGTCCCTTTCGAAAAAAAAATAGGTCATACAACTTATTCATTATATGCGCTTGGAAGTTTTTCTGTTCCTGTTACTGATTACGCTGCGGATTATTTGCCATTAAGTCTTGGTTTAAAAAGCAAAACAGCTTCGCTACGATTAATGGGTGATGTTCAGTCAGGTAACTTCTTTTCTACATTATCTGCTGCTTATATTAAAAGAGCCAATATAACTATTGACAGAAATTCATATTATACAAATAATGAAGTGCATTATACAAATGAAGTAGCTATGCCCGATGCCATTTCTGTAAACTTTAGATTTGGTTATCGCTCCAACCGATTAATTGCAGAAGCAATTATAGATAGCTGGACCACACAAGCTGGGGGTTTTGACATCACAAAAAACAACATGCCTTTTCCCAGCAATACCATGAATGCATTGAAATTAGGTCTGAATACAAAATACACCCTAAAAAGAATTCCTGAACTGGCTGTTGTTGGGGGGTATAATTTCGTAACCGAAGGAAGAAATATAGGGAAATCAACTGCTATTTATGGCGGTTTATTCTATGTTATTAATTTTAAAAAAACTGAACACGATGAAAAATGTACTACAAAAACTTGTAAATAAAAGTCTTTTCGTTTTGTTATTTGCATTCAGCTATTCTTGTAGTAATGACATAACAGAACGTAATGAAAATTTCACAAAATTAAATCCTTCCAATACTGATGAAGCTGCAGGTAAATGGAAAACATACCTTTTGACTACACCTGATGAATTTTCTTTAGATGTCCCGATAGCTACAAACACAGCAGCATACACGAGAGAAATCAACGAAATAAAAAGCTTTCAAGCTAATATAACTAGTGAACAAAAACGGATTATTAACTATTGGGCTGCTGGAGGTGTATTACGATGGAATGAAATAATGAGAACTTTGGTAGCCAGACATAACCGTCCGCCATATCAAAATGAAGATGGAACTTATCCGGCACCATCAAGTGCCAACCCTTTTGATAATCCGCAATTTCCATTTTCTAATCCTCCGTATGCTGCCAGAGCTTATGCTTATGTAAGTGCGGCTCAATATGATGCGCTAGTTGCTGCTTGGCATTATAAAAAATTATATAACAGAGCGGCACCCTTTACTGTAGATAATAATTTACAAGTTTTAGTTCCAAAAAGTTCTTTACCTTCTTATCCATCGGAAGATGCTGTATTAGCCGGAGTCACCATTGAGTTACTAAAATTATTATTTCCAACAGAAATTGCATACATAGACGGGAAAGCTGAAGAGCAAAAACTATATCGTATCATTAGCGGAGCCAATGTTCGTTCTGATGTAGATGCCGGAATAATACTTGGAAGAAAAATTGCAGGAAAATTTATAAACCGGGCTGCCGGTGATGGTGCCGGAGCTGCAATAGGAACTCCGGAATATTGGTCACAGTTACAAACACAAACAGCTGCAACAGGAGAAATACCATGGAAATCTCAAGAATCACCAATTAGACCACCAATGCTTCCTTTGTTCGGAAAAGTAAAATCTTTCCTTATGTCAGCCAACGATGTTATTGCGAATCGTCCTGTTCCACCGCCTTCAACAAAATCAGAGCAGTTTGCCAAAGAATTAGCAGAAATTAAAAGATATAGCCAAAATAATTCTAAGAAAAATATGCAAATAGTAACATTTTGGGCAGATGGAGTAGGGACTTATACTCCTCCAGGACATTGGAACGCTATAGCAGCCGAATCATTTGCAGAACAAAATTACAGCGAAGTTAGGTGGGCCAGAAACATGGCTTTATTAAACATTGCCATGATGGATGCTGCTATCAGTTGTTGGGATGCTAAATATACTTATTTTAATCCAAGACCATCACAGATAGATCCATCAATTAAAACAACTACCGGACTTCCGAACTTTCCGTCTTATGTTTCTGGGCATTCTACTTTTAGTGGAGCTGCTTGTACTGTTTTATCTCATATTATCCCCGCTAAAGCAAAAGACTATCAAGCTATGGCCACAGAAGCATCAAACTCCAGAATGCTTGGCGCTATTCATTACCGAAGCGATTGTGAAAAAGGGCTTGAATTAGGAAAAGCTGTGGGTGCTTTTGCTGTTGCAAGAGCAATTACAGACGGAGCTGAATAATAAGACAAGGCTGATTGATATTTGTTCAATTAGCCTGTTTTATATTGTCAGTTTATAATTTTGATAACTACTAAAAAGTCTGTTATGCTTTTTTAAATATCACAAATTTTGTCCATAAAAAAAACGTCAAGCAATGCTTGACGTTTTTCTATTTACACAAATTGTCTTAGTCGGCTAAAACAATTACTTTATTGTCTTTCATTTCAATAGTTCCTGAAGAAATAGCTAAAGTATAGTTTTGATCATTTACTTTCGAAAACAACTTTGCTGATTCTTTGCTAAACTTAAAACTTGGCGCTGTAATTTTTACAGTTCCTTTTTGAAGCAAGGAAACAATTGGAGCGTGATTATTCAAAATTTGGAAACTTCCATCAACACCTGGTAAAGTTACTGATGTTATTTCTCCTTTGAATAAAGATGCCTCTGGTGATACTATTTCTAAAATCATAATTTTTTGAGTTATGAATTATAAATTATGAATTATAAGTTTCGTAAAAAACTCATAACTCATAACTCATAACTTATTTATATTAAGCTTCAGCTAACATTTTTTCTCCGGCTTCGATAGCTTCTTCGATAGTCCCTTTAAGGTTGAATGCTGATTCTGGCAAGTGATCTAATTCACCGTCAATAATCATATTAAATCCTTTGATAGTATCTTTAATATCAACTAATACCCCTGGAATACCTGTAAATTGCTCAGCTACGTGGAACGGTTGAGACAAGAAACGTTGTACACGACGTGCTCTAGATACAGCTAATTTATCTTCTTCAGATAACTCTTCCATACCTAAGATCGCGATGATATCCTGTAATTGTTTGTATTTTTGAAGAATCTCTTTTACTCTTTGTGCACAATTATAGTGATCATCACCTAAGATGTGTGGAGTTAAAATTCTAGAAGTAGAATCCAATGGATCTACCGCAGGATAAATACCTAACTCAGCAATTTTACGAGACAATACAGTTGTAGCATCTAAGTGCGCGAAAGTTGTAGCTGGCGCAGGGTCAGTTAAGTCATCCGCAGGAACGTAAACCGCTTGTACAGATGTAATAGATCCTTTGTTTGTAGAAGTAATACGCTCTTGCATAGCACCCATCTCAGTTGCCAATGTTGGTTGGTAACCTACCGCAGAAGGCATACGTCCTAAAAGTGCCGATACCTCAGAACCTGCTTGTGTAAAACGGAAGATATTATCAACGAAGAATAATACGTCTTTTCCTTGATCAGATCCTGCTCCATCACGGAAATACTCAGCAATAGATAATCCTGAAAGCGCTACACGAGCACGAGCTCCAGGTGGCTCATTCATTTGTCCGAAAACGAAAGTAGCTTTAGACTCTCTCATTCCTGGCAAATCTACTTTAGACAAATCCCATCCTCCATTTTCCATAGAGTGCATGAATTCCTCACCGTATTTAATAATCCCTGACTCTAACATCTCACGAAGCAAGTCATTTCCTTCACGTGTTCTTTCACCTACCCCAGCGAATACTGAAAGTCCACCGTGACCTTTTGCAATATTGTTAATCAACTCCTGAATCAATACTGTTTTACCTACTCCAGCACCTCCAAACAATCCAATTTTACCTCCTTTTGCATAAGGCTCAATCAAATCGATTACTTTAATACCTGTAAATAAAACTTCAGAAGAAGTTGATAAATCTTCGAATTTTGGTGCCTGACGGTGGATTGACATACCATTCTCACCAGTTTTTGGCAATTCTGGCAAACCATCAATAGCATCACCTACTACGTTAAATAAACGACCGTAAACATCTGCTCCAATCGGCATTTGAATAGGACTACCTGTTCCTACTACTTCATATCCTCTGCTCAAACCATCTGTTGAATCCATCGAAATGGTACGAACAGTATTTTCTCCAATGTGAGATTGTACCTCAAGGATTAATTTAGTACCATCTTTTTTAGTGATTTCTAATGAATCATAAATTTTTGGAAGTTCAACATCCTTACCGTTGAAAACAACGTCAACTACTGGGCCAATGATTTGGGCAACTTTTCCTATTACTCTAGACATTACTTATGTATTTATTAAACAGCTATTTAGGTTTATGAAACTTACCTTATCAAAATTCAATGAATTAGGTGTTTTTTCAGAGCGCAAAGATAATTTTTTAAAATAAAAAATCAACAATTTTATTCAAAAAACATAAAAAAATAAAATGAGGCATAAAAACAGCCCTAAAACCGACTTTTAAAAGACGCTTTTTCCTAAAAAACAAAAAATCACTTCTTTATAAAAACAAGTGATTTTTTGTTAAGACTAATCTTCTAACATTCGCCCTAAAAACAGCAAAGATTAAAAGATAAAACTACCGACACCGCTATGGATTTATTGTCCATGAAGCAAAATACTGCTGACCTATCAATCCTGCGCCTAAAACCTGCGCATATTCTTTTCCGCCAATATTTGAAGCAGCAATTTTCAAAGTTGATTTAAGCGAAGGAATACTATAATTAATTTGCGCATCAAACACAGTAGCCGATTTCACCATCCCATCAACCATTGAAGACTCCCACTTATAATCAGAATTCCATCTTCCACTGATATTAAAACCAAAATTTTTAAATAATTTTTCATTTCCAAAAGAAGCTTTCACTCTATGCTTAGGAGTATTAAAACCGGCTTCAAAACTAGGATCTTTAGCCTGATTAAAATCAAATTCAGCATAATTATAATTCACACCAAATTCATAATCTTTATATATTTTTCTGGATAATCCTAAACCAAATCCAAAAGACCGAATTTCAACATCAGTATTAGTAAACAATTGATACACCCTAAAATTATCATTTTGCAACGCATGTAATGTTTGAACTCCGGGATCTGTGGGTCCGGCTAATACATTAGGAGCATCTTGCACCGTTCCATAATAAGGCGAAACAACATTTAAATTCCCAATAAAGTCATTATAAATATTATAGTATCCGCTTATATCTACCGACATTTTGTTTACATACGATCGATAACCTAATTCAAAAGCTTTCACTTTTTCCGGTTTCACATAATCCACATTTGCTTTTCTCAACAAAGCCGAAGCAGCAACGGGATTTGTAGGCGCCAGAGCGGCAAATGCCTGAACAGTTGTAGCCACATACGAATTTCCATAAGCCTCTTCTCCCGTCATAACTTTTGTTGCTCCACCATTAAAAAACTGGCCAGTAGTAGTGCTAACAGGCAAAGTTTCTGAATATCTGGACAAATTCTCCGGAGCCGAACCAATCAAAACTGCGTTCCCCACATTAAATCCTATATATTGATCCTGAGTCGTTGGGTTTCTAAAACCGGTTTGAAACGAAGCTCTGAAATTATGCTGCTTATTCTCTCCGGCCGCATACACCAAAGAAAGCCTTGGCGAAAAATTCCCATTAAAATTTTGTGATTTATCATAACGAACAGAACCTGTAAACTTCAACCTGTCATCCACAAACTTTTTCACCAACTGAGTATATGCACCATATTCATTATAATGAATCGGACTATCAGCATCAGTATATATCCTTCCATGCGAATTCAACCGATATTCTCTAAAAGAACCTCCAATTTGGATTTCAGCAAATTTTATTAAGTCCTTAAAATTATAATTCACATCCGAATGATATATCTTAGAATTATCTACTAATTTCGAACCTGATAACACATTTGGCTCTGCAATTACACTATTAAATGCCGATTTAAAAGCAGCTGTACCCGGCATCAACCTGCCAACATCAGCCTGCGACCTCGCATAGGAATGTGCTGCCGTTGGATTATTATAAAAAGGACTTGAAGGATTCCCAACCGCACCGGCATAAGTTGCCGCATAAGTCCCAAACCAAACATCATCCGATTTCCATGCCCTATTGACATTAATTCCTGTAAAAAGCATATCATAAGACTGCCCACCATCTTCAGAAGTTGTATAACCTCTCAAGAAAAAATTCTTGCCTTTAAATTCTAATTTATGCTGTTGCATAAAAAAATTATTCAAATAATAACGATTAGCCCCTTGATAAACTGCATTTCCAAATCCAAATTTACTCAACCAAATGATTTCGAAATTTTCATTTCCGAAAGGCCTGAAATGCAACGAAAGATCAATCTTAGTATTACTTGCTTTATTATCTGTCAAATCCGTTTCATTATACCCCGTTCTTGAGACATTTTCTTTTGGTAAATAATCCGCAAAACCCGACGGCAAACCAGCAGCAGCCCAAGCCCCACTGGCAATCATTTTTTGCCCCACATTATAGATATTAGTACTTACCTCATCACCATAAACATTAATCCCATCATAATTAAGATGACTTCTGTCCCTTCCACTAACCGTTTTATCATTGTAATTTGTGGCGTACCAATCAGTACCACGCATATATGTAAAATTGGCTTTTGCTGCAAAATGCTTATCAAAAGCATGAGCCATCCGGATTCCGTAATCAACAAAATCGTTTACTCCTGCTGCTTTTTGACTGGTTTGACCATATTTTACATAAGCAGTAATCCCCTGATAATTGAACGGACTTTTACTATTCATAAATAAGATACCATTAAAAGCATTGGCACCATACAAAGCTGAAGAAGCTCCTGGCAACAATTCTACACTTTGTACATCTATCTCAGAAACTCCCACCATATTCCCCAAAACGAAATTCAACAAAGGCGAAGAATTATCCATACCATCCACCAATTGCATAAAACGTGTATTGGCCACAGTAGCAAAACCACGCGTATTAATAGACTTGAAAGTCAAACTACTGGTATTCATTTGCACTTCTTTCAAATTTTCTAAACCATCATAAAAAGTTGAAGAAGCTGTTTTTTTCACATCGGCTATACCCATCCTTTCAATCGTAACCGGCGATTCAAAAACCCTTTCAGGTGTTCGGGATGCCGACACCACAATTTCATCAAGCACATTTTGCTCTTCTTTAAGAACAATCCCCATTAACTGTTTCTTCGAAGTAACCATAATTTTTTTGGTCACAAAACCAATACTACTAACTTCAATTTCAAAAGGAAAATTCAAAGAAGTCTTCAAAAGAAACTTCCCTTCACTGTCAGCTATCGTAACGGTAGTTTCACCAACAACCTTAACATTAGCACCGACAACGGGTAAATTATTCTTCTCAACAATCGAACCTTCAACTGTATTTTGAGCAAAACTTATGCTACAAATAAACATCGATAAAAAAAACAGACAAGCTTTCATATAGTTAAGTTTAATGATTTGGACTACTAAAATAATACTAATTTCACCACTATTTAAAAAACAAAAGCTTTAATTTAAAGAATCGTATGTTAAATTTAATTTTTTTTACAAAATTCGCAATCCATCTCTTTTTTGAAATAAAATCAAAACCTTTAAAATCGTAAAAAATCACAAAACAAAAAAAGCGAGATTTTCATCTCGCTTTCTAAAAATATATCCTGAAAAAATTATTCCACCGTTACTGATTTTGCCAGGTTACGTGGCTGATCCACATTACAATCTCTAAATACTGCAATATAATAAGACAATAATTGCAACGGAATTGTAGTAATTAACGGAGATAAAGCATCCGACGTTTCCGGAATTTCGATAACATAATCAGCCAATTCCCTCACCTGAGTATCACCTTTAGTCACAACTGCAATAATTTTACCACTTCTTGACTTAATTTCCTGAATATTACTTACAATTTTATCATAATGTCCTTGCTTAGGAGCAATTACAATAACAGGCATTTGCTCATCAATCAAAGCAATTGGACCGTGCTTCATTTCGGCAGCAGGATAACCCTCAGCATGAATATATGATATTTCTTTTAACTTCAAAGCTCCCTCTAAAGCCACCGGAAAGTTATACCCTCGGCCTAAATACAAACAATTAGGAGCATCTTTGAAAGCAGTAGCAATTTCTTTAGTTCTTTCAGCTGTCTCCAGAGCTTCTTTTACTTTCTCAGGAATCAATTCTAATTCCAATAAATACCTATGGAAATCAGAATGAGACAAAGTTCCTTTTGCTTTAGCTAAACGCAAAGCTAACATAGTCAACACCGTAATTTGAGTAGTGAACGCTTTCGTTGAAGCTACCCCAATTTCAGGTCCTGCATGTGTATAAGCACCTGCATGAGATTCTCTCGAAATAGAAGAACCCACGACATTACAAACACCGAAAACAAAAGCACCATGCTCTTTTGCCAGTTTAATAGCCGCCATAGTATCGGCAGTTTCTCCTGATTGGGAAATAGCAATAACTACATCAGTACTTTTTATGATTGGATTTCTATATCTAAATTCAGAAGCATATTCTACCTCCACAGAAATACGGGCAAATTCCTCAATAATATACTCCGCAACTAAACCTGCATGCCACGAAGTACCACAAGCAACAATAATAATTCTGTCTGCATTTAAGAATTTCTCCAAATGATCTTCGACACCCGACATTTGAATAATTCCTTTATCAGCATGCAGCCTTCCTCTGTAAGTATCTTTAATAACACTTGGTTGCTCATAGATTTCTTTCAGCATGAAATGATCAAAACCTCCTTTTTCAATTTGCTCCAAATTCATTTGAAGCTCCTGAATATAAGGATCAACCAAACTATCATCTTTAATTTTTCTAATCTTAATAGCTTTATTCAGACTAATATTAGCCATTTCACCATCTTCCAAATAAACCGCATTAGAAGTATATTCAATAAAAGGTGAAGCATCAGAAGCAATAAAATACTCCCCTTCTCCAACTCCGATTGCCAAAGGACTTCCTAATCTTGCTGCTACAATTTCGTGAGGATTTTTAACATCAAAAACCGCTATAGCATAAGCTCCCACCACTTGGTTAAGCGCTAACTGAACAGCCTTTCCTAATTTTATTTTTTCTTTTTTCTGAACTTCTTCAATCAGATTCACCAATACTTCTGTATCAGTATCCGAATGAAAAACATATCCACGCTTAATTAACTCTTCTTTTAATGGTGCGTAATTTTCAATAATTCCATTATGAACTATTGCTAATTCACCTGAATTTGAAAGATGAGGATGAGAATTCACATCATTTGGAACACCATGAGTAGCCCAACGGGTATGACCTATTCCAATAGAACCATTTGTTGTAATCTCTTTTTGTGCCTTTTCTTCAAGGGCAACAACCTTTCCTTTTGTTTTACAAACCTTAATAGCTCCATCATAAACCATTACACCGGCACTATCATAGCCACGATATTCCAGTCTTTTTAAACCTTTAATAACAATAGGATAAGCTTCTCTATGTCCTATATAACCAACTATTCCACACATATAATTCTATTAATTCGGTTTTGTGTAATATATTTCTAATTTTAATCTTTTCCCATCAGGGACAGAAGGATTCCCTCCATGCAATACCACACCTAAAGGATTCATAACCGAAGCCTGAGGCGCTTTAGACACTATTGTCCCGTCTGTTAAAGTAAAAGACGAACGCAATTTATTCATGGCACTGTTATTAATATTCTCAGTAACCACCACACCTAGTTTCACATTGGTAGAATCAGCATTTTTAACCAGATTTCGGATATGTCTGGTGATATTTATTTCATAAAAATATTCACCAGCTTTATTTTTTATTAACTGGCCTCCATAAATTAACAATCCGTTTTTAGCATTTGTTCCTGTTGACCCGTCATAAAGATAATCAACTACTGTAGTGCTATTAGTCAAATCATATAAATAAATACGGTTTGGTTTTTTAGTAGCCCCCATAGTTAAAGTATCGACATGAAAAACAAGATTAGCCTCGTTAATCATAATACTTTTTCCTGTCACAGGATCTTTACGTCTTAATTCATCCAACTGATCCGGAACATGATTCATACCAACTGTCTCATTTCCATTAGCATCATAACCTTTAACATCAGTTTTATCAAAAAGATCTAAAACAGTCATCGCTCCTTCTCCACCTTTTACATACAATTGACTATCTCCCGAAGTTTTGTTAGGATTATTTAAGGCCGTATCATAAGCTGGCTTCTTGGTATTTGTCAACAAACTTACTGTGTTCCCCGTTAAATTTAACACAATTGACTTAGGAACTCTTGTAGTTGTAGTCACATTATTTGTTGTAGTTGTATAATCTTCTTTATAATTGATGGTAACCGTCCCCGATTTAAAATCCATCATAGCCAACTGTCCCGGGTTAGAACCGGATTTCTCAACTTTAAAATACAATCCTCTGAAATAGTTTTTAAAAACATCATTAGTTATTAATTTTCCAGAGGCTGCTGCATCAATAATTTTGGTTTTAAAATAAGCCTTATTCAAAGCCAAACGCATGGCCGGAGCAGTCTTTGTAGTTGTTTTAACTTCCTTACCATCAGTTGTAGTAGTAGTTGTATTTTTAATTTCACTTTTATCAAAGAAAAAAGCATCATTTTGAGCAACAACACCATCATTTAACCTTACACCACCTTTTAAAGCATCAAAATCACTGCCTTGGTTTGTATAATATTTTTGTGATTCCAAAAAACCTGTTGCAGGATCTAAATCCCTCATAAAATAACCGTTTTCATAAACACTTAATTTAATAGCTCTTTTATTCTCATCGGCTGAACCATAAATAGAATCTAAAACATAAGTACTATTTCCAGTTGTTGCATTAGTAGATTCTATATGACTAAAATAAGGAATCGACAAAGTCACACTATCAATTTCAACATTATTACCTATAGTAGGATTTACAGAAGCCAAAACAACCTGAGTAGCAAAACTAGCTTCGGTAGTTCCAAAAACAGCATCCTCATAAATCCCCAAAGGATTCACAGGTAAATTATTAGAAGCAACCGGATCTATTTTTTGATTATACGACAATACATCATAAGATTTTGGTATCAAACCAAAATGTTCATCACCTATTAAATCTCCGCCTATAGAGTTAAAGTCTTTATCACAGGAAGCAAAAAAAACGACTGTTATTGCTAGTAGAATTATCTTAAAAAAAGAATTATTGCGCATATTTGGTACTAAAAAATTGGGTTTAAAGCATTTCTTTATAAAAATTACTATACGCATCGGCGAAAGCATCTTTAGGGACGTAAGGTAAAAAAGGTTTCCCTGAAGTTTCAATAAATTTTGTTAAACTTGAACTAAGATTTGGAGAAGCCACAATTACCGCGTCTGAATGCATTACAGTTGCCTTCATAATATTCTCATAATCAGGAACCGAAAGCATATCAACAGCTTCCTGAGGAACACCATCAAGTTTTACTTTGTTAAGCATTTCAACATCCAAAGTTCCGTCAAAAGATTGTCCATATACTGAAGTAACAATCTTCGTTTCAGAAAACAATGCCTCATTTTTATAAAAATGCTTCATGTATACCGGCAACATAGCTGCCATCCATCCGTGTACATGAATAATATCAGGCACCCAATTTAATTTTTTCACAGTTTCAACGACACCTTTTGCAAAAAAGATAGCGCGCTCATCATTATCAGGATACAATTGTCCGTCTTCATCAGCAAAAGTCGCTTTTCGCTTAAAATACTCGTCATTATCAATAAAATATACCTGAATTCTTTCTTTAGGAATAGATGCTACCTTAATAATCAAAGGCATATCTAAATCATTTACTACCAAATTCATTCCTGAAAGACGTATAACTTCATGTAACTGATGTCTTCTTTCATTAATATTACCATATCTTGGCATAAAAATTCGAATCTGTCCCCCTTGGTCATTTACCATCTTAGGAACATCATAAGACATTAAAGAAACCTCATTTTCAGCCAAATACGGCACCACTTCAGATGATACATATAATATCCTCTTATCTTTCATATTGCAATTTAGTTAGTTTGTTGGTAATAAAAACCACGCAAAATTACAAAATTTTATGCAGTTATTAACTAATATATTATGTTTGCACTCAATTTTAATAAAATTATCATGCCTATTTTCTATGGAAAAGTAGCTTTAGTTGAATTTTTAAATTCGGTTAAATCGACTAATTCCACTATTGGTTTTGTTCCAACAATGGGTGCGCTTCACCAAGGACACCTTTCCTTAATGCAACAATCACTAGCAGAAAACCAACATACTGTAGTGAGTATCTTTGTTAATCCAACTCAATTTAACAATGCTGAGGACTTGGAAAAATATCCCAGAACTCTAGAAGAAGACACTAAAAAAATTACCCAATTAGATCCAAACATAATTATCTATGCTCCTACTGTTGACGATATTTATGAAGGAAAAGTCACTTCACAGGATTTTGATTTTGATGGTTTAGAAAACCAAATGGAAGGCAAATTCAGACCAGGGCATTTTAACGGCGTAGGAACCATTGTAAAACGCCTTTTTGAAATTGTATCTCCTGACAATGCTTACTTTGGCGAAAAAGACTTCCAGCAATTACAAATTGTCAAAAAAATGGTAAGCAAAAATCATTTGAATGTCAAAATCATTGGTTGTAATATTTTCAGAGAAACGAACGGACTGGCGATGAGTTCCCGTAACGAACGCCTATCTGCAGAAGAAAGAGAGAAAGCTTCAATTATCTATCAAACCTTACTCGAAGCCAAAGAAAAATTCAAAACTCAAGATTGTAATGAAGTAAAAAATTGGGTCAATACAATCTTCGAATCCAATGACATTTTTGATTTAGAATATTTTGAAATTGCTGACGAAGAGACACTTATTCCTTGTGAGAAACAATCAAAAGATAAAAATTATCGTGCATTTATAGCCGTATTTGTTAATAATATTCGTTTGATTGATACCATTTCATTAAAATAATTTACTTTTGCACCATGCAAATTCAAGTTTTAAAATCAAAAATTCATCGGGTAAAAGTAACAGGAGCCGATTTAAATTACATTGGCAGTATCACCATCGATGAAACCTTATTAGAAGCATCTAATATTATTGAGGGGGAAAAAGTTTCTATTGTTAATATCAATAATGGAGAACGTTTTGACACTTATGCCATAAAAGGAGAAAGAAATTCAGGCGAAATTACACTTAACGGTCCGGCTGCCAGAAAAGTACAGAGAGATGACATCATCATTATCATTTCTTATGCAACGATGGACTTTGAAGAAGCAAAAACCTTTCAGCCCTGGATTATTTTCCCAAACGAAAACAACAATTCATTAACATAGATAAAGATTAAAAATTTAAATCGAAGCGTTTCCAAGAGAAGCGCTTTTTGTTTTTATAAGCTTTATTTTACTTTCATAAAAAATCAGTATCTTGCTTTAAAGTTTAGAATCCTTATTTTAAATCCCCCAATTATTATGAAACAAGCGCTACTTTTATTCTTTTTTTCGGTTTCATTATTTGCCCAAAAAAACACCGAATTAATCAAATCCAACAATCTTGGAGAAACCAGAGAAATATTCGTTAGCCTGCCTTCTTCCTATGAAAACAGCCCTACGAAAAGATATCCTATCCTATTATTATTAGATGGCGATTATTTATTTGAACCTTTTCAGGGCGCTATAAAATATGGTGAATATTGGGATGACCTTCCTGAAACCATCATCATAGGCATTAAACAAAAAAGCAGCCGCATGGACGATTGCGCTTTTGATGAAGCTCAAGGCACTCCAACCAAAAGAGCCATAGCTTTTTACAATTTCATTGGCGAAGAACTGATTCCTTTTGTAGAAAAAAAATACAGGGTTGCTCCTTTTCGAATTATTGCCGGGCACGATACTACAGCCGGATTTTTGAATTTCTTTCTTTACAGAGACAATTCTTTTTTCAATGCTTACATCTCACTAAGTCCTGAATTAGCTCCGGGAATGCAAAACCAAATTGCCACTACTTTAACCAACACCAAGAAAAATATTTTTTATTACCAATCTTCGGCTGACGGAGACATTAAACAATTGCGCCAACCAATTGAAGAATTAGATGCCAATATTAAAGCCATTGCCACTAACAATCCCTTAGTAAACTATCAATACGACAAATTCAATAATGCTTCTCATTATTCATTGGTTTTATATTCGGTTCCAAATGCTTTGTACCAAATTTTTGACAGCTACAAACCTATTTCTTCAACAGAATTTGCCGAAAAAATTGTCATTCTTCCATCAGGATACGTCGATTATCTCATTAAAAAATATGAAAACACCACTCAAAAATTAGGTATGAACGTTCCTATTCGAATCAACGATTTCAAAGCCATAGAAGCCGCTATTTTAAAAAACAAAGCTTACGAAGAATTGGAAAAGCTTTCCCAATTAGCCAATAAAAATTACCCAAAATCGATGCTTGCCGATTACGAATTAGGCTTAATGTATGAAAAACTAGGCGACAATAAAAAAGCCTCCAACAAATACCAACGCGCTTCACAATTAGAAGAAATTGGTGATTTAACGAAAGATATGATGTACAACAAGTACGAGGATATGAAAAGTTTAAGCGTAAAAAAATAATGTCAAAAGTTAAAACCTCTTTTTTCTGTCAGAGTTGCGGAACTTCCTATGCAAAATGGCAGGGACAATGCAACGCCTGCAAAGAATGGAATACCATTGCCGAAGAAATCATTCAAAAACAAGACAAGGTAGCCTGGAAAAGCGAACCAACACCCGCTAACAGAGCGCCAAAACCTTTAAAAATTACCGAAATCGATTCGACCCAGGAAATTCGAATGGATACTACAGATACCGAATTGAATCGTGTTCTTGGCGGAGGAATTGTTCCCGGTTCGCTTACGCTTTTAGGCGGCGAACCCGGAATTGGAAAAAGCACACTTTTACTCCAGATTTCTTTAAAACTACCCTATAAAACTTTATATGTTTCGGGCGAAGAAAGTCAGAAGCAAATCAAAATGCGCGCTGAACGAATTACACCCAGCAGCGATAATTGCTACATTTTAACCGAAACCAAAACCCAAAATATTTTTAAGCAAATTGAAGCTATCGAACCTGAAATTGTAATAATCGATTCGATTCAAACGCTTCATACTGATTATATAGAATCGACTGCGGGAAGCATTTCGCAAATCAGAGAAACCACTGCCGAACTGATTAAGTTTGCCAAAGAAACCAACATTCCTGTAATCCTCATTGGTCATATTACAAAAGACGGAAACATAGCCGGACCAAAAATTTTGGAACACATGGTCGATACGGTTTTGCAATTTGAAGGCGATCGCAATCACATTTACCGAATCCTTCGTTCGTTAAAAAATCGTTTTGGTTCTACCTCCGAAATTGGTATTTACGAAATGCTGGGCAGTGGTTTACGCGAAGTTTCCAACCCTTCGGAAATATTGATTTCGCATAAAGACGAAGAACTTTCCGGAACCGCCATTGCTACCACACTCGAAGGCATGCGTCCGCTGATGATTGAAATTCAATCCTTAGTTAGTACAGCAGTTTACGGAACACCACAACGCAGCACCACTGGTTACAACGCCAAGAGACTCAACATGATTTTGGCAGTTTTAGAAAAAAGAGCTGGTTTCCGACTGGGCGCCAAAGACGTTTTCCTGAATATCACCGGAGGAATTTCGGTTGATGATCCGGCTATCGATTTGGCCGTCGTAGCCGCTATTTTATCTTCTAACGAAGACATTCCGGTGGACAAAGGTTTCTGTTTTGCAGGCGAAGTAGGACTTTCAGGCGAAATACGTCCGGTAAACCGCGTTGACCAACGCATTCAGGAAGCTGAAAAACTCGGATTCTCTACCATTTTTGTATCGAAATACAATAAAATTGCCTTAAAAAATACGGGGATTAAAATTGAACTAGTTGCCAAAATCGAAGATGTAGCAGCTATGCTTTTTGGGTAAAACTTATTTTTAAAAACAAACCCGACAGTCCCGATGTTATCGGACTATCGGGTTTAGTAAATCTAAATCATCAAATACCCATCCATTTTTTAATAGCCTCGTTATAACTTCTACCAGAAGTAATATTCGTTTTTCTATTGTTATTCAATGTGATTACAAATCGGCTGTTAAAATACTTTTGAACTTCCATAACCTGATTCATATTAACTATAACCGAACGATGTACCCTTAGAAAATTTTCTGGTAATCTCATCTCTAATTGGGATAGAGATTGCTCGATCAAATGGCTTTCTTTATTGGTATAAACTGTAACATATTTTTCATCGGCTTCAAAATGAGTGATCTCATCCAGCTTTATAAAAATGAGTTTCTCCCCCTTTTTTACTGTTATTGAAGTCATCTTTTTCTCTTCTTTTTGACTATAAAATTCTTTTAAAACCGACATGATAGCATTAGAAGACAGATTGTTTTTTAAACTACCCAATTTTTCAACAGTTTGCTGTAAACGTTCCAATCTTAAAGGCTTCAACAAATAATCAATACTATTGGTTTCAAAAGCTTTCAAAGAATATTGATCAAAAGCCGTACAGAAAATCACAATAGGTATTTTCTCTAAACGTTCCAATAATTCAAAACCATTCAATCCTGGCATTTCAATATCCAGAAAGATCAACTCAGGTTGTAATTGATTGATTTTTTCTACAGCCTCAACTCCATTCTTAGCTTCGTCCAATACCTGAAAAGTTTCCGGAAAATGCTCCAGTAATTTCTGCAAACGTGCTCTTGCCGGCAGTTCATCATCTATAATTAAAGTCGTATACCCTTGATTTTTCATTTTAAACATTAGCTATAAAAATGGTTATTTCTTTTTGAGGTTGATTACGCCAACTCATTTCAGCTTTATCTCCATAACTAAATCGCAACAAATCATACACTGTTTGCAAACCATGCCCACTCAACAAACCTTCCGAAAAATCGGGACCGTTATCCTGAATCGAAATTAAAATACCCTTGTCTTTCTTACTTACTTTCAGGACAATTTTACCTTGTCCTTCAATTTTAGAAATTCCGTGTTTGATGGCATTTTCTACCAAAGGCTGCAAAACAAACATGGGAATTTCAACCTTCAATAAATCATCATCAACATCGATAGAAAAATCCAAACGGTCTCCAAAACGGATTTGTTCAATTTCTAAATAATTCTGAACCAAATTTAACTCATCACCCACGGTATTTACTTTTGCCCCTTTTCGATTAATACTATGTCGAAATAAATCCGACAAAGACAAAGCCATTTTTTCGGTTTTATCTGCATCAATATGTGCTAAACCGGCTATTGAATTTAACGCATTATACAAAAAATGCGGATTGATTTGTGATTGCAATGTTTTGAACTCAGCTTCTGCTTTGGCTTCCCTCAAACGGCTCAATTCAAAATCTTTCTCTTTAACTAAAGACTCTGAATAATGATTCAGATACAATAATATTCCTCTACCGATTGCCAATCCAGCTGAGAAAAAAACATAAGGCAAAATAAATTCAAAAAATCCTTCTCTATCTGATTCTAAAAATATTAAAGTAAGTGGTGCTGTAAAAGAAACAAAAGTAAAAATAACTTTCAATACCAATTGATAACTAATTCTTTCATTCCCTTTAATACTAATTTTTTCTAATCCCCATAAAATAAAAGAAATTAAAACCGAAAGCACTATAGCAAATGGTATTTGAAAAAGAATTTGGCTATTCCATCCAATAACCGAATTAAAACTTGTCAGATAATCATATAAATTGACGAGATTCACTAAATGAAGCAGTATCAAAAAAACTGGAAGCAAGTAGTTAAGATAGGAATACTTGTATTTTCTATCTTGAAAATAGCTAAACATTAAAGCAAAGACCAATAAACCTAAGGCACTAATAATTCCCCAAACTTTAAATTCATGCATTTTTTTATTGGTAAAACTGCTCGCATAACGCCAAGGATAGTTAGCATACATATACGTTTTGAATTGCTCTATAAAATTATCTGAATATAGTTTTTGCAATAAAAATTTGTCAGCATCTGTGAGTTTTGAATTTTCAGGTTTATGTTTTATTGAATTAAAAATATTGTTTACTGACGACTCTTCACTTAATATTTTGTCATCTCTAACAAAACAAAGTGATCTTAAAAACTCATATTGAATGTATAATTTCCTTTCCTCATGGAAAAGTACTTTATTAATATCAATAAAGATATAATATGGACCATTTCTATCATTTAAAACTTGATCTCGAAAAAAACGAGAACTAGAAATATTCCCTAAATCATTGGGTACTTTAACGGCATTAAGTCCTTGAGCTTCTACTGTAACGCTATGATTTGGATTTGGATCAAACTCAATTTGTATTGTAGACCCCATCAAACTGTAAACTGGAATTCCTTTAAATAAGGTATTATAATTGTTTTTTAGAACAGATTCAATTGGTTTCCCAACAAAGCTTGTGAAAAAATCGATAGTTTTATTTGGAATAATAATTCGTAATTCCTGTATTATTTCCTTAATAATAATACTATCCTGTTGAGAGGCATTTTCCAACGAAATTAAAATTGGACCTTTTATCTTATAAACGTTTTCGGTCTCTCCATCAAACAATCGGTCTTTTATATATTCCCATTTGTATTTTTCAGAATTAACATCTGGAGTTTTAACATATACCGTATCATTTGGGTTTCCATTTTTGTTAAAAGCCAATTCCACATTTAATGGAGTTGAATCTTTTGAAACAACAACAAAGCTGGTAATTACCAGAATCAATATTAATACGATTAGTTTTTTCATAGTTATTTGGTTGGTTTAATTATTTTAGGCAAATGAACTAAACCAAGTCATTTGAAAAAACATTTTTCCGACGAACTGCAATTTAGGAGAATTAATTGCTTTTTATAAAAAAAATTGCACAAAAAAACCAGTTGATTTCTAAAAACTAACTGGTTTGAAATTACAATCTAAAAGTTTTAATTACTGCTATCCTTTTGAATTTCCACAGAAGGTGTTACTTTAACTTTAACCGGCCTAACAAATCTGACTTTAGGAGCTACAACCGGAACCGTATCCCGAATCACTCTCGCACTTGGACGAATGGCTTTTTTAACCGCAATAGCATCCGTTAATACAAAAGGAGTTGGCATCATCCAGTCGGCACGTTTTTTCATGGCAAATGATGGATTTTGCAATAAATCAAACGAACTTTCTAACAACTGCATATCCAAAACGGTTCCCGCATTGATATTAAATTCCAATACCAACGGCTCATTATCCACCACATAATAACTCAACAGGCGCTTTCCTTCCCTTTCGTAAATTTTCCCTTTTTGTTCTAAATGTGAAACGCCATTCGCTCTGATATTGTACAAGTCCATTTTTTCATTGGCAAAAATATCATAGCGATTGACTTTTCGGTTAGGAGCAATTCGAATCTTCAAATAACGCTGATTATCCGAGATACTATCCGTTAAAAAATCAATAGTAGGTTGTGCGATACGTTTTAAAGGTGCTTTAGCAGCAAAAGTAAAATGAGTATCGTATTTACTAAAAAGCGGAATAGCTTCCAATCCTTTTGCCTCTTGCGGATTTTCTCCCAGATAATTTTTCGTCCAATCGTCCAGATTTTTATCATACGTTAACCATTGCGCCGTATTAACATCAGCATCATAGAGATAAACCAAACTATTTGATTTTGCCTTTCCTTTTTCATACTCAGATGCTGTGTGCCCTTTCGCAAAAAAACCAATGGAGGCCAAAAGAAAAAGCAGCGACCAGGTTCCTTTTTGAACAAAATTCCCCAAAACAGGCAACAGCAATCCAAAACAAAGTGCAGTTAAAATTGCACTTCCATATACTATTTTCAAACCTAAACCTACGGGAAACATCACAACAAAAGGAGCGATAATCAATAAAGCAGGAACGCAAAAAATAAGGTTTAAAATCGGATTGTATTTTTGAGTAAGAATATAAAATCCAAAAGCAAAAATCCCGAAATAAACCGGAACAATCAAAAAACCGGCACCTGTTAATCCAAAAGCAATTCCTGCATTAAGAAGCAACCAAATGAACAAGGGAGCTACAAAATGATTGGCTGTGATTTTATTGGGAGCAAAAAAATGATAAAAAGCAAAACAAACAGCGATACTTAATAAAACAAAAGCCGCAATATAATCATGCCCATTATAAGTGAATCCATTGAGCAAATCATTGTATTGCGGATAAAACTGCAACAATAGTTTCCAACCCAAAAAAGTAATTAAACCCGAAGCAAACAAAGAACCCAGAAGAGGGATAAAACCTTTTATAATTTTTTGCATCGTTAGTATTCTCTTGGCAATTCCTAAAAAGACAAAGAATAAAAACAAAACAAAAGCAATAATCAGCATAGGCATTACCCAACTAAAAGGATAACTGATAAAACCAAAAGGAATTGAAAAATACACCTTATCTTCTAGGGCCTGAACACTGTTTAAATCAGCATTAGAAAAATAACTAAGCAAAGGCATCAGATAAGAACCCTGATGTGCTAAAGAATTGACATCTAAATGTTGTACATCATCCTGAGCCGTGTGGTAATTATAATGTCCGTCAATGAAAGCAAAATTAAAACCCTGTATTTTCCCCTGCTCTCTAAAAACCGTCAAATCGGTATCATTAGGCAACATTTTATAAATGCTATACATTAACGAATTGGAAACCGTAAACGAAGGACTGGCTGCTGCAAAATTTTCTACCATTCCTGCATTTCCTTTAGTGGTTTCCATTAACATATAACTGGGCCCCGATGTTCCCCGGGCTTCAAAATTCAGCACCAAACCTACTTCTTTAGCCCATTGATGTTGTGTTACAAAAAGAGCAGCTCCGTTTAAACCTAATTCTTCAGCATCGGTAAACAGAATAATAACATCATTTTTATGTGCCGATTTAGTATGTAAAAAAGCACGAACACTTTCTAAGATAGTAGCCACTCCGGAAGCATCATCACTAGCTCCAGGAGAAGCCGAATGCGGTGCACTGTCATAATGCGAAAGTAACAATAACGCTTTGCCATTTTCACTCCCTTTAATTCGGGCGATGATATTGTGTGACTTGGTTAAATTACCCCAGTCCGTTAACGTAAATCCATCCTGAAACTGGGTTTCCAGCCCCAATTTATGCAACTCATCCTGTAAATAATTCGCCACTTGATTGTGATAATCTGAACTTACAAAATGGGGTTTTTGGCTCATTTTTTTAATGTGTACCAAAGCTCTTTTGGTCGAAAACTCTTCTAAGGGTTTCTCGTCATTTGTTGTCCATTGTGGCATGATACTGAGATACACAAAAGCAAGAATTCCAATAAAGAACAGTACAAATACTATGGAAGATAAATCTTTTTTCATTTTAGGCAGATTGGGAGGGTTTTTTAATTGTCTTTTCTGACAAGGATATACATATCATTTTCTAATAACATATAACCCTGATCATATAAGAAATAGTATGTGTTTCCTGTTTTAGTTTTCAAAATATTTGTGAAAAACTCAAAATCAAAACCTTTACTCAGCAGTTTGGTTCTGGTTATTTTCGATTTTCCATCGGTATTGAGTTCGGCAAGAATGCGATAATTTTTACGCAATTTATTATTAATATTACGCATGATATTATTACTATCCTTATTCATCTTGTTATTATAGGCATTGCGACAACCATCGCTGCAAAACTTCTTGTCTTCGCGACCTATAATTTTTTCACCACATTCTAAACAACTTTTTACCATAATTTTTAAAATTGTCCCTTATAAAATAAGGCTTGTTCTATATGCGCCAGATGATGATTACAATGCCAGGCATAAACGCCAATAACTTCCTCTAAGCACAACGTTTTATTCGTAGCCGGATGAATAAATTGTTTCTTTAATTCCTGTTCACCAAAAGATTTCAATAACAAAACCCAACGTGCATGCACCCCTTCAATTATTTGAAGTGAAGCCGTTAAATCATCATCCAGTCCATCAGTAAGCTCAGCCCACAAATGCTCTTCATAAGGTTTAATTACAGGTTTATCTTCGGTTAATGCCAATTTAAAACGAACAAAACTATTGATATGACTATCCGCACAATGATGTACTACTTGTTTTATTTTCCAGCCATTAGGCCTGTAAATCCAATTTACTTCATTTACCGAAAGGTTTTTAGTGAGTTCTTTTATTTTGAAAGGAAAACATTCAATGGCTGTAATCCAAGTATCCAAATTTCCTTGAGTTATACAATCCGGTTTTTGAAATTCTCCTATTGGAAATCGTAAACTTTCCAAATCATACAATTGGTCATTCATACTTAACTTCTTAGTTTTTTAATTCGATACAAATCATGACGACGGTCTTTTAAGATATTGACACTTCCGTGTTCGTGTAATTCTTTGAGCAAATCCAAATCGACATCCACAATCAAAGTCATTTCGGTATTTGGTGTTGTTTCGGCCTTTATTCCATTACTTGGAAAAGCAAAATCAGATGGCGTAAAAACTGCCGTTTGCGCATATTGAATATCCATGTTATTTACTCTTGGTAAATTACCCACACAACCAGCAATAGCCACATAACATTCGTTTTCTATAGCTCTGGCCTGTGCACAATGTTTCACACGGGTATAGCCATTTTGAGTATCGGTAAGAAAAGGGACAAATAGAATATTCATTCCTTCATCGGCCATTAATCTTGATAATTCCGGAAATTCAACATCATAACAAATCATGATTCCTATTTTACCACAATCGGTATCAAAAGTTTTAATGGTATTTCCTCCTGTTATACCCCAATAAAATATCTCATTTGGGGTAATATGAATTTTAGTATAGGTTTCATAAGTTCCATCTCTTTTGCATAAATAACCACTATTATATAACACACCGTCAACTAAAGTAGGCATACTTCCCGTGATGATATTGATATTGTATGAAATGGCTAATTCCTGAAATCTTTTCCGAATGGGCTCGGCATATTTAGCCAGTTCCCTGATGGCATCGGCTTCGGACAAATGGTTATAATCAGCCATAAGAGGTGCAATAAACAATTCCGGAAAAACAGCAAAATCACTTCCGTAGCCCGATACTGCATCAATGAAAAATTCAGCCTGTTCTATTAAGGCATCTAAATCCTTCAGCGGACGCATTTGCCATTGAATCAAACCCAATCGAATCACACTTTTAGTCGCATTGATAATTTGCGGACTTTCATCATAATAAATATTATTCCATTCTAATAAAACGGCAAATTGTTTGGATTTTCGATCACCTTCCAGATAGTTTCTCATCACACGCATCACGTGAAATTCGTTACTCAACTGAAACGACAGTACCGGATCGTGAATTTCTTTTCTTCTTACTTTATCAATATATACTTTAGGAGTCAATTCATGGGCATACTTTCCGTAATTCGGAATTCGTCCCGCAAAAACAATAGATTTTAAGTTTAATTGTTCGCAAATTTCTTTTCGGGCATCATACAATCGTCTCCCCAAACGCAATCCCCGATATTTAGGCACAACAAAAACATCAATTCCGTATAACACTTGCCCATTTGAAGTATGCGTAGAGAAAGTATAATCACCGGTTATCTTAGCATAATCGTGATTTTTTTCTACCAAACTTTCTTCGACTATAAGTGACAATGCAGCACCTACCACAATATCATCAACCAAAATAACTAATTGTCCTTCGGGAAAAATTTTGAGCAGTTTTTTAATATCCGATTCTCTCCAATAATCATCTATCATTTCAGGATAAGACTCAATCATGGATTTTTTCAAATCTTTATAATCTTGAATTTTCAGATTACGTAGTTCGACTTTGTTGATTTCTGCCTGCATAAAATACACTGATTTACTGCAAGATACAAAAAAATAGTATCCGTTTACAAACGTTTACAAATATTTACAACCGAAAGTAAGTAACTAACAACCGAATAACTATAGGTTGTTGATGCAATTTTGTCTCGTCGAAATGAAACAACATCAATTTCAATGACAATAACAAATTTCAATTTTTATTAACTATTAAATTTTATACGCCATGAATGCATTAAGAAACAAAGTACAGTTGATAGGTCATTTAGGAAATGAACCTGAAATCAAAAATTTTGAAGGAGGAAAAAAGTTAGCCAACTTTACATTAGCCACCAATGAAAGCTACAAAAATGACAAAGGAGAAAAAGTAGAAGAAACCCAATGGCATCGTTTAGTAGCCTGGGGAAAAACTGCTGAAATCATCGAAAAATATGTTACTAAAGGAAGAGAAATTGCAGTTGAAGGCAAATTAACACACCGCAGTTACGATGATAAAAACGGCGAAAAACGTTATGTGACCGAAGTAGTAGTTTCTGATTTGCTTTTGTTAGGAAAGCCATGAGTTAAATGGATTTTTAACCGCTAAGTTCGCTAAGTTTTTACGTAAAGCTCGCAGAATTATTTACCGCAGATTCACAGATTTTTCAATTTGAATTTGCGGTTTTTAATTTTAAAATTAACAGCAAAGGATGCATTTTTTTACGCAAAGCAAATACAAAAGATAGAGCTCTTAAATAAACTTAATGTCTTTATGGTTTCTTTTAAAAACTTTGCGGACTTTGCGGTTAAGTAAGGATTTAGATAAAACAGAAAACCCATCTCATTTTTAAAACGAGATGGGTTTTTATATTTATTTAGGCTACCTTTTTAATCAAATCAAACATTGGGCAACGTTTGCAGCGTTTATTTTCCGATTTTCTGTATTTTTCACAACAAGAAGATTTACAGTTTTCCACTTTTTTGATGACAACAAGAGCTTCTTTTTTCTTTTTGTCTTTCTTCTTTTTTTTGCTGTCTTTCTCTTTTTCTTTTTTGCCCATCTCACTATCAGTTTAAAACTGAAGCAAATATAAATCAAAAAATATTATTTTTATGTATTCTAAATAAACTTTAACGTTTTTTATTTGGGATTATTCGTTGTTGAATTGGCAACTGCCAACTGTTGAATGTCTCGATCAAACAAATACAAACCTCCTTTATCGTCACCAATAAGGTTAATTTTATCCAAAATATTCTTAGCAGTAGCTTCTTCTTCGATTTGCTCAGAAACATACCATTGTAAAAAGTTATGCGTCGCATAATCTTTCTCAGAAAAAGTAATATGAACCAATTCGTTAATCGAATCAGATACAAAAACTTCATGTTTGTATAATTCTTCAAACATTTCTTTGAAAGTAGTATAACTTGTTTTAGGCGCTTTCAAATCGGTAACCTGAGCATGACCGCCACGTTCATTGACATATTTAATCAATTTAAGCATGTGAGCTCTTTCTTCGTCGGACTGGGCATACATAAATTGCGCAATACCTTCTAAACCATGAACCTCAGCCCAACAAGCCATGGATAAATAAGTTTGAGAAGATTCGGCTTCAATACGGATTTGTTTATTTAATGCAGTTTCTATATTTTTTAATAACATAAAATCGAAATTTAATGGATTATACTTCAAGTAAAGTTAAAGAAAATAAAGCAATTCTTTCTTTTTAAAAGAAAAAATTAACGGTTACAAAACATCTTAAACTCAATAAAATCCATCAGCAAACTTACGCATTACATATTGCTTTAACTTAGTATCATAATAACCAAGAATATAATAATCCTTAAATTTCAATATATTCTCTAGTGTTATGTTTTTATTGGTACTCAAAAAATAATACAATTTATTAATTCCAAGCGGTTGTTGTTCCTGATTTAAAAAATCAAAATTGCGATCCAATGTACGTGTAAAATAAACAGTTTTAAAGTGTTCTATTGTTGAAAAATTTTGATTAAAAACTTCATCCTCTTCATCAAATCCATTCACAATATAATTTTGATGTTGAAACGAATCACCTTGTTTTTTAGGCTTTGCAACTCCTCCAAAAGTAATAAACGTATTTTCTTTATTTTTAAAAACTGACAAACCTATATCTAAAGTCTGTAAATGCTGTAAAAATCTTTTTGGACTTCTTATTTCATTGGGGTTTCTTAAGTCTGTCTGAATGAATAAAGGAGCATTTTTAGATCTTTTATCACCCTCATTTAAAACCCTAATGGTTTTTAACGTTAGATCCGAATTAAAATCTTTTATATCCAGTAAAAGTTCTGATTTACTTGTATTAATTTGATAAAGTTGACCATCCTGATAAAAAGAATTACTCATCTTTTTTAAATCTTGAAGAACTGATTTAGGAAAATTTTTCTCTAATAATTCATTATTTTCTAGATTAATATCAAATGCCTGAGTCTTTTTATGATTGTGATCTAATGTTAAAATAATATGGTTTTTATGAATGTAAAGCTTACTTTCTTTAACAACCTTATCCAAAGGATTATAATCGAAAACATCAATTTTCTCAATTGGGTATGCTTTTATTAAATCATTAAAATTATAGATTTTCTCTTTTCTATCTTGAAAACTGAAAGAAGAAAAATCAAATCCTTTCTTTGCTATTTTCGCATCTTGAAAAGTATAAACAATCAACCCATGCATAATTCTATGTTGCGCTAGAATATAAAATGAATTATTCGTCTGAAATGTTGTTACAGCAAACTCATTAGCCGGAAACTTAAAATTTGAAACTGTATGAGTTTTAGTTTCTAAATTAAATTTAAAAGAGAAAACAACAGCTATTTTATTGACAATATCATACATATTATTAGAAGGAATAGCCAAAGTCAAATAGAGTGTTGGATCTCCAACTTTATTGAAACTACATCCTATTATTGATTTACCTTTTAAATTTTGAAGTAAAAAAACACATTCTCTTTTCAGAAACAAAGTACTATTATACTGTAGAATTGTAATCTTCTCAATATCCTTAATAAAAACAAATACTTCATGTGTTTTTTCGTTTTCAACGCTAAGAATTTGATTGTCTTCAATCGAATTACTAAAAACTGATGACGAAATAAATTTAGTATCTTTAAGATTATTTCTTAAATCAATAGGATAAGTATTCAATATGGTTTGACTCAACAGCATCGATGAGCAAAGCAAAGACAAAAGTTGGAATAGTTTTTTCATACGTTTTTACTTTCAAAAACTATTCCGTTTTTCTATCATTATAACCTTTTTAAAATTTCAGTAATATTTTCAAAAGCACTAAAATTTTCATGTTTCACTTCATGGTCAATTTTTTCATGTGCCCAAGTGGTGTGAAACGGAACATGAGCTGCGTGTCCGCCGATGGCTAAAACAGGCAAAACATCGGATTTCAAAGAATTTCCAATCATGTAAAATTCTGAAGGCTGGACTTCCAAACGTTTAATCAAATCCAGATAATCCTGTTCCTGTTTATCGGACATCACCTCAATATGATGGAAATATTTTCCTAAACCTGAGTTATGCAATTTACGGCGCTGGTCCAGTAAATCGCCCTTAGTAGCAACAACTAATTTGTATTTGCCATACAAAGCTTCCAGGGTTTCTTCGACTCCGTCTAAGAGAACAATAGGTTTCTCTAATAATTCCTTGCCATATTCAACAATCTTTTCAATTACTTCAACCGAAATAGTATTGTTGGAAATAGTCATAGCTGCTTCAATCATCGAAAGAATGTAGGCTTTGATGCCGTAACCGTATATCGATAAATTTTTTATTTCTATTCTAAAAAGCTCCTGAGCAATCCCCTGATGCGAAAGGTAATCGCTCATTAATTCGCAAAATTTCTCTTCTGTTTCTAAGAAATAAGTTTCGTTTACAAATAAGGTATCGTCGGCGTCGAAGGCAATTACTTTTAGGGACATGGTTTTTTGTTTTTGATGCAAATTCGTAAATTATTTTCTTTTAAGGAAATCATTTCTTTAAAAAACAAAAGAGGCTCAATAAGCCTCTTTCATTGTATTTCATAGAAATAAATTAACTTTTTTCGTATGGAAAATTACGCCCTACTTTTCGCATCATGTGTTCCATCATAGCTTGAGGATTACTCATTACATCTTCATCCATTTGCTTGTAAAAACGCCATAATAAATCGCCGTCTTTTGCATTGTAAATATTCATTGTCAAATCGGAAGTGGCTACTTTTCCGGTTCCAAAACCTATAAGTAAGCTTTTTACAATTGCACCACCTTCACTACCTGTTTTTTGGTAAGCATAAGTACATTTGATAACAGCGTCAACGCCTAAAATTTTAGCTAAAGCATCTGGAGTTAGGTCATCTATTTTATCAAAATTCCCGCTTTGTTTCAATAAAACATTTGTTCTTTCAGGATCTTGTACTGTAACAGAATAATCAGATGACTTTCTTAATAAATAAGTGTACAGACCTGATTGAAGGCTAAGTGCCGATTTTTTTTCTTCCTGAGCATTCGTCTCCGGATTGAAATTCTTAGGAAGTCTTTTGTATGAGATAGTAGATTTAAATGGTAGAACCGCCACAGTCTTGTGAGATGAAATCGCTTCTTTCAGATTTGGAGATTCAAAAATTTGTTTGGTTGATTGTGCCTGAATTAGTGTTGTTGCTATCAGACAAATTAAAAAAGTAATTTTCTTCATGTTGGTTTTGTTAAGATAATTAATACAACAGCAAATGTATCAATTATCTTGAAAGAAAAAACTGTTAAATGTATTTTTTAAAGACAATTCTTTAAAAAATACAGACCATACATTTATATAGAAAACAAAATACTACTTTTTAAAACCAATTGGTTTATTGTAAAAAGTGATTCGTATTCCCAAAAGTAAAAAAACGGCACCAATAATTCGAAACCAACTCATTTTTTCGTCTAAAAATAACCAGGCGAGTAATGTGGCTAAAACAGCTTGTCCTAATAAACTCAGTGAAACTCTTGTAGCTTGCAAATGTTGGGTAGAATAACTAATTAATAACCAGGCGGTCAGTTGGCAAACGGCGCCTTGAATAAACAAAACCAGCCAGGCTGCGTTTGAAAAACCGATAAAATTTTCTCCGGTAATAGCACAAATCAAACCTAAAAATAAGCTGGAAGAAACCAATACAATACTCATAAAAGAGAGAATGTTTACTTTAGATAAAATACTTTTACTGATTAGGATGTAAGTAGCGTAGAGCATTCCGGATAAAAGGGCGAATGTAAAAGCCAAGTCAAAATTGAGATTTCTGAACGTTTCAAAACCAACTAAAATAACCATTCCCATGAGGGCAATAGCTGTTCCAATCCAAAAATTTATCGAAGGTTTATTTTTTAAAATTAAAAAAGAGCCAATACCCACCCAAACCGGTGATAAATTTGCCAATAAAGTAGCCTGTGTAGCACTCGATTTTTGAATGGCAATATTCCAAATTGCGATGTCTGTGGCAAATACAATTCCGCTTATTATCGCCAGAATGAATATTTTAGATTTTGGCAATTTGAATTTTCCACTAATAATTACATAAGGTAATAACAGAATAGCGGCAATAAACATGCGGTAAAATGCAGAAATCAATCCGTTAGTCAAATGAAGTCGGACCAAAACAGGGAATATTGAAATACAGAGTATCCCTGCTGCCAGAGCCAATTTGGGTTTTGTATTATTCATTTGTCAAAAATAATAATTGCCACAATATAAATTATGGCAATTATTATTCTAATTGAATTTTGAAATTTCTTTGTTTAATAATGTTAAACGGTAATTATATTAATTTTCAATTTCTATAATACTATATTTTTTATCTAAATTGTTTAGATACGACAAGTAAAATTTATTGTTATGTCTGTAGATGTTTTTAAGGTTTAATCCCCATGCAAGATTTTTTTCTTTTTCTATGCTTTTTTCCTGTTCATGAATTTTGTCAAAAATATTTTTTTCTACTTCACCTTCAACATGATTAAAGTTATCATCAAACAAACATTCTATCCGTGTCGATTTTGTATAAGAATAACTATTATACGCTCCCATAAATGGATTAAATGTTGGGGTAAAAAGCAAACCACCCATTGCAAATCCTCCCATTGGAATTCCTCCCATAGGCATCATACCAAAGCCGCCACCTCCACTTCGCTGAACATATCCGCCTATTGTAATTTGTTTAATATTTTTATTATTAACAAAAGCAATGATACCAAGTTGTCCGTTGTTTACTTTTCTTAAAAATTTTGAAGATTTTTCCAGCTCTCTAACTCTTTTGTTGTCTTTAAACCACATTGAGCTGTTTTCCTGAATAATAGGTCCGTTTTTAAAAGGAATACTATCATTAGTATCTGTAATATTAAGTTCTTTGAGTACTATTTTATTATTAAAATTTGTAGCAGTTAATTTTAATTGTTTTGGTGAACACACAGCTTGATATAAAACACCATTATTGTATAATGAATTATGTGAAGAGGAATCATAAGACTGGTCTAATTTGGGTTTCTCAAAAACTATTTCTTTTTTTGAAAAATCAGTTGTATTTACACTTATAATTGATGTATTATCATTTTGATTATCAAATGTAAAAACGAGTTCATTTCCAATTTGATATAATTTTACTTTCTCTGATGTAGATTCGATGGCGCTTGGACTATTGAGATCGATTTTAGTAAGAGACCCTGTGTTACCCCAGGCATTTGATGTCAACAATTCATAAGGAGTTTTATGTATAGATTCATCACTTGATATGATATCATAGGAAACAAAATTAAAATCAACAGCATGTTTTAATAAATGTTTTTCTTTTCCAAATTCATAGAAATTAACATACCCTGTTTTTTTCTCTGAAGTCATTAAATAAAAAACATTATTATGAGTAATTGCTTCTACATATTTTTCATTTTCTAATTTAAAATCTAAAGGAAATTGTGCAACCGTCCCTGATTTAAAATTAAACTCTATGTAACCAAATTTTTTATTGGTATTATTTTTAAAAAAAATGCAATAAATATCTCCCTGAATGCTATACCCTATAAATGTTTTAAATTTTCGATCTAATTTCTCTCCATTTAAAGTAGCTACTTGTTTAAATTTCTCGTCTAATAATGATAAAATAGTTTTTTCATTATCCTCAATTAACAATACTAACTCTTTGGTTTTATCATTAGAAATTGTAATAGACTCCTTATCACTAAAGAACTCACTCGAATAGTCAACAGATAGGGAGGCTACTTCTTTTTGAGCTCTTAAAACAAGCATTGTCATCAATAAGATGAAGCTAAATAGTATTTTTTTCATAGTAAAAGTTATTTCGAGCGAAATATAATACAATTTCAGTTATCGGATTGAATTTTTATCACTATTTTAATTAAAAAAACCAGCATTTAAAATGCTGGTTTTGTAATTTATCATATCAAATTAAGATTGAAATTATTTCGATAATCATGTAAACTAGTTTATCGTCTCGCCATTCCCAACTCCGTCAGCATCCGGATTTACGAAAACCAATTTTCCTTCGGCATTATTCGTCATCAAAATCATTCCCTGACTTTCTACACCACGAAGTGCTCTTGGAGCTAAATTAGCCAAAACGGTTACTCTTTTTCCAATAATATCTTCGGGTTTGAAGCTTTCGGCAATACCTGAAACAATGGTACGAACGTCGATTCCGGTATCCACTTTTAGAATTAAAAGTTTGTTGGCTTTTGGCATTTTTTCGGCTTCCAGAATCGTTCCAACTCTCAAATCCATTTTGGCAAAATCCTCAAACTGAATTAAATCTTTTTGTGGTTCTGCTTTTTTGTTTTCAGCCTGATTGGCTGTTTTAGTTGCTTCCAATTTATCAATTTGTTTTTGAATGGCTTCGTCTTCAATTTTAGTAAATAATAATTCTGCTTCGCCAATTTGGTGTCCCGCCGGCATTAAATCAGCCGTATCTGTAATTGTATTCCAATCGATTTTTACATCGCCTAAATTTAAAATGCGTTTTAATTTGGCAGCAGTAAACGGAAGGAAAGGCTCGCAAAGCGAACTCAAAGCAGCAGCAATTTGCAAAGCCACATACATTTGGGTTTGTACGCGTTCCGGATTATCTTTAATCACTTTCCAAGGTTCTTCGTCGGCTAAATATTTATTTCCTAAACGAGCTGCATTCATCATTTCGCCTAAAGCTTCACGGAAACGGTATCTTTCGATAGAACTCGAAATTACTGCTGGATAAGCCTGTAATTCCGCTAAAGTTTGCTCATCCACTTCCGAAAGTTCGTTTGGAGCAGGAACAATTCCGTTGTAGTATTTATTGGTCAACACCACCACACGGTTGATGAAATTTCCAAAAATGGCCACCAATTCATTATTATTTCTCGCCTGAAAATCTTTCCAGGTAAAATCGTTGTCTTTGGTTTCCGGAGCATTCGATGTTAAAGCATAACGCAAAACGTCCTGCTGATTTGGGAATTCTTCCAAGTATTCGTGCAGCCAAACCGCCCAGTTTTTAGAAGTCGATAATTTATTTCCTTCTAAATTCAGGAACTCATTGGCAGGAACATTATCCGGCAAAATATAACTTCCTTCGGCTTTTAACATCGCAGGGAAAATCACACAGTGAAAAACAATATTATCTTTTCCGATAAAGTGAACCAATTTTGTCTTTTCGTCTTTCCAATACGGTTCCCAGTCTTTTCCTTCTCTCGCAGCCCATTCTTTGGTTGACGAAATGTAACCAATTGGCGCATCAAACCACACATATAATTTCTTTCCTTCGGCACCTTCAACCGGAACATCAATTCCCCAGTCTAAGTCACGGGTTACTGCGCGAGGCTCTAATCCGCCGTCAATCCAGGATTTCACCTGTCCGTACACATTCGGTTTCCAGTCGTTTTTATGACCTTCCAAAATCCATTCTCTCAAAAACGCATCGTAACGATCCAGTGGCAAAAACCAGTGTTTTGTTGATTTCAAAATTGGAGTTTCTCCTGTAATAGTCGATTTTGGATTAATTAAATCAGTTGCATTCAAGGTCGAACCACATTTTTCGCATTGGTCACCATAAGCTTCTTCATTACCGCATTTTGGACAGGTACCGGTTACAAAACGGTCAGCCAAAAACTGATCGGCTTTGGCGTCATATAATTGTTCGGTTACTTCTTCAATAAAATCACCGTTTTCGTATAATTTTCTAAAATACTCCGAAGCCGTTTCATGGTGAATTTTAGCCGAAGTTCTCGAATAATTATCAAATGCAATTCCAAAATCAGAAAACGATTTACGAATAATTCCGTCGTATTTATCGATTACTTGCTGCGGAGTGATGCCTTCTTTTTTAGCTTTCATTGAAATGGCAACTCCGTGTTCGTCGCTTCCGCATACAAACAACACATCGCGATTTTGCAAACGCAGGTAACGCGAATAAATGTCAGCCGGAACGTAAACTCCCGCCAAATGCCCAATATGAATAGGTCCGTTAGTATAAGGCAAAGCCGCCGTAATGGTATATCTTTCTGGATTTTGTATCATGTGTTGATTCTATTGTTTTTATTTGTCACATGTAATTCGCCTTTTATAACCGGATTTAACACCCCTTTTTTGTCAGACTCATTTCATGATTCAATTTTATTGCGTGCAAAAATAAGGAATCCAATTGAAAATTGTGCGGATTTTATTTGGAGCTATTTCCTGCTCTTCTCTATATCTTTTCCTGATTAAAAAATTCAGGAAAAGGATGCCGCTGCGATCAGGGCTAACAGAAAAATTTTAAACTCAACATTCTCATTACAGCAAAAGAAAAATCTTAATTGATTCAATTTTGTAACTTAAAAAACATTATACACGCATTTTTAGCAGATTTTTAAAAAAAAATTCGAATACACACGAATTTGCGAAACAAGGTTCATTATAAAAACAGGGATAAAAATACTTTCATTATTTTATAATTTTCCGCTGAAATTCCAGTATAGCTCTTTTAGACAATCCCTTATTGAAATTTGTAAGTTTTTTTGTAAAATACGTTTTTTTGTAATAAAAAATTTATATTTGCAAGAAAATTAACAAAACAATTCAGATGAAAATTTTAAAAAAAATTATGTTGTCAGCTATTGCTGTTTTAGCTTTAAGCTTATCTTTTTCTTGTAGTAATGATAGTGATTCTTCTAGTAAAGATTACATCCAATTCAAATACAATGGAAAAACTTATACTTTTGATACAGGATATCAAACTTCGTTAACCTTGGATTTAATAGGGTACTCAGGTGAGGGCAATACACTTAAAAAAATTGATTTATGGTTACCTGTTAATGCTACAGAAGGAAGTCATACAATAGTTCATGATTTATCAAATATTGAAACAACTTATCAGGCTGATTTTACTTTTATGCCTGAAATTGAAAACATGGATGCTACATCAGGAACTATTAATATTACTACTCACGACAGTAAAAAAATAGAAGGCACATTTAATTTTTCTGGAGAAGTTGATGGAGAAACTATTGAGATTACTGAAGGTAAATTTAGTGTATCGAGATAATTATGAGTATTTAAAAAAGGGGCTGTTTCACTTTTGACACAGCCCTTTTTTTATTCATTTCATTTTAAAAAAACATTTCTATTCCTCAATTATTTCCCCGAAATTTGCAATCCACTCATTAAAAAACTCAAAATGGAATTCGGAAGCATCTTAATATCAGAAACCGCAGCCAACAGCGAAAACCCTCAAGACGTGATTAACTCTAATATTTCGGTGATTAACCTGATGCGCGAAGAAAAAATGGATGACGATCTTATTCATGAAGATGCCTTAATGAGTTATTATCTGGATTATTATACTTCCCAATATACTCAGGGTAACTTTGCACAGTTTGTTTACAATTCAGGTTGGAATAAAGAACTGAACGAACTCATAGAAGAAGGTCTGCAGTTATTGGGTGCCGAAAAACACCTGGAACTTTTCAGAGAACAAAGCAAAAAAGTACGTTTAATGAGCAGTGTAAAATTAGCTAAATTCTTAAAAGGCAAACTCGAGGGAGTAAACCCAATCAGAGATTCTTTAAACAACAATACATTTTTCGAATTAGAAGAAAATATTGTAAAACTCAATGCTGCTTTTTTAACAAATCATCCTGATACCCAAATCCTTCCGGTAGATGCTATTTTTGAACTTTTAGAAGATTATTTGGAACGCGAAATCAAAAGAAGTTAAAAAACAAAACAAAAAAATTTCAAATTAGTTGCCTATTCATTAGGTTACTATCAAAATAAATTTATTTTTGTAAGTATAACTTCTATGCTTTTTATACTAAAAGTCACCAATACTAATTCATGGAAATAGTTCAACAGTTTTCGAAATTATTTGCATTGGATATCCGCAATACAATGGGAATTTTGTTTTGGGGAAACTTTATTCTGGCTATACTTGTTTTTACTTTTCGATTTACATTCATGAGCAAACAATCACATAAGCAATTATTGGTTTTTGGTTGTTCCAAGATTTTACTATCCTTTGCCTGGCTCGCCTTTTTTCTGCGTGTTGATACTGTTTCCTACGACCCAATAAAATTTATCGTTACTAATACTTTAGTTTTTTCAGGATATTATTTGGAATCAGTCGCCATGTTAATGATTGTAAAAAGTCGAACCGAAAAATCATTTCAAAACCAATTTATTCTTTTCATAACAACACTTTTAAGCTTTTATATTGCTGTTGCTATGGAAGCCCCTGCCAATATCCGTGTTTCTTTAGCATCAGTTAATATATTTTTACTGCTTATAGTTCCCACAATACTTTTTTTGCTGGAATCCAATGGCAGTACATTCAGAAGAATTCTCGGTTTTAACTACATTGTTTTATTGGCAACACTTATTTTCAGAATCTTTTACCCTTTATTTAAAACCTCAACCACCCTCTATTCTACAGATAACACACAAAAAATTATATTTTTAATTATATTTCTGATGATGACCATAAGCGGCGTAGGTTATTTGCTTTTGTTACAAGAAGAAAAAGAGAAACAGATAAAAAAATTATTAGACGACAAGAACCAATTTTTCTCTATCATCGCTCATGATTTAAAAGGGCCTTTTAATGGAATTATTGGATTATCAGAATTATTACTTGAAAAAGACAATGAATTAGACAACAAAGAAACCAATGAATTCATTGAACTCATTCACCAATCATCCAAAAACACCTTTTCACTGTTAGACAATCTTTTAACCTGGGCGCAGTCACAAACAGGCAGCTTGGAATTTAACCCTAAAAAAACCGAAATAAGTACCATTACTGACAAAACTATACATTTATTGGCCAATATTGCCAAAAGTAAAAACATATGTATCCAATCGGAAATTGATAAAAATCAACACATAATTGCCGATAGCAATATGCTCGAAACAGTCTTTAGAAATTTAATTTCGAACGCTATAAAATTCACTGAGAACAATGGCAAAGTAATTATTTCAATGAAAAAAGAGCACAACCAGATTGTATTTTCAGTTCAGGACAACGGTACTGGTATTGCTCCGGAAAAGATTGCAAACTTATTTGGCATCAATGAAAAAAACAATACTTTAGGAACCAATAACGAAACCGGCACAGGCTTAGGATTGATGCTTTGCAAAGATTTTGTTGAAAAACACGGCGGTAAAATTTGGGTAAAAAGTGAACTAGGAAAAGGCAGTACTTTTATGTTCAGCATACCTGAAAGTAACTAATTCCAACCCTTTTCAAAGCAAAATAATCCGCTCTAATTCAATATTCTTACTTCAAATTCCAGAATGGCAAAGGCTTAAACCTTTTTTTACACATTTGTTGCTTCTCTAATCAAACTTTGTCGTGTTACTATTAAACATTTCCTTAAATTTGCTACCGTTATTAGAAAATTTATAGTTATAAAAATCCAACTATGTTACAAATTGCATTTATTAGAGAGAATCAGGAAAAAGTAATCCAAGCTTTGGCTAAAAGGAATTTGGATGCCAAAACAGTTGTGGAAGAAGTGGTTGAACTTGATGAGCGTCGTCGTGCTACGCAGGTAGAGTTAGACAACATTCTGGCTGAATCTAATAAATTGTCCAAAGACATTGGCGAATTGATGAAAGCAGGTGAAAAATCCAAAGCAGCCATCTTAAAAGAAAAAACGGTTAGTAACAAAGAAAAAAGCAAGAAACTGGCTGAGCAGGCTGATGAAATTGCAGCTGAATTAACTGAAAAACTATATACTTTACCAAACCTTCCGGCTGACATTGTACCTGAAGGGAAATCAGCCGATGACAACCTGAATGTTTTTCAGGCGGGAGAAATTCCTGTTTTGCATGAAGGAGCTCAACCGCACTGGGAATTGGTAAAAAAATACGACATCATTGATTTCGAATTAGGAAATAAAATCACCGGTGCCGGTTTCCCGGTTTATAAAGGAAAAGGAGCCCGTTTGCAACGTGCTTTGATTAATTATTTTTTAGACAAAAATACAGCTGCAGGTTACAATGAGGTACAAGTACCTCACTTAGTTAACGAAGCTTCAGGATATGGAACAGGACAATTGCCAGACAAAGAAGGACAAATGTATCATGCAACAGTGGACAATTTATATTTGATTCCTACTGCTGAAGTTCCGGTAACCAACTTATTCAGAGATGTTTTATTGAACGAAAGTGAATTACCTATTTTAACTACAGCTTACACACCTTGTTTCCGTCGTGAGGCAGGTTCTTATGGTGCTCACGTACGTGGATTGAATCGTTTGCACCAATTTGACAAAGTAGAAATTGTACGTATCGAACATCCTGAAAAATCATACGAAGCTTTAGACGGAATGGTGGAACACGTAAAAGGAATTTTGGACGAATTGAAATTACCTTATCGTATTTTACGCCTTTGCGGTGGCGATATGGGATTCACTTCGGCTTTGACTTATGATTTCGAGGTATTTTCTACAGCACAGGATCGTTGGTTAGAAATCTCTTCTGTTTCTAACTTTGAAACTTTCCAGGCAAACCGTTTGAAATTGCGTTTTAAAGATAAAGACGGTAAAAATCAATTAGCACACACCTTAAACGGAAGTTCATTGGCTTTGCCTCGTGTATTAGCCGGAATTATTGAAAATTACCAAACTCCGGAAGGAATTGTAATTCCTGAGGTGTTACGTCCGTATTGCGGATTTGATATTATAAATTAACAAGCTATAATTTTATAATATGACAAAACATCGATTGGCTTTTTTATTATTAATTATTTCGAATATAATATTTGCGCAAAATAACTTAAACAAAACTATATACCTGGATTCTCTTTGGAAAGAAACATCCAAAGAGAATTGCAAATATTATAGAATCGTAAAAGATTATTATAATGATAAAGAAATTTATCGCTTTGAAGATTATTACAAAAATGGAACCCTTCAAATGGAAGGTGATTCAAAATCTAAAGACATTCTTTTGAGTGAAGGTGAATTTATTTATTATTATGAAAATGGTAATAAAAAAAACATAACAACTTATATTAAAGGAAGACCAGCTGGTAAGTCTTACAGTTGGTATGAAAACGGTAATAAAAAAGCCGAACAAGAATACATTACTCAACAAAAAGATGAACTTAAATCTGATTTAATAACTATCCAGTATTGGCAAGAAGACAATATTCAAACAGTTATTAATGGGAATGGATATATTGATGAAAAAGGAGAAAAAATACAAGAAAAAGGAAACATCAAAAATGGTTTAAAGGAAGGCATTTGGAAAGGTAACGATTTTCAATACAAATTAAGTTTCACCGAGGATTATAAAAACGGAAAATTAAAAAAAGGTGCATCAATTGATTCTCTGTTGGTAAAAAACACTTATTATGAAGTTTTTGACTATCCAAGACCAAAGAATGGAATGCAACATTTTTATGCATATCTTGCAAAGAAATTTAACATTCCAAAAGAAAAAGAAAATATTAGTGGAAAAATACTCCTGACTTTCATCATTAACAAAGACGGAAGTACCGATAAAATTAGAATAGCAAAAAGCTTAGACGAAGTACTTGATAATGAAGCTATTCGATTAATTAGCGAATATCCTGAATGGGTGAGCGGAAAATATAGAGGCATTCCAGCTAGAGTCGAATTCTCTATCCCTATTAGAGTGGTAGCAAGCAAATAACAACCTTTCAAACAACAAATAATGAAAAAAATCCTCTTACATATTTGTCTGTTTTTTTCATTAATTTGTTTCTCTCAAAACGAGCAATTAGCTCAGTATTACTACGACAAAGGCGATTTTGAAAAAGCTAAAATCAGCTATGAGGAATTATTGGCAAATATTCCTCAAAACATGCAGTATTTCCTTCGAACTGTAGATTGTTATCAGCAATTAAAACAGTTTGATACAGCCGAAAAAGCTATTCAGGATCGATTTACTAAATACAATCAGGGTAGTCTTTTAGTGGAGTTGGGCTATAATTATCAATTGCAAAAAGATGCTGCCAAAGCCAAGATTTATTACGATCAGGCTCTGGAACGCATCCGAAAAAACCCCAATGAAGTTTACGGAATTGCGGCTTCTTTTGACCGGAAAGTACAATTAGAGTACGCTTTAAAAGCCTATCAAACAGCCACCGAAATTCAGCCCAATTTTAATTTCAATTACCAACAGGGTTTGCTGTACGGACAATTGGGAAATTTTGATATGATGATTACCACTTTTTTGGACGAAGCTTATACTAATCCTCAAAATTTAGTTGTAATTCAAAATCAGTTATCGCGATTTATAACCGATGAAGCCGATGTGAGTTTTAGTGATGCCTTACGAAAAGCCTTAATCCTGAAAGTTCAAAAAAGTCAGGATTTGTTTTGGAATCATTTTTTAAGTTGGTTTTATATTCAACAAAAAGAATTTGCTAAAGCCTTTATTCAGGAAAAAGCCATTTATAAGCGTAATCCCGAGTCGCTTGCTACAATTTTAAATCTGGCCAATTTAGCCATCGAAGAAGAAAATCAGGAAATAGCTAAGGAAATTTTAGATTTTATAGTCGAAAACACCAAGGATTTAGGCTTATTGGTTCAGGCAGATTCCTATTTGTTAGAACTAAAAATTAGTAAAGCAACCGAAAAAGATTTTGCCACCATTAACGCAGAAATCGAAGCTTTGTTGAAACAATTTGAAATAAGTCCTTTTAGCTTATCTTTGCAGCTGATTCAAGCGCATTTTGTGGCGTTCAATCTCAAAAACCCCGAACAGGGGAAAACGATTATCAAAAGAGCCCTGGAATTGCAATTGAATGATTACGAAGTGGCTCAGTCTAAAATGGAACTGGCGGATATTTTTCTTTTTGAAGAAAAATTCAATCAGGCGTTATTGTATTATTCGCAAATTGAAACAGATTTAAAAAATGATGAAGTAGCTCATGAAGCCAGTTTAAAAGCGGCAAAAACAAGCTATTTTAAAGGTGATTTTCCTTGGGCACTGAAACAGTTTAAAGAACTAAAATCGGCAAATACACAGCTGATTGCCAATGATGCTTTAGAGTACTTTTTGTTAATTAACGACAACACCGTTGCCGATTCGACACAGACGGCTTTGAAAGCTTTTGCCAAAGGAGATTATCTGTTGTATCAAAACAGAAATCAGGAAGCCATTGCACAGTTTCAATTGATTTTAAAAACCTTTAAAGGAAATGAAATTGAGGCGGTAACCCAATTGCGATTGGGGAAAACTTATGAAAAAACAGCCGAATTTAATTTGGCTTTAAGCCAATACCAAGCCATAATTGACCATCATAGTGACGGTATTTATATGGACGAAGCACTGTTCTTTTCGGCAGAAATTTACAGTAAAAAGTTAAACGAGTCCGAAAAGGCAAAACCACTCTACGAGAAAATAATATTCAATCACCAGGATAGTATTTATTTTGTAGAAGCCCGAAAAAAATTCCGGGAATTAAGAGGCGATAAAAACTTATAAAAAGTTGAATCGGTTAATCGTTGATCCGATTAACCGATTAACCGATTAACCGATTCAACGTTTAAACAATAGAAAATGATTATATACAACGTAACCACTAATATTCACGAAAGTGTTCATGACCAATGGATAATCTGGATGCAGCACAAACACATTCCGGAAATGCTGGCAACAGGTAAATTTACTAATGCCAAATTAGTTCGTGTATTGGTGGAAGAAGAAATGGGCGGAGTTACATATTCGGCTCAGTTCACTACAGATAGTCTGGCTACTTTAGAAAAATTCTATCAGGAAGAAGATGTGGTATTTCAGGCGGAAGGGCTAAAGCTTTTTGGCGACAAAATGCTTACTTTCAAAACCGAATTACAAGTTATTTCTGAACACTAATTTAGAGTTCAGAATGCAGAATTAAGAAAGCAGCATTCATTCTGTTTTCACATTAAAAAGCAACAAACATGGACAAAGTAAAAGCCAAAAAACATCTCGGACAACATTTCCTGAAAGATGAAAGTATTGCTAAGGATATTGCCGACACCCTGAGTTTAGAGGGCTATGATGATGTATTGGAAATTGGACCGGGAATGGGTGTTTTGACCAAATATATGCTGGACAAACCCATCAATACTTATGTGATTGAAATTGACACCGAATCGGTAGAATATTTAAATGCACATTATCCAAAATTGCACGGAAAAATCATTTCTAAGGATTTCCTGAAATACAATATCAACGAAGTTTTTGAAAACAAACAATTTGCCATCATTGGTAATTTCCCATATAACATTTCGAGTCAGATTGTTTTTAGAGTATTAGAACTTAAAGAACAAATACCGGAATTTTCAGGTATGTTCCAAAAAGAAGTTGCCGAACGCATTTGCGAGAAAAAAGGAAGCAAGACTTACGGAATTTTATCTGTATTGGCTCAGGCTTTTTACGACACTGAATATCTTTTCACTGTTAGCGAGCATGTTTTCAACCCACCTCCAAAAGTAAAATCGGGGGTGATGCGTATGCGTAGAAAAGAAGATTTTAGTTTGCCTTGCGGTGAAAAATTATTCTTTACGGTGGTAAAAACAGCCTTTCAACAACGTCGCAAAACATTACGCAACAGTTTAAAAACACTCAACTTATCGGATAATTTACGAGAAGATAGTATCTTTGACCTCCGTCCGGAACAGTTGGACGTGGCACAATTTATCGAACTTACTCAAAAAATAGAAGCCGATGGAATTTAAAATCAGTAAAGACTTAATTCTCGAATTAAAACAGCACATTGCAAATAATCATGATAAGGAACTGGAATCCTTATTAAATGATATGCACCATGCTGATATAGCCGAGGTTTTGGACGAACTTGATTTTGACGAAGCTACCTATATTTTTAAAGTATTAGACAGTGAACAAACAGCAGAGATCCTTCTTGAATTAGAAGACGATTTGCGTGAAAATATCTTAAGCCGACTTTCGCCAAAAGAAATTGCTGAGGAGTTGGACGAGCTGGATACTAACGATGCTGCCGACATTATTGCTGAACTTTCCCAGGACTTAAAAGCGGAGGTAATCTCCGAGCTACAGGACGTTGAACACGCTAAGGACATTGTGGATCTTTTGCGTTATGACGAAGATACTGCCGGGGGATTAATGGGGAAAGAGTTGGTAAAAGTCAACGAAAATTGGAATGTACTGACCTGTGTAAAAGAAATGCGTATTCAGGCCGAAAATGTTTCCCGGGTACATTCTATTTATGTCGTGGACGATGAAAACCGCTTAAAAGGACGACTTTCGCTAAAAGACTTATTGACTACTTCGACTAAAACGCATATTAGTGATGTTTATATTAGAAAATTAAACTGGGTAAAAGTAGATGATAAAGATGTTGAAGTGGCGCGTATTATGCAAAAATACGACTTAGAGGCTATTCCGGTAGTAGATGAATTAGGACGACTTGTGGGACGTATTACTATTGACGATATCGTAGACGTAATTAAAGAAGAAGCTGAAAAAGACTACCAGTTAGCAGCGGGTATTACCCAGGACGTTGAAACGAATGACAGCGTTTTAGAACTTACTAAAGCACGTTTGCCCTGGTTACTTATCGGAATGGTGATTGAATTAATAGCATCCATCGTATTAAAAGGCAATGAGGACGCTTTTAGAAAATACGAAACCTTAATTATTTTTGTGCCTTTGCTTTCTGCTACAGCAGGTAATATTGGTGTACAGGCATCGGCAATCGTAGTTCAGGGATTGGCTAATGGTTCATTGAAAGAATTTAGCCGTGTTTATTTTAGTAAAGAAGTTTCCGTGGCGATGATTTCAGGAACTATTATTTCCTTGCTTCTTTTGGGATATCATTCTGCTATGTATCAGCAATATTTAGTGGGACTGGCTATTTCCATTTCGATGCTCGTAGTTATCCTGTTTGCGGCAACATTAGGAACCTTAGTACCGCTTTTTTTACATAAAAACAAAATTGATCCTGCTATTGCAACAGGACCCTTTATAACTACTGCAAATGACATTTTTGGGATTATCCTTTATTTTGCTGTAGCCAAAATGATTTTAGGAATTTAAATATTTTTTTGATGAAAGTACATATAATAGGAGGTGGTAATTTAGGAGCTGCTATTGCATTAGGAATGGCAAAAAATGCCAGTGAACACCAAATTACAGTAACCAGAAGAAATACAGCCAGTATTCTTTATTTAGAAAAATTAGGCGTTACTGTTTCTTCCGACAATAAACATAACATACAAGAGGCAGATGTCATTATTTTGACCATTAAACCGTATCAGGTAGATACCGTTCTGGCTGAAATTCTTCCTGTGATTTCTAATAAAATTATTGCTTCGGGAGTGAGCGGATTGTCTATCGAAGCTTTGCAAAATAAAATAGGCGAAGGACATCAGGCTATCCGAATCATGCCTAATATTGCTGCGCAATACGGAGCATCGGCAACTTGTATTTCGTTTAACGAAAAACACGCAGATCAGGGACAAAAATTAGTTACTATATTCAAAGAATTGGGAACAGCTCCGGTTATTGACGAGAAATTAATGGATGCCGCTACGGTTTTAGCTGCCAGTGGAACTGCTTTTGCTTTGCGTTATATCAGAGCGTCCATGCAGGCAGGAATCGAAATTGGGTTTGACTGGAAAACGGCTTTGGCAATCTCAGCACAAACTGTAAAAGGAGCTGCCGAAATGGTTATGGAAGAACAAATCCATCCGGAACAATTAATTGACAGGGTAACAACACCACAAGGCTGTACGATTACAGGATTGAGCGAAATGGAATCTCACGGATTCAGTTCGTCATTAATCCGCGGAATTAAAGCGGCTGTAAAGAAAATCAAGGGAGTTTAATTCTTTCTTTTACAATACAAAAAGGGCTTCTCGATTATTTTTGAGAAGCCCTTTTTTCATATAACTAACTAAAGGCAAATATTATTTCTTCTTTGTTTTCAAAGCCATATCATTATCATCAACATCCTGACCAAAATCAGGCATGCCGTCTTTAGTCCATTTTAAAACTCTGGCATGTGTGTGACGGTTAGGATCAGATAAGGCATCACCTTTGATTTTTTCATAATCACGGGCATGGTAAATCATGATGTCGGTTTTTCCATCTTCTGCTACGGTGAAACTATTATGTCCCGGTCCATAACGTTTGAATTTTTCGTTAGTAAAGAAAACCGGTTTATCTAATTTGTTCCAGGATTTTGGATCAAGTAAATCGGCACCTTCTTTAGCCCAAAGCAAACCTAAGCAATAAGTTGCATCGGTAGCGCTGGCGGAGAATGTTAGGAACACTTTTCCATTGCGGATAAGTACAGCAGGACCTTCGTTTACTTTGTATGTATGCATTTCCCAGTCGTAATCCGGCTGGCTAATCACCACCTGTTTATCACCTAATGTAGTAGGACTGGTCATTTTGGCAATATACAAACTGGTATTTACTACATTTCCGGGACCTCTGTCCACCCAAATCATATAACGTTGCCCGTTCATTTCAAAAGTAGTCGCATCAAGAGAAAAAACATCTCTTTGGCTTATAATTTGTCCTTCTTCTTTCCATTCTCCTTTTGTAGGGTCTTCGGATGGATTTGATAATGCATATTTATGAATACTCCATTTTTCTTCGGCTGAACCGGCAGCAAAATAGATATACCATTTACCATCAATTCGGTGTAGTTCAGGAGCCCAGATATGGTTACCCATTGGTCCTTTAGTATGTTTTCTCCATACTACCACCGCTTTTGCATCTTTGATTCCGTTGATAGTTTTAGAACTGCGAATTTCAATACGGTCGTATTCCGGTGCCGTTGCAATAAAATAGTAAGTACCATCACTAGTTTTGGTTACAAATGGATCCGCTCTTTGTAAGACTAAAGGATTGTTGAATTGATTCTTTTTTAGTTTTTGCGAATGTACCGTCATTCCCAAACTAATAAAAACAAATAGAATACTAAGACGTAAAAAATTCATGTTTTGCTCGTTTTATTTATTGTAATTACAAATTTTCAATTTAAATGTAAAAAATACATTTGTAAAAAAGAATGTAAATATAGTTTTTTTAAGTTTTCATTCATATAAAATTTTAACATTGCTGAAATTACAAATAGCACACACCTATTATTTGTAAAAATAATAATGCAAATACCTGATAATCATGCATTTTATCGTCAAAAAAAGCAACATATCGAAAACTTATAAAGTTGTTTTTATAAAATTAAAAATAGCCGTAATTTTATAAAAGCAAACCCCGTCTACACCTGGCTTTTCTAATTAATGGTTTAATATGTAACTAACACTAAACAAACATTATTATGAAAAAGTTATTCAACATGATTTACGACAAAATCTCACGTTTTTTATTCGGAAACGAAACTATGGTGAGATACTGAACTGAAAATAAATCAGCAAAAAAGACAGCGTATGTAAAAAACTTTACTTTAGGTTTGATTAATTCAACATAAAACCATTTCTGAGTTTACCTTAAATTCAGAAATGGTTTTATGTTTATATAAATACAGCCTTGCTTATCCTTCCCTTTACCCTTAAAAAACCTATTTTTTTGCTAATTTTGATACCTCAACCGAAAAATAATTATGAGCATCAAAATTCTTCACATCGACAGCAATCATCCGGTATTAATGCAACAATTGCAGCAATTGGGTTTTGAAAACCATGAAGATTTTAAATCATCGAAAGAAATCATTGAATCCAAAATTCAGGACTATCACGGAATCGTTATTCGAAGCCGTTTTAAAATTGACAAAACCTTTATAGACAAAGCCATAAATTTGCAGTTTATTGCCCGTGTAGGAGCCGGTTTAGAAAGCATCGATTGTGATTATGCTGCTTCTAAAAACATAGCCCTTATTGCTGCTCCCGAAGGCAACCGAAACGCTGTAGCCGAACATTCCTTAGGAATGATTTTATCTCTTTTTAACAACATGAACCGCGCCGACAGAGAAATTCGCGCAGGACATTGGAACAGAGAAAGTAATCGCGGTCATGAACTGGACGGAAAAACCGTTGGTATCATTGGCTATGGAAATATGGGAAAATGGTTCGCTAAAAAACTAAGAGGTTTTGACGTGGAAGTCCTGTGTTATGATATCAAAGAAAATGTAGGCGATGAAAATGCCAGACAGGTTTCTTTAACCGAATTACAACAAAAAACGGATGTACTAAGTTTACACCTGCCGTGGACTCCGGAAACCGATAAAATGGTGAATACTGACTTTATTAATGCCTTCACAAAAGCATTTTGGATACTTAACACCTCCCGAGGAAAAAATATCGTTACCGCCGATTTAGTTGAAGCCTTACAATCCAAGAAAATTTTAGGAGCCGGTCTGGATGTTTTAGAATATGAAAAACTATCATTTGAAACCTTATTCCACGAAAAAAATACACCCGAAGCTTTTCAGTATTTATTAAATGCCGACAATGTATTGTTGTCACCACACGTAGCAGGATGGACATTTGAAAGTCACGAAAGATTAGCACAAACTATCGTAGATAAAATCAAAGCTTTATATTCCAAATAAGAAATAACAGACTGTTGTTAAACACTTTAAATTTCCATTTTCAAATATAATTTCATAAATTTAGTTATTGATAATCACTAAATTATGGGATTATGGAAAATTCAAAACACGAACACTGGAATCAACCGCAACAATATCAAGAAGACAATAAAAGAATTGCGGCGGGAATATTAGCAATTATTCTGGGACCTTTTGGAATCCATAAGTTCTTGCTGGGTTATACCAAAGAAGGAATTATTTGGCTAGTACTCAGCCTGATTAGTTTGGGCTCCATTACAGGATTACTTGGACTTATAGAAGGCATTATTTATTTGACCAAATCGGATGAAGAATTTTTAAGAACTTACCAGATAGGCCGAAAACCCTGGTTTTAAATAAAAAAGTCGCTTACTCTAGAATAAGCGACTTTTTTATTGGTATAAAATGAGATTATAATTCTCCTTTTTCATTAAATTTTCTTTCCAGTTCCATTTGAAACTCTTCCATTACCGGTTTCATGGTACTCTCAGGAATATCTGCAATTCTTATATACATTAATCCATCAACGGCATTATTAAATAAAGGATCAACGTTAAAAGCAACCACTTTTGCATTTTGTTTGATATACTTTTTAATCAATACCGGCAAACGTAGAGCTCCCGGTTCTAATTCGTCAATAATTTTATCAAACTTATTTAAATCGGCTTCTGTCTCATTGAAGATAAAATCTTTATCGGCATCTTTCAGTTTTACCTTATATGCTTTTTTAGGATGGATGTATTGCGCAATATAAGGATCATAATAATTTGATTTCATGAACTCAATCATCAATGATTTTGAGAAATCTGAGAACTGATTACTGATACTCACACCTCCAATAAGGTATTTATGTTCCGGGAAACGGAGCGTGGTATGAATAATTCCTTTCCAAAGCAAGAACAACGGCATTGGTTTTTGCTGGTATTCTTTAATAATAAAAGCACGTCCCATTTCGATAGACTGATGCATGGTTTCGAACAATTCAGGCTCAAAACGGAACAATTCATTCAAATAAAAACCTTCAATACCATATTTTGGATAAATTTCTCCACCCAATCCCATTCGGTAAGCGCCGGCAATTCTTTGGGCTTCGTCATCCCATAAAAACAAATGGTGGTAATATTGGTCAAACTTATCTAAATCAATAGACTCATTCGTTCCCTCTCCTACTTCTCTAAAAGTTATTTCACGTAAACGTCCTATTTCATGTAAAATACTCGGAATCTTGTCTGCTTGCGTAAAGAAAACTTCATAATTCTTACTTTGCAACAATCGGCAATCGGTTTCCCTTAAAGCATTCACTTCCGAGATAATTTTTTCTTCATTAGCCGGAGTTGCAATTTCCTTAGGATTTTTGGTAATTTTTAAATTAGGAGTTGTAATTAATTTGCTTTCTTTTTCAAAAGGATTTGCCAGCATGTAGGTTTTCTTTCTCAGGAATTCCGAGTAAGCATCAATACTTTCGTACTCATTTTGTTCAGCTACCGAAATAGGTTTACCAATTCTAACCTTAATCACACGGTTTTTTTGACTAAACAATTCCGAAGGCAACTTAGCCGTTCGCAACGTCCCGCTTATTTTAGAAAGCAAATAAAATAAACGACTATTTTTAGCATGAAAATAAATAGGAACAACAGGTACCTGAGCTTTTCTGATTACTTTAATCGCTCCTTCTTCCCATTGCTTATCAACGACTAACTGTCCGTCTTTATAACTGGAAACTTCACCTGCAGGAAACATTCCAAGTGGTTTTCCATCGCTAAGATGACGCAGTGTTTCTTTGATACCTATCACACTTGATTTTTTATCCTTATGATTCTCAAAAGGATTCACCGGCATGATGTATTGCTTTAATGGCTCGATTCGATGCAAAAGAAAATTGGCAATAATCTTGAAATTAGGCTCTCTTTCCAGCATTAATTTCAATAGTAAAATCCCGTCAATTCCTCCAAGTGGATGATTGGATATCGTAATATAAGCCCCATCTTTAGGCAAACGTTTATAATCTTCTTCCGGAATTTCAAACTTTATTTGCAAATCGTCAACAATCCCGTTTAAGAAATCAATTTCTTTTAAGTGTTTGTTGCGGTTATAAACTTTATTTAGAGTGGAAATTTTTAGCACTTTCATTAATAGCCAACCGGAAAAAGTCCCTAAAACCCCGTATTTCTCAACATTTATTGCTTTTGCAACTTCTTTGGCGGTAACTAAACCCATTTATTTTTTCTTTTTTTGAGAGAAAAACAAAGATAGAAAAAAACTCCATTATCCGACTATGAGCCCGGTTTGATTTTAAAATTTTATAGCCCTGCCCATTTATTTTTTAGTATTTTTGGAATTCAAAAAAATTAAAAAAATGAGAATTTTATCCTATAATGTTAATGGAATTCGGGCTGCAATTTCAAAAGGTTTTATCAATTGGCTGGAACAAGCCAAACCCGATGTGGTTTGTCTTCAGGAAATTAAAGCTACACCTGACCAATTGCCGCTAATGGATTTTGAAATGGCGGGCTATCCCTACCATTATTGGTTTCCTGCTACCAAGAAAGGCTATAGTGGGGTTGCTATTTTATCGAAAACAAAACCAAAAAATGTTGTTTATGGCACAGGAATTGATCACATGGACCACGAAGGCAGAAATGTTCGTGTTGATTTTGATAATTTCTCAGTTATGAGCCTTTATTTGCCATCAGGGACTAATATTGAAAGACTCAACCACAAGTTTCAGTTTATGGATGATTTTCAAAATTATATCAATGATTTGAAAAAGGAAATTCCAAATCTGATCATTTGTGGAGATTACAACATTTGTCACGAAGCTATAGATATCCACGATCCGATACGAAATGCTAAAGTTTCAGGTTTTCTTCCGGAAGAACGCGCCTGGCTGGATGCTTTCTTAAAAAACGGATTCATTGACAGTTTCCGCCATTTAAATAAAGAGCCGGGGAATTATTCCTGGTGGACAGTACGTGTAAAAACCGCCAGAACAGATAATAAAGGCTGGCGTATTGACTATTGTCTGGTAAGTGAACCTCTGAAAGACAAAATCAAGAAAGCGCTTATTTTACCGGAAGCAAAACATTCCGACCACTGCCCCGTTCTTGTAGATATAGAATAATATAAACCATTTTAAACTATAAAAATGATAAAAAAAATCTCCTTAGGCTTATTAGTTTTAGCAGTTTCGACTTCTTGTGTTTCTAAAAAAATATATACTGACTTAGAAAACAAATTCGCCGAATTAAAAAAAGAAAACCGAAGTTTATCGGATGAAAATGAAGCGCTTTTAAAAGCAAAAAACCAACTGGAATTGGATCGTGACGGTTTGAAAAACGATTTAGCCAAGTTAAAATCAGAACGTGATAAATTAATAGCCGATCAAAAAGCGCTGAACGAAAAAATAGCGCGTTTACAGGATTCTTACAATGCACTAGAAAAAAACAGCAATGATGCATTAGAATCTAATTTGAAGAAAAACCGTGATTTATTGGCGGAATTGGAAGCCAAACAAAAAGCCTTATCTATTGAACAGGAACGCTTAAGCAAAAGCGCACAACGCCTGAAAGAATTAGAAGACATGATTGCGGCTAAAGAAGCTACCATGCGAAAACTAAAAGAAACTTTATCTAAAGCCTTAAATGGTTTTGAAGGCAAAGGTTTGACAGTAGAACAAAAAAACGGAAAAGTATATGTCTCTATGGAGAACAAATTGCTTTTTAATTCCGGAAGCTGGGCGGTGAGTTCAGAAGGAAAAAAAGCAGTGGTTGAATTAGGAAAAGTACTAGCTGACAATCCTGATATTGCCGTACTTATTGAAGGCCATACCGATAACGATCCTTACGGTGGTTCAGGACCAATTGCTGACAACTGGGATTTATCGACTAAAAGAGCAACAGCAATTGTTGGTATTTTAAGCGAAAACAAAGGTATTGACAGAAAGAATTTGACCGCCGCCGGAAGAGGAGAATTTTCACCATTGGCTACTAATGAAACTGCCGAAGGAAAAGCGAAGAATCGTAGAATCGAAATTATTTTAACACCAAGATTGGACGAAATTGCCGAAATGTTGAACGAAATCAATTAGAGATTCATTAAAATAAAATTTAAAAAGGTTCGAAGTACTGCTTCGAACCTTTTTTTGTTAAAAATATAAAAAGGGCAATCGTAATCAGAATAACTAATTTTTATATTTGTTTTCAATTAAATTAGTCTCTTAGAAACTTAGCACCTAAAAAAAATGAAATACACGACTTTACCCAATACCGATATAAAAGTGAGCAAAATATGTTTGGGAACAATGACTTTTGGCGAACAAAACACCGAAGCTGATGGTCATGCTCAAATGGATTATGCTCTGGAAAAAGGAGTTAATTTTTTTGATACAGCCGAGATGTATTCGGTACCGGCACGTCAGGCAACTTATGGAAGTACAGAAAAGATTATAGGAAGCTGGTTTAAAAAAACAGGGAAAAGAAAAGAAATTGTTCTGGCTTCAAAAATTGCCGGACCTAATCCGAGTTTTACTTACATGCGCGAAAAGAATGATTTTTCGCCTGCCAGTATCAAATATGCTTTGGATAAAAGTTTGCAACGTTTACAAACCGATTATATCGATTTGTACCAATTGCACTGGCCGGAGCGCAAAACCAATTTCTTTGGGCAACGCGGTTTTAAAGTACAGGATGATGCCTGGGAAGACAATATCCAAGCGACGCTACAAACTTTAGAAGGATTTATCAAAGAAGGAAAAATCAAACACATCGGACTTTCGAATGAAACACCTTGGGGAATCATGCGTTTTCTGGAAGAAAGTAAATACAAAAATTTACCAAAAATTAAAACGGTTCAAAATCCGTATTCTTTACTAAACCGGCTTTTTGAAGGAGGTTCAGCCGAAATCTGTATGAGAGAAAATGTAGGTTTACTAGCCTATTCTCCATTGGCTTTTGGAGTTTTGTCCGGAAAATTTTTAACCGGATTTGATCACCCTAATGCCCGAATCAGATTGTTTCCACAATTTTCAAGATACAATAGTGCCGAATGTACTGAGGCAACCAAATCCTATAGCCAGATTGCAAAAAAACACGGCATTTCATTGGCTCAAATGGCACTTGCTTTTGTAAACCAACAGGCATTTGTAACCAGTAATATTATTGGAGCGACAAATTTGGCACAACTGAAAGAAAACATCACTTCAATTGATGTGGTTTTATCAGAAGAAATCATTAACGAAATCAATGCGGTTCACGCAATCATTCCTGATCCGGCACCTTAATTTTAACCGCAGAGTTAGTAAAGATTTTACGCAAAGAACACAAGAATCACCACCGCAGATTCGCAGATTTTAATTTATGATCTGCGAATCTGCGGTTATTTTTAATGGTTTAAAATAAAAAACTAAAAGAACTTTGTGTTAGCTTCGTGCTCTTTGTGGTTAACTATTTTTAAAACTCAAATTCCTCCTTCACCATTAGTGAATCAACAGCCGTAGTATCTTTTACCTTAATACGGAGTAATGATTTAGCCGGACCGGTTAAAACTGTTTGTTGTTTTTTGAAAATAGTATCATCAACCGTAAGCAGTCCGCGTTTTATCATCAGATTAGTCAGAAAAGAAACCTGATTCATTGCCGATGCTTTCAAATTTCCTTCGTCATCAAACAGGTACATGAATTTTTTCGGACTCGGAATAATCCGAGCCAGATACAAGCATTCGTTGAAAGTGAGTTCGGCTGGAGTTTTCTGAAAATAATACTGTGCTGCTTCGCCAATTCCATACACATTTGGTCCCCATTCGATAATATTAAAATACACTTCCAGCATACGGTTTTTGCTCACAATTCGGTTGTTTTCCAAAATATAAACCAATAGAATTTCCTCTAGTTTTCTGGACAAAGTTTTCTCTCTGGTCAAGAAAACATTTTTAATCAACTGCATACTAATCGTACTGGCGCCACGGCTAAATTTTCTGGTTCTGATGTTTTTAGCAATAGATTGCTTAAAAGCTTCATTTATAAAACCACGATGTGAAAAAAACGAAGGATCTTCAGTAGTCAGGACACATTTTTGCAGATAAGGCGAAATTTGGTCTAAAGGAGTATAATTGGTATTGGCTGTACCCACTAAAACGGGGCGCTGCAACACACCATCAATAATGGCCCGGTAAACAAATTCGCCGTTGAGCTTAGTTAAATTTGCCTCTCCGTATTTGGTAATTTTTAAATTCTCTTTCTTCAGATTACTGTCAAAAATCAAACGGTTGGGTTTGTTTTTATTGTATTCAAAATTCAAATTATAATTGAAGGTTCCCTCAGCCTCCATGCCTTCAAAATGAGTAAACAAGCCATCAGGAAGCGAGGTGATAAAATCCTGCGCTTTCATTTCAGGAATAGTAACTTTGAGTTTATAAATCGTGTCTTCTTCTGTTTCATAAGCCAGATAAGGATGGAATTTCACTTTGTTAAACTGTACCGTCGAAGTACTGTCTACCGCAATAAAATCAGAACCTAAAAGGAAACGATAATCAAAACGGGCATTTTTTATCAATACATCTTTTTGAGCAATTCGTTTATGATTGATTTTCAAATTGGCTATCGATGCAAAACCATCAATGTGCAACTCACCTCCACTTTTATCAATATTTTCAACATTCAGACGAATGGAATCAAAACTCGAAATTAAATTGTAGCGTTCATCAAAATAAGGTACTTTAATTGCTCCCGTATCGATGTTAAAAAATCGGATATCCGCTTTTTTATGTCTTGGATCCGCGAATCCTTTTATTTTCCAGCGTTGCGCAAAAGTATTCGTCTTTACCTGAATTGCGGTTTCGAGTTCTTTGTTAGCCAACATTAATTTTTCAATATCAATTGTGGCTTTTTTTCCGTTATCATCGAGCCTGAAAGTCAGATTCTCGATATCCATATCAGTCGGAATCAAATTGAGTATTTTCGAAATAATACGATAAGCAAAAGCAGCATAATCCTTTTTGTCGTTTGTGGATTCTTCGTCTTTATTTCTTTTCAAAAAAGCTTCAAAGTTCTTTAGTTTTCCTTTTTTGGTCAATTGAATATAACCGTTCTTGATTTCCAAAGTTCCTAATTGGATATCGCCCACAAATAAACGCCAAAGATTAACACTCGTCTTGATTTTATGAATATTCAACAGCGTATCGGCATGATTAGGAACCAAAGTGACATCTGTAAAATGAACTCCCGAAATTCCGTCAAAAGCAGCTTCTTTTACCAAAAACCGACTATCATAATCCGTTTCCATTTTATTGGCCGTTTTGGCAATTATCTGGTGTAAAAGTGCTTCTCTAAAACTAAAAACACCAATAACAGCAATCACCAATAAAGCAACTGCTATTTTTACAACTAAGATTATTTTTTGTTTTCTCGTCCTCATGGCACTATATCATTTCTGGCAGCGGGCTAAAATAATAACTTTTTCACTTCGATTGTACATCTTAACTTAAAGTTTAGAAATACTTCATTTGGCTACAAAATTAAAGCTGAAAAATCACAAACATCTTAGGTAGTTTCCAATAATTTCTACTATTTTTCTCATAAAACACTGCCATACAGAAAATTACACCAAAATGTTAAAACCCCAATAAACACTAGGGTTTCCAATTGTTTAAACTAAATTTGCGTACTCAAATTTAACAAAATTAAACATGAAAAAAGTTATTTTATCGGTAGTAGCCGTATTCGCATTTGGAATTGCAAATGCACAAGAAGCAAAAACTGTAAAATTAGGAATTAAGGCTGGTGCAAATTACGATTGGTTAGCAACAGGAGAAGCATCTGTTTATGATTTACGTCCGGAAGTAGGTTACCATGCAGGTTTGGTTTCTGAATTCAAAATGTGTGATAAATTCGCTTTCCAGGTTGAAGCTTTGTACTCTCACTCAAGCTACAAATTTGACGGAAACGGAAACACAAGTGGCAGTAAAATAGAAATTAACGAAATAACTTTACCTGTTTTAGCTAAATTCAACCTAGTGAAAGGTCTGTCTTTAGAAGTTGGTCCTCAAGCGGGTGTTATTTTAGACACTAAAGTAACTGGTCCCTATGCGAATACAAATTTCAGAAAGTACAACATCGCTTCTGCTTCTGGATTAGCTTATGATTTCAAATCAGGAGCATTCGTTCAGGCAAGATATGTTTATAACTTTCTGGATTTAGTTTATGGCCCGACAGGAAACAACCGTTTTGGAATCCAGGCTTCTGTAGGTTACAAATTCTAATCCTTTTATCTTAGAAAGAATAAGAAAACCACGCAAATTGCGTGGTTTTTTTGTACCTAAAAAAACCGGGCAACTTTTGAAAAGCTGTCCGGTTAACTGATTTATATCTCACTAGTCACACCCCCGCTGCTGCACGAATCCTTTCGTGTGGCACGTCTTGTTTAAATACAAAACATTTTAAAAACACTCTCAATTACTTATTTATTCAAGATAATTATTGTTCGCGTTTTATAAATTCAATAGAACATTACAGTTTTAAAGATTAAAATAAATATAAAAAATGTAGCTTTATTAATCACATGCCACACGAAAGGATTCGTGCGGCACCGGGAGATAGCTATATATGCCTATTTAATCAAGATCCTCTTTGTTATTTAAATCCTCCCCAGTATTTATTTACTAAATAGCCAGTTAACATAAAGAAAACAACAGAGCCAACAACGAAAACAAAAACAAAGATATTTCCTAATGCTTTTTGTTTTTTACTTTCAGTAATAAATCTTTTCTCAATTTTAAGATATAAATTATCTCTTTTAAAATACCAATGGTTGATATAATAAATTAAAACACCATATGATATGTAAACAATCATATACAAATTACCTGACATTGCATATAGTTTGAAAAATTTATTCAATAAGAGATTAATTGTTATTGAATTAATAAACAAACCTATACTCAAGTAAATTACAGCTCCATTTAATGCTAAATTAGAATTTGGAGTTGTTAACATATAGCGATATAATTTATAAAAAATATAATGATAAACTTTTTTCACATTTCGTTTTTTTAATAATTATCAATTCCTGTTTTTTCCAAAAACTTGTCTCCATAATAATAATCGAAAACGCCATAAGTTCCAACTGCTATAAGTCCAATAGAATTACTTACTGCTACAAATGTTAAGGTCGTATTTATACCAAACCTCAAATAATCTGAAGTTTGAGCTTTATTATTTATAAATTGAGGATAGCGCGGATTTGCAATCTGTGCCCGCTCCACTTGGAAACTAAAACAAATCTACTAAAAACTGTCCACTTCAATCAATAATCCTAAAAAAGAACAAACTGTAACCTCAAAAGTCAAATAATTATATGGAAATTTGCATTTCTAAATAATCAAAATCAAATGGAACAAATTAGCATTTTAGGTTGCGGCTGGCTGGGACTGCCTTTGGCGAAAGCCTTAATCAGCGAAGGCCATTCGGTAAAAGGTTCCACAACCTCAAACGACAAAAAAGAACTACTGGAAAATGCCGGAATTGCACATTATCCCATTGCGCTGGAAGTTAAAAATTTCTCCGCTCCTGTAGCTGATTTTTTGGAAAACAGTCCAATCCTGATTATTGCTATTCCACCAAAATTAAGAGGAAAGAATAAAGATTACTCGGACGCGCAAAACAATTCGTTTGTTCAAAAAATTAAAAACCTTATTCCTTATATCGAAAAATCTTCGGTAGAAAAACTGCTTTTCATTAGTTCGACTGCCGTTTATGGTGAAGCCGATACAATTATTGACGAAAACAGCCCCACTGTTCCTGTGACCGAAAGCGGTAAACAATTACTCGAAATTGAACAGTTGTTATTGGCCAATACTAATTTCAAAACAACTATTTTGCGTTTTGGCGGATTAATTGGTCCGGACAGAAATCCTTCCCGCTTTTTAGCCGGAAAAGAAAATGTACCAAACCCCGATGCGCCGGTCAATCTGATTCATTTGGACGATTGCATTGGTATTATCAAAAAAATCATTGCAAATACTGTTTGGAACGAAGTCCTTAATGCCGTGACGCCTTTTCATCCAAGCAGAAAAGACTATTACACACAGAAAGCATTGGAAGAAAATCTGATTCCGCCAACCTTCAATCACGAAATTCCTTCGGCAGGAAAAACAATTGTATCGGAGAAATTAGCTCGATTATTAGATTATACATTCACTCAACCTAATTTATAGTGATTCAAAAAATAAAAACGGCTGTTTCTACCAAAATTAATGCTATTGGACTTCCCATTTTAGCATTACTTTGGGTTGGATTTTTTTGGGGCACTACCTGGATTGCGTCCAAGGAAGGAGTGCGTTATATTCCCGGAATTCAAATGGCTGCAATTCGTCAATTTTTAGCCGGAGCGCTTTACATTATCTATCTCTTATTCACCAAATCACCTTGGCCAAAAGGAAAACAATGGAAAACTATTGTGATTTTGGCTATATTGAATTTCACCCTTAGCAACGGACTCAGTACTGCAGGAGTAAAATACATCAGTAGTGGTCTGGGCGCCATCATTGCCGCTATTTTCCCTATTTGGGTAGTGATTATCTCCTATTTTAGAGGAGAACGCATTGCTAAATTAGCTGTAACCGGTGTTTTCATCTGTTTTAGTGGCGTATGCATTATCTTTTATGAATATTTAGCTGATTTCTTAAAACCGGATTTCCAACTCGGGATAATCCTTTCGGTTTTGGCAACCATTACCTGGGCTTTTGGAACTTTATACACTAAGAAAAAAGCAGCTTCTTACAATCCCTACTTTAGTCTGGGATTCCAAATGTTCATTTCCAGCATTCTGTTGTTTGCATACAACGGTGCTACCGGAATTTCAGTAAGTTTAAACGAAATTCCAATGAGTACCTGGATTGCAATTGCTTACTTGGTTGTGGTAGGTTCGCTCATCACTTTTACCATTTTCATTTATTCTTTACAACATCTTCCTCCGGAATTGAGTAGTCTTTATGCTTATATGAATCCTGTTGTAGCAGTACTTTTAGGTTCAATTATCTTTGGAGAATCACTAAGTATTTCAATAGCCATTGGCGGAATGGTAACCTTATTCGGTTTGTATTTAGTAAACAAATCCTTGCGCCAAAGCCGTAAAAAAACAAACATTTTAATCAAATAAAGCTTCCTGATTTCCAATACAGTTTTTGTATTTTTGCAAAAAAAATTCATGAAATCTGTTTTATACAAATACCGAATCTTCATCGGTATCTTTTTTATTTTTTCAGTAGTTACACTTTCACTTTTTTACGGGGCTTTAAAACCTAAAAAAACACTTCCTATTTACAATCCTGCCGATGTTAATCCGGAACTGGTGGACAGCACCGTGCAATATGTGAGCAAATACCATACGATTGCTGATTTTTCGTTTACCAATCAAAACGGCAAAACCATCACTCAAAAAGATTATGAAGGCAAAATTTATGTTGCCGATTTCTTTTTTACCACCTGTGGTACCATTTGCCCAAAAATGACCACTAATTTAGTTGATGTTCAAAAAGCGATTATCAACAATCCAAAGGTAATGTTACTCTCACATACCGTATTTCCGGAAGTGGATAATGTCGAAGCCTTAAAAGCCTATGCTATAAAACACGGTGTGGATGACCGCAAATGGAATCTGGTTACCGGAGATAAAAAACAAATTTATGCTATGGCCAGAAAATCCTATCTGGCGGTAAAAATGGGTAAACCAAGTGAATTATACGACATGGTTCATACCGAAAACTTTGTACTGGTAGATGCAAAAAGAAGGGTTCGCGGTTTTTATGACGGCACTAAAAAAGAAGAAATTCAGCGACTAATTGAAGACATCAACTTCCTGTGTAACGAATAAATAACAAATTAACAGCCCTTAAACACAAATACTGATATTTATCATTTGACTTAGCAATATAATACGTATTTTTGCAATCTTAATTCAATCTAAATAAGACCTTGCGTACCACTATACATTCATTAAAGAAAAGCGAAAAAGCAATTATCAAAGATTTTGATATTGACATCATCCCGTTAAAACTGCTTGAAATGGGTTGCTTACCGGGAAACACAGTCGAATTACTTCAGATTGCTCCTTTTGGAGACCCTTTGTATTTAGATGTCAACGGTTCTCACGTAGCCATTCGGGTAGAAACTGCTAAAGAAATTGAGGTAGAACTAATCAATACTGCGCTTTAATGATGCATCAAAATATTAATGTAGCTTTAATTGGAAATCCCAACGTGGGAAAAACATCTGTCTTTAATCAATTAACAGGATTAAATCAGCAGGTAGGGAACTATCCCGGAATTACGGTGGAGAAAAAGATTGGTTTTTGCAAATTAAACCATAATATCAAAGCTAATATCCTGGATTTACCGGGAACTTACAGCCTTAACGCCAGTTCAATTGACGAAAATGTTGTAATTGAAATGCTGCTCAACAAAAACGATAAGTTGTATCCTGATGTAGCCTTAGTGGTTACTGATGTGGAGAATTTAAAAAGAAACTTATTGCTTTTTACACAAATAAAAGATCTTGAAATTCCGACGATCTTAGTCATTAACATGGCTGACCGAATGGAAAGCAAAGGAATTTCACTTAATATCCCTTTTCTGGAAGAACAATTAAAAACTAAAATTGCCTTAATTAGTTCAAGAAAAGGTCAGGGTATCGAGGAATTAAAAGAACTTATTATTACCTACAAATCCATCACAACCGAACCTTGTTTAAACGCTTCGGTCATTGATCAGGAATATTTTGATAAATTACAAAAAGCTTTCCCGGATCAATTGTTGTACAAACTTTGGCTGGTAATCACTCAGGATGTTAACTTTCTAAATTTAGAAAGAAAAGAAATCAAAAGCACCTTTACCAAATCACATACGGAATTAAAGCGCTTACAACAAAAAGAAACTATTAAACGCTATCAGTTCATCAGCGAAGTACTCAAAGGAGGATTAGCTGTAGACAAAAGCATTGCCAAAGATTTCCGTTCCAAATTAGACCGCGTTTTAACGCATAAATTTTGGGGATACATCATCTTCTTTGCGATACTTTTTGTTATTTTCCAATCCATTTTCGATTGGTCTTCGGTTCCGATGGATTATATCGACAGCACTTTTGCTACTTTAAGCACCATGGCTGCCGAGCATCTTCCTGAAGGTATTTTGACCGATTTAATTTCGCAGGGAATCATACCGGGAATTGGTGGAATCCTGATTTTCATCCCTCAAATTGCCTTTTTATTCCTCTTTATTTCCATACTGGAAGAAAGTGGTTATATGAGCCGTGTAGTATTTATAATGGACAAAATCATGCGCCGTTTTGGATTATCCGGAAAAAGCGTGGTACCCTTAATTTCAGGAACTGCCTGTGCTATTCCGGCAATTATGGCTACCCGAAATATCGAAAGCTGGAAAGAACGCCTTATCACCATTCTGGTAACCCCTTTCACAACCTGTTCAGCCCGATTACCGGTTTATGCCATCATCATTGCTTTAGTAATACCTGATCATCGTGTACTGGGCTTCTTAAACCTTCAGGGACTTACCTTAATGCTGTTGTATCTTTTAGGTTTTGGAATGGCTATTTTATCGGCTTACGTATTGAATAAAGTAATGAGAGTTAGCGGTAAAACATTTTTTGTGGTCGAAATGCCTAATTACAAGTTACCATTATTGAAAAACGTAGCCATCAATGTAGTCGAGAAAACCAAAGCCTTTATTTCGGGTGCAGGAAAAATAATTCTGGCCATTTCCATTATTTTATGGTTCTTAGCTTCTTATGGACCAGGAGAAAAATTTAAAGATGCCGAAAAAATTATTAATTCAAAAACTGAAAACCAAACCATTTCGAAAACAGAATTAGACAATAAAGTTGCCGCTTTTAAATTAGAGAACTCCTACATAGGTATTATGGGTAAGACCATTGAGCCTGTTATTTCACCTTTAGGATACGATTGGAAAATTGGCATTGCCATCATTAGTTCTTTTGCAGCCCGCGAAGTATTCGTAGGAACTCTGGCTACTATTTACAGCGTAGGAGGAACAGATAATGAAACCACCATTAAAACCAAAATGGAATCGGAAGTACATCCTGAAACAGGAGCTAAAATATTCAATTTTGCTACGGGAATTTCACTACTTTTATTTTATGCCTTTGCAATGCAATGTGCAAGTACACTTGCTATTACTAAGAAAGAAACTAACAGTTGGAAATGGCCTTTGGGACAGCTTATTTTCATGAGTAGTTTTGCTTATCTTACAGCTCTAATTGCTTATCAAATTTTAAAATAAAACCAATGTTTCAAGAAATCATAGCCTTTTTAGCCCTTGGGATTGCCGTTATTTTTCTTTTCAAAAAGTTCTTTTTGAAAAAGAAAAAAAAGGATAATAACTGCGGAGGAGGCGGTGATTGCGGATGTCATTAAATTCAAATGACTTATATGGTACATTTTAAACCATATAAGTCATTTGAGCTTTTAAATTATTAAAAAAAAAGCTAATATAAGTTAGCAATCAATAACAGATACTAACTTAATTTCACAAAAAGATTACTCGCTATTTTATTTGAAACATTAAGATGATTTTCATCCACCTTTATACGAAGTGATAAATCAAAACTTTCCTTTCCTATAATCTCGATATTTGAACCCAGAGAAATCCCTTGTTTATCGAGATATTTTAAAAACTCAGAAGAAGTATCTTTTACACCAACGCAAATTCCTTTTTGTCCTTCGGTTAATTCCGAAAGTAATTGTTTGTCCATTTTAGGAAGTTGTCCCTGAGCATTCGGGATAGGATCTCCGTGAGGATCCTCAGTAGGATTTCCTAAAAAATCATCGAGTTTATTAATTAGTTTTTCCGATTTTATATGTTCCAATTGCTCAGCAATATCGTGTACCTCATCCCAGGAAAAACCTAATTTTTCTACTAAGAAAACTTCCCAAAGACGGTGTTTTCTAACAATCATTTTAGCTTCTAACTTGCCATTATCAGTAAGAGTAACACCCTGATATTTTTTATAATTAACCAGGTCTTTTTCGGCTAATTTCTTCAGCATATCCGTTACTGACGAAGCTTTGGTTTCCATCACTTCGGCAATAGCATTAGTACTTACACCCGAAGTCGAAACTACAGTTAAGTGGTAAATTGCTTTAAGGTAATTTTCTTCTGAAAAAGTCATTTTTTTAAGGTTCTAAGTTACTAAGACCCTGAGTTGCTAAGAAACTAAGATAAAAACCTCAGTAACTTAGCAACTCAGTAGCTTAGTCACTATTTTTAACAATCAGCAAAGGTATCGAAATTTTATGTCTCAATTTGTCTACTGTGGTTCCAAATATTAAATCCTTAAATCCGGTATGACCATGCGTACCCATTACCAAAACATCAAATTGGATTTCATTTACAATCTTAGGAATTATTTTATCCGGTTTTCCAAAACCCAATTGAACAGCCACTTTAAATCCTTTTTCAGAAAGAATTTGCTGGTATTCTTTCAACAACTTTTCATCCACTAAAGTTTCGTGGTCATCAATATGTTCCCCATACACCATAGCTCCAACTGTTTCTACTACGTGAATCAAAGTATAATTAGCTTCTTTCCCTCCCAATTCAAAAGCACTGTTCAATGCAATTTCATCTGCCGAAGAAAAATCAACTGAAACCGCAATATTCTTTTTAGCATAAGATGCTGCTTTTGAAAAATGCAACTTCAAATTATGTGGAGAATGATTCTGGAATGCATTTCTTGTTTTCGTAATAAAAGGTTTAAAAACGATATAAAGCAGTAAAATCAGGAAGCCAAACGCTAAAGGAACTACTGTCAGCCATAAAACTATTGGATTTTCAGAAGCTTCAAGCCATCCTTTGATTTCATCAAAAACCAATTTTGCATTCAGCGAAACAATAATCGTAGCAATAATCCAGGAAACTATTTGCGTAGCTTTACCAATATGAAAACCATTCATTTTTTGTTTATCACTTACAAAATGAATCAAAGGAATAATGGCAAATCCTAATTGCAAACTCAAAACGACCTGACTAAATATCAATAATTCTCCTGTAACTTCTTCTCCAAAAATACTAATTACAATTACCGCAGGAACTATAGCGATTAAACGTGTAATAATACGTCGAACCCAAGGCTGAATCCTCAAATTCAAATAACCTTCCATTACAATCTGCCCCGCCAAAGTTCCGGTAACCGTTGAACTTTGTCCGGCAGCAATTAAAGCAACAGCAAACAAAACAGGTGCCCATTGAGTCCCTAATAAGGGTTGTAAAAATCGATGTGCATCCTGAATTTCGGCAACTTCATGCATCCCGCTTTTAAAAAAAGTAGCCGCTGCCAGAATTAAAATAGCAGCGTTAACAAAGAACGCTAAATTCAATGCAATAGCCGAATCAATAAAATTATACTTCAAAGCCTGTTTGATTCCTACTTTAGTCCTATCAAAATTTCGGGTTTGTACCAATGAAGAATGCAAATACAAATTATGTGGCATGACCGTAGCCCCAATAATCCCAATGGCAATATACAAAGCTGTATCTGTGGGCATCGAAGGAATTAAACCCAAAACCACCTTATCCATTTCCGGCTGGGCAAAAATCATCTCAAAAATAAACGAAATACCAATCACCGTAACCAAGGCTATAATGAAAGCTTCCATTTTTCGAATTCCTTTATTAATTAGAAACAACAATAAAAAAGTATCCAAAACCGTGATCAATACCCCTTCAATAAGCGAAATTCCGAATAACAAATTAATACCAATTGCCATCCCTAAAACCTCAGCTAAATCACAGGCAGCAATGGCAATCTCAGCCAAAAAATACAAAATGTAATTAATAAAAGGCGAATAGGTTTCTCTGGAAGCCTGAGCCAAATCACGCTGGGTCACAATTCCCAAACGCGCACTCAAACTTTGCAACAGCAAAGCCATCATATTACTCATTAACAAAACCCAAAGTAAGGAATAACCAAACTGGCTTCCGCCGGCAATATCAGTAGCCCAGTTTCCCGGATCCATATAACCTACACTTATCAAATAAGCCGGACCAAAAAAAGCCAATATCTTTTTAAAAACTGATTTTTTATTCTGAGTCGCAACCGACTGATGTACTTCTTCAAGTGACTTTCCCATTATGAATTCTAACTAGTTAAGGCAAATGTAATTATATTTTTTTGTTATCTAAAATATAATTTTTAGCTTTGTCTAAAATTAAAACATTTATCAATCTAAAATATAATTTTGAAAACTCTATTCTTCTTTAGCTGTATTCTAATCAGTACCATTTCATTTGCTCAAGCCACCATAAAAGGAAAAATCACTTCTGACGGCTTGCCGCTTCAACATGCCAACATCACACTTAAAAATACTAAAAACGCAATTGTCAGCAACGAAACCGGAAATTACAACCTCAATAAAGTACTGCCCGGAAACCACGAAATAATAGTTTCTTATATCGGTTTAAAAACCCAAACTAAAAAAATCACTGTAACCGACACTACCGAAATCGCATTGGATTTTGACCTGAAAGAAAACAATACTCTTGATGAAGTGGTTATTACCGGAACACTAAAAGCGGTTAGTCGTCTTGAAAGTCCTGTACCTGTTGAAGTTTACAAACCTACTTTTTTCAAAAAAAACCCAACAGCCAATATATTTGAAGCCTTACAAAATGTAAACGGCGTTCGCCCGCAGTTAAACTGCAACGTATGCAACACAGGAGACATCCACATCAACGGATTAGAAGGTCCTTACACCCTGGTTTTAATTGACGGAATGCCAATAGTTAGCGGATTATCAACCGTGTATGGTTTATCAGGAATCCCTAACTCTTTATTGGAACGAATAGAAATCGTAAAAGGACCAGCTTCCTCTTTATACGGAAGTGAAGCCGTGGGTGGATTAATCAATATTATTACCAAAAATCCTAATAACGCTCCCGTTTTTTCGGCAGATGCCTTTACCAATAACTGGGGAGAACTCAATGCCGACTTAGGTTTCAAAGGAAACATAGGTAAAACAGCTTCGGTTTTAACCGGAGTAAATTATTTTAATTACAGCAACCCGATAGATAACAACCATGATAATTTCACCGATTTAACACTTCAGGATCGAATTTCGGTATTTCAAAAATGGAATTTCAACCGAAAAAACAACAAACTTTTCTCTATGGCAGGACGTTTTTTCTATGAAGACCGTTGGGGAGGCGAAATGCAATGGGAAAAGAAATACCGTGGCGGAGATGAAATATACGGAGAAAGTATTTACACCAAACGCTGGGAATTATTAGGAGCTTATGAGCTACCTATTGCCGAAAAAATGCTGTTTTCATTCTCTTATACGGATCATGACCAAAACTCAGTATATGGAAACATTCCTTATCTGGCACAACAACGCATCGGTTTTGGACAATTAACCTGGGACAAAAAAATAAACAGCCATGATTTTCTTTTTGGAACAGCGCTGCGTTACCAATATTATAACGACAACACTCCTGCAACTTTAAAAGAAGACATAAACTGGATTCCGAGTTTATTTGCACAGGACGAAATCAACCTGAATGAGAAAAACAAATTGTTATTAGGGGCAAGATATGACTACAACAAAAATCACGGAAATATTTTCACTCCAAGACTGGCTTACAAATTAAAAATCGATGACAATAACATTTTAAGATTCAATACCGGAACCGGTTTCAGAATTGTGAATCTTTTTACCGAAGAACATGCCGCCTTAACAGGTTCTCGCGAAGTAATTGTTCAGGAAGAATTAAAACCGGAACGTTCATACAATGCCAACATCAATTATTTGAAAAAAATATTCACCAAAAACGGTAATTTCATCGGATTGGAAACCACAGCCTGGTATACTTATTTTACTAATTCGATTATTCCTGATTATGATACGAATCCAAATCAGATTATCTATAAAAATTTAAATGGTTATGCGGTTACTAAAGGAATTAGTACCAATATCGATATGGTATTCAATTCTGGTTTGAAACTTATTTTAGGAGCAACTTACATGGATGTTTCCAAAACCGAAGACGGAATTAAAACCCGTCAAATGCTTACCGAAAAATTCACCGGAACCTGGGCAATTTCCTACCGTCTCAAAAAATGGTTTTTAGACATTGATTACACCGGAAACATATACGGACCGATGCGTTTACCAACTCTGGGAGATTTAGACCCAAGAAAAGACTACTCCCCTACATGGAGCATTCAAAACATACAGTTCACTTACAATAAAATCAAAAATATCGAAATCTATGCCGGTATAAAAAACCTGTTGAATTGGACTCCTAACAAAGGAAACCCGTTTATCATTGCTCGTGCCAATGATCCTTTTGATAAAAATGTACAATACGACAGCAACGGAAATGTTCAGGCAACTCCTGATAATCCTTATGCTTTAACTTTTGATCCTGGCTATGTTTATGGTCCGAATCAGGGAATCCGAAGCTTCTTTGGATTGCGATATACCTTAAAATAAAAATGAAAAAACGAATCTTCATAGTACTGATTTTCTTTTGGGCAATTCCTTCGGGTTTTGCCCAACTGAAATCTTATACTTTTGAGGAAGCAGCCCAATTGACTAAAGAAAATCCAAAACCTATTGTCGTTTTCATTCATACCAATTGGTGTAAATACTGCAAAATGATGGAGAATTCCACTTTTAAAAATCCTGAAATCATCTCCATGCTCAACGACAGCTTTTATTTTGTCGCATTAGATGCCGAAACCAAAACAGATATCAGCTTTGAAAACCATACTTTTAAATTTCAGCCTACAGGACAAAATACAGGAATACACGAACTGGCAACCGCTTTAGCAACTCTAAACAACCAGGTTAGCTACCCCACAATTACCATTCTGGATAAAAAAAACACTATTTTGTTCCAGAAACAATCTTACTTAAATGCGAAAGAACTAATTCCGATACTGGAAAAAACACTAGAAATAGCTATTTTTGAGAAGAATTCGTTCCCAAATCCATGAAACACTACCATTATATTTTTACAGGTTCAGGCTTAGCCGCTTTAATGACGGTGTATAAAATGCTGCAATCAGAAAAATTTAAAGACAAAAATATTTTGTTAACGGATGAATCTCCTAAAAAATCCAATGACAGAACCTGGTGTTTCTGGGCAAAAGAAAAAACGATTTGGGAAGCAGTCATTTCTCAAAAATGGAATTCGGCTTTGTTTGCCAATGAAGATTTTCGTCGAAATTTAGAACTACAGCCGTACCAATACAAAATGATTCAAGGAATTGACTTCTATGATTTTGTTTTTGAAGCCATTTCAAAAGAAAAAAACATCACTTTTCTAAACGAAAAAGTAACCAACATCAACGAACTGGAAAATCACGTTTATGTTGCTACCGAAAATAATTCGTTTACTTGTGATCAGGTATTCAACAGCATTTACAATAAAAATACCGTTGCAACGCAAACGAAATTTCCGGTTTTACAGCAGCATTTTATTGGCTGGAAAATAAAATCCGAAGAAGCCTTTTTCAATCCGCAACAAGCCACTTTTATGGATTTTTCGGTAGCTCAAAAAGGTAATACCCGTTTTATGTATGTTTTGCCTACATCCAAAACAGAAGCTTTACTGGAATATACTTTATTTTCACATTCGCTTTTAACAACAGCCGAATACGAAGATGCTATAAAAGAATACATTGAGAAACTCGGAATTAAAAACTACGAAATCGTCGAAAAAGAACAGGGCAGCATCCCAATGACTTGTTATCCATTTTGGAAAAAAAACACCAAAAGAGTCCTTAATATAGGCACTGCCGGCGGATGGACAAAAGCCAGCACAGGTTATACTTTTAAAAATTCGGATAAAAAATCTTCGCGATTAGTGGACTTTCTCCAACATCAAACCGATTTTAGAAAATTCCACCGCAAAAACAAATTCTGGTTTTACGATTTGCTTTTGTTAGATATTTTAGACCGACAAAACGAATTGGGTTCCCGTATTTTTTCTTCGATGTTTAAAAAAGGAAATCCGGCACTGATTTTTAAATTTCTGGATGAAGAAACTTCATTGATTGAAGATATAAAAGTGATTTTAAAATGTCCAAAATTGCTTTTTATAAAAGCATTATTGCAATCAGGTCGGTATTTATAAACTTCACAAAAGGCTATCAAACTATAACAAAACTTTATAATCCAAGTCATAGAGTTCGTTAGATTCTTCGTAACTTTGCGTATTCGAAAATTATAACTATAAAACACAGAAGATATGTATCCACAAGAAATGGTACTTCCAATGCAGGCTGAATTAACAGCAGCCGGTTTTCAAGATTTACACAGTGCACAAGACGTAGACAACGCTATCAAAGCTGAAGGAACAACATTAGTAGTTGTAAACTCTGTTTGTGGTTGTGCTGCAAGAAACGCACGTCCGGGAGCAAAAATGAGTTTAGAAGGAGCTAAAAAACCGGATCATTTAATCACTGTTTTTGCAGGAGTTGATAAAGAAGCGGTTGATGCTGCAAGACAACACATGTTCCCTTTTCCTCCATCTTCGCCATCTATGGCTTTGTTCAAAAATGGAGAATTGGTTCACATGTTAGAGCGTCACCACATTGAAGGTCGTCCAGCTGAAATGATTGCTGAGAACTTACAAGATGCTTACAACGAATTTTGCTAATAAGGCATAGCAGACAAAATAATTTACCGCAGATTCACAAATTTTTCAAATGTGAATTTGCGGTTTTTTTTTAAAACTATTAAGAAATTAAGGGAATTTAGCATTGTAATACTTAACCGCAAAGGGCACTAAGTTTTTCGCAAAAAAAGCAAAGCCGAAACACATCTTAACTAAACTTAATTCCTTAATGGTTTATTAAAAAACTTTGCGAACTTTGCGTAAAACCTTCACATCATTGCGGTAAAAAATTTGGAAAAAGAACTCAAAAATATCAACTTCACCGTTATTGAAAACGGAATTCAAATTCCCATTACAACGCGTCACGGCAGCTATCCTAATTTGATGTATTTGCTCAAAGAAGAATTGCAGTTGGAAAGTTTTGGTGAATGTGGCGGTGTAGGCCGATGTGCGACCTGCGTGGTAAAAACAAGCGGAATTACAGGAAATTCAGCCGTAAAAGACCGAAACGAACCCGCAACCTTATCCAAATTAGGATTTAACGAAGCCAATATTCGTCTTTCCTGCCAAATCTACATCACCGCCGATTTAAATGGTGCTGAGATTAAAATTTTGGAAATTTAAGCATCTGTATTTCTTTTGTCCTTAGCTTTCGTAGTCGAGAGTCAAATGTTTGAAGAATACGTAAAAAGAAAAGCTGTTTGAGCGTAGCGAGTTCTTTTCTTTTAGTATTCGAAAACTAATTTGACCGACGAGAAAGCGCAAGACTTGATTTTTTTGTTTCTTTTTTGATCAAGCAAAAAAGAAAATTAAAAAAGCCACAACATCTGTTGCAGCTTTCTCTATAAAATTCCATTGCATGTCTTGTCTCACTTTGTGTGATTGCTTCGTACCTCGCAATGACAAATAGTTGTATTATCTTCTTTTCACATAATCCAGTTGTTCGTCCTGGTCGATAATTTCAAATTCGGCATCTTTTTCCCAAATTTCCATCTCACAAGGCTTACAGTTGAATTTCAATTTGTATTCGTTTTCACCATGTTTTAAAGTTAGCGGTTCTGCGACTTTCTCACCCATGGTTTCACGTTGAAAACGGGCACATTTACCCAATTCGTATTTCACGCAATATTTAGTTGTCATCACACGTGCTTTCCCGGGATCCCATTGCAATTCGAATGCTTTTTCAATCTCGGTTACGCCATGTCTTTTATAAAAAGCTCTGGCTAATTTATTCGAAACATTAAATGTAAAATCCAATTTCTCTGTTGGATAAGGATGGTCTGTCGGTACGATTTGGAATTCTTCCCTGTGGTATTCGTTGATTCGAATATCAATCAATTGTTCCAAAGCTATTCTTCGAACTTCATTCACTTTCGAAATTGGTAAAAACCAATTTTTAGAAAATTCCACTTCGATAGCATCAACAATAAAAGGCGTATTTCCTGTTTTGGCTAAGTTTTTAGAAATATTCGGAATTACCGAATCCTCGCTTTTAGCCACTTCTTTTTCAGTTTCCAAAGTTGCAATACTTTGGTGTCCGTCTTCATCTGTAACCGTTAATTGAAATCCGTTTTCAGTTTCTGAAAATCGCATTTCAACCCCGATTTTTCTAACCGCAGCATTTTCTTTTTCTACAATTCGGTTGAATTCCGCATCCGAATTACGATAAATCATCGTTCCTACCGGAATATTCTTGAATGTATTTGGCACTACAATATCATTGACGATAATATTAATTTGTACCCCATCAGCAATACCTTCTGCATTGATAAAATACAATCCGTCACCGTTGTTCAGCTTTTCGGAATTTTCAATCACATAACCATTGGCTTTGATTTCGGTTACTTTACCAATGTGCTGTCCCTGTGATTTTGGACTTTCCCAGTTCCCGATTTTTTCTTTTCGTTGGTTTACAAAATAATCGGTATAGCCCCTATTGAAACTTCTGTCCATTTCCGGTTCGAAATTATAGAAGGTTCTTCCCGAAGATGCTTTTTGAAAATTCTCATTATTTTCTAAGAAAGCATCGAGTTTCTTTCTTAAAAATGAAGTGTTATTTTTTACGTAAACAATATCTTTTAATCGACCTTCTATTTTGAAAGAAGTAATTCCTGCCTCAACCAAAGCCGGCAATTGGTCACTTAAATCCAAATCTTTTATCGAAAGCAAATGACTTTCTGTCAACAAAGTCGTTCCATTTCCGTCAATCAGATTGTATGGCAAACGGCAGTTTTGAGCACAAGAACCGCGGTTAGCACTGCGTTCCCCTCCTGCAATACTCATATAACAGTTTCCACTGAAAGATACACAAAGCGCTCCAGAAACGAAGAATTCCAATTCTACATCAGTCGCTGCAGCAATATCTCTTACCTGATCCAAATTCAACTCTCTGGCCAAAACCACACGCTGCATTCCGGCATCTTTCAGGAATTTAACATGTTTAGGGTCGCGGTTGTTAGCTTGTGTACTGGCGTGGATAACAATTGGAGGCAAATCCATTTCCATAATCGCCATGTCCTGCACAATCAGTGCATCCACCCCAATATCGTATAATTGATAAATTAACTTTTTACAATCTTCTAATTCGTTGTCGTACAAAATGGTATTGATTACCACAAAAACCTGTGCCTTAAATAAATGGGCGTATTTCACCATTTCGGCAATATCGGCAACAGAATTGGTTGCATTAGTACGCGCGCCATAATGTGGCGCCCCAATATAAACAGCATCTGCACCCGCATTGATAGCGGCAATTCCCTGAACCAGATTCTTAGCCGGAGCAAGAATTTCTACTTTCTTTTTCATATCAATTTACTTCAATTCCTCATTTTCCGGAATCAGGCTGCAAAAGTATAAAATAGTTCTCAAAAAATCAGGGGTTTAGGAGAATTAAGATTTAAATTGATTGACAAACAAATACTTACAAAGTAATTAAAATTATCCCCAAAATAAGATAAAAATAATTATCTTTTAGTTTCTATTATTTTAGATACTTTTTTAACCAAAATTTACTATTACAAAACGTATGAAAATTATTTTCATATTCTACTTCTTTTTGCTTTTGTTTTGGTTTAATGTGTCTTTGTCTTATTGAAATTTGCCTAATTTCTGGAACAATATTTAAGTCATAAACACGATTCAAAGTAGAAACAATATACTCAGCAAAACATTTTCCAGCATTTAGTTGCTTCGTCACATTATCATTACCTTTTTTCAATTCAATAAGTAAAATAAACAAACTATTATTATGTTCAGAAAAAATTATATAATCACAAAATGAAGTTACTTTTGCTACTCCTCTATTAAAAAAAGGAAATAATCCTTTTGGAAAATCTTTTAAGGGTAATTGTTTATCAAATGAAAAAGACAAATATTTTTTATTATCACTTACAAACTCAATCTCCATTTTCTCTTGAAGTTCTTGAAGTTTTGTTATTTTATCTTCTTTAAAAAAATCATCTAGAATATTTGAGACACAAACTAATTTACTCATCTTCCCCTCCATATTTTAATGAATAAAATAATTCTTCTGCAATTTTATTTTGTTCTTCAATAGTAACATCTACAGAAGGAATTTCAAAACCACTTTCATCAACTTTTAAAAGTTCGACTGTAACTTGTTTATTACTTCTTTGTTTCAAAGGATAATTAAAATAATGAACAGCTACATCTTCTTTATTAAGAAACTCATCTTTTCCATAGCCAAATTCAGTTTTAAGCGATACTATTTCTGGCTTATCAGAAGAAAGCATAATCAAATTATTTAATTCTCTAACTACATAATCACTATGAGTACTTATCAACAACCTAAATCCTTTATTTATTAACCTAGCAAACAATCTAGTCAAAATAATTTGATTATCAGGATGCAAGTTAATTTCAGGCTCATCAATAATAATTAAATCATTTTTTTGAGCAATATGTTTTAAATACACCACTAAACTTGACAATGACTTGATTATAGACGCAGTCATATGTATAGGTAAAACTCTTTTTGGAGCCTTATCTGATTTAAATTGTATTTCTCCTTCACTAGTAATTTGTACTTTACCATGAAGTAGTTCGCTTTCAATTTCCAAAGCAAAATCAAAAAAATCACTTGTTGTTTTTTTAGTTTCTGCTAGATCATCTGCAATCATCAAACCATCTTTTATAGGTAAAGGATATCTAGTCGTTTTTTTAAATAACAAATCGAATCTATCAATCTTATTTTTACCAGTCATAGCATGAAAATGATCCACAGCTTCTTGTTTACTAATAGATAACTCTTTACTAAATGTATAAATAGAATTTCTTTCAACAGGAAGTATATAAGTTGAACTTATTGGATGTATTGCTAAAAGTGATAAAATTGATGATAATAAAAAGAAATTTAAAGTATCAATGTCTTTATTTGAAATCGTTTTTTCTTGAATTTCCAAAACTAAAAAATCTGTTGATTTTGCTTTATTTACTTCAATTTCTATTTTTCGTATTGAAATTGTAGCTTGAAATTCACAATTTATAATTTGATTTTTAAATTCCTCATTAGTCTCATTAAAAAGAATTTCTGTCTTTTCAAAATATTGTTTTGCTAAATCTTCTCCAATACCAAATAAACTATCAAAATTGTCTTTAAAATTATCGATTATATTTTTCCTGTATGAATTTAAAGCATCAAAATTGATAATATAATTTGTCTTTCTTTTTTCAATTAATTCTTTTGCCAAAACTTCATCAGAACCAATATGGATTTGAGACTTAAGCAAACCATAAACCATATAAGCCATATATGTTTTCCCTGTACCATTTGGCCCACAAAAAACATTTAATTTTTTTGAAAGATCTATTGATCCTTCTTTCACTGCACCTAATTCCTTTATATGGATTTTCATTTTATTTATGTTTGAAATATTAGCAATGTTACAAAAATAGTAAATTTATATTTGGTTATTTTTCTTATTTTAAATCAACAAATATATTATAAACTAATCCCAATCAATATCATACTATAAACAACAAAAAAAACACGAACATAAATCCGTGCTTTTAAAAACTAAGTAAATTGGAAAAGATTATTCTACTTTAATATTCACAGTTCCTAAACTAATATTCCCTGCTGTAGTCGCTTCCAATGTTATGTTCTCTGCTTTTTTATTGGATTGTAAAATCACTAAGCATTTTCCGTTGTACAATTTACGATAATTAGCTTTAAAAGGCTCTAAACTGGCTTGGTAACCATTATCAACTCCAACAATTTTAGCGCCGCCTGAAACTTTAAAATTAATTAGATTATCGGCTTTTGGCAAAGCGTTTCCGTCTTTATCCTGTAACGTAACGGTTACGTAAGCCAAATGATATCCATCATTTTTAATCGCAGTTTTATCGGCTTGTAAATTGATTTTAGCTGCTTCGCCTGCGGTATGAATTTCAGTTTCCTTCACTATTTTACCTGCTTTTCTGGAAACGGCTTTTAGTGTTCCTGCTTCAAAAGGCACTTTCCAGGCAATATGCAATTCGTCTCCTTGTTTCGCTTTCGAACCTAATGATTTTCCGTTTAGGAATAATTCTACTTCATCGGCATTATTGTAATAGGCCCAAACATCAATTAGCTGTCCCACTTTCCAATTCCAATGTGGCAATAAATGCAACACATTCTTATCGCTCCATTCGCTTTGGTACATATAATACACATCTTTCGGGAAACCTGCTAAATCTACAATCCCAAAATACGAACTGCGCGCTGGATAAGGATACGGATCAGGTTCTCCAATATAATCAAATCCGGTCCAGACAAAAGTTCCTGCTATAAAATCATATTTTTTTGCTGCTTTCCAGTTTTCCTCATGCGTTGTTCCCCAATAAGAAGCGATATTATCATAAGCCGTAACCGTTAAATCAGAATTCCCGTCAAAGGTTTCTCCGTATTTTTTGGGCCAAAATCTAATTTCATCGGTTGGCATATCATAATGTCCGCGCGTTGCATAAGCCGAAACACTCTCGGAAGCAACGATTTTTTGCCCTTTAAAACGCTCCGGAAATGTAGCATAATCGGCATGTTTGTAATTAAACCCTAAAAGATCTAAAGCTCCCGATTGATAGATAAAATTCTTCTGTGGCTCATTCTCTGTTAAAGCCGAAGTTACCGGTCTGGTTTTGTCTAAGGATTTTACAATTTGAGCTAATTCTCTGGTAATACGAACACCGGTACTGTCAAACTGCTCACGAATTTCGTTACCAATACTCCACATCATCACCGATGGATGGTTACGGTCTCTTTTGATGAAATCTTCCAGATCCTGTTTGTGCCACGCATCCCAATCTTTGTGGTAATCGTTGGTTACTTTTTTCTTTTTCCAGACATCAGTAAATTCATCCTGAACAATAAAACCCATTTCGTCGCATAGTTTCATCATCTCCAATGAATGCGGATTATGAGACATTCGGATGGCATTCGTACCCATTTCTTTCAGCAAAGTCAATTTTCTTCTGATAGCGTGAATGTTCTCCACCGCTCCCAAAGCACCATTGTCGTGATGCAGACAAACGCCTAATATTTTCGTTGGTTTTCCGTTTAATGAAAAGCCTTTTTCGGCATCGAAATTGAAATAACGAACTCCAAGCGGTGTTTCATAAGTATCAACTACAGTCGAACCATCATAAACCTTTGTTACAATCTTGTATAAATACGGATTCTCAGTATTCCAAAGAATTGGGTTTTCTATCTTAGTGTTTTGTTTAACTTGTAAAATTGAATTTGCTGGGATATTTCCATCAGAGATTGCTTTTGCAACTTCAACATTATTTTTATCTAAAATTGTCGAGACTAACTTAAAAAGTTTATTGATACCCAAACCATTTTTCACATCAACATCAATATCAACAATAGCTTTTTCTTTGGTGATTCCACGCGTAGTTACATATGTTCCCCATTGTGCTACGTGAAGTTTTTCGCTGGCAACCAATCGCACATTTCTGTAAATCCCGGAACCGGTGTACCATCTGGAATTGGGCTGTGCATCGTTATCAACTTTTACAGCGATGATGTTTTTCTGGGTTCCAAAATGTAGATAAGGAGTTAATTCGTAGGCAAATGAAATGTATCCGTTTGGTCGCATTCCCAATGAATGTCCGTTAATAAATACTTCGCTGTTTTTGAAAACACCGTCAAATTCAACCGAAATCGATTTGTTTGCTAAATTTTCAGGCAATGTAAACGTTTTGCGGTACCAGCCTTTTCCTGCCGGTAAAAATCCCTGCGCCTGTTTGGTTTTACTGTCTTTATCGAAAGTACCTTCAATACTCCAATCATGAGGCAGGTCTAATGCACGCCAATCATTCGCATTGAAATCAGCCTGTATGGCTGTGGGATAATCACCCAATTTAAAATTCCAATCCGGATTGAAATCGGCAACTATTCGGCTTTCTTTTTTTGTTGACGCACAGGCAACCAGGAATAACAAAACAGCCGCTGTTCCTATTTTTTGTAAAACACTTTTATGTCCTTTTACCATTATCACTTTTTATTAACCAGTTAATGTTAGCACGCAGATTTAGTAGATATGCGCAGATTTTTTTAAAACTTATGTGGCATCCAAAAATCTTTTTTCTTGCCTCTTTGCTCTATTTTCTATTTTCTTTCTATTGAAACTCAAAAGACTCCAATCGCAATCCTTTCATGTTATCCGATTCGATTCTGACTTTATATTTTCCCGCATTGATATAACCTCCCGAAGTAGTGTTTAACAATTTCCATTTTTCGGTTGGCGCCGGAAATTCTATCACATCATTTCGCAACAGGATTCCGTAAGCGTCTTCGATAATCAGCTTTACTTTTATCGGTTCGGCATTCATATTCATGTATCTGAAACGCATCAAATACACATTGGCAACACCCGGATTTACTTCAAATTCGATGCTGTTTGGCGTATTAGCTGTAAATTCAACATAATCGCTGCTCTTGAAATTGCCTTTTACAATTCCGTCTCCTTTTGTTTTAGCAGCTTCGGCTTCCAATTTTAACGAAGGTCTATCATCCTTCAATTTTCCTAAATCGGAACTTGGTACAACCACAATAGTAAACGCAGCAGTACCATCGCCTTTATTACCAAAAAACACTTTCTCTCCTTTTTTCACTTCTTTTTCGAAAATACTAAAAACAACTCCATTGCTGTTTTTAGCCGTTACTTCCGATTTTTTATAATCGGCAAGCCAAGGCAAATTTGTTTTTATATTCGAATCTACCAATACCGAAACTGTGGCATCTTCTTTCGAAACAAATGAACCGGAAACATTGTTTTTATTCGAAAATCGAAGATAATCGGCAGCATACAAATTGGGTGGCAATTGAGTAAATACCGCCTCAGCATCCTGATATTGTTTCTGATTAAGATTCAACCACGAACCTACTTCAAAAGGAACATTTGCTGTAACATCTAAAATATTCTTTGACGAAGGTGCAGCTGCTTTCACCGATTTGTCTTTAGAAGCAATGGCAATTGCCGAAATAATTCCTTCGCCTGAAGTCACCTTTGGAAAAGAAATCACCAATTGACCGTTCTTGCTTTTTACCACAAAGGTTTTTTTCACCGCTTTAGAAAAACCAACTTCGTTCCAAATATCAAAATCTTTCAGAACAACATTGTCATTAATTGCCACATCAAAAACGCGCCAGTCTTTACAATTCAATCCGCCGCCGGTTCCATACCAAGGCTCAGAGAAATACAAATCGACCAAATATTCGCCATCTGGCACAGGAAATTCATATTTCAGTTTATCCATTCCGTAACGGAAATTCTGGAACAAAACATCATTTTGAGTACCATCAACTAAGTCAGAGGTACTGCGCTGACTTGCAAAATAAGCAGGTACATTTTTAAAATCATCAGCCCACGACAGAGAACCCCAAGTGTTGGCTTCGGTTTTATGCACATCGGCCAACCATAAATTTCCTGCTGTATCTTTGAAATCCGGCCCGCCACAATTTACGCGGTAGATGTAATTGTAATTGGCTTTTGACGAAACTACCTCTTCTTTTGAACTTAACGATTTCAAATGTGGCGCTTCAGGTAAATTGTTCAACACAATATAATCCTGAGCCACTTTCTTGCCATCTACATAACCCACGGCATACAACACATTGTAAGCAATATTGACATTATTCCACTGAAAATGCTTTCCTCTTCCCGGATTTTTCAGTTTCCCTAAAGACTGATTATTGACATCATTAAACAATTCCACCTCATCACAATTGGAATACACATCGATCCCGTTTTTGATTCCGACAGATTCCCAACGGTTTGCCCAGGTATGCGAAACGATATAGACCATTGGATTGGTTTTCTTCGACACATAATTGGCTCTGTACATATAATAGGCATCCAGAGGCTCTCCCCAAATGCTAAAAAGTCCTTTGTAATTTACAGGTCCAACCTGATCAATCGCTCTGAATCCTTCACCATTTTGCTCACGTCCTGGATTTTCATGCGAACTGAACAACCAGTTGAATTGTCCCGCTACCTTATCTTTTACCGATTCGGCTTCGCGAACTTTTATCTCCATTAGTTGTGAAAAACGGTTTTCGCTCAGAATCCCTTTTTGGTCAAATTCGCCTTCGTTATGCAAATCGTGCGAACGCCAGGCACCATATTCCCCATTCAGTAATTGCTCTGAAAGCTCCACATGATAATTAAACGGATTTCCGCCATAAGTTCCGGACCAGTTTTGTACCACATTCCAGTCGGTTCCTTCACCGCCGTTGCAAGTGGTAACTTTTCGCTGCGATGAAGCCGTTGGATCCATTTCGCGAATAATCTTTGTACATTCTTCAGCAAATTCCTTCGGAATGGTACTTTCGTTTTGCAATCCCCACAACACTACCGACGGATTGTTGCGACGCTCTTTAATCCATTCGCGTAATAAAGTTTTGAAATTAGCCTTGAATTCCGGCGTATCATACCAAACATGAGCCGAAAACTGACTCCAAAATAGTATTCCACTTTCGTCTAACAATTCCTGGTATTTTAAATTGTGCGGTTGGTGTGCTTCTCTAAAAGAGTTGAATCCGGCTGCTTTTATTTGTTCGATTCGAGCTTTTATTTGGATGTCCGAAAAAGCGTGACTTTGACCTAACTGATGTTCGTATTCACAGGTACCGTTGATAAAAACGGGGTTATCATTAATGAAAAATCGCTTATCCTCTCCCGCTCTGTCCACAGGCCAGGAAATCCAACGGATTCCATAAGGCGTAGTGATTTTATCTAAAATACTGTCTTTTTTTCCTAAAATAGTAGTTGAAAGCCTATACAAATACGGACTATCAGGCGACCATAAATTAGGGTTTTTTATCTCATTGAATTTTTGTGAAATCTCTTTAGTTTCACCTGCTGAAAGCACTACCTTATTATGAAAAGAACCAAAATTTTTTCCTTCTTTATCAAAAAGAGTACTAACCACATAAACCGTCCTAGTCTTACTCCCATGATTTTTAACTTCTACAGTTATATTTACTTTTGCATTTTCTTTAGTCGTTGATTTATCATTCCAAATATGAACTCCAAAAGGAGCCACACGAACCTCATTGGTAATCACTAAAGTTACCGGACGGAAAATCCCCATTGGTTGTGAACCTTCTGAAAATCCCCATTCGCCAGAACAACCACCACAGACCCAAGGCAAATCGGCAATAAAAGCAGGATGAGCCGCTTTGACTACAATTCGGTTGTCGGCATTGTATTTTATGGCATCCGTTATGTCTAAGGTAAAAGTAGTCCGGCCGCCTTTGTGTTGCCCTACTTCTTTTCCATTCACCCAAACCGTGGCATAGCTGTTCACGCCTTCAAAAAACAAAAAGTATCTTTTCCCTTGTTGCGGTTTTCCAATTTTTAGGCTTTTCGAATACCAGGCTGTTCCGTGCAAATTGCCATGTTTCATTTGGCGAAAGCCTTCATACTGATCCCAATTATGAGGTACATTAACTTTTTTCCAATTGGCATCGGAATAATTTACGAAATCCTGTTCTGAAGCAGGATTGGAATCCACCATTGTGGTTTTCCAATTGGCATTCAAAGGGATTTCTTCACGGATTTGCGCCCATGAAAAAGAAGTGATTAAAAATAATATGTATAGTAATTTCTTCATTTTTTTTAAACCATAGAAGGCATATAAGTTCATTGAAGTTGGAATATTTTCATTATTTCAAATATCACACTTCGATTGGCTCAGTGTGACATATCGTAATTCATTTTAATAAAACAACCAATCTACGGCTTCTTTTTCGTCTTTTCCAATATAACCCACATCACGTGGTTCTATTTTTTGGTTCCCGTCAATAAAGCCTAAAATAAGCACTCTTCCTTTACCTAAAGTCAGCTGATTCTCTCCTGCTTTAAAACTGTAAGTATGAATATTTACCCTTGGTAATTCTTTTAAATTCATTGCATTTGCCAAAATTACTTCGGCTTCACCCATTTCATTTCCTGCCGCATTGGTTTCTAAACTTGGAGGCAATAAAAATCGTTTTTGGTCCGAATTAAAATAACCCACAACCAGTTTTACCGGAGTATCATTCTTGAATTTTAAAGTTGTCCCTTCGATATTTTGCTGGTCTTCCACAAACGAAATTCCTTTTAAATGCTGCAATTCCGGAGCTACTTTTACAAATTCAGAAATGTCAGTTCCATATACTTTTGTACCTTCTTTTACTTCATAAGTTGCTGCTTTTGGACTTAACACAGTAACTTTTGCTGTTTTCCATGGTGCAACTGCTTTTTGAGTAATTTTCCCGTTTTTAGCATCTTTTAAAAGACTAATATTCCTTTTTAAATTAGCCAGTTCTCGCTCATAATGCGGCAACAGTTCAATCCATGTTTTATTGAATCCATCATCGCCACCAATCGGTATTCGACGTTGCGCAGTTTGCATACTATTAGCATACAAATACGAATCTTTAGTCAGTTTTACCAATTCTTCATAATAGGTCAACGCCTTTTCTAAATGCGGAACAGCTTTATCCAAATCGGCAATGTCATTAGAATAGCTGTATCTTAAAATCAATAAAGCTGCTTCTACCTTTTCTGAAAAACAATTCGCGAAAGCATTGTAGCAGTACACATCATTTTTTAAACGATTGAATTCGTCTTTCTCTTTCGTAATTCCTGGAGTTGCTTTATTAATTGCTTCCACGGCTATTTTTCCGTGTTGAACAATTTCGCTTATAATTTGCGTTGGCGTTTCACCAATATGCGCTTCATGATTCCATTCTTTTTTAGCATATTCCAAAAGCAATTCGCCTACAGGTCCGCAGGATTCATGGAATCCCGGATACACGCGCCACTTAGCCGGATTGACTAACTGACTTTCGAACATACCTAATAACAAGGTTTGTCTGTTTCCTTCGGTAATCCCGAAACGTCTTAGTGTTTTAGGAGCGATTTCGCCTATTTGCTCATAAGCTTCTAAAATATTTTTTCCAGCTTCAGCATCTGTTCCGTATTTCTTTTCGAATTGCTTATCCCAGTAACCAATTTCCTGAGTACGGTCTCTTTTACTGTCCCAGGCATATCTCGCCCAGGCTTTGTACCAAATCCAGTCACGATCCATTTCCAACAAACGTTTATTGGTTTTATCAGCCGTATAAGGCCAGTCCCAGTAAGAAGCCTGAGGATATAAATGCAGTGCGTTTGCACCATGAATATTGTGCATTGCCTTAACCGTTTTTTGGATAAAATCAGGAGAACCATATCTAAACGGCTCCAAATTGGCCAAAATATGTACATTCTCAATATGAATTGAACCTAAAGAACTCAGTTGTTTGTGTGTTTCTCCCCAAGGTCCGCCCGGCGTATAAGTCGTTAAGGATTCCCCGGTGTACTTACTCATGGTGTATAAATTTTTATACAAAGGCAACGCCTTAGCCATTACCGCAGGAGCATCTGTATCGTGCGAACGCAGGATAATTGGTGGTTCCTGAGTTTTTCCTAAAGCTTTCATACCGTCTTTTACACCCGGAATAATTGTTTTAGTAAACCAATTCACATCGTCTTCAACCGTATTCATCGCTTCACCCAAACATACCAACAAACCAACATTTGGATATTTTTCTATAAATGCAGTGATTGATTTTTGAGTATAATCGGCAATTAACGGAGTGATAACACGTTCCCTTTCCTGAGTTTTTAAGTTGTAATGATCTGCAAAAGGCTTAGACAGAATAATGTTGTAGAACATCTGAATTACCCAAATCCCTCTTTTGTTAGCTTCTTCGGTCAGAAATTTGAATACTTCTTCATTTTTCTTAAAAGTTTCGTCGCTAACCTCAACGGCAAACGGATAATCTTTTAGTTTTACCAAAGAAGCAAATGGATGTCCGTTCCACAAATACAAGGAGTTCATTCTGTTCTCGACCATCATATCCAGGTACTTTATCCAAAGTGCTTTATCATAAAACCAGGGAAAAGATTCCGGAGTATAGGGATATTCATAAACGCCACGACCTTCAAGATAGGTGGTTTTTTGCATTCCAATGCAGGTTCCTCTTAATACCATTTCAGGGCTGTCCTGAATTGTTATTTCTGAAGGTATTTTGCCTTCTTCTTTAATGCGGTCAGCCAATTCTAAGGCACCATACAAAGTACCCGAAGCATCAAAACCTTCAATGAAAATGGTATTTTTTTCAGAGTTGATTTGGAAACCTTCTTTATTAGTTAATTTACTATCATCAAGCTTAGCGTTTTTTGTGTTTTGCTTCCAAAAGTCAGTTCCTTTTTCGCCAATGATAATTATTCTATCTTTTGATTTTTTAGGTGCTTTATCAGCAAAAACTACTTTGAATCCTTTTGTTCCTGCTATTTCCGATAGTTTTTCGGCTCCAAATTGCGCTCTGGGTGCATTGGCATCACGAACAATCGTAAGGCTTTGCGCCGTCGCAAAAGAGACGTAAAAACTTAAAAAAAGTAAACTTATATATTTCATTATTTTTTAAAGTATTAAGTATCGAGAATTAAGTATTAAGATTATTAATTCTGAAAAATTTTCTTCAAATAAGCCACATTCGCACCATAATTCGCTTTTACATTATGTACATCTGTGGTGTCACGGGAACGTTCTACAATCAACCAGCCTTTCCAGCGCATCTTGTCTAAAGTGGCTTTGATTTTAGGCATGTTTATCTTTTTGTCATTTTGCAACCAAAAACCATCGGTATTCGAAGCATGAATTTGAGCCAAATGTTTTTTACCTAAAATGCTCAATTCTTCCGAAATGTCTTTTTTGTTTTCAATCGCATTCGAAAAATTAAAAGAACTCTTGATTTGTTTACAACCTATTTCTTTTAAAAAGGCTTTCTCGGCAGTTGCATCCAGAGTCGTTTCAACAGCGATAACACCACCTATTTTAGCCACCTGTTTTCCTGCCCATTGCAAACGTTCGATAATAACAGGGCGCAATTCCGGATTTTTCTTCAAATCACATTGATTACCCAATGGCAAATAAGCCACTTTTACATTCATAGTTTTCATGGCATCAATACAATCCTGAACCATTCTTTTTACGGTTTCTCTCTTAGCAAAAGATTGTCCATAGAAACCTGACATCGCAATAGACGAAATCCCTACATTGAATTCCTTAGACTTATCCTTGAATTTTTTCACCTCAACAGGATCAGCCAGTTTGCTGTCAAAGGTTTCGCGATTTCCTAAACCGCCCATGTCCAGTTCGATTCCGTCCGCTTTCAGTTGGCTCGCTAATTCAAATGCACCTAACTTCTGTCTTTTTAGAATCATCCAGTCGCAAACGGCTACTTTATAGTTCTGCTTTTTTGATGATTGAGCCGTAATTGTGTTATTGAAAGTTCCTGATAAAACAACGAACGACGCGATAATTAAGCTCTTTCGAAAACTAACTAACTTCATATTTTTTAATTTTTACCATTAAGATATTTAAGAGAGTTAAACGTATTGCTTAATTAACTTAAATATCTTAATGGTTAATTTTTTAATCTTATTCCTCTTCGGCTTTAACCGCTTTCACTTCTTTACCTTCGTCTCCGGGCCAGATTCCGTTTTTGATTGGAAGTGCTTTTAATTTTGTCGGATTGATTTTCACATATTTCAATCTTTCTCGTCTCCAGGTATAAACTACATGCACCATTCCATCTGAACTCTGAATAATTGACGGATAAGAATACTGACTGATTTTTGAATCTTCTAAAACCAATGCCGCTTTCCAGTGAATTCCATCATTTGAAATTGAAAGATTCAAAGGTGTTCTAGGTCCTTTAGCTTCAGTTCCCGGAGGCAAAACGTGATTGTAAACTAACAAGTGTTTTCCGTTTTTCAAAGTTACCGCATCAGTTCCTGAGTTGTTATTTGGCAATCCTATTAATTCTAAATCTGACCAGTGTTTTCCGTTATCTTTAGAAAATGTACTGTAAATAGCTCTGTTTCTTGTTCTTCCAATAGCCTGAATACTTCCGTCTTTATGGAATAAAATACTTGGCTGAATCGCATTGATTTTTTGTTTTCCTCTTGACAAAGTATCTCCCATAACCCAGGTTTTTCCAAAATCAGGAGTTGATTCCATACGAAGTCTCCATCCGTCACCTTCGATACTTGACGGAAGTAATAAAGTTCCGTTGCTTAACAATACTGGTTTGTTTTTAATTGGCCCTAAGAATCCGTCAGGCATTTTCTCCGCTTCTGACCATGTTTTTCCACCATCCTTAGATCTTCTTAGCATTCCCCACCATTCTGATGGTTTTGGTCCAATTTTATAAAACAACATCAAGTCGCCACCAGGAATTTGATACAAAACCGGATTCCATGTTGGTAATCTCGGCCCTTCTTTCATTACACCGTCGGCAACCTTAATTCCTTCAGTCCATTTGTCGCTTCCTTTAGGTTTTCTGCTTACATAAATACAAACGTCCGGATTTCTTTCAGCCGTTCCTCCAAACCATGATGCCACTAAATCTCCATTGGTTGCTTCCACAATGGTTACCGCATGACAAGAAGGATAAGGTGCTTTATCATAAATAAATTCGTCCACTAAAATTCCTTCTTTCCATGTTTTATGTTTTAAAGAAACGCCACAACTTCCTAAAGTTATTAACCCGATAAGCATTAATGCTATTTTTAATCCTCTCATTTTTATTTATTTATATAATTATCTTTTTACTTTAAACTAATAGAATAATCTCCCGATGGTAAACTTAAAACCTGTTGGTTTCCTTCTGCTTTATGGACGATTTCTGTTTTATCTAGTTTTGATTTATTTACGCTGATTTTTTTAGAATCTGTTGTTGACAAATAAACCAAAGCCGTAGTATTGGCCGGAATACTAATTTTCCATTCTAAAGCATTCTTTTCCTTTTTCCAATTGCTTTTAATCAATCCATACACTGATTCGTAAGAGGCATTTACATAAGTCAGTCCTGCATTGAAATCCGGTTTCATAATGATTTGTTTGAAACCCGGAGTCTCAGGATTGCTTTTGATTCCCGCTATATTTTCGTAGTACCAAATCATTAAATCGCCCAAAAGCATCACGTGATTTTGTGAGTTCATCGATGGGTCGGCAGTGTTTCCGTTCCATAATTCCCAGATGGTTGTTGCGCCATTTTCAACCATAAATCCCCAGCTTGGGTAAGTTTTATTCGAAGCCAATTTATAAGCCAAATCCCCTCTTCCAAAATTCGTCAGCGTTCGCATCAAAAACTGCGTTCCGATAACACCCGTACTAATATGGCCCTGCTTAGTTACTTCAACTTCGTGAACCATACTTTGGAAAACTTTATCTTTTAGATTTTCAGGAACCATCCCGAAAGCTAACGGCAATACGTTTGCGGTTACGGTATTGTTAGCGTAGTAGTTTTTTTCAGTATTCAAAAATTTGGCATTGAAAGCTTTTTTGATTCTCACAGCTAAATCATCATAATGCGCTATATCAGCATCGGCATTTGCGATTACAGCAAACTTTTTCATAATATTCAAAAGCTGATAGTAAAAAGCACTCGACAACAATTGACCATCTGTCATACGGGCAGGATCTTTGGAACGGATTAATTCCAATGATTCCGGTGGCACACACCAGTCACCGTATTTATCCTTGTCCATTAAATCATTTTGCAGATAATTTTCTTCCATATACACCATCCATTTTTTCATAGACGGATATTGTTTTTTAATCACTTCTGCATCAGCAAATTGTTGGTACAACATATCGGCCACCGTGATATACGTTCCCGGCCAGGTCACATTATCACCATAATAACGCCAAAATGCAGGCGCAACATCCGGTAATCCTCCGTCCTGAGTTTGCGAATATTTAATATCGTCCAGCCATTTGGCATACAAAGTCTGGTTATCGAATAAAAAACTTTCTCCATAAGCACCCGTTGTTCTGTCTCCTAACCAAGGCTGACGCTCGTTGCGTTGCGGACAGTCGATGGGCATTCCTTTGTAATTGCCTCTGATTCCCCACCAGGCATTTTTGAAAATCTGGTTCATCGTCGCATTAGAAGATTCAAATGTTCCGGTTGTTTTAATATCGTCATACACCACTTTTCCAACGAAATTATCCAATGTTGGTTTGCTTGGAAAGCCTGAAATTTCTACAAACCGAAAACCATGAAATATAAAACGTGGTTCCCAAGTTTCTTCGCCTTCGCCTTTCAGTGTATAAACATCGGTAGTTTTGGCATCACGCAAATTGGCAATGTATAATGAACCATCTTTTTGCAAAGATTCAGCAAATTTCATCGTGATTTTATCACCTGATTTTCCTTTCACTTTCAGTTGCAACCAACCCACCATATTCTGACCCATATCAAGAATATAAGTTCCTTTGTCCGTCGCTTTAATCGAAATTGGTTTTACTTCGCCTTTGATTTTCATATTCGGCGTCATCTGCGCTTCATAAAAACCGCCCGGTTCCTGAACGTATCTGGCATTTACCCAGTTTTTATCATCAAAATTGGTTGTCGCCCAACCTTTCATTTCCTTACGGGCATCGTATTCTTCCCCGTCGTATTCGTTGTTGGACAAAATCGGTCCGTCAGTGGTTAATTTCCAGCTGTCGTCTGTTCTAATTACGTCTTTTGTTCCATCAGTATATTCGACAAACAACTGCAAAGCCATTTTCGGCAAACCAAAAGATTTGATTTTGTATGGTTTGTAATCCTGACGCATCGCAAAAAAACGTCCGTTTCCTAAAATCGTTCCCAGCATATTTTTGCCTTCCTTCAATTGCGAGGTCACATCAAAAACATTGTATTTTACGTTTTTGGTATAATCCGTCGGAACAGGAGCCAATACCTGATCGCCAATCTTATTTCCGTTGATGTACAGTTCATACAAGCCCATTCCCATGATATAGACTTTGGCACTTTTAACCTGCTTTTTCACATCGATTTCTTTTCTTAAATAACGGGCTGATAACTTCGAATATTGAGAAATGCTGTCATCCTTCGATAATTTTTCATAGCCAATCCAGCGTGTCGATTTCCATTCGGAATAGGTTAGAATCCCGATGCTGAAATGGGCATTTTCTGCTGATTTTATTTCGCCTTTATTGGTAAAAACAATTACTTTCCAAAAGGCATTGTCTCTGTCGTTTAACTTTTTTCCGTTGTAAAGAACATTAACCGATGCATCAGCTGCTACTTTTCCGCTATCCCATAAATCGGCTTTACCGGCATTCAGGTTTTCTAAAGTCGAAGCGACCAAAACTTGATAAGCAGTTTGTTTTACATCGTTGACATCTGCTTTTATTTGCCAGCTCAAACGTGGTTTCAGCACATCGATTCCTTCCGGATTGTTCAGCATTTCGCATTGCAAATTGGTCACGCTGATTTTTGTTTGGGCTTTCACCAAAGAAAAACAGAGCGATGCAATGAGGATGAATGTATGTAAAATTATTTTTTTCATAAAGTGTAATTTTTATTTCACGCAGATTTCGCAGATTTAGGCAGATTTTATTTGAATAAGATTGATATAAAAATCTGTGTTTATCTGTTTCAATCCGCTCAAATCTGCGTGCAATTCTTTTCTATTCCGATATTAATTTCTCCAATCTCTCAGAAGCGGCAATCTCTTTCCCATTTTTGAAAACTCTGAAACCTTTTCCTTTACCGTATTTCTCCCCTGTTTTATCCCAAAGAACCGTAATAATATTACCGTGATACAACACATTATCCAGACAGAACCAATCCCATTTTTCCTGAGGAATCAACGGATTAACTTCAATTTTTTCATTGGCTCTCGGGCGTAAACCCACCAATCCTGTAATCATCAAATCGTTAAAAGTAGAATGATTGTAATAACGGCTTCTTTCTTTGTCGCCCATCAACCAATAACCCGTAGTTTCATCCAGATATTCGCCTAAATAAGGTCTTCCTCGGTAATATTGTGATTGCACATACAATTCCATCTGTTTAAAATAATCAGTTTTGCCAACAAAACTTTGATCGTAATTATTCAAAACATTAGCCATTGCGGTCAAAGTTTGCGAAGTAGCAAAAGGCCAGATAGCGCCATCCCACTCACAGGTTCCGGTTCCGTGAGTCCTGAAACGCGGACTTCTTCTTTCAGCTGTTGTCAAACCAAAAGGAGCCGAAAACCCTTTTTCATCCTTAATTTGTTCCCAGGCTTTTTCAAAACCTTTGTCTTTTTGTGGCAGGTTAAAATACCAAGGAATAAACCCAATTGCTTCTCTTACCTGTGCCAGCGTATCTTTTTCGGTAAACGTTTCAAAGAATTCACTTTTCTTATTCCATAATTTGGTTTCCACCAATTGTTGCAAAACATCGGCTTTAGCCTTGAATTTGGCTTCCACTTCCTTATCGCCTTTCATCGCTGCCATTTTGGAAATCGCCATAGCATTGCCATACATATAACTGTTAATCGTCGGTCGTGCGTTTTGCACTTTACGTCCACCGCTCAACGATTCTTCCATTCCGTCTTTTACATCATGTTGCCAAAACAAACCATCTTTGCGCTGACGATCTTTTTCCCAAACAGCATAATCAGTAACCATATCCGGATACATATCCAATAAGAATTTTTCATCCTTATTGACTAAATAACGATTATACAAAGCATCGGCTGTCCAACTACTGAATTTGTACAATTTATTCATTGGCTTACCCTCATTACCACGATACCAGATTTTAGCATACTGTTCAATGTATTTTGGATCGTGTACCCAACGGAACTCATTGATGTGATGCCCAACTGCACAAGAAATCAAATTGTATTTATCAGCATACGAACGTTGTACCAAAAACTCGGTAATTCCATAACCTTGAGGAGTCTTGATAATGTGTTTTCTCGCACTCCACCAACGGAAATAATAGATTTCCTCAAAATTTTGCTGCGGACATTCAAACAAAGGAATATTCGATTTCATCCAAACCCAGGCACTGTCATTCGGAATGGCAAATTTTAGATTTTCATCTTCCATTGTGTTGAAATAATCCACATAATGTTTGAAATTATCGGCTTTCAATACAGCTCCTTTTGAAGAATGTCCCATCGTCGATTTACAACTACTGAAAGCTGCAATCAGGATAATAAAAACTATTATTTTGTATTTAAATTGGTGTAACATTTGTTCTAATTGATATGTTATTTAAAATTCATTTGTTATTCCCCTCTTTTTAAGAGGGGTGGCTGAAAGCCGGGGTGTTTTTTCACTACATTTTTTCCACCCCGCCCTACGGGCACCCCTCCAAAGGAGGGGAAAAATTAATTTCCATAAAAAGTATAAGTCTTTCCAGCTTTCATATCAATATCGTATTCATTGTATTTTGGAAGCTTGAATTTCTTAATAGTAGCTTTTTCAGATATAACAGCTTTTTTCACATCAGCCGATTGAAACAATTCGTTTGGATTTTGACCTTTGGCTTTTTTCAGTTGGAAACCGTCAGCTTTTAATGTGCTTTCCAATCTCAATCTGCAATTTCCATCTAATTTAGCCTGAATTTTCAACATCGAAACCTTATTATTTTTCCATTCCAAATCTACAACATAACCTCCTCTGGTTACAATTCCTTTTATCGAACCGTCTTTCCAAACCGTTGGCAAAGCAGGCAATAATTGAATCGCACCTTCCTGACTTTGAATCAGCATTTCGACAATTCCTGAAGTACAACCAAAATTACCATCAATTTGAAACGGTTGGTGTGCATCAAGCATATTCGGATAGGTTCCACCACCTTTGCGTTGTTCCGGAGTAACCAGTTTTAATTGGTCATTCAATAATTTATAAGCGTGATTCCCGTCTAATAAACGAGCCCATAAATTCACTTTCCAACCCATAGACCAACCGGTTGATTCATCCGTTCTGTAAATCAAAGATTGTTTAGCTGCTTCAAATAATTCAGGTGTTCTAAAAGCTGATATTTGGTTACTTGGAAACAATCCATACAAATGCGATACGTGACGGTGATTGTCTTTTGGATTGTCCCAGTCGTCCTGCCATTCCTGTAATTGATTGTATTGTCCAATTTTCATTGGAGGCATTTTAGCCAAAGCTTCTTTAACTTTTTTAGCAAAAACCTGATCACCAGAAACAATATCGGTAGCCCTAATTACATTCGAAAACAAATCAAACAGCAATTGGTTATCCATCGTAGTTCCCGATGAAAGTGTAGCCGCTCCGCTTCCTCCCGGATGCGTATTTTCCGGAGAAACTGACGGCACTACTACCAAATAACCTGTATTAGGATCTTTTACCAAAAAGTCTAAGAAGAATTCAGCTGCACCTTTCATAATAGGATAAATCTCTTTCAGGTAATTTTTATCTCCTGTGTACAAATATTTCTCCCATAAATCCTGAGAAACCCAAGCTCCTCCAGTAGGCCACATTCCTGAAGTGGCGTGATCTATAGGTCCTGTAATTCGCCAGATATCAGTATTGTGATGCAGCACCCAGCCATTGGCATTGTACATGATTTTTGCAGTTTCATGACCTGTAACAGCCAATTCTTTTGCCATTTGAATAAAAGGCTCATGCATTTCCGAAAGATTAGTTACTTCGGCAGGCCAATAATTCATCTCAGCATTAATGTTCATTGTATATTTACTTTCCCAGGCAGGGAATAACATATCATTCCAGATCCCTTGCAGGTTAGCCGGTTGTCCTCCGGGTTGCGAAGAAGAAATCAATAAATAACGACCAAATTGAAAATACAAAGCCGCTAATTGCGGATCAAATTGTTTAGAGAAATTTCGAATACGTTCGTCCGTAGTGGCATTTGCAGCAGCATTTGTACCCAAATCCAATGCAACGCGATGGAAGAATTTTTGGTAATAAGCTACGTGAGATTTTTTGATTTCTTCGAAGTTTTTAGTCAAAGCCGCTTCAAGAAAACGTTTACATTTTTCCTCCTGATTTAAATCTAAAGTTTTGTAATCAACAAAGTTAGTAGCGATAGAAATGTATAAAGTAGCTTCATCTGCTCCGTCGATGCTAATAATTCCGTTTTTTGAACTAACTGAACCGCCTACGTTTTTAACTGCGGTACGTCCCTGAAATTTTATTTTCCCTTTTAGACCTTCAACTGTACTTCCCACTCCTGACAATACACTTTGATTCCCGTCCGAATAAGGTTCGGTTTTATCAAAAGGGCTGTTCATCATCACATTGCAGGTAATCATTCCCGGTTTACTTGCCGTCAATTTTACAGCTACAACCTGATCAGAAAAAGCTGTTAAAATTTCTCTTTTATATTCAACACCATTCACTACATATTTCACCGTAGCCGTAGCATTATCAATATTTAAATCGCGATAATAATTGGTAAATTTATCATGCCCCGAAAAAGAAACATACACACTTCCAAAAGTCTGATACGGCATTCCATTATTGGTTTGCGACATCATTTCTTTATCTGCCAGGGTATGCGCTTCATCAAATTTACCATCGAAAATTAATTTTCTAACCACCGGTAAAGCAGCTAATGATTTAGAATGTGCATTTGAATTTGGCGAACCAGCCCAAATGGTTTCTTCGTTTAATTGTAATCTTTCAATACTTGGATTGCCAAAAACCATCGCTCCCAAACGTCCATTACCCAAAGGCAGGGCTTCGTTCCAGATAGCAGCCGGTTTATCGTACCAAAGTTTTAAATCAGATTTGGATTGTGCCATCACAGCAAATGAAAAGAATCCAAAACAGATTACAATAATTTTATTTTTTAAGTTCATATTTTATGCTTTTTGGGCGAAAACCCTAATTATTTTTTGGTACAAATTAGATATTATTATGATAGCTATTTTTATTTAGTTGTCATTTCTGACATTAATTTTTTATTTCCAATTATTAATTGAAACAGTATAACCCCGAAAATCCCAAGTATTAAAATCCCAAGTATTTCAAATGAATAAATAACAACATCTTTTTTTATTTCTTGGATTTCTTTTTCTCTACAATACAAATTTATGTTTGCATCACTTGCTGAATATTCTACACATATTTCATCTCCAACTTCTCCTTTGTATGAATTAAAAGTAGAACCTTCGTATTTTTTACCATCAACAAAAAATTCATAATATGCTGAATAAACACTTTTCCCAGATATTGACACAACTTTGGCATAAGTTGATTTTGTATTCGAAGAAACAATTTTTCTTATGCTGTTTTGTTTATTAACAACGTAAAAAGAAAATGAAAATATAACCAGAAAAAAAACAAAACAAACAAGTAACATTTGCCTAAATAATTTTGATATTTTACTCCAGTCAATTCTTCTATTAACTTTCTTTTTATGTTCTTTCTCGTAGAGGCGTCTTTCTCGTCTATTCAATTATTCTTTGTTTATTATTACGGTTAACTTGTTAATTAGTGTCTATTCTTTTACTTCTTAACCTCATTTACTTTAAGATTCTTCTCTCCAAACATTTCATATAATTTGTCAATATCTTTCAATGCGTTGGCGGGTAAATTTTCACCTTTAGCACCAAAAACATACATTTTTTCATAGGGTTCAATCACACAAGTCGATTCATCAATTTCGCCTTTTTCGTTTTGAACCTTTTTCAAATCTAATCCTAAATATTTCGCCATAAACGGATACATCGCCATGCGTTTTGATTCTCCGTAATTATGTCCTTCTTTTGGAAAATGAGCATTTTCAACTAAATTTTCCTTTCCGTACAATCCATAGGTTTTCTTAACAAATGGATATTCTAATTCGGGTACAGTTGCTGTCCAATCACCACCATCAGAAACAATCAGCTGTGGCTTTGGCGCAGCCATTGATGCAATCTCAGCATTATTGGTTCCGTTTCCACAAAGATGCAAACCGCGACCACTTTCGCAAGGACAACCTCCCGAAAAATGAGAAGACGTCATCACCACAGGAACCGAAACTTTTATTCTGTCATCAATAGCGGCCAAAAACATCGTTTGAGAACCACCACCTGAACCACCAGTTGCAGCTACACGGCTCATATCTGCATATTTTTGAGTAGCCATATAATCTAACAATCGTTCGGCACTTAAAACCTGAATAGTTTGAGCAATGCTCTGACGATGCAATGTTGATGGAAACTGCAACGTAGATTCGCCCCAGGCAAACAAATCAAAATCAACAACCACTGCTCCCATTTTTGCTAAAACAGCACAACGCAATTGCTGGTCTTTTCTATATCTTCCATCACCAAAATGACCATTAGGCGTAATGATTACCGGAGCTTTTCCTTTTAAAGGATACGGTTTGTAAATAGAACCCGTTGCATAAACACCCGGAATAATTTCTAAACCAATATTCTCAACTGTATAATTTCCATACTTTCTTATCGGTGTCAAAATTGGTTTTTTCTTTGGCATTGGCGGTGCTTTGTCTAAACCAATCGAACTAATGATACACTGCTTTAAATCGGCTTTTCTGGTTTCCCAGGCTTTCAAATTAGGATACAAATCAGCTAAATATTCCAAACGTTCTTTACCAACATTATCCGAATTTCTTGCATATTCAAACTTTCGAATAACATAAGTCGAATCATTTTCCTTAAAAAAAGTAAGATCGAAGGGAGCTAAAATTGCCGTTAATGAAACTTCTAAATTGCCCTGACGGATTCTCCAGTCGGCATAATCCAATTCCTTTTCTTTTAATAAACCATCTTTGTCTTTGATAGTTACCTTAAAAATCGATTCTATCTTTTGGATGGTTTTTGTAATTGGTCCGCGATAATTATCGTCTGATGTTTGCGCATTCCCTTTTGGCAACAACAAAAATAGAAATACCACCAGAAATACCTTCTTCATTTTATCCCTTTTCCTCTTTAAATTTATCATTTTATTTCTATTTACAAAGCAGATTCCACAACATATATTCCTGAACCTAAGACAAATGAAGATTTTTCTTCATTATCCAAAACTTTCAGGACATTTTTAGAATCGCTTAGTATTTTACCATTCACTTTGATAATTGCATTCTTTTTAACCGGCAATTTTACCGTTGCCGTTGTATTTACCGGAATCGTAAATTTGAAAGCTACCTTGTTATCTTTTTTCTCCCACTCTGAAGCAATTTCTCCAAAAACAGAATTATACGTTCCTTTAACAAAAGTCATATCACCTACCATTTCCGGTTGCAGGAAGAAATGTTTGAATCCCGGATTTGCCTCATCTGCAACTATACCAACCAAACTTTTATAAAACCATTCCTCAATTTGCCCCATCATAAAGTGATTCCATGAATTTCCTTTTCTCGGATCCCATTGTTCTGTTAAGGTGGTCAAACCAAATTTAATCTGGAAACCATAACCCGGTGCATCATAATGATTGTGCATTTTGTACATCACCTCATTCAAACCGTTATCAGCCAAAACCTGAAATAAATAACGATTTCCAACATCTCCTGTAGTCAATCTGTAATTTCTTGCTTTGATGTCGTTAACCAAATTGTCTAAAACCGCCTGCTTATCTTCCGGAGCAACCATATTTAAAAACAACGGAACAGCATTGCTAAACTGACTTCCTGTACCGTATTGTTTCGTCTTTGCATCAAAGAACTTGCCATTAAATGCATTTTTTACACTTTTTGCTAAATTTTCATAAATAACGGCATCTTCTTTTTTGTCTAAATATCTTGCAGCTTTAGCCAATAAATCAATTCCAAAATAGTAATGACTTGTAGCCGAAAGCGCTATAGGACTGTTTTTAGAATACCCCGCTGCATGATCTCCGTAATCATACCAGTCGCCTAATCCATGAGAAACAATTCCGTCTTTTGACTTTGATGTCAAATAATCAACATATTTTTTCATTACAGGATAATATTCTTTCAGCAAAGAATCATCTCCGTAATATTCATAGTACATCCAAGGCAGGATAACTCCCGTTACTCCCCATTCCGGCGAATCGGTAAAATCACCACCAAAAACAACATATTCAGGAACAATTGACGGAATTAAACCACCATCACGTTGTGAATCGGCAATATTCTGCATTGTTGCAGGAATAAAACTTTTCAGATTGTAATTAAATAACAATCCCGGACCGTTTAAGTGAATTTCCTCAATCCAGCCCAGTTTTTCACGTTGCGGACAATCGGTGAAAACACTTTGAAAATTACTTTTTATAGCATTATTAATCAGCCAATGTGTTTTGTTGAAGATGTCATTGGAAGATTCAAAAGTTCCTGCTTCGCCAGCCGAATTGTATATAAAATTCGATTTTAAATCAACCAATGTTGGCAGATTTTCATTTTTGGTTTCTTTGTAATTGATATTCTCAATCTGCACATATTGAAACCCATAATAACTGAATTTCGGTTGCCATTCTTCAATCCCGTCGCCTTTCAGCGTATAGTCATAATAATATGGTTTTCCGGTTTTTCCCTGACCGACTGTTCCGTCTTCATTCAGGCTTTCGCCAACCCAAACACGAACCGTTTGTCCTTTTTTTCCTTTTACTTTTATGGTTGTAAATCCGGAAAGATTTTGTCCCATATTGAAAATGTAAAAATTAGGTTTCAGCTCTTTGGCTTCCTTAACTTCGTATCGTTTTTGGATTGTAATTGGCGTAGTTGTCTGCGGTTTCAAAACACCTTTTGGCGCTTCCTGAACGACTACTTTTTTCCAGTTGGTTTCGTTAAACCCCTTAAGGTTCCAGCCTTTTTGTTCCAAATTAGCATTGTAATCTTCTCCTCCAAAAATACTGTTATAAGTAATTGGGCTTTTGCTGTATTTCCAACTTGCATCCGATTTTACAATTTCTTCCGAACCGTCTTTATAAGTAATTTTCATTTTAAAAAACAAAGTCGGCGGACCAAAACTCACATAAAATTTAGAATATCTTTCGGCAAGCGTGTTATACATTCCGTTACCCAACAAAACACCGATTACGTTTTCTCCTTTTTGAAGTTCTTTGGTATTTAATTCGTAAACATTGTAATTTACGGTTTTGTCGTAATCTGTCCACAACGGTGCAAACTCACTGTTCCCGATTTTTTTACTGTTGATGGTCAGTTCATAATGTCCCAAACCGGAAATGTAAACCACAGCTTCTTTGATTTCTTTATTTACCGAAAATGGTTTACGAAGCATGATACTTCTGCGTGACAATGAATCGGAGGCATTAATCAAAGCGTCTTTTTTCTGTCTGTTAAAAGTTGCCGTATGGTAATTTCTGCCTTCCGGCAAATGACTATCAGCCTTTGTAATGGCACCAATCCAGGTTGGATTTAAATCCGAAGGTTGCGTTCTGAAAGAATTGGTTTCACTCCATTGAGAAGCTTTTTTATCATTCGACCAAACTCGTACTTTCCAGAAATATTTCGTTTCGTTTTTTAATGCTTTTCCATTGTAACGTAAATCCTGACTTGCAGCAGAAATGACTTTTCCACTATCCCAAATATCTCCTTGATTTTTATTCAATTTTTCAACAGAAGAAGCTACCAATAGCTGATAAGCAGTTTGGGAAATATTGTACTCTTTAGAAGTCAATTTCCAACTAAAAACAATAGATTTTGTGCTTACAGCCAAAGGATTTACAGCCGCATTACAGCTTAAATCACTGACTTTAACTTGACCATTCGAAATAAAAGTTGCTAAAAGACAAAAGAGAAATAGTATGTTTTTTAAATTCTTCATATTTTATTTTTGCACATAAATTTGGCAGATTTTATTTTGTGAATTTTTAAATATTTCAATCTTTTAATCTTACAATTTCTTTGTAACCAATGATTTAATATTAAAAACTGCTTCCGGGATTTCCATACCTGTATTTTTTAAATCGTCGTAATCTTCTGTATCAGGTGCTGTATCCGGATTTGGAGTATAACGTTGTTCCCCGGTTCTGAACATGATGCGCTCAAAACCATCTACTGGAGCATAAAAAATACGTGTTGATTCTTTACCATCATTTACTTTTATCGTATAAGAACGTGTTTTTACATCTAACTTAACCGTAACAGTATATTCTTTTCCAGCTTCGTATTTAGCAACACCACCAGAGCGGGCACCATTTTTTGCAGTTATTTCTCCATTCGAATCAAATACCAATCGTACCGCAGGAAGTCCTTGACGGTTTTGAAATTCAACTTGTAATACGCCATGATTATTTTGTTCCGGTTTTACTGTAAACGTAGCTTCCATTTTTTGTGCAAAAGGAATCACACGTTCTACACGGGAATAATCAAACATGTCGTGGTCTCTTAAAGTAAGCCATTTTACACCGTCGGCTTTCTTTTCTATTTTGGCGGAAGCCCAGGAAAGATCATAGGTATTCCACATCTTCAATTCTTCGCCATTAAGCAAATTATTGAAAACGTCGTTTACATTTTCTTTTACAACTGAAGTCACCGGAACCGGAATTGAAGCCACCCAAATATCTTCTTTGTTCACACTATAACCTACCCAAATCTTTCCATCAGGCGGCGTGCCATTATCTTCTGTAATTCCGCGAACATATTGCGGCCCTGCCGATTTATAGTTTCCACCGTAACGCATCGGGCTGATTTCGCCGTGAACCAACAATAAATCTTTATAATTTAAACCATCGTCAGAAGTTGAAATAGCCAATGGCCAACGGTATTCCGATGGATTATACAAGGTGGCATAACGACTATCAGAGGTTTTTTGTCCCCAAATTTTAGCATTACTGTTTACAAAACCCGGTGCTCTTAATGGCATGTATTCCCAGGTTTTTCCACCGTCTTTACTAACCGAAGTTAAAGCGTGTTTCCATAAACCTACTACGTTTCCGTTTGGCAAATGATAATAACTAAAGGCTTTATACGGTTTTTGTAACGGAATCAATTCGTCATCGCGATCGGCCTCTTCCACCCATTGCTGAACTACCAATGGTTTCGAAAGAATTTCGGCACAGGCTTTCTTCAAATATTTATCTTTTGACTGTGTATAAAATGGAAATACCGACTTTGATTTATCCCATGTTTTATTGTAACGAATGAAATAAATAGGACCAAAACTTCCGTCTTTCTTGATCTCACGAATTACACGACCGATTCCTTTTCCGTCATTCGGATCGTCTTTTTCATCCATTGCAATGCCATAATAACCTAAAGCATACAATTTTTTATCCGAAGAAGTATAAAATCCCATACGCTGGTGCATGATGGCATCCAGATTTTTAGCAACACCTTCCACACCTTCTTTTTTCCAACCGTCAGGAATGTGGTAAATAGGGAAAATTACCTTAGGCTTTGTCCAGGTATTTCCATCTTTAGAAGTCATAATCAGCGTTTGACTTGGCGGAATATGTTCTCCTGATGGATCGCTCAGATAATGCAGATAAAAAGTATTATTCCAATAAGCCATCATCGGTTGGTGATTGTAAGTCCAGCCAAAACCATCCGCTTTTTCAGGATGCTCACGGCTGGCACGCATAATTTGCGTAGCATGAACCCCCACTGCCGGACTCAATTGCCCATGATGATAATCGATATTCGAAAGGGTTTTTCCAACATATTTTACCGTATCATTTTGCGCAACAATAGTTGTACAACTTGCAATTGTAATGGCTGCTGCTAAAATGCTTTCTTTTATATTTAGAAGTGTATTCATTATTTTTTATTTTCAATTAAAACTTTCAACTTTTTCTTTGAAATAGTTGTAATCGTTCCGTGCTTGTGTCCTTCCGGAAGTTGTATTTTTGAACTTACGTTTTCAAAATTCTTAAAATCAGAAGTTCGGATTGCCTGGTAATTTTTGGCTCCATAATTATCATAATAAATCAACCAGTCATTATCTTTCTTCAAAACCGTAGGTCCTTCTGAAAGATGGTCTGTAAACGGCTCAGAGATATTTTCAAATGGTCCTAATGGCGTTTTTCCAAAGGCTACTTTTATATTTCGCATTGGTCGTGTATTGTCTTTTAAAACCAAAACATAATCATTTTTGGCTCGTTTTAAAAGCACACAATCAATTACGCTGAAACCGGGTTCGAAAAATAATTTGGTATCCGAAAACGTTTTGAAATCCTTAGTCGTTACATAATACATTCTATGATTGTTTTTCTCTTCTTCCTGTCCTTTTGCATATCGAAACGGAATAGTAGAAGCCCAAATGATGATATATTGATCCTCCTCGTCATCATAAAAAATTTCAGGAGCCCAAACATTCACTACTTCCGGTTCGTTTTTCATCACGTGAATATACTGCTGTTCTGACCAGTGTATTAAATCCTTGGAACTGGCATAACCAAAACCGTCTCCGCCTTTCCAATCGGTAGTCCAAACCATGTGATACACATCATTTTTACCTTTTACGATGGAAGGATCACGCATGATTTTGCTTTTTCCTGCTTCGGGTTTTAAATAAGGCCCGCCCAAATCTTTCCAATGGTAACCGTCTTCGCTGGAGGCAAGGTACAAACCTGCTGTTGCCGGTTCTCTAAAAGAAGTGAACAAATAGGCTTGTTTCGAATTGGAACAACTCAAAACAGAAAAACTAACTATTAATATGATTATTATTCTTTTCATATTTTAATTTTTAATTCAAATCCTGCAAGACTTAAAAAGACCTTACAGGATTAGTAATTTTTATTCGACAACGGCTGCGGCGTTTAATGAAGCTCCTTTGTTGACTACTTTCTTCACATTATTAAAAACGTTGTTTTTCAAATAAATTCCTTTGGTTTTAGCACCATCAGCTTCTAAGAAAACATCGGTAGCAAACATTGGAAAATTATTATTAATCATCATATTTGAAACATCCGTCAATTTAATTAATGGTGTATTGGCAACTGGTTTCATTGTGGCCACATTGTCTAAAATCAAATTATTTGAATTTTCGATTTTGAAAGCAGCACCCGTCTTAGTTGTAATTTTTGCATCGTGAAATTCTACATTATCAGCTGTGTTCAATAAAAAACCTTCTTCAGACTGAATATTGATATTTGAAAAAGAAATGTTTTGAACCGGCATCTCAGAAATTCCATAAATAATACCCGCATTTTTAACATTAGTTCCCGTTAAATTACTGATATGAATGTTTCTGAAAATTGGAGTACGTTCAGAAACAGGCTCTTCTTTGCTTGACTTATCATAAAACAGGTCCATTACAATAGCTTCTCCTTTGATGTCTTTCATCACGATATTGTCTACACGGATATCTTCAACAACTCCACCACGACCACGAGCCGATTTCAAACGGATTCCTCTGTCAGTTCCGTCAAAAACACAATTTGAAATCGTAACTTTTTTGATTCCTCCCGACATTTCGCTACCAATAACCACTCCACCGTGACCGCTTAACATCGTACAATTGGTAATCGTAACATTCTCGGTAGCTACGCCATATTTACGTCCGTCTTCGTCTCTTCCTGATTTGATGGTAATACAATCATCGCCCACGCTGATATGGCAATTAGAAATATGTACGTTTTTGCAGGAAGAAGGATTGATTCCGTCAGTATTAGGCGAATACGGATTATTAATCGTAATTCCTGTAACGGTTACATTCTCACAAAACTCAGGGTTTATAGTCCAAAAAGGAGAATTTTGAAAAGTAACTCCTTCGATTAAAATATTCTTACAGTTAAGTACCTGAAAGAAAGAAGGTCTGAAAAAATGCTTATCAATTGTTCTTTTATAATAAGCTTCATACTTAATTCCCGGGTTTTGTTCCACCCACATGGTTTGGTATTTAGTTGGCGGAATAGGACCTTTAGCAGTTTCAATTCGGTACACTTCATTCCACCAGGCTTTTCCTTGTCCGTCGATAACTCCTCTTCCTTTGATACTGATGTTTTCTGCATCTTTAGCATAGAATAATGGTGAAAAAGTTTTCATCATTATTCCCTCGTAACGCATTTCTACATAAGGCAAATAATCATCGAAATTCTCAGAAAATTTCAAAACTGCACCTGCATCTACATAAATACAGATATTACTTTTTAATTTTAAAGCACCTGTTAAATAATTTCCGGCAGGAAAATAAACCGTTCCTCCTCCATCATTAGCGGAAGCTTTATCAATAGCAGCCTGAATCGCTTTGGTACACAAAATTCCTTTATTGTTTCCACCTACATTTAGAATGTTTATCCAACCTTCATTTTTAGCATTGGCAACATTGAATCCGATAAGAAAACAAAGTACCAGTATTATATTTTTAATTTTCATAGTATTATATTTATTAGACCACAGATTTCACAGACTAATACGGATTTTTTTATCTGCTGAATCTGCAAAATCTGCATGAAAAATTTGGCACGCAGATTAGGCAGATTTTTACAGATTTATTTATTTTGATGTTAAAACTAAAACCCAATCATTACCATCTACTTTTTCCCCAGGAGGATCAAATTTTAAAACACCTGAATTTTTAAATTCGCCTATTGCTTTTTCTACACCATTTCGAGGATTAAACCAAGCCGCATTTACTTTTGCTCCTTTGATTTTACCCATATTTAACGACATCGTTTTTCCGTTATAGGTATAAACCAAAATATAATCTGTTCCTCTGGTTGCTGCCAGATAATCGTATTTTACACCTTGATTAGCAACAATCGATTCATCCGGAACACGACTAAAATAATTGCGTTTCAAGATTAATTTCTTTACAAATTGCATTTGAGCTGCTCCGGGAGCATTCAACTCATCACTCCAAATGGCTTTGTTTCCATAAGCGCCTTTCTTTTCTCCCTTATGATACATTTGCATTACAGCATTATTTCCATAAGTAAAACCGGCACCTCCTGCAAAAACTGACCAGTAAGCATATCTTCTCAAATCCTGATCTTTCCATTTAGGCTGTAAAGTATCGTGTAAACCATGAGGAATTCCTTCGTAAGATGGTTCTCCGTCTAATGTTGGCTTAGTAGGTTTTAGAGCAAAATCTCTCAGGACAAATTTGTAATTATCTTCTTTAAAAGAACCTGGTAAAGTATCCTGATCGTATCTTCTGTGACCTGATTGGAACATATTAAAATCCAACCAGCTTGCATTGTGATAATTTTCAGAAGAATCGGTACGACCAAATGGATGGAAAGTCACTAACTGATTTGGATTATTCTTTTTTAAAGTACTTCCAATAGCATTCCAAATATCTGTGAATTTATCGCCATAAGTATCTCCTCCGTTCATCCAGATAACATTAGTACGGTTTTTAAATCTATCGGCTAAGAACTTCGCATATTTTTCAACCTGAGCTAATGTTACTTTACTGTCTTTAGCACTGATATTAGTTCCCCAAACCGGTACCATTGCTAAATACAATCCGTTTTTTTGAGCAACATCCAACGCATAATCTACGTGATCCCAAAAATCATATTCAGCAGGATTTTTAAAATTACTTCCAGGAGTTGTCAATGGTTTAGAAACATCAGCATCAACTAGGGCAGCATCGCCATAAACATTCTTTGCTGTTATATTATGCAACACCATCACCTGAATAACATTGTAACCTTTTGCTTTTCTGTCCTGAAAATATTTATTGATTTCCTCACGACTCAATTTCCCAAAAGTTAACCAACCTGTATCTCCCAACCAGAAAAACGGTTTTCCATCCTGAGTTTGAAAATAGTGTTTGTTAGAGGAAACCTGAAGTTTTTGCAAAGGCTTCGCTGTGTTCTGCCCCTGAACGGAAACAGTCACAAAGCTCAATCCTACAAGTGTAATTATTCTGCCAATAGTTTTCGATATTATCATTTTATTTCTTTTTTAAGTAAGCTACAATTTTAGTTTCTTTTGCCTGCGGCGCTGTTAAAGTAACAATGGTTTTTCCCTGAATGGTTTCTTTAGAAATAACATTTCCATTTTCAGGATTAATCCAAAACACCTCATAAGTACCTGCATATTTTGATAAATCAACAGTCGTTTTATTCGCTTTTGACAGATAAAAAAGATAGGCTTTTCCATCGTCTTTCAAAGTCCAAACAGCGCTATTGTAATTTTCGTCCTGAGCAGTTTTCATGTTTGCCAATGATTCATAAAAACCTGCAACACTAATTTTAGGAAGCGCAGGTAAAGAGCCACCCGCCATTAAAACTGACCAACCAAATCTATTAGCTCCCGGAGTATTATAAATAACGGCTTTATCAGCATATTTATCACGGTATTCACGAACCGCTCTATAAGTTTGTTCATCCGTTTCCTTACCCACTTTCATTTGACGGGCATGTTGTCTTGGCGCTAAATTCACGCCTCCCTGAGGTGCATATAAACTTCCGTCATCTTTATAATACCAGTATCTAATATCGATTACATCAACTGTAGCCGCTCTGGCAGCATCATTCAAAATAGCATCCTGTACATCTTTAGTTGCACTTAAAGCTATTTTAGATTCGTTTTGATGTGTTTTTTTATAATTCGCCACAACATCTATCCAAAATTGCATAAACGACAAAGGCCCTGTATATTCGGCACTGGTAAACTGCAATACATTGGCATTGTCTTTAAAGTTCTCTAAACTTTTTTCAATAAATCCCTGATGTAATTTTTTGATATTTTCGTTTTTAACATCATAAAATTGTTCGGCAATAAAGATTCTCTTATCACCCATGTAAGGAGGTGGTTCAGGAAGTCCTGTATTATTTATATTATTAGCTGGTCGCCAAGGGGAACTTGCCCAGTGCGCTCCTGCTTCTAAAATATTATGCTGGAAATACTGCTCATTCATCAATATTTTATTTTGTTGAGCAGCTAAATCGGCAAAAGTTTTCAAACGATCCCAATACCAGGTATTGAATCTGGTTAAATCGTATTTACTCAAATGATCCCAGGCGGTACCCTGACCAGTTCTGTCAAAAGGCTGCTCGTAAAAAGGCGCCCAAACATCGGCGTCTAATCTGCGAATGCGCTCGTGATCGGCCATACGTTGTTCGTACCACAAACCATAATTATGATCCAAAGCCACTTTGTTATTATCAACTAAAAACTGAACTGTTTCAGATAGATTATCGGTATAACCCAATCCGTAATGTCCGGGTACAAAACGCGTAACATGAGGTCTTCCTTTTGAAACATCCGAATCACGCAAACTTCCTCTCCACCATGGAATATCAATAGTTTCACCGGCAAGCAAGCCTTTATCAGAAATTAAAAGACCATTTTTGATGGTGATTTTTGAAGCCACTTCAGTTGATTTAATTTCTGCCTTAACTTCATCAAAAACTTTCGCTTTTGAGGAATTCACAGCAATTGGATTTCTGGTTGCTGCCTGACTAATCCATTCTTTTAAAGTAGTTTGTTTTTTATACGATTCAGCAGTAAGAATTCTGGCCTGTTCAATCGTTGGGCTTGAAGAAGGTTCAGTACCTAAATCTAAAATTTGAGCCTGCATTGGTAATTTACCCAAACGTTGTTCCAATAAGGCATAATACAAACTTCTAGGCGAAATATGATTGTTTACATCAGCCCAATGTCCGTTTCCGGCCCATTGTGCCCAAACTCCAAAAGCCCAGTTGTCAGCCGTAGGCGGACTGTAATTTTCAATTTTAGAAGCCGATGATTCCCAGATTACACTATTAGCCGCATTCCATCCCAGTCCGCGAGCATCCTGTTCTTTGTTTTTAAAACTAATGGCATTCCCATCAATTAATACCACGTCAAAAAGTATTCCTGTAGCCCAGCTTCCTATTGAACCACTGAAGCTATAAGGCAAATACGATTGGCATTGTAAAAAAACATTTGGTCCAGCCGTGGCATAACCGCCAACAGCAAAATCATTATAACCATATTCCGAATAACAACGTTGGAACAAGGTTTGTTGCCCTTCGGTATAAAAAGTATTTCTTCTAAAAGCAGCAATTTCTGAGATTGGATTCAAAGAAATACAATCTTCAACGGTGATTCTTTTTGCTGATTTTAATATCGAAACTGCACCTCCTGCAAATTGTTCAAAATTAACTTGTCTTACCCAGGCATCTTCTGTATTCTGAATCGAAATACCATGCCAACGGTGTTGCTCGTCTTTTGGATTGGTAGTATCAAAATCTGATTTTAAAGTCAAATTTTCAACTCCAATATTATTGATTCGACCAGCCCAATTATAAATTACAACTTCTGATGGAGCTAATTTTTCGTTCAAAGCATTAGTCAATGGAGCATCGATGGTGATTTTGTTAGCCTGTACCTGAGTCACTTCCCTATCGGCACGAATTACAAAATCATCTTTTTTCCAGCCTACCCATCCTGTTTCTGCTCCAAAATCAACCATGCCTAGTTTATCAATCCATTGTTGGTTGATAGGAGTATTCACTAAAATACGATCGCCTTTTTTAATATTCGGAGTATTTTTTAAAGCTAATGTAGTCGCACCTAAAGCTGTAAATTCTTCGGCTAATTGAAATTTATCTTTTAGGACACGATTGTTTATTCCTGAAATGTTAACAATTGCTTCTCTATTCGTTCCTGTTCCCAAAATAACTGTTCCATTATTTCCGGCTCCACTTCCTCTTAAAACAATTCCGTTTGCTTTAATATTGATAACTCCCGAAACCTTAAAAATTCCTTTGTCTAAAAGAACAGCTCCTCTAAAACCGTTGGCATCCGCCTTAAGCGAAGCCACATAATCTACAGCAGCCTGAATCGTTGATGTAGCATCACCAGAAATTGCAGGTACAAATGCCTTAACCGTAATTGTAGGAATTGCATATTGTGCAGCGCGATAACCTGCAAAGGAGAAATCAGGGATTTCATTTCCTGAATTATCTTTAGTCCTAATTAATTTTCCAGCCTTATCCTTAGTGATTGTTGGAAAATTATTTTGAGCATTTAAAGCAGTTACTAAAAACAACAACAAAAGTGTCTCCATACGAAGACACTTGTTGATTATTTTGCTAAAACAACTATTTATTTTATTTGAATATTGAAATTTATTTTTCATACAATACCATTTATAACTATAAAACAGCATCACTGTTTTAAACCATTAAGGCATTAAGAGAATTTAGGCTTAATCTATCTTCATTTCTTAATGGTTTATTTTTTATTTTAAATGACCAATCTACACTCATAATTGGTTTAAACAGTTAAAAAACTATTGCAGTAAACTAGCCGAAAGCGTATCTCTATTATTATCAGCATTTGTCCAATCTACTTTTTTTGTTGGATCAATTCCGTTAAAGTATTTTTCGATATTGCTATAACCATCTCCATTTAAATCACCATTAGCATCTGAAGCATCTTTAGGATTTAAACCGTATTTCTTCTCCCAGGCATCAGGAATTCCGTCATTATCTGAATCTTTATAAGCTTTTCCTTTGTATTCAGGATAACCTCCTACCTGATCAGGATGAGTAATAATTCCTTTTTTATAGGAATCAGCAGGCAATCTTCTTTTGATAAATTCTTTTCCAATAGTATTTTCTAAACCGTCTTTAACTTCAATTTTTCCGGTGCGAACTTGTTTGATAACACGCTCATCAACTGCATCTCTTTTAGGCAAAGTAGCTCCAACATTGTTTAAAACAAATTCATAAGCCTCCTGAGCACTCATCATAGTAATTTTTGGCATTGGGAAAGCCTTATTTTGCTTAATGAAAGCCAATTTATCCTTAGCCTGCTCGAAGTTAAGATTTTCTAATTGAACTCCACCATTCCAGTTGTCTTTAGTAACTTCAGGAACTCCATCTATATAATTTCCATTTACATAAGCTCTACCAAAAGCTTTAGGTTCTATATATCCTGATTCTGGCTTTAAGATTCGGTAACTAATTGGTTCACCTTTTGGAGTGATAGGCCCTGGTTTAAAATAATTATTAATGATATTAAACATCGAACGGTAATCCCCTCCATCAAGTGAACGGTTCCACCAGTTGAAAACCACATTATTCACAAAATTAAAATCGCCATACATACCGATGGAACAGTTTCTTGAAATATTATCTGCCCAAAGGTTACGCATAAAAGTACTGTTTAAACCACCTATTGTACTTCCAAAAGCATGGTTATAAGTATCTAATCCTTCTGCCGAAATTGTGTTTTGAATGGTAATATTACAAGCAGGTAATTTTTCTAATTTCGCTTTTGGATTCGCTTGGAATTGATGACGATATAATGAAATATTTTCGTCTAATCCCCAACTTGTCGAACAGTGGTCAATAATAACATTTCCTATTACATTTCCTCCTAAGGCATCGTCTCTTCGGCTTACTTCAGTTGCCCCTCTTCTAAAACGCATATGTCTGATAATTACGTCATGCGTATCGATTTCTAAGGTTTCACCAGCAATACAAATACCATCACCAGGAGCTGTTTGTCCAGCAATAGTAACATAAGGTGCACGCATACTGATGCGGTTTTTCAACTTAATGATTCCTGAAACATTAAAAACAATAATTCTGGCTCCAACAGCTTCACAGGCTTCTCTAAAAGTTCCCGGACCGCTATCTTCTAAACTGTTTACAACGAAAATTTTTCCGCCTCTACCACCCTGAGTATAAGCACCACCACCTTCGGCTCCGGGAAAAGCAGGAATTGCTGCAGGAACAAAATCTTTTGGATAAGATGCCCAAGGTAAATAAGGACGACCTTGCAGAGCCTCCTTTTCAAGAACTTGTTTGTTATCTGCCCAAATTTTTGCTAATCTAACTTCTTCTTGTGCTAAAACTGCATCAGTTTTATCCTGAATCTCTTTTGGAATATCAGGATACTGCGCATGCATAACTGAACAGCTAAATAAGACTAAACTTAAGCTGAACAGGGTTTTTAATGAATTTTTCATTTTTTGAGGGTTTAAGAATATATTAATTAAAATCTATTTTTTATTTTTTTCTCTTTCTTCCAATCTTTTATGCCAATCAGCACTTTCTTTGTTCAAATCATAACCTTGCTTAGAAAGATAGTTATTGATTCTTCCTTTGTATTTTCCAAACCAGCCATGTTTTTCCTTAGAAGAACCTCCATCCATAGCATGTTCTCTTGCTTCAACAAGTGCGTCATAGATGTATTTTTTTTGCTCATTCGTTAAGTTAGGCAACATATCGTTGTAACCTAAAACTGTGATTGGCAAAACACCATAAGTCATTCCGTCTTTCACCTGAACTATTTGACTGTTATTTAACTTTTTACTTAGTTTTTTCAAATACGATTTATGAAGCGATAAGATTTTTTTATCAGCATCATTTTTTAAGCCATCAACTTCTTTTTGTTGCTTCTCCTTATCAGTAACAGTCTTTTTAATTTCAGCGATCTTCGCATCACGGGTTTCATGAATTTTATTCAAAGAACGGTATTGCTCAGCAATAATATCTCTAACTGCTAATTGATCTTCTTTTGAATTTAATTTCAAATCATCAACAATTTTTTGCGCTCTTTCATTGGTCACTTTCACATATTCAGCATCCGCTCCTGATTGTGCCAAAACTGCACTTGAACCTAAAAAAAGGAATAAAGCCCCCACAGCTAATTTTTTATACATTTTCATCTTTTATCTTTTTTTAAAACTTTAGTATTATAAAACAAAATTCTTGCTTCATCATTTACAGACGAAGCAAGAAGTGTGCCATTTACAATTAAATTATTTCTTATATTCAGCTAATCCTTGTTCATTTTTAGCCAAAGTATCTTCATTATTATCCAAGTTTTTCCAATCTACTTTTTTGGTAGGATCTATACCATTAATATACTTTTCGATGTTAGAATATCCATCACCATTTAAATCACCATTTGCATCAGAAGCATCATTTGGATTCAAACCGTATTTTTTCTCCCATGCGTCTGGCATTCCATCTTTATCAGAATCTTTATAGGCTTTTCCTTTGTATTCCGGATAGCCACCTACTTGAGAAATATCAGTAATAATTCCTAACTTATAAGAATCCATCGCTAAACGACGGTGCTCAAACTGATAGAAAGTTTTACCTTCTAAACCTTTAGCATATTCCGGTTTTCCAGTTTGCACCACTCTTAAAATACGAGTATCTACAACGTCTCTTATTGGCAATTTAGCACCTACATTTTTAAGAACATAATCGTAAGTTTCATTAGCAGTCATAAACTTTTTCAACCAAGGCATTGGGAATGGTTTGTCAAAACGCATTTTAGGAAAATAAGTAGAAGCTTCTTCAAAAGACATATGTTCTCCTTTTTTGTTTTCCATTTGCACACCACCGTTCCAGTTGTCTTTAGAAACTTTTTCGTTTCCTTCCACTACATTTCCGTTTACATAAGCTCTACCAAAAACCATGTAAGGCAATTTACTTCTTCCTGATTCTGGTTTCAAAATTCTGTAACTTACAGGATCATTCAAATCGGTAGCAGGTCCTGGTTTAAAATAATTATTGATGATATTGTATTGAGCCGTATAATCTCCACCGTCAATAGAACGGTTTACCCAGTTAAAGATTACGTTATTGGCAAAATTGAAAATTCCGTTCCAACCGATTGATGGATTTCTACCGGTATTAGAAGACCATAAATTTTTAATAAAAGAACAATTTTCTCCACCTAAAGTACTACCAAAAGCGTGATTGTAAGTATCCAGTCCTTCTGCAAACAAACTGTTTTGAATAGTTACATTTACAATACCCATTTTCTTTTCAGGTCCACCTGTTTCATCGTCATACATATGACGGTAGAAAGACATATTCTCGTCTAATCCCCAAGTAGCCGAAACGTGATCAATAATTACGTTACCAACAGGATTTCCTCCAATAGCATCATCACGACGACCTACGAAAGTTTCCCCTCTGCGGAAACGCATGTGACGGATTACCACATCATGTGTATTAATCCAGATTGTTTCACCCGCTACACAAATACCATCACCAGGAGCAGTTTGCCCTGCAATAGTTACATAAGGAGCACGAACAATCAACGGACTTTTTAATTTAATAATTCCAGAAACATTAAAGACAATAATTCTGGCTCCACCTTGTTCCAAAGCTTCACGCAAAGTACCTGGCCCTCTGTCCTCCAAGCTTGTAACTACATAAACTTTACCTCCGTGACCACCAAAGCTGTACATTCCTCCTCCTTCAGCACCTGGAAAAGCAGGAATGGAAGCCTGTGGCAAATCAGTAGGTCTGGATGCCCAAGGAACAAAAGGTTTTCCCTGTCTTGCTTCCTGTTCAACAATAACTTTAGCTTTTTCCCAAGCTTCATTTGAAAGCTTCTCAGCTTCTGCCTTAATCGCATTTTCTTTCGCCTGAACTTCAGGTGAAATTTTAGGATATTGTGCAAAACAATTTACACTGCTTCCCAAAACCAAAAAAGCCAATAAAAAATTTAATTTTTTCATTTTAAAATTATTCTTAATTAATAAAAAACATTTGGTTAGAATTGCTATTTATTAAATTAAAATTTTGTAGTTGTAAAAGTAGAAATGCCTGAATAATTTCAGGCATTTCTTAGTTTTATTATTTTAATTTTGATAGTTGAAAGTTCCATCAGAACCATTAGCATCTTTCCATCCAATTGTTTGTTGCAACCATGGATTAAGACTTAAGACAGTATTAGAAATTCCACTGATATAATAGTTTTGTTTCCAATCAATAGTTACTCCAACATTGTTTACCGCATCCATCGGAGTAGAAGGAGCAACAAGCACAAAATATGTATTATAAAAAGTCTCTAAAGCTGTAATTTGAGCATTAAAAGTAGCCGTAGCTGCATCTGGATCAACAGAAATAGCAGCACGTTGCGTTACTAGTGGATCAGCTGATACATTACCTACCTTATAATTCAAATAATTACCTGTACGTTTAGTTCCATTAATAGGAGCTAAACCTAATTTAGCACATGTTGTGTTATTCGCAGTAGCATCATCATTATACAACATCCAACGCTGGATATCCCAAAAACGTTTTCCTTCGTAGGCTAGCTCTACTCTTCTTTCATATAAAACTGCCTCAATAGCTTTGTATTTATCTGCCAATGTTCCTATTCCGTAGTTATTTGCAGAAGGAATACCTACACGATTTCTAATTTTACCTAAATACACTAAAGTATTTGCTATATCTCCTTTAGCAGCATAACATTCAGCAATATTTAGCAATAACTCCGCATAACGGTATTCTATAATATCCGTACCAGAATATTGAAAATTTGACGTATTACTCGCAGTCGGATTTGACATTTTACGTATAAATGCAGGACTGGCTACATCATTTTCTTGATTATTTGCCTTAGCATAACCATAAGTTGTTGCTGTCTTGTTATATCTATATGCCCAAACTGTAGCCTCAACAACTTGGCTTGTCACTGTATTTGTGTATGGCCAATAACTTCCGGAAAAAGCAAATGTTCTATAAAAACGTGGATCACGATTCTTAAAGAAGATAAAGGGATTATAACCATTTATTGCCGTTCCGCTCGCATTTGTCGGACGAGAACCATCATTCATTGGAAACAAGTCAATCATTTCTTTAGGAGCTAGAACTTTACCACTTCCACCCTGACTCTTTAGTCTCATAGCCTTTTCCCAAGAATTATTTCTATCAAGAGATGTTGTTCCAGTACCTAATAATCGAACAGTAATTGCTTCATTAATCTTTTTATTATCGTTAATGTAAAACATCTCAGACCATTGTTTTGCAGTTGTTCCATACAAACCATATCCATCAGTGGTTAACTGTGTTTCAGCAGCCAATCCGGCATCCAAAGCTGCTTGCCATCTTGTATTATCAGTATCCCAGTTTTTATTAAATAAAGGACTGGCATAAGTTAACAATACTCTTGACTTTTGAGCCATTGCAGCACCTTTTGTAAAACGACCATAATTAGCCGTATCCCAGTTTGAAGGTAATAAAGCCGCAGCCTTATCCAAATCTGCCACTATCAATGCTACCACATCTGCTACAGGAGACCTAGGTACTTGAATAGTTGGATCATCGTTAGTTGCGTTTTGAACTGTTGTCACTATAGGAACACCACCATAAGTACGCATTAAATCATAATATTGAAGTGCACGTAAATAATACATCTGCCCTTTTACACCATTGCGAAAAGTCTCAGATAAATTAGCCGATTTTGCATCTATATTCTGTATTACTTCATTACAATCTCTAATTCTGTTATAAGGTGAAACAGGAATTGAAGTAGACAAGGCTGCTCCATAATAACCATTAGCATCAGTTGCATTTGTTAATGTCATATTTGGATTAATCCAATTTGAAATTGTACCACCAACTTCTTCAGTATCACCCGTTTGAGCAGTAGTATATAACCCAACTACCGAAGATCTAGGATCTACATATGCATTAAAATAATCATAATACAAGTTATTTACATACCAAGTCATATATTTTTCACTTTCATAAAAGTGATCGTCAACAAACTGATACTGTTTCTTTTCCTGTAAAAAATCATCACTACAAGAAGCTACTAGACCTAGTAGAAGTGACAACATTAAATATTTATACATTTTTGTTTTCATAATTTCGTAAGTATTTATATTAGAATGAAACATTCAGATTAAACGACCATGTTCTAAGTGTAGGGTACTTAGTAGTAGAATCATCATACATATTTCGATATTTTTTTGGATAAGGATTATATAAATCCCAAAGATTTTGACCCGAAATTCCGAAGCTCAATCCGTCAAGTTTTATGGTTTTAAGAACCTCTTTTGGAATATCATAACCAACTGTTAAATTTCTAACTACACATCTGAAATTACTAACCTGCCAGAAATCTGAGGGGTCAAAAATATGATTACCCTGTTGCCCCATATTTGGGTATTTACCATTAGGATTATCAGTTGCATCATACATATCAGTCCAAAAAATCTCATGTGCCCAATCACCATGTGTACTACTAGTTCCTTGTTTAATTTTATCAATGGTATTAAACCCTCCCCAAGAAGTGGCTATTTGGGTTTTAAAAGTCAAATTAGAATATTTGAATCCTAAATTTGTGGTAAAACCATAAGTCCTATTTTGATTTAGTAATTTTTGGTAATCTTCATTTGCTACAATTTTACCATCAGCCGCACCTCTTTGACCTGTTGCAGTATTATAAGTACTTGCTACATCCTGATAAGCAAGCATTCCTTTGAATATAGTAGACATATTACCCCCAAAATAACTTGGAGTACCTCCAAAAGCAGTAGCATGCTCAGTTAAATAATTCCAATAGTTGGTGATATCTTCATCTGTACGTAAAATACCATCTCCTGTTGAAGTCCCCTTCCAAACTTTGAATCCCCAAACAGGTGTATACAATGAATTCCCTACTCTTCTATCATTAAATGATGGATCTCTATCAGCTGCTTCTGGATATTGTTTAATTTCATTGTTAGAAAAACCAAAGTTGACACCAACATTATAACTAAAATCACCTTTGATTTTATCATGCCAGTTAAGACTAAATTCAGAACCCCAAGTATTAACAGCAGCATAATTTTGCTCTGCAAAAGCCCCTCCTACCGAAATAGGAACTCCTGCTTGTCCTGCAAGAGAAACCAAGGCATCTGTTGTTTTGTCAAAATAATAATCTGCACTAATTTGTAATCTGTTATTGAAAACAGCTAAATCAATACCGTAATTATTTTTAATTGTTGTATCCCATTTAACATCAGGGTTTGCCGTAGCCCTTGGAGATATACCATTACTTAACGTCCCGCCCGAAGTACCAAACTGATATCCTTTATCTGTAATAATATCATATAATGTCGACCAACGCCATGCTGAAATATTATCTTTTCCAGTCTTAGCAATGGAATAACGTAATTTTAAATTATCTACCCATGATACATTATCGCTAAACCATTTTTCTTTGGAAATTACCCATCCAAATTGTGCACCCGGGAAAAAGCCCCAATAATTTTCAGGAGCAAATTTAGTAGAAGCGTCTGAACGGAAAATAAATTGCGCCAAATATTTGTCTTTATAACTATAATTTAAACGACCTAAATAGGAAAGCGTTCCTCCTTCTCCTCTATGAGCATAAGAATTACCTGTATTCATCGTACCAGCAGTTTCAGATGTTCCAATATAGTCTATATCAGTTCCTTCATAAGCCATTCGATTACTAAACCATAACGACTCCGAACGCTCTATCCCAGCCATTGCATCAACAGCATGATCCCCAAAAGTCCTAGCATAAGATGCAAAAAGGTTAGCCTGAGTCATTTTATTAGTATCTGTATTATAATACACTCTAGAAGATTGTGTATTTTTAACTACACTATAAGTAGATCCGGCATTCAGCAAGTGATTTCCAGCAGTTTCGTAATTACCAATTTGAAGTAAATCATAAGGTAATTGCATCTGCTCTACAGCACTGTTAGATTCAGTTCTGGCATAGCTACCTTTAATACTCATTCCTTTAATAAATGGTACTTTATAATTCAAAGACATATTCATGGTGTAAGAAAACTGATTTTCAGTTTGTTTACCCGCATCCAAAGCCGCAAAATAATTCCACCCTGCCACATTTCTAGAATTAGCAGATCCCATATTTCTGTCTGAACGATTAAATGGAGATGTCCAATAAGTCTTACCATTGTAATCAGCTTGCCAAGGCACGTATTTTGGCATATGCAATAAAAGTGCATAATCCGCTTGTTCTGAATCAGCAATCGACCCAAAACTACCATCACTAATAGTTGAAGCAGCTTTAGTAAATGACTTTTCAAGATCAAAAGTACTTGCAGAAAGTGTTCCTGAAAAATCTAAATTTTCACTCATTTTAACATTAACCCCAGTTCTAAAATTCCATCTATTATAATCTTGTTTCCCAAGATTAGCCCCTTGTGTATAATAATTTATACCTGCATAATAAGTAGCTTTTTCCGTACCTCCACTCATATTTAACACATGTCTTTGTTGCGTAGCTGCTTTCCAGGCTTTTTTCAACCAATCATAATCCAAATCTTTCATAGCTTCCAACTCATTAGCCGAAAAATAATGAGCTGTGTTTGAATCTGATGTTGAATTTAAAAATCTATTTTTCCAAACACCATGTTCATAAGCATTCATAGTTTTAATATGACTTATCGCATCATTAACCGCAAATTGGGAATAGTAAGAAAACTTTGTTTTCCCTACTTTTCCTCTCTTTGTTTTTACAACAATAGCTCCTTGCGACGCTCTAGCTCCATAAATAGCTGCCGAACCATCTTTTAAAACCGTAATACTTTCAATATCAGAAGGATCCAATCTATTAAAAGCCTCTTGTGAAGGACCACCATTTACAGGATCCACTTGAACCATATCATCAATAACAATTAAAGGAGAGTCTGATGATACACCTAAAGTAGAAAATGAAACATTTTGACGTATAGTAATATTTGCAGTTCCTCCTGGACGACTAGATCCATTCGCATTATTAACAGATAATCCAGGCACTAAACCTCTCAAAGCTTCAGATAAATTTGACACTGGCAAATCTTTCACACTTTCAGCATCCAAAGTAGCAACAGCACCTGTCAAATGTGATTTTTTCTGAGTACCATAACCTACAACCACTACTTCATTCAAAGTAGAAGCATCTTCTTGCATGGTTACATTAATAGTTGTTGATGTTCCTACTGCCCTCTCTTGCGTTTTCATACCTACATAGGAAAACTGAAGCACTGCTCCTTTAGGAACCTGAATTTTATAGCCTCCGTCAATATCAGTTAGGACACCATTTTTAGTTCCTTTTTGGATAACGTTAAGACCTATAACTCCCAGCCCATCTTTGTCCACCACTTTTCCTGTGACAGTTGCATTTTGAGCATAACCAGTCCAGCTCATAATACTGAACAGTAATACACTAAATACCATTTTAAATGTTTGTTTCATAAGTGTGTTTCTTTTGGTTAAAAAAAATTAATTGTTTAGTTTGGTTTATTTATTTCTGTTTAAAAGTGAGAAATCGCAAGTAAAATTTTGAATCTTAATTATTTATTGTCTTTTATCTATCATTATATCCACATCATTCTTACATCTTAACAAAATGTAAACGTTTACATTTTGTACTATTTTTAGTATTTTACTATTTAGTTAATAGTAACTAAAAGAAATGTAAACGTTTACATCTGTCAAAAGTAATAAAATTTTATTACTACAATGCTTTTTATGGATTTTTTTTTATGTTTTTTTTAGCTTTTGCTTCTTTTTTTTATGTTAATTTTTCATTATCGAAATATTACATGAATTTTAACAAGTTTATTAGTGCGAAAACCAAACTGTCATCTCTTTACTGTTGCCATTTCCCCATGAAAAGTAGGGTACTAATCTTAATGAAAGCTGTTCTTTAGTTTGTTTTAAAGGCTGATATAGCTTTTTACTATCCCAGGAATTGGCATCAAAAGAAGCTTTTGCGGTAATTGAAATTAAATTTCTGTTATTTAATTGTATTGTTTCGGTCTTAAAATCAGAATTCGTATCCAAAATAACTTCATTTACAGAACCCGGCTTAGAAATCCCATCTGATTCCAAACAATAAACTATAGGTCCTCTTTTAACAGCCACCTGATTTTTAGTTTCTTCCACTAAAGGATTGGCTTCCATTAACTGCACTGGCATAGGAATATTTAAACTCACAACATCACCTTTTTTCCATTGACGCTCAACAGTTACATAAGAACCGGAAGCTGCATTCGCACCTATTTCCTCACCATTTACTTTTATAGTAGCTCCATTACTCCACCCCGGAATTCTTAAAAACAAGGCATAATTCCCTTTTGGTGCTTTATCAATTGTAATTGTAATTGCTCCATCCCAAGGATAATTCGTTTGTTGGTGCAACTGAATAGCAGCTCCTTCTTCTGTTGTTGTATTTAAATTGTTACTTCCGTATAAATTAACATACAATCCTTTGTTAGTAAGACTGTAAGCATAATTGGCCACTTCAGCTACGGTTCTGGTTACATTAGGAGCACAACAATTAGACAAAGCAATATATCCTTCACGTGTATTACTCCATCTTTGTTCAAAAGGTAAATCGGCAGAAACATTCAAAGGATTGTTATAGCAAAATTTATTTCCATCTAAATTCATTCCGGACAACACACTATTATATAGTGCTAATTCTAATACATCAGTATATTTTGCATCAGCTGTTATTTGAAACATTCTCCAATTCCACAAAACATTACCAATATTGGCACAGGTTTCCGTATGCGCTGTAGCATTAGGCAATTGGTACGGACGACCATAAGCCTGGTGGATTTTTTGAACTACGCTTGGATCATAAGAAGTTCCGTCAGGAGAAACGCCATCATACAAAGCACCGCAAGCACCCGTGATATACATTTTGCGGTAAGCTACATCATCCCAAATAGACTCTAAATTATCCAATAATTTTTTCTCACCCGTTTCGGCATACAAATCGGCAACACCAGCGTATAAGTAATTGGCTCTCACCGCATGACCCATAGCAGTAGTTTGTTGTCTAAACGGAATTCGATCCTGATTATCATCTGTTCCATCCGCCGTAGTTCCTTTTATATCAATTAAATTTTTAGCCAATTCCAGGTATTTTGGGTTTTTAGTGGTACGATACATTTCGACAATTCCCATATAATGCGAAGGACAAATAGCATTTCGGGCTAACTCAGGCGAGGCTTTTTTGTAAAAATCATACAAATAATCAGCTACACCTTTAGCGATATTCAAAAAATTAGTTTTCCCGGTAGCACGGTAATGTACACAGGCAGCAGTCATTAAATGTCCCATATTATACTTTTCGAAGCCCAATTGTTTTTTTACTTCTTCAGGACCTAATGTTCCCCAACGCTCATCAATTAAAACCGGAGTATGTAAATAACCATCTTTGCGTTGCACTTTTGCAAACATTGCTATAGCTTCGTCCATTTGCTTATCCAATTTTTTATCTTTGGTAACTGCATAAGTAGCCGCCAAGCCTTCAAAAATCTTATAAAAATCTCCATCGTGAAAAGAAGGGCCTTTGAAAGTTCCTTTTCTATCTCCGGCTGCAATTTCAAAGTTGGCATAAGCATGCGAAACTTCATCATTATGATACAAGTCCCACATAAAAGGCAAGGTTTCCTTGTTCTCGACATTCAATTGTTCTTTCCAAAATCCGTTAGTCCAGTTTACATCCTGCAAACCTACACTTCGCAATTTAGAATAAGGACTCGCTGAATTATCTACCAAACCTTTGTTTTGGGCAGCAATAACAGCCGAAAAAAGCACGGCTGACAATAGAATGATGTTCTTTTTCATTTTTATAATTTATTTAATTCAAAAGTTATAAAATTTAACCACAAAGCTCTCAAAGAGAACGCAAAGAACACAAAGCTTTGCGAAAAACTCTGTGTCCTTTGCGGTTAAAATTATATTATCAGTAGCAAAAACTGCTACTATTTTTATTTTACAAATACATTGATAATTCTGCTCATTGTATCTCCATCAGCATCTTTAACTGAAATTACCAATGAAGCAAATCCTTTTTGACTTGCTGTAAACTCCAATTCTTTTCCTTTTAAAACTGCTTTTCCATTGTTTGCTTCTGAAAATGAATACGCTGGTTTTTTCTCATATCCTTTGAAATAATCCGCAACAGAGAAAGTCAATTTTTCACCTGCTTTAACAAAATAGTGTGGTTGCGCCATCCAATTCAAATAATCCTCTAATTGGGTGTAACCATTTCCGGTTCCTGCATTTGCATCAGCGAAATCTCCCTGAGCAGAATTTGGATTTAATCCTTTTGATTCTTCCCACCAATTTGGCAATCCGTCCTGATCGGTGTCCCAGTCGGCAGGACGGCTTTCTGAAGGAAAAACTGGCCAACCTCCCAGATCGGCTTCATTATCAATCATCCCTCCTAAACCGCTTTTACTTCCTTTATAAGTATAAGTGCCTTTCAACGTTTCATCAATAATTCGATTATCATGTTTATCAAAAAATGGTTGTGTAGCTCCTACATCTGACAATACATTTTTATAAGCCGCCACAGCCGATTGCGTATTTACATGTGATTCAAAAAATGGTTTTGGCAAAAACACATCATAATCAACTATTGCGTTATTAGACACTGTAAACTTTCTTCCTTTTTCCTGATTTTTAAGATCAAAATAACCTGGCATTACATTACCATCAAAATAATATTGTTGTTTTCCTTTTCCAACACCCTCAATTTGGGCATTTAAGGCTACAAATATTTTAGTTGAAGCACCCGGTTTGTAATAATTGCCCACAAAATTTACTTCATTAGCACCACCATCTGTAGCTCGTCCACCCCAATTATAAACCACATTGTTTCTAATATCTATTTTTCCACCATAATAACCATCACCATTTAATCCACCACCAATACTCCAATTTCTTCCTTGATTGTGAGCTAATAAATTATGGTGAAAGCTACCTACATCACCTCCAATAGTAGCAGCAAATCCATGCATTTTCCCAGCCGGATATTTATCATGTCCTGCTACATTTAAAGCTTCAGAAATTAAAGTTCGTTGTAAACTAATATTATGCGCTCCTCTTGAACTAAAAGATTCATCAATAGTCCAGCTGATAGAACAATGGTCTATAATACTGTTATTGGCACCTGTTAAACCCATTCCATCGTAAGTAGTTCCGCCACCGATGCGAACTTTCAAAAATCGGATAACTCCATCATTTCCGGTCAAACCAATAGGCGCTCTTGTAATTGTGATTCCTTCTCCCGGAGCTGTTTGCCCTGCAATAGTCACAAATGGTTGACTAACAACCAAACGAGATTTTAATTGGATATTCCCTGAAACATTAAAAACGATAGTTTTTGGTCCTACTTCCTGCTCTACAGCATCACGCAAACTTCCCGGTCCGCTATCATTCAAATTAGTTACTGCGATTACTTTTCCGCCTCTTCCTCCAATGGCAAAACGTCCATAACCTTCAGCACCCGGGAAAGCAATTTGTGCCGGTTTAAAAAACCATACTTTTCCTTTTGTCACTTCTTTCGATCCATCAATTTCATCCACTCTCCAGTAATAGGTTTTCAAATTATTTAAAGACGCGTTATCAACTGTAGCTTCTTTCTTTGTTAAATTGCCTTTAAATTCCGGTGAATTATGATTGGCTTCAGCAACTTTTTGTTCATTTTCTCCAAAATAAAAATCACGAGAAACAGCTCCTTCAGGCGAATTCCATGTTAATTTGAAATTATTATCTAAAATTACGTGTTGGTCATTATTAGCCGGACTTGGCGTATTGGCTTGCTTTTTTAAGTTTGGCAAATCCAATTCGAAACCATTAATTACTACTTTTTGAATTTTCCCATCTGCTTTTGTATCTGCTTCAAATCGGACAACTACGTCTTTTCCTGCTTCGGCAGTAAAATTAACATAAGCAGTAGCCGCCTGAATGCTTGAAGTCACTCTGTTCGTTGGCTGAATTGTTTGTGAAAGCACACCATTTACATACACTTTAACAGGAGCATAATTAGCCAATTCAGGACTATCAAAAGTATTGCTAAAAGCCAACAAACTGTGTTGTCCTTTTGACAATCCGCTAATAATCATTTCAAGATTTTTATCAGCAACTATACCATCACTTGTTAAACGAGCATAAAATGGCGCCTGCATTCCTGTTTTGTACCAACTCGAATTAATCGCCCCGTTTACCGCCACTTTTATATCGCCAAAAGTTTTCTCAAAATGCGTTCCTTCGCTTATAGGCCAGGAAATATAATTAGGATCATTTACTTCTAAAGTCCTGCGTGATGCTAAGTCAAAATCGACTTTTAATGATTTTGTAGCCGAATTTACATTCTGATTTTGCGCACTCAAAATCGATGTAAACGTTATCATTGTTCCTGCACAAAAAGCAAGCTGCTTAACTAAATTCATAATTTTTATTTTAAATTTTCTTTTTCTGTAAGAGTAGTTCCTAACAGATTTACAATATCCTTTTCTCTCTCTTTTGGAAAAACGTTCAGAAAAGTTACTTTCCCTTTTTCCATTTTCACTTCAACAGTAGTATTTTTTGGTGCATGCAACTTAAAGTGTACATCCCAAGTTGCTGGCCAGGCCGGAAAAATATAAATTTTATCCCCGTTGGTTTGCAACAGCATTTCCTGCATTCCTATCATCCCTGAACCTCCCCAGTTGTGATCAGGAACCCAGTCATAACCCGGTCCCCAAAAAGCAGGGAAACGTCGGTCTGAATTTGCCATTTTTAACAAATTGTATTTCGCCGCTTCTTCGGTTAATCCCAATCTCGCTGCAAAAATATTATCCTGTTTCCAGCCTACATGACTTCTGAATTTCAATGCATCCGTATCATATTTCCAGGTATTCAAAGCGGTTTTAAAATCTGCTTTTCCAAGACCGTATATTCCCCAGGGAAATACTGAATACAATTGTGGCACTTCAGAATTATTGATTCTTTCCCAGCTTTTGGCCGGAGCCAATGTTTTATTTCCTCCAAATTCTCTGAAATTCAACGGCGGAATTCGCGTTTGAAAAGCTTTCAAATACTCCAAATCTTCTTTGGACAATTCTTTTTCAGAAAACTGCAATAACTTCTCAGTAATAACTTTTAAAGCCGAAATTGTACTATTCGAATTATACGCCATTTTATAAGTCTCAGCTCCTGAACCAGGATACAAAACCAATTTCCCTTCACCATCCAAAGCTTTTCGACCACGTTGTTTCGCTAAATACTGATAATGCTCATCAAAAAAACGAAGACAACTAATGATAAACGGATTGTATTTTCGAATATCTTCATTTGCATATTCTTTTTGCTGAATCATCATCTGGCAAAACTCAAAAACTGTATCCCATTCATATTCAAGCCAGGCATTGTATTCCATTCCTGCATCATAATCTGCCGGACGTTTCCATTCGTATTCAGCAGGATTTGGCAAAGCAAAATTTTCTAATTGCTCGGTAAAAGCCGCTCCACCATGTTTCCAATATACCTGAGAACGTAATTCGGCATTTTTTTGCAAACTCAAATAATAATCCAATTGCGATTTCATCATATCAAAATCACCACTTTTAAGCATTGGAGCATAAACCAATCGCTGATTTTGCGCCGTCATTGTTCCTCCACCCCAATTCCTGAAATCAGGAGTAAAATTCAAATCCTTATTAGTATAAACCGGATCTACAGTAAATAATCCACCATTGAATTTGGTTGGGTATTTTCCATAGGCATTACAACCCAACATATAGCGAAACAACTGGTAATTTTGACCGATTTGATAAACGGAATCCTTTTTTGTTTTCTCATTTTCAGTAAAAACAAAACTTCGTTTCCAAAAATCATGCCACCAACTAATAGTTTTTTCTTCAGCCTTATTATTTTTAATCTTTTTATAGCTTGAAATCTGATTTTTCAGTTCTTTATTCCACAAAGTCGCATCCACCGATTGATTGGTATACAACTGTATTTGAAACTGATGTTTCTTTGCAGCTTTCACACTCGAAAGTCGGTAAGCTTTGAAATCCGTATCCTGATAAATTCCGTTATAAGTTCCATCGGCTTTCAAATTACTTCCGGTTATGAATCCTCCAAAAGTAAGATTCGCCAGCGGATTCATCATTTGGTCTTTTACCGACTCCATTTTTTGTTGCTTTACAGCCACATCAAAAACAGTATATTCTCTGTTTCTGTGATAAAATTTCAGACCGTTACCTTCAAAAGCAATAGAATCTTTATAAGTGATAATATCACCCTGAGGGGCCCATTTATAAGAATTGGCATTATTGGCTTTGCCTTTAGAATCACGGTTTTTGTAACGCCAACTCTCATAAGCAGCCGTCATTTTCAAAGGCGTCTTGCTCTCTAAATCAACATGAATTACCGGATTGAAAACGTCCACCCACAATTTTACTGTAGTTCCGTTTTGCGAAATACTAATACAACCATCTTTCAACAACAATTCCTGTTTAAAACCCTCATTATCCTTAAAAGGATTAGGACTCAAACTCACTTTCACCCGTCCTAATTTCAATAAAGTATTGTGTTCGTCAAAAGTTCCGCTACGGGAAAAATAAAAATACAAATCGCCTTTTTCTACCCATACATTCGCACCAATATCACCCCCACCCAACGGCATGGATTCTGAGGAATTCTGGCTTTGTGTATTCCAAACCTGATTGTAATTTTCAAGCGTAGCAATTTGCGCTTTGACACAAAACGTTAAAAATAGTAGAAATATGGAAATTAAATTTTTCAAACTTGACATTTTTTAAGTCCTGTTTGTCATTCCGACGAAGGAGGAATCTTCGTTAGTTACTCACTTTGCTGAGATTCCTCCTTCGTCGGAATGACAAAATTGTCTATATTTTTTTAAAACCTTACCAATTATCCGTTCTAAACGATGAAACTGGTAAACCTCCTGTGCTGAAAATTTGTGCTTCGGCGAAATCTTTGAACAAATAACGAACAGCAACCGGCTTAATCACCTTATCCGAAGTCAGCACTACAGATTTTCTTCTTACTTCTGCTTTTGCAGGATAAAACACCTTATCCTCTCCTGCAATTTGAAATCCGGTTACTTCTTTACCATTAGATGTGATACCATTTGGCGCTTTGTCGAATGAAACGGTCACTGAATTATCCTTAATTTCCATTGCTTTATATTCCGGACTTTCAAATTCAAAACCGGTAATTCCATAAGTTTTCGTCAAAGCCAAATAACCTAATCGGGTTCCTCCGGCTTCTTTATGAATCGGATGAATATTATTTTCTTCACCAATATCCATCAAAACCGCCATTCCGGAATTCGAAATTTCATTCGAAGCTTTCAACTGAGCTTCACGCAAATAAGCCGAATTGTATTCTTCTTTATTGTCTTTTGGATGAAATTGAGCATAATTAAAAGGAGCAATTTGCGCATAATAAAACGGGAAATCACCTTGTCCCCAAAGTCCTCTCCAGCTGCTCACCATCTTTTTCATCAAATCTTTGTATTGTCCGGCGCGCTCATAATTCGATTCACCCTGATACCAGATACAACCTTTGATTCCGTAACCAATCACCGGCGAAAGCATCCCATTAAATAAAGTTGTCGGCACACGATTCGGATCTTTGGCTAATTCTTCTTTTGTAGTTGGAATTTTAACGTTCGTAAAATCTTTCAACATTTCCTGATTCATCCAGGCTTCCATGCTCGAACCTCCGTAAGAAACATGAATTAAGCCCACAGGCACATTCAAAACTTCCTGCAACAATGAACCAAAATACCAAGCCGTAGCACTAAAATTGCCCGTAGTTTGTGGGCCGGCTGTATACCATTGTCCTTCAAAATCTTCATTTGGTGTCAACACCGTAGCTCTTGGAATCGTAATGAAACGGATTTGTTTGTTGGTCGAATGTACAATTAGCTCGTTTCCTTTATATACGGCTTGCCCGGGAAATCCTTTCAAAGGCATTTCCATATTAGACTGACCGGAACACAACCAAACTTCTCCAATTAATATATTTTTAATTGATTTTGTTTCCTTAGCATCCGAAACTGTAATTGTATAAGGACCGCCAGCCACAGGCGTTTTCAAAGCTATTTTCCATTTCCCTGTTTCGTCAGCCTTTACTTGATAGATTTTGGCATCCCAGGAAGTTTTAATTTTGATGCTTTGATTTTTATCAGCCCAACCCCAAATAGGAACATTACTTTGCTGTTGCAACATCATATTATCCGAAAACAAAGCCGGTAATTTTATTTTTGCATTGATTTGGAAACTTCCTAAAATCAAAAAAAACGTAATAATTGAATTTTTCATCACTAAAATTTCATTTTAATTCTATTAAACTCTCACCATTAAGAAGTTAAGTTTCATTTAGCTTAATACTCTAAATATCTTAATGATAAAAAAACTTATTTTTCACTTTCTAATGTCACCGGCCCCAGCAAACCTGCTTTTAGTAAATTCTCAGCTTCCACTAATCGATAAGGCGCAGTTGTCCAGGTTAATCGATCTTTTTCCGGTAATTTTTGATCACCAATCAGGCGGTTAGCCCAGGTATTTGTCACTTTAATTATTATTTTATTTTTCCCTTTTTGCAATGCTTTTGAAATGTCGGTGCGATATGGAAAAGTCCAAATCGTTCCGCAATCTATCCCATTAACAGTCACTTCGGCAAGATTGGAAATCGAACCTAAGTCCAGATACGTTGGCGTTTTTGTATCCTGATTCCAAACAAATTCCTTAGTGTACACCGCAGTTCCCGAATAATATTTAATATTTTCATCAGTCGATGTACTCCAATCAAACAATTTATCAATTTTCAACTCTTTTTCAGGTCCTTTGAAACCAGCGTCAAATTGTAGCGTCCAATTTTCATCTAAAGTTTGAATTGTTTTTAATTCAGACCAATTCGTTCCTTTCACAACACTATTTTCCTTAGTCGCATTTTTAAAAATCACAAAACAAGACTCATTTTTATCCAGTTGCAAAGTGATAACAGTTCGACCGTTTTCAACTTCCCATGCCTTTAATGCTGTGGTTTTATCGGTCACAGGATTGTATAATTCCGGTATTTTTCCGCTTTCGCGAAAAGAAAATATAATATTCCTCTTTTCCTCTAATTGGTTCGAAAGAAAATAAACTTCTTCGTCAGCACTTCGTCGGTGTGTCCAGGCAATTGTTCCTCTGTCATTATGCTTCAAATCCGAAAACAATACATCTGGTGCAATTCCAATTTTTGTAAAATCAGCATCCAAAAAAGGCAGTTCAATAACTGTACCTTTTTCCAATTTCCAAGAAACAGCACCCTGATTGTTTTTAGTTATTTCTTTCCCTTTCGTCCATAATTCGTCAACAACAGCCTGCCATCTTTTAGCCTCTGCCTCTGATTGAAAACTTGGAGTCCCAATTGGTTTTTCATTAATAAAAATGGTCGCTCCTTCTTTGACTAATTGCAACATTTTTTCGGCTACAGCCAAAGAAACAATCTTATTCGGTGCCATTTTATGACTTCCCGGAAACAACAAAGCTGCATATTCAATACCTCCGCCAAAATCTACTTTACCATTCACCACTTTAGCTCTGTTCAACAACACATCAGCATTAAAAGAGTCGTATTGATAGCCATTCATTGGGTTTACCCATTGTGATAAATCGGTATTGTTTTTAGAAAAAGTTACTTCTTTAGGCATTTTGGTTGCCGGCTGTCCTTCGTTTTCTAATCGCGTTTTTTCACTCGCCACTCGTTCCTGTCCAAAAACATTTGGAACAAAAGGAAACAAGCGATCAGGAACAAGAGAACGCGACGGCAAATCTTCGCCAATAAAAACGGCTAAATCCACAACCGGTTTTCCTTTTTGCAATTGCAACTGCACTCTTTGGCAATAATCAAACCAGGCTTTTCCCGGTTTCCACCAGGTTTGGTCTCTTTGGAAAAACGTTCCAATATCGTCCAAAGTCATTCCCGGTTTTCTGTCCGTCCACGGATTGTGTACAAAAACATGATAGAAAAATCGGTTGATTCCCAATGCATAATTTCTATCAGCCAAAGTTTTTAAATTCCCCGGATGCTCATCCCAGTCCATTCGTAAAGCCGTAAAAGCTTCGGCCTGAATAATATCTTTTCCATAAATATGACCTCCCGAAATAGCGTCTAACATATCAAAAGGCTTATCGTGTGTAGGGCTTTTTAACCAAAATTCCCCACTTGGATAATCCACATATTTAAAATGTAGCAAAGCATCGCTCATCATGGTTGGCGCCACATTTTCGGAACTGAATTTTACATTCGCTTTTTTAGCAATGTCAGCCACCGTAGCATAAAAATTATCAGCTACTAATTCGGCTATCGTTTTTCGAACATCGTATAAAACTTTTTCAGAAGTCGAAACGCTTTCAATTGGAATTCCCGCCATTACCGGCAAATAATCCACTATATTGTAACCACGACGTTTTTGAAACTCAGCCTGAAAAACAGCAGACCAATTCTGACTGCCACATTCCCAGCTATCCAAATGTAAAATCGCCAATACCTTCGAAGTCAGTTCAGGACCTGCTTTTCGAATAGCTTCTCCAAACCAATGATCCAGTTGAAAACGAACTAACTCCGGATTGAATTTATCAACCTCCAAACCTTTTCCTGCGCCACCAGTTGCATTTTCATGTCCGGTTGAAGTATGTCCCATTCGGATAATTTTCCATTTGCCTTTTGGGGCTTTCCAAGTCAAATTACCGTCAGCATCAACAAATTTCGAAATATTGATGATTGCAGATTTTTGGAACGCATCAGAATTCGGAATTTCTTCTGTAGTTGTTTCCGGACTTAATCGCCATATTGCTCCCGATTTACCTTCGTAATTACCAATTTTAAGCTGATTTGAAAGCGTAATTTTACTCACTTTTAAATTGGATTGCTTCCATTTGGCAAAGTCCAAATCTTCAGCACCAGGTTCGGTTCCGGTCGGATCAAAAACAAATCGGAAATATTTAGCCGTAACCGGATTAATACTGCTTGTCGTTCCGTAATCGGTATTTTGCCATCCTTGACGCGGTGGTTGTAATCTTTGATGAAATTTAAAATTTATCCCATCATCACTGGTTTCAACAATGAGTCGTTGCGCCTGAAAATCCAATCCTTTGGTTTGAATAGTAATTGTGCGACACAAAAAAGGTTTTTCAAATTCGTATAAAATCCATCCTTTATCGCTAATTTTCAGATTCCCGTCTTTGGCTGGATTTACCAGAAAAGAAGCTTCTTCTCCATTTGAAGTTGTAACTTTAGGAAGTAAGACTTTTGAATTTTGTTCGAACTCTTTTATCGGAATAGCAAAAGTGGCAATGTCCTTATAATAATCTTTATAATGTTCCGGAGTTGTTAACTGCGTTGTGATTTTTTTCCCATCAAGGATTTCTGTTGTTGACCAAACTACTTTTTGCATCGACATTTCGGGCGTAATCCACGGACCTCCCGCCACAGCAAAACCATCGGCAGCATGAAACGCCAATTTTAAACCCAAACGATCTGCTTCGGCGAAAGCCCAATGCACCATGTCCCAAAACTCAGGACTCAATTGCAAAACAGGCGGTTCAATCAAAGGCGGATTTGCCGGTCCTTTTATCGTCATTAAATAAGCACCTGCAATTCCGGCTTGTTTCATTGCTTCCAAATCGGCAGTGATTCCCGATTTAGAATAAGCCGATTTCATCCAATACCAATACACCCAAGACTTTGAGGATTCAATTGTAGGCTGAAATAATCCATTTTCTTTTTTATGAATTTCCTGTGCAGATACAAATCCCGCAAAGAGTAAAATAAGAAAGAAATATTTTTTTTGAAACATTGCTGTTGTTATTATCCGTTTACATTAGTCATTGCGAGGAACGAAACAATCTCACTTAGTTGCTCTCGTTATGAGATTGCTTCGTTCCTCGCAATGATATCATTAATACTTAAATTTCTTCAAATTAGTTTCCAAACCGTTTTTCGCATCCGAAAAAGGCATCAGATAAAAACTATATTGATAATCTCCCGAAGGAATTTGATATTTTTCCATTGGTGCTGATACCGGCGACCAGCTGTCATTTCCACCTACGCCCATTTGTTTTAAATCGACATTGACAGTCAAAAAACCTGGATTTACAAGATCATAAGTATGTTTGGCATCATCCAGATTTTGTTGCGTATAAGGCCAGGCACTCATATTCAAAACCTTGTCTTCGTTTACAACAATTAAGCCAGAACTCTTCGTTGGATTTGTAAAAGCCATCCATCGCACTTCCGTTCTGTTAGCGTTTTCCTGAGGCATCACATAAGGCTCGATAAATTTGTCTATTGGCAAAGAATAACGTCCAACTGTAAAGCCAAAACTACGGTCACAATAATTTTCTAATTCTCCTTTTCCGTACCATGAAATTTGCCCAAAATCCTGATTGATTCCCAATTGCATTCCAATTCTAGGAATGTTTGGTAATTTTGGATTCGCATTTAACTGATAATTGACTTTCACAATTCCGTTTGCATTGATATTATACACCACTTTTACGGCAGCACTGTCTTTAATGATTTCATAATCACTGCTGATTTTTATATCACCAGCCGATTGCTCCATTTTTATATTTTTCAACATTGGCTTTGCCAAATACCATTGCTTTAAAAGTTTATGAGGTTTCCATCCTTTACGGTCATTATCGGTCAAAGCACGGGTGAAATTTGGCAACAAATCGGCTTTTATTTGTTCTTTGCCTTTATAAACATAAGAACTCAAAGCACCATTAGCTTTATTTATTTTTATGCTAAAATCTCTTCCGTTGATAGCATACGCTTCTTTAGTTTCCTGCAAATTGCTTTTTTGTTTGGCTTCCGCCAAAACTACTTCGGTTTTCTTTTGCAACAAAAATTGATCAGTTGCAACTGCATAACCTTTTGAAGCCCAAAACTCATCCTTAGCTAATTGAAATTCGATATTCAGGAAATACTCCGAATCCTTTTTCCTATTTGGAAGGTACTTCTTTACATCTAAAACATAATCTCCTCCCGCCGGAATATCGATTGGTTGAAGTACAAACTGTTTAATTAGATTTCCGTTTTCTAAAATTTGAATTACAGGAATAAAATCCCTTAAATTTTGAACTACCTGTCTGTTATGGATATTCAGTTTAAAATCGGTACTCAAGCTTGAAACTGCAGGCTGATAAATCCATTTGTTTTCATACATCGCAGCTTTTGCTCTGCCATCGGCCGAAACCATACCGTTAATATTGAAATTGCCATCATGTTTTTTCTCTCCGAAATCACCACCATAACCTAAATATTCCTGACCGGTTTTAGCATCTTTTCGAAGCAATCCCTGATCTTTTAAATCCCAAATACAACCTCCAATAACACGAGGCGTATTTCTAAATTCATCCCATAATTCTTTTAAATTCCCGGTAGAATTACCCATAGAATGTGAATACTCTACAAACAAAATTGGGCGTGTATCTTTCTTTTGATCAACTAAAAATTTAGGAGTAAAAACTCCCGGATAAAAACGGCTTACCACATCTACATAAGGTTCGTCCTGTGGGTTTTCATATCGATGCGAATGATCAACCGTTTTAGGATAACGTGGATCTAATGGATCGATATAACCATCTAATCTTGGATTTCCCTGCGCCGGTTCGTAATGTACCGGTCTTGTAATATCATAATCATGTGTCCATCCTGCCATGGCCGCGTGATTAGGTCCTTTTCCGGCTTCATTACCCAAACTCCACATCACAACCGACGGATGGTTTTTATCACGATGTACCATTCGGGTCATACGCTCCAGGTAAGCATGTGTCCATTGCTGGTCGTTGCTTAAAAACCCACCTAAACCATGGGTTTCCAGATTAGCTTCGTCCATTACCATCAAACCGTATTTATCGCATAATTCATAGAAATAAGGATCCTCCGGAAAATGACTTGTACGCACAAAATTAAAATTATACTTTTTCATCAGTTTAACATCTTCTTCTAAATCCTGATGATTCACTGCTTCACCACGACTAGGATGATGACCATGATGATTTACCCCATAAACATAGGTTTCTTTTCCATTAATAAGCATTTTTCCATTTTCTTTCGAAAATTCGATAGAACGAAAACCAAGCTTACAAGTTTTGACCTCACTAATGCTTCCGTCAGGATTTTTAAGTATCATCACGAGCGTATATAAATTGGGTTTCTCAGCACTCCATTTCAAAGGATTTTTGATCGTTTCCTGAAAAAATCCAAAACGCACTTTATCCAAACGAGGCGAAACTTCGCTGATAATATCAATCGCTTTTCTGCTTAAATCTTTTTCAAATAAAGGTTTATTTTGAGCATCATACAGCTGCACTTCAAAAGTGTGATTTTTAATCGTATCTCCTGTTTGATTGTCTAAACGTGGACGCAATTGAAAAACCGCATCCTGATATTTTTTATCCAATTTGGTTTGGTAAAAAAAATCGGCGATACGTAATTTTGGTTCTGCCATAATATATACCTCACGCTGAATTCCGCTTAAACGCCAGTGATCCTGATCTTCTAAATAAGAACCATCGCTGTAGCGAAAAACACGAACCGATAAAATATTTTCACCCTTTTTTAAATAAGGTGTAATATTAAATTCCGATGAATTACAACTATCTTCTCCATAACCCACAAATTCACCGTTAATCCAAACCTGAAATGCCGAACTTACCCCGCCAAAATGAAGCGAAACAGTCATCCCATCCCAATTTTCGGGTACAGTAAATTTACGTTGGTACGAACCAACAGGATTATCATCCTGAGGCACGAAAGGCGGATTTACCGGGCGGAACGAATACACCGCACTTTTGTAAATAGCCATCCCATAGCCTTTCATTTCCCAATTAGAAGGCACTGCAATTTTGTCCCAGCCTTTTACTCCATTTTTATAAAAATCCTGAGGCGCTTCCTGAAAGTTTTTGGCAAATTTAAAATCCCAATCACCATTTAAAACTTTAATCCTGCTTTTATTTCTGTTTCCCTCCAAAGCATCGGCAACCGTAGCATAAGAATAAGCCGTGGCTCTTGCCGGTTCTCTGTTCATACTGGTTATCATAGGATTTTCCCAGGGAGTATCAACATATTTTTCTTTAATTCGTGGTACTCCAGCCGGTTCACCTGTAACCAGTTGGGCTTGGCTAATACCAATACCAAACAAACAGCATACTATCGAAAATCGAAACTTTAAAAAATTATGAATTGACTTAAACATTGATTTTATTTTTTAGTGTTCTTGTCATTCCGACGAAGAAGGAATCACAAAATTTGTCTTAATTCTTAATACTTGGCACTTAATTCTTCTTAACTTTCACCGGCGGTGCCACAAAATTAATTTGGCTTTTCCCTAAATCTTTAGAAGTAGCCACTGCAATTCCGCGTTGTTCCCCTTTGTTTACCGCACAATAAAAATGATATACTACTCCGTCGTGTTTTACCACAAATGATTTGTGGGCAAACATATTATCATACGGTTCTGAAGATTCAATTAAATTATCGCCTTTCCATTCTTTCCAATTCACCAAATCGTTTGAAACTGCAAATCGGTTAAAAGCACCCTGATCCCAACCGGTCCAGAAAGCTCCAAAGTAGAACATCACCCAGGTATCATTCACACGCTGAATATAAGCATCACCTGTAATTCCTCTGTGGTGATTCAGTAAGGCTTTTTTGCCATAACGTTTCCAGGTTTTCATATCGTTAGAAACCGCCATCCCAATACGTTCTGCACCTTTAGCAGGATTTAAACTATCGCCACGGGCATTATAATACATGATAAATTTGCTTCCTGTAATACGTTCTTTGTCTTCAATAACCGAGTTTTTGTACATTGTACTGTTATCCCAAAAACTTACATCTTTGTCTTTTGGTGTTAAGACCGGTTTAGGTAAACGCTCAAATTCGTGTGCTTTTGTTGGAGCTTCTTTTGTATAAGCCATTCCGATTGATAAAACACCAGCTTCGTATCCTGTTGTATTTCCACCAAAATAACTCATCCAATATTTTCCATCATATTTATTCCATTTATAAGAACCACCCCAAGTTGGATCCTGCAATGAAATATATCCTGCTTTTTGGTTCACATCCCATTCTGATTCATCTTTTGAAAACGACATTACTTTCCCTAAATGTTTCCAATTCAATAAATCATTACTCTCTGCAAGCCAGGTTTCATAACCTCTTCCATCATAAATCAGATAAGTCATAAACCATTTTCCGTCTTTTCTAAAAACAGAAGGACAGTCCATTTTATACGAGTTATCCGTTGGCACCATTACCAATCCGTATTTATATGGTGTTTTGATTTCGTTGTAAATCTCATTCATTACACCATCGGTGATTTCTCGTTTTTTGAATTTGGTGGCACAGCTTGCTATTAGCAAAACTGTGATTCCAATTACAAGATATTTCATTGTAGTTTTCATTTAAAATAGTGTTATTTTTTGGAACACGGATTTTAGAAATTTGAGAAATAAATATTAATATCTGTTGCTATCTCCCTAATCTGTTTAATCTGTGTTGCTATTATTTCTTTTCCAATTCTTTTAATCGGGCATCCATCACATCACGATTCAATTTCACTTTGACCATTCCTGTCGGGTGAAATCTTTTTTTCAAATCGATGGCATTATACACAATCGTGTAAACATCGTTGCCTTCAGGAATTAAACACAAAGGAGTACGCATAATATCCCACCATTTATCCACCTTAGTTTCTATTGGCCAATAATGTGCTTCCGACCAATTCACCCCGTCTTTAGACAAAGAATAGCCCATCATATTAGGCAAATGATGTCCCCAGCCATCAGGTCCGCCATCAAAAATAGCGATGTACAAACCATTTGGTAACTGACTCACAATAGGATTTTCAACAAACAAAGGATGTATCGACTGAATAGGTTTCAACCCTTTATTGAGACGGAACCAAGGTCCTTCTAAACTATTGGATTCGGCTAAAGCCACAAACCAGCCTTTTCCAGATTTTTTAGGATAATCTTTCCAACTTTCAAAAGGATAAGCACCACTGTAAAAACCGTAAAACTTATTACCTACCTGATACGGAAAAAACGAAGCCACTCCCTGACGGCCTTCCCAAGGTTGAGAATCCAATCCCGGTTCCATAATGATTCCCATATCTTTATAAGGTCCGGCAATTCCGTTGATGCCTTCTACAGTAGATTCACAACGCCAAATACGGCCAAAAGAATGATTCGGTTCAATTTCTTTACTCACCGTGTAAGCCAAATAATAACCGTACCATTTGTTTGCTTTTTCATTAAAAACAGGCATATACGACCAAATCGCTGCACGACGATCGTTCATCGGGTTATCGTCTTCTGTAATGGCATAAGTTCCGCTGGCTTGTAAAATAGTCGATTCCCTTTTCCAGTGAATCGCATCTTTACTTGTCCAATGCCCGATTTTAGTTTTCACACGGTCATAGTACATTTCAACACCTTTTTCTCCCGCTCTTTCTGTTGGAAACATGTGATAGGTATCGTCTACTTTTACCACACGACCGCCTTCAAAACCGCCCTGAATTCCTTCAGTTCCCTGCATTCCTTCGTCGATTACGGGTTTATTTTCTCCCCCAATAATTTCGAATAATGGTTTTTCATCTGAGAATCCTTCAACAATAAACGTTGGGTTCCATAATCTTCCATCTAATTGTCCTGCATTTGTGGAAACTAAAGTTTCTTTCATTTTTACGACTCCCAAAACAGCATACAAACCTTTTGCTGATGGCAAAATCGTGTGTGTCCCTTTTTTATAAGAAATCGCATAAACATCTACGGACGGTAAACCTGTAATTGTCACTCCATCTTGATATACAAGAAATGCAGAATCTGTAGTATCTAATTGTAGAAATTCATTATTACTTTTATCCTGAAAAGTACCAACAAACACTATAGCATCTTCTTTGAATTTTAATTTTAAAGGCGCATTCGTCCCGTTTTTATATTGATCCAACGGAAGCGTTACTCCTGTAAGCCCTTCCAATTCCGGCGCCAATCGAACAATATTATTTTTACTACCCGAAAAAACATGCGCATATTGTGTTGTTTTGAATGTCTTGTAATTGGATTTTACTACTTCGAAAGAAGCTGGCTGCCAGTTATTTTTTTGAGCATGAACTGAAATCACACTCAAGAAAACAACGACTAAAAGGATATTATTTTTGATTTTTTGCAACATAATATTAAAGTGCTTTGTAACTAATTTGGTAAGCTACATTAGGCTTAACCGTTAATTGATATTTGTTTTTTGCTAACTCAACAATCGTTCCCGAATTAGTTTTTGGCATAGTTTTACTTTCAATAATCAGCTTTCCTTCGCCTTCGGCAGCATTTACTTTAATTTGAGTTTTACTCACATACAATGCAACTTCCCCGTTTGGTGTTGGCACTTGTCCTTGCATCCATTGTAATCCGCCTAAATTTGGTTTGATTTCGTACTCAGCATAACCCGGAGCAGTTGGTTTTACACCCAAATAGTATTTCCCTAACAAATAAATTGGACTGGAACCCCAGGCGTGACAAAGACTTTTTCCATAAGGGCGTCCATACATTTCTAAATGTGCTGCCCCTTTTTTGGTTGGGTTGTATTCTTCCCAAAAAGAGGTAGCGCCTTCTTTTAACATTCCTCCCCAGTAGTCTTTCATTTCTTTCAAAACATAATTCTGTTCGCCCATAGCGCACAAGGCTTCCAACTCGTAAAAACGCATGTATGGTGTTGTGATTTGAAGAACATCTTTATTGAGCAACACTTTATTTTTTACACTCTGTTTTTGTTCTTCAGTAAAATAATTGAAGAAAATACCGAACATATTAGCGTATCTGGTTACAATATCCTGCATTTTACCGTCGATACGCTGGTGCTTCATCACGTTTTCTTTTTTATCCCAAAACACATCGAATAATTTCGTTTTTAAATCATCAGCTAATTTTTTATATTGTTTTTGGTCTGCATTTTCACCTGCAATTTCAGCACTAACAGCCATGGCTTCTAAACTTCTTGCCAAAAGCATTTGCTCAAAACTCACCTCACCTGTTTTTGGTAATCTGTTTGCCCAGTCAATAAAAACCCAATCCCCTTCCAATGGTTCGAGGAATCCGTTTTTGTTTCTTCTTTCTAAGCAGAATTCCATCAACGATTTCATTCGAGGATAAAAAGTTTTGATAAATTTCGTATCGCCTGTATGCAAATAGTAATCGTAAACACCCACAAACCAATACAGCGAATAATCCATTATGATATTAACATGAGCCGTCACAGGTTCTTTCCCACGAAGCGCTAAAAGTGTTCTTTCTACCGAAGCCGAATCAAAGAATAAATAATAATTCATTAAATAACTTTGATAAGCGTCGCCAGACCAAACCCAACGATCGCGTTTAATCCCGTCTATAAAAAATTCACGGGATGTTAAATGCATCGTGTAAGCCGACACATCCCAAATTTTATTCAATTGTTCGTCTGAAGATTTGAATGCACCACGATAATCTAATGGTAAATATTCATAAAGCATCGAAATCGAATCGTATTTCACTGTTGGATCAGCTTTTACCTGAACATAGCGGAATGCTTTGGATCCATTATGTGTGTAGGTTTGAGGCTGATTTCCATCAAATGATAAATGGTCTAAGGTTTCACATTTGGCCGTATCCATCGCTTCCTCACGAGATTCACCATAATACAATGCTACTTTACCTTTTCCTTTTACGCCATGAATTTTAATGTAACCAAAAGTTTCTTTACCAAAATCCACTAACTCACCAGCAGCTGTTTTTTCTGTTTTTTTGGCATTCCAAGGCTTTGTTGTTAGTTTAAAACCGGAAGGTTTATTCTCAGGCACATCAAAATTCCAGGAACCAACAGGCACCCATGGTGTCCCGGATTGTTGTGCTTTTCCATTTTCATCAATCCAAAGTTTATCTTCATTGGTCACCTTCCATGACGCATCAGATTGAACATACTTACCGGCAATATAAATAGCCGGCAACACTTCCTGATTATATACTTTAAAGGAAATTTTATGTTTTCCGGCAGGAATTTTTAATGATTTTGGCTGTCCGTAAATTTGAACACCATCTAAAAGTAATTGAAAAGATCCTTCCGTGTAGATTTTTACATCGTCTGGTTGTGGAATTTCTACTTCTGTTTGAAAAGTGACCAAGGCATAAGGACTATAATATTGCCAAAGCGGTGGAAATACCGCTTCGCGTTCGGTACGTCTTACCTGCATTTTATTACTTAACCAAACTTCAAAATCTCCCGGATACCAAATCCAGGTGGCTTTGCTATTTTTTTCCTGTGCAACAGCCGAAGATGAAGTGAAAAAGAAAAATACAACAATAAAACTAATCGAAAATCTAAACATTGAAGTTGAAAATCTGTTTAACATATTTACGGTTTTAAATTTTGGTTGATTTTTTGGTTGTCCTAAAATTACTCTGATTAGTTAAAATTAAAAATCAGATATAAAACAAAGATGGTAATCCCCAATAAACCAAATAATAGTTTTACACGCTTACTGGTTTTAGGAACATCGGTTTCACTAACAAAAGTAGTTTCCGGATTTTTATCGGCCAATGAAATCAAAATTGCTGCTAATGTCAACACTACAAAAATGTAGAATGAAATTAATAAAAAGTGAGGCCATGCTGTATAAACATCCGCAGGAAAAACCCATAAATACAATACCCCTACAAACAAACTAAAAGCGGAACCCCAGGATAATGTAGCGTTTACCGCTTTCTTAGTAGTACGTTTCCAGAAAACACTCAATAAAAACACCACTGATAAAGAAGGTGCTAAGAAACCTAAAACCGCCTGAAAAATATTGAATAAATTCTGTCCTTTAATATTATCAATAGCTACTGCAATCAGGATTGCAAACACACATCCGGCAGCAATAGTTAAACGTCCAATTCTAATTTGGTCTTTGATAGTAGCTTCCGGATTGATTTTCTTTACATAAATATCATTCGTAAAAACGGTACTCAATGCATTCAATGACGAACCAATAGTTCCTACCAAAACGGCAATCATAACACAAATTACCAAACCGTTCATTCCGCTAGGGAATAAATTAGTTACCATAGTCATATAAGCCAAATCGGAATTTTTACCTAATTCAGGAAATAAAACGGAACAAAGAATTCCCGGCAAAATAAACAATGGCAATGCCATTACTTTTAACCAACCGATAAAATTCACACCTAATTGACCTTGTTCTAAATTTTTGGCTCCTAATACACTTTGCACCATCGACTGATCGGTACAAAAGAAAGCCACTGCAGCAACCGGATATCCTAATAAAATTGCCGGCCAAGGATAATGCGCATCAGATGCAGGACGCACTAAATTCCAGAAATTAGATGGTGTTTTAGCAATCAAAGCTTCTACTCCTCCTACTTGTTGTAAACCTAAATAAGATAAGGTTAGTGAAACCACAATTAGCAAAATCATTTGGAAAACATTCACTTTTGCAATGGCTTTTAATCCTCCTGCATAAGTGAAAATTCCGGAGAAAATCACTAAAACGGTTACACTCTGCCACATTGGGATCCCTAAAATCTGGCGTACTAAAACACCCCCACTAAATAACCCCAATGACAACCAGCTTACCAAAATTTTCACCATGGCGTACCAGGCTAAAATAGTCTGTGTACTATCACCATAACGTTTCCCCATATATTCAGGCATCGTGCTTACCTTACTTGCAATATAACGCGGTGCAAAAACCATCGCCAAAAGCAATAAAAACACAAAAGCGTACCATTCGAAATTTCCTGCTACAATTCCCGTAGCATAACCAATACTCGCAAAAGCCAATAACGAAGAAGGTCCCACATTAGTTCCCCACATGTTGAACCCGATATTGTACCAATTAAGTGAATTTCCTGCCAGAAAAAGTGTTTCGTTTTTCTTGCTTTGCTTCACACTCACCACATAACCAATGACTAATAAAGTCACTAAATAAACCGCAACGATTATAAAATCTAAAGCCGTTAACTTATCGTAGATACTGTTATTCATAGGTTATATTCTTTTAAAATATCAGCAATTTTTACTGGCATTCCTGTTTGTAATGTTCTGTCCATAGCCTGCAATAAAGCTACGGTTCCAATTCCTTCTTTCATATCCGGATAAGCGGTAAATCCCTGCTCAATGCTATCAGCAAAATATTCTAAATAGTTTTGGTATTCTCCACCATGATGACTTTGCCCTTCAAAACGGAAATAATATTTTAAAGTCGCATCACCCCAAGTGATTACTTTTTCTTCACCGGTTTTGTCGGTCACCGCATAACGCAATTCATGATAATCAGCCTGGCTGGCACCTTCAGTAGCTCTCAAAATAGTGCTCATTCCGCTGTCTCTTTGAGCTGGCTGTGTTGGCGAAGTATAAACACCACTCACTCTGGCAATTCTTCCATCAGTCGCTTTGAAGATAAAGTGCATCGTATCTTCATTCTTCAATCCCGCCGATTTTCCGTTGCTGCTAATCATTCCGTAACCCATCACTTCTTCAATATTTGGCAAATACCATCTGATAAAATCTACTGGATGACTCAAACCGCCATACAACCATTTGAAAGATTGCAATAAAGACCATTCTTTCTTCAAAAACCATCTGTGGTCCGCGTGATATTGCGCTTCAATCGTTATCAAATCACCTATTAAACCAGCTTCATAATCGGCTCTTTGTCTTTTTGCAGGTTCAAAAAATCTAGAGCTTTGTCCGATGAAAACCTTTTTCCCTGTTTTTTCGCTCAGTTCCAATAAGGCTGCCGCATCTGATAAATCATCAATAAAAGGCTTAGTACAAACAACATGTTTTCCGTGCAACAAAGCCTGTTTTACATGTTCAGCATGCAAATGATCCGGCGTGTAAATGGCAATGATATCAATAGCCTCGTCTTTTAACAAATCATCATAATTAGTTGTATAGTGAGGAAAATCAAATTCTTTCGCTCTTTGCTTACACAATTCTTCATTTCTATCACACACTTTTACCAACTCTACTTTGCTGCTTTCTATAGCTGCTGACATGGTACTACGTCCTTCTCCAAGACCTAAAATGGCTATTTTTAACATCGTTTTTTAATTATTTTTTTATCTAATAGACGGATTAAAATCCATCCCTACAATATCACCGAGCCTATGGCTCTTTATCATGATTCTCTTTACTCTTTTTTCTTTAATCTTTTTTCTGTTCTAAAGCTTCTTCAAAAAATTCCAAACTTCTCCGGGTTTTGTCCCTTCAACTCCGGTTTGGTATTTTTTCATTATCGCATTCCAGTCGTCTACACGAGGATTATTCTCAACCGTTTTTGGATTTAATTTATCCAGACTTTCTCCTTTTGGAATACTGATTACCAACATCAATTGTCTTCCGTTTTTGAAAACCTGTAATTGTTGGAAATCGGCATTACAGAAACCTTTGGCTATTTCAGGCCATTTCTCAAATTGGGTAGTGTGATAATCTACATATTCTTTTTGCATTTTAGCATCGTCTACAAGATTTGCAGTCAACACAATATTTTCCCATTCCGATGCAACTTTAACATCTTTACATCTTTCAAAATTTTGAAAATCGTAAATTGGGTTTTCGTAGATTTTAATTTCCAATGCCGGGAAAGCCAATGCCAGTTTCTTTTTGGTTCTTTCCGGCTGATTCATCAAACCATAAATCACCAGATGATTTTCCCATTGGTACAATTCTTCACCTACAATTCGGAAACCTTTTATAGTCGATTTGATTTTTTCAATATCAAAATCTTTTCCAACTAATTCAATCGCAACCGACTTAGGCATTTCCTGTAATCCCCAGGCATCATCAACAACAACTTCCTTTTTCAAATTAGCAAAAGGAGCGCGAATACCTGCATTTTCTTTTATTTTTGGATCTACAAAAGCATAGTTGTCTTTCCAGATATTTCCTGCAGGTCCATTGTTGTTTTTTAAGATTTTCTGAATCGGAATCCAGTTGTTTTGAATAGTAAAATGCTGTGATCCTTCATCGGTGTACAAATACAACCATAAAAACGGATCGTGTGCATACGGACTGAAATACACTTTGTCAATATAATTCTCTTCAATTCGGCTGTCTGCCTGAGAAGAAAGCGTGTAGATTCCCGCCACATCATGCAAATGTTTCGCATAATGATGGATTTTGTTTCCAATAATTTTATTATTTCGCATCACATTTTCGGTGTGTGTCCATCCCCATCCCATCGAAATTCCGCTGTACGCCACATCTGAAATTTCGTTGTGCTCAATAGTAAGACCTTTCACAAAACCGGCTGCAATTCCTAAACATCCCCAATCTTCATTGGCAACATTGGTAATTACATTATCAGCCACCAACTCATCCGAACAAACTTCTCTTTCGTCTTTTACAACCAATGGTAAATGAGCTTCGAAAGGCTCTTCGGAGAAAACACCCAGATTAATTCCGTTTCCACCAATGTCTTTAAATAAATTTCCCTGAACACGATTGTGATTTGTTCCTTTATTGAAATCCAAACCAGTCGAAGACAAATGCTCAAAACTACAAGCTTCAAACGCGGTGTTATTTGCAAAATTCACTTCAACAGCAGCACGTGGTCTTCCCACCCAAGCCTGATTTTCTAAATTAGCCTGATTAGGAGTTCCCGGAACTTTTAACTTATAAGCATCCAGCAAATACATTCCCGCCTGCAAAGGCACGTGACCTTGTTGCGACGGACGCAGCCAATTACTGTATTGAAAAGAAATTCCTTTAAACTTAAAATAACTTACTGGTGAATCGATGGTACCTTTTACATCCACTAAATTCTCTAATACAGGTGCAGTAACTTTGGCGGAAGCCATATTTTCTCCTGCTCTTGGGATATAATAGATTTTGGCTTTTTTTCTATCCAAAAACCACTCTCCTGCCTCGTTCAATAATGACATCCCATTATTCAGGAAGAATGCCGAATTTCCGTTATTCTTAGAAATCCACGGCGCAGGCCACGGATGCTCACTCTGAATACGGCTTTCCGGTTTTTCAAATGAAAGTCGGGCGCTGTCTTTGACAACTTCGATATTTTTAATACGTAAATTAGCAATAGCCCACCATTGTACGATGAACATTTCCATTCCCGGCTCAAACTTAACCGACTTATCTTTAAAAGGAATCCAACAAGTCTCCGTTTCCTTGTCCCAGGATAAAATACGATCCATTTTGTCTCCGGCAGTACTTTTAGCTCTAACAGCTTTTACATCATTTACCCAAAGTTGACGATAATTAATCACTTCACCTGCAATTTGAGGAGCATCGGCTACCCAAACAGCTCCCGGTTTTAAACCGTTTATAGAAGTTGTCGTTTTTTTCCAATTCTTAATGTTCATTCCACCACTAAAAACAGGCTTTGCATTCACATCGGCTTCAATTGTGGTTGGACTATCAGCAGTTCCAGAATCCTCAGGTCTTACAAACAAAGGTTCGTCAAAATAATAAGTACCGTCTTTTATGATAATATGAATTCCTCCTTTTACCGAAGCATCTTTCAATCGACGCAGTTCTCTGGCTTTTCTCAATGCCATATGTACTGTTGCCAGCGGACTAGCTTTAGTTCCTTCATTCGAATCTTTACCGTTTGTAGCCACCCAAATATCAGCAGCCTGCATAGAAAACACAGTAAAAAATACTAGTAAAGAAGTCAATAGGCTAAGTCGATTTTTTAAAAACATAAAAGCTATTTTAAATTATAATTGAATTCTGATTCTCATCAATTTTAACACCATACTCACTCTCAAAACAAACAAAATGTAAACGTTTTCATTTTTAATGTTAAAAAAAAAGTCTTTCGACTCTGATATGCTTGATAATAAATAAATTGGGTTGGGCAAGTTAATTATTTTAATATAAAAAAAATCATAGTTTTAAACAACGGTCGATTTTATAAAAAAGGATAAAATTATAATAAATAAATTTAATAATTATCTTTATACCAATTTAATAGAAATTAATTTATGAATTCCTTTTTATTGCCAAAAACCATAACTGAGAAAGATGAACACGGTAACTATGGTGTTTGGTGGCACGAAAACAATCCGGGACCATTAAAAAAACTGCCTTTCATTAGTCAGTTTGGCAGCATGAAATTCTCCAAAGTCCGTATTGACGACACCATGCGACCACACCTTAATGACGGTATCGAGATACATTATGTGAATAGTGGCAAATACGACTGGGTAATCGAAGGCAAAGAAATCGAATTGCTACCCGAGAATTTATCGGTTACCGCTCCTTGGCACGAAAACGGAAGTCTTTCCGGAATTATGGATATTGGTCAGATCAACTGGATTATCATTAAACCTTTTGAATTTTCAAAAAATATAGCTTTAGATCTGGGTAATTGGAGTAAATTATCTAAAAATTTCCAGCAAAATCTAGGCGAAATGATTGGTGATGCCAGCAATTCGGTATTGGAAAAAGCCAAGAATTTTAAAAAATATTTTGACGAAATACGAAACGAATTAACTTTTCAGGAAGAAGGTTTTGAGATAAAAGTTCAAAACATTCTGGAGAATCTTTTCATCGATTTACACCGCCAACTTTCGAATAAAATTCAAAAAAACCAGGAAGACGGCAGCTTTATTGAAAAACTAACCCAATTACTAAAAAGCGATTTAACTCGAAAATGGCATATTGAAGATTTGGCTTCAGAATTTAATATGGGCAAAACTAAGTTTACTTATGAAGTTAAAAAACTTACCGGTTTCCCTCCTAACAGTTTCATAATTAGCTTAAAACTCGAAAAAGCCATCGATTTAATTCAAAACAACAAGGACATTAGTATGGCCGAAATTGCTTTTATATGCGGATTTTCGTCATTACAACATTTTACCTCAACATTTTCACAACGCAACGGAATAAGTCCAAGGAAATACCAACTTCAACAACAGAAAAAAAAGAAATAAAAAAACCTATTCAGTAACGAATAGGTTTTCTAAATTATAATGATTGAACCAGCAACCAGGCTTCCGGATTTTCTGATTCCCGAACTTCATTTTTAAGTTTCTGAGCTTCGGCATAAGTAGCAAAACTACCATAAAGCACAGGATACAAACCGTGTTCGTTAATATCTAATCTTCTGGCATTATAGCCCAATTTTTTTAACTTTTTCACAACCTGATTTGCATTGCTTTCATCTCTAAAAGCTCCGGCTACCACGTGGTAAGGCAATTTAATTTCTTCCTTTTCTTCTTTATTGGCTTTTACAGAAAGTGTTACAGGAGCCATCGGGCTTTTGATAAAAAAAGTAGCCTCCTGAATTTTAGACTCTACTTTCTTTTGTACTGCTTTTTCAACTAAAACCGTTTGAGTTTCAATTTGATTATTCCAAACGGAATAAGCTGCTGTACCCGCTAAACCTAATCCTAAAATAAAAATAGCAGCATATTTCAAATACGAACGACCACTTCTTTCCTCAGGAACTAAGGCAATTACTTCCCTTTCTTCAACAACGGCAGGTATTTCCTCTGTAGCTTCTCTTTTAACCGCCGGAGCGATAAAAGAAGACAAACCAAAGGAAGAAGTCAAATAATTCTTTTGTTCCGAAGGTGTAAAAATTAAATTATCTGTAGCGCCTAAAACAAAACTACCTACATTTTTAACCATTAAGGCTCTGTTTTGTTCCAATTCCTTTTTCCAGTTCAACACCTGATATTGAATAGCACTAATAGCATATTCATAAGAAGTTTTTTCAGCTCTGGCAATATGATTTGCTAATAAACCATCATTATTTTTAATGTTGGTGTTAAAAGAAATCAATTTTTTAGGCGGATAAAAAGAATTTGCACTCTCAACCCACTGCGCCGATTGGATTTCAGTCAAAAAAGCACCGAAACCAGGAACGGTAACGCATTGATAACGATATAATAGTTGGCTTATGTAGTGTTCTATATTCATACATACAAAGTTATACATCCAATATAGTTATCAAAATTTTATTCACAATTTTTATTAACAATCCAGAAGAAAATTTATACATTTCAATTTCAAATATTTAGCATGACAACATCCGATTTATTTTACATATTAGCTTTACAGCGAATCGAAGGTATTGGCGACATTATGGCGAAAAAATTAATCAGTCATTGTGGTTCAGCCGAAGCTGTTTTTAAGACCAAAAGCAGTCAATTAGCAGCGATTGATGGCATTGGTTCCACATTACTTAAAAATCTAAAAGACCAATCGGTATTTGACAAAGCCAATAAAGAATTGGAATTTATTCAAGCTAATAATATTAGTACAGCCTATTTCCAGGACGAAAATTACCCCGACAAACTCAAACATTGTGTTGACGCACCGGTACTCCTATTTACCGCCGGAAATATCGATTTAAAAAACCGAAAAATTATCAGCATTGTCGGTACACGCCAAATTACCTCTTACGGAACCGAATTTTGTAAAAAACTGATTGAAGATTTAATCCCGCTCAATCCGGTTATCGTCAGTGGTTTTGCTTACGGAGTGGATATCGTAGCACACCAACTGGCTATGGAAAACAATTTGCAAACCATTGGTGTTTTAGCTCATGGTTTGAACCAAATTTACCCAAAAAACCACAAAAAATACATGGCTAAAATGGAACAAAACGGCGGTTTTATGACGGAGTTTTGGAGTTCAGCCAATCCTGACAAAGAAAATTTCGTCAAGCGAAACCGCATTGTAGCCGGAATGGCGGAAGCCACGATTGTTATCGAATCGGCGGAAAGAGGCGGTTCTTTAATTACTGCTAATATGGCGAATGATTACAACCGTGATGTTTTTGCCGTTCCGGGACGAACTACTGATAAATACAGCACAGGCTGTAACAACCTGATCAAAACCCAAAAAGCAAACGTACTCACCAGTGCCGCCGATTTAATTTACATGTTGAATTGGGACATTAAAGAAGAACCCAAAGCCGTCCAAAAACAATTGTTTGTTTCCCTCGACAATGAGGAACAAAAAATATATGATTACCTTATAAAAACAGGAAAAGAATTAATGGATATTATTGCGCTGGAATGTGAGTTCCCTATTTACAGGGTTTCTAGCATTTTATTGAATATGGAACTCAAAGGAGTAATCAGACCCTTACCGGGAAAATTATTTGAGGCGATTTGATAAGTTACCGCAGATTTCTTCGCCAGCTCACTAAGGTTTTTGTCTTAGATTAAATTTGTAAGATTTTTTTATTATTTTTAACCCACGCAACTGATTAAAAAGCCATAAAAAATGAAACAAAACCAGCCACTTAGCCCTATAACTATATTTTTAGAGAAATCATTGATTCTATTATTCTTTTTGTTACAACTCTCAATTGTAACTTTCGCTCAAAACGCAAATAATAAAGAAAAAATTGAAGAGGAAAAACAATTCATATTCAATACAAATTATTTGAATCTTGAAAAATTCAAAGGAGACACCTTACCGGAAAGAGTCTCTAAAGAAATTGAACAAATAGCTTTTAATAATAAATCAAAATTAGACGACTTTATTAAAACTCATAACCCCTCAATGGAATTTATAAAAACAGCGAAAATAAATTTGGAGTATTTTACGCCTAATGCTTTCTATTCATTTGAACAAAACAACAAATACAAGAACCAAAATGCTTATTATCGAAACATCGATAAATGGAAAGCAAAACGAAATGAATTATTTTCAAAGATCAAAATAAGTAATGATGAAGCTTTAAGCGCACCAAATTATCAAAATCTTGTAGCAAACATTTTACTACGCAAGAAAGAAGAATTATGGAAAGAAGCTTCTGGAGAAAATAAAGAAGAGTTTTACAAAGAATGGTACAATAGTTCTATTGTAGAAGGACAAAAGCTCTTTGCAGACGATCCTGTAAATATATTAACCCAAAAAATCATCCAAAAATTCTACACAGGAAAATCAGCTGAATTTGCTTATGTTATACTTCTAAACGGCTCCATTAAAGAAGAAAACAATAAAAATCTACCTCAGATATTTGAAAATTTTAAAAAGCAATTTCCAAATAGCCCTTATATTTCACAATTGCAGCCCAAAATTGATATAATCATAGAAAAGAACAACAAAACTCTAACAGACAAAATGATTTTTGTAAAAAACGGTGAACAATTCAATACCTTCGAAGAAGTCATAAACCAATTCAAAGGGAAAACTGTTTTAATAGATATGTGGGGAACTTGGTGTGACCCTTGTAGAAAACAAATTGCCCAACACAGCGAAGCCTTACATCAATTCTTCAAAGACAAAGACGTACAGTTTGTCTACATTGCTAATTTTGATATTCATAATCCTGAAAATTGGAAAAAAATCATAGCTTATCAAAGCATTGAGGGATTTCACATTCTAGCCAATGATAACCTAACTAAAGATATCATGACTAAATCAAAAGGAACAGGCTACCCAACTTATATAATTCTAAAGAAAGATGGAAGTTATGAACTTTCAAGAGCAGGTTATCCAATGAATAGAGAAACATTAATTAAACAATTGGAAGATGCCATAAATCAATAATTTGACAACTTAAGAAAACAAAAAAACCGCAGATTCACAGATTTTAAAATTATAATCTGCGAATCTGCGGTAAATTATATTTAAAAAATTATCCCACCTCGAAACCTAATTTTTCTCTAACTCTTCCTAAAACTTCATTAGCTATAGCCGAAGCTTTTTCCGCTCCTATTTTCAACAAGGCATCTACTTCCTGAAGATTATTGATGTAGTAATGGTACTTTTCTCTTTCGGTTTTGAAAGTTTCACAAATTAATTCAAACAAAGCCTGTTTGGCGTGACCATAACCGTAATTTCCGCCCAGATAATTGGCTCTCATTTGTGCAATTTGCTCTTCATTGGCTAACAAAGAATAAATAGCAAAGGCATTACAAGTATCCGGATTTTTAGGAGCTTCAAGTGGTGTACTGTCGGTTTCAATACTCATTACCTGTTTGCGTAAGGCTTTATCATCCAGGAAAATATTAATGATATTATTAGCCGATTTACTCATTTTTCCTCCATTCGTACCCGGAATCAACATACTATCATCCTGAATTTTAGCTTCAGGAAGCACAAAAGTCTCCCCCATTTGATGATTAAAACGGGAAGCCACATCACGTGTCATTTCCAAATGTTGCAATTGATCTTTACCAACCGGAACAAACTCGGCATCATACAGTAAAATATCAGCCGCCATCAACATTGGATACGAAAACAAACCTGCATTGACATCATCTAATCGATCGGCTTTATCTTTAAAAGAGTGCGCCAAAGTCAATCGTTGGTATGGAAAGAAACAACTCAAATACCAGGATAACTCTGCTGTTTGTGGCACATCCGACTGACGGTAAAAAACCACTTTATTGACATCCAACCCAAATGCCAGCCAGGCTGCCGCTACACTGTAAGTATTATTTCTTAAAGTTTCTCCGTTTTTTATTTGAGTCACCGAATGCAAATCGGCGATAAAAAGAAAAGATTCATTTGCTGAATTGTTGGACAATTGAATTGCCGGAATGATTGCTCCAAGTAAGTTTCCTAAATGTGGAGTTCCAGTACTTTGAACTCCGGTAAGTATTTTTGCCATTATGATTTATTGCTGTCGCTAAAATTTTATTGAACCGCAAAGTTCGCAAAGTTTTTTATTTTTTACCTCAAATTCGCAAATTTTAAAAATTTACTTAGAATGAATCTTATCGACTATTTTTTTAAACCATATGAATCATATAAGTTTAAAACTAATTCTTAAAAAAACAAAACGGATAACTTAAATGAACTTAAAGTACATTTAAGCTTCAAAACAGCTAAAAAAACAACTTATATGACTTATATGGTTTAAAATACTGAGACTTTACATTTGATTCCTTATTTTTGAACATATGAAAGGCATAAAAATAATTTTTTGGATTCTTTGGCGCATCTGGTTTTACATCCTGATGGCGATTCCTATCCTGATTATGTTTCCTTTTTTGGTACTTTCGATTCTTTCCGAGAAAGGCTATCCTTATTTTTTCAAAATGGCTCGAATCTGGGCAAAATTCATCCTCTTCGGTATGGGTTTTTATCACAAATTGGACAGCGAACAACCAATTGATTCTCACAAAAGTTATATGATTGTAGCCAATCATACTTCGATGACCGACATCATGCTGATGCTTGCTATCATTAAAAATCCTTTTGTTTTTGTTGGCAAACAGGAATTAGCCAGAATTCCTCTTTTTGGTTTCTTCTACAAAAGAACCTGCATTTTAGTTGACAGAAGCGATTCGCAAAGCCGAATGGCTGTTTTCACGAAGGCCCATAAACGAATTGAACGTGGACTGAGTGTATGTATTTTCCCCGAAGGCGGCGTCCCGGATGACGAATCGATAATTTTAGACCATTTTAAAGAAGGCGCTTTTAAACTGGCTATTAAACATCAAATTCCTATTTTACCTATCAGTTTTGGAGACAACAAAGAGCGTTTTCCTTATACTTTTTTTGCCGGAAGTCCGGGAATCATGCGGGTAAAAATCCATAAACAAGTTGAAACCCTGGACAAAACAAGCACAGACAGAAAAGAACTTCGTGAAAACGTAAGAGCTACTATTTACCAGCAATTATTAAAATTTGGAAACGAGAAAAAAACTGAAACGACTTAAAATAAAAAAATCACCTGAGAACCAAATGATTTTTATATTTTAATACTAAAGCGTTATTGCGTAACAACAACTTCCACATCCTCAAACACATCAACACCAGCATCATCTTTTCCTTTGTAAAATTTAAAAGTATAAGTTCCTGCTGATTGGGGAACAAAATTAAAATAAGCATCGGACAATGGCGGTAATGCTTCTGAACAAGTTTCCCCTACTTTAGTATTGGCATAAATACCTATTGTTCTCGTTTTTGATTCAGAACTAGAACCATAATCATAATATATTCCTCCGTAATTATAACAGGCCGTAGGCATTTGATACTTCAACTCGATTTTGTGAGATGCTCCTACAGCGAAAGTTGCCGGCATAGTATAACTTTCAATGGGTAAAATATAATAATTATATTTATCTCCTTCATCTACACTACAACTTAATAAAGAGGTCATTAAAACTAAAAACAGCGCAATTTTTTTCATTTTTTGGGGGTTATAAATTAATAATCTAATCTCGGTTCTTATTACTTAGACCCTAAAAAGAGAAAAAGGTTGCTTTGAAAATCCTTTTATTTAAATAAACCTATCTAAATTATTTTTTAATTATCATTAAACTAATTGGAATGTCTAAATATACTTTGGCAATATATACTCCGACGGCATAATCATCCAAACCTAATTGGATTGTTTTATTAACAACAGGGTAAAAATCTTTTGAAATTAAATTAGCGTTAACTGCATATAACTCAACAAAAATAGTTTGTTTTTCAGTTGGAACAGTAACTTCAACTAGTCCCTTTGTCGGATTAGGAAAAGCGTAAACTGCTTCAGGCATATCAAAAATTTCCTTACTATAAACACCTTCGCAAGACTTTGCTGATTGCACCTTAAGGACATCTCCTTTTTTTACTTGAACAGAAAAATGGGAATCAGTGGTCTCAAATTGGGAAATATCATTAATAAAAATCATAAACGGAGCGGTTCCTTCTGTGATTTCCACATCAATCTTACTTAAATTAACAGTAGATTTACCATTCATTGTTCCTCCCTTTCCAATTGTTACAGTATAACATTGATTGAAAGATTTCCCTTCAACAGTTATACACAAAGGATAAATTCCAGGTTCTAAATTTGAAATAACTAAAGAATTATTTTCAAAATTGTATGTGTTAGAATTTATTTGTGCTACATAATTATATTTCTGAGCAGCAACAATAGAAATTTCTCCATTATTCTTTCCTAAACAAGTCTCTGATTTCGTTTCAATTAGAAAATTATTATATGGTAATAAAAAAGGCTGAATAACGATATCCACTTTAACTATGTTACTATCTGAACCTCCATCATTAACTTTATATGTAAAACTATCTGAGATCGTTTCAGAATTATTATGAACATAAGTAAAGGATCCATTTGAATTTAGAGTTAATTTTCCATTGATTGGATTGGTTACAACAATGGCTGTAAGAACATCATTATCTAAATCTTTATCATTATAAAGCAAACTTGTTCCTCCGTCAGATAATGTTGTTGCAGTTCCTCCTTGCGACACATTTATTTGATCCATAACTGCAACTGGAGGATTTAATCCAAAATAATTAGTTATGTAAAGTTCATTTCCACTCACTTTATTTCGAGCTCTGAAATACAATTTATTTTTAGTCGCCCCTAATTCTTCAATTGTAATATTATCATCAATATTTTTAGAATTGACAACATTTATATTTAAGGATTTTGCTTCTTTTGAAGCATCATTTACAAGCCATATTTTATTAGGATTAGATTCGGCCAAGTATAATAAATTATTTTTATAACATGTTAGATTTCGTATATATAAAAAATCTTCTGTGTCTGAACCAGCTACTTTCTCAGTTGTAACTCCATTAGTTCTCCATAATTCTTTATCAACTTTGGAATAATTTGACACTAAAAAATAAACATAATTCCCACATGTCAAAATTGTATTTATATCAAGGTCGGGCATTGTTGGATGCGTTGCACCATCAAATAATAAAACAGTCCCTTCTAGAGTACCATTTGTTTTATAAACAGCTTTTCTTGAACTATCCGGATTTTTAGCTACAAAGTACAATTCATTATTCAATATAGTTGTAAATTGAATTTCACTATCAATATTATCCCCAAAAGATTTTATATGGTTTGTTCCTTCTACTGTTCCGTTTGAAACCCATAAATCATGAGGTCCATAAGTAGTACCGGATGAATTAGCAAATAGAATTAGTTTATTATTAACAGCATTTAACACCCTTAAATCTGGCAATTTCATAATTTCAGTTGTTCCTAATTCAGTTCCATCAGTTTTCCACAAAGACATTCCACTAACTGGATTAATCGCTGAAAAATAGATAGTGTTATTTAATACAACAAAATTACTAGGATAACTGCTTCCTGAACCTAAAGTTAAATCTTTTACCATGAAGGTACCAGATTCTGTACCATTACTTTTCCATAATTCAAAACCATGTACACCATCATTAGCATAAAAATAAAGCTCATTTTTTATAACTGAAAAAGGCTGTTTATCATTATAATTTCGCATACTGCTTTTATTACCAACATTTATATCCTTTACCATTACAGTTCCACTTTCAGTCCCATCACTTTTCCACAACTCATAGCCATGAGTACTATCAATTGCACTAAAAAAAAGTGTTCCATTTATAACCTTCAAATCTGAAAGATCATCTATACAACTATAACCAGGATTTATATCTTTAACTGATTTGGTGCCACTTATCGTCCCATCACTCTTATATAATTGATTTCCATATTCTGTACCTCCAGCTCTAAAAAACAAACTCCCATTTACATCAGTAAACCTAGAAGCATTGCTACTATTTAAATGGTTTAAATCAGCAAAAAGTGATGTCCCAAAGGATGTTCCATCTGTAATCCATAATTCGTTCCCATACTTCTCATTAAGCCCTGTAAATATCACACTATTACTAACATTTACATAAAAGACAGAATTCAAGGTCTCAATCTCATTAGACAATTCAAGCGTCCCTAAAGTCGTTCCGTCACTAACCCATAACGTCCTTTTAGTGGAATTTGTACTATCACTATAAAAAAACAGTTTGTCATTGTTCACAAAAACTTTAGATATCTGTGCAGATGCATTTCCAGTGTTTGGCCAATATCCTGGATTTTCATTTATATCCTTCAATAGTACTGTACCATCACTAGTCCCATTTGTTTTCCAAAGTTCATTACCATGAACTCCATCATCTGCTACAAAGTAAATTTCGTTTTTGAATTTTACGTATGAAGTATTAGACACACTTTTACCTGTAGAATTTATATCTTTTAGTATTCTTGTTCCTAATTCGGTTCCATCCGTAATCCACAATTCAGTTCCGTGAGTACCATCATCAAATTGAAAAACTATTTGGTTATTAATAACATTTCCTTTTAAAGTAGTTTCAGAATTTGAAAAGTACCCTCCCGTTCTTATATTCTTAACCATTATCGTTCCTGATTCGGTTCCATTACTTTTCCATAACTCAAATCCATTTATACCATCATTCGCAAAAAAATAAAAATTATCGTTCAGTATCAAAAATTGATTTCCATAACTCAAATCTGAACTATTTGGATTAATATCTTTCACTAAGTTTGTACCTCCATCAGTTCCATCACTTTTCCATAATTGTGTTTGATTATTTCCATTATTAGCAACAAAATATAAGTTATTTTTAAACACAAACAAATCACTAGGAGAACTCCCTGAAGCACCAACATTTATATCTTTTACCATATATGTTCCTGCTTCAGTTCCATCTGTTGTCCATAACTCAAATCCATCTATATTATTAGTAGCCGTAAAAAACAATTTCCCATTAAAGTTTATCAAATTTAAAGGACCATTATAATCATTTTGATCATTCTGTTTAATATCCTTTACCAGTTGAGTTCCGTTCTCCGTTCCATCACTTTTCCATAATTCTGAGCCATGAAAACCATCATTTGCTATGAAGTATAATATATCATTTATTACTACCAGAGAACTAGGATTTGAAGAACCTTGTCCTAGTTTTATATCTTTGACCATAAAAGTTCCTTCTTTTGTACCATTAGAAAGCCATAACTCCCTACCAAAATTCTTAAAATCTCCATCAGTAGCACTGAAAAAAAATCCAGTTTTAAATGGGGTTAAATTTTGAGGATCGCTATTCGAGTGGAAGTTCAGTTCAACTAAAGTAGCATCTAATGTCTGAGCAAAAGTTATTTGGGAAATTAAAAGTAAAAACAAAAAAGTAAAGTTAGATTTCATCTGATTTTCATTTTATTCATTAAAAACATTTTGTAAGTTAATTTTTGATTAAAATCACTAAAAAAGCTTTCATTAAACTCAAAAATAAGGAAAATTTATTACAAATAAACCTATTGCTTTTCCGAACTAACAAAAAAAGCTCGGAAAAAACCGAGCTTTTTGGAAATCTTAAAAAGATAAATATTTAATTATCAGCTAATTCTTTAATTCTGGATTTGATTTTTTCTTCCAGTTCATCAGCTAATTCAGGGTTGTCTTTAATTAATGTTTTAACAGCATCACGACCTTGTCCTAATTTAGTTTCACCATAACTAAACCATGAACCTGATTTTTTCACGATTTCAAATTCTACTGCTAAATCCAGAATTTCCCCTGTTTTAGAAACTCCTTCACCATACATGATATCAAATTCGGCTACTTTAAACGGCGGCGCTACTTTGTTTTTAACAATCTTAACTTTAGTTCTGTTTCCAATAACATTCTCCCCATCCTTAATTTGAGAAGAACGACGAATATCTAAACGTACCGAAGCATAAAACTTCAAAGCATTACCTCCTGTAGTCGTTTCAGGATTTCCAAACATTACTCCGATTTTCTCTCTCAACTGGTTGATGAAGAAAACGGTACAATTGGTTTTACTAATAGTTGCTGTTAATTTTCTCAAAGCCTGAGACATCAAACGGGCATGAAGTCCCATTTTAGAATCTCCCATTTCACCTTCAATCTCACTTTTTGGAGTTAAAGCGGCTACCGAGTCAATTACCACAATATCAATTGCTCCTGAACGAATCAAGTTTTCAGCAATTTCTAAAGCCTGCTCACCATTATCCGGTTGCGAAATAATTAAGTTTTCGATATCTACATTTAATTTCTCAGCGTAATTTCTGTCGAATGCGTGTTCCGCATCAATAAAAGCTGCAATTCCGCCTGCTTTTTGCGCTTCGGCAATAGCATGAAGGGTTAAAGTGGTTTTACCTGAAGATTCCGGCCCATAAATTTCGATAATTCTTCCTTTTGGATATCCACCTACTCCAAGTGCTAAATCCACACCTAAAGATCCCGAAGAAATTACCTCAACTTCTTCAATCGCCTTATCCCCCATTTTCATAACGGTCCCTTTTCCGTAGGTTTTATCAAGTTTATCAAGGGTAAGCTGTAACGCTTTTAATTTGGCTTCTTTCTCTGTACTCATCTTCTATTTCGCTTTTCTATCGTTAAATTATTTATATTATTTACCACTAATCAGAAATTCAAAAAGTTCATTAACTACTTTGAATTTCTATTAAATTTCATTTTTTGTGCTCGTAAAAATACTTCTTTTTTTAATGCAAATTTTTCGTTTAAAAAGATTTTATAATCAAAAAACAAAGTTTACACAAACAAGGCTTTCAGCTCCGTAGCCTCTTCGGGTTTCATTTTTCCTGCCAACACCAAACTCAACTGTTTGCGTCTTAAAGCGGCATCATAACGTTGTTTTTCCAATTCCGTTTCAGGAATGATTTGGGCGACTTCTACCGGCGTTCCTTTTTCGTCAACTGCAACAAAAGTATAAATGGCCTCATTGGCCTTAGTTTTAATTCCGGAATTTCTGTCTTCGACCCAAACATCAATATAGACTTCCATCGAACTCTTAAACGCCCGGGAAACCTTAGCTTCAATAGTTACCACACTTCCCAGTAAAATAGCTTTTGTAAAAGCCACATGATTCACCGAAGCCGTAACCGAAATATTTCTCGAATGACGCTGCGCTGCAATGCTGGCCGCACGATCCATTCGGGCTAATAATTCACCCCCAAAAAGATTATTGATATGATTGGTCTCACTTGGCAAAACCAAATCAGTCAAAACAGTTAAAGATTCTGATGGAAATTTAGGAGTCATCTGATTCTAGATTTTGTTATTGATATTGCAATTGTCATTGATTTTTATCATTGACATTACCTAACTCAACCAATACACCGCCATCACTGCCGGAATAAAATAAATAACGATGGTTCTGGCACCGTCATAATCCTTGGCTAATCGTTGACCAAAAAGCATCATCAACAAAGTAATCGCCGAAAATAACGCCCCGTAATAACCAAAAAGCCTTCCCTTATTTACTAATAATTCGATACAACCGACAAAACACAAAATAGTCGAAATCAATTCCATTACAACCAAATTGATTAAGGCTAATTTCACGTGATTTTTCAATTTGGTTTTAGCAAAATGCTCTTTTAACCAATTGACATTATCTTCCCAATAAAACAGTTTTTCATAACTGGATTGCAAAAAAGTAATTCCGAAAAATACCAGAAGTAAAAGCGAAGCCGGATTATTCATAATCGTTATTTTTTGTGAATTAAACGTGTGAGTTTGATTGATAAATCGGTTAAAATGATTTTTGCATTTCCGTTACGCTCAATATGATACATAGCATCCGAAAGCTCTTTAAAAATATCCTGAATATTGTTTCCGTTTACAAAAGGCGCAAAATTTTCCAACTTGAATTTATCGACTTTTGGTTCGAAATAAACTAAACTGGGTGTTTCGTAATTAATCAACAATGCCTGACGGAACATTTCCATACAAAACTGCAAAAACTTCTTTTGGGCTTCTCTTCCCAAAGCCGCAATTTTTTCACTCCAAAGAATCAAATCCTGAATGGCTGCCGCATCTTTTTTAGCCTTGAAAGCCGCGCGAACCCAGGTTACAAACCATTGTTCAAACGGATGTTCCTCGTCATTATCATGCAATAAATGCAAAGCCGCATTAAAATTCCCCTGTGCCTGATGCGCTAATTTTGTTGCTAATTTTAAATCAATTTGCTCACGGGTAACCAAAGCTTCGGCAATAACCGCTTCGCTCAGTCCGTTAAAATGTAATATTTGACAACGCGAACGAATGGTTTGGATAATGTCTTCTTCATTTTCAGAAATCAGAATAAATATGGTTTTTTCAGGTGGTTCTTCCAGTAATTTCAACAATTTATTGGAAGCAGCGATATTCAATTTATCGGCCATCCAGACAATCATGATTTTATAACCGCCTTCATACGCTTTTAAAGAAAGTGATTTCAGGATTTCCTGAGCATCATCAACACGAATTTCTCCCTGTTTGTTTTGAACTCCTAAAACGGCATACCAATCAAACAAACCACCATAAGGATTTTGAAGAACAAACTCTCTCCAATCGGCAATAAAATCAATACTCTTAGGGTTTTTCTTTACCTCATCGGTGGTAACGGTAGGATAAGCAAAATGCAAATCGGGATGGGACAGTTTTTGGAATTTTATGTTACAGGCGTGATTTTCGCCATCATTTTCTCCGTTTTGGTTGCCACACAAAATATATTGTGCATAAGCAATTGCCATAGCCAGAGTCCCACTACCTTCGGGACCTACAAACAATTGTGCGTGCGGAATTCGTCCCAAATCAGCACTTCTGCTAAGATGGTTTTTAATGTGTTCCTGCCCTAAAATTTCTGAAAACTGCATAAGGCAAAGATAGCAGAAAATGGATAAGTCTAAAATTTTAGATTACAAAGTTTCTCTGCCTATACAGCTTGATTTAGAGCTTCAAAAAAATCAAGTCGAACAGATTCAATTTAAGGCAATTTATAAATCTGTTCCATCGGCAGCCATTTTTCGCCATCCTTAGCTCCCGGAGGTGCCTGCTGAAATTGCCACATTAATTTCTCCCATTCCTGCACTTTTGGATTGGCAGTATCCATCATTTGTTTGCGTTCCGGACTGAAAGTTTCATCCACTTCCATAATCATAAACAGGCGATTTGCCAATATGTAAATTTCCAAATCAATAATTCCGGAATCCTTGATACTTTTCGTGATTTCCGGCCAGGCGTTTTCTTTAGCATGATAACGCTTGTACTCCTGAATTAATTCCGGTTTATCAATTAAATCACAGGCGTAACATAGTTTTCTTGTAACCATATAGAGCTTTTAATAAATTAGTAAAAACTATTTCTTTCGAAAATTCACTATTCCAGAATAGAACCTAAAACTTCTAATTCTGATAATTTAGCAGATTCCCCTTCGGGGATGTTAGTAAATGTTACCCTGATAAAACGTCCTGAAACAGATTGTGATAATTTTTCTATTCTAACTTTACTCGCAGAAGATGTGTTTGACAAATCAACAATTGTTGTCCATTGATTATCCGTATTTAATGTCTCAATTTTATAACCCAACTTAGTTTCTTTCGGGAAGGTCAATTTTATTTGTTCCATTTTCACATTTCGTTCTAAATCTACCTGCCACCAGTTACCGGATTTATTATCTGCCGCCTGCCAAAAAGTATCCGGATTTCCGTCTCCAACCAATCCGGAAGAATGTTCAACCATTTCATTACTTGCTCTTGTTGGATTGTTCAACCCAAAACTACTAATGCTGTTTTTTGAATCATTTGCAGTAAATGGAACATAAGGTCTGCTTATCACTACCGGAGATTTTCCCTCTGTAAATTGCGGTAAGCCTTTAGTAATAATTTTTACAACCGCATCCTTTAATCCCTGAGAAGTTGCTCTAATTACCGTCTCTCCACCAAAATAAGAACGAAATTCGGCAGCGGCTAATCCGTCTATAATTTCTATATCTGATTTAGGATTAAAAGTAATCGTTCTTCCTGTTGGGAATTCTCCCGGGCCGGATTCGATACTCAATTTTACCTCTGGTGAATTACTTAATCCAACACCTGCACCATCTACTATACTTACTAACAAATGAGCATCATCTGTTCCATCATTCACAATTACAGACTTATCTGTGGTCAATTGTATGGCTGCTGCTGTGCCTTGAACTCTCTCTGGAGGTGCCGCTACACCGGTATATTCATTACGATACCAATAATAGGATCTTTTAGGTATTCGTGCATAATCAACAATTCCCATGGAGCCAAATCGCTTTCCAGCTACACTGCCATGATCAAAACCGCACCATATAGCCTCTCCGCTTCTCCAGTCATAATGCCATGGGTATTTTTTACTTTTATCTTGATTTTGCCCCAAAGGCAAATCACCCCAGCCAGGTATATATTTTCCCGGACGAAAAGTTTCTGTTGAACCGTACTCACTCACTACACTGGCCACACCCGGATTTATAAAAAGTCTGGCTCCATCACCATTATACCCTGCTATATCTCCGATTTTATCCATGTCTCCGCGTTGACATCCGCCAATAGCTACCGGACGGGTGGGATCCAACTGATGCCCCAAATCAACCTCTTTTTTTAACAACTTTCGGGTTGGTTCTAAGGTTTCTTTAGTTGTAAAAAAAGGTTCATTACTGGTACTCCAAACAATAACTGACGGATGATTACGATGAATTCGTATCATATCAGTCATTTGTTCCAAAACACTTTTATCGAAAGCTTCCCAATCTTCAGGATTTGTTGGATAAGCATTACTTCCTTCATAATCTCCTTCTTCACGAGTTCCTCCCGAACCCCAAAAAGGCACTTCGGACCAAAATAACATTCCTTCTTTATCACAGGCTTCAACAAAAGCGGGATCATGAGGATAATGCGATCCACGGATAAAATCAAAACCTGCTTCTTTCATCATTTTAATATCTCTCAAAAAAGCATTATTTGTAACGGCATCACCCCAACCGGCACGATCCTGATGTACATTAGCACCTTTAAAATAATAACGCTCTCCGTTAAGAAAAAAACCTTTATCGGCAGTGAATTTAATACTCCGGAATCCTAATGGCGAAATAAAATCATCAACCTCCTTACCATTAGTTTTGATGATTGTCTTTACGCTATACAGGTTTGGCGTTTTGGGACTCCACAATTTTGGGTTCTTAATAACAGCACTTGTTTGATCAAAGAACACTGTTTTGCCCGCAGCAATAGTTTTAGCAGATGAAAACTTTGCAACCACAGCACCTTTACTATCAATAATTAAAGTAATTACAGTTGCAGCAACCGTAACTTTTCTTTCATTTATTACTTCTGTCTTTACATTTACTGTAGCTTCTTTGGCAGAAACATTAGGTGTAGTTACAAAAGTACCGTACCATGCCACATGCAAAGGATCAGTAACTACTAATTTCACATCCCTATAAATCCCTCCGCTAAAAACATGCTCACCTGCTCTGGGCGCTACACGGGAATCCCACAAATTATTTAAACGCACCGCTACAACATTGCGACCCGTCTTAATCGCTTTCGTTATATCAATTTCAAAACCTGTATAACCAGAATTGTGCTTTCCAACTAATTCTCCATTTACAAAAATTTCTGCTGTACGATAAGCTCCTTCAAAATCCAAACTGATTCTTTTACCAATCCACTCAGCCGGTATATCAATGTACTTACGATACCAACCGTAACCTTTATAAAATTGAGCCGATTGATAATAAGGCATACTAAATGAATGCGGAATTCCGATATTTTCCCAATTTGAATCGTCAAAACCAGCAACTTCCGCACTGGAATAATCTCCTAATTTGAATTTCCACTCTCTATTGATGTTAATATTTTTTCTGACTGTCTGTGCTTCCAGATTGATTTGAAAACTGATTAAAAGAGTAAAAAAAAAGATTATCTGAATTAATTTCATAAATGATGTAGTATATAAGGTTTCTTATCGAAAATCAGTCGATGTAAAAGTTTGGGTTTGATTATTTGACATCTTTAAATCCAATACTTTTCCATTATAGCGAATTTTAGCGGCTGTTCCTCCAACACTTTTTATAGCAATCTGCTCTATTTTCTTGTGAGCCCAAACCATGCTTACCTCAAATCCTCCACGAGCTCTCAATCCTTTTACGGAACCATTAACCCAGGTATCCGGCAAAGCCGGCAATATATCAATCACATAAAAATCTTTGTAAGGTTGTTCGTCATCTGAATACAATTCCTGACTTTGTAATACCATTTCTGTCATACCAGATGTAGCACCAAAATTACCATCAATTTGAAATGGCGGATGCGCATCAAATAAATTAGCATAAACTCCTCCTACACTTCCTCCTCCTGTTTTTTCGGTATAATTTAAAATATCCCGTATCATTTTATAGGCATGATTTCCGTCACGTAATCTCGCCCAAAAATTAATTTTCCAAGCTTTACTCCAACCCGTACCTTCGTCTCCTCTGAGCTCTAATGATTTTTTACATGCTGCTGCAAAATCAGGTGTATTTATAGCAGATATTTGATTTCCCGGATGCAAACCAAACATATGGGAAGCATGTCTTTGATGTGGGGTTGATTCTTCATATTCTTTAGACCATTCTAACAATTGCCCCTTACTGCCTATCCTTAACGGAAATAACTTAGCGCGCTTGTCAATGAGTTCTTTGCGAAACTGATCATCTATATTAAGAACCTTAGTAGCTTCGATTAAATTTGTAAATAAATCCCAACAGATTGACATATCCATAGTAGCGGCTGTTGTAACGGCATAATTTTTTCCATTAATTTTAAACTCATTTTCAGGAGATGTTGATGGGGCAGTTACCAAATAGCCCTCTTTTTCAATCAACCAGTCAAAACAAAACAAAGCCGCTTCTTTCATAACGGGATAAGCCTTAGTCCTTAAATACTCTTTATCCCCGGTAAAACTATAATGCTCCCACAGGTGTTGACAAAGCCAGGTTCCTCCCATATACCAATTGGCCCAGGTAGGTTCCCCATCTCCCACATCACCTACTGCATTACTCAATCCCCAAATATCCGAATTATGATGTGCTACCCAGCCTTTGGCTTTGTAATATTCATTTGCAGTAACACTTCCTGTTTTAGACAAGTCCTTTATCCAATCCAATAATGGCCTATGCATTTCGGACAGGTTTGTTTGTTCAGCCAACCAATAATTCATTTGTGTATTAATATTAATTGTGAAATTAGAACTCCAAGGCGGACGCATTTCTTTATTCCAAATACCCTGTAAATTTGCCGGACGTCCTCCTTCACGAGAAGAAGCAATTAATAAATAACGGCCATATTGATAAAATAAACCTTCTAATTGCGGGTCTATAGCTCCTTTAGAATACGATTTTATACGCTCATCCGTAGGCATCATCAGTTGATTTTTATCCGTCAAATTATTTGACAAATCATAACTTACTCTGTTAAAGTAATTTTGATAATCGACAATATGTTTCTCTTTTAACTTAGCATACGGAAGTTTTTCAGCTTTGAGTAATAAATTTGACGCAATGGCTTTTTCATCTTTCCCTTGAGAATCCGGACATTTATCAAAACCATTAAAACTGGTAGCAGCAGTCAGATAAATAACAACCTCTGTAGCTTTAAAAACGTGAAGCCCATTTTTATCTGCTTTTACAACACCGTCTTTCAATACTGTTTTTACATTTGACTGAAAACGCATTCCGTTACATCCACTTGTATCCGCCCATAAAATAGGTTCACGATCTTTAGGATTATAATAACTTGGATCAACACGACTTGGCGCTTTTCCACTCATAACCAATTGATTATTCCCTTTAGGAAGTACTGTTTTGGCTAGAGCACTACTTAAATCAATATCTAATGTAAGCGCTTTAGGTTTTGAGGCTGTAAATCTTACAACCATCACATTATTAGGAGCAGAAATAAACATTTCCCTAACATATTCAATACCATTTACCTTGAAACGTGTAGTTGTAGTAGCATTATTTAAATTTAAATCCCTGTAATATTCTGTGGGTTTAACACCATTAAAATTTTGATTAATTTTCAAATCGCCAAGTGGCAGAAAACTTTCGCTGTAATAGCCCTGCATTTTTTTGCATAAATCTGTTGCAAGCTGATAATCCTCTTTTTGTAATGCTTCTCTAATTGGCTGCAAATTTTTATATGCATCAGGATTTACATTTTTCTTCTGCGGACCACCTGACCACAATGATCCTTCATTCAACTGAATTAATTCATTTTCCACTCCGCCAAAAACCATTGCCCCAATTTGCCCATTTCCTATTGGTAAAGCCTCTACCCACTTTGTTGCAGGTTTATCATACCAAAGTTTAAGATTTTGCTGGGCGACGCTCATTGTCGAAACAGTTAACAACAACAATACATTAAGTCCTATTCTCATTTGCAATACTTATTAAATTTAACCCCTTTAGATTTTTTCTAATTCTTCTCCTTTTGTTTTTCTAAAACAGCTACAAATCCACCTCTTGGAAGACATTCAACATTTAAAACAGCTCCTTTTTTTACATTGATAATTTCCACATCAAAAGATTTGTCGTTTACCCCATCCTTAATGAGCTTTAATTTATAATTAGCCTTATCTAAAAAACCAAAATCAATTTTTAATGTTTGCTTTTCATCTTTACCATTAAGTCCCCCTAAATACCATTGATTTCCTTTTTTTCGAGCCATAATAACTTTTTCTCCGGGATAACCATCAACAAGTTTGGTCTCATCCCAAGTTACTGGAACTTTTTTGAGAAATTCTTTAGGCTCTACAGGCAAACTATTATAAGCTTCCGGCCTATCGGCAAAATGCTGTAAAGCTGATTCAAAAACAACTGACAATGCCAGTTCATGCCCATAAGAAGTAATATGAGGATGCTGCGAATTTGAAAAAGTTACCGGAGTATAATCCATAGAACCAATTACATTTCGAGTAAAAGGCAGCGTAGCATTATGTTCCGCAGCCTTATTGGTAAGTGTTGGTTTATTGTTATACCATTCGGCACCGTAAACTGCTTCAGTTGTCATTAAGTTCGGATAGGTTCTAGCCCACCCTCTTGGAACTGTAGCTCCATGAAAATTCACCATTATTTGGTATTTTGCAGCATCTTTCAAAATATCAAGATAAAGCTTCATCATATCCTGTTGGTCTCCGGCAAAAAAATCAACTTTAATACCATATATTCCAATTTCTTTAAGCCAGGCCAATTCTTTAGCTCTTTTTTCAGCTGTTAACATACGGTCATTTGGAGTTGGTTCAAGCCAGGATGTACCTGAATTATACCATATCAAAGGTTTAATTCCTTTGCTTTTGGCATAATTTACAGCAGCTATTATATCTCCACCGTTAGTCATAACATCCCACTCCCAGTCAATAAGCACATAAGGCCATTTCATTGCTACAGCCAAGTCAGTGTATTCAACCACTTTTTGATAATCCTTAGAACCTCTATTATACGCCCAATAAATCCAGGAAACTGGCCCTGGTTTTATCCAATCCGTTTCTTTTAATTGATTTGGTTCACTAACATCCATAATTAAAGTCGATTCAACCACATCAGACAATTGACCAATTATCAAAGTATGCCATTGTGAATTCCATGGCAACATTGTTTTAACTCCTGTTTGTTTGAAATTATCTCTGGGGGAAGCATAACTTACTTTGTATTCATTCGGATTTTTCAAATTACTCAATCTTGCAGCGCAATTATTTTCTGTACTATTTGCTTCCGAAATCAATACCCAAACAGGATTATTATTTACTTTGAATAAAGCCGGAAATCCCCATTCCTGCTTATTGTTATTTGCTTTTCCGCTGTCTGAAAAAGGGAAAAAATCTTCATACGATTCTGTATAGGACTGCAACCAACGATTAGTAGTCGATGGAAAAACATAAGTTGTCATCTCGTCTATGACATTTACTAATGCATCTATTTTATCGGTGAATTCATAACGAAATGCTACACCATCATTATAAACCCTAAAAACAATATTCAGAGGTTTGTTATTTGAATTTACATATTTAAAAACTTTCTCAACACCCTGATTAGCGCAAAGTTTTCGCTTACCAGCAATCATTTCATATTTTTGGTTCACCTCTTTAACTTTAGATGCATCTACCAGTTTCAGGTTATCCGTAAACTGCTGATCATCTCTGACAATACCCATAGGTGAATTGGGCAGTACTTCAATATATTCTAATTTGTTTTTATACAAAATCTTAAAAGATACTTGTCCAAAAGAGTTATTATCCGCAGTAACAATCACCTTAATCTTTTTATTTGGCGACAAAATTTCCTGAGCATTTATTGAAAATATGCTTGAAATAAATAGACATACAATTAAACCAATGTATTTCATTGTTTCTTATTCGGTTTTGTGATTAAAAAATATTTTCAGAGGTTAATTCCTTCTATTTTTAAAGTAAAGGGATTTTCAGTAATTTTTTCTTTTGGCAAAATAATTTTAAGTCCCTGTTCATTCTGTTCAAATTCTAATTCATTTGGGAAACCTAACAAAGAAATTTTCCGAACTTTACCTTCAATAATTGGCAAAGACGCAATAAAAATCGGTTCAGATGACCATTTAAGACAAATAGCATATAAATTTTTATTTTTGGATGTAAATCGTATTACTCCTTCACCATATTTTTTCCAGGCTCTTGTTCCATAAATTCCATCACCATTTATTTTAAGCCAGGAACCTACTCCTAAAAGAATTTCTTTTTGTTCTTGTGGAATAGTACCATCACTTTTTGGAGAAATATTCAACATGAGATTACCATTACGGCTCACATTCTCGATCAATCTTCTGATTATTATTGCTGAATTGCTTAGTTTCATTCCCTCTACATAACCAAACTTATCGCCAATAGGGTCATCTACTTGCCATACGTAATCCGTAAGCTCTTTTGGTGCTCTTCCTTGACGTTCAAAATCACGAATACTGCCTGAAAGATAAGCATCACTTTTTGTACTTATAGACACGGGCTTCTTCCATTGTGCCGCCCTGTTGTAATAATAGGCAGCAAAACGTAATTTTACAGCATCTAAACTTCTGCTGTTTACACCATTGTCAAACCAAAACATATCGGGCTTGTATTTATCGACTAATTCCTGACAACGAGCCAACCATTCTTCCAAAAAAGCCTGACTTTGGGGTGCATAAATCTGATCTTCTATCACTTCTTCTCCACCTACTGCTGGTTTACGCACAGGCTCCGGCTGAGGAGGTCCATAAAAATCAGCATAAGCAGGATCAAATAAATCTGTTTTCGTACCGAGTTTTGGATACATAAAATCCCAATGCTCCATTCTGTGGTTTGATACTCCAAATTTTAAACCCTTTTTACGAACAGCTTTACTTAATTCGCCTATAAAATCAATTTTAGGTCCCATATCTTTTGAGTCCCATTTAGTAAGTTTACTGTCGTACATTGCAAATCCATCATGGTGCTCAGCTGTTGGTACCACATATTTAGCTCCGGATGCTTCAAATAAATCGGCCCACTCCTGAGCATTGAATTGCTCCATTTTAAACAATGGAATTAAATCTTTGTAGCCTATTTTATCTACAGTTCCTCCAAAATGTTCTGTATGCCAACGCTGAACTTCCGGATTGCTATACATATGACGCGGATACCATTCACTTGCATGTGCAGCAACAGTATATACTCCATAATGAATAAAAATTCCAAATTTTCCATCTAAAAACCATTCCGGAGTACTATAATTTTCTTTTATAGATTCCCATGTTGGCTTATAGGGCCCTTTCGGGATAGCCGCAGCCTTTCCGCCTGGGAGCTCAATTGTAACTCTTGGAGGCGAAGGTTGATTTTGTGCATGTAGACTCTCAACTGTCTGACTTAATATTGTTACAATCATTAACACTTTGAAAAATCTTCTCATTTGGCTAAATTTATTATTAATTCGTTTTAACGAGACTATTCAAATTTTAAACAATTTCCAAAGCATTAGCATACGAAGCTTCCGGTTTTTGACTTGGGAAATACACTTCAAGAGCCTGTTCAGTTTGTTTAAACTTCAATTTTTCTCCTGTACTTACTAATTTTATTTGTCTTATTTTCTCAGTATGATTTGGATTTGATTTCCCTAAACTTTTTATAGCAGCCACGCCATTCTCCGGCCAGGCCATTACCGTAGCATACAGTTTGTTATCTTTTTGAGCAAAACGAATATCTTCGGCTGTATAAGGTTTCCCTTTCCCTTCGTTGAATCCCTGAGCAGTCAAAGCTCCGGCACTTGCTTGTTGTGGGCCTTCGCCAAATACTTTCCAGGGACGCGTACCATAAATACTTTTACTGTTCAACTTCATCCAAACACCGATTTCTTTTACGATTTCTCGTTCTAACTCATCGATACTTCCATCGCCACGCACCGGAATATTCAACATCAAATTTCCGTTTTTACTCACCACATCTACCAGCGTATGAATAACTGTTTTAGCCGATTTGTATCGTTTGTTATTGTAAACACCACGATCATAATGCCAGTTTCCAATGCAGGTATCGGTTTGCCAGGGCAAAGGCTCGATATTGTTACTTTGCCCTTTTTCGATATCCCAAACCATCGTTTTACGTTGTTGTTCGGTTAGAATTTTACCCGTAATAACTGTCTGAACCGTTTTATTTTTTTGCAAACTTTTATTATACATATGCGCTGCAATACGTAAACCTGCATCACTCACAGGCCACAATGGTAATGCTGTATCGTCAAAATAAATCATATCCGGATTGTATTTCTCAATCAGATCAATTGTTCTGTCGTGGAATTTTTCACAATAAGCTGATGATGGTACTGAAGCTCCGTCTGCCCAATCCCACTGACTATGCACCGATGCTCTATCTGAAGTTTTTACACTTAAGGGGTGATTTTGTGCATACAAATCCTGAGGATCCAAACCTTCCCACCAGGTTCCTTTTCCATCCGCTTTAGTTAGTTTTCCATCATAAGGCACTCCTGCTAAAGGTCCATTTTTATCAGCACCCTGAGCAGTATCAAACCAATTCCAGGCATGGGCAGCGTGAACACTCACGGCAAAAGGTAATCCTGCTTTACGGGCGGCTTTTTCCCATCCGGCAATGATATCTTTTTTAGGACCAACTTTAGTCGAATTCCATTGTGGTTGGTATTTGCTGTCATACAAATCTAAATTATCATGATGATTGGCCATTGCCATAAAATATTTGGCTCCGGAATCTTTATACAAATTCACCAATTCTTCCGGATTCCATTTATCGGCTTTCCAAACATTGATTACATCTTTGAATCCAAATTTTGACGGATGTCCATACTTTTCCAAATGGTATTTATACTGCCTTGAACCTTCTTCATACATCCCTCTTCCGTACCAGTCTCCTGCTTCAGGTTCACACTGAGGTCCCCAATGTGCCCACATTCCAAATTTAGCATCACGAAACCAATCCGGAACCTGATATTTCTCTAACGAATCCCATGTTGGTTCAAATGGTCCTTTGAAAGCTGGGGTATTTAAAATTTTCGAATAACCTAACATTGGCGACAAATAGAGTCCAGCTAATGCTGATATCCCTAATTTCAAAGCGTTTCTTCTTTCCATTTTTTACAATTTAGATAGTGTTTTATATATTTCCGATTTCTTATATTTTTTTAAAACTAAAATCAAACAATAAAATAACCGCTCAAGCATTTTTAAACTAGATATTTTAGTTATAATTTTGATTATTAGTTTTTTTTACGCTTTATTTTTAAACAAATGTAAACTGACAACATCATATATATTTTATTCAAAAACGATTTTTTATTATTCAAAAACGATTTTTTCATCTTTTCTTATCATTATGTCCAAAAATGTTTTCAAACATTCCTTTTCCTTACTACACATTGATTATGTGAAACTTAACCACAAATGGAATTTCAACAATGTAATTAGCCCCTACTACCGATTATATTATATTGATGAAGGAATGGGTTCTATTTCGAACGGTTCGGAAAAAATCATTTTGGAACCCGGCTACTTATATCTTATTCCGAGTTTTACAATTTGTAATTTGAATTGTGAAGAATATCTAAGCCAATATTTCATCCAGTTTTTCGAAGAATCTCCCGATGGAATTTCATTATTTAGTCAAAATAGAAATGTAATGAAATTAGCTGCGACTGAAACCGACATTATCCTAATCAAAAAAATGCTCCAGGGCAATCCCGGAAGAGGAATTAACCGATCAAACAATCCGAAAGAATATGAAAAAGAAGCTTTTTATAAAGAATACCGTTCTCTTAACAACACTATGAAAACGCATCTGAAATTTGAAAATCAAGGAATTCTGCTTTTATTAATTTCCAGATTTTTAAACGATACAAATTTCAAACAAAATGCTCCACAAAGCACACCCTCAAAAATTCTGGACAGCATGAGCTACATTCAGCTTCATTTAGACAAAAACCTGACGGTTGCCGAATTAGCCCAAAGAGTGAATCAAAATCAGGATTATTTTTCGAAACAATTTCAACTCCATACCGGACAACGTCCTTTAAACTACATTCACGAAAAAAAAATAGAACGGGCGCAATACCTTATTGCCACAACCACTAAAAGTCTTTTAGAAATTGCGCTGGATACCGGTTTTTCTAATTTGCCGCACTTTTCAAAAATATTCAAACAAATAGTAAGCCTTACTCCGGGAGAATACCGTAATCAAAATGATTTTTACTTAAAAAATTAGATTGTTCCGAACAAAAAAGAAAAACTAATTATTACACACCTAAAAACTACCTGAAAAAGCCGCCAAACGATTATTTTTTCACAAGGCAACACAGTCTTTTACAACAAAATAAGATAATTAGTAATAAATTAAAATCCATTACTTAAAAAGTAATTCATTATCAAAAAATTACTAACAAACACCATTTTAAAGGACTTCTCAAGGCATATTAGAACTCAAAAATATCGTTTAAAATACAAATTTATCCGACAAAATACATTTTTTTTCAAGTTTTGTAATCTTTTTATAACTAAAAATAAGGTTTTAAAGTAGTAATTGTATATTTTTGTTTATGCATTATTAATTTTAATCCTATTTTATGAAAAGTAAAGCCTTTTTTTTCTGCCTATTTTTTTTCGTAGCTATGAATATTGTCTCAGCTCAAGACAAAAAAACGAACCAAAGTATCATTAGTACTACGGCAACAATAAGAAAGTATTATGATTTAAAAGAACTACAAAACTTAAAAAAAGGAGAATTATTAGAATTATACATTGAACGTATAAACGTTCTTGTAAAAACATTGCCTTATATCGCTTTGGCAACAAAACCAGGAGTAACATTGACCGATTTAGGAATCCCTAATGACAATGAGAACAAAAAAGTATTAGCTGAACAGGAAGAAATCACCAATGATTTTCTAAGTACTACGGTTGCTTTTCAAAGAAAAATGACCCCTTACTCAGATACAAAAAACCTAATAGCGGCTATTTTATTCTACGAAAACACCTTAAAATCATTACATGAATTCAATGAAATGTAATTAAAAACAATATAAGCAAAGAATTACAAAATCACGAAAAGCCTCACAATAAAACTACAAGCCTCAATTTTACAACAATTTAATTTAATCATTTAAACTTTAAATCCCATGAAAAGTGTAACCCAAATTTTAAGCATATTCCTTTTGGTAGTTTTAGGGGCAAACGCACAACAGGAAAAAGGAATAACTGGTTCAAATAATTGGCTAAATAACTGGACAGAATTCAGACCAAATAAAGTAGATTATGGCGAAGCTAATCAGATTTTAACAGGTACTATTTCTGTAAATACCAAGCTGATTAAAAAGAACAAATACATCCTCCAGGGAAATGTCTATGTTACTAATAATGCAACATTAACAATAGAACCCGGGACAACTATTATTGGCGACTCTCAATCAAATGCCGCTTTGATTATCACAAAAGGAGCCACAATAATTGCCGATGGACTTGAGACAGATCCAATTGTTTTTACTTCTAATAAAAGCATTAAAAAAGCCGGAGACTGGGGAGGATTAATAATTCTGGGTGATGCCCCTATCAATAAGTTTGGAAACTCTTCATCAGTAAATTTAGGACTGGACACTTCGTTAACCAATTATGGTGGCAACAACGCAGAGAGTAATTCCGGAGTTTTAAAATTTGTCAGAATTGAATTTGCAGGAAAAAAAGTAAGCGGAGAGGAAAATTTTAATGGCTTATTATTAGCAGGCGTGGGCAACAAGACCATTCTTGAAAACATCATGGTAAGTTATGCTGCCGGAGATTCTTTTGAAATATTTGGAGGCGATCTAAAATTAAAAAAAATGGTGTCTTTCAAATGCAACAGGGATGATTATAAATTCAACTACGGTACACAATGTAAAATCAGCAATTCATTAGCCATCCGTTCTTCGTATTTAACCAGTAGTTTAGGTGCCAGATGTATTAATGTTGCTTCTTATGACAAAAAAGAAGAAGTAGATTTTTCTAAAAATCAAACCCTGGTTACTGCTTCTAATTTAACCCTAATAAACAACAGCAACAATATAGAAACCGACATACAGTCCGGCTTAATTAAAGAAGCTGTTTACATAGGCGAAAATGCCGCAATTAATTTCGAAAAAACAGTAATATCCGGCTTTAATCCGGCTGTGATACTGAGCGATAAAATTGCTGTTAACCAGGAAAATTTACAAAAAATACGTTTTGAAGCAATGTATTTTAATTCATGTAAAGGAAATATTTTCACAGAATTCAATGAAAACAATGAAGATTTAGAAAACTGGTATGGAAACAGCATTTTTTTCAATGTTTATTCCAAAGGTAACAACGCAGATACATTCATCGATTTTGCTAACGAAAAAATCCCAGACTATAGATTGCGTATTGGAAATATTACCGCCTCTAATGATGATTAATATTTTTAAGACACAAACCCGTTACTATAACTCTTAATGTAGTTGAGTAGTATAACTAAAAACTGCTAAGAATATGAACAAAATTACCCCAATCTTTTTTTTCTGTTTCATATTATTTCTTTTACCGTCGAGAAGCAGTGTTTACGCACAATTCTCTATTGGTAATCCTTCTTTGCAATTTAGTCAAATTTGTGCCAATTCATCTTTCAACACCTTTAGTGTAAGTTTTACCTTTTCACCGTCTGCATCATTAAGCCCTACAAATCAATTCATTGTAGAACTTTCTGATGCAACTGGCTTTTTTAGCAACCCAACAATACTGGCCACCACTAATCCCGGAGCTGTTACCACTTCTCCTGCAACAATATCTTTTTCGGTTCCAACAAATACAGCCGGAGAACAATATAAAATACGCATAAAAAGTACTGGCCCGGTAGCCAGTAGTTCTAATTCATTGGCTTTTTCTGCCTATTACAAAATTCAGGATTCACAATTCACCATAAATAATTTTAAATCAACAGCTACTTATTGTGCCGGCGGAAGTTATCTGCTAACTATTGACAATCCTGGTACAGGAACCAATGATTCCCCTTTAAAATATCCGTCTTTAACATACAATTGGTACAAAGAACCGAGTTTGACTCCCATTGCAACAGGACAAACTCTCACTGTAAGTCAGCCCGGAACCTACTATGTAAAAACCAATTATGGCTCCTGTACGTCTGATTCTTATTCGAATAAAGTAACCGTTAACGAAGCAACCAGCGCAACCAGCACCACAATTACATCCAGTTTAGGAAATCCATTTTGTTCTAATCAAGGCAGTACAACTCTAACCACAGTTAGCGGAAACAGTTATCAATGGTACAAAGACAACAAAATCATATCCGGAGCAACCAATCAAAGTTACATTACGAATCAGTCCGGACTCTACAGTGTAACCGTTAATTATGGCGGTTGTGTTGCCAATGCTTCTATAGATTTAAAAACCTATTCTTTTAGCAGCAGCATTAATATTCCTGCTACAAACTATATTGATACGGAATCAGCAGAAACTTTATCAGTATCTGTAACATCATCTGCTTCTAATCCTGAATACAAATGGTATTTAAATAACAACATTATACCTAATGCAAACGGAAGCAACTATGATGTAAATACAACCGGAAATTATAAAGTAGTTGTTTCACAAACATCGGGCTGTGTTTCCTCTGAAGAACTAACTTTTACAGTTCAAGCTTTAATGAATTCTAATGCTACCGAAATTCCCAATTTAATTAGCCCTAATAATGACGGAGTGAATGACACCTGGATTATACCTCAGGAATATACCAGTGGAACCGAAACAGAAGTTTTAATAATTAGCGCTATTGGAGAAATCGTACTCAGAACAAATAATTATCAAAATAATTGGCCGGAAAATGCAACTAACTTCAAAAATGTAAATCCGGTATATTATTATATAATTACCACAAAAGATGGCCAAACAAGAAAAGGATCTGTAACGATTATTAAATAATATATGAGAAATATTCTTTTAATAATCGGTATAATCCTTTGTTCATTTCAACAAGTTTCCTGTCAGGAAGACGGTGTAGTATCTTTTAGACTCCCAATTCGAAATTCTTTAAAATTTAACCGATACCTAATCAACCCAGCATTCAGCTTTGTTCGGGAACAAAGTTCATATATCAGTTTTTATACAAAAAGACAATGGGCGCAATTTGACAATGCCCCACAAACTTACTTATTTGGATATTCCGGCAGAATTACCGAAAATCAAGGCGTTGCTTTAGGTTTATTTCAGCAAAACTATGGTGTGCTCACCACTTTTGGAGGTGTTGCCAATTTTGCCCAAAACATTATGCTTGAAGAAGACAGCAATTTGACATTTGGATTAAATGTTGGCTTTTACAAAAGCGGAATCAACAAAGGAAAGATAATTACTAATTATCCTGATCCGTCCTTAGACAACATTCCTTCTAATGCGTTACTTACCGTAAATCCCGGAATCAATTACGGAACCGCATTCCTTGATTTTGGGGTTTCAATCAACAATCTCATTTTATACAATCTTAAGACTTCCAAAACTATAGCAGACGATCCCGAAAAAAGCATCGAGGCGCATATCATGCACACAGGCTATCTGGACACCTATGGTTTTTTTGACAAAAGTAAATTTTCGGCCTTAGTTAAATCCGAATTCAAAAAAGACAAAACGGTTATTTCGGGTTTGGTACAATTTAATATTCCTAATGGGGTTTGGGCTCAGGCCGGCTATAACTCTGTTTACGGAATGTCTGCGGGCGTTGGATTGAATATTTCAAATAAGATTTCAATTGAATACAATTTTGAAAAAGGAACAGGCAATCTGTCCAATTTCGGACCTTCACATGAAATCGTTTTTGCCTATAAATTCAAAAACAAAACATTTGACTACGGCGATGATGATGACGACGAAGGAGCCATTATTCCATCAGCAAACAACAGAAAATACGTTCCTGTAAAATCAAAACAGTCCAAAGTTACTCCTGCTAAAAACGATCAAAAATTAAAAGCCGAACAGGAAGCGAAAAGACAGGAAAAATTAAAACAAATGGCTGCTGCAAAAGCTAAAGCTGATTCTTTAGCGAAAATCAAACAACTTGCTGAAACTAAAACAAAAACCGAAACAATAGTTCAGGCAAAACAGGCTGCTAACGCCAAATTAAGAGAAAACGCTAATGCTAAAGCCGATTCAATATTAAAAGCAAGACAAAAAGCCTATGCAGAAATTAAAGCCAAAGCCAAGGCTAAAAATGATTCATTAATACAAGCCCGACAAAACGCTTTAACAGCAGCTAAAACCAATACGAAGTCAGCAGTTACATCAGTACCAACTCAAACAAAAATTGTTACCGATAATAAAACAAAAGCAGATGCATTGGCAAAAGCAAAACTAGCCGCTGATGAAAAAGCGAAGGCTGATGCATTGGCGAAAGCAAAACTAGCAGCCGAAGAAAAAGCGAAAGCAGATGCATTGGCGAAAGCAAAACTAGCCGCTGATGAGAAAGCGAAATTAGCCGCTGATGAAAAAGCAAAAGCCGACACATTAACGAAAGCAAAACTCGATGCCAAAGAAAAGGCTAAAGCTGACGCATTAGCGAAAGCAAAACTAGCTGCCGAAGAAAAAGCAAAAGCAGATGCATTGGCCAAAGCGAAATTAGCCACTGATGAAAAAGCGAAGGCTGACGCATTAGCGAAAGCAAAACTCGATGCCGAAGAAAAAGCGAAGGCTGACGCATTAGCGAAAGCGAAACTCGATGCCGAAGAAAAAGCAAAAGCCGATGCATTAGCGAAAGCAAAACTAGCTGCTGATGAAAAAGCGAAGGCAGATGCATTGGCCAAAGCAAAACTAGCTGCTGATGAAAAAGCGAAGGCCGACGCATTGGCCAAAGCAAAACTAGCTGCTGATGAAAAAGCGAAGGCCGACGCATTGGCGAAAGCAAAACTCGATGCCGAAGAAAAAGCGAAAGCAGATGCATTAGCGAAAGCGAAACTCGATGCCGAAGAAAAAGCGAAGGCCGACGCATTGGCGAAAGGAAAACCTATAACTCCTCAAAACGACGAAAACGCTAAATCGATGGATAATTTAGCAGGAATGATTAAAGAAATAAAGAATAACCAACAGGATTTATTAAAAAGATTTAACGAAACTGTTGCTATAAAAGATAAAGACCTTAAAGATTTAAAAGAAGAAAATGACTTAAGCGAGAAAGGTATTTTTAAAGCTCCAAAACCATTTAAAAGTGTTTCGGCCGAAAACAAAGCTTTGGAATCATTAAAAACCGAACTAGAGCAAGTTAGCAACAGCCAAAAAGAAAAAATCAACGAATTAGAACGCATATACCTTTTAAGGCTTAAAAAAGTATCTGATAAAAACGATGAGTACAATCAATTCTATCGTGAAACTCTGGACAGATTAAAAAGAGAGCAATTGGAAGTTGGACAATCCATTCAAAATCTAAATGCTTCTTTGGAAAAAATAAACTCGGAAACCGAAATAGAGAAGAAAAGAAGAATCAAACGTGCATCATTTGAAAACGATCAGGAAAGATATGCAAAAGACAGAACAACATTAAACCAAATTAAGGAGAAAACTCCTTTTAGTGCAGCTCCGTTAAAAGCGGAAGATTTTGATTATGGTGAAGAACAATCTTCAATGCAAATTGTCAAGAATGTCAAACACACAGAAAACGGTTATTATTTAATTCTTGCTGTGCATAATGATGTGACTAAAAGAGACCAGTTTTTAACAAAAACAGTTGCTTCAGGACAATCTAACGTTGATTTCTTTTATGATGTAAATACGAGTAAATATTTCATTTATTATCAAAAATTTGACACTATAGATGAAGCCAAAAATGCCTTAAAAAATAAAGACAACAAATTATATAATGCTAAATTATCAATAGTTAAAATAGAAAATAATTGATTTAAAAAAGACGGTACTATTTAAAAATAAATAAACACAGTTTTGTACTGATATTGGTTTTCATGCCCCTGAAAACCAATATTAGTACAAAATTTCGATATGACTATTATGGAATATTAATTCCCTTAACATGAAAAAAAACTACCTACTAATAGCAATACTAAATACTATTAATAAACCTTTCTTTTTTTTACATAAGATAAAAAAAACTGGTTTTTTAAATATCCTATTCTTTTTAGGATTGTTTCTGAATACAAACTCCAACGCTCAGACTTTTAACACTTTTGACATTAGATATGCTACCGAATTAAAAGGTGACATGCTTGTAATTGGGAATAATCTTCTTGGAAAAGACAACAACCCTTTAAATGACAACAGCACTAATGAAAGCGTATCAATGCAGTATATTGATATTGACAGTGATGCCTCTACTTTTAATTCCAGCAGTGCCGATTTAGCTGTACCAAATACTGTTGATTGTTTTAAAATTGCTTATGCCGGATTGTATTGGGGTGCTTTAATTAAAACTGGTGACAGCAGAACGGACATCAATAAAGTTAAATTTAAAACGCCCGGAAGTTCAACTTATACAGATGTAACTGGTGAACTTATCTATGATGCCAATGTAGCCCCAATCGTTCCTGATGCAAACAAGCCGTATGCCTGCTATGCAGATGTGACCTCTATAATTTCCGGTTTAACAAGTCCTCAGGGAACTTATACAGTAGCTAATGTAAAATCAAGTACTGGACTTAATGGTTCTACAGGTTTAGCTGCGGGATGGACATTGTATGTGATTTATGAAAACCCGAAAACAACCACTAAATACATGGTTTCTTATGATGGTTTTAGTGCTCTTTATGATGGTAGAACTCTTGACATTCCTATTTCCGGATTTAGAACACCACCTTCAGGATCAATCAATATAAAATTTGGTTTTGCAACATTAAATGGGGACAAATCTTCAAATAACAGTAATAAAACTAAAGTTGAAATTAACAATGGTACTGCAAACGGTACATCTTTAACCACGACTCTAAGACCATCAAATTATTTTTTTAACAGTTCTATCACTAATTTAGATAGTTATTTTACTTCAAGAAACCCTAATGGCACTAACAGTTTAGGATATGACACCGGTATTGAACAACTTTTGAATGTTAATCAATCTACAATTGGAAATAATGCGACAAATGCCCAAATCACTCTACAAGTTGCAAGGGGTCAGGCTAATCCAATATTTAGTTTTTTCAATGCCTTTCAGGTTAATGTTATTGCTCCGGATATCTCCCTTACTAAACTAGTAAAAGACATCTCAGGTAATGATATCGGAAATACTGATGTTGCTCTTGGAACCAATTTATATTATGAAATTGGTTTTCAAAGCACCGGTAATGACAATGTGACAAATTTCACCTTAAAAGATGTTCTTCCTAAAAATGTAATATTTAACTATCCTTCGGATATTATATCATTACCTACAGGTGTAACACATAGCTATAATGCTACAACAAGAGAATTACTTTTTAATATACCAAACAGCTTAGTTGAAGTTGGTGATGTTAGCCAAACCATCCGCTTACATGTTCAGGTTGTTTCCAGTTATAAAGACTTATTGGATGCCTGCTCAAATGAAATCAAAAATCAGGCTTTTGCCAGTTATCGAGGTACTATCAACACAACACCAAGAGTTGATGAAGGTAGTTTTGCTTCAACAGTTTGTAATTTTGGCACACCATCATCTACTAATTTTTTAGTAAATATTAATGGGCAAACCTTTAGTAGTAATGAAGTACTATGCGGGGCCAGTGTACAATTATCAGGACCTAGTGGCTATAGTTCATACTCTTGGTCTACAAGTCCTACAGGAACTCCGGTTATAGGCACTAATCAAAATTATAACGCTACGGCTACCGGAACCTATTATATTACCTCCACATCTCCCTGTGCTACGGTAACTGAAGCTATAACAGTTAATCCTTTTGGCAATACAGTTACCAATCCTGTTATACCATTTGCAGATGAGGTAGCTGTTTGCCCTAATAATGGAAAGGATCTTCCAAATATTTTTCTTTGTGGTGCCAATGCAACCCGATATATTCAAACTAATATATCAGATGCTTCAACTATTGTTTGGGAAAAATTAAATGAAAACAGTTGTACCGCTGTTACAGTACCTAATTGTGCCAATGAAAGCACATCATGTCAATGGAATAGCGTTGGAACAGGGCAAAACTATACTGCAAATACATCAGGTCAATTTAGAGTTACCATAAATTATCCGGGGGGTTGTTACAGTATTTTCTATTTCAATGTATATCAAAATGTATTAAATCCAACTGCTACCACCAGAGATATTATTTGTAGTAAAAATGGAGAAATAACGATTGGCGGAGTTCCTTCAGGATATGAATATAGTCTGAATGGTTCTACTTATCAATCGTCTAATGTTTTTTCTATCCCTACGGCAGGTGCTTATACAGTTTATATCAGACAGGTGGGTGTTACGACTAATCCTTGTATTTTTTCTGTAACTAATATACTTATCAGACAAAGAAATTTTACAACTTCTACAATTGTTACTCAGCCAATATGTTATGGAGATAAAGGTGCTATCAAAATAGGTGCTCAGGATGCCTATCCCCAATATTACTACAGGATCCATCAAGGCGCAACTTTAGTAAACAGTGTAGGCCCAATATTAGCTAGTGATTATGAGTTTGCCGGTTTAAATCCGGGAACCTATACTGTACGCGTATGGACAGATGATGGTTGTGATTATTCCACTACTATCGATATAATTCAACCTCCACTATTGTCAGCAACTTCAGCATTGACAAAACCACTTACCTGTACTGATGGAGAAATAACTATTTATCCTAGTGGCGGAACGCCTCCTTATGCTTATTATGTAAATGGCTCGACTTCTTCGCAATCAACTCCACAAATTACAGTTAGCAGTGCAGGTACATATTCAATTCAAATAGTAGATAGCCAAAATTGCAGCACTACAACTTCTATAACGGTTGCTGCTATAGCACCTCCGGTATTCACCATTAGTAAAACGGATATAAAATGCTATAACGATACTACCGGAGTTATTAATTTTAATGTTACAAATGCTAATGGATATACCTTAGCTTACAGCATTAATAATGGAACAACTTATTCAGCAAATCCAACATTCTCCAACCTAAGCGCAGGGACTTATAATGCCATTGTAAAATATTCTTTGGCAGGAACTGACTGTTTTACTACAGCCCAAACGATTACCATTACACAGCCAGCCGCAGCATTAACAGCTACTGCAAGCATAACAGAACTGGCAGGTTGCGGACCTGCAGGAGAAGGAAAAATAAGCATTACTAATCCGCAGGGAGGCACAGCACCTTATGAATATAGTTTTGACAATCAAGTTACATGGACAACTGTAAATGAAGCCTACAAAGCTCCTGGAACTTATACAGTATATGTAAGAGATGCCAATGGATGTATCTATTCAATGTCTAATATAATTATAGCTCCACCACCGGTTACACCAACAATTACAATTGCAAATCCAACTTATAATTGCGATGGAACTGCTAATAGCAATGTAACTGTAACAACCATTCCCAATGCAAATTATACTTATCAATATCTGTTGGATGGGGTTGCAAACACAAATATCCCTGCTACTATTTTTACCAATTTAACAACAGGGAATCATACTATTTCCGTTAGATACAGTTCAACCAGCAGTGCTTTATCTTGTATCCCACAAACTGACTTTTTAGTTGTAGTTCCTTCTGGTAATGCTTTTACAGCAACTGTTTCAGGCGTTCAAAACCTGAGTTGCTCAGGGGCAAACGATGGTAAAATCACAATTACAGCTGACAATTTTAATACTGCTAATGGATTTCAATATTCCATTGACAATGGGATTAGTTGGAACACCCAAATGACTTCTCCTTATACAATTACGGGATTAGCTGCAGGAACCTATAACATTAAAATTCGTTATGGCGCAACTTCCGGAAACACTTGTGAGCAATCGTTTACTCCAGTAATTACTGCGCCATCTCCATTAGTCACTACTGCCAACATAAATAGCCCAGCCAGTTGTTCAGTTGGAGCTACGATTTCAACTGCTTCAACAGGAGGAACAGCTGCTTACAGATATGAATTATGGAATGCTACAGCAACCACTAACATCATACCTTCACAAAGTTCAGCGATCTTTAATAATGTTGCACCCGGAACTTATATTGTTCGCAGTTATGATGCTAATAACTGTACGGATGACAGCAATGTAATTACCGTAGTCGCTCCTCCGGGATTATCAGCGACTCTAGATCCTAGTTCGGATATTTGTTTTGACAGTCTGAATCAGGCAACATTAATCGTTACTGCTTCTGGAGGAACTGCTCCTTATGTCTACAGTCTGGACGGTGCTCCGGCTCAAAGCAGTAACACTTTCAACAATGTAGGTATTGGCACTCATACAATTGTTGTTACCGATAGCTATGCCTGTACCTCAACTATAAGTAATATCAGCATTACTCCGCAATTAACAGCAACAATCTCAAATATCAAAGAATTAGATTGCAGCAGCACCCCAAATGCAGTTATCACAGTTGCAATAACCGGAGGAAACAGCCCTTTTACTTATAAAGTCAAACAAGGATCTAGCAGTTATGGTTCCAATAATACTGTAACAGGAACATCATTTACTTATGCTACTGCAACAGCAGACGTCTATACTTTTGAAATTACAGATGCGAAGGGCTGTGTTGCTACAACCACTGCAACCATAAATCCATTAACACCAATTACAGCTACATTAAATGCCGTAAATCCTTCTTGTAATGGAGCTTCAGATGGCTCAGTACAAATCATTCCATCAGGCGGAATAAGTCCATACACCTACAGTAGTGATGGAACAAATTACGTTTCAACTTCCTTATTTTCGGGATTAGCAGCGGGCAATTATACCTTCTACATTAAAGACACCAAAGAATGTATCATCACAAAAACACTAACCTTAACCGAACCTACAACTTTAACCACAACAGCAACAGTAGTTCCGTTTAGTTGTAGCCCTTCTAATACCAAACAATCCGCAACAATTACAATTGTAGTTCCTACAACCGGAACCGCACCTTACACCTACAGTTTCAATGGCAGTAGCTATAGCGCCATCAACACTCTGACTCTAAATGATAATGGTAGCAATCAAAATGTTAGCTATTCGGTAAAGGATGCTAAAGGCTGTACATTTAGCAATAGTGTTAGCTTATCGAAACTAAACCCTCCTATGCCAGGTACAATTGGAACCAGCCCGATTAGTTGTTTAGTAACCACTAGTACGGTAACCGTTACTCCTGCTCCGGGAACAGGTGTTGGCACATTGAATTATGAGATTATTTCTCCAATTTCAGCAGTAACATCCAATTCTGCCGGAGTGTTTAATGGGTTAGCACCAGATACCTATATTTTCAAAATAACCGATGCTAATGGCTGTTATTATACACAATCACATAATGTATTACCTGTTATACCAATTACCATTTCAGGCAATGTAACAAGTGATGTACTTTGTAAGGGAGGAAATTCAGGAAGCGCTATATTCACCGTTTCCGGATTTTCAGGAACCTACAGTTATAGCATTAATGGGGCTACAGCCATTACAGGACAAACAGCTGCAACAATTAATTTATCCAATAGATCAGCAGGCACTTACACTATTTCAATTACTGACGAAGCTACAGCGTGTACAGCAAATACTTCTGTAACTATAACAGAACCTGCAATTGCCTTATCATTGACTGCTTTGGCTTCAAATATTAATTGTAATAATGATAATTCTCAAATCACCATAACCGCTTCAGGAGGAACAACCAATTACACCTATGCGGCTGTCATTTCTGGCGGTACCGCTCCTACGACGTATAGTAATAGCAAAATAGTGACTGTTGACACAAATTCAGGAAACAACTTATCATGGGATGTCTATGTAAAAGATGCCAATGGTTGTATCGAATTCACAACGGTAACTATTAGTACCGATCCGCTGCCAACCGTAAATACACCTGCATTAGCTTCCAACCAATGCACTGCTTCAACAGCTTTTACATTTACAGCCACCGGAACCGGAATCGCTCCATTAAATTACAGTATCAATGGAGGTCTTACTTACCAAAGCAGCCCTACATTTACAGTCAACACAGCCGGAAGTTATACCGTTACAATTAAAGATGCCAATGGTTGTACCGCTACAAGCAATAATCCGACCATAGTTTACCCAAAACTAACATTAAGCGCAGTCCTAAACAAAGACATCACTTGTAGCCCTACCACTGACGCTCAAATTACCTTGACCGCTACCAATGGAAACAGTGCTGGCTATACCTATGCATATTCTAATAATAACGGGACCTCTTTTATAACGATGGCTTCCACTATTTTTAACACTAATACGCCAGGCAGCTATACTTTTAAGGTAACCGATGCCAATGGTTGTACTGCCGAAACTTCAACAGCTATTGTATTAACCGCTCCGGTCACTCCGGAAATCATTGACCACACTCCTATTCAAGAAATTTATTGCAACGGCGAAGCAACCGCAGCAATTAAGATAAACATTGATAGCAGTAAAGGAATAGCACCATTTAGCTATAGTATCGATGGAACCAATTTTCAATCTTCAAACGTTTTTTCAAGTTTAGCTGCCGGAAACTATACCGTAACATTAAAAGACAGTAAAGGTTGTACAGATAGTTATCCTATTACTATTAACCAGCCTGATGCTTTAGATTATATCCTCAAAGCAACTCCAATTACATGTCCTGTTAATACTCCAGGTTCTATTACAATTAAAAGAGGAGCAGCAGGATTAGGAGGCACAGCACCTTATACATATACACTAACTAATAATGCTGGTTACCCAACACAAATAGTAACCAACGACCCTGGAACTTCTGATTATACTTTTGGGGGATTAAATTTTGCTACATATTATATTACTGTGACAGATGCTAATGGATGTTCCTTAAAAAAATCCGAAAAAGTAGCTTCACCTCCTGATAATCTTGACATTGAGATAGAGCCAACAGCTGATTGTATCTCAGGAGGAACCGTCAAAGTAACTGTTGGAGGAGCTGTATTAGGAACAGGTCCTTTTTACTTTGCTATTTACCAACAGCCGTACCCGACAACTCCCACTTTTGATGGAGTTGGGATTGTTGAATCTCCTTTTCAAGCAGCAGATGCTTCAGATCCAAAATCAACTACTTTTACAGGATTACTCCAAGGAGTATACTATTCGTTTATGGTTTATGATGCATCTACCGGATGCTCTTATATCAGACAAGCCGAAACTCCTACGATTAAAGCAACCAGTCTGGCTACTTTAAGAGTTGTAACCGATGTGACCTGTAAAGGAGCCAATGATGGAACAGTTTCGATTACTTTGGATAAAGATCCATCTGCTGCTCCCGGATACAACCCTCCTACCTCAGTTGATTATGCCGTTTATGATTCAAAAACCAATATGCCTTTGTCTCCAGTCCCTAATGAAGACTTTGGAATTGCTGTTGGTTCTTATCCATTTGTGATGCCACTAATTGGAGGTCTTGCACCTGGTTCATACTATGTAGTAATCACCGAGCACGGAGGAACAAATGATGGTTGTAGTAGTGCAACACTTCCTTTTGACATCTACGAATCGGCTACTGAATTGGAAGTTACAGCTACGATTACTAAAAAAGACAACTGTAATCTTAATGCAGGTCAGATTGTAGCAATTGCCAAAGGAGGAACTACAATGTCCAGAGAAGATGCATTAGCCGTTCCGCCTCAGGTAGCTACCGCAATTCCATACCAATATCAGATTTTAACTGATACAGACACTCCTCCTCTATCTAATAATTCAAATTGGGGAACAACAAACACCTTCTACAAAGAAGCAGGCAACTATATTGTTTATGCGATGGATGCCAATAAATGTATTAAACCATTCCCTATCACATTAGATTCTGATGCTGCTCCTACTATAGCTACTCCAGCTACAATCTGTTATGATGGCAATCCATTTACAATAACCATTACCGGAACTGTTGACCCGGCAATTGTTGGCAGCAAAACCTACAGCATCAATGGCAGCAGTTTTCAAAGCAGTCCTAATTTCACCTTTAATGCAGCAGGCACTTATAATTTAGTCATTAAAGATGGTAATAATTGTACTGCCAATGTTGATTACATAGTTTATCCGCAATTACAACTTGATGCAGCCTTAACTAAGGAATTAGATTGTACTACATCTCCAAATGCAGCAATTACATTAACCGCTACAGGTGGAAACACTTCTCCTTCGGCTAGTTATAATTATGAATCTTCTCCTGATGGTACAAGTTGGTCTACAATGGCGACTAATGTATTTACTGCAACAACAGCCGGAATCTATTACTTTAGAGTTACAGATAACAACAATCCAACGAGTTGTCAGGCTACTACGAGTTTAACTGTAGATCCTAAAACACCAACCGTTTTCACTACTGCTGAAACCAATGTTAATTGTAATGGCAGCAATGAAGGAACAATTACCGTAAATGTAAGTTCCGGTGTAGGTCCATATCAATATAAATTAGACGGTTCTGTTTCTTATGGTTACCAGACTTCTAATCAATTTAATTCATTAACAGCTGGAACAAACTATGTTGTAACGGTAAGAGACAGTAAAATGTGTGAATACTCAAGCACTCCAATTACAATTACCCAGCCAACTCCTTTAAGCGCAACTTCGGCATTAACCACACCTTTAAGCTGTGGTACAGGGAATGCAACACAAGCAGCAACAGTAACAATAACAGCTATTAACGGAACAGCGCCATATACCTACAGCTATAATGGAGGAGTAAGTTATACTTCATCAAACACCTATCAGTCATTTACAGGTACCACTTTTAATGTTTGGATAAAAGATGCTAATGGCTGTACTTTTGAGCTGATAAATGGTGTTACTATTCCACCTTTAAATCCGCCAACAAATATAGACTTTAGCGGAACACCTATTTATTGCGCACCGGTCGCTAATCAAACCAGTACCGTGACTTTAACAACAACAAACGGTGTATTGCCTTTAAGTTATAAAATCGTATTTCCTGTAAGCGCAACATCAAATGTTTCTGGTGCTTCAAATGGAATTTTCACAGGATTATTACCTGACACATATCTCTTCCAAGTCACCGATGCTAATGGCTGTAGCTATCAAGAATCTTACACCGTTAATCCGGTAACTAACATTAATGTTTCAGGACAATTAATTAGTAATGTGACTTGTAATGGCGGAACTAACGGAACAGTTCAATTTACCGTAACTAATTTTACAGGAACTTATAGTTATTCCATCAATGGAACGCCAACAGCTACAGGACAATCAAATGCTACAATTACACTCCCGGGATTAGCAATTGGAACCTATACTATAGTTGTAACAGACGAAACAACAGGCTGCGAAGCAACAACTTCGGTTACCGTTTCAGAACCTGCCCCTTTAACATTAACACCAGCATCCAACATCAATGCAAATTGTAATTTTGGTGCTCAGGTATCGGTAACCACTTCCGGAGGAATTGCACCTTATAGCTATTCATTTGTACCAAGTGGAAGCGGTGCCGGAACTTACACCAACTCCCCTTCTGCCGTTTTAGACCCTGCGGTATCAACAACTTGGGATGTATGGGTAAAAGATGCCAATGGTTGCATTATTTCAAGTCCGCTTGCCATTACAATTACTACTGATCCTATGCCATCAGTAGCAGTTAATCCATACAGTCAATGTCCATCGGCAACAGGAGAATATACTTTTACACTTTCAGCAACGGGAATCGCTCCTTTTGAATACAACATTGGTTCAGGATTCCAAAGTAATCCAACATTTACGGTAAATACTCCGGGAACTTATAATGTAACCGTTAAAGACAAAAATGGATGTACTACTACAGCAAATGCTTTAATAAACATCTTAGCTGCCTTGCAACTGGAGGCGGATATTACTGCGTTGCCAAGTTGCTCCAATGGTGATGGAACATTAACACTTACAGCCACAGGAGGATCAGGCAACTATGAATACAGGATAGATTCTGGTGCTTATCAGGCATCTGCAAACTTTACTAATCTATTTGCTGGTTCTCATACAGCTACTGTCAGAGATATTACCACAAGCTGTACTTTTTCTATTCCGGTAAGATTAGAAGCAGCAACTCCTGTAACTGGTTTTGCTCTTTCAAAAACCGATGTAAGCTGCAATGGAGGCAGCGATGGTGTAATTACTGCTACAATGGCTACTCCTGCTCCAGGCATAAATGACAATCCAGTGTATATGTACAGTCTTTCCGGTAGCGCAGTAAGACCAGCACAATCCTCCAATATCTTTAGCGGATTGATAACGGGGAATTATACTGTTACGGTAACCTCAGCCAGAGGTTGTACAGCAACTGAAAATATTAGTATAGCACAACCTGCTATTATTACAGTTCCTGCTCCGGTGGTGTCTCAATTTGGATGTACCAGCGGTTCGAATACTACTAATTTTGCAACAATCACTGTTAACGGAGTAACGGGCGGTTCAGGAATTTATAACTATGAATTTATCAAAGGCGGAACAAGGGTTCAGTTTGGAACTAACAATGTATATACCGAAACCAATTTATTAGGTGGAAATTATACAATAAATGTTTATGATAACAAAGGCTGTACAGCTAGTGTTCCGGGAAGTATAAATATTAATCCATTCATTGGTTTAGATAAAATTACTGTTAATGTAAACAATGCTATCACTTGTACTAATTTAGAAGACATTACTGTATTGGTAAGTACTACAGGAGGAACTCCAACCAACTTACAATACACCCTGGTTGACTATAATGCTACTACAGGAGTTTCAGGTGCTAAATATCCATCACAATCTAATACAACAGGGGTTTTCACCGGTTTAGTAGTTGGAAATTATTTAATAACCGTACTCAATCCAGACACAGGCTGTAGCATAACATCAGTACATTATGTAAATGAACCGAATACTTTCGATTTAAATATTAATACTACTGTTGATGTTAGCTGTTATGGAGGAAATAATGGCAGTGTCAATGTTACTTTGATAGACAGAGTAATTAGTGCCGGCAATCCGGATCAGTCCGGCCCATTTAACTATACCATTGTTGATGTACTCAATAATCCTGTTAGCTCTGGAACAAGTGCCACAGCAGGACCTGTAACCATCAATAATTTGCAGGCAGGCAGCTATACTATAAGCGCTATCTTAACGAATAGTCCATATTGTTCGGCTACTAAAAACTTTACAATTGCCCAACCTTCAGCTGCTTTAACAATCGCCGAAACGCATACCGAAATCACCTGTATTTCCGGAAATAATGACGGAAGTATCACAGCAACAGCTACTGGTGGTTGGTCAGGAGGTTATCAGTTTGAATTGGTTGGTCCGGTAAATGTGGCTTATTCAGCTCAAAGCAATTTTACAAATCTGACAGCCGGAAATTACACTGTTAACGTAAGAGATAGTAAAGGTTGTATCGCTTCCGCAAATGTGACTTTAGTAATTCCAACACCAATCAGCATAACAGCAAGTTCCAATGCAGCAATGGTGAGTTGTTTTGGTGACAAAAATGCAACTATCACAGTTACTACCTCTACCGGCGGACAAGGTTCTAATTACATGTATACCCTAAACACAACTTCGTTGACTCCTGCTACTTCAAGTGGTCCGCAGGCATCTCAGGTATTCTCAGGTTTAGGAGCAGGAACTTATACCGTTACAGTTACTGATGGCTACAACTGTTCGGCAACTTCGGCTCCAATTGTTATTAGCGAACCCACAAAAGTAAATGCAAGTTTAACAGTTGCCAGCACCCAAAGCTGTTTGAATCAAACCACGCTTACCTTAAGCGCAACAGGAGGAACCGGAACTTATACTTACAGTGCTGATGCTGCCTTTACAACTGTTTTAGGTTCATTCGTTTCATCGGTTAATTTCCAGATTCCACCCGGAACCTATACGTATTATGTCAAAGATGCTAATGGATGTATTTCCAATGTTTCTAACCAAATAAAAATAGATCCGTTGCCTGCATTAAAAATAAATGTTGACATCAGAAATGCAGTAATAAATTGCGCCGGAGATAATACCGGAGTAATCGCTGCAACTGCCGAAGGAGGATTAGGAAATTACAGCTATAGTTTGCTGGATGGTTCGGGAGCAACTATTCAGGGACCAACTGCTTCGGGTAATTTTACCGGACTATTTGCAGGAAATTATCAAATTAAAGTTGACAGTGGTGATTGTACGACTACCTCATCAACAATAACTATTACACAACCTTTGGCACCGTTAACAGCTACTTATGTGATTACTCCGGTTAGTTGTAATGGAGCCAATAATGGCGTATTTACAGTTAATGCTTCGGGAGGAACGGGCATCATCAAATATGCGATTTCGCCTAATTTGAATCAGTTTTTCGATTCTAATATTTTCGATAATCTCGCTCCGGGAAATTATAATGTAATTGTTCAGGATGTACTGGGATGCTACGTGAAAATCAATTTTGATATGACCGAACCAACCCCAATCCGTGCAACAACTATTGCAAGTTCTGTAATTCCTGAAGTTTGTTATGGGGATAAAGATGGGGCATTTAGTATCAATATCACCGGAGGAGTTCTACCTTACAGTGTTAACTTAGACAATCCAACAGGAACCTATACTACGGGTACGGCGACTCAAACGCAGTTTGATTTTACCGGATTGACCGGAGGTAAACATACCGTGTATATTTTAGATGCAAATGGCTGTTCTTTCGAATGGGATGTTATCATGGATGAATCGGTTAAAATAAACCCGGTTGCAATTGTTGATTATGGATGTGTGAATAATTCTGCCAGTAATTCGGTTACAGTTACAGTTGATGCCAGCATAACAAACCCATCTGATTTGGATTATTCTTTAGACGGAGGCGCTTATCAGGTAAGTAATGTATTTACAAATGTAGCTGCCGGAACGGACCATTATATTGATGTAAGACATACCAATGGATGTATCAAACGAACTGCTGATTTCAATATTCTACAAATTGATCCGTTGACTCTAACGTTAACTGATGGCGGTCTAAACGAAATTATTGCAACAGCAGCCGGTGGTGGCGGTGGCTACCAATACACTTTTAACGGAGAAGAGAACGGCACTAAGAACAGCTATATCATTTACAAATCGGGAGATTATACCGTGCAGGTAACTGACGCTAATGGCTGTGTGGCCAGCGCTACCCGCTATTTTGAATACATCGATGTGTGTATTCCAAATTACTTTACCCCTAACGGAGATGGTGTAAATGACGGATGGGCTCCGGGATGTACCGAAAACTATAAGGATTTAACATTCGATATTTTTGACCGATACGGACGAAAAATTGCCACTTATCGTACAGGCCAAAAATGGGATGGAAAATATAATGGTAACGAACTGCCTTCGGGAGATTATTGGTATGTTTTAAAACTCAATAACAAAAAAGATAATCGGGAATTTGTGGGTCATTTTACACTTTACAGATAACAAAAAACCAAAGCCATGTGGACCCAAATTAAAAATAGTACGATGAAAAAAACAGCATTATTAATTTTTCTCCTGATGATAACTTTTGGTTATTGTCAGGAGATGAATATACCTGTTCACACCCAATATTTAGCCGATAATCATTTTGTGATTTCACCAACCTTTGCCGGAATTGGAGATAATCTCAAAATTAGAGCCAATGGATTAGCTCAATGGGTTGGCATTAAAGACGCCCCAAGAAATCAATCGATTTATGCCGATTTTAGAATTGCGGATCGTTCCGGAATTGGAGTTTCTTTTTACAATGATAAAAATGGAAACACCCGACAAACGGGAGCTAAATTCTCATTTGCCCAACATCTTATTTTAGATTATTATACCAAACAATATTTGTCATTGGGAATTTCGTACAATATCAATAATTTTAAAATTGACATCGAAAATTTTAATACCACTTATGAAATTCCGATTTTAGACCCAAGCGTAACCGACAATCGTTTTAATTCAAACAACAACTTTGATATTGGCGCTTTGTACCGATATGATAATTTTTATTTCAGTTTCAATGCCAGTAACATCCTGGCAAAAAATATTGATAAGTATTTTGGTGCCGAACCTAATTTACTTTTGAATTATCAAATCTATTCCGGTTATGTAATAAAAGGTCCTGTTAACAGCAGAGAAGAATACGAACCTTCGGTATATTACCAATTATTTGCCAGCGATAAACGTTCCAGTACAGACATCAATATTAAATACCGAAAATTCAATAAGTATGAAGATTACTATTGGGCCGGAATATCCTATCGTTTCCTTAATGACCAGGTTTTCAAGCCTCTTAATTTAGGTCCTATGTTAGGTTTTAAAAAGTCCAATTTCTACTTTGGATATTCTTATCAGGTTACACTAAACCCGTTAATGACTTTCAATTCAGGAACCCATATGGTTACTATAGGAATGGATTTCTTTGCCGGAATTAGCAATTGTCCTTGTACACAAAGTCCTGTTCATGATTGATATTTGACCCATAAAATTGAGGTTCTAAAAAAAAGTAATCGCAGGAATTCTGTTTTTTACCTCAATAATTAGAAAGCTAAAAATAAGAAGCTTAAATTTGAGGAGTAAACTTGTTTTCATGAAAAAAAACATTACTTCTTATCTATTAATTTTTTTCGTGTGCATAGCATTCCTGCTATTGCCTTATATGTTTACATCTAACGGAGGCGTTTTAAAACTGCCTAATTTAGTAAACAATCCTCATGATCGAATTTACTTTTTCATCTATTCGATGTTGCTGATTTTCTTTCTGTTTAATTATTATTATCTTATTCCTAAAATTTATTTTTCAAAAAAACAGCTGTTATATTTCGGGATAATAAGTTTGTTTTTACTCTTTTTCCTTTGGATTTCAACTCATTTGGACCATCCCGATCGCAATTTTTTGGATTTTAATAAATATCCTAAATTTCATTTAAAAAGACTTCCCCCTCCACCCAACATGAAAAAACATTTTGACGGAGGACCACCTACTCAATACAGTCACACCATTTTAGTTTATCTAATTGGGGTGGTTTCCAGTTTATTATTTGCCATCAATAATCGATTGAGAAATGTCGAAAAAGAAAAAATGCAATCGGAATTGTCTTTCCTAAAAGCGCAAATCAATCCGCATTTCCTGTTTAACACCCTGAATAGCATTTACGCTTTAGCCATTAAAAAAGATGATAAAACGGCCGATGCCGTGGTTCAATTATCAGAATTAATGCGATACATCATTACCAATGCTAATGACGATGTTATAGCTTTAGACAAAGAACTAAACTATATTGACAATTTTATCCAACTGCAAAAAACAAGATTAGGAAATACCGTTGAGATAAAATACGAGCTCGATGGTAATGTATATGGCAAATGCATCACACCACTCATTTTAATTTCGTTTATTGAAAACGCCTTCAAACATGGAGTAAACCCCAATCAGGATTCAGAGATTAATATAAAAATCAACATTGAGGACGAATTTTTAACTTTATTTGTATCTAACAACAAAGTAGATTCTGTTCAGTCTCAAAGTGGTATTGGATTGCAAAACACCATTGAAAGATTAAGTCATTTGTATCCAAAAAAACATGAATTATCAATTGATGATTCTCAAAATAAATATACGGTTACTTTAAAAATTAATGTAGGATGTTAAAAGCAATTGCTCTTGATGATGAACCTCTGGCACTGGAAGTGTTACAAAGTTTTTGCAATCAAACGGAAGGCATTACTTTAGAAAAAACCTTTACCAAATCAGAGGATGCTTTTAAACATTTGAAAAAATACCCTGTAGATTTATTGTTTTTAGACATCAATATGCCGTCAATTTCAGGTATTGATTTTTACAAAAAACTGCCACACAAAACAATGGTCATTTTCACTACTGCCTACTCAGAATATGCCGTTGAAGGTTTTACACTCAGTGCAACCGATTATATCTTGAAACCGTTTTCTTTTGCACGTTTTAAACAAGCAGTTGAAAAAGCGGTTTACCAATACAAATTACAAAACCAAAACCCGGAGCAACTCTATCTTTTTATTCGTGCCGACTATAGTTTGATTAAAATCCTATTTTCAGATATTTTATTCATTGAAGGATTAGACGATTATCTTAAAATTCATATTCAAAATCAAAAAACAGTAGTAGCCCGAATGACTTTGAAAGCCATTTTAGAAAAACTACCTTCTCCGGAATTTGTTCGTGTACACCGATCCTTTATTATACCTATTTCCAAAATTGACAAAGTGCGTAATAAAATCATCTATATCAACGATGAAGAAATTCCGGTAAGCGCCAGTTACGAAGCAGCATTTTTTGCCCTACTCAATAAAGAGTAAAACTGCTTTTTCTATTCCGGAAATATATATTTTTTACTGACTATCATCCTTTTACCTCAGGTTTCTCTCCAAACACCTCAATCTTTTTTTCAAACTTTAGAATTAAAATACTTTTATATCCATAAACCTATAAATTGTATTTAGCATGGAAAGAAAAGATTTTTTAAAAGGATTAGGATTAGTAGGATTAGGATCTTTAGCTATTCCGATAATAAGTTCTTGCGGTAGTGACGAAGATTCTTCTTCTACTGATTCGAGCGCAACCGACAATACTGAAGCCACCGATACAGGAAGCTCTTCGGGTTCATCAGGATGCAGCGTTACAGCAACTGAAACAGCAGGTCCGTTTCCTACTAAAACGCCTTCATCATTAGTGAAATCAGATATTACCAGTGACCGAACAGGAGTTCCGTTAACAATAAACATCACCATCAAAAATAAAAATGCAAGTTGTGTGGCTCTTGAAGGAGCCTTAGTAGATATTTGGCATTGTGATAAGGATGGTTATTACTCTGAATACGGAGGAACCGGCATGCAATCAGCTGATTTTACTTCGGTACATTTTTTAAGAGGAAGACAAACTACTAACGCCAATGGACTGGTAAGTTTTACATCAGTTTTCCCGGGTTGGTACAGCGGGAGAGCAACACATATTCATGTTCATATTTACAATTCTTCAGGAACTTCTTTATTAGTTACTCAAATAGCTTTTCCTGAAGGTTCTGGCAGTGCTGTTGTTTTAGTAAATGCATCAACCGCTAACGGATATACAAAAGGCATGAGCGGTTATACTTATAATGCCAATGATAATGTGTTTTCAGATGGTGTAAGTACAGAAATGTCAACAGTAACAGGAAGTGTTGCTACGGGTTTTGTATTAACACATACCATAAACGTAGCCGCTTAATTTAAAACATCAAAGCATGATTAATCAAAGTCAAGCTCAAATTTATCTTGCAAATGCAAGAAGACAAAGGCAAACAAAGGGTTACCATTGTTGGTCTGTGTTTAATGCTGAAAATTATCAAGAAAAAACAAGTACAATTTTGGGGACTTTATTTCTTTTTAATTATCAGATACTGGCGCCAAATCACAGCACAACAATGGTAACTCATGCCGATTGTATTTACTATATTTTACCACTTTATGGAGGAATTCATCTTGAAGACGAACATTATAACGAAAAACTCATTTTAAGTCAAAAGATTGAACAGATTGTTCCCGAGAATCCAGCTAAATTTGAAATTTCAAATCCATTCGAAGAAAACATAAGCTTCCTAACCATAGCATTCAAACAGCAAACAAACAAACTTAAAAACCAATTACTTTCTTTTAATTTTAAAGAAAATAATAAATTAATTCCAATTTTCGAAAACAAAATTGCCTGTACTTATATTGGGAATTTTGATGGTCGAAAAGAAGCAGCATATCCGTTAAAAAACAAACAAAACAGCATTTTTGTATACATCATTCAAGGCGCATTCGAATTTGAAAACAGACTACTTGAAGCTGGCGACGCCTTAAGCTTAAAAGAAATCGAAGCTGTAGAATGGGAAGCACTTTCTGAAAATGCTCTCTTGTTACTAATCGAAATACAATTAGCATGAATTATAAATCCAAAATACAATTGGCCTACCGCTTAGTAATTGACAAAGATTCCGCTTTTGTTTGGGACAAATATGTTTTTGAAGACAGCTATCAGGAATATCTACTACAACACCAGCAATTCAATTCCAAAGAAAATCCCTTAAAAACATTCAGAGAATTACTCGCTGAGAACGAAAAAGCAACACAATTGCATTATCTGACGGGTATTGCTGCGGCAAATTATGTGCAGCAACTCAAAGGGAATTTTTATCGCGTGACCGATGCACTTGGCAATAATTACTTTCCATTTATAAATTACCGCTTAGACATCATCAATACCGATATCGCGGATATAAACAAACACAAAATAGGCATTACTTTCTATTCCCCCCTGCTCACCTATTTAGGAATGGTCGACAATCATTTTTTACTTTCCAAAAACACTGACGACAGTAATCAATTTGAAACTTTTATGATTCCTGCTCAGGCTAATCTTTCCGTCTGTTATCTGAAAGAATAAAAACTGGTGTTGAAGCATATTTATAGAACAGACAAAATTTAACTTTTTACATACATTTTTTTAAAATAAGAAATATTACATCAAATTTTTGACCTTTTACATCGTTTTCGTTGCAAAAAATTGATTTTTTTGAAAATTTGAAATTTAATACTACTAGAAAATTTCTATATTTGTTTCACTTTCAAAAAAACAATCTAAAATTAAACTAATGAAGACTTTAAACGATTTTGATTTTAAAAATAAAAAAGCAATTATCCGCGTTGATTTTAACGTGCCTTTAGACGAAAATTTCAATGTAACTGACGTTACTCGTATCGAGGCTGCAAAACCTACTATTTCTAAAATCCTTGCTGACGGTGGAAGTGTAATTTTAATGTCACACTTAGGACGTCCAAAAGGAGCTGAAGATAAATATTCATTAAAACACATTTTAAAAACAGCCAGCGAAATTCTTGGTGTACCTGTAAAATTTGCTGCAAACTGTGTAGGTGAAGTAGCAAAACAAGCTGCAACAGAATTAAAAGCCGGTGAAGTTTTATTACTAGAAAATTTACGTTTCCACGCTGAAGAAGAAGCCGGAGATGTTGCTTTTGCAAAAGAATTGGCTTCATTAGGGGATATTTATGTAAACGATGCTTTTGGAACTGCTCACAGAGCGCATGCTTCAACTACTATCATTGCTCAATTTTTCCCAACAGCTAAATGTTTCGGTTCTTTATTAGCTAAAGAAATTGAAAGCATTGATAAAGTATTAAAAAACAGTGAAAGACCTGTAATTGCTATTCTTGGAGGATCTAAAGTATCTTCAAAAATTACAGTTATCGAAAATATCCTTGACAAAGTAGATCACATGATTCTTGGTGGCGGAATGACTTTTACTTTCATTAAAGCACAAGGAGGAAAAATTGGAAATTCTATTTGTGAAGATGACAAACAGGAATTAGCTCTTGAAATTTTAAGAAAAGCAAAAGAAAAAGGAGTACAAATTCATATTCCTGTTGATGTTGTTGCGGGAGATGATTTCTCTAATAATGCAAACACTCAGGTTGTTGATGTAACTAATATTCCTGATGGTTGGGAGGGTATGGATGCTGGTCCTAAATCATTAGAAAACTTCAAAAAAGTAATTTTAGAATGTAAAACTATTCTTTGGAACGGACCGTTAGGAGTTTTTGAAATGGATACATTTTCAAAAGGAACTATCGCTCTTGGTGATTATATCGCTGAAGCAACTGCAAACGGAGCTTTCTCACTTGTAGGTGGTGGAGATTCAGTTGCAGCAGTAAAACAATTTGGTTTTGAAGACAAAGTAAGTTACGTTTCTACAGGTGGAGGAGCTATGCTGGAGATGCTTGAAGGCAAAACTTTACCTGGTATTGCAGCTATTTTAGAGTAAAATATAACAATTTTAACACTTTTTATTGATTTTTTTAGTTTTAACCTCTTAAGTTTGCAAAAACGAATTTGTAACCGTTTAAAATTAAGGACGTTGACAATAAAAATATGAGTATAAAAAAAATCACTATATCATTTTTTCTACTACTAACAGTTCCCCTGTTTTCGCAAGAAATCGCCGAAAGCAAGGGAATTGCTGTTTTAGAAACCAAGCTTTCTTATCTCGATTCCATAAAACGCAGCTTTGTTAATGATGACATAGCCAGTTGTGTAGACAGTTTGTGGACAAAAGAACTCACTGACTTAAACATCTACAATGATCTTACTAAAGATATTGAAAGCATAAACACCGATGAGAAAGTTGATTATGAATTGCCTACTGAATTGTTAAAATCCAGGCTCGAAGCCATGAATGCTAAATCTCCGTTTAACATTCAGTACAATCAGGGATTAGAAAACATCATCAAATCGTTCTTAAAAAACAGAAAAAAATCGTTTGAACGTCTGATGTCTATTTCAGACTATTACTTCCCAATGTTTGAAGAAGTATTTTCCAAACAAAATATCCCTTTAGAAATCAAATATTTAGCCATTGTAGAATCGGCATTAAACCCAAAAGCAGTTTCCAGAGTGGGTGCCACAGGACTTTGGCAGTTTATGTATCAAACCGGAAAACAATACAATCTAAAAATTGACTCTTACATTGACGAACGCAGCGATCCGTTGAAAGCAACAAATGCTGCCGCTCAATACATGGCAAATATGTTTGCTATTTTTGGAGATTGGGAATTGGTTTTAGCGTCTTACAATTCAGGACCAGGAAATGTTTCAAAAGCGATCAGACGTTCCGGTGGTCAACAAAACTTCTGGAGCATTAAACAAAATTTACCTAAAGAAACTCAAGGCTATGTTCCCGCTTTCTTAGCTACCATGTATTTGTACGAATACCATAAAGAACACGGAATCAAGCCTAACAAAGCTATTGTACAACACTTCGCTACCGATACGGTAATGATAAAAAAACAAATGTCTTTCAAACAAATTTCTGATTTATTAGACGTTCCTGTCTCGCAACTACAATTGCTAAATCCGTCCTACAAACTCAACGTAATTCCTCAATATCAGGATCAGAGTCATTATTTGCGTTTGCCTAAAGAAAAAATTGGAGTATTTGTTTCCAATGAAGACAAAATCTACGCTTACATTCAACATGAAGCTGATTTAAAAAACAACAATCCTTTTTTCAAGAACGTGACTGCAACAGCTATTGCTGCCACAATCGAAAAACCGTCTTACCCTGCGGGAAGTTCAACCCAATATTACAAAGTAAAACAAGGGGACAACTTAAGTTCTATTGCCAACAAATACAATGTTGACATCAACGACTTAAAAAAATGGAATAAATTAAATGGTAATTCGGTTTCATACGGAAAAATACTTACCATAGTAACTTCTGAAAAAGAAAACAATACTGCTGTTGTTTCTGCAGATACTAAAATAAACAAGACTGAAAAGATAAAAAAAGAAGTCAAAGCCGATACGCTGATTGCTAATAATAAAACAACAAATTACATTGTTCAAAAGGGTGACAATCTAAATCGTATTGCTGAAGAAAACAAAGTAACTGTTGCTCAAATTAAAGAGTGGAACAAACTTTCAGGAAACACAATCCAAGCTGGAATGAACTTACAGCTTTCCGATAAAGAAACCGAAGCTAACGAAGTAGCTGTTACTAATCCTGCTGTTGAATTAAAAAACATTGAATACACTGTTCAAAAAGGAGACAATTTGGGAAATATTTCTAAAAAATTCGGAACCGCTATTGCTGATTTAAAAGAATGGAATCATTTAACAGACAACAATATTGCTCTGGGAAAAACATTAATTGTTGCTAAAGACGAAATTGCCATTAACACCTCTAAAGCTACCGCTGCTTCATTTAAGAAAAACAAACTTGAAAGCGCTGCTTTACAAAGAGACTATTTGGTTAAAAAAGGAGATTCATTGTTTAGTATTGCAAAAAAATCCGGTGTTACTGTTTCAGATATTAAAAAATGGAATGGTATTAACAACGAAGATATCAAACCCGGAATGAAATTAAAAATAGGAGGTTAATCCAAGAACAAATACACAAAAAGGGCTTTATTTAACAACAGAATAAAGCCCTTTTTTATTTCTAAAACTCATTTAGATCAAATTTTATTACTCATTTAAAAAAAATGGAACGATATTAGCGGTATTAATTCGTAAGAAACCAGAATCAATTATTAAACAACAATTCATACTTACAAACTGAATTACCGTTTCAACCAATGCAAAATGAATAAAATCCATTTTATATTGCTTTTCCTTTCCATTTTTTTTATTTCCTGTAAACAGGAAGACACTACCCCTAAAAAAACCAATGGAAAAATCAATAACATCTCAGTGATTATAGATGATTTATTGTGGAATGGTGAAATTGGCGACAGCATCCGAAATAAATTTGCCTCTCCTGTTATTGGATTACCTCAGGAGGAACCACTTTTTACCATCAATCAGTTTCCTGTAAAATTGATGGAAGGTTTTTTGACCGACAGTCGCAATATCATAGTCATCAAAAAGGATACTAAAGAAGATTTTAAAATTCTAAAAAACAAATACGCTTCTCCCCAAAACATCTTTCAAATTTCGGGTAAAACAGCCGATGATATCCTGTGCTTAATTCAACAAAATGCACCTGAAATAATCAAAATAATTCATCAAACAGAAATTGAAGAATGCCAACGCATTAATCGAAAATCGCTTTTGGCTCCAAAATATTTTAAAGACAAATTCAACATCAAACTTGAGATGCCTTCGAGCTATCAATTAATGCTGCAAAAAGATCATTTTGCATGGTTTAAAAAAGAAATCATCAGCGGAAATACGAGTATCTTAATCTATGAAATTCCGTTAAGCAGCATTGAAAACAAAGCAAACAAGATTGCCCGCATTACCAAAATGAGAGATTCCATTGGAAAACTATTCATCCATGGAAAAGAAGACAATACGGACATGATTACCGAAGAAGCCTACGCTCCTTATTTTTCAAATATTGTGCTCAACCACAAAAGAGCTTATGAGACTAAGGGTACATGGGTATTAAAAAACGACTTCATGTCAGGGCCATTCATCAATTATGCAATTGTAGACAAAGACAACGATCGTATATTGGTTTTAGAAGGATTCTGCTATGCTCCTTCAAAAGAAAAAAGAGATTTGATGCTTGAAACCGAAGCCATCATAAAATCGCTTGAAATCAACAAAAAATCACTTCAGAAAGAAAAACCAAATATTATGGCGCTACTTGAAGATCAAAATTAATTCTTAGTAATTAAAAACTCTACTCTTCTGTCGTAATCATCTCCTTTTCCTAAAGGAAATTGATTTCCCAAACCTCTATAATTCATTCTCAAACTATTTATATTTCTTGAAATCAGGTATCTGAAAACGTTTTTAGCCCGATTCAAAGAAAGTTTTCTTTCTTTAGTCGCTCTGTCTATAGCATCTTTATAAAAATTAGGTGTACAACACACATGACCCCGAATCTCGAACTCAATGCCCTTATTTTTTTGAAGAATTTCGGCAATCCTGTCCAATTCCTTTTTAGAAGCCTCAGTAAGATTACTGCTTCCTAGCTCGAAAAAAATATTTTCAAGAAAAATTCTGTCCCCCACCTCATGATGATCCTGAAAAGAATTATACAAGCCTTTTCCGAAACTATTTCGCTTCACCACTAACAAATCCACACGTCTGTTTTTTGAACGAATATCAGCCAGACTTTCTCCGGAAAAATTATCAATAAGCACACGCCCTTTTCCTTCTACTATAACAATTTTACTTTTGTTAAATCCATTAGCAATCAAAATTTTCCGAACCGCATTGACCCGATTTTGCGATAATGTCAAATTATAATCGTTATTGCCTCTATCATCACAATAACCATAAACCTGAATGGATTCTAAATTGGTCGTATCTATTTCCCGAACAAAATCTACAACAGCCTGTTCTTGATTTTTATCTATACTATACTGGTCAAACTTAAAATAAACCGTTCCAATTTTTTTCTCCTGGGCATAGAGAGTCCCAAAAATAAAAAAGGAGAGGAATACAAGCGATTTTGACATTAGATTTTCAAGATACTCTTATAATTAGCCGAATCATTTAAAATTTTAACTGCTTTTTTAATTTCAGAATTGGTTTTCATATAATATTCATAAAAACCTTCCTGATATTGATAACGCTTAATAATCTCTTCCAAAATCAAATTTCTGATCTCCTCCTGATTATTATCCAATTGTGCTTCTTCACTTTTTTGTACTACGGCAAGCAATTGATTGTATTCATTAATAATAGCACCATCAATTGCTTCCTTTTTAGCTGTCGCTAAAGTATTTTTCAAAGACTCTTCGGTTTCTGTATCAAAAGAGATTTTCTGACTTTTCAAAAACTGTTTGAAATCCTGAAAATCGGCATTAGTAAAATCAGGAATCTGATTTCCAAGATTCGGATGCTTATAGTAATATGCAGTTGCATAATTAAAGATTCCGTCATTTTTAATTAGTGCATTAGCAATGGTGCTGGTTTTAGATTCAGGCATTTGCACATCAGGCAAAATTCCTCCACCATCATATACCGTTCTGCCTTTTCTTGTTTTAAAAGAATTGTAATTGGTTTCTTTTGTGCGGATAGCCAATCCATCTTTGTCTTTGTGTGCATAATCCAAAGCCTGAATACATCTTCCTGAAGGTGTAAAATACCTTGAAATCGTAACTTTTAACTGGGTATTATAAGTCAAATCAATTGGTTTTTGAACTAAACCTTTCCCAAAACTTCTACTACCCACAATCACCGCACGATCTAAATCCTGTAAGGCTCCCGAAACAATTTCGGATGCCGAAGCACTTTTGTCATTTACAATAATTACCAGTGGAATATCTAAATCTACCGGATCAAAAGAAGTCTTATAAGTATTATTGTGTTTTTCGTTGATGGATTTAGTGGTTACAATCACCTCATTCTTTGGCACAAATAAATTACAAATATTGATGGCCTCGTTTAAAAGTCCGCCGGGATTGTTTCTCAAATCCAAAACAATTTGTTGAGCACCTTGTTTTTTAAGTGCTAACAAAGCTTCTTTAGTTTCATTGGATGCTTTTTTATTAAAACGACTTAAAACGATATAACCTGTTTTGTCATCCATTTTAGCATAAAAAGGAACCGATTTGATTTCGACTTCGTCCAATGAAATTTGAGTCGTATTCATTTTACCCTGACGAAGGTATTTGATGTCAATTTTAGTGTTTTTGGCTCCTTTCAAAAGCTGAGAGGCATCTTCTTTAAAATCACTTAAAACCACATCTCCTATTTGAATAATTTCGTCTCCCGGTTTAAAACCGGCTTTATCGGCAGGAAAATTTTTGTAAACTTCACGCAAAATAAGTTTCCCTGACTTTTGCGTAATCAACGCACCAATTCCGGTATATTCACCCGTATTATTAATTTTAAACTTCAATACATCCTGTTCATTAAAATAAACCGTGTAAGGATCTAAACTGGCCAGCATACCTTTGATGGCAGCATCCATTAATTCCCCAGGATTAGTTTGGTCAACGTAATTGGTGTTCAGTTCTTTAAAAAGCGTGGTGAAAATTTCCAGTTGTTTAGCAATTTCAAAAAAATCGTCTTTAAAACTAACTCCAACATATAAAAATGCAGAAGCAACTACAGGAATCAGGTATCTTTTTTGTAAAAGGCGAATCATTTTTATTGAATTTTTTTCTTAAAACGTTTTCTAATAAAATGTAGAATTACCGCTAAAATAATCAAGAAAGGCCAGATACTTAATAATACTATGAAGAAATTTGAAATCTCATTGAATCCCGATTTTATGGCATTCCAAATTTTTGAAACATAAGAAATTGTTGCACCTCCTTCATTAGCTACAGTTTTATAAAATTCAATAGTAATAGTACTCATTGAAACCTGACTTTGCATGTAGCGCAGTTGCCCTTCTTTAGCCTCGATTTCCTCACGAATAGTAGAAAGTTGCGCTTCGATTTCCAACATTTCGGAAACCTTATTTGCTTTCTTTAAAAGTTCCAGATAACGAGCTTCAAGTACTTTTTTAGCTTTTAATCGGGCATCTACATCTATGTATTCTTCTGTTACATCTTGAGAAGAGATTTCTTTATTGTCAAAATAAGTTACTCCTTTTGAAATATCGTCTAAAAATAAATCGAAATTTTTGCTTGGAACTCGAACTGCTAATCTTCTAAAAACAGAATTATTATCTTTTCCTTCGGTATCATTTTGAATAACGGCATGATGTTTTTTTACCGCTGCTATTATTTGACTGTAAGTTTCTTCTAAATCATTACTTTCAAACCTAATATCTCCAGTCTTAATAATTTTTTGTTCAATATTTTCTTCAGATTTTGCAATTACTGGCTTAACAAATTTTACCTCATCAACTTTTGGAGGTGGTGGTGGAAGTAGGACTGTCCCTACTTCATTCACACTCATCATTTTATCTTTGCCAAAATCATCCGATTTTTTACAACTAGAAGAAAATACGAGAATTATCAAAAACAAGAATAGATTTTTCATAATAAATCAATTTAGAAAAACTAATTTAATGAATATTCGTATAAAAATATAATTCTATTCTTTTTTTAAACTTTGAGCTACAAATTTCTCAAACAACTGGATGGTTTTAGTATTGATTTCTTCGTAAGACAAACGCTCTTTGGTTTGATAAAAAAACATAAAAGCATAAGGTTTGTCTAGGTTATCCAGAAGAATATGCTTGTTAAGTCGGTAGGTTTCTCTGAGAATTCTTTTAAAACGATTTCTGTCAACAGCTTTCTTGAAGTATTTTTTTGAAACTGAAACACCCATTTTAATTTTTTCATTTTCATTCAAAGAACCGGAATGATACACCAAACGCAAAGGATATTTCGAAACTGATTTCCCTTCGGAGAACAACAATCCAATAGTAATTTTACTTTTTAGTTTTTCGTTTTTTGGATAGTTAAAGGTCATTTTTAAGGATAAAAGTCATTTTTTCAGAAACACAAAGGTACAATTTAAGGCTAAACCTATTATTATTTAGGAATTAAATAGTGCTAAAAAATTATTTACTACTTTTGCAGCTAATTTTTTTGAAATGCAAAAACTTATTTCCTATCCCATATCGGTAATTTATTATTTGTGTTTTGGACTTACGTTAGTTATTTTCCACCCAATTCAGTGGATTTGTCTGAATGTTTTTGGTTATCACGCACACAAAAAAAGTGTCGATTACCTGAACTTTTTTTTGCTAAAATGTACTAACTTAGTAGGAACAACCTATACATTTGAAAACAGAGAATGTATTCCGGAAGGAGTCCCTTTGGTATTTGTAGCCAATCATCAAAGTATGTACGATATCGTAGCGATGATTTGGTATTTGCGTAAATTTCATTGTAAATTTGTAAGTAAGAAAGAGTTAGGTAAAGGAATCCCGAGTGTATCCTATAATTTAAGACACGGAGGAGCTGCCTTAATTGACAGAAAAGACCCTAAACAGGCCATTCCCGAAATAAAAAAATTAGCCGAATATATTGAAACCAATAAGCGTTCGGCAGTAATTTTTCCTGAAGGAACCCGAAGCAAAACCGGCAAACCGAAAGAATTTGCCCATACTGGTGTAAAAATATTGTGTAAAAACGCACCTTCGGCCTATATAGTTCCTGTAAGTATTAATAATTCGTGGAAAATGGTAAAATTTGGGTTTTTCCCTGTAGGTTTAGGAAATCATCTTACCTTTGTAATTCATAAACCTTTAAAAGTGAGTGAATTTAGCTTCCCTGAATTAATGCAAATCACGGAAAGTGAGATAGTAAAAGGAATACAATTTTAATATATATAAATAAAATGTCTATAAAAAACATTCGATTAGAAGTTATGCAGTTTTTGGAAAAAAACGTGACTGGCTATATGGATCAGTATTTGATTCCTGTGGAACAAATATGGCAGCCAACTGATTTTTTACCAAATTCTGAAGGAGATAATTTCTTAGAAGAAGTAAAAGAGCTACGCGAAATCTCAAAAGATTTACCTTATGATTTTTGGGTAGCCATGGTGGGAGACATGATTACGGAAGAAGCACTTCCTACTTATGAAAACTGGTTAATGGAAGTTGAAGGTGTAGATAATGAAGGAAGAAATGGCTGGTCGGCTTGGGTACGTCAATGGACTGGTGAAGAAAACCGTCACGGTGATTTACTAAACAAATACTTGTATTTATCAGGTCGTGTGAACATGCGTGAAATTGAGATGACCACACAACACCTTATCAATGACGGATTCGACATTGGCACAGGAAGAGATCCTTACAAAAACTTTGTTTACACAAGTTTTCAGGAATTAGCAACCTATGTTTCTCACAACAGAGTTTCGCAATTAGCCAAAAAATACGGCGATAAGAAATTATCCAAAATGTGTAAGATGATTGCCGGAGACGAAATGCGTCACCACCATGCTTACAGTCATTTTGTTAGCGAAATTTTCAAAGTAGACCCAAGCGAAATGATGCTGGCTTTCCAATACATGATGAAAGCAAAAATCGTAATGCCTGCGCATTTCCTGAGAGAATCAGGGCAAAAAATCAGCTCGGCATTTGAATTGTTTTCGGATTCAGCACAACGTATTGGTGTTTACACTGCCAATGATTATGTGGAAATCATGCAAAAACTGATTGAAAAATGGGAAATTGAAAAAATTTCCGGCCTTACAGACGAAGCCGAAAAAGCCCGTGATTATCTGATGAAATTACCTGCCAGAATGGCTAAAATTTCAGAAAGATTGGTCATCCCAAAAGAATCTCATATCTTTAAATGGGTTGAACCGGCTAGATTGTAGATTTCAAATTTTAGAATTCAGATTTCAGATTTTTGAAATCATCAATTATAAATATTAATAAGCTGATTTTTGAAGTTAGACCTTTAAAAATCAGCTTTTTTTATCCTTTTTCACTATGAATCAAAACGAATTAATAAGCAACACTATTCTTTTTGTAAGACAGCAATTAGAAAATGCCGAAGGCGGGCACGACTGGTTTCACATTGAAAGAGTATATAAAAACGCCTTATTGATTGCTAAAGAAGAAACCTGCAACTTACAAATAGTACAACTCAGCGCTTTACTTCACGATATTGCCGACAGTAAATTCCACAATGGTGATGAGACTTTGGGACCAAAAATAGCCCGAAAATTTCTGGAATCCCAAAATGTTTCGGAACAAGATATAAATCATGTCATCAATATCATCGAAAACATCTCTTTCAAAGGAGGTAATTTCGAAAAAAACTTCAATTCTATAGAATTAGACATTGTTCAGGACGCCGACCGTTTAGACGCCATTGGAGCCATTGGAATTGCCCGTACATTCAATTATGGCGGTTTTAAAAACAGAGCGCTCTACGACCCTAAAATCGCTCCAAAATTAGACATGAGTGCCGAGGAATACAAAAACAGTCAGGCACCAACCATCAATCATTTTTATGAAAAGTTATTATTACTTAAGGATAAAATGAATACTACCACAGCAAAAAAAATTGCAAGTCAAAGACATCATTTTATGGAAAACTTCCTGGCACAATTTTACGCTGAGTGGGAAGGAGAAAAATAATTCAAGCGTTTTTTTATTGTAGTTTTAACAAAAACACTGATTTTATCACAACACAAACTGCTTTTTAACAGATTTTTTAATGGTTTTATCATAATTAACAAATATTTATTAACTAATGCTTGCCAGAATGCTTTAGTAGACATAGATTTGCAACACTAAATGAAGAAGGCAATACAACACATTATCCCTTTATGTATGCTGCTGTTATTCAGCAACGGTTCTTTGTTTGCCCATACACTAACAAAAAAAACACTGTTAGCCGGTTCATTAAAAACAATCTCAAAAGAAATCGCTAATCAAACAACTGATTTAGAAAATCTTTTTAACAATCAAACTGCTTTATCTGACGCAGTTTTTGAAACTTACCATAAAAAAGAAATCCTTAATTCTGACAACGAAGAAGAAGATTCAGAAACTATGACTTCAAAAAAGTCTATAGAAAAACAATCTTACCAACTTTCTTTTTTAAATCAACAAACGGTATCCGTTTTTATATCTTACATCAAGAAAACTCAAGCTTTCTGCAAAGAGCTTTCCTACCTACCCTCTTGTAATTCACTTTACATTATATTCGAGGTTTTCCGAATTTGATTTCAACTTTTTAAACAAACACATCAGCATTTTACTTGCTTATACCCTATTGCCTGCTCTGTTTTAATTGAGACAAGCCAAATAAGGTACTTAGGTCGTTGTTTTTATTGCTCCGACTTAAAAAATCATCCCATTGTTTTAAAAAGTTAAAGAATATCATGAAAAAAAATGCAATTTTCATAGGTCTTATGGCCGCATTATGCACTATTGGCTGCAACTCACATAAAGAAGAAAAGAAAGAAGAAGCGACTTTCAATGTTACGAATCCTGTAGCAATGGATACTTCAATTGTTAAAGAATATGTGTGTCAGATTCACTCGATTCAACATATTGAAGTAAGAGCACTGGAAAAAGGATACCTTCAGAAAATCTACGTAGATGAAGGACAAAAAGTTAAAAAAGGACAAGCCTTGTTCGGAATTATGCCAAATGTTTATCAGGCCGAATTGCAAAAAGCAAAAGCAGAAGGAAATGCGGCTTCGATAGAATACAAAAACACCAAACTTCTTGCCGATAACAAAGTAGTTTCCCAAAACGAACTGGCTCTTTCAAAAGCCAAATTAGACAAAGCCAATGCTGAAATCAATCTAGCGGCAACTCATCTTGGATTCACCAATATCAAAGCCTCATTTGACGGTATTGTAGACCATTTACTTGCAAGAGAAGGTAGTATGCTGGAAGAAGGTGAATTATTAACTTCACTTTCTAACAACAGCAAAATGTGGGTCTATTTCAATGTTCCTGAAGCGGAATATTTAAATTACATCATGAGTGCCAATAAAGACAAAAAGCAAAAAGTAAATTTGCGAATGGCTAATGACATGGTATTCAATCAATCAGGTATTGTAGAAACTATCGAAGGAGAATTCAACAACGAAACAGGAAATATCGCTTTTAGAGCTACTTTCCCTAACCCGCAAGGTATTTTAAGACATGGAGAAACAGGTACTATCCTGATGACAATACCGTTGAAAAACGTACTTATTATTCCACAAAAAACAACTTTTGAAGTCTTAGACAAACGCTATGTTTTTGTAATCGATAAAAATGGTTACGTAAGACAAAGAGAAATTACAATTGGAGCCACTTTGGAAAATCTTTTTGTTGTGAAAAAAGGATTAGAAGCAAACGACCATATTTTATTAGATGGATTACGATTGGTTAAAAACAATGAGAAAGTGAAATTTAATGTTCAAAACCCTAAAAAAGTATTGACTACTCTTGATGTTTACGCCGAGTAAAAAACCCCTTAAATAACAACAAAATGTTTAAAAAGTTTATTCAGAGACCGGTCTTAGCGATTGTTATTTCGGTCATTATAGTCTTTATGGGGTTACTTGCCATCAAACAATTACCCATTTCGCAATTTCCTGAAATTGCGCCAACTACCGTAAACATCTTTATCGCCTATCCGGGTTCGAGTTCAGATGTATTGGTAAAATCAACTTTAATTCCCCTGGAAACCGCTATTAACGGGGTACCGGGAATGCGCTACATTGCCTCAGATGCTACCAGTGCGGGTGAAGGAACCATTCGTGTCATTTTTGAACCCGGAACCGACCCCAACGTCGCCGTAATCCGGGTAAAGACCAGGGTCGACCAGGTAATGCCCTTATTACCTGACTTAGTACAACGCGAAGGGGTTATCATTACACCTGTTCAGCCAAGTATGTTGATGTATGTGGATTTGTATAGCAAAAAAGGGCATGAAATGGACGAAAAATTCCTTTACAACTATGCTTATACCAACATGCTTCGCGAAATACAACGTATTAACGGAATTGCAAGTGCACAAATCCTTGGAAGCCGTAAATATGCTATGCGTATTTGGTTAAAACCGGATCGTATGCGTGCTTACAATATTTCGGCAGAAGAAGTAATGGAAGCTATGCAGGAACAAAGTATTTTGGCACGTCCCGGGCGTCTGGGACAAAGTTCTGGTATAAAATCTCAGGCACTTGAATATGTATTAACCTATAAAGACCGTTACTCTACTCCTGAGGAATACAAAGATGTAATCATTAGAGCCAATGCTAATGGTGAGGAAATTAAATTAGGTGACGTAGCAAATGTAGAATTAGGAAGTGAATTTTATGATATCTATGACAACTTAGATGGTAAACCATCTGCTTCTATCGTTTTAAAACAAACTCTTGGAACCAATGGTAGTGATGTAATTAAGGCTGTAAAAAACAAATTAAAAGAACTTGAAAAAGATCTTCCTCCGGGGGTAGGTTACAAAATCAGTTATGACGTATCCAGTTTCTTAGATGCTTCTATCGAACAAGTAATAGACACACTTAGAGACGCCTTCGTTTTAGTATCAATTGTAGTATTCCTGTTTTTAGGAGACTGGCGTTCCACATTAATTCCGGTTATTGCTGTACCGGTATCGTTAATTGGAGCCTTCTTTGTAATGCAAATGTTCGGCTTATCTATTAACCTGATTACGCTATTTGCTCTGGTATTAGCCATTGGTATTGTGGTCGATGACGCCATCGTCGTCGTCGAGGCCGTTCACGTAAAAATGGAAGAAGAACATCTCACTCCATTTAAGGCTTCCAAAGCGGTATTAGGTGAAATTGGAGGAGCTATTATTGCTATTACCTTAGTAATGGTTTCGGTATTTATTCCTATTTCCTTCATGACAGGACCTGTGGGTGTATTCTATCGTCAATTCTCAATTACAATGGCGGGATCTATTATCATCTCGGCAGTTGTAGCCTTGACCCTTACACCTGTACTTTGTGCAATGTTATTAAAACACAACCATGGTCATGCTAAGAAAAAATCACCGATTGATCGTTTTATCGATTGGTTTAACAGAGGATTCGAAAAACTAACTGGTCACTATGTGGGTATTTTAAAACACATTGTAAACCGAAGAGTAATCACTTTCGGAATTTTGATTGGATTCTGTTTTGCAACCTATTTTACTAACCAAGCGCTTCCGGCAGGATTTATACCAAGTGAGGATCAAGGAATGATTTATGCAATTATTCAAACACCTCCGGGAACTACATTAGAACGTACTAATGATGTTGCAAAAAAATTACAAAAAATCTGTGAGGAAATTGATGGTGTATCTTCTGTATCATCCTTAGCGGGTTATGAAATCATGACTGAAGGACGTGGTTCTAATGCGGGTACTTGTTTAATTAACCTAAAACCTTGGGAGGAAAGAAACCATTCAGTTCATGAAATCATGGAAGAATTGGAAAACAAATCCAAAAATCTTGGGGCAGTTATCGAATATTTTGAACCACCTGCAGTACCTGGATTTGGTTCATCAGGAGGTTTCTCTTTGCGTTTATTAGATAAAACAAACGGAACAGATTATCAGGAATTCCAAAGAGTAAACAACGACTTTCTTGCTGAATTAGAAAAACGTAAAGAACTAACTGGAATCTTTACTTTCTATTCTGCTAATTATCCACAGTTAAAGTTAGACATTGATAATAAAGCAGCCATGCAAAAAGGAGTAACTATCAAAAAAGCGATGGACAATTTGAACATCCTTATTGGTAGTACTTATGAACAGGGATTCATCAAATTCGGTCAGTTCTTTAAAGTATATACACAGGCAGCTCCTGAATACAGAAAAATTCCTTCCGATTTAGAGAAGTTATTCGTCAAAAATGAAGCTGGTGAAATGGTTCCATATTCTTCTTTCATGAAAGTAACAAAACAACTGGGACCTAATGAGATAACGCGATACAATTTGTACAATTCGGCTGCTATCCGTGGATTACCGGCTAAAGGTTACACCAGTGCCGATGCTATTAATGCCATTAAAGAAGTTGCCAAAGTAAAATTACCAAGAGGATATGATATTGCCTGGGAAGGATTATCGTATGACGAGGCTAACAGAGGAAACGATGCGCTGTATGTATTTGGTATTGTATTGATATTCGTTTATCTGGTGTTAGCGGCACAATATGAAAGTTTCTTATTGCCATTGGCGGTATTACTATCCTTACCTGTCGGATTCTTTGGTTCATTCGCATTATTACAATTAATGGGATTATCAAATGACGTGTATGCACAAATTGGGGTTATCATGCTTATTGGATTACTCGGTAAAAATGCCGTACTGATTGTAGAGGTCGCCGTCCAGAAGCGTTCGCAGGGAATGAGTATTGTAGATGCGGCTATGGAAGGAGCTAAATTGCGTTTCCGACCTATTTTGATGACATCATTTGCCTTTATTGCAGGATTAATTCCGTTAGTTATTGCAACGGGAGCAGGTGCTATCGGTAACAGAACTATTGGAGGTTCTGCCATGGGAGGAATGGTTATCGGAACCTTGTTTGGAGTTTTCGTTATTCCGGGATTATACTACACCTTTGCCAAAATGAGCGATGGAAAAACTATGATTCAGGACGAACATAACGAACCGGCTTCTGAAGAGTTCATGAGAGCTAGTGAGGGCGAAAGCAAACTCAAATTAAAACTGAAAGAAATGAACAAAAAACTGAAAGAATTAATGAAAAGAGAAGAAGAAAATGAATAATCCAATTTTCAAATTTATAAACATAAGGTCAGTTGTAACACTGACCTTATCCTCCCTGTTTTTTCAAAGCTGTATCCCAACAAAAACCGTACGCGATGAAAAAAAGGATTTGCCGGAACAATTTCAAAATGTAGCTTCAAAAGACACTACTAATTCGGCTCAAATCAAATGGAAAACCTTTTTTAATGATGCTAATTTAGCTGCACTTATAGACACTGCTTTAGTTAACAATCAGGAGCTGAACATCATGTTGCAAAAGGTAGATATGGCTAAGAATGAAATTCAGGCCAGAAAAGGAGAATACCTTCCGTTTGTGGGTATTCAGGCAGCTGCGGAAGTAGAAAAAGTAGGTCGTTACACCAGCCAGGGAGCAAACGACGCCAACACTGAAATTAAACCGGGCAAAGAATTCCCTGAGCCGTTACAAAATTACAAAGTAGGTGCTTTTGCCAGCTGGGAACTGGACGTTTGGAAAAAATTACGCAACGCTAAAAAAGCAGCCGTAATGGAATACCTTTCTACTGTTGAAGGTAAAAACTTTATGGTTACGAGCTTAATTGCTGAAATTGCCGATTCTTACTATGAATTACAGGCTTTAGACAACAAACTGGCCATTCTTACTAAAAACTTAGAATTGCAAAACAATGGACTAACAATTATCCGTTTGCAAATGCAAGCCGCTAAAGCAACTGCTCTGGGTGTACAAAGACTCGAAGCAGAGGTATATAAAAACACCGGCGAACTGTATAATGTAAAACAGGATATTGTTGAAACTGAAAACAGACTGAATTTCCTAATCGGTCGTACTCCTCAGCACATCAATCGTGATTCTGACCATTTTATAGAACAAAACATAGACCCAATTTATGCCGGTATTCCTTCTCAGCTGTTAACTAACCGTCCGGATATCAGACAGGCTGAATACGAATTACAGGCCGCTAAATTGGATACAAAAGTTGCCAGAGCTAATTTTTATCCGTCGTTTACGTTAAAAGCAGGTGTAGGTTTAGAATCTTTCAAAACCCAATACCTTACTACCATGCCTGAATCATTGATTTATGGTTTAGCAGGCGATATGGTAGCTCCTTTAATCAACAGAAATGCGATTAAAGCGGCTTATTACAATGCGAATGACAAACAGTTACAAGCTGTTTTTGATTATGAAAAAACCATTTTAAATGCCCATATCGAAGTATTGAACGGTTTATCAAAAATTGAAAACCTGAAGAAAAGCTATGAGCAAAAAGAACATCAGGTGGCTGCTTTGACTAATTCTATCGAAATCACTAATAAACTTTTCAGCGCGGCCAGAGCCGATTATATGGAAGTTTTATTAACGCAACGTGATGCTTTGGAATCCAAATTACAATTGGTTGAAACCAAGAAAGAACAACTAACTACCAAAGTTAACATGTACAAATCATTAGGTGGTGGATGGAACTAATGTACCATTTTAAAGTTTGATAGTCTTTAAAAACACCCCTAATGAAAGACAAAGCCACTCTACTTCGGAGTGGCTTTGTTGTTTATATATTATTTTACTAAAATGTATTTTTTCTGTTTTTCATCAAATCTTAAAATACTTTGTTTGGAACTTTGTTTTTTGATGATTTCTTTATCGCAATCAGCATCATAAAAATAATCTTTGAACTTCGTTTTGACAACAATGTCATTAAACTTATCTGTTAACTTATCATTGATAACAAAAACACTTTTTGAGGTTTCAAATGAAGCGTTTTCACAACCACCTCCATTATCACCATTTGATTTTTCAAGTTCAAAATCGTGTAGCACTTCCACTATTTGGTTGTTTTTAAAATAATAGAGATTAATCGAATTTGAACTAAATGGATTTACACTAGAACTTCCGTTATAACTATATCTTATTCCAAAAGCTCTGGTATTTTTGTTCAAATAATAAAGTCCGGTATCAATCTTTAATTCATCAAATCTCAAAGCATCAGAAGTCCATTCCGCTTTTTTAATGTATTTCGATTCAATTGATTTAGTGTTTTTATTCCACACCAATAGGTTATTGTCAATATCAAAAAATTCCTCACATTCAGGATCACGATTACTAATAACCGGCAAAACAATAATTACTTTATCATTTTGATTAGGAATCACTTTTAAGCATATTTTATCAGCTAAAAGATTTTTTTCATTGACTTTTAATGCTGTAACTACTTTGTTAATGATTTCTTTCTCTGAAAATTCCTGTCCAAAAAAGGGATTTGAAACAAAAAACAAAACCGCAAAAAATAATTTTTCCATATAGTAACCTAAATTACAATCGAATAACTAAAATTTTATCTCTTCCACCAACTGAAAACTGAACACTGACCACTTTTTCTAAATCCCCTTTGCTTTCATTTCCAGAATCACATCCGAAGGATTCAGAAAAGTAGGTGCTTGTTCCGTGATGCTTCCGGCACGTTTTTTATTGAGTTTAAAAACTACGTCCTGTTCACTGGTGAATAACAAGGCGCTTAAAAAAGGCTTATTTATTAACGAAAACAAAATAGGATAGGTTTCCTCAAGAGAATAAAAACTTTCAGTCTCTTCGGTTTTAAAACGGCTTATAACCGACATTTTCATCACATCATTCTGTAGCAAAACCGGACGAACATAAACATTCTTGATTTCGGTATCACCAATAGTCTTTGCCAGCGTTAATTTGGCAAAAGTTTTATCTTCTATACTTTGTTTTACTCTTTCCCAAAAAAGCGCAAAAATAGGCTCGTATGACATTTATTTTTTTGATTATTAATTTCTGAAAAACTGTTCCCGTCACTACAGGACTGAACACTGACCACTAAAAACTATTCTCCTGTAAAAACGGCTTTTCTTTTTTCCAAAAAAGCTTTGGTTCCTTCTTTGAAATCTTCGGTACCAAAACATTTTCCAAAGGATTTTATTTCGGTTTCAAAACCATTCTCCCCTTCTTTGTAATTGGCATTAACTGCATGAATCGCCATACTAATAGCTGCCGGAGAATTTTTAATGATTTTTTGAGCTATTTCATTACAAAAAGAAACGAGTTCCTCTTGTTTTACCACGTGATTCACTAAGCCCATTCTATAGGCTTCTTCTGCCGAAATCATTCCTGCAGTAAGAATCATTTCCAGAGCACGTCCTTTACCTATCAATTGTGGTAAACGTTGTGTTCCTCCATAACCGGGAATTACACCTAAGGACACTTCCGGCAATCCCATTTTTGCATTGTCTGAAACCACACGAATATGACAGGCCATAGCCAATTCTAATCCGCCTCCAAGAGCAAATCCATTGATAGCCGCGATAACAGGCACTTTTAAATTTTCAACAAAATTGAACAGGGTTTCCTGTCCCTGAGCCGATAATTGAATTCCTTCTTCTACTGAAAATTCGGCAAATTCAGCAATATCAGCACCTGCCACAAAAGCTTTCTCTCCACTACCCTTTAAAATAATGGCACGTATATCCTGATGTGTCTCTAATGTGGAAAAAGCATGATGCAATTCTTCGATGGTTACTTTATTTAAAGCATTTAATTTTTCAGGACGATTAATGGTGATGGTTGCAATATTATGCTCTTTTGCAATCAAAATGTTTTGGTAGCTCATTGTGTTGATTTAAGAGTTAATAATGGGTAGCGAAACTGTAAAACGCGTTCCTTTGCCGTAAGTTGTTTCAAAGTTAATACTGCCTTTATAGTTTTCGATAATGTTTTTTATAATCCCTAATCCTAATCCCATTCCACTGCTTTTAGTGGTAAACTTAGGCTCGAATATTCGATTGATATCTTCTGCTCTTATTCCAATTCCGTTATCTTCAACAACAATTAACACATTATCATCCTCTTTTCTTACCGAAACAGCCACCCTCTTCTCCTCTTGTTGTTCAGGAATAGACTGAATTGCATTTTTTACTAAGTTAGTAATAATTCGGATTAATTGGGTACGATCGATCTTGGAAATTATCTCAGCTGCCTCACTTTCAAAAACAATCTGATTTTCATTAAAAATATCCAAAGCCAATTCGACAACCTCAACCACATTGAGGGTTTCATTTTGCTGTGCCGGCATCGAAGCAAAATTCGAAAATGCCGAAGCTACTGAATTCATCGTATCAATTTGCTGAATCAGCGTTTCGGAGTAATCCCTCATTTTTTGAACAATGTTAGGGTCTTCCGGATTAAATCGACGTTGAAAACTCTGCACTGTCAATCGCATAGGCGTTAGCGGATTTTTAATCTCGTGTGCCACCTGTTTAGCCATTTCACGCCAGGCTTCTTCCCTTTCGCTTTGGGCTAATTTAACAGCACTTTTTTCCAGTTCATCCACCATTTGATTGTAACCATTAATCAACAAATTGATTTCTTTACTGCTGGCCGAAAGTAAAATCTTCTCGTTTTTTTTGTTCAAACGGGTTTCATTTAACTTATCGGATATAGTTTTCAATGACTTAGTAATATAAGACGAAAGAAAATAAGCCAAGGCAAAAGCCACTATGAGCATAAAAGAATATACCTGCCCCAAACGAATTAAAAAACTATTTAACTCTTTGTCATAAAAACCATCGTCCTCCTGATACGGCAGATTTAAAACACCTAAAGGCTTAAATTTATCATCCTTGATTTGGGTAAACGAAGAACGATTTTTAATACCGTTGATGGTTTTAATATCCACATAACGTTTTTCGATTGAAGAGCGAACCAATTTAAGAATGTATTTCGGAATGGGAGGAGCACTTTTATCTACAGAAAAAGATTCTTTAGACGATTTCAACAATTTACCATCAAGGTCATAAATATTAATTTCAATATTATGAATATGCGCCAATTCATGGATTTTATCCTTAAAAATCAAATCCAAATTCTCAGTCGTCAATGGATAAGTTGTTGTAGAAAGGATATAATTAATATGCTCTTTAACCGCATTTTCTTTGCGTTCTAAGCGTTCACGATGGTATTCCTTAGCTTCATTTTTAAATTGAACAATCGAAATAGAAGCTAATAAAACAGAAGCAACAATTATCACCACGATCATCGAAAGGAAAATTCGAATCCGTAATGAAAGCATGGATAATTTGAAGCTTTTTAGCATATTTTTTTTAGTATTCAGTGTTCAGAATTTAGTGTTCAGCGCCAACTGAATACTGCTTACTGCCTACTGTTTTTCTCTCTTATTCTCTTGTAAAATTTAAAACCCAGCATAATTAAAACCGAGAATAATACAATCCCGATAACGCCATAAATCCAATTTACAGCATTTTTTAATACAACTAAAAAAACAACAGCAAAAAGAATAATGGTAGCTCCTTCATTCCATAATCGCATGAAATTAGTAGAATAGTTTACCTCATCATTTTGTAATTGTTTAAATATCTGATGGCATTTTAAATGATACAAATACAGCACAAAAACAAAGCCAAGTTTTACATGCATCCACGGCATTTGTAACCAGGCATTACCTGTAGATGTAAACAACAGCATCCAAAAAGCAAAAAAACTGGCTAAAACCGCCGATGGCCAAGTGATAATATACCACAGGCGATAACTCATGATTTTGAATTGTTTTTGCAAAATTTCCTTTTCCGGCGAAGGTTTATCTGCCGCTTCAATTTGGTACACAAACAAACGCACAATATAAAATAAACCCGCAAACCAGGTAATTACAAAGATTAAATGAAGTGACTTTAGGTAATTGTAATACTCCATAGAAATTTAATCAATTAGAACTGGTTTAGAATTTTTAGGAATTTTTAAGTCTGAATTGAAATTAGGAAAAATCAGTTTCTTATTTTCATCATTTAACATATGAGATTCTATAAAAAACCATCTTCTACCATTATCTTTAGATACTGCTAACAAGTAATACGTAGCTTCTACTCTCCCTTTTGGGGTTTTAATTATTGTTTTTTTAGGCACAATACAATGAAGTTCTTTTCCGGCATTATAAATTCTTTGTGGTTCACCTAAAATTTGATTTTCAAACACATACCCTTCTTTTTTCATTTTATCCAAAGTGTTTTTCATCAAGGAAAACAACTTTTCTCTTCCTCCTCCAATTTCTATTACTTTTGGATAAGTGTAATCTAAAATTTTATTATAATCACTATTTTTCATAGCACTAATAATAATTTCACAATCACTTTTAATTTTACTTGAAAATTGATTTTGAGAAAACGCACAATTACATACTAGAAAAATAAAAATATAAAACTTTTTCATAAGTAAATCCATAGCTATTTCGCCCAATTGTTAATCCAATTCCCCACCGTTTGACACCATTGATCGTCGTCATTCAAACAAGGAATAGCTAAGAATTCTTCACCTCCGTTTTCTTCAAATTCTTCTTTGGCGCGCATAGCAATTTCCTCTAAGGTTTCCAAACAATCGGATACAAAAGCAGGTGTTACCACTGCTAATTTTTTGATTCCTTTAGCAGGCATTTTATTGATTTCAACATCGGTATACGGTTCCAGCCATTTATCACCTGCTAATCGGGATTGAAATGTCAGACTGTATTTGTCCTGAGGAATTCCTAATTGTTCAATTACCAGTTTCGTAGTTTCATAACACTGATGACGGTAACAAAATTCATGCGCAGGAGAAGGCGTATTACAACACGAACCATCTATTTTACAATGGGATTTGGTTACATCGGTTTTGCGAATGTGACGCTCCGGAATTCCGTGATACGAAAACAACAAATGATCATAATCAAAACCTTCCAGATGCTTTTTCATTGAATCAGCTAAGTTTTTGATGTAATCGGGTTTATTATAAAAAGCCGGAACATCTGTAAAAGTCATTTGAGGAAATTTCTTTTTGCGAATTTCTTCTGCTTTCACTAAAATTGTTAAAGTTGAAGCCATTGCATATTGCGGATACAACGGAAAAAGCAACACTTCAGTAACGCCTTTATCGTGTAATTCCTGTAAACCTTTTTCAATTGTCATGGTTCCATAACGCATAGCCAGTGCCACAGGAACATTAACCAATGGTTGTACTTTTTGCTGCATTCTTTCTGAAAGAACTACTAGCGGTGAACCTTCATCCCACCAAATTTTGGCATAAGCATGTGCTGATTCCTCTGGTCTTTTTCTCAAAATAATACCACGAACTAATAAGGCACGCAACAAATACGGAACATCAATTACGTATTTGTCCATTAAAAATTCGTCTAAATATGGTTTTACATCTTTGGGGGTTGGACTTTCTGGTGAACCAAGATTAACTAATAATACTCCTTTCATATTTTGTTTTTTTAACCCTGTCAGGGTTTTAAACGCTGACAGGGCTGTGTGTTTAAATTTTCGTCAAAAGTAGTACAAGCCACTTTTTAGAAACATGATAATTGTTATTTTTTATTTATTGTTTAATTTAAAAAATCAATTCCTACTATGCATTTGGATTGATTGACATGAGATATTTTTTGGGAGTGGTTCCAAATTTCTTCTTAAAAGCCGAAATAAAATGACTTCCCGTACTGTAACCAATTTTTAAACCTACTTCGTTTACATTATACGAACCACTATCGAGCAATTTTCTGGCAAAATCCATTTTGTAATCAAACAAAAAACCATAAACCGTATCACCATAAATTTGTTTGAAACCCATTTTTAACTTCTTCAAATTCAACCCAACCTGATCGGCTAATTCCGGCAAACCGGGTGGTTCAGCCATATTAGCTATGATAATTTCTTTGGCCTTTTTAATTTTCAATACATTTTCTTCATCGACTAAAAACGGACATTGTTCCGCATTTGGATCTTCATTTCGATTGAAAAAAAGACTCAACAACTCGTATCCTTTGCCTTTGTAATATAAATTTTTGATGGAAGGATTCAGATTGTAGTGAAACATCTGATTTAAAACAATTGCCATCGACGGACTGATATCACTTTCGTTATAATATTTTTTATCCTGATTTTCCTTGCTTAAAAAAGGAATATGCTCGGCATCACTGGTAAACAATCCGTGAAATTTTTTAATAGAAACAAAAATAGAAATCAACCAGGATTTTGGTGCAATCTGAACGTTTAAAGGCAATTCTTTTTCAGTATTATAAAACAGTAAAGCCTTTTCTTCCTTGAGATTAAGCACATAATTACCTTGGTTAAAAATATAATTGGCACTTCCTTTTAATCCAAAATGAAATTGTATCAAACCCAATTGAACAGGACGCTGAAAAGTTAAAACCTCATCGGTATTATTTTGAAAACGAATCAAAATAAAATCATCGTCAATTTTTATTTCTTCCTCCATATTTTATGCAACTTAATGTAGTCGTTTTTAATTAAACGTCTCATTTGGTGTTTCAAAATTAAATCTTTTTCATGGTTTATCGTTTACTTGACACAAATTATTACATAATCTTTAATTTTATAGTTTATCTCAAAACAGCGGTCAGCTGAATTGCTACCTTATTAGCCACTTTATTCTTAACTATTGCCGGTATTGAGATATCAAAATCACTTGCATTAACCCAAAAATTTGTCTGTAGATTCACCCCCGATGTTGTTTTACACATTTTAGCCGAAGCTTTAATAGCGACACTTTTTCCGTGAAGCTCTAACTTACCGTTGATTACAAAATCTTTGGGAGTTGCTGTTAGACTATTAACTTCAAATCCTTCTATTTTCCCTTTAAATATTGCTTTAGGATATCGGTCGCTTTCTACATAATTCTCGTTAAAATGTTCTTCCATCAGCGCGACTTTAAATCGAAAAGCTTTCATTAATGCTAAACTGGCTATTTCTCCTGTTTCAGTATTTACAACCACAGTTACATTATTATTGATCGCTTTTACTTCTTCAAAGGAAGGTACCGAAGCCTCAAAAATAACATTGGCTGATTTACTCATTATTTTTCCCTGTGCCATTATAAAATTAGACAGAAGAAAAATACTAATTACAATTATTTTTTTCATTTCTTCCATTCTTTAAATTATTCCTCTAAAAGTCCGTCTTGCTGCCATTTAGCGACCACATCTATTGTTGTCTGAGGCAGTCTTGGACCGCCCTGAGGCATGAGTAAACTATTTCCGTTATTTAAAGAAATCCGATTCAACAAACCACGATTTTGCATTGCATTTTTCACCTGAGAGTAGGTCACTAAAGACATCGGAGCACCATTTGCAGGTGTTGCTCCATGACAGGAAATACAATTATTGTCAATAATCGATTTTACATTTTGCTTATACGTAACAACACCTTGAATAGGCGTATTATCCATTAAAGTTTCCGAATTCTCATTAGAACATGCCATTAAAAAGCCTGAAAAAATTAGCAGCGAAAAAAGATTTTTTGGTTTCATAACAAATTGATTTATAGTTTAAAAATGCTTTGTAATTCATATACGCTGAAATGATATATCTGGTTTTCACGAAACAATTCTTTTTTCAAACAAAACCAATCTTTCTCTTTTTCCGTAGATAATCCTGAAGACCTAAACAACCCATCTTATGAACAAAAAGATACTACTTGGAATTTTAATCCTGCTGATAGCTGGCATTTTTATCTATCGCTACACCTATCAGGATCATCGGAATATTAGCAGCGAAAAGGCAACTTACACCCTTACTATTGCTGTATTAGAAAAAGAATTTGCTGCAAATGACAGTCTGGCTTCAGCCAAATACCAAGACCAAACCATTGCACTCTCGGCTCAGATAACCGAAGTTGATTTTGAAAACAAAGCCGTTATTCTCAACCAAAAATTGTATGCTGTTTTTGACAGTTTGCCAAAAAATATCATTCCCGGAAAAACACTAAAAATCAAAGGACGCTTTTTAGGTTATGATGAACTATTGGAAGAATTTAAAATGGATCAATGCACAATTGTAAATCCTAAAAACTAACAATCCTAAAAAATATATTTTATGAAAAAATTCATTCTATTTCTGTTATTGTTTCCGGTAGTAAGCTTTTCACAAGATGATTTGTTAGCCGGAACAGACACAATCCGAATTAAAGAAAAAGTTGTATCAGCCTTTAAAGGCTTAAAAATTGTCAATTTGGAATCGACAAAACTGGCGGCAAAAGGCGATTTGTATTTTATCGTTGCCCACAGGTTTGGTTCCGTAAAAGATGGATTCGAAGGTTTCTTTGGACTGGATAATGCCAATACCCAACTAAAATTTGTTTACGGATTAACCGATTATTTGACAATAAGTGCCGCCAGAAACGAACAAGCCTATGATTTTGCTACGAAATACACTTTAGTTAGCCAAAAAGCAGAAGGTTTTCCATTTAGCATAGCTGGATTTACAAGTTTAGCCATCAATAATAAAATAAAAGAAAGTTTGTATCCAAAACTCACTTTTGACGACAGACTAACGTATTTACAACAACTATTAATTTCCCGAAAATTTTCAGAAAAACTATCCTTAGAAATAGCACCTACTATCTTTCATGAAAATTTTGTCGACAATCCACAGCAAGATAACACACAATACGCCATCGGAATTGGAGGACGTTACAAATTATCCAAACGATGGTCACTTAATATGGATTATGCGGCACATTTAAACCGAGCTTCTAATTCAATTTATAAAAACCCACTCTCAATAGGTTTTGACTTAGAAACCGGCGGACACGTTTTCCAAATGCATTTCACCAGTTCGCAAGGCATTCATGAAGCCGGATTCCTGGGGCAAACCACTGGCGATTGGACTAAAGGCAATGTGTTCTTTGGATTTAATCTGCTTCGCGTTTTTTAAAAACACAATTATTGTCCAATCTTTCAGTATTTGAATTCATTCTAAATTACATCTTTTTGCAAATAAAACAAAACCAAACAAAAAGAACTACCGTAAATAAATTTTCAAAAACCCACCGATTATGAAAACTTATAAAATCATTAAAAAAGGATTAGTACTTGTTGCCGGAATTGCATTGCTTTTCATTGTCATTTTACTTTTCCACATTATTACTGCTAAACCAGCCGTTTATGAAACACCTAACTTACAGGTAAGCCGAATTGATTTTAAATCAAATATCGACTCAGCGCAGGCAAAACAAATTTGTACCGATTTGAGATCCATAAAAGGTTTAACCTCTGATTCTATCATTGTAAAAAGAAATGTTGTAGTCTATTTTCACAACAATAAAATTACCAACTCTGAGAAAGTTTTTAATGAACTCATGAGCAAAAGACCTTATGAAGCACATCGCTTCATCGTACCGGCTAACCTGGCCAACAAAGAAGTTTGTCCAATGGATCAAAATAGTTTCAGTTATAAATTATCTAAAACCATAAATCAATTTTTTAATTAATCTTTAAATTCAATTATCATGAGAAATTTTTCAAAAATCACACTAAGTATGTTACTAATTGCATCAGTAACATTAACATCATGCAGCAAGGATGATGATCCGGAAGTAAAAGCATCTATTTACAGTCGTTTAGGTGGAACAACGATGGTTGCTGACCCGGATAATCCAGGTCAAATGATTGAACAGGGACGTTTAAGTTTCAGAAAAGTAGTAAACTCAGCCATCGGACTCATTGTTGCCGACATTACCAATAATGCATCCGGAAATTTAAAAGCGCATTTTGCTCCGCTGCTGGCAGAAACAGGAAGCACTCAAACAACAAGTATTGCTAAACTATCAGATAATTTAACTGATTTCTTTTCATACAATACAGGAGGAACAAACGCAGTAAATGCCTATTCCGGTTTGAGTATGGCTGCCGCACATAATCCGGCTGTTAATGCGCGTATGGGAGCAAAATCTACTAACGCCGATTATACTAAATTTGAAGGCTATGTGGGCGCTGCTGCAAATGCTAACGGTGTTGCCTCAAATACTGAACTTTATACGGACATTGTAGCTGTTTTAGAATCACTAAGAAGCACTATTGTTCAAATGTAATCCTCATTTTAAGTAATAACGCTACTCATTTTCCGATTAGCGTTATTACTTAATTATACACTCAACGTACACGTACCAACACAATTCCGATTTACCATAAAATAAAAAAACTACACAAAAAAGACTGTTTTATCAATATCGAATCAGAACCCTAAGCGATATTTTTTTACAGATAATTTTGGAATCTACCAATAATGCTATTTAGAATAAATCTACATAGTCAATCAAAAACCACCTGATTTCACTCTATTTTTAAGTCTAACAGCTATTATAATTACGATTTTAGGCCAAATTAACACTAAGCGATATAAAAAGAACTTACAGCGTTGTTTTTATAAAATAGTTAATAATAATTTTGTAGAACTTTTTTAAGGAAAGTATAATTATGGAAAGTTATAACATGTCCAAAAACAGCACTTTTTACGCTTTAGGTTTAAGTTACAAAAAAGCAGATGCAACCATTAGAGGGAAATTTAGCTTAGATGCCAAAGCACAATCTATTCTCTTAATGCAGGCGGAAGCAGAAGGTATTGAATCTTTGATAGTAACTTCAACTTGCAACAGAACTGAAATTTATGGTTTTGCCAATCACCCTTATGAGTTAATCAAATTACTTTGTGAAAACAGTAACGGTTCGGTTCAGGAATTTCAGGAAGTAGCCTATATTTATAAAAATCAGGAAGCGATCAATCACATGTTCCGTGTAGGAACCGGATTAGACAGTCAGATTCTGGGTGATTTTGAAATCATCAGTCAAATAAAAAATGCTTTCAACCAAAGTAAATCCTGCGGTTTAGTAAATACTTTCATGGAACGCTTAGTAAACTCAGTAATCCAGGCAAGTAAAAAAATCAAAACAGACACTGAAATTTCTTCTGGTGCAACTTCCGTTTCATTCGCATCAGTTCAATATATCATCAAAAATGTAGCCGATATTGCCAATAAAAATATCCTGCTTTTCGGAACGGGAAAAATTGGTCGAAACACCTGTGAAAACCTGGTAAAACACACTAAACACGAGCAAATTACCTTAATCAACAGAACCAAAGACAAGGCGGAGAAATTAGCCGAAAAACTGGATTTAGTAGTTAAAAATTATTCTGATTTGCAATTGGAAATTCAAAAAGCCGACGTTTTAGTAGTAGCTACAGGAGCACAAAACCCTACAATAGACAAAGCCATTCTGAATCTTAAAAAACCATTGTTGATTTTAGATTTGTCCATCCCTAAAAACGTACATGAAAATGTAACCGAAGTAGAAGGCGTGACATTAATTCACATGGATCATTTATCGCAAATAACTGATGAAACTTTAGAAAACAGAAAAGAACATATTCCTGCTGCTGAAGCCATTATTGAAGAAATAAAAGACGAATTTAAAATCTGGACAAAAGGCAGAAAATTTGCACCAACTATTAATGCTTTAAAAGCCAAATTAAACGAAATTAAAAATTCGGAATTGGATTTTCAAAGTAAAAAAATTGCCGATTTTAACGAAGAACAAGCTGAAATCATCAGCAACAGAATCATCCAAAAAATCACCACGCATTTTGCTAATCACCTCAAAGACGAAAACACTTTGGTTGATGAAAGCATCGAATGGATTGAAAAAGTCTTTAAAATTGAAGCTGTGGTGAAATAAAAGATCAAACACAAATTACACCAATTTTCACAAATTAATTAAGTCACAGTTACACTTTCAGTATCTATGGCAAAAAAATAAAAATGGCAGAAAAAACAATACGTATAGGTACAAGAGATAGCGAACTCGCTTTATGGCAGGCACATACTGTTCAAAACAAACTAAACGATTTGGGTTATAAAACAGAAATTGTTGCCGTAAAATCACAAGGCGATATCATCCTTGACAAACCCCTTTACGAATTAGGAATCACCGGAATTTTCACTAAAACATTGGATATCGCCATGATTAATGGTGATGTGGATATTGCCGTACATTCTATGAAAGATGTTCCTACTGCTCTACCTACAGGAATTGTTCAGGCTGCCGTTTTACAAAGAGCCAATACACTTGATATCTTGGTTCACAAGGGAAACCTTGATTTTCTGGAAAATAATGGAACCATCGCAACCGGAAGTTTACGTCGTCAGGCACAATGGTTAAACAAATACCCTAATCATACCGTAGTGGATTTACGCGGAAACGTAAATACCAGAATGCAAAAACTACAGGAAAACAATTGGAACGGAGCTGTTTTTGCAGCAGCAGGACTGGAAAGAATCAACTTAAAACCAGGTGATTATATTGATTTAGACTGGATGATTCCCGCACCGGCACAGGGTGCAATGTTAGTAGTGGCTATGGCTGATGATGACTATACATTAGACGCTGTATCCCAATTAAACGATATCGAAACAGAAGTTTGTACCTATATCGAACGCCAGTTTTTAAGAACTTTAGAAGGCGGTTGTACCGCTCCTATTGGTGCTTTGGCAAAATACAATGAAGAAGAAGATACCATTCATTTTGATGGCGTTTTATTTTCATTAGACGGAAAACAAAAAATTGAAATCAACAAAATTGTGGATATTTCGGAATGGAAAAAACTGGGATTCTATTCAGCTAAGGAAATTCTGGATAATGGCGGAACAGAGTTGATGAAAAATATTAAGGAAAGTTTGAAAAAATAATGAGCAATCCAATCCATATTTTATCTACAAAAACACTTGCAAAACATCAAAAACAAGCCTTATTGGATCTTGGTTTTTCGGTTACTGAAACTAATTTTATCAAAACCGAAAATACTGATTTTGATTTAAAAGAAATCAACGACAATCTGATTTTTACAAGTCAAAATGCCGTTCAAAGTGTATTGCATCATTCCAAATGTGGTGAATTAAAATCCAAAAATGTATTCTGTGTAGGCTTAAAAACCAAATCCCTGTTAGAAGAAAACGGTTTTACGGTTGAAGTTTATGTAGATTATGCTTCTGATTTAGCAGAAATCATCACCTTGATTTACAAATTAGAGAATTATACATTTTTCAGTGGTAATTTGCGCAAAGAAACGCTTCCAAAAGCCCTGAAAGAAGCCAAAGTCAACTTTAACGAAATTCAGGTGTATGAAACCATTTTGACCCCACAAAAAATAAAAACGCCGGCAGATGGAATTTTGTTTTTTAGTCCGTCAGCTATTGAAAGTTACCTGAAAGAAAATAAGATAAAAAACGAAATATGCTTTTGCATTGGCGAAACAACAGCAGAAGCATTGGAAAAAATTACCAAAAATATAATTGTGGCTGAACAGCCTTCGATTGAAGATGTTATAGAAGCTGTAATTGAAGAATATAACTAAACATTTTAGCTATGAGCTTTTAGCTTTTAGCTTATTTAAAATAAATAATTATAATGCTAATAGCTAAATGCTAATAGCCAATAGCTTAAAAAAAATGATAAAAAACGACCTATTCTTAAAAGCACTAAAAGGAGAAACAGTACAACGTCCACCAGTTTGGATGATGCGTCAGGCAGGAAGATATTTACCGGAATTCCGAGCTTTGCGTGACAAATACGATTTTTTCACCCGTTGTGAAACTCCGGAATTAGCTGCCGAAATCACCGTTCAGCCTATTCGTCGTATTGCTCCGGATGCTGCGATTCTATTCTCAGATATTTTGGTGGTTCCAAGAGCGATGGGAATTCACGTAGAATTAAAAGACAACTTAGGTCCGATTATTCCAAATCCTATTCGTACGATGGAACAGGTAAATCAGGTTTATGTTCCGGACGTGAATGAAACTTTAGGCTATGTTTTTGATGCTGTAAAACTGACTAAAGAAATGCTGAACGACGAAGTGCCTTTGATTGGTTTTGCCGGTTCACCTTGGACTATTTTCTGTTATGCTGTGGAAGGAAAAGGTTCGAAAAGCTTTGATACGGCTAAAGGATTTTGTTTCTCAAATCCTGTAGCTGCTCATACTTTATTGCAAAAAATCACCGATACTACCATTTTATATCTGAAAGAAAAAGTAAAATCAGGTGTGAATGCCGTTCAAATTTTTGATTCCTGGGGAGGTATGTTGTCTCCAACAGATTATAACGAATTCTCATGGAAATACATCAATCAAATCGTGGAAGCTTTGGCTGAAGTAACTCCGGTAATTGTTTTCGGAAAAGGATGCTGGTTTGCTTTGAACGAAATGGGAAAAAGTAAAGCTTCTGCATTAGGTGTTGACTGGACTTGTTCGGCCAGAAATGCACGTTATTTGTCAGGTGGAAATGTTACTTTACAAGGAAATTTTGACCCTTCAAGATTGCTTTCGCCAATTCCAACCATCAAGAAAATGGTTCATGAAATGATTGACGAATTCGGTAAAGACAAATATGTGGTGAATTTAGGTCACGGAATTTTGCCAAATATCCCTGTAGACCACGCTAAAGCGTTTATTGACGCTGTTAAAGAATACGGAAATTAATTATTGACAGTTGTTAGTTGATTGTTGTTTGAAAAAATCATAGTAACTGTCAACTAACAACTAGCAACTAACAACCAAATAAAATGCTAAACAAAGGCTTAAGAGACCAGGAAAGTATACGAATAGACAATGTGCTAAAAACGTTGCATTCGTTGGTTTTTGTGCCTAAAAAAGCATTTGACCAAGACCAAATTGAAGGAGCACTAAAAGATTTCGGGCTGAATATTGAAAGTTTAATTTCAATTACGCCAAATGACTTAATTGTACTTTTAGACAGATTGCATCTGGACTGGAATCAAAAAGAACAATTTGCTGATTTTTTAGTTGGCTTTTCTAAAGAAAATCAATTTGATTTCGCAGAAAAAGCCATTAGCATTTACAATCACATCCAAACGGAAAGCAAGACTTTTTCGTTTGGAATTTTTAATAAAATAGCTTCCGCAAAAGCCAATTTATAATGAAATAGCTATGAAGTTAAAATATAGTTTATTATTTGTTCCTTGTTTGTTGTTTTTGTCATGTAAGACCTATACAGTAACACCTGAAAGTTTTAAGAGCCAATTTAGCAATGTTGATTATGATCTTTCTACATCAAAAAGTATATCTGGTTCAATCTATTATAATGGTTTTCAAATTAAAAAAATCAATGTAGTTGATAAAAATGGAGAAACACAAATGCTCGATAATGCTCCATCATTAGAAATGCGGGTCACATTGAATAATGGAAAGCGTAACCATTTTTATTTTGACAGTATGAAATTAAAAAATGATACGCTAACTGGCTATAAGGCTCGATTGTTACCATGGATGACTGTTAAAATTCCTTTTTCTGAGGTTGTTAAAATAGAAATTCAAGAAAGTGGAAAGAAAATAAAATATATGAATTAATTTAATCTCCACATATTAAATTAGAACCAATTTATAATGAAAGAACAATTTTACGCCTACATACAAAATCTCCAAGATCAAATCGTAGCCGGACTGGAAGCAATTGACGGTCAGGCCAAATTTAAAGAAGATCTTTGGAAACGTCCGGAAGGTGGCGGCGGAAGAACACGCGTAATTGAAAACGGAAAAGTTTTCGAAAAAGGAGGAGTGAATATTTCGGCTGTTCACGGTAAATTACCGGATTCCATGCAAAAATTATTCAACGTAGGTGAAGCCGATTTTTTTGCCTGTGGACTGAGTTTGGTGATACACCCAAAAAGCCCAATGGTGCCAACAGTTCATGCCAACTGGCGTTATTTTGAAATGTATGATGAGAACGGAAACGTAATCCAGCAATGGTTCGGCGGCGGACAGGATTTAACGCCTTATTATTTGTTTGAAGAAGATGCAATCCATTTTCATCAAACATGCAAAACCGCTTGCGACAAGCATAATCTTGAGTTTTATCCAAAATACAAAAAACAATGTGATGGGTATTTCTGGAATGCGCATCGCAACGAAGCCCGTGGTCTTGGCGGATTGTTTTTCGATTATTGCAAAGCAACAGAGCAAATGTCAATGGAAAATTGGTTCAATTTCGTTACTGAAGTTGGAAATAGTTTTCTTCAAGCCTATGTGCCAATTGTAGAACGAAGAAAAGATTTACCTTATACTGAAGCGCAAAGAAACTGGCAGGAAATCCGTCGTGGACGCTATGTGGAATTCAATTTGGTACACGACAAAGGCACCTTATTTGGTTTAAAAACCAACGGAAGAATTGAATCTATTTTGATGAGTTTACCACCACATGTACAGTGGGTTTACGACCATCATCCGGAAGCGGGAAGTGAAGAAGAAAAGTTAATTAATATATTAGAAAATCCGATTGAGTGGATATAGAAGCAATTAGCTCTCAGCTTTTAGCAATTAGCCTAAATTTAAAATTATGAAAGATTATAAAAATTTTACAGTTTGGCAAAAATCACATCAATTAACCCTTGACGTTTATAAAATATTAAATACTTTTCCAAAAGAAGAACTTTTTGGCTTAACGAGTCAAATGAAAAGATCCGCAAGTTCAATACCAACTAATATTGCTGAGGGTTGCGGTAGAAATTCAGACAAGGATTTTGCTCGATTTTTAATTATAGCATTTGGGTCTGCAAATGAATTAGAATACCAATTTATATTGAGTACTGATTTAAGTTTTATCAGTAAAGAGTCAAGTGAAAAACTATTATCTCAAATTGAAGAAATTAAAAAAATGCTTAATAGTCTAATTTCAAAATTAAATAATTAATCGCTGAAAGCAGAAGGCTAATTGCTGAAAGCTAAAAGCTAAAAGCTAAAATATTATGTTCCCACTACAAAGAGGCAGAAGATTACGCGTTAACGAATCGATTAGAAGTTTAGTTCGTGAAACTACATTAAGTCCGAGTGATTTTATGTTTCCTATGTTTATTGCCGAAGGCGAAAACGTAAAAGTAGAAATCCCATCGATGCCGGGAATTTTCCGCCGTTCGATAGATTTAACGGTGGAAGAAGTGAAGGAATTATTCGATTTAGGCATTCGCGCGGTGAATATTTACGTAAAAGTAAGTGAAAATCTAAAAGACAATACCGGTAAAGAAGCCTGGAATCCAAACGGATTGATGCAACAAACTATCCGAGCCATTAAAGCGGCCTGTCCTGAAATGATAGTAATGCCCGATGTAGCTTTAGATCCCTACTCCATTTACGGGCACGACGGAATTATTGCCAACGGCGATGTCGAAAACGATTCGACTAACGATGCTTTGGTAAAAATGGCGGTTTCTCATGCCGAAGCCGGTGCCGATTTCGTAGCTCCTTCGGATATGATGGACGGTCGCGTGTTACGTTTGCGTCAGGGATTGGATGCAGCTGGTTTTCACAATGTGGGAATTATGAGTTATTCGGCTAAATATGCTTCGGCATTTTACGGGCCTTTCAGAGACGCTTTAGATTCTGCACCTAAAGAAGCTGACGTTGTTGTTCCAAAAGACAAGAAAACCTACCAAATGGACTATGCAAATCGCATCGAAGCCATAAAAGAAGCCCTTTGGGATGTCGAAGAAGGTGCCGACATGGTGATGGTAAAGCCCGGAATTGCCTATTTAGACATCGTTAGAGAAGTTAAAAACGCCGTGAATGTTCCGGTGACGGTTTATCATGTTTCAGGCGAATACGCAATGATTAAAGCCGCTGCCGAAAGAGGATGGCTTGACAACGACAAAATCATGATGGAGCAATTAATGTGTATTAAAAGAGCCGGAGCCAGCCTGATTTCGACTTATTTTGCCAAAGAAGCAGCAATACTTTTAAAGAAATAAACAGTTTTTAATTTAAAACCAAAAAATAATTTATTTTTGGAATCACTAAAAACGAAAAACACATGAAAAAACTAGCATTTATAGCAATAGTTGTTTTTGCCTTTGCTTGTAAAAAAGAAAGCAGTGAATCTTTTGGAAAAGAAGACCAAAACACCACTGTTGCTAAAGAAGACAAAGAATTAGCACCGGAAGAACTTGGAAAAGTTATCTTTGAGAGCAAAGGAAACTGCATTTCCTGTCACAAAACGGATGAAAAACTAATTGGTCCCAGCCTACAGGATATTGCTAAAATTTACAAAGAAAAAAATGGCAACATAGTTACTTTCTTAAAAGGAGAAAGCGAAGCCATAGTTGATCCTTCGCAATTTGCCGTAATGCAAGCGAATCTTACATTAACAAAGACATTTTCAGATAAAGAATTACAAGGCTTAGAAGCTTATATTTATTCGAATTTAAAATAAATTTCATACAATAAAAGGAAGGAGCAATTTCCCGCTATCATTCCAATCTTTCCTTTTTTAAAGAAAAAAACGAAAGGATTTTCCCTTCTATCGGGGCTAAAAACACAAAAACCATTCAATGTTCTGAATGGTTTTTGTGTTTTGTAATAACTTCTTTGCATACTTAGCGAAAAAACTTTGCGTCCTTTGCGGTTAAATCACTTTATCCCTCCAAAAGCCCCAAAACAAGCATTTTTATGCAAAATTTCCGTACTTGAAAAACCTACTTTTTTCATTAAATCCAATTGGTAGGTCATCGATCTTGGTGTATCTTCTTTTTCGATATAATCAAAAACTTTCTGCTGGTATTCCCCTCCTCCATGGTCATTCAAATAATTGGCATACATTTTCCAAACCAATTGATTTACTCCCGGATGATCCTGAATCAACAAATCGGAAATCAAAAAACAACCGCCAGGTGTCAAACTATCATACAATTTTTGAAAAACCATTTCCCAATCGGAATCCTCACGTAAATGGTGCAAAACCGCACCTGCCAAGATAATATCAAAATGATTTTTGGGTAATTCAATATCCCGAATATCACCCTGAATCGTTTCCACTTTTCCGTTTGTTGCTGCCGAAACCCGTTCCTGAGCTTTATCCAACATATTCTGACTCAAATCAATCAAAGTACAATTCAAATCAGGCACCTTAGACAACATTTTCAAGGTATAATTTCCGGCTCCGCAACCTAAATCCAAAATAGTTTTAGCTTCCGGTTTTACGGCTCTTGCAGTGCAGGTAATTAATTCTAAAGCAATTTTAGCATCCATCGTGGCCACCTGCCCTGTTTCTAAATTGGAGAAACGTTCGACCTCGTTGTCAAAACGTTCCCTGATTTCTGTTACTGTTGATTTTTTCATGATTATTGGTTTTTATTTTTACAAACCTATAATTTTCATTTATGACTTAAAAATGCTTATTTTGTCAATTATTAATACTTAAAAAGTATTTATGGAATTGCGTCACTTAAAATATTTCTTAAAATTAGCCGAAGAACTAAGCTTTGTCCGTGCTGCCGACAAATTATTCATTTCCCAACCGCCGTTAAGCAGACAGATTAAAGAACTGGAAACCGAACTGGGCGCCACACTTTTCGAACGAAATAACAAACGCGTAATCCTAACCGATGCCGGTAAATATTATCAAAAAGAAATTCAGGAATTAGTTCAAAATCTGGAACGCATTAATTTAACTACCAAAAAAATCAGTCAAAATCAAAGCGGCGAATTTCGGATTGCCTATGTGAGTTCCACTTTTTCAGGAGATATTTCAAAGCTGTTACAATTTCTATCTGATAAATATCCGTATGTCAATTTTCGCCTTTATGAGGTGCCGACAGTCAAACAAATCGCTGCTTTAGAAGAAGGAAAAATTGATTTTGGAATCATTCGCGCACCTTTGCATTCGCCAAAAATAGCTTCGCAACTCTGGTTTAAAGATAGTTTTTCACTGGTATTTAATCGAAATAAATACAACATTACATCCGAAGAAGATTTGGCACATTTGAAAGAAGAAACATTTGTATTTTTTAATAAGCAATATGCGCCTTATTTTTACGATGCTTTATTACAGATTTGTGCCCAATATGTTTTTAATCCCAAGGTTGTTCACGAATCCAATAATATTTCGTCGATTATCCAGTTGGTTAAAAATGGATTGGGCATTTCGATTGTGCCAACCGCCATTAAAAAAAGTCATAATTATCCCGAATTAGAATTCGTAGAACTTAAAAAAACGGCTCTTTTCACTGATATTTTATTGGCTACGCCAAAAGGAAATCCCTCGGAAATTTCAAAAGCAGCAATAGCATTCTTAATGGAACAAAATAGTAAAAATGAAAACTAACGATCAAAATATAGCTTACTTTAAAACCCCTCTGGGAATTGCCAAAATCATTGGCGATGAAAACGGAATTTCGGTTATTTCAATTGCTGATGAAGGCACAGTTTCCGAAACAATTCCTGAAGTTTTACAGGAAGCCGTTTCTCAATTGAATGATTATTTCGAAGGAAAAAGGACGGATTTCAATTTTAAACTGAATCCATCCGGAACCGAATTCCAGCAAAAAGTATGGAAAGCCTTAGTCGAAATCCCTTTTGGAAAAACGATGAGTTATTTGGATCTATCCAAAAAATTAGGCGATGTCAAAGCCATTCGTGCTGTGGCTTCCGCCAATGGTAAAAATCCGTTGTGGATTGTGGTACCCTGCCACAGGGTCATTGGAACTGACGGTTCTCTCACAGGTTATGCAGGTGGATTGTGGCGCAAAAAATGGCTTCTGGAACACGAAAACCCATCGCGAAAACAAGAACTTTTGTTCTAAAAATTAAAACATACCTTTATCGTTTTTTATGTAAATTCGTACTGAAGCTAATTCAAACCTCATGAAAAAACTCAAAAAATTCCTTGTCAAATTACTCATTTTCATTGGTGCTCTAATCCTTTCGCTTTATATTTTCAAGAAAGACTATTTGTTAAGAGCTATTAGAATTACTTATTTCAACGGACATTCAACTGCTTTTTTAGATGATTATCAGTATTTTGACAATCGAATTATTCAGAAAAGTAACCAACCACAAACTTGGAATTTAGCCAAAGATTACAATCTGGTAAAACCAACCGAAAGACTTGAAAAACTACATGAGGAAATTGGCACAGTTGCTTTTTTAATCATCAAAAATGATAGTATCTGGAACGAAAACTATTATGATAATTACAGCAAGGATACTAAATCCAATTCTTTTTCTATGGCCAAAAGCATTGTAACCGCTTCATTGGGAAAAGCCATTATGGAAGGGAAAATCAAAAATTTAGACACAAAAGTAGGTGACTTTTTCCCTGAATTCAAAAAAGGTAAATCGGCACAAATGACTGTTGGCGACCTGGCTTCCATGTCCTCGGGCTTCGAATGGGACGAAGCCTACTACGACCCATTTTCAATCACTACTCAGGCTTATTTTGATAAAAATTTAACTCCGGTCATATTAAATTTGAAAGGCATTGAAGAACCGGGAAAAACATACAAATACTTAAGCGGCAACACCCAACTTCTGGCAATGTGCATTGAAAAAGCTGTTGGAAAAAGTCTGGCTGATTATGTTTCAGAATCCTTCTGGAAACCTATGGGAGCTGAAAGTGATGCTTTTTGGCAAACCGATAAAAAAGACGGAATGGTAAAAGCCTTTTGCTGTATTGCCAGTAATGCCAGAGATTTTGCCCGATTTGGAAAACTCTATCTGCAACATGGAAAATGGAACGGTCAACAAATTTTAGACAGCGCTTTTGTAACTAAATCAGTGACTCCAAGATTTAAAAATTCGCCACAATACGGCTACGGCTGGTGGCTGAGTACTTTTAACAACAAAAAAGTTTTTTACATGCGTGGGCATTTGGGACAATATGTAATTGTAGTTCCGGAAGATAATCTGATTATTGTAAGATTAGGGAATCATGATCAGCCAAGTACTACCGGCTCACCACACAGCGATGATTTTTATGTCTATTTAGAAGAAACTTATAAAATGCTCCAACAAGCCAAATAATAAAACTATGATTGAAAAGATAAACCTCAACAATATCCTTTTTCTGGACATTGAAACTGTTCCGGAAACAGCAGATTTCAATTCTTTAGACTCAGAAATGCAGGCTTTGTATGAGCAAAAAACCCAATACCAACGTAAAGAAGAAATCTCCGCCGAGGAATTTTATGATCGTGCCGGAATTTGGGCCGAATTCGGAAAAATTGTCTGTATCTCCGTTGGATTTTTTGTCATTAAAGGTGATGTTCGGAATTTCAGAGTGACTTCCTTTTTTGGAGAAGAACCAAAGCTTTTAAAAGATTTCAATAATCTGTTGAACAATCATTTCAACGGTCCACAACATCTGTTGTGCGGACATAATGCCAAAGAATTTGACATTCCGTTTCTGGCGCGACGCATGATTATCAATCAAATCCCCATTCCTGACAAGTTGAATTTATTTGGTAAAAAACCCTGGGAAATTCCGCATTTAGATACTTTGGAATTGTGGAAATTTGGCGATTACAAACATTTCACTTCATTAAAACTAATGTGCAAAGTCCTCGGAATCCCTTCTCCGAAAGGCGATATCGACGGCAGTCAGGTGGGACATGTTTTTTATGTGGAAAAAGACATTGACCGCATTGTCACTTATTGCGAAAAAGACACCATTGCCGTAGCGCAGATTTTCCTCCGCTTAAGACGGGAAGAGTTATTGATTGAAGAGGAGATTATTCATGTATAAATTTCAATAACAATTGCAAAATTCAATAACAATAAAAAAACTCCTTTTGGGATTGAAATTGATTTTTGATATTGAGATTGACATTGAATTATTATTTTTACAAAAATTAAAAAATTATGGTATTAAGCAGATTTTGGTTAGCTATTTTTATTTCGTCAATTGTATTTATTGTGGTGAGTTTGTTCACTGCTCAAACTTACACCATTGATTATGTTTTGAATGGAAAAAAAGACGATCCCATCCTGATTTCAGAGAAATATGTGGAACAACTTCCTGCCTTTATCAAAGACAGCATAAAAAAAGCTCCAGATCAAACCCTGATTATCAATCGTGATACACTCAATGCCGACACGACTTATGTGTATAAAAACAAGACCGTAAAAGTTTTCAGTGGTATTCAAAAATCGGACGGTTTACTGCCTACCTGCAAAAATACTTTGATGGATTTGGTATTGCCGCTTATGGCTTATTTGGCTTTTTTCTGTGGCCTAATGGAACTTTTAATCATTTCGGGAGCTTCAGGAAATCTGGCTAAAGCACTGAGTCCGGTATTTGTAAAAGTGTTTCCAAGTATTCCTAAAAACCACCCTTCGATTTCATATATGACCCTGAATTTTGCCGCCAATTTTCTGGGATTGGATTCGGCTGCTACGCCTTTTGGACTCAAAGCGATGGAAAGTTTACAGGAAATAAACCCCGAAAAAGACAAGGCCAGCGATGCCCAAATTATGTTCATGTGCTTGCATGCTTCAGGGCTTACGTTAATTGCCACTTCCATCATTGGATACCGCGCTGCGGCTAATGCAACCAATCCTGCCGATGTGATGCTCCCTTGTATCATTACTTCTTTCATTGGTACCATTGCTGCATTTTTAATTGTGGGAATAAGACAAAAAATCAATTTTAAAAGCGCCTCTTTAGTGCTGTCCTTAATGGCATTAATTGCTGCTATTGTTGGTTTGCTGATGTATGTAAATCATCTGGATTTAATTGGTAAAAACTATTTTACTTCAAATCTATCGGGATTGATTTTAGTGGGTATTATTGCTCTAACCTTGTTTTTTTCGTTCAAAAAGGAAAAGAAATTTACCGAGGCAAACACCACCGTTTTTGAAGCTTTTGTATCGGGAGCCAATAACGGAGTAAAAACCGGGGTTACTATTTTCCCTTATGTTTTGGGAATGTTGGTTGCTATTTCATTGTTTAGAAACAGCGGCCTATTTGAAATCATCAGCAACGGACTTGGGTTTGTTTTCTCAAATATGGGAGTTAATAAAGAAATTGTAGACGCTTTGCCTGTTGCCTTATTGAGACCTTTCAGCTCTGCAGGTTCCAGAGGATTTTTAATTGATTCGATGAATACTTTTGGCGCCGATTCTTTAACAGGACGTTTGAGCAGTATTTTTCAATGCAGTGCCGAGAGTACTTTTTATGTAATTGCTGTTTATTTTGGTTCGGTAAATATTAAAAACACACGTTATGCCTTAGGCACGATGCTTCTGGTTGATGTGGTTTGTGTGATTACCGCGATTTTTGTGGCGAGCTGGTTTTTTTAGAGAATCATAACCGCAAATAATCTTTGAAAATTTGCGGAATTTGTGGTTAATTGAATTTTAATATCTAAAGAAAATAATAGAAAATTATTGCCGTTATCTTAGGGATTTTAATCTATTTTTCATTCTTTTGAATTTTATACAAACAAATAAAAATGTCAAAGTACACTAAATATATAGCAATTGGATTGCTAATCCTATTCTTACTTACCAGTTTATTGAGTTGCGGTGTTGTTTATACCAGAAATAATTCATCATCGGGTAAAATTCCCCCAGGACAGGCTAAAAAAATGACGGGAAGCAAAAGCGCAAAATACTATGCTCCAGGTCATAATAAATAATCTATTAATCACTTTAAATAATTAAAAAAATGTCAAAATACACTAAATACATTGCTATAGGATTGCTAATTCTATTTTTAGTTACCAGCTTATTAAGCTAGTTTTTAAAACATTAATCAGACACATAAAGAGATGGTATTGCATAAATATCATCTCTTTTTGCTTGTTTTTATAACAAAAAGTTTGATTTTACGAAGGAATCACAGCTGTTAAAAGACTGTGGCTACGCTAAATAATTTTTATATTTGTCAAAAAAAATAAAATACCAATGGACTTTATTTATCAGGATCCTTATCCAATTTTAAAAGACGATACCCAATACCGTAAAATAACTTCAGACTACGTAAAAGTAGAAAAACTAGGAGACCGCGAAATCCTAACTGTTGACCCAAAAGCTTTGGAATTACTTTCGCAGGAAGCCATGAAAGATGTTTCATTTATGTTGCGTACTTCACATTTGGAAAAATTAAGAGCTATTCTTGACGATCCGGAAGCAACCGACAACGACCGATTTGTGGCTTATAATTTATTACAGAATGCCGTAGTAGCTATCGATGGGGAATTACCTTCCTGTCAGGACACCGGAACAGCGATTGTAATGGCCAAAAAAGGAGAAAATGTATATACGGGCGTTGATGATGCCGAATGGCTTTCTAAAGGTATTTTTAATACTTATATCGAAAGAAACCTTCGTTATTCTCAAATTGTACCTATCAGCATGTTTGAAGAAAAGAACTCAGGTTCGAATCTTCCGGCTCAGATTGATATTTATGCTAAAAAAGGTGCTTCTTACGAATTTCTGTTTTTAGCAAAAGGAGGAGGTTCGGCTAACAAAACCTATTTGTACCAACAAACGAAATCCCTATTGAACGAAAAATCATTGGATGCTTTTATTCGTGCTAAAATAATGGATTTAGGAACTTCTGCCTGTCCGCCTTACCACTTGGCTTTAGTGATTGGAGGAACTTCTGCCGAAGCAACCTTGGCAGCTGTTAAAAAAGCCTCTGCGGGTTATTATGATAATTTACCTACTACAGGAAACATGGCCGGTCAGGCTTTCCGTGACTTAGAGTGGGAAAAAAGAGTGCAAAAAATTTGCCAGGAAAGTGCTATTGGAGCGCAATTTGGAGGTAAATATTTCACTCATGACGTTCGTGTAATCCGTTTGCCACGTCACGCTGCTTCTTGTCCTGTAGGATTAGGAGTTTCCTGTTCTGCCGACAGAAATATCAAAGGAAAGATTACCAAAGACGGAATCTTCGTAGAGCAATTAGAGGTAAATCCAAAACGTTTATTACCTGAAACGCCACCGCATTTAGAAGAAGCTGTAGAGGTTGATTTGAACCAACCAATGAGCGAGATTCTTAAGAAATTATCTCAATACCCAATTAAAACACGTTTGAAATTAAACGGAACTTTAATTGTGGCTCGTGATATAGCCCACGCTAAAATCAAAGAATTACTGGATGCCGGAAAACCTATGCCGGAGTACTTTAAAAACCACCCGATTTATTATGCTGGTCCTGCTAAAACTCCGGACGGAATGCCATCGGGAAGTTTTGGTCCAACAACTGCAGGACGTATGGACGTTTATGTAGAAGAATTCCAGAAAAATGGTGGAAGTATGGTGATGCTTGCCAAAGGAAACAGAACTAAGGATGTGATGAACGCTTGTAAAACTTACGGCGGATTCTATTTGGGTTCTATTGGTGGTCCAGCTGCTATTTTAGCAAAAGAAAATATCCTTTCAGTTGAAGTAGTTGACTTTGAAGAATTAGGAATGGAGGCCGTTAGAAAAATCACTATTAAAGATTTCCCTGCTTTTATTATAACTGATGATAAAGGAAATGATTTCTTTGAGAATTTATAATCTGAAATTCTAAACTTAGAATATTTTTTACCGCAAATTCACAAATTAAAACTGTGAATTTGCGGTTTCTTTTTTTATCAGGCAGTCAATATACTACCACAAATACCTAAGCCAATCAGCAAATACAAAGCGGCTAAAATAAAAAATACTTTGGCTGTTCTGGGTTTGTCTTTTTTCATTGCAAAACCTATAATGGATAATAATATTGGTGGTACAACCATTATCATTATCATGATTACAATAATTCCTCCAAAATCTATATTACCTTCTAATGCTATCATAACTTAAGTTTTTATTAGATTTCTCAATTCTTCCAGACGTACTTTTTTATCATCCCTGTAAAACAAATTCATCGTCTCAAAAGGAATGATTTTATAATCTTTATCAACTATGTGCACACAGGATTTTTTAATCGCTCTGACATCAAAATTATAAGCATCAATAAACTGCATGATGATAATTCGAAATAAATTATCATAACCTAAATCGGGAGCATCAATTGACGGCAAACAACACATAATGGATTTTAGATTTTCTTCGGCTACTTCAACTGAATTTCCAGTGCTAAAAAGTTCTATCATTTTTTCCTTAAGCACATCATCTTGTTCGTAAATGATAGTGTTTTTACTGTTATCCAGTAAGTCATTCGGGTTGATATAACGTGTTAAAGGAAATACTTCATTGCCTAATTTTAATGCATAACCCATTACCAAAGCATCGGGATTACAAGGAACCGGTAATAAATCATCAGGATTAAAAATAGTAGTTTGTTCCAAAATTTTACGCCTTACTTCGGTTAACGTCATCCGATCGGTTTCGGGATTAAAATTTTCCAATCGACCGGCAATTTGTGTAGGTTGAAAAGTAACTCCCCGAACGCATTTTTGCTGTAAAGCAAATTCGATTATTTTACCTATTTCGTTATCATTCAATCCTTTTTGAAGCGTAACAACCAAGGTAGTAGAAAGATTCAATTCGTTCAGATTTTCAATGGCTTGTTTTCGAATTTCATTCAAATCGGCACCACGTAATTCTTGCAACACACTATTTTCAAATGAATCAAATTGCAAATAAATTTCAAAATCAGGAGCATAGCTTTTTAATTGTCTGGCAAATTCCTTGTCTTTGGCAATTTTAATTCCATTGGTATTTAACATCAAATGCCTGATTGGAAGTGATTTTGCGTAATCCAATATTTCAAAAAATTGCGGATGAATCGTAGGCTCTCCGCCGCTTATTTGTACTACATCCGGTTCTTTTTCGTTGCGAACAATGGCATCCAGCATGGCTTTTACTTCTTCCAAAGTACGATGTCTGCCATAAGTGGGCGAAGAACCCGCATAACAGGTAGGACAGCTTAAATTACATCTATCTGTAATTTCAACAACCGTTAAACAGGAATGTTGTTCATGATCCGGACATAAACCACAATCGTAGGGACAGCCATAATCTGTTTTGGTATTAAATTTATAAGGCATTTCAGAAGGTTTATTGTAATTTCTGATGTTCTTATAGTATGAAATATCATCTGCAATCAACACTTTGGATTTTCCATGTTCCAGGCAATTTTTGAGCATATACACCTTATCGTTTTCAAAAACAATTTTAGCGTCAATTCGTTTTAAGCATTCCGGACAAAGACTTAAAGTATAATCGTAATAGGTGTAATTTCTAACTGGCATTTTTAAATAAGCTTAAAATTGTTTTATGATAATAAATTAAACACAGCAAACACAATAACTGAATACTGCTTAAACCGAAAAGAAAGAACACATTGGGTTTTAAAAATTCAATACAAAAACGAAATGCAAAATAAGCAATCATGAAATACCGGAAGAGCATACCGTTTTTAAGTTCTTTATCTTTTAATTTCCATAAAAATAAAAATAAAAAGCTTACAAAAATCAATTCATACAAAGCTAATGGATGTCTTTTTAAACCATCGCCAAGGTTCATTCCCATAAAGAAGGAAGTTTTCTCCCCATAGGTAAATTCATTTATTCCGGACAGAAAGCATCCTATTCGGCCAATAAAAATCCCCAGAAGAATTGGAAAAACAAATAAATCTCCCGAAGATTGTTTTTCACCGATTATTTTTTTCGAAAGTTCTACTCCTAATAAACCTCCAAACAAACCACCCATAATGGTTTTAAAATTGAAAATAGCAACCCATGATTCAACCGAATCCGGAAGAACAGGATTCTCCAGAAAACCCATAATTCTCGAACCTAAAAAAGCACCAAGAATTGCTCCAAGAATAATGGAAAGTCTATTGATGCCTGAAATATGATCCGTTGATTTTTTTCGAAGAAATAAATAATAGCGAAATCCCAAAAAGAAAGCCAGATATTCTAAAACCAGATGAATATTTATTTGATATCCTAAAAAAACTGGGGCGAAAGGCAGAGTCATTTCTTTCTTAATCTATCACCATCTCAGGAATATCACCTTCAATGATTAAATTCGCTTCAGTCGAAGCGATAATATGTTCAACTGATATTCCCGGAGCTCTTTCTAATAACTTAATTCCTTTTGGAGTAATTTCCATGACGGCCAGTTCGGTTACTATTTTTTTGACGCAACCTACACCAGTTAAAGGCAAAGTACATTTTTTAAGAATTTTAGACTCTCCTTCTTTGTTGACGTGCATCATCGCCACAATGATATTTTCGGCAGAGGACACTAAATCCATCGCCCCTCCCATTCCTTTAACCATTTTACCGGGAATTTTCCAATTGGCTATATCGCCATTTTCAGCCACTTCCATAGCGCCAAGGATTGTCAAATCGACATGCTTACCGCGAATCATCCCAAAGCTCATTGCCGAATCAAAAAAACTAGCTCCGGCTAACGTGGTAATAGTTTGCTTGCCCGCATTGATAAGATCAGCGTCTTCTTCGCCCTCAAAAGGAAAAGGCCCCATGCCCAGAACGCCATTTTCGCTTTGTATTTCAACGTTTATTCCTTCAGGTATATAATTAGCCACCAGAGTAGGAATTCCTATCCCTAAATTCACAAAATAGCCGTCTTTGAGTTCCCGGGCAATTCTTTTGGCGATATCTTCTTTTGTTAAAGGCATAATTTTATTTTTTAAAACATATAAGTCATATAAGTTTTCTATTCAAATAGAACATTTTTTTGAACCATATAAGAAATTGAAGTTCATTTAAGTGCTATTCAAACTGAACAGTAATCCCGAAACTTCGGGACTGATCACTGAGCACTATTTCTTTTCTCTAGTTTCTTTCTTCTATTCTCTTTTTCGAACCGTTCTCTTCTCAATCCGTTTTTCATATTTCTCACCCTGAAAAATACGTTGTACAAAAATTCCGGGAATGTGAATTTGATTAGGATCTAAGCTTCCGGCTTCAACCAATTCTTCCACTTCGGCAATGGTTATTTTTCCGGCACCTGCCATTACAGGATTAAAATTTCGAGCAGTTCCTTTGAAGATTAGGTTTCCTGCCGTATCGCCTTTCCAGGCTTTTACAATGGAAAAATCGGCATTGAAAGCCTGTTCCATCACATACATTTTCCCGTTGAATTCGCGGGTTTCTTTACCAATCGCTACTTCGGTTCCATATCCCGCCGGAGTATAAAAAGCCGGAATTCCTGCCTGAGCCGCACGACAGCGTTCAGCCAGAGTTCCTTGCGGAATTAATTCGACTTCCAATTCTCCCGAAAGCATCTGACGTTCAAATTCGGCGTTTTCTCCCACATAGGAAGAAGTCATTTTCCGGATTTGTCTTTTTTGCAAAAGCAATCCCAGACCAAAATCGTCCACACCGGCATTGTTTGAAATACAACTGAGATTTTTAGTTCCTTTTTGAACTAATTCGGCAATAGCGTTTTCAGGAATACCACACAATCCGAAACCACCAAACATAATAGTTGCATTATCGTAAATACCTTCTAATGCCTCCTGAACCGAATTTACTTTTTTATTAATCATAAGGAATTGTAGTTTTTGATTCTTAAAAATAAGGCTTTATTTCTAAAAATAAAAAACAATATTACAATTCGAAAAAAATAAACCCTTTATAATTTCTTATGAAAATGATAAGCGCTAATGGTAAAATCCTCTTTGAAGTAGAGTTTATGCGCAGTAGTTCTGGCCGGACCGGAATCTAACTGAATCGAAACACAGTTATTTTCCAAAGCAATTGCTTTCAGGTGATTTAAAAGCTGGCTTGCATAACCCTTACCTCGGTATTCTTCCAATGTTGAAAGATCATCCAGATAAAGCATTTTACCACAATACAACATCGTATAGATACGATAACCGGCAATTGCAACCGTTTTATCCTTTTCCTGAATATAAAGCAAATGATAGCCTTCTTTTTGTAAATTCTGAATTTGAGAAACAAAATTTTCTCTTTCTAACATAGGTCGTAATACAGAAATAGCTTCCCAGCAGGAAGCTATTTCTGTATCTGTAATTGCAATTTTAATTTCAGTCATGATTAACAAATAAAATTAAAAACGGCTTTAAAATTCAAATTCATCTGTTGTTTGGGTTGAATCTTTTGCAACAGTATCTCTTACTTTTCTAGGTTGGTAACAATCAACTTTTATAGAAAGATTGGCCGGACGTTCAAAATCTTCTTTGGACACTTTTAAATTCGGATCTTCATAACACAACTTCATAAAATATCCCCAAACAGGCAAAGCAGCAGTAGCTCCCTGACCGTAAGTAAGGCTTTTAAAACGTGCCGAACGGTCTTCGCAACCTACCCAAACTCCGGTTACTAAATTAGGAACCATTCCCATAAACCATCCGTCTGATTGATTTTGTGTTGTTCCTGTTTTACCGGCAATTGGATTCTTAAACACATACGGATAACCTGTCCAACGGTTGTCACCGCTACCTCCGTATTCCGTTCTTAATCTGGAACCCGAACCTCCTTCGGTTACACCTTCCAGTAATTTAACCACAGCAAATGCAATATCTTTATTCAATACATCATGCGATTCCGGTATTGGTTCATAAATAACTACTCCGCTTTTATCTTCAATTCTGGATAAAAACTGAGGTTTATTATACACTCCCTGATTAGCAAAAGTACTATAAGCAGCTACCATTTCTTCAACCGTAATATCAACTGCTCCAAGCGCAATAGAAGGCTGAGCCGGTATACTAGTTTTAACTCCTAATTTATGAGTTAATTTAATAACCGCTTCCGGACCTACTTTATCAATTAATTTAGCCGAAACGGTATTGATCGAATTAGCCAATGCTTTTTTCAAAGTTACCATTCCAAGGTAAGTATTGTTTGAGTTTTTTGGCGTCCAGGTTTCGGTCACGTGATGACGTCCAACAGGAATTGTAAATGGTGCATCAATGATGGTATCACAAGGTGACATGTTCAATTGTTCGATTGCAGTTGCATAAACAAAAGGTTTAAAAGTAGAGCCTACCTGTCTTGCTCCCTGAGCTACGTGATCGTATTGAAAATACTTATAGTTAATACCTCCCACCCAGGCTTTAATATGTCCTGTTTGAGGTTCCATTGCCATTAATCCAGATTGCAGGAAGTGTTTGTAATAACGAATAGAATCCAGAGGTGTCATAATAGTATCTCTTTCCCCTTTCCAGGTAAACACAGTCATTGGCACTTTTTTATTAAAAGATTCAATGATTTCCTCATCGGTTTTTTCCATCGATTTCAGAATAAACCAACGGTTAGAAGCCTTCATTGCCTGCTTTAAAATACGATTGGTTTCTTTTTCGGTAATATTTACAAAAGGTGCATTTTTATTGTCTTTTTGTTCAATAAAAAATTGTTCCTGTAAATTAGCCATGTGTGCAGCCACAGCTTCTTCGGCATGTAGTTGCATTCTGGAATCAATCGTAGTGTAAATCTTTAATCCGTCTTTGTAAATGTCATAGTCTGATCCATCCGGTTTTTTATTCGTTTCAGCCCATTTTTTCATGTATTCTCTCAAATACTCTCTAAAATAAGTTGCTGTTCCTTCACGGTGGCTTTCTAATTTAAATTTCAACTTGATTGGTAAAGCCTGTAATTTTTCTTTCTGAGCTTCAGTAATCATATGTGATTTTTCCATTTGCGCAAGCACCACATTTCTGCGGTTTTTTACACCAACAGGATTTCTTACCGGATTATACAAACCTGAATTTTTAAACATTCCCACTAACATTGCCGATTCATCTACGGTTAATTCTTTAGGTGTTTTTGAGAAATAGGTTTGTGAAGCCGAACTTACTCCAACAGCATAATTTCCAAAATCATACACATTGCAATACATAGCAAGAATCTCATTCTTAGTATATTGTCTTTCTAACCTTATAGCAATAATCCATTCTTTAGCCTTTTGAACAATACGAAACGGTAAAAATTTAGAACCTTCACCGTGGAATAATTGTTTGGCTAATTGTTGGGTCAATGTACTTGCACCTCCATTAGTTCCTAAACTCAAAATGGCTCTCAAAGTCCCTCTTCCATCAATACCTGAATGTTCATAAAAACGCTCATCTTCGGTTGCTACTAAAGCATCTACAAGATTTTTTGGTAAATCAGAATATTTTAATTGGGAACGGTTTACCTGAAAATATTTTCCAATTACTACTCCATCAGAAGAAATAATTTCGGTAGCTAAATTGGAATCCGGATTTTCCAAGTCTTCAAAAGAAGGCATGGAACCAAAAAGTCCCCAGGAAGCAAATAGGAAAAAAAGAAAAACTCCTCCTAATCCATAAAAGAAAAACTTCCAGAATTTTTTTGCATAATACTTTACATCGTGTTCTGCATTATTTGTCTTTTTAACTGCCATAACTATTTTTTATTCTTTTTTTTCAATTCTTAAACCAACTTCTGTAATACCCTCTAATTGAGTAACTCCGGGAACTTTACCTCCTTCTCTAACAGCTTGTTTGATGTTGAGTTTGTATTTTCCTCTAAATTTTACATTCTCTTTATAATACAATTTACTTTCTTTAATATCGGTAAATCCATCACCCAAAAGTGTTCCATCCGGTGCTGCCATTTGATATTCCAGCGTATCTACTTTGGTATAACCATTCGGTTTTTCTAAAGTTACAATCAAAAAAAGATTGTTAAAAGGATAATTATTATTGTCCCTGATATTTATAAAAAGATCGTACTTTTTAGCAGAATCCAATTCTGGCAAGTTGAAAGAAACAACACTATCCTTATGCCATCCACTACCAACAGATTTGTATTCATCAAAAACCCTTTTTTTATCACAAGAAAAAAAGAGCATGCTCACTAAAAGTATTAAAACGCTATTTTTTAGCCTCATTTTTTTTAATAATTATAGGTTTTCTGGGTCCTTTAGACTTTTTCTCAGAAGCTGGTTTTTGCTCATTTGGAGCAGTTTGAGCTGGCTGAGCAGGTTTATTTGATTGTTTATTTTTATTCGATGGCTTTTTAGCAGTTGGAGCAGCAGCCACTGAATTTTCAACTGCTTTTTTAGGCTTTTTATTGTGTCTTTTACTCTTTTTTGGCTGGTCAAAACGAGTTAAACTCTCCTGCCCCATCGCATTATTAAAGTCTTTTTCAACTTCCTGGGTTACCTCAATAGCATAATCTTCAAGCGAAGCTACTTTCTTTTTCTGCTTATTTTCGGCTATAATTTCCTTAACCTTATCAATTTTTAATACATGCCAATTGGCAAAATTGTTCGTATAGGCAAACCACATCAAACCTTTAAAAATATCCTGTTTTTGACAAACGGCATCCCCTTTTTCGGTAATTAATTTGGTTTCAAATTCAGGAAATCCTTTCAGGGCATCCATGTAAGTATCTAATTCATAGTTCAAGCAACATTTTAATTTACCACACTGACCCGCTAATTTTTGCGGATTCAGAGACAATTGTTGGTAACGTGCTGCTGAAGTATTTACACTTCTGAAATCAGTTAACCAGGTGGAACAGCATAATTCGCGTCCGCAGGAACCAATTCCTCCTAAACGGGCCGCTTCCTGACGGAAACCTACCTGCTTCATTTCAATTCGGGTGCTGAATTCCTTAGCAAAATCTTTAATCAACTGTCTGAAATCCACACGGTCATTAGCAGTATAATAAAACGTAGCTTTTGAACCATCTCCCTGAAATTCAATGTCAGAAATTTTCATTTCCAGCTTTTGTACAATGGCTAATTCTCGTGCACGAACTTTCATTGGTTCTTCTTTACTTCGGGCAGCAGTCCAAATATCGATGTCTTTTTGAGAAGCTTTTCGGTAAATTTTTGGAATATCATTCGCATCAGGATTAATACCTTTTTTCTTCATTTGGATACGAACCAATTCCCCTGTAAGAGTTACAATACCAATATCATGACCGGGAGAAGCTACTGTAGCTACTATATCCCCCATACTTAAAGTCAATTTTTCAGTATTGCGGTAAAACTCTTTTCTACCATTTTTAAAACGGACTTCAACACAATTAAAAGGGGCTTCGCCATTAGGCAAACTCATATTAGAAAGCCAATCGAAAACCGTTAATTTGTTGCAGCTATCAGTGCCACAAGTACCATTATTTTTACAACCTTTAGGTGCGCTACCATCAGAGGTTGAACAACTTGCACATGCCATAATTTTATATGTAGTGTTGCGACTTGCGCAACTTAAGTTCTTAAAACGTTGAATCGGTAAAGATAGTATATTTTAAGTTTACCTCACAACCGTTAAAAATGCCTTTAGCTCTTAATTTTTTATTAAAAAAAACCATTACAATTAAAATGTAATGGTTTAAAATTGAATATTTTAATACTTACTTTCTAAGTTTCATTAACTGAAATAATTTTAAATTACTAGCTTTTGCTACCAATTCAAAACTTTCGTTTTAGTTATTCTTATTCTTTTAAACTTTTAAAATCTTGAATATATAATCCTTTGGCTGTATTTGTAGGATTGAATGCCGCAAGATTGTCATTTCTAAAAGATATTGCGCTTTTAGCACTTTGGTTATTAGTCCGTAAAGTTTGCCCGGTAATTAGTTCAAGAGCCTTTTTTAAATATGGGTCTTTTACGTTTCCAAATTCTACCAGATTTGAAAAAGTATCGTATGGATTAATTTCATAATTAGGTGTTATTTTTGACGGATTTACATCTTTGTCTTTATTGTAATAGGCAAAAGTAATAGGTTGCAATTGCCATTGGTGTTTGGTACTTCTATTAGCGTATGAGGCATAATCGTAAGCAGGAGAGTCATATAAGGTTATCGATCCTACAAATTTACCAACTGTATCATCGCCTATCGTAACCACGTCAATGTATTTTTTTAAACATTGAATGGTGAGTTCACTAGCAGAAGCCGTTTCAAAACTAACTAGGACATATATTTTAGTTAAAGAAAGACTATTTACACTTTCTTCACTCTGAAAAGTGGGTTCGTTATCTACTAAGTTGTAAATTTTAACTTTATCTGAAAGGTATTCAAAACCATCATCGCTATTATGTTTATCATTAAAATCTAAATAGATATAAGGCTTATTTGTATTACTTCCGTTAATCATTTGTGCCAATGCAATTGCAGTTTCTAATGAGCCACCACCATTATATCTTAAATCTAAAACTAATTCATTAATTCCATCCAATTTCATTTTAGCGAAAGCTGCATTAAGTTCATCATTATAATCTGCTTTGAAACCATTAAACACTAAATAGCCTATGTTTTTACTGCCATATACTTTCTTTTCGTAATAAGCAATAGGGTTTTCGTCAATATCAAGTTGGGAAACAGTTACAGTAGTCGCTTTATCGGTGGTTACCATAGCAGTACTTGTAAATCCCACACTTGCAGCCAAAGTAAGGGTTACTTGTGTGTCTTCTAACTGATTATAATTGCTTGCCGTAAGTTGACTTCCATTTATTTTTGTAACAACGTCACCTCTTTTCAATCCTGCTAAAGCAGCAGGTGAACCAGGTACGATATAATTTATTAAGGCTACTAAATTTACATTATTAGCATCTTTAGGGTAAAGACCATAATTAAAACCACCACTTTTTTGGACTTCGGCAATTTTTGAAGCGCTCACAACTTCATTGCTGTTTTCAATCCAAGAAAATTTATCAATCGTTCCTCTTTGATAAAGAAGCGAATAAAAAAGAGCATCAGGAGTCTTACCGTTAATAAAATTAGCATAGTTATTGTTGGAAGTAATTTTGCTATCAGATAAATTAGAAACTTTGGATTGCCAATAATACCAGGAATTCATTGCTTTCCAAACAAAATCATTTATCACATCTGGCGTGGTGGTGGTGGTTTCATTAGAATCAGAATCCTTACTGCAAGAAGTAAAAACCAATCCCACAAGCAACGTTAAAAGGACATATTTTAATTTCATTATAATTCAATTGTTTAAATTAGCATTTGTAGCTATTAAAAACTCTAAAATTATGAAAATTATTACATCAAAAACCATCTATATTTTACTTTCATTCGGATGTTTCTTTCTGTCATCCTGTTCCAAACAACTTTTAGACATCAAAAACCAAACCTATAAAAGCTATAATAGGAATACTGAAAAAGGATATATCGTTAGTTTTGAACTAAATAATAGCGCAATAATTCCAAAATCGATTGTGATAAACGGAATTGTTCAAAATATATCTATGGAAAACAAAATGGGCACTACCTATCAAGTAAATGTGATTGCTCAAACCACTTTAATTCATAACTACCAAGTAAAATTAGAGGAAAAAGAAAACGGAATTTATTTTGAAAAAGATTCGCAACTATTTTTTCAAGCTGTTAAATTTAAATTAATTGAGCAGTAACATTTATATTCATTTGATTTAATTCAAAAAGCTAAAATTTACAATAAAAAATCCTGTTTCGAAATATTCAAAACAGGATTTTAGTATTTAGAAAACAATATTTTTAAGTTTCTTTCACCGAAATTATCTTTACAGGACAAGCTTTGGCAGCCAATTCAACACTTTCGGCAATACTGTGATCATGCGATTTTAAGGTAAAAAAACCTTTGGCATTTTGCGAATGCAATAAAACTGATTTACCGTCTTTTTTAGACATTTGAAACTGTAATGGAGCCATTTCAACACAATAATTACAACCAATACATTTATCTCTTTGTAAGGTAACTATAACCATCAGGCTTCCACAATTTTATAAAGTTTGTCAGACATACGGATTCGGAACGGTAATTTAAACGTACAGTCGTCTCCCTTAGTAGCTTTTTCAGCGGTGCTGTCATTGACGTACATTTCTTCGATAATCATTTCCTGAGCACCGGTATTAGGTCCTGTAATTAGGATTTTGTCTCCAATTTTAATGTCGTAAGCCTCGATTTTAAACTGACCAATCTCGGCTTTTGGAAAATAATGGGTTCCTTTTCCAATATATACTTTTTTCTGAGTAGCAACAGAACCAGGAACTTCACTCCATTCCCCTAATTCCTGACCCAGATAATATCCGGCCCAAAAACCACGATTGTAAACGGTATTTAAAGCTTCCATCCACACCACTATTTTTTCTTTAGAAAAAGTGCCTTCATAATAACTGTCAATGGCTTCGCGATAGGTTTTGATAACGGTTGCCACATATTCCGGAGCACGACCGCGACCTTCAATTTTCAATACCTGAATACCCGAATCGATTACCTGATCCAGAAAATCCAGCGTACATAAATCTTTTGGCGACATCATGTATTCGTTATCCAGCTCGATTTCGAAACCGCTTTCCTGATCGATAACTGTATATTTTTTTCGGCAATTTTGTTTGCAGGCACCTCGGTTTGCCGAAGAATTATGCGAATGCAAACTTAGATAACATTTGCCAGAAACCGCCATACACAAAGCGCCGTGACCGAAAATTTCAATTTCTACTAATTTTCCTGATGGCCCTTTGATTTGTTCTTTTTCAATTTGAGAAGTAATGCTTTTTACCTGACGCAAACTCAATTCGCGACTTAAAACCATCGTATCGGCAAAAAGACTGTAGAATTTTATGGTTTCAATATTGGTAATATTCAACTGAGTAGAAATATGCACTTCCATTCCAATGCTTCTCGCCATCGCAATTACTGCCTGATCTGATGCAATTACTGCCGTAATATTAGCTTCTTTAGCTTTGTTCAATAAGGTTTTAACTACCGATAAATCGTGATCGTAAATGATGGTATTTAATGTTAAATAACTTCTCACATTTTTAACCTCACAACGACGGGCAATTTCCGGTAAATCATCTATGGTAAAGTTCACTGTAGAACGGGCGCGCATATTTAATTGCTCAACGCCAAAGTAAACCGAATCAGCACCATTATCTATTCCAGCCTGAAGTGACTCAAAGTTCCCGGCGGGAGCCATGAGTTCAATTTTATGAATCGATGTCATGATAAATTAGTCTAAAATCTTATATAATTTATCCGATAAACGAATTCGGAACGGAACAGCAAAAGTCAATTTATCACCAGCCTTAGCCTGAATTCCTTCATATCCATTAACAAACATTTTGTCCAGAATCAATTCTTGATTTCCGGTTGTTGGTCCTGAAATTAAGATCTTATCTCCCAAATTCAATTCGTTATTTTCAATGGTAAAAAGTCCAATTTGCGCTTTTACATAATAATGCTCAGCTTTTCCAACTAAGGTCTTTTTTACTTTTATTTTCTGACGAATATCAGCTGATTTTGAAGCGGTTGCTAAAGCCGTATCCGAAAGTTCACCTGAATGTTTGAACTTCAAACTTTCGGATTTTCCTTTTCTGAATACTTTATTACCAACTTGTTTTCCTTTTCGCAATTTTAATTGTTCTTCCCAAGGCAAATGCGTGATTTCCTGACATTCGATTGAACAACAATTTTCCATAGCGGCCTTACAATCATCACATTGGATAAACAATAAATGGCAGCCATCATTAGCACAATTGGTATGATTGTCACAAGGTTTTCCACATTGATGGCATTGCGAAACAATATCATCAGTAATTCTTTCGCCTAGACGATTATCAAAAACAAAGTTTTTTCCAATGAATTTGCTTTCTAAGCCTTCTTCTTTCAATTGCTTGGCGTAATTGATGATTCCCCCTTCTAATTGGTAAACATTTTTAAAACCCTGGTGTTTAAAATATGCACTCGCTTTTTCACAACGGATTCCTCCGGTACAATACATTACCAGATTTTTATCTTCTTTGTGGTTCTGAAGTTGCTCGTTGATAATAGGCAAACTTTCTCTAAAAGTCTCCACATCAGGAGTAATGGCGCCTTTAAAATGACCCACTTCACTTTCGTAGTGATTTCTAAAATCAACCACAATTGTATCCGGATCATCAAGAATATCGTTGAATTCCTTAGCCTTTAGGTGAATTCCTTTATTAGTTACATCAAAAGTGTCGTCGTTCAATCCGTCGGCAACAATCTTGTGACGTACTTTTATTGTCAATTTCAAAAATGCATGATCGTCATGTTCTACGGCTACATTCAAACGAATGCCTTTCATGAAATCATACACCTCCAAAGTTTCTCTAAAAGCTTCAATATTTTCGGCAGGAACGTTCATTTGAGCGTTAATACCTTCATGAGCAACATAGATTCGACCCAGGGCATCTAGTGCATTCCAGGCTAGAAATAAATCGTCGCGAAATTTTTTAGGATCTTCAATTTTGGCATACGCATAGAAAGACAACGTGAGACGTTGTTTACCCGCTTGATCAATTAGTTCAGCTCTTTCTTCTGCGCTTAAGGTGTTGTACAGTTGCATGCTATAAACAGTTTAAGGTTAGAATATTTTTTGCAAAAGTATAAAAAATAAATGGTTTAGTTGTTACACGAAGATTCACAAAGAAATCTCATTTCAAAAGTCAAGCACTGGATAAGGGTTAGCGAGATTGCTTCGTTCCGATAGTTATCAGAATGAAAAAATGAAAGAAAAACCCAAATATAATTAGATATTTTTATTTTGAATGTTACTTTATATCGTTTTACGATATGTTAATCGTTTATGGCTATTATTGAAGATTAAAGTTGACAGATTTTTTTTGTTTTGGATTTTAAAATTTCTATATTTTATAACGTGATAAAACGTTTTCAAACTTTCAAATTACTGATAAACAATATTATACTGTTTTATTAAAGATTCAGGAGTGATTTCTGTCTTTGTTAAAAACATGGGGTTATTGTGAATAAGTTTGGCTTTTAATTGCCGTTAGAATTTACAATCTTTGTATCTGACAGCTGAGCATAAAAAAAACCACAGATCCTACCCTGTGGTTATTTGTAAGGCCTCACAAGTTCTTATTTATTAACTTTATATTTTCTAAAATGAGTTTTAACGATGCTTCATCTTGGAAAACTATTTCTGAATGCCTTTTTTATTTTTCCGGTATTGTTCTAAATATCTACCGTGCTAATAAACGATTTTAGATTAGTTTTAAAATGCCCGTCTTTCAAAGACGGGTTTTTTTATATAGTAATTTTTGTTATGCTTTTTTACTATATCATTTCATGTTGTAAAAGTATAAAAAAAACTTTGCTTTTAAATAAAAAAGTGCTTTTTTAATTTAAAAACTTTTCAATAAAGTATCTTTAAGTTAGATTGCTTAGTTACGAAGCTATCGTAACTCGCAATGACTTTTTAGTTCAAACTCGCTTTAAACATTCGCAATTCTTCCCAGCTGTATTTGTCACCAAATTTTTCTTTCATCGGAGTAAGAGACTCTTCTTTATAGAATTTAAAAGCTTCGGCTAATTCGTCAATTTTATCCTGAGGCAAGACTTCGCTTATCGAAATTCTTTTGCCCTGAATTAATTTTACCAAATGACCTTCAATAGTTTGAACGGTTAGCTTGCGAATATCGGCAATATCTTCAATCGAATTTTTAGCTATCCACAAGTCAAAAGTTTCTTCAATAGTAGATTTTTTAGGTGCTGCCTTGTCTTTTTTCTTAGAAATATAGCGATTCAAATCGACTTCGTCTTCAATCAAATTCACATGCGTTTCTTTGAATTGATTTTGGATAGCTTCTTTTTTCCTCGAAAGATATTTTTTGATTTCATCCGAAGTTAGTTTTTCTTTCGAAATAGGCTCATTGGCAATAACCGTTTCAATTAAAAGTTTGGTTTTCATCAATCGCAAAACCGCTTTCGACTGCAATTCTTCTAATTCAGACAATTCTTCAAAATAGGCTTTTGCTTTTTTGAGCCGTTTAATTTCTTCAATTTTCCACAGAATTTCAAAAACCAAATTGTCCATCGGTTTGAAAAAATAATCAAAAGCTGCCTGAATTCTGGCAGAAACATGAATTAAATCTACCGTTTCATTGGCAAAAATTTTATTCAATTGGATGATGAATTTTTTGGATGGATCCAAAAGCAATTCGATACTTTCCAATTGTTTGGCTGCCCAAAGTGCATTTTTAGATTTTGCCGAACTTTCCGTTTTATCCGAATAACTGAATTTATGATTACGCCATTCCTGAGCCAAATCATACCAATCGAAACTGTTAATCAGATAATTATGGATAAAATTCTTGGTTTCAAAATGCAGCGAATTTTTCAAAACTTCTTCCGAAGCTTTATTCTGTGCATATTCCATCACATCCTGATCGTTTGAAATACCGTTCATACGTAGCGGAGAAAGCAAAACTAAGCCTTCTAACGAACGCAAACGCGACAGAGCCACATAAGCCTGCCCAGGCATAAAAACCTGCGAAACATCAATCGCAGCCTTGTCAAAAGTTAATCCCTGACTTTTATGTACTGTAATGGCCCAGGCCAATTTGATAGGATAATGCACAAAAGTTCCCAAAACCTCCTCCTCGACTTCCTTAGTCAACGGATCGACTTTGTAACGGATATTTTGCCATTCGTAACGCTCTACTTCTATCGTTTTATTTTCTTCGGGAAAATGAACCAGAATTTCCTGACTGGAAAGTGATTTGATAATTCCCATTTTACCATTGAAATAGTTTTTTTCGAAATTCAAATCGTTTTTAACAAACATGATTTGCGCTCCCACTTTCAATTGCAAATTGTGTTCGACAGGAAATATTTTCTCAGGGAAATCACCAGTAATTTCAGGTTTATAGGTAATTAATTCTCCTTTTAAATCCTCCAAAGCCTGAGCATTCATAGCATCGGCTTTGGCATTGTGAGTCGTTAAAGTGATATAACCTTTATTGGCTTTTAAATCAAAATCAGGTTTTACATATTGGTTCAAAACCTGAACGTCTTCGGGAGTAATCTGGTTATTTCTCAGATTATTTAAAACCGAAATAAAACTAGTATCGGTCTGACGGAAAATCTTAGACAATTCAATATACAAAGGCGGACTTTGCTGAATAACATGCGAATGAAAAAAGAATTTTCCCTTGTAATAATTGCGTAAAGTACGCCATTCCTCATCCCGGATTACCGGTGGCAATTGCAACAAATCACCAATAAACAAAACCTGAACACCACCAAAAGGAGTCGCTTTTTTCCGAACGGTTTGCATCATATAATCCATAGCATCCAGCAAATCGGCACGCAGCATACTTACCTCGTCAATCACCAGCAATTCCATATTTCGAATTACCGATTTTTTCACCCCATTCATCTTAAAATGCCTGCGCAAACTTTCCTTAGTTTCAAATTTTACCGTTTCCGAAAACTGTGATTCAGCAGTATGCGAAGGAATGAATCCGCTAAACGGCAATTGGAACATCGAATGAATCGTAACACCGCCGGCATTTAAAGCCGCAATACCCGTAGGTGCCACAACCACAGTATTTTTATGGGTTGTTTCAATTATTTCACGAAGCAAAGTGGTCTTACCCGTTCCTGCCTTACCCGTCAAAAAAACCGAACGCTGGGTTTGATTGATGAATTGTAAAGTATATTTTGCGGCTTCGGATAAGGTTTGCATGTGACGTAAAGATTAAATACAATTACAATTGGTCTTCAAACATTTCGCAAAAATAACTTTTCTGAGCAATTAAAGTATCAAAATCCCCTTTCTCAACAATACGTCCCTCTTTCATCACATAAATAACATCGGCTTTTTTCAATTGAAACAATCGATGAGAAACTAAAATAATCATTTTTTCTTTCCCCCAATCTCTTAGCGAATTATACAATTCTCCTTCAGAAAAAGCATCTAAGGCGCTGGTAGGTTCGTCCATAACGACCAAATCGGCATCACGGTAAAACAATCGGGCTAAGGCTAGTTTTTGCCATTCGCCACCGCTTAATTGTTCACCCATCCAAAAAGTCCGTCCTAATTTTGTATCAAAACCATGTTTTAATTTATCAATGACAACCTTTGCACCACTATTTTCGGCGGCTCTTTTTAAGGCTTCTAAATCATTGGTTTCTTTAGCGCCTAAACTGATATTTTCGGCAACACTTAAAAAATATTTTTCAAAATCCTGAAAAAGGAAAACACTATTTTCCCGGAATGTCTCTTTATCAATATTTTTTAAATCCAATCCATCAATAACAATACTTCCATTTTCATAATCATACAATTTCCCTAACAATTTTACCAAAGTAGATTTTCCCGAACCATTAGCACCAACAATGGCTATGATTTGTCCCTTTTCACAGGATAACGAAATGTCTTTAAGAATTTCTCTTTTGGTATTCGGATAAGAAAAATGTAAATTATTGATTTCTAATTTCGAAGGTTTTACCGGAAAAGGAACAATGGATTCCTTAGAAATTCTTTCCGGAATATCAAGAAATTGAAAAAGATGATTAATGAACATTCGGTGTTGGAATAATTGCACCAAGGCTGTCAAAAAGCTTTTTGTTCCCGATTGTAATTTTTGGAAACCTTGTAAATAAATCACAAAAAGTCCCGGTGTAATAAGTTGTTCCCAGGTATTTTGTGCCAAAGACAGAAAAATAAAACCTACCAGAACAATTTCACCCGCTTCAATAATGACACTGTAAAAATTCTGCTTGTTTTGAATAGATTTTCGTTGCTTAAACAAATATTCCCTTAAAACACTGTAACGGGCAATAAATTCTTTTCCAAAACCAAAAAGACGTACTTCCTTAGCATAACTCAATCCCGTTAAAACCTGTTGTAAATAATTCGATTCGCGTTCTATTTTGGCCAACTTCGTTTCCTCATTAAAACTTTTTCGGGAAAAAAACCATTTAACTGCAAACAACGGCAGAGAAAGAACCACAATGATTACTGCATATTGCCAATAATAATAAGCCAGCATACTCGCAATCATCACAACACTCGAAAATTGCATCAACAGATTACTGAAACCATTTAACAACTGAGCCGCTTTAAAAACCGCTTGTTGTTGCGCCAGATGTAAGGTATCGTGATAGACCGGATTTTCATAATAGGAGAAATCAACTGAAATGGCTTTGTCCAATACACGTTTCGATAAATAATCACCTACTTTTTGTTGGTACAAACCATTTACGTAAGTTGCTAATTGTGAACAAATGGAAGCAACTAATTGCAAAAGACAAAAACCAATAACCCAAAAAATAATTTCGTTAAAATTATGTCCTTTGGGAGTGGTAATAATATCAATAATTTCTTTGGTAATATAAAGTGTAGCAACCGGAACCACCGACTGAAATAAAACCAAAACAAAATAACTCAGAGCATTTCCGGGAGAAGCTTTGTAGATGATTTCTAAGATTTGAAGATAATCCTGAACGATTTTTTTGAATTGAAACTGTTTTTTCAAAATGGATTATGGCTTTAATTGAACTTTTGGTTGTAACTTATTTTCTAACAACCAACTAGTTATTATTTCTAATGAAGTTTCAATGCTTCTATCAGTAGTATCAACAATAATATCAGGATTTACGGGTATTTCATACGGACTATTGATTCCAGTGAAGTCACTAATTTCTCCTTTTTGAGCTTTGGCGTACAAACCTTTAGCATCTCTTTGAATACAGGTTTCAAGTGGTGTAGCTATATAAACTTCGATATAATTTTCAGGACCTACAATGCTTTTAGCAGAAATTCTATCCTCTTCAAAAGGTGAAATAAAAGAACTGATAACCACTACACCGGCATCGTTAAAAAGCCTGGCAACTTCAGCCACACGACGGATATTTTCCTTTCGCCCTTCTCTGCTAAAATCTAAATCACGGTTCAGATGCATGCGGGTATTATCACCATCCGTAATGTAAGAACGTATTTGCCTGTTGAAAAACCATTGATCTAATGCAGCAGCCAGAGTCGATTTTCCGGAGCCCGAAAAACCACTAAACCAAACCGTAAAAGCGATATGCCCATTTAAATCCTCACGGTCTTTACGGGAAACGGAATAGTTTTGTTGAAACAAATAGTTTGTTACACTCATATTTGTAAATTATAAAGAGCCAAATTTAATCTTTTAGCTGTAGTTTTAATAAAAAAACAAAGTTTTATTATCAAAGTGTTTTATTACAAAAAAATACTACTTTTGTTTCAAATTTTTAAACCTACTAAATAAATAATTATCATGGAAAAAGAAAAAAAACAATGGATTGCTCCTGTAGCAACTGAAATGGAAGTTAATACCGGTGGTATGCCAAATACTTTTGAAGACGTTATCTTCTCTTCTTAGTTGAAATATAAATTAAACCTATTTAATGGCTATTATTTTTTAATTGCTCATTAAATAAAAAAATTAAAGTCCGCTCGTAATAAAGCGGACTTTTTATTTAAAAAAACATTATCATTTTTCTTACTAATATTTGAAAAATAATTTTAGTTTTGCTTTAAATTATTAAAAAATAAAACTTATGAATACAGAAAAAAAACAATGGATAACGCCTCAAGCTACTGAAATTGAGGTGAATGGTGGTGGTATTACCGATATCTTTGAAAATGCTTTCTATCAAGTGTCATAAATTTTATGATTAAAAAAGCATTTTTTTGTACATCTAAAAAAAGTCTACTTTATCGAAAAGTAGACTTTTTTATTAATAATTTTAACTGTTTATCAAAAAAAATAAAGAGTGTAGAAAAGAAACAATGGATTACTCCTCAGGCTACTGAAATTGAAGTAAATGGCGGTACAGATCTTGGTTATCAGGAATTAGATTATGGTACAATATCATAAATGTTCTTAAACTTAGATATTTTATAAAAAAGTCGGATTTTAATAAAATTCGACTTTTTTATGCCTAAATAGTGACGTTTAACGATACTTTTAATAATTAAAAACACTATTTTTGTTTCATATTTTAAACCTACTAATAAATAATTATCATGGAAAAAGAAAAAAAACAATGGATTGCTCCTGTAGCAACCGAAATTGAAATTAATGGTGGTCCAAATCCTACTATTTCAGGTGAGGATTCAGTTTATCATGTATCATAAATTTTAGATAAAAAAAGTACATCTAGTAAAAAGTCTACTTTATCAAAAAGTAGACTTTTTTGTTACTAATTTTAACTGTTTGTCAAAAAACGAATTTAAATTTCTAAAACCTACAAAAAACAAAACTTATGAATACAGAAAAAAAACAATGGATAACGCCTCAGGCTACTGAAATTGAAGTGAATGGTGGTGTAGATCCTGGTATATACGAAGTAACCAATGGCACCATAACAGCTCTTTCTTAAATATTTGGAATTTTAAAAAATAAAATTACTTTCCATAAAAGTGGTCTTAATTCATTCCTAAAAGCACTATTTACAAATAATTTCTAATTTTTTTACAAAAAAATATTACTTTTGATTCAAATTTTTTAAACCTGCATAAAACAAATCTTATGAATACAGAAAAAAAAGAATGGATTACTCCTTTAGCAACTGAAATTAATGTGAATGGAGGGACTGATTTTGGTAACAATGAAAGTTATGTTACTGGTTTTGGTAATCACGGAAGTATTTCTTAAAAAAAGTAAATACTATTTTAGTTACTCTAATTTAATCAAAAGTCCACTTTTATGAAAGTGGCTTTTTTTATATGACTTAATGGCTTATTTACAACATTTAAGTAATGAGAATGGAGTAATATCGAGTTTTGAAAAAATTTATTATAAAAGTAGATACTTTTTATAAATAAAATATCTTTGCGTCTGATTTTTATTATTAATCTAATTACACAAAAGTTATGGAAACAAAAAGAAAATGGGTAAATCCCGAAGCAACAGAAATGGAAATTAATGGTGGAACTGTCCCAGGACAAAATGAAGCCTGGATTGGAGGAGGAGGAAACCACGGAGTAGGATTACCTTCAACGAGTGTTTCCTAAATAATCATTTTGATTATCTTACAAAATCTACCACAAACAAATTAATAGTTCACTTACTCCCCAAAAGTGAACTTACACAAAATATTAAACAAGAAAGTAATTTTTCTCATTGCAGTTACCGCAAATGAATTTACCGTTTACTTTTACCCAGGAATGCCCCTCTTTCTTGTATTTATTTTTTTCAATACCTACAAAATAATCAAAAGGAATTTGGTATTGCAACAATAAATACACCGCCTGCCAGGATTGATGGCGACAAACATTTTTCCAGAGAATGTATTTATTGACAATGTATATAGCCAGTGCAATATCTTTTGCAATTACTGTTTTTTCTGCTGTTAATATTACTTTTGTATCCTGATTTTTACAAATTTGCTCTGTAAAAGCTTTTCTGGATTTTATGGCTAATAACAAATTTCTATAAATAGCAAGCCAGAACACCATCAAAATTAATTTTCGCTGGTGCCGGCTTAAAATAAATGTGTTTTTAAGCTTTTTAAGAAAAAAATTCATTAATGTACTCTTTAGCAATTAAATCGGCTAATACAGCCTTTAATTGAACTTCACAGAGTTCCTGCTCTACTTCGTATTCTGCCATTAATTGTGCTACAATTTCGTTATAAACTAATCCTTCAGAAATATATTGAATAATGGAAGTGTAAGTGGTATTCAAACTAATGTATTTGTTATCTTCGATAGCATACAAAACACCCTCTTCTTCTAAAGGGGTAAACAATACTTTCTCCGTATTTAAAAGGTATTTTTGATTATCCATAATTATTGTATTTGATTTATAACTTCTTCCCAGTACCCCAATCGTTTCATCATCGATTCGTTTACTGTCATGATTTTTTGTATTTGTTCTTTAGTTAATTCTTTTTTCCAACGTCCCGTTTCTCCCTTAAAAAAGAAAGCCGAAGACGGAATTGCTTTTTCTTTAAAGCCTTTGTTTTCTTCCTGTTGCTTTAATTTTTTAAAATCTGTTGCTTCAATAGCCTTACGAATCGCATCATCAGAATAATTCAATTGCATTTTTTCTACGGCTGTTTTAAAAGTTGCAAAAGCATTCATTTTCATATCTTCATAGCGAATAACATGAACCGGAACATCTTTTTGCTGCATCCAGCTCGAAGCGTGCATGGCCCAAGTTCCCATCAGTTGGTAATATTGCTGACCTGCTTTCCCTTTCTTAACAAAAGCACCTTCTTCACAATTCATGTATTTATCAATCGTTTCATCAATACTCAATCCCGTGTGATTAGCCAATGAAAGTACTACATCCAATGGATTTCGAACTAAATACAAAGCTAAACGGCTACCTTTGTTTGGAATGAGAGGCAATCCATCCCATCGGGAAAAAGTATAAGCATCGTGTATTTTTACAAATAATTCTTTTTGAGCGAGCTGTGCTTTGTATGAAAAAGCCGTTTTTCTTAAAGATTCAAACTCTCTTGGTCTTAAATCATCGGTAGATAAGTCTAAAATACTCTCGATATATTCTTTAGCCGAAAAGATACCATCTGTTTCCATTTTATTGATATCAATTTCGCCCTGATTCAACAAAGCGGTCAAAAAACTTCGAAACCAGGTATTTCCTGACTTTGGATAAGATGCTAGCCAAATGATATTATTTTTCATCGGCTTCTATAATTTGATTGATAATAGCATCGGCAAAACTATCAAAACTCGGTTTATCTTTAGGCCTTACAGCTGTCCAAAAAGGGACTTTTTGCGAAATAATACTCAGGGTTTTAAACTGTAACAACTGCTTGTTCATGCCGTGAATCCAGTTATTTCGATAAATATTATCACCTAAACGTTTCATTCCATCAGTAGATTTTAGTCTTTCGATTTGGATGCTATCTCCTTTCATTTCCAGAAAAATAATTCCTTTCACTTTTTGAGAAGTAGCCACAAAATCATCATGAAAAGCAATACCAAACTTATTGATTTCAGCACGCAATTGCTTTCCATCAGAAAGTGCATATACCTGTTGATTATTCATGGTATTTTCCCAGGCTCTTAAAACGGGATAAGAAGCAATGGCAACACATTGATTGTCTTCAACCATAATTAAAGCAGTATCATCGGTAAAATAAGTATAGCCTTTTTCTTTTAATTTTAAAGCCGTTGTTGATTTACCCGTTCTGGAAGGAGCCGCAAAAAGCCATAATCCATCTTTTTTATCCAATACTCCTGAAACATGAAAAGGAATTTGGTCCTTTTGAAAAAGGATTGCAGCAATACAATTGGAATAAAAAAACAACAGAATACTATCCCAATCTTCACAAAGCGGCTCAATGACTACTTTATTTCCATCAGTAACAAAATAACGGGCAATATCAGGCATTTGATAAAAAAACTCATTCTCATTGAATTGTGTAAATGGTTTTTTTACAGTTGGTTCTTTCTTGAAATCAGGTACTACAGTACCTAAAACCACTTCAAAATCAGGAATTACCTCTTCTTGATTCATCACAAATGAGGGAAGCAGAATGGTTGAAGTACAGCGTAAATTAAAAACCTTGTAATTATATGGCATTAGCTCACTTTATTTTAATATTTTATTAACTTCGCAAATGTAAAAAAATACAGTGAAATGAAAGGATTTTTTGGAATTTTAAACTTGAATAATGGAAATTTTCAAGAAGTAACAAATAAGTATCTCAATACTAAATCACTAAAGAATGGAAATACTTCATTACTAACCGATCAAATCCTATTAGAAGATTTTGCTCAACCAATTTCTAAAAACAATAAATTTCCTGATTTACAATATGTGGGTTGGTGCCGATTAGATAATATTGAAGAATTACAATTGCAACTGCAACTTTCTGATGATGTTAAAGAAAAAGAAGTAATAGTAGCTGCCTATCAAAAATGGGGAAAAGATTGTGTCAAACATTTCATTGGCGATTTTAGTTTTGCAATTTGGGATGAAATGAAAAAATCGCTTTTTTTAGCTAAGGATCAAATGGGTATCCGTCCGCTTTTTTATATGGAGGAGGATGAACTACTCTATTTTGGAACAACAATTCCGTCAATTAAAGCAGCTTTACTCAAAAAACCGGCGTTAAATGAAAACTATATCGCTAAAGAACTTCGCAATTATCCTCAGGAAGTAGAAGACACTTTTTTCAAGAACATTAAAAGACTCAAACCGGCTCATTCTATTGTTATAAGTCCCGGAGAAAAGATAGAAGAAATTCGTTATTGGGAACTCAACACAGTAGATTTAAGTTATTGTAAAAACAATGAAGATTATTATGCCCTTTTAAGAAAAACACTTGAAACAGCTATAAAATCCAGAATCAGAGGTAAAAAAAATGTAGGATGCCAACTTTCGGGCGGAATGGATTCCTCAGCCATTGCCGTACTTTTATCTCGATTAATGGATAAAAAACAGCTGCATACTTATTCGTTTGTTCTGGATGAAACCACAAGAGCTTACTCTGATAACGGTATTGATGAACAAGGCACTCAGGAAGAAATTATTAACTATGCGAATTTAATTCGTGAAAATCATCATCCAATTACCGGTTTTCATTATAAAGATGTATTTGAAGAAATTCATAAACATAATGAGGTAATGGGTGGCGTTGCCAATAGCGATTGTATCTGGCAGGATAGTTTATACAAAATAGCTGCAGAACAAAACCAGATAGAAGTGATTTTTAGTGGTTTTCCTGGTGATGAAGGCATTTCTCAAAATGGAAATAATTATTTTTACGATTACCTGAACGATTTTAATATTAAAGGTTTATTTCAATTTCTACTTGATTTTAGACGGGGAGCCATTCTAAAAACCGTACATTATTACAAAGCAAAAAAAGTAAAAACAACTGCCTTCGATTTTTCTGAAATACAGGAAAAAAGAAATTTATTAAATCCCAAATCTTCATTTTACAAGGAATTAAAAGACATTTCTTTTGCTTTTAATCCCAGTTTCAAAAACTGGCAAAAACAACAAATTTGCAGAGCACATACTAGTTTACGAACCGAGTCAGAAGGAGCCTATGCTAATCAATATAATATAGAAACTGTATATCCCTTGGCTGATATTCGATTATTGGAAATCATGTACAGTTTACCTACGGAATTGTTTAAACCCAAACCCTATTCCAGAGCCTTATTTAGAAATTTAGCCATTGGAATCTTACCGGAAAAAGTACGACTACAGCCTAAAAGAAGCGGGGCTAAAACCCTTGCTTTTGCGGATTACTGGATTTTTACAAAAGCAGAAGAATTAAAAATTTATAACATTAAAAACCATACGGGTTTAATGATTTCCGAAGAAGAATACCTGCAAAAAGAAGCCGAAAATGAATTGATGAAAATGAAACGATTAAATAATTTAAAAGAAATGGATTATTTGATAAGTTTGAATTTACCCGATATTTCTTAAAAAAATTGCACTAAAAAAACTTAATTTAATTATTCCTCAACTAATTCTTCTCAATGATTACTATTTCAGACATCAAAAATAAATATGGAATTTCTATGGCATTAGTTATACTATGCACTAGAGTATACTTTAAAACGGCTGAAATAGACGATTTAAACACTTTTATTGCGTCCAATGATATAGAATGGTCAGATGTATTCAAAACATGTCGTAAACACCGAATCAGATCGTTTATCTATCGGGTACTATTAAAAATAGAAATTCCTGAAAAAATAAGATTAGAAATAAACATAGAACTAAAAAGAAATTCTGTTCAAAATATAAAACTTGCTTTAGAAACGGAAAAATTGATTAATATACTAAATCAGCAGGGAATAAAAATACTGCCTTACAAAGGAGCAGCATATTCAAAACAATTTTTTGGAAATATTAATATGCGAGAATCATCTGATATTGATTTGATACTAAATCCAGATGATCTATCTAAAATATTTCCAATAATGAAGGAACTAGGATTTCAATCCTATCAATTAGAATACTACCATAGAATTGGACATAAAAAATTTATAAAGACACATAAGGATTTTAATTTTGATAAGTTTTTAGGCGAAAAAATAGAATTTCACGTGGAATTTCATTTTAATATTATTAATAAAAATTTACACGTTAATAAAAAATTAAATTATTTTGACTGGAATAATCCCCAAGAAAATCAACTAATTAATAAAAAAATCCATTTTATAAATCCAATAGAACATTTTAAGGCTGTATGTATGCATCATCTGCTTCAGGATCAACTTGGACACCTTAAAACCATAATTGATTTAACACAAGGAATGAATTGGGTCGAAAACTACCAAATTCAAAACAACAATGAGAATAATAACTCAGAAACGTTCACGCTCCTAAATAAAAATCTCAATACCAATATTGTAAAAGCAACAATAAATCAACTACTAGCAACACAGTTTAAAAATAAATTAGTTGAGAAAAAAAAGATCGATATACTAATTCATTTTATCTTAAGCAATAACTATCAAAAAATGCGAAATAATAAATTCCCAATTTGGGATGCTATTAAATATCATTATTCTATTATTACAAGAACTAAAGAATTTTATATTACATTAGAAGATAAGTTCTTCTATTTATATAATCAAATACTTAGCACCTTTAAACCACAAGCAGTTGATTATATGATTATTAAAATAAATAAACCATTCCACTTTTTATATTACATAGCCAGACCAATAAGGTTACTATTTCTACCTCAAGATCCACAATCAGCTACTAAAAATAAGATATAAGTGAATTATTTTTGAAACAAAAAAAGCCTTCAATTCTTAAGAATTGAAGGCTTTTTTATTTTTTTGAAACAGAACTATTTCTTTTCTTCCGCTTTAGTTTCTGATTTTTCAGAAGCTTTATACTTCTCATTCAAGGCTTTAATGATTTCTTTAGTGATATCATATTTATCTTCTGCATATAAAATTGAAGCAGCATCACCTGTTCCATAGATATACGCATATCCTTTTTCCTTGCCGTAATCCTTAATAAATTTTTTAACTCCCTTTATAAGAGTATCCATTTCAGCACCGCTTGATTGCTGTAATTGTTGTGCTAAAGCTTGTTGGGCATAACCTAATTGTTGCTCTCTTTTTTGCAATTCAGCTCCTCTTTTTTGAGCCCATTCCTGACCATTAGCCTGAGCCTGACTTTGGAAATTAGCAGCATCCTGCTTAAAACGATTAATCTCGGCTTCTAATTGTCTTCCTTTTTCTTCTGATTGTGCTTTATATTTTGCCTCAAGGTCTTTCGCTTCTGTATATTCCTTCATTAATTCCGAAGTATCTACATAAGCTGTTTTCATTTCTTTGACTTCGGCAGTTTTTTCGTTGCAAGCAAAAACTGAAATAGAAATTGCGATAATTAATAATAATTTCTTCATTTGGATAAAATTGTAATTGAATGATGTGTTGGTAGCAAAAATATAAAAAAATAGATAGTATCCTAGAAAACACCTGAAAAATGGGAAAAATTTACATTATTAGATTTCGTTATAAACAAAACAAAACCCATAATCTAAAGCTATAAAAAACGGATTAAATAAATTAAAAATAAGGTTAAAACAAAAAACAGCTAATAATTGACACCATAAACCGCTAAAAAGGCGCTTAAAAAGCCTTAAAATGAGTTTTAGCTGTTTTTAAGAACATAAATTAACGAAGAATACTCCGAATTTTGTTTTGCTTTTAAATTTGATTGTAATCCGATAAAAAATGCTTTTATAAAATTCATTTTTCCGTTTTTGTATTTTTCCGAAAGCAAACTCACGTAAAACGAATCAAATTTCATTGGAAGTACTTTTTCTAATTTCATATTTTCTTTTTGGAAAAGCATCTGAATTGCTTTTTTGGAAAAATGCCAAAAATGAATGGGCACATCAAAAGCAGCCCAAAAAGTTCCGTAATGTTTTGCATCAAAAGATTTGAAATTAGGAACAGCCACAATTAAAGTTCCGCTGGGTTTCAATAAACGCTTTAATTCTTTAATCTGAAAATCCAAATCAGGCACATGTTCTAAAACATGCCACATCGTAATAACATCAAAAGAATGATTTTCTAATGCTGTTGTATTTTCTACAAATGAAATTCCTTTATTAATTGCAATTCCTTTAGCTCTGTCGCTGGGTTCAATCCCCACAGTTTGCCAACCGTCATTTTTTGCCACAGCTAAAAAATCTCCGGTTCCGGCACCAATATCAAGAATTCTCCCTTTTTGTGATTGTTGTGAATTAATTAAATTCAATTTATTTTTAAGTGCAATCCCTTTTACAAAGTGATAGGCTTTTTCAAACAAGGATCTTTTATTATCGGTGTGTGAGATATAATCTTCACTTTCGTAATACTTACCTAAATTTTCTAAATTGGGTTGCGGATGTGTTATTAGCATATCCAAATCTTCATCATAATACAAATCGAAAGTTTCTTTAGAAACAGAATGGTCTTTTACGGTAAGAAAATGTTTTTTGTTTGAAATATCCATTTTTTAGTGGTCGGTGGTCAGTTTAGTCTTCAATTAATGAAGACAAAATTATACATTAAAATTTATACTAATTTTTAAAAGGAGTAATAAACCAAAATATTTATTACTCCTTTTTATTATTTTAAATCACATACTTCCCAGTTATAACAAGGCTTACGGACGTAGTTTCACGTGGAACAAATCAGTATTAAGTGTTCAATTTAACAGACAGCAGTCAAACTGCCTACTAAAAACTGAACACTGAATACTAATTTATCTTCCCATATAAATCAGCAATACCGAAATATCACTCGGAGAAACTCCGCTTATTCTTGAAGCCTGCGAAATGGTTACAGGACGAATCTTATTTAATTTTTGTTTTGCTTCAATAGACATCGACTTGATTTTATTATAATCAAAATCTTCGGGAATTTTCACATCTTCAAGTCGTGTTAATTTATCCGCATTATTTCTTTCCTTTTCAATATAACCTGAATATTTAACCTGAATTTCTGCCTGTTCTAAAATTTCCTGATCCAAATTATTTTCGTCAACATAATTTTGCACTTTTTCAAATTTAATCATGTCTTCTAAATCAATTTGCGGACGAGAGAAAATCTTAAACATCTTATCTCCCTGAGAGATTGGTGCACTTCCCTTAGATTCTAAAATAGGATTGGTTTCTGCAATCGTAACACTGGTCTCTCTGAAAAAAGCAACCATTTTTTCCGATTCATTCAGCTTGCGCTCCATTCTTCGCAAACGGGCTTCTGAAGCTAAACCAATTTCGTGCGACATTGGCGTTAATCTAAAATCGGCATTATCCTGACGCAATAAAGTTCTGTATTCAGCACGAGAAGTAAACATTCTATATGGCTCTTCCGTTCCTTTTGTAATTAGGTCATCAATTAAAACTCCAATGTAAGCTTCGTCACGTTTTAAAATTAACGGCGCTTTTTCATGTACTTTTAAATGCGCATTGATTCCTGCCATCAGTCCCTGAGAAGCAGCTTCCTCATAACCTGTAGTTCCGTTAATTTGTCCGGCGAAATATAAATTATCAACCAACTTCGTTTCCAAAGTATGCTTTAATTGTGTAGGAGGAAAATAATCGTATTCAATTGCATAACCCGGTCTGAAGAATTTTACGTTTTCAAAACCGGCAACAGTACGCAACGCTTTGAACTGAATATCCTCAGGAAGCGAAGTCGAAAATCCATTTACATAGACTTCACAGGTATGCCATCCTTCCGGTTCAACAAATAATTGATGACGCTCCTTATCAGCAAAACGATTAATTTTATCTTCAATAGAAGGACAATATCTTGGACCTAAACTTTTAATTCGACCGTTGAACATTGGCGAACGATCAAAACCAGATCTCAAAATATCATGAACTTCTAACGAAGTATACGTCATGTGACATGATCTTTGATACGTCAACGGAGTTGTCAAATCAGAATAAGAAAACTTATCCGGTTTAGCATCCCCTTTTTCTTCATTCATTTTAGAATAATCCAACGAACGTCCATCAACACGAGGAGGCGTTCCCGTTTTCATTCTGCCCGCTTCAAAACCGGCTTCAACTAAATCTTCGGTAATTCCATGTGCGGCACTCTCACCTGCTCTACCTCCACCAAATTGTTTCTCTCCAATATGAATCAATCCGTTCAGGAAAGTTCCATTGGTCAACACAACCGATTTGGAACGAATTTCAATTCCAAGTGAAGTTCGAATTCCTTTTACTTTACCATTTTCAATAATCAAACCTTTTACCATTTCCTGATAGAAATCAAGATTTGGAGTTCCTTCCAACATCATTCTCCATTCTTCGGCAAAACGCATACGGTCACTTTGAACACGCGGAGACCACATTGCAGGTCCTTTTGACTTGTTCAACATCTTAAATTGAATTGCCGTTCGGTCTGAAACAATTCCTGAATAACCTCCCAGCGCATCAATCTCACGAACAATTTGACCTTTTGCAATTCCACCCATAGCAGGATTACAAGACATCTGGGCAATGTTCTGCAAACTCATAGTAACCAACAAAGCTTTGGAACCCAAATTTGCAGCAGCAGCAGCAGCTTCACAACCTGCGTGCCCAGCGCCCACAACAATTACATCATACTCTTCTAGAAACATTTTTTCTTTGGTTTTAGATTTTGGTTTTAGATTATTTCCAGAACTTCTATCTATATTTTATTATACTTGTTCCACGTGGAACACCATTATATTTTTACTTTAAAAATTTGAAATTTATTTACTGTTCCACGTGGAACATAGCTATTTTTTCATCTTCTTTTAAACGCATTAAACGTTCATCTTCTTCTCCTTTGTCTTTATAACCGCAATAATGCAATACACCATGAACTAATACACGCTTTAATTCTTCTTCAAAAGAAACATTAAAATCATTTGCATTATCCATAACACGTTCTACAGAAACAAAAATATCACCGTTTAATTCGTTACCAACAGTGTAATCAAAACTAATGATATCCGTAAGTGTATCGTGGTTTAAGTATTCAAGATTGATTTTATGAAGATAATCATCATCACAAAAGATATAATTAATCTCACCTTCATTCTTTTTTTCAGATACAATTACAGCCGATAACCAAGCAGCTATTGCTTCTTCATTATCTAAATTAAAGTCGTTTTCGTAATTAAAATTTATCATTTTGTCTTAAAATATTCTTGAACCTTGCGGTTAAAATTGGAGCGCAAAGGTAATGATTGTCTGTTTAATATCTCTATGCTATGTAAATATTCTAACAAAGAATTGGGTAAAGCTCTCGATTGATTAAGAAAATCTTTATTATTAGTTTCAGACTGTCTTCTGTTTTCCTCACCTTGTTGCTGAACAGCATTATTCAATTTTAATAATTCCTGTTTGATATTCATCACTTTTTGAAGCGTTTCATTCTTAAAACCTTTGTTTAATAATTGCTTTTCTAATTGCTTCATTTGTTCTAAAGCATTCTCTCCTTTATTACCCAAACCTTGTTTTTTCAATTCGCTGTCTAAAGCTTCACGGAGTTCTTTTTGTTGTTTATAAATTTCCATGATAGCTTTGGCATCTCCTTCACCTCCATCACCATCTTCACCTTTTCCGGAATTTTCTTTTCCTTCATTCCCTTCTCCTGGTTTGATTCCTTTCTTAATTTTATCACCTAAACTTTGCTGTTTAGAAATGATATCCGGTAATTGCATTCCTTCTCCCTGTCCCGGTTTTGGTTTTCCCTGCCCCATAGAAGACAAAGACATTTGCATACTATTAAGCAATTCACTTAAAAAATCTCCCAACTTGTTTGCAGAAGCAACGGCATATTGTTGATGTGATACTCCTTTAGAAATTTCAGAATCAGATAATTTATCAATAGCTTTATCGATATTGTATTGTACATTTCCAACTTCTTTAGTAATATCCTCCGTGAATTTAGGATTACGCAAAGACATAGCAAACAAACTATCATCAACGTGTTTGAATTGAATACGTAAATCCTGTTGTAGTTTTATATTCTTATTGAAAGCAGGCGAAGCAGAATTTATCGATTTAAAACTCTTCATTACCGATTCCTGAGACAAAGAAAAGGCTAATAAATTATCTAAAATCTGGCGAAGCATTTTTACATCTTCTTCCATCTGTTCCATCTCTGCTCCTTCCATTCCCTGATCCATTTTTTTAGACATCGCTTTCATTTTCTTAGCAGCACTTTTTTGATTAGGTTTTGCTTTTGAAGTATTATTTTTTTGCAATTCTTCAGAAGCTTTCTTCAAATCCTCATCAATGCTTTTTTCAGTTTTATCATCTTTAGGAATATCTAAAGGTGATTTTAATTGTTTGTTGTCTTTATCCAATTCATTCAAATCTTCCTGAATTTTATCGAAATCTTTATTTATTTCTTGTTGTTTAGAATTGGTATTTTCCTTTTCATTCTCCGAAAGTTTGTCTTGTTTATCGGATAATTTATCTAATTTATCAGCAATTTGTTCAGCCTTTTTCTGAACGTAATACTTCTTAGTCAACTCGACTAATTGCTGTAAATTTTTAACTTGGTTTTTACTCTTTTGCTTAAACTGATCTAATTTTTCAAGCAAATCTTCATTCTTCATTTTATCATTTAGAGATTTTAATTCCTCTAAAAGCTTTTTGTTTTTTTCTAATTCTTCATTGTTGTTTTCAATGCGTTTTTCTAGTTCTTTTTTAAATTCGTCCTTAGCTTTAGTCCCGATAGCCATCGGGATAGATTCCTCTAAATTATTTTTCATTTTATCCATGAAATTGCGCATCATCTCATCCTGCCTTTTTTGCTGTTGGATAAAATCATTTACTTTCTGTTGGTCGTTGAATTCAAAATTTTCTTTTTCTTTTCCTGATTTCTGAATCTTATCCAATTGAGAAAATTGTTTATCCTGACGCTGCAATGATTTTTGCAAACCCTGAATATTATCATTTTGTTGTTTCAAAATTAAATCCTGTTTCTCCTGAGCAGTTACAATTCGATTAGAAAAAACAGAAGATTTTGAACTTTTAAAATGATGCAAAATATCATTATCAAAAACTTCAAAATAATAATCATAGGTTACACCTTCTATAACCGGAAGATTAGCAGGAAAAGAAAAAACGAATTGGTCAAAAACACCAGACTTAACAGCAATTGTTCCACGTTTGGCAGTAGCCGGTTTATTGGATTCATAATAGACTACTTGCAATTTAGATAAACCATAATCATCACCTATTTTTCCTAAAAGATAATTAGCAGCAAGCTTTAAACTATCCGGAGCCTGATTCACTGTAATCGTTGGGTACTGATCTTTAATAACTGTTAGCTGATAATTCAATTTTTCGAAGTTAGAAACCGCATTATTCGAAGTAATTATTTGATAATCTGTATTTTCTGAAACTTTTTTTGATAAAATAAAGCTATTATCTGATTTAGAAAACGGAAAAATCATATTTGCATTAGAAAACACTACTTTTTGGGTTGCCTGTGTACTCATTTTCCAAGTTACCACTGTCCCTTCCGGAATAATAGCATTACCAGTTCCTCTAATTATTTCAGCTTTTCTTTTCAAATGCGAAGGAAAATTCAATAGCATTTCGAAATTTAAAATCGAAGGAACAGCAACCACTTTTAATTCGTAATCTTCCGAAGAAACTGAATTTCCTTTGATATAAAACGAAAGATTTTGAGTTGGTTTTTCAATCTTAAACTCAAATTCACCAGGCTTTGTATTTTCCATAAAATAACTTTCATCATTAATAAAAATCATTGCATTTTCAGGAATCACTTTTCCTTTCGTTTTTACTTTTACAACAAAATCTTTGTTTTGTTCCGTTTGTAAACTGGAATTCAAAAGCACAAATTCAAAAGGAGCCTGCGGTAAAAAAGAAACATTAAAATGCACTACCCTATTTAAACTTTGGGTTAGTATCGAATTATTTCCAGAAAGATAAAACGAAGCAAAAAGAAAAATCGGAATTAAAGCAAGCGGTAAATACTTTTTATTCGAATTAAAATTAATAGCATTTGAAAATGGAATCGGCTGCAAGGCATTAGCCTTTTGTTCAATCGAAGCTAAAAGCAATTCGGATTTATCAGTAGTATTATCAGGATTTGAAAGTTGAATAAAGTTCAGTAATTTATCTTTTACATCCGAAAAATGATTTCCAATTATAGCCGAAGCATCATTGTAATCAATCCCTTTTTGAAATTTAAAAAGTTTAAAAATTGGAAATAAGATAAAACGAAAAAGCAAAAAGACTTCTACTCCAACAAAAGTCCAAAACAAAATGGTTCTTCCCATTGGCTTTAGCCAAAGGAAATATTCAATAAAAAGCGTAAAAAGAAAATACAACAAACCCAGACCAATAAAGAGAACGACGCCTCTTATCAATTCGTTTAAATAATACTTTCTAATAAAAGCTTCTAATTTTTGATATATGAAATTGGAACTATTCAAAGTTTTTTACTTTTTAATAACCCATAAAAGTAATAATTATAACATAATCAATGTCAAAAACAATTTCAATATCAAAACAAAAGAGAAATATTGAAAAACTTCTAACTTCTAACTTCTAACTTCTGACTTCTAATTATCTTTGTGTCAAAATTTATAAAAGATGTCAAACCCAATTCGTGTGCGTTTTGCACCAAGTCCAACGGGACCTTTGCATATTGGCGGAGTTCGTACTGCCTTATTTAATTATTTGTTTGCCAAAAAACATGGTGGAACTTTCTTTTTAAGAATTGAAGATACTGACCAAAATCGTTTTGTTCCGGGAGCAGAACAATACATCATGGAAGCTTTGGAATGGTTAGGAATTGCTCCTGATGAAACTATTGGCAAGAATGAAAAATTTGGTCCTTACCGTCAAAGCGAAAGAAAGCATTTATATAAACAATATGCTGATCAATTGATTAATTCAGGTTGGGCATACTACGCATTTGATACTCAGGAATCTTTAGATACTTATAGAAAAGCGGAAGAAGAACAAGGAAAAACTTTTATTTACAATCATACTAACAGGGAAAAACTGGATACTTCTTTAGTAATTTCCGCAGAAGAAACATCTCATAGAATTGCTAACGGAGAACATTATGTTATTCGTTTTAAAACTCCTGTAGACGAAATTTTACATTTAAAAGATATTATCCGTGGTCATGTAAAGTTTGAAACTAATCTTTTAGACGATAAAGTTTTGTTTAAAAGTGACGGAATGCCAACTTATCATTTGGCTAATATTGTTGATGATCATTTAATGCAAACTACGCATGTAATTCGTGGTGAGGAATGGTTGCCATCAATGCCTTTGCACGTTTTATTGTATCATGCATTTGGTTGGGCAGCTCCTGAATTTGCTCATTTGCCTTTGATTTTAAAACCGGTTGGAAACGGAAAATTATCAAAACGTGATGGCGATAAATTAGATTTCCCTGTATTCCCTTTAGAATGGAAAACAGAAGAAGGAATTTCGTCAGGATACAGAGAAAAAGGATTTTTCCCGGAAGCAGTAGTCAACTTCTTAGCTTTGTTAGGCTGGAATGACGGAACAGATAAAGAATTATTTTCACTAGAAGAATTAGTTGCAGCTTTTGATTTAAACCGAGTACATAAAGCAGGAGCTAAATTTGATCCGGAAAAAAACAAATGGTTCAATCACCAATATTTAGTTCAGGCTAATGATGAAAAATTAGCAACAGATTTTGCTATACTATTAAAAGAAAAAGGGTTCTCTCCTACTTTAGAATTAACTACAAAAATTGTTTCACTAATTAAAGAACGTGCAAATTTTGTTTCAGAATTCTGGGATTTAAGTGATTTCTTTTTTGTAGCTCCAACTGCTTATGATGAAAAAGCAAAGAAAAACTGGAAGGAAGAAACTCCGGCTTTAATGCAGGAATTAATTTCAGTGCTCGAAGAAATCACCGATTTTACTTCTGTTAATATTGAAACCATTGTTAAAGACTGGTTAACTAAAAATGAAATTGGAATGGGTAAAGTAATGCAGCCTTTCCGATTGAGTTTAGTAGGAGCTTTAAAAGGTCCTCACCTATTTGACATTGTTGAAATCATCGGAAAAGATGAAACCATTTCAAGACTTCAAAAAGCTATTGAAAGCATATAAAACTAAAAGTCCCGACAATTAATCGGGACTTTTTTTATAGATAAATAATAACATTTCCGTTTAAAATTCCTGGATTTCCTTTAAAATGATAACCCAAGTTTTTAGAATTCAAGTTCCCTAACATATTTGAAATTCCGTATTGATAGGAAACATTCAGTCTAAAATGTTTGGCTCCAGCTGTAATTCCTGCCGTTGGATAAAAATTAAATTTACCAATATCAACAATATCTTTGGCTTGTAAAGTAGTTCCTGAAATCACATTGTTTTCTTTTCCTGACTCTACTTTAAATTTTCCATTTACCTGAACTAATGGTCCAAATTCAACCGATAGACAATTTTCAATTAAAACATAACTTAATTGCAATGAAATTTGAGCTGAAGGTAATTTATAATTTACATCTTCTTTACCAAAAACCAATTCGTCTGTAGCTACCGAAAAGTTATTTTCAGAAAACTGAATAGCATACACCATATCCCAATTGTCATAAAAATTTCCACGCATAGAAAGACCTGCATTCCAGCCATTTCCTGGTTTTGTATCAAAATTATTGGTGTTTAGAGTAAATTGATTCACTCCTGCAGTAATTCCAATTCGGTTTGAATCACGATAATTATATTGGGAATAACCTGATATTGAAACTAAAAACAACAAAAAATATAACGATGACTTTTTCATAAGAATACTTTTAACAAGCGCAAACCTAAAGTTTTTTTGTAATTTAACAGATAATTTTTAACTAATTTATTTGCTATGAGTGTACCATTTCTTTTTTTGTTATTTATTGTATTATTTATTTTCCTTTCCTCCTTCTTCACCGTTAAACAACAAACGGCTGTTATTATAGAGCGTTTTGGAAAATTTCAAAGTATCAGACATTCGGGTTTACAACTAAAAATTCCTTTAATCGATCGAATTGCCGGGCGTGTGAATTTAAAAATTCAACAATTGGATGTAATTATTGAAACAAAAACTAAAGATAATGTTTTTGTCAAACTAAAAGTTTCAGTTCAGTTTATGGTGGTTAAAGAAACCGTTTATGATGCTTTTTATAAATTAGAATATCCACACGATCAGATAACTTCTTATGTATTTGACGTAGTACGTGCCGAAGTTCCAAAGTTAAAATTAGATGATGTTTTTGAACGAAAAGACGATATTGCTGTTGCGGTAAAAAGAGAATTAAACGAAGCCATGACTACTTATGGATATACAATTATTAACACTTTAGTTACCGATATTGATCCGGATATTCAGGTAAAAAATGCAATGAACCGAATTAATGCTGCCGACAGAGAAAAAACAGTAGCAGAATATGAAGCGGAAGCATCAAGAATTAGAATTGTTGCTAAAGCAAAAGCTGAAGCTGAAAGCAAACGTTTACAAGGACAGGGAATTGCCGATCAAAGACGTGAAATTGCCCGTGGATTAGTAGAAAGTGTAGATGTTTTAAACGGAGTTGGAATCAATTCTCAGGAAGCTTCTGCCCTAATTGTGGTTACCCAACATTATGATACTTTACAAGCAATAGGTTCAGATACTAATTCTAATTTGATTTTGTTACCAAATTCTCCACAAGCCGGAAGTGATATGTTAAACAATATGGTAGCCAGTTTTACTGCCAGTAATTTAGTAGGTGAATCTATGAAAAAGAATATTAAATCAATTAAAAAGAAAACGGAAGAACCAGAAAAACCTTCAGAAGAAGATAATAATCAAATATAAAACTAAAAAAGAGGCTTTAATCGCCTCTTTTTTTATGTCTAAACCATTTTATAATAATTGGTATCAAAATTCTTAAAACAGTTGCGTATGAGCTAAAAAAAGTGCTTTTAACGCTATCTATAACATTAGTTGTAAGATTTAAAAAAGTAAAACTCTCTTTTGTCTTTTGAATATTAAAAACTAACTTTTGATAGCTGATTTCTTTTTCGATTTTTAAAATTTCAAGTTCCCTATCAATTTGAGCATAAGAAGAATATTTTTTTGTTTGCATAATAATTAATCATTAAAAAATATTTCTGAAAATTTCTCTAAAATAGGTCCTTCAACAATTTTATCTTTTATTAAAAATAATAAAGCAGTTATTACAACATAGATAAAACCAACACTAAGAAAACCAATAGTATAACTTTCAAAATAATTACCAATAGCAAAAGCTAAGGCAACTGAAAAAAATAAAAGTACCATACAAATACACACTAAAATTAAGGTGAACTTAAAAATCATTGTAGTTGATTTCATAGCCATCTTAAACGCTAATAATTTATAGTAAGAAAGATTCTTTTCTATATAATCCTTAGTTTGTTCCTGTATATTTTCTGTATGTTCTTTTAATTCATCAAAAGCCATAATGTTCTGTTTCTATATTCTAAAGAAATTAATTTTTATGAAGTTTAGCATTTTTTTCTTTTAAATCAGCTAATTTCTTTTCTAAAAAAGTAATTACATCTTCTGTTTTATAACTCATATTAGAAAGCATTTCTTCATAAGTATGTTCTAAATCAACTTTGGCATTAACTAATTTAGTTTTCATTCCTTTTTCAAGATCTTTGTATCCATCTTTAATTTTTTGTCTGGTTTTATCTCCTTTATCCGGAGCAAACAAAATTCCTAATACAGCTCCTATTGCAGCACCACTAGCAAGAGCTATTAAAGTTTTTCCTGTATTACTTGTTGCCATAATATGTTCTTTTTAAGTTTCTTATAAAGATACTAATAAATTTAAAAAAATTCTTAAAAGAATTACTATAAAAAAATTATAATATTTTTCATTCATAAAAGAAAATTAAATATTCGAACTCATACTAAATTTAAAATAAAGTAGTACTATTTACAGGTTACCACTTCATAAGTATCGTTTTATTAATCAAACACAATTTTAAGTCTAAAAAAACACTAAAAATCAAAATAAAGACTTGTATTAAACGAAAAAATAAAGAATGAATATTTTATCAAAGAATTTAAAAAAATAGCTTAAAACTAAAATATAGAAGTTGTTTTTAATTGTAAAATTCTATAATTATTTTATAAAAAATAGATTTTTATAATAATAAAAAAAAGCGCTTAATAAGCGCTTTTTGATAATTATAATTTATTTTAAAAAATCTTCAATAAATTCTAATTCTCTTTCGGTAGAACTCTTAGGAGGATTTTCTTTTAATTTCAAAATTTCATCTTTAAAGGAATTTTTGAACTCCGAATCAAAATCTAATTTGTTTAAATTTAAAATAGCTCTTGATCGAACAAAAGTAGATTCACTTCTTAAAGACATCGTGAATAACTTTTGTAATTCCTCTATTTCATAATCAGCTGTTTTTAAAACTGAATATTTCAAAATCAAATTAGCAAACAACAAAGAACTTTTGTTGTTATTAATATTCTTTTTGAACGAATTTTGTAATAAACTGTAATTAGAAATTCCGGCTAAGGTCTCTCCTATTGCTTTTCTAATTGCAATACGCTCTTCGCGTGTACCAACTTTAAAATATTTATTGATATCTTTTAAAGCATTATTAATACTATTATTGTCTTTTTTTCCTTTTTCTTCCCAGGCATCTTTTAAACCTACAGTCTTGTTAAATACTAATTTAGAAGAAGTTGAATCCTTATCAACATTAAAATAACCCAAACGTTGAAACTGGAATTTATCTCCCGAAACAGCTGTAGCTAAGCTTGGTTCCACAAATCCTTTTATAATTACTAACGAATTTGGATTAATAAATTCTAAAAAGTTTTTCTCTTTATGACTGTCTGGTGCTTCATCAATAAACAAACGATCATATAAACGAACTTCTGCTTCAACTGCATGCTGTATAGAAACCCAATGCAAAGTTCCGGCAACTTTTCTTTTAGAAGCTTCTGTCCCGCTTCCACTCAAAGAATCGGTATCATAAGTTACATGAATTTCAGTAATATTTCCTGCTGCATCTTTTACAACACTTTCTCCTTTAATGATATAGGCATTTTTAAGACGTACTTCATTACCCAAACTCAAACGGAAAAATTTAGCAGGAGCCTCTTCTAAAAAGTCTTCTCTTTCTATATATAATTCTTTAGAAAAAGGTACTTTTCTATAACCTGCATTTTCATCTTCCTGATTGTTTTCGGCATCCAGAAGTTCTTCTTTTCCTTCAGGATAATTAGTAATAATCACTTTTACAGGATCTAAAACTGCCATAACACGAGGCGCAGTTTTATTTAAATCATCTCTTAAACAAAATTCTAATAAAGAGAAATCTATAATATTTTCACGCTTGGCAACTCCAATATTGTCACAGAATTTTCTAATAGAAGCAGCTGTATAACCTCTTCTTCTTAAACCGGAAATAGTTGGCATTCTTGGATCATCCCATCCGGAAACAAAATTTTCCTGAACTAATTGTAACAACTTTCTTTTGCTCATTACAGTATAATTCAGGTTTAAACGAGCAAATTCATATTGATGTGGTCTAACAAGATTTTCATCATAAATTTGATCTAAAAACCAGTTGTATAACTCCCTGTGCATCACAAATTCTAAAGTACAAATAGAATGAGAAACCTGCTCTAAATAATCACTTTCCCCATGAGTATAATCATACATAGGGTAAATACACCAATCATCACCCGTTCTGTGATGTTCTTTATGTAAAACGCGGTACATAATAGGATCACGCATTAACATATTAGAAGAAGCCATATCAATTTTAGCTCTTAAAACATGAGTACCTTCTCCAAAATCACCTTTTTTCATTCCTTCAAAAAGAGCTAAATTCTCTTCTATAGAACGATTTCTATACGGACTATCAACTCCAGGCTGAGAAGGCGTTCCTTTTTGTTCCGCCATAGCCTCAGAAGATTGACTGTCAATATAAGCTTTACCGTTTTTAATCAATAAAATTGCCCAGTCATACAATTGTTGGAAATAATCAGAAGCATATAATTCCTTATCCCATTGGAATCCTAACCATTGCAAATCTTCTTTGATAGCATCTACATATTCCTGCTCTTCCTTAGCCGGATTAGTATCATCAAAACGCAAATTTACAGGCGCATTGTACTTTAATCCTAAACCAAAATTCAAACAAATTGATTTAGCATGTCCAATATGCAAATACCCATTAGGTTCAGGAGGAAAACGAAATCTTAATTTATTTTGTGGAAAACCATTAGTTAGGTTTTCTTCGATAATTTGTTCTATAAAATGCAGTGATTTTTCTTCGGTTGACATGTCGTAATATTAAAAAGACAAAGTTATCAAAATAGTTCATTAAATAAGAATTCATAGAATTGCTTATTTGCTTAAAATCTATAAATTTCAAATATATTTGCACTTTTCAACAAAATAAAACAAAGCAATAATAAAACAGATACATGCAAACTATAAAATTAAAAAATATACGCACTTTTTCCTATCATGGATGTTTAGTCGAAGAAGGAAAAATAGGCTCTGAATACACTGTTAACTTAGAAATTAAAGCTGATTTACAAAAATCAACACAATCAGATGAATTAGTAGATACGGTAGATTATGTACATTTAAATAAAATTGTGGTGGAAGAAATGGCAATTCGTTCGCAATTATTAGAACATGTGGCTAAAAGAATCAATACCAGAATTTTTAATGAATTGCCAATGGTAATGAAAACTACTGTTGAAGTTTCTAAAATCAATCCTCCTATTGGTGGTGATGTTGAATCAGTTACCATTATCTTAGAAGAAAATAGAAATTAAAATACCAACTATTATAAAATTCCAAATTCCAAAAGAATTGGATTAAGTTTTTTTATTTGGAATTTGACATTTGGAATTTAGATTATTTATTTTACCTTTGCAGTCCATTAAAACAATGGCGTCGTGGCCGAGCGGCTAGGCTGGGCTCTGCAAAAGCTCCTACTCCGGTTCGAATCCGGACGATGCCTCAAAAAGAGATACAGAAATGTGTCTCTTTTTTTTTTATATTTAGTCATTGCGAGCGCAGCGAAGCAATCCTACTTTATTATTCACGCTATGTGATTGCTTCGCTACGCTCGCAATGACATAAAAAAAACCGCTTATCAAAGCGGTTTAAATATTCAATTTTTATTATTGTTTCTCAATATTTTGAAAAGCTTTTTTAACCATTTCTTTTTCTTTTGGAAACCAACCCTGAGTTATTAATACTACTCCGAAAACCATTAAAACAATACTGATTCCTTTTTTAATTCTGAGAATATTTCCCGGAGTCATTTTAGACTGTAATTGTTTAGCCAATAAAATTTTAATACAATCAACCAGCAAATAAGTGATAATTACGGTACTAAAAAAAGTCATCATTCTGGAAGTCTGCATGTCTAATTTTGGTCCTACAGAGATAATTACAGCTAGCCAAAAACCTAAAACACCAATGTTGATAACATTCAAAAAAAGTCCTTTTATAAACAAACCAAAATAGTCTTTTTTAATAATCTCGTTATCTATTTTTTTGGTATTAATTCGTTTCTCTTTGTGTAAACCGATATACGAAATAACTCCGTAAGCCAACATTAAAATACCTCCAAAAATAAAAAGAGCCGGTTTATCTTTCAAACTTTGAATTAGTCTGAAACTCCCCAGATAAGCTATTGCAATAAAAATAATATCTCCAGAAACTACCCCTAAATCAAAAACAAGAGCGGCCCTGAATCCTTTTACAATACTGGTTTCCAGTAAAATAAAAAAAACAGGACCAATCATAAAACTCAGGAAAACTCCCCAGGGAATACCTGATAAAATATCGTTAATCATTAATTTTAGAATTTATTAAAGAATAAAAATACATCTTTTTTATTCTTTTTCTTCGATTTTTCCTCCTAAAATTGTTTGTTGATTAATTTGCTTTGGTTTTCCATAGATAGAAACTGTTCCTCCTGCTTTTACTTTTGCATCAACTAATGTACTTGCATTAATTTCAGCATTTCCTCCGGCTGAGAGATTTACAGTAGTTTGAGAAGTATGCAAATTTCTGGCTTTCAATATACCTCCTGACATGATAACCACATCCTGATTAGCGGCAGCTCCGCTCAATTCAATCACTCCACCGGTTACAGCTTTAACATTTACTTTTTGAGCATCTACTTTTACATTTATTTTAGCTCCTTCTTTAGCACTTAAATCAAAAATAGTTTGTTTAAAAACGGCATCACCTGAAACTGAAGAACCTTCAGTAGCCGAAATTTCATCTATATTTTTATAATATAATTTAATAGAAACAGCATCGCCGGATAACATTTGTTTTAATTGCATTCTTAATTTCAATTCACCATTGTTATTGACTACCTCTACTTCTTTTTCTTTATCACCGCTAATAATAACCTTATTTTCATTCGAAGCTATTAACGTAACTTTCAGTTTATCAAATACTTTTACTGAATTAAAATCACCTAATTTTTTGGTTATTTGTGCAAATGTTACTTGTGATGTAATTGCAATTACTACTAAAAATACTTTTTTCATTTTCATTTTCATTAATTTACTGTTTCTTCTGATCTTCTTAAAAAATTAAAATCCAATTGTTTTTTAACTAAATCGGCATTTTTAACCTTAACGTAAATTTCGTCTCCTAATTGTAATAATTTGTTTGAAGTTGCTCCAACCAAGGCATATTGTTTCTCATCGAAAGTATAATAATCTTCTTTAATGTCTCTGGTTCTGATCATTCCTTCACATTTATTTTCGATAATTTCAACATAAATTCCCCACTCAGTCACACCCGAAATAACACCTAAAAACTCCTGATCCTGATGATCCTGCATGTATTTTACCTGCATGTATTTTATCGAATCCCTTTCGGCATTGGTAGCTAAACCTTCCATTGTAGAACAATGCAAACATTTAGTTTCAAACAATTCCTCATCAGCCGATTTTCCGCCGTCCAGATAATACTGTAACAAACGATGCACCATAACGTCAGGATAACGACGAATAGGTGAAGTAAAATGTGAATAATATTCAAAAGCTAATCCGTAATGACCAATATTATCCGTAGAATATTTAGCCTTACTCATACTTCTGATAGCCAATGTATCGATTAAATTTTGTTCTTTTTTTCCGCTTACATCTTCCATCAGTTTATTCAACGATTTGGAAATATCTCCAGGATTACGGAAATCAATTTTATAACCAAATTTTGCAATTACATTTTGCATCGCAATTAATTTATCTTCATTTGGTTCATCGTGAATTCTGTAAACAAATGTTTTCTTTTGTTTACCAATAAATTCTGCTACTCTCCTATTAGCCAATAACATAAATTCTTCAATTAAATGATTGGCATCTTTAGCTATTTTAAAATAAACGCCTTCCGGTTCACCTTCGGCATCCAAATTGAATTTTACTTCTACTTTATCAAATGAAATAGCTCCTTCATTCATTCTCCTTTTGCGGAAAATTTTAGCTAATTCGTCCAATTTAAGCGTTGCTGAGACAATTTCTGGAGAAACCTGATAAGAAGTTCCGGTTAATGAAATTTCTTCCGGAATCACATCGTTTTTAGTTTCTATGATGTATTGTGCTTCTTCATAAGCAAATCGTTGATCAGAAAAGATAACTGTTCGACCAAACCATTGATTGACAACCTGGCATTTTTCGGTAATTTCAAACACAGCCGAAAAAGTATATTTCTCTTCCTGCGGACGCAACGAACAGGCGAAATTAGATAACACTTCAGGTAACATTGGCACTACTCTATCCACCAAATACACCGAAGTGGCTCTTTGATAAGCTTCATCATCTAAGATAGTTCCTTCTTCTAAATAATGCGAAACATCAGCAATGTGAATACCAATTTCGTAGTTTCCATTTTCCAATTTTTTAAAAGAAAGTGCATCATCAAAATCCTTAGCATCTTTTGGATCAATGGTAAAAGTCAGCGTATCTCGCATATCACGACGCTTAGCAATTTCAGCCTCAGATATCGAAGTATCAATTTTTTGAGCATAAGTTTCTACTTCAATAGGAAATTCAGCAGGCAAACCATATTCGGCTAAAATTGCATGAATTTCAGTATCATGTTCTCCTGGTCTTCCCAGAACTTTAGTCACTTTTCCAAAAGGGCTATCGGCTCTTTTAGGCCAGTCTTCGATATGAACTAAAACTACATCTCCGTTTTGAGCTTCCCCTAAATTATCTTTTGGAATAAAAATATCCGTGTACATTTTTGGATTGGCAGTCGATACAAAAGCAAAGTTTTTTTGAATATCAATTACCCCAACAAAGTCAGTTTTAGCTCTTTCTAAAACTTTAATAACTTCACCTTCAGGACGTTTTCCTCTTCTTCGATTATAAACGTAAACGCTTACTCTGTCTTTATCTAAAGCACGATTTAAATTATTCGTTGGAATAAAAATATCTTCTTCAAATTCATCACAAATAAAATAAGCAGTTTTTCTACTTGTCATATCTATAGTTCCTTCGTAATAATCCTGGCTAACCGCTTTGATTAAATATTTTCCCGGTTCCGATTCTGTAATTTTCTTTTCGGCAGCAAGAATCTTTAAATCTTTTATAATTTGATTTCTGCTTTGCGTATCATCTTTATCTAAAATAGCAGCTATCTGCTTATAATTAAAGGCTTTATTAGCACTGTTAGATAATATTTTTATAATTTTATCAGAGAAATTTTTCTCTTTCTTGGCAGGCTTTCTTAATCTTTTTCCCATACGTCTTTTCTTAAAAGTCGAAAATTACAAAATAGTTAGGCAGTTCTAAAGAAAAGAATCAGTTTTAAATAAAATATAACGTATTAAGAATAGTTTCAAACTTTACAAAAACCACTCAATATGGAAACTTTTATTACCATTGCTACTTTTGATTACGTTCACGAAATCGAAATTCTAAAACACCGTTTAGATCAGGAATCTTTACAATACTTTTTTGAAAACGAAATCATGTCTTCCATCGCTCCCATGTATTCAACGGCTCTTGGCGGAATCAAACTTAAAATTCATCCTAACGATTTTCAAACCGTAAAAGCAATTCTTCAGGAAATGAAATACAATAACAATCTAAAAATTGTTTAAGCTTTTCAAAGTTGTCAACATATATTAATATTATAAAAAAGAAATTTTAAAATTTTAAAAAATATTTATTGTTATTATAGTATGTTAATAGCCGCAATAATTTTTTTAGAATTTGTTTTTAAATGAAGTTTTTCTTCGTTATCAAGAGTTATTAACATAGTTATTTTTAGCTAAATATTTAATTTTTAAGGATTTTTAAATTGTAATTAACAACCGTTGATAACCTGAAATTAATTTAAATTGTAAATAAGTTCGTTGTTAATAAATGTTAATAACCTCAATTTTGAATATTGATAACTATTCTAAAAATTCAGGAAACTTTGTTTGGATTTTTAATCCCGGTTTTTGATTATAAATTTTTTCTTTTCAAGCAAAAAAAACTTCTAATTTTCTTTCTATACTTATTAACATTTTATGTTAAATTAAAGTTATTTGAAAATCAGCTAATTATGAATTGCTATTAACAATGTAAAATTTTAACAAATTAATTATAGGATACTAATTGATTTACAGTAATTTATAAATTATCATAAATGTTAATAAAGTACTTATCTATCTCAAAATGTGCTAATTATAAGTTAAAAATAGCTTCTTAATTTCCCTTATTTTAAATAAACAATAAAATACAAATTAGTTTTGGTAAATTTGCTGCAAATTAAATACATATAAAATGAAAATTTCAATAGGAAACGATCACGCAGGACCAGAATATAAAAAAGCAATTGTTCAATATTTAGAATCAAAAGGACATCAGGTAACTAATTATGGAACTGATACAGAGGCTTCTGTAGATTATCCTGATTTTGGTCATCCTGTTGCTAGTGATGTTGAAGAAGGAAAAGCTGATTTTGGAATTGTTATTTGCGGAAGCGGTAACGGAATAGCGATGACTGTTAATAAACACGCCGGAGTTAGAGCTGGTTTATGTTGGACAAAAGAAATTGCATATTTAACACGTTTGCATAACGATGCTAATATTGTGAGTATTCCGGCACGTTATACATCAATTCAACAAGCTGTTGAAATTGTGGAGACTTTCTTAGAAACTGCTTTTGAAGGTGGAAGACATCAAAATCGTGTGGATAAAATAGCATGTAAATAAAAAAAAATCGCGGTGCTACGCACCAAATAAAATAGTAAAGCCCGGTGAAAAACCGGGCTTTTTTTATGTTCAGATGTATTATTTAGATTTTATTTTGTAAAAAATTAAAATAGATATAAATCAATGTAATTTGGATTATAACAATCAACCAAAATTTTAATAAATAACTCCGTTTAGAAGTTTTATGGCTGAAAATCAGCATTGCTAATCCTAATCCAATAGTTCCGCCAAAAAGTGTAAAACTCAAAAGTGTTCTTTCAGGTATTCTGTGTTTGTTATTTTTTGCTAAATATTTGTCATAGCCAATGAGTATAAATGCAATAAGATTCAGAATTAAAAAACGGTAGAATAAAAGCATTATTGACAAATAATAAAAAGTTAAAGATAGTATTTTAGCCATTCGATTTAGCTAAATTGCCACTTGATTAAAATTTACAAATTAGAATGACAAATATAGATTTCATCTCAAAAACCGTTACTACAAGCCCGAAAAATATTGAAAAAACCGTTCAGCTTTTACAGGAAGATTGCACCATTCCGTTTATTTCCCGTTATCGAAAAGACATGACCGGAAATTTGGATGAAACGGTTATTGAACAAATTGCAAAATTGCAAAAAGAGTACGAAACCATTGTAAAACGCAAAGAAAGTATTTTGAGTTCTATTGAAGAACAAAATGCCTTAACTCCTGAATTGAAATCTAAAATTGAGCAAAGTTTTGATCTTCAATACATAGAAGATTTGTATTTGCCGTATAAAAAGAAAAAACGTACTAAAGCTGATGTTGCCCGTGAAAATGGTTTGGAACCTTTGGCTAAAATTATAATGTCACAAAATAACGATGATGTTGATTTCCTGGCATCAAAATATTTAAACGAAAATGTAATCAATGAAGATGCCGCTTTGCAAGGCGCAAGAGATATTATTGCCGAATGGATTAACGAAAATATCTTTGTTCGTAAACAATTACGCCGATTGTATCAGCGAAAAGCAACGATAACAACAAAGGTTGTAAAATCGAAAAAAGAGGAGGAAGGGGCTCAAAAATTTAGTCAGTATTTTGAGTGGGAAGAAAATCTAACCAAAGCACCGGCGCACCGTTTAATGGCCATGTTACGTGCCGAAAATGAGGGTTTTATCAAGTTTAAAGTCGAAACAGATATTGATGAAGCCTATGATATTATTGATGAATTAGTGTTAAAAGGACAAAATAATTGTACACCTCATGTACAATTGGCTATTGAGGACAGTTATAAACGATTACTGCAACCGGCAATATCCAATGAAATTCTGCAAGAGGCAAAAGCCAAGGCTGACGGAAATTCTATTCAGGTTTTTGCTAATAATTTAAGTCAATTGTTATTAGCTCCGCCTTTGGGAGAAAAACGAATTTTAGCTATTGATCCGGGTTATCGATCTGGTTGTAAAGTGGTTTGTTTGGATGAAAAAGGGGATTTATTATACAATGAAACCATTTATCCGCATGCGCCACAAAACGAGCAATCCATGGCGATGAAAAAGATAAAATCCATGGTCAATGCCTATAATATTGATGCTATTTCTATAGGAAACGGAACCGCTTCACGCGAAACCGAATTTTTGATCAAAAAGATTGCGTTTGACCGTCCGGTGCAGGTTTTTGTAGTTTCCGAAGCCGGAGCTTCGGTATATTCGGCTTCTAAAACGGCCCGTGAAGAATTTCCAAATTATGATGTAACCGTTCGTGGTTCGGTTTCTATAGGAAGAAGATTGAGTGATCCTTTAGCCGAATTGGTAAAAATTGACCCAAAAGCCATTGGTGTAGGGCAGTACCAACACGATGTAGATCAAAGTAAACTAAAAGAAGAATTGGATACCACAGTGGTGCGTTGTGTGAACTCGGTGGGTGTAAATTTAAATACAGCCAGTAAACATTTGTTAAGTTATGTGAGTGGAATAGGAGAGAAGCTGGCCGAAAATATTGTGAATTATCGTTCGGAAAACGGTCCTTTTGAAGATAGAAAACAACTAAAAAAAGTACCACGTTTGGGCGATAAAGCGTATCAGCAGGCGGCCGCTTTTATTCGTATTAAAGAAGGTAAAAATCCATTGGATAATTCGGCTGTGCATCCTGAAGCTTATGCTGTTGTTGAAAAAATGGCCAAAGATTTAAAATTGAAAGTAAACGATTTAATTGGGAATAAAGAAAAGACAGCTTTAATTAAGCCCGAAAATTATATTACCCCTGAAATAGGTTTATTAACCTTAAAAGACATTTTAAAAGAGTTAGAAAAACCGGGATTAGATCCTCGAAAAGCGGCTAAAATCTTTGAATTTGATCCAAATGTAAAATCGATTTCCGATTTAAAATCCGGAATGATTTTACCCGGAATTGTTAATAACATTACCAATTTTGGCTGTTTTGTGGATATCGGAATCAAAGAAAGCGGTTTGGTTCATATTTCTCAGCTCAAAGCCGGTTTCGTGAGTGATGTAAATGAAGTAGTAAAATTACACCAGCATGTTGAAGTAAAAGTCACTGAAGTAGATGAAGACAGAAAGCGTATTCAGTTGACAATGATTTTGTAAAATCATTAAAAATAAAAAAATCCAGATTCGAAATGTAATCTTTCCGAATCTGGATTTTTGATGAAAAAAGAATTTTTTATTTTGTCTCTTCTTCGCTTTTCTCTTCTTTTTTATCAGCTGGTTTTTGGTCGTCTTTTGCAGCATTTTTGAATTCTTTAATTCCACTACCAAGACCTTTCATTAATTCCGGAATTTTTTTACCTCCAAAAAGTAATAAAACTACTGCCAATATAACAAGGATTTCTGTAACTCCAAATCTTCCCATGATTGAATAATTTATGCCGAAGCAAATTTGTATTAAAAACTGGCAACAAAGATAATTAGAATAACTTAACAGGAACTCATTTTAAGGCAATTATTTAATTTATATAACGTTAAAAATTATCTAATTTTTTTTTATCATTTATAATGATAAGCTAATGCAGGCAAAGCACAAGGATTGACATTAATTATTTATATTTGTGGAAAAGCAAAAACATGTCCGAAAAAAGGTTAAAAAGAAAAAAATTGCACAAAAAGTTGTTCACAAAAAACCGTTTGGTTATTTTGAATGAGGACACTTTTGAAGAAACTTTTTCTTTAAAACTGACTTTAATGAATGTCTTTGTGGTAGCTTCGCTGGGTGCTATTTTTCTAATTGCGGTGACTACTTTTATTATTGCTTTTACACCGCTTCGCGAATTTATTCCGGGTTATTCTTCAACAAAATTAAGGAAAGATGCCACCGAATTAGCTTTAAAATCCGATTCCCTAACTTTAGTTTTAAAGAAAAATCAGGCGTATATTTCATCTATACAAAAAGTACTAACAGGAGAATTAGATTATGCTAAATTCAATAAAGATTCCATTTTAGCAGCAACAGAAGATACAATTCAAAAAACAGATTTATTACCTTCAAAAGAAGAACTTGAATTGAGAGCTGAAGTAGAGAAAGAAGATAAAAAAGGACAGTCAGTTACTGTCAAAAAGAAGAAGAAATAATTAATTAAGTATATTCATTTTTTCTTCAACCATCATAATTAGCAAAACAAAATGTCAATCAAATCTATAGCGGCAAAATTATTTGCTCAACATATTCACAAAAAAACAGAGCTTTGGACAAATAATCCTGTAGCGACTCAAAAAGCGGTTTTTGAAGCATTAATTAAAGAAGCACAACAAACGCAATTTGGTAAAGACCATCATTTTGACCAAATAAAAACTACCGAAGATTTTGCCAAACAAGTTCCTATTAGGGATTATGAAGACTTAAAATCGTATATTGAAAAGGTAGTTAAAGGAGAGGAAAATGTGTTGTGGAAAGGCAAACCCTTGTATTTTGCCAAAACTTCGGGAACTACATCCGGGGCTAAATACATTCCGCTTACCAAAGAATCAATGCCTTATCATATCGAAGCAGCCCGAAATGCGATTTTGAGTTATATTCATGAAACAGGCAAAGCCGATTTTGTAGACGGAAAAATGATTTTTCTGCAGGGAAGTCCTATTTTAGAGGAAAAATACGGAATTAAATTCGGACGACTTTCGGGAATTGTGGCGCATTTTGTTCCGAGGTATTTACAGAAAAATAGAATGCCTTCCTGGGAAACCAATTGTATGGACGATTGGGAAGCTAAGATTGATGCAATTGTCGAAGAAACTTTCGATGAAAATATGACGGTGATTTCGGGGATTCCATCCTGGGTACAAATGTATTTTGAGCGTTTGCAGCAAAAAGGAGGAAAGACTGTAGGTGAAATTTTCAAGAACTTTAATTTGTTTATTTACGGCGGTGTTAATTACGAACCTTACAGAGCGAAGTTTGAAAATTTAATTGGTCGAAAAGTAGACAGTATCGAATTGTTTCCGGCTTCGGAAGGATTTTTTGCCTATCAGGACTCTCAAAAAGAAAAGGGAATGTTGCTGTTGTTGAATTCGGGAATTTTCTACGAATTCATTAAGAGCGAAGAATTTTACAATCAAAATCCAAGACGTTACACTATTGGCGAAGTAGAATTAGGAGTGAATTATGTGTTGATTATTTCTACTAATGCGGGATTGTGGGGCTATAATATTGGAGATACGGTTCAGTTTACTTCTTTAGCGCCTTATCGTGTGATTGTTTCTGGTAGAATTAAACATTACATTTCTGCTTTTGGAGAACATGTTATTGGTAAAGAAGTGGAAAGTGCTTTGCAGGAAGCCATGGAAGGAACTAACATTCGGGTAAATGAGTTTACGGTGGCACCACAAATAAATCCTGCCAGTGGATTGCCGTACCACGAATGGTTTATTGAATTTGAAAACGAACCGGATGTTTTGAACACTTTTGCGGAAGCGATAGACAACGCCATGCGTAAACAAAATATTTATTACGACGATTTGATAGTAGGGAATATTCTGCAAAAAGTAGTTATTACCAAAGTTCCTAAAAATGGTTTTCAGGAATACATGAAATCCATTGGGAAATTAGGAGGACAAAATAAAATTCCGAGACTTTCCAATGATAGAAAAATTGCTGACTTTTTATCTAAATAATTATGAAAGAAGTTAAAAACATATTGAGAACCAGAGCTCAGGAATCCTCGGCGGCTATTGAAAAAATGTACATTACTATGAGACATTTGTTCAATAGGGGTTTTTACAAACCTATGGGGGTTTCGGGAGATACTTTGAGGGAAGCGTTGTTAACTTTGCGTCCTGAGATTTATGGAAATATAGCTGATGAAAAAGTAGAATTAAAAGGACTTTTGTATGTTATTGAGCGTTTGCCTTTAGGAATAGAAGAATGTCGTTATATCAATTTAACTTCTGATGAAGGTTATTCCAAATCACATTTCCAAGTTATAGTTCCTCCAAAAAGAAAACGCAATTGTTACCGAATTGATGAGGAACAAATGAATATTGAAATTACCCGAGGACGTTCGGATATTTATGATATTCTGACGCATCTGACGTTTATTTTTATAGAATCGCATAAAATAAAAAACAGGGTTTTGATTGATGATGCCGGCGAAGTTTCACGGGATTGGCTGAAACTAGAGGAGGCGGTTTTGAAAAGACAAAAACTAAGTTTGATTGACAAAGAAATAGCCATTTCTCATGCGGCTAATATTTTGGGTCGAAGCTTTGAAGATGTATTGGAGATTTATGATGATTTTGGTTCAGAAGAGGCACCGGATCGTTTTCTGCACATCATTTTTTGGTTAGGAAAATTAGCGATGGAAGAAGTGGTTAGCAACAACAAAAGAACCATTACTTTTAGTCCGATACTAAGAGAGCGTTTAGGGCATCATATTCACGGCGAAATATGGGCAACGAACATCAAGGAGGTTTTAAAGACAAATGGACTTTTAGACCGCCCAATTCATGTGATAAGTGCTAATATGCATTCGGTGATGAATTCTATTTTTGCTAAAAGTGCTTTAAAATCGACTTTTAAAGGTAAATCAGATTTTGAAATTTTTGAAGAATTAAGTAAACCTACTGCAAATGGATCCAGGACTAAGGTTGAAGAAGCGGCTTTAAAACAGGGAATGATTTCTTTACCTGAAACTGAAGGAACAAATATCGATGTACAAATTTTTGATACGGAAAAAATTGATTGGAGTACTACTCCTTTTTCAAAAGCTAATTTTGCAGGAGCAAAACCTGTTTTGATAGTAATGGATTATGCCTTTGGAGAACAGGCTTATGAAACCGTTGATGAGTTGTTGAAACCCTATAAAAAGAATGTTTTTCTCAATGTAGAATCGGTGTCGATTATGGGAAAAGCAGGAATTTTAGAAGGGGGAAAAGGTGATATTATGATTCCGAATGCCCATATCAATGAGGGTACGGCTGATAATTATTTCTTTGAAAATGAATTAACTCCCGAAATGTTTCAGGGCAATCATATTTCGGTTTTTGCAGGTTCTATGGTTACCGTTTTGGGAACTTCGTTGCAAAACAGAGATTTGTTGAAGTTTTTCCACGAATCGACCTGGGGTGTTATCGGATTGGAAATGGAAGGTTCGCATTATCAAAAAGCGATACAATCGGCCTCAAAAATCAGAAAAAGTATCCCTAAAGATGTAAAAGTGCGTTATGCCTATTACGCATCGGATAATCCGTTAGAAACAGGAAGTACATTGGCTTCGGGCGGATTAGGAACAACCGGAGTGAAACCTACTTATTTGATTACCATTAAAATATTAGAACAAATTTTTAATATCATTTAGAATAAAAAGAGGAACAGTTTGCTTCGTTCCTCGCAATGAAATATATATGAAAAGAATATTGATTACAGGGGCGGCAGGATTTTTAGGTTCTCATTTGTGCGATCGTTTTATTAAAGAAGGCTATTTTGTTATAGGGATGGATAATCTCATTACGGGCGATTTAAAAAACATCGAACATTTGTTTAAATCAGAGCATTTTGAATTCTATCATCATGATGTTACTAAGTTTGTTCATGTGCCGGGAGAATTGGATTATATCCTGCATTTTGCTTCTCCGGCCAGTCCGATAGATTATTTGAAAATACCAATTCAGACTTTGAAAGTAGGTTCATTAGGAACACATAATTTGTTAGGTTTGGCAAGAGTTAAAAAAGCCCGAATTTTAATTGCTTCGACTTCTGAGGTCTACGGAGATCCATTGGTGCATCCGCAAACAGAAGATTATTATGGAAACGTAAATACGATAGGTCCAAGAGGAGTTTATGACGAAGCCAAACGTTTTCAGGAATCCATAACCATGGCTTACCATACTTTTCACGGTGTAGAAACGCGTATTGTTCGAATTTTTAATACTTATGGTCCAAGAATGCGTTTGAACGACGGACGTGTAATTCCGGCTTTTATAGGTCAGGCTTTGCGTGGTGAAGATTTAACCATCTTTGGCGATGGGATGCAAACGCGTTCGTTTTGTTATGTAGACGACCAGGTGGAAGGAATTTTCCGTTTGCTGCATTCTGATTATGTGTATCCGGTAAATATTGGAAATCCGGACGAAATTACCATTAAAGATTTTGCCGAAGAAATCATTAAATTAACCGGAACCGACCAAAAAGTGGTGTATCATCCGCTGCCAATAAATGATCCGTTACAACGGCAACCAGATATTACCAAAGCTAAAGAATTGCTGGGTTGGGAGCCAACAGTAAATCGTGCTGAAGGAATGAAAATCACCTATGATTATTTCAAATCTTTGTCTCCTGAGGAGCTTTCAAAAGAAGAACACAAAGATTTTACGGATTATATAAAATAAATGGAAACGCCTTTAGTATCTGTAGTTATTCCAACATTCAATTCTGAGAAATACATTTCAGATACTATTATTTCTGTCCAAAATCAAAGCTATCAAAATTGGGAAATAATCTTAGTTGACGACGGTTCGACTGACACAACCCGAACAATAATAACTACTTTTTTAACGGATAAAAGAATTCAATTTTATCCGTTAGGAAAGAATTCAGGTACAGGAGTGGCACGAAATTTTGGAGTTACTAAAGCTGCCGGAAAGTACATTGCCTTTCTTGATGCGGATGATTTGTGGAAGCCTGAGAAATTGGAAAAGCAAATTGATTTCTTGAAAAAGAATAATTTAGCGTTTACTTTTTCTTTTTACGATTGTATTGACGAACAAGGGAATTCATTAAATAAAAGGGTAGAAGCACCACGAAATTTATCCTATTCGCAATTGTTTTTTTGCAATTATGTGGGCAATTTGACTGGAATTTATGATGTGGATTATTTTGGAAAAATCGCTATTCCTTCTATTAGAAAAAGACAGGATTGGATGCATTGGCTCACTATTTTAAAAAAGATTAAAACGGCAAAACCGGTTCCTGAAAGTTTGGCCATCTATAGAATCCGGGAAAATTCGCTTTCTACTTCTAAAACTGCTTTAATCCAATATAATTTTGCTGTTTACAGGCAATTTCACGGCTTTAATTTAGTGCTTGCTGTATTTTGTATGATTGGTTTTTTATTCACGCAATTAGCCATAAAACCATTTTATTGTAAAGCAGACTGACTATTTTTTGTATCCAATTTTGGTTCTTGGTTTTTCCTCTTCTTTTTTCTCGGTTAATTCATCTAAATAAGAGAAAACTAGTTCAATATTTTTACCCTGATTTTCCAGTTTCTTCTGAATTTGGACAATATCTAATTTCATTTCGGTGGTATCCAAAAGCATCTGTCTTACTTTGACAAAAATTCGCATAATTTGAATGTTGGTCTGAATTGCTTTTTCGCTGTTCAAAACACTCGATAACATTAAAATGCCGTGTTCTGTAAAAGCGAAAGGTAAATATTTTTGATGTTGACCTCTTCCTTTCTTTAAGGTCGCAAATTGCGACCTTAAAGAATTGTGTTCACTTTCAGTGAGTTGAAACATAAAATCTTCTGGAAATCGATTAATATTTCTTTTTACTTGTTCTTTTAATCTTTTGGTTTCAATTCCATAGAGTGTTGCCAAATCTCTATCCAGCATTACTTTTTGATTTCTAATGTAGTAAATGGTATTAGAAATTGTTTCTTCCGAAAGTATAAGTCCTGAGTTCATCGCTTTATAATTAGAAATACTAATATACGATTTTATTTACATTATAATAGTGATGTAAATTGCTTTAGTTTTCCTCTGGCGGTTCTTTCTAAGTTATTTTTTCTAATAAATTTAAAATCTAAGTTGGGTTCAAGATACAAGCTAATGGCATCTTTTATTTTCTGAATTTGTGCCAAATCTAATTCGGTTTCACTTACATATTCAATCTCAAAAGTGTCAATTTTAGTTTGTTTGATGACAAATTCCTTTACATTTCCATCGTCTTCAATAATCGATTTGGTTACATAATAGAAGGTCAATCCAGGCGATTTTTTACCACTTGGAAGAATTGCCACATCATTGGTACGACCGATTAGTTTTTTCAAAATAGGTTTTTCCAAAGTGCTTTTTTCGTCTAAAATACCAATATCACCAATGTCGTAACGAATAAACGGATGGGCTTTGTTGAATAATGAAGTAATCACAATTTTGCCTTCAGTTCCATTTGGAACAGGATTATTATTTTTATCTAAAATTTCTACAAAAAGCGTTTCGGAATTAATTCGCCATTCTTTTTGAGGTGATTCAAAAGCAATTAAGTCCAGTTCAGAAGCGCCGTATTCGTTAATAATTGGAATTCCGAATTGTGTTTCTAAAAGGATTTTATCATCTTCAAAAAGCATTTCGGAAGTGACCATACATACTTTTAATCTTGGGCAAATGTCTCTTAGGATGAGGTTTCGCTTTCGCAAAAATTTGGCAAACAAAACAATGGAACTGGTGTAACCGTTGAGGTAATCGAATTTGGTATGCGTAAATTTTTTCAGCACTTTTTCTAAAGCCTGATCTGATAAATCAAAAACAGGAAAGCGGTAACGTTTACTTAAAAAGTCCTTGAATCGTTCTTTGTGATAACCTATAAAATCCAAAGGAATGCCGTAAAATCGCGCCTGAAGCGAACGATTAAAATCGATTCCAAACCAGCCAAAACGGTACATATTTGAAGCCCAGGTCAAGGCATGTGTGTATTTGTCTTTGGCAAAAATAAAAGGTTCACCACTGGAACCAGAGGTTTTGTTGAGGTAAATATTTTTAGAATTGTAGCCTTTTGAAAGTCGGTTTTGTAATGGAGATTGAAGATTGCTTTTGTTTAGAATAGGTAAGTCTTCCCATTTTATATCATTTTTAGAACCTACTAAATTTTGATAAAAAGCATTGTTTTGTAAATGATATTCAACAATGGTTTGTTTTTGATTTTCAATAAATTGTTTTTTTTCTTCGGCGGAAAGTGCTACTATTTTGTCCAAATCGGATTTTGCTTTCCTAATTGGAAAACCATTTAATAACAGCGTAATGTCGAAAATAGAAAACATGGGAGTGCTTATTTCTTCAAAAATAATATTCTGGTGAGAACTAAAGGTGTAGAATAGACAACTTTTTGATAAATAATTATTTTTTACGTTTAAAAGCAATTATTTTTGCAGCACTCTAAAATGAGTTTAGCAACTAAAATTAAAAGACATGAATATATTACTATTGGGTTCAGGAGGAAGAGAGCATGCATTTGCATGGAAAATGGTTCAAAGTCCGCTTTGTGACACTCTTTTTATGGCTCCTGGAAATGCCGGAACTGCTGAAATTGCAACGAATGTAGCGATTGCCGTAACTGATTTTGAAGCGATTAAAGCTTTGGTTATCAAAGAAAACATCGAAATGGTTGTGGTAGGTCCTGAAGATCCGTTAGTAAAAGGTATTTATGACTTTTTCTTAAATGATGAAAGTTTGAAAAATGTTCCTGTGATTGGTCCGTCAAAATTAGGAGCAACATTAGAAGGAAGTAAAGAATTTGCCAAAGAATTTTTGGTAAAACACAATATCCCAACAGCTGCTTATGATAGTTTTACTGCTGAAACTGTAGAAAAAGGATGTGATTTCTTGGAAACATTAGCACCACCTTATGTATTAAAAGCTGATGGATTAGCAGCCGGAAAAGGAGTTTTGATTATTCAGGATTTAGAGGAAGCTAAAGCTGAATTAAGAAATATGTTAGTTGGTCAAAAATTCGGTGCTGCGAGTTCAAAAGTGGTTATCGAAGAGTTTTTAGACGGAATTGAGTTGAGCTGTTTTGTACTGACTGACGGAAAAAGCTATAAAATTTTACCAACAGCCAAAGATTACAAACGTATTGGCGAAGGGGATACTGGATTGAATACAGGTGGAATGGGAGCGGTTTCTCCGGTTCCTTATGTTGATGCTGTTTTGATGGAAAAAATTGAAACACGCATTGTAAAACCAACTATTGCAGGTTTACAAAAAGACGGAATTCCATACAAAGGATTTGTTTTCATTGGATTAATCAATGTTAAAAACGAGCCTTTGGTGATTGAATATAATGTGAGAATGGGTGATCCGGAAACAGAAGTAGTTGTTCCAAGATTACAATCTGACCTTGTGGAGTTGTTTTTGGCTGTAGCCAATGAAAAACTGGATGAATTTGAATTGAAAATCGATCCTAGAAGTGCTACAACTGTAATGCTTGTTTCTGGTGGTTATCCTGAAGATTTTGAAAAAGGAAAAGTAATTACCGGCTTGGAAAATGTTGAAAACTCTATTGTTTTCCACGCAGGGACAAAATTAGACAACGGAAATGTAGTGACTAACGGAGGTCGTGTAATGGCGATTACTTCTTATGGAGATTCTTTCCAGGAAGCTTTGGCGCAATCGTATAAAAACGTTGCCGAGATTAGCTGGGAAAATGTTTATTTCAGAAAAGATATTGGTTTCGATTTAGTTTAATCGAAACCAATTAAGCATAAAAAAACGTCCCGATAAGCAATCGGGACGTTTTTTTTATTTGATTTTTTTCTATTCTTATTTCAAGAATGAATGTGCTGTAGTATCTTGATTTTCAGTTCCGGCATCATCAAAAATACGTAATTGTTTAATCCAGTAAACAATTGCAGCTGAACAGATAATCATAAAAATCCAGTTTAAAGTGTTTGCTCCAAACCAGCTTACAAGTTCTAAAGAACGTAATCCATCTAATGGTTTGAAAAGAAAATCAACAAAAAGTGTTTGTATTCCTTCGAAAAATGCTTTCATGATATAGAATTTAAATTTTATTAATTGTTGTTGGGTAAATATGAAAATGATTATCCGAATAATAATTTTGCTGTAACTCGTTTCCTTTTTTGAACAAGTAGTATATTTACAGTCACAAAAGTATAAAATATCCGTATGATTACAAGTGTTTTTAAAAAATCTACACCATTAAATTTTTCTTTAGTAGTATTTTTGATATTGTTTTTTGATTTTATCTATCAAATTCAGGATTTATCTTGGTCTCATTCGGCAATTTTAGTCGCTAAAAAAGTGGGGATTGGGTTATTAATTTTGTTTTCGGCATTGATTACTAACTTCATATCAAAACGTAACGGACTTAGTAAAGACAGTGCTTATAGTATTTTATTTTTCCTGTTGTTTTTGCTTTTTTTTCCAAGTCTTTTTGATGATATCAATTTGATATTTGCTAATTTTTTCATCCTTTTGGCTTTTCGAAGATTAATTTCTTTGCAATCTCAAAAAGCTTCCAAAGAGAAGATATTTGATGCTTCCTTGTGGATTTTTGTGGCTTCCTTATTTCATTTTTGGTGTATTCTTTATTTGGTATTGGTGTTTATTTCTATTATTTCACATGTTATTGGAGATTATAGAAACTGGCTTTTGCCTTTTATTGCTTTTTTCGCAATAGTGATTATTTTTACAATGTATGCTTTAGTCTTTAATGCTGATGTCATTAGTTATATAACAAGAGGAATTGAAACAAATTTTAGTATTGATTATTTTACTAATAATTATCAAAATGCCGCCTTGTCTATTTATGCTACAGTGGCTTTGTTTTTTGTCATTTCAATGGTAATGACTTTGTCTTCAAGACCGTTGCAATTACATGCTTCTTTCAAGAAATTACTATTTTCTTTTTTAATTGCTGTGGCGATTTATATAATTTCTGCTGATAAAAGTAATGATCTATTAGTCTTTACTATTGCTCCTTTGGCAATGATGGCAACAGCCCATATTGAAATGCCTCAGCAGAAATTGAATCAGGAATTGGCTTTAGGGGTTCTAACGTTATGTAGTTTGTTTGCCTTTTTTTCTCAATTATAATTTAATTCCGTAAGCCAGATCTCCGGCATCCCCAAGACCAGGAACAATGTAACTGTGTTCATTGAGTTTTTCATCCAAAGCTCCTATCCATAAATGGCAGTTTTCAGGTAAATGTTTTTCTAAATAGGCGATGCCTTCGGGTGCAGCAATGGTTACAGCAATGTGCATGTTTCTTGGTATTCCTCTTTCCATTAATCGGTTGTAAACGGCAACAATAGATTGCCCGGTAGCTAACATAGGGTCAATTAGTAAAACACATTTGTCATTAATATCTGCAATGGCCTGATATTCGACTTTTATTTCAAAATAATCGTCGTTATTTGGATGGTATCTGTAGGCCGAAATAAATCCGTTTTCGGCTTGATCAAAATAATTTAGAAATCCCAAGTGCATACTTAAACCCGCTCTTAAAATCGAACAAAGTACAACGGAATCGGCAATTTGAGTTGTTTTTTTGATTCCTAACGGTGTTTGGACATCGATAGTTTTATAATCCAATTCCTTGCTCAGTTCGTAAGCCATGATTTCACCTATGCGTTCTATATTTCGTCTGAAACGCATGGCATCTTTATGAATGTTAACCTCACGTATTTCAGCTAGAAAATGGTTCAGAATACTGTTTTTTTCAGATAAATAATGAATTTGCATGGCAGAATAATTTTGGTTAAAAGTGGCTGTGAGAAAGTTGGTTTCTAATTTTTTTATAAAAGTATAAAAAGTATCTTTGTCCAAATAAAAAGATAAAGATGTTTTCAAAATTAGCCTATTCCGTTTTTGAACAAAGTATCAAAGATTATCATCAATTTGATAATGTTGACCAACCGATAAACAATCCTTACCCAAAGGATCAGTTTGAACATTTATTATACCTGAAAAACTGGATTGACACGGTTCAATGGCATTATGAAGATATCATCAGGGATCCGCAAATTGATCCGGTAGCGGCTTTAACTTTGAAAAGAAAAATCGATGCTTCTAATCAGGAACGTACTGATATGGTGGAATATATTGATAGCTATTTTTTACAAAAATACAGCAAGGTAGTTGTAAAAGATGAGGCTAAAATCAATTCAGAAAGTCCTGCCTGGGCTTTTGACCGTTTGTCAATTTTAGCGTTAAAAATTTATCACATGTATGAAGAAGCTACACGTACAGATGCTTCTCAGGAACACAGAGATAAATGTCAGGAAAAGTTAAATGTACTTTTAGAGCAAAGAACTGATTTATCAACTGCTATCGATGATTTATTAAAAGATATCGAAAACGGTGATAAATTCATGAAAGTGTACAAACAAATGAAAATGTACAATGATGATGAATTGAACCCAATTTTGTACCAGGGAAAAAAATAAAAATTGGCAGTACTTTTGTCCAATTCAATACAACATATAGCCGTCATGAGACTTTCCGCAATGGGAGACGTCGCCATGACGGTTCCTGTTTTACGGGCTTTTGTAAAACAGCATCCTAATATCAAAATAACGGTCATTTCCCGTCCGTTTTTTAAGCCTTTTTTCGAATCGATACCTAATGTTGCTTTTTTTGTTTTTGATGAAAAAGAACGACATAAAGGATTTTCGGGTCTGATTCGATTGTTTAAGGATCTACGAAAGTTAAAAATCGATGCTTTTGCCGATTTGCATAATGTACTTCGTTCTAAAGTCGTGAGAACACTTTTTGCCTTGAGCGGAAAAAAAGTAGCTGCAGTTGATAAAGGACGTGAAGGGAAAAAAGCCTTAACCCGAGATGAAAATAAGGTTTTCAAGCAATTGCCAACGATGTTTGAAAGACATGTAAAAGTGTTTGAAGAACTTGGTTTTGCGGTTGATTTATCTAATCCACAATTTCCTGAAAATGCCGTTTTGAGTGCTGCTATTTTGGAAATCATTGGAACTAATCATCAAAAATTAATCGGAATTGCGCCTTTTGCACAGTATGATTCTAAAGTTTATCCTTTGGATTTAATGCAGGAAGTTATTGCCCAATTGGCACAAAATTCAAACTACAAGATTTTACTTTTTGGGGGAGGAAAAAAAGAGACTGAAATTTTAGAATCTATATCAAGTCCTTACTCAAATGTCATTAATATGGCCGGGAAAATTAAATTCCAACAAGAACTGCAATTAATCAGTAATCTTGATGTGATGCTTTCTATGGATTCCGGTAATGCACATATTGCAGCAATGCTGGGTGTAAAAGTGGTTACGCTTTGGGGTGCCACACATCCATTTGCCGGTTTTTCTCCATTTAATCAGCCATTGGAAAATACCTTGGTTGCTGATAGAAATGTGTTTCCAAAATTACCTACTTCAGTATATGGAAATAAAAAAGTGGTAGGCTACGAAGATGCCATGCGAACCATTACAGTTGATTCTATAGTAGAATTGCTTAAATAATTGCAATTGAATAGCTTAAGTAGTATTCTTAGTAAAGCTTGATATTTCCTCAGTTTTTTTATTGAAAGAATAATTTTACCAATTATTTAACAAATGGCTTTTAAATTATAAGTGTAAAAAATACTATTTTGGCTGTCTGTGAGTTAGGTCTTACAATTATGGATTAATTCAGGGAAAATAGGAACTTTTTTTATCAAGTTGCTTTTTTAAATGTTAATACAATATAAACAGAAACTATTTTATGCCAAAAATTACATTAACAATTGCCATTTTGTTCTTATCCTCTTTTTCAGCTTTTTCTCAAAAAGTTACTATTTCAGGTTTAATAACGGATAGTAAAGATAAAAGTCCGGTACATAATTCAGTTGTAGCTTTACTTACTCCTGTCGATTCTGTTTTATATAAGTTTACCCGTTCGGATAAACAGGGTAAATTTAATTTCAAAGAAGTAAAATCAGGGAATTATATATTGATGACTTCGCATAATCAATATGCTGATTATGTAGATGCCGTAATTGTTAACGGAGCGGATATAAAACTAGGAAATATTGCTTTGAAAAGTAAGATAGAACTTTTAAGAGAAGTTGTTATTAAAACAGGTTCAATTCGAATTAAAGGTGATACCACCAGTTACAGAGCCAGTGATTTTAAAGTGGATGCCAATGCTAATGTAGAAGAATTACTTAAAAAACTGCCAGGTATTCAGGTAGATAGAAATGGAGTGATAAAAGCTATGGGTGAAACCGTACAAAAAGTATTGGTTGATGGTGAAGAATTTTTTGGAGATGATCCGGGTATGGCAGTAAAAAATTTAAGAGCCGATGCTGTAAAAGAAGTTCAGGTTTTCAATAAAAAAAGTGAACAGGCCGAATTTACAGGGATTGATGACGGAAAAACCCAAAAAACAATTAATCTGAAATTAAAAGAAGATAAGAAAAAAGGGTATTTTGGTAAAATAGACGGAGCCAATCAGCCGTTTACAGATGCTGATTCCAGATACAACAGCAACCTGATGTTTAGCTCTTTTAAAGGCAAAAGAAAATTATCCGCATTTTTATTGAATGGAAATACAGGTCAGGATGGTTTGAGTTGGGAAGACAGCGAGAAATTTGGAGCTCGTGATGGGAATATAAGCATGAACATGGATGATGATGGAAATGTAAGTTACGAATGGGTGGGAGGCAGTAATGACGGAGAACCGTATGTGAATACCCAAAACGGTTTTATCAAAAACACCAATGCCGGCATACAGTACACTAACAAGTGGAATGAAAAGCAAAACCTGAATGTATCACCTAAATTTAATCAGCAAATTTACACCAATAATAATAGAAGATTTTCCCAAACACAGGTGGGAGATACTTTTTTGAATGACGAAAGTTCAACGGAAACCAATGTTAACAGAAGGAACTTTAAACTCAATGCAATTTATGACGTAAAATTAGATTCGGTAAACTCCATAAAATTCTCTGCCAAAACTAATTTTTATCAAACCCAAAGTGATGAATTTACCAATAGAAAAACCACTGGTGAGGCTGATATTTTGAAAAACAAACAACAGCGAACATTCATTACTGATTCTGATAAGTCTTCTTTATCAGCGGGTTTATTGTTCAAACATAAATTTGCCAAAGCCCGACGTACATTTACATTTAGTAGTAGTTGGAGTCGTTTAAGTACCAATTCGAACAACATTTTAAAGTCGTCTAATGAAAGTTATGTTAATGGTAATTTTGATTCAAAAGTGGATGTAAATCAAAATAAAATTGGCGACAGAGCAAACCAAAATTTGACAGCAAGTGTAAGTTATTCGGAACCTTTAGCCAAGCAGTTAGCATTACAGTTTAGTTATCAATTAACTTATGATAAAGGTAAAAACAACTATTTTACTTATGATTATTCGGAAGATACAGATAAGTATGATGTGTTAGTTGCTTCATTGTCTAACCAGTTTGAGCAAGCAGTTGTTACACAAAGACCTAATGTAAGATTGAGTTATAACGCTAAGAAAATCACTTACAGCGTTGGAAGTGGTTTTGGTTTTACCACTTTCGATTTACAGGATTTAAGCTTGAATAAAGAATATAAGCGCAATTATACTAACTTTTTTCCGTCGGCTAATTTCTCCTATAAGTATAAAAGTAATAGCAATTTGCGTTTTGATTATCAGGGATCAACAAGACAGCCTTCTCTGGAACAATTACAACCATTAAGAAACAATCAGGATTTCTTTAATCAAACTCTGGGGAATCCTGATTTAAAACAATCTTTTACGAATAGAATAAACATCAATCAGAATAGTTACGATATGCTGACCGAAAGGCAAATGTATCAGGGACTTTCTTTTAGTACAACAGCTAATCAAATTATTTATAATAGTACTATAGATCCTGAAACGGCTAAAACTATTTCTAAACCTATAAATACCAATGGCAATTTTTCGGCAAATTACTATTTCGGTTATGGTTTTAAGATTAAGAAAATTGATATGTATACTGATTTCAGGCCAAATATTAACTATAATAAATCGGTAATAAGTATCAATGATAAACTGGGTGATGCTAAGAATTTAAACACAGGACTTTCAGTTTCTATGTACAAATACAAGCAAAAGAAATATGATATTAGCTTAAGTAACAGGTTTTCTTATAATCGAAGTAGTACTACTCAAAATAGCGAAGTAAAATCATTTAACACCAATGAGTTGAATTTTAATTTAGGAGTTTATTTTGGTGAAAAATGGAAATTATCAACGGATTACAATTTAAATACCAGGCAAAAAACAGTCGATTTTCAGGACAATCTTACTAATCAATTGTGGAATGCCCGATTGCAGCGCACATTTAAGAAAGATGAGTTTACGGCTTATATAGTGATTAGAGATATTTTAAATCAAAATATAGGTATTCAAAGAAATGCATATAATAATACGATCTCTCAGGAACAAAACGATAGACTTAAAAGGTATGCAATGATAGGCTTTACTTGGAATTTTAAAAACGGTGGTGAAACAGCAAAAAAATAACTTTACAACTATGAAATCAATTCTTTCTTTTATTGTAGCATTAATTTTTACAACTTCTGCTTTCGCACAGCAATTTGTGGATAAGGCGGTTATTGAATTTGAAGTAAGTACTAATCTTAAAAAAACAATGAGTAATGATAGTTGGGGTGAAATGATGAAAGACAACCTTTCTGATCTTAAAATTTCTTACTTCAATTATACTTTTGCTGATAATAAAAGTATTTTCAAATTTGACAGATGGAGTCCAAAAACCAGAATTCCAAAATATTTGAAAGATTCAGATGAAGAAAATAGCTGGTATTTTAATTTTAATACTGGAATGATGAACAAGCAAAAACAAATAGGAGGAACTCTTTTTGTTACAAACGATAGCATTCCAAAAATTGAATGGAAAATTACCAATGAAAACAGAGAAATAGCGGGTTACAATTGTCGAAAAGCCGTAGGCAAAATCATGGACGACGTATATGTATTTGCTTTTTATACAGATGATATTACCATTTCAGGTGGTCCAGTTTCTATCAGTGGTTTGCCGGGTATGATTTTAGGACTTACTATACCAAGATTATATACTTCTTATATAGCAACCAAAGTTGATGTAACACTGGTTAATGCAGCAGATATAAAACCTGTCGCCGCCAAAAAAACCTATAATGTAAAAGAGTTAAAAACTATTTTTGAAGATAAATTAAAGGATTGGTACAGCGATGGTGATGACAAAGAAGAAGTTAAAAGACAAAAGAATATGTTCTTGTGGAATGCTTTTTTGTGATTCACAATCTTATGTTATTTTGGATAAAAATAAACCATTAAGAAGTTAAGTTTTAAAGGGAAAAACCCTTAATTTCCTTAAATCCTTAATGGTTTAAAAATATTTTGAAGATGTTGTTTATTTACACATCATCATAATCCACATAAATAGTGTCTGATGTTGGGTGCGCCTGACAGCTCAAGATTAAACCTTCGGCAATTTCTTTATCGGTTAGGATAGAGTTTTTCTTCATTTTAGCACTTCCTTCGGTTACACGGCAAAGACAGCTGCTGCAAATTCCGCCCTGGCAGGAATAAGGTGCATCGATTCCCTGTTTTAAAGCTGCTTCAAGGATAGTTTCTTTTTGAGACATTTCGAATGAAGTTTCTTCATCATCCACCATAATAGTGATTTTAGAATGACCGGTTAAATCGGTAATAACTTCCTCATGAGCTGATGCTGTAAAAAGTTCAAACTTAATAGCCGAATCTTTTACGTTTTTCTCTTTTAAAACACCCGATACGGTATCAATCATAGCTTCAGGACCACACAAAAAGAATTTTTCAAATTCTAAGGCTGCGTGTTTGTTGTTCAATGCATAATTCACCACCGATTTGTCTATGCGACCAAACAAAGCATCATCAGCTTTGGCCTGGCTATATACATAATGCACAAAAAAGCGGCTAACATATTGCAAATGCAAGTCGTGTAATTCCTGGTGGAAAATGGTTTCTTCCGGTGATTTATTTCCGTAAACTAAAACAAAGGAACTTTTAGGCTCACTTTTTAAAACCGATTTGATGATAGACATAACCGGAGTGATTCCGCTTCCTGAAACAAAAGCGATATAGTTTTTTTGTTTGTTAGCTTCAGGTTCCAGAGTGAATTTTCCTTCAGGCTTTCCAACTTCGATTACGTCTCCGGCTTTTAATGTTTTATTTGCAAATTGAGAAAATAAACCATTTTTAACCGCTTTAACCGCAATGCGTAACTCTCCGCTTTCAGGCGAAGAACAAATAGAATAAGCGCGACGAATTTCTTTTCCGTCAAGGGTTAATCGAAGATTTACATATTGTCCTGCAATGAATTTATAATTTTCTTTTAATTCTTCAGGCACATTAAAAAGTATAGAAACGGCATTGGCAGTTTCTCTTTTTACCTCTTTTATAAGGAGTTTCAAAAAATTTGGCATGTGTTTTTAATTTTTAGCAAAGATAACAAACGGAATAAGTTCTAAAAATCAAAAAGATTGAAATTTATATACCTAAATTTGTTATGTATAAGAAACTTATGTATGTTTGTTATTCAAAATGAAAGCGATTATGAAAAATTCACAATTATACAAGGGCAGTTTGAACACTATTATCATGAAATTATTAGAAGAAAATGGTAAGATGTATGGTTATGAAATTACTCAAAAAGTAAAAGCTATTACACAAGGAGAATTGAATATTACCGAAGGGGCGCTGTATCCTGCATTACATAAACTGGAAGCCGATGGTTTTCTTGATGTAGAAATTGAAAAAGTAGATAATCGTATGCGAAAGTATTATAAACTAACAGAATCAGGAGAAAAAGAAACCGTAAATCGACTTTCGGAATTGGAAGATTTTATCAGAAACATGCAGAGTTTAGTGAATCCAAAATTAGAATTTTAATTTTCGAGCTATGAAATTAACTAACGAACAAATCGCAATAATTGACCAAACTTTAATGGATAAAGGTGTGGTTTATGAAGAAATTAAACTGGAATTACTGGATCACATTGTAACGGATATTGAATTAGAAACTGAAGAGTCTAATTTTGATGTTGCTTTTTCTAAAGCTATCCTTAAATGGGAAAGAGAATTGGAAGAAATTAATCCTTTGGAAAAAATTGTGACTCCAAGAATAGTAAAAGAAAAATTTTCTAAGATTACTAAAAATCAATTCAAATTTTCTTTACTAGCGGTTGTTATTTTTAGTGTTTTAATGACAGCCATTACAATGTTAGAACCTGAAGAATATGTTTATTATAATTTACATTTGTTTTTTTATTGGGTATTTTCTTTAATATGTTTAATCAACATAATAAATATGTTTTTTATCTGGAAATTAAAAACAATTACAATTTATGGACGTTTTTTTCAAGTATATGTAGGTCATACGGCCTTTAATCTTTATCTGATTTATTCAGGTTTAAACAGACTAAGTGATTTGTCTCGTCATTATAGTTATAAAAGTATTTTTATGAACTTCTTTGAATGGTTTTTTAAGGGTTTCTTCTTTTTTATGGCTGTTTATTTAGTTATGATTGCAATAGAACATTTTAAAACAGTCAAAAAATATAAATTGGTTTGATTTTTTGCAAAAGCTATAAAATCAAGAAGTTAATAGCGTAAAATGAATCCATAGAAAAGAATAGATGTTTAAATTTCTATATTTCAAAAAGAAACGTATTTTTACCAGTCATATACTAAAAAACTTTTTTAAAAGTTTAATGATAAAAACGCCAATCATTGAAAACCAATAAATTTAAATATTCAATTCCCCTGGGGTGTTTGTGTGTTTTGGTAGCCTGTTCTACTAGAAATGATACTTTTTTAGCTCGAAATTCACATGCTTTAAGTACAAAATACAATATTTTATATAACGGACAAATAGGTTTAGACAAAGGTATTAAAGCCATTGCAGCCAGTAATCAGGATGATTTTTGGGAAATCTTAGCTATTGAACCCATGAATGTTGATGGTGATTTAGTGGTTGCGGATACAACAAAAAATGCTGATTTTGCTAAGGCGGAGGAAAAAGCCACCAAAGCCATTCAGAAACACTCCATGAATATTCAGGGAAGAGAGCGTAATTCTCAAATTGATGAAGCTTATTTGTTATTAGGAAAATCCCGTTATTACGACAAACGATTCATTCCGGCATTGGACGCTTTTAACTACATTTTGTATAAATATCCTAACAGCAGCCGAATTGATGAAGCTAAAATTTGGCGTGAAAAAACCAATATGCGTTTAGGTAATGATGCTTTAGTAATTAAAAATATTACTAAAATGCTCAAAGAAACCCATCCTAAAAAACAGGTTATGGCTGATGCCAATGCACTTCTTGCGGCTTCTTTTTTGAATTTGGAAGAAAAAGACAGTGCTATTGTCAAATTAAAGAAAGCGGTCAATTTTAGTACACATAATAATGAAAAAGCCAGATACCGTTTTATTTTGGGACAATTGTACCAGGAAAAAGAAGAAAATGATCAGGCGAGAGCTTATTATGAGGCGGTAATTAAAATGAACCGTAAATCCGACAGGAAATACATGATGCAATCTCAGGCAAGATTAGCGCAGTTGTTTGATTATCAAAACGGAGATAAAGTAGCCTTTGTTGAAAAATATAATAAACTTTTAGAAAACAGGGAAAATCGTCCGTATTTGGATATTTTGAATTACCAAATGGCGGTTTTTTATGATAAAACAGCCAGAGAAGAAAAGGCTATTGAATATTACAATGCCTCTTTAAAGAAAACGCAGTCTAATAATTATTTAATGGCTTCCAATTATAGAAATATTGGAAATATACATTTTAGAAATGCACATTATTTGCAGGCTTCTAAATATTATGACAGTACTTTAGTGAAACTGAATCCTAAAACCAGAGAATTTATTCATATTGAAAAAGTGCGAAAAAATCTGGATGAAGTTATTTTCTATGAAGCCATTGCAGTTAGAAATGATAGTATTTTGAAAGTAGTGGCAATGCCTGAATCAGAAAGGCTTGCTTATTTTCAAGGTCAAATTGAAAAATTTAAAAAGGCAGACGATGCTAAAAAAATCTTAGAAGAAAAAGAAGCTCAAAAACAAAAAAATATTGAGAGAAATAATAAATCAACAACTGACAATGCTCCTTTAGGTGCCAATGGAAAACCGATAGCCGCAGTTCCATTTGCTCCGCCATCGATGGCTAGTCTTCCTGCTGAAGCTGATTTTTATTTTTATAATCCGAATACGGTGTCATTTGGGAAAGTGGCTTTTAAGAAAAATTGGGGTAAACGTACTTTAGGAGGATATTGGAGACTTTCATCTACTGCGGCTTCTAATGCAATTCAGCCTAAAGATACAACACCACTTGCACAACAAGATGTAGTAACCGATTCTATTGTAAAAGAGAAAGAGCTTAATCCAAGATATAATCCTAATTTTTATCTCGATCAATTACCTACTGCAACTACCGCAATTGATAGCATTGCAAAAGAGCGCAATGATGCCTATTATCAGTTGGGCGTTATTTATAAGGAAAAGTTCAAAGAATATGATTTGGCTGCTAAAAAATTAGAGCAGTTATTAGCCAATAAGCCGGAAGAAAAATTAGTGCTTCCTAGTTTGTATCATTTGTATAAAATTTACCAAATTACCAATAATGACAAAGCACAGGAAATTAGAAATAAAATTGTAAGCCTATATCCTGATTCGCGTTATGCACAAATTTTAAATAATGCTAATGTGTTGGTGGAAGAAGGAAGTCCTGACGAAGTTTACAAGAAATTATATCAGCAATATACTAATGAAGAGTTTGAAGCAGTTTTAGGAAAAATAGACGGATTAATCAATCAGTTTTCCGGCGAAGAAGTAGTTTCTAAATTGGAATTGTTAAAAGCAAATACTATTGCAAAACTTAATGGACTATCGGCTTACAAAGTGGCTTTGGAAAATGTAGCCGCTACCTATCCGAATACTGAAGAAGGGAAGAAAGCCAATAGTATTTTGGCAGAACAAATTCCGTTATTGGAAAACATGAATTTTGATTTTAAGGATTCTAAAAATTGGAAAATTCTTTATCCATTAGCGTTGAATGCTGCAAAAGATAAAAAAGCAATTGAGGATAAAATAGTTAAATTCATTCAGGCAGAAAATGCGCAAAAATTAAATTTAGCTTATAATTCTTATGATGCAACCAATGGTTTCGTAATCATTCAAGGCATTACAACACAGGAATATGCTAATAGCGTTGTGAATGTTTTAAAAGAAGATCCAACGTATAAAATTGAAACGCCGGCAATTATTATTTCTAACGAAAATTATAAAATCATTCAGATTAAGAAAAATCTAAATTCGTATTTAGAATCCAAAAAACCATAATGATGTTTACTAAGAAAAAAGAAAAGCCCTATACCGACCTTTTAGGAAAAACCAATAGAATTGTTGAAGGAACTGTCATAAAAGGTGATATTGTTTCGAAAGCTGATTTTAGATTGGATGGCGAATTAATTGGGAATTTTCAGTCTACAGGAAAACTGGTTATTGGTCCTACCGGAAGTGTTACAGGAGATATCAGTTGTAACAATGCTGATATTGAAGGTAAGTTTAATGGGAATATTCAGGTAGCTGAATTGTTGAATATAAAATCCAAAGCAAGTATTCATGGTGAAGCAACTGTGGGAAAATTAGCCGTAGAACCCGGAGCCGATTTTTGTGCTTCCTGCACTATGAAAGAAAATCAAAAGCCTGAAACAAATGGATAAGAAACCTAATAAAAAGAATTCAGCTAAATGGCTGGCTTTGATTAATATTCCTATTCAAATGGGAGTTATCATTTTTTTGTTTGCTTATTTAGGCGACTGGCTTGATGAAAAACATCCGCACCCCAAAATCTACTACAACAAAATATTAGTTATGATAGGCGTGTTCTTAGCATTGTATAATGTAATAAGACAGGTTAATGAAATTAATAAGGATAAAGATTAATTAAAAAAGGTTTTAGGTAAAACAAAAAAAATGTTTTTAAAAAATTATAAAACATATTTCTTTTTAGTCGTTTCATTACTAATAGTTTATGTAATTCATCAGTTGGTTTTTTATATTTTTAAAATTGATCAGCAACTTTTTTATTACAGTCTGGAAAAGTTATACGCTATCTTTTTTTTACTGTCTTTTATTATTATTTCGATTTTATTAAAGATAAAAGAACGCAATTTTGATCAGGTAGGAATGTCGTTTTTGCTATTGACTACTTTTAAAATTGGTTTTTATTATTTGCTGTTGAAACCTATTCTGAAGATTAGGCATTATGATATAACAATAGAGAAGACGAATTTTTTTGTCATGTTTATTGTTTTTTTGGCTATCGAGACAATTGTAACTATAAGAATATTAAGCGAAAAGCCTTAAAATTGAGGCTTTAATGAGAGATTAAAAAAAATATATTTTTATATCCTTTTAGATATTAATAAAAAATGTACCTTTGCGCCAAATTTTAGAAACGTAAATATAACATATTTAGTAATTATGGTGATTTTAAAGAGACCACTTAGATTGATTTTAGTAGCATTTTTAGCGTGTCTTCCATTGGTAAGTTTTGCAAATCAGGAAGTTGATTCGTTACAAGTACATGAAGAAGCAACTCACGAAGTAGCAGCCGAAGGACACCATGAAGGAGGTCATGCTGAGCCAGCTGATTTAAAATCTAAAATTAAAGCTTTTATTAATCACCACGTTTTAGATTCTCATGATTTTTCATTAACTCAGGATGATGAAACAGGAGAAAACTGGGGATTCCCATTGCCGGTTATCTTATGGGATAACGGTTTGCAAATTTTCTCTTCAGCTAAATTCCACCATGGAAAAGAAGTAGCTGAGTCAAATGGTAACTACTATGTATTGAACCATCACGATGGTAAAATCTATAAAACGGATGCTACAGGAACTATTCATGAAAATGAAGAAACAGGACATCCGGATAATATTCGTCCTATCGATTTTTCAATTACTAAAACTGTAGTTTCTATTATTGTTGCTGCAATTTTAATGTTCTTTATTTTTACAGGTTTAGCAAAATCATATGCTAAAAATGGAGGAATTGCTTCAGGTGTGGGACGTTTCTTTGAACCACTTGTAGTATATGTTCGTGACGAAATTGCAATCCCAAACATTGGTGAGAAAAAATACAAAAACTACATGAGTTATTTATTGACCATCTTCTTCTTTGTATTGTTCTTAAATATCTTTGGTTTAACACCACTTGGAATTAACGCTACTGGTAACTTTACGATTACTTTTTCATTAGCGATTTTAACTTTCTTAATTACAAACCTTACTGCTAATAAAGAATATTGGGGACACATTTTCTGGATGCCGGGTGTACCAAAACCAATGCGTATTATTTTAGCACCAATTGAGTTATTAGGTATTTTCATTAAACCTTTCTCATTAATGATTCGTTTGTACGCGAATATTTTTGCAGGTCACATTGTATTGATGAGTATCATCGCTTTAATGTTTATCTTTAAAAGCTGGATTGGAAGTAGTTTATCATTTGGATTAGCATTTGTATTGTCTATCTTAGAGATTTTGGTAGCCTTCTTACAAGCTTATATTTTCACAATGTTATCAGCTCTTTATTTTGGTGCGGCTGTTCAGGAACACCACCACGAAGAAGAAGGGCACCACTAAAATTGTTTAATTGTTATTTGTTTAATCGGGTTAAACGAAAAAACAAATTAACGATTCAACATTAAATTGAATGTTTAATTTTTAATATATATATCATGGAAATTCCACAAATTATTGGAGCTGGATTAATCGTTATCGGAGCAGGTTTAGGTATTGGTAAAATTGGTAGCTCTGCTATGGACGCTATTGCTCGTCAACCAGAAGCTTCAGGAAAAATCCAAACAGCTATGCTTATCGCAGCTGCACTTATTGAAGGTATTGGTTTCGCAGCTTTATTCGCAGCTTAATTAAAACTAAAAAAATCAATAGTTACAACGGTTGGTTGTAACTGTTGATTTTAAAATTAAAACATTACATTGCAGCAATGCAAGAAGATTAAATTTAGAATATAAAACTTAGAATTATATATAATGGAAAAGTTAATTAATCAGTTTGAGTTTGGTTTGTTTTTTTGGCAAGTATTAATATTTGTTGGATTAATATTTTTATTGAAAAAATTCGCTTGGAAACCTATTCTTGATGCAGTTAATGAGAGAGAAGAAGGAATTAAAAATGCATTAGAATCTGCTGAGAATGCAAGAAAAGAAATGCAGGTACTTCAGGCTGATAATCAAAGAATCTTAAACGAAGCAAGAGCAGAGCGTGATGCTATGTTGAAAGAAGCTCGTGAAATGAAAGAGAAGATGATTGCTGATGCAAAAGGTGAAGCTCAGGCACAAGGTGAGAAAATGATTGAGCAGGCTAAAGCAGCAATTAACAGCGAAAAAAATGCAGCTATGGCTGAATTGAAACTACAGGTTTCTACTTTGTCATTGAGTATCGCAGAGAAATTATTGAAAGACGAATTATCTAACACTGAAGCTCAAACTAAATTAGTTGAGAAAATGTTAGGTGACGTAAAGCTAAACTAATATTATGGCAGGTACAAGAGCAGCAATTCGTTACGCAAAAGCGATTCTTAGTATGGCAGACTCTATAGGAGTGGCTAACGAGATTAATAACGATATGGTTTTAATTGCTTCCACTATTAAAGGGAACTCTGAATTAAATGCTTTTATTCAAAGTCCAACTATTAGTGTTGATGTAAAAGAAAATGCACTATTGGAAGTTTTTGCTAATGTCAATGGTGTAACTAAAGGTTTCTTTCATTTATTATTTGAAAATAAAAGATTTGAAATCCTTGAAGCTATTGCAGAAGCATATTCTGAATTATTTGATGAGGCTAATGGTTTAGAAGTAGCTGTAGTAACTACTGCTATTGCTATGGATGCCGGTTTAGAAGCTAAAGTTTTGGCTAAAATAGCATCTTTGTCAGATAAAAAAGTAACAATTAAAAATGTAGTAGATCCTGCAATCATTGGAGGATTTATTCTAAGAATAGGTGATAAGCAATACAATGCTTCAATCGCTAACCGATTACAAGTATTAAAAAGAGAATTAAGTAACTAGTTTTATTGCACATTAAGTGTCTAAATTATAAATTAAGATGGCGGAAATCAAACCTGCTGAAATTTCAGCAATATTAAGAAAGCAAGTAGAAGGTTTTGAATCTGGCGCTACGCTAGAGGAAGTGGGAACTGTACTTCAAGTTGGAGATGGTATTGCTCGTATTTACGGGCTTTCAAATGTACAATACGGAGAGTTAGTAGAATTTGAAAATGGTCTTGAGGCTATTGTATTGAACTTAGAAGAAGATAACGTAGGTGTGGTACTTTTAGGACCATCTACAGGAATCAAAGAAGGTTCTACTGCAAAAAGAACACAACGTATTGCTTCTCTTAAAGTAGGAGAACAAATGGTAGGACGTGTAGTAAACACTTTAGGTCAGCCAATTGATGGAAAAGGACCAATCGGTGGAGAATTATACGAAATGCCATTGGAAAGAAAAGCTCCTGGAGTAGTTTTCCGTCAGCCAGTAACTGAGCCATTACAAACAGGTGTAAAAGCAGTAGATGCTATGATCCCGGTTGGTAGAGGTCAACGTGAGTTGGTTATTGGTGACCGTCAAACAGGTAAATCAACTGTTTGTATCGATACTATCTTAAATCAAAAAGAATTTTATGATGCTGGTAAACCAGTATTCTGTATCTATGTTGCAATTGGACAAAAAGCTTCAACTGTAGCTGGAATTGCAAAAATGTTAGAAGAAAAAGGAGCAATGGCTTATACAGTTATCGTTGCTGCTAATGCTTCTGATCCTGCTCCAATGCAGGTTTATGCGCCTATGGCAGGTGCTGCTATCGGAGAATACTTCAGAGATTCTGGACGTCCGGCTTTAATTGTTTATGATGATTTATCAAAACAAGCTGTTGCTTACCGTGAGGTATCTCTTTTATTAAGAAGACCACCGGGACGTGAGGCTTATCCTGGAGACGTTTTCTACTTACACTCTCGTTTATTAGAGCGTGCTTGTAAAGTTATCGCTGATGATGATATTGCTAAAAACATGAACGATTTACCGGAGTCTATCAAAGGAATCGTTAAAGGTGGTGGTTCATTAACAGCTTTACCAATTATCGAAACTCAGGCTGGTGACGTTTCTGCATATATCCCAACAAACGTAATCTCTATTACTGACGGACAAATTTTCTTAGATGGTGATTTGTTCAACTCTGGGGTTCGTCCTGCTATCAACGTAGGTATTTCTGTATCTCGTGTAGGAGGTAATGCTCAAATTAAATCAATGAAAAAAGTATCTGGTACTTTAAAATTAGACCAGGCTCAATTCCGTGAATTAGAAGCTTTCGCGAAATTTGGTTCTGATTTGGATGCTGTTACTTTAAACGTAATCGAAAAAGGAAAAAGAAACGTTGAAATCCTGAAACAAGGTTTGAACGATCCTTATACTGTTGAAGACCAAGTAGCTATTATCTATGCTGGTTCTAAAAACTTATTGAGAAATGTTCCTGTTGCTAAAGTAAAAGAATTTGAGAAAGATTTCTTGGAATTCATGAATGCTAAACACAGAGCTACTCTTGATGCTTTGAAAGCCGGAAAATTAACAGACGAAATTACAGATGTAATCGAGGCTGTAGCGAAAGAAGTTTCTGCAAAATATAACTAATATTAGTTGATAGTTGTTGGTTGATAGTTTTTAGAGAGAATCTGTCAACCAGCAACAAACAACAAACAACAACAATATAATGGCAAATTTAAAGGAAATCCGTAATAGAATTACTTCCGTTTCATCTACGATGCAAATCACATCGGCGATGAAAATGGTTTCTGCAGCTAAGCTTAAAAAAGCTCAGGATGCAATTACAGCCATGCGCCCTTATGCCGAAAAATTAACGGAATTATTACAAAATCTTTCTGCAACTCTTGAAGGAGGAGTAGGTGAAGAATTCACTACACAACGTGAAATTAAAAAAGTTTTATTAGTAGCGATTACTTCAAACAGAGGTTTATGTGGTGCTTTTAATTCAAATGTAATTAAAGAAGTTAAAAATCGTGCTACATTTTATGCAGGAAAACAAGTTGATGTTTTTGCCATCGGTAAAAAAGGAAATGATGTTTTAAGCAAAACCAATACAGTAATCGATAATCAAAGTACTGTTTTTGATGATTTGACTTTTGATAATGTTGCTGCTATTGCCGAAACATTAACTCAAAAATTTGTTGGTGGTGAGTATGACAGAATCGAATTGATTTACAATCAATTTAAAAATGCCGCTACTCAAATCGTTCAAACAGAACAATTTTTACCATTAGCTCCTGTTAAATCAGATTTAAATGTAGCTGCCGGAGATTATATTTTCGAACCATCAAAAGAAGAAATCGTGTTGACTTTGATTCCTAAATCATTAAAAACACAATTGTACAAAGGAATCCGTGATTCTTTTGCTTCTGAGCACGGTGCGCGTATGACGGCTATGCACAAAGCAACTGATAATGCAACTGCATTGAGAAATCAATTGAAATTAACATATAATAAAGCACGTCAGGCTGCTATTACTAACGAAATCTTAGAGATTGTTGGTGGAGCAGAAGCTTTGAACGCTTAATTGAAAAGTTTATTTTCTTATATAAAAATAGCCGCGTGATTAACGCGGCTATTTTTTTTGTTACAACTGTTTATAAAAAGAATAGAATCACTAAAATCCTACGCTGATTAAACCAAAGATTTAGTTATTTTTGTTTTTTGAAAAGCATTAAGACAATACACTTTGGGTTTATATAAAAATCTTTTTAAACAAACGGCCATTTACGGACTTGCTACGGTGATTCCCAGGATGTTTAGCTTCCTGTTAGTGCCTTTATATACTGATTTGCTTCCCAAAGACGAGTATGGGAAAGTTACCATCATATTTGCATGGATGATTTTTTTCAACGTCATTTTGGCTTATGGAATGGAAACCGCTTTCTTTAGATTTTACAATAAAGAAGAAGATAAACAGTCGGTTGTAGAAACTTCAATGGTTTCTATTTTTTGGACTACTATTATCTTTCTTGTTGCAGCCATTTTGTTCCGAACTACTCTAGCCGATTGGTCCGGAATAGACTCTCAATATATTACGTATTCCATTTGGATTTTGGTTTTGGATGCCTTGGTTATTATTCCTTTTTCAAAATTAAGAGCATTACAAAGACCTATAATGTATGCTATCATTAAAATTGGGAATGTCCTGGTGAATCTTTTACTAAGTGTGCTGTTTTTAGTGTATTTGCCTAAATTATCAGAGCACAATCCAACAGGATTGGTGAGTTCTTTTTATATAGAAAATTTTCAGGTGGGCTATATTTTCTTAGCCAATATTATTGCCAGTTTGTTAACGTTTGTGGTTTTATCGCCGGATTATGTTTTCTTAAAATGGAAAATTGATTTTACTTTATGGAAGCGAATGATGGTATATGGATTACCTATTTTAGTAGCCGGAATCGCTTTTGCCATCAACGAACAATTTGATAAAATTCTATTGTCTAAATTACTGCCAAAAAGTATCGCCGATGATGAAGTAGGGGTTTATTCGGCTTGTTATAAATTAGGCTTGTTTATGGTTTTGTATCGTACGGCTTATACACTTGGGATTGAGCCTTTCTTTTTTAGTCATGCTAAAAATGAAAATGCACCGCAAACTTATGCGATGGTAACGAAGTATTTTGTCATATTCGGTTCATTCATTATGTTAAGTGTGATTGTTTTTGCTGATTTGTTCAAATTCATCATGATTCGTGACGATTCGTATTGGGTGGCTATGAAAGTGGTTCCTTTGATAATTCTGGCCAATTTCTGTTTGGGAATTTATACGAATCTTTCCGTTTGGTACAAGTTGATTGACAAAACCTATGTAGGGGCTTATATTTCTATTGTTGGCGCTATCATTACTTTGATATTAAACTTTTTGTTAATTCCTTCAATGAGTTATGTAGGTTCGGCTATAGCAACATTGGCGGCTTATGGAAGTATGATGCTGATTTCGTATTATATGGGCAATAAATATTATCCAATTCCTTATGATTTTCAAAAAATAGGAGGTTATTTAGGTTTGTCTATTTTGTTTTCCGTAGTTTCCTTTTATTATTTTAGAGAAAATTATTTTGTTGGAATCAGCTTATTATTATTGTTTCTTTATTTTATTTACCATAACGAGAAAGAGACTTTAATGGGTATTCTTAAAACGAAAAGCAAACCGCAACAATAAGCGGTATTTGTTTTTTATAACAATAGTTACAAAATGAAAATAAACATTATCAATAAATCGCAACATGCATTGCCTGACTATGAAACGATAGCTTCAGCAGGAATGGATTTGAGAGCAAATTTAACCGAATCAATCATCTTGCAACCTTTAGAAAGAACGATTGTAAAAACAGGTCTTTTTATCGAATTGCCGATAGGATATGAAGCACAGGTAAGACCCAGAAGCGGACTGGCGGCGAAACACGGAATTACTGTGTTGAACAGCCCTGGAACGGTTGATGCCGATTATCGAGGTGAGATAGGAGTAATATTAGTGAATTTATCCAATCAGGCATTTGAAATTCAAAACGGAGAAAGAATTGCCCAATTAATTATTGCTAAACACGAACGCGCCGAATGGATTGAAGTGGAAGAATTAACTGAAACATCAAGAGGAGCAGGCGGTTTTGGCAGTACCGGGGTGAAATAATTCCTGCGAAAGCAGGAATCTTGTGTTCAATTTAGGAAGCAAAAACAATTCCTGCGAAAGCAGGAATCTTATATTCAATTTAGGAAGCAAAAACAACTTTTTTTGAAAGCAGGAATTTTAAAATAAATTACAGTCTTAAAATGAAATTATGGTTTGTTTATATTATGTCAAATAAACATAAAGGAGTAATTTACATTGGAGTAACAGATAATTTAATAGAACGAGTTAAAGAACATAAACTAAAAGTTTATTCAAATTCTTTTACGGCAAAATATAATTGTGATAAATTAATTTATTTTGAAGAATGGGAAAATGGTTTTGATGCTACAAAAAGAGAAAAACAATTAAAAAAATGGAAAAGAGATTGGAAGGTAAATTTAATAGAAGATATGAATCCAACGTGGTTGGATGTAAGCTTAAATTGGAATTTCAATTTTAATAAAATAAGAGAATAAAGTTTAATTTAAAAGATACCCGCATTCGCGGGCATGAATTATGAAAATAATCGTTCCAATGGCCGGACGTGGTTCACGTCTTCGTCCTCATACATTAACTATTCCTAAACCATTAATTCCGGTTGCCGGAAAACCAATCGTTCATAGATTAGTGGAAGATATTGCCGGAGTTTTGAATCAGGAAATAGAAGAAGTAGCTTTTATTATCCATGAAAGTTTTGGTGAAAAAGTAGAACAGGATTTAATTGCCATTGCCGAAAAATTAGGTGCCAGAGGAACTATTTATTATCAAAATGAAGCTTTAGGAACAGGACATGCTATTATGTGCGCCAAAGATTCGCTTTCAGGTCCTGCGGTAATTGCTTATGCGGATACTTTAATCAGAGCTGATTTTGAATTGGATCCAACAGCTGATTCGGTAATTTGGGTAAAACAAATTGAAAATCCGGAAGCTTTTGGTGTGGTAAAATTAAATGAGAAAAACGAAATCATCGAATTGGTAGAAAAACCCAAAGAATTCGTTAGTGATTTAGCGGTTATCGGAATTTACTATTTCAAAGATATCGCTGTATTAAAACAGGAATTGCAAAATGTTTTAGATAACAATATCCAAAATGGTGGTGAATACCAAATTAACGATGGTATCAAAAACATGATGGCTAATGGCAAAATCTTTAAAACCGGTGAAGTAAGTGCCTGGATGGATTGCGGGAACAAAAATGTAACAGTTGAAACCAATTCACGAATGCTGGCTTTCCTTGCAGAGGATAAAGAAAGTTTAGTTTCTCCAAAAATAAAATTGGAGAATTCTACTATTATTGAGCCTTGTTTTATAGGTGATGATGTGGTATTAATCAATGCAACTGTTGGTCCGAATGTTTCTTTAGGAAATGGCTGCCACGTAATTGACAGCAGTATTAAAAACAGTTTGGTTCAAACGCATGCACATATTAAAAATGCTAATCTGGATAATGCCATGATTGGGAATCACGCCAGCTTTGATGGTAATTTCACAAGTATTAGCATAGGTGATTATTCGGTATTAGAATAATTTAGGACACTAAAACCGTATACTTTTGTCATTTCGACGAAGGAGAAATCACACAAGATGTTTGTTCTCGTTATGTGATTTCTCCTTCGTCGAAATGACACAAAAAAGGACATATAATGTGATTAATTCGGTAAAATGAAAAAGTTTGTTTCTTTAATGATAATGTTGGTTTTGCTATGCAATTCGGCTTTGTCATGGGGACAAACTGAACCCGAAGATATAAAGCCTGATGAAAATAAATTTAAAGATTATTTTTTTGAAGCTTTAAAGCATAAGGCAATTGAAAATTACGATAAAGCTATTGTGGCTTTAGAGCGTTGTTTGAAGATTGATGCTAATAATGCTACGATTTACCATGAATTAGGTAAAAATTATTTGGCTTTAAAAGATTATAAAAACGCCTATGCTGATTTTGAAAAAGCCTATAGTTTAGATCCTAAAAACAAATGGTTTTTAATAGGGATGTATGATGTGGATTATGCGACTAAGGATTATGCAGATGCGGTTAAGGTGATTAATAAACTCATTTCGTTTGATTCAAAATTCAAAGAAGATTTGACTTCTCTATATATGAATATTGGTGAATTTGATAAAGCATTGGCGCTTATCAATGAGTTGAATGAAACGGTTGGAAAATCGGAAAGGAGAGAAAATTATAAAATTCAAATTTTATCTCAGGGGAAATATCAGGATGCTGAAATAACGAATCTTGTTGACCAAATCAATAAATACCCTAAGGTCGAAGAAAATTACATTTCACTGATTTATTTGTATTCCAAAAAGGATGATTTAGAAAAAGTACTGGAAACGGCCCGAAAACTGGAAACGGAAATTCCAAATTCAGAATGGGCGCAGGTGAGTTTGTTTAAAAATTATTTAGTCGCTAATGAGAGTGATAAAGCTATTAAAGCGATGAATATTGTTTTGGGAAGTGCTAAAATTGACAGTAAAATAAAACACCGAATTTTCAATGAGTTTCTCATTTATGTAAATACTCATCCTGAATTTACAGCTGATTTAGACAAAGCCATTTCTTATTTTGATAATGATTCGAATGTGAATGTTGCCAAAGAAATTGGGAAATATTACCATAATAAAAAGCAATGGGATAAGGCTGTAAAATATTATCAATTGGGACTTAAAAAAAGTACCACTCCGGATGTAGAATCCACTTTGCTCCTGATGGATGTTTATACCCAATCTTCGGAGTTTGATAAAATGGCAAAAATGGCCAGTGAGATGTTAGAATTGTATCCGGCACAACCCCAGTTCTATTATTATGCAGGATTAGCTTACAATCAGTTAAAACAGTTTAAAAAAGCTAAGGAAATACTGGAAATAGGCATGGATTATGTAGTAGAGGATATTACATTAGAAATAAATTATAATATTCAGTTAGGAGAAGCATATAATGGATTAGGAGATATTAATAAAAAGGTATTTTACTTTTCTAAAGCCGATCAATTATTAAAAAAACAAAAATAAAATGAAGAAATTCTTAGTATTCTTAGTAGTCATTTTTATGGTTTCCTGTAAGCCCAAAGCCATAGTTACTTCGGCAACCGTTACAGAACCAGTTGATTATATGAAAGCAAGTAAAATAATTGACAATCATTACAGCAATAAAAACGACTTTTCTACATTATACATTAAAGCCAATGCACGTTATGCCGATGACAAACAGGCACAAAATGTAGCCGCCGAAATCAGAATTAAGAAAGACCAGCAAATTTTAGTGAGTCTTCGTTTTCTGGGTATTACAATGGCAAAAGCGTCTATCACGCCTACATCGGTAAGTTATTACGAAAAAGTAAAAGGGACTTATTTTGAAGGTGATTTTAGTGCTTTGAGTCAGTGGTTAGGAACAGATTTGGATTACAGTAAAATCCAAAATATGTTGGTTGGAGAAGCTTTGGACGATTTAAACAAAGGAAAATATACCGAGATTTTAATGGATAATCTGTATCGTTTAGATGATGCTAAAAACGGAAATACAAAAAAAAGTTTTTATTTTAATTCAAATGATTTCAGTGTAAACAAGCAGGAAGTTACTCAGGAAACTGAAAACAGAACCATCCAAATTTCCTATCCGGAAAGAGTGGCTTACAAAGAAGCTAATTTGCCGGCAAGTATTGAGATTAGAACATCTCAAACTAAAGGAAAATCGGAAATTAATTTAAATTACAATTCGGTTTCATTTAACGAAGAACTTTCTTTTCCATATAGTGTTCCTGATGGTTACAAAAGAATATTAATTAAGTAAATTTGCAAAAAAAGAAAATTTTTAAGATGCCAAAATATTTCCTTAGTCTGTTATTTGTTTGCTTGACTTCAGTGATGTGGAGTCAGTCGCAGCAAGAAAAATTAGAACAACGAAAAGCTCAAATTCAAAAAGAGATTAGAGAGAATGAAAAGATGTTGAAAAGTGTCAAATCAAAGGAAAAATCGGCTATGAATGTTTTTTTGATTCAAAAAAATAAAATCAAGCTGAAAGAAACTTTGATTAATACAACCGAAAAGCAAAAAAGACTTTTGGCAGATGATATGTATCGTAATCAACTTCAAATCAATAAGCTCAACAGAGAATTGAATGTACTTAAAGAAGATTACGCTAATAAGATTTTAAATTCATATAAAAGCCGTTCAGAGCAAAGCAGAGCGATGTTTATTCTTTCTTCGGAGAATTTTTTGCAGGCTTATAAAAGAGTTCAATATTTAAAGCAATATACCAGTTTTAGAAAATCGCAGGGTGAGGAGATTTATGCTAAATCAACAGAATTGATTAAGTATAATGAAAAATTAAAAATTCAAAAAATAGAAAAGCAAAAGTTAATTGCCGAGAACGAAAAAGAAAGACAGTCGCTTTTGAAAGAAAAACAAGAGCAGGAAAAATTGGTTAATCAGATTAAAAAAGATAAAAACCGAATTGTTTCTGAAATTCGAAAAAAACAGCGAGAATCTAAAATTATTGATGCTCAAATTAACCGTTTAATTCGTGAAGCCATTGCAGAAGCCAACAGAAAAGCCGCTGCTGAACGCGCTAAAGCGGCTGCTTTAGCCGCTGCCGAAAAATCAAAAACTTCAGCAACCAAAAAAGGTTCGTCTAAAGAAAAAACATCCGCAACAGAAGAGAAGGAAGTTAGAGAGACGGTTTCAAGAGGTCCGGTTTCTTCTTCAAGAATTGAAATGACCCCGGAAGATAAATTAGTTGCCGATAATTTTAGAGCCAATAGGGGTAAATTGCCGTGGCCGGTAGAAAAAGGATTTATTTCTTTAGGGTATGGAGATCAGCCACATCCGGTGTATAACACTTTGGTGGTTCATAATAGCGGGTTGGAAATCACCACTAATGAAGGGGCTAATGCCAGAGCTGTATTTAATGGAGAAGTGGTTCGTGTTCAGGTAATATCTCCTGTCAATAAAGCCGTTTTTATTAAACATGGAGATTATTTTACAGTTTATCAATATTTGAGTTCTGTTTCGGTCTCATCGGGAGACAAGGTAAGTGCAAAACAAAGTATTGGACGCATCAGAACTAATGGAGATACCGGAAAAACAGTATTGAAATTCATCATTTCGCAAAATACCACTTATTTGAACCCTCAGGGTTGGTTAGCGAATTAAAAATAGAATTGAAAATATAAAAGCGAATCGAATGATTCGCTTTTTTTATGTTCTGATTTGAAATTTTCGGAAAAATTATTGCTGTTGTTGTTCGGCGTGATTTAACTGTAATTCAAATTCAACAGAATTTTTTTGTAATTCGACATCGTTGATTTCTTCAAAATGCCTTCCGTCTTCATAACCTATAGAAACAAAAACCGAAAGCGTTTGTTTAGAAATGCCTTTAAAAGTTCCTTTAACAGGTGTACAATCGTTAAAATTCATTCCCACCGATAATTTGACATGATTGTCCATTGTCCAAATATTATTAGTAGGATCAATGCCCAGCCAACCTTGTTTTGGGGTGTAGATTTCAACCCAGGCGTGGGTAGCACCTTCACCTCTAAGACCGCTTTCGTTGGGACAAATATAACCACTTACATATCTTGATGGAATGCCCGCAGTTCTCAGAAGCTGTAAAAGCACATGTGCAAAATCCTGGCAAACACCTTTGCGGTGTCCCAAAATTTCATCTACTGTTGTTTCAATATTTGTAATGCCTTTGGTATAGGTAAAGTTGTTGTAAATGTATTGGCTGCAATCAAAAGCAAGAGCGATGATTGATTTGTTTTCGTAATCAATTTCTTTTAGAATACTATTAATTTCCTCTTGTTTTTCGATGCTTTCCGGAGAACAAAGACGTAACAAATAAATATCGTTGTGCAGGTTTAAATCCTTAGCCTTAGTCTCGTCAATTTCCGGAATTTTTAGCGAATGATTTACGCGAACTAACATTCGTGATTCGATGGTCATTTCATTATGCGCTTCTAATGTATTAAAATTTCCCACTCTGTTGCCATGATAATCGTTGGTGTAAGACACGTTAGGATTTTGTGTAATGGAAAGCTGGTATTGCAATACATCCTGATTTTCAAAATTATGAGGAAACAAACGAATCTCATTGATACTTTCTTTTATGGGTAAATTGTATTTGTATTTGGTAATATGGATAATGTTGAAAACGGCCATTGTTTTTTAGGTATATGAGAAAAATAATTTAGAGAAATCCATTGAAAATTCATTCAACTGATCTTTGGTGTTTTTGAGTACCTGCTCTAATTGATAGTTACTAAGATGATGGTAATCGGTGTATTCAATGTAGCTTTTTAAGCGTCCAAATTGGTTGCGCATGGTGCGGGCTTCCATCAGGTTATTGTTTTTGAAAACACATTCTAAATAGGTTTCGATTAATCCTAAAGTAAATATCACCGAGTGTGCAAAATCAGGATTGAAAATGACATGTTGGATCACTTTGCGATTGTGCGGAATATTACTGTAGCTTTTAAGATATAATTCATAACCGGATAAAGACAATAATAATTTTCGCCAATAGAGTAAATCTTCTTTTCCGTCTAAATTGTATTCAATGGGAGCATAATAGGATTGCGTCATCGAAATAGTTTGTAAGCATCGTTCAATATGTTTGCCAATACTTGAAAAACACCAGCCTAATCCTCTGGGCATAGTAACATGAAAAATCCCATTGTAAAGCAGGAAATCCTTATTCAGTTTGGCTAAAATACTGATGGCTTCGGGCGTTTCAAGACGGCTGGGTAAGTCGGCAGCATTAATGTAATGATACATTGAATTGATGTGCTCCCAAAGTTCTTTAGTAATTTTATCCTGAGAACCTCTGGCATTTTCACGGGCTTTGGTAATTAGATTCCGTACCGAGTTGAGATTTTTGTTGTCGCAAATAACATATTTCAATACAAAATTGGTGTCGTGTTGAAATTCGGCGATGTGTTCCGGAGCTAAATCGGTATAATATTTTAATAAGGGTTTGTATCCCTGGTAATCATTTGTCTCCTGATCAAAAGACATGATGTAAAGCGTATTGAGGGTAAGCAACATCCCATCGGTTCTTTCCATATATCGGTTAAGCCAAAACATTCCGTCGGCTACACGACTGAGCATATTTACTTCCATAGTTATTTTTTTAAGGTTTTAAAAAACAATTTCAAATTGTATTTATTTCATTATCCAGGTGTCCTTGCTTCCTCCGCCTTGTGAAGAATTTACAACCAGTGAACCTTCTGTTAGCGCTACTCTGGTGAGTCCGCCGGGAACAATTTTCACCCCGTTAGGACCACACAAAGCATAAGGACGCAAATCGACATGACGCAACTTTAATTCGCCGTCAATGTAGCAGGGAACGGTGCTTAACTGAATAATGGGTTGGGCGATAAAATTGCGCGGATTATTTAAAATAGCCACTTTGGCTGCTTCGAGTTCTTCTTCGGTAGCTTTGTTTCCCATTACCATTCCGTAGCCGCCACTTTGATTGGTTTCTTTGATAACCATATTTCCCATATCCGCAAAAACCAATTCACGTTCTTCCGGATTTTCCATTTGGTACGTAGGTACATTTTTAAGAATAGGTTCTTCGTTCAGGTAATATTTAATCATTTGAGGTACAAAAGCATAAATGGCTTTGTCATCGGCAACACCGTTTCCTACGGCATTTACTAAGGCAACATTACCCATTTTATAAGCACTTATCAATCCCGGAACTCCAAGTGTACTATCGGGTTTAAAAACCAGTGGGTCTAAATATTCATCGTCCAGACGACGGTAAATTACATCTACCTGTTGCAATCCGGAGGTGGTTTTCATGTATACTTTGTGATTGTTTACTACCAAATCCCGACCTTCTACCAGCGGAATTCCCATTTGTCTGGCCAAAAATGTATGTTCATAATAGGCCGAATTGTAAACGCCGGGAGTTAATAAAACCACATTGGGATTAGGAATACTTCTGGGTGACAGCGAAACTAAAATGTTATGAAAAATCATAGGATAGTTGGCTACCATACTTACATTATTAGCACGGAACATTTCCGGGAAAATACGTTTGGTAATTTCTCTGTTTTCCAGCATATAACTGACTCCGCTGGGACATCTTAGATTGTCTTCCAGCACATAAAATTCTCCTTTTTCTCCCCGTATTAAATCGATTCCGGCAATGTGAACATGGATGTCATGCGGCACTTTGATTCCGTGTGCTTCCGGTAAATAATGCGGACAGGAAGCGATTAATGAAGCAGGAATTATTCCTTCTTTTACAATCAGCTGTTCGTTGTAAATGTCTTCTAAAAACAGATTTAAGGCTTTCAAACGTTGCGCAATTCCGGTTTCGACTTCAATCCATTCGTTTTTAGTGATGATTCTGGGGATAATGTCAAAAGGGAAGATGCGTTCTATTCCCTGATTATCATCACTATAAACAGTAAATGTAATCCCCTGATTCATAAAAATATCCGAAGCCTGTTTCTGTTTTACATTTAGTTTGTCAAGATTTAAACCTTCTAATGTTTGCAATACTTGTTTGTAAGCGTCTCTTACGCCGTCCTTCGAAAACATTTCATCCCATCCCTTTGGGCTTAATTTCGGTGTTAAATTTACCATCTGTAATTATTGAAAAATTAATAAAAACTAAATTTGATTAAAAATAAATCAGTCTTTAGGCTAATTTAATAAAATTTACAGTATGATATTTTGTTTTATATGTGAATAATGTAATTAATGTAGCATTCGTTTTTTGCTGCTGTGTTTTTTGAGAAATAGTGTTTTTAAATTCATTTTTTTTCAAATTTCTCAACAGTAAAATCAATAATAAAATGAGGATGAGTAGAGGAACACAGATTTCACAGATTTCACGGATTTTAAGAAAATGTTTTTGGATTGGGATATAAGAGTCACTAATTCCAGAGTATTCGCCTTACAGATATATTATTATTTCTGCCACAGATTATATGGATTACACGGATTCTCTTCTGTTATTTAAAAAAATCTGTGTAATCCGTGAAATCTGTGTTTGTCTTTTTTAAAATCCAGAAATGATTATTTCGTGTTTTTAAAAGTCGCTTCCATTGCTTCCATCATACGAGGAGTAGACCAGGTTCCGGATACAATCATGCGTCTGATGGTGTAAAGCGGATCGATGGAATCTCTTTTGGTTGAAAGGATAAAAGCCATTTTATAACCGCTTTTTTTAATTTCAGGAATGGCTTCCTTATTCCATAATCCAAAAGGATAAGCAAAGTAATTTATTGGTTTTCCGATAATTTCCTCGAGTTTGGCTTTTGGTATAACCAATTGCGTTTCCCAGTCCTCGCCGGCATATTTAGTTACCATGTGGTGATCCCAGGTGTGGGCTGCAATTGTATGTCCGGAATCGGAGAGTGTTTTAATATCTTCTTTGCTTAAATAATTAGGTCGGTTGATGGAAACGGTCATTACAAAGAAAACCCCTTTGAAATTGTATTTTTTCATTTCGGCTGCGCCAATGCTGTATTGTTCGCCTCTGGTATCATCAAAAGTAATCATGACCGGTTTTTCCGGTAAAGCTTTGTTGTATACCAAATAGTCATACAATTGATCCGGTAAAATACTGTGATATCCGGCATCCGACAAAGCTTTCATTTGTTCTGCAAAAAGGTTTGGTTTTACCGTATAAGTTTTGGTCATTTCACCTGCCGATGCTGAGAAATCTTTGATATTATGATAGCATAAAATAGGCACTTCTTTTCGGGTCAATATCTCGGCAGCATTGGCCATAACCAGTTTTTCCTCTTTTTTGGGACTTGCCTTAGTTTCCGAAACTGCTACTTCTTTTTGAGTGGAAACTTCTTTCTTTTGTTGGCAACTTACGGCTAAAAATAGACCAAGTATTCCTAATGATATCGATTTTTTCATTTCCTGATCAACTTAAAATTATTGAAACTGAATATAGCTTGGTCTTGGCGCAAACTTTAATAATTGCTCCGGAGTGTACATTTTCCAGTCGTTCCAATTGTCATTTTTGTAGAACAATTTAAAACCTGTAAACTGCACCGGTTCTCTGTAAATGTATCTTAAATAAGTAGATCGTTTTAAAACCTGACTTCCAAAACCGTCCATGTCCATCACAATTTGAACTTCGGGAACTCTTTTGATGGCTTTGTAATTAGTTACCATTCCTTGTGTAAAACGGTGAACGACTAATATTTTTGGAGTTAATTTTTTTTCGCGAACAATTCGGGCCAGAATGTCTATCGCATCATTGATATCATCGGCAGACATGGTGCCAATTTTTTTACCCGGAACATGACCAGTTTTCATTGAAAATTCTGGATCGATTCCTAAATGAACATTCGGCAAGGCAAGGTAATCTACCAGTTGACTTACTTCGTCTTTTACATTACTATGACCAACCTGAATATCCAAAAATACCAGAGCGTTAATTGGTTTTGCCCAGCTTAAAAGGGTGTCAATTTGTTTGAAAGGCATTCTCATGTTGTAACGGTTACCGGCACCGGGAGCGCCTTGTGCGGAAACGGCAATATAGTGAAAAGCCGGAATCGTAGTAACAGTAGAATCGGCGGCTTTCCATTTGGCCACTTCTCCCTGTAGTTTTTCAATCATTTCGGCTTTCGGGTATTCGCCTAAAACGCCCATTCGTTTGGAATACAAGTTACCATAAAAAGCAATGATTCTATGATAAGGCAATAAGGCTCCCGGCAAAGGATAAGGCGCTTTTACAGGCCACATACCGGTTGTGTCTTTGTTGCTTAGTGCGATCATTCTTCGGTTGTAATCGGCGGTGTCAATGGCGGTGATTGGTTTCTGTTTCTTAACCGAATCTGTTTTTACAGCTACACTGTCTTTGTTTGTCGCTTCTTTAGTATTGGATTTGCTTTGATTGCAATTGGTGAAAAGGAAAAATAATGCAGGACTGATAAGTAGGGCTAGAGTATATTTTTTCATAAAGAAGCATATTTGGGTTTAATACAAATGTAACTTTTTAAGTAACGACTTTTTCATATAATTTGTATTCTGTTAGTAAAAAAAACAAGATTTTTTTTAGTTTTTTCATCCTTTTGGTTTGCTGTTTTGTTGTTTGAAAAACAATTGTTTCCTATCTTTATGTAAACTAATTATGCTATGAGGAAAATTACTTTATTTGTTATAGTTATTTTAATTGGTTTTTCTTTCAGTTCCTTTTCTCTTTATTCAAAAGAGTGCACGCAGGTTTTTGCAGTACCATTTTCTCAAATACAGGAGGTTTCTCCTTCTGTTATTCCTGTCAACAAACAGCTGATTACTACTTTTTTTAAAAAGTATTCTAATTTACAACCCTATCAGTCTAAGGTTACTTCATTGTATGTAAATAGAAAATTCAATTCCATTTGGTTCAATGCTGATTGCGAATTGATTCCGCTTGCCAGGTTGTTATATTCTAAAACAAATTCGTTAGAGGAGGAAGCCGTTGAAGGCTGTATTGATTATAAGGAAACCATTGACGGGATTTTTGATTCGAATACCGCTTTGCATCCGCTGTCTTATAATGAAACAGAAATCATGTTATCTGTGCTTTATGTGTATTATATACAAATGGTATATGATGATTTAGATAGGATTCAGTTACAAAAAAAGGGATGGTTTTTACAAGGAAAAGATTTGAATTATAATGAATTTCTGGATGCGTTATTAGAGAATCCCAAGTTGTTAGATCGTGCAGAAAAATACCAATTCAGTCAATATTACAAATTGCGTTCGGCTTTAAACAAATACCGCGAGATTGAAAAAAAAGGAGAATGGAATACGATTGAATACGATTCGACCATTCAGAATTATAAACCCTATGACAGTTGCCGAACGATTAGTCAAATCAGACACCGATTGTATATCATGGGCGATTTAGAAAAAGATTCCCAAAGTCAACTGTATGATCATGAATTAATGAATGCGGTGTTGCGTTATAAAAAACGATACGGTTATTATGCTAATTATTTTATAAGTCCGCAACAAATTAAACAATTGAATTTGCCAGTTCAGCATTACATTAAGAAAATAGCACTTAATATGGAACGCTGCCGATGGGTAGATCCCGAACTGGATAAGGCCGATGAATATCTCATGGTTAATATTCCTGCATTTAAACTGAATTATTTTAAAAATGGGCAGCGGGTTTTGGAATCCAATGTTGTGGTGGGGCAGGATTTAATGCAAACCGTAATTTTTAGTGCCTGTGTTAAAACAATTGTTTTTAGTCCGTATTGGTATGCGCCACAAAGTATTATTGACAGCGAAATAAAAAGCGGAATGAGCAGGGATAAGAATTATTTAGAATCCCGGGATATGGAATGGAATAATGGAGATGTGCGACAAAGACCCGGACCTCAAAATTCTATGGGATTAGTGAAGTTTCTTTTTCCAAACAGTAATGATATTTACCTGCACGATACGCCTTCTAAAGCATTGTTTAATTTGGATTATCGGGCGTACAGTCATGGATGTATCAATTTGCAAAAATCCCGTGAATTAGCACATCTTATTTTGAAAGACGACCCCGACTGGCCAGCTGATTGTATTGACTGGGCAATGAATAGAAAAGAGGAGAGTTATTGCGAGTTAAAAAACGAAATTCCTATTCATTTGGCCTATTTTACGGCCTGGGTGGATGAATATGATGTGCTGCATTTTTATGATGATCTTTATGGCAGAGACGCTCAATTAGAAATTGATTTAAGAAAATAAACCATTAAGAGAGTTAAGAAAATTAAGCGCAGGACTCAATGAAATTCAATTTCTTAACGGTTTAAAATAAGGAATATTTTATTCAGTTGATTCATAAAAATAGCAAACCATTAAGGAAGTTCAGAAATTTAAGCTCAGGGCTTAATGAATCTTAACTTTCTTAATGGTTTAAAAAAAAGAATGTTTTTATTATAATCTAAAGTTAAGGTTTCAATAAAGCAACTTCTTTGATCGTAACCATTTTTTTGGTTTTATTACTCCAGGAATTCATTACATAATTCATCACATCGGCAACTTCTTCATCGCTTAAACCTGCTGGTGGCATAATGCCATTGAATTTTTTTCCGTTTACGATAATTTCGCCTTTTTGACCGTATTTTGCGGCGTGAATACTTTGTGTTCTTTTGTTTTTCAACCAGTCAGAACCATCCAGAGGTGGAAAAGTCGTTCCATTTCCATTTCCGGTTGCCATATGGCATTGAATACAAAAATCGGTATAAACCTCTTTACCACGGGCGATGCTTTTTTGCAAAGGCGTTGGCTGTTGTTCTTTTATCGAAAGATATTCGTTTTCAGAGTTGGTAAAAGAGGTTGGATTTGAAAGATACAAACCACCCAAAAGTAGTAGGCTTACGCCAATATTTATTTTAGTAAATAGCATGTTAATCTAATTAGGTTTAATTTGTTGAAGCACTGCTTCAGTTTTTTTACCGCAGATTCGCAAATTATTATAAAAAATCTGCGAATCTGCGGTAACTTTTTAAATAGCTCGTAAAATCTGATTTACTGTAATTTAGTTGGGTATAATTTTTACAATTCCTTTTCCTTCTACGCCCATGTAGATAAAACCATCAGGTCCTTGTACTACATTGCGCAAACGACCAACATTAGTCGCGATTTTTTGTCGGCCAATGACTTTGTTTCTGTCTAATTTTACCAATTCCAAATATTGGAATTTCAGCGAGCCTACCAATAAATGTCCTTTCCAGTCCGGGTATTTATTGCTGGTAACGAAAGCCATACCACAAGGAGCAATAGATGGCGCCCAATAATAAATAGGATCTTCGATGCCTTCTTTTTGTTGGATGTTGCTTATAATGCTGTTGTCGTAATCAATACCGTAAGTTACCACCGGCCAACCGTAATTAGCTGCTTTTTTGATAATGTTGATTTCGTCGCCTCCTTGTGGACCGTGTTCATTTTCCCAAATAGCGCCAGTCACGGGATTTTTTGCCAGTCCCTGCGGATTGCGGTGACCGTAAGAATAAATCGCTTCTTTGGCATTGGCTTGTCCCACAAAAGGATTGTCTTTGGGGATGCTTCCGTCGTCATTCAGGCGGTAGATTTTTCCGTTATCTCTGGTAATATCCTGCGGATTCACAAAATGATTGCCGCGTTCTCCTGCCGAAAAATACAAATGACCTTCGTTGTCAAACACAATTCTGGAACCAAAATGCTGTCCTTTGGTGGTATTCGGACCGCATTTGTATAAAGATTCTATTTGAACGAGGCTTTCGTTTTCGAGTTTGGCTCTGATGAGTTTGGTGTTACCGCCTTCACCTTCGCCCTCGGTAGCCGCGTAAGTAATGTAAATCCAGCCGTTTTGCGCATAATTAGGATGCAATACAATATCCATCAAACCACCCTGACCTCGATTATAAACTGCAGGAACATTTTTGACTTCTGTTTTTGTGCCGTTTTTAAAATGATATAAAATCCCTGATTTTTCGGTAACCAGCATCGAGCCATCGGGAAGAAAAGCCATTCCCCAGGGATTGTTAATACCATCGACAACGGTTTCTAAACTGTAGTTTTTAACTGCTTCCTGTAGCGGAATGGCATCGTTTGTTTTCAACTGCGCTTCACAGCTGAAAATGATAAAAGAAAAAAGGAATATCGCTAATGATCTCATGATTTGGGAATTAAAAAGTGGTTTTAAAGGTAGTGAAAAGTTTAATAGAATAGTTTTAAGATTATGAGCTTCTTAAAGCAATTTCATTTTCAATGATTGTAACACACTCATCAAGATTTTTTGCTATTTCTTTTGACCAGAACCGAAGTACTTTCCAGTTTTGAGATTCGAGATAAGCAGTTACTTCAATATCCCGTTGCATATTCCTTTCGATTTTTTTAATCCAGAATTCTGCATTGGTTTGTGGTTTCTTTCTGGTTTCCCAGTCTTTTCCATGAAAGAATTCTGAATCTATGAAAATGGCAATTTTGAGTTTTTTAAAGGTAAAGTCCGGTTTACCGAAAACGGTTTTGTTGTTTTTGCGATAACGATAGCCTAAATTCCACAATGCTTTTCCTAAAATAATTTCAACCTTAGTTGCGGTGCTTTTTATTGCACGCATATTTTTGGAACGTTGTTGTGGATTGTGGACGTCCATGATAATCCTTATTTTAGTTTATCAATTTTTTGAAAATATTGTAGTACTGTATCTAATTCATTATCATCATTGTGCTTTGCTAACAATAATTTATTATCAATTGTGCAAAAGCATTTTCCGTTTAGTTTTTTAAAATTTTCTTCTACAAAAGTTTGGTAATCTTCTGTTTTTAAATTTGATTCATAAAATTCAAACCCACAAGCTTCTTGATTATTGAAAAATTTCAAAAAGTGCTTTCTAAATCTATTTTTAACCTCATCTCTAAAAACTTGAATTTCAAATTCATTGAAATGCGTATAGGCTTTTAAAACATACAAAAAGTTGATTTTATATTGATGAACAAACAACGTATCTCTATCAAATAATCGTTCTTGAAAATGGTATGAAGGTACCGGTTTGCCTTTTTTCTTTATAACATGATTATCATAATTATCAATATCGTCAATATAGCCGTAAATAAAGAAGTTTGGAGAAATGTTATAGCCTTCGGTTAATTTGTCCCTGTATCTTAAATTACCTAAGTGTTGTTGTCCCTTTTTGTTTAGTAAGTCAATATTGAACTGAATCACGTTTTTAGCATAGGTAAATTGCTTATATTTTGACACTTTACCTGCGGTACTATCCGATTTGTAGTATTTAGAATCACCAATATAAAAAATATTGCTGGTGTCGATTAACGATTTATAATCATAAATATGGTCAATGATTTTACCATCATCATTGTTTTTTAGTTTATCTATGGTAATCCCATCAACTTCTAGTGTGTTTAGTTTATCAGAAAATAATTTATCAACCATATCTTCAAAAACCAGATTGTAGTTGCTGATGGCTAAAAAATCTTCACGTTTTCGTTTGCCACTGCTTTTGTCAAATTGCGCAAAATACATTTCGCATAAGACGTACATTCGTTTTAGTGTATCGTTAAAGTAACGGTGTTTGATTTTACGCAGTTTTACTGAACCGTTTTGGCATAAGTTATCGAATAATTTCCCTGTTATAAAACTGAACGATTTATCAATTTTAAGGTTTAGTTTATGTTCTTTGTTTAAATGGTTTAGAATGGAAAAGAAATAAGTTAATAGTTCTTCTTCTGTATTTATAATTTTCTTTTTATTGGTTATTTCAACATATATGGGTGTTTTACCATTTGTTACAATTGGCATTGACTTTCTGATCGTTTTTTCCCACTTAGGCTTTTTTGCTTGGTTTGATACAAACTCGATATGCTTGAATAATATTTGTTGTTTGTTCTTTTTGTAGAAATTCACAAAACTTAATAACAAGTCCAGAAAAGAATATTCTTTATCCCCTAAATTAGTATTTAGTTCAAACGTTTCTGAATTATGGATGATTGAAGTTTGATTGTAACGTTTTCTGAATTCCGTTAAACTGTTGTAAAAATGTATCGATAATTGGCGTACCCAATTGTATTGCGTTTTATGTTTAACCGATTCGTTATCAATTAAATCAACTAGTTCTTCTTTAGAACAATCAAAAACGGTTTCCTTATTCTCTGCCATAAAGACTTTTGGCAGCATAAAAACCAAACTATTTTTTTCAAAAGAATGGTAATAGCCTACAGACGTAATTGTTCCTTCCAAACCGTTTTGCTTATAAAACTTTGGATCATCAAATACTTCTTCAAGTAAATCGATTGGATATATTTCGTTCTCTATCAGGATTTTCATCTATTCCTATTCTAAAACTTGTTGTGGTTCTGCTGCTTGTGCTAATGGAGTTTCTTCTTCTTTTATTTCTAAAGATTTTTTTGGTAACAACTCAATTCTTTCAAACAATTCTTTGATTTTCTTTTTACCATTGATATTCATTGGGAAGAAATCTTCATACGAGGTATTTTGCTCAAATACGTTATTGTCTTCGTCTTTAAAAACATCATTCCACAAATAGAAAATCACTTTGTTTATGAATGGTTTTAATGCAATTATGTTATCCTTTTCCGGTTTAATAAAGTAATTCCCAATACATTTATCCATTCCTAAGGATGGATTATTTTTAATGTGGTTCAAATTAACTTTTTCAATAAATTTTATCCAACTGTATTTTTGGCCGTCTTCAATATCAATTTCAAAATCAAATGAATCGTTGTTATTACCCAATTCATCTTTTGGATCGTAGCAAATAGGTACATACTCCCAATCCCATCTTCTCTTAAAGGCGCTATCCATAGGGAATAAAGACTGGTCTGAAGTATTCATGGTTGCCAGAATACTCAAATTAGGTGGTAACTTTAAGCCATTTACTATGCCTTCATGATTTTCATCTTTGAATGCTTCATGCATTAAATACTCTTTTAACTCTTTACTTGGCGAAACGGTGTAAGTTGAAGTACGGTCTAATAATTGGAATATTTCTCCAAAAATTTCAGCACAATTACCTCTGTTTATTTCTTCAATAACTAAATAATATTGATTTGCTGAATCTTGCCAAGCACGCTCGTAAATATTGGTAAAGGCTTGAGGTACGAATTTATAATGAACCTCATTTACGAAATATTCACCTTCATCATTAGTATATTTTACTTTATCAGTAATAGGCTTATATCCTCCAATAAAACTTGCATTGTCATACTCTGGATGAAAGGTTACTCGTTCGTAAAAGTGTTTATCAATGTTTTTAATTATCTTATCTACTTTATGCGATTTTCCTGTGCCAGGGGCGCCGTAGTAGATGGTGTTTTTGTTTGATATTTCTGGACTTGTATTTTCTTCTAAATCAATTTGATCATCTGCAATTCCTATCTCATGATTTTTATTTTTTAGAATTGTTTTATAAAAATCATATAGAGGACTTCCAGAGGGAAAAAATTCAAACTCATAAAGACTTAAATTTATAGCTCTAAAAACAACGATGTCTTCAACTTGTGCATTTAATTGGTCTCTTAAAAACCCTTTCAATTCACCATCAATCCGTGATTCACTTGAGGAAGCATAAATTCTAGTACTTATCTCTGTATTATTTAAACTAATAAATGCTGAATCATCGGAATGAACCTTAAATTTAAAAGTTATTGCTCTATTTGGATCGGGAGCTTTGTAACTAAATTTGAAGAATAATTCTGAAGGATCTAAAGGGAATGCTATTTGTTTACCATCTCTTAAATCTTGCTTAAAAAGATTTCTAATGTATATCATAAAAAACGGTTTTTATTTTTGGTATAGTTAAGTTTTATTTTGCTTTTTGGTAAAATTTTTTAAAGGAAAAATATACCGATTCAGCTATTTTTTTTGCCATTAATGGTGGAACAGCATTACCAACTTGTACATAAGTTTCTTGCTGATTACCAATGAAAACAAAGTCGTCTGGAAAAGATTGTATTCTTGCTGCTTCTCTTACCGATAAAGTTCTGTCTTCTGTTGGATGAATGTACATATAACCATCCATTCCAATATGTGCTAAAACAGTCCAAGATGGATTATTTTCAACTAATCGCTTAAGCCTATCTTTAAATATATCCTCTCTAAATGGAAGTATTTTTCTAACATCAGGAGGTAGATCCATATAGATACACCCTTGGTGCATATGAGCAAATACTTTTTTAGCCCTTTCATTTGTTAATCTACAGATATTATTTTTAACAGTTTTGCCTGTTTTTTCTCGCATTAGTTTTTGAAATTGGTCTAGCTTTGTATGTTTACTATATTCTACTTCTGAAATTCTCCAATTGTCAGTAATCTTTGGAAGGTCAGATATAGCACTTTTTACAGTAATATGTTTATCTAATTTTTCAATATCAATTTCTGAATCATTTGGGTTAATATTAAATTTCCCTTCTTTATACCAATGGGTTATTTCAGGATATTTATAACCCATTCCCTTTTTAAATCCTACCAAAATCATTCTTCTTCGATTTTGTGGAACACCATAATTTACGCTATTTAATACTTTGACCTCTTTAACTAATTCGTATTCAGGTAAATCACGCTCTATTATTTCTTTTACCGCATTGAATGTTGCTCCTTTATATTTTGTTAAAAATTGAGGAACATTCTCCATCACAAAAATATCTGGACGAAAAAAATCTACATAATTGAAATAATCTAGAAATAAATCATTTCTTGGGTCATTAGTAATATCTTTATCATCATGATCTTTATAAACAGATTGTATTTTTGCATGACCAATTGTACTAAAAGTAGGACATGGAGGCCCCCCAATGATTAAATCTACTTTTTGTCCATTCAGTAGTTTATTAAATTTTTCCGGTGGAACTTTACGAATATCTTCACAAATTGAAATGGAATCTTTAAAATTGTGTTTATGAGTTTCGATAGCTGATGGTTTATTGTCAATTCCACCAATGCATTTGAATTTACCTGTCATTTCAAATCCTTTAGCAAAACCACCCGCACCACAAAATAAATCTATAAAATTGTACATGTCTATTTTTAACTTTTTAGTAAAAACTATTTTTTAATTATTTATAAAAATTTTTTTATGGCCTTAGCTATTTGTTGCGCCATTAAAGGAGGAACAGCATTACCAACTTGTTTAAATTGATTTGTCCTAGAACCTTTGAAAACAAAATCGTCTGGAAAAGACTGAATTCTAGCAGCTTCACGAACCGTAAATGTTCTCTCTTGATTATAATCAGGGTGTATAAATAAATTACCATCTTTGTATAGATGAGCCACAACCGTTGTCCCAGGCAAATGCTTTTTTTGAACGGTATATCTATTACCAAAATGTTTAGGATCATGATGCACTAAATCTGGTCTAACTTCAGCAAGATGTTTTAACTGCCATTCGTTCTTACTTAATAAATTATATCTTTTTCTATCAGCTTCATTATGATTTCTAGCTTCATGATTATACAATTTGTCAAAATTCATTTCACGAATTTTCTTTAAATATGAATTAAATTTATTTGGCTTAAAGTCTAGTTCATTTTTACCTTCACCAGGATAAAGTTTAGGTAAATCTGAAATAGCATCTTTAACAGTAATATATTTAGACAAATTTCCAATATCGTTTTTAGATTCCATTTCTGGACTATAATGAGTTTTTATAATATTATTATAAATGTCTTTTGCTTTAAAATTTAAATCTTTTCTAACTCCTATAATTATAACTCGTTTTCTTATTTGTGGAACACCATAGTGAACTGAGTTAAGTAAAATTGTGTCTTTATCGTCACATACATCATAAAATTTCGACATTTCCGCAATGATTTCCGGAAAAAGAAGTTTACCATTTGGTTTGGCAGAAAGTAACCCTGAAACATTTTCAAATACAAAAACTTTAGGCATATACTTTTCTAATATATTTAAGTAATTTTGAAACAAATAGTTTCTTGGATCGTCTTTCATTGAATTGGGATCTTGAGCTCTTCCTACAGACGAGAAGCTTTGGCAGGGAGGACCTCCAACCAAAACATCTATTTTTTTATCTTCTAAAATATTATCAATTTTGATATTGGTTTCTTCTTTTGTTAAATCTCCACAAATAACTGATTGTTCAACAATTTCATTTGAATATTTATAAAAACGCATTCTTTCCTTTAATGTAAGGCAAGCTGCTTCATCAAAATCGACATGTACTATAGATTCAAAATTTTCTTTATAAAAGCCTTCACTAAATCCACCACATCCTGCGAATAAATCTATAAAAGTATGTTTACTCATTTTTTAACTTAATATTTTTTTATTTGACATTATTTTAAATAAAAATCTCAAATTTTTATTCTCTTAATTGGAATTTTTTATTTTTAATTCTGCTACTTTTAATATTTCACTTGGGTTATCTTCTTTTTGTACTAATTCACAAACTTGGTCAGCCAACCAAATTGTAAATAATTCTTTTTCATTCGTCTGAAATAACTTGGCTAGTGAGGGAATGTGTTCCCTTTTTGCCTTTCTTTCACCTCGTTCAATCTTACTTAGCATAGCGGTATCCATTTCCAAAATGCTAGCTATTTGTCTTTGTAAGAGCTGGTTTTGCTCTCGCAATTGCTTTATGTGTTCTCCAAAGTTCATACTACATTAATTGACTTGTCAAATTTTGTCTAATATAAAACGTTGCTAACAACAACCCAATAAGGACAAAGAATAGTTATTCACAAATTTTTGGAATGTTGAAAACAAGTATTTTTGGTTTAAGGAAAACCTAGCCCTGACCGCAGTGGTACTCCTGATGCAGGAGGCTTGTGATTTTTTCTTGTGCCAAAAGAGCGACCGCAGGAAGCTCCTTTTTGGCACTTAGAAAAATACAAGACTACAAATCAGAGTGTAGCGAAGGGCAGGAACAGCTTCTTAATACTATTTTAAACAATCAGTTTGTCATTGCGCGGGAGAGGAATCACATCTAGTATATCGATTCCAATTGTTCCGGACTTGTTTTAGTGCGATTGCTTCGTTCCGATAGTTATCGGAACTCGCAATGACGTTTGTGGTTATGTTCTGTTGTAAACCTTTGTGTAATTATAACTCGCTGTTAATGTTTTGTTTAGTTTTTTTAGCTTGAAAAAAAAATTGTTTTGAACAGTGATTTGGCACGTCATAAACGTATATCCAACACTTTATGGTAATATCCTATAATATTCTGAAAAAATCTCATAGGAAATCGTTGTAGTTTTGGGATAAATTTGTAAAATCATCAATAAGTTGTACGATATACTTATTGTTGAGGAGAATTGAATTTAAAATCCCATCTTTAATAAATGAAAAATTTACCATTATTAGATATCGCTATTATTGTACTCTATTTGATTGCAATGGTGGGCGTGGGAATTTATTTCTCCAGAAAAAACGAAAGTTCAGAGCAGTACACTAAAGCCTCCGGTAAGATTCCGGGCTGGGCAATTGGACTGTCTATTTATGCTACATTTTTAAGCAGTAATACTTTTTTAGGGGTTCCCGGAAAGGCGTTTGGAGGGAATTGGAATGCTTTTGTTTTTAGTATTTCGATGCCATTTGCAGCCTGGGTGGCGGCTAAATATTTTGTGCCGTTTTACCGCAGCACGGGAGAAGTTTCGGCTTATACTAATTTAGAAAAGCGTTTTGGTCCCTGGGCAAGAACCTATGCTGTGGTTTGTTTTCTGCTGACACAAATTACCAGAATGGGTTCGGTGTTTTTTGGAATTTCCCTTACACTGCAAGCCTTAACGGGTTTTAGTATGGAAACCATTATGTTGGTTACCGGTATTTGTATTGTGATTTATACGGTATTGGGTGGAATCGAAGCGGTGATTTGGACCGAAGTGGTTCAGGCTGTTTTGAAAACAGCGGGTGCTTTATTGATTTTGTATTTGATTGTTTCAAAAATGCCGGGTGGTGTTTCTAAGATAATTGAGATCGGTCAGCAAAGCGATAAGTTTAGTCTGGGTAGCTTTGCACCTGATTTTACCACTTCTACTTTTTGGGTGGTATTGTTATATGGGTTTTTTATCAACCTGAATAATTTTGGGATGGACCAGAATTATGTACAGCGTTATCATGCTTCGTCTTCGGCTAAAGAGGCTTCAAAGTCAATTTGGTTGTGTGTTTGGATGTTTGTTCCGGTTTCGTTGGTTTTCTTTGTGATTGGTTCTTGTTTGTTTGCTTACTATCAAACGACGCCTTCCTTAATCGAGCCAATTAAACTACAGGCAGCTGTAGAGCATCTTGGAGCAACGGCTTCTCAAATTGATATTGCCAATTATGCAAAAACATTACAACCATCAGATTATGGTGATAAGGTGATGCCTAATTTCATGGTCAACATGATTCCTACGGGTTTATTGGGACTAATAGTTTCGGCAATATTGTCGGCGGCTATGAGTACCATTAGTTCCGGAATGAATGCTTCGGCAACAGTGTTTTCAGAGGATATCTACAAGCGTTATTCGAAGAAAAAAATCAGCGACAAACAAAATATGCGTTTGCTGTATATCGGAACCGTTTTGTTTGGATTGGGCGGAATGGCCTGTGGTATCGCGATGATTGGGGTAAAAAGTATTCTGGATATCTGGTGGCAATTGTCAGGGATTTTTGCAGGAGGAATGCTGGGGCTTTTCCTTTTGGGTATTATCAGTAAAAAATCAGGAAATACCGAGGCTATGGCTGCAACGATTATAGGAATTATGGTGATTCTTTGGTTGTCGCTTTCGAGTCTGATTCCGGATCAATATGATTTTTTAAGAAGTCCGCTTCATGCGAATATGGTGATCGTGATAGGAACATTGTCGATTTATCTGACTGGAGCAACTATAGCAAAATTTAGAAGCGTAAAAGCTTAATTCATTATAATAAAAAAGAGAAAATAGAATAACGATGAACAATTCAAAAAAAGGATTTATTCCGGTAATGTTAACGCCATTTCATAATGATGGAAGCATTGATTACAAAACACTGACTGCTTTAACTGAAATGTACTTAAAGTCCGGTGTTACTGGTTTATTTGCCAATTGTTTGTCGAGTGAGATGTTTGAATTATCAGAAGCAGAACGTCTTCAGGTAACCAAACATGTGGTTGATGTAGTGGCTGGTCAGGTGCCCATTGTAGCTACAGGAACTTTTGAAGGAACAATTCAGCAACAGGCTGATTTTACCAATAAAATTTACGGAACAGGAATCGATGCTGTGATTTTAATTTCGGGTTTATTGGCTAAAGAAAATGATTCTGATGAAGTTTTTGTTAATAATGTACATCAGTTATTGGATTTGACTCCGGGAGTTCCAACAGGATTCTACGAATGTCCGGTGCCTTATAAAAGAGTATTGTCGGCTTCACAATTAGAGGATTTTGTCAATACAGGAAGAGTAATTTATCATAAAGACACCAGCTTAGATATCAATCAGATTAAGGCTAAACTGAGTGTGGTAAAAAATCCTGAATTCGGTTTGTATGATGCGTATATGGTACATGCCATCGAGTCGTTAAAAGCAGGTTCAGCAGGATTGTCGTGTATTCAGGGGAATTTCTTTCCTGAACTGATTGTCTGGATTTGCGATAATTATAATGATGCCTCTAAGGCTGATGAATTAGCGGCGGTGCAACAATTTTTAGTGACAAACATGGGTGTTATGCACGATGTGTATCCTATTGTGGCTAAATATACGTTACAACAAAGAGGTTTGTCTATTTCTAATTTTACACGCAGAGAAGTAGGTGATTTTACTCCAATTGTAAAAAATGCAGTGGATCAACTGCAAAAAGAGTACGATATTCTCCAGAATGAGTTGTCATTCTAGTTTATATATTTTGGTTAGTGTTAGTGATTATTAAGTCGTCTGTTCGATTGTTTTTGTGCAATGTCCTCTCCTCCCATTTTTTGGGCATTGCATAGGGATGTAAGAGTCTTTTTTGACCATAATTTGGGCTCTGAATACAATTTCTGTACAGAAGTTTTTCGGGCAGATGGGTTAATAATTGTTTTTGTTATGAATGCACTAATTGTTTTTTTATAATCTTTGTGTTGAAAATTAACGCAGATGCAGAGATTATTTTTGGAACACAGATTAGAGAAATAAAAGAAATTTAAAAAAATAACTTAGCGTTTCTTTGCAGTTTTCTCTGTGAATCTTTGTGAGAACAATTCCGGTTTCGTCTATTTTCTTTTATCTATTTTCTTGCCTCTTTTCTCTTGCTTCTTGTTTCTCCTTTCAATTCGACAAATACCTTTTCTTGTATTCCATAGGTGTAATTCCGGCTACTTTTTTAAAATGGCGGTAAAAATTGGAAACATTATTAAAACCGCATTCAAAACAAATCATTTCAGTAGGGATTTTGTTTTCAATCAGCAGCCTGCAGGCATGACTGATGCGGATTTCTATTAGAAAATCATAATAAGTTTTCTTGGTCATCAGTTTGAAGTAACGGCAAAAAGAGGTCACACTTAAGTTGCTGAATGCCGCAATTTCCTGCAGCGTGATTTCTTTTTTATAATTCGAAAGTGTATAACTGCATATTTTATTGAGTCTTATAGAGTCCGATTCGTTCGACTGATAAAAAGCGTGTGAAGAAGTAATTTCGGTATATTCTTCGGTTTCCGACAGAATTTTTAAGATATTCAGCAGGATAATTAACTTATCAATCTGATTTACATTAGGCGCTTTTTTCATTAACTCAATCAATTCTTCTTTGGCTTTTCCGTTGAAAATCATTCCTTTTTTCGCCTTATCGAATAGTTTCGGAAGCATAAATGATTCCGGCAGGTTTATAAAATCTTTGCCTAAACAATCGGGTAAAAAGTGAATTACGATGGCTTCCACATCAAGAGCGGAATTGTTTTGATAATACTCTTCATGACAACGCCAGGTATGAGGCAGGTTTTCGCCAAGCAAAATAACTTCTCCGGAGCTGAAATTACTGATGTTGTCACCAATAAAGCGCACTCCTTCACCCTTAGCAACAAAGTGCAATTCGAGTTCAGGGTGGTAATGCCACAGCTTTCCAAAATTAGGTTTCTTATCATGTCTGACTTCAAAGGAACTTTGGATGCTGGTGGGTACTTTATGGAATAACGGCTTCATATACAATAGGTTTGAAATGATTTGGCTAAATTAGTGTAATTTTTACAATTGCGAATGTTTTTATGATAATATCCTATAAATAGTTGCAAATAAATAATAAGATTGAAAAGCTAATTTTCAGCATATTTGAATATAGGCTGCAATCGTTTCAATTTTGAATTGGGGTTGCTGGTTTAAGGGAAATAAATAACTAATAATAATAGCGTATCACAAAACAGTTTGAATGTAAAGTTCAAATTGTCTTTGTGTTTTATTGCTTATAAATAACTTAAAAATATGAACATCTATTTAGTAGCAAGTGGCGATTTGCGTTTATCAGCCAATCAGGTATGTTGGGATGCACAAGCCCAAATGGAGCAATTATTATCAGAAGCTGTGGCTGAGGTTGGTGGAAAAATCATCAGAGCGCATGCTTATGATGAGCAAAAACAACATGGTTTTATTGATAGCCAGAAAATGGGAATGCAGGTTTTTAAAAATATTGACCCAACTGCGCCATTGATTGTTGCTGAAAGTGTTTGGCAATATTCACACCACGTTTTGGCAGGTTTGATTACGCATCAGGGACCAATTTTAACGGTGGCTAACTGGAGCGGAGAATGGCCTGGACTGGTTGGAATGTTGAACTTAAACGGTTCTTTGACTAAGGCAGGAGTAGAATACAGCACGCTTTGGAGTGTGGATTTTAGTGATGATTTTTTCAAAAGTAATTTGAAAAACTGGCTACAAACCGCTACCGTTCAACCGGATTTGAGTCACGTAAAAGCTTTTGATAAAGCACTAATTCCTGCTGACGAATTAGCAAAAGGAACTGCATTTGCAAAAGCATTCCGAAAAGAAAAAGCCATCATGGGTGTTTTCGACGAAGGTTGTATGGGAATGTTCAACGCTATTGTTCCTGACCATTTGTTGCATCCAACAGGAATTTATAAAGAAAGATTGTCTCAGTCGTCGCTTTACGCAAAAATGCTAACGGTGAAAGACGAGGAAGCCGAAGCGGTATTAACTTGGTTGTTGGATAAAGGAATGCAATTCGATTGGGGAACGGATGAAGCGACTCAGTTAACCAGAAACCAAACCTTGTTGCAGTGCAAAATGTACATTGCAGCGGTGCGTATTGCAGCCGAATTTGGTTGTGATACTATCGGAATCCAATACCAGCAAGGTTTGAAGGATTTAGTTCCTGCCAGTGATTTGGTGGAAGGATTATTAAACAATCAAAACCGCCCTCCGGTTTTTGACGAAGCAGGAAACGAATTGTTTGCCGGTGAAGCCTTACCGCATTTTAATGAAGTAGATGAATGTGCCGGAATTGATGCTTTGGTAACCTACAATTTGTGGCGTTCAATGGGATTGAAAGGCGAAAATACACTGCATGATTTACGCTATGGAGAGCACTATAAAAATGACAGCGTTGACGGATTTGTCTGGGTGTTTTTAATCAGTGGAGCAGCACCTCCGGAGCATTTTGTTGGTGGATATGAAGGAACTTCAAGTGAAAGACAACCGGAGATGTATTTCAGATTGGGTGGTGGTAGTGTGAAAGGAGTGAGTAAACCGGGAGCTATTGTTTGGAGTCGAATTTATGTAATGGATGATGCTTTGCATTGCGACTTAGGAATTGGAGAATGTGTTGATTTACCAAAAGAAGAATTAGACCGAAGATGGAATATGACTACACCACAATGGCCTATTATGAATGCGGTTTTAAAAGGAGTGAGTCGCGACCAGATGATGGGACGCCATAAGGCGAATCACATTCAGGTGGTATATGCTGAAAATGAAACGGAAGCTAACAAATTGTGCCGAATCAAAGCAGCTGCTTTACAGGAATTAGGAATTCAGGTGCATTTTTGTGGGGATGTAGCAGTGTAACATAAAACACCCCGGTCTTCGACCACCCCTCTAAAAGAGGGGAATTTCGAGCGTTATTCCCCTGCTGGGGAGAGCTTGTCCCGAGAATTCGGGAGGTGCCCAACGGGCGGGGTGGTTAAAAATTAATATGTCAATTCGAGTGTTTTTTGTTTCGTTATGCTACAAAAAAGCACTCGAATTGATGTTTTAATAACTATATTCACAGCTGTTTTGCAGATAAAAAACAGATAAAACCTAAATAATAACGGATAAAAACGGTTAGATTAGTTTTCTTAATTTTAACTTTGGAAAACTGCGTTCCGATAAAAAATAGAAAAGTAAAAAAAATGAAGAAATTGAAAGGGATTACATGGAACCATACAAGAGGTCTTTTGCCTATGGTTGCTACTGCTCAGCGTTTTACTGAGCTGTATCCAGATGTAGAAATTAGTTGGGAAAAAAGAAGTTTACAGGAATTTGCCGATGCTTCGATTGAAGATTTGGCTAAAAGATTTGATTTATTGGTCATCGATCATCCATGGACCGGTTTTGGTGCTGCTACCAATACGATTGTTCCTTTGTCGGATCATTTTTCAAGCGAATATATTAAAGATCAGGAAGTAAATACCGTAGGGAAATCATACGAAAGTTATGTTTTTCACAACAAACTTTGGGCTTTGCCTATTGATGCTGCTACTCCGGTAGCCGCTGCCCGTTTGGATATTTTAGAAAAAAACGGTTTAAAAGTTCCTGAAACTTACGAAGATTTATTGGCTTTGGCCAAAAAAGGATTGGTTGCTTTTGCCGGGATTCCGGTAGATTCATTAATGACTTTTTATTCTTATTGTTGTAGTTTGGGTGAAGCGCCGTTTTTATCTCAGGAAACTGTGATTTCAAAAGAGACAGGAATTAAAGCTTTGCAAATGCACCGCGAATTAGCCCAATTGATGGATCCGGCTAATTTTAACAGAAACCCAATTCAGGTTTATGAAGCCATGGTAAACACAGATGCAATTGCGTATTGCCCGTTTGCTTATGGTTATTCTAATTATTCAAGAATTGGTTACAGTAAACATTTACTTCATTTTTACGACTTAGTAAAGTTGAACGATCAGCCTATGATTAGTTCGTTAGGAGGAACAGGTTTAGCGGTTTCTTCTTTTAGCGAAAATCTTCCGGAAGCGTTGAAATATGCTGAATTTACAGGTTCTTCTCAAGTGCAACAAAATATTTTTGCCGATAATGGCGGACAACCGGGACATTTACAAGCCTGGAAAAGCGAAAGAATTAACGGAATCACTCATGATTATTTCAAAAATACGCTGCCTGCTTTAGAGCGTGCTTTCCTTCGTCCGAGATATGCAGGACACATGTATTTCCAGGATCATGCCGGTGATGTAGTACGTGATTATTTAATGAATGGTGGCGATGAAGTGGCTGTGCTTGAAGCAATGGATGCTTTGTATGTAAAATCACTTAACGAGGCAACAGTATGAGACCTTTAGAAGGTGTTGTTGTTTTAGAGTTTTGCCAGTTTTTGGCAGGACCTTCAGCAGGATTGAAGTTAGCCGACTTAGGTGCCAGAGTCATTAAAATCGAAAGACCTGTAAAAGGAGAGGCTTGTCGTCAATTGAGTATTAAAGATTTATTTGTTGACGAAAGCAGTTTGTTGTTTCATACGATTAATCGAAATAAAGATTCTTTTGCAGCCGACCTTAAAAATCCGGACGATTTAGAATTAGTCAAAAAATTGATTGCCAAGGCTGATATTATGACGCATAATTTCAGACCGGGTGTTATGGATAAAATTGGTTTGGCTTTCGCCGATGCTATTGCTATCAATCCTAAAATTATTTACGGAGTGGTTTCAGGTTATGGAGAAGAAGGACCCTGGGCTAAAAAACCGGGACAGGATTTATTGGTACAATCGTTATCAGGATTGACATGGTTGAGCGGACGAGATAGCCAGGGGCCGGTTCCTTTTGGTTTATCTACTGCCGATATCATGTGTGGCAATCATTTAGTACAGGGGATTTTGGCGGCTTTATTAAAAAGAGCTAAAACCAATAAAGGGGTTTTGGTTGAGGTTTCATTAATCGAATCAATACTCGATGTTCAATTTGAAGCTATCACATCTTATTTAAATGATGGCGGAAAATTGCAGCAAAGAGGTGATGTTGCCGGAAGTGCCCATGCTTTTTTGAGTGCGCCTTATGGTGTCTATAAAACTCAGGATGGCTATCTTTCACTGGCTATGGGCGATTTAATGTTCATTAGCGAATTGCTTGAAGTGAATTTGGAAAAATACAGAGAAAAACAGCTGTGGTTTGAATTCCGTGATGAAATCAGAACGCTTTTAAGCGAAAGAATCATTCAAAAATCAACAGATCATTGGTTGGATTTATTGATTGGAAAAGGCGTTTGGTGTGGAAAAGTGTTGAATTATCAGGATTTGGATGCTATTGATTTTGGCATGCCGATGAAGCAGACTATTGAAAATGCCGAGCATAGAAAGATCGTTACTACCCGAAGTCCGATTCAGTTGGATGGCCAAATTTTGACCAGCACTAAAGCTGCGCCAAAGGTAGGAGAGCAAAATGTCATTATAAAGAAAGAGTTTATTCGCTAGATTGTTAAATCGTTTATTCGTATTGAAATGTTTAACAAATAATCACGCTTAACAGTTAGAAATGAAACAAACGATTCAACGAATAAACTATAAAACGGTTAAACAAAAAATGAAGCCATTAGAAGATTATTTAATAATAGATTTCAGCCAGTTTCTTTCGGGACCTTCAGCCAGTTTACGTCTGGCCGATATGGGTGCCCGTGTCATTAAAATTGAGAAACCGGGAACAGGCGATATTTGCCGAACTTTATATACTTCGGATTTGATTATGAACGGAGAATCCTCTGTTTTTCATACGATAAACCGAAACAAAGAATCCTTTGCGATTGATTTCAAACAGCCGGAGGAATTAGCAAAACTGAAGAAACTATTGGCTAAGGCCGATGTAGTGATGCATAATTTCAGACCGGGTGTTATGGAACGCATCGGATTGAGTTATGAAGAAGTACAAAAGATAAATCCTAATGTGGTTTATGCTTCGATAAGCGGCTACGGCTCCAAAGGTGCTTTTAAAGATTTGCCGGGACAGGATTTGTTGTTACAATCTTTAACCGCTTTGACCTGGTTAACAGGAAACGAAGGTGATGGACCGGTTCCTATGGGATTGTCTATTGTAGATATGCTGGCGGGAGCACATTTAGCTCAGGGAATTTTGGCAGCCTTGTATCGAAAAGTGACTCAAAATGTGGGTGCTTTAATTGAAGTGAGTATGCTAGAATCGGCATTCGATTTTCAGTTTGAAACCATCACGACTTTCTTTAATGACGGTGGTGAATTGCCTGTTAGAACCAAAACTAACAATGCTAATGCTTATTTAGGAGCGCCTTACGGAATTTACCAGACTAAAAATGGCTACATGAGTTTAGCTATGGGATCGATTCCGGTTTTAGCAGAATTGCTTAGCTGTGAAGAATTGAAGCAATTCCCTGAAAATAAATTTACATTAAGAGACGATATCAAATCGGTTTTAGCGGCACATTTACAAACTCAGGATTCTGAATATTGGTTGAATATTTTAGAGCCTGCTGATATTTGGTGTGCCAATGTATTGAATTATGAGCAGCTTTTTGCTCAGGAGGGATTTCAGGTTTTAGACTTTGTTCAGGAAGTTGAAATGACAGACGGTTATCGTTATAAAACAACTCGTTGCCCTATTCGAATTGACGGAGAATTATTTACATTTGGTAAAGCTTCGCCTAAATTAGGTCAGGATAACGAAAAAATTATTAAAGAATTTAATCTTTGCTAATGGAAAATTCAACATTTAGAATTGCGGTTAGAAAATTTGGTCCTTTTGAGACTGCCATGCAGCAACTTTGGGATGCCTTTTGCTTAAAAAACGATATCAGTATTGCTGTGGAAATGGTTCCTATGGAATTGCATGATTTGTATGAACAAACTATTAGTGAAGGTGGTTTGAAAAAAGGCGATTGGGATATAGCCCACATCAATACCGATTGGATTTTTGATGCAGCAAAAGCGAATGCTGTTCAGGATTTAACTTCTTTTATTGCTAAAAAAGCTCCGCAGGATTTTCCTCAGGGTTGGCATAATTCGTTGTTGCATTTGCAGGAAATAGAAGGAGGTATTTACGGATTACCGTTTCATGATGGCCCGGAATGTTTGATTTACAGAAAGGATTTATTCGAAAATCCAATTGAAAAAGAAAATTTTAAAAAGCAGTATGGCTATGAATTAGCGCCACCTAAAACATGGACTGAATTCGAGCAAATAGCTACTTTTTTTAATCGTCCAGGCGAAAATTTATACGGTTGTGTTTTTGCCAATTATCCTGATGGGCATAACATGGTTTTTGATTTTTGTCTGCATTTATGGACTCGCGGAGGTTCTTTGATCAACAATGAAAATCGTGTAAACGTTAACACTTCGGCAGCTATTGATACATTGGATTATTACCGTTATATCGTTAAGAAAACCGATGCAGTTCATCCGGGATCTATTGATTTTGGATCGGTAGAAGCGGGAATTGCTTTTTCAAAAGGAGAAGCTGCTATGACTATCAATTGGTTTGGTTTTGCCTCGATGTCGGATGTTATTGCCGAATCCAAAGTGAAAGGAAAAGTAGATGTTACCACTTTGCCATTTGCCGAAGGCGGAAAAACAGCTTCATTGAATGTTTATTGGTTATATACTATTGGAACAGGAAGTAAAAACAAACAATTAGCCTATGATTTTTTACGGTTTGCCACTACAGCCGAAAGTGATAAATTATTAACGAATGAAGGCGGAATTGGTTGTAGAAAATCAACCTGGAAAGATCCGGAAATAAATGCTACGATTCCTTATTATCATAAATTAGAAAGTTTGCATGAAAATGCACTGACTTTGCCACAAATTGCCGTTTGGCCGGATATTGCCATTTTGATTGATCAAATGGTTTTAACCGCTTTAAAAACAGATATCCCATCAGCGGATTTATTAAAAAACACACAAATTGAAATTGAAAAAATATTATAATTATGCAAATTCCCTATAAGCCTGAATTACCCAAAACCAAACAACCTATAGTAATTATTGGTGCCAGCGGAATTGTAAAAGATGCCCATTTGCCTGCTTATAAAATGGCAGGATTTGAGGTTTTCGGGATAACCAACAGAACTTTTGCCAAGGCTCAGGCTATGGCTGCGGAATTTGGAATTCCTCATGTTTTTGAAACAGTGGCTGATGCCGTAAAAAGTGCTCCGGCCAATGCTGTTTACGATATTACGGTAATGCCGGAACAATACATTGAAATTTTAGAGCAATTGCCTGATGGCGCTGCCGTTTTAATTCAAAAACCAATGGGAAATGATTTGGTTGAAGCCAAAGAAATTCTTGCCGTTTGTGAAAGAAAAAATCTGGTAGGTGCAATTAATTTCCAATTGCGTTTTGCTCCATTTGTTGCTGCAGCCCGTTATTTGATTAATGAAGGAATCATTGGTGAACTGTATGATTTGGAGTTCAAAGTAACGGTAAATACACCTTGGGAATTGTTTCCATTGGTTAAAGTACATCCAAGATTGGAGATTTTATTCCACAGTGTACATTATATAGATTGCATTCGTTCGTTTGTAGGAGATCCAAAAAGTGTTTTGGCGAAAACCTGGAGACATCCGTCAAAAGATTTATCCTCTTCACGTTCTACGATTATTTTAGATTATGGTGATACGATGCGTGCGGTTATCAATACCAATCACGATCATCATTTTGGACCGGAGCATGAAGAAAGTTACATCAAATGGGAAGGTACTAAAGGAGCTGTCAAAGCTAAAATGGGCTTGTTGATGAATTATCCTGCCGGACTGGAAGATGTTTTCGAATATTCAGTACAAAATGCTGAAGGAAAATACGAGTGGAAAAAAGTACAACTGGAAGGTTCCTGGTTTCCGGAAGCTTTTGTGGGAACAATGGCTAACCTGATGCGTTACAAGGAAGGTTCGGATAGCGAATTGTTTGCCAGTGTTGAAAATGTACTGGGAACTATGAAAGTGGTAGAAGCCTGTTATATCAGCAATAAAAACGGTGGCGTTCCACAAATGGATTTATAAAATTATGTCAAAAGTCGAAAGTTATAAAGTCATAAATGGATTTGACTTTATGACTTTCGACTTTATAACTTTAAACTAAAATATATGTATTTTAAGTCAACATTTTTTGAAGATTACCAATTAGGAGATAAACGTGTAACATTGGGAAGAACCATCACCGAGACTGATTTTGTGGTGCATGCAGGACACACAGGCGATTTTTTTCCGCACCATATGGATGAAGAATGGTGTAAAACCCAGCCTTTTGGACAACGTATTGCGCATGGAACTATGGTATTGGCTATTGGAGTTGGACTCACGGCATCGGAGATTAATCCGGAAGCTTTTTCTAAGGGTTATGACAGAATGCGTTTTGTAAAACCAGTACACATTGGTGATACGATTCACTCAGAAATTACCATTTCAGAGAAAGGCGATGCTAAAAGACCGGAGATGGGAACAGTAACGGAGCACTTGGAAATCATCAATCAAAGAGGTGAAGTAGTAATGGTGTGCGACCATTTGTTATTAGTAAAAAGAAAAAATTAACCAACCAATAAATATAAAACATGCAAGTAACCAATCAGTTGGGAGACCAACACTCTGTTCCAACAGAAAAGGGGCAAGGACCAAATTATGTATTGCCTTTTATTTTAATAACGAGTTTGTTTTTCCTTTGGGGAATGGCTCATAATTTGGATTCAATTTTGATTCCGCACCTTAAAAAAGCCTGTCAGTTAAACAACCGTCAATCGACATTGATTGATACTTCGGTGTTTTTGGCTTATTTCCTGATGGCGATTCCTGCGGGAATGATTATCAAAAAAGTAGGTTATAAAAACAGTATTATTATCGGACTTTTGGTTTTTGCAACTGGGGCATTTTTGTTTGTTCCGGCAGCGAATACTCAGGCTTACGAATTGTTTTTAGTTGCCTTATTCATCATTGGTTGCGGATTAACTATTCTGGAAACCAGTGCTAATCCGTATGCTGCTATTTTAGGGCCGCCGGAATCTTCGTCTAAACGATTGAATTTGGCTGCTTCATTCAACGGTTTGGCTGCGATGGTGGCACCAATTGTAGGTTCGATGTTTATTCTTTCCGGAAAAAGTTTTACTCCTGAGCAAATGGCAGCTATGCCGGAAGCGGAAAGATTAACTTATTTAGCAGGTGAAGCGGCAGCAGTAAAATTACCTTACATCATTCTGGGAACTATATTGGTTTTAGTGGCAGTTTTATTTTATTTCATGCACTTGCCATCTATGAAACCGGAACATACAGAAGTTGAGGTAAAACCAGGATTTTTCTCTGTTTTAAAACACCGTCATTTGAGCTGGGCAGTAGTGGCACAATTTTTCTATGTTGGGGCACAGGTTTGTGTGACGAGTTTCTTTATCAGAATGGCAGAGCAAGGCGCTAATATGGACGAAATTACAGCGGCGTACTACTTAGGACTTTATGGAGTGCTGTTCATGGCGGGAAGATTCATTGGAACTTTCTTTTTGAAATATGTAAAAGATTATGTGTTACTTTCTATCTATGCGGTTTTGAGTGCGATTCTTTGTGCTGTGGCAATTTACGGAAGCGGTATTTATGTTATCTATGCTTTGGGTGCTATCGGATTTTTTATGTCGATTATGTTCCCAACCATTTTCTCTTTAGGTTTAGTGGGATTAAAAAGCAATACCGAAACAGGTTCCTCATGGTTAGTAATGTCTATTGTAGGAGGAGCGATTTTACCTTACGGAATGGGAACTTTGATTGATATGAATCATGATGATATTCAATCAGGTTATTTGATTCCGTTAGTGTGTTTCTTAATCATTCTTTATTTTGGAGTGTTTGGACACAAGGTGAAAAAAGTAGCTTAAATTCCTTTTTTTATAGAATAGCAAACCCCTCTTTTCAGGAATGAAAAGAGGGGTTTTGTAATTTTGAATAGTATATGCGTACTTCAGAATTTACAGGAGTTCCATATACTTTAGCTGGTATCCATTTAGTGTTTTTCAATTCATTTCTTATAATTTCTTCATCTTTATTAATATCTCTGGATATTTTTAAATCCTCTATTCTTCCAAGCTTATTGACAGTGAATAATAAGCTACAGCTGAAGTAGTTCCCTTTTATAAGTTTTGGTAAAACGGTATGGAAATATTTTTTAGTATTTTTATTTCCTCCAATAAAGTTAGGATATTGAAATGATTTTAGCTTTTTTTCATCTTTATTTTTATTCCATATTGTATCTAATGAAAAAACAGAAATTGGGACTATTAATTTATATTCATCTGGGATTTTATGTTGAAAGTCTTTGTCATTTTTAACGATATTTTCTATAGATTTTATTTTATAATATCGTTTTGTACTTCCTAGAATTTTCATTTCATATTCTAATGCTGTTTCGTTATCAAAAGTCAGAGGAGTATTTGGAAAAACTATTCCAGTTTTTATTTTGTCAGTTGTCCAAAGACTAATTTTGACTTGTTCCCCTAAATTCATGATTATCTCTCTACATTTGTAACCTAGAATATTTTTGTAATTATTAGTTTTTGTAATTATAGTATCACCATAAGCTGACCCCATTTGTAATAATTCCATTTGTTTAATTGACGAATAGAAAAAATGACTTTCTTTTAATTTTTGATTTAAAGCAAATCGGCTATTTAAATGTAGAACTTCAGAAATTTTTTTGTTTACGATTGTTATCTTAGAAGTAGTAAATAATAGGTCTTCATAAATCCTCACATTTTGATCATCAAACTTGACATCAAAATCAAATGGAATTCCTAAAATTTTACTTGTATAAATTAAATGTCCACTATTTAACTCCTTATTTTCTATATGAAAATTGTCTCTTTTACACGAAATACTTATTAAAATCAGAGTTAGTAATATTGTTTTTTTCAAAGTTCTTCTTGTTTAAATTTTCCACCAAGATACTATTATTTCATTAAGAAAGACAATACTTACTTTCTGAGGTTTGAAATAAATGGTTTAAATTAATTAAAGACTTTAATAAAATTTTAAATAAATTTACAGGATAATCGATTACATTTATTGTTATAATCAAAAAATAATTCTAAAAAAAAAGAAGAATGAAAAATAAATCAAGAAATTTTTTGTTTGCTGCTTTTGTTGTCATGCTATCGGGCTGGGCGCAAAACAGCGTCGCTCAAAATGCAAATCCTGTGAAAAATATAGAGGGAATTAGCATGTTGAATACACTTCAGGTAAAAGAGCCTGTTATTCCTAATAACTCAGTAAACATCAAAGATTTTGGTGCTGTGAATGGGGGCTATGTTTTAAATACCAAAGCTTTTGCCGATGCTATTGATGCTGTTTCCCAAAAAGGAGGAGGAAAAGTAATTATTCCTGCCGGGATTTGGTTAACAGGTCCGATTATTTTGAAAAGCAATTTGGAATTACATGCCGAAAGAGGTGCTTTAATCAAGTTTTCACCGGATAAAAGTTTGTATCCATTAGTTGAAACCAGTTTTGAAGGATTAAATACCTGGCGTTGTATCTCGCCTATATATGGTAAAAATTTAGAAAATGTTGCCTTTACCGGAAGCGGAGTTTGGGATGGTTCAGGCGAAGTGTGGAGGCAGGTTAAAAAAGCGAAACTTACCGAAAGTCAATGGAAAAAATTTGTTGCTTCAGGCGGAGTTGTAAATAAAGCACAAACAAGCTGGTATCCATCAGAAGTTTTTATGAATGCATCTGAAGGTGCTGATCAAAATGTTCGTTTGGATTTGAAAACTAAAGAAGATTTTGAAAAAATTCATGATTTTCTTCGTCCGGTGTTGGTAAGTATCCAAAACAGTAAAAATGTTCTTTTTGACGGGCCGGTGTTTCAAAATTCGCCAGCATGGAATATTCATCCTTTGATGATTGAAAATTTGATTGTTCGTAATGTAACCGTTCGTAATCCATGGTTTTCTCAAAACGGGGACGGATTGGACGTAGAATCCTGTAAAAATGTATTGGTAGAAAATTCCAGTTTTGATGTGGGAGACGATGCCATTTGTATTAAATCAGGAAAAGATAAAGACGGTCGTGATCGTGGTATTCCTTGTGAAAATATTATTGTCAGAAACAATATTGTGTATCATGGTCATGGTGGTGTGACTGTGGGAAGTGAAATGTCCGGAGGAGTGAAGAATTTACAAGTTTATAATTGTTCATTTATGGGAACTGATGTGGGATTGCGTTTTAAAAGTAACCGTGGACGTGGCGGAGTTGTTGAAAATATCTTTATTTCGGATATTTATATGACCGATATTCCATCACAGGCTATTTCTTTCGACTTGTATTATGGAGGAAAATCAATAGCTGAACAGTTGGAAGAAGGCGGAAACAAGGTGAGTAATAAAGCGCTTCCTGTTGACGAAAAAACACCACAGTTTAAGAATATTTCGATGAATAACATCACTATTGCCGGAGCGCAACAAGCGGTATTTTTACAAGGTTTACCTGAGATGAATCTTGAAAATATTTCTATTTCTAATTTAATTGCAAAAGCCGATAAAGGTGTTACCATTATTGACGGAAACGGAATCAAAATTAGCGATGCAAAATTTGATATTAAAGACAGCAATGTATTTACCATTTATAATGTAAAAAACAGCGCTTTGAAAAATGTTGAAATCAATTCGACTTCTCCAAAAGCTGTTACGATCAATGGGGAAGCTTGCCAAAATATTGATTTAACTTCTTCTTCAAGTTTATCTAAGAAAACATTCATTGGGGAAACAGTTCCTAAAAAAGCAGTGAAATTGTAATAGAAAATAAAATTACTAAAATCTCCAAAGTCGTCTGATTTTGGAGATTTTTTTATCCAATGCATTTAAACCAAATGTTTTTTTGATACTCTAAATAAAACCAACCCTCAAAAAATTATAAACTATGAACCGAACAAAAAGAAATTATCTGGCATTGCTAACGGTATTTGCCTTATCGGGTACTTTTGTAAATGCTCAATCGGATAAAAAAGAAGCCGAAATGATTACGACCAAACCATTTGGTGATAGCGAAAGACATTGGTACGGAATTAAAGATGAAAGTAACTTAATAAATCCGGTTCCTAATCAACCTAAATATTCGGATTCCGATTATACTAAAATTGCTGATAATATGATTCTTTTTCAACGTGCTAACGGTGGCTGGCCAAAGAATTATGATATGAAGGCAATACTAACGCCTGAACAAGTAGAGAAAGTAGCTTCTACCAAAGCGATTTTGCATACTACTTTTGACAACGAAACGACTTATACCCATATTTATTATTTAGCACAGGTTTATACCGTTACGCAAATTGAAAAATACAAAGAAGCCTGTTTAAAAGGAATTCAGTTTGTTATGGATGCGCAATATGCTAATGGCGGATGGCCTCAATATTTTCCGTTAGAAAAAGGCTACAGTCGTCACATTACTTTTAACGATGGTGCTTATATGGGCATTATCAATTTATTGGATAAGATAGTCAATAATAATCCTAATTTTTCTTTTGTAGATGAAGGAACGAAAGCGAAAGTTACTCTGGCTTACAATAAAGGAATTGATTGTATTTTAAATATGCAAATCAAGGATAACGGAAGATTAACCGCCTGGTGTCAACAACATGATGAGGAAACGTTGTTGCCTGCCTGGGCACGAAAATTTGAACCGCCAAGTATTTGTAATGCTGAAAGTGTTGGTGTTGTTTTGTTTTTGATGAAAATAAAAAATCCAAATGACAGAATCATTCAGGCGATACAAAGTGCTGTAAAATGGTTTGCCGATTCCAGAATTTACAACACCAGAACGGAGTCTTTTGAAATACAGGGATTCGAATCCAAATACAAAACCGTGAAACGCGATGTTAGAGTGGTAACCGATCTAACAGCTCCGCCTATTTGGACCCGTTATTATGAGTTAGGAAGCCATAAACCTTTGTTCTCTGACCGAAATAGTGAGTTTTTGTATTCCTTGGCTGAGGTGAGTGTAGAGCGCCGCAGTGGTTATTCCTGGTATACTTATGAGCCTCAGAAAGCACTGGATAAATATGCCGACTGGCAAAAAAAATATGCTGCAACTAATGATGTTTTGAAATGAAAATGATTTGAATTTAAAACTGACATGTAAGTCTACATATGAAAAAAAACCAGTGAGGTATTCTTCACTGGTTTTAACTAATTTATTGTAAATCTGTTTTTGTTTTAGGACTAATTACAATTATTTACGTTCAATAATACTAATTGCATAACCGCCGCCTGATACTGAAACCTGAGATAATGTAGATTTATTATTTACGGTTATTTTACGAATTGTATAGGCTTGCGGATTGGTTTTGTAATTAGCATCTTTAGCATCTTTAGCATCAGCATAAATAGTGGCTTCGTATTTCTTTCCTTTTTCTAAGAAATCAAATTTTATATTAGAAGCACGTGCTTTATAACCATTGACATTTCCAATAAACCAATTATTGGTTCCTTTGGCTTTTCTGGCTACTGTAACGTATTGTCCAGGTTCTGCTTCCAGATACTTACTATCCTCCCAATCAATGGCTACATCTTTAATAAATTGGAAAGCATCTGCAAAACGGTTGTAATTTTCAGGTAAATCGGCAGCCATTTGTAAAGGACTGTACATGGTTACATATAAAGCCAATTGATTAGCCAGTGTGCTGTTTACATGAGAATGATTGTTGGGATTTATTTTACTGATATCCATTTCAAAAATACCTGGAGTATAGTCCATTGGTCCGCCAATTAAACGTGTAAAAGGCAATACTGTAACGTGATTTGGTTTTGATCCGCCAAACGCCTGATATTCGGTTCCTCTTGCTGCTTCATTACCTATTAAATTAGGATAAGTTCTGCAGATTCCGGTAGGTCGAACGGCTTCATGGGCATTCACCATAATTTTATATTCGGCTGCTTTTTCTATTGCATACTGATAATGGTTTACAGTCCATTGACTGTAGTGATTATCCCCTTGAGGAACTATATTCCCAACATAACCACTTTTTACAGCATCATATCCGTTATCTTTCATGAATTGGTAAGCTTTGTCTATATGACGCTCGTAATTACGGATAGCTCCTGAAGTTTCATGGTGCATAATCATCTTAATGTCTTTTGATTTTGCATATTCATGAATGCCTTTTACATCAAAATCAGGATAAGGAGTAACAAAATCAAAAACATAATCTTTTGAATGTCCAAACCAATCTTCCCATCCTTCGTTCCAACCTTCTACTAAAACGGCACCAAAGCCATTTTCAGCTGCAAAATCAATATATTTTTTCACATTTGCGGTTGTAGCACCATGAGTTCCGTTTGGTTTTGCTTTAGCAAAATCAGTAACACCAAGTTGTACAGCAGGAAATTCATTGGTAAACGACCAGGAACTTTTTCCTGTGATCATTTCCCACCAAACGCCAACATACTTTACCGGTTTTATCCAGGAAGTATCTTCGATTTTACATGGTTCATTTAAATTTAAGGTCATCTTCGAAGCCAAAATCTCCCGCGCATCATCACTAACAATTATTGTTCTCCATGGTGACTGACAAGGAGCCTGCATATTTCCTTTGTCTCCATTGGTATTTGGTGTTAGCCAGGATTCAAAAATCATATTTTTATCATCTAAATTCAAATGCATGCAGGCATAGTTGATTAATGCTGCTTCATGAAGATTGATGTACAATCCCTCGTCTGTTTTCATCATTAAAGACGTTTGAACTCCAGTTGGAGAAAAAGCAGTTTGGGATACATTTTCGGTTCTGGATTTTTCATTTAGGTTTCTAATTTCAGATAATCTGGAGCTTGTGTAATCATATTCCTGGGTGTCATAATCTCCCGGTATCCAAAAAACAGTATGATTGCCGGTCATGGCAAATTGTGTTCTTTCTTCTTTTATCGTGAAATAAACCAGATTTTTTTGCGAAGGAAATTCATAGCGAAATCCAAGTCCGTCATTAAATAAACGAAAACGAATTATTATTTGTCTGTCTGTTCCTTTTTGATTTAAAGTTACAGCTAACTCATTATAGTTATTACGAATTGATGCTACTTCCCCCCATACTGGTTTCCAGGTTTCATCAAAAGCAGTCATTTTGGTATCGATAATAGTGAAATCATTGACTAAATATTTTGCATCATTTTTAAGATAAAGACCCAGTTTACTTGGTTTTATTACTACTTTGTCTTTGTAATTCAGACTATAAGATGGAGTGCCGTCATTTTGCAATGAAAACTCCATTTGTAATTTCTGATTTGGTGATTTTAATTTTTGAGCATTTACTGTGTTAAAAAGTAACACAGCTAAAGCTATAAAAAAAGATTGTTTCATTTTGTATTCAATTATAGTTTTGATTATTAATATTCGACAACTATCATTCCCCAGTATTGAATAAGCGGCACCTTAAATACCAAATTACCGCCTACCTGATTGAAAATTAATTCTTTTGAAGCACCTCCATCTAAATCAGGTGAAGCATACCATACTTTAGACACGGTATTGCTATTAGCTAAACTTAAAGTAAAATTCTTTTTTACTGTTGGTGTTGTTTGTTCCCCATTAGTATCACGCCAGTTTAGATTTGATGTATTCGAAAAATTAATCAAATGAAGAATTTGTTTGTTTGCCAAAGATTTACCAATTACTGAAACGGTAGAGGCCACTGGAGGCCAATTTTTTAAATTGAGTTGTCCATCACCCGAATTCAATACTGGGGAATTGAACGTTCCACCTTCTCTTAAAATATTTTCATAAGCAACCATAAAGTCGTAATATTTTTGAAGACGTGTTTTTAGCTCCCCACTCATCTGCAGGTTATTGTTAGGAAAATATTCTTTTGCCAGCATATGCTCTCCTAATTCTAAATGAGAACCTCCAAAAGCAAAGATTACCGCATCAGTAAATAATACTCCTGGAGTATTAAAAAATCCTGCCGAATTCGCTTTGTCATAATTCATATAAGCAGCTAAAACAGTATTAACCTGATTACTAGAAAGGGAATTGTTATCCTTAATGATATCTGCCAGGCTTTTATAGGTGTTATTTGGATCCCAAACTTCAGTATAGGCTATATCAACACCAGCACTTAAAATATTGGATTGACCGTATTGGTTAACCGCATTTAAAACCATTTTTTTATTAGGAAATTTGGTTTTTAAATTTTGAAGAAAAGGAGTAAAGGTTTGATTAATTTGAACAGTATTCCCATTATAATCATACACCGTTCCTCTGTCGCCTAATTGATCTAAATGCCAACCGTCAAAGTTTAAGTTATTATAAACTAATGTAGTTTTGTCAAAAATATAATTCTGCCAATTTGTGTTTCCCGGATTAGTAACATATATATCACTTAGCCAACCTGGTAAAGGATGCTTGTTTGCATTAGTGTGACTGTTATTGTTATAAATAAGCCATTCAGGAGATACTCCGTCTGTGGCATAATCATTCCATGCACCATACAAAAGGTTATAAAACATTGAAGCAATATTTTTGTTATGCCCTTTGTCGATATACGTTTTAACGGTATTGAAAGAAATATTTCTGTTGGCAATATCAACCCATGAAGTTGCAGGAACATTTCCATTCATTTTCAATGGAGCATGGTGTTTGTGTTGCCAGTCGTAAAATTGAATCGCATTAATGTGGAAATCTTTGAGCATATCAATATTTGCCGAAATCTGAGTATTAGAAAGCGTATTAAAATTACTTAAGAAACCATATCTCGGGAACTTAGTCCAATCAGAAGAAACGTCAACAGCTATTGTTCCGGCTATAGTTTCTACTCCATCGGTAATTTTATATATTTCTACCATGTAGCCCTTATAATCGTTTGTCGGTGGTGTCCACGTCCAGCTTGTACTGCTCATGGATTCCTCCTTGATTACAGTGTTTAGGTGTTTGTATCTTATGGTAAAACCAGATAATACTTTATTGGCAGTAAAAGAAATGACGTCTCCGGGAGCATATTTTGCTTTATCGGTTTTTAAAATTACTTCGGTAAGAAGCTGGTTTTCTTCAGGAATGTAATTGAAAGTGTCTTCCGCCTTTGTGCAGTGCAAAAAGAGCAGTGCCATTAATAAGAAAAAGCAATTATTTGTCTTTATCAGTTTCATAAAAAATAAGATTTGGAATTAAAATAACAGTGCCATCGCTTTAATGGCACTGTTGAAAATTTGAAATATGGCTATTAATTGATAGTCATCACATGGGTATCTAAGTTTATCGAAATAGTATGAGCTCCTCCAGAAAGTACTTTCCATTTATTGTCCGGACCATTACAGCCATGAGTAATAATATAAGTACCATCTGAAATGGATTGATTAGCTGTAGCAGGATTAATCCAATCTCCATCACACCAGTCTCCTTTGAATTTTGAAATTTTAAATTCTCCCGCATTCAACTGACCACTAAAAGTATAAACCCCATTTGAATAAGTCATAGGAGAGGGACTTCCTATATTCCAACCGTTAGGGCCTCCATCACCAATAATATATAAATTGACTTTTTGAATACTGATGGTATTGTTAGAGGTGTTTAATGTGATTTTATATCTTCCAGCCTCTGAAGACGAAACATTCCATTTGTTGTCCGGGTTGCAACCTGAACTTTGAGCAACTGAAGTGCCTGATAAAGCCTGACCATCAGTTAAAGGACGATACCATTCTCCACACCAGTTTCCCGTTGAACCGGCTAAAATTTTAAAACTTCCTGCTGTCAAATTAGCTTCATAAGTGAATATAAACGGATTAGCCGTACTTTGAGTAAACGCTTGTGGAGAATCTATATTCCAGCCACTTGGCGAAGCATCACCCACAATCCAAATTTGAGAAAATGGCGGAGCTGTCAAACGTTCCATGCTGATGGTTAAATTCAATAAATCTACTGTTACTTTATATTGTCCTGCTTGTGTAATTTCCCATTTTAAATCATCCCCGCTTCCATTTTGATTGTAGACTATTTTTGTTGCGTCAGTTGCATTTTTAGTGTAAAAATCCTGACACCAGCAACCGTCCTTGTTTACCGGTAATTTAAAAGCTCCCACGCTTAATGATCCCTGATAAACAAATGTTCCCGAAGTTGTTGAAGGAGTCATTTCTACCGCATTTGAAATATTCCATCCGGCTGGAGTAGCATCCCCAACCATAAATAATGTTGTAGAAACGGGTTTGTAAGCTGTTAATGAAAAAGTAACCATTGAAACCTGAGGCTCTGTTTCTAAACCTGCAACTGTTGCAATAATTTTGGCTTCAAAGTTTTGAGCTATTCCCGGGTTAATTCCAAAAGTATTTAACAAAATAAAATTTAAGTTTTTAATACTGATCGACTGGGAAAATTTATTGACACCTAAATCATATTCAAGAGCATTGGCAAAATTATTATTCGCTTTATCGATTTGTAATTTATAGCTAATCGAAGCGCTTGTTCCCTGATTGCTTCCAGTAGTCCAATTAAAAGTGATATTCTCATTTTGTTTTGACTCTAGTAGCACTAAATCCGGGTTGGAAATAGTCAGTTTTAACTCATTGTTGTAATTAACAACTGAATCTGTTAAGGTCTCTTCACATGAAGTATTCAGTAATGCCATAAATAAGACACTAAGAAAGTAAACTGTTTTTATAAAAATATTTTTTTTCATAATATCTAATGTTAATAACCAGGATTCTGGGTTAATTTTGAATTTCTGTCTCTTTCTATCTGAGGTATTGGAAATAATAAATGCTTTTGCGTAGCATTTGTTTTTCCAATAGAATGAAGAAAATCGAGAGCATATTGACCATTGTTTACACGTATCAGGTCAAACCATCTTTGACCTTCAAAAGCCAATTCTATTCTTCTTTCATGCAATACTTTTTCTCTGAACTGATCTTTACTCAAACCTGTAGCAATGTTTGGAAGTCCGGCCCGATTTCTAACTTTATTTAATGGAATTTCAGCTTGCGAGGTTTGTCCCAATTCGTTGAGTGCTTCTGCTTTCATCAAAAGAATACTTGAAAATCGCAATACAGGAAAGTTCATTGGGCTGTTGTCATAGGAAGAAGAAATACTCAATGGTACTAAAAACTTTCTCACATTATAACCCGTACTTGAATAGGAAGCCTGGTATGATTTTCCGTCAAATTGAGGAGCTCCTTCATACAAAACGGTTATATTTTTTCTTTTGTCATTAGCTTCATAATCATTGATGAATTCCGTTGTTGGTTGGTTCCATCCAAATCCCCCTCCAACAAAATTGGCACCTCTTGGTCCCATAAAAGGACTGGTCCATGAAGCCTGATTTTCATTGCTCCAAAAACTATAACCGCCATCGCTTGCATATTGCACTTCAAAAAGAGACTCAACAGAATTTTCAGCAGCAGTATTAAAATTATCACCATAGTTGGTATTCAATGCAAAGCCTAAACCTTCAACCTGAGTAGTCAAATCAACCACTTTTTGCCAATTATTTCCCAGAGTAAGATAAACTTCTGCCAATTCTCCCAAAGCAGCTCCTTTATTGGCTCTGCCAATATCACTTCCTGAGTACTCACTTTTATTTGGCAACAATTCGGCAGCCTTTTCTAAATCGGAAATAATTTGCTGATAAACTAAATCTTTAGAGACTCTGGCAGGATATAAATCGGTATCAGAACTTCCTGGTTCTGTAATTAAAGGGACATCTCCAAAGAAACGCACCAAGATGAAATAATAATGTGCTCTCAGGAAATAAGCTTCGCCCATAGAACGTTTTTTGATATTTTCGTCAATGTTTAAATTTGGAGCTACTTTCAAAACAGTATTAGCCATCAATATTCCTGGCCAAGGGCCTCTCCAGATATCCAAAACACCTTGATTATCGGTAGCTGTTGTAAAATTAGACATATCCTGAGTTTCAATACCATCAGATCCGCCGCCAGCACCTACAATACTATTACCTGCCATAATATCTGAAGTCCACATTCTCAAATTATATAACTTTGGCCATTGCAAAGGTTGATATGCTCCATTTACTATTGTAATCAATTCAGCCGCATTTTTTGGATAATTAGAGGTATTAATAGTATCCAAAGGGGCTTTGTCTAAGAAATCACTGGAACATTGTGTACAAGCAATAATTGCTGTTACAAAAACTATTTTCTTTATAAATTTCATTTTTTTATTTTTTTAAAATCCAACATTTAAACCAAGAGAAAGTGTTCTCGTTACTGGATATATATTATTATCAATTCCATTAGATGAAACCTCTGGATCAAAACCAGTATATTTTGTGAATGTGAACAAGTTCTGTCCTGACACATAAATTTTTGCATAGTCGAAAATCTTTTTACTTAAAAGATTAACAGGAATATTATAAGACAATGTCACGTTTTTAATTCTCATATAGGATCCATCTTCTATATAGCGGGAAGAGCCTCTGTTATTATTATTTGGATCTCCGTATACAGCTCTGGGAATAGTGTTGCTTGTTCCCGGAGCAGTCCACCTATTTAAAACGGCAGCCGATTGATTTGTGGTGATTGACATTGATTCCGTATAAAGTCTATTAGCGTTAAAAATATCATTACCGTTAACGCCTTGTAAATACACGCTTAAACTAAGATTTCCATAGGTTATCGTATTATTTAAAGAAGCTGTAAAATTCGGATTTGGATTGCCTATAAAAGTTCTGTCAGCATCTGTAATTAATCCATCATTATTCAAATCTTTAAATCTAATGTCTCCGGGTGAAGTACTGTTGCTAGATGAAGTTCCCTGTACTTGAACAGCATGATTGTTAACTTCAGTTTGTGTTTGAAAAATCCCGTCTTGAACAAAACCATAAAAAACATTTATTGGGTAACCTTCCTGAATTCTAGATACATTATAATTCAATCCTAATCCACCAGTAATCAATGGTGCATCACCATTTAAGTCAATTACTTTATTTCTATTCATCGAAAAAACAAAGTCAGTTGTCCACGAAAATTTATCTTTCTTGATGTTTTTAGTATTGATTACCAATTCAATCCCTTTGTTTTGGATTTTACCCGCATTGATATAAGGAACATATATATCTGAATACCCTGAAGTAACCGGCACCGATTGAGGAACTAACATGTCATTGGTGTTTTTTACGTAAGCATCTAATGTAACATTGATTCGATCATCAAAAAGAGTAGCATCTAAACCGATATTGTATTGTTCCTGTGCTTCCCATTTTACGTTAGAGTTAGGTAAAACTGTTGGAATGGCAGCACTGACAAATGCGCCATTGAAATTATACAGATAGGTATTGTAGTTTGATGAAAATGAATAATTCCCAATTTCCTGATTTCCGGTAATACCATATCCGAATCTTAGTTTTAAATAATTGACTACTTTTGATTTAAAAAAATCTTCATTTGAAACTCTCCATGCTAACGATCCAGAAGGGAAAGTTCCATATTTATTTCCTTGTCCAAATCGGGAAGAACCATCTCTTCTTACTGTGGCGGTTAAATAATATTTGTTCTTATAATCGAAATTACCTCTGGCAAATGTGGAGAAAATTGCCCATTCTGAACCACTTCCGTGCAATGTAGCCTGATTAATCCCATTATTTAACGTTTGAGTATTTTCACTGGCAAATTTTTGAATAGAACCGCTGATGTATTCAAATTTATTTTCCTGGGCACTTGTTCCCACTACGGCAGTTAAATTAATACCGTTGTCAAATTTCTTCTGAAAAGTCAAGGTGTTGTCCCAAAGCAAAGTAATAGCCTGATTGGAACTTTCACTCAAAAAAGCATTTGGTCCTATATTAGTATCCCATGCATAAGAAGGAACCCAGGTTCTGGTTTTCCAAAAATTAGCTTCTGCTCCTAAGATCGTTTTGAACTTGAAATTTTTTAAAAAAGTAAGTTCGCTAAATATATTTCCCTGAATATTATATCCTTTGGTGGTATTATCAACGATGGTTGCTTTTCCAATTGGATTATCTTGATTCCCCGAGTAAAGTGGTTGACCAATCGGTCCTGAAAAATTACCATTGTCTCTGTATATTGGCTGTGTAGGTAGTGACAGCAATGCATTTCCAATATTTACATCTCCCTGTGTCTTTACATCATGATTTAATTTTAAGCTGTTTCCAAATTTTAAATTATCAGATATTTTAGTATCACTATTGAATTGTAGAACATATCTTTTATAATCCGTATTCAGAATGATCCCTTTCTGGTCAAAAACGTTTACAGAGGTGTATACTTTAGATTTTTCATTACCGGTAGTATAAGCCAGCGTATAATTATTTTGATGTCCGGTATTGAAATAGGCATTCACCCAATCGGTTCCTTTACCTAAGCTTGCGGGATTTTGAAAATCCGGATTAGGAGTTAAACCTGCATTATTCAAAATGTCGTTATGAAGGCTCGCAAATTGAGAAGCATTTAAAACTTCTAACATATCAGTTGCTTCTGAAACTCCTGTAGAAAAATCAAAAGTCAAAGATGATTTCCCAACACTCCCTCTTTTAGTGGAAATAATTACAACTCCATTAGCTCCTCTCGCTCCATAAATAGCGGTTGATGAAGCATCCTTAAGAATTTGCATGCTTTCAACATCATTCATGTTTATTTGATTGAGACCTCCTGTCAAAGGCATACCATCAACAACAATCAATGGATCGTTATTACCGATGGTTCCTGTTCCTCTAATTCTAAATGTTGGGTTATCTCCAGGTTTTCCGGATGTAATAACCTGAACTCCGGCGGCACGACCCTGAATGGCATCTCCGACATTAGCAACAGGTTGTTTACTTAAATCAGTCAGTTTTATTGTAGATATTGAACCTGTTAAATCTTTTGATTTCACTTGTCCATAACCGATAACCACAACATCACTAAGTGTGTTTGACTCTTGTTGCAGTTTAATTTCCAAAAACTCTTTTCCGGATGTTTCTACTTCTTTTGGTTTATAACCCATGTAGGAAATAACCAATACGTTTTTTTTGTCAGACACCATTAAATTGAAAGTGCCATCGAAATCTGTAATTGTACTTGAATTGGTGTTTTTGATTAAAACAGTCGCTCCCGGCAAAGGTTTGTTGGTTTCATCCAAAACTTTTCCTGATAATTTAATTTTTCCTGTTTGTGCCATTATTAGAAATGGTGTGACAAGAAATGTTAGCAGTAATAAGGATTTTTTTACCCTATTAAATGAAACAATTTTCATAATGAATAATTTAGTTGGTTAGTTTATTTAGTTTTTGATAGTATTCGAATTGAATATCATCAAAGCAAATTTGCATAAATAAGCTACCGACATTACTTCATAAAAAAATCGTATAGAAAAAAGGAGTTAATTTTAAGTTAATTAAATATGTAAACCGCTATACTGTATGGGTTTGTGTTTTTTTTATGTTCAAAAACCGTATAGAAAAAAGACTGTTTTTTATAGTTTTAAAGTAGTGTTTTTAAGTAGTTTTTGATCAAAATCGTCTTTATTTACGATTGAATTATTACGGATTTTAGTTTTATAGGCATAAATAGAGTTGACAGAATAGCCTAAAATTTGGGCTATAATTTCGTTATGTGTAATTCCCAATCGAATTAATGCGTAAATCCGTAATTCCTTTGTAAGGATTTGTTCCTTGTTTAGTTTGATTTTATGTTCGTCTTTCATTAAAGTGTTAAATTCATTAATGAAATTTGGAAAAAGATTGATAAAGGCGGTATCAAAATTCTCCAACAGTTTTTCTTTTTCTCGTTTTAGATTATAACCCGAAATAGTTTGTTCTGCTTTTTCATAATTTTTTTCTTCAAGATGTTTTTTGATTTTAGTATTTAAAGAAGTGAATTTTTCAAAAACCTGTTCATTTTGGGTAAAAAATAATCCTAAGTATTCTTCTTTAATTTTATTTGCCTCAAATAGTTGTGAATTGGCTTCTTTAATTTCAATGCTTTTAGATTTTATTTTTTCATTAACTTTTTTCAATTGTTTGTTAATGGTTTTTAAGTTTTGATGAGCATCTGCAATTGTTTTCTTTGCTTTATTTAATTTTCTATATTGAAAATAAATAGTGATAACGAAACAAATAGCCAGGATTAAAAAGAAGCTTACAATAATGTATTGCCAATAAATACGCTGTTTTTCTTTTTCAACATTATGAAGAATTTCATCTGCAATAAGTGGTAAAATGGCTCCCACTTGTAATTTACGCTGTTGAGCACCATAAAAAAAGGCATCGTCATTTGCTTTTTGAATCAGTAGTGAAGCATTTCCAACATCCCCTTTTTTAAATAAAAGTTCAGAAAGTTTTATGATGGCCAGAGATTCTTTAGTGGAGGTTTTAACATCATTAATAACAGCATCTGTAAAATGAGTAATAGCTTCATCGTTTCTGCCTAATTGCTGGTATAATTCTCCTAGCATATAATGTACTAAAGCCTGATCATGAGGGGGATTATTTTTTTTCAGAAGAATGTTGAAATCAGTAAGTGCTTGCTGTAATTGTCCGTCCTTAGATTTATTAAACGCTGCTAAAAATTCATTAAAAAATTGTCCTTTTTCGGTCAAAGAAAGGGCTTTTGCTCTGTATTTATGAGCCAATTCCAAATATTGTTTGTAAAAATGAGGCGTATTAGAGTATTCAGCCATATCTCCATAACAACGTCCTAATATGCCATAATAAAAAGCATTGTAGTCTTTATTGTTTTCGTCAATCTTTGAAGGTTCTAAAAAATCTAAAGCTTCTTTATACATTCCGGATGAAACACAGATATCGGCCAGATTCATATTGGCATTAGCAATCAAGGATTTGTCTTTTAATTCATAAGCTAAATTTTTAGCCTTAATTCCGTAATAAAAAGCAGAATCCCGTTTGAAAAATTTGAATTGATAAAACATTTGTTCGCTCAAATGGTATTGGGCTAAAAAGTCATTTTTAGGATTTTTTCTTAAAAGGGTTCGAATACTGTCAATTTCAATTGTTTTCTTCTTGTTGTACTTCGAAGAATTTTCAATAATCTGAATTAATGTGTCTAATTTGTTTTTTTGTCCTACAACAGAACTGGTAGTCAATAAAAAAACAGCAATTATAAGGGTAAGATTTTTAAAAGGAAGTAATGTTATCATTGCCTATATAAACTATTTAAGTTCAATCAGTAGTTTTTTGAATAATTAAGGATAGGGTATATAAAGTTGATGAAATAACAACTCTAAATGTAAATATAGGTAATATTGAGTATAAGTAGTGATTGTGGATTTTAATTTAAGTCCTGATTAAATAGTGTTAAATTCACACTTTATTCGTGTGAAACGAATAAATATTTGATATTTTTGGCTTTACTAACCTAAAATATAAATTTTAAAATGACTATTTCTGTTTTTAACCATTTGAAATTAACCCATTTCAAATTCTTTTTAAGCCTCTTTTTATTCGGTTTTTTTGTTACCAATTTGCAGGCGCAGCAAGCTGTAGCCAGTCCGGACGGGAAACTTACTGTAAACTTAGTTGTAAATAATGGAACGCCAACTTACAGTGTTTCTTACAATGGGAAATTGTTTTTAGAACCATCTCCTTTGGGATTGAAAACAAATGTTGGTGATTTTAGCTCGGGATTAGCTTTAAGCGATAAAGTGATCCAAAATAAAATTGATGAAATTTATGAGTTGCCAAATATCAAACAAAGTAAGGTGCATTATGTAGCTAATGAAGCGGTTTATTCTTTTACCAAAGACAATAAAGCAGCAATTGATATTGTGTTCAGGGTAAGTAATAATGATGTGGCATTTAAATATAAAGTGTATCCACAAAAAGAAGCACTTACCACTGTTGTAAAAGAGGAAGCTTCGGGATTTTTATTTCCTGAGGGAACGACAAGTTTTCTTTCGGCTCAAAGCAAAGCGATGGCAGGCTGGAAAAGAACCATGCCTAGTTACGAAATCCCATATACTGTAGATGAAGCTGTTGGTAAAAACGGTACAGGAGAAGGTTATACTTTTCCCTGTCTTTTCAAAGTTAATAAAAATGCCTGGGTTTTGATTTCAGAAACCGGAGTGGATAGTCAGTATTGTGCCAGCAGATTAATGGGTCATGAAAAAGGTTTGTATACCATTGGTTTTCCAATGGAAGGCGAAAATAATGGAAACGGAACATCGGCTCCAGCAATTGCACTTCCTGGTGAAACGCCTTGGCGTACCATTACTGTAGGCGAAACTTTAGCGCCTATTGTAGAAACTACAGTACCATTTGATTTGGTAAAACCGCTTTATAAAGCTTCTCAAAAATACCAATATACTAAGGGAACCTGGAGTTGGATCATTGGTATGGAAAAAAGTATGAACTACGATGAGCAAAAAAGATATATTGATTTTAGTGCTGATTTGGGTTATCAAACGCTTTTAGTGGATGCGCTTTGGGACACTCAGGTAGGGCGTGATAAAATTGAAGAATTAGCTAAGTATGCCGCAACAAAAGGAGTTAGTTTCTACTTGTGGTATAATTCTAACGGACATTGGAATGATGCGCCACAAACGCCTAGAGGAATCATGAATAATGCTATTCTTCGTCGTAAAGAAATGGCTTGGATGAAAAGCATAGGTGTGACCGGAATTAAAGTCGATTTCTTTGGTGGAGACAAGCAGGAAACGATGAAGCTGTATGAAGATATTTTATTTGATGCCAATGATTACGGAATTGCAGTTATTTTTCATGGTACCACTTTGCCTCGTGGTTGGGAAAGAATGTTTCCTAACTATGTTTCCAGCGAAGCAGTGTTAGCAAGTGAGAATCTTTATTTTGGTCAAAAATATTGCGATGCAGAAGCATTCAACGCTTGCTTGCATACTTTTATACGTAATACGGTAGGAAGTATGGATTTTGGCGGAAGTGCTTTGAATAAATTTTATAATGAAAACAATACGCCAAACAAAGGTTCAAAACGTATGACTTCTGACGTTTATGCTTTGGCAACGGCAGTTTTGTTTCAAAGTAGCGTACAGCATTTTGCATTAGCACCAAATAATTTAACCGATGCTCCAAAATGGGCAATCGATTTTATGAAAACAGTGCCTACCACTTGGGACGAAGTTAAATTTATTGATGGTTATCCTGGCAAATATGCCGTATTAGCCCGTCGTCATGGGGATAAATGGTATGTGGCCGGAATAAATGCTCAGAAAGAAACACTGAAAACTAAAATAAAACTTCCGATGATTAAGGCAGGAACCGAATTGAAACAATACAGTGATGATGCACAATTGAATGGCAAAGTAACAACAACAAAACTGAAAAAGAATCAGGAAATGGAAGTGACAATTCCTTGTAATGGAGCTGTGGTATTGCTGAATTAATTGTCAACAAATTTCCTTAAATAAATTAGGCTTATAGGAAATGAGGTTTTACTCATTCTTATAAGCTTTTTTCTTTATGAGAATTTATTACTTTATAAATTAATCAAATAAGCTACAGAAAAATTAAAATAGCTGGTGTTTTTTACATCAGTTTCTCCTTTTAGTGCATTAGGAAAATTGAAATTGTAACCTAATTCAAAGTCAAAGGATTTGTAATTGAAATCTAATGGAAAGTTGATTTGGGTATTGATTAAATCAAAGGTAGAATTAGTGGTGTACACGGTTACCGGATGGCCATTAAAAAAATAGTTTCGGGCTAATTCAATAGTTTGATTTCCTGCTACAATGCTTAATTGAGGTTTAAGGGAAAGTTGAGCTTTTGCAGTTTTAATGAGGTTAATTAAAAGATAATTCGTTGAGGCAATCTGAAGCCCGTCCTGGTTTCCAAATAAGTAGGATAAGGATAGTTGCGAGCTGAAATTTCTTTTTTTGTTTCTAAATGCTAAGCCTGCATTAATTACATTGTTATACGCATTATCCAAACTGTTGTTGTAAAAATATCGGGAATAGGAACCATTATATCGGAGTTTTTTTTGTTTGCCGAAATCTTTTCCAAAACCGATAGAAGCAGTTGTTAAGTCCCAATTAGGGTCAAATTCACTATAATAAATTCCGGATAGGCTGGCATAAATTCCTGAGGAATGCATATAGCTAATTTTTGGAGTCAGATTGTATTGATTTACGCCTATATCACGACCTGAAAAATAGGTTTTGTTGTTGTAATTCATCGAGAGGTAGAGAAACTGAAGTTTTGATATTGATTTTAAGAGTGCATCAATGTTTTGATTTTTTTCTAAAAGTCCATCAATAATTTCATCTGTTTCCTGTTCTTTTGGACTTGTATCCTGGGCATGAGTCTTTACGGCAAATGTAAAAAGTATAGCAAGTAAAAAGAGTTTTTTCATTTAGATATATAATTAAAAAAAGTAAGTGATTAAAAATTTCAATCACTTACTTTGAATAATATAAAAATAGTATAATTTATCGATGTTTCACATCACGCAATCTGGAATCTTTAATTGTTTCGCGAATCCTGTTACTGTTATGTTCTTGAATTTGTTGTCTTTGTTCAGTAGTCAGGCTGTTTTTAAAATCTCTCCTTAAATCTTTAATATTTTCTTTGCTCTCGTTGAGTAAGTTTTTTTGTGCGGTAGTAAAGGTTAAGACTAATGCGGCTTGTTTTTGTTCTTTACTTAGGCTGGCGTCTTTTAAAATGGCCAGTTGTTCAGCGGTAAGAGAGGCTTTGAAAGCTTCTCGATTGGCTTTTATTAAATCACGTTGTTGCTGAACTAGTTTTTGTTGTTCCGTTGTGAAATTATCAACCACAGTGCTCTTTTGTGCCCTTCCTGAATGCAATCCCATAAAAAAGAGAAATACTGTTATTGTGATTATAGATTTCATTTTAATTATTTTTTGGTAATACTAAGTTAAGTGTTTTTCAATTAGACCCCAAATTAGTCTGAAAGTTTAAATGTTACATGTCTTCTAAAAGGCGATTGGTAATGTACTCGTCGATTTCTTTTTCTTCCACAAATAACGACGAAACGATAATGTCGTTTTCGGGAACTAAATTGTGGCCTTGTGTTGTATTGTTAGCATTATTTGTTGTGGTAGTATTGTCAATTTGAACAATGCTGTCTGTAAGTTGATTTGTAATGTTTTCCTGGTTTTGAGAATTGTAGGTTCTAAAAATACTTAATCCCAAAAGCAATGTTACAGAGGCAGCAGCTAACCAGCTTGTTCTTTTTTTGTAAAAAGGAATGACTTTAGTTTCTTTTTCAGCTAATACCTTATTTAAAATTTCGTTTTTCGAGTTTGAAAAATAATTTTCAGGAATTGTAAGACCTAAAGTATCTGAATGAATTTTATTTAATTCATCTTCTTTTATCTGATTCATTTTATCTTTTGCATTCATAATATATGTCTTAGCTGTTTTCGATATTTTGAATTAAAGTTTTCTTTTTTAAAGTTAGAGTTTCAATATTACTTTCGATAAATTTTACGGCATTGTAATACAATGTTTTTATCGTTCCTTCTTTCATTTCTAAAATACTGGCAATTTCATGAAATTTCAAATCATCGTAATACTTCATGTTGAAAATTTGCCTTTGTTTATAGTTTAGCTCCGAAACTACAGTTTGTAATTTTAACTGCAGAACATCAGCTTCAAAAAAAGTATCCTCTAATAAACTATTCAAATATTTGGTGCTCACATCCTCTATTGATATGGAATGTTTGTTTTTGTTTAGTTCTAAAAAACGAATGGATTCGTTATAGGCAATTTTATACATCCAGGTATAAAGAGAGCTTTGTCGGGAGAATTTGCTTATTCCTTTGTAAACTCTTATAAATGTATTTTGTAAAACATCATCGGCGTTTTCATGTGTAATAACTAATTTTCTGATATGCCAATAAAGTCTAACCTGATACAAATCAATGAGCTTGTTAAAAGCCTTGTCTCTATCAGTCTCGCTAATCAATTGCTCAATAAAGTCGGATTCGTTTACCAATAGTTACATTAATTTATTTATTCAAAATTACAATTTAAAGCTTAAATTAGTAATACAAAAGATTTTATAATCTTAGAGCTTACGTAATTGGAACCCATACAAGAAAAAAAACAAACTCTTGTATGGGTTTTTATATATAGAGTGAAATTACTTGGTTTCTACACTTAGGAATGTTCCTGTAGATGAAAACTCAAGTTCTAAATGAGCGGCATCAGTTGTAGTGATGTACACTTCAATATGGCCGTCTCTTTCTTTATGAGCTCCATTAATTACTGCGCCAGGATAATTGGTTTCAATATACGTTTTAATTGCAGTAATTAAATCCGTTAATGGAATCGAAGCGTGGTCTCCAAAATCAGAGTTTGTTTCTTCAGAAACAAATTCATAAGTAGCCGTGAAAGTTAATTTAAGTTTTACAGCTGCAGAAGTTGTAATGTAAACTTCATAAGTTCCATCAGGTTCAATATGACCAATGTTTATGGTAGCGCCGGCATAATTAGTACTGATATAGGTTTTGATTTCAGTAGGTAAATTTGCCGCAGTTACAATGGTGTGCTCTCTTAGATGGAATGGATCAATAGTGCTTACAGATACAAATGTTCCATCGGATGTGAAATTCAAATTGAGTTTAGCATCATCAGCAGTAACTACAAATACATCAATACTACCATCAGTTTCTTTAAAAGCAGCAACTGTTTTTGATCCAGGATAATTATCAGTAATGTAAGTAGTAATGCTGCTGGCTAAATCGGCAACGGCTATACGCGTATGTCTTTCTGAATGTTGGTGTCTGTGATTACCATTGGCTTTCAGTTCAAGAGCCGAAACAAATTCGCCTGTACTGCTGAAATTCAATTTGATTTTTACCTTGTCAGCAGTTGTGATTAAAACATCAAAACTTCCGTCAGATTCTGTATGAGCCGAATTGATGGTTGCACCAGCATAGTTAGTGTTGATGTAAGTTACAATAGCAGCTTGTAAATCGCTAATGGCTACAGGAGTAATAGAACTAGAGCTGGATAAAAGACCTTTGGCAGTAAAATTCAATTTAAAAATAGCATTCACATTAGTAACACTTTTAGATGTTGTTCCTGTGTTTACATATACAGTATACGTTCCGTCTGAATTTAAATTTACTTCTGAAATGGTAGCTCCTGCATAGTTCTTAGCTACGTAGCTGCTGATAGATGTAGGCAAAGTAGCAGCACTGGTCGTTTCATAGGTCATAGCAGCAGTAGTGCTGTTATCGGTAGAACCCATATCTTCATTTGAACAACTGTACAATGCGCAAGATAAAGCGATTGCAAATAGAGAGATTTTTTTCATTTTTTTGAAATTTAATTGTTAATAGTAGGTAGAGTTATTTCATAAATGCATTTATCTGGAATTACTTCTATAAACCTATAGACCCTGTTTTTTTTAAAAAGTTTTAGCGAATTGAAAAAAAAATAAAAAAAAAATTAAAGTTGTTGAATGCTAAGGTCTTGCATGCAGGAAAGTTCAGAATAAAAAAGGCCGAGGTTTCTTTCTCGCTTTTGGTTTTTTTAATGTGCAGCTAAATTAAATAATCTGTTGTTTTTAAAAATTAGTAATTAATTTATAAAAAAAGTCTTATATTAGCATGAAGCATTATCAAATGCTCCTAAGCTTAACAGAAGCCACCGTTTTTTTGTATTTGTATTTCAATGTCAAGAGATTGCACTACATGGCAGAAATTGTTTGTAATAACGATTTTAAGTATTGTAGGGCAAAAAGCACTAATAATAAACAGGTTATGAAAACGCATACAGTTGATTTCCAAAAAGTATTTTTATCAGCTCCCAGCTTATTTTTGATTTTATCGACCGATTTTACCATTTTAGACCTTAATGATTCCTACGAAAAAGCAACAATGAAAAAAAGGGAGGAAATGATTGGTCGTAATTTATTCGAGGTTTTTCCTGATAATCCTGATGATAAGTTGGCAGACGGAGTCTCTAATTTATCCCGATCACTTCATGCTGTATTAAAAGAAAAAAAACGACATGTTATGGCGGTACAGCGCTATGATGTACAAGGACCTGACGGAATTTTTGAAGAGCGGTATTGGAGTCCGATAAACATTCCGATATTAAATGCTAACAATGAAATGGATTGTATTGTGCATCGTGTGGAAGATGTAACGGAATTTATGACCTTAAAGAATGAAAAATTCAAAAATGAAAATATTAATTTGGACTTGCAAAAAAAAGTAGATGAGATGGAGGTTGAAATTATCAAGCGTTCCAGAGAAATTCAAAAATTGAATTTTGAATTGGAACAAAAGGTAAAAGAACGAACAGAAACTTTGTTAAAAAGAGAAGCCTTGCTTGCCGAACAAAATAAAAAACTAAAAGAGCAAAATAAAGAACTGGAACAATTTACCTATATCACTTCCCATGATTTACAGGAACCTTTGCGTTCGTTGGTAAGTTTTACTGAGTTGCTTGAAAAAGAATTTGGCGGAACATTAAATGGAAACGGTAACCTCTATATTGATTTCATTTCCCAATCATCCAAACGCATGCAGGCATTAGTTAAAGGGCTGTTAGATTATTCCAGAATAGGTCGAAAAAAACAATTGGTTGAGGTAGACTGCAATCAAATTGTGAATGAGGTGCTTTCAGATATTACTCTGACTATTGCGGAAAGTAAGGCCAAAATAACCGTTGACGAATTGCCTAAGTTAAAAGCTTATTCTACTGAATTAAGACAGCTTTTTCAGAATCTTATAAGTAATGCTATAAAATTCAGAAAAAAAGAGGTGTTGTCCGAAATCCAAATTTTTGCAAGTGAGCGAGAAAAAGATTGGCTTTTTTCGATTCAGGATAATTCTATAGGTATTGATCAAAAAGACATGCATAAGTTGTTTGTTATCTTTAAAAGATTGCATGATCGGGATGAATATGATGGGACAGGTATTGGTTTAGCGCATTGTAAAAAAATAATGGATTTGCATTGTGGGACTATTTGGGTTGATTCAAAGTTGGGCGAAGGAAGTACATTTAAATTTACAATTCCAAAATTTTAAATATTATGAAAAAGAAACTCAATTGCGTATTATTAGTTGATGATGATAAAGGGACTAATTTTATTAATGAGATGATTATAAAAAAATCAGGTATTGCAGAACGTATTCAAACCGTCTTAAATGGAAAGGAAGCTCTTGATTTTATTACTAATAAAGGGAAGTATGAATCGGCAGGGGATGTGTATCCACAACCAATGTTGACTTTACTTGATATCAATATGCCGGTAATGGACGGTTGGGAATTTCTTGAAGCTTACCATGCATTGGAGGAACATCAAAAAGGAAAAATCATTATTGTTATGCTTACTACTTCATTAAATCCGGATGATAAAACCAGAGCCGAAGGCATTTCTGAAGTTTCCGATTTTAAAAATAAGCCGCTTTCTAGGGAAGCTTTTGAAGATATTATCAAAACGCATTTTCCGGATTATCTTTAGACTTTAAATAAAATTTGCAATTTATTTTTAGTTGCTGTTTTTGATATTTGAGAAGAGTTATTTTAAACTTTTCAAATAAATTTCGCCAAAATCTACCGATGTGCAAACTGTAAAATTTTTATCCTGATAATTTATTTTTGTGTAAGCTAAGGTATTTTAATTATGTTTGCTTCAATCTTATTTACACCAAAATTAATTGCCAATCATATAAAAATGAACCCTTCAAATGAATCTGCGCTTTTATTGTGTATTGCATCTGGCGATGAACTGTCCTATACCCGACTGGTTGAAAGATACTGGCAAAAGGTGCTACAGCATGCTTTGAGTTTTGTGAAATCATATCCGGTTGCTGAGGAATTAACACAGGATGTTTTTATTCAGATTTGGGAGAAACGAAACAAATTAGCTGAAGTAAATAGTTTTGAAAACTACCTTTTTATAGTGAGTCGCAATTTAATTATTAGTCATATTAGAAAAAAATTGATAGAAACAGATTCGTTGAAAGATCAAAAACTACAAGAGTTATTTTTTAAACCGGATGAACAATATGAGTTTGAGGAATTAGTCAAAATTTTAAACGAAGGAGCTGCACTTTTGCCCGAACCCAGACGCTCTGTTTTCCTGTTAAGCCGCATGGAAGGAAGGGATGCCGACTACATCAGTAAAAAATTAGGTATAGCAACAAGAACTGTTCGCTGGCATTTACTACAGGCTTTAAATTTTCTTAGGAGTTACTTACACAATCATTATATCATCAGTCTTTTAGCCCTAATTTTATTAGGGTTATTTTTTTTTAATAATTTTTTTCATTTTTCATTGCCACTTTAGTAAACAAATCTCGTCTTTATAATTGAACGGCTTTTTAATGCTGTTCTAAAACTTGTATTTATGTATCAAAAAGAAGTATTTAAAGAACTTATGGAGCAATTTATTTCAGGAGAAATCACTCCTGAAGGTAAAACAATGCTACTCTCGATGTTGGATAATCCCCAATATTCAGAGGAAGTGAATGCGATTCTTCGAGAAAATTATGACGCTGTAGAAATTCCTGTTGTTAGTCCTGAATTGACTAAAAGATTCATGGACGAACTTAAGGGTAAAATGAATTCTTCAAAAGCAAAAGAGCCGTCTGTTATAAGTTTATTCAATTGGAGAAAAATAGCTGTGGCTGCGAGTATTTTAGTAGCTATTGGTATTGGAACTCTTGTTCTTTTTCAAAAAAAGGATCAATCCCCAGTTACTGTTGCATTAAAAACAACTGATGATAAAGATCCCGGGAAATCGGGAGCGATATTGACGCTTTCTAATGGTTCCAAAATTGTTTTGGATAGCGTAGGGAATGGATTGCTTGCTAATCAAAACAATACGACTGTTTCAAAAAAGAATGGCGGATTGGTATATAAAGCAGGCAGGAATGCTCGAGTAGCATACAATACTATGACTACTCCCAGAGCAAGACAATATAATTTGGAATTATCAGACGGAACAAAAGTATGGCTGAACGCATCTTCGTCAATTATTTTTCCAACTTCTTTTGCTCCTAATGAGAGGAAAGTAATCCTAACCGGTGAAGCTTATTTTGAAGTAGCCAAAGATAAAAAGAGACCCTTTAGGGTTGCTGTCAATGGTATGCAGGTAAATGTATTGGGAACTCATTTTAATATAAATGCTTATGATGACGAGGCCAGTGTAAACACCACCCTTTTGGAAGGAAGTGTGTTAATTACTGAGAAAGCCAAAAAAGTACTGTTGAAACCCGGACAGCAAGCGCAAAAACAAAAATCGGGTGCTATTACTGTAAACGATAATGTGAATTTAGAAGAAGTGATGGGTTGGAAAAACGGTGTGTTCTATTTTGAAAATGCTAATCTTCAAACGGTTTTGAGACAACTAAGTCGCTGGTATGATGTAGATGTAGTATTTGAAAAAGGAATACCTGCAAGAACTTTTGAAGGAGAAATACAAAGGAATTTACAATTATCACAAGTATTAAAAATTCTGGAAAAGAATAAGGTTCATTTTAAAATTGATGGAAATGTTTTAAGAGTGATGCCATAATTTAGATTAAAACGGGGAAACCCATTTTTATAAAATATGTATTTGTTATCCATAAAAAAGCCAGCAGATGTTGGTAGCATTTGCTGGCTTGTTCCTAAAATTAAAAAGGAACAGTTGATGGAAAACAGATAGATAAACCAAGCAAGGAGAATTTATTATTAACCAAAAACCATTACCAAAAGTATGAAATTATTGCCAAAAACCAAGCCAAAAAACCATTGGCCAATTATTAACGCCTGGAAAGTTATGAAGTTAACCTCCATTTTAGTTGTTGCCCTAACTTTTCAAGTTTCAGCAGCAGTGTCCTCACAAACCATTACTTTTTCAGGAAAGAATGTTCCGTTTAAAAAAGTAATATCGGTCATAAAAAATCAGACCGATTATGTTTTTTTCTATGACATGGCTATCTTAAAAGATGTTAAGCCGATTTCTATTAATGTTGTAGGTGCACCTATTGAGAAGGTGTTGGAACAAGCTGTTGCAGAAACCCCAATTACCTGGATTATTGAAGGAAAGACAATTTCGTTCATTCCTAAAACTGAAAAGTTGAAAGGATTCACTTTTTTAGCACTACAACAAAATATTGTTAAAGGTAAAATTACTGATGAACAGGGCGCTCCTTTACCTGGAGCTACTGTACTTGTAAAGAAAACCAATAAAAGTGCTACTACAGATTTTGACGGAAATTATACTATCGCCGCTTCTGAAATGGATATTTTGTTATTCTCTTATATTGGATACACTACAAAAGAAATAGCAGTTTCAAACCAAAAAACAATTAATGTAAGTTTGAAAGAAGATATCTCTGATCTAAAAGAAGTAGTGGTTGTGGGCTATGGAACCCAGAAAAAAGAGCAACTAACCAGTGCGGTAGCCAAAGTGTCATCCAAAGATTTTAACACAGGTAGTGTTAGCGATGCCGGACAGCTTATTCAGGGAAAAGTTGCAGGATTAAGTATTTCATTACCAAGTGGAGACCCAACAGCCGGGACTCAGGTTTTGTTAAGAGGAAGTAGTACACTTATTGGAGGGAATGCCAATCCTTTAGTTTTGATTGATGGTGTGCCTGGAGATTTTGGGACAGTACCACCTCAGGACATAGAATCAATTAGTGTTCTTAAAGATGGTTCGGCTGCAGCAATGTATGGGACAAGAGGAACAAATGGTGTTATATTGATAACTACTAAAAGAGCATCTGGTTCTTATAAAAGTTCAATCAGCTACTCTGCTATTTTAAGTACGCAGCAAATAAGCAGAAGTTTGGACATGCTTAGCGCTCAGGATTATAGAAATCAAATTGCCGCCGGAAAGAGAAATGCAAATAATGATTTTGGAGATGATACGAATTGGCTTAATGCTATAACACAAACTCCAATTAGCCACACACATAATCTTACTTTTAGAGGAGGGGATTCTAAAACAAATTACTTAGCTACTTTCAATGTTAGAAAACTAGAGGGGATTTTCCTAAAATCAGATAACAATCTTTATACAGGACGTGTAGATATTAATCATTCGATGTTTGATGATAAACTTCGTTTTAATTTAGGGTATCAAAACAGAAGTGGAAATTATACAACAACCGGAGATGGTTACAGTTTTAACGGCTACACTTACAGACAAGCTTTGATAAGAAATCCTACTTCACCTACCAGATATGAAGACGGATCATGGGATTCAGCCAGTGATATTGGGAATTTTAATTATGACAATCCACTAGGTAGAATTTATGAATCCAGTGGTCAAAACAGAAATAATTTTAGCAGGCTTAATAGTAGAATTGATTTCTTACCGATTGAAGGATTGAAGCTTTCATCTTTAATTTCTTATTCAAGATACAATGAGACAAGAGGATATGCTGAGTCTAAGAATCATATTTCAAACACCAGAGGAGGTGTAAATGGATTTGCTTCTAATGGAACCAGAGAAACTCAGGACAGATTGGTGGAATTGACGGCTCAATATGCTAAGAAAATTGATAATCATGATTTTACCGTATTAGGAGGTTATAGTTACCAGGATAATTTTTTTAGAGATTATTGGATGACTAATAATGATTTTCAAACCGACATTTTTGGCTATAACAATATTGGTTTAGGATTGGGAATTAAAAACGGAACTGCTTTTGCTAATATTGGAGGTAGTACTGCAAAAACAAATCTTATAAGTTTCTTTGGAAGGCTTAACTATGCTTTTAATAATCGGTACTTATTGCAATTAAGTGTTCGACACGAAGCGGCAAGCCAGCTTTATAAAACTGATAAGCCGTGGGGAACATTTCCTGCTGTTTCTGCCGGATGGAGAATTTCTCAGGAGGATTTTATGAAAAATGTAAAGTTTGTTGACGAACTTAAGTTAAGAGCAGGTTATGGTGTTACGGGTACACCTAATCCTAATCAATTTGGAGCTGTTGCGTTGTTAGGATATGGATCAAGTTTCTATTACAATGGTACGTGGATAAAAACTTTGATTCCTATACAAAATCCGAATTCACATTTAAAATGGGAAGAAAAACACGAAACCAATTTAGGTTTGGATTTTGAACTTTTTAAAAGTTTTGTAACCGGTTCTGTTGATTATTATAAACGTAATATTAAAGACCTTTTGTATGATTATTCAGTTCCAACGCCTCCAAATTTATATGATAAAACCCGTGCTAATGTGGGGGAACTTTCAAATCAGGGACTTGAGGTTTTAGTTAATTTAAATGCAGTAAGAACAAAGGATTTTGACTGGACATCGAGTGTGAATTTTTCTACCAATACTAGTAAATTGAAAAGTTTAACTAATGATGTCTATACTTTAAGTTCTGATTATTTCTATACAGGTTCCACAGGAGAACCAATTCAGACTTTTACTCACAAAGTACAGGTGGGACAATCTATAGGTAACTTCTATGGCTTTAAAGTTGTTGACATTGATGATCAGGGAAAATGGATTTATGAAACTCCTGGTGGAGAAAGACAATCATCAGCTGATTTTGCCCGTAGTACTGAGAACAAACAATTGTTAGGTAACGGTTTGCCAAAATTCTATGCCGGATGGAATAATAATTTCAGATACAAAAACTGGGATTTAAGTATTACTATGAGAGGAGCTTTTGATTATCAGATACTAAATTATGACCGTATGTATTTTGAAAACCCAACAATTCAGTATTATAACAGATTGAAGTCTTCTGAAGATAAAGTTTTTGGCAAAACCCAGTTGACAGAGACGGCTTTAGAATTTAATAGTTATTATATAGAAAAGGGTGATTTCTGGAAGGTGGATAATATCACCTTAGGATACAATTTTAAAAAATTAGGGAAAGCCATAAGTTCAGCAAGAATTTATGCTTCTGTTTTAAATGCTTTTCTTATTACAGGTTATAAAGGGATTGATCCGGAAGTAGATAGAGGAGGTCTTACTCCGGGTAATGACGGCAGGGATAAGTATCCAACTGCCCGTACTTTTAATTTTGGAATTGATGTGTCGTTTTAAACCATTTAAAAAAGATAAAATGAAAATAAATATATATCGCAATATTGCCAGAGGTATAACTTTGGTTTTTATATTAATTTTAAGTTCCTGTACCACATTAGAAAATGAGAATTTTAGCACTATAGTTGCTGAAGATTTTCATCCTACAAATGATGATGTTGCAGCATTAGTTGGATCTGGTTATACCGGATGGAGAGAGACTTTATTGTTGTGGAACGGGATATGGAGAACTCAGGAAGTAACTGCTGATGAAATCATCATACCTGCAAGGCCTAATGGTTGGGTTGACGGAGGTATTTTTAAAAGAATACATCAGCACGACTGGTACAAAGAAGATGATAATGTATTGCAGGGTTGGAACAGAACGTATTCTGGTATAACAAAATGCAATAGGCTTATTTATCAGGTAGAAACTGATTTTATTCCTTTGAATTCAGCAGCAAAAACAAAAATGCTTGCTGAATTAAAAGTATTAAGAGCATCTTATTATTATATCTTATTGGATTTGTATGGCAATGTTGCTTTAAGTACCGATTTTAATGTGCCTGAAGGCTATTTGCCTCCACAAGCTTCAAGACAGGAGATTTATAATTTTGTTGTTAGTGAAATTTTAAATAACATTAATGATCTGGACGATTTAAGTGTTTCTACAAAACAGGAGTATTATGGGAGATTCAATAAATGGGCAGCTTATACACTTTTGGCTAAAGTGTATCTAAATGCTCAGGTATATACAGGAACAGCTCGCTGGACAGAATGTATGGCTGCCTGTCAGGCGGTTATAGATTCAGGAAAATATTCTTTAGAAGCAAACCAGAAAAATGTGTTTATTACTGAGAATCAAAATTCTTCTGAAATTATTTTTGGGCTTGCTATTGATGGGAAATACACAACAGAGTTTAATCAGTTTGATATTCATATGCAAACTTTGCAGCCTGCTAATCAGGCTACTTATAATCTTAAATCGACTCCTTGGGGAGGGATGTGTGCAACTCCTCAGTTTATTGAGAGTTTTGATCCTGATGATAGCCGTTTAAAAGCCAACTTTATTTACGGGCCTCAGTATAGTTCAACCGGAGCTCCTTTAAAATGTACAATGGGGGCTTATGCTGGTCAGCCGTTGAGTTTTATTAATGTAGTGCCTAGCATCGATGCTTCTGAGGAAATTCACGGTTATCGTTTTGGTAAATTTGAAATAGCTAAAGGATCCAATAATATTTTGAGTAATGATTTTCCTTTATTTCGTTATGCAGATATTCTTATGATGAAAGCGGAATGCTTGTTGAGAACTAATAAAGCAGATGAGGCAGCCCAAATAGTAACACAAATAAGACAAAGAGCGTTTCTTGCCAATCCGGCGAAAGCTGTTGTTACCGGAGCGCAATTATTAGCAGGAAGCGCCTATGATTATGGGCGTAGAGATACTTATCAAACTACACACGAAGGTGGGGCCAATATCCAATACGGACGTTTTCTGGATGAATTGGCGTGGGAATTTAATCAGGAAGGAAGACGAAGACAGGATATGATACGTTTTGGTGTATTTACTACTAAGTCATGGTTTTCGCATAATGCAAGTGCCGATTATAGAAAATTATATCCAATACCACAGGCAGCAATGTTAACAAATGGAAATCTTAAACAAAATCCAGGTTATATAAATTAAATATCAAATGGCGGGCTTTTGTCCGCCATAATTATTAATTAACTCATTTTGAAATTAGAAGTAGAATTCAATATGCTATCACATTATTAGATAGAAATTGTACTATTTAATAAACACAACAATAATGATAAATTATAAATATATAGGAATTACGGTCATTGTTACGCTTATAATAGCCTGTTCGCAGACAAGAAAAACAACCGAAGCTCAGACTAAAGAAGTAACAGATAAAACTTTATTGATTTCAGGATATCCCATTGCTCCTGTAGCAATCAGTAAAGTGAAAATTACAGATGATTTTTGGCTGCCAATTATAAAAAGAGTACAGGAAAAAACCATAGAGTATGCTATTCAGAAATGTACAGAAGAAGGTCGTTTTGAAAACTTTCTGATAGCAGGTGGTGTAAAGAAAGGAACAGTAAAAGGTAAGATGCCATTTGATGATTCAGATGTTTATAAAATTATTGAGGGAGCATCAAATTCATTAATAAGTTCCCCGGATCCAAAACTCGAAGTATTATTGGATTCCCTTATAGGTATTATAAAAACAGGTCAGGAAAAAGACGGTTATCTTACTACCTGGCGCACCATAAATCCTGCTAAACCACCTGCTGACTGGGTTAAGGTTGATAAGGGGGTACGTTGGGAATATATGAATATGAGCCATGAAGAATATAATGCGGGACATATGTATGAAGCGGCTGCGGTACATTTCAAGGCAACAGGAAAGCGTAATTTTTTAGATATTGCCCTTAAAAATGCGGATCTTTTTGTAAAAACTTTTGGAGAAGGTAACGGACAGATTTTAGCAGTACCGGGACACCAAATTATTGAAACCGGTTTGGTAAAATTATACGAAATTACCGGAAAGAAAGACTATTTAAAATTAGCCAAATTCTTTTTAGACCATAGAGGGGATCCTAACAAAAAGGAAAACTATAAAGAATATGCACAGGATCACAAGCCTGTAATCCAGCAAGACGAGGTGGTTGGTCATGCTGTGAGAGCCGTATATATGTATGCAGGTATGACTGATATTGTGGCTATATATAAAGACAAAAGTTATCGTGAAGCAGTAGATAAGCTTTGGAATAATATGGTGGAGAAAAAGATATATGTTACCGGAGGTATTGGAGCCAAACACGATGGTGAAGCTTTTGGTGCAAATTATGAATTACCCAACCTTACCGCTTACAATGAAACTTGTGCAGCCATTGGAAGTGTGTATTGGAATAACCGTCTTTTTAATCTTACCGGAGATGTAAAATACAATGATTTACTGGAACGCATTATGTACAATGCAGTAATATCGGGTATGTCGTTAAAAGGTACTGAGTTTTTCTATCCAAATCCTCTTGAATCTGATGGGAAATACAATTTTAACATGGGGGCATGTACGCGCTCTGGCTGGTTTGATTGCTCATGCTGTCCAACTAATTTAATCCGTTTTATACCTGCTATACCGGGTCTTATTTATGCACAGGAAAAAGAAACGCTTTTTGTAAATCTGTATATGAGTAACAATGCGGACATAACTCTTGCTAATCATAGATTGAAAATAAATCAGAAAACAAATTACCCTTGGGACGGAAAGGTAAAACTGGATGTAAATCCTGAAAAGGAAGCTGTGTTTACTATAAAACTGCGAGTTCCCGGATGGGCCAGAAATGAGGTGATGCCAGGAGGTTTATACAGTTATAAAGACAAATCTTCTGCCTTGCCAACATTGGTAATCAATGGGAAAAAGCAGGATGTCAAAATTACGGATGGTTATTTTGTAATTAACCGTAAATGGAATAAGGAAGATAAGGTTGAGGTTAATTTTCCAATGAATATTCGTGAAGTGGTAGCGAGTGACAAAATTGTCGAAGATCAAAATAAAATAGCTTTAGAATATGGTCCACTTGTTTATGCGGTTGAAGAGGCTGATAATGTTAATGTCGACGCTATAGTATTAAATAGCAAAACTTCGTTAGAAGTTAAGGCACAGCCTAATTTATTAAAGGGAATTTATGTAATTCAGGGAGCTAACGGAAAAGATAAATTTACTGCAATTCCATATTATACCTGGAGTAACAGGGGTATTGGAAAAATGAAAGTTTGGCTTCCGAAAAAGGAGTAGATTTCTTAGGCAAGCAGAATGCTAATTTTTTTAAATTAAAAAACATAACATTAATGAGGAGATTAAATAGACTTGTGTTTATTATGCTATTAACTTTTACTATGGGGTTAAAAAGTTATTCGCAAAAAAATAATGTTTTAAATCCTTCAGATTTTAAACATTATATAGATGATTTTAATAGAAACGATAATGAACTTTATAAGCAATTTATAACAAATGATTCAGTTTGGAAATTTTTAAAATCGAATATTCCTTTTTTTGAATGTCCTGACAAAAATATTGAGTTGACTTATTATTTTAGATGGTGGACCTATAGAAAACATATTCAAAAAACACCTACAGGATACGTTATAACCGAATTTTTACCTAAAGTAAGTTGGTCTGAAAAATATAATACTATTGCCAGTGCGTCAGCACTTCATTTTTATGAAGGTAGATGGTTAAAGTCAAAAGAATATCTAAATGGTTATGCTAATTTTTGGTTTACAGAAGGTAATCCAAGAATGTATAGTTTTTGGGTTGCAAATTCATTATTAGAATACTATAAAGTAACAAATGATTTATCTATAATTGGTCTTCTGCCTCAATTAGTTAAGAATTATAAAGTTTGGGAAATAGGATGGGTTAAAAAAGGACATTTTATAGGTAAAAATAAAGATGGATTATTTAGTACATTCGATGATAGAGACGGTATGGAAATGCAAATAGGTGGGAGTGGAGAAAGACCTACAATTAATTCCTATATGTATGCAGAAGCCAAAGCTATTTCAGAGTTTGCAATGTTAGTTGGAAATAAAAAGCTTGTAAAAGAATTTGTAGCAAAAGCTGACAGTTTAAAAGTACTTGTTAATACTCAATTGTGGGATGAAAAGGCAAAATTTTACAAAACCCGATCAGAAAAAGATGGTCAATTTGTAGATGTAAGAGAATTACAAGGTTATACTCCATGGTACGTGAACTTGCCACCTGAAAATAAAGGCTATGAAAAAGCTTGGGAATTAATTACGACTAATAATGGGTTTAATGCTCCTTATGGATTAACAACGGCAGAACAAATTCATCCAAAATTTACAATTTCTTATGCAGGACACGAATGTCAGTGGAATGGGCCGGTTTGGCCAATGGCTACATCTATTACCCTTAAAGCTCTTTCAAATGTTATTAATAATTATAATCAAAATACAGTTACCAAACATGATTATTATGATCAATTTATAAAGTATAGCAATTCTCATCGAATTGTACTTGACAAGGGCAAAATATTACCTTGGATTGATGAAGATATGAATCCATACACCGGTGACTGGATTTCTCGCACCCGACTTAAAAATTGGGAAAACGGAACTTGGTCTGAGGAAAAAGGAGGTGTTGAAAGGGGAAAGGATTATAATCATTCTTCTTACTGTGACTTACTTATTTCTGATTTAATAGGACTAAAACCTCAAATAAATAATTCAGTTATAATTAATCCTCTTTTGCCTGAAGCTTCATGGGATTGGTTTTGTTTGGATAATGTTTATTACAAAGGCAAAACGCTAACAATTCTATTTGATAGATATGGAACAAAATATAATAAAGGGGTTGGATTAATGCTTTATGTTGATGGAGTATTAATGGGGCAAAAAGATAAAATAGAAAAGATGAAAGTGGAGTTGGATTAGAAAAAAACTAACTACTCAGGTATTGCTAAAGTAATTTTAATTATAAAAAGTTGGTTAGATCGTGTTAAACAGCAGATTCGTTTGGTTAGAATTGAATGTTTACACATAATGCCTGTCGGTGTGGTTTCCGACAGGCTTTTTTTATGGAAGTAATTGAATGTGATATGAAGACAGTTTGTGTTATAGTACCTTCACTTCTAAAATGATATTGTTTTTTTTAAAATAAGTAGCATAGTTTTTAACTGAACTATGCTACTTATTGCTAATCTAGATTCACATTTTCAGGGTTTTTTTGGTATAGCAGAAAACGACTCAAAAGTTTGATTATACAAAATACAACATAACTGCCTTTTTTATCTATTTGTATGAAATGTCAAAAATGCCGATAATAATTTATTTTTTCAATTATAAATACAATTATCGTTTTGTTTGTTACCTATATTTAGTAAATAAAAATCATCAGGTCTATTGCTAATAATTTTACTTTTGTTATAAGTTATAATAGAGAATCAAATCATTTAAAAAATCATGAAATACAAATTTTTAACTCTATCCGCTTTTATAGCGTTAAGTTTTACCACAAAAGCCCAAAAGCTCTCAAAGCCGCTCTGGGAGAGTCAAAATCTGGCTGTACCAGAATCGGTGTTGTATAGTGCAACTGAAAAAAGTCTGTACGTAAGTCTGATTGACGGAGCGGGGAATGTAAAAGATGGAAAAGGAGGTATTGTTGTTCTTAATACAGATGGTAGTGTGAAAAAAGCCAACTGGGTTGAAGGTTTGAACGCTCCTAAAGGTTTGGCTCTTTATAAAAAAACGCTCTTTGTGGCAGATATTGACGCTGTGGTAAGTATTGATATTGCGACTGGAAAAATCATTAATAAACTGGAAATTGAAAATGCTGTTTTCCTGAACGATGTAACGGTAGATGATAAAGGAGTGGTTTATGTATCCGATACGCGTACCAATAAAATATATCGCATAAACAATGGTAAAAGCGAACTTTATTTAGAAAACGTTACCAATGTTAATGGTTTAAAATGGATTAATAAAAATCTATACGTTTTGGCCGGTACAGAGCTTTGGAAAATTGATGAAAAGAAAAATAGAAGCGTTCTGGCTAAAGGTTTTGAAAAACCGGGAGATGGTGTGGAGCAACTTAAAAACGGCGATTTTATAGTGAGCTGCTGGGCAGGTTTGGTTTATTATGTAAAAGCCAATGGCGAAATAAAGAAATTACAGGATGTACAAGGGCAAATGAACACCGCTGATTTGGGTTATAATGCAAAGGAAAATGTATTATATATCCCAACTTTTAATCATAATAGTGTGATTGCCTATAAATTGTTGGAAAACTAAAAATAATTAAGTTAACGTTCTCAGGACAAGACTTAAAAATAGAAAAGCCTTTACAGCAATGTAAAGGCTTTTCTGTGTAAAAAAGTTTAGTGCAAAAAAAAAGCCACTCAATTTCTTGAATGGCTTCCTAAAAAAAAGCTCCCCCTCTTGGGCTCGAACCAAGGACCCTCTGATTAACAGTCAGATGCTCTAACCAACTGAGCTAAGGAGGAAACTGTATATTTAATATGCGTAAGGAACGTATTTGTTTGCTAAATTTTAGCTGTAGTAGCTTGTGCTTAGCGGTTGCAAATATAAGATGTTTTTTGAATGTGGCAAATAAAAGAGTTGTTAATTCATAATGGATTTAAAAAGTTTAGCGCAAAAAAAAAGACTATCATTGCTGATAGTCTTTTCTAAAAAAGCTCCCCCTCTTGGGCTCGAACCAAGGACCCTCTGATTAACAGTCAGATGCTCTAACCAACTGAGCTAAGGAGGAAACTGTATATTTAATATGCGTAAGGAACGTGTTTGTTTGCTAAATTTTAGCTGTGTGAGCTTGTTCTTAGCGGATGCAAATATAAGACGTTTTTTGAATGTGGCAAACAAAAAATGAAATTTTTTCCATTTTTTTTACTTCCCAATAATTGCCTTGTAAATGTCATTCCCATTAGCAAATAGTAGTAGTGAGATAAGTAAAACAAAACCAACCATTTGAGCATTTTCCAGGAATTTATCGCTAGGTTTTTTACCTGAAACCATTTCGTATAATAAAAACATAACATGACCACCATCAAGTGCCGGAATAGGTAATAAGTTCATAACGCCAAGCATGATTGATAACAAAGCAGTAATGTTCCAAAACACTTCCCAGCTCCAAGAATCAGGAAATACATTGTAAATCGCATGAAAACCACCCACACCTTTATACGCTCCCGTACTCGGATTGAAAATCATTTTCAATTGCTTGCCATAACCTACTAATTGGTCTTTACCTCTTTCGATTCCTATTGGAATTGATTCCAAGAAACTATAACTTTCTTTGCTAAATTTGTAGTAGCCTAATTTTTCTAGATTATCTTCTTTTAAAGATCCTGGATAAATCCCTAGTTTACCTTCCTTGTCCACTTCAAACGTAACAGGAGTTTCTTTTAGGTCTCTTAAAACAATTCCGTTGATTTTCTTTCCTTTATTGGCTTCTGAAATAGCTATGGCTTGGTCAAAATATTTTACAGCAACTCCATTAAGAGAAACGATAATGTCTTTTGGTTTCACGGCTTCTTTGTTTTTAGAAGTATCCGTAAAACTTCCCACTACAAATGGCATTCTCAAGACAATTACTCCTTTTTTATCGGTGTCTAAAAAATTACCAATAAAATTTACTGGCAAGGTTATGGTTTTTTCTTTACCATTTCTTTCTATCAAAACCTCTTTGGCTGTCAAAATATTCATGCTAACAACTGGTTCAAAACGTTCTATTTTTTCTCCGTCTATAGCAATGATTTTGTCTCCTGTTTTAATTCCAGCTTTTTCAACCACAGGATTGGTTACCCAAATACCGTCTTTTAAAGAGTCGTTTTTGATGTAATAATCGCCATAAGCAAAAGCCATCCCAATATAAATAATAAAAGCCAAAATAAAGTTGACTGTAACTCCGCCCAACATAATAATCAAACGTTGCCAGGCCGGTTTAGAACGAAATTCCCAAGGCTGTGGAGGTAAAGCCATTTGCTCTTTGTCCATGCTTTCGTCAATCATACCGGAAATTTTTACGTAACCGCCTAGTGGTAACCATCCAATTCCGTATTCGGTTTCGCCAATTTTCTTTTTTAGCAACGAATATTTTACGTCAAAAAACAAATAGAATTTTTCGACTCTGGTTTTAAATAATTTAGCAGGAATAAAATGTCCTAACTCGTGTAATATAATTAATAATGATAAACTCAATAAAAATTGAGAAAGCTTGATAATTATTTCCATTTTTTAATTTCGGTTCTTAATATATTCGGCTAAAGTAACATTTTCTGTTTTAGTGGCAAAAATTTAAAATTAGCTTGGGTAATAAATGTTTGTTAATAATTTTCATTTTGCTTTGCGAAGCGTAACTTTACGTTTCTCTAAAAATAAATAGTATGGCATCTTTATTATTTTCTCCACTGTCGATAAAAAGTATTACGCTAAAAAACAGAGTTGTGATTTCTCCAATGTGCCAATATTCATCAATTGATGGTTTTGCTAACGATTGGCATTTGGTGCATTTAGGCAGCCGAGCCAGCGGCGGAGCGGGGTTAGTTATTCAGGAAGCAACGGCTGTTGCTCCCGAAGGACGGATTTCACCTGAAGATTTAGGAATTTGGAAGGACGAACATATAGAAAAATTGAAAGCCATTACCGCTTTTATCAAAAGTCAAAATGCTGTTCCGGGCATTCAATTAGCGCATGCCGGACGAAAAGCCAGTGTTTCGTCGCCCTGGAAAGGCAATAAAAAACTCCAGTCTTCAGAAGGTGGTTGGCAAACTGTAGCTCCATCTGCTATTCCGTATCATGAAACCGAACCTTTTCTTCCGAAATCTTTAGATAAACAAGGAATACAAAAATTAATTTCCGATTTTAAATCAGCAACCCAAAGAGCGGTGCAGGCCGGTTATGAAGTATTGGAAATTCATGCCGCTCATGGTTATTTAAATCATCAGTTTTTATCGCCTTTATCGAATCAAAGAACCGATGAATACGGAGGTAGTTTTGAAAACCGAATCCGTTTTACAATGGAAGTTCTCGAAGCAGTACAATCCGAATGGCCGAAAGATTTACCTTTGTTTGTTCGAATCTCAGCTACCGATTGGGCAGAAGGAGGCTGGAATATCGAAGAATCAATTCAGTTTTCTGAAATTCTAAAAGAAAAAGGAGTCGATTTAATCGATGTTTCTTCGGGAGGTTTGGTTTCGTATCAAAAAATTCCGTTAGAGCCGGGCTATCAGGTTCCTTTTGCTGAAAAAATAAAAAGTGAAACAGGGATTTTAACCGGAGCCGTTGGTTTAATTACCGAAGCAAATCAGGCTGAAGAAATTATTAAAAGTGGAAAAGCTGATTTGGTTTTATTTGCCAGAGAATCGTTGCGCAATCCTAATTTGGGATTGGATTTTGCGAGAGCATTAGGAGATGATGTGGCTTGGCCAAAACAATACGAAAGAGCGAAATAATTTTAGATTGCTGATTTTAGAGTTTAGAATTCTGAAATCAATATTCTAATAAATCTAAAATTTACATTCTAAAATCTAAAATAAAAAAACATGAAAAAAATAAAAGCAGCCATACTTTCTTATGGAATGTCGGGAAAAGTATTTCAGGCTCCATTTTTAGAATTGCATCCCGGTTTTGAATTATTAGGTTCCTGGGAAAGAAGTAAAAAATTAATTCAGGAAGATTATCCTGAGGTAAAAAGCTATGCGTCTATTGACGAAATATTGGCTTCTGATGCTGATTTGGTGGTTGTCAATACGCCAATAGACACGCATTTTGAATATGCTAAAAGAGTTTTGGAAGCAGGAAAACATGCAATTGTTGAAAAAGCATTTACGACAACAGTTGCCGAAGCCCTGGAATTAGATGCTTTGGCCAAAGCAAAAGGATTAAAGTTAGCCGTTTTCCAAAACAGAAGATGGGACAGCGATTTGAAAACCGTACGCCAAATTTTATTAGATGGCGTTCTGGGCGAAATTGTGGAAGCCGAATTTCATTTTGACCGTTACAATCCACTTTTGAGTCCTAAAGCACATAAGGAAACCGTGAATTCAGGTTCCGGAATTCTGAAAGATTTGGGGCCGCATTTAATTGATCAGGCCTTGTATTTATTTGGTTTTCCAAAATCCGTTTTTGCCGATATCAGAACTACCCGTGAAAATTCGGTGGTAGATGACTGGGTGGATTTATTATTGTATTATGATGATTTGAGAGTGCGTTTGAAAGCGAGTTTCTTTGTGCGCGAACCTAATCCTGCCTATGTGATTCATGGTAAAAAAGGTTCGTTCTTAAAACCGCGTGGCGATGTGCAGGAAGATGATTTGAAAGTAATGAAAAAACCAAATTTGGATTCCTGGGGAACAGAACCTTTGGACAAAGAAGGTTTTTTACACACTGAAATTGACGGCAGAATCATGCACGGAAAAATTCCAACACTTCAGGGGAATTATTATGATTTTTTTGACGGGGTTTACAATTCGATTGTTAATGATACAGCCGAGCCAGTAACCGCTGAAGACGGAGCAAAAGTGATGCAAATTATTGAAGCTGCAATCCTGAGCAAGAACGAAAAAAGAGTAGTCGATTTATAAAATATTTCAGCTACAATCTATAACCGCAGATTTGCAGATTAAATACAATCTGTGGCTCAAGCGATAGCGAACTGGCGAAGCAATCTGCGGTTTTTGTTTTAATTAAATCTGTGCTAATTTGCTAAAATCCGTTTCATCTGCGTTCCGTCTAAGCATAAACTTATAAACGATAACGATGTATTATTGCCTGCTTCAATTAAATTAACAGGCGGTGAAAATTCCTTTTTGTATTTTTGCATATTCAATCCCTAAACACTACGCCTTTGTTACGATTAAATTTATTAGGAAGCTTCAGAGCACAAGGAAAAATCAAAAAGAGTTTTAGAAATGCTAAACTTTCTTATTTGAACAGAGTACGTTTTGCTGTGGCTTCTTTTTATTTTGGTATGGGATTGTGTTTTGCTACCTGGGCAAGTAGAATTCCGGATATTAGAGTAGCATTGCATCTTAGTGATGCCGATTTGGGTTCTATTCTTTTTGCTTTACCAGTGGGACAATTAACCATGATGGCTTTTTCGGGAAAATTAGTTACCCGCTATGGTAGTCATCGTTTGGTGGTGTTGTCGTTGAGTATGTATGCTTTTTGTCTGACCAATTTAGGTTTGGCAACCAATGCCTGGCAATTGGCTTTGGGATTGTATGTGTTTGGGATGTTTGGTAACATGAACAACATCGCTGTAAATACCCAGGGAGTTTATACTGAACAGCTTTTTAAAAGAACCATTATGGCTTCTTTTCATGGGGTTTGGAGTTTTGCCGGTTTTACGGGAGCTTTAGTGGGACTGGGAATGTTGGCTTTAAAGTTAACTCCGCATCATCATTTTATTATTGTGGCAATTATTACGGCATTGCTTATTATTTTTAATTATAAATATTTGGTGAAAGCCAAAGAAAAACGAAAAGCCCCGGAGAAGAAAAAACTGTTTTCAAAACCCGATACGGCTTTAATCTGGCTTGGAATCATTGGTTTTGGTTCGATGGCAAGTGAAGGAATTATGTTTGATTGGAGCGGACTCTATTTTAAAGATATTGTTCAGGCACCCGGACCCTTAATTATTCTGGGTTATACTTCTTTTATGATTATGATGGCTACCGGGCGTTTTCTTGGGGACGGAATGATCAATAAATTTGGTAGAAAAACAGTATTACAAACTGGAGGAATTTTAATCTCAACCGGACTTTTTACAGCGGTATTTTTGCCGTTTTTAATTCCTTCCACCATAGGTTTTATGTTGGTAGGATTAGGTGTTTCGACTATTGTGCCTACATTGTATAGTTTGGCTGGAAAACACCCAACGATTCCTCCCGGCGAAGCTTTAACGGCTGTTTCGAGTGTAAGTTTCCTAGGTTTTTTAATGGGACCTCCCGTAATTGGGTATATAGCTGAATTATTCGGACTTAGATTCTCATTTGCTTTTATTGGGATCTTCGGAATCCTGATTGCCTTTTTAGTGCCAAGAATTAAAGTGATTCAGTAAATTTTTAGGAGCACAATATATTTTTTTACATAAGAGAGTATCACCCGCTGTACGCAGTATCTTTTTATCTGTTTTTAAGAAAAAGATAAAAAGGATACTCGCTGCCATCGGGGCTATTGATGAGGTTTAGTTTTTATAACAAAACAATAGTAAAAAACTTTCAAAAAAATTATTCTGTTAAATAATTTTTTTCTTACTTTTAATTAATCGAAAGTGATAAATGAATTTTTGTAATTTGTTTAATACCACCGCTTTCGTTTTTAACCCTATTTCCAAAAATAACAATCCTATTGACAATGAAATATTCCTTTTTCGGGATGTTTTTGTTATGCTCATCAATTACGTTTTCAAATTGTATTACCAAGTAATTCTTCTTTTTTCAATAAAGAAAAATGACGGATAATTCTATTGGGCTTATGAGATATTTTGTGGTTTTAGTTTTCTGTATAGGGTCGGTCAATTTGGTGTTGGCACAAAATCAGGCGAGAATTTCAGCCAAGGTTTTAGATGCCAAAACACTAAAACCTTTGGTTTCTACGGTGGTTTCTATTCAAAACACCAATTATACACAGCTGACTAATTCGGAGGGAATTGTTGTTTTTGAAGCCATTCCATCAGCGGATTATTTAGTGCTTTTTCATAGTCAGGGCTATAAAGATGCCTTGTTTCCGGTTTCAATTCAAAATACATTAGTATTGGATTTAGGGACTATCTTGTTGGAATCAGATCAGGTTGCTGACCAACAGGCAGCCGTGATTCAGCTTTTTGAAGACGATTTAACCGATGATAACAGCAGTTCCGAAAGTACCTCGGGGTTATTGCAATCTTCTAAAGATGCTTTTCAGCAGGCCACTGCTTTCAACTGGGGACAGGCGCGTTTTAGAATTCGTGGTTTAGATAGTGAGAACGCCACTACAATGATTAACGGAATCGCAATGAACAAACTTTATGATGGGAGACCGCAATGGAACAACTGGGGCGGACTCAACGATGCCACACGAAATCAGGAATTTTCAATAGGAACCGCTCCGTCTGATTATACTTTTGGAGGGATTCTCGGGACACAGCAAATCAACACTCGGGCTTCTGTTTATCGATCAGGATGCCGGATTAGTTTTGCGGGAACCAATACTAATTATAATTGGCGAATGATGGCAACTTATGTTTCAGGCATGAGCAATTCGGGTTGGGCTTATGTGGTTTCGGCTGGGAAACGTTATGCTCAGGAAGGCTATTTTGACGGAACAACTTATGATGCCAATTCTCTTTTTTTAAGTGCCGAAAAGAAATTGAACGATAAGCATTCGATTAATATCACCGGATTTTATACACCAAACGAACGCGGGAAAAATTCGCCAAACACTGATGAAGTGACTCATTTAATGAGTGAAACCTACAATTCTTACTGGGGTTTTCAAAATGGAGAAAAAAGAAATTCCAGAGTAAAAACGGTCGAAGAACCCATCATTATGCTGAATCATTATTTTAAGATAAACGATCACAGCAACCTGAATTCGGGATTGATGTATCAGTTTGGAAAAATAGGCAACAGCAATATCGATTATCAAAATGTCAATAGTCCTGATCCCACTTATTTCAGGAAAATGCCAAGCTATTACAGTTCGATGTATGCGGCAGATAACGGAGAATTCTCAGGCGATTTCACACCTGATTATGATAATGCCGAGAAAAACAGAATTGCTTTTTTAGCGAATCCTCAAATCGATTGGGAAGCGATGTACAGGGCAAATCAGAATCCAATTGTCGATAATAATTCAAAGATAATTGGTTATGAAGCTGCCCAAAGTCATTATGTGTTGTACGAAGACCGAAATGATGATAAAACAATTGCGGTGAATTCGAATTTTAATTCTCAGCTTAGTGAAAACTTGATTGTCAATGCGGGAATTTCATTTCGCGATTTGCAATCGCATAATTACCAAAAACTGCTGGATTTATTAGGAGGTAGTTTTTTTGAAGATATCGACGGTTTTTACAGTGGTACTCAGGCGCAATCAGATTTGAATTATCCCAATAGAACAGTAAAAGTGGGTGATAGTTACGGATACAATTATAAACTTTCGACTCAGGTTTTGGAGGCGTTTACACAGTTTAAGTTTTCCTATGATAAAATTGATTTTTATCTGGCACAGTCTTTTTCCAAAACCAATTATCAACGAAATGGCTTGTACAAAAACGGAATTTATCCGACGATTTCTTTTGGCGAAAGCCCAAAACTGAACTTTGAGAATTTTGGTTTTAAAGGTGGAATGCTATTTAAAATTTCGGGTAAACAATCGTTGTATTTTAATGCGGCTCATTTGACTAAGGCGCCTAATTTGAGAAATAGTTTTTCGAATGCGCGGTTGAATAATACCGTTGTTGACGGCTTGGAAAGTGAAACCTTGAATAGTGTTGATGCGACTTATGTTTTCAGAACGCCTAAGCTAAAAACGAGAGTAACCGCCTATTATTCGACAATTAAAGATGCTACAAAAATTAGCTTTTTTTACGCCGAAGGAATTTTTGATAATGAAGCGGGCTACACCAATACGAATGCTTTTGTGAGTCAGACTTTAACAGATTTAGATAGAAAGAATTTAGGTGCCGAATTGAGCTTGGAATACCAAATGAGTCCAACTTTAAAAACTACTTTTTCAGCGGCTTATGGGCGATATACTTATGACAGTAATCCAAATGTGAGTATTAACAACGATGCGGTGGCTACGGTAGAAAATACCAATCCGTCTTATGATTTTGGCACCGCATTTTTAAAAAATTATAAACAGGCCGGAATGCCGCAGCAGGCGTATAGTTTAGGCTTGGAATACCGTGACCCGAAATATTGGTGGATTGGAACTAATATGAATTATTTGGCTGACACTTATATTGATGTTTCGCCTATTTCCAGAACCAATCGGTTTTATATCAATCCTGCCAGTGGGTTTCCGTTTCCGGAAGCTACTGAAGAAAGAGCAGCGGAATTATTACAACAAGAAAAATTGGATTCGATGGTTTTACTCAATTTAATAGGTGGAAAATCCTGGCGGATTAAAGGGAAAAATCTCGGACTTTTTGCAAGTATCAATAATTTGCTTGACAGCAAATACAAAACAGGTGGTTACGAACAAGCCCGAAATGCCAATTTCAGGCAACTCAATCAGGATGTTTCCAGCGGAACGCCTTCGTTTGGTAACAAGTATTTTTACGGGTACGGCAGGACTTATTTTGTGAATCTCTACTTCAGTTTTTAATTTAAAATTCGAGCTATTATGAGCAATTATACTTTCCGATTTGTTTTAATGTTTTCGATATTAGTTTTTGGAGCTTGTGCCAATGATGCAACGGAAATTCCGAAGTTAGTGTGCAATCAACCCAATTTTGAAGTCAACAAAAAAGTTAGCGATATTCAAAAAACAGCTACCGAAATTGTGGCTCAATATCCGTATGACGATGTGATTGAAGCTTATGTGGTCTCCAGTGATGAAAACGGCAATTTTTTCAAGACGATCTCGTTTCAAACCCTGGCTACCGCTACAACTCCTTCAATTGGGTTTAGTGTTCCGGTTGATGCGACTAATTTGTATGTTGATTATCGGATAGGGAATAAGGTGTGTGTAAAATTAAAAGATCAGTACACCGATTTGTATTATGGTGGTTTGCGAATTGGTAGTTTGTATGTAAATGCTTTTAATCAGGGCGGTGTGGGACGGCTTTCGCAAAACGATTATAAGAAGGTATTAAACGCTTCCTGCACCAATGTGAAAGAGGAACAATTGGTTCGTTCGATTGGTTTGGGCGAAATCAATGACAGTCATTTGAATACGCTGATTGAATTGTCGAATGTGCAGTTTACCGAGCCGGCCATTGGACGTCATTATTATGAAGAAGCGAATGATGTGGGCGGAGCGACTAATTGGAATTTGGTGGACAAAAGTGGCAATCAGCTTATTTTCAGAACCAGTAGTTTTGCTGATTTTTCAAAAAGTATAGTACCCAACGGAAGCGGAAAAGTGCGGGGCGTTTTGACCAAATATGCCACCGATTATCAATTAATTGCCAGAAAAGAAGCCGATGTTCAAATGACGGGAAAGCGTAATATTCCGTTTTTTGTGGAAGATTTTCAATCGGTTACGGATGGTACTAATTTGAGTTTGCCAGGTTGGAGCAACATTATTGAAGCGGGAGCTATTGTATGGAAAGGCGGAATTTCGTCGACTAATGGTTATGCCGAATTTGCGATTACGGGAACTAAAGTAGCATCGAATATTGTTTGGTTAATTTCGCCCAAAATAGATATGGATTTGCATACTAATGAAAGTCTTTCGTTTAGAACAGCCCAGCATAATCTGGATGTAGATTCTCCGTTAAATACTCTCGAAGTTTATATTTCTAATAATTTTGACGGGCTTAATATTAAAACGGCTACCTGGACTAAAGTTGCGGCAAGAATCCCAACTCAGGCTACGCTCTGGAATGAGTTTATTGGTTCAGGAGCTATTGACTTATCTAGTTACACCGGAAAAATTAATATAGCTTTCAAATACATTGGTTCCGGTAAAGACACAGCTTTAGACGGTGCTTTTCAGGTAGATGATGTGCAGGTTTATGGGGATTAGTTTAGCTTGTATTTCTTTTGAAGGTAAGGAGTTAATTTTTCAAAAGGAATAATTGCCCAATCTATAAAGTCACAAGTAGGGGAATGATTAAAACTAAATAATATTCCTTGTTTTGTTATGGCAAAATTAGGGATGGCCCATGTACTTACTTTGTTTAAATCGCAATTGTTGGATTGCATTTTTTCAGGATACAATTCGTTTAAAATAGCAAATACTTTAGGAGCAAAAAGCTTTTTTCGGTATTCGTAAGTTTCGGAAATAGCATTAGCGTCTGGTTTTGCATTTTTTTCATCAAACCAAATGATATCTTCTAAAGCAATTGGTACACCATTTTGAAGATTCAGGACAAACGCTTGTTGTGTTTTGACCGGATTTTGATTTTTTAAAATAGTATTCGAAATAAGTTTGAAACTGAGTAGTGTTTCGTTTAATAAAGTTATTTGAGGTTGAAATGTTAAGTTTTCTCTATTAGGATTGTATTGAAAATAAGTATGAATTAATGACAATTGTATATTCTCAAGGACAGTATTAATGCTGTCCGGTTTTATTTTTTTAGTTTCACTTTCTAATCTAAAAAGACTAATATTGGATTCTTTTTCCAAATACCAGTTCAGCGTAAAATGTTTAGAGATTTTTTCGGTTTTTGTTTTTTCCAAATTGAGAATGGAAATTTTATAGGCATCATAAAGGTCTAATTCTTTATTCTGAGAATAAGAATAATATTTGGAATCCAGATTAATCACTATTGGACTTAGAATAAGATTGATTTTTTTGTTAGCGCCTTCACGCCAAAATCCTTTCCAGTTTCCGTCTTTCTCTTCTTTGATAACTAAACTTATTTCTTTTTTTTGATTATCGGTTGAGGTAAAATTCCAAGTGTTGCCCATTGGATTCCCTTCAAGATAATTATCTGTTTTTTCTTCGATGAAAAAATAGTTTAGATAGCGGACTGGGGATTCATTGAAGCATTTGATTTTTAATACTATTGTTTTTTCATCCACCTTACCTTGTAGAAAATAAGTTTTATCTACATGTGCTGCTATTTTTGCCGATCCTGTGAAACAAGAGATAAAAAAAATCAATATTAAAATTAGATGGAACGTTGGTTTTTTCATTTTTTTATTAAAAAAACGACTCGTAATCTTTGAAAACGAGCCGCCTTGTTATAGAATTATTCAGGAATATGCTCAAACAAAAATAAACTATTTGCAGTATTTTTTGTTCGAATTTGCCTATTGCTTCCAGTTTTATTGATAGGTATAAGTTAATACTGAATAGGAATAAGAACCGAATTTATCAATAGTTTTGATTTTTATTTGATAAGTCGAATTCAATACAGCTGCAAAATCAGCAATGGATGTTGCTGTTTGGTTTGTCAATGATTGGATTACAACATTGTCCTTTTTGATTTCAATATCATATTTCAATTCACTGGTAGTTGAATCTTCGTCTTTACCTACCCATGATAATGAAGCCATACTGGTAGTACTGCTTACATTAAAATTAATAACCGCTGCATAAGGAACATAGTTTCCAATAGGATTTCCGGGAGTGGTAAAAGAGCGTGTTGCACTTGTTTTCTCTCCATCTTCATTCTTAGCTGTAATCGTCCAGGAATAGGTTTTTCCTTTATCCAGAATTACGTCATAGGAAGTAGTGGTAAGTGTTTGATTAAGCACTGTAGTTCCTGCTTGAGTTATTACTAAAACATAAGAAGTAGCATAAACTGTTGTTGCCCAGGTAAATTTAATTTGAGCTTTAGCAGAATTACTGCTTACAACAGTATAATCGGTACAGGTTTCCTGATCAATTGGTAGTGTCAATGCAGGTGTTCCGGGCAAATTTGCTTTTGGGGTGTCACTTCCACCACCGCAAGAAATAAGAAATCCTAATCCTGTAAAAAGGAATATTGTTTTTATATATTTTATTCTCATTTTAAAATAACTTTAAATGTTTCTACTTCAGTCCCCTGGGAGATTTTTATTAAGTACATTCCGGATGCATAGTTTGTCAAATCAACGCTATTTGAGTTTTCAGCATTTTTTTCCTGTAATAGTAAACCACTATTAGTGTAAACTTGTATCAGACCTTTATTTACACCTTGGATATAAACGATATCAGTAGTTGGATTAGGGTGTACCGATATTGAAGGGTTTAAATTAAAATTATCTTGAATAATTCCCTGACAATCACTATTAGTTTCAATGGTAACGGTATTAGTTGTTTGAAGCAAACTAGCATCAATTTCAATTTTCTCGGTTTCATCAGAAGCCGTAATATATGTTCTGGAAATACCGTTTACAGTAACAATGTATTCATTACTGCCGGAAACAGTATAGCTGATCGTTTTATCTGTTGTTACTCTTTTTGCGGTGATATCAGTAATTTCATTTACTACTACTCCATAGCTTTCTTCAAAGGAAATAGATGGTATAGATATTGTAATCTGATAAGTACCTTTTGCAAAATCTGTTTTTGTCCAATTGCTTGTAGTAGTAATAGTCTGATTCGTTAATGATAGATTAACTCCATTTCCTGTAATTGTAAGGTTGTATGTGTAAGAGTTCATATCAGTAGTGATACTAATTTTTCCATTTGTTTTTCCGGGACAAGTAGGTGTTTCAACATATACTTTCAGTTTTGGAGTAGTATGTTTGAATGTTACTGTACTGACAGCAGTAGTTACTTGTATTCCGGCATTAGTTGCAAGGTCAGAAAAATTGATTGTAAAAGGAATTACTCCTTCAGTATCAGCTGCTATCATAGTATAAGTTGCTCTAAAACTATTAGTGCCAACAGTTGTAGCAACAACACTATGTCCCGCAATAGTTACAGTTGGTGTACCAATAGTTTCTGATGAAGTAAAATTTAAGCTTACTACATCTCCTTCTTTTGCAATTTTAGTATTTGCATTGTTTGAAGTAAAAGTTACTGTTGGTAAAGTTGGAATTGTACGATCAAATGTAATTGTTTTTAAATCCGTAGTTGCATTAACGGTAGCTCCGGTATTTCCGGCGGTATCCTTAAATTGAATTGTAAACGGAATAACTCCTTCTGAATCAGAATTGGTCAAAACATAAGTAGCCGTGTAATTATTTCCGCTTGTATTAGTAGCGGATACATTATGTCCTGCAATACTTATACTAGTAACAGAAATGTTCTCAGATGCAGTAAAGTTTAACGTAACTGTATTTCCTGTTTTAGCCAAAGTAGTTGTAGCATTGTTAGATGCAATGTTTACTGTAGTTAATGTTGGAAGTGTTTTATCCAATGTTACAGTTTTACTGTCGGTAGTTGCAGTGACAGTGGGCATTGTATCTCCGGCTGCATCTTTGAATTGTATTGAGAAAGGAATTATCCCTTCTGTATCTGTACTTAGCACTTGATAAGTAGCATTGTAACTATTACTGCCAAGACTATTAGCAGTTACAGTGTGACCGGCAATAGACACTATAATATTTGTAATAGTTGTAGAAGCTGTAAAGTTTAAAGTTACATTGTCTCCTGTTTTAGCTAAAGTAGGAGTTGTATTGTTTGATCCAATGGTTACGGTACTAAGACTAGTAACCTGATTAGTAAAAGTAATTGTACTAGATGCAGCTGTAACTTGTGATCCGGCATTAGAAGCTAAATCAGTAAAATTAATCGTAAAAGGAATAGTTCCCGGAGTATCACTAGATAGCATAGTATAAGCAGCTGTATAATTTGTAGTCGAAACAGCTATTGGTGTTACACTATGTCCTGCAATAGTTACAGTTGGAGTTCCAATTGTTTCAGATGCGGTAAAATTCAATGTAACTACACTTCCCGGTTTAGCAATTGTATTGTTTGTATTACTAGAGGTAAATGTTACAGTTGTCAAGGTTGGAATTGTACGGTCAAAAGTTACTGTTTTTGTATCTGTAGTTGTACTAACTGTAGCTCCGGTATTCCCGGCAATATCTTTGAATTGGATTGTAAAAGGAATAATTCCTTCGGTATCTGTATTTGTTAGTACATAAGTTGCACTATAATTGTTACCGCTAGTATTAGTTGCTGTTACTGTATGTCCTGCAATAGTAACGTTTAAATTAGTCACACTTTCAGAAGCGGTGAAGTTTAAAGTTACTGTGTTTCCAGTTTTAGCTAGAGTAGTAGTGGCATTGTTTGATGTAATTGTAACAGTATTAAGCGTTGGATTAGTATTGTCTATCGAATAAATTTCTCCGGATGTGAATCCACTTCCAATTGCATTACTGAATTCGTCTACAATTCCTGTACCGCTTGCTTTCAAATCCAGACGTAAAGTACCATTTCCGCTAATAGAATTTATTGTTACATCATAGGAAGCAGCAGAAATAGCGGTTATTGATGCTATAGTTCCAGTTGCTGTTTCGGTAGCAGTAATTGCAAAATCATTAACATCAACACCAGTTGCATTAGCCGAAAAATCTACATGATAAACTACTGAAGTTGCATTTGTGGTAGCTGTTGACGGTGTTTTTTTGGTAATTCCTGTAACTTTTAAATTAGACTGACCTGCTATTGAAATTTTAGCGGTTGGAATATTGTTTACATCCATATCATATCCAATATAGTAACTTGTATTTGGCGGTTGGTTGTAAGCCGAATTTTGCCAGGCTACAGCTACACGATATTGAGGGTCATGCATTAATGTTGGAATACGATAAGTTGTAGGCGTATCTGTAGTAAAGATTACAAGTTCTGTATTGTCTGATTTACGCATTATTAGTTCTTCTCTCCAATCACCTAAAATATCAGCCTGTAAACAAGGGTTTGCTTTTGTGCTATTATTATAAGTTACAGGATAATCCTGGTAAATGGTGTATAAACGACCAGAACTTTTAGTGGTAGGGTTCCATTTGTCAATATAATTTTTGTCAAATAATTCACGGCCTAAATCAGCATCCCACCATATTCCAAAATTATAAGATGGTCTGTTAGCACTTATAAGGCTTCCTTTGACATCATATGTGCCATCCCCTGAAGAACCCCACATTTCATAACCTTTAAAATAAGGATCGATATCGGCAGCCATAGAACGACCTACGTCTCCGGTAGTGGCAATTCCCCAGTTAGTTTGTCCCGTTTTGGCATCGTATTGTCTTAAACCTAATCCATCATAAGAACCTGGAGATTCCAGATTAATCCAGATTTCTTTACCTGGAAGGTCTAAATCCATATCGGTCATGTGTAAGGCATCACCATGTCCCATTCCGTAAGTCCAAAGCGGTTTTCCGTCATCGTTGATGGCACTGGAACCATTGATGATTTCGTCTTTACCATCTCCATCTACATCACCTATTGTCATTTGGTGATTACCCTGACCCGAATAAGAATTGTATTCAGGGTGCGTAGGGTCTTTACTGTCAAATTTCCACAGCATAGTTAATTGTCCGTTTCGCCAGTTATAAGCAGCTCGAACTAATCTATTATAATAACCACGACCTACTATTAAACTTGGTCTGGCGCCATCCAAATAGGCTACAGCTGATACAAAACGATCCTGACGGTTTCCGTAAGAATCTCCCCAATCAGCAGTATTATCACGAGCGGGTTGATAGCTTATTGTTGACATAGCAGCTCCTGTTAATCCGTTAAAAACAGTTAAAAATTCAGGTCCCTGTTGTACCCAACCGGAAGTACTGCGATAGTCTACACTAGCATTACCAATAACAGTACCTTGACCATCAACAGTCCCATCGGCCGTTTTTAAAATCATTTCGGCCTTACCATCTCCATCAAAATCATATACCATGAATTGGTTGTAATGTGGTCCGGCATTCACGTTGATTCCTAAGTCTATACGCCATAAACGGGTACCATCTAGTTTGTAACAATCAAATATTTGTTTTCCGCTATAACCACCTGCATTGTCATTTACAATGGTAGGATCCCATTTTAAAATAATTTCATAAGTACCGTCTCCGTCAACATCACCCACTGAGGCATCATTAGCGGTATAAGTATAGCTTTGTCCATCAGGGAGTGTGCTTCCCGGAGGCATTTGTATCGGAATAGATAAGTGATTGTTTCGGCCACCAGTATTAAAAGTATTGAGTGCCCAAACTGTTAAAGCTGTAGTTTGTTGACTTTCGACTCCGTTTATAATGGTAGTAATGCTATAATTATTGTTTGATGAAGTTGTGATGTCTGTGTAATTTGTTGAGCTTGTAATTGGAGAAGAAGTAATTTTTACCCCATTACGATAGACGTTAAATGCAATATTTGCCGGATCGTCTCCAAGTAATCGCCAACTTAAAAATACTGAACTAGAACTTTTTTGTATTGCGACAAGTCCTCTTGTTAAAAATTCCATTTGTTTAGGAGTAGTTACTACTGCATCGGGTACTTGTAATGTGCTTAACCTAATGGTGTTTCCGTAAGAGGTTCCGCCACTATTAGTGGCATAAGCTCTTGCATAATAAAATGTTCCCGGAGTAAGTTCGGAAAGTGTCACCGAGAAATTGCCTGTGCCTCCCGTAGCATCTGCAATTTTGGAGTTAGCAATAGTAGGGCTGGAATTACTATTACTATAAACAACTCCTCTTTCGGTTATGGCTTGTCCTCCATCAGAGGTAATATTACCTCCTGATAGAGCAGTAGTGGTGGTTGTGTTGGTTACATTGTTAGTAGTAAGTACTGCTGGTGGCGGTGGCGGTGTGTATAGTCTAACAATAGGTGTATTTACAGCATTAGAATTTGCTTTGGTATAAATTACATAAGGATACGGTGCACTTCCTATTGCTACAGCAGGCCAGCCTGTTGGTTCATCAACACCTCGGGTAACGGTAGGATCTTTTAATTCAGTCCAGGTTGTGCTTCCTGCAGCAAGAAAACGTACTCGGGTTGGAAATACATTAGTTGAAGAAGTGTAATCTATAAAGGAGCAATAAAGATTGCCTGAATTATCATTAATTAGATTGATGTTTGGGGAGTCTCTACTGGCAAGAGTGGCTGCCGTTCCCCAAGTGTTAGTTGATTTGTCATATATAATGGCGGTTGCCTTATTAGTATTGCCGGTATTAAAATAAGCGACACAAAGAGAATTGTTGTCTCTTACTGCAATGTTAGTATGACGTATACCTGAAATAGGTGTTGGATTAACGGTTTCAGTCCATGTAGAGCCATTAAAACTGTAGAGCGCCATTGTGCCTGAAGAAGCAGTGGTAGAAGATCCTAAGTTACAGTATACTACCCAAGGTTTGTCAGTTGAGTCAATAGCTAAGCTTAGGGCAGCAGCGGTTCCGGCAGCAACGGCACCTGTACCTACAGTTTCCCATGTTGTTCCGTTGAATTTTTTTACATAAGGTAACATCCCGGCCTCTCCAAAAGCAATATAAGGTGTGTTGAATGAATCAAATGCTAAAGAACAACGATTAGTCGAACTATATTGGGATACTGAACTCATCCCATTCGCATTTCCTGTTGAAACATAGAGGGTATTACTATCTGCAGGATTTAAGGCATCCCAAGTCCCGGCAATATAATCGTATTTTTTTACAGCTAATTTAGAACCAGCAGAAAGATCAATGTAAGTAACATATAAATCACCAATTGCATCACTAAAGATACGGGTGTAAGAAGCACTGGTAGCCAGATTTGCTCCGACTTGCTCCCAGGTCCCGTCAGTTAAGCGTTTTTTTACCTTTGGCACTCCGCTTTCTGTAAAGACCACATAAGGGGTAAAATTGGCTCCGTTTTTTACCACAGCAATACTGGTGTAAGAGGAAGCAGCTGTTGCAATTTGTTGTTCATTTCCTAAAATGCTCCATTGTTGCGCAAAGGATGGTAGGCAACTTAGAAAAAAACACATCGTCAAACTGATTTTAAGGCATAGTAGACGATAAGAAAAAGTAGTTTTTCTAGTCATAAATTTGGTTATTGGTTAATAGTCAGACGCTAAATGTAAATCGCTAATATTTATTTTGTATCCTGTGGTGTCTTGTGCTATCCTGCACCATTCTGTAATTTAAGTAGTTTAAATTATGTGAAACTGATAGAAATAAAGGGAAAGTAGTTTGTTTATAAAAAATAATAATCCAGAATATTTTTTTGCAAAATTTCAGATGTAATTTTTTTTTGACAAATAGCATCACTCGAATTTTACTATATTTGGCTTTTTAAAATAAAATTTACTATGAAACATTTATTATCGGCATTATTAATCATGACCCTTTTTATTTCTTGTAAAAAAGAAAACAGTGAAACTAGCGAAAGTAGCAGTGTGGCTCCAAGCGAGATTCCTTACATTGCAAAAAATGAAAAAGAAATTGAAGACTATGTAGCTAAAAAAGGATTAAAAGGAACTAAAACCGAATCAGGATTATATTATGTAATCAATAATCCGGGAACAGGAAAACAAGCTACTCCTGCTTCTAATGTGACAGTTGCTTACAAAGGGTACTTTATGGATGGAAAAGTATTTGATCAAAGTGATGACAAAGGAATTTCTTTTGGTTTGAATCAGGTAGTTAAAGGCTGGACTGAAGGAATTTCGTATCTGAAAGAAGGAGGAAGTGCAATATTAGTTATTCCGGCTAAACTTGGATACGGAGGAAGTGATAATGGTCCTATTCCTGGTGGTTCAGTATTGATTTTTGAAGTAAAACTGATTTCAGTAAATTAAATCCTTTTTCGAAAGGATTTATAAAGATAACGACTCCTGTTTTTTAATGATTTTTAAGAAATTATAAAGCACATTTCTATCCGGCAAATGACTAAATTTGCAACTTATTAGATGTTATGTTAGAAAAAGAAGTAATAAATTTTGAAAAATCAGTCATTGTAGGTATTGTGACCCAAAACCAGAGCGAGGAGAAACTTAATGAGTATTTGGATGAACTGGAGTTTTTGACCTTTACCGCAGGAGGACAGGTGGTGAAACGTTTTTCGCAAAAAATGGACAAACCTAATCCTAAGACCTTCTTAGGATCAGGGAAAATCGAGGAGATTCATTATTATGTAAAGGAAAATGGTATTTCCACAATTATATTTGATGACGAATTAACGCCTTCACAGCAAAAGAATATTTCCAAAATTATCGATTGTAAAATTCTGGACAGAACCAATTTGATTCTGGATATTTTTGCACAACGTGCCGAAACTTCTTATGCACGTACTCAGGTGGAATTGGCACAATGCCAATATTTATTACCGCGACTTTCAGGATTGTGGACACACTTGGAGCGTCAAAAAGGAGGAATCGGGATGCGTGGTCCCGGAGAAACGGAGATTGAAACCGACCGTCGTATTGTACGTGACAGAATCTCTTTGTTGAAAGAAAAAATCAAAACTATCGATAAGCAAATGGGCGTGCAACGCAGCAATCGCGGTGCTATGGTTCGTGTGGCATTGGTGGGTTATACCAATGTGGGTAAATCTACTTTGATGAACGCCATTGGGAAAAGTGATGTTTTTGTCGAAAATAAATTGTTTGCCACGTTGGATACTACGGTTCGAAAAGTGGTGATTAAGAATCTTCCGTTCCTGCTTTCGGATACAGTAGGATTTATTCGAAAATTACCAACACAATTGGTTGAATCTTTCAAAAGTACGCTGGATGAGGTTCGCGAAGCCGATTTGTTATTACACGTAGTCGATATTTCACATCCTGATTTTGAGGATCATATTGCTTCGGTAAACCAAATTTTGGTGGACATTAAAGCCAGCGATAAACCTACTTTGATGGTTTTCAATAAAATTGATGCTTACCGTCATTTGACTATCGATGAAGATGATTTAATGACCGAAAAAACCACCAAACATTATACGCTTGACGAATGGAAATCGACCTGGATGAGTCGTGTAGGAGAGCAAAATGCTTTGTTTATTTCGGCTACTAATAAGCAGAATTTTGAAGAATTCAGAGAAAGAGTGTACGAGGCTGTAAGGCAAATTCACATTACCCGTTTTCCATACAATAAATTCCTGTATCCGGATTATAAGGATGCAATGGAGAAAGAAGAGTAATCTTGATATAAAAAATCCCTTTTTAGAACTGTCCTAAAAAGGGATTTTTTTAACGTAGGATATGAAATTAGAAATTATAATTGATTCCTAATCCAAATATTTCTTTTACCTGAAAAGCTTTAATAGCGTTATCGTCATAAATGGTTTGCATGTTGATATTGGCCGAAAGGTATTTGTTGATTTTCATCACCACATTCATTTGATAGTTGATATCCACATTTTGGGGGTCTTCTAAATAGTTAGAATACAAATTAAGAATATTTTCAATGGATACATTAGTTATAGGGCTAACTTTATAATAAGCCGAAATACTGGCACCAAATTCAAAACGGGAGTTGTCCCCCTGTAAAACTCCAAATGAAGAACCAAGATCTGTAAAATGTTTGTGAACCAGAATTAATTTTCCGGCAGCCGGTGCAAAATTGACACTTAAATTGTTGTCTTTTTTCCATAAAAAACCAGGGCCAAACTGAAAATAAGCAGGAGAGAAAAAATGGGATATTTTGACATTATTTTTATCCAGCCCTGTATCCAGTTGCGATTTGAAATTAAAATACATAGAATAGTACCAATTTTTAACTGTCGATTTTTTTCCCCAAAGTGAATTCAATTCGATGCGGTCATCTGTTTTAGCCGTTCTTTCGTTGCCTTTAATTTTGCTTAGTCCATAAGCAAGAATAAATTTGTTATCCCAAACTACATCTCCTTTTTTATAATTGAAGTCATAGTTTAAACCAAAGTTTCCGGCAACGTTAGAAGTACCGCCGCCAAGCCATTGTTTGTTATAAGCAGATTGACTCAATAACAAGGATATATTACCTTTTGTTGTCCAGGTTTTGGTAGTGTCTTTAGTTATTTCCTGTGCTTTTAGTGAAAAAACAAAAAATGTAAATACAAATATTAGAAGTAGCTTTTTCATATTAAAAGTAGTTTTTGAATAGTAAATATAAAAAAAATGCTACTTGTAAAGTAGCATTTGATTCAATAAATATAAGTTTTAAGCTTTTTTAGGTGCTTTATATAAAGGTACTGCCGAACAGGCCTCTCCGTACATAATACTTCTGGCATAAGGTTGTAAATAATGAGCCGCTAAAACATAAGCACGCATAGGTACGGGTTTTTTAGAACAACCTTTAATAATTACCGATTTATTATCATAAACGGTGTAGTCCAGTTTAGGAAGCAATTCTTCGTATAAAGCTGCATCTAAATCTTCTTTATTTCCGTTGATGATTTTTTTTGCAAAAGGAGCCAGTTGTATCGCAACTAAAATAGATGCCCATGCAGGAACGATAGCATCGGTACTGCAATAGATAGCAACATAGTGGTCCTGGTATTGCGCCCAATCATGATTTTTTAGCTGCTCCCTGAAGTCTTTTTCTTTTAATAGAAATCCTTCCAGTAACCATCGCGAAATATCAATTTGCGTGCGAATGCCTTTTGGATAGTAATCTTCAAGATCGAATACTTCCAAGGCACTATTAGCCACTTTGTTAATTATTTCTTCCATTTTTTTAGTGTTCAGTAATCAGTGTTCAGTATACAGTAGCTATAGAAACTGCCTACTGCTAACTGAATACTAATTTTTAAAGCATTCCTAATTCTAATTTAGCTTCTTCGCTCATTAAGTCTTTACTCCATGGCGGATCGAAAGTGATTTCTACCTCGGCACCTTTTACACCCGGAATGGATTTAATTTTTTCTTCTACTTCTCTTGGTAAACTCTCAGCTACCGGACAGTTTGGAGAAGTAAGTGTCATAAGGATTTTTACTTCATAATCGGTGTTAACCATTACGTCATAAATTAATCCTAATTCGTAAATATCTACAGGAATTTCCGGATCGTAAATGGTTTTTAATTTTTTTACAATCTCTTCTCCTAATTGGTTTGTATCTATTTCTTGTTCCATTTTGTTTTATGTTAAATTATAGACTTATTTTTTGAACCATATAAGGGCATATGAGTTCATATAAGTATTTGTTATTCTTCGTTTAATTGTCTGTATAAATCACCAAGGTATGTTTGTTGTCCTTCGTGAAAAATGTTAGTTACATTAAAATTAATTAATAAACCCATCGGTGCTTCTAAAAGATTCATATAAGTTATCAATTGTGCTTTATGTATTGGCGCTATTTTTTCAACTGCCTTAAGTTCTAAAACTAAACAATCTTCAATAAATAAATCACATCTCAAATCTGATTCTAATTCTAAACCTTTGTATTCGATGGGTATAGTTAGTTCATATTTAAAACTAATTTTTCTAAGAGTTAGTTCTTTAATCATGCATTTGTGGTAAATGCTTTCTAAAAGTCCAGGACCTAAATGTTTATGAACTTCAATTGCAGCGCCATTTACTCTATAGACTAAATCTTTTAATTCTTTTCTTGTTACCATAAAGAATATAATTATTTTGTAGCATTATAAAGATAGTATTAAACTTTCTTCAATGAACTTATATGACTTATATGGTTATATAAAAAATTAATTTTTCACATTAAATGCCAAAGCATACATCTTAATATTCTTAATCATCGAAACCAAACCATTGGCTCTGGTAGGCGATAAATGTTCTTTTAATCCTATTTCATCAATGAAATCCATGTTGGCATCAATGATGTCTTTTGGGGTTTGATTTGAAAAAACACGAATTAAAATCGCAATGATTCCTTTGGTTAAGATGGCATCGCTATCGGCGGTGAAAATTATTTTATCGTCATTTTTTTCTCCTTGTAGCCAAACTTTGGATTGACAACCTTTAATTAAATTTTCGTCTACTTTAAATTCTTCTTTGATTAACGGAAGGTTTTTTCCCAATTCGATGATGTATTCATAACGCTGCATCCAGTCGTCAAACATCGAGAATTCGTCAACAATTTCTTCTTGTATGTCTTTAATTTTCATTGTTTTGTTTTGCAAATGAATTTATTTTAGTCACTATTTTTTTTATTGCATCAGGTGGAAAACCATGGTCAAAGCTTTGTGATTCATAGCTTTTACCTTCGTAATTTATTTTCAAATTGGCTATTGCCGCACCATCATAAAAGCGTTTTTCAGTAGGAGATTTTAAATCTTTGATTTTATCTAAATCTACATCTTTAAAAAGTCTTATGAGTTCTTTCCAGTCGGTATCGCTAATTTTTATTTGGGTTGGTTTTCCTTTTCTATCATTTTTTATGTTGGCATAATGCTTTTCGATTATTATTTCCTGATGAAATCCTCTGGAGTTAGCGGTGTAAATCAATTGAGCGGCTTCAATTTTTTTTTGAGCATCTCCTTCACAGCCTTTGCTCAGAAAGAGAGTCAGGAATAATAATGATAGTATTTTCATGTTTTAAGATAGCATTAATTGGGCCTTTTTAACAGCTTCAACTAAGGCGTCGATTTCTTCTTTTGTATTATAAAAAGAAAACGAAGCTCTTATGGTTCCCGGAATACCAAAGAAATTCATAATTGGTTGCGCACAGTGGTGACCTGTTCTTACTGCAATTCCTAATTTGTCAATAATAGTACCAATGTCATAAGGATGAATTCCTTCTATATTAAACGAAATTACCGATGTTTTATTCTTAGAATTTCCATAAATGCGTAAACCTTCAATTTCTGAAAGTTTTTCAGTAGCATAGGCTAATAATTCTAATTCCTGTTTTTGAATGTTTTCAAAACCGATCTCATTCATATAATCGATAGCGGTTCCCAGTACAATTCCTCCTGCAATGTGCGGTGTTCCGGCTTCAAATTTATGAGGTAATTCGGCATAAGTAGTTTTCTCAAAAGAAACTTCCTTAATCATTTCGCCACCACCCTGATAAGGAGGCAACTTGTTTAACCAGGTTTCTTTTCCATATAAAATTCCCGTTCCTGTTGGCCCGCACATTTTATGACCTGAAAAGGCATAGAAATCACAATCCAATTCCTGAACATCCGGTTTTAAATGCGGTACCGATTGTGCTCCGTCAATCAGGATTGCAGCACCTACTTCATGCGCTTTATCAATCATGTATTTGATAGGATTGATAGTTCCCAAAGCATTAGAAATATGATTTACTGCAACGATTTTAGTTTTATCCGAAAGTAATTTGTCATATTCGGCCATAATCAATTCACCATCTTCGTTCATAGGAATGACCTTTAAGGTAGCCCCGGTTTTTTCGCAAAGCATTTGCCAAGGCACAATATTACTATGATGTTCTAAATGTGAAACAATCACTTCGTCCCCTGGTTTTAAAATAGAAGCAAAACCATTGGCAACCAAATTGATTCCAAAAGTAGTTCCTGAAGTAAAAAGTACCTCATGAGCGTGTTTGGCATTAATGTGATTTTGTACTTTTCCACGGGCTATTTCGTAAGCATCAGTTGCTAATTGACTAAGGGTGTGAACCCCACGGTGAATATTAGCGTTTATTTCCTGATAATATTTTGAAATAGCATCAATAACTACCTGAGGTTTTTGAGAAGTGGCTCCGTTGTCGAAATATACTAAAGGTTTTCCGTTCACTTTTTGATTCAGAATCGGAAAATCAGCTCTTATTTTTTGAATGTCTAACATAACTTATTTAGAAAAAATCTATTTTACAAAAGTACTAAAACTAAAATTGTTTTTAACTGCAATTATTTGTTTTGATTGATTGTAGTATCAGTTTAATTTATGGAGAACTAACCACAGTTTTTTTGGTTTTGGAAAATAAAAATGAAAAGGGCACAATGTTCTATAAATAAACTTGTGCCCTTTGTATTGATTTTGTTAATCCAGGATTTAATTAGATATCAAATCCCAATTTAACGCCTAATTTATTTGCAATAATCTTAGTGATTCTTTGTTTTAATTCAGGGATTTTGATGTTTTCAATAACCGAATTTGAAAAGGCATACATCAATAAAGCTTTGGCTTCTTTTTTAGGAATACCTCTTTGTTGCATATAAAATAAAGCGGTATCGTCTAATTGCCCTACGGTACAACCATGAGAACATTTTACATCATCGGCAAAAATTTCCAATTGCGGTTTAGCATTGATGGTAGCTTTGTCGCTCAGGATAATGTTGTTGCTTTGTTGGAAAGCATTGGTTTTTTGAGCAATTTTGTCTACAAATACTTTACCGTTGAAAACTCCGGTAGCACGATCGTTGTAAATTCCTTTGTAATCCTGGAAGCTCTCACAGTTAGGTTGAGCGTGATTCACTAAAGTATAATGATCGACGTGTTGTTTTTCGCCAATAATTGTAATCCCGTTTAATGTGCTTGTTAATCTTTCTCCAAAATGATAGAAATTCAGATTGTTTCTGGTTAGGTTTCCACCAAAAGAGAAAGTGTGAACATACACGTGACTTTCTTTTTGTTGCGACACGTAAGTGTTATCAATTAAGTTGGCTTCAAGATCGTCATTTTGGATTTTGTAATAATCTACAATAGCACGTTTTTGAGCAAAAATCTCAGTAACTGAATTGGTCAATACCGGATTTCCGCTTAAGCTTTGATGACGCTCAATAATTTGTACATGGGAGTTTTCGCCCACAATTACCAAGTTTCTAGGCTGAACCATTAAAGCGGCTTCGTTACCTGTAGAGAAATACATGATTTCGATAGGTTTGTCTGCAACCTTGCTTTTTGGGATGTTGATGTAAGCACCTTCGCTGGCAAAAGCGGTGTTCAATGAAGTAAGGCTTTCTTCTTTGTTGGCAATTTTGTTAAAATAGTTATCAATAACCATTTTGTATTTTGGTTTTGTTAATGCCGAAGACATTAAGCAAACATCGATTCCGTCGTGAGTTGTTGAAGAAAGATGCGAACTGAAAATACCATCGATAAATACAACTTTGTAAGAGTCAATTTCGTGAAGAAAGTATTTTTTTACTTCTTTAAATTCAATAGCGCTGTCTTTTTTAGGAAATACGGTAAAGTCATTTTTTAGAATGGCATTTAGCGAAGTGTATTTCCAGGCTTCCTCTTTTTTAGTAGGGAAACCTTTTTCTTCGAAGTTTTTTAAAGCGGATGTTCTTACTTCATGAAGCTCTGTTTGAACATCAATGCGTTCTTCGAAAGCCATGAACGATGAGATTAATTTATCTTTTAATTCCATTTTATTTAAGTCTTAAAGTCGAAAGTCATAAAGTCAAAGGCGTAAACTTTTATACCTTAAACTTTTAAACTTTAAACTTTTGATAAGTATTTAATAAAACCACTTAACAATTTTGATATTTCTGTTACTGATTCTAAAAGTTTTTCGAATTCTTCTTTTGTAATATAATCTAAATCAAGTGCCAAATATAATTGAGATCTAACTTCTCCTGCAGATGCTTTTGCAACGTATAAAAAATAAATAAATTCTTTATCTGTATTTCTTTCAAAACCTTCTGCAATATTTGACGTTATTGAAATAGATGCCCGTCTAATTTGTCTGGCGAAATCAAAATCCTTTTTGAAATTTGTATTTTCTGTAATTAGGTAAATTCTTTTGTTGAATTGTCTTGCTTTTTGCCAAGAATTAATTTCTTCGAAAGAATTAAACTTACCCATTATTTCTCTTTTGACTTTTGACCTTCGACTTTAGACTAGTTAATTTTATGCTTCTTGTTCTTGTTTAATCCAGTCGTATCCTTTTTCTTCTAATTCTAAGGCCAGGCTGGCATCACCGGATTTTACAATTCTTCCGTTATATAAAACGTGAACAAAATCAGGAACGATATAGTCTAATAATCTTTGGTAGTGTGTGATAACGATGATAGCGTTTTTGTCACTTTTTAATTTGTTAACACCATTGGCAACAATTCTTAAAGCATCGATATCCAATCCTGAATCCGTTTCGTCAAGAATAGCTAATTTAGGTTCTAACATTGCCATTTGGAAAATCTCGTTACGTTTTTTCTCACCACCTGAGAAACCTTCGTTAAGAGAACGAGACAAAAACTTACGGTCAATTTCTAATAATTCTGATTTTTCACGAATAACTTTCAACATTTCGTTAGCCGGCATTTCTTCCTGACCGTTAGCTTTACGCTTTTCGTTGATAGCTGTTTTCATGAAGTTAGTAACTGAAACTCCAGGGATTTCAACCGGATATTGAAAAGAAAGGAATACTCCTTTGTGTGCTCTTTCTTCAGGAGCTAATTCAGAAATATCTTCGTTGTCTAATAAGATCTCTCCTTCTGTTACTTCGTAGTTTTCGTTTCCTGCAATAATTGCCGAAAGTGTACTTTTTCCTGCTCCATTAGGTCCCATTATCGCATGAACTTCTCCTGCTTTTACTTCAAGGTTTATTCCTTTAAGAATTTCTTTATCACCTATAGAGGCTTGTAAATTTTTTATACTTAACATCAGTTTTTTTGTTTTATTCGTAATGTCCTTTTAAGGAAAGGATATCTAAAATTTCTATTTTGTTTTCTTCAGTAACTTTATATATGATACGGTGTTCTCTATTAATTCTTCTTGACCAGCGTCCGGATAATTGATGTTTTAATTCTTCAGGTTTTCCGATGCCTTCATAAGGATGTAATTGAATGTCTTCTATCAAAGAATAAATCTTTTTTAATATTCCTTTATTTCCGGACTTTACCCAAAAATCTAAATCAGCTTTTGCTTTATCGGAAAATTCTATTTGCATAGTTCTTTCAATTCCTCCATTGTCATTCGAATTCCTCTGCCTTCTTTTATGCTTTTTTCAGCTTCCAAAATTTCTTTTACAAATTCTTCATTGTATGGTTTTTCGTCTTCAATTGTAATTTCAAAACCAAGTGATTTTGCCAGTGATTTTAACACCGGAAAATCTTTTTTCTTTACATTTTTTAAAACAATATCCATGTTGCTTAGAATTTAAAGATTATCCTACCGAACCTTCTAATGAGATTTCTAATAATTTTTGAGCTTCTACGGCAAATTCCATTGGTAACTTGTTCAATACTTCTTTACTGAAACCGTTTACGATTAATGCAATGGCTTTTTCAGTAGGAATACCACGTTGGTTACAATAGAAAACCTGATCTTCACCAATTTTAGAAGTCGTAGCTTCGTGTTCTATTTTAGCCGATGGACTTTTGCTTTCGATATAAGGGAAAGTGTGAGCTCCGCAATTGTTACCCATTAATAACGAGTCACATTGAGAAAAGTTTCGGGCATTGTCTGCTCTTGGAGAAATCTGTACTAATCCTCTGTAGCTGTTTTGTGATTTTCCTGCTGAAATACCTTTGGAAATGATAGTTGATTTAGTGTTTTTACCTAAATGAATCATTTTTGTTCCGGTATCAGCCTGTTGGAAATTATTAGTTACAGCAATCGAATAGAATTCACCTACTGAGTTGTCTCCTTTTAATACGCAAGAAGGGTATTTCCAGGTTACAGCAGAACCTGTTTCTACCTGAGTCCATGAAATTTTAGCGTTGGTTTCGCATAAACCTCTTTTGGTTACAAAGTTGAAAACACCACCTTTACCTTCTTTATTTCCAGGGAACCAGTTTTGAACTGTAGAATATTTAATTTCTGCATCGTCAAGAGCAATTAACTCTACAACCGCTGCGTGTAATTGATTTTCGTCACGACTTGGAGCAGTACAACCTTCCAGGTAAGAAACATAACTTCCTTCATCGGCAATAACTAAGGTTCTTTCAAACTGACCTGTTCCCGCCTGATTGATACGGAAATAAGTTGAAAGTTCCATTGGGCAACGTACTCCTTTTGGGATATAACAGAAAGATCCGTCAGAGAAAACAGCCGAGTTCAAAGCGGCATAAAAGTTGTCTTTTTGCGGAACTACAGTTCCCAAATATTTACGAACTAATTCAGGGTGTTCTTTGATAGCCTCAGAAATACTCATAAAGATAATTCCTTTTTCGGCTAATGTTTTTTGAAAAGTAGTAGCAACAGAAACAGAATCTACAACGATGTCCATCGCTATATTGTTCATCTTTTTTTGCTCATCAAGAGAGATTCCTAATTTTTTGTACATCTCTAAAAGTTCAGGATCCACATCGTCCAGCGTTTTGTTTGGATCTACTTTTTTGGGAGCCGAATAATAAGAAATGGCTTGGAAATCTGGTTTAGTATATTTTACGTTAGCCCATTCAGGTTCTGTCATTTCTTCCCATGCTCTGAAAGACTCAATACGCCAGTCAGTCATCCATTGCGGTTCTCCTTTTTTTTGTGAAATGGCACGAACAATGTCTTCATTTAACCCAATAGGAAAAGTTTCCGATTCCAGATTGGTATAAAATCCGTATTCGTATTCTTTGTTTTCGAGTTCGATTTTTAAATCGTCTTCTGTATATTTACTCATCTTGTTTATTTAAAGATTGAAAAATTTAAAGATTAAAAGTTCTTTAAATAGTTTTTAATCATTTATTAGATTCTAAAAATTTTAGAATTTATTTCACTTTTATGGAGTTTGTAAATTCTTAAAATTAGGTTTGTTTTTTTCAGGATTTAAAGAGAAAAACTTTCTCCGCATCCGCAAGTTCTGGTGGCATTTGGGTTATTGAAAACAAATCCTTTTCCGTTTAATCCTCCCGAATATTCTAAAATTGTTCCGGCAAGATATAGGAATGATTTTTTTTCAACGGCAATAGTAATATCGTTGTCTACGAAAATCTTATCATCCTCACCTTTGTTTTTGTCGAACTTTAAATCATAAGATAAGCCCGAGCATCCGCCACTCTTAACACCTACTCTTACATAGTCAGTAGAAGCATTAAAACCATCTTCTTCCATCAAAGAGATAATTTTTTTTCTGGCAGTATCTGAAACCTGTATCATTGTATGTAGATTTTGTCTAAATTAATTGCAAAGATAAGGTATAAAAACCGTATTCCACAATAGATAACATTTTTATAACTAATAAGGAAATAGATATTATTTATTTCTGTTCTTAATTTTAGAATGAATACAATTTATTAAAGCTTTGTGTTTGAAAATCAGCTTTTAGACTAAAAATGGATTTTTGGAATTTTTCAACTAATAAATCGTTGTTTTTTTATCGAACTGGATGGATTTTCATAAATTGCCAAAGTGAATTTTTAAACGAAAAACATGAAATTATATCCTATTGAAACCGGAAATTTTAAATTGGACGGAGGCGCTATGTTTGGGGTAGTTCCAAAAACGATTTGGAATAAAACCAATCCCGCTGATGCCAACAATTTAATAGATATTGCTGCCCGGAGTTTGTTAATTGAAGAGGGTAATCGTTTGATTTTGATTGATGCCGGAATGGGAAATAAGCAATCGGAGAAGTTTTTTGGGTATTATTCGCTTTGGGGAACCCATTCTATGGATGCATCATTGGCTAAATACGGTTTTCATCGTGATGATATTACCGATGTGTTTTTAACGCATCTTCATTTTGATCATTGTGGTGGCGCTATTCAGTGGAATAAAAATAAAACGGGTTATGAACCTGCTTTTAAAAATGCTAAATTTTGGTCGAATGAAAACCATTGGAAATGGGCTACTGAACCTAATTCCCGTGAAAAAGCTTCATTTTTATCAGAGAATATTTTGCCGATGCAGGAAAGCGGTCAGCTGAATTTCATAAAAAGAATCGAAGGTGATTTTCTGAAAAAATCAGAATTGGATTTTGGGATTTTCTTTGTCGATGGACATACCGAAAAACAGATGATTCCGCATATTCAATACAAAGGAAAAACGATTGTCTTTTGCGCTGATTTGTTGCCTACAGCCGGACATATTCCTATTCCTTATGTTATGGGCTATGATACCCGACCACTTCTGACAATGGATGAAAAAACAAAATTCATGAATGCAGCTGCTGATAATAATTACTATTTGTTTCTGGAGCACGATGCGCATAATGAAATAATAACAGTACAACATACCGAAAAAGGAGTTCGCCTGAATGAAGTTTTTTCATGTGAGGATATCTTAATCTAGTGTTAATCCTGGTATTTTTATAATAGAAAAATTATTTTTAATTTATATTTGAAATGGACTAAAAATATAAAGTACATGAATACTATAAAACCCATTTGTATTTCTGTTTTTTCTGCTTTGATTTTAGCAGGCTGCGGAGCGCAAAAATTACCTGATTATAAATCATTAACAGCAATAACAGCACCTGTAAATAGTAAAAAAAATAAGGAGCTGACAGAGAACGAATTGAAACGTTGGAATCATCACGATATTGTGAAAGATACAGTTCCGGGAATGAGCGTTGACAGGACTTATGCTGAATTGTTGAAAGACAGAAAATCAAAAAAAGTCATTGTTGGAATTGTGGATTCGGGTGTAGATATTGAACATGAGGATTTGAAATCGGTGATTTGGACAAATGCCAAAGAAATTTCCGGAAATGGAATTGATGATGACAAAAATGGTTATGTAGATGATATTCACGGTTGGAATTTTCTGGGAGATATTACCAAAGAAAATTTAGAATACGAAAGAATTGTCAAAGACAAAACGATTACAGATGAGGCAACTTATCAGGCAGCTAAAAAATTTAATGACAAGGTGGTTGCCGAAGCTCCATTGTATAAAAAACATTATGAAGGTTTGTTGGTTGCTTTGCAGGATGCAGATAAAGTTATTGCAGAGCAATTAGGTAAAACAGTGTACACTGTCGAAGAACTTGATGCGTTAGATTCTCAGGATGCTTTGGTTCAGAAAAGCAAAAATGTCATGAAAAAGATGTTTGCTTATGGGATGAGTGTAAAGGGGTTAGAAGATACTTTTAAGAAGGAAATTGAAAAAAATAATTTGATTATCAGTGGTGATAATTTAAAACCTGACTACAGAAAGGTTCTGGGTGATAATCCAAATGACATTACCGTTACTAATTATGGAAATAATAATGTAACAGGACCCGACAGGGAAGAAGCGCTTCACGGAACGCATGTGGCGGGAATTGTCGCGCAGCAAAGAAATAACAATATCGGAGGTGACGGGATTGCTAATAATGTAGCGATTCTTACGGTGCGTGCTGTTCCTGATGGTGATGAGTACGACAAAGATATTGCTTTGGCTATTCGCTATGCTGTAGATAATGGCGCGAAAGTGATTAACGGAAGTTTTGGAAAAAGTTTTTCACCACATAAAAATTGGGTTTTTGATGCAATTAAATACGCCGCTAAAAAAGACGTGTTAATCGTTCATGCAGCAGGAAATGATGCTAAAAACATTGACTATTTTGATAATTTTCCGAATGATTCAGAGGATAAGAAAACCGAAATTTCAGATAATTTAATTACCGTTGGTGCTTTAAATTTCGAATACGGAGATAAAGTTGTGGCTGGTTTTTCAAATATCGGGAAAATTAATGTAGATGTTTTTGCACCTGGTGTAAAAATCTATGCTTCGACTCCGGGAAATACGTATAAATTTTTAAAAGGTACTTCTATGGCTGCGCCAAACGTAGCCGGAGTAGCGGCATTAATTCGTTCGTATTATCCAAAGTTGACGGCTTCTCAGGTAAAACACATTTTGATGGATTCGGGAGTGGCAATTAATATGGATGTTGTGGTAGGTGGTAATCCAAATGATGTTCGTCCGTTTAACGAATTGTCCACAACAGGAAAAATGATAAACGCTTACAATGCTATTTTATTAGCAAACAAAATAGCTAAAAAATAATTCCAATAGCTGTTAATCAAATGGAAGGATGCTGAGTCCTTCCATTTTTTATTTAAAAAAACATATGAGAAAAATTCTATTTCTTGCATTGCTTTTTTCAAATGCACTTCTTGTAACTGCTCAAAACGCTTCCTATTGGCAGCAGGCCGTTGATTATAAAATGGAAGTGATCATGGATGCGGAACATTTTAAATACAAAGGGAAGCAGGAATTGGTGTATGCCAATAATTCGTCGGATACTTTAAGGAAAGTGTATTATCATTTGTATCCCAATGCTTTTCAACCGGGCAGTGAAATGGCCGAAAGAGCTGATAATATCAAAGATGCCGATGCCCGAATGGTTAGAAAAACCAAAGTAGGCGATACGGAAGTAAAAGAAAACCGCATTCAGAATTTGAAACCTAACGAAATAGGATATTTAAAAGTTAGCAATTTTAAGCAAGATGGAGTGGTTGCCGGTACAAAAACTATTGGGACTATTCTGGAGGTGGTTTTGGCAAAACCCATTTTGCCGCATTCTAAAACCACTTTTACATTGGATTTCGGCGGTCAGGTTCCGTTGCAAATTCGTCGTTCGGGTAGAAATAACGCCGAAGGTGTCGCCTTTTCGATGTCGCAGTGGTATCCTAAAATTGCCGAATTTGATTTTGAAGGCTGGCATGCCGATCCTTACATTGCCCGAGAATTTCATGGCGTTTGGGGTAATTTTGATGTAAAAATTACCATTGATAAGGATTATGTTTTAGGAGGATCCGGTTATTTGCAAAAACCAAACAAAATTGGACATGGTTATCAGGATGCCGGAGTTCAGGTAAAATATCCAAAGGGAACCAAAAAACTCACCTGGCATTTTGTGGCGCCAATGGTGCATGATTTTACCTGGGCAGCCGATAAGGAATATTTGCACGATGTAGTCAAAGGACCTAATAATGTGGATTTGCATTTTTTGTACAAAAACAATCCTAAAATTATAGACAATTGGAAAAAATTGCAGCCTTTGATGGTTCAGGTGATGGATTTTTATAATAAGAATATTGGTAAATATCCATACAAACAATATTCTTTTATTCAGGGTGGCGATGGCGGAATGGAATATGCCATGTGTACCCTGATTTTAGGAAACGGAACACTGGAAGGTGTTTTTGGGACAGCTACGCATGAATTAGGACATAGCTGGTTTCAGCATATTTTGGCTTCTAATGAATCCAAACATCCCTGGATGGACGAAGGTTTCACAACTTATGTAGAAGATTTAGCCGTAAATGAAATTACAGGAAAAAAAGCAGTAAACCCATTTGAAGAAAATTATAAGGCGTATTATTCTTTGGTGAATTCCGGTAAGGAACAGCCACAAACCACACATGCTGACCGTTATGATTTGAATCGTTCCTATAGTATTTCTTCTTATGTTAAAGGAAGTATCTTCCTGTCACAATTGGGTTATTTGATAGGTCAGGATAAATTAGCCGAAACCATAAAGAGGTATTATCAGGATTTTAAATTCAAACATCCTACGCCCAATGATATTAAGCGCACGGCCGAGCGTGTTTCGGGAGCGGAACTCGATTGGTATTTAACCGATTGGACGCAAACGACTAATACTATTGATTACGGAATTACTGCTGTTTCGGAGAATGCAGAAAATACAGTTGTTAGTTTAGAACGAATTGGTCGCATGCCGATGCCTATCGATTTGCAGGTGGAATATACTGATGGGACTGTAGAAAGTTTTTACATTCCGTTGCGAATGCTATTTTTTGAAAAAGCCAATCCTAATCCGTTAATTAAAAGAACAGTGTTGAATGATTGGACCTGGGCCAACCCAAAATATGAGTTTACTATTGAAAAACCCAAGAGCACAATTAAAAAAATCACAATTGACCCAAGCGGTTTAATGGCTGATGTACAATTAAAAAATAATACTTATGAGGTGAAGTGATTTTTATTTCTTCATTTATGATAGAAACCCGACAGTTTTCGAAAACTGTCGGGTTTGTTTTTTTGTACACAGGTAAATATCCCAATCGTTCAGTTTTATCACAAACGTTAGCGCAGGCATTTGCCTGTGCCCGCAAAGATTTTCAAAACAAGTCTAATAAAATCACTTCTAGCTCATTATCTAAACCTCCATAATTTCTTGCAGAACTAAAATAATAATCTTCCGGCAAAGTAACAATTTTGTCTTTTACAGGATTGTTGTGGATATAATCTAATTTTTGGCGAATAAATTTGTTGCTGTAAATATGTTCAGCATGATAACCATTTTGCCATACTTTATATTGTTGCTCTTTCTTTAGATGTTCACATGCTTTTTTAAAATATTCCAACATCCATTCTTTTCGACTTTCAGGTTCATCTAGTATGATTTCAATAATTTTTTTGGAAGTGAATCTTTTAAAATCTCGCATAACATCCGACATTATGAAGCCATTTGTTGTTTTACAAAGCAAGTGAATATGACTGGTCATAATACAATATGCATAAATCTCTAAACCTTTGTTTTTTTGACAAAATTGTAAGGCTTTGATAATTGATTCTTTTTGATTTAATCTCGTGAATACATCAATCCAACCCACTGTTGTTATGGTTATAAAATAGGCATCTTCAGTAGTTGTTGCTTTATATTTTGTTGACATTTTTATTTTTAATGTATTTACTCTACTTTGTGGGCACAGGCAAATGCCTGCGCTAACGAATCGCACATATCTGAGCGGTCGGGGAAAGTTGTGGTCATTTACGACTACAACTTATTTTTAATGTATTTACTCTACTTTGTGGGCACAGGCAAATGCCTGCGCTAACGAATCGCACATATCTGAGCGGTCGGGGTAATTAAAAAGCACAGAAGTGTTGCATTATAAACATAATTAATAAAGGGGAGAAAAAGAAAAATACAATGAATAGTTCACCTAATAATTTTTCTCGTTTAGTTTCATTTATCCATTTGTCTCTATATGTAAAATATTTTCCTTTATATCTTCTCTTGGTTGAAAAAAAAATAAATAACCCAATAAAACTTAATATAATTTTATCGTATGAATGAGTTAGTTTAAAATTCAAAATATCAATTAAAAAACTATATAAAGGTATACAATAAAGAAAAACAATAAAGGAAATGGTTAAGACAGCTGTAAAAGCTTCTACTCCATCTCTTTTAAAATGCCTTTTTGCTGTTCTAAAATAAGTATAATCAAATATGTTTTTCATTCCAATTTTGTAGTTTTATTTGCTATTATATCACAATCGTTAGGCATTTGCCTGTGCCCGCAAAAATTGTCAAAACAAATCTAATCAAAAAGTTCTTACAATCAGTTGCTGTTATTCTTTACTTAAAGAAGTGTACGAAATAGCTTTTACTTTGTAACTTTGCGCTTCAATGAAAAACCCGATGAAAAACAAACTATTATATATTTTTAGTCTGCTCATTGTATTGGTTTCCTGTAATCAGGAAAACAACCAAAAACGATTGGCAGAAAATGCCAAAGACGCTAAAAAGAAAAAAATCATTTTTGAAAATATTCAAAAAGGCTGGGATTTTTACGATGAGCCTATCAATGAGGCTACCGAAGAAAGCATAAAAACCTGGACTGAGTTGCGAGTGTTTATGCAGGAACTGGCTCAAAAACCAAGGAAAACCATTGGTGCTTTTCAACAAAAATCGGATGCTATTTCTAAAAAAGCGATGGTGTTGAATATGAATATTCCAGTATTGTTTGATAAACCACAAATCAAAAGTCGTATTTCGGTTTTAATTACTAAGGTGCGATTATTGGATATGTACATTCATCTGGATAATATTCCTGATAAAAAAGTGGTACAATTAGTGGGCGAAATCAATAAAGAATTGGCCACTTTGCAACGTCAAATGGATATTCTTACCGAGAAGAGCAAAATTCCGGTTGAGGAAGGTGAGGACGAGATGAGGCGTATGTTGTTGGATTCAGCCAGAGCTATTCCTAATAATACGGTAATGCCAACGGTTATTCCGGTAGGTACGAGAGGAATTATTAATCCAAATGATGCCCGAGTTGAGTAAGAAAGTCTTATACAGCATTTACGATTCTTCGCCTAAAATCCAACAAATTTCGGCAGCTTTACAGCAAAGAAATCAGCCTAAATTGCACCTTAGTGGTTTGCTGGGTTCGGCTGTTTCTTTTGTTATTCGTTCGGTTTTTAAAAAAGCCGAATTGCCTTTTCTGGTGATTTTAAATAATAAAGAAGAAGCGGCTTATTATCTGAACGATTTGGAACAAATGATAGGCGAAGAGGATGTGTTGTTTTATCCTGGTTCGTATCGTCGTCCGTATCAGATAGAGGAGGTTGACAATGCCAATGTGTTGCTTCGTGCCGAAGTATTAAACCGTATCAATTCCCGCAAAAAACCAGCAGTAATTGTCAGTTATCCCGAAGCGCTATTTGAAAAAGTAGTAACGCGTCAAAATTTGGATAAAAACACACTAAAAGTAAGTGTGGGCGACAAAATTTCGATTGATTTTATCAACGAAGTTTTATTCGAATATGAATTTAAAAGAGTCGATTTTATTACTGAACCTGGAGAGTTTTCGGTGCGTGGAGGAATTGTCGATGTGTTTTCTTTTTCGAATGATAACCCTTACCGAATCGAGTTTTTTGGCGATGAGGTCGAGAGTATCCGAACCTTTGATGTGGCAACGCAATTGTCATTGGAACAGAAAAAGAAAATCACCATTATTCCCAATGTAGAAAACAAGGTTTTTCAGGAAAACAGGGAGAGTTTTCTGGATTATATTTCGGAGCAAACTGTGATTTGTATTCAAAATACCGAAGATTTATTGGTACAATTGGACAAACAATTTGCCCGTGCCGAAGAAGCTTTTGAGAAATTATCCAAAGATGTTAAGCATGCCACTCCTGATGATTTATTTCTGAATCAAAAGACGTTTATAAAGCGTGCTTTGGATTTTTCTATAGTCGAATGGAGTTCAAAAGCTATTTTTAGAACTACCGGAAAATTCGAATTCCATATTCAGCCGCAGCCTTCGTTCAACAAGCAGTTTGATTTGTTGTTGAATAATTTGAGTGAGAATCATTTTAACGGCTATAAAAATTATTTGTTTTGTTCGAATGAAGCGCAGGCAAAGCGTTTTCATGATATTTTTGAAAGTTTGGATGAAGCCAATTCAGAGAATATCCGAAAGCAATACAACACCATTGTTTTGCCTTTGTATCAGGGATTTGTGGACGAAGAAAATCAAATTTGTTGTTATACCGATCATCAGATTTTTGAGCGTTACCATAAATTCAACATCAAAAACGGTTATTCGAAGAAACAGAATATTACTTTAAAAGAACTGACTTCGCTTTCTGTGGGCGATTATGTGACGCATATTGACCACGGAATTGGGAAATTTGGCGGTTTGCAAAAAATTCAGGTCGAAGGCAAAACGCAGGAAACCATTAAGCTGGTTTATGCCGATAATGATATTGTGTATGTGAGTATTCATTCGCTGCATAAAATTTCCAAATACAACGGCAAAGACGGAACGCCACCCAAAATATATAAATTAGGTTCGAATGCCTGGAAAGCTTTAAAGCAAAAAACCAAAGCGAGAGTCAAAAATATTGCGTTCAATTTGATTCAGTTGTATGCCAAAAGACGTTTGGAAAAAGGCTATCAATATGCACCGGACAGTTATTTGCAAAACGAATTAGAAAGTTCCTTTATTTACGAAGATACGCCGGACCAAATCAAATCAACAGCCGAAGTCAAAGCCGATATGGAAAGCGATCGACCAATGGATCGTTTGGTATGTGGAGATGTGGGTTTTGGAAAAACCGAAGTGGCTATTCGAGCGGCTTTCAAAGCGGTGGACAATAGCAAACAAGTGGCGGTTTTGGTGCCTACTACCATTTTGGCGTACCAACATTACCGTACTTTTTCAGAACGTTTGAAAGATATGCCGGTTAAAATTGGTTATCTGAACCGTTTTAGAACAGCCAAACAAAAAGCAGAAACCTTAAAAGATTTAGCCGAAGGCAAATTGGATATCGTTATTGGAACCCATCAGTTAGTGAACAAAAATGTCGTTTTTAAGGATTTAGGTTTGCTAATTGTGGATGAAGAGCAAAAGTTTGGTGTAAACGTAAAAGACAAACTAAAAACCATTGCTGCCAATGTCGATACGCTGACCTTGACAGCTACGCCAATCCCGAGAACGCTACAGTTTTCATTAATGGCAGCACGTGATTTATCGGTAATTACTACGCCTCCGCCTAACCGTTATCCTATTGAAACCAATGTAGTCGGTTTTAACGAAGAGGTAATCCGGGATGCGATTTCGTATGAAATTCAACGCAACGGACAGGTGTATTTTATCAATAACCGAATTGAAAATATCAAGGAAGTAGCCGGAATGATTCAGCGTTTGGTTCCTAATGCCAAAGTAGGAATCGGTCACGGGCAAATGGACGGTAAGAAACTGGAAGAGCTGATGCTGGCGTTCATGAACGGGGAATTTGATGTTTTGGTGGCAACAACTATTATCGAAAGTGGTTTGGACGTGCCTAATGCCAATACGATTTTTATCAATAATGCCAATAATTTCGGTCTGTCTGATTTGCATCAAATGCGCGGACGTGTCGGTCGAAGTAATAAGAAAGCTTTCTGTTATTTCATCTGTCCGCCTTACTCGTCAATGACCGAAGAAGCCAGAAAACGTATTCAGGCTTTGGAGCAATTTAGTGAACTCGGCAGTGGATTTAATATTGCGATGAAGGATTTGGAGATTCGTGGTGCCGGAGATTTATTAGGTGGTGAACAAAGTGGTTTTATCAACGAAATAGGTTTTGATACCTACCAAAAAATCATGAACGAGGCCATCGAAGAATTGAAAGAAAACGAATTCAAAGATTTGTATCCTGTAGAGAATGATATTGAAACCAAGGAATACGTAAAAGATTTACAAATTGATACCGATTTTGAGTTGTTGTTTTCGGATGAATATATCAATAATATCTCGGAGCGTATGAATTTGTATAACGAATTGAGTGCGATTAAAAACGAAGAAGAATTACAGGTTTTCCAAAACAAACTAATTGACCGTTTTGGTCCTTTGCCTCCGAGAGCGAATGCTTTGATGAACAGCATCCGCATTAAATGGGTGGCCACTCATGTTGGGATTGAAAAACTGGTGATGAAACAAGGCAAGATGATTGGTTATTTTGTGTCCGACCAGCAATCGGATTTTTACCAGTCGAATCGTTTTCATAAGGTGTTGCAGTTTGTTCAAAAACATCCTTCACTTTGTAAAATGAAAGAAAAGCAAACTCCTAACGGTCTACGTTTATTATTGACTTTTGAAAATGTAAAATCAACCAGAAGAGCTTTGGAACTGATGGAGCTATTGGGAGGAAAAGAAGCATAAAACCGTTGCTTTTGTAACTTTTTGTTTGGTTTTTGTATTAAAATTTTGTCAGTTTTTTGATTGTGAAAAAAATTCAGGTGTAGTTTAACGAATAATTTAAAATTAAGAAGTTTTACATGGTTTTTTTTATAAATTTAATGTTCTTAATACTAAATGTTTAGTTGTTTCGATATATGACATTAAAAAAAACATCTCCAAAAATACTTTTTTTAATAGTTTCATCAAGTGTAGTTTTTTTGATGCTTTATGCTGTTTTGTTGTATTATATTGGTAAAACAGAAAAGGATGCTTATCAAAATTCGGTTGAATTATTCGAAAGTAAAATCAACCAATTGCTGTTGTTAGAGTCCAAACCGATTTTAACAGCCTTAAAAAATGACACCAATTGGGATGAGTTTGTTGATTTTATCTCAACAAAAAAACAAACATGGTATGATGAGACTATTAGTAATGAGTTGAGGATTTACGGTGCCGATTACTTAGGTGTTTACGACCAAAACAAGCAATTTATTACACGTACTCCTACTCCTGTAATAAAAACCGTTGATTTTATCCCGAAACAAGCCATGACTGTTTTGGATAAAAAAAGAGTTGTAAAGTTTTATATAAAAATCCCTGAAGGAGTTGTCGAGGTAACCGGGGCGACTATTCATCCTTCAGATGATCCTTTTAAAATTAAAACCAAACCTTCGGGTTATTTTTTCGTTGCGCGTTTAATCAATGGGAAATTTATCAAAAATTTAGAAAAAATAACTTCTTCTAAAATAACTTCTTTAAATGTTAATGACAGTATTCCGGAACAAAGACATGTGGTAAGTGCTGTTTATTCCTTAAAAAATCCCAAAGGAGAATTAATTGGGAAATTACTGTTTGAAAGAAATTTTGATGTTTATTTTGAAAATACAATTCGCGTTTTATACATCATTATTGCTGTTTTTATACTGTATTTGGTGGTAAGTATTTATTATACGCAAAAATTGGTCTATCGGCCATTGTACTTGGTTCGAAGAGCACTTCAAAGAGGGAGTTTAAGTGCTATAGCCGAGTTGAAAAAAACCACCGGTGAGTTTAGTTATATAGGTAATTTATTTGAAGAAAATAATAATCAAAAAATTGCTTTGATTAAAGCAAAACTCAAAGCAGAGGAAGGGGATTTGTTAAAAGCTTCTTTCTTAGCCAATTTATCGCATGAAATAAGAACACCAATGAACGCTATCAATGGTTTTACCGAGCTTATTTTGAATACAGACATTGATGAAAAAGAACGAATCGAATATTTAAATGTAATTCAGAAAAACGGACAAAATCTGGTTTCTATTATTGATGATTTGATAGAGATGTCTAAGATAGATGCAAATCAGATAACGCCAAATTTCACCGAAATTAATTTAGAATCCTGTATTGAAGAGCTTTATAAAACGGTTAAGGTAACAATACCTAAAAAGAAACCTTTAAAGTTTAAGTTGTACAAGAGTACTGTTCCTGCAGCTTATAATATTATTACCGATGAGATTAAACTCAAGCAGGTTATCATTAATTTATTGACCAATGCCATAAAATATACAGATGAAGGGATGGTTCGATTTAAATATGAAATCGATGAAGAGAATAATTTAATTCATTTTACCATACAAGATACCGGTTCGGGAATTGATGAAAATCATCATAAACATGTTTTTGATCGATTTAAGCGCATAGAAAATGATCAGTCTATAACAGTAGGAGGATTGGGTCTGGGGCTTTCTATTTCTAAGGCTTATATAGAAATTCTGGGAGGAACAATTAATCTGGAGTCAAAAGTAGGAGAAGGTTCCGTCTTTTATTTTTCAATTCCTTTGAAATATGCAAAAGTGGAGCATATAGTGGTTAAGCCAATCCGTGAAAAAGAATTAGCAAAATCTGAGGATAGGGTAATTTTGATAGCTGAAGATGATAATGTTAATTTTTTATTGTTTCAAAAAATGATGAAAGATAAAGCGTATCAGATTATAAGAGCAGTAAATGGGCAGGAAGCTGTCGATATTTGTATTAATAATTCGGATATTGATTTGGTTTTAATGGATATCAAAATGCCTGTTATGAATGGATTTGAAGCTATTGAGCAGATACGTCCTATCAGGCCGAAACTTCCTATTATAGCGCAAACAGCTTATTCTTCTTCTGAAGATAAAGCTAAAATTGAAAAAGCGGGATTTGATGATTATATTACCAAGCCTTTGAATAGAGATCGTTTGTTTGAATTAATAAATAAATATTAATGTGTTTCAAATGAATGCAATCAAAAGGTTCTTTTTTCAGCTAATGCTGTCGTTGTCGGTTTTTGGTTTTTCGCAGGAAAAAAAATTAAAGGAGGATACGATTGTAGAAGAAAAAAAACTGAGTATTACTATTGATTTAGTGAGCAGGTATCTTTGGCGAGGACAATGTTGGGGTGGAAATTATGCAGCGGTACAGCCTTCAGCAGAATATGCTGTTACACCCAAATTGGCAATAGGGACTTGGGCTACGACTAATTTTAAAAAGGATTATTATTATCCGGATAATGAAAATTATTATAAAGGTTATCGGGAAATAGACTGGTATTTGAGTTATCAAATCAATGATTTTTTGCAATTCCAACTTTGGGATTATTATTGGCCTTCTGTTTCAAAAGTAGAAGGTGTAAGCAATAAATTTTTAGATTACGGGCCTACAAGTTCACAAACAGTAGATGCGATTTTGTATTTTGATTTTTCCGAAGGTTATCAATACCCGTTTAATGCTACCATAAGTACATTTGTAGGAGGGAATGATTATCGCTACAACAGCATACAACAACCAAAACGTAATTATACGACTTATCTTGAGTTAGGGTATACTTTAAAATTGTTTGAAAAGTCAAATTGCAAATTCATTCAAAATTTAGAATTAATGCCTTCGGCGGGAGTTGTATTAAATAATAAAGCAGCTTATTATAATTTTGCTGATTATGACAAGCCTTCTTTTGTGAATTTAGGGGTAAAAGCTACTAAAGAATTTGATTTAGGAGATGATGTTGTAATGCCACTTTCGTTGAATTATGTTCATAACGGGGCTACAAATAACACGGGTTTTTTTGGTAAGGATTTCCTGGTTGCAGGAATTAGTTTTACCTATTAATTTTATTTTGGGATAAAAAGCATAAAAAAAGCAGGTCTTTTAATAAGAGCCTGCTTTTTTAGTTTTGTTATGTTTGTTTTTAGTTCTTCAAATCTTTAATTACTTTGAAAGCAACATCTACCTGATCTTCACCAACCAAAATAGTGAATTCATTAGAAGTCGAAATTACTTCGTTGATGATGATTCCTTCCCAGGCTAAACGTTGGAAAATGAAATAATAAATTCCCGGAACCACAATGTTTTCTTTTGGTAATTTAACTGTTATAGAAGCCAGATTGTCTAATTTCTGAATTAACTTTTCGTTAGAAAAATGTTTGTCTACTAGTTTGTTTACGGTGTTGCTTACCACAATATTAATCTCGTTTACTCCTCTTGAAGAAGTGTAAAAAACATCCGGAAAACCATTGATATCCGAAATTAATTCGGCTTGTTTGTTTAAAACGGTTTCTGAAACAGCAAAAGTATAATCGGTTAAGGCAGAACGAACGGTAATTTCACCTATGTTTTTGATTACTTTATTAATTTTATGATTCAGTCTGAAATCCAGTTCTTCTGTTAATCTTTTTAAGGACATCACAACAGCGCCCTGTTTTACTTCTTTTCCAAATTCGCTCTCCAGCTCGGACATGATGTTCCTGGATAAAGAGGTTAAGTTGATGATTCCAAGTGACAAAGCATTTAATAAAAATGGTTTTGTTTTGATGTAATTTTCGACAATTGAAGAAACTGTTTTCATAATCAAATAGGTGTTTTTACTTAGTTTTTAAGTCGATTTACTTAGTTAAATCGTTAAAAATATGCGCAAATATAATTAAAAAAACAATTTGTTACAAAAATAACATCAAAAATTAACATTAAAAATGAAAAAAGGCGTCTGTAAGGTGTTCAATTACAAAAGATTTACCTTCTTTATAGATGGAAATTATGTCAAAACGGACATTGATGTCGAGGTCTTTTTCAACTACGTAGTTGTCAACGGCTTTCGTAAGTAGTTTTATTTTTTTGGTATTGACAGCGTCCTGAGGAAGGCCAAATTCCAGTGATGAACGCGTTTTTACTTCTACAATAGCCAGTGTATCATTTGTTTGGGCTATGATGTCTATTTCGGCTTTTTGAAATGTCCAATTGGTTTCCAGTATGGTGTAGCCATTGTTTTTTAAGAAATTAACAGCTAATTCTTCGCCTAGTTTTCCTAATTCGTTGTGTTGAGCCATTGGAAATAGTGTTCAGTGTTCAGTAATCAGCCAAATTGTTATTGATTTTTGATATTGTTATTGAAATTGCCATTGATTAATCTTCAAATTTCAATGTACTCTTTTCAGGAGTAACTTCCATAGATACCGTGCTCCCTAAAATCAATGCTCTATTGTCCTGAATATGTCCTGCGGGGAAATTATAAATTACAGGGATGTCGTATTTTTTAGTTACATCTTCAATAATTTCAACTGCATTTTTTCCCCATGGAATTTCGTTGTCTTTCATTTTTGTCATAGAACCTACTACAATTCCTTTTATGCTTTCCAGACAACCGTTGCGTTTTAAATTCATCATCATACGGTCGATATGGTATAAATATTCATCCAGATCTTCGATGAATAAGATTTTTTCATGACAATCAATTGCTGATGGAGAACCAAACAAACTGTACAAAATAGATAAATTTCCGCCTACTAATTCCCCTTTTGCTTTCCCTGCACGGTTCATTGTGTCAGAAGGAATTTCATAACTAATAGGTTCATTAAACAATGCTTCTCTTAAAGTTTCTTTGGCTTCCGGAGTAGCTCGGGGAATACTTACCGGCATGATGCCATGAATGGTTTTGTATCCAAGTGTGTTAAGATGATTGTGTAAAACCGTAATATCGCTAAAGCCTACAATCCATTTTGGATTTTTCCTGAATTGGGTAAAATCTAATGAATCAATTATTCGAACAGTTCCATAGCCGCCTTTTACGCACCAAATGGCTTTGATGTTGGGATTGTCTAATTGTGCTTGGAAGTCGGCAGTTCGCTCCTCATCTGTTCCTGCAAGCTGATTGTTATCCAAGCCAATACTCTTGCCTATTACGACTTCGAGTCCCCAACTATGCAATAAATCGATAGCGGGCTGTAATAAGTTTTCGGTATATTTTCTGGCGGTGGCTACAATAGCAATAGTGTCTCCTTTTTGTAAAGCGGCTGGTGTAATCATGTTTTGTTGAGCTTGACTGGTGAAAGATTGAAAAAATAAAATCAGGAATAGACTAAATATTCGGCTTGAAAATAAAAATCGGGAAGTAGTCATATTGTGTTTTTCCTGAATAAATAAAAATTGAAATGCTTTGTCGAAGCATTAAAACAAAGATAACTAAAAACCAAAAATATTATATTGGAAATTGTATGAAATGGATTAAATTTACTAAAGTGTTTTAACTTAGTTGTTTATGCAAAAACTGAGATTGATTGTTGTTGCTTTGCTTTTATTGGGTCAAATGATTTTTTCTCAGCCCAAAAATTATCGAATTCATACGGTAGCATTTTACAATTTCGAAAATCTATTTGATACAATTGATAATCCTGAGACACATGATGAGGAATGGACTCCCCGGGGAATACAACATTGGACATCTAAAAAATACCATCAGAAACTGCAAAATCTTGCCCGGGTTTTGAGTGAAATTGGCAAACCGGAAAATTCCAATTCGCCTACATTTATTGCAGGTTCTGAAATTGAAAACAGAAATGTACTTGAAGATTTAATTCAACAGCCCAATATGGCGGCCCGGGATTATGGAATTATTCATTTTGATTCTCCTGACAAAAGAGGGATTGATGTGGCTTTATTGTACCAAAAGAAATTTTTCCTGCCTACTTCTTTCACAAATATTCCCTTGAACATTTATAAGAAAGAAAATCAGGAGTTTGCTTCCACCTCAGAAGAAACCGATAATGATATTGTTGGGAACAGCTATCAAAATCGGATTTTTACCCGTGACCAACTTTTAGTAACGGGATTTTTGGATGGAGAAGAAATTCATATTATTGTCAATCACTGGCCTTCGCGTTCAGGCGGGGAGAAAAAATCGAGTCCGTATAGAGAAGCAGCCGGGATTTTGAATCGAAAAATCATTGATTCGTTGCAAAAAATCAATCCAAATGCTAAGGTGATTACGCTTGGTGATTTGAATGATAGTCCTTTTAATAACAGTATCAAAAAAGCATTGGGAACTAAGGCTCAAAAACAGGATGTGCCTGAATTCGGAATTTACAATCCCTTTGAAGAAATGGCTAAAAAAGGTTTGGGAACTATAGCTTTTGGTGATGCTTGGGATATCTTTGACCAAATTATGCTTACCCAGTCTTTGGTGAAAAATGATTTTTCGACTTATCAATATTGGAAAGCGGGAATTTTTAACAGAAGTTATCTGATTCAGAATTCAGGACGTTACAAAGGGTATCCTAAACGACATTCGGCAACCGAAGTAGGTTTTAGTGATCACTTTCCCGTTTATATTTATCTGATTAAAGAGGCTAAATGATGTTTTTTAGGTGTGTTACACAAAGATTCGCAAAGGAAATACTAAGTTTCGCAAAGATTTTTCTTTAAAATTGAATGTTGATGAAGTTAATTTCAAACTGTTTCTTTGTGTCTTCGGGGTTTTCTTAGTGAATCTTTGTGAAAGCCAACATTCTTTTTTTCGTACCTTAGCTTTTTTAAAAAAACAACTCAAAATGGCAATTTCAAGACCTTTTAACCTGATCAAATGGATTGATGAAAATCGTCAATTGCTAAAACCGCCCGTTGGCAACAAGAACTTGTATGTAGATTCCGGTGATTATATTGTGATGATTGTTGCGGGACCTAATGCCCGAAAAGATTTTCATTATAACGAGACTGAAGAATTGTTCTATCAGTTAGAAGGTTCTATTCAAATCCTTACTCAGGAAGATGGCGAGCGTCATGTGTTGGAACTCAATCCCGGCGATATGTACCTTCATCCGGCTACGATTCCGCATTCCCCTATTCGTTCCGAAGGTTCCATAGGTTTGGTTATTGAGCGAAAAAGAGCCAAACAAGGTTTTGTAGACGGTTTGTTGTGGTATTGCGATAATTGCAATCACAAGTTACACGAAGTCTATTTTGAACTCAACAATATCGAAAAAGATTTCTTGCCGCATTTTGAGGATTTTTACAATTCAGAAAAACTACGTACTTGCGAAAAATGTGGAACTGTTATGGAAACAGATCCAAGATTTATCGCTAAAAAATAATTTTTTTAAGGAGCTTTTCCCGTTATCCACTCTATCTTTCCCTGCTTAAAGAAAGCAGGAAAAGGATGCCGTTACTACCGGGGCTAAAACACAAAACGTACTAATTACCATGACAACAATCGCAACTCAATTTGGAATAAAAGCCGCTTTAGCACAATTAGGAATTCGCGAGCTAAATGATGGAACATCAACAGGAGTAAACTCTTTTTCAACAGGAGAAATTCTGGAAAGTTACTCGCCTGTGGATGGTCAGTTGATTGCAAAAGTAAAAACCACTTCGGCTGCCGATTACGAAAAAGTAATGCAAGCGGCTACCGAAGCTTTCCAGTCTTTCCGATTGATGCCGGCACCACAACGAGGTGAAATTGTACGTCAGTTTGGAGAAAAATTACGCCAAAATAAAGAAGCTTTAGGTAAATTGGTTTCTTACGAAATGGGGAAATCACTGCAGGAAGGCTACGGAGAGGTTCAGGAAATGATTGATATTTGCGATTTTGCCGTTGGACTTTCCCGACAATTGCACGGTTTGACGATGCATTCTGAGCGTCCTAATCACCGAATGTATGAACAATACCATTCTTTAGGCGTGGTCGGAATCATTTCGGCATTTAATTTTCCGGTGGCAGTTTGGTCCTGGAATGCTGCGCTGGCTTTGGTTTGTGGCGATGTTTGTGTTTGGAAACCATCTGAGAAAACACCGCTTTGCGGAATTGCCTGTCAAAATATTTTAGCACAAGTTTTACAAGAAAATAAGCTACCGGAAGGAATTTCATGCTTAATCAATGGCGATTATAAATTAGGAGAATTATTGACTAAGGATTCCCGAATTCCGTTAATTTCAGCTACTGGTTCTACCCGAATGGGGAAAATTGTGGCGCAAACTGTGGCTGCCCGTTTAGGGAAATCTTTATTGGAATTAGGTGGAAACAACGCTATTATTGTCACTCCCGATGCCGATATTAAAATGACGATTATTGGAGCTGTTTTTGGAGCTGTTGGAACAGCAGGACAGCGTTGTACTTCTACGCGTCGTTTAATTATTCACGAAAGTGTGTATGATAAAGTCGCAACTGCTTTAGTTGCTGCTTACCAACAATTGCGTATTGGAAATCCATTGGACGAAAAAAATCATGTAGGGCCATTAATTGATATTGATGCTGTCGAAAAATACAACAAAGCCTTAGAAAAAGCAGTTGCTCAAGGAGCTAAAATCCTTGTAGATGGATCTGTACTTTCGGGTTCCGGATATGAAAGTGGCTGTTATGTACAGCCTGCCATTGTTGCAGCCGAAAATTCATTTGAGATTGTGCAATGCGAAACTTTTGCTCCTATTTTGTATTTGTTGAAATATTCAGGAACAGTTGAGAATGCAATTGCAATTCAAAATAATGTTGCCCAAGGATTGTCTTCAGCAATTATGACTACCAACTTGCGTGAAGCCGAATTGTTCTTGTCGGTTTCAGGTTCTGATTGCGGAATTGCCAATGTAAATATTGGAACTTCCGGTGCCGAAATTGGAGGTGCTTTTGGCGGTGAAAAAGAAACCGGCGGCGGCCGGGAATCAGGTTCAGATGCCTGGAAAGTCTATATGCGAAGACAAACCAATACTATAAACTACGGCAGTACTTTGCCTTTGGCACAAGGGATAAAGTTTGATTTGTAAAATTTAAGAAGCTGTTTCTAAAGGTGCTTTTATTGATTTTTTTGAAAGATCTTCAATAGGAGCATCAGCAGATGTAGTTTTAACAAATTGAATTGCATCTTCACGGGCTGCTTTGTCTTCATATATTTTACTGATACCTATGATTTTTCCGTTTGAGGATTTTAGGTTAAAATAGCATTCATTGTCAGCAGTTCTTTTTCTATAAAATTTTGAATCCTCCTTAGAGTTACGTTTTATGGATTCTATTACAATTAAACACATTGCTTTGTTTTTATAGCCTGATTTACTAAAGATTAATTGTTCATAACTGTCTAAAAAATCAAATCTAAATTCTCCATTTGTATTTTTGTTAATTACAAATTTTCCCATTTTAAGTTTGTTGTTTATTGTTTTTGATTTGGGGTATTACTCCTTTTTTTCTAATCATTAAAAATAATTTTAAAGGTGGTTCCTATACCCACTTTACTCTCTACAGTAATTTGTCCATTCATGGATTCAATTTGATTTTTGGTGATATACAAACCAATACCATTTGCGTTTTTATGCTGGTGAAATGTTTTATACATACCAAATAATAAATTACCATGTTTTTCTAAATCAATTCCTAATCCGTTATCATTAATAGTTAAAACCTTCTTTTTGTTTTCTATGAAAAAATCAAATGTGATGACAGGAAATCGATCCGGATGAGCATATTTTACAGCATTGGTGCTAAAATTCAATAAAACACTTGCCAGATAAGCAGAGTTAAAATTAATAATAGACCCTTTTGGAACCTTGTTTATAATAGTGATTTTGTTTTCAAAACCGTAGTTGTTAATTAACTTGCTGTTTTTTTCCAGATAACAGTTTAAATCTAAAGGTTCTTTAATGATATTTATGTTATTTTGAATGTTAACAATTTGAGAAATTTGAGAAATAGTCTCATTCAAATCATTAGAAACAGTTCGTAGGTGATTTATATATTCTTCTTTTGTATGATTGTTTTCTTCTTCATCAATTATGTTTAAAAGCATTTTGATGTTTCCTGCGTGCGTATTTAAGTTGTGCGAAACAATATGAGAGAAATTTAATAAACGACTATTGTGTTCACTGTATAAATTTATTTGTTGGGTTAATTCTAATTCCTTTTCTTTTTGAGCTTTTAAGTTAGGAAGTATATTGTTTTTTGTTTTTTGATTCTCAATATGAGTTATTCTAAATAAGTTGATGTAAAAAATAATACAGCCTTCAGTGTCAAATTTTGTTTTTATAAAAGCTCTGATTAGTGATAATCCTTTTTTGGGTAATGAACTTCTAAATTCAATTTCTGCTTTTCCTTCTTTTTTTTTGAGTTGTATAAATAGTCGTAATATTTTAAATCGATCATCTTTATAAATTCTATTATAAAAAATGAGAGGGATAGTGTCCGGGACAAGGTCGTTTGGTAATTCCAGTGTTTTATATACTGATTTGTTTATTAGTAAATTATGAAAATGATTGTCAGGCAGAATTTTAAATATGAACATTTCTTCTGATAAAACTTCAAATAGTTTTTCATCAAAATTATTTGGTTTTTTAGGATTGTAGCTATTGTAAAAATGAGATATCATATTTTATTATTTTAAAAAAGTGATGTTATTACAAAAGACTAAAAATTACAACTTTAAAGTGCAATTGTCTAAAATAAAGGATATTATCCAACGGATTTCTATAATATAGTTTGTTTTTTTTGGCTGCATTTTAATATATCGTTTCCACTATATAATAAGTTTATTGTATTTTTTGTAGAAGAAAATGAAATACTTTGTTATATGATTTTTGATTTTTTTTTGAGGTAATTTCCCGAAGCAAGGCTTCGGGAAATTAAAAACAAAAAAAACACCCGAATTAATACCTCTTGAGATATGTCCAGAGGTAATTTAGTTTATTTAGAATTTATATGTGATTCCAATTTTTCCACCACTGGTCGCATTTCCACCGCCTAATTCTAAATTGATTCCTAGTTTATCATTAAAGAAATATCTTCCGCCAATTTGCGCTCCAAGTCCAATATCAGAAGCATCATTTGTTTTATAAGCGTCATTTTCATAATTCCAGACGTAGTAATTAAGGCCGAGTCCAGCGTAAAAATCCCATTTTTTTGAAATTTCTAACACACGGTTAAAATGGTAATTACCATTGACACCAATACCAACTACGGAAGATTTGAATTTTGAGTTTCCAAAGTTTTCACTTTTTGAGCGATAGGACAGTTCTCCTCCTAAAGTAATGTCTTCATGAAGACCATAATCAAGACCTACATAAACAGGTGTTCCCCATCCTGAGGTTCCTAATCCTGCATTTAATTGCATATGTCCTTTTCCTAATCTTCCTTGTGCAAATGTTCCAAAAGAGATAAAACTGAATGTTAATAATAGAATGTTTTTTTTCATGATTTTGACATTTTTTTGACTTTACCGCATAACTCAGGATTCACGTGATTTTATAAGTAAATCAATTGTTAGCTGGTATAATTACATTGGGTTAATACATTTAATTCAAACTTAATTAGTCATTAATTAAACTGATGAAGTTTGTGATAGTACAAATGTAATTGCTCTGAAATCATTACTTTGTAGAGGGTTTAGTAATGGTTAGTAGAATTATTTCTACAAGAAAATCAGAAAAATTTAGAAGTCAAAGTATCAGAACTGTTTTAGAGAAGATAAGCAGGAACAAAAAACAAAGTAGAGATGAAAACAGTAGATAATAAATTATTCACTGTCATCATTATAAAGGCGGAAAAGTTCAATTAAAGTTGCTAAGTTGTCAATTTCTAATTTTTCAAAAATCCTGTTTTTAAAAGTGCTAACCGTTGTTTTTTTGATATTTAAAAGATCAGATATTTCTAAGTTGCCATAGCCTTTAATTAGCATTCTGGCAACTTCTAATTCTCTATTGGATAATTGCTCTATCGGATTAATAGGTGATTTAGAGATATACGAATCTAAAATTCTATCCTTCACATTTTGGGTGATGTATTTTCCGGATAAAATCATACTGGTTAATGCTTGTTTCATTTCTTCTTCAGAACTTCCTTTGTTTAAGTAGCCTGAAGCACCTGAGTTCAAATAGCGCAAAGCATAGATGTCTTCATGATATGCAGTAAATATTAAAATTTTAATATCTGGTTGAATATTTTTAACGTCTTTAATAATATTAATACTGTTTCCATCAGGAAAATTAATATCTAAAATCAGTAAATCAATCTTAGTTTCATTTAGTACTTTAAAAGTGTCTTTAAAGTTTCCCGACATGTAAATTTTTGGATTCAAAAACAGCTCATTAATCAACATGGAAATTCCTTGCCTTACTATGCTATGGTCGTCTGTGATTAAAAAAGTACAGTTATTAGGTAATTTCATTTTACTAAATTAAATTATTTTTCTTCTAGATTTTACTCAATACCAAATTGAATATTATAGTAGTTCCTTTGCCTTCTTCACTTTGTACATTGATTTCGCCATCAAACAATTCAACTATTTCTTTGCAAAGATTTAAGCCTAAACCAACACCTAAATCATTGACTTTTCTGGAAACCGTTCCTTGATAGTACGATTTAAAAATATTATTTAAATCATTTTGGTGGATACCAATTCCATCATCGGCTACTTCAACGTGGAGATTCATTTCATAATCCGAAATGGTATCGACATTAATAGTTATATTGATATTGCCATTCTCTGTAAATTTATTTGCATTGCCAATGATGTTGTAAAACAATTGATGAATTTTAGTCACATCTGTACAAACTTCACAATCGGAATTAAGATTAGAATGAATGTTTATTTGATTTCCTTTAACTTCTGCTAACGAAGTCATCGAAGAAATGATTTGGTAAATCTCAGTTTTTAAAGAGATGTTTTTATTTTTTAATTCTAATTTTCTGTTTTCATCTTTAGAGTATTCTAAAATTTGATTTGATAAAAGAAGTAATGAATTTGTTGTAAATTCGATAGCTTTAAAGCTGTCTTTTAGTTCGGTCTCTTTAATTAAAGAACGAACTTTTCTGCTATACATCGAGATGATATTTAAAGGAGATCGGATTTCGTGACTAATCATTCCCATAATTCGATTTTTAAAAATTAAATTCTGACGTATTTGATTTTGAGCAGCTATCAATCTTTTTTCATATTCAAAGGCTACATGGGTAAAGCTAAGGAGAACAATAGATACAATAAACATAATAACAATCAGGAATATTATGGAATAATTTCTAACGCTTTTATTTGATTTATATTGATTAACTATGTTGTTTTTATTGTCCGTTTGAAGTAAATCAGCAGAATTTTTATAATCAGAAATAATGTTTTGACCCATGTTCAATAATTCATTGTTGAGTGCAATTAATTGAGAATCTTTATTTCTTAAATCTAAAAATGATTTCTTTAAATTGATGAATTCATTTTGGTAATAGTTATTGGTTTTGTAAAAAACAGTTTTTAATTGGTCTTCAATACTCCCGGAAATCACTCTGTCTTTGTATTTCATAGTTACAACGGTGTTCAGCTGTTCTTTTTGAACATTGAGTCTTCCGGCAAAAGCATCACCAAGCCGGGCTATTAATCCTTTTCGGGAAACGCTGTCTACTTTGATGTAGGAATCTGTTTTTACACTGTCTAGAATTTTTTTAGATTCAAATCTTGTGAATTTAAAAAGCTTAGCTGCATCGTCGTGACTGTTGTTAATTTGGCTATTGATAATAGAATCAATTGTAGATTTTAAAATTGAAATCTCAGCTTCGGTTTGCCCTTTTTTTGCAATTAGTTTTTTATAAGCTCCATTTCCATTGGAAATAAAATGCAAACTATCTAATAAGTGACTGATGTCATTTAAGGAAGTAGAATATTTTTGGAATGAAACTTCATCTCTGTTTTTGAGATAATTATTAAAATACTTTTGTGATTGAATCAAAGAAGTATTTGCAAGATGGGCATAGTTAATTATTTTCTCTGAAGACGAGATTTCTTCAAGAGCGTTCGATAATTTTGTTTCGTTTTGGGTCTCGTTATACCAGATAGCAATAGCTGTGATTTGTAACAAAATAACGCTAGCTAACAAAGTATAATGAATGATTTTTCTATGCTCAAATTTTATTTTTTTTAAATAAAAAGCACGGGATGGGGAGGGAATTTTAATCAAAACTTATTTAATATTAAAAATTAATTAAGGAAATTACAACTACTTTTTTGACGTTAATTATAAAATGGATAGAATATGTTTTGTTGTCATTTTACTCATTTTAGATTTTATTAGGTTAAAATCAAATGGTATAGTTATTCATCAAAAAGGAATTGATGCTTTAAAAAATTAATAATTTATTTAATTGTTTTATTCGGTAGCGAATTATTGTTTATAAATATTGTTTAGCGTATTGTTTCGATAATCAATACACTATAGCCATAATAACAAATAAGAAAGTGTTAAATAGATTTGGGGAAAATCTTTAGATGACTAACTTTTAATAAACATCCTTTTGTTTAATGCAAAATTAAGGATGTTCATTACAAATCATGTAGTTCGTTATAAAAACTCGTGTAGAATTAGTTCTACACGAGTTTTACTAAGTGATCAGTTTTTAGTTTGATGAATAGATTTTAGATAAATAGTCTGTTATTTTACCTAATGTCTTTTTTACAAATTAAACGAAGCTCCAATGTTAAACACAAATTGGTTGTTTAAACGTTCAAATCCAGTAGCTTCTGGTTTGTATTTAGCAATAGGAAATCCTATTTCACTAACTATTCCAAAACCCTCTGTAAAGAAATAACGAACGCCCAAATGTGCGCCAAAGTTTCTTAAACCTAAATCTAATCCTGGATAGATATCTACCTTTTCGTCAATGTTAAAAACATTGCCTAAATTGGCATTAAAGCGGGCTTTAATATCTACTCTGTCGCTAAAATCGGGTTTGTTGTCTAGTTCATCTCTACTTACAGATAGTAAATAGGAACCTACAACTCCAATCGAAATATTTTCTCCCAAACCATAATCGTTAGAAAGACGAATTCCAGAGCCTCCGTTTTGAATGTTAGCGGCTATGTCAAATTTGATATCTCCTTTTCCTTTAAAGGCTTGTGCGCTAATTAGGCTTGTAAAACTTAATAATAGTAGGCTAAATGTTTTTTTCATGATAATTTTTTTATACAAATGTAGTTAATTTCTCCCTTTTTCTTCGAAATATAAATTATTCAATGGTTCGCTTTGCCAGAACTCTTTTGTGTCAATATCCATTATCGTCAGTGGACCTTTGAAAGCAGCTCCTGTATCAACATTCCAAATACAGGCTTTTTTAACAGGAATGGTTTTGTTTATTCGAGTAACAGGGGTGTGTCCTATGTATATTTCATGGTATAGCAATAATCTTTTGGGATATGATAAATCGTTGGAATTGATGTTCATGTCTAAGGCTAAAGCGGTTTCCCATAAAGTTCGGTCCCAGTAGAATAATTTTGGAAAATATTCAAAATTAACTCCGTTCATATTGGTAAATCCGGCGTGGATAAATAAGCGTTGGTGGTCGTCTAAATAATAATCATGTAAGGATTGCAAAAACTCAATATGAATTTGTTTGTTTTCGTCGCTTACGTTTTCATAAGCTATAACGGTTGCTTCGCCTCCATGGTTGTACCATAAAGCATTGTCTTTGTTGTCTTTTAGCCAATGGAGTAATAATTCGTCATGATTTCCTCTGATGAATATACAGTCGTTTTTGGCGTTTAATTCAATTAAATAATCGAGTACTTGTGGTGATTGACTCCAGCCATCAACATAATCTCCCAGAAAAATTAGTTTGTCTTTTTCGGTAACCTTAGCTCTTTCCATAATTTGATGTAAAGCCCGTAAACCTCCATGAATGTCTCCTATGACTAATGTTCTCATTTTTTTTGAAATCTGCTTTTATTCTGTAATATAATAAAAATTGTTTTAAGAAACAGAATGAAATCAGTTTTTTAATGCATAAGTCTATAAAAAAATGCATAATGGATAAAAAAAGTGCATAAGATATTATTTGATGTTGTAAAAAAAACGACTCGTTTTTTGTGGAACTTTACGTACTTTTTTGTAGTTTTATACTGCGTTTTAACCGGTGCGTGGAAATATTTTAAAAATCCAGAATATGTTAGGGATTTTGCTTAGGTGTAGTTTTGCAATAAGTTGACAAATAAATATTTCAGAGAAGATTTATATAAACTAAGTTTAAGTGGTAATTACATATGAAAGAAAAACTCTCTGATTATAAACATGCTTTAGATGAGTCAGCTATTGTTGCTATTACTGATCAAAAAGGTATAATAATACATGCGAATGATAATTTTTGCAAAATCTCTAAATTTAGCAGGGAAGAGTTAATAGGTCAGGATCATAGAATTATTAATTCCGGTTTTCATCCGAAAGATTTTATTAAAAATATATGGACTACTATTGCTAAAGGAAAGATTTGGAAAGGGGAATTAAAAAATAAGGCTAAAGACGGGACGACTTATTGGGTTGATACTACTATTGTTCCTTTTTTGGATGCTAAAGGGAAGCCTTATCAATATATTGCAATTCGTTCCGATATTACAGATAGAAAAAAAGCAGAAGAAAATTTGATTAGATATTCTAATGCTTTAGAAATAATGAACAAGCAGTTAGTTGATTTTTGCAACATTGTTTCTCATAATTTAAGAGCGCCTTTAACTAACATCGCAATGTTAGTGGATTTCATTGAACAGAGTAAAAGTGAAGAGGAACGTAAGGAAGTTCAAGTAAAAATAAAACCGGTAATTAATCATTTATTAGAAGTTTTTAATGAATTAGTTGAGTCTATTCAGGTGCAGCAGGATGCCGGAATTAAAATTGACGAGATTGTTGTTAGGGAATGTATAGAAAAGAATTTGAATCTGTTTGTAACTCAAATTAAAAAATATGAAGCTACTGTTAAAACAGAATTAGTTGGTGTTTCTAAAATATATTTTCCACAAAAGTATATTGATAGTGTATTAACTAATTTGATTAGTAATGCTTTAAAATACAAGTCTCCAGATAGAAAATTAGTTCTTGAGATTAAAGCGAAACAAGAAGAAGATACTTTTTTATTAGCTGTTAGTGATAATGGTTTGGGGATTGATTTGGATATGCATAAACATCATGTGTTTAAGATTAGGAAAACCTTTCATAGGCATAAGGATGCAAAGGGATTTGGACTTTATTTGATTAAAACGCAAATAGAGGCGATGGGTGGCAAAATTTGGGTTGAAAGTAAAGTGAATGTTGGAACAACTTTTTTTGTAGAATTTAAAAATATAAAATATGAAGACAATTAAGAATATGACATTAATAGATGATGATGATATTTTTGTTTTTTTAACCAAAAAAGCTATTGAAAATACAAGTTTGGTAGAGCTAATCAGGGTTTTTGGAAATGGTTTAGATGCAATAAATTTTCTTATAGAGCATTGTAAAGATTTAGAGGCATTACCTGAAATCATATTGCTGGATCTTAGTATGCCTATTATGGACGGTTGGCAGTTTTTGGATCAATTTACAAAGCTGGCACCTAAAATTGATAAAAAAATAACGATATATATTTGTTCCTCGTCAATTTCACCGAGTGATGTTGAATTAGCTAAGAAAAATGATTTAGTATCGGATTATATTATAAAACCGATAACAAAAGATAAATTGATAGATCTGCTAAAAAATATTATTGAGGAAATTTAGGTTTAATTATTGTACGTCGTATTTCATTTTTCTTAAAATACGCATGGCTTCCTTGAAAGATAAATAGACTGAAGGAAAGGGTTTTAGGTGTGTTTTGGCATCGATAAGTTTTTGTTTGGCTTCTTCAAAACCGTTGAGGTAACAAATCATGAAAGTAGAAGGAAGATTTTCCAGGTCTTTTAGTTCTCTTTGAGATAATTGCTGGTTTGTTTTGAGTTTGTTTACTAATGCTTGATTGTTGTTGTAAATATGAAAAAGCATTTTTTTATTGAATGCCGGTGGTTCAAAAAGCATTTTGCTTTCAATTTTGTAATAGCCATTTTCAAAAAAATGAATAGTTTGCTCTTCCAAAGGATAGAAGCTGGTTTTATCGTTTAATCCTAGTGGAACATATTCGATAATGGTAAAACTATTTTCGTCAAAAGAGATGGTGACCACATCCTGAGCTGAATAAAAAAGTTTAATGTGTTCGTTAATTAATTCGATATCCACTCGGGATAAAAAGATTTTATCTCGAACTCTCTTGGGGGTTCCGGCCCAGCATATGACAAATAATTCTTTGAAAACTTTGTATTTTGGGGCCATGTCCTTGTGTCTGAAATTCATAAAATCATAAAAGCCGTCCAAGGTGTATTTGATATTATTGCGGGAATTGTTTTCAAGGTCTATGACCGTAGCCGTATTCAGGTAATTTTTTTCTATTTTGTCTTCAGTAGGTGTGGTGTTGCTGCCTCGTCGGATAAAAACACTATGAGCAGGGATAGTGTGAATTCCTTTTTTGAAAGAGGAAATTTTATTCTTGGGTTTTATAGTGACTAACCCAATTACTTTGTCTTTTGGTAAATTGGGAAACGGAACATTTTCATACTGTATTTTAGGCGGATTGTCTAAATAAGCGTTGATTAGATTTTGAATATGACTATCGTCAAAAAAATCAGCGCCTACAATTTCATTATCTTGGTCTTCCACGCCTACAACAATATAGGAATTGTTAGCTGGGTTTGAGTTAGAAAGGGCGCAAATGTGCTTTAAAAATTTGGATTTTCCTTCTTTTGTGTGTAAATTTAATTGACGTTTTTTGTCGTAAAAACTATTTTCATCGTTATGAGAAAGCAAATTTTTTATTAAAAGCCGTTTGTTAATCATTTGATAATAAAATTTACGATTTGAGTTTTACAAAAAAAACATTGCTTTTACGGCAATTTTATTGTTTTTATTGCGTTGTGAATATACTAATTTTAAATAAGTAAGAAAAAATGAAAAAGATTAAATTTTGCCCCCAATTATTTTTTGTCATTCTTTTGTTGGCTACTTTTTTTACAGCATGTAATGATAATGACGACAGTAATCAAACTGCAAGAATGACGGTTCGAATGACTGACGCTCCCGGAGATTATGATGAAGTAAACATTAATGTTCAGGATATCATGATGAAGACTTCAACTGATACCGGAGAGGAAGGTTGGAAAAGTGTCGTGAGCGATGGGTTTGTTCCCGGAGAATATAATTTATTGGATTTAACAGGAGGAGTCAATCTTTTATTGGCTGATAATGTTGTTCCTGCTGGATATTTAGGACAGCTTCGATTGGTTTTAGGAGAAGGAAATAATTTTGTTAAAGATAATGTTGTTTATCCGTTAGCTACACCAAGTGCTATGCAATCCGGTTTGAAATTGATGGTTAATCAAACTTTGCAGGCTGGAGCTACCTATGATTTTCTTTTGGATTTTGATGTGGCTAAGTCAATAGTTTCAGCCGGAAGTTCAGGTGTATACAATTTAAAACCTGTAATTCGTGTTTCAACTATGGCTACATCGGGAGTTGTAAAAGGAAAGATAAGCCCAGCTTTGACAGGTTTCCAAGTTGTAGCGACAATTCCGGTAGGAGATACTACTGTTTCGGCTTATGCTGATGAAACTGGAGCGTTTCAATTAAATGGAATTCCGGCAGGTACTTACACGGTTACATTAACTCCGGAAACAGGTTCAGGTAAAGCTATTAAAACAATAAGTAGTGTGCTGGTAGTAAATGGAGAAGTAACGGATTTAGGTAATATCACCTTAGATAATGCGTTATAATTTTAAAAATTAATAACTAAAAAATAAAAAAACAGCTATGATTAGCTGTTTTTTTTATGTCTATTCTTCTCTCTGAATGATTGTTGCCGAACCCTGCGCGGTACAGATGACAACCATGTCGGAGATGTTAACATGGTAAGGTCTGGAAATAACAAAATGAATAACGTCGGCAATGTCTTCAGGTCTCAAAGGTGTAAAGCCTTTGTATACATTAGCCGCTTTTTCGCTGTCACCTTTAAAACGCACCTGACTAAATTCGGTTTCTACCAGGCCGGGATGAATGGCTCCAACCCTAATTCCGTATGGGTTTAAGTCCATTTTCATTGCTTTGTTGAGAGCGTCTACAGCGTGTTTGGTGGCGCAATAGACATTTCCGTTTGGATAAACTTGTTTAGCGGCTGTGGAGCCAATGTTGATAATATGTCCAGATTTTTGAGATATCATTTTTGGGATGATTGCTTTTGAAACATATAAAAGTCCTTTGAGATTGATATCAATCATATTTTCCCAATCGTCTAAATTGCCTTCCTGAATTGGCTCCAGACCATGAGCATTTCCGGCATTGTTGATTAAAACATCAATTTTAGAAAAAGATTCTGGTAAGGAGTTGATGCTTTCAAATACGGCTTTTTTATCACTAACATCAAAAGACAGTATGTGAACTTTGGTTAGTGAACTTAATTCTTTTTCCAGTTCTTCGAGGCGTTCTTTACGTCTTCCGCAAAGGATAACATTATAATTGTTTCGTGCTAAGATTTGAGCTGTTGCTTTTCCAATTCCACTGGTAGCACCAGTTATTAAGGCTGTTTTATTCATGATATTGTGTTGAACTTATTGGCTGGATTAAAAAATGTATTGTTCGAGTCAGTCTAAAGAAAAATAATTCAGAAAGAGTGGATAGTTTAAAATAAAATGATAGTTAAATTTATTACTAACCGTTTTGGATTTTGTTAATTAGGATTGTTGCAAAACCTTTTATTTTTAGGATGAAAATAGATTTTGATAACTTTTCAAAGTCTATTTCTCAAAGTTCTTAAAATTATGGAAATTGTATCATAATTCGTCCTTAAAATTGCAGTATTGGTAGAAGTTTTAACCATTTTTTAACATCTTTCCTTTAAAAAAAAATTCAATTTGCACTCTCAAAACTAAGGCATTAAATTCAAGGAATTAAAAATAATTTTATGGAAGAGAATACAGCGACTTTGGATATTAGAGCAATCAACGAAAAGATAGAAAGAGAGAGTGCTTTTATAGACCTTCTTACTATGGAAATGAATAAGGTGATTGTGGGTCAGAAGCACATGGTTGAACGATTATTGATTGGATTATTAGGACAAGGACATATATTGCTTGAAGGAGTTCCCGGATTAGCTAAGACTTTAGCAATTAACACGCTGTCTAAAGCCGTTCACGGTTCTTTTAGTCGTATTCAGTTTACACCGGATTTATTACCTGCCGATGTTATAGGAACGATGATTTATAACATTAAGCAAAATGAATTTTCGATTAAAAAAGGACCTATTTTTGCTAATTTCGTTCTTGCTGATGAGATTAACCGTGCTCCGGCTAAGGTGCAATCAGCTTTGTTAGAAGCCATGCAGGAAAAGCAGGTAACCATTGGAGATACTACATTTAAATTAGAAAAACCTTTCCTGGTTTTAGCTACGCAAAACCCAATTGAACAGGAAGGAACCTATCAGTTACCGGAAGCTCAGGTGGATCGTTTTATGTTAAAAACGGTGATTGATTATCCAAAAATGGATGAAGAACGATTGGTAATTCGTCAAAACTTAACAGGAAGCTACGAAACTGTAAATCAGGTGGTTTCTGTTGATCAAATTTTGCGTGCGCAACAGGCAGTTCGTGAGGTTTATATGGATGAAAAAATTGAGAAATACATTCTGGATATCATCTTTGCTACCCGTTATCCGGAGAAATATAAATTAGCCGATTTGAAACCGTTAATTAGTTTTGGTTCTTCGCCACGTGGAAGTATCAATTTAGCTAATGCGGCTAAATGTTATGCTTTTATCAAACGCAGAGGATATGTGATTCCTGAGGATGTTCGTGCTGTGGTTCATGATGTATTGCGTCACAGAGTAGGTGTAACTTATGAAGCTGAGGCCGAAAATATCACTTCTGTTGATATCATCAATAAAATCATTAACGAAGTAGAAGTACCTTAATTTAGTTTGCAGTTATCAGTTATCAGTTAACAGTAATCTGTTTAACTGACAACCAAAAACCGACAACCGACAACTGAAAAAAATGGATACAAAAGAGCTTTTAAAAAAAGTACGAAAAATAGAAATCAAAACCCGAAGATTGAGTGATCATATCTTCTCAGGGGAATATCATACTTCTTTCAAAGGCCGTGGTATGACTTTTAGCGAAGTACGTCAATACCAGTATGGAGATGATATTCGAAATATTGATTGGAATGTTACGGCCCGCTATAATGAAGCCCACGTAAAAGTTTTTGAAGAAGAACGTGAATTGACCATGATGCTGATGGTGGATATTTCGGGTTCGGAAAGTTTTGGTTCTAAAAACCAATTTAAAAAAGACATTGTAACAGAAATTGCTGCAACGATGGCTTTTTCGGCTACACAAAACAATGATAAAATTGGCTTGATTTTGTTTTCAGACCAAATCGAATTGTATATTCCGCCAAAAAAAGGAAGGTCACATGTATTACGCATCATTCGTGAATTGATAGAATTTGAACCTAAAAGTCATAAGACTGATATTGCTCAGGCATTGAAATTCTTATCGAGTACACAAAAAAAGAAAGCCATTGTTTTTGTGATTTCCGATTTTATGTCGGCAGATTACGAGCATACTTTGAAAATTGCTTCTAAAAAACACGATGTTACAGGAATTCGTGTCTATGATATTCGTGAAGAAAAAATGCCAAATTTAGGAATGGTTCCTATGCTGGATGCCGAAACAGGCGAAATGCAATTGGTAGATACAGGTTCAAAAGCGGTTCGAATGAGTTATGAGAAATATTATAACGAACAGTTGAACTATTTCAAAGAGACTTTTAGTAAATCAGGTTCGGGCGTAGTAAATACAAGAGTTGACGAAAGTTACGTAACCAAATTGTTAGGTTATTTCAAATCGAGATAAAGAATCTGGATTGAAGATTTTAATCGGATTAATACAATATGAAAAAACAGATATTCTTCTTATTACTACTGCTTTCTAACACTATTTTTGCTCAACAAAAAAGAGTAGAAACCAGTATTGATACTACAAAAAATAAAATTGGTGCCGAGTTCAAATTGACTTTAAAAACATCGGTGGATACCTTGTCAAAAGTTCTTTTTCCAAATTTGAAATCATTTGGGCAATTAGAAGTTATCCAATCTTATCCTATAGATACTGTAAAAAACAACGACCGATACGAATTGATCAAAAGATACGGTTTGACACAATTTGATTCAGGTCGTTATGTGATTCCCAGTGTTAAAGTCCTTATCAATAATAAAGCATATCAAACAGAATCCATTCCTGTTGAGGTAGCCAATGTTCAGGTGGATACTTTAAAACAAAAAATGTTTGATATTAAAGACATTCAGTCTGCTAATGATACCATTGGAAACTGGTGGAAATATCTTTTAGGATTAATTGTTCTTCTTGGAATTGGCGTTGGAGTATACTGGTATCTTAAAAACAGACAAAAGAAGAAAATTGAAGAAGAAGTTTATAAAACTCCAATTGAAAAAGCGACAAGTTTATTGAATAACTTAGAAAAGAAAGAGCTTTGGCAAAAAGGAGAAATAAAAGAATACTACAGTGAGTTGACCGATATTGCCCGAAATTATATCGAAGAAGCGATAGAAATTCCGGCAATGGAAAGTACTACATCTGAATTGATTGCGGGATTAAAAGCAGCTTCGGTTAAAAAGAAAATGACACTCACTCCGGAAACTATTGAAAATCTGGAACGAGTTTTGAAACAAGCCGATTTAGTAAAATTTGCCAAATCAAAACCTCTGGAATATGAAATAACGGATGATAGAAATAAAATCCAAAAAGCGATTTTAACCTTAGATAGTTCGATTCCGGTTGAAATTGCTGAAGAAGAAGATATTTTATTGAATGAAGCCCAACGACAAAAACAAATTGCGCTTCAATTAAAGAAAAAAAGAAACAAACGTATTGTTACTTCCGTTTTGACGGTGGTGATTTTACTATTGGCAGTTACTTTTTATTTAATGGCTACTAAAGGATTTGATTATGTAAAAGACAATCTTTTAGGTCATCCGTCTAAAGAATTATTGGAAGGTGAATGGGTAAAAAGTGAATATGGAAATCCAGGAGTAATTGTTGAAACTCCAAATGTGCTTTTGCGTACAGATATGTCAAAATCATTACCTAAAGATGGAGCCGCATTAGTCAAAGATATGCAGTCTTTTACCTATGGTAATTGGGTTGATTCTTTTTATCTGATGGTATCAACCTTACATTATAAGCAGGAAACTCAGGTTGATTTAAAGAAATCAATGGAAGCTTATTTGCAATATATGGAAACTCAGGGCGCACAAAATATGATTGTGAAGCAGGAAGATTATGAGACCAAAGAAGGAATCACAGGAATAAAGTCTTACGGTACATTTACAAGAGATAATGGATTGACTAGCGGTAAAGAAAGAATGTATTATGAAATTTTGTTGTTTAGTCAGGAAGGCGGATTGCAACAGGTTTTGATTTTGCATCAGGAAGGGGATAAGTATGCTAATGAAATTTCAGAAAGAGTATTAAGCTCAGTCGAATTAAAACACGAAGACAGATAATGGCAAAAATAACTTTTTTAAATCCGGAGTTTTTTTGGTTGTTTCTTTTAATTCCATTAGCCATTATTTGGTTGGTTTTAAAAAAGAATCAGCAGTCGGCTACTTTAAAAGTGAGTTCGATTAAAGGTTTTAAAGCTTCGCAATCCACATTAGCAAAATTAAAGCCTTATTTAAATGTGCTCCGACTTTTGGCATTAAGCTTTTTAATTATTGCTTTGGCCAGACCAAGAACAGTGGATATTAGTAATAAAACTAAAACGACTAAAGGAATCGACATTGTGATGGCAGTGGACGTTTCAGGAAGTATGCTTGCTAAAGATTTAAAGCCTAACCGTATGGAAGCTTTAAAAAGAGTAGCAGCCGATTTTGTGGAACAAAGACCGAATGACCGGATAGGATTAGTTGTTTATGCCTCTGAAGCCTATACTAAAACGCCTGTAACAAGTGATAAAGTAATCGTAGAGGAAGCAATAGGAAGTATAAAATACGATAATGTTTTACAGGACGGAACCGGAATCGGGATGGGACTGGCAACAGCAGTTAATCGTTTAAAAGACAGCAAAGCCAAAAGTAAAGTAATCATTCTGTTAACTGATGGGGTAAATAATGCCGGTTTTATTGAGCCTGAAACTGCGGCTGATATTGCTAAACAGTACGGAATCAAAGTATATACTATTGGGATAGGAACTAATGGAATGGCTGAGTTCCCTTATGCGGTTGCTCCTAACGGAGAATTTTTGTTCCAAATGATGAAAGTAGAAATAGATGAAAGACTGATGAAAAGTATTGCTGCAAAAACCGATGGGAAATATTTTAGAGCAACGAGTAACAGTAAGTTAGCCGAAATTTATAACGAAATTAATAAGTTGGAAACGACTGAAATACAGGAATTAAAGTTTTATGATTATGACGAGAAATTCAGACCATTTGTTTTGCTGGCCTGTCTTTTAGTGTTAATCGAAATTGGATTGAGAAATACGGTTTACAAAAGTTTTATTTAAAGCTTAAACACAAAGTTTTTAAAATAAGATTTTGGAGAATGGAACTTTATAGATGAAGAATTAATATGATAGTGCACTTTGTGATAAATCTTAGTGCTCTTTGCGGTTAAAACATATGGAATTAGACGAAAAAAAATATTTATATCTGCTCATTGTATTGCCTCTTGTGGTGTTACTTTTTCTAATGAATATGTATTGGAAAAGGAGAAAACAAAAGGAGTTTGGTGATTTAGAAATCATCAATAAATTAAGTCCGGAGCGTTCTGTTTTTAAACCAGTTTTAAAGCTAATTGTTTTCTTGTTGGCTTTATTGTGTTTGATTATTGGTTTAGTTAATCCCAGAATTGGAACCAAATTAGAAACAGTAAAAAGAGAAGGAATTGATATTGTTTTTGCAATGGACGTTTCAAAAAGTATGCTTTGTGAGGACGTTGCTCCAAATCGTTTAGAAAAAAGCAAGCAAATTGTTTCTCAAATTATCAATCAACTGGGGAATGACCGCATTGGGATTGTGGCTTATGCCGGAAGTGCTTTTCCTGTTTTGCCTATCACGACCGATTATAGCGTAGCTAAAATGTTTTTGCAAGGGATGGATACGGATATTGTTTCATCCAAAGGAACTTCATTGGACGAAGCCATAAAATTATCGGCAACTTATTTTGACGAAAAAAGTAAAACGTCTAAGTTGTTAATTATGCTTTCGGATGGAGAAGATCATTCTGATGGTGCTGAGGCTGCTGCCGAAGAAGCTAATAAATTAGGAATGCGTATCGTCACTGTTGGAATTGGGACCGAAAAAGGAGGAACCATTCCATTAAAAGTGAATGGTGTAGTGCAGGGTTATAAACGCGATCGAAATGATGAAGTGGTAATTACCAAATTGAATCAAGCCGGTTTAGAAGTCATTGCCAAAGAAACAAAAGGTGGTTATGTAAGTGGAAACAATACCAAAGAAGTATTGGATTATATCAAGAAAACTTTGGATAATATCCAGAAAACCGAATTTGAATCGACACAAATGTCCAATTTTCAATCTCAATTCCAATGGTTTGTGGGATTTGCGTTTTTGCTTTTATTTCTTGACATCTTCTTATTGGAGAAAAAGACCAATTGGGTTAAAAAGTTAGATTTATTTAACGACGAAAAATAAATGTCAGTTCTCACTTTTTAGAGAAAGAACATAATAAAATGAAAATGAAGAATTTTATAAAATACGGATTTACTTTTTTTGCATTCCTGTTACTAGGACTGGGAGGGATTTCTGCACAGCAAAAAGACAAAACTTTGCCAAAAGCGAATGAGGAGTATAGCAAGAGTAAGTATGCTGAAGCAGAAGCAGATTATAGAATTTCTAATTCAAAATTCCCAAACAGATCTGTTTCTCCATACAATTTAGGAAATGCTATTTACAGACAAAATCAGGCTTCGGAAGCAAAATATGCTTACGCAAAAGCTTTAAAAAATGCCAAATCGAGAGTTCAAAAACACAAAGCTTTTCACAATTTGGGGAATGTGTTTATGAAAGAGAAAAATTATAGCGAAGCGGTAGAAGCTTATAAAAATGCGTTGAGAAACGGACCTTCTGATGAAGAAACAAGATACAATTATGCATTGGCTAAAAAAATGCTAAAAGAAAATCCGCCTAAAGATAATAAGGACAAGAAAGATAAAAACAAGGATAAGAATAAAGATAAAGACAAGGATAAAGATAAAAAGGATCAGGACAAGAAAGATCAGGACAAGAAAGACCAGGATAAAAAGAATCAGGACAAGAAAAATCAGGATAAGAAAGACGGCAAAGACAAACAGGATCCAAATCAGCCGCCAAAACCACAACCAGGAGGGATTTCTCAAGACCGATTAAAAAATCTTTTGGATGCAGTTAATAACGAAGAAAAGAAAATTCAGGATAAAGTAAACGCTAAGAAAGTAAACGGAAAACCTGTAGAAACGGATAAAGATTGGTAAAATTTAGTTGATTCGTTTAATCGCTTTTTGTATTTATTGAAAACGATTAAACTATTAAACAGTTAAACTATTAAACAATTTAATGAAAAGATATTTAGTATTCATATTGTTAAGTTTTCAGGCACTTTGGGCTCAACAAGTACAGTTTGAGGCCAGAGTAAGCAAGAGCACGCTTGGTCTGAATGAAAAATTACAAGTTGATTTTTTTATGAATATTGACGGGGATAACTTTAACGAACCCTCTTTTGAAGGGTTTCGGGTTATTGGTGGGCCAATGCAACAAGTAAGTCAATCATGGGTAAACGGAAAAAGTTCTTTTGAGAAAATTTATACCTATTACCTTATGCCTAATCAAAAAGGAAGTTTAGTTATCAGGCAGGCAACCATAGAATATAATGGAAGAGTTTATAAAACTTCACCGGTAAGAGTGAATGTAACCAATGCCATTCAGCAACCCAGAGACCCAAATGATATAAGTGTTTCGGCAGATAATAATTTGTATTTAGTAGCCGATGTTTCTAAAACAAGTCCGTATATCAACGAGCCTATAACGCTTGTTTATAAATTGTATTTTAATAATATTGGAATCACAAATTCTACTGAAGTAAACAAACCAAAATACAATGATTTTTGGAGTCAGAATATTGATGTCAAGCAGTTTGTTGTAGAGGAAGGCATGTTCAAAGGACAGAATTTCCGTTATATTGTTTTAAAGAAAGTGGTTTTATATCCTCAAAAATCAGGAAAACTAACCATCGAGCCACTTTCGTTAGATATCGATGTGAAATTGCCTACCAATCGCAGAAATATATTTGGAGAAATGCTTTTAAAAGATGACAGAAAGAGAGTCTCTACAGGTACCAAGACAATTGCTGTAAGAGCTTTACCTGAAGCTGGGAAACCTGTTGGTTTTTCGGGTGCAGTAGGAAGTTTTGATTTTAGAGTGACGCCTTCTAAAACCGTTTTGAAGAGTGGCGAAAGTCTCGATTTAGTGGTAAGTGCGGCCGGAAAAGGGAATTTAAAATTGTTTACGTTGCCGAAGCCGGTGGTTCCAAATGCGCTTGAAATGTATGATCCGGTGCATAACGAACAGGTGAATACACCACTTTCGGGAATGGCAGGAAAAATTTCGGATAGTTACACTATTATTCCGCAATACAAGGGTGAGTACGCCATTAAACCAATAGAGTTCTCGTATTTTGATTTGAATTCAGGACGTTATAAAACCATAACTTCAAAAGAAATTATTGTCAAAGTACTTGATGGTCCTACTCCTGTAGCTACTGTTGCTTCCAATGCAGATACTACTAAAAACAAAGTGGTAGCTAATGAACAATTCCAATACATAAAGTTGGATACTGATTTAGAACCAATTCAGGCTAATGATTTTTTTGGTTCGAAATTATTTTATAGTTTATTACTGATTCCTTTTGGATTATTGCCAATAATTGTATTGGCTAAGAAGAAAAAAGAAACAATTGATGGAGATGTTGTTGGAAACAGAATTAAGAGAAACAACCGTTTGGCTAAAAAGTATTTATCAGAAGCCAAAAAGCACATCAACAACAAAGAACCTTTTTATGTGGCATTGGAAAAAGCAATGCATAATTTCCTGAAAGCGAAGTTGCATATTGAAACCTCAGAAATGAGTAAGGATAATATCAGAGAGATTTTGTTGTCTAAAAATGCTAATCCGGAGGCAGTAAATGAGTTTATAGTTCTGACTGAAAACTGTGAGATTGCACGATATGCGCCATCATCCAGTGCAAGTATTCAAAAAGATTATGAGAAAGCGGTAAGTATAATCTCTGATTTAGAAAAACAGCTTTCTTAAAGGTATTAGTGTTTAAAAAAATATGAAAAAGATTCTTTATATATTGTTATTAGTAAGTCAGGTTTTCTTTGCTCAGAATGATTTTGAAAAAGGGAATGAGTTCTATAAAAAGGGGAAATACGAGCAGGCAATTGAAGCCTATAATTCGGTTTTGAGTGCTAAGAAACAGTCAGCTGAATTGTATTTTAATCTGGGGAATTCCTATTATAAGTTAAGCAAAGTTGCTCCTGCTATTTATAATTACGAAAAAGCATTAGTATTAAGTCCTAATGATAAAGAGATACAGAACAATTTAAGATTTGCTCAAAAACGTACTGTTGACGAAATCAAAGTCGTACCTAAAGTAGGATTTGATAAAATCATCCGGGATTTTACAGCCATGTATCATTACAATACCTGGGCCTGGATTTCAGTTGTTTTTTCAATCTTGTTTTTAGGGTGTTTTTTAGGGTATTATTTTTCTGCTTTGGCATTTAACAAAAGAGCATACTTTTTTGGAATGTTTGTAATGCTGCTGCTGGTCGTGATAAGTGTTGCTTCGGCTGGTTTTGAAAAGAGTTATTTTAAAAATGAAAGACCGGCGATTGTTTTTTCCGAAATTACCGAAGTAAGAAGTGAACCCCAAAAAATGGGAAACACTGTGGTAATTTTACACGAAGGAACCAAAGTTTTTGTAAAAGAGACAGTAGACAATTGGAAAAAAGTCCAATTGACTGACGGTACCGAAGGCTGGATTGATAGCAATGCTATTCAGGAAGTGAAATAAGATTACAGATTTCAGACAGCAGAAGGCAGTTGCGTTCTGCTGTCTGAAATCTGCTTACTTTGCCTTCAAATTCCCATACCATTTTGTAATCGAAGGATACATAAATCCGGCTGTTTTTTGAATCGGATTGTAAAAGATAGAATTATCCAGCGTTTCTTTTTTGGCCAAAAAATGATTGTAGTTTATTTTTTCGAAAACAGAAAAGACAAGCCCAATAATCAATACCGTTTTTAGAACACGGAATAAACCTCCGCCAGCTTTATTAATCCATCCTAAAAAAGCAAAATCAGCCATACCGGTAAGGATTTTGGCTAAGAAATGAATTCCGATTACAATTCCAATGAAAGTAATAATAAAGGCAATTACCTGAATAGTGTTAGGATTCCAATGTAAAAATCCTGAAAGAACATCTTTAGTAACAACCGAGAATTTAACGGCAAAATAGGCACCGATTATTAGGGAAACAAATGAGGCCAATTCGATAAAAAGACCATTAGTAATTCCTTTGTATAATGCAAAACCCAATAAGGCACCTAAAATAATATCTAAAAAACCCATAATTAAAAGAGAAAAAAATAAAGGGCAAAGATAAAAGAATTATGTTGGTATCTTTGCGAAAATAATTTTATGTTTTTATGAACTCATAACTCATAATTCATAACTCATAACTGAAAAAATGTCAAGAGACACACAACTTAAAGAGCGCTGGGATAAGCTCGTTGATATACTTTCCAATCAATTTTCACAAGGCGAAGATTTAGATTTGGACGCCATCATTTTTCTAATTGGAGTTCAGGAACTGGGTCAGGTGCATCGTGAATACAAAAAAGACGAAAAACTAAACCTGATGCACATTGCTATTTGTCGCTTGTTAGAGCCTTATGGTTTCTACGAATTCGATTTTTTTGATGAAGAGGGTTGGCCACATTATAGAGTAAAAGAACAATTACCCGCTTTAAAGGCAGGGGAACAATCCGTTTTAATGAAAGAAGCCATTGTGAATTATTTCATAGAAAAAGAACTTATTGATTGATGATTACAGAGTAACGATTGTAGACCCGAGCGATAGCGAACTGGCGAAGCATTTTAGATTTGCTTTAAAAACTCATAACTCATAACTCATAACTCACAACTTTTTTCTAAATTTGCACTCTCAATTATTGGATGAAAATGATAGATAAGATTAAAGAATATATTGGTGAAGCACAGGCTTTTTCAACACAGGATACTGCCGAATTAGAAACCTTTAGAATTAAATTTTTAGGAAGTAAAGGAATTCTAAAAGAGTTTTTTGCTGAATTTAAAAATGTGCCTAATGAGCAAAAGAAAGAATTTGGTCAGGTAATCAATTTGTTAAAGACTTCTGCCGAAGAAAAAGTAAAATCTATCCAGGAAGCTTTAGAAAGTAAGGAAGAATCTAAAGGTCTTTATGGCGATTTGACCCGTACTGCCGAACCGGTAAGCATTGGTTCACGTCACCCGATTTCGATTGTGAAAAACCAAATTATCGATATCTTTTCAACCATCGGATTCAATGTTTCCGAAGGTCCGGAAATTGAAGACGACTGGCATAACTTTACTGCGTTGAATCTGCCAGAATACCATCCGGCGCGTGATATGCAGGATACTTTTTTCATTCAGACTAATCCTGATATTTTATTGCGTACCCATACTTCATCCGTTCAGGTGCGTTATATGGAAAATAATAAACCGCCTATCCGAACTATTTCTCCGGGACGTGTTTTCCGTAACGAAGCCGTTTCGTCACGTTCACACTGTATTTTCCATCAGGTGGAAGGTTTGTATGTTGATAAAGAGGTTTCTTTTGCCGATTTGAAGCAAACACTTTTGTATTTCACCAAAGAGATGTTCGGGAAATCTAAAATCCGTTTGCGTCCTTCTTATTTTCCATTTACGGAACCAAGTGCCGAAATTGATATTTATTGGGGACTGAAAACCGAAACCGATTACAGAATTACCAAAGGAACAGGTTGGTTAGAAATTGGAGGTTGCGGAATGGTAGATCCAAATGTTTTGAAAAACTGTGGCATCAACCCTGACGAATATAACGGATTTGCTTTTGGAATGGGAGTAGAGCGTATTGCGATGCTGTTGTACCAAATAGGCGATATCCGTATGTTTTATGAAAATGATGTTCGTTTCTTAGAGCAATTCAAATCAATAATATAATTTAAGTCGAAAGTCAAAAGTCAAAAGTCTCAAAGTTTGGGACTTTTGACTTTTGACTTTATAACTTTTGACTACGATGAAAAAAGACATAACAATCCCCGAAGTAGAAAACGTATTTATTGCCGCCGTTCAGGAATGGAGCGACGATTTTATGGAGAAAGTATGGTATGCTTATTTAGTCAACGACAGTGATTTTAACATCGAAAGTGTGATGGTGGTTTCTAAAGCTTTTGGAACTATCGATGGCGAAATGAAGAAAACTTCTATTTTACGTCATGCTTTTGTGGAAGTTCCAGCTGTTTCGGTAATAAAAATAGAAATGGTAGAGAAAAGTCTTCTGGCTTTGAATAACGAATTCATGCTGACTTATTTCATCGGAAATACTTTATACGACAAGAAATTTATTTTTAAAGCCAATTCCATTAACGAAAACAACACCGAAGAAGTGCCTATTCTTTTTGTAGATGGGGTAATTGTGAGGTAAGAATAATTTTAAAAGGTTGAGAGGTGTTAGTTAATTCTTTAGAATTGTTCGCCAAGTAATCTAAACATTTCAATAGTTTTAACGCAATTAATATTAAAGGGAGTTGCTGCATCAGGAAGCTTAACTCTTTTTGGGGTTTTCAAATCACTTGTTTCGTGAGTAACAATTTGATTTCCATTTAATATTGAAAATGCTATAAGCCAAGCGTCAGCTTCATCAGCATTTAAAAACTCATTTAATGCTGTCCTATTATAATGATTCGACTTAGAATTGGCCCAATTGGATACCTGTATATATTGGTTAATAACAATACTCGTGTCTTTAAAAAAATCTTTTGGTAGGTTTTCTTCACACCAAGTGGTTAATTCATCTTTATTTTGGGATATTTCTTTATGTACTTTATCAATTGAAATGATAATACCTTTTTCTGCTAATTCTTTTACTTTTAGCCAAAAGCTTGGTACAACATCAAAAGGGTAGCTAACCCTATGGGCTTCGATAAAAAAATTACTATCTAATACAAAAGGTGTATTCATCTGATTAATGAAGATGTTGTGTTACAAATGTTTGAAAAGTTTCTCCTCTTAATCCAGTAATTTTATAAGCGTCACGGTACAAAAGTTTATTTTGCTTAACTGCTTGATTGACATAAGATGCAAAGCTAACGCTAATTCGTTTTCTGGCTGTCGCATAAAAATCGCCTCCTCCACCTTGATTGTCTTTCTTGTTTTGAATTCCCTGCATATATGCGTTGTAAAATTGGAAGAATTCTGCTTTTGTGATTAATCCCAGATCCAAGGCTCTTCTTGCAATAACAATCGGACTCACTTTAAAATATCTTTTCGCATAATCAATGCTCGGTTTTTCATTCCAAATTCTCATAAAAGATTTCATGGGAACTAAGAATTCCGCTGCAACTTGATCACATAATTTTTCAATTGGATCATTTGCTGGTTGTAGATTTTGATTGTCAAACCCGGCACTTTCTCCTATCCATATATGAGCTAATTCATGAATGATCGTGAATAATTGAGCCGCTTTTGCATCAGCTGCATTGATAAACATAAAAGGAGCCATTTCATTTACGATTACAAAACCTCGACATTCTTTTACGGGAATAGGTCTATGTGTGTTGTTTTCAACAACTCCATTAAAATTTATTATAACCCCAATTTCTTCAATCTTATGTGTGATAAAACTCAAAGTATCTTCAAAAGTTTGAAATTCATTTGCCCATTCCTTATGCAAGCCTAAAGTTTTTCTAATATCCGTTACTATTGTTTCAAATGCAGTGTTGTTGTTGAATTTACCTACAAAAGAAAGAGGCTCTTCTTCATTTTCTATTAAATAGTCTGTAAGCCAATCTTGACGGCGTTGTAATATAAGGATAGTATCATATACATTTAAACTCACTTTAGTTGTTTGATTGCTTTCTGTCCTAAAAAATGGGAATGGAATATTCTCTTGAGGCGGTTCAGAGAGGAATAAATATCCAAAAGGAATATGAACTCGATTTGCAAACTCTTCTAATTGTTTAACTGTTGGATTTTTAATATTCTCAATCCATTTTTGAACATTAGGAAATTTCAATAAAAAATCATGCAATTCAAATCCAGCTCGAGCAATTGCCCAAGTAAGCATAGTAGGATTGATATTGACTTCTGTTCTCATTTGTGCAAACTTAATTAATTAAAGATATAAATTAAATTTTACTTTTAAAATTTAACTTTAGAAAGAACTTTCTTGTATTTTTCGAAAATCCTTTCGCGTTCGAAATATTATTTTCAAGCAGATTCTACAGATTTTTTTTAAAGGTTATCGGCTTAAATCTGCAAAATCTGCGTGCTTGTTTAAAAATATCCAAATACATTTATAAAAAAACCGCAAATTCCAGAAATTTAATCTGCGAATCTGCGGTAATTTTATAAAAGTGAATTTTTCTAATCCAGTTTTTCAGTCAGTTTTTTAAATACGGTTCTGGCATTTTTGCCTTGGTACAAAACTTCGTGAACGGCATCTATAATAGGCGTTTTTGCACCATAACCCTGATTGAGTTTGTAAGCGCTTTTTGCCGCATAATAACCTTCGGCAACCATGCTCATTTCCATCATGGCGCTTTTTACGGTGTAACCTTTTCCAATCATGTTTCCGAACATTCTGTTTCTTGAAAACACCGAATAACCCGTTACCAATAAATCGCCCAGATAAGCCGAATCGTTGATGTTGCGTTTCATCTTGTGTACTTTTCGGATGAATTTCTTCATTTCGCGAATAGCATTACTCATCAACACCGATTGGAAATTATCACCATAACCTAAGCCATGAGCAATTCCGGCTGCAATAGCGTAAATGTTTTTCAGCATCGCAGCATATTCGGTACCAATAATGTCATCCGTGATTTTAGTTTTGATGTAATTTCCAGCCAGGTTTTTGGCTACAACTTTTGCTTTTTCTGCATCACCACAGGCAATTGTTAGGTAAGACAGGCGTTCCATAGCCACTTCTTCAGCATGGCAGGGACCAGTTATTACTCCAATATTGTAATAGGGAATGTCGTATTGAAAATGAAAATGTTCGCCCACAATTAAACTCGTTTCCGGAACGATACCTTTTATGGCGGAGAAGATGATTTTATCTTTTAGCGAAACCGTCAGTTTTTGTAATTCGGCGTCTAAAAAGGCAGAAGGAATAGCAAAAATAACGTAGTCGGCATAGGCAACGGCTTCGTTAATATCATTGGTGAGTATTAGTTTTTTAGTGTCAAATTCTACAGAGCTAATGTAGTTTGGATTGTGTTTGTGGTTTTTAATATGCTCAATTGCCGATTCATTGCGCATATACCAGGAAACTTCAGAAAGATTGACACAGAGCATTTTTGTGATGGCTGTTGCCCAGCTTCCACCACCAATCACTGCAAACTTTATATTTTGACTCATTTTTTTTAAAATTTAATCAAAAGTACTTAAAAATCCAGTAATGAAACAAGGCTAATTGATTTAGTCGAAAATTGCGTAAAAATATTTTATTTTTTTTAATAGAGTTACACAATAAAAAGTATGTTTTTTGAGTTGTAACTTTTTGTTTATTAGAAATTTGTGTTTTTTTAATATTGTTAGAGTTAGTTAATTTAGTTTTGGTTTTATTAAAAAAGGCGTCTCAGAAAAAATTCAAGACGCCTTTTGTATGTCATATGGTATGAAAGGTATTTTAATAGCTCATTTCCACTATGGCTTTTAGTTTTTCTAAAGTAATATTTTGTCTTTCTCCCATAGCTTTCCAACCTCTTTCATCAAAGCGATTTACAATAAAATCGGCTGTTTTGCTGTAGTCTTCGGTGTATTGCGATAGTTTGGTGTCTATTCCCATCGTGTGAAAAAATTCGACTGTTTTGTTGATGGCTTCATTGGCAATTTCATCATCGGTTCCCGATAAATTAAAGATGCGTTTTCCGTATTGTGCCAGTTTTTCTTTTTTGGTTTCAAATAAAACACGGTACAAGTTAGGGCCAATAATAGCCAGTGTTCTGGCGTGATCGATGTTGTAAAGTGCTGTTAATTCGTGACCAATCATGTGGGTTGCCCAGTCGGTTGGAACTCCTTTTTGGATCAATCCGTTTAAAGCCATCGTACAGCTCCACATAAAGTTGGAAGCCAAAGCATAATTGGCAGGATTTTCTACTACTTTTGGACCAACTTCGATTAGCGTTTGCAAAATTCCTTCGGCAATTCGATCCTGTAAATAACCTTCGTGAGGATAAGTTAAATATTGTTCCATTACGTGAGTAAAAGCATCTACAACTCCGTTTTGTAATTGTCTTTTTGGTAAAGATTCAATAACTGTCGGGTCACAAATGGAGAATTGCGGAAATAAAGCGCTTCCGCCGGAAGCTAATTTTTCCTGAGTAGCTTTAATGGTTACCACATATCCGGAATTCATTTCGCTTCCCGTTGCCGGAAGTGTTAGAATTGTTCCAAAAGGCATCGCATTTTCTTTTATTAGAATATGTTTTTGCAAAATATCAATTGGATTTCCGTCAAAGTTAACTGCTGCCGAGATGAATTTTACTCCGTCAATAACCGAACCGCCACCTACAGCCAGGATGAAATTGATATTTTCAGCTTTTATAATTTCAACGGCTTTCATTAGGGTTTCAAAATGAGGATTAGGTTCAATTCCGCCAAATTCCACCACTTCAAATCCTTTTAAGTTATCGATAGTTTGCTGGTAAATTCCGTTTTTAAAGATGCTTCCACCTCCGTAAGCCAATAAGATTTTAGCACCGGCAGGGATTAGCGTTCCTAATTTTTCTATTTGTCCTTTTCCAAAAACTAATTTGGTTGGATTGTATAATTCGAAGTTTAACATATTCTTTAAGTTTATGAGATACTAAGCTACTAAGTTATTTAAATCTTAACTTCTTAGCCACTTAGGGCCTTAGCATTTTATTTATTTAATTGTTGTAATAATTTTTGTGCCACAAGTTTTGATGAAGCCGGATTTTGACCAGTAATTAATAGTCCGTCTTCAACAGCATAAGGATGCCAGTTTTCGGTTTTAGAGTAAATGGCACCATGCGCCTGAAGTACTTCTTCTAATAAAAACGGAACGACATTAGTCAATCCTACGGCAGCTTCTTCAGTGTTTGAAAATCCGGTTAGTTTCTTTCCTTTTACTAAATATTCCTCGTTTATTTTCACGTCTTTTAGAACTGCCGGTGCGTGACAAACAAAGGCAATTGGTTTGTTGTGGGTATAGAAAGATTCAATCAGTGAAATTGAATTTCTGTCTTTTGTTAAATCCCATAATGGTCCGTGTCCGCCGGGATAAAAAATAGCATCGTAATCAGATTCTTTAACATTAGCCAGTTTTAACGTGTTTTTTAGTTTGGCCAATAACTCAGTGTCGGCATCAAATCTTTTAGTGTCTTCGGTAGCCGATTCGGGATCAGCACTTTTAGGGTCAATTGGCGGTTGTCCGCCCAGCGGAGTCGCGATGTCTATTTGAATTCCTTTGTCGGCCAATTCATAATAAGGAGCTGCCAATTCTTCGGTCCAAAATCCGGTTTTTTCTCCTGTATTTCCTAGTTTATCGTGACTAGTAACTACAAATAACACTTTTTTCATAGATGTTTTATTTTGTGCTGTTGCCGAAATAACGGCTACAGCTGAAATTAGAATGCTTAATACTATTGTTTTCTTCATGGTTTATTTTTTTAGTATTACAAATTTAAGACGGATATGTTATTAGTAAAAATAATTTAAATTATGTTTGTGATAAATTTATTTATATCATGGTTAATTTAGAATGGTATCGCACTTTTAAATCGGTGTATAAAAACGGTAATTTTTCTTTGGCAGCCAAAGAGTTATTTATCAGTCAACCCGCAGTTAGTCAACAAATTTCTATGTTGGAAGCCCATGTTGGTTACAAATTATTCAATAGAAAATCCAAAGGAGTGGAACCAACAGAATACGCTAAGTTACTCAATAACTTGATTATAGAAGCGTTAGAACGTTTGGAAAATGTAGAGAATGGTTTTCGGTCTAAAGCATTTGATGCCAATCGTTTAATTACGGTGGGAATTTCGAAACATTTATTTAACAGTATGGCGGCTCATTTGATTTCTAAATTCGATTATATTGATTTTAGTTTCCATGAAAATGAAGCCCTTTTTGAATTGGTAAATGCTAAAAAGATTGATTTTGCCATTGTTACTAAAAAGTACGACACCTTTGATACCATACAAAAAAAACTGGGTGACATCAGGCAAATTATTGTAGGTTCCAAAAATATTGATGCTTCACAACTGCAATCTGATATTAAGAATAATGATTATGATGCCATTGAAAATTGGCTGAATGATCAAAAATGGTACAGCCATGATTCGGGAATACCGCACATAAAATTATTTTGGCTGCATGTTTTCAATAAAAAACGACCTTCGATGATTCCTAATTACATCATTCCGTCAGAGTTTGAAATGCTGGAGGTGCTTTCTAATAATTCGGGTGTGGCTGTATGCTGGGATATCAACGCAAGTTCTTTTATTCGAAAAGAAAAATTACAGCTATTATGGGAAACCCAACTCATGCCTGACACAGCTGTGTATCTTTTATCAGCGAAAAATGCAGGAATTAATTCCGCTGCTCAGGAAATTGAAGAAGAATTGAAAAAGGTATTAAGCTAATTTATTTTTTGTAAAACAAATTATGATCGATGTATTCCCAAACTTTAGAGGGAATCAAAGGGCAGACATTTTTACCTGATTTAATATTCTCCCGAATAAAAGTCGAAGAGATTTCTACAACCGGAGCATCAATAAGGTGGATTTTGGGATGATTTTTTAATTCTACATTCTCTCCTTCTGACGAAATGCGTGGATAGACATAAATTTCGTGATGCGCCAGAATGGCTTCATAGTTTTTCCATTTATGCAACGATTTCAGATTGTCTTCGCCCATAATCAAAGAGAATTCATGATTTGGGTATTTCTCTTCAAGATGCACTAAAGTAGTTACGGTATAATTAGGCTGCGGTAGTTTGAACTCAATATCGGATGGTTTGATTTTGGGATAACCTTCAGTGGCAAGATACACCATTTGCAGGCGATGGTAATCATCGAGTAAAGTACTTTTTTTCTTCAACGGATTGTGTGGTGTAACCACCATCCAAACCTGATCCAAACCGGCATGCTCCGCCATATGATTCGCAATAATCAAATGACCAACATGAATGGGGTTAAAGGTTCCGAAATACAGTCCGATTTTCATTTTTGTAATGTAAAGATTTAAAAATTAAATGATTTAAAGATTAGCATGTTTCAGAATTCTTCAATCTTTTAATCTTTCAATTTTTTAATTATTAACAAAATTTCTAACGAGCTCAGTTGCTTCTTCCAAAGCCACTTCCAAATCATAATTTTTGATAACAACATCAAATTGAGGAGCAGTGGCCAGTTCTACGTGAGCTTTAGCAATTCGCATATTGATTTTTTCTTCGCTTTCGGTAGAGCGTTCTTTCAAACGTCTTTTTAGTTCGTCGACACTTGGTGGTTTTACAAACACAGCTAAAGTTTCTTCAGGAAATTTATGTTTGATACGTAATCCGCCAGCAACGTCAATATCAAAAATTACGTTTTTGCCCAATGCCCAAATGCGTTCCACTTCGCTTTTTAAAGTACCGTAGAAATTATCACGGTAAACTTCTTCCCATTCTACGAAATCTTCGTTTTTGATGTGGTTTTTGAATTCCTCCAAAGAGATAAAATAATAATCCTTACCATTTACTTCTTCGCCTCTGGCTGCGCGAGTTGCTGCCGAGATAGAAAACTCTAAATTCAGGTCTTCCTGTTTTAATAAATGCCTAACTATAGTTGTTTTTCCCGAACCTGATGGCGCCGAGAATACGATTAATTTTCCTTTTTTCATTGGTATTATTGTAAATGCAAATGTTAATTCGCAGTTTCATTTTCTATTAATGGATTAAAGTTTTTAAATCTAGTATAAATTTCTAAATCTTTAATCTTTTCTTTTTTTAAAGTTTTGTGTTTTCCTTTTTCATTAACGAGATAAATTTCTCTGAAATTATCATAAAGTTCAACCCCAGCAAATTCTATCAAACTATCTTGGTCAATTTTTAAAAACACAGTTGAAGTTCCTCCATAAACCATCCAAGAATCAATACAATTTAAAACTTCATTATATTGTAAATTTGGATAATTATCTGAATTTGTAATTAATTTTAATTTTCCATTAGTTTTTTCAAAAATTAACAATGTGCGAATTTCATTTGCCCCACGTGCAGCAATAGATGATTTGAATGTAAAATCATTTAATTTATCATTATTGAAATCTATAGTGGTTTTTGAATCACAAGATATAATACCATCTTTTGGGAGTGTTATTTTTTGTTTTTGAAACCAATGATTATTTTGTTTTTCTGAAAATTTAATTTCAACATAAGTACTATCCACACTGTTATATGAGTTTAGTTCTATTTTATATTTTCCTTTTATTCCAATATTTGTACTATCAACAAAAGTTTCTCTTAAAACTACTTTATTAATCTTTTTAATAATTGTGTTTTCTTCTTTTTTAACTAGAATCAAACTCTTTTTTTCTTTTGGATTATTACACCCAAAAAGCAAAAAGAGAAAAAATAAAATCGCACAATTTTTCATTGGTTTGATTTATAATACATTCAAAACCTGCTCTTTAATTTTTTCTAATTCGTCTTTCATCATCACGACTAATTTTTGCATTTGTGCGTGATTGGATTTTGAACCCATGGTGTTGATTTCGCGTCCCATTTCCTGAGTAATGAATCCCAGTTTTCTACCATTGGCTTCCGTTCCTTTGATGGTTTCCAGGAAATAATCCAAATGGTTTGTCAAACGTACTTTTTCTTCGGTGATGTCTAACTTTTCTAAATAATAGATTAATTCCTGCTCAAAACGGTTTTCGTCAACGTTTACTTTTAACTCGTCAATAGCGGTTTGCAAACGGTCTTTTATAGCCTGAACGCGTTCCGGATCAAGAGCCAGGGTGTCGTTCATGTATTGGCGAATATTACTGATACGCAACTGAAATTCTTTTTCAAGAGAAACGCCTTCGTCTTTTCTAAAAGAAAGAATGTTGTTTATGCTTTCGTCAATAACCTCTTTTATTTTAGCCCATTCATCAGTATCGATTTCTTCTCTTTCTACTTTCAGGGTGTCCGGCATACGAACTGCCATTTTCATCAATTCGGTTTCATCGGCATCGGCATAAATTTCCCTTAACTGATTGATATATCCTTTTACGATAGGCACATTGACTTTTGTCGAAGTTTGCTCGGCGGTACTTTCGATAAAAATAGAAAAATCTACTTTTCCTCTTTCTAATTTCGAAGCGATTTGAGTGCGTAAACCCAATTCCATTTCGCGGTATAATGAAGGAATTCGAACATTTAAGTCCAGACCTTTGCTGTTTAAAGATTTTACTTCGACTGTTATTTTTTTGGTAGGTAATTGCAAAGTAGCTTTACCAAAACCGGTCATTGATTGTATCATATCATTTTTTAAAAGGTGGTCAAAGATACTAAAAAGTATTCAGTAGGCAGTATTTAGTGGACAGCCGCAAAAAGTGTATCACGTTGCGAAATTATTTTGTCAATGCCTGAATTACATTTTCAACATTTTGTTTGCTGTTGCCAATGTAAATTTTACCATCGATAATAAAAACGGGACGGCTCAGGAAGGTGTAATGTTCCAGAATGTATTTTTTAAAATCGTCTTCGGTTAAGGATTGGTCTTTTAATCCCATCGATTTGTACAATTGTGCTTTTTTGCTGAAAAGCGCTTCGTAACTTCCTGAAAGCTGGTGCATTTCTTCTAATTCTTCCGCAGTAATTGGGGTTTGTTTAATGTCGTGAAGAACTAAGTTATGGTCTTGCGGTAAGGATTTGATGATTTTTCTGCAAGTGTCGCAAGAGGAAAGATGGTATACTTTATTGGTCATAATTTTTAATTCTTTATGCAAAGAAAAATCATTTAAGACGTTAAATGATTATTTTTACGCAAAATTTACAAATTCAATACAATGCAAGAGATTTTAGAGATTACCAAGACCAGTAGAAATATGATTTCTAAATTGGTTCAGGGATATACACTGGGACAACTAAATAAAGTTCCTGAAGGATTTAAAAATAATTTGATTTGGAATGTGGCTCATGTTGTGGTTACCCAACAATTATTGGTTTATAAACTTTCGGGTTTGCCAATGATGGTTTCTGAAGATTTAGTTGAGAAATATAAAAAAGGAACGCAAACTGAGCATGTAGCTTCTCAGGAAGAGGTAGATGAGATTATGGCTTTGTTGACTAAAACTATAGATCAAACAGCTGTTGATATCAATAATAATCTTTTTCAGAATTTTGCTGAATATCCAACTTCTACAGGCTATGTTTTAAATAGTGCCAAAGATGCTATGTCTTTCAATAATTTCCACGAAGGACTTCATATAGGTGTGATTATGGCCATTCGAAAATTGGTATAATTTATCCGAAAACAAAAATTTAAGATAGTGAAAGAGCCTTCAATTGAAGGCTCTTTTTTTATTTTGTAATCAGATAGTTTTACTTATTGCAGGTAGTAAATATAGCCTACATTGAGCCAAACAAGCCAGTCATTGGCTTTGTTTTCTTTATATAAATCGGGATTCGGTTTTAAGCCATCAACCCAGTCCGAAAAGTAATATTGAAATCGTAAGTCAATCATTAAATCGCTTAATGGGGCTAATTTATAACGAGTACCCACACTGGAAACAATTGACCAAACTGTACCAGTTTCAGTAGAAAAGCCATATTGCCTGTCATCTGTAGGCGTGAGGTATTTAGGATATGTGGTAAGCGGAGTTCCTAAAGGCCCCATCGTAGAATAAGCCTTAGTATTGTAATTGCTAAATTGCGCACCAAGACTCACAAAAGGACCAAGACTGCCTATTGTTGCAGTGAAATCCCGAATGCTAAAAGGGAAGTATTCTAATTGCATACCAATGTTAGTTACTGCACTTTCTCCTTTCATTTCTCTTAATTGTCTGGCTTCTAAGGAGTTTTTGTTTACCCATTCACCAAAATGTTCAAAATTGGTTTTATTGTAAGAGAGTTCGCTTCTTAATTTAAAGTGGTCGTTAAAATAAGTTTCAGGAGTATAACAGTTACATTCTGCTTTGTAAGAGAAATTGAGGTAGTGAATGATTCCAACCCCTGTTCCCGTGTTTCCTGCATTCGTTTCTAAATCATGACGTACTCCGTAATCGGACTGAAAAGCAACAGGTCCGGCTATAACCCCAATTTCATGGGAAAACCCAAATTGTGCATTCGTTTTACTTGAAATTCCAAGTAAAATAAATACTATCAATACGTTTAGCCAATTATTTTTGAGCATTTTAGTCTAATTCGAATATAGACAAAGATATAAAAAAGCTTATTCAACTACTGAAATAATCAGGAAACTAGATGAAATCGATTTTTTTAAGATGAATTGCTTTATCGGGAAAAGTTTCTGCAGTTTTTTTTAAAAAATAATAGGGCAATTCTTTGTTTTTACATCTGGATTTTGGAGAGAATCTTTGTATAAAGATGTATATTTGTTAGGAGGAGTAAAATGTTTTTTTAACGCTAAAAACCTAAAATATCATGTCTCAAGCTATCAAAAATTTTGTAAATCAAGTTACTCTTAAAAATCCTAATGAACCTGAATTTTTACAGGCGGTTTTAGAAGTAGCAGAAACGGTTATTCCATTTATCGAAGAGAATGAAAAATACCGAAATAAAATGCTCCTGGAGCGGATGGTCGAAGCTGAACGCATAGTTATTTTTAGGGTGGCCTGGCTTGATGACAAAGGACAAATTCAAATTAACAGAGGGTTTCGTGTTCAGATGAATTCGGCTATAGGGCCTTATAAAGGCGGACTTCGTTTTCATCCGACAGTTAATCTGAGTGTTTTGAAATTTTTGGCCTTCGAACAGACTTTTAAAAACAGTCTGACCACTCTGCCAATGGGCGGAGGAAAAGGAGGTTCGGATTTTGATCCTAAAGGCAAATCGGATATTGAGGTAATGCGTTTTTGTCAAGCCTTCATGACCGAATTATGTAAACATATTGGTGCTGATACCGATGTTCCGGCGGGAGATCTTGGTGTGGGAGCCAGAGAAGTAGGTTATTTATTTGGGCAGTATAAAAAAATTAGAAATGAATTTACAGGAGTTTTAACGGGTAAAGGAATTTCTTTCGGAGGTTCGTTGATAAGACCCGAGGCAACAGGTTACGGAGTGGTTTATTTTGCTCAAAGCATGCTGGCTACTAAGGGAAATGATTTAAGGGGTAAAACGGTGGCGGTTTCCGGATCGGGAAATGTAGCGCAGTATGCAGTTGAAAAGGCGACCCAATTAGGAGCTAAAGTCATTACAATGTCGGATTCTGATGGTTATATCTATGATGCAGCAGGAATTGATGCTAAAAAATTAGCGCATATCATGTATTTGAAAAATGAGTTGCGAACCCGAATAAGTGAGTATGTTGTAAAATATCCAAAAGCAAAATACATTGCCGGAGCAAAACCCTGGGAGCAAAAATGTGATGTTGCTTTGCCTTGTGCAACTCAAAACGAATTGGATGCCGAAAGTGCCACCGCTTTAGTTGCTAATGGATGCATTTGTGTTGCCGAAGGTGCTAATATGCCTTCGACTTATGAGGCTGTATTAGTGTTTCATGATGCAAAAATCCTTTTCTCGCCGGGAAAAGCTTCAAATGCCGGTGGAGTTGCGACTTCAGGACTGGAAATGTCGCAAAACTCCTTACGAATGAGTTGGACTGCCGAAGAAGTTGATGAAAAATTAAAGGGGATTATGCTTAATATCCATGCAGCTTGTGTGAAATATGGTGCTGACGGAAATGGTTATGTGGATTACGTAAAAGGTGCTAATATTGCCGGTTTTGTAAAAGTAGCCGATGCGATGCTGGCGCAGGGAGTGGTTTAGTTTTTTAAATTGAAAAAAACAGACACAAATTGCACAAATTAACACAAATTTATTTCTGAATTTATTCCACAAATCTGCCAAAGGCAGATATAAATTGGTGTAATCAACTTTTAAGATTACTATCGTTTGTGTTAATTTGTGCAATTTGTGTCAAAAAAACTGCTGCGTTTACTTTGATTAAGTACGAAGGACTTTTTCCTTTATCTTCGCAATTCATTCAGTGTAGTAAATCATGCAAATTAAAACCAAAGCAATCGTTATTTCGGCTTTAAAATACCAGGAAAAAAGCCTGATTGTAAAATGCTTTACGTTGTCGCATGGATTGAAATCGTATTTTGTTCGTGATGCTTTTTCAGGAAGAAAAACTTCCCAAAAAATGGCTTATTTCCAACCGATGTCAATTTTGGAAATAGAAGCGACGCATAAAAATAAAGGAACTTTAGAACATTTTAAAGAGATTAAAATTGCTTCTCCGTTTCAGTCGATACATTCGGATATTTACAAGAGTACGATTGTAATGTTTATTTCTGAAATCCTGCATCATTCGATACATGAAGAAGAAAAAAACGAGACACTTTTTACTTTTTTGGAAACCGCTTTGCATTGGTTAGACAATCATGATGAGATTGCTAATTTTCATTTGATTTTAATGCTTGAAATGACCAAGTATTTGGGTTTTTATCCCGATATTTCCGATATGGACATGTCTTTTTTCAACATGAGCGAAGGTGTTTTTACTCCTTTTTCAGGAACAAATTTGTTGAGCGAACACGAAACTCATTTGTTTAAAAAATTGATTTCTTTAAAATTGGACAGCAATCAAAAAGTGTTTCATGTTATCGAAAGGCAATTGCTTTTAAAAATCCTGATTGATTATTATTCGTATCATTTGGACGGATTTAAAAAACCAAAATCGCTGGAGGTTTTAAAGGAGGTTTTTGCTTAAATTATTTGTTTAAGGATTTAATTTGTTTTTTTGGATCAATCTTTAATTTAATTCCAAAGGAAATAATATCTGGTTCCTGTTCAAAAGATGGATTGGTTAAGTTATAACTGTAAACATATTGGACTTGGAATTTTACATTTTCTGATCCTGCCTGAATAGTAAGAGCAGGTTCCAATAGCCAATAAGTATTATTTGTTTTCAAATAGTTTGGGTCGAAATCTGGTGTGTTTTCACCTCCATTAATGTCGTTGTATTTTAAATTAGCCAGTCTTGAAGAAAATGAGAAGCTGTAATTTTTTCTGTTATAACTTAAACTGGGTTGGATTCCTATACGATTAAATTTAGCCGAAAAATTATCAGATCCATTTTGATCCGTGTATTTTTTTAATTCAAAATTTCCGAAACAAAAAAGGCCATAAGTTTCAAACACAAAATGGGGAGCTATATTTTTGAAATAGCCGGCACCAAATTCCAACATGCTTCCTTTTGCATTTATTTCTTCGGAACCATCACTTAAATAATCCTTTCCCACCTTGTTGACCCAATCGCCATTGAATTGTAAAGCGATATGGTTGCTTATGGCATGGGCTGCCTGGAATTCAAATCCCTGAGTAAGATCACTTATGTTATAATTAAATCCCAAATTTGTCTGTCCCTTGGATTGCATAATTGGAATATTTTGAGAATTAGGAACATAGTATTCGGGGCTGCATCCTAAAGTTAGGATTGTCAAAAAGAGTAAAATAGTTTTCATGATGTTCGTTTTTAGAGTTTAAACTGTATCAATGATTCTGTGAAAACCAGGACTTGTCAATCTGATTCGGATAGTCTGGACTAATTGTTAACGGACTTGTTTTTTAGTTTAAATATTTCAATCCATTCATGGAATATGATTACTAATGGATTGTATGAATTAATATTTTTCGTTAATCCATATTTGATAGGAATTTCTTTTAACTCCTTTTGAAAAGTGCCAAACAACCGATCAAATAGTATTAAGACATTGCCATAATTTTTATTGATGTATTCCGGATTTGAGGAATGATGTACACGATGGTGTGAGGGAGAATTGAGGATTAAATCAAAGATACTGAAATTTTTAATGATTTGAGTATGTTGTATAAATGAGAAAAGAAATCCTATTGTTTCAACTGAAAATATCATCGTAGGACTAAATCCGAGAAATAAGAGAGGAATCCAAAATACATTGTGCAGGATTAAATTGAAAAAAGGTGTTCTGGCTGCCGTTGTAAAATTGAAAAACTCAGAGGAATGATGGTTAACATGGATGGCCCATAAAAATCTTTTTTCATGACTAAGTCTGTGAAACCAGTAATAAACAAACTCATTCATAAAAAACAGAATTAGGTATGTTGTTAAAGTTTCCGGTAATTTTATTGCAGAATATTGGTATAAGAATGTCCATATTGCAATCCATATTCCTTTTGTTAAAATTCGAAATAAAACCGTTAATAATCCCAAAAAGATATTTACAATGCAATCCTTGATGTTATATAATTTAAGTTTGTTACGGCGATCGTAAAGGATTTCTAAAGTAACGGCCGAAAAATAAATTCCAAGGAAAATATAAAACGAAAAATGTAAGCTATTAGTCATGACTCTGTTTTTAAATAATTCATAATGATTAATTTGGCTGAGTAATTAAAGATGTTAGATGTATTGGTTTTAATGTTTTTAAAACAAAATCATCTGTAAGTTTCAATCTTCTGGTATTTAAATTTCTCAATGGGATCTGTTTAAGAGAAGTTCGTGATTTCTATTTCCAGTGTTGTAGGATTTAAATTTATTGACATGGCTGTTAGCAATCATTTTAATTACGAAAGCAGGAAGCAGCTTATCTATTAACAAAAAAAGTTTGTTCATGAAGCCGGGAATTATCATTTCATTTTGATTTAATAAGCCTTTGATGGCTATTGTAGCAACTTCTTCCGGATTCATGATGGATTGGCGTGCCAACCAGTGATTTGATTGATTGGTGCTAATTGTTGTTGGATTCGTATTCATTCCTCCGGGACAAATCACACTTACATTAATGTTGTCAGCTTTTAATTCGGCACGCAGGCTTTTTGAAAAAGAGTAAACATAGGATTTAGTAGCGCCATATACCTGTTTTTTGGCCAGATAAAAGAAACAGCTCAGGCTGCTTACATTTAAAATATGAGAAGGTGTATTTGCTTTTAGCATATCCAGAAACAGGCTGCTAAGCAATGTGGTTACCATTACATTTAATTTCACCTGTTTTTGATAAAAATCGATAGTTCCTTCTTTGAAAAACATGGTGCTTCCTAATCCCACATTGTTGATGAGCATATTAACAGAGAGATTCATTTGTTCTACTTCTTTGAAAAGTGACACACAATTTTCTTCCATAGAAAGGTCTTTTTCAATAGGAACAACATCAACTTTATAGTTTTGGATTATAGATTCAGTCAGTTGGCTGAGTCCTGAATTGGGTAATGAAACAAGGATTAGGTTCATTTTTCTTTTGGCACATTCTATGGCCAATGCTTTGCCGAATCCTTCGCTGGATCCGGTTATCAGGGTGTATAATTTAGTTTTCATGATTTTGATTTTTTAAGAGAGTAAATAGTGTTTTGCAAACCTTCTTTGATAGGAGTAATTTTATAGCCTAAATGAGAGATGGCTTTTTCGCTGCTGAAAATTTTATTGCAAAAAATTTGTTTGATGCTTTTGCTGGTAACAAAAGGTTCTTTTCGGATGGTGTGAAATTGAATCCATTGTATCAGAGCAAGTATTTTGAAGAGAATTTTAGGAATTTCTATAATTCTGGTGTTAGTTCCTGAAATGTTTTTTACAGTGTCGAAGAAATCTTTATACGAAATATTTTCTCCTCCCAGAATGTAATTTTCACCCGATTTGCCTTTGTTTAAAGCAAGAATGTGACCTTCAATCACATCATTGATAAAACAATAATTGGCTATCATATGACTGGGTTTTGGAATAAAAGTGAGTTTGCCTTTTAAGAAATTTTGAATGACGGTATTCATACTGATGCTTTTGGTTTCGGTACAACTTTTTCCGTAAATTCTAGAAGGAGATGCAATTACAGTATGAAGTCCTTTGGAAGCATATTTTTTTACCAGATTTTCAGCTTCATATTTTGTGCTGTCATAATCACAGCTAAAAGGGGTTATTCGTGAATCATTTTCGTTTAATGGTTTTCCATTAGATGGTCCGATAACACTACAGCTGCTTGTGAAGAGAAACTTTTCTATCCCAAATTCCAATGATTTTTCAAGGATATTATAAGTGCCTTCTACATTTGTTTTATAAAATTGAGTTGCATCAGTATCGAATATTTTTACTAAAGCAGCGGTATGGTAAACCTGATTGCAGCCATCAATTGCTTTAGAAATGGATTGCGCATCGGTAATGTCACCTTGAAAAACTTTGATGTTTTTATGGACAGGAATATTGGGAGAGTTTGGGTTTCTAACCAATATATGTATTTCATTATTTCGTTCGGCTAAGGTAAGTGCCAGTTTATGGCCTATTTGTCCTGTAGCTCCGGTGATTAAAATTTTCATGACTTTAATGTTTTTAATCGTGTTAAATCCAATCGGTAAAAATTGATTTCACAGGCCAATGAAAAACCTATATGCAGGATTATGGCCGGCCAAACAGCATTGAATAAAAAACAGAATAGACAGACTGTAATTCCGAAAGGAATACAGGCTAAAAGTTCTTTTCGGTTGTTAAAAATGTGTAATAAAACATAGAGAAAAACATTGAGCGTTATGGCTAAAGGTTTTCCTATTGCTGAAGCAGTTTCAAAAAGCAAAGCTCCTCTTAACCATAATTCATAAGAAAATAGAAATAAGGCTCTGCTTATAAAATAAGTCGAAAAAAAGAGAGCCGATAGTTGAAAAACACTTTCCGAGTTGCCTTTTTTTTCGTGAGCCGATTTGCTTTCTCTTAAAGCAAGAAACAAAAGAACAATAAGGGTCAGAACATAAAGCAGTATGTTTTTTAAATCTATTGTCTGAAGGTCAATCAATGCATTTAAAAAGGAATTTTGTAGTGTTATCACAGGGACGAATCCGAGCCAAATGGCACCGATAAAATGCCCATATAACAACTGTTTGGGTTTTGAAGTGAAATCTCCGTTTTCATCAATCAGCCTTTGACTGCCGTTTTTTATATTTTTTCGATTAAAAACATAAAAGAAAGTATAGCTGATAAGGTACAATAAGGTAGTTGTGAGTTGCATGATTTTCTTTTTAATATTTGATAATTATTTCTGCGATATAGAATTTATGTTGCATTTTAACTTTCACGCAAATGCCTTCTTTGTAGTAGTAGCAATTGTAGTTGCCATTTGGGAATTTCATTTGGTATCCTCCGTCGTCAGCTTTTGAAACTTTGATGAAACTTTGCTGATTATCACAATAAACTTCTTTGCTGTTTTTGGGTTCCTGAAAGAAGAGACTTAGCAAATTGCTGTCAATTTTAGGACACGAAAGTTTGGTTTTTTTGTCATTTTCGACAATCTCATATTCATTTTCGACGAATCGGATTTCCTTGTTAAGATTGGTCTTGCCGTTGGTTTTTCTGAATTGAGAAGAATAAATTAGTTTGCCGTTTTCGTAAGTCGACGTTTCTTTGGAAAAAATCCTAATTGGGAATAAAAGTCTGGTTTTGATTTCAGAGACTAATAGTAAATCCGATTTGTTTCCTACGTCATTTTTTTCAAGTCTTAGCCAGCCTATATTATGGCCGCTGAACATTACGTTATAATCGAGACGTGAGTTTTGAGAAAGGGAAATAATTGGTAAAAAGAGTATTAGTTTTATTGAAAAACGAATTAGAACTTTACTGATAAAAGCTTTTAGGTGCGTAGCTGTTTTAAAAAAAAGTGATATTAAATTTGGGGACATACATTTTTTTAACAATGAAAAAACGATAAGTGTTAACATGATTGCCCGAATTTAATTTTCAGAAAAAGTATAATCATCAAAAACAAAATCACTATTTAGGGCTGCTATTGGAACAATAATCGGTAGGCAGGAAGAAGTTACAGATATAATTTCTTTCGATATTGTGGTGTTTTCTGTTTTGATTTCGGTAATTAGAATGTTTTTTTGAATACTGTGATTGAGTACAATAAGAGAGCGGTTATTTACAGACTGTAGTTTGGATTGTTCATACAGCGGTATCTGATTTGTAATAAGATTTTTATCTGTAAACAAAGAGATCTCTTTCGAATCGTTGGTTGTACGAGTACGACAACTCTTGAATGAGAAAGAGATTACGATTAAAGATGGAGTAGTGGTTTTCATAACTTTGATGTTTAAATTTCTATGTCAAAATTATGGCGGGTAAAAAAAAGCCTTATCCCAGATTGTCTATTTTGCAGAAATCCGGATAAATTGAAAAATACAGGACTACTAAATCCTACATTTCTTTATACTCTGAAGGAGTTTGGGAAGTAAATTTTTTAAAAGCGGTGTAAAAAGTTGACTTAGAATTAAAACCGCATTCCAGTCCAATAGCAACATTTGTATAACCTGAATAATTAGGGTTGGTTAAATACTTTTTCGCTTTTTCGACTCTTAAATAATTGATGTAATCCGAAAAGTTATAGCCGCTTTCCTGATTGATTAAGTGGGATAATTTGCTGGTACTGATATTCATTTCGGCAGCCAGTTTTTCCAGGCTGAAATTAGGATCAATATAGCGTTTGTTTTTTTCGATATAATTCTTAATTGGTTTGAATTTGTTGTCGTTTGAATGGTTATTGTTGTCGTTTGAATGAGATTCTTTATTTTTTTCTTCAATTAAGATTGCTTTTCTTAGTTCGATTCGTTCCGTCATTAAAGAATAATTGTAGAAGCCCTGATAGCTAATCCAGTATAACAATGTAGTAGTACTGAGGCGTAAAGGATAGTATATCAACACTTGTGGATTTAACGTTTTGTCCAGGTTTAATAAGATGGCACAAACCCACATCAGAATAATAATGGCTCCCAAAAACATTAAATTTCTTAACCACTTTAGATTATCAAAAACTAATATCTGTTTGTATAAGTCGGTATATTTAAATAATACCAATAGTGTTTTGATAAAAAGGAAAATAGAATAAGAAGCGTTGAAGATTTCTTCTATTTGTACATATTTTGCAATGAACATATTTTTTTCCAAATGATAATAATATGGAATCAATGCAATGCGAATCAACATTTCGATGATAAATATCGAAAAAGAGATGTACACAAAGGAGGAAATTTTTTTTTCAATTTTTAGATAATGGGTTAAAAAGACATAAAAGGAGGGTACGATTAAAACATACCACGGAATTTGTAATCTTTTTATAAAAAAGGGGGCATCCGCTAAAAAAGTTTCCAAAGAAAAAGCCTGAAGATTGTTAAGTATCAAAAAGGCAATAACAAGATTGAGATAAAGGATAGCCTTATCTGTTTTCTTTTTGAAGCACAGTGTTGTAATGATGAAAATAATTCCAAGCAGAACTCCTGATATCATTACAAAATCAAATACTTGTTTCATCTTTCCTGGAATTAATTATTATGTTGTAAAATACTAACAGTTATAATTTAAAGCGATAGGCAGCACTCAATTTAATGAACGCTCCGTCAACTCTGTTGGTTTCATTGATTTTATAGTTGTTTTCGGTTGTAGTGTTTCGGATTTTTTTAAAAACACTCCAGCCGGGTTCTATTGTTAAGCAAATAGGTTTACTGATATAATAATCTAAAAACAGTGATAACTGGTTGTCATATAGTGTTATGTATTGCTGACTGTTTATTCGATAACTGTTCAGGGGAGCGCGGAAATTCAAGCCGCTGTATAATTTAGAATTCCATTTATGTTCATATGTAAATCGTCCGGGTAACAATCCGAAAACGGAATTGGAATCGTTTAATTTCCAATTTAAGCCCAGAATAGGAATTATAAACCAGCCAAAAAATTCTTTGTTTGCATAGACTCCAAAGCGAATTTGTTTATTGGTTTTTTTCGAAAAAGTAGTAAATGAAATAGCACCGAATTGAAAATTATTATCGGTGAATAATTTTTCGCCATTCCAACTTATCAAAGTTAAAAAAGTAAGAGACCATTTGGAATCGTTTATTTGTCTGATAAAGCCAATAGGAAGGCGCAGGGATTGTACTGTAAGAGGTTGGTCGAAGGTGTTTTCTAAAGCAATTTGCGTGTTGTTGTAATAAGGGTTTAAAAGCAGGTAGTTGTTGGTGTTTATCTTTATAGGGAGTTCACTGCTTATCTCTAAAGTTTTGAAAATGGAGGTTTCATAGTGATTATCTTTAAATGCATTGGTATGTCGAAGCTGCAGCGGTTCAAAGTAGGACTGTGAATAAAGAGACGTGCTGAATAATATGAATACTAAACTTCGTAACATGATTTGAGTTTTATTAGTTATAGAATTCTCTTTTTCAATATTTTATTCCACTGTTTTTTATGGGTGAATTATGAAAATCACCTTTAATAATGCATTGTTTTATTGGTTTTTTTAATTATTTGGAGCTTATATCAAATTTAGTCATAATAAGTTGAAGTTTAACATTTTATATTTAAAACTCGGTTTGAAATGAATGAAGTGTTTTACTTCTTTCTTTACTGTTGGTTTTTTTATTGAACAAGCCTCATTTGTTTAAAAAAGCCAAAATTACTATAGGTTTTAAAAGAGGCATTTGGTTAAATTGTGTTTTAGCAATCAAAAAATACTACTTTTCTTAAAATTAACATTTTGAAATTAATACATTTACATGAATGCAAAAATGTGTTTGTTGAAATAAAGAACTGAAAAAATGGAAGGTAATTTTAAAAAAATAGTACTGATTTTTATTTGTTTAATGTTGATGTGTTGTAAAGACAAAGATTATGAAGAACATCTTCGGCTTCTTAATGAGGCGAGATTATTCCAGCGGCATTTAATTAAAGAAGGACATCAGTTGATTCGGCAAAACAGCAGTATATTGATTGATTCTGTATCGGTTTTTGATATTAAAAGTTTGAATCCAAATGAAAAAAAAGAAAAACTTACAGTTGGACTAATTGATTCTGTTTATTATAAAAATACAGGAATTGGATCAGGAAATAATTTTATAAGTTTTAAAATACATAAAGCTGATTTATCCAATTTTGAATCAGATTATGAACTTAAGTTAGTTGAAAGATTTGATGAAAATACAAATGAAAATCTCTTATTTATCACATTTTCAAATTTTAGAATAGAAAATAAAAAGGCTCGGATTATAGTAAAAAAAGTTAAAGGAATAGGGATGATGAAAGCAACCTTCTTTTTTGAAAAGATAAATAATGTTTGGGTTTTTAAGAAAAAACAAGTGCATGGTGAGATAGGGTGAGAATGCCACTTTGGCGCAAGAATTATTTTGTCTAACAGTTTAACTAAAAACAACTTTTTTTATTGGAATATCGATATAATTCCTATCGTGCAAAAACTCATAACTCATAACTCATAATTGATAACTATTTCTTATTTTCGCACCTCGATTAAGAAAAGGATACAATGAGTACAAAATTTACTGAATACAAAGGACTTGACTTGCCAACAGTAGCATCGGAAGTTCTGGATTTTTGGAAGAAAGAAAATATATTTGAAAAAAGTGTAAGCACTCGCGAAGGGAATGCTCCTTATGTGTTTTTTGAAGGGCCGCCTTCGGCAAATGGATTACCTGGTATTCACCACGTAATGGCGCGTGCTATTAAGGATATTTTTTGTAGATATAAAACCCAAAAAGGATTTCAGGTAAAGCGTAAAGCAGGTTGGGATACTCATGGTTTGCCAGTAGAATTAGGTACTGAGAAAGAATTAGGAATTACTAAAGAAGATATCGGGAAAAGCATTTCGGTAGCCGAATATAACGAAGCCTGTAAAAAAACGGTAATGCGTTATACGGATGTGTGGAATGATTTGACCGAAAAAATGGGTTATTGGGTAGATATGGAAGATCCGTATGTGACTTACAAACCCAAATATATGGAGAGCGTTTGGTGGTTGTTGAAACAAATCTACAACAAGGATTTGATGTACAAAGGATACACTATTCAGCCTTATTCTCCAAAAGCGGGAACAGGATTGTCTTCGCATGAGGTGAACCAACCGGGTTCTTACCGTGATGTGACGGATACTACGATTGTAGCGCAGTTTAAGACTTTGGCGGAAACTTTGCCAAGCTTTTTACAAGGTTTTGGAGCTATTCATGTTTTGGCCTGGACGACTACGCCTTGGACTTTGCCATCGAATACGGCCTTGACTGTAGGTCCAAAAATCGATTATGTTTTAGTAAAGACTTTTAATCAATATACTTTTGAGCCAATCAATGTGATTTTGGCTAAAAATTTAGTTGGGAAACAATTCGGGAAAACTTATTTTGCTACTGAAGAGGCTGCTGATTTTGAAAATTACAAAGCCGGTGATAAAAAGATTCCTTACCAAATTATAGCTGAAGCAAAAGGTGCTGATTTAGTTGGAATCCGTTACGAGCAATTATTGCCTTGGACATTACCATATCAAAATCCTGAAAATGCGTTTAGAGTGATTTCGGGAGATTTCGTTACTACCGAAGATGGAACAGGAATTGTACATACGGCACCAACTTTTGGTGCTGATGATGCTAAGGTGGCTAAAGAAGCTACGCCTGAGGTTCCGCCAATGTTGGTTTTGGACGAAAATGGTACGCCGGTTCCATTGGTAGATTTACAAGGAAGATTTACTTCGCATGTTGGAGGTGAGTTTGCCGGGAAATATGTGAAAAACGAATATTATGATGCCGATCAGGCACCGGAACGTTCGGTTGATGTGGAGATTGCTATTCGATTAAAAGAAGAAAATAAAGCGTTCAAAGTAGAGAAATATGTACACAGTTACCCACATTGCTGGAGAACTGACAAGCCTATTTTATACTATCCTTTGGATTCCTGGTTTATCAAAATCACTGAGGTGAGAGACCGAATGTTTGACCTAAACGAAACTATCAACTGGAAGCCAAAAGCAACCGGAGAAGGTCGTTTTGGAAACTGGTTAAAAAATGCCAATGACTGGAATTTATCGCGTTCAAGATATTGGGGAATTCCGTTGCCAATTTGGAGAACCGACGACAAACAGGAAGAAATCTTAATTGGTTCAGTTGAAGAATTGTACAACGAAATCGAAAAAGCAATTGCTGCCGGTGTTCAATCAGCAAATCCGTTTAAAGGATTTGAAATTGGAAACATGAGCGAAAGCAATTATGATTTAATCGACCTGCATAAAAATGTGGTGGACGGAATTACATTAGTTTCGGCTTCAGGAAAACCAATGAAACGCGAGGCCGATTTGATTGATGTTTGGTTCGATTCAGGAGCTATGCCTTATGCACAATGGCATTATCCTTTTGAAAACAAAGAATTGATTGATAATAATAAATCATTCCCGGCTGATTTTATTGCCGAAGGAGTAGATCAAACTCGTGGATGGTTTTATACGCTGCACGCTATCGGAACTTTGGTTTTTGATAATATTGCTTATAAAAACGTAGTTTCTAACGGATTGGTATTGGATAAAAACGGACAAAAAATGTCGAAACGTTTGGGTAACGCCGTTGATCCATTTGAAACCTTAAAAGAATATGGTCCTGATGCTACGCGCTGGTACATGATTGCGAATGCGAATCCTTGGGATAATCTGAAATTTGATATTGAAGGAGTTGCTGAGGTGAGAAGAAAGTTCTTTGGAACACTTTATAATACCTATTCTTTCTTTAGTTTATATGCTAATATTGATGGTTTCAAATTTGATGAAGCTGAGGTTCCGTTGAATGAAAGACCGGAAATTGATCGTTGGATTTTATCAGAATTGCATACGTTGATTAAATTGGTTGATGAAGCTTATGCCGATTATGAGCCAACAAGAGCTGCCCGTGCTATTTCTGATTTCGTACAGGAAAACTTAAGTAACTGGTACGTTCGTTTGTGTCGTCGTCGTTTCTGGAAAGGAGACTATGCTCAGGATAAAATTGCGGCTTATCAAACCTTATATACTTGTTTGTTAACGGTAAGTAAACTGAGTGCTCCTATTGCTCCATTCTTTATGGATAAGCTTTACAGAGACTTAACACAGGCAACACAATCGGAAAAATTTGATAGTGTACATTTGGCGGAATTTCCAAAATACGTTGAAAACTTTGTTGATAAATCGTTAGAGAGCAAAATGCAGAAAGCACAGACGATTTCATCACTGGTTTTATCACTACGTAAGAAGGAGATGATTAAAGTGCGTCAACCATTGCAAAAGGTAATGATTCCGGTACTTGACGAGAAACAGAGAGCAGAAATTGAGGCGGTTTCTGACCTGATAAAAGCAGAGGTAAACGTGAAAGAAATTGAACTTTTGGACGATGCTTCAGGTGTATTGGTAAAACAAATTAAGCCTAATTTTAAGGCGCTTGGGCCACGTTTTGGAAAGGATATGGGATTGATTTCTAAAGAGATACAAGGTTTTTCTTCTGAGCAAATTAACAAATTAGACAAGGAAGGAAGCATCGCTATTGTTATCGCAGGAAAAGATGTAACTTTATCATTAGAGGATGTAGAAATAACATCTCAGGATATTGAAGGCTGGTTGGTTGCTAATTCTAATGGAATTACCGTAGCTCTTGATATTACTATTTCGGATGAATTGAGAAATGAAGGAATTGCTAGAGAGTTAGTCAATAGAATTCAAAATATTAGAAAGGATTCCGGATTTGAAGTAACAGATAAGATTAAGGTGAGTTTGCAAAATAATCCAGCTTTAGAAGTTGCTGTAAAAAATAACAACGCTTACATTAAATCGGAAACATTGACTGAGGAGTTGGTTTTTGAGACTCAAATTGAGAATGGCACAGAAATTGAATTTGATGACATTAAAACTAAAATAACGATTACTAAATAATATTGATTATGGTAGATGAAGCAACACGATACTCAGACGCCGATTTGGCAGAGTTCAAAGAGATAATCCAAAAGAAAATTGAGAAAGCACAAGCCGATTTAGATTTGATAAAAAGTGCTTATATGAACGATTTGAATAATGGTACGGATGATACATCACCAACATTCAAAGCTTTCGAAGAGGGTAGTGAAACCATGTCTAAAGAAGCCAACTCTCAATTGGCTATCCGTCAGGAAAAATTCATCCGTGATTTAAAGAATGCTTTATTTCGTGTAGAGAATAAAACCTACGGAATTTGTAAAGTAACAGGAAAATTAATTAGTAAAGAAAGATTGAAAATTGTTCCTCATGCAACAATGAGTATTGAGGCTAAAAATCTTCAAAAGTAATAATTGAAATTTCAATATTAGAATTCCAAATTCCAAAACTAATTGTAAAATTATTGGAATTTGGAATTTAATTTTTACAAATTACCTATTTTTGCGCACTTAAAAATTAAAAAATGTCATTACGAAACGCGTATTTGCTCGTCTTCATAGTTTTACTAGTTGATCAGATTTCTAAAATATATGTAAAAACTAATTTTATATTAGGAGAAGAAGTTGAGGTTTTTAATTGGTTTAAAATTCATTTTATAGAAAATGAAGGAATGGCTTGGGGAACTCAAATTCCGGGCGCTTATGGTAAATTAGTTCTTACTTTATTTCGATTAGTTGCTGTGGGAGGAATTGGTTACTGGTTGTGGGATTCAGTAGAAAGAAAGCACAGTAGTAATTATTTAATTGTGGCTATTGCGTTAATTTTAGCAGGTGCTTTTGGAAATATTGTAGATTCTGTTTTTTATGGGGTAATTTTTGACGATAGTAGTTCACAATTAGCAACACTATTTTCAAGTGAACCTTATGGGCGCTATTTTCATGGGAAAGTAGTCGATATGTTTTATTTTCCGTTTTGGAGCGGAAATTTACCGCAATGGTTGCCTATTTGGGGTGGAAGAGATTTTACCTTTTTCAATGCTATTTTTAACGTTGCCGATGTGGCAATTTCTACCGGAGTAGGGATTTTAATTGTCTTTAATAAAAAGGCTTTTCATAAACATTAAGGACTTTGCCTTTAAGATAAATGCAAACCTGTTCCGATTTAGCTATTAGGACAGGTTTTTTTTATGGGTTTAAAATGCATAAATGTTTTTAGGAGTCACACAATAATCCAGTTGCATGTCGCCTTCATGGACATCTTCTATTAATTCTTCGGCTTCAAAGAAAGAAAGTCCAATTTTAATGGTTCCGGTTTGACATTCTCTAAGGAATTTATCATAAAAGCCTTTGCCGTAACCTACGCGATGCCCTTTTTTGTCAAAAGCTAAAAGAGGGATAAAAACAACTTCTATTTTGTTAGAAGGAACTTCGATTCCGTCAACAGGTTCCGGAATATTGTATTGATTTTTTTTTATTTTGGTATTGTCGGTCAAAAGGAAATGTGTCATTTCACAGCTATCAAAATCAGACTTTGATATAAGGATGTTTTTGTCTTTTCCTGAAAGCAGATGTAAAATCAATTCGGTATCAATTTCCTGTTGTTCTTTAATGGGTAGAAAAACATGAAAATAGTTTTTGTCCCAAATGTCTAGTTTCAGCAATTGATTAGTGATAGTTAAACTTATCTCTTCAATGTCGTTTTCAGAAAGTTGTTTTCGCAGTGATTTGTATTTTGTACGGAGTTCCTTTTTATTGTTTTCCATGTTTGATTTTATGCTGTGGAATTAAAAACCTAAAAGTAGAAATAATTATTTGTAATTCGTAAATTTGATTAGAAATCAAAGATTAGCCCTAAGTTCTCAGGTTTTGATTTCTCATCTTTTTTGAAATAAAATTCTAATGCAAAAAACAGCTCTCGAACTTCAAATTCAAACTTTACCGGACAGTCCGGGCGTGTATCAATATTATGATAAGGAAGGCAGGATTTTATATGTGGGAAAGGCTAAGAATTTAAAAAAACGGGTTTCTTCCTATTTTAATAAAATTCACGATACGGCTAAAACGAATGTTTTGGTCAAAAAAATTGTGACTATCAAACATATTGTGGTTCCTACGGAAACCGATGCGCTTTTGCTGGAAAACAATTTGATAAAAACGCTGCAGCCACGTTACAATATCAATTTAAAAGACGATAAAAGTTATCCTTGGATTTGTATCAAAAAAGAACCCTTTTCGAGAATATTTTCTACCAGAAGAATGGTCAAAGACGGTTCGGAATATTTTGGGCCTTATACCAGTTTTAAGACGGTAAATACTATTTTGGAGTTAATTAAAGAACTGTATCCGCTTCGCAGCTGTAATTTTGATTTGACTGATTCGAATATAGAAAGTGGCAAGTTTAAGGTTTGTCTTGAGTATCATATTGGTAATTGTAAAGGACCATGTGAAGGTTACGAATCTTTAGAAGAATATCAAAAACAGGTGAATGCCATTCGGGAAATTCTAAAAGGAAATTTCAAAGAGAGTTTGAAGGATTTTAGGAAACTGATGATGGATTTGGCTCAACAAATGCATTTTGAGGAGGCGCAAAAAATTAAAGAAAAGATAGAAGTTCTGGAGAATTACCAATCGCGTTCCACGATAGTGAATCCTAAGATTACTAATGTCGATGTGTTTTCTATTGTTTCTGACGAAAGTGCTGCTTATGTGAATTTTCTGCAAATTTCACATGGATCAATCATTCGCTCGCATACATTGGAAATCAAGAAAAAATTGGCCGAAACAGATGAGGAATTACTGGAATTAGCCATTGTGGAATTGCGGGAAAGATTTCAATTGTTGTCAAAAGAAGTAATTGTGCCTTTTGCGGTTGATTTAGGTGAGAATATAAAAGTTACCGTACCTCAGTTAGGTGATAAAAAGCAAATTTTGGATTTGTCTGTTCGTAATGCTAAATTTTACCGAATAGAGCAATTAAAACAATTGCAAATTGTAGATCCTGACAGACATACTAACAGAATTATGGCGCAGATGAAAAAAGATTTGCGTTTGCCGGTAGAGCCCAGACATATTGAATGTTTTGATAATTCGAATATTCAAGGTACTAATCCGGTGTCGGCCTGCGTTGTTTTTAAAGATGGTAAGCCCAGCAAAAAGGATTACCGACATTTTAATATAAAAACCGTTGAAGGGCCGAATGATTTTGCTTCGATGGAAGAAGTGGTCTATCGCAGATACAAACGATTACTGGATGAGAATGAGCCTTTGCCACAACTGATAATTATTGACGGTGGAAAAGGACAGTTGTCTTCGGCATTGAAAAGTATCGATGATTTAGGTTTACGCGGCAAAATAAGCATTATTGGTATAGCTAAAAGGTTGGAAGAGTTGTTTTTTCCCGGCGATTCCGTTCCGCTTTATTTAGATAAAAAATCCGAAACTTTAAAAGTCATTCAGCAATTGCGTAATGAAGCACATCGTTTCGGGATAACACATCACCGGGATAAAAGGAGTAAGTCGGCATTGAATTCTTCGGTAGAATCCATCCCGGGAATAGGTGAAAAAACAATGTTAAAACTTATTCAGCATTTTAAAAGTGTTAAAAGATTGAAATTGGCTACAGAAAATGAAATTTCGGAGCTTGTAGGGGTATCAAAAGCCAAAAAAATTACCGATTTTTACAAAACCACAATGTCTTAATTTTTAAAAAGGCATGTAATTCTAAAATAGAAATTGTTTTATGAAAAAGTGTATCCTTTTACTGCTTGTTTTTTTTAGTGGCTTGAGTTTGTATTCTCAGAAAAAAGATCGGCCCAAAATAGGATTGGTGCTTAGTGGTGGTGGGGCTAAGGGCTTTGCTCATATAGGGGTTCTTAAGGTGATAGAAGATGCTGGTGTTAAGATTGATTACATAGGAGGAACCAGTATGGGTGCGGTGGTAGGCGGATTGTATGCTGCGGGTTATAATGCAAGACAGCTGGATTCTATTTTTAAATCCACCGATTTTGATGAACTGTTAAGTGATTATATTCCCAGACAAACTAAAAACTTTTATGAAAAAAGGAATGATGAGGTGTATTCACTTGTTTTGCCTTTTAATAAATATAAAATAGGAATTCCCGATGCGCTTTCTAAAGGCTTATATAATTTTAATTTATTGAGTCGAATAACCCGGGATGTTAGACATGTAAGGGATTTTAATAAGCTTTCCATTCCGTTTTTATGCATAGGTTCGGATATTGAAACCGGTGAGCAGGTAGTGTTAAATAAAGGAAATTTGGCTCGTGCTATGATTGCCAGTTCTGCTTTTCCTTCGTTGTTTTCTCCTGTGGAATATCAGGATCGGTTTTTAGTTGATGGAGGAGTTGTAAACAATTACCCAATTGATGAAGTTAGAAAATTAGGAGCCGACATTATTATAGGTGTTGATGTTCAAAACGATTTATTAGACAGAAAAGAGCTTAATGATGCTACAAAGATTTTGGTGCAAATTACCAACCTTCATTCTATCGATAAAATGAAGGAAAATGTTTTAAAAACCGATATTTATATTCGTCCCGACATAAAAGATTATGGGGTAATGTCGTTTGACAGCGGACAGGAAATATTAGGCAGAGGGGAAGAAGCTGCTTTTTCGGTTTTTGAACGATTAAAACAATTAGGTAAACTGGCAAATAACTATAAAAAGCCTAAATTAATTAATGGGGTTGATAGTTTGGAAATTGCTAATATCAATTGCAATAAATTAAAAAATTATACTAAAGAATACGTTTATGGGAAGTTGCGGTTTAAACCCGGAACTAAAATTAGTTATGATCAGTTGCAAAATGGGATTAACAATTTGAACGCAACAGAAAACTTTAGTGCTATAGATTATTCTTTTGAAGAAAATAACGGAAAGGATGATTTGAATTTAGTTTTAAAAGAAAATCCAACAGATTCTTTTCTGAAATTTGGGTTACATTATGATGGTTTATATAAAAGTGCTGTTTTAGTAAATCTGACACACAAGAAGACTTTTTTTAAAAATGATGTGACTTCTTTAGATGTGATTTTAGGTGATAACTTCAGGTATAATTTTGATTATTACATAGAGAATGGATACAATATTAGTCTTGGGTTTAAATCGTTTCTGAATCAGTTTAATCGAAATATTGAAGGGCAAATTAGTAATTTGAATTTTGAAGATTTAGGAATTAATTCGTTGAATGTAGATTTGTTTGATTTTACCAATCAGTTGTATTTTCAAACTATGTTTTTGCAACGTTTCTTAATTGGAGGCGGATTAGAATATAAATATCTTAATATTGATTCGAAAACGTTGACTAATACAGGTTCGAAAATTGACAGAAGTGATTATTTAAGCGTATTTGCCCGATTAAATTATGATACTTTGGACGATAAATTTTTTCCTAAAAGAGGTTGGTTTTTCTCAGGAGATATTCATTCTTATTTGTATTCCTCGGATTATACTAAAGAGTTTAATCCTTTTTCTATAGCAAAAGCTGATTTTGGAGTAGCTTTTAAATTATTCAGGTCGGGATCAATCAAAATTCAAACAGAAGCCGGTTTTGCTATCGGCAGTAAAAGTGTGCCTTTTTTCAATTTTATTCTGGGAGGTTATGGTTACAATGTTTCCAATAATTTTAGCCATTTTTACGGCTATGACTTTTTAAGTATGGGTGGTAACAGTTATATAAAATCTACGGTGACTTTCGATTATGAGATTTTTAAAAATAACCATCTTAATCTTACTGCTAATTATGCTAATGTTGGAAATGATATTTTTGAAACTGTTGATTGGGTTTCTATACCTAAAATATCCGGGTATGCTTTAGGTTATGGTTTAGAAACGGCAATTGGTCCAATAGAAATAAAACGAAGTTGGTCTCCTGAAACTAAAAAAGGTTATACTTGGTTTAGTGTTGGCTTTCCTTTTTAGATTCCAAAAAAATAAAATGAAATTTGAGAGTGTGTTTTTGAGCTAAAATGGGTTTTTTGGCTTAAAGCCTGACGTTTTTTTGTTTGAAAAATACAAATAAGTGTAAAATTAACTGTTTTCGGGGTTCTCGATAAAAATGAAAAATTATCACTTTAATTTTTTATAATTACTTTTTTTGTGATAATTAAAAAAAAAGACTAAATCTTCCGAATCTTGTTTTAAAATTTTGTTAAACTCTGTTTTTGTTGTAGAAATCGCATTTTATTGCCTTATCTTTGTAATATCAAAACAAGAGGGGTGGTTTCCTTTTGGTTTAATATAAATTTAATAATTTATAATTTTTTGGTTGGTTAATAGCATAAAAACTCAGTCATTATTTGACTGAGTTTTTTTGTTTTGATATATTTGGAACAAAATTTGTCAATTAAGTCAATAAAGAAATTTTAGTAAATTATGAAAAAAATATTGCTACTCCTATTATTGATTTTAACCGCAAGTTTTGATACTCGTTCCGATGATGCTTTTGATGTAGGTGAATGGTTTAAATTTCGTGTTCACTACGGATTTGTAAATGCGGGATATGCTACACTCGAAGTAAAAGATGCTTTCGTAAACAATAAAAAAGTTTTTCACGTAATAGGCAAAGGATACACTACTGGTTTGTCACGCTTTTTTTTTAAAGTTGTTGATACTTACGAAAGCTACATAGATAAAGAAACGGGAAATCCTTATCAATTTGTTAGGAATATTAATGAAGGAGGTTATACTAAAAATCAGGAAGGTTTTTTTAATCAGTCTTCACACAGAGTCACTGTAAAAGACTATAAAAAGAAGACTGAAAAAACTTTTGTTATTCCTAAAAATACCCAGGACATTTTATCTGCTTTTTACTATTTGCGAAATTATCCTACAATTGATAAGATTAAACCGGGAGAGTTTGTGGAAATTGATATGTTTTTTGACGATGAAACCACAAAATTTAAGTTAAAATTCATGGGTCGTGAAGATATTACAACTAAATTTGGAGTTGTGTCTTCAATGATTTTTAGACCATTAGTTCAGTCAGGTCGTGTTTTTAAAGAGCAAGAGAGTTTAACGGTTTGGGTTTCAGATGATGAAAATAGGTTGCCTATTCGTATTAAGGCAGATTTGGCTGTAGGTTCATTAAAAGCCGATTTGGATGCTTTCAAAGGTTTGAAAGCTCCGTTTAAAATAAAGAGATAATGAATGTTAATGAGAATACAGCAAGTATTTTAAAGGAAATAGAGCAAAAATACGATTCCATCAATCAAAAAACGGATACTCAGCTCGAAGGCTTGCTTTGGTCTAAACCGTCTACTTATTGGGATTATATTCAAACAGACGCTTTATTGAATTTACAAATTCAAAGAACTGTACTTCCTGATGAAATGGTTTTTATTCTCTATCATCAGGTAAACGAATTAATATTCAAGATGATTCTTTGGGAGATGAACCAAATTTCCCATACTCAAAATATTCAGGCCGATTTTTTTACTGACAGATTGATTAGAATTAGCCGTTATTTTGATATGTTGACTACTTCTTTCACCATTATGGAAAATGGTATGGATGTAGACCAGTATATGAAATTTAGAAATACACTTACACCGGCTTCCGGATTTCAAAGTGCGCAATACCGTTTAATTGAATTTTGCACAACTGATTTGGTTAATTTAATTGATAGTCGCTTCAGAGCAACATTCGATAATACTATTTCTAATGAAGAAGCGTTTGAAATCTTATACTGGCAGGCGGCAGGAAAAGATTATCAGACTGGTGAAAAATCATATACCTTAGAAATTTTTGAAAAGAAATACAAGGCCACTTTTCTGAATTATATGGAAGAGTATAAGTCAGTAAATATTTGGCAAAAATACAGACAGCTACCTGTAGAGAATCAGGAATTGTCTGCTTTAAAAGAAGCGATGCGTCATTTTGATTATACTGTAAATATAAAATGGGTAATGCAGCATTTAAATGTAGCTATTAAGTATATCGATCAAAGTAGCATGGGTGACGGGGAAGCTACAGGCGGAAGTGATTGGCGAGAATACATGCATCCAAAATATCAAAAAAGAATTTTCTTTCCTGAATTATGGAATGAAGCTGAATTAGCTAATTGGGGGCAAGAGCAATAAGAAATTTAAGTAGAATTGAATAAATAGATACAGTTTGAAATACGTTTTAACATTTATAATAGCACTAACTTTAGTAGTTTCCTGTAAAAATTCAGATAAAGAAACGGATGGAGTTAAGGTTGCTAAAAAGGAAACTTCGAAAAAAGACAATTCTGATTTTGGATTTAATTTTGCCGACTATAATGTAATTCAGGATACGGTTAGAAAAGGAGATACTTTCGGGACAATTATAGAGGGACAAAATATTGGAGACCGAAAAATCTACGAAATTGTAAACAGCATTAAAGATACTTTTGATGTACGTGGTATCAGGCCTGATAAGACTTACACCATGTTGCGTTCTAAGGATAAAACCAATAAGCTACAGGTTTTTATCTATGAGCCTAATGATTTGAGTTATTATATTTTTGATTTGCGTGATTCGGCAGTGGTTGCTCATAAAAAAGTAAGACCTGTAACTTATAAGCGCAGAGTGATTACCGGGGTTTTAAAAGGTTCTTTGTCTGAAACTTTAGCAAACTCGGGAGTTGAAGCTAATTTGGCAAATCAAATCACAAAAATTTATTCCTGGTCAATAGACTTTTTTAAATTAAAAAAAGGCGACCGTTTTGGGATAGCTTTCAACGAACGCTATATCAACGATTCTATTTATAACGGAGTAAGTAATATAGAGGCAGCATTTTTTGAATATAAAGGTAAAATTATGTACGCTTTTCCGTTTGTTCAAAATCAATCCTCAGGTAAGGTTGATTACTATGATGAAGATGGAAAAACGATGAAAAACTTTTTCTTGAAATCGCCGATTAAGTTTAGTCGGATTACTTCCCGATTTACTATGAATAGATTTCACCCGGTACAACATCGATGGAAGGCGCATAAAGGAACCGATTATGCTGCACCTACCGGAACGCCTATTATGACCACGGCAGCAGGTGTGGTCGAAACAACGGGTTATACTGCCGGAAATGGAAACTTTGTGAAAGTAAAACATAACGGAACTTATGCTACCCAATATTTACATATGTCTAAAATTTTGGTTAGACGCGGTCAGCGTGTCAATCAGGGAGATGTTATAGGCAGAGTTGGAAGTACCGGTTTAGCCTCTGGTCCTCACGTGTGTTATCGTTTTTGGAAAAATGGCGTGCAGGTTGATGCTTTGAAACTAAAATTACCTACCGGAACTCCGATGGAAGGGGGGAATAAAGCCCGGTTTATGAAAACTATTGAACCTTTAAAACGAGAATTAGACAGTGTAGGGAATTTGTAGTTAAGTCTTAGGGGTTTGAGAATTTGAAATCATACAGGAGATACGATTTGTAGTGAATTCTGTCTCCTTTTTTTATTTACAAACTGGTTGGTTTTTGTAATTATATAGTTGGAAATCTTCCTGCTATTCGAACTAAATTCAGTATTTTTACGGCCAAATCTAAAACACTAAAAACTAAAATACTGATGGCTTTAAGTACTCTAAATCCAACTAAAACAGCTTCCTGGAAGAAGCTGGAAAAACATTTTGAAGAATTACAAAACGTTTCTATGCAGGAAATGTTTAAAGAAGATGCCTCCAGAGCAGAAAAATTTAGCATCCTTTGGAATGATTTCTTAATTGATTATTCTAAAAACATTATCAATCAGGAAACGATGAGCTTATTGCTTGAATTGGCTAATGAAATGGGACTTAAAGATGGGATTGAGGATTATTTTGGAGGAGGAATAATCAATCAGACTGAAAACAGAGCCGTGCTTCATACTGCTTTAAGGGCTAAAGAAACGGCAGTAATTAATGTGAACGGAGTGAACGTTGTGCCGGAGGTTTTTGAAGTAAAAAATAAAATTAAAGCATTCACTAATGAAATTACTTCCGGAAAAAGAACAGGTTATACCGGAAAAGCTTTTACTGATGTAGTGAATATTGGTATCGGAGGTTCTGATTTAGGGCCGGCTATGGTTGTGGAAGCTTTACAATATTATAAAAACGATTTAAATGTACATTTTGTTTCTAATGTAGATGGGGATCATGTTAATGAAATTATTAAAAAGTTAAATCCTGAAACGACTCTTTTTGTAATTGTTTCTAAAACTTTTACAACTCAGGAAACTTTAACTAATTCTGAGACTATCAGAAAATGGTTTTTACAAACGGCAACTCAGGAAGATGTGGCCAAACATTTTGTGGCTGTTTCTACTAATTTACAGAAAGTAACTGAATTTGGGATTAACCCGGACAATGTCTTCCCAATGTGGGACTGGGTTGGAGGACGTTTTTCTCTTTGGAGTGCGGTAGGATTATCGATTAGTTTGGCAGTTGGTTTTGATAATTTTGAAGCATTATTAAACGGAGCTAACGAAATGGATGAGCATTTTAAAACAGCTGATTTTGACAAAAACATTCCTGTTGTTTTGGCATTATTAAGTGTTTGGTATAATAATTTCTTTGGAGCAGAGAGTGAAGCTTTGATTCCGTATACGCAATATTTACAAAAATTAGCGCCTTACTTACAACAAGGAACAATGGAAAGTAACGGTAAAAGTGTTGGTCGTGATGGTAAAGAAGTTGATTACCAAACGGGAACTATTATTTGGGGTGAGCCGGGAACGAATGCACAACACGCCTTTTTTCAATTAATTCATCAGGGAACAAAGGTAATTCCAACCGATTTTATAGGTTACGTTCAGCCTTTGTATGGTGATAACAATCATCATGACAAATTGATGTCTAACTTTTTTGCACAAACAGAAGCATTGTTAAACGGAAAAGAGGAAGCAAAAGTTCAGGCTGAGTTTGATAAACAAGGGCTTTCGGCTGAGGCAGCTCAATTCCTTTTGCCATTTAAAGTTTTTGCAGGAAATAAACCAACAAATACATTTTTGATTCAAAAATTGACTCCGAAATCATTGGGTTCGTTGATTTCATTATACGAACATAAAATTTTTGTTCAGGGGTTCATCTGGAATATTTTTAGTTATGATCAATGGGGAGTAGAACTTGGGAAACAATTGGCTAATTCTATCCTGGATGAGATTAATGCTAATGAAGTGAAGAACCATGATAGTTCAACAGCTTCATTATTAGGACATTTTTTAAGAAATAAATAACAGTTAATAGTTTTTATTGTAATCTTTTGATTTTCAGTAATTTTTGCTAATCCTGTTGGTTTTTAATTATATAAACCTCATGTTCAAATGGTATCATGAGGTTTTTTTTATGCCTTTTTTGTTTATATTTGTTAAAAAAGATATTAAAAACATGTACGAATTCATTCAAAAGTTTCATTCTGGTTGGGCTTATTTAGCTCTTTTGTTATTAGTGATTGCAGTGGTTAATGCTTTGATAGGTTTAGTTTCCAAACAGGAATTTACCGCTAAAGACAGAAAGATTGCAATTTTTGGATTGATAGGAACTCATACTCAATTATTAATTGGTCTAATTCTGTATTTTGTTTCTGATAAGGCTTTTTCTAGTTTTGGTCTTATTGGAATGGGAGAAGTGATGAAGAATTCAGCACTAAGATTGACAGCTGTTGAACATCCTTTAATCAATATTATTGCTATTACTTTGATCACAATTGGATGGTCAAAACATAAAAAATTAACCACAAGTGAATCAAAATTTAAAACATTTGCCATTTTCTACGGATTAGGATTGATACTTGTACTAAGTAGAATTCCTTGGTCGTTATGGTTTAAATAAAATCTGAGAAGAAGTCCTGAAAAGGACTTTTTTTATCGAGGAATCGTTTTTGTTTTAAATAGGTTTGAACTAAAAAGGTTAATATGAAAAAATCAATAACACTACTTTTTTTATTTTTTACCGTTGTTTTTGTAAACGCTCAAAGTGTTAAGGCTTCAGTAAAAAAAGCACAAAAACCAACTGCTCCTGAATTAAGAGATTCGGTTTTAAAGAAGTATCCTATTGTTGTCGATAAAAAAGGGGTAGTAAAAGATACTCTTTTAGGTGAGGTAATAGGAAAGTTAAAACTTTATAAAAAAAGTGTTCATGCTTCTTATTATGCTGATAAGTTTAACGGAAAAAGAACTACAAGCGGAGTGAGATTTAGTAATAATGATTACACAGCAGCACATAAAAAATTTCCTTTCGGTACTAAATTGAAAATTACTAACGAAGCCAATGGAAAATCAGTAATTGTTGAGGTTATTGATAGAGGTCCCTTTGTAAGATCAAGGGAAATTGATTTGACAAAAAGGGCTTATATGGAAATTGCCAAAAATAAAGGAGCGGGTTCTATGATTGTTACCATAGAAGAAGTTGTGAAATAAATTACCAGTTTTTAAAAGGATTTTTACTCAAATAAGAATTATAATAACGTTTGTCGTTTGTTACTTCTTCGCCTAGCCAGCTTGGCTTTTCAAATAATTCAGTTTCTGATTGCAGTTCTATTTCGGCCATTTCTAAACCTTCGTTTTCGCCGTAAAATTCATCTATTTCGTAGATGTGATTGCCAATTTTTACTTCAAAACGCGTTTTGTCGATTACTCCTTTTTCGCAAAGCAACAACAAATTTTTAGCTTCATCCACTGGGATTTCTTTTTCCCATTCAAAACGGGACATGCCACTTGTGTTTGAACTGCCTTTTATGGTTAAATAAGCCTTGTTTTCTTTTATTCTAACACGAACTGTGCGCTCAGGATTTGAATTCAAATAACCTTGAATTATGCGTTTTTGGGAAAAAGCTTCTTTTTTATACGCATCTGAAGTCACTAAAAATTTTCGTTCGATTTCTAACATTTTAATTATAAAATTTCAATGGCTAAAGGTAGATTATTCTTTGATAATTTTAAATGTTTGTGGCGAATCAGTATTAGAAATTTTAAGAATATAAAAACCGGCGTTAAGTTTTGAAACATCTATAGAACCATCGCTGCTTTTTCCATGTAAAACAGCATTTGCTTCAAAATCAAAAAAGTCATAATCAAAACTCTTATAATCGTAATTTTTTATTGTAATTACAGTTGAAGCAGGATTAGGGAATACGAATGGTTTTGGTACAGTAATAGTTTCAACATAAGGAATGTTGTTGCATGCGCTTTCTATCAAGGTTTCTAAATCTTTTTCATCAAAAACTAAGGTGTAATCCAATTTTTTTGCTTTTTCAAATAATTCACAAGCCTCGCTGTATTTTTTTTGATCGAGGTAAATGATGCCTAAATTTTTCATTGCATACGAATTGTTCTTATCCATTTTTAAGGCTTCTTTTAAATCCTCAATTCCTTTTTCAGATTCGCCAAGTTTGTGATAGATAAGACCTCTGGTGGTTCTTAAATCTCTCCCGCCATAATTGGATGAATGTTGTATGATTGCTTTTTCCTTTTGGAAAGCGATGGTGATATTTTCCATGGCTTTTTCATATTCGCCAATATCACTATATAATTTCGCCAATGACCATCTCGCGTGCCCGTGTCCCGTATGTGCTGTAACTATTTTTTCTAAATAATAGCGCGCTAAGTCGGTAGATTTTTTTTGTTGTAAATAATTCGCAAAATTATATAAAATCCGATAGTCATCTGGTGCTGCTATCATTGCTTTTACATAGTATTGATTTGCGGTGTTTTCCATTTCAAGATCTCCATAAAGGTTAGCAAACAAGTCGTAGAGCAGACTTTTTAATTTGTTTCTATTTGCTTTCACAGTTTCGGAAACTATTTTTGTAGTATCACTTTCATTTTTCTTGATTATCCAGTCTACTTTTTTTAAATCATCAATTGCTAAGAGTCTATTGCCCAGCCGAGCTCTCAAATCACCTCTGTTGAACAAGTCGTTTAGAAAAGTTGGATTGAAATTGGTTTTGGTGTTTAATTCGTTAAGTAGTTTAAGGTATTTTTTTGAATTTTCTTCGTTTTCTTTATTATTAAAAGGTAATTTGTGGTCAGTTCTGCTTAATAATTTTCCGTGCGAAAAGTTCCAAGTGACTAATTTTTCGCCATGATCGTTGTATTGATAGGAATAGGAATCTCTTTTTCCTTTGCTGTCAAAATAGAAAACCTCGTTAATCTTTCCATTATTATAATAGGTTTTTATACTGTCCATCAGTTTGTCAACTCCTCTCCACTCTTCAATGGATACTATTTTATTTTTATAGTAGTATTTGTGAACATTTTTGTTGGAATTGGTTTGGCTCCATAATAATACAGGGAAAAGTAGCAATATGTAAAGTTTTTTTTCCATGGTTTTGAGTTAATTAGCTTTTCAAATGTATTATTTTTTTATGAATTAGCTTACATTTTTTTAAAAAAAGAAAAATTTTCTGAAGTTTTTTTAATTCTTTTTTATGAATATGTTGACGGGTTTTAATTTGCCGATTTGTATTTTTACAAAAACAGAGATTTATGCGATTAATAAAAGCAAAGATAAAACCGACTTTTGTGCAACGATTAACTTGTTTTTTTGAAGAAAGTTCCACATGGCGTGAAGAAAAAAATAATCTGGAGCCTTTAATTGAGCTGATTCAGCTAATTCGGCCTATAAAAACTAAAGGTTTAAAAGAGGTAAACTTATTTGAGTTGATCGCTTTTTTAAAAGATAATCCTTCCAACAGAAAAGAGTTGTCTGTTTATTTGAAAGAAATTCTTAGCAACAGGAAATTTAATAAGATTTTTTCGGATGCTGCTATTTTGCAGGATGTGGATTTTATATTTGAAGTTAAAAAAAGAATTTTAGCTAAAATTTTACCGTATCAACCACAAAAAGATACTTTGGAATACGTTCTTAATCAGGTTTTTTATTTGGCTACTGATAGTGTCTGGATTGCTAAAATTCCGATGGATCAATTAGAAGAATTGTACGATCTTTTGGAATTTGAATCAATGTATGAAAGTGTTGAAACTAATTCGGCTTTGTCCGAATTATTAATCGCCATGCATTTAATTACGCAGCGTATTAGTGGTCGGGCCATGGAGACTGATGTGATTAAGATGGTCCCGGAATTTGATAATCTGGAAAGTCCTTTTTCAGCTTTTGAGAAGGAGTTGTTTTTAATTGAAGATGAGATTATAAAATCGGAAAATCATTTTATTGCTTCAGGAGATTTGTCTTTTGCGCATCTTTTAGTATTGCTTAAGCATTGTGAAGAATTTGTAGAGAAAGCATTTCGAAATAGTTCTAAATACGGAATTTCACTTCGGGTAAATCAGAATTTATTAAAAATAAAGCAGCAATTAGACAGACTTAAATTCCTTATTTCATTACTAAAAGTAGCAAATGAAGGAGATAAGAAGAACAACGGAATTATGATGGCCTTGCAGTTAATACAATTTAATTGCTATAAAAATAATGTCAGAAAGTTTATTGGTGAAAGCATTCAGTTGATTTCTTATGAAATTACGCAGCATACAGCAAAAACCGGTGAAAAATACATTACTGAAAGCAGGAAGGAGTATTTTAAAATGTTTTGGAATGCACTTGGAGGAGGATTTATAGTTGGGATTTTATGTGTTATTAAAGTTTTACTAGCAAAAGTAGATACCAGCATTTTCGGTTCGGCTTTTCTTTATAGTATGAATTATGCTTTTGGATTTATCGCTATCTATATTTTAGGATTTACTTTGGCAACAAAACAACCGGCAATGACGGCTTCTGCATTGATAAAAGCTTTAGAGGAAGGGGAGTCAAAGCAAGGTAAGAAAACGGAGAAATATAATGCTTTTGCAATACTTTTTGCTCGTGTTTTCCGGTCTCAATTTATAGCATTTGTAGGCAATGTGATTATGGCTTTCCCTCTATCATTACTGGGTATCTGGCTTATAGATTATACCCTTGATTATAATATTGCTGCCGCAAAATGGGAAAAATTAATTACCGATTTAAGTCCGGTTCATTCCTTGGCTATTTTTCATGCAGCTATAGCAGGAGTGTTTTTGTTTTTGTCCGGAATTATTTCAGGAAGTGTAACAAACAGAGATAAGCATAATCAGGTTTATTTTCGTATTGCCGAACATCCTTTATTGAAAAAGAGTATTGGTAAACTCAGAACACAAAAATTAGCTGCTTTGTATGAGAAAAAATGGGCAGGAATTATTTCTAATTTTTGGTTTGGTGTTTTTATGGGGAGTACTGCATCTATTGGTATTTTTTTAGGGTTAAATCTGGATATAAGGCATATTACATTTGCTAGCGGGAACTTGGCTTTGGGTTTGTATGGGGCTAATTATGACATAAGTGATGTGATGTTATTTTGGGGTATTTTTGGAATTGGAGTCATAGGCTTGGTTAATTTTATGGTTAGTTTTAGTCTTTCTTTAGGGTTGGCTTTCCGATCGCGGGCTATACCATTAGGTGAATTGCGTTTTGTTACAGCTTCAATTTGGAATCATTTTAAGTCAAAACCCTTTAGTTTCTTTTTTCCAACAGAAAGAAAATTAAAATCGGCCGTTGTGGAAAATTATTTACAGGCAGAAAAAGATAAGTAAGGTATTTTATACTTTTGTTTAAGATGCTCGAACTAAATCTAAATAGAAAGATTATACACATTGACATGGATGCTTTTTATGCATCGGTGGAGCAAATGGATAATCCTGAACTTCGTGGAAAACCCATTGCTGTAGGCGGATCTGAAAACAGAGGTGTTGTAGCAGCAGCTAGTTATGAGGCGAGAAAATTTGGAGTACGGAGTGCTATTAGCGGAGTTTTGGCTAAAAAATATTGTCCCGAAATTATTTTTGTGCGTCCTCGATTTGAGCGTTATAAGGAAATTTCGAATCAAATTCATAAAATTTTCCGTGAGTATACTGATATGATTGAGCCATTGTCACTTGATGAAGCTTATCTTGATGTTACCCAAAATAAAAAAGGAAATCCCAGTGCGAGTTTATTAGCACAGGAAATTAGAAATCGCATTTTTAATGAAGTGGGTTTGACGGCTTCGGCTGGAATTTCGATTAATAAATTTGTAGCCAAGATTGCCAGTGATTACAATAAGCCTAATGGACAAAAAACGGTAACTCCTGATGAAGTAATTCCTTTTTTAGAAGCTTTGCCAATCAGAAAATTTTATGGTGTGGGGAAAGTAACAACCGAGAAAATGTACCAACTGGGGATTTTTACCGGATTGGAATTGAAAAGCAAATCATTGGAATTTCTGGAAAAACATTTTGGGAAATCAGGCAGCTATTATTACTATGTAGTTCGTGGGATTCATAATAGTGAAGTAAAATCCAGCAGGATTGCAAAATCAGTTGCTGCTGAACATACTTTTGACGTAAATCTTTCTTCAGAAGTTTTTATGTTAGAACAATTGGAAATCATCGCAAATAGTTTAGAGCGAAGGCTTAAAAGGCATAATGTTTCCGGTAAAACGGTAACACTAAAGATAAAATACAGCGATTTTAGCCAGCAAACACGCAGTAAAACCTTGCCTTATTTTATTGCAGATAAAGGACTGATTTTAGAAAATGTAAAGGAATTGTTGTACCAGGAACGCATGAAAGATTCAGTTCGCTTACTGGGGATTTCGATGAGTAATTTAAATACTGAAGTAAAAAAATCGGTTGTTGTTCAATTGAAATTTGATTTTTAAAAATAGAAAACCCTTCTTTTTGGGAAGGGTTTGTATTTAATATTATAATTTGAAATTAGTCTTTACTTGATAGTTTAGAAAGTAATCTTAAAAACTCAACATATAACCAAACTAAGGTAATCATCAATCCCATGGCGCCAAACCATTCCATGTATTTAGGCATTCTTTCTTTTACGCCCTCTTCGATACGGTCAAAGTCTAAGAATAAGTTTAATGCTGCAATTACAATTACAAAAACACTAATTCCGATGCTCCATAAAGAGTTTCCGTAGTGAACAGGTTGGTAACTTGTGAACATTGAAAACAACCAGGAAATAAGGTAATATGTAGCGATAGCTAAGGTAGCAGCAACAACAACTGATTTGAATTGTTCAGTTACTTTTACAATTTGGTATTTATACAATCCTAAACATACTGCAAAAGTAGCAAAAGTAGCTCCTACAGCCTGAATTACGATACCGGGATATTGTACTTCAAAAATGGCTGAAACGCCTCCTATAAATAGACCTTCAAAAACCGCATAACCCGGAGCCAGATAACCCGAATATTGTGGTTTGAAAACGGAGATGACTACTAAAATAAATCCAATGATAGCTCCGCCTATGGTTGGGACAATTGGATTCATTCCATTAAAAGTCATCCACCAGGTAATCATAGCGGCAGCTGTAAGCAATAAGAATAGTAAAATTGTTTTATTGATTGTTCCTGAAATTGTCATTTCTTGGTCATAACCAATTACAGTTGCTTCATGCACTTGTTCTGCTTTTGAAGTAGGAGAAAAGCTTTTATTGTTTAAAAACGGGTTTTTTGATTTAAAATCCATGTTAAATTCATTTTAATGTTAGTCAAATATAATTGATATTTTTCAAGATAGTTGTTTAATTCTTCTTAATTTTTTTTAAATAGGTATCACTTTCAAGTTTGTTTACTATTGTGTTGAAGAACAAAAAATGGAACGTTATGAATAAAAAAAATCCGTCTTGTTTGGTAACGAGACGGATTGTATTGGGTTAAATATCTTTTAGATAATTTCAGAAACTCTCAAAGTGTTTACCATTCCTTTATCTTTAATTGGCATAGAAGCTAAGTTGATGATGTAGTCACCAGCTGCTACGTGTCCTTTTTCTTTAGCTATATTGTTGATATCAGTTACAGTTGTGTCTGTACTTTCTTCTTTGTCATAGAAGTAAGTTCTAACTCCCCATAATAAGCTTAATTGTGTAAGGATTCTTGTGTTTGAAGTAAATACTAAAATTTCAGCAGTGCTAGGTCTCCAAGCTGATAATTGGAATGCTGTATAGCCACTGTTAGTCATTGTAGAAATAGCTTTTGCTTCAATAGAATTAGCCATAACTGCAGCGTGACGACAAATAGTTTTAGTGATAAAACGGTTTGTTTTGATTTGTGGAGTGTTTTGTGGAACCTGAATTAATGAAGAGTTCTCAACTGCCTCACAAATCTGAGTCATTTTTTGAATAACTTGTACCGGATAATTTCCTGTAGCTGTTTCTCCTGAAAGCATTACAGCGTCAGCACCGTCCATTACAGAGTTAGCAACGTCATTTACTTCAGCTCTGGTAGGAGTTAAGCTGGTAATCATAGTTTCCATCATTTGTGTGGCAACGATAACAGGTATTCTCGCGGTTTTAGCTCTGCGAATTAAGTCTTTTTGTACCAATGGAACTTCGTGAGCAGGTAATTCTACTCCAAGGTCTCCACGGGCAACCATCAAAGCATCACAATAGGCTACAATTTTATCCATGTTTTCTAATGCTTCCGGCATTTCGATTTTAGCAACAATTGGAATTTTGTATTCTGAGTGCTCAGCAATTAAGTCTTGTAAGTCTTGTAAATCACGCGGTGTTTTCACGAAAGAAAGAGCGATCCAGTCTACTTTTTGTCCAATAGCAAAAATAGCGTCTGCGATATCTTTTTCAGTCAAAGCCGGAAGAGAGATTTTGGTATTTGGAAGGTTAACTCCTTTTTTAGATTTTAATTCACCACCTTGAATTACTCTGGCAACAACTTCTGTTTTTTTATCAGTAGAAACGATTTCGAAAATTAATTTTCCGTCATCTAATAAGATTCTTTCACCAGGATTTACATCGTTAGGAAAGTTTTGGTATTTCATGAAAACTCTCTCAGCAGTTCCAATTATGTCTTCGGCTGTAGTAAATGTGATTAAATCACCGTCATTAACAACAACACCGTCGTTCATTACCCCAACACGAAGTTTTGGTCCTTGTAAGTCTGCTAGTATGGCTGTAGTATAACCGAATTCTTCATTAAGGTCGCGGATGATTTTTATTCTGTTTTCTACATCAGTATAATCAGCGTGGGAAAAGTTAATTCTAAATACGTTTACACCTGCTTCAACCATATCTTTTATGGTTTCTCTTGTGCCGCAAGCAGGCCCAAGGGTAGCCACAATTTTAGTTTTCTTGTTTGTTGTAATCATTTGCATTAAAAAATTAGATTGTTTTTAGATTTTATTTGTTTTGTTTCAACAGTATAAACTGTTGTTATGTTTTCTATAGTATTTAATATTGTTTTTATTTTATTGACATCGATGCTGTTATCGGTGTTGTCTATTTTTAAAAAATAATCAGCTTTTTTAAACTCAGGCAAAAGGTAGACTTTGGTCGAAATCCCTTCATTTGTGTTTGAAAATAAGTCTTGTACCTGGTTGTTGTTTTGTTGAACTACTTCGTTTATATTCTGAACTAAGTTCCAGGCAACAGTGTTTTCTTCGTCATAGAAATAAAATCTTGAAAATTTTGTTTCACCTTCTTTGATATTGATATGAACTTCATCTGCGCTTTTAGCCAAATTTATTGGAAGTTTCTGATTGATAAAATATGCCAATCTATAATCTTCTAAAGAAGTGTGAATTGCGATAAGATTGTAATCAATTTCATCAAATTCGTCAAGACTTAATTTATGAACAGCCATCTTCATTAAAAATAAAGATGTAAATATACTATTTCTGCCGAAGTTTAAGTGTTGAAAATATAATGATTTCGTTAAATTTAAAACGAAAACGTTGTAGCTTTAAGGAATTTGGTATTATTTTTTGTTCATTTTTTCCTGAAATGCAAAATAGGCGCGTTGAGAAGCTTTTTCTTCGGCTTTCTTTTTAGAAGTTGCTCTTGCTTTTGCAACTACTTTTTCGTCAATGCTTAATTTTACACCAAAAAGACGTTGGCCATCTAAGGCATTGTCTTCAAAAATATCATAATGGAATTGTCTCTTTTCTTTTTGACACCATTCGATAATTAAGCTTTTGTAGCTAATTACTTTTCCTTCAAGTCTTGAGATGTCCACATAAGGAGTGATTACTTTTTTCTGAATAAATTTTTCGCAAAAAGAATACCCTTTGTCCAGGTAAATGGCGCCTATAAGTGATTCAAAAATATTTCCATGTATGTTTTCACCAAAATGCTGTACAGGAACTTTGCTGTCTACAAAACGAATAAGGTCTAAATCTTTTCCCAGTTCGTTAAGGTGTTCTCTGCTTACAATTTTAGAGCGCATTTTTGTTAAGTAGCCTTCATCTCCATGTGGTACTTCGTTGAATAGGTGTGCTGCAATTACTGAGCTCAACATGGCATCACCTAAAAATTCTAAACGTTCATAGCTAACAGGATTTCCCTTTGAGTCTGTTTTTCCGGAAGAGCGATGAGTAAAGGCTTTATGGTAATGATTTAATTCACTTGGCGGAAAGCCAAGTATTTTTTGAATAGCTTCAAAAAAAATCCCGTCTTCTTGAGAACGGGATTTTGTGAATATTTTTTTGAATATACTCATAGTATAAAATTAGAATCCTAATTTTTTTACTAATACACAAGCATTGTGACCTCCAAAACCAAAAGTATTACTCATTACAACGTTCATATCTCTTTTTTGAGCAGTGTTGAAAGTGAAGTTTAACTTAGAGTCAATTTTTTGATCATCTGTGAAATGATTAATTGTAGGAGGAACTATTCCGTGTTTTATTGAGAGGATTGCAGAGATCGTTTCGATAGCTCCTGCAGCTCCTAACAAGTGACCCGTCATAGATTTAGTTGAATTTAAATTCATGGTATAAGCATGTTCTCCAAAAACTTGTTCGATTGCTTTACTTTCGGCCATGTCTCCAAGAGGAGTTGAAGTTCCGTGCATGTTTACTCCGTCAACGTCAGTTGGTTTTAAACCAGCATCTCTTAAACAGTTCAACATTACGTTTCTGGCACCTAATCCTTCCGGATGTGGAGCTGTAATGTGATGTGCATCTGCCGACATACCGCCACCGCCTATTTCGCAATAGATTTTAGCGCCACGTGCCACAGCATGCTCGTATTCTTCAAGAATGATTGCTCCCGCACCTTCACCAAGTACAAATCCGTCACGGTCTTTGTCCATTGGTCTTGAAGCTGTTTTAGGGTCGTCGTTTCTTGTAGATAAGGCGTGCATAGCATTAAATCCTCCCATACCTGCAATGGTTACAGCAGCTTCTGAACCTCCGGTTACCATAACGTCGGCATGACCTAATCTAATGTAATTGAATGCATCAATAATAGCGTTTGTTGAAGAAGCACAAGCGGAAACAGTTCCAAAGTTAGGGCCTCTGAAGCCATATTTAATTGAAATATGTCCGCAAGCAATATCGCCAATCATTTTTGGGATAAAAAACGGATTGAATCGAGGTGTTCCGTCACCGGCAGCATAATTAAGAACTTCAATTTGGAAAGTTTCTAAACCTCCAATTCCTGATCCCCAAATTACCCCTGCACGATCTTTGTCTACTTTCTCTAAATCAAAATTAGCATCTTTCATTGCTTCGTCAGAAGAAACCATGGCATATTGAGCATAACGATCCATTTTTCGGGCTTCTTTTCGATCAATAAATTCTTCAACATTGAAGTTTTTAAGTTCGCAAGCAAATTGAGTTCTAAATTTTGAAGCATCAAAATAAGTTATAGGTGCAGCTCCACTAACTCCGTTAATTAAGCCATTCCAATACTCTTCAATATTGTTTCCAATAGGAGTAAGGGCGCCTAAACCTGTTACAACAACTCGTCTTAATACCATATATTTTGTATTTTGTTATCTTTAAACAAGCAAAACCCACGCTTTCTTTTGTTTTTTATACCTAAAGAGCCATGGGTGTTACATTATGTGTAATTGATTGAAATTCAATCGCAATTTAATTTTGAAAAAATAATAACACCCGAATTTCTAAAAATACCAACTTTCAAAAAACAAATTCCAATTTTTGGATTTGGATATTCAAATTTTGGAATTTTTAGAAACCGGGTGTAAATGTATTATTTTTTAGCTTCTTCGATGTAAGAAATAGCTTGACCAACAGTAGCAATGTTTTCAGCTTGATCGTCTGGAATTTGAATGTCAAATTCTTTTTCGAACTCCATAATAAGCTCAACAGTGTCTAATGAGTCAGCTCCTAAATCATTAGTGAAGCTTGCTTCTGTTACAACTTCGTTTTCGTCAACGCCTAATTTGTCTACGATAATCGCTTTTACTCTTGATGCAATGTCTGACATAATCTTTAATTTTAGAATTTAATTTTGTGGCAAAAATAAAAAACTTTATTTTAAAACAATCATTAAGTTGATAAATGTGATGTCTAAAATAAAAAATAATTTTGAACAAAGACTTCCTGATGCTATTTAATTTCGTTTTTTATTCTTTTTTTTGTGTGACTTAAATGTGATGAATTATGAAAAAAATAGTTGTTTTTGCTTCTGGATCCGGTACTAATGCTGAGAATATCATTAAATATTTTAAAGGTGGTGCTATTGGAGAAGTGGTAACTGTGTTTACCAATAATGCAAATGCAAAAGTTATTGACAGAGCTAAAAATAATGCTGTTGCTGTAGAAATTTTTACAAAATCAGAGTTAAATGAAATCGGATTAGTGGAAAAAGTTAATGCTATTCAGCCTGATTTGATTGTTTTGGCAGGTTTCTTATTGAAATTTCCTGATGAACTAATTGCTTCTTATCCTGATAAAATAGTTAATATACATCCTGCTCTATTGCCTAAATATGGTGGGAAAGGAATGTACGGGATGCATGTGCATAATGCTGTAGTGGAAAATAAAGAAAAAGAATCCGGTATTACAATTCATTATGTGAATGAGAATTATGATGAAGGGGCGATAATTTTTCAAAAAAGTGTGGTGGTGTTGTCTACTGATACGCCTGAAGTGGTGGCTGAAAAAATCCATGAATTGGAGCAAAGATATTTTCCGGCTGTTCTTGCTGATTTGTTAAAAAGCTAAATTGTTAATTTGAGTTATCAAGTACATATATATACTGATGGAGCTGCCAAGGGGAATCCCGGTCCCGGAGGTTATGGGGTGGTTATGGAGTTGGTAGGGACTGCCCATCGAAAGGAGTTTTATGAAGGTTTCCGTTATACAACTAATAATCGTATGGAATTGCTGGCGGTTATTGTGGGGCTTGAAAAATTAAAAAATCCCAATATGAGTGTTTTGGTAGTTTCGGATTCTAAGTATGTGGTGGATTCGGTTGTAAAGAAATGGGTTTTTGGTTGGGAGAAAAAAGCTTTTGCAGGGAGAAAAAATGCCGATTTATGGAAGCGATTTTTGATAGTTTACCGAAAGCATCAGGTTGATTTTAAATGGATAAAAGGGCATAATAATCATCCTCAAAATGAGCGTTGTGATGCATTGGCTGTCTTTGCATCTAGTCAAAAGATATTGTCTGTTGATGCTTTTTATGAGGAAGCAGGAGAGTGAGTTGATTTAGTTTTCGTAAATTCACTTTATGGCTAAAATTATTCTCATATTGTTTCTTTTGTTTTTAGGTTTTGTTTTTCCGCAAAAATCCTGGGATTTAACGTTGAACAAAGATGGGATTAAGGTTTATACCCGAAAAATGGATTCTGTTGCCATAAAAGAATATAAAGTAACAATGCAGGTTAATGTTCCAATTGATACAGTGCTAAAAAAAGTTTTGGATATAAAAAAGTTGAAGTATTGGAGTTACAGAATAGCTGAATCGGATTTGGTAAAAAAAATTAATGATTCGACTTGGATTTTTTATATTCATAATGATGTGGAGTGGCCTGTAAAAGACCGTGATCATGTTTCAAAAGTTCAGCTTCAAAAAAGGAATGAGGTTTATAAAGTCTTGCTTACGCCTTATAATAATTTTGTGAGGGAGAAAAAAGATATTGTCAGAATAACAAAGTTTAGAGGTCTCTGGACTTTAAAAAAAATAGATTCGGGTCGAACTCAGGTTACTCAACAGTTATACGGTGATCCTGAATTAAATATTCCTCCTTTTTTTATTAATATGATGATAGCTAAAGCTCCCTTCTATACTTTTAAAAATATGAAGAGTCAGTTAGAGTCAAAAGCCAAATGATAAACTGGTCTTAAAACTTTGCAACTTTGCAACATATAAATTATCTTTGCACCTTTAATTTGAAATTCATAAAATGAATAAATTATTGATTGTTGGAACAGTCGCTTTCGACGCAATTGAAACCCCATTCGGGAAAACCGACAAAATTTTAGGTGGAGCTGGAACTTATATTGGTCTTTCTGCGGCTTTCTTCAAATTACAATCAGCTATAGTCTCAGTAGTAGGAGACGATTTTCCTCAAGAATATATTGATTTATTGACTGACAGAAATATTGATGTTTCCGGACTTGAAGTTGTAAAAGGAGGGAAAACCTTTTTTTGGAGCGGTCGTTATCACAATGACTTGAATTCAAGAGATACTTTAGATACACAGTTAAATGTTTTGGCTGATTTTGAGCCAAAAGTCCCTGAAAATTTTAAAAATGCCGATGTGGTGATGCTTGGAAATCTGCATCCGTTAGTGCAAAGCGGTGTTTTAGATCAGTTAGAAAGTAAGCCAAAATTAGTAGTTTTAGATACAATGAATTTTTGGATGGATTGTGCTTTGCCTGAATTATTAGATGTAATTAAACGAGTAGATGTAATTACGGTTAATGATGAGGAGGCAAGACAGCTTTCGGGAGAATATTCATTGGTTAAGGCAGCTGCAAAAATTCAGGCAATGGGACCTGAATATGTGGTGATTAAAAAAGGAGAGCATGGCGCTTTATTGTTCCATGGAAACAATGTGTTTTTTGCACCGGCATTACCATTAGAAGAAGTTTTTGATCCAACAGGAGCAGGAGATACTTTTGCAGGAGGTTTTGCAGGATTTATTACTCAAAGTGAGAATGTTTCATTCGAAAACATGAAAAATGCAATTATTTATGGTTCAAATTTAGCTTCTTTTTGCGTAGAAAAGTTTGGAACGGAACGAATGGTTGATTTAAAGAAAGAAGAGGTTGTGTCTCGATTAAAGCAATTTAAATCATTAACACAATTTGATATAGAATTATAATGCTTTAAAGCCTCGGAAACGGGGCTTTTTTCGTTCAATATCTAAAAAACTTATAGGATTTATTAATTTAGATTAACGGATAAAGAGGCGAAAAATATAGAATTTTGTAATTCTAAAAATAATAAAGTAATCTTTAGAAATAAAGTTTCATAAAATAGAATAACACAACACACAAATACAACTACGATGAGCGATGCTTTAAAACATGAATGTGGAATAGCTTTAGTTAGATTATTGAAACCGCTTGAATTTTACAAAGAGAAGTACGGTTCTGCCTTTTATGGGATACAAAAAATGTATCTGATGATGGAGAAACAGCACAATCGCGGACAAGATGGAGCTGGTTTTGCTAGTATCAAATTGGATGTGGAACCGGGGGAAAGATATATCAGCAGAGTTCGTTCTAATCAGTCCCAGCCAATTCAGGATGTATTTTCTCAGATTAATGAAAGAATTAACGAGGAAATGATTAATAATCCCGAATATGCTGATGATGTTGCGGCGCAAAAAAAGAATATTCCTTATGTCGGGGAATTGTTCTTAGGACACGTGCGTTATGGGACTTTTGGTAAAAATAGTATTGAAAGTGTGCATCCGTTTTTGAGACAAAGTAACTGGATGCATCGTAATCTTATTTTGGCTGGAAACTTTAATATGACTAATGTTAAGGAGCTTTTTCAAAATTTAGTTGAGTTGGGTCAGCATCCAAAAGAAATGGCTGATACAGTTACTGTAATGGAAAAAATTGGTCACTTTTTGGATAAAGAAGTAATGCAGTTGTATCAGGATTGTAAAGCTGAAGGTTATTCGAAACAAGAAGCTTCGCCAGTAATTGCAGAACGATTGGATGTGGCTAAAATTTTAGCTCGTTCAGCTAAAAATTTAGATGGAGGATATGCTATGGCTGGTTTATTAGGTCATGGAGATGCATTTGTGTTTAGAGATCCTGCAGGTATTCGTCCTGCTTATTTTTATCAGGATGATGAAATTGTAGTAGTTGCGTCAGAAAGACCGGTTATTCAAACTGTTTTCAATGTGCCATTTGATAAAGTAAAAGAAATTGATCCGGGAAGTGCTTTGATTATTAAGAAAAACGGAGCGGTTTCAATGAAAGAAATTTTGACTCCAACGGTTAAAAAAGCATGTTCTTTTGAACGTATTTATTTCTCCAGAGGTAGTGATGCTGAGATTTATCAGGAAAGAAAAGATTTAGGAAAATTGATTTTGCCTGCTGTTTTAAATGCTATTGATCAGGATACTGATAATACGGTCTTTTCATATATTCCTAACACCGCAGAAACTTCTTTCTTTGGATTGGTTGAAGCAGCTCAGGATTTTCTGAATCAAAGAAAAAATAATTACATCTTAGAAAACAGAAATATTTTAACAGCAGAAACTTTAAAAGAGTTATTAGAGGTTAAAATTCGAACTGAAAAAGTAGCTATCAAAGATGCGAAGCTGAGAACATTTATTACTGCCGATGATAGTCGTGATGATTTAGTAGCTCACGTATATGATGTTACTTATGGTGTGATTAAACCAGAGGATAATCTTGTGATTATTGATGATAGTATTGTTAGAGGAACGACTCTGAAAAAGAGTATTATCAAAATGATGGATCGTTTAAATCCAAAACGTATTGTGATTGTTTCTTCGGCGCCTCAAATTCGTTATCCGGATTGTTATGGAATCGATATGGCTAAGTTAGAAGGTTTAGTTGCTTTTAGAGCTGCTCTGGAGCTTTTAAAAGAAAGAAATTTATATCATATCGTTGATGAGGTTTATGCGAAATGTAAAGCGCAAGAAGACTTCAAAGATGTAGATGTGGTAAATTATGTAACTGCTATTTATGAACCATTCACAGATCAGGAGATTTCAGATAAAATCGCTGAGATGTTGAGTTCTTCTGAAATAAAAGCAGAAGTAAAAATTATTTTCCAAACAGTAGAGGATTTGCATGTAGCCTGTCCTAAAAATTTAGGGGATTGGTATTTTACAGGAGATTATCCTACGCCTGGCGGAAACAGGGTAGTGAATCGTGCTTTCATGAATTTTTATGAAGGTAAAGATGCAAGAGCTTATTAAAAGGTAAATTGAGTTATTTATCGGTTTTTTAGGTTGTTTGTCTTGAATATTTGTTAATCAATTATATCTGAGATACATTTGACATACCATAATATTAGTAGGTTAAGTTTATGGTAGATTTGGGGCAAAAAAGGTGGAAGCAATTCCACCTTTTTTATTGGAATAAATTCAGCAAAAAGAAAATAAAATAAAGAGGAAAGACGAGCAAATTATCTTATTTGGCTCGTCTTTTTTTATTAGAATAAAGCTTTAAAATATAAAATTAACTTTGGAGTAAGAACAAAAAAATAGACAAACCAACTTTTCAGTCAATTTGTCTATTTTCTATAGTCTTTACTCTATTTTCTTATAGAAGATTATTTTTCTAAAGCATATCTTTTAGCTACTTCAGTCCAGTTGATTACATTGAAGAAAGCTTCGATATAATCTGGTCTTCTGTTTTGGTAGTTTAAGTAGTAAGCGTGTTCCCAAACGTCCATTCCTAAGATTGGAGTTCCGCCGCATCCAATACCTGGCATTAATGGGTTGTCTTGGTTTGGAGTACCACAAATGTCTAGTTTACCTCCTTTTTGAACGCATAACCAAGCCCATCCTGAACCAAATTGTGTTGCACCGGCTTTGCTGAATTTAGCTTTGAATTCTTCAAATGAACCAAAAGCATCTTCAATAGCTGCTAATAAATCACCTGTAGGTTGTCCTCCTCCATTTGGAGTCATAACAGTCCAGAAAAGATTGTGATTGTAAAATCCTCCACCATTGTTACGAACGGCAGCATTAGACATATCAAGGTTGATTAATATGTTTTCGATTGTTTTACCTTCCATATCAGTGCCGGCAATAGCAGCGTTAAGGTTGGTAGTGTAAGCATTGTGATGTTTTGTGTGGTGAATTTCCATCGTACGGGCATCAATATGTGGTTCTAGTGCGTCATACGCATAAGGTAATTGAGGTAATTCAAAAGCCATGATATTTTTATTTAAAGATTTATAAAATAATTTATCCAAAATTAAACATTTAAGTTTGGAATTGGAAATACTTACTCGTTAAATAAATTAAATAATATGGTTTTTTGTTATTTTTATTCTTTTAAGATTGAGCCATTGCTATACATATAATACTAATTTTTGCTCCCGGGATTTTTAATAAGGCACGTCCGCAGGCTTCAAGTGTAGCGCCTGTTGTAATTACATCGTCAATAATTACAAAGTGTTTATTGTGGTCTTTTTCGGTGAAATGAACATCAAAAATAGTTTCAATTCCTTCTGTTCTGCCTAATAGGTTTTTTTTAGATTGGGTTTTTGAATATACTTTTCGGAACAGAATTGTTTCATTATAATTGAGTTCCAGTTTTTCAGCAAGTGATTTTCCAAAAGTAGTCACCTGGTTATAACCTCTTTCTCTGTATTTTTTAGGATGTAACGGAACGGGAATGATTTCATCGGTTTTTAGAGAGGAAATGATTTCTTTTAAATCTTCGGTGTACCATTCGCCTAAAAGTGTTCCTACTTCTTCATGACCTTTGTATTTTAAATTGTGAATCAGTTTTTGAACAATCCCCTTTTTGTGAAAATAGAGAAAGGCTGAAGCATGTTCGACAGGAATTCGGCCGTAAAATTTCCTGAAAGCTTCGTTTTCTATTGATAAATGATGATTGGTAAGTGGGATATTGTGCCGGCAAATGCTGCAAATTACTTTTTCATTTGTAAGCAAAAGAGCATCACAACCAGAACAGCTTTTGGGAAAGAATAGATTAATGATGCTTTGAAACATATAAAGCGATTTTTATTCTAAAAATATAAAAATCAATGCTTCAAACTTTAATTTTTTTCTTTTTTTTAAATTCACTTTTTATATTTTTGCACCACTATGGCAAAACAAGAAGATATTTTTAAGAATGTAGTTTCGCATGCAAAAGAGTACGGATTTATTTTTCCGTCAAGCGAAGTTTACGATGGTTTAAGTGCAGTTTATGATTATGCACAAAACGGAGTTGAGTTAAAAAAGAACATCCGCGAATATTGGTGGAAAGCAATGGTTCAGATGAACGACAATATTGTAGGTCTTGATGCCGCAATATTAATGCACCCAACTACCTGGAAAGCTTCAGGACACGTAGATGCTTTTAACGATCCATTAATTGATAATAAAGATTCGAAAAAACGATATAGAGCCGATGTTTTAATTGAAGATTATGCTGAAAAGCTAAATCAAAAAGCAATTAAAGAAATCGAGAAAGCAAGAGTTCGTTTTGGAGATGCTTTCAACGAGGCTGAATTTGTTGCTACAAATGCCAGAGTAGTTGAATATAAAGCTAAAGAAAGAGAAATTCTGGAAAGAATGGCTCGTTCTTTAGGAAATGATGATTTGGCTGACGTAAAAGCGTTAATCGAAGAATTGGAAATTGCCTGTCCTGAATCAGGTTCCAGAAACTGGACTGAAGTAAAACAATTCAATTTGATGTTTGGTACTAAATTAGGTGCTTCTGCTGATTCGGCTATGGATTTGTATTTGCGTCCGGAGACAGCTCAGGGGATTTTTGTAAACTTTTTGAATGTTCAAAAATCGGGAAGAATGAAAGTTCCTTTTGGAATTGCTCAAACGGGTAAAGCGTTTAGAAATGAGATTGTTGCAAGACAATTTATTTTCCGTATGCGTGAATTTGAACAAATGGAAATGCAGTTTTTTGTACGTCCGGGAGAAGAAATGAAGCATTATGAATTTTGGAAAGAAGCGCGTTTAAAATGGCATTTGTCTTTAGGTTTAGGAAGAGAAAATTACCGTTTTCACGACCATGAAAAATTAGCGCACTACGCCAATGCTGCAGCGGATATTGAATTTAATTTTCCTTTTGGTTTTAAAGAATTAGAAGGAATCCACTCGCGTACCGATTTTGATTTAAAAGCGCACGAACAATATTCGGGAAGAAAATTACAGTATTTTGATCCTGAACTGAATGAAAACTACGTTCCTTATGTGGTGGAGACTTCTGTTGGATTAGATAGGATGTTCCTGGCGGTTTTTGCTACTTCTTTAAAAGAAGAAACTTTAGAAGATGGTTCTACAAGAACAGTATTAAAATTACCTGCGGTTTTGGCTCCAACAAAAGCAGCTGTGTTGCCATTGGTTAAAAAAGACGGATTGCCGGAAATTGCACATCAAATTATTGCTGATTTAAAATGGGATTTTAATGTAGCTTATGATGAGAAAGATGCTGTGGGACGTCGTTACAGAAGACAAGATGCGTTAGGAACTCCTTTCTGTATTACAGTTGATCATCAGACAATTGAAGATCAAACAGTAACTATTCGTCATAGAGATACAATGAAACAAGATCGTGTTAAAATTTCTGAATTGAAAGAAATTATCGAAAACGAAGTTTCAATGAAAAATTGGCTAATGAAAATGTAAAGCATAATTTTCTACATAGTTTTGTAGTAGAAGCTCTCCTTTTGGAGGGCTTTTTTTTTGTTTTAGACCGGTTTTTCTTGAAATAAATGTAGAATTTTGAAGATTAAAATTGGTTAACTGTGTTCTTGGTCGGATTTATTTGCTCTTTATCAACAAGGATGCACACTTTATCGATTTCTACGAGGAATTAATCTAAAAAATAAGTTAAATGTTTATTTTTAGCTAGTTGAAAAGTTGTTTTTTTAAGCTTAAAATGACTTTTTGATTTAGTTCCCAAAACTACTATAATATATTATTTAACTAGAGTTGAAGTTGCAATCTGCTCCTGCTGATGTTGTGCAAACTAATTATATTAGGGTGTACCGCAAATGAATTATTCGTACGTTATTATTGACGACAATCAAGAAAGTGTCATCGAAACCAAAGCTATGGCTGATGGTTTTTCGGAACTTAGCTTTGTCGGCTCTGCTAATAACTACGATGAAGGTTTAAATTTGATTTTAGAACACAATCCTCAATTAGTTTTTCTTGAAATCGATCCTAAAAACAAAAAAAGTAATTTGTCCTTAGCATTAATTAATGAGTTATACCGTTATTTAAATGTAATTCCTAAAATTATTGTTACTACTTCAAAGAAAGATCTGGCTTTTGAGGCTATTCAATATCAAGTTACGGATTATTTACTCAAGCCTTTAGCGCGCATTGATTTTGTTAAGTTGGTATTGAAACTTAAAAAAACTGCAGGGCTTCCGGAAAAAGAGGTTGATTTAGAAAGTTTTAAAGAAGAAGATCCGAAAAACAGTTTTATTGCTGAGCATGATACGCCAACAATTGCTGAGCCACTTATTCTTTGTATTAAGTCTTATGGGGATTACAGATATATTGATACCAGAGATATTTGTTATTTACAAGCTGATAACAATTCAACAGATATACACTTAAATACCGGGGAAATAGTTACTGCTTTTAAAACATTAAAGCATTTTGAAAATGTTTTGTCTTTCCCTTTTGTTAGAATTCATAACAGCTATATTGTAAATAGTAGCTTGATATCAAGGATTCATACTGGAAATGCAGTATGTTATATCAAGAATTCTAATGCTAAAATTCCATTCTCTAAATCGTATAAGGCAAATATAGATCTTATTATTTCTGAAATTTCAAACGGAAATTATTTAGAAATCTAAAAAAGTACATTCTGTCGCTTTATTTTAATAGTGTTTGATTTCTGGAATTTATACTGGAAATGCAGTATGCTATTAAGAATTTTGGTGCTAAAATTTCTTTCTCAAAATTGTATAAGGCAAATAATAGGTCTTAATTGTTTCTAAAATTTGAAACGGGAATTGTTTAGAAATTGAAAAAAAGTACATCCACCCGAATTTGAGGTTCATTCACTCACAAACGGGGTCATTCTACCATAAACGACTGAAAACACGCATGAAATAAGGGTTCTCTGTGTAATTTTACCTCAACGAAATCGCAAAAAGGTTTCAATAAATGAGTAAAAAAGTATTAAAACATAAAAACCCCAAAATCATGAAAAAATCAATCGTTACAATCGGACTTTTTTCTTTAATGTTAGTTCTAACTTCTTTCACCGCTTCAACAAATAATATTGGAGGCTCAAGAGATTATAAATCAGATTACATCGGAGGTTCAAGAGATTATAAATCAGATTATTCTATTGGAGGCTCAAGAGATTATAAATCAGATTATTCTATTGGAGGCTCAAGAGATTATAAATCAGATTATTCTATTGGAGGATCAAGAGACTATAAATCAGATTATTCTATCGGAGGATCAAGAGATTATAAAACAGATTAATTTCTTTTATAAAAAATAAAAAAGGCTGTCAATTTTGGCAGCCTTTTTTTATGCTAGAATCTTAAAATTAGTATTTTTGATTAAATTTAAATTTACTATTGAAAACAATTAGGGTAAAAAGTTTTTTTTTGATATTGTTTGTTTTTTTTGGTTGTACACCTAAAAAATCAGATAATAAAACAATTGGTGTTGTAAACGATAGTCTTCCGTTTTATTTTTCTTTGGCGAACGATTTTAATCAACCAAGAGCCAAAAGGCAAGAATATGTTGAAAAAGCTGAAAGAATAATATTAGAGCAAGAAAATGATTCTCTAAATCGAGTTAATCTTTTTAAAGTAGCGAATCGATATTTTAATTTAAATAACTGGAAGGCATATAAACAAGCTGTTGATTTGGTCCTAGAGAACTCTGAAAAATCAGCAGATACTGTTAGTGTTGCTAAGGCTTATGGGTATTTAGGTGATTATTATCGTGTCAGACTAGTTTCAGATTCTTCATTCTTATTTTATTATAAGGCTGAAAAAATGTATGATAATCTCGATAATAAGTATCAATTGGCAAGGACTCTTATTAGTAAAGCTGATTTATTATATAAAGTTGGAGATTTTATTGGTGGTGAAAAAGAAGTTTTTAAGGTTTTGAGGCTTATAAATGGAGAGGCTATTCAAGAAAATAAGGAAATATTTTATGATTCATATAATATTTTAGGCTTAGTATATAATGGTATGGGGGATTATGTGAATGCTATTAATTATCATGAAAAAGCTTTAAAAGTACTTGAAGATAATGATGTAGGTGCTACAAGTCAAACTATGGCTATTTCTTATTTGAATTTAGGTTTGGTTTATATGAATCTAAAGAATTATGAAAAGGCTAAAACATATTTTCAAAAAGGAATCAAACAGCAGTTGATTGATATTCAGGATCCTAGTATATATGCTATGTTGTTGGATAATTATGGATATTGCAAATTTAAGCTTGAAGAAAATGAAGGCTTGCCTGATTTGTTTTATCAGTCGATGAAAATTGGAAACGGTTTAAAAAAATCCTCAGGTATTTTTGTGAATTTAATTCATTTGTCTGAATATTATGAATCAAAAAATGATAGGGTTAAGGCTTTAGATTTTGCCAATCAGGCATTAGCATTTGTTCGCAAAACGAATGAGAGACATGATATTTTAGTGGCCTTAAAGCATATTGCGACTATTGAGCCCCAAAAAGCATCTGTGTATACTAAAGAATATATTCATATTAATGAAGAATTACAAAAAGAGGAACGTAAAATGGGAGAGAAGTTCTCCCGAATTCAATATGAAACCGATCAGATAAAAGGTGAGAATTCTGATTTAGAAGCTAAAAATAGAAAATTAGTATATTTTTTCACAGCTATAGCAATTTTAGGGATGTTTATCTATATCATCAAATCGCAGAAGGCTAAGAATCGAGAACTTTTGTACAAACAACAACAACAAAAGGCAAATGAAGATATCTATAATTTGATGATTTCTCAGCAAAATACAATTGAAGCTAACAGAGTTCAGGAAAAAAAACGTGTGGCTCAGGAATTGCATGATGGGGTATTGGGTAGAATGTTTGGTGTACGAATGAATCTTGAAGGCTTGAATCAATTTAATGATGATTTAGCAATTACTCAGCGACTTGATTATTTGGTTGAATTGAAAAAAATTGAACAGGATATTCGTGAAATTTCACATGATTTGAATAGAGAAAAATCGGAATTAATTAATAACTTCGTTGCAATTGTAGATAATCTTTTTGAAGAACAAAGAAAAACTTTCTCTGTGAAATTATTTTCGAGTATTGATTCAAATATTAAGTGGGATCTTGCAGTCAATTCGGTTAAAATTAATTTGTACCGAATTATTCAGGAATCATTACAAAACATTAATAAGTATGCTAATGCTACTTCAATTAAGGTTGATTTGAAAAAACAAGAGAATAATATTCTTTTGACAATAACTGATGACGGGGCTGGTTTTAATGTGAATCTTAAAAAGAAAGGAATTGGCTTGCAGAATATGATTTCACGAGCTAAAGAATGTCAAGGGGAATTTCATGTGAAATCAAAAGTTGGAGAAGGAACTACAATTACGGTTAGCATACCATTAGAAAATCAAATAGCTTCATAAATCAAATGACAATTGAATCAGTTGCAACTAGACTAAAAAAGAACATCTTAATTGTAGATGATCATCCATTTATTATTCAAGGATATAAAAATGCTATAACAAGGTATAATCCCAATGAATATGAGTTTCTAATCTTAGATGCAAAAGATTGCCGTTCGGCTTTTGACTTAATTACTAATCCTGATACCCCGGTATTTGATGTTGCTTTTTTGGATATAAGTATGCCGTCCTATGAAGAAAAAGAACTTTATTCAGGAGAAGATGTGGCCAAATTGGTTTTGAAATACATGCCTAATTGTAAGATTATTATGTTGACTATGTTTACAGAGTTTTTAAAATTAAAGACTTTGATAAATAATGTAAGTCCAAGAGGGATAGTAATAAAAAATGATTTGACTTTTGATGAGTTGTTAAGTGCTTTTGATAAGGTAATTAATGGGGAACTGTATTATAGTAAGTCAATTTTAGAAATGCTTGGTTCACACGATAATTCAATTGAGATTGATTTATTTGATAAACAAATTTTATTTCATTTGTCTAAAGGAACTAAGCTGCAGGATATTCCTCAATTTGTGCCGATTTCTTTAAATGCAATTGAATCCAGAAAGACAAATCTTAAGGAATTACTTGAAGTAGAAAGTGGTGAAGACAGCGATTTGGTAAGAGCAGCAAAAAATAAAGGATTGATTTTTTAAAAACTTCAAACTGTGTAAAAAACGCAAATTCAAGATTACATTTATTGAATTTGCGTTTTTTTTTGTTGTGAATTTATTCGCTAAGTGCGTTCCATCCTCTTGCTTTTAGTGGGATTTTAGTATTAGCACGGGTTACTAAATGGATTCCCTCAGTTTCCTCAGTCATATGACCAATAATGGTGAAATTTGGATTTCCTTTTATTTTTTCAAAATTATCAATTGGAATGGTAAAAAGTAATTCGTAATCTTCTCCACCGTTGATGGCTACAGTAGTGCTATCGATATCAAATTCTTCACACACATTGATAAACTGTGGGTCTAATGGTAGTTTGTCTTCATATAGATTACAACCCACCTTTGACTGTTTGCACAAATGAATGATTTCAGATGATAATCCGTCTGAAATGTCAATCATCGAAGTTGGTTTTATTTCTAAAGCATGTAATAAAGTGCGAACGTCTTTACGTGCCTCAGGTTTTAATTGACGTTCTATTAAATAGGTGTAAGCATCCAAATCAGGTTGTGAGTTAGGATTTACCTGGAAAACTTGTTTTTCTCTTTCTAAAACCTGTAATCCCATATAGGCTGCACCAATATCACCGGTAACAACAAGTAAATCGGTTGCTTTTGCGCCATTTCTGTATACAATTTCATTTTCATCGGCTTCACCAATAACGGTAATGCTGATAATCATTCCTTTTTGAGAAGAAGTGGTATCACCACCTATTAGGTCTACTTTATATTCATTAGCGGCAAGAGCAATTCCTTCATACAATTCTTCTAAAGCTTCCAGCGGAAAACGATTAGAAACAGCAATAGAAACCGTGATTTGGGTAGCCTTAGCATTCATGGCGCAAATGTCTGAAACATTTACCACAACAGCTTTATAGCCTAAATGTTTCAACGGCATGTAAGCCAAATCAAAATGAACCCCTTCAATTAACAAATCGGTTGAGACAATCGTTTTTTTGTCTTTAAAATTCAAAACGGCAGCATCATCGCCAATGCCTTTGAGTGTTGAAGTCTGATTGATTTGGAAATTTTTGGTTAAATGTTCAATTAAGCCAAATTCGCCTAATTGAGCTATGCTGGTGCGTTGCGGGTTTTTATCTTCAATCATAGTTTGTAAGTTTCAAAGCCGCAAAGATACAAAGTTTTTAAGCCACAGATTATATGGATTTTTATAAAGAAAAAAACCTGACAATTTTCATCGTCAGGTTTTCTCTTTATTCTTTGTTCTTGCTTTTTTTCTCTGAAAAATAATTAGTCATTCAACTTCAAAACAGCCATAAACGCTTCTTGTGGAATCTCAACGTTTCCAACTTGTCTCATACGTTTTTTACCTTTTTTCTGTTTTTCCAATAACTTACGTTTACGCGAAATATCTCCACCGTAACATTTGGCGGTAACGTCTTTACGTAAGGCTTTAATGGTTTCACGAGCGATAATTTTAGCTCCGATAGCCGCCTGAATTGGAATGTCAAATTGCTGTCTTGGGATTAGCTCACGCAGTTTCTCTGTCATTTTTTTACCAATGTTATAAGCGTTGCTTTCGTGAATCAGAGCAGAAAGCGCATCCACCTGATTAGCATTCAATAATACATCCAATTTAACTAATTTAGAAGCGCGCATTCCAATAGGAGAGTAGTCAAACGAAGCATAACCTTTGGAAACCGTTTTCAATCGGTCATAAAAATCAAATACAATTTCCGCCAATGGCATGTCAAAATTCAATTCCACACGTTCCGTAGTCAAATACGTTTGATTCGTGATAATACCACGTTTTTCAATACAAAGACTCATTACGTTACCCACAAAATCAGCTTTGGTAATGATAGTCGCTTTGATGAAAGGCTCTTCTACACGGTCCAGTTTTGATGGTTCCGGCAAATCGGAAGGGTTGTTTACTACAATTGCGGTATCTGGTTCTTTTTTGGTATAAGCCAAATACGAAACGTTAGGAACTGTAGTAATTACAGTCATATCGAATTCGCGTTCCAAACGTTCCTGGATAATTTCCATGTGCAACATTCCTAAGAATCCGCAACGGAAACCAAAACCTAAAGCCGCCGAACTTTCAGGGGAAAAAACAAGAGAAGCATCGTTCAGCTGCAGTTTTTCCATCGAAGCTCTCAGCTCCTCATAATCTTCCGTATCTACAGGATAAATTCCGGCAAAAACCATTGGTTTTACATCCTCAAAACCGGTAATCATATTGGTTGTAGGTGTTTTTGCATCGGTTATAGTGTCACCTACTTTTACCTCTTTGGCTTCTTTAATTCCGGAAATTAAATAACCTACGTCTCCGGTCGAAATCACATTTTTAGGAACCTGATTTAATTTCAATGTTCCTACTTCGTCGGCAAAATATTCATTGCCGGTAGCCATGAATTTTATTTTTTGTCCTTTTTTGATTTCTCCATTTACAACTCTAAAGATAACCTCAATTCCTCTGAAAGGATTGTAATGTGAATCGAAAATCAAGGCTTGTAAAGGTTCTTCTTTGTCTCCTTTTGGAGCAGGAATTTTTTCGATAATGGCAGCTAAAATATTCTCTACACCAAAACCGGTTTTACCTGAAGCATGAATAATATCTTCCAGTTTACAGCCAAGTAAATCAATAATATCATCGCTCACTTCTTCAGGGTTAGCACTAGGCAAATCGACTTTATTCAAAACAGGAATAATTTCCAAGTCGTTTTCTAAAGCCAAATATAAATTCGAAATAGTTTGCGCCTGAATGCTTTGTGCGGCGTCCACAATCAAAAGCGCACCTTCGCATGCAGCAATCGAACGAGAAACTTCATACGAAAAATCTACGTGTCCCGGAGTGTCAATCAGGTTAAGGATGTAATCTTCTCCCTTGTATTTGTACTCCATTTGTATGGCGTGACTTTTAATGGTAATCCCGCGTTCGCGCTCTAAGTCCATGTTGTCCAGTAACTGCGCTTTTTCTTCACGAGCCGTAACCGTTTGGGTTGCTCCCAAAAGACGGTCAGCCAATGTACTTTTCCCGTGGTCAATATGTGCAATAATGCAAAAATTTCTAATGTGCTTCATTTCTTCTTTGTATCAATTTTTTGTCTTGCCTGTTTTGGGCGTTCCCCTTCGGGTCGGGCTTTTCGCTCTATCTTTTATTCCATTTCATTCCATAAAAGGATGCCGCTTCACTCCCTAACGCAATACCGAAAAAACAAGACAATTAATCTGCAAATATACGCTAAATTCTATACGTTCAAAGCGTATAGTAAGTAAACTAATTGCTTATGTTTTAAGTCTTTCCTATTTCTTCTTTTATCATTTCGTTTAAAAAACGTAATTTTGCAGCAAATTTGAGAAGATGATTAAGATTGGCAACATAGAATTACCTGATTTTCCACTATTATTAGCACCTATGGAGGATGTGAGTGATCCGCCGTTTCGTAGGTTGTGTAAGATGCATGGGGCTGATATGATGTATTCTGAATTTATTTCTTCCGAAGGTTTGATTCGTGATGCTATCAAAAGCCGAATGAAACTGGATATTTTTGATTACGAACGTCCGGTTGGAATTCAGATTTTTGGTGGCGATGAGGAGGCGATGGCACTTTCTTCAAAAATTGTTTCTACGGTAAATCCTGATTTAATTGATATTAATTTTGGCTGTCCGGTAAAGAAAGTGGTTTGCAAAGGGGCAGGCGCAGGCGTTTTGAAAGATGTAGATTTGATGGTGCGATTAACTAAAGCAGTTATCGACAGTACTCATTTGCCAGTTACAGTAAAAACACGTTTGGGTTGGGATGATAATTCCATTAACATTGATGAGGTGGCCGAGCGTTTACAAGATATTGGTGTTGCTGCTTTGAGCATCCATGCCAGAACCCGTGCCCAAATGTATAAAGGTCATTCGGACTGGTCGCATATTGCCAGAGTAAAAAACAACCCCAGAATTACGATGCCTATTTTTGGTAACGGAGATATTGATTCACCTGAAAAAGCGTTGCATTATAAAAACGAATACGGTATTGACGGAATCATGATTGGTCGTGCTGCGATAGGGTATCCGTGGATTTTTAACGAAATCAAACATTATTTTAAAACAGGCGAGCATTTAGCAAAGCCTACTGTTGCTGATAGAGTAGAAGCTGTGAGAAATCATCTGACCTGGGCAATGGATTGGAAAGGCGAAAGACTTGGAATTGTAGAAACCCGTCCGCATTATACTAATTATTTCAAAGGAATTCACTCGTTTAAAACTTATAAACAAAAGCTAGTTACTCTGGATCATCCGGAGGAATTATTTGCCGTTTTAGACGAGATTATTCAGGCTTATGCCGATTATGAATGTGTGTAATTTGGATAGTATTAGCTTTAGATTAATTTAAGTATTTATCAATAGTGATGCTCATTCTTTCAAGAATATCAGTTTTATATCCTATTTCATAGAATTGTATAGTACCTTCTTTGTCAACTATGATGTTGGTTGGATAAGAGTTTATATCAAATTTTTCTGCGATCCATCTTCCATCAGCAATAATTTCATAGTTGAGCGGATACTGTTTTAAAAAAGAAGTAATCATGTATTCAGGATCTAAAGCAATGGCGATAAAATGAATATTTTTGTCTTTGTATTTTTCCTTTAATTCGTTGAGTTTTGGCATTTCCATTTTGCACGGGCCACAGGTGGTAAACCAAAAGTTATACACAATGATTTCTCCATTGATTTTTTTGGTATCAATCTTTTTTTGATAGATACTTATGTCTTTAAAAGTTTCCGCTTTTTCTCCAATGAATTTCATTCTGGTATCATGGATTTTTTGTTTCCTTTCTTCAAGTTTTTTGATGTACTCTTCTTCTGATTGAATGTTGAAGTTTGCTAATGAAAAATAATTAGCGGCTAATTTAGTATGAGTAACTTTTTTGGCTACAATAGTGTAGTGGCCTAAGTTTTTACTATATCCAGGGTATTCTAAAATGAATCCATCTACATCAAATTGTTTGCAATATCTTAGGCCTATTTTTTTAGTATAAAAAATTTCTTTAGGAGAGTTATTGATCATTGTTATTCCTTTTTCGCAAGGAAATTCAAGAATTTGTTTTGGACTATTGGTTGGTGAAGTTTCTACTTTTGTATTTGGATTTTTAAAGTTATATTCTAATGCGCTTTTAGAGTTTGTAGATATGGAGCAGTTATAGCCTTTTTTGTTTTCGTAATCCAAAAATCCAAAATTGTTAAAGGGTTTTAGTTTGTCTCCAAATCGACGCTCAATTACAATGTCTTTGTTGAAAGCAATAACAATTTCGCTTAGAAATTCAGAGGAATTTTTTTCCTGTGCTGATAATTCTCTGTCGTAAATTACCTCGTATGTAATTACAATATCGTCTTTAATATTGTTGGCTTCAGCAGTTTTCCATTGCGAAAAACCATTGCAGCTTATCAAAGTAACCAATAAAGTTAGAATATATTTTGCGAAGGTATTTTTTGTTTTCATCGTGGCTAATTTGTAAGAGTTATCTTTTTGATAAAAATAATATTTTTTTGATAATTAGTACGATTTTATTTATTTTTAATACATATATGTAAAAGTGTTTTTAAGAATTTGTTATGGAAAATCTACAAGTAAAAAAATATATCAAAATATTAGGATGGATAACTGCTTTTTTATGGTTTGTTTCCGCTTTTGGCAGGTTGTTTTTTAGGAAAGAATATACAAGAGAAATGGATGATGATGTTTCAAAAATAATGCTTGTTTTGTTTGGATTGTATCTTTTCTTAAATGTGGGTTATGAATTAAAATACAATAGGGAAAATTTTATTTCAATTGTAAAAGAAAGATTCAAAGAAATGTGGCTACAGCTATTTTTTATAATAAGTTTGTTCTTGTTGTGGTTTTTGTATAAAAGAAATTTATTATAAAAAGAACTGTTTATTCTAATAACTTCTCACTTACTCTACTGCTGGCAATCAACGAAGCAATAAACCCAAGAGTGGTAATCTTTTTTGTAGAGAATCATCATGACGAGTATCTCTGTATGGTTAAGTGAAACACTGTAATTGTCAACTTAATTATTCAATTAGGATAAGTTTTGGGTGCTTGTATTTTGTCTGAAATGATTTATATGGCCGTTTTTTATGTTTATTAATTTAGTAGGTTTTTTTTTATTTTATAATTTAAAATATGTATATTTACTATAACTGAAAAGTTGTATTTTTTTGGATTGGCTAATAGAGTTTCTATATAATTTATTTGGTTAATGGATCTATTAAAGGGATATATTACAAAATACGTAGCTGTTTTTTCGGCTATGATAGGTTTTGTGGGTATGTTGGGGTGGTTTTTTGATGTTCATATATTTAAAACCATTTTTCCTAGTATGATTGCTATGAAATTCAATACAGTGCTCAGTTTTTTTTTATTGGGGATTTCTTTGTTTTTTCATACAAATGACAAGTTTAGGATAATTGTTAAGGTTGTTTTGATATTTGTGTCTTTGATAGGGTTTTTAACCCTTGTTGAATATATTTATGCTGTAAATTTAAGGATTGATGAGTTTTTCTGGAAAGATGTAAATAACCCTGTGGCAACTTCTAATCCCGGAAGGATGAGTCCGGCGACAGCATTTAGTTTTTTAATGATTGGAACAGCATTGATGTTTGTCAGAAATAAAAAAATGCATTTATATGTTCAAATTGCATTGTTTTTAGCTTTCCTGATGGCATTTCATGGATTGTCTAATTTTATATTTGGATATGGTTTTTATAAATCAACGGTATTATTCTCTAAAATTGCTTTAATTACTGCTATTACACTCATTGCTCTGTCAATAGGTATTTTGTATTCTCCTTATCTTGATACGGTTAGGTATACTTTTGAGCAGAAATTAATTTTTGGTTTTAGTATTATTATGTCTTCTGTTTTTATCTTATTTTTTATTTATAATAAAAGTAAGAGTGATTTTGTCAGTTCAAGAGATTGGATTATTCATACACAGAAAGTTATTGATCAATCACATGAAATTTTATCAAAAATAGAGGATGTTGAATTAGGGAAAAGGGGATATGTAATTACAGGAGATACTTTGTTTTTAGAACCATTTGTGGAATCAAAAAAACAAATTTCAAATTATTTAATTAATCTTAAATTACTTACTAGAGACAATCATTCGCAACAGTTAAGATTTAATACTCTTGAAAGATTAATAAGTCAGGAAATGGCTTTTTTTAAAAATGTTATAGAATTACGTTCAAATAAAGGTTTTGAAGAAGCAAAAAAGCTAGTTGCAACAGCCAAAGGAAAAGTTCTTATGGATTCCATAAGAAATACAATTGCCGATATTCAAAAAGAAGAGCAGTTTTTGTTAAATGAAAGAGCTAAAACGAATCAAAATAGTATTGATAGTGCCGATAGTTTTATTTCTTTTTTCCAGATAATGATTGTAAGTTTTTTAATTGCACTTTTTTTAATTGCATTAGAAACTTTTAGAACCAGACAAAAGGCGCAAAATCTTTTGCAAAAATCTAATGAAAGGTTTTCAAAAATTTTCAATTACAGTCCAGTTGCTATGGTTATCACAAGCATTGACGAAGGAGAGTTTATGTATGCTAACGATTTATATTGCGAAACAACTGGATATAAACGCGAAGATTTAATAGGTAAAAAGGTTGTTGACTTTAACATGATCAGTGTGGAACAACGTCGGGAGGTTCATGAAAAATTGAAAGAGAAAGGATTTGAAGATAAAGATGTTGAATTAAAAATAAGAAGGTCTGATGGAAAGATTATACAAGTGATTTTTTCTTTGCAAATTTTAGAAATTGACGGAAAAATGTCCCATGTGTATGGTTTAGTAGATATTACGGAACGTAAAAAAACAGAACAGAAACTTAAAGAGGTAAATAAGGAATTAGATTCGTTTACTTATTCTGTTTCACATGATTTAAGAGCTCCACTTAGGGCAATTACAGGTTATACAAGAATTTTAAAAGAGGATTATGGAAATGTGATTGATGCTGAAGGGAAGCGTATTATGAACGTAATTTCCAATAATGCACAAAATATGGGGCAATTAATAGATGATTTGCTTGCATTTTCCAGATTGGGAAGACAAAATATAGTGAGTGTTCCTATTGATATGAATAGTTTAGTAAGATCAATAAAAGATGATTTAATAGCTTTTTCAGATTTAAAAAATATTCAAATTGATATTCGAAATTTAATAATTGCAATTGGAGATAGTAGTATGATTAAGGTAGTGATGACTAATTTGTTGTCAAATGCTATAAAATATTCTTCTAAAAAGAATGAAATTCTAATAGAAGTTGGGTCTTATTATGAAGGAAAAAATATTGTTTATTATGTAAAAGACAAAGGAGCTGGTTTTGATATGCAATATTATGATAAATTATTTGGGGTTTTCCAGCGATTGCACAGTACTTCAGAATTTGAAGGAACTGGGGTGGGATTGGCAATTGTTCAAAGAATAATTAATAAGCACGGAGGTAAAGTGTGGGCTGAATCAAAAATAGATGTAGGCTCAACTTTTTATTTTTCATTACCTAAATTATAATGTTTTAAAATAATATTGATATGGAATTAGAAGTAAATAATGTAGAAATTCTTTTGGTTGAAGATAATCCTGATGATGCAGGTTTAGTGATACGTGCATTGAAAAAACACAATTTGGCCAACCATTTAGTTCATCTTTCTGATGGAGCACAAGCCCTGGATTTTATTTTCTGTAAAGGGGAGTATGGTAAACGTCAAATCGATGACAGACCTAAGGTGATACTTTTAGATTTAAAGATGCCAAAAGTAGATGGTCTACAGGTTTTAAAGGCAATAAGAGAAGATGAAAGAACTGAATCTATTCCGGTAGTAATAATGACTTCCTCAAACGAAGAGAGAGATATTGTAGAAGGTTATAGGTTAGGGGTGAATAGTTATATCGTTAAACCGGTAGATTTTGATAATTTCTCTAAAGCAGTAGCTGAATTGGGGTTTTATTGGTTGTTACTTAATAAGGTGCCCAACTAAACAAAGTATTTGAATTTGTAATCATGGATAAACTTAAAATATTAATATTAGAAGATTCATCTTACGATGTTGAGTTAATTCAATATGAATTGAAAAAAGGTAATATTGATTTTATTAGTAGAGTAGTTGAGACAAAAATAAGTTTTATAAATGAATTAAATGAGTTCCAACCCGATGTGATTATTTCAGATCATTCTTTGCCACAATTTAGTTCTGTTGAAGCATTAGAAATTTATGGAATGTCAGGGGTTAAGGCACCTTTTATTTTAGTAACCGGAACTGTTTCAGAAGAATTTGCAGCAAGAAGTATTCTTAATGGTGCAAGTGATTATATTTTGAAATCAAATTTAACCCGTCTTCCTAATGCTGTTAAAAATTTAGTGAATTCTTCGCGATTAGAAGTTGAAAAAGAGAAAGCTCAAAAGGAAGTTGAACGGATGAATGTTTTTTTGAATCAGTTAATAGATTCCCAACCTATAATATTATACGTTGCAAAAGTTGAGACTAATTTTTCAACTGTTTTTGTAAGTGAAAATGTTAAGAGTATTACAGGTTATGATTCCAATGAATTTATTGAAAACCCATTTTTATGGTTTGAAAACATTGAACCAGACGATAAAGATAGTTTCTACAGATTATTAGAGGAATTGTCAGCTTTAGGAAAAGGGAGTGGAGATTGTGAATATAAATGGAAATGTGCTGATGGAAATATTAAATGGTTTGTTGATTATTTTACAGTAATCAAGGATGAAAATGACAAAGCTTTTATCCATGGGTCTAGAATTGATGTAACCAAATTGAAGAATGCTGATTTCAGAAAAATAGTATTTTCAAATGGAATGGATGAAATGTTATTTATGATTTCTCATAAAGTACGTCATTCTGTGTCTCAGATTCTTAGTTTGTCATATTTATTTGAAGATGAATCAATGACAGAAGATGAGATTAGAAAAATAATTGGATATATGAAAGAACCGACACAATCTTTAAATTTGTTTACAAAAGAACTGACTGATTTTGTGGATGATTTAAAAAAACGAAATAATCGCCTTCAATAATTTTAATCTAACAATTTTTCACTCACACGACTACTTGCAATCAACGAAGCAATAAAGCCAAGAGAGCTAATCGTTGCCATAACGATTATAACGTTTTCTAATGAAAAAACTACCGGATAGGCTAGCGTAGGAGTAATCATAATCCACTCAAAATGTTGTTGTAAAAGCACGATTATAATTCCTATTGCAAGGCCAATGAGACCTCCAAAAAAGCTCAATAAAGTTCCCTGAAGCAAAAATATTTTTCGCAAACTTTTAATTTCTGTTCCTAAGTTAAAAAGGGTTTTCAGGTTTCCTTTTTTGTCCAAAATCATCATAATTAAGGCGCCAATAAGATTGAAAAGTGCCACAATTATTACCAGGGTAAAAATGAGGTACACGGCTACATTTTCGGTATTGAGCATTTTGTATAATGATTCGTTGAGTTGTGCCCGGTTTCTTATGGTAACTTTCCCTTTAAAAATGCTGTTTAGTTTTTCTAAGATGGCATTTTCATCAGCGTTAGGTTTTTCTTTGAGTTCAATTCCTGAAACCTGATTGGTTTTGTATTCCAGTAATTCCTGAGCTAAACCTAAATCGGCAAAAACATATTTGGAATCTAAATCTTCATTAATGGCATAAATACCTACTGGGAAAATTTCAGCTTTATTGAAAGCTTCTTCAGCACTTTCAATATTTCCTTTTCCGGCTTTGGGAACCAATACCTCCAGGTGTTTGTTGAAATCCATTAATCCCAACGAAAGTTTTTGAACCAGACCAAAACCAACCACTACCTGATAGGTGTTTTTTTCAACCCACTGACCGTTATAAATAATCTTTTTGGTGTTGTTTACTTTGCTGTAGTTTGGATCAACGCCTTTAAGGTAGGTTACCTCTTGTTTGTTGTCAAAAGTAAATAAGACACGCTCTTCAATGATTTTAGAAAAAGCTGCAACGCCTTCAGTTTTTCTGATTTCGTTTTCTTGTTCCGGAGTGATAAAAAAAGATTTACCAATGGTACTTGTAATTTTTAAATCAGGGTCAATATCGTTGCTAAACGAAAGACTGAATACTTTTAATCCGCTAAAAACTGATAAAACCACAAACAAAGCCATTGCACCCACAATGATTCCCATGCTTGCAATGCGGTTAATAATGTTGATGGCATTGTTTTTACTATTGCTACGAATGTAGCGTTTGGCTATGTATAGCGGAAAATTCAAGTTCTTAAAATTGTTTTCTTCGGTCTAATAAATCTCTGTTTTCAATTGGATTTTCTTTGTTTTTCAAAGCATTGTCAATTTTTTCAATATAATCCAATGAGTCATCGATAAAGAAAACTAAATTAGGAACCCTGCGTAGTTGTTTGCGAACTCTTTGAGCCAAATCATGTTTGATTAAAGGGGTATTCGATTTAATTCCTTCTAATGTTTCCTTTGCTTTTTCCTGAGGAAAAATACTTAAATATACGGTAGCCACAGATAAATCGGTAGTTACCGATACTTTTGATACCGAAATAACCAAATTACTAACGCCATTTTTTCTCACTTCACCTTGTAGGATGTCTACCAAATCCTGTTGGAGTACTCCGCCTATTTTTTTCTGTCTGTTTGTTTCCATAGTGCAAAAATACTACTTTTAAGCATTAAACGAACAATTTTTATAGTTTCGATTTTGGAGCTATCCCGATGGCTATCGGAACTATCGGGGCTAGGGTTTCGGATTATCAACAACAAAAAGTTATGCAAAGACACTCTTTTTCTATTTATGACGCATCAGCCGGTTCAGGAAAGACTTATACTTTGGTCAAAGAATATTTGAAAATAATTCTGACTTCCCCAAAAAATGATGCTTATCGCAATATTTTGGCTATCACTTTTACCAATAAAGCTGTACATGAAATGAAAAGCCGAATTGTAGGGAGTTTGTCCGAATTTGCTAAGGATGAACCTTCTCAAAAAGCCTTGGATTTAATGCAGGATTTGGTTAAAGATACTGCCGATTGGGAAGTGAAATTATCCGTTCGGACTATCAAAGCTAAATCGCAGCAAATCATCAAACACATTATTCATAATTATGCTGCTTTTGATATTTCTACCATCGATAAGTTTACACATAAAGTGATTCGTGCTTTTGCACACGATTTGAATTTACCCATGACTTTTGAGGTGACTTTGGATACCGAAAATCTTTTGATAGAAGCGGTGGATGCTATTATTGCTCAGGCTGGAGAAAATGAAATCCTGACTAGGTTACTCATCGATTTTACCATGGAAAAAACCGATGATGATAAATCCTGGGATATTTCCAGAGAAATTCTGGAAACTGGAAAATTAGTTCAAAATGAAAATAACCGAAATGAAATCATACAATTTCAGGATAAATCCATAGCGGAATTTGTTGAAATTAAAAAGAAATTAAATGGAGTTTGTAAGGAGATTGAAAAAGAGAATGCTCAAATCGCGAGTAATGCTCTCGATTTGATTGAAAAAAACGGAATTGATTTGAAATCTTTTTCTCGTGGGACTTTTCCAAATCATCTTGTGAGTATTCGGGATGGCAAATTCAATCCTAAAAATAAAACCTTTCACGAATTTGATGATGTTGTAATTAATAAAACAGCTAAAGATCGTGCGTTAATTGAAAATATCATACCTGAATTATTGCAAATTCTTGTGCGGGTTTATAAGAATTTTGAGAAGAGAGATTTTTACGAAGCCTTTCTAAAAAATATTACACCGCTTTCGTTGTTGAATACGGTAAATAACGAGTTAGCTAAAATACAGGAAGAACAAAATGTGCTTTCTATTTCAGAGTTTAACGCTATCATTCATCGTGAAATTCAAAATCAGCCGGCTCCTTTTATTTATGAACGTTTGGGCGAGCGCTACCGTCATTTTTTTATTGATGAGTTTCAGGATACTTCTGAGATGCAATGGCAAAATTTAATTCCGCTGATTGATAATGCACTTTCAGGTCAGGATGATTATGGTAATAAAGGAACGTTGATGATTGTAGGTGATCCTAAACAATCTATTTATCGTTGGCGCGGCGGTAAGGCGGAACAGTTCATTGAGTTGAGTAAGGATAAAAATCCGTTTAATAATCCGGATAAAAAGATTGAGCATTTGGATCGAAATTATCGGTCGTATTCTCAGATAATAGAATTTAATAATGATTTTTTTAAATCGATTTCGGCTGAATTTGAACACGCTGATTATAAGGATTTGTATGAGAATCATAGTTTTCAGCATACTAATTCTAAAAAGGGTGGTTATGTTAATATTTCTTTTATACCAAAAATAGAAAGTTCAGAAAGCGAAGAAGAGGTTCTGGATAAAACGGATTTGTACGTTTTGGCTACACTAAATACTATTCAAAAAGTTTTACAGCAAGGTTTTGAATATAAGGATATCGTAATTTTAACCCGTAAACGTGATCAGGGAATTGCTATTGCAAATTATTTGACTGAACAAGGTGTTCCTTTGTTGTCTTCGGAAACTTTAATGATTCAAAACGCAACCGAAGTGCGTTTGATTATTCATCTTTTGAAATATTTGAAAAATAATGCCGATTTAGAATCGAAAGCCTATTTTTTACATTATGTCGCCGAAAATATTCAGAATCAAATGCCTGTTCATGATTTTATTGCTCAGGGAATGACGCAAAAATCAGAAGCTGATTTTGAAAAATGGCTGATGGGTTTTGAAATTTCGCTTTCGTTTCAAAACATTCGCAAAAAGTCTTTGTATGAAGCAGTGGAAATTATTGTTTTAAATTTTTTTTTAGATGATACTAAGTCTGGAAATGCTTATGTGCAATATTTTTTGGATATCGTTTTGGAGCGAGATGTTCGCAATCAGGCAGGAATAGCTGATTTTATTGAATTTTGGGATAAAAGTGGTCATAAATACAGTATTCCGTCTCCGGAAGGAAACAATGCGATACGAATCATGACCATTCATAAATCTAAAGGTTTGGAATTTCCTGTTGTAATTATGCCATTTGCAGAGGAAGATTATGTGAAAAAACCAAAAGATAAATTGTGGCTTGATGTTGAAGATTTGGATTTGCCAAAGGTATTAATAGATAACAGTAAAGCGGTAGAAGGTTTTGGTGATGATGCAAAAGTGATTTATGGGCAGAAAAAGCAGGAGGAATTATTGGATAATATTAATGTGCTGTATGTGGCTTTGACACGTGCCGAAGAGCAGTTGTATGTGATTTCTAATATGAATTTGACTTCTAAAGGGGAAGTTAAGAAAGATGATATGTCGGCTTTTTTTATTAATTATTTGATAATGAAAGGTTTTTTTGACGAAAATGTTTTTGAATATGAATTTGGTTCTAAAGCTAAAGTTTCTTTGAAAACAAAGCATATTGATGTTTCTAAGCCAATTAGCGTTGTCAAAGAAATTTTAAACCCTAAAAATGTTAAAATTGCCCAAGGAGAAGCTTTGATGTGGGGAACGCATCAGCAGGAATCGATTGAATATGGAAATGTAATACATGAGATTCTGTCTTTTGTTAAAACAAAGAATGATGTGGATTTAGCTGTTGATAAGGCTGTTGAAAGTGGATTGATTAATGCAGAGCAAAGAAATATAGTAAATGATACTATTGGCAAGATTGTTAATCATCCTGTTTTGGAAATGTTTTTTGCTGAAGGGAATCAGGTTTTGAACGAGCAAACTATTATTCGAAAAGTAGGAGCTGTTGTGAAGCCTGACAGAATGGTTGTTTCGAAAGAGGGAGTAGTGTTTTTATTGGATTACAAAACAGGTGTTCATAATGCAAAATACAAAAAACAACTGGAGGAATACGAAGTAGCAATTGAATTAATGGGTTTTAAGGTTCAAAAGAAAACATTAGTGTATATAAGAGAAGAAATTGAGGTTGTGCAAGTGTAAAAAAAAGACATTTTAGGCTAAAAAGGATAAAGGTTTGTTTTTTTGTTTTTATCTATTTGGTTTTCAGGCTGTTTGTTTGTTTTTTTTTAACTTTTAGAAAAATAAATAAAAGAAAATTGTCTTTTGTTTGTTTGTTTTTAGGTCGTTTGTGTCTGATTAGCAATGTTAAAATGAGTAATTTATAACGTTTTTTTTTTAACATTCTATTTTGTAGTTAAAAAATTACGCGTTACTTTTGTGTATAATTAACTAAATTGTAATTAAAAAAATTAAGTATGAAACATCTTAACAAACTTTTTGTTGCTGTGTTGATGGCTATGGGTGTAAGCTCTCAGGCTCAAGATAGTAATAACCCATGGGCAATTGCTTTTGGAGTAAATGCTGTAGATTTTAGAACTAGCGCAGGTGGACCTGGGGGATGGTTAAATGACCATTTTTCCCAACCATTTAATGTGAAAGAGAATTGGAATATCCTTCCTTCAGTATCTTATTTAAGCGTATCTCGTTATGTAGGAAGTAATTTTTCTGTTGGACTTCAAGGTTCTGTTAACAAAATTGATAAATTGGTAATGTGGGATGGTAATCCATCACAAGATCAATATGTTATTAATCCAGGAGATTTAATGTACTACGGGATTGATGGAAAAGTGAAATATAGTTTCGCTAAATTAATTAAATCTAAAGTTATTGATCCAAGTTTACATTTAGGTGGAGGTTACACTTTCTTTGGAGATAGTAGTTTTGGAACTGTAAATGCAGGTGCTGGATTAACTTTATGGTTTACAGAAAACGTAGGTTTAGAGCTTGGAACTACTTATAAAAAAGCATTTGGGACTTCTGATATTTTAGTTCGTTCTCATGCACAACACACAGCTGGTATCGTTTTCAAATTTGGTGGAAAAGATACTGATGGTGACGGAATTTACGATAAAGAAGATGCTTGTCCTGAAGTTGCTGGTTTAAAGCAATTCAATGGTTGTCCTGATACTGACGGTGACGGAATCATTGATTCAGAAGATGCTTGTCCTGAAGTTGCTGGTGTTGCTGCTTTAAAAGGTTGTCCAGATGCTGATGGTGACGGTATCACTGATGCAGAAGATGCTTGTCCTAATGTTGCAGGTTTAGCTTCATTAAAAGGTTGTCCAGATGCTGATAAAGATGGTGTAGCTGATAAAGACGATAAATGTCCTAATGTTGCTGGTCCTAAAGAAAATGCAGGATGTCCTTGGCCGGATACTGATAAAGATGGTGTAGCTGATAAAGATGATGCTTGTCCAGAAGTTGCTGGTCCAGCTAGTAACAAAGGTTGTCCAGAAGTAACTCAAGAGGCTATGGATCAATTAAAATCACAAGCTAGATTTATCTATTTCAATTCTGGAAAATCTACTTTTAAATCAGCTGACGTTCCTAAAAGATTAGATGCTATGGCTGAATTGCTTAAAAACTACCCTAACTCTGAGTTCTTAATCGAAGGACACACTGATAGCGATGGTTCTGATGCATTCAACCAAAAACTTTCTGAAGACAGAGCTGCTGCAGTTAAAAATGCATTATTAGACAGAGGTCTTTCTTCTAGCAAAATTAAATCAGTAGGATATGGTGAGTCTATGCCAGTTGCTACTAATAAAACTGCTGCTGGTAAAGCATTAAACAGAAGAACAGAAGTGAAATTAGTAAAATAATTTCTTTCTAAATAATTACAGGAAACGCCCCGATTTATTGGGGCGTTTTTTTATTTTTATGACATGACAAATAATACTTTTCTAGATAAAATTGCTCAGGTTTTAACCGAAAATAATTCTGCTAAATTGTTTAATACAGTAGTAGTTTTGCCTAATAAAAGGGCTAAGATTTTTTTGATTGAAGCACTTAAAAAGCAAGTTCAAAAAAATATCCTTGCCCCTGAAATTATTAGTATCGAAGATTTTATTCAGGATATTGCAGGGATTCGAAGTATTGATCCCATAGAATTACTGTTCGAATTTTACGAAGTTTATTTATCTGTCACCGAAAAAAACAATCAGCAGTCTTTTGAGTCTTTTGCTAATTGGGCAAAAACATTGTTGCAGGATTTTAATGAAATAGATCGTTATTTGTTAGACCCGACTCATGTTTTGTCTTATTTGAAAGATATAGAAGATATTAAGAGATGGGGAGTTGAAGTGGAAAACAAAACGGCCTTACTTGAAAAATATATCGATTTCTGGAAGTTGTTACCGCTTTATTATCAATCATTGTACGCTCATTTACTAAAAAAAGGTATTGGATATCAAGGCTTGATTTACCGTGAAGCAGTTGAAAATCTCAATCACTTTTCGAATACTGTTGGTAATAAACAGTTTGTTTTTGCCGGGTTTAATGCTTTGAATGCTTCTGAGGAGAAAATTGTTCAGCATTTAATTGCGAACGATTTGGCAAAAATATATTGGGATGCCGATAAAACGTTTTTAAATGATCCTTTTCATGATGCGGCGCTGTTTTTACGTCGATTTAAAGAAAATTGGAAACATTACAAATCGAATCCTTTTGAATGGATTGTGGACGATTTTTCACAGCCTAAAAATATTCAGGTTATAGGTACGTCTAAAAGTATCGGACAGGCTAAAATTACAGGAAAAATAATCGAGAAAATTATAACTGAAAATCCTGATTCGAAACTTGATAAAGTAGCTGTGGTTCTGGGAGAAGAAAATCTTTTAGTTCCGCTTTTGTATTCCTTGCCGTCTGCAGTGGGGGCTTTGAATATTACTATGGGATATTCGAGTAAAAACAATCCTGCGCAGATTTTGATTGCCAAGTTGTTTAAAACGCATACAAATGCTTTGTCGAGAAAATCCTCGGCTTATGTGTTTTATTATAAAGATGTTTTGGATATTTTGACGCATCCTTTGGTGGAACCTTATGCGCAAACAACGGTATTGGTAAACCGAATAAATACTAATAATTATACTTTTATCAGCCATCAAAAACTGATGGAATTAAACGAAAAACCAACGGATTTATTTTTGTTGTTGTTTCAAAAATGGGACTCGGGTTCGATTTCTGTATTACAATCGGTTTCAAAATTATTGTTGACTATAAAAGGAAATTTAAGCAATGATAGTGAAGAAGATAAAATTACAAAAGCCTTTGTTTTTACCATTTTCAAAATAATTAATAAGCTGATTAATTATTATTCGCAACACGAACACATTGATAAAATTGAAACCCTGCATGCCATTTATAAGCAAGTTATTGATTTGGCTGAGGTTTCTTTTGAAGGTGAGCCTTTGAATGGATTGCAGATTATGGGAGTGCTGGAAAGCCGTGTTTTAGATTTTGATACGGTAATTGTCACTTCGATGAATGAAGGGAAATTTCCAGCGGGAAAATCGCAAAATTCATTTATTCCTTATGATGTAAAAAGAGAGTTGGGTTTGCCTACTTTTAAAGAAAAAGATGCTATTTATACCTATCATTTTTATCATTTGTTGCAACGAGCCAAGAATGTCTATTTACTTTATAATACCGAAAGTGAAGGTTTGGACGCGGGAGAGAAGAGTAGGTTTATAACTCAGTTAGAAGTAGAAAAACAGGCGAATCATAATTTGTCTCACGAAATTTATAATGCAGTTCTGCCTAAAACAGCTTACAAACCCATGGTGATTGAAAAATCACCGGCAGTAATGGAGCGTTTGAAAGTAATTGCTGAAGAAGGCTTTTCGCCTTCGGCTTTGACAAGTTATATCCGAAATCCGATTCAGTTTTATTTTCAGAAAATATTACGAATCAGGGAAGTGGAAGAAGTCGAGGAAAATATTGCTCTGAATACTTTAGGAACTATAATTCACGAGACATTGCTGGCTTTATATACACCTTTTATTAGTAAATTTATATCTGAGGCAGCTATTGAAAACGCTTTTAAATTAATCGATGCTGAAGTTTTAAAACAGTTTAAAATTGTTTATAAAGAAGGCGAAATCAAAAAAGGGCGTAATTTGCTTGCTTTTGAAGTGGCAAAACGCAACGTTTCTAATTTCCTGAAAGTAGAACAGGAAAGTATAAAAGAAGGTGATGTGATTAAGATTATAGCTTTGGAACAAACATTTGGCCGTCAATTAAAGCATCCGGATTTGCCTTTTCCGGTATTGATTAAAGGAAATGTCGACCGAATTGAAGAACGCAACGGAAATATTCGGATTATTGATTATAAAACCGGAAAAGTTGATAAGGCAAATGTGACTTTGAAGGCATGGAATGGATTGACTCAGGAGATAAAAAATGATAAAATCATTCAGGTTTTGGCTTATGCTTTTATGTATGAAACAGAAGCGAAGGGGAAACCAATCGAAGCTGGAATTATTTCGTTTAAAAATTTAAAATCGGGATTTTTACCTTTTAATTTGAAAGAAGATAAAGAGGCTCACATGATTGTTAACGAGGAATTGATGGCTAATTATCTGGAGCAAATAGTATTGTTACTGAAAGAGATATTGGACGAAACGATTCCGTTTGAAGAGAAAATATAATTTTTAACCACAAAGTTCACAAAGGTTTTACGCAAAGCGCACTAAGATTAATTTGTGCTAATTTGTGTAATCTGTGGTTGAATTTAAACTTTCTTAAAGAAATCAAGTAAGACTTTCGTTAATTCTTCTTCATTCTCAATATGGCTCATGTGTCCGTCAGGGAAAGTAACTAATTGTACATTGGTTTCTTCAATTTGTTCTAGATTTTCTTCGTAATTTAAAACAGGGTCTTTTTTGCCCAGAATCAGCATTTTTGGATAAGGAGTTAAATGCAATAACACTTCGCGATCCATACGGGTTTTCATTCCTTCCAGTGAGGCTACAATACCTTGCAGCGGGGTTTTTAAGGCTTCGTTTTTTACTGTTTCTATTTTGTCTTTGAGTCTTTCACGGTTTTCTTCGCTGAATAAATTGGCAATAGAAAGGGATATGAAATTAGAGAAAGATTGTTTGACTGCTTTAATGGCGCGGTTTCTATTTAGTTTTCTTTCGTCACTGTCGGCTCTTGAAGTGGAATTCAGTAAAACCAATCCTTTGATGTAATCAGGATAGGATTCCGCGAAAGCTAAAGCCACATAACCGCCCATAGAATGACCTACAAAAATGGCTTTTCGGATGTGTAATTTGGTCAAAACAGCATGAACTATATCGGCATTGTTTTCCATTGAATGTATGTAACCCAAACATTCCGTTGCACCGTGACCCAATAAATCAATTGTTATCACGCGGTTTTTTTTGGCGAAAACCGAAACGTAATTGTTCCACATTTGTTGGTTTTCCAAGAAACCGTGAAGTAAAATTACAGCGGTACCTTTTCCGGAATCAGTATAAGAAATACGAGTATTTTTAAAGAGAATGGAATTCAATTTCGATGGAATTTATTAGGCAAAAATAGTTTTTTTATTTTTTTAAACCATATAAGTCATGTAAGTTCATCAAAGTTTTTAGAGTCTTTCTTGTATTAAAAATAGTATATTTGAGAAAAGGATTTTTACAAATGAACAGACTTGTTGTTATTGGAAACGGATTTGATTTAGCTCACGGTTTACCTACTTCATACAGAGATTTTATTGATGATTTTTGGAAGAATTTTAAAAGGAAAGTTAATTCAGAAGAATATAAGCAGTTTGTTTACGTTAATGAATCGCATAGTGCTTATTATTCTAATTATGGTATTATAAATAATTTTAAAGATTTTAAAACAAAAATAAAGGAGTATATAAAAGAATATCCAAAATATTATTTTGATGAGAAAAGATTAATTTTTTATACAAGTCAATTTAATGGACAAGAGGTAATATTTAGATTTGAAAACGATTTTTTTTCTCACATAAATATAAAAAATTGTAAAAACTGGGTAGATATTGAAAATGAGTATTTTAGATTGTTAAAAACCATAGTGAAGTCGCAGTGTTTGGATATTTCAAAATCAAAAGAATATTGGGTAAGTGAACAGAAAAAGCAAGTTGAAAAATTGAATAAAGAATTTGAGCAAATTAAAAATCTTTTAGAAAAATATTTAGTAGAAGAAGTATTGAATAAATATAATTTAGATTTATCAACAAATCAAAATTCAGATTGGAATAAGATTTATAAACTTTTAAAACCAATTTCATTATTAAGTAATGAAGAAAATGTTTTGAAAGAATTTACAGATATTGAAGATGTTAGTGAGATAAAAGAACATTTTGTAAAAGAACGAAATCAAGAATTGGTAAATCAATTGTATTTTTTAAATTTTAATTATACGCCAATATCAAGTATTTATTCAGAATTATTAAATAAAGAAGATTCGATAGAAAGTAGAGTTAATTTTATTCATGGAACTTTAGGGAATATTTTGGAGAATAAAATAAATTTTGGCTTTGGAGATGAAATGGATGAAGATTATAAAATGATTGAAAATATAGATGATAATGAATATTTAAGGAATTTTAAATCATTTCAATATTTGCAGAATTCTAATTACAATCATCTGTTACAATTTATTAACGGTGAAAAATACCAAGTTTTAATTGTTGGACATTCTTGTGGTTTATCAGATAGAACAATGCTGAATTCTATTTTTGAACATAATAATTGTCGCTCCATTAAGGTTTTTCATCATGAGATAAAAGATGAAGAAGGTAAAGTTATAAAGGATAATTATACTGAGATTATTCAAAATATTTCTCGACATTTTAATGATAAGAAGTTGATGAGAGGAAAAATAGTAAATAAGACGCTTTGCAAACCTTTACCGCAAATTCAATTGCTTAAAAAAGATTAGTTTTTGTGATTTCGAGGAACGAGAAATCTCATAAAGTATTCAGCTAATGAGATTCCTCGTGCCTCGGAATGACAATTTCGAGAGTATTTGGGTAAAATAAAAAAACGGCTCACTTTCGTAAACCGTCTTTTCTCTTGTTTCTTTATTCTATTCTCTAAAATTAAGAATTCATCAAACTCTCAATTTCCTCTACTTCAATCGGAATATTTTTCATCAAATTAAAAGGTTCACCTTTTTCCTGAATCACCACATTGTCTTCAATTCGGATTCCGAAACCTTCTTCGGGAATGTAGATTCCGGGTTCTACGGTAAAAACCATATTAGCCTGCATCGGTTCGGTCAGGATGCCATAATCGTGCGTGTCCAGTCCCATGTGATGCGAAGTGCCGTGCATGAAATATTTTTTATAGGCCGGCCATTCCGGGTTTTCGTTTTGGACATCAGCTTTGTCAAGTAATCCCAAACCTAGTAATTCCGAACTCATGATTTTACCAACTTCGGCTTGGTATTGTTTCCAGAGTGTTCCCGGAGTCAGCATTTTAGTAGCTTCGTTTTTTACTCTTAAAACAGCGTTGTAAACCGCTTTTTGCCTTTCGGAATAACGACCGGAAACTGGAATGGTACGGGTTAAATCACTGGAATAATTGGCGTATTCGGCAGCAACGTCCAGCAGGATCAAATCACCGGCTTTGCATGGTTTGTTGTTTTCGATATAATGCAATACGTTGGCATTGTTTCCCGAGGCAATAATTGGGGTGTAAGCAAAACCTTTTGAACGATTACGAATGAACTCGTGAATGAATTCGGCTTCGATTTCGTATTCCATCACATCGGGTTTTACAAAAGAAAGAATTCTTCGAAAACCTTTTTCGGTAATATTGCAGGCGTGCTGAATTAAATCCAGCTCTTCTTTTTCTTTAACCGAACGTAGGCGTTGCAAAATAGGATTGCTTTTAGCCACCTGATGTGCCGGATATTTTTCTTTCCACCATTTTACAAAACGCGCTTCACGGGTTTCGGTTTCTACATGTGAGCGGTAATGTTCGTTAGTATTGATATAAATGGTGTCGCAATAAGTCATTAATTCGAACAGCACTTTTTCAAAATCCTGTAGCCAGTAAACCGTTTTTATACCTGAAACAGCAAAAGCTTCGTCTTTGGTTAATTTAGCACCTTCCCAAATAGCGATGAGTTCGCTGGTTTCTTTTAGGAATAAGATTTCTTTTTGGTGTTCGTAAGGAGCATCCGGGAAAAGCAACAAAATACTTTCTTCCTGATCGATTCCGCTTAAATAAAAAATATCGCGATGCTGTGCAAAAGGCAAGGTGCTGTCGGCGCTAACGGGATAAATATCATTGGAATTAAAAACAGCCAGACTATTAGGCTTCATTTGAGCCGTGAATTTGCTGCGGTTTTTTATGAATAAATGGCGATCAATTTGATGGTATTTCATTTGAAAAAGTTTTGAAATACAAATCTAATCAATCCTGTTTAAAAAGACTATAGTGTAGTTTGTGATGAGATAAATAATACCGCAAATTCGCAAATTTTAATAGCTGCCAATGTGGCTAAAGCATTTTAACCGCAAAGGCTGCAAAGATTTTTTGCAAAGCACAGAAGATAATTTTTAAAAAATAATTTGAGAATTCGCGGTCTTAATATTTAATCAATCCATTTGTAATAGCGAGCACCAATTAATGTCGGGATTTCTTTTTCAATTCTGTCTAAAACCCATTCCTGTTTTGGGGTTTGAACGCTTTGTTTTTGTTCTTTTTTGTGTAGTTTCTCGTAAGTGTCAAAATTAATTTCGAAGCTTTTTTCTAAGGTTTCGAAAAGCTTTGTATTTGCAATTGCTGATTTCCACTCCGGCTGAATTGTTCCTTCAAAAACTTTCGATTTAGAACCGCTTCCGTAAGCCAGAAATCCAAAAGTGTTTCCTGAGATTTCTTTTTTCGAATCATAAAAATGGGCTAAAGTAGAAAGGAATCCCATGAAAATGGATCCGGTGTATAGGTTTCCAATCAAAGAAGAAGCTAATTCAGCAGGCATTAATTTTTCTTCAACAAAATTTTTGTATTCCGCAGTTTTGCTGGTTTCTTTAAGTTTGTTTTGATATTCAGCAGGAGTTTCTTCGCCTGAAATAATTGAATTTTCAGCGTCCAAAGCATAAATTTCAGACAACATTCTACGTCCCTGAAACGAATAAGGCAGGTGCATGATGATACTGCTCCATGAATTGTAAAGTGTAGCCGAAGTTTCTTTTAGTTTTTTAAACGAGAAATAAGCATTTCGGGTTCTGTCCATATAGCATTGGTTCGAATATTGTCCGTCAAAAACAGGTTGGTCTTTGTGGATCTCGATTTCGGCTTCTAAATTGTCAAACCAAGGTTCGTTGTTAGTATTTCCGGTAATTGTTTCTTTTGAAACAGTTCTGTATGGTTTGAAAAAGTCAAAAACACCTTTGGTATTAGTAGCCCAGTGATTTTCGAAAGCAATAATTCTTGGGTTTGCTGTAATTAGGATTGCTACAGCTCCGGCACCCTGAGTGTATTCTCCGGTTGAGTTCAAATCGTATTTGGCAAAATCTGTAGTTACTACAATGGCTTTTTTTGTTGGATTTAATTTGATAAAGTCAAGGCAGTTTTGCATAGCATCCACACCGCCGATACAGGCAAAAGTAAAATCAACCACATCGCATTCGCCAAGAGTATTTTCTCCAAATTTTTGCTCCATCAAATCCACTAAATAAGATCCGATAGGTTTAGCGCTGTCAATGGCGCTTTCGGTTCCTACATAGATACGGGCAATTTCGTTTAGGTCAATTTGGTTGTCCTGAATCAGTTTGGTCAACGCATTTGCAGCAAAAACTACGCTGTCCTGATGCGTGTCAGGCAAAGTCATTTTGATTAATCCTAATCCTTTTTCCAGTTTTTCGGGTTCTATATTTCTGGCTTGAGCCAATGTTTTTATGGGTAAATGTAGTTTGGCTACGTCAAATGAGAGTGCGTCAATTCCTGTTTTCATTATCATTTTTTTGAATTTACAAAGATAAAATGACGCTTTGGAAATGCTGTTTTTTTTAGTACACAAAATAGCTTGATTTTGTGTTTTTTGTTGATTTAAAGATATTTGAAAGGAAAAATTATTAAATGTATATTTTTTATGCTTTTGAATGCTAATAATTAATTTGTTTTCTGGGCTGATTTGCTGTTTTTTAGTAAACTAAAATTACTTAAATAATTGTAAATCAATTGTTTATGTTGTATTTTATTGTTGAAAAACCTTATTTTTACTCAAAAACTTTATAACGTTTCTAAATAAGAACGAAAAGGTTGTAGTTCGTTCCTAATTACTCTATTTTTGTGTACTTTTTAAATTATATTCTAAAATATTATGGCAAAATCTGGATTATTGAAATCGTCAATAGCAAAAAAAGTAGCTATGGCACTTTCAGGACTTTTTTTGATGTTGTTTCTAGCGCAGCATTTTTTTATTAATATGATGTCAGTATTAAGTGCTGATGTTTTTAATTCTATTTCTCATTTCATGGGAACTAATCCTCTGGTTCAGTTTGTTATTCAGCCAATCCTTATTATAGGTGTTGTTTTTCACTTCATCATGGGATTTGTATTGGATATTCAAAACAGAAAAGCAAGACCAATAGGATATGCGAGCTACAATGGAGCTGCAAATGCAAGTTGGGCTTCACGTAACATGATCATTTCAGGTTCTGTTATTTTAGCGTTCTTAGCATTACACTTTTATGATTTCTGGTTTCCGGAAATGGTTTATAAGTATGTAGAATTCAACCCGGCAGATGAAACAAGATATTTCCCGGAATTAGTGGAAAAATTTGAAAATCCAGTTCGTACAGGATTGTATTCTTTATCTTTTATATTGTTATCATTACACTTGCGTCACGGATTCAGTTCTTCTTTCCAATCAGTAGGAGCAAATAATAAATACACTAAAGGAATGAAAAATTTCGGATTATGGTTCTCTGTAATCGTTCCTCTAGGATTCGTGTTTATTGCATTATTTCATCATTTCAATCATTAATATTCAATTATAATGGCATTAGATTCAAAAATTCCAAATGGTCCAATTGCGGACAAATGGACAAATTATAAAGATCATATTAATTTAGTAAACCCTGCTAACAAACGTAATTTAGATATTATTGTTGTTGGAACAGGATTAGCTGGAGGTTCTGCAGCTGCTACTTTAGCAGAATTAGGATATAACGTAAAAGCATTTTGTTTTCAGGATTCACCACGTCGTGCGCACTCTATTGCAGCACAAGGGGGAATCAACGCAGCAAAAAATTATAAAGGAGACGGTGATTCAGTTTACAGATTGTTTTATGATACTGTAAAAGGAGGAGATTACCGTGCTCGTGAGGCAAACGTACACCGTTTAGCTGAAGTTTCTGCTAATATTATTGACCAGTGTGTGGCTCAAGGGGTGCCATTGGCTCGTGAATATGGCGGATTATTGGATAACCGTTCTTTTGGAGGAACTTTGGTTTCCCGTACATTTTATGCACAAGGTCAAACAGGACAACAATTATTGTTAGGAGCTTATTCTGCAATGAACCGTCAAATTGGTCGTGGAAAAATCAAAATGTACAATCGTCATGAAATGCTTGAATTAGTAATTATTGATGGTAAAGCAAGAGGTATTATCGCTCGTAACTTAATTACCGGAGAAATCGAAAGACATTCAGCTCACGCAGTTGTTATTGGTTCAGGAGGTTACGGAAACGTTTTCTTCTTGTCTACTAATGCAATGGGTTCTAATGCTACTGCAGCATGGAAAATCCACAAAAAAGGAGCTTTCTTCGCAAACCCTTGTTATACTCAAATTCACCCAACTTGTATCCCGGTTTCAGGAGATCACCAGTCAAAATTAACGTTGATGTCTGAGTCTCTTCGTAATGACGGACGTATCTGGGTTCCTGCAAAATTAGAAGATGCGCAGGCTATCCGTGAAGGAAAGAAAAAAGCAACTGATTTAGCTGAAGCTGACAGAGATTATTTCTTAGAAAGAAGATACCCTGCGTTTGGTAACTTAGTACCTCGTGACGTAGCTTCTCGTGCTGCTAAAGAAAGATGTGATGCTGGTTTTGGTGTTAACAAAACCGGAGAAGCGGTTTATTTGGATTTTGCTGCGGCAATCCAACGTTATGGTACTGAAGCTGCTTATGTAAAAGGTTTAGATGCTAATGACAAAGCTTTAGTAACTAAATTAGGTACTGAAATTGTAAAAAGTAAATACGGGAACTTGTTCCAAATGTATTATAAAATTGTAGACGAGGATCCATATACAACTCCTATGATGATTTACCCTGCGGTTCACTATACAATGGGTGGAACATGGGTTGATTACAACTTGATGACTACAATTCCTGGATGTTTTTCAATTGGAGAATCTAATTTCTCTGATCACGGAGCTAACCGTTTGGGAGCTTCTGCTTTGATGCAAGGTTTGGCTGATGGATACTTCGTATTGCCTTACACAATTGGAGATTATTTAGCTCCGGATATCAAAATGGGACCTATCTCTACAGACAGACCTGAGTTTGAAGAGGCTGAAAAATCAGTAAAAGATTTGATTGCTAACTTTATGAATAATAAAGGAACGCATTCAGTTGACTATTTCCACAAAAAATTAGGTAAAATTATGTGGAATAAAGTAGGTATGGCTCGTAATGAAAAAGGCTTAACGGAAGCAATGGAAGAAATTGCTGCTTTACGTGAAGAGTTTTATAAAGATGTAAAAGTACCTGGAACAGATAAAGAATTCAATCAGGAATTAGAAAAAGCAATTCGTGTTGCTGATTTCTTAGAATTAGGAGAATTGTTTGCTAAAGATGCTTTACACCGTAAGGAATCTTGTGGAGGTCACTTCCGTGAGGAATACCAAACTGAAGAAGGGGAAGCACTTCGTGATGATGATAACTTTGCTTATGTTGCTGCTTGGGAATACAAAGGAAAACCAAGTGATGCAGTATTACACAAAGAGCCATTGAATTACGAAAACATAAAATTAGTTCAACGTAGTTATAAATAAAAGTATAAGAGTTAAGGGTTATGAGTTTAAAGTCGTTCGAAGATTTAGAATGCTGGAAAGCAGCACGAGAATTAAGAATCTTTGTTTCTCAAAATATTCTTCCGAAATTTCCAATTGACGAAAAATATGCCTTAACTAGTCAGCTCAAACGATCTTCTAGATCTGTTAGTGATAATATTGCCGAAGGATTTGGAAGATATCATTATCAAGAAAATATTCAATTTTGCAGAATTGCCAGAGGTTCGTTAACCGAAGCTTTAAATCAAGCGATTACTGCATTAGATGAGAATTATATTGAAGAAGATTTGTTGCAAAATTTTAGAGAAAGGTTCGAGAGAACCAAAGCAATATTAAATGGATATATAAATTATTTAGCTAAGACAAAAATGGAGTAGTAACCCTATAACGTTTAACTCTTAACTTATAACCCATAACAAATTATGAAACTTACATTAAAAATATGGCGTCAAAAAAACGCCCAGGATAAAGGGAAAATGGTCGATTATAAAATCGACGGAATTGAACCTGATATGTCATTCCTTGAAATGCTTGACGTATTCAACGAACAACAAATCAATGCTGGTGAAGAGCCGGTAGCTTTTGACCACGACTGTCGTGAAGGAATCTGTGGAATGTGTTCTTTATTCATCAATGGAGAAGCGCACGGACCAGACAGAGGAGTAACTACTTGTCAATTGCACATGCGTATGTTTAAAGATGGTGATACTATTACTATCGAGCCATTCCGTGCAGCTGCTTTCCCGGTTGTGAAAGATTTAGTTGTTGACAGAAGTTCTTTTGACAGAATCCAACACGCAGGAGGATTTATCTCGGTAAATACTTCAGGAAACACTATCGATGCGAATACAATCCCGGTAAACAAAAAAGATGCTGATGCTGCTTTTGATGCTGCAACTTGTATTGGTTGTGGAGCTTGTGTTGCAACTTGTAAAAACTCATCTGCAATGTTATTCGTTGCTGCCAAAGTTTCTCAATTTGCTTTATTGCCACAAGGTCAGGTTGAAGCTGTTGATCGTGTATTGAACATGGTAAGTCAAATGGATGATGAAGGTTTTGGTAACTGTACAAATACAGGAGCTTGTGAAATCGAATGTCCAAAAGGAATTTCTTTAGAAAACATTGCTCGTATGAACAGAGAGTATATGTCAGCAAGTTTGAAAGGATAATATTTTTTCAATATATTTTAAAAGCGCATTCATTGATTTGGATGCGTTTTTTTGTTGGAATTAACTTTGTGAATCTCTGAGGGAACTTTGCGTATCTTTGTGTAATAACTTTTTCCTATGAAAATAGCGCTTATTCAATCCGATTTAGTTTGGGAAAACCCAAAAGCAAACCGAATTCATTTCGAAGAAAAAATTAATGGGATAAAAGAGTCTGTTGATTTGATTGTACTTCCTGAAATGTTTTCTACGGGTTTTACAATGAATCCTGATAAGGTAGCTGAAACGATGGAAGGCGAAACGTTGTTGTGGATGCAATCTTTGGCAAAAGCCAGAAATATGGCTATAACAGGAAGTTTGGTCGTTGAAGAATCGGGTAATTTTTATAACAGAATGCTGTTTGTATTTCCTTCGGGAGAAATTCAATTTTATGACAAAAGGCATTTGTTTACACTGGCAGGAGAAGACAAGGTGTATACTGCGGGAAGTCAAAAGTTAATTGTAAACTATTTGGGCTGGAAAATTTGCCTGATGGTTTGTTATGATTTGCGTTTTCCGGTGTTTTCCAGAAATGTAGAAAACTATGATTTGCTTTTGTATGTAGCCAGTTGGCCGGAAAAAAGAGTAAATGCCTGGGACGCGCTGCTTAAAGCCCGTGCGATAGAAAATATGAGTTATACTATCGGTGTTAATAGAATAGGTATTGATAATAACGCACATCATTATTCCGGACATTCTCAGTTACTGGATTGTCTGGGAGATTATATTGTGGTTCCAACAGAGGAAGAAAATGTTTTCATAGCTGAATTAGATAAACAAAAAATGATTGTTGCCAGACAAAAATTAGGCTTTTTGAATGATAGAGATCAATTCCAGCTACTTTGATTTAATTTTTCTTCTTTTTGTTTTTATCGTCTTTTTTAGGAGGAGGTGTATAAGGAATACTTAAATCAAAAGTTTGCTCTACATCCCAATTGCTTCTCACATCAATTTCTCCGGAAAAATAAACTACTTCTTCTGCGTATTTTTTCTCTAAGAAATTTCCGGGATCGTATTTCTTGTTTTTGTTGGTGTCATAGATGGCGCGAAGTGAAAACAGAGCAGGATCCAGAAGATTGAATTCTACAGCGGTGTTTTTTTCTACATATTCGCTGGCAACTATTTCTCCTGTTGATTTTAGCAATTCTACGATAAGAGGAAATGATTTTGCATTTTCTAATTTTATCTTTAAATTTCCGTAATCAGTAAGTTCTTTAGTGCTGATTTGGTAGCTTAAAGTGTCGTTTGTCTGTTCGTAAAAATCAGTTAATGCACCTGGGAGAATGGTGAAACTGTATTTTTTAGCAGGTTCTTTTTTAAAGTCTAAATATAATTTTTGGTTAAATTCATCATAGCTTTTAGTGAATTTTACAGCGGTAGAATCTCCGTCTATTAATTTGATTTTTGTTTCATCGAATTTTATCAGAGGTCTTGAAGATTCTAATGCAAAACGATCTTTAAAGCTTACAGGATTGGTAGCGCCAATAGTTAAACTGTCTTTTTTTTGATTTTTAATTTTGAGAGCAAATGTTTTGTTGTAGTTATTTTGTGTAACCTCAATTTTTAAAGAATCCGTTTTTATTGGTTTGTACCAAATTTGAAGTGAATCTTTTTTAGGTATTTTGGTTACAATACTCTCTAAGATTTCATTTTTGTTTTTTACAATGATTTTAGGTTTTGAATTGGTTTCAGATACATTTCCTTCAAAGCCAAGGAATAATTTATTTCCGGATTCTTGAGTTGGTTTAAAAGCTTTAAAAGGGACGTTTTCTTTGAATAATTCAATTTCGTATAAGGTGTCGTTAGGTATAGAAATAAGGTCTTTAATGAAGCCTATTTTTTCGGTTTTCGGATCAAATTTATTGTTGTTGTTCTGGTCTTTAAGGGCTATCAAACGGTATTTTCCAGCTTTAAGATTCTCTAAACGAAAAGTTTTTAAGCTGTCTAGAGTGTTGGTAATGTATCTTGGATTTTGTTTGTAAATAACAGAGTCATTGTATGATTCGTTTGCTTCGTACAACATCACTGAAATAAAGGACTCGGCTTCTTTTTCATAAGCATATTTTATTTTTCCGCTAAGAGCTAATGAATCAATATAGTCACCAGTAGAAAATACATATTTAAATTGATTTAAAGGATTTCCTTCGTTGTTGTCGGTTAGACTTTGTCCAAAATTAAAACTATAGGTTGTGTTGGGTTGTAAAGTGTCATTAATTTTAATAGTGATTTTTTGACTTGCAGTAGTAGGTAAAATGAGAGGCTCGTTTTTCATCGGAGGAGAAATCACTAATTGTTTTTTAAGTCCTTTTAGAATTACTATTTCGTCAAATTCCAATTTGATTTGTTTGGCATTGAAATGAGTGTTGAAATTTTTTGGAAAACTAGTTCTTAGGCTTGGCGGAATGGTGTCTTTTAATCCGCCGGTAATAGAACCTCTTTTGGCACAACTTACTATAGTGATTAGTAATATAATTATCGAAATATATTTAAGTTTGTTTTTCAACATGAAATTTAAAATTTTAGAATCTACAAAATAACAATTATAATTACTGGAATTAAAACTTTTTATAGAATTATTAAGGGAGTATAAGTATCTTTAAAAATAGTTTAGTAGTTTGTACGATTTAAAATCCGGGGATTTTATGAAAAAAATTGATCATATAGGGATTGCAGTAAAAGATATTGAGGCTTCGAATGCTTTGTTTGAAAAATTGTTGGGAGTTTCTCCTTATAAATTGGAAGAGGTAGAAAGTGAAAGTGTTTTAACTTCTTTTTTTAAAGCGGATACGAATAAAATTGAACTTTTGGCAGCGACAAATCCGGAAAGTCCTGTTGCTAAATTTTTAGAGAAAAAAGGAGAAGGGATTCATCATATTGCTTTTGAGGTTGAAAATATTCAGGATGAGATCCAAAGGTTGAAAACAGAAGGTTTTGTTGTTTTGAATGAAATTCCAAAAAAAGGAGCAGATAATAAGTTAGTTGTTTTTTTGCATCCTAAAAGTACCAATGGTGTTTTGGTGGAATTATGTCAGAGTATTAGTTAAAGTTTAGTGTTTTGAAAATCAATGTTTTTTAATTTGTTTTTTTATTAGTTGGAATTTGTATAAAAAACTAAGTGAAAAATATTTGGAACAACCAAAAAATAATGGTAATATTGCAGCCTCTTAACTGGTCCTATAGCTCAGCTGGTTAGAGCACCTGACTCATAATCAGGTGGTCCCTGGTTCGAGCCCAGGTGGGACCACTTTTTAAGCTTAAAAAGCCTTGTAAAATAATAATTTACAAGGCTTTTTTCTTTTTTGGGTTGATGAAGGAGGTGTTTTTTGTTAATTAGATAAGGTTTTTGATAATTTAAGTGCTGAATTCAGTATTAAATTTTTGCAAAATAATGATTAAGTTTAATACGGTTATTGTTTTAATTATTTGGTTGTAATATTAAATGAATGAGGTGTTGTATTTGTTTTTGAAATTTGTAGGAATTTGTTGAAATGCAAAAATAACCGATAAAAACCCTTCAAAATTAACATTTTGTGTGTTTTTCTCCTGTGAGATATTTGTTGGATTGGTATATCTTTGTTTGGGATGTTTAGGTTTTGTGTGGATGTCGGTTTAGGGTGGGTGCTATTTGATTAATGCTAAACATTTTTTTGCTTTTTTATGAAAAGAATGTTAAATAAATATATCTTTTTTCTTGCTTGCTCATTTGTGAGTGTTGAGACTGTTGCGCAATTTGGTGGGACAGATCCAGATTGTCCTACCTGTGTGCCGCCTCCTGTTGGTTTGCCAATTGACAGGTGGCTTATAGGCTTGTTTGTGGCGGCTTTGTTTTTTGGGTTTTGTAAAATATATAGTTTGATTATAAAAAAGAAACGCTCGGTATAGCCGAGCGTTTCTTTTTATATTTTGTTTGCGTATAATTTAGAAACATATTTTCCAATAACATCAAATTCAAGGTTGATTTTTGAGCCTACTTTGAAATTTTTAAAATTAGTATGTTCGTGAGTGTAGGGAATGATGGCTACACTAAATTGATTCTTTTGAGAATTTACTACGGTTAAACTTACTCCGTTTACAGTGATAGAACCTTTTTCGATGGTTAGATTGTTAAGTTTGTCATCATATTCGAAGGTGTAGAGCCAACTTCCGTTGGTTTCTGAAATGGCAATGCAGTCTCCGGTTTGGTCAACATGTCCTTGGACAATATGGCCATCAAGTCGGTCGCCAAGTTTCATGGCTCTTTCAAGGTTTACTAAGTCGCCTTCTTTCCAGCTGCCAAGATTGGTTTTTTTTATAGTTTCGTCAATAGCAGTTACGGTGTATCTGGTGTCTTGTATTTTTACAACTGTCAGGCAAATTCCATTATGGGCTACACTTTGGTCTATTTTAAGTTCATTAGTGATTGAAGAATCTATTGTGATGTGTATGTTGTCTTTTTCTTTTTTTATTTCCTGGATGGTTCCAAGTGTTTCTATGATTCCTGTAAACATTCTTGTTTTATTTTACTAAATTTGCATTTCAAAATTAGCAATAAAAACTTGTGGATATGATTAAAAAAGCAGAAAATATTATCGTAGGAATTTCGATTGGAGATTTAAATGGTATTGGAAGCGAGGTTATTATTAAAACATTTGAAGATGTTCGAATGTTGGAGCTGTGTACGCCTGTTATTTTTGCTAATGTTAAAATTTTGTCTTTTATAAAAAGAAACTTAGAGTCTACGGTTGGGTTACATGGAATTGACAGGTTAGATCAGCTTGTTCCCGGAAAAATCAACGTATTGAATGTTTGGAAAGAAGGGGTGGATTTGAATTTAGGTACGAATGATGATAAGGTGGGGGAGTATGCTATTAAGTCTTTTGTTGCTGCAACTAAAGCTTTAAAGGAAGGTTTGGTGGATGTATTGGTTACTGCTCCTATAAATAAGTATAATATTCAGTCGGAGGAATTTAAGTTTCCGGGGCATACGGATTATTTGGATCAGGAATTAGAAGGTGATGCTTTGATGTTTATGGTGCAGGATAATTTGAGAGTTGGTTTATTGACGGATCATGTGCCGATTAATCAGGTGGCTTCCAAGTTGACTGAGGATTTGATTGTGAAGAAAATCAATACGGTTAAGCAGTCTTTAATTCGTGATTTTAGTATAAATAATCCAAAAATTGCGGTTTTGGGATTAAATCCGCATTGTGGAGATGGTGGAGTGATTGGTAAAGAAGATGAAGAATTGATTCGGCCTGTGTTGAAGAAAATGTTTGACGAAGGAACGATGGTTTTTGGGCCTTTTCCGGCTGATGGTTTTTTTGGGAGTGGTCATTATGAAAAATTTGACGCGGTTATTGCGACTTATCACGATCAGGGCTTGGTTCCTTTTAAGACTCTGTCCTTTGGAAAAGGAGTGAATTTTACAGCAGGTTTGAGTAAAGTGAGAACTTCCCCGGATCATGGGACGGCATATGATATAGCAGGAAAAGGAATTGCTGATTTTAATTCTTTTAAAGAAGCGGTGTATTTGGCTATAGATGTCTATCGCTCAAGGATTCAGTATGAGGAGATGACTGAAAATCCGCTAAAAGTTAAGGAAAAATAAATGTAAATAAAAAAAGATTAATAAGCTTATTGGATTTACAATAATTTTATATCTTTGCACTCCCATTCCGAAACTTCGGAATTGGGCAAAATTTTGTTGAAATGAACAAGACAAAAGAATTTTTAATTCCTTTCGTGGGTTTAAAGCTGGGGAAGCATCATTTTGAGTATCAAATAAATAATGCGTTCTTTGAGATATTTGAGTATGACGAATTTCAAAATTCGGATATTAAAGTATCGTTAGTTTTGGAGAAAAAAAGCAATATGCTTGAGCTGAATTTTAAGCATAAAGGAACGGTTAATGTTCCTTGTGATTTAACGGGTGAGGATTTTGATTTGCCAATCAAAGGTAAAATGAAATTAATTGTTCGTTTTGGCGAAGTGTTTAATAATGATAATGAAGAATTGCTGATTTTGCCTTTTGGAGAATTTGAGATAAATATAGCGCAGTATATTTATGAAATGGTTGTCCTTTCGGTGCCTCAAAAACGAGTTCATCCAGGTGTTAAAGATGGTAGTCTGAAAACGGAAGCTTTGGAAAAGCTGAATGAATTACAGGTAAAAGAAGTAAAGAAAAAAGAGAATAAAGAAGAGAATATAGACCCGCGTTGGGACAAATTAAAGCAACTATTAACGGATAAATAATATAGTAAAATGGCACATCCTAAGAGAAAAACTTCGAAAACAAGAAGAGATAAGAGAAGAACACATTATAAAGCTACTGTAGCTCAAATCGCTACTTGTCCTATTACAGGAGAAGCTCACTTATACCACAGAGCTTACTGGCATGAAGGTAAAATGTATTACAGAGGACAGGTGGTTATTGACAAGTCAGAAGCTACTTTTGCTTAATATGTTTTTATAGAAAATACGAGAACTCTCACATTTTGTGAGAGTTTTTTATTGTTTGTGATTTTCGTTAAATTAGAAGTTTTTAAAGAGGAAGGGTTTAGAATTTTTTTGTATTTTTAACCCCTTTTTTAAATGTTTTCTTCTGTGTAAAAACAGAAGAGGAAATATCCGAATAAAATGAATAAAATTACGGCCGCAATTACTGCAGTTGGAGCTTATGTTCCAGATTTTGTGCTTACAAACCAAGTTCTGGAAACTATGGTTGACACAAACGACGAGTGGATTACTTCGCGTACAGGAATAAAAGAAAGAAGAATTTTAAAAGATGCTGATAAAGGAACTTCTTATTTAGCTATAAAAGCAGCTGAAGATTTAATTGCTAAAGCAGGTGTAAACCCTTTAGAAATCGATTTGGTTTTAATGGCGACTGCAACTCCTGATATGCAGGTTTCTGCTACAGGTGCTTATGTTGCTACTCAAATAGGGGCTACAAATGCTTTTGCTTATGATTTACAAGCAGCTTGTTCCAGTTTTTTATATGGAATGTCTACAGCAGCGGCTTACATTGAATCGGGAAGGTATAAAAAAGTGCTATTAATAGGTGCTGATAAGATGTCTTCTATCGTTGATTATACAGATAGAACAACTTGCATTATTTTTGGAGATGGAGCCGGAGCTGTATTGTTTGAACCTAATTATGAAGGTCTTGGATTGCAGGATGAATATTTAAGAAGTGATGGTATTGGTCGTGATTTCCTGAAAATTGATGCAGGGGGTTCACTACATCCGCCAACAATTCAAACTGTAGAAGAGAAAAGACATAGTATTAGACAAGATGGGAAAACAGTATTTAAATATGCTGTAACCAATATGGCCGATGCAAGTGAGCAAATTTTAAAAAGAAACAACCTTACTAATGAAGATGTTGCTTTCTTAGTGCCACATCAGGCTAATAAACGTATCATTGATGCTACTGCAAGCAGAATGAATTTAGAGGAGTCTAAGGTTTTAATGAATATCGAAAGATATGGAAATACTACATCAGCAACCTTACCTCTGGTTTTAAATGATTTCGAACATTTGTTTAAAAAAGGAGATACCATTATTTTTGCTGCATTTGGAGGAGGATTCACTTGGGGATCTATTTATCTAAAATGGGCATACGACAAAAAATAAATTTAAACTAAAATCACAAATATTATGGATTTAAAAGAAATTCAGAACCTAATTAAATTTGTATCCAACTCTGGTGTTGCTGAAGTAAAGTTAGAAATGGATGATGTTAAAATTACCATTAGAACTACTTTAGAAAGTACAGTTTCTGAGCCAACTTATGTACAACAGTTGCCAGCTCAGGCGCCAGTACAACAAATTATAGCTACTCCTGCAGCTCCTGTAGCAGCAGCTCCTGTAGCAGCGGCTCCTGCGGCTGATGATACATCAAAATATATTACAATTAAGTCTCCAATGATTGGAACTTTTTATAGAAAACCTTCTCCGGACAAACCAATGTTTGTTGAAGTAGGTAGTACTATTGCAAAAGGAAGTGTTCTTTGTGTTGTTGAAGCAATGAAATTATTTAACGAAATTGAATCTGAAGTTTCCGGAAAAATCGTTAAAATATTAGTTGATGATATGTCTCCGGTTGAATTTGATCAACCATTATTCTTAGTAGATCCATCATAGTTTTTAAAAATTCCAATAGACAAATCACAAAATCCAATTATTTGGAATTTGGAGATTGGAATTTGTAATTTTTAATATAAATAAGATGTTTAAAAAAATATTAGTTGCAAATAGAGGGGAAATTGCACTTCGTGTAATTAGAACGTGTAAAGAAATGGGCATTAAAACAGTAGCGGTTTATTCTACTGCCGATGCAGAAAGTTTGCATGTTAAGTTTGCTGATGAAGCGGTTTGTATAGGACCTGCTCCAAGTAACCTTTCTTATTTGAAAATGTCAAATATTATTGCTGCAGCCGAAATTACTAATGCTGACGCAATTCATCCGGGATATGGATTCCTTTCTGAAAATTCTAAATTTTCAAAAATTTGTCAGGAGCACGGAATTAAGTTCATTGGAGCTGCTCCGGAAATGATTGACAGAATGGGGGATAAGGCTTCTGCAAAATCAACTATGATTGAAGCCGGAGTTCCTTGTGTTCCAGGTTCTGAAGGAATTTTAGAGTCTTATGAACAAGCACAAAAAGTAGCTAAAGAAATAGGTTACCCTGTTATGATGAAAGCTACAGCAGGTGGTGGTGGAAAAGGAATGCGTGCTATCTGGAAAGAAGAAGATCTTCATAAAGCATGGGAAAGTGCCCGTCAGGAAGCTGCTGCTGCTTTTGGAAATGACGGTATGTACATGGAGAAATTAATTGAAGAGCCACGTCATATTGAAATTCAGGTAGTAGGAGATGCTTATGGTAAAGCCTGTCACCTTTCTGAAAGAGATTGTTCGGTTCAAAGACGTCACCAAAAATTAACTGAAGAAACTCCTTCGCCATTTATGACTGACGAATTGCGTCAGAGAATGGGTGAAGCAGCAGTAAAAGCTGCTGAATATATTAAGTATGAAGGTGCCGGTACGGTAGAATTCTTAGTTGATAAACACCGCAATTTCTACTTTATGGAAATGAATACCCGTATCCAGGTAGAGCATCCAATTACAGAGCAGGTTATTGATTACGATTTGATTCGTGAGCAAATTATGGTTGCAGCTGGAATTCCAATTTCTGGTAAAAACTATATGCCACAATTACACGCTATTGAGTGTCGTATCAATGCCGAAGATCCATACAATGATTTTAGACCTTCACCAGGAAAAATTACTACCTTACATATGCCGGGTGGTCATGGAGTACGTTTAGATACTCACGTATATTCTGGTTATACAATTCCACCAAATTATGATTCGATGATTGCTAAATTGATTACTACTGCCCAATCTCGTGAGGAGGCAATAAGTAAAATGAGAAGAGCATTAGATGAATTTGTGATTGAAGGAATCAAAACTACAATTCCATTCCATAGACAGTTAATGGATGATCCTCGTTATATTGCGGGTGATTATACTACAGCATTTATGGAATCCTTCAAAATGAATGATCCTGAATAAACTAAGTTTTTATTTATAGAAAAACCTCACTAAAAAGTGAGGTTTTTTTGTTTTAAATGAATTACAGTGTTTCTTTCAGCCATTTGAAGAATTCTCTCTGCCAAATTTGGGCGTTTTGAGGATTGAGAACCCAGTGGTTTTCTTCAGGAAAATAGAGAAAACGACTTTTTATTCCTAGTAATTGCGAAGCTTGGAAAGCTTCTTGTGCCTGACCAATAGGTACACGAAAATCTTTTCCTCCCTGGATAATCAATATAGGTGTATTCCAGTTGTTTATTAAATTTATTGGATTGAATTCGTTGTACGCTTTTTGGGCAACAGAATTGTCTTTCTCCCAATAAGCTCCGCCAAAATCCCAGTTACTAAAAAATATTTCTTCGGTAGTTCCATACATGCTTTGGGTATTGAAAACACCATCGTGAGCTATGAAAGTTTTAAAACGATTTTGATGTATTCCGGCTAAATAAAATACCGAATAGCCACCATAGCTGGCACCAACACAACCCAAACGGTTTGTATCTACATAAGTTTCCTGAGAAACGGCATCGATAGCCGAAAGGTAATCGTCCATAACTTGTCCGCCCCAGTCTTTACTAATTTGTTCGTTCCATTCCACTCCGTGACCCGGCATTCCACGGCGGTTAGGTGCTATAATAATATAACCATTGGCAGCCATTAATTGGAAATTCCATCTGAAAGAATAAAACTGACTTAAGGCGCTTTGTGGTCCGCCCTGACAATAAAGTAAGGTAGGATACTTTTTAGAAGCATCAAAATCAGGCGGAAAAATTACCCAAACCAACATTTTCTTGCCGTCGGTAGTAGTTGCGTATCTTTTTTCGGTTTTGCTTAAAGCAATAGTATTGTAAATGTCGGTGTTGACATTAGTGATTTGTTGCCAGTTTTTTTCAATTAAATCATAGGAAAAAATTTCTGCAGCGTGATTAGTGTCTTCTCTGGAGACTATGATTTTATTGTTGTTAAAACCAATGAGTTTGGTAATGTCAAAATAGCCATCGGTTATTTGTTGTACTTGTGGCTGTACTTCGGCTTTTTCAGGAAGATTAACTTCAAAAAGTTGTTTAGTGCCGTCAATTGGGGCAATAAAATAGATTTTTTGGTTGTCCTCACTCCATAGAAAATTATCTACAGTTCCATCCCAATGTGCGGTAAGATTGATTTTTATTCCGTTTTTGAGAATGATAATGTCATTTTTATCGGCTTCGTAGCCATCACGCTGCATTTGCAACCAAGCCAGAATTCCCGATGCCGAAAATTGCGGAGCAACATCATAGCCTAAATTATCAGCGGTAAGATTGGTGGTTTTGGCTGTTTCCAGTTCGAATTGAAAAATATTACTATTGGTAGAAATAGCATATTCGGTTCCGGTTTTTTTCTTGGATACATACAAAATATTTTTGCTGTCGGGAGACCAGATGTAATCTTCGTCTTCGCCAAAAGGTTTTTGAGGACAATCAAAAAGTTCTTTTTCCATGATGTCAATTTGCGGAGCATCATATTTATTTTCTCTGTAAAAAACATGATTGAATTTGCCTTCGTTCCAAGTATCCCAATGGCGGTAGTTCAGGGAATCATATATTTGAACTTCAGATTTATCGAGTTCAGGGTAAAAATCTTTTCCTAAAATCTTTTGCAATTTTACTTCCTGATGAGAAAGCAGGAGTTTGCCATCAGGGGATATTTTTTTATTGTCTAAAATGCTATTTGTGTCTTCAATTTCGGTTGGATTTCCGCCTTCTATTGGAATAAAATAATGTTTAGTATCCAGTTTGTTTTCTTCTATTGAAGGGGTATTGACTTTGTAAACAATATTTTGTTTGTCTTTAGATAATCCTAATGCTGTTATTCGTCCTAATTGCCACAACAATTCGGCAGTCATTCTATTTTGTGTCATTTGTTTTAAGGCTGCTATTTTTTAGAAGTATAAAAATAGTTAATTTAAAGTTGTCTGTTTCTGTTCTTCGACCCGGAAAATAATCAGAATTCGTAGTTCGATTTCAAACAACATGGAAATAAGAATAAAATTATTGGATGATTAGTTAAAAAAAGTAATTTTACTTCATCTAAAATTCTGATTGATTTTAAGCGTTAGAGTTTTATACGGTTTAAAAATAGCATACAATAAATGGCAACAAAAATCACTTCAAATTCGGCAAACAAAAGGCCAGCAAAAAAACAATCTCATGGTTTTATGGCTCAATTGAGAATGCTGTTTCTTAAACTGATTCTGTGGTTTTTTGGACTTTCGTTGCTTTCAGTGGTATTTTTTAAATTTGTCCCTGTTCCTTTTACTCCTTTAATGATTATTAGAGCGATTGAAAATAAAACAGCAGGAAAGCCTGTTTATTTCAGTCACGATTGGGAGCCTTTGGAGAATATTTCGGTTAATTTACAAAAGGCTGTTATTGCGAGCGAAGACGGTTTGTTTTTAAAGCATAATGGTTTTGATTTTAGAGCAATGCAAAAAGCTTACAAGAATAACGAAAGAGGTCGAAGAATTAAGGGAGGAAGTACCATTTCGCAACAAACCGCCAAAAATGTTTTTCTGTGGCAGGGCAGAAGTTATTTGCGAAAAGCACTGGAAGCTTATTTTACCGTGTTAATTGAATTGATTTGGGGTAAAGAACGCATTATGGAAGTGTATCTGAATAGTATCGAAATGGGAGATGGTATTTATGGCGCTCAGGCTGCAGCCGAACATTGGTATCGAAAAGATGCTGCTAATTTAACTAAAAAACAGGCGGCCGGAATTGCGGCTATTTTGCCTAATCCAAGAAAATATACTGCTACAAGTTCGTCTTCTTATATCAACAGAAGAAAAGATAAGATTATGCGAGTGATGAGAACGGTGGGTAAAATTGAATATTAGATGAGGATAAAAACAGTATTTTTTATCTATTTGCTCCTGTTATTTTCAGTTCGTTTGTCGAGTCAGAATACCGGTGCGGAAATAGGTATTATTACTGATAATGATTTATATACTTCATCTAAAAATGACCAATATTACACTAATGGTTTGGAACTATTCTATCGTTATTTGTCCAAAAAAACGAAACCAAACGTTTTAAAAAAAATCAATGAAATCCATATCGGACAATACATGTATAGTCCTCGTACCATTTATGTAAATCAGGAAGATATGTTTGACAGACCTTTTGCAGGTTATCTTTTTGGAGAATTTGGAAATACTAATTTTTACAAAAACCAAGCGGTATTTAAAAAGTATTTGCAATTAGGTTACGTCGGCCCTAATTCTTTTGCAGAGAAGGTGCAGTCTAAAACTCATTTGTTGTTTCATTACCCATCTTTTGAACAATGGGATTATCAAATTAATAATGCTTTAGCTATTCAGACGTATTTTATGTTTTCCAGTCCTTTTTTGGGTTCTTTAAATAAGGAAAGAATAGATTTTCAGTGGCAAACCGAGGCGAAGCTAGGAACTATATTTACTTCTTTATCTACAGGCTTTGTCACAAGAATTGGAATAAAAAAATTAATGCCTCTTTGGGATTCCAATTTTCACGGTGCTTCATTAAGTGCAGTTAAAAGCCCAATGACAAATGAATTGTATTTTTATATGGCTCCATCAGTCAATTATCAAATTTATGATGTTACTATTCAGGGTAGTTTGTTTAATGATAATAGTCCGGTCACTTTTAATCTTATCCCTGTTCGTTTTAATGCAGAAGCTGGTTTAAGATATCGAAAAAATAATTGGAATCTCTCGTATGCATTTGTTTACAGAGGAAAAGAATTGAAATTCTACAGGACTATTGGTTACTTTTACGGCTCCATAAGGTTATCTTATCTTTTCAAATGAATTGGTTTGAAAGAGAAAAAAGGTAATTTGATTGAAAATCAGGCCTTTTTAAATATTTTAAAAAAGTATTTATTTATGAAATATTTAATAAATTAGTTTTTACAAACTCACATCTAAATTCATGACAATGTATAAGTTTTGGACTATATTTCTTGTTGTTTTTTCTCCCGTATTTTTGTATTCTCAAATTAAAATAGACTCATTGTTAGATGAGCTGGATACTACTATAGACAAATGTGAGTTTTATCATAACAAGAAAGAAACTGAAATAAATAAACTTAGAAGTTTGCTTAAATTGACTTCTTCGAATGTTCAGAAATATGAGATTTATGAGGAGTTATTTGGAGAATATCGATTTTATCAATCGGATTCGGCTTTAAGTTATGCGAGAAAAAGCTTGAAAATAGCAAGCGAATTAAAGGATTTAACTAAGATAAATACTTCCAAATTAAATCTGGCTTCTGCTATGGGAACATTAGGGATGTATAAGGAGGCAACGGATATTTTGAATAAAATTTATATAAAATCTACACCTGATATTAAGGGTACTTATTTTGGTGTTTGTAGTTCACTTTATCTTTCAATGTCTGATTATGCTGCCACCATACAAGAAAAAAGTGATTATCTCAAATTGACAAAAAAATATAGAGATTCCAGTTATAATTTTTATCCAACAAATTCGGAATCCTTTATTATTCATAGGGCAAATAAACTTTTTGAAGAAAAGAGGTATGACGAAACCTTACCTCTGTTAGAGAATTATTTCCCAAAAATAAAAAGTAGTAATCCGGACAAAGCGGTAGTGGCTTATTTAATTTCATTGGCTTATCAGTTTAAAAAAGAATATGAACAAGAAAAAAAATGGCTAATTATTTCTGCTATTTCCGATTTGCAATTAGAGAAGAAAGAATATATTTCACTTCGATCTTTAGCTTTTGTTCTTTATGAAGAAGGCGATATTGCTCGTGCATATAAATATACTAAACGAACTCTTGAAGATGCTCTTTTTTGTAATGCCCGATTAAGAACATTTGAGATTTCAAAGATGATGCCTATCATTAATGAAGCTTATCAAAAGCAAAATGATACTAACAGAAGGCAATTGATTGTTTTTTTGATTAGCGCCAGTATTTTGTCATTATTTTTAATGGTTGTTTTGTTTTTATTATTTAAACAAATGAAAACATTATCAAGAGCAAAACAGGAAATTAGTTCGGCAAATGGACAATTGATGACATTGAATAACGAATTGCATCTTTTTAATGAAAAACTGAATGAAACTAATAATACGCTCAAAGAAGCTAATTTGGTAAAAGAAATATATATTGGCAGATATATGGATCAGTGTTCGGTCTATATCAGTAAATTAGACGAATACCGACGAAAACTGAATGTAATTGTTTCGAGCGGAAAAACCGCTGAACTTGTAAAAGTGATAAAATCAAAAGAATTTATTGAAGAAGAACTAAAGGATTTCTATCATAATTTTGATAAAACGTTCTTGTTGCTTTTTCCTGATTTTATTGAAGAATTTAATAGTTTATTGACCGATAATGAAGATATTAAATTAAAGCCGGGAGAATTAATGAATACCGAATTAAGAATTTTTGCTTTGATTCGTTTAGGAATATCCGATAGCGTTAAAATAGCTGAATTTTTGCGTTACTCTTTGTCTACTATCTACAATTACAGGACTAAATTAAGAAACAAAGCTTTGGGACCTCGTGATGAGTTTGAAGCCAATGTGATGCGAATAGGGACAAATAAATAATAAATTGTTTTTTTTATTGCAGCCTCAATGCCTTTTTAGGGTATTGAGGCTGTTTTTTTATACTACAGAAGTACTACTTTTTTTTTGTAAATTAAAATCATAAGTAATTGATATTTAAACATTTATATTTTAATTTTAATGGTTTTTAACTACCAAATTTAGTTAATGAAAATATGCAGGATAAAATCAATATAAATTTGGTTTACTAAGGTGTTTAAAGCAAATTATTAACTTATTAACTCAACCAAATGAAGAATTTATTTTTATTAACCCTGTTTTGTGTTGCATTCAATAGTATTGTAGCACAGCAGCTCAAATCGCCCAATCAAAAATTGCAAATGGAGTTTTCCTTGCAAAGTGATGGTACACCAAGTTACAGTTTGAATTATAAAAACAAGGTGGTTATAAAACCAAGTAAATTAGGATTGGAATTAAAAAACGATTCCAAATCACTATTAAATAATTTTACAATTGTTGATTCAAAGACTACTACTTTTGATGAAAGCTGGAAACCGGTTTGGGGTGAAGTGGCTAGTATTCGTAATCACTATAACGAATTGGCAGTGACCTTAAATCAAAAAGAGACTAACAGACAAATAATTATTCGTTTTCGTCTGTTTGATGAAGGCTTAGGATTTCGTTATGAATTCCCTTTACAAAAGAATCTGACTTATTTTGTTATTAAAGAAGAACGTAGTCAGTTTGCCATGAATGGCAATCATACGGCTTTTTGGATTCCCGGAGATTATGATACGCAAGAGTATGATTATACTACTTCAAAATTATCTGAAATTAGAGGTTTGACTCAAAAAGCAATGACTGAAAATGTGTCTCAACAATCCTTTTCGCCTACCGGAGTGCAAACCGCTTTGATGATGAAAACTGCTGATGGGTTATATATCAACTTACATGAAGCAGCATTAATCAACTATTCTTGTATGCATTTGAATTTGGATGACAAAAATATGGTTTTTGAATCCTGGTTAACTCCGGACGCTAAAGGTGATAAAGGCTATATGCAGGCGCCTTGTAAAACTCCTTGGAGAACCATAATGGTTAGTGATGATGCCAGAGAAATTTTGGCTTCAAAAATGACTTTAAATCTAAACGATCCTTGTAAAATTGAAGATACTTCCTGGATTAAACCGGTAAAATATGTTGGCGTTTGGTGGGAAATGATTACAGGGAAAAGTTCCTGGGCTTATACAGATGAATACCCAACTGTTGAGTTAGGAGTAACTGATTTTTCTAAGGCAAAACCAAATGGGAAACACGGAGCCAATACTGCTAATGTGAAGAAATACATTGATTTTGCCGCCGCTAATGGATTTGATGCTGTATTAGTAGAAGGATGGAATGAAGGCTGGGAAGATTGGTTTGGTCATTCTAAAGATTACGTTTTTGATTTTGTGACTCCTTATCCGGATTTTGATGTAAAAGGAATTCACGAATATGCCAAATCAAAAGGAATTAAAATGATTATGCATCATGAAACTTCAGGTTCTACGCGTAATTACGAACGCCATATGGATAAAGCGTATCAGTTTATGAAAGACAATGGTTATGATGCAGTAAAAAGTGGTTATGTAGGTCCAATTCTTCCACGTGGTGAAAATCATTATAACCAATGGATTGTAAATCATTATCAATATGCTGTAGAAAAAGCAGCCGATTATAAAATAATGCTGAATGCACACGAAGCAATTCGTCCAACAGGAATTTGCAGAACCTATCCGAATTTAATTGGAAATGAATCTGCCAGAGGAACGGAATACCAGGCTTTTGGAGGTTCAAAACCAAATCACGTTACCATTTTGCCATTTACCCGTTTGATTGGAGGGCCGATGGATTATACTCCGGGTATTTTTGAAATGAATATCAGTAAAATCAATCCGGAAAATACTTCGCATTTAAACAGTACATTGGCTAACCAATTGGCCTTGTATTTAACGATGTATAGTCCGTTGCAAATGGCAGCCGATTTGCCTGAGAATTACAATCGTTTTGCTGATGCCTTTCAATTTATTAAAGATGTGGCTGTGGATTGGAGTGATAGTAAATATCTGGAAGCCGAACCGGGACAATACATTACAGTAGCCAGAAAAGCTAAAGGAACTAATAATTGGTTTGTTGGAAATGTTAATGGAGAAACGGTTCGTACATCAACTATTCAGTTTGATTTTTTAGAAAAAGGCAAAAAATATGAAGCAACTATTTATGCTGATGCAAAAGATGCACATTATAAAACGAATCCTCAGGCTTATACTATTCGTAAAATGAAAGTAACCAGCAAAACGGCATTGTCACAGTTTACAGCTTCCGGTGGTGGTTATGCAATCAGTATAATTGAAATTAAATAGATTTATATAAATTATTAAGCCATACTATTAATTGATTTAAAATAAAATTTGGTTGGTTAATAATGTGTGTCACTACATTAATTGTGGTGAAACGAAACCTCTTAAAGAAATTTAAGGGGTTTTTTTATTGTTTGTTTTAATGTGGTAATACTCTCTTGTTGTTTTTGAGATTTAATTATTTGAATAATATGATTATGCTTCAAATGTAAATCAAGGCTTTTTTATATTTTTTTGAAAGATATATGAAAGGCTAAAGAAATTTGTTGGTAATCTTTAATTAGGGTGTTACCCGTTGGTTCTGCGTTTATATTCAGTTACAAATTATGGTTAATTGGCTTTTATATAGAGGGTTGTGAAAAGTACTTTAGGTTATGATTTATAGTGTGTTAATGTAGAAATCTCTGGAATGATTTTCTGTAGAATAACTTTATTGATAATTTATTTTTTTGTAATTTAATTTGTGTTTTGTTTAAATAAAATGATTTATAATTGTTAATAGTACAATTATAGGCTTATTGAACTGGGTATTTACTAATAGGTGAAAAAAACAACTAAAATTCCGTTTTTTTACTACATATCCACTACTTTTTTTAAAAGTTAAAAACATGTAACTAATTGATTTTCAATTGTTTTGTTATTTAAAATATACTCGTTTAACTACATTTTTATTGTTGTTAAAATTGAGGGTGTTAAATCCATATAATTTTACATTATCGAAATCGAAATACTGTCATTTAACGATGACTTTAAAGAACATTCCGATTTTGTAAAACCAAAATTATTAACAACCAAAAACAAACAAAATTATGGTACAAATGAAAAAAAGTATGTTTTACATTTTGCTTTTATGTAACATACTATTTATTATGCCAAATGTAGTTGCACAAACTACAGTAAAGAAGATTAGCGGTCTTGTCGTGGATCAAAAAGGACTACCCTTAATTGGAGCAAGCGTTCTAATTAAAGGTACAAATATTGGGACTATAACCGATATTGACGGTGCATTTGCTTTACCGGCATCCGATAAGTCAACAGTATTAGTTGTTTCATTTATCGGATATAGTGCTAAAGAAGTAGTTGCGAATGATCAAAAACTTCGCATCGTACTTACAGAAGATTCTAATGAGTTGAAAGAGGTAGTGGTACAAGTAGGTTATGGTACTGTAAAGAAAAAAGATGCAACAGGATCTGTTTCTCAAATTTCGGCTAAGGAATTTAACAAAGGTCAGAACGTAACTCCGGAGAGTTTGATTAGTGGACGTATTTCAGGGGTTAATGTAACAGGAGGGGGAGCTCCGGGAGCAAAAGCGGATATCCGTATTCGTGGAGGTTCTTCATTAAATGCTTCTAATGATCCGTTGATTATTTTAGATGGATTACCATTAAGTAATGCTGTTCCATCCGGTTCTACCAGTATTTTATCTACTATTGACCCTAATGACATTGAGTCTTTTACTGTACTTAAAGATGCTTCTGCAGCTGCTATTTACGGTTCAAGAGCGGCTAACGGGGTAATTGTAATTACAACTAAAAAAGGAACTAAAGGAGGAGTAAAAGTGAATTTCAGTTCACAAGTGGGAGTCAATACGGTTGCCAACACGGTGGATGTTTTAAGCGCCAATCAATATCGTGCCTTAGTTAACGAAAAAGGTTCTAATGCTCAAAAAGCCTTATTAGGAACGGCTAATACCAATTGGCAAGATGAAATTTTTCATACCGCTTTAACAACGAATAATAATATTTCAGTTAGCGGAGCCTTGTTTAATAAATTACCTATTCGCTTATCAGTAGGTAATGTAAATAATCCCGGGATTCTTAAAAATACAAGTTTTGAAAGAACGACTACTTCATTGTCTTTAAATCCGGTTTTGTTTGACAATCATTTAAGAATTGATATTAGTGGGAATTTATCTTTTGCTAAAAACAGATTTCAGGATGAAGATGCTGTAATCGGTAGCGCCATTGGTTTTGATCCAACTCAGTCTGTTTATGCTGCCGGTTCACGTTATGGTGGTTATTTTGAATGGTTAGAGCCAAATGGCAACTTACCATTATTACCGGCCAGAAACCCTGTAGCCCGATTAAATCAGGATGACAGAAGAGCTACTTCTACCAGAAAATGGGGGAACATTAAATTAGATTATAAATTCCATTTCTTTGAAGATTTACGTTTTATTACTGAGGCGGGAATTGATCGTTTTGACAGTAGTGGGTTTACAAGAGTGAGCACAGCAAGTGCATTAGGATACCAGCCTAATTCTTATACTTCCGGAAATTGGGTTAATCTGGGGAATTATTCTACTTATACAGATGCACTTCAAAATAAAAACTTAAACAGTTATTTTAATTATACTAAAGATTTTGGGAAAATTAAAGTAGATGCTACAGCAGGTTATAACTATCAGTTGTTTCAAAAAGAAAAATACGAATCAGGAGAGACTACTCAGCCTAATCCAAATGAGGATGTTATAACAGATCCGGATATCAATTTACAGTCTTATTTTGGACGTTTGAATTTAGGTTATGACAGCCGTTACCTGTTGACTTTAAATTACAGAAGAGACGGAACTTCCCGTTTTTCTAAAGCAAACAGATGGGGTAATTTTGCCGGAGCTGCTTTTGCCTGGAATCTTAACGAAGAATCTTTCTTAAAAGACAATAAAACTATTTCTACTTTAAAATTACGTTTAGGATACGGAACAACAGGACAACAGGATATTTCAGCCTCTTATGATTATTTGACCAGAGTAACATTAGGTTCTATTAACACACAGTATGTTTTTGGAGGAGTGGTTTATTCTACTGCCAGACCTGAAGGATACAATCAAAATATCAAGTGGGAAGAGTTATCAGAAGCGAATTTAGGTTTAGATTATGGTTTCTTCAATAACAGAATCTCTGGATCGATTAACTATTTCGAAAAAAAATCAAGTGATTTATTAGCTGATGTATTGGTTCCGGATGGTGCTAATTTAAGAAACCAGGGATTTAACAATATTGGTAACTTAAGAACTAAAGGTGTGGAATTTAGTATTCAGTCGGATATTGTTAAAAATGATAATTTGACTTGGAACTTGGCTTTTAATACCACTTATATAGATCAAAAAATTACCAATTTAGGTCAAACAGTTGAAGGCTTTACAGGTTATGCAGTAGGTGATATCAAAGGAGGAAGTGGTAATAAAATTCAAATCAACTCTGTGGGATATGCACCAAATTCATTCTTTGTTTACGAACAATTATATGATGCAAATAAAAAACCTATTCCGGGAGCTTATGTAGATAGAAATAATGATGGAAATTTAGATGATAGCGATAAATATAGATTCCATAAGGCAGCTCCTGACTATACTTTTGGATTATTTTCAAGTTTGAATTACAAGAAATTTGATTTTGTAATGAACTGGAGAGCGAGTTTAGGGAATTATATTTTTGATAACGTGAGCTCTGATAAAGGATACTTAATGGCCGGATTAAGAAGAGACAGTGATTTAGCTAATGTGAGTTCGGATTATTTAAATACAGGGTTTGTTTATGAAGATAACGGAACACAACGTTATTTGTCTAATTACTTCGTAAAAGATGCTTCTTTTATCAAATTAGATAACGTAACTCTGGGTTATACTTTAGAAAAAGCTTTGTTGAAAACAGTTAATATAAGATTTTCGGCAGGTGTTCAAAACGTATTAACGCTTACCAAGTACAATGGTTTAGATCCTGAAAAATTCAATGGAATTGATGGAAATATTTATCCGCGTGCAAGAACTTTCCTGCTTGGAGTAAATGCAAATTTCTAATAGCTAATTAAAAATCAAAAAATTAAACAAAATGAAAATATCATTTAAATATATATCCATTTTCTTCCTATTTATTTTAGGAATGAATATGACACTGGTATCGTGTACAAGCGATTTAGATGTGACCCCGAAAGATGATGATGAGTTTCTTTCTGAAAGTTTTTTCCAAGATCAGGATTCTTATAAACAAGTTTTAGCAAAATTATATGCCGGTTTGTATGTAGGAGGAAATGATGGTGATGGTAAAGCTGATATTGCCGGAATTGGAGGAGATTTTAGTAGTTATTTGCGTTTGCTTTTTGTGAATCAGGAATTTACAACAGATGAGGCTGTTATTGCCTGGGCAGATGGAACTTTACCAACATTAAATACCCAAACCTGGTCTCCGAATAACGAATTTTTATACGGAACCTATTCCAGAGCATTTTATGAAATTAGTTTGGCTAACGAATTTTTGAGACAAACTACCGAAGAAAAATTAAACGCTCGTGGAGTTGATGCCACTACAAAAACGGATGTAGCTAATTTTAGAGCCGAAGCCCGTTTTTTAAGAGCTTTTTCGTATGCTAATTTGATGGATATTTTTGGTAATGTGCCAATTACAACCGAAGCTGACCCAGTAGGATTCTTTTATCCGGAACAAAAAACAAGAGCAGAAGTATTTGCTTATGTAGAAAGTGAATTGAAAGATTTAGATGCTAGTTTAGTAGCTTCAAGAGCCAATGAATATGGTAGAATTGATAAAACTGCGGCTAAATTTTTATTGGCACAAATTTATTTGAATGCCAAAGTATATACCGGAACAGAAAGATATGCCGAAGCAGCAGCTTTATGTACTGATATTATCAATAATTCAGGTTATACGTTTGCTAACGTGCCTTACCGTTATTTATTCTCTGCAGATAATGACAGAAATGGTGCACAATCTGAATTTATTTTCCCAATTGTGAGTGATGGAAATGCTATTAGAGCTACCGGTGGAGGAATGAGTTTTATACTTCATGCTTCTATTGGAGGAAGTATGGATGCTGCCCAATATGGTATGAATGGTGGATGGTACGGTATTAGAGCCAGAAGAGAATTTGTAGCACTTTTTCCTGATGCAACAGCTACAGCTGACAAAAGAGGAACTTTTTATACAAATGGTCAAACTTTAGATATTGCTAATATAGGAACATTTACAAATGGATATGCTGTAACTAAATTTAGAAACGTAAATTCAGATGGTTCAGCTGCTCAACGTAATGATATCCCTGATACTGATTTTCCAATGTTCCGTTTATCAGATGTGTATTTAATGTATGCTGAATGTGCTGTTAGAGGTGCTGCAGGAGCTGATATGACTACAGCTGTTGGATATATTAATAAATTAAGAAACAGAGCGCAGGCAGCTACGATTTCAGCTTCTAATATGACTCTTAATTTTATTCTGGATGAAAGAGCTCGTGAGTTATTCTGGGAATGCCACAGAAGAACTGATTTAATACGTTTTGGGAAATTTACCGGAGCGGATAAAATCTGGCAATGGAAAGGTGGAACTGAGAACGGAACAGCCACAGCTTCATTTAGAGATTTGATGCCAATTCCTGCCAAAACAATTCAGGCAAATCCAACTTTGAAACAAAACCCAGGATATTCAAACTAATCACTACAATAAAAGATGAAAAATATATATAAAATAGTAATCGCATTTGTAAGCGTTTTGTTTTTATCATGTAACGCTGATGCGGTAGATAACAGACCGGTTCTTGAAAAAATTTCTGGTTCAGAAATGACCCTTCCTGCAACAGGTAAAGCATTTGTACTTACTGAAGCAAATGCAGCAAATGCAGCAGATAAATTTGTTTGGACTCCAGCCGAATATTCATATGATGTAGTGGTAAATTACACTTTGATGATGGATAAAAAAGGAGGGGACTTCTCAAATCCACAAGTTTTAGCTACTACTACAGATGTAACTGAAGCATCAGTATTAGTTAAAAATCTGAATCAGGCAGCAATAGCTTTAGGTGCTGTGCCAGGTACGGCTTCGCAATATGATATAAAAGTTAAATGGAGTGTTGCCGGAACAGAAAGCATAGTTGCCCAAAATACATTAACTATTAGTGTTACTGCTTATACAGGTTTGGTTCCTTATCCATATACGGATTGGTATTTAGTAGGTGATGCAACCGTTGCGGGCTGGAATAATAATAATGGTAATCAACCGCTCTTTAGAAGTGGCACTAATTCAAACTTGTACAAGTTTACAGGTTATTTTAAAGCAGGTTACTTTAAAGTTATTTCAAAATTAGGAAATTGGGCGCCTATGTATGGTGGTTCTGGCGGAAGTTTAGTTTATAGAGCAACAGAGGCTGACAGCGATCCTGCAAGTATAAACATTGCTACAGCAGGTTATTATACCTTTTCTATTAATGTGCAAAATTTAACTTATACTTTAGTTCCTTACGATGCTTCTTCAGCTACAGTTCATTCAACAATAGGTTTAATCGGTTCTTCAAGAACGGGAACTGATGCAGGATGGGGAGAAGATACTGATATGACAAAATCAACATTTGATGCACATAAATGGACACTTACGCTAAGTCTTTTTGATGGTGAAGCGAAGTTTAGAGCCAATAACACCTGGGATGTAAACTGGGGTGGTGATAAAGCATTTTCAGGATACCCTGCAAATGGAACCGGTAGTGGAAATATCCCAGTGGTGAGATCAAAATATAAGGTATATTTTAATGATTTAGACGGAAGCTATTTGATGATTCCAAATCAGCAATAATAAATTGAAACAATGAAAAAAGGCTATCGAGAGATAGCCTTTTTTTCCTAAACGAATTATCATGAAACAAAAACTATTACTACTTTTTGTTTTTTTTTCAATTATAGCTTTTGGGCAACAACAAACTGTTACCTATTCCGTAAGTCCCGCTATTTTTGAAGAAACGGCAGCAATTACTATCACCATAAATGGAAATAGTATCAATGAATCGACTTGGGGTATTACCGGAAACGCATTATATATGTGGGCGTGGGCATTTGCTACTGATGATACTACCGCCAAAGGAACTCCGGATAACGGAACGTGGGAAGCATCTTCCGAGGCAAGTAAATTTACCTATAATTCAGCCACCGATACTTATACTAAAACTATAATACCATCTTCCTATTATAATGCAACAGCATTGGGAAAAATGGGCTTTTTGATTAAAGCCAAAAATGGAACCGGCGATAAAAAATCACAGGATATTTTAATTGAAGTGGGAGGTTTTCAACTTACATTAACATCTCCGGCAATTAATAGTACTACAATTTTAAATTCAGGTTCCAATTTTACGATTTCTGCAACTAATACAGGAGGAAATGCGGCTTATGTCTTAAAATCAAATGGGCTAACTATTGATTCTAATACGAGTACAGCTTCCTATTCGTACACCCATTCAGCAATTACCACGAATCAGAATTATGAATTGCAGGTAACTCAGGGAACTACGGTTGTTACCAGGAAGTTTATGCTTATTATTAATCCCAATACTATTTCGCAGGCAATGACTCCCGGTCTGGAAGATGGTATCAATTACAATCCGGCAGACATGACTAAGGCTACGTTGGTTTTAGATGCTCCCGCTAAAGATTTTGTATATGTGGCAGGTAGTTTTAATAATTGGCAACCTACAACTGCCTATGCAATGAAAAAAGATCCTACAACAGGGAAATTCTGGTTAGAATTATCAGGTTTGGTTGCGGGAACTAATTATAGTTATCAATATTGGGTAGCAGATCAAACACCATTGGCTAATTCGCCAACAATGGTAAAAACCGCCGATCCCTATTCTACTTTAGTACTTTCACCTTATGATGATTCCGGTATTCCGGCTACTTCTTATTCTAATATGCCAGTGTATCCGGCGGGACAAAATTTTGAAGTAACAGTTCTTAAAACCGGACAAACGGCATACAATTGGCAAGTGACCAATTTTACAAAGCCGGATAAAGAAAAGTTAGTCGTTTATGAGGTTTTAGTGCGTGATTTTGATGCGCATCGCAATTTTCAGGATTTGATTAATCGAATGGATTATTTCAAAAAATTAAAAATTAATGCTATTGAGTTGATGCCGGTGATGGAATTTGAAGGCAATGAAAGTTGGGGGTATAATACCGCATTCCATATGGCTTTGGATAAATTTTATGGAACCTCAGAGAAATTAAAAGAATTTATCGATAAATGCCATCAAAATGGGATTGCCGTAATTCTTGATGTGGCTCTCAATCATGCTTTTGGCAGAAATCCAATGGTGCGTATGTGGATGAACGACCCGGATGGCGATGGATTTGGTTCGCCAACTGCCGAAAATCCTTATTTTAATACCGTAGCCAAACATACTTACAATGTTGGTGAAGATTTCAATCATCAGCAGGCGAGAACCCAATATTATGTAAAAAGAGTCATCAAACAATGGATTCAGGAGTATCATATTGATGGTTTTCGATGGGATTTGACCAAAGGATTTACACAAAATTGTACCGCATCTGATGAAAGTTGCACCAATGCTTACCAACAGGATCGGGTGGATGTTTTAAAATCCTATGCCGATTATTCCTGGAGTTTAGACCCAACGCATTATACCATTTTTGAACATCTGGGAACCGATGCCGAAGAACAACAGTGGGCTAATTACCGAATTAATGAAACTCCAAGCAAAGGCATTATGTTGTGGGGGAAAATGACCAATGAATACAACGAACTTTCAATGGGTTATACTTCTAATATTGCCAGAATGAACAGTAGCAGCAGAGGTTTTACTAAAAACCGATTGATGGGATTTGCCGAAAGTCATGACGAAGAACGGTTGATGTATAAAAACCTGCAATACGGAAATTCAGCTAATGCGGCTCATAATGTGAAAAATTTAAACACGGCTTTATCAAGAATGTCGGCAATTGGAGCAGTTTCCTTATTAGTGCCGGGGCCTAAGATGATTTGGCATTTTGGAGAATTAGGTTTCGAGAATTCCATTTTTACCTGTGATAACGGGACTGTAAATACGGATTCCGATACTACTTCCGGTGATTGTAAACTGGCCACAAAACCACAACCGCAATGGGCTAATAATTGGTTAACCAATGATAATCGTTATAAAATTTATTCGGATTGGGCCAGAATGATGAAGTTAAAAACCGAAGAGGCTGTTTTTTCAGGAACGGTTACTATGAGTAATTCCAGTTCTTTGACAAAAAATATTAAAATTTCGGATGCTGCTTTGCCTGCTAACAGTCTGAGAGATGTAGTGATTCTGGCTAATTTTGATGTGACTTCTCAAAATGTAGCAACAGGATTTCCTTACACTGGCGAATGGTACAATCTGATGGATAATTCGGTGTGGAATGTGCCTAATGTAAACGATCCGATTGCAATTCCTGCCGGACAATTTAGAATTTACGGAAATAAGCCTGCCTTTGCAACCGATGTTCCATTTACATTGCCTTCAGATAATTTTACTGTTGAGTCCAAATCTGAAAGCTGTGCCAACAAAAAGAATGGGCAAATTAGTATTACTGCACTTCAATCCTATAATTATGTAGCCAGCATAAATGGAACCAATTACAATTTTGTGAATAATAGTCTGACTGTATCTAATTTGGCTCCCGGAACTTATCCGGTTTGCATTGGCATCACAGGAAAAACATTCGAACAATGTTTCACAATAACCATTAATGCCGGTGGGACATTGGTTGGGAAATCAACCGTTTCTCCTAATAAAATAGCAATTGAAATTACTCAGGGAACAGCACCTTATCAGGTTTTGCTGAATGGAGTTACTCAATTTGAAACTGATGCAAGCTCTTTTTCTGTTGCCGTACAAAAAGGCGATGTTTTGGAAGTAAAAACAGCAGTGCCTTGCGAAGGAGTGTTTACTCAAAATAGTAGTGGCGATTTAACAACTGTTGTTGCTTATCCCAATCCGGTTCAGGATATCATGACAATTTTAGTTCCCACTACTAAAAAAGAAGTCAACGTTGCTTTGTATGCTATGAATGGTCAATTAATTTCAAATGAAAATTATACAGTTGACAATCAAAAAGTAGTTCTTCATTTAGCCAAATTGGCTTCGGCAGTTTATATCGCCAAAGTGAATTTAGAAAATCCTGTAAGTATAACTATTATAAAAGAATAAACATGAGAAAGAATATCTATTTTATTGTAATAGCTTGCTCGTTATTTTCATGTGGCGGCGGCGATTCCTCATCTGCAGAAGAAAATTCAAATACAGCTCCAACTGTGCCAACATTGGTTGCGCCAACAAATAATAAACTTTGTATTGATAATGCAGTTAGTTTTGAATGGAATGCTTCAACTGATGCCGAGAAAAATCCAATTACGTACCAAATTCAAATCGCTACCGATAATCAGTTCACCCAAATTGTGAAAACTGCCGAAGGAACTTCAAATTATCAAAGTTTGACTTTGAATAAAGGAACGGCTTATTATTGGAGAGTAAAAGCAACCGATAGTAAGAATGCCTCCGGCAATTATTCCGGGACATATAGTTTTTATACCGAGGCTGAAGTCGTAGCCAATCATTTGCCATTTTTACCGCAGTTAGTTCAGCCGGAATTTAATTCGTTTATCAATTCGACAACCGCAATTTTAAAATGGACAGCTGCCGATGTGGATACTAATGATGCACTGGTTTATGATGTTTATTTAGGAACGACAAATCCTCCTACGGCAAAAGTGGGAACCAATCTAACAACTGCTTCCTGGACGACAACTACTTTGCAGGCAACTACAAACTATTACTGGAAAGTGATTGTAAAGGATAATAAAGGAGGCGAAACAATAGGGCAGGTTTGGAATTTTAAGACCAATTAACTCATTTAAATATGAATCAATTAAAAAAAATAGAAAAATTATTAAAGTGGAGCATCTTATTTAGTTGTTTCATTTCATTGAAAATTTTTGGGCAAATACAAAGAGTGGAACCCGCATTTTGGTATGCCGGTATGCACAATCCGGAACTTCAAATATTATTTTATGGCGAAAATATTGCCGAAAATGAAGTGGTTGTTTCCAATGGAATTGCAATCAAAGCCATTCAAAAAACAGAAAACCCAAATTACCTGTTTGTAACTATCGATACCAAAGATGTTCCGGCACAAGAGCTGCTATTTTCATTTTCGAAAAATAAAAAAGTAGTTTTTACAAAAAAATATGCTTTAAAACAGCGAAGAGAAAATTCCGCTTTACGCAAAAGTTACGATGCTTCGGATATGATTTATTTGCTAATGCCCGATCGTTTTGCTAATGGAAATTCTAAAAACGACAGTCAAAAAACACTGGCTGAAAAAGCGGACAGAAACAATCCGTCCGGAAGACACGGCGGCGATATCGCAGGAATTATTCAAAATTTGGATTACATACAGGAATTAGGCGCTACAGCACTTTGGTCAACGCCTCTTTGCGAAGACAACGACGCTCAGGGTTCTTATCATGGATACGGACAATCGGATGTGTATAAAATTGATCCCCGTTACGGAACGAATGAAGATTATCTGAAATTATCCTCCGAACTGCACAAAAGAAACATGAAACTTATTATGGATTATGTGACAAATCATTGGGGAGCGGCACACTGGATGATGAAGGATTTACCAACCTACGATTGGATTCATCAATTCCCGGGATATGCGCAAACGAATTACCGAATGACCACTCAATTTGATACTAATACCTCTAAAATTGATGCAAAAATGTGTGTGGACGGCTGGTTTGTACAATCCATGCCTGACCTTAATCAATCTAATCCATTGGTGTTGAATTATTTGATTCAAAATGCTATTTGGTGGATTGAGTATGCTGATTTAGATGGATTTCGTGTTGATACCTATTCCTATAATGACAAAGAAGGAATTGCCAAATGGACCAAAGCCATCACCGATGAATACCCTAATTTTAATATTGTAGGAGAGGTATGGATGCAGGATCAGGCACAAATGGCTTATTGGCAAAAAGACAGTAAAATCGGAGCTATTCAGAATTATAATTCTTACTTGCCTAGTGTGATGGATTTTACGTTGATGGATGCTTTGGCAGCGGTATTTAATGAAAACCAATCGACATGGGATAAAGGATTGATGAAGATTTATAATAATTTCACCAATGATTTTTTATATCCCAATACTAATAATATCATGACTTTTGCGGAAAATCACGATACGCAACGTTTCAATGAAATTTACAAAAAAGACTTTAAAAAATACCAAATGGCAATGACGCTTCTTGCTACGTTACGTGGAATACCACAGTTGTATTATGGTTCTGAAATTGGTATGGCAGGTAATAAAAATGAAGGCGATGGAGCTATTCGCTTGGATTTTCCCGGAGGTTGGCAAGGCGACAGCAATAATGTTTTTACAAAAAACGGACGAACTGCTCAGCAACAACAGTTTTTTGATTTTACATCCGAATTGTTTCAATGGAGAAAAACCAATGAAGCCGTACATTTTGGAAAAATGACACATTACATTCCGGAAAACAATGTCTATGTTTATTTTAGATATACTGATAAGAACGCCGTTATGGTAATTGTAAATAATGGATTGAATGCAACGGTTGTAGAACCCAAACGTTTCAAAGAAAACACAAAGGATTTCAAATCAGGAAAAGATGTTTTCTCCGGAAAACGAATTGATTTGCAGCATGAATTTTCTATAGATGCTCAGTCGGCTTTTATTTTAGAACTGAATTAAAAAATAATTTAAGGTTTTTATAAGATTGTTTATCCGTTGGGGAAATTATTTTGATAAATTTTCCCAACGGATTTTTTGGCATATGGTTTTGAATTTAATTTGTGTGATACATTTTTTGTAGATTCGTTGTAAGTTACATTGAAAAAGAATGTAGCAACAAAATGATGATAAACTATTTTTGCCGTTTTTTATTACTTGGGTTATTGTGTTTTTGCTTGCAGATAAACGCACAACAATCTTTTGTATTTTCTTCTATCGATTCTAAAAATGGACTTTCAGAAAATAGGGTACGTACTATTTTACAACTTCAGGATGGACGAATGCTTATCACTACCGAGGGCGTAACGAATATTTATGACGGAACTTCTTTTAAATATTTGCATCTCAAGGCTAATACTATTTCCCAATTAAGCAGTTATTCCGGTTTTCATCACGGTTATGTTGACAAAGATTATGTCTGGATAAAAGACAAAGGAAAGCTGATGGGGATTGACATTAAGCAGGAACGTTTTGTGGCGAAACCAGATAGTGTTTTAGCTGATATGGAAATTCATGAACCTATTGCCGATTTTTTTGCTGATGCTTATCACAATTATTGGGTACTTACTTCTTCCGATAAACTATTATTTAAGGATGCCAAGAAAAGAACGACTGCTGTTTTTATTACGAATGTTTTAACTCCTAACGGAAAAAAAGACGAACTTTATGATGTAGCTGTTATCCGGCAACAGCTTTTTTTGTTCTATAAAAAAGGATTGATAGTTTGTTATGATTTGAAAACAGCGAAAGAATTGTATCAAACCAATTCTTTGTCGTATCAGGACCAACAAAGATATAATCGCACCTTAATGGTTGCTCAATCGAATAATTCTTTGTTTCAAATACGCAATGGCGCTTCCGGAATCATGTTGGCTTATGATATTAAAAAGCGGATTCATACCAAAATCCTTGAAACCGATTATTGGCTGAATACCATTTCTGTGGATAGCAAAGGTAATTTGTGGGTGAGTTGCGCCATTGGATTATGGTTTATTGACAAAAATCTGAAAGAAAAGCATTTTATTCCGTCATTCAAGTTGGTTGATGGAACTGAAGTCAATACCGAAGCCAGTACGCTGTACAACGATTCACAGGGCGGACTCTGGATTGGCACATTCAATCATGGATTGTTGTATTACCATCCCGACCGATTCAAATTTAAGAATGTTGGGAAAACTTTTTTTGGAACACAACCAAAAGATATTGATGTGACTTGTTTTCAGGAAACAACGCAAAACACAATTCTGGTAGGAACTAAAAATGGACTTTACATTTATTCTCCTGAAACATCGAAACTTGCTGTTTTTTCAAGATTTCTAGCCGATGCTGATTGTGTTTCGATGACCAAAGATGCTCAAAATCGAATTTGGGTATGTACTAAAAATAAAGGAGTGTATTGTTTACAAAACAATCAGGTTACACTTATTGGTCAACTCGTTGGAAATTGCAATTACATTGTAGAAAAGCCGGATGGACAATTTTTAGTAGCAACATCCGAAGGTTTGGCTGTTTTTAATCCTGTGAACGGTATTTTTCAGTCGTTGCAATTGACATTAAATGGCGAGCGATTAGCTTCAGTTTCTCAGTTAATTACGTTTGACAAGAACTCTTTTCTAGGAAGAAGCAATGCTGGATTGTTTGTTTATAATTATAAAAAGAATAGGATTAGTCAGCCTTTAAAAGAACTTTTGAAGGATAAAAACCAACAATACAGCTGTATTTTTAAAGACAGTCGCGGAATTGTGTGGATTGGTACTCAGGATGGATTACATGTTTGGAAATCCTCAACGAAGGAACAGCATACGCTTTTTACAGATGATGGTTTGGTAAACAACAGTATCAAAGGAATTATCGAAGATAAACAAGGTAGAATTTGGGTTACAACTGCGGGAGGTGTTTCTCGTATTGTAGTGAATGCTAACGAAAAACAGCTTCGTTTTTCAATGGCTAATTTCAATCATTTTGATGGTGTACTAGAAAATGAATTTACAGCGTCGGCTGTTTTTGCTTCTGATAAAGGGCAATTGTATTTGGGCGGTGTAAATGGTTTCAATAGTATTGATTTACAAAAACCATGGTCATTCAAACAAGTACAAAAACCATTGTTTACCGGTTTAAATCTTTTTGGAACTCCAGTAAAACCGGGTGAATCTTACGATGGCAATACGATATTAAAAAATGCAATTGCTGCGACTAATAGTTTAGAATTCAATTACAATCAGAACTTTATAAGTATTGATTTTTCGGCATTGAATTATGTTAATCCCACGCAGACTTATTATCGTTATCGTTTGGAAGGAGTTGATGAAAATTGGCGCGAAATAGTAGCTCAAAACGGTACCGGAACCGCTGTTTACACTAATTTGGCTCCCGGAAATTATGTGCTGAAAGTCAATGCTGCCAATAATAGTAAGGAATGGTCGAATGAATATGCTCAAATCACTATTGTAGTCCATTCGCCTTTTTGGAAAACTCCTGTAGCTTATGCGTTGTATTTGCTAGTTGTTGTGTTATTATTTTATTTATCGCTCACTTATTATAAACGATGGACCAATCAAAAATTAATTAGGGAAAATGAAGAAAAATTAAATGAATTAAAGTTTAATTTCTTTACCAACGTCAGCCATGAATTCCGAACACCACTTACGTTGATTATTACGCCGTTGGAATCTATTTTGAAAGAAATAAAGGATTCCAGAATTAGTTTAGTGTATTGTCACGCATTGAATTTACAGCATTTGGTGAATCAATTATTGGATTTTCGACGATTAGAAATTTCAGGTGAGAAACTGAATCTGACTTTTGGTGATTTAGTAGATTTTGTAATGCAGTTCGAAGATTTATTTGGCAAATTAGCCGAAGAAAAACAAATCGATTTTTCAATACAATCCGAAAAACCAGAGCTGTTTCTGTATTTTGATAAGGATAAATTACACAAAGTAATCAATAATTTACTGTCCAATTCTTTCAAATTTACTCCTGTCGGAGGAACTGTTAGAATACGATTGTCATTGCCAAAAACTACTCTGAAATCGGATGTTTTTCAGTTAGAAGTTATTGATTCAGGTTCAGGGATTGCTGAAAAAGATTTGTCTAATGTCTTTAATCGTTTTTATCAGGCTTCAACAACTCAGGGAGGAAGCGGCATCGGTTTGCATTTGGTAAAAGAGTATGTGGAATTGCATTTGGGAGCAATCACCGTTGAAAGTGAACCCAATGTAAAAACAGTATTTGCTTTTACAATCCCCTTAGATCTTGCTCCGGAAAAAGCGTATTCTGAAACTCTTGTTGTTCCAGAAGATACAATCGATAATCAGTTAATTCCAACAGCGTTTAAAAAAGAGAAAATTTTGGTAGTGGAAGATAATGAGGATTTAAGGTCTTTTATCGTAAATGAGTTATCCCATAAATACGAAGTTTTTGAAGCTGCTGATGGTGAAGAAGGAGAAAAATTAGCGTTATCCCAATCTCCTGATTTGATTATAAGCGATGTGATGATGCCTAAAGTTGATGGATTCGAATTGTGTAAACGCATCAAATTGAATGTACAAACTTCGCATATTCCAGTGATATTATTGACGGCACGAACTTCTGAAGAGCTTAAAATGACTGGTTATCAATCGGGAGCCGATGAATATTTGGCTAAACCCTTTAATTTGGAAATATTGTTGCTTCGAATTGAGAAATTGATTCTACAGAAAAATCAAAGGCAGTCAGCCTTTTCGAAAAAATTAGAAGTGAATCCCAAAGAGATTACGATTACTTCCATTGACGAACAGTTAATAGAAAGAGCGCTGGATTGCATGGAAAAAAACATGGATAATCCCGATTATTCCGTTCAGCAGTTTAGTCAGGATTTAGGGATGGATCGCACGGTATTGTATAAAAAAATGCAATCCATAACCGGGCTTGCTCCTTCGGAATTTATTCGTTCTATCCGATTAAAACGGGCTGCCCAACTTTTAACTCAGGGAAATTATCCTGTAGCTGAGGTAGCGGAAAAAGTGGGTTTTAATACGCAGAAATATTTCAGTAAATATTTCAAAGAAGCTTTTGGAGTCTCTCCGTCAAAGTATGCTCAAAATGATAATAATGCTGATAATGAGTTGTTATAAACGAATAAACAACGAGATGTACCAATGAAAACAACATATCGTACCTATTCGTTTATGTGAATATAAATAGTTTTGGTTGGTATTGATTAACTAAAAATAAACCAAATGAAAAATGCATTTCTGAATAGAAACTGCCAGTACTTGCTGTTGCTTGTGGCGTTTTCTTTTTCCTCATTGACGGCTCAAAATTATCAAAAAACGGCTTTAGGTGTAAAAACCAAATTGCAGTCTATGGATGTTGAGGTACAGTTTTACAACCCAACTATTGTTCGTGTTTTGAAATCACCCGAAGGAGTCGCTTTCAAAAAAGAGAGTCTTTCGGTTATCAAAAAACCACAGCAAACCAAATTCACCATCCAGCAGCAGGGAGATGTAATTTTGTTAAAAAGCGAAAAACTAAAAGTAGCTATTGATGTCAAATCGGGTAAAGTATCTTTCAATACCCTTTCCGGAGCATCTCTTTTAAGTGAGGCAGCATCTGGTGCAACTTTTACTGATTTCAATGATGCAGGTTCTAAAACCTATAGCATCAATCAATTATTTGCGTTAGATAAAAACGAGTCTATTTATGGATTAGGTCAGCAACAACGAGGTAAATTATCGTTGCGTAATGCAAAAATCAACATGGTACAAGGTAATGTAGATGATTATGTTCCTTTCCTTGTTTCTACAAAAGGTTACGGATTGTTTTGGGATAACTATTCACCAACAGTTTTTGAAGACAAGCCGGAAAGTACATCATTCAAATCTGAAGTTGGTGATTGTATTGATTATTATTTTGTGCTTGGCGGAAATATTGAAGGATCTATTGCGGGTATGCGTGAACTTAGTGGACAAGCTCCAATGTTTCCACTATGGGCTTTTGGTTATTGGCAAAGTAAAGAACGTTACAAAAGCCAAAATGAATTGGTAGGTGTAGTGACTAAATACCGTGAATTGGGTGTTCCATTGGATGGAATCATTCAGGATTGGCAATACTGGGGCAATAATTATTTATGGAATGCGATGGAATTTCTTAATACTGAATTCCCTCAACCAAAGAAAATGGTGGATGATATTCACAACATGAATGCACACGTCATTATTTCTATCTGGAATTCTTTTGGACCACAGACCAAGCAATTTAAAGAAATGCAACCAAAAGGAATGTTGTTGAATTTTGGCACCTGGCCACAATCCGGAGTAGAATCATGGCCGCCTAACCGTGATTATCCATCGGGTGTTCAGCCTTATGATCCCTACAACCCGGAAGCTCGTGATATTTATTGGAAATATTTGAATAAAGGTCTTTTTTCTGTAGGAATTGACGGTTGGTGGATGGATTCATCAGAACCGGATCACATGGATTTTAAAGCTTCTGATTTTGATATTAAAACTTATTTGGGTTCATTTCGAAAAGTGCGTAATGCTTTTCCATTGATGACCGTAGGTGGCGTTTCAGAACATCAGCGTGCAGCAAGTGCTGACAAACGAATCTTTATTCTTACGCGTTCTGCCTTTGCCGGACAACAACGTTATGGAGCCAATACCTGGTCGGGTGATGTCAATTCGTCCTGGCAATCGTTGCGCAATCAAATTCCGGCTGGTTTAAACTTTTCTATGAGTGCCATTCCGTATTGGAATACGGATATTGGAGGTTTTTTTGCCGGTGCTTATAAAAAAGGATGGGGTGACGGAACTCAAAATCCATCATTTCAGGAATTGTATGTTCGCTGGTTGCAGTTTGGCGCATTTACTCCTATGATGCGTTCGCACGGAACCGATATCCCTCGTGAAATATATAATTTTGGTAAAAAAGGCGAAATAATCTACGATGCGATAGCCAAAACAATTGATTTGCGTTATTCGCTGTTGCCCTATATTTATTCTGCTGCCTGGGATATTACCAATAGTCAATCGACTATGATGCGTGCTTTGGTAATGGATTTTAACGACAAAAAAGTGGTTGACATGAACAATGAATATTTGTTTGGCAAATCAATATTGGTTGCTCCTGTTGTGAATGCTCAATATACTCCTGAAACTATTGTAAAATCAAACGAAGAAACCGGTTGGAATAAAAATAATGATGCTAATGGTACTAAATCCCAAGCTGTAACTTTTACCCAGGCTAAATCGACCAAAGTGTATTTACCGGAGGGAACTGCCTGGTATGATTTCTGGACCAACGAAAAAATGAATGGTGGTCAGGAAATAGAAAAAGCAACAACTATCGATGAAATTCCTTTGTATATTAAAGCAGGAAGTATAATTCCATTTGGACCAAAAGTGCAGTTTGCTACTGAGAAAAAATGGGATGCGCTTGAAATTCGTGTGTATCCTGGCGCTAATGGTGAGTTTACTTTATACGAAGATGAGAATGACAATTACAATTATGAAAAAGGTGCCTATTCTACTATAAAATTCAAATGGAATGAAAAATTCCGAACTCTAACCATTGGAAAAAGAAATGGAAGTTTTAAAGGGATGTTAGCTTCTAGAACTTTCAACATAGTCTTTGTGGATGCTAATAAAAAAGCTGGAATTGGGGGTTCAAGCACTTTTGATAAAAAAATAATCTATAACGGAAAAGCCACTACAGTTAAGGAATAGTTTTTATATAAGCTAAAACGAATAATTAATCTCTAATTAGACAAATTAAGTTGAATTTATGTTTAAATTAGCTACTCTAAATTATTAATCTAAACTATTGTAATATGAAAATTTCAGCGTTATTTTATGTATTGTTTGCAGCTACCATTTTTGTGAGTTGTAAAAATAGCGAAGAGAAAAAAGAGGCAAAGGAAGCTAAAGAAAAAGTAGAAGAAATTGTAAGTGCTACTTGCTACAAGGCTGTATATGAAAATGACACTATCGATTTAAAAGTCAATACTTTAAAAAGCGGAAAAGTATCCGGTGATTTAGTAATGAAAATTTATGCAATGCCTAAAAAAATTGGTGAAATTTATGGTGATTACCATGGGGATACTTTATTGGTAAGCTATACTTTTATCGATGAAGGAAATGAAAAAGTGACTTATAAAAATCCAATGGCATTTTTGAAAAAAGATAGTTTGTTGATTTTAGGTAATGGTAAAATGGAAACTTCGATGGGAGCTACTTATTTTGTTAAAGGAGAACCAATAGATTTTGAAAACGTAAAGTATAAATTTTCAACTGTTGATTGTGTTGGAAAATAATACTACGAATGCATAAAAAACAAAAGCCTGTAAAATTTATTTACAGGCTTTTTTTGTGGAGAATACCTTGCAAACTGCAAACTAGCTGGACAATTTAATTTTTATTTTCAGTTAAATATTCAATATACTTTCTGCTTTTCTTTTTTTTGATTTCGAGCTCTCTTTGATAAGCCTCACTTCTTGATTCAAAACTTTCGAAATATTTTAATTCCCAGTCTTTTGCTTTTTTTGTAAAAGGACTTCGACTATTCAAATGATCTGTCAATCGTTCCTGAATATTTTGGCAAGAGCCTATGTAGTATTTGTTTAAAGTTTTAGAGAAGATAATGTAGGTGTAAAACATAGCTCTAAAAATTAAAAAAACTCAAGTCAATTGACTTGAGTTTTTGTTGGTGGAGAATACCGGATTCGAACCGGTCGCCTCTACGCTGCCAGCGTAGCGCTCTAGCCAAATGAGCTAATCCCCCATTGCAGGGGCAAATATAGTATTTTATGGTATTCAAAAAACATTTTTTTTAAAAACTATACTTTCAGTTGAATATTTTTAACTTTACCTAAAACTATTCCGGATTTATATGCAAGATACTAAGGGTTCATTACTGACAATTATAGAAAATAATATTGCTACGGTCGAATTTGGACATCCGGCAAGTAATTCTTTTCCTCGTTTTTTGTTGGATGCATTGACTAATGAAATACATCAATTAAGTGCTGATGATGCCGTTAATGTAATCGTTTTAAAGAGCAAAGGAACAGCCGCTTTTTGTGCAGGAGCTTCGTTTGATGAGCTTTTGGCTGTTTCAAATCAGGAAGAAGGATTGGCTTTCTTTTCCGGTTTTGCTCATTTAATTAATGCCATGCGTTCTTGTTCTAAGTTGATTATAGGACGAATTCATGGAAAAGCTGTAGGAGGTGGAGTGGGTATTGCTGCTGCCTGTGATTATGTTTTTGCGACAGAAAATGCCGCCATTAAATTATCAGAATTAGCTATTGGAATTGGACCATTTGTGATTGAACCTGCCGTAAGCAGAAAGATTGGGAAAACGGCTATGACCGAAATGACTTTAGCAGCTCACGAATGGAAATCGGCTTTATGGGCACAACAAAAAGGATTGTATGCAGCCGTTTTTGAAACTCCCGAATTGTTAGATTCGGCTATTGCTGCGTTTGCGTCTAAATTAGCTTCTTATAACCCTGATGCTTTGTTGGAAATGAAGAAAGTTATTTGGGAAGGAACGCAACATTGGGAATCACTTTTATTAGAAAGAGCTGCAATTACAGGAAAGCTGGTGTTATCTGATTTTACTAAAAATGCATTGGAACAGTTTAAGAAATAAAAAAAGGGAATTCCAATATTTTTAAATTCCAAATAAAGAAAAATTCCAATAGTTTTGAATTTTTCTTTATTTGGAATTTATTATTTAAACAGTTATTAATTCGTAAATTTGCAACCTAAAATTCAAATCGATGAGTAAAATCAGAATTACAAAACAATTTAGTTTCGAAACCGGTCATGCACTTTACGGCTATGATGGAAAATGTAAAAATGTGCATGGTCATAGTTATAAATTGTCTGTAACGGTTATTGGTTCACCAATTACGAATCGTAATGATGTTAAATTTGGGATGGTAATTGATTTTTCGGATTTGAAAAAAATTGTCAAAGAAGAAATTGTAGACCAGTTTGATCATGCCACAGTATTTAACGAAACTACACCTCATGTGGAATTGGCCGAAGAATTAAAAAATCGTGGGCATCATGTTATTTTAGTGGATTATCAGCCTACTTCTGAGAATATGGTCGTTGATTTTGCCCAAAGAATTGTTCGCAGACTGCCTAATGGTATTGAACTTTTTTCTTTAAAATTGCAAGAAACAGAATCTTCTTTTGCCGAATGGTTTGCCAGCGATAATTTCTAAAAGTTATACGTTAAGAGTTATACGTTGAATAGCATTGCTAACGTTTAAACTCATAACCCATAATCCATAACTCATAACTTCTCTATGAAAAAAGTCTATTTTGCTTCCGATCAACATTTTGGAGCACCTACAGCTGAATTGAGTTTCCCTCGTGAACAAAAATTCGTTGCCTGGCTTGACGAAGTGAAAAAAGATGCCGAAGCTATTTTTCTTTTAGGTGATTTATTTGATTTTTGGTTTGAATATAAAACTGTTGTTCCTAAAGGTTTTGTTCGAATTTTAGGGAAGTTAGCTGAAATTCGTGACAGCGGAATCCCAATTTATTTCTTTGTTGGAAATCACGATTTGTGGATGGAGGATTATTTTGAGCAAGAATTAAATATTCCCGTTTATCACGATAACCAAGAGTTTAGCTTTAACGGAAAAACTTTTTTAATTGGTCATGGCGATGGTAAAGGTCCCGGTGATTTGGGTTATAAACGCATGAAGAAAGTGTTTACCAATCCTTTTTCAAAATGGCTTTTCAGATGGCTACATCCTGATTTGGGAGTGCGTTTGGCACAATACCTTTCGGTAAAAAACAAACTGATTTCGGGAGAATCGGATGTGAAATTTTTAGGTGAGGACAACGAATGGCTGATTTTGTATGCCAAACGAAAATTAGAAACCAAACATTATAATTATTTGGTTTTTGGTCACCGCCATTTACCGATGATTCATCCTGTGGGCAAAAACGCTGAATATGTTAATCTGGGAGATTGGATCTCGTATTTTACCTATGGTGTTTTCGACGGAGAAAATTTCGAAATTAAGAAATTTGAAAACTAATTTTTTCCTTCGCCGTTTAAATAACTTTCCATATTTATTCTGAACAAAGTTCCGTTTACTAAATCTTTTATCTTGTTCAATTCGTCCATAGAAACGGATAAATCAATTTGATACATAGGGGTTTTAAGTAAAAATTTGCAATTGCTGTTTTTTAAGCTGCAAGTTTCGCAACAGCTGTTTTTGGCAATACTTTCATTTATTAAATAATTAAAATCGTTTAATTCGCTAAGGCTAAAAAACAAGCCTATTTCCTTAATGATAAGTTGAACCCTATTAGGAATAATTCCTTCTTCTTTTTCCCAATAAAAAGCAATTCCTATACTGTTGAGATAGATTTGATGTATCTGTTCCATGGTTATTCAATGTATGAAACAAATATAATTATTATTTATATTTATTCTAAATAAAAATAATAAAAAATTAAGCTAAAACAAATCTATTGTTTTAGCTGTTTTTTGACAATTGCTATCATCGAATCCAGATCTGTTTTATTGGTATCTATAGCGATACTATTGTTGCCGTAAGGTTCGTATTTTTCAGGCACAGTTACCGAAAACAATCCTAAAACCGGAGTTTGAGAAGCACAGGCCAGGTGCATAATTCCGCTGTCGGCACCAATGAAAACTTCGGTATTAGCTATAAATGCAGCTATTTCACGAACGTCTTTACTGTAAAAGGAAGGTGCTTTAAAACCTATTTGAGAAACATTTTCAACAGGCAATACTTCAACAATATTATAGTCAGGGAAAGTAGCAACCAATTTTTCATAAACCGGATTCCACCATTCTGGGCTGTAACATTTTGCGCCGGTAGCAAAAGTAAAAATGGCAATGGTTTTTTTGTCATTTGGAACAATTTGGTCTAATATTTCTTTAGCATCCAGTAGTTCCTTATCACTAAGTTTTATGTTAATTGTTGGAATTTCTTGTTGCAGATTTTGAAAACCAAGCTGATTCAAATAATGGCGTAATTCGTAGATAGGATATTTTGCCATATGTTTGTAATCGGGATGATTTTTAACAATTTCTTCGTTTAATTCTCCAAAGAATTTAAAATCAGCATTGGCAAATTGAGTAGACAAACGCCCTGATGATGAGCCCTTGTCGATATTAATTACTAAGTCGTATTTCTTTTGTTTTATTTTAAACCAAACTTTAACATAATTGATGAAATCTTTAAATGGTTTTCTGGGTAAAACAATGAAATTTTCTACCGAAGGGTAGTTTTTAAATACAATAGGTCCTAAACCTCCTTTTATAAAAATATCAATTTTGCAATCCGGAAAAGTATTGTTGATTTCCTGAACCAATGGAGTGATAAGAAGTAAATTTCCAAGTCGGTGATTGGGACGACAGATTAACACATTTTTAAAATCTGTTTTGGAATTACTATTGGTGTTTTGATTGAATTTAGTAGTTCCAATATTCTTAGTTAAACTGCGCGTAATTTTTCTTCTTACCGCATTAATCGATGTTTTAAAGCTCATATATTTTTTATAAAAGGGTTGAAAGTACTATAAAACCAAATCAGTTAGATTAATAAATGGTTAAGAATTATTTTTTTTAACAAATCGGCCTATTTTTTAAATGGAATAAGAGAGGTGATTTTTAATTGTTTTCTTCTTTTTCGTGTTCCTCAATGTCTTTAGTAAGGTCTAATTTTCTAAAAGAAGGGGAGATAATCCCGGTTGTTAAAACTACTAACAGGGTCATGCTTCCGCCAAAAACCACTGCGGTGACAGTTCCCATCAATCGGGCGGTTAATCCGCTTTCAAAAGCACCTAATTCGTTCGAAGAACCAACAAACATAGAGTTTACAGCCGAAACCCTTCCACGCATGTTATCGGGAGTTTTGATTTGTAAAATAGTCTGGCGAATCACCACCGAAATACCATCGAAAACACCACTGAAAAACAGCGCTAAAAGTGAAACCCAAAAAAACGTAGAGAGACCGAAAATGATGATACAAACTCCAAATCCAAAAATAGCTCCTAATAATTTCATTCCTGCATTTTTACTCAAAGGAACATAAGCGGTAATTAACATAGTCAGGAAAGCGCCCACAGCAGGTGCAGCTCTTAGAAAACCAAAACCTTCTGGCCCCACTTTTAATATATCCTGAGCAAAAACCGGTAATAAGGCAACTGCACCACCAAAAAGCACAGCAACCATGTCCAGTGTTATTGCTCCTAAAACGGTTTTGTTATTAAATACAAATTTGATTCCTTCTCCTAAACTTTGCATTACAGGTTCTCCAATTTTAGGATTTAGAATTGGTTTTTTACTGATTTGTGATAAAGCCAATAAAGCCATTACAGAGCAGGCAAAAACCAGACATAATGACCAGTGAACTCCCATAAGTGTGATTGAAAATCCTGCAACAGCCGGACCTACAACCGAACCTATTTGCCATACCGTACTACTCCAGGTGGCGGCATTAGGATAAACTTTTTTTGGAACTATTAATGATAACAGTGAAAAAATAGTTGGTCCAAGAAAGGCTCTTACCAATCCTCCCAGAAAAACCAGAAAATAAATGCAGTATAAAATAATTTGTTTCGAAAATCCTTCAACGACAACAGGCCAGGTTAAAAGAAATAATCCAAAACTAATCACTGAGAAACCGAAAATACATTTCATCAGCAATCCTTTTTTCTCTTTTTGGTCTACTATATGTCCTGCAAATAAGGCTAGTGAAACGGCTGGAATTACTTCCATTAAACCAATAATTCCTAATGACAGCGCATCTTTAGTGATGCTGTAAACCTCCCATTCGATAACAATAAATTGCATAGACCAGGCAAAAACCATGGCAAAGCGAAGAAATAAAAAGGTGTTGAATTCTTTGTAACGCAAGGCTGCGTAGGGATCTTTTTTATCTAATTTTTTTGAAGTCATTATTGAATACTTTTTAGTCGTAATTGTGTTGAAACGGTACCATTCCATTCGTTTTCATCAATGCAATAAGCAATTTGAAATGGTTTTTGATTCGTTGTTAATTCTATTTTATTGCCTAATCCAAAACCTATTGCAGGAATACCTCCTGTTTCCGGACTTTGGGGCTGTTTTACAAATAGTTTCAAATGTTCTTCCTCCTGACCTAATTTTTTAGCATAGCCTGTATCAATAACATTTTTGGTTAAAAAAACAGGGGTCATATTCATTGGGCCAAAAGGTTCGAATTGTTTTAAGATTCTGCAAAGTTTAGGTGTGATATCCGAAAAATTAATTTCGGCATCAATCTCAACTTCAGGGACAAGTTGTTCGGGGTGGATGGTTTTTTGAACCTGTGCCTCGAAAGCTTCTTTAAAAGCAGCGTAATTTTCAGCTTTTAAAGTCATTCCTGCAGCATACATGTGTCCGCCAAATTGCTCTAAATGTTCTGAGCAGGCTTCCAATGCATTATAAACATCAAATCCTTTTACTGAACGGGCCGAAGCGGCGTATTTATCTCCGCTTTTGGTGAAAACCAAAGTAGGACGATAGTAGGTTTCGATTAATCGGGAAGCCACAATTCCGATAACGCCTTTGTGCCAGTCTTCCTGAAAAACTACGGTTGTAAAACGCTCTTGCTCCCGATTTTTTTCGATTTGTTCAAATGCCTCTTTGGTAATTTGTTTGTCTAAATCTTTTCGGTCGGCATTGTATTGCTCGATTTCCGAAGCAAATTGTTGTGCCTGTTCAAAATCAAATTCGCTGAGTAATTTTACGGCATGATTCCCGTGTTTAATGCGTCCCGCCGCATTGATTCTGGGAGCAATGATAAAAACAACATCAGTAATATCTAAGGTTTGTTTTTTGATTTGGTGAACTAAAGCTTTAATTCCCGGTCTTGGGTTGTTGTTGATGACTTGTAAACCGAAAAAAGCCAGTACCCTGTTTTCGCCGGTTATTGGAACAATATCGGCAGCAATGGCAGTAGCTACTAAATCGAGATAAGGAACTAAATCTTCAATGGTTTCTCCTCGTTTATGTCCTAAAGCCTGAATGAGTTTGAATCCAATTCCGCAACCACACAATTCATCATAAGGATAAGTGCAATCGGTTCTTTTGGGATCGAGAACCGCAACGGCTTCGGGTAAAGTATCTCCCGGACGGTGGTGGTCGCAGATGATGAAATCGATATTTCGTTCTTTGGCGTAGGCCACATGATCAATCGATTTGATACCACAATCCAGCGCTATGATTAGTGTAAATTCGTTATCGTCGGCAAAGTCAATTCCTTTGAATGAAACGCCATAACCTTCGTCATAACGATCGGGAATATAGGTGGCTACATAGGGATAAAAACTTTTAAGATAAGAGGAAACTAATGAAACGGCTGTGGTGCCATCCACGTCATAATCCCCAAAAACAAGGATGCGTTCCTGATTTTCGATAGCGTTTTCAATTCGTTCAATCGCTTTATCCATATCTTTCATCAGATAAGGATCATGCAAATGGTCTAGCGAAGGACGAAAAAAATGTTTGGCTTCCTCAAAAGTTTCAATACCGCGTTGTACTAATAATTGAGCAACAAAATCTTCAACGTTTAAGGCTTGCGCCAAATGTTTGATTTTGTCTTTCGACGGTTTGTGTTTAAGAGTCCAACGCATTTGATTTTAGATTTTAGTTCCGATAGCTATCGGGATAGATTTCAGAATGTAGCAATCTAAAATCTACATTCTGAAATCTAAAATATTTTTATTTTAATTCTAAAGCTGTCCCTTCAAACTGAATTCCATTCCAACCATGAGTGATGAAATTTCTAATGTTTTGGTGATTGGTTCCTTCCGGATCTCCTAAAACTTCGTCACGGTAAAAAGCACCAAAACAAGCTAAGGTTTCAGCTTGAGATAAGTTTTGTAATTGGGCAAAAGCAAATAATTTACAAGAACCTGAATTAGTTCCTGCTGCGTTATGTGTATTCCCGTTTTGAAAAGCTGTTGGCGTAAAATTGTAGTTGGCCTCGATTACTTCAATAGTTTCAGGGAAAGTAACAGATTCAGGTGTTTGTTTTAATTTTTCTAAGAAAGTTTGGATATTCATTTTATGTATTTATTATTCTTCGTCTTTTTGGAATTTATTTTTCTTGGCTTCTTTTACAATAGGTTTTCCGGCAACTACCACAACGATTTCACCACGCGGAGCTGTTTTTTCAAAATGTGCCAAAACTTCTTTCACGGTTCCTCTTCGGTTTTCTTCGTGCATTTTTGAAAGTTCTCTGGAAACACATATCTGGCGGTCTTCGCCAAAATAAGTTACAAACTCTGCTAAAGTTTTCACTAATTTATGAGGAGAAACATAGAGAATCATGGTTCGGGTTTCTTCTGCCAGTTCTAAATAACGGGTTTGACGCCCTTTTTTTTCCGGTAAAAAACCTTCGAAAACAAATTTATCGTTAGGCAAACCGCTGTTGACCAATGCAGGAACGAAAGCCGTTGCGCCCGGAAGACATTCTACGGCAATTCCGTTTTCAACACAGGCACGAGTCAATAAAAAACCCGGGTCGGAAATAGCAGGAGTTCCGGCATCTGAAATCAATGCAATGTTTTCACCCGCTTTTAGCCTCGCAATTAGATTTTCGATAGTCTTGTGTTCGTTATGCATATGATGACTGTGCATATGCGTGCTAATCTCAAAATGTTTCAGGAGTTTTCCGCTGGTACGTGTATCTTCGGCAAGAATCAAATCTACTTCTTTCAGAATCCTAATGGCTCTGAAAGTCATGTCTTCGAGATTACCTATGGGCGTTGGAACGATATATAATTTTGGCATAAATTAGTTACTCTTCGGGGATTTTAAAGGAATTTTTTTTCAATTATTTCCATAAAACGATCTTCATATTCTTCTTTTCCTTCCCAGTTATTGTAATCCGGTTTTACCATATCGTCAATAAAACTTTTGGTTTCGTAAAAATTATCAAATGTGATTAACTGACTCATCACACGATTGTAATCTTCGTTGCTGTTACCAAAAAGATGTTTTACAAATGCAATACGATCGTTCAAATCGATTTCGATTCCTTTTGATAATTTATCGTTTAAAGTAGTTGCTTTTGGAGCAGTTTTTTCGGTCGTTTCAACTGCTTTTTCAACCGGAGTTTCTTCAATCGGTTCTTCCGTTGTTTTCGGAGCTTCAAAAACAATATCCTTAGTTGAAGAAGCCGGGATTTCATCCACTTTAACAAAATCAGGTTCGCTATAATCCAAACCTAACAACTCTTCGAATGAGATTTGTAAAGGTTCCTGTTTTTTAGTTTCTTCTTCCGGTTCCTGAGTCAGTTCAAAAGCGGCTTTGAAAGCAGGAACTTCCACAACTTCATTTTCTTCTTCGATTTCTTCTTCGGCTTCTATTTCAGGTTCTTGTTCCTCAAATTCGATGTCATTATTTTCTAATTCAGCTTCTTCAAGAGTAATTACTTCTTCAGAAGGAATTTCATCGTCAGGATTTTCTATTTCGATTGGAGCTTCAGTAGTTGTAGCTACAATTGTTTCTTGAATTTTTTCCGGAGTTTCTTCAATTGTAGTTGAATCTTTGCTTGTTTGTGTTTCAATTGGCAAAGAGGCTTCTTCTTTATTGTAGATGTTTTCTATCTCTTTTTCAATCTCACTATAACTACCTATGGTAGGTTTAGTGTCGCCGTAATTTTCCTCAATAAATTTTAAAACAGACAGCTTTTCGTATAGTTTTTGGGTTTCCAAATACAATTGATTAACATCAGATTTATCTTTTAGTTGTAAAATTCTGTGGGCGATACTAATTAAATCGGCTTCTAATCTTTTTTTCATAATGGTTAAATTATAGTATGTATTTTGGCGAATGTCTTTTTGTTTATTTGACTCAGAAGGAATTTGACTGCGTTTTTAAATAAGTGCTCATAAACCTTCGAATTGCTAAAAATTTTCTACTTTTGAGAAAGTGTAAAAGTATAAAATCTTAAGCCGATTTTGAGTTTACAAAGTAATAAAAACTATTCATTTTTTAAGTTAGAAAAAATATAAAATGTTTCTCGAAAATACAGTAAATCATAAAGAGCAATTTGGTTGGATTGAAGTAATAAGTGGTTCGATGTTTTCGGGTAAAACGGAAGAATTGATCCGCCGATTGAAAAGAGCCCAATTTGCCAGACAAAAAATAGAAATTTTTAAACCTGAAGTGGATACCCGTTACCATCAGGATATGGTGGTTTCTCATGATGCCAATGAAATTCGTTCCACACCTGTTCCTGCTGCGGCTAATATTGCTATTCTGGCTCAGGGTTGTGATGTGGTTGGGATTGATGAAGCGCAATTTTTTGATGATGAAATTGTGAGAGTTTGTAATGATTTGGCTAATCAGGGGATAAGAGTTATTGTTGCCGGACTGGATATGGATTTTAAAGGAAATCCTTTTGGTCCTATGCCGGCTTTGATGGCCACAGCTGAATATGTAACTAAAGTGCATGCAGTATGTACCCGAACCGGGAATTTAGCGCATTATAGTTTTAGAAAAACAGCTAATGATAAATTAGTCTTATTAGGTGAAACGGAAGAATACGAGCCTTTAAGCCGAGCGGCTTATTTTGAAGCCATGCAGAAAAGTCAGGAGGAATAAGTTTTTTGCAAAAATTAAAATTCGAATTCTATAAGAAATAAAGAAAAGCTTATAATAATTAGTAGTAAATCTTGTTATTATATTTGTATAATAGTAACTTTTTAAAATTGTAAGTCATGAAATATATCTATGTATTAGTAGCTTTTTTAATGATTGTTTCTTGTAAAAAAGCAGATAAAGAAGGCGTGATGAACGATAATCAGACAACTGTGGATTCTATCAAGCAAGCAAGTATCGATTCTATGAAAATGGAAATGGTGAAACAAAAAGCCATTGATTCTATGAAAATAGAAATGGAAAAACAACAAGCAGCTAAAGAGAAAGAGGTAGTTGTTGTTAATCAGACTACTCAGGCGGCTCCGGCTCCAGAGAAGAAAAAATGGAGTAATACTGCTAAAGGTGCCGTTATTGGTGCCGGAGTAGGTGCGGCAACAGGAGCCATAATCAGTAAGAAAAAAGGCGAAGGTGCTATTATTGGTGGTTTAGCCGGTGCAGGTGTTGGTGCAGGTACGGGTGCTATTATCGATAGTAAGAAAAAAGAATAGCGATGTTATTTGATAAAAAGAGAAAGGCTGTTTCATGAATTTGAAACAGCCTTTTTGTTTTTGAAAAACAGGATATTATATCTTTTTTCTCATTCTTGCAACAGGAATATCGAGTTGTTCTCTATATTTAGCAACGGTTCTTCGGGCAATTGGGTAACCTTTTTCTTTTAATAATTCGGCTAGTTGATCATCGGGAAGTGGTTTTTTCTTGTCTTCTTCTTCAATGATGGTTTGAAGGATTTTTTTAATTTCTAAGGTAGAAACATCTTCTCCCTGATCGTTTTTCATCGCTTCCGAGAAAAATTCCTTAATCAGTTTGGTGCCATAAGGTGTTTCTACATATTTGCTGTTGGCCACACGTGAAACCGTCGAAATATCAAGACCTACAATATCGGCAATGTCTTTTAGGATCATCGGTTTCAATTTAGTCTCGTCGCCATCAAGGAAATATTCTTCCTGATAATGCATAATGGCATTCATGGTTACGAAAAGGGTTTCTTGTCGTTGTTTGATAGCATCAATGAACCATTTAGCCGAATCTAATTTTTGTTTGATGAACTGAACCGCTTCTTTTTGAGCCCCCGATTTATCACGGGAATCTTTATAGGTTTGCAGCATTTCCTGATAATCTTTAGAAACATGTAACGAAGGTGCATTTCTTCCGTTTAAGGTCAATTCCAGTTCATTATCAATAATTCTGATGGCAAAATCAGGAACTACATTTTCGGTTATTTTTTGATTTCCGGTAAAACCTCCTCCCGGTTTAGGATTCAATTTTTCAATTTCGTAAATGGCTTTTTTAAGCTGTTCATTCGAAATGCTGTATTTCTGAATCAGTTTGTCATAATGTTTTTTTGTAAAGGCATCAAACTGATTTTCGATAATATCTGCGGCTAATTCAACCGAGTCCGTAGGCGTTTTGTGTTTTAATTGTAATAGCAAACATTCCTGTAAGTCGCGGGCTCCCACACCGGAAGGTTCTAGTTGATGAATGACCTGTAGCATGCGTTCTACCATGTATTCATCAGTGTAAATCCCTTGGGTAAAAGCCATGTCGTCTACCATGTCAGGAATACTACGACGAATGTAGCCCATGTCATCAATACTACCCACTAGGAATTCAGCAATTTCTCTTTCATGATCGTCTAAGATAAAAGTATTCAACTGATTGATTAAATCCTGGTGAAAACTGATTGGTGCAGCCAGTGGCGATTCGCGGGTTTCGTCATCGTCGCTGTAATTGTTTGCCTGTGTTTTGTAATCCGGAGTGTCGTCGTCGCTTAGATATTCGTCGATATTGATATCGTCGGCATCAATACTTTCGGAGTCATTGTAATCATCATAATCATCGTTTTCAAACTCGTCTTTTTCGTATTCCTCTTCTTCTTTTCCGGATTCCAGCGCCGGATTTTCATTCATTTCTTCTAAAAGACGTTGTTCAAAAGCCTGCGTAGGCAATTGAATTAACTTCATCAGCTGAATTTGCTGAGGAGATAATTTTTGGGATAATTTTAAATTTAAAAATTGCTTAAGCATTTGGGTTTAATCGTTTATTTATTTAATCGTTTATTCGTGATAATCGTTTAAATAAATAAACGATTAGCCGATTAAACAATTCTAAAATTCAGCATTCATTGGTGTTCTTGGGAACGGAATTACATCACGAATGTTAGTCATTCCCGTTACAAATAATACCAGTCTTTCAAATCCGAGTCCGAAACCGGAGTGAACCGCACTACCGAATCTGCGGGTATCGAGGTACCACCATAATTCTTCTTCATTAATTCCTAAGGCTTTCATTTTTTCGACCAAAACATCAAAACGTTCCTCTCTTTGTGAACCGCCAACGATTTCTCCAATTCCTGGGAAAAGAATGTCCATAGCGCGAACGGTTTTTCCGTCTTCGTTTAAACGCATGTAAAAGGCTTTTATTTTAGCCGGATAATCAAACAGGATTACAGGGCATTTAAAGTGTTTCTCTACCAGATAACGCTCGTGTTCCGATTGTAAGTCGGCGCCCCATTCGTCAATGCTATATTGGAATTTTTTCTTTTTGTTTGTAGTCGAATCTCGCAAAATGTCAATTGCTTCGGTATAAGAAACCCGTTTGAAATTGTTTTCTAAAACAAAATTCAATTTCTCAAGCAAAGTCATTTCGCTTCTTTCCGTCTGAGGTTTTGATTTTTCTTCTTCTAAAAGTCTTCCTTCCAGAAATTTCAAGTCATCACCGCAATGATCTAAAGCATATTTGATTACATAGCGAATAAAATCTTCGGCCAAATCCATATTGGCATTCAAATCATTGAAAGCCACTTCGGGCTCAATCATCCAAAATTCAGCCAAATGGCGGGAAGTATTCGAATTTTCGGCTCTAAATGTTGGTCCAAAAGTATAAATCTGACCCAAAGCCATCGCGAAAGTTTCACCTTCCAATTGTCCTGAAACCGTTAAATTAGTATGTTTTCCAAAGAAATCTTTCTTGTAATCAATATTTTCTTCTTCATTTTTTGGCAAATTGTCCAATGGTAACGAAGTCACCTGGAACATTTCACCGGCACCTTCGGCATCGGCACCTGTTATAATTGGGGTGTTGACATACACAAATCCTTTTTGTTGGAAATAACTGTGAACCGCAAACGATAACACCGAACGCACTCTCATAATCGCTCCAAAAGCATTGGTTCGTACGCGTAAATGCGCATTTTCACGCAGGAATTCCAGTGAGTGTTTTTTAGGCTGCATCGGGAATTTTTCGGCATCAGAATCGCCAAGGATTTCTAATTCCGAAACCTTGATTTCATATTTCTGACCCGCTCCTTTGCTTTCTACCAAACTTCCGGTTACCGAAATTGCCGCTCCGGTAGTAATCCTTTTTAGCGTTTCATCTGCAGTGTTTTCAAAATCAACTACGCATTGTATGTTGTTGATGGTCGAACCATCATTCAAAGCAATAAACTGATTGTTTCTAAAAGTTCTCACCCATCCTTTAGCATTTACTTCCTCGAGCGTCGTGGTGCTGTTTAGTAAGTCTTTAACTTTTGTGTGTCTCATTTGGGGTAGCGTTGATTTAAAATAGTCTCACGTTCTACATGCAAATATAAAGGATTTGTTTGGAAAAGCCATTGTGGGAAAGGGTGTATTCGGGAGCTGTTTCCCGCTTCCCGATAGCTATCGAGACATTCTATCTTTAACTTTTTAAAGAAAAAAAGAAAAGGATTTCTCCCGAGATTTCGGGACTATCGGGGCTAGGGAATAGTGGAATTAGGTTTTCACAAAGCTGTTTTGTTTCACTAAGATTTAAAATGCCGATTTATATGTCGTCCCTACGGGACTTCGGTTTTACGTTAATTGATTTCCCCGAAATAAATTTCGGGGCTACAATATGGTTCGTTCCTACGGAACTTTTCTGTGTAAATATTGTATAGAAAATCAATTTGTTTTTTGATAAGGTGTCAAAGAGCCGTAGGCTCGGTATATTTTGTAGGGATGGATTTTAATCCATCCACAATTGATGTTAATTTGATGGAGTGCCGTAGGTACGGAATATAATATTTAAAGTTAATTAGGTTTGAAAATCCGGTTGTAAACGCTACGGTTTTTTCTTTTAATTTAAGTAGGTACTCGATCCAATCGAGCAGCAGTTGGGTAGTTTGTCTTCTGTCAAAAAGGTTGTCCTACATTTTTCTTAAATATTAGACAGAATGCTTCGTCAGCTTTTCCATATAGTTTTTCATACCCATCCAAGTTATTAATATACTCATTTAGTTCTTTATTTTTCAAAGTTGTTGTCGACTGCAAGTCTAAAATCTTAAACGGAAATTGGGTGTTGTTTGGATTTGGGGTATGTAAAAATAACGCATCACTATAACTGTCAAAGTCGAGTATAATTGAATAAAGTTGAAACTCAGTTTTCAATCGTTTTGTCTTGTCTACAAGCAAGTCAAAATGTCTAAACAACTTGTCTAGGTGAGGTTTTCGTCTTTTAAAACTGTCGTTACCGTAGCCCTTGTTGTCAAAGTGTAAATGCCAATTGTCAAACCAATTTTCGGGATTATCAAAGTCTAGCCACGTTGCTTTGTTAAGATCATTTTCTGTCGCCAGTTTTTTATAATATCGTTTAAGTCCTCTATGTTTTTTTATTCCTTTCATGTGATTGTTCTGTCGTTCTAAATTGGTTAAAACTCATTTATAAACGAAATAAATCTTTTGCTATCCGTTTTTATTTAGATTTATATGCGAAGTTTTGTTTTTTATTAATCCTGTATCACTTTTTCAGGACTAGACATGTTTTAAAGTTTTAACTATTCTTCTCTAACTCCAAAATCAAATTAGCAATCAAGGCAGTCCATCCGGTTTGGTGGGAAGCGCCGAGACCTTTACCATTGTCGCCATCAAAAAATTCATAGAATAGGTGTTCGTTTTTGAAATGTTCATTTTTGGCAAAATGCATATCGTGATCGTCTGAATGGTATTGGAATTTACCTTCGTTATTTCTTTCAAAAAGTTTAATTAAACGTTTCGTCAGTTCGTTGGCAATTTCATTCAGGTTCAATTTGTTTCCGGAACCTGTTGGAAATTCATAGATGTATGTTGGCCCATAAAAAGTATAATATTTTCGCAATGATTGAATAATCATATAATTCAATGGCATCCAGATTGGCCCGCGCCAGTTAGAATTTCCGCCAAACATAGCCGAACGGCTTTCGCCGGGTTCATACTGAATTTGGTGATGACCCTGGTGTTTAAAAATAAACGGATGGTCTTTGTGGAATTTAGAAAGCGAACGAATTCCGAATTCGGATAAAAACTCATTTTCATCCAGTAAACGAATTAAAAGATGCTCTAATCTAAAACCACGCATGATAGAAAACAGAAAGTTACCGTCTGGGTTGGCTTTTTCTAAATTAGAAATTAAGGAAGCAAGATCCGGTCTGGTTCTGATGATTTCGTTGGCTCTTCTTCTAAAATCCTGTAATTGATCGAATAAATCTTTATGCATGATTTCGACTGCAAATAATGGAATAACACCCACTAAAGAACGAACCCTCAAACGCTCGGTTTTGCCATTTGACATTTCAACTACATCATAATAGAAGTTGTCTTCGTCGTCCCAAAGTGAAATGTCTTTTTTACCTATATGGTGCATGGCCCAGGCAATATTTAAAAAGTGTCGGAAAAACTTAGCCGAAACTTCTTCGTAGATTTTGTTGGTTTTTGCCAGTTCGAGCGACATGCGCAACATATTCAATGAAAACATTGCCATCCAGCTCGTAGCATCGGCCTGTTGCATTTTTTTAATCCCTTCGGGCATGTGATTGCGGTCGAAAACTCCGATGTTATCCAGTCCTAAAAATCCACCCTCAAACATATCTGTACCGCTGGTGTCTTTTTGATTTACCCACCAGGTAAAATTGATTGTGAGTTTTAAGAATGCTTTTTCCAGAAATGAGGTGTCGGCTTTGCCGGTACGCAGTTTGTCTTTTTCGTAAACCGTCCACACTGCCCAGGAATGTACCGGAGGATTCACATCGCTAAAATTCCATTCGTAAGCCGGAATTTGCCCGTTAGGATGCATATAACTTTCCTGTAATACTAAAAGCAGCTGTTGTTTAGCAAAACAAGGGTCGATTTCAACAAAAGAAGCCATGTGGAATGCCAAATCCCAGGCGGCATACCATGGATATTCCCATTTGTCGGGCATCGAAATAACGTGTCGGTTGTTGAGGTGTTGCCAACTGAAATTGCGCAGATTAGTTCGGTGCGCCGGAGATTCTTCGTTGCCACCAAAGAGCCATTTGTGGATGTTGAAATAATAGAATTGTTTGGTCCACAACAAGCCCGAAAAAGCACTTTTTGCAATAGCACGGTGAGCTTCGGGTATTTTTTCGTTTATGGTTTCGTTATAAAAGGCTTCACATTCTGTTTTCCGTTGGTCAAAAATAAAATCGAAATCATGCCAGGGGTTTTCGAGTTCAGTATTGCTCAAACGAACTCTGATGCTTTTTTCTTCACCCGGATTTAAATCTAATAGGTACCAAATAGCTGCTTTCGTACCCTTTTTTTCCGGGTTTACGGTAGGCTGTCCGTTGATAATATGATTATTGATGCCGTCTTTAACGTACTGATATTCGTTAGCGAATCCATAGATACGTTCGTTATTGGTTTCGTTTTCACAAAATAACTGCTCGCCATGTTCATGGTAAAAATAAAAGTCACCAATTCGGCTACTTTTGGAAAGGATTGCATTATTGGAAACCGATTCCATATTCGGTCGCGGATGTCGGTTGTTGTGTTTCCAGAAATTACGAAACCAAAAATGAGGCAATACATGAATTTTGGCTGTTTCGTTTCCTCTGTTTACTACAGTCACTTTCATCAAAATATCCTCAATACCGGCTTTGGCATATTCGATAAAACAATCAAAATAGGCATTGTCTTTAAAAGCGTTGCTGTCCAGGATTTCAAATTCGTTTTCCTCCCGGCTGCGTCTGTTGTTGTTGACTAAATCGCTATACGGAAATTCGTTTTGCGGATATTTATACAGGTATTTATTGTAAGTGTGAGTAGGAGTCGATACCTGATGGAAATACAATTCTTTGACATCTTCACCGTGATTTCCCTGATTATTGGTTAAACCAAATAAGCGTTCTTTTAAAATAGGATCTTTGCCGTTCCAAAAAGCGGGAGCCAAACATAAAATCTCGCGGGAATCGCAAAAACCTCCTATGCCTTCTTCTCCCCATCGATAGGCATTGCTGCGCGCTTTGTCATGATCTATAAATTCCCAAGCTTCTCCATGTTCGCTGTAATCTTCACGAACGGTTCCCCATTGCCTTTCGGCTAAATAGGGTCCCCATTTTTTCCAATTTTTATAGTTGTTAGCAACAGCTAGTCTTTCTGTTTCTGAAGTAGTATGTGCCATATAATCTTTGTCTAGTGTGGTATTAAAAAGCTAAAAACCGATTCCTCAAAAGAACATTTTTCAATGTAATTTTTAGTCGGTTATTAGTAAAAATAAGATTTTTTTCCACAATAGCCCATTCAACGAAACACTATTGTCTAATTGTTGGTATTGTTAAGAAACTTTTTGTTTTTCTAAAAAAAAGAAGTGTTTTTTTTAATGAAGTGGTAGTGGTTTTATTCTATTAAAATACCATCACGATAACTGGATTTTTGTGTTCCGTCTTTTTTATAAAGGATTCCGTTATATTCTTTACTGTCTTTCCATTCACCTGTAAATTTTTCTCCATTGGCATAAAACATCGTTCCCTGACCATTTTGCCTGTTTCTCATAAAGTTTCCTACGAATTTATCTCCGTTAGGCCAGTTATAAGTTCCTTGTCCGGTTCTACTTCCATCTTTCCATTCTCCGGAATATTTTTCACCATTGGTGTAGTTAATTGTACCCAGACCGTCCTTATTACCATTCTTAAAATTTCCAATATAGGTTTCATTTATGGAAACATCTGTGAGTGTACCTTTGCCCTCAAATTGGTTGTCTTTCCATTGCCCACTATATTTGGAGCCATTTATATAGTGAACTGTTCCTTGTCCATTTTGTTTCCCTAATTTAAATTCTCCGATATAAATTCTGATATTTTGGTATATTCTAATTCCTTTACCAGTAAAATTTTCACTTGCTAATTTAAATTTTGAAGGTTTTTTTGGATTTTTTGCAAATGTCCTATATTGTGATTTATTGCTGTTTTCATTATTCCATTGGATTGTAAATTTATCTCCATTTGAGGTAATAAAAGTGCCGATGCTGTCTAATTTAAAATTTTTCCAATTACCAATATATTTGATGCCATTTACAAAAGTTATCGTCCCCTGACCATAAAATTTGTCATTTGCAAATTGTCCAAAATAAATATTGCCATTTTCAAAAGTTAATGAACCTAATCCATGTCTTTTGTTTTCTTTCCATGCTCCTGCATATTTTTCACCACTAAATGAAATGGAAGTTCCTTGTCCATCATATTTGTTGTTTTTCCATTCTCCACTATACATCGATCCGTCTTTGTAGGTCGTTGTACCTTTGCCATGTGATAAACCATCTTTCCATTCTCCAACATATTTGGCTTTGTTTTTTACATCATAAGATCCGTATCCATCCAGTCGATTGTTTTTCCAATTACCTTCGGCAATATTGCCTTTAAAATTGGCTTTGCCTTTCCCATTTGCTATTTTGGTCACTCCATCGTATATAAATTCGCCTTTGTAGTAGCCACAGTTGTTGGGAAAAGGACAAATGTTAATTGAATCATTTTCGGTTGTCTTATATGTTTTTTCTTGACTAGTTGTGTTTTGCGCATTACAAATAAAACTAACTAATAAACAAAGGAATAATAAATGGTTACTCATTTGGAATGGATTATTGTTGTTAAAACTGTTTCCAAATGTATTCATTTTTTAAAATAACTTGTAAGAAAAAGCTTTTTTTAAAACAAAAAACTTCCCACTTTTTAAAGGCAGGAAGTTGTATATCGATAAGGAAATAGTTTTCTATTTCTTTGGAATAGTTGGATTATCTGTTGTTGGGACAGGGATGTTGAGGTTGTAATCAGCGAATCTTGTATATACTTTTTCATTCATGTCAAAGAATACACCCCAGTAATCGGATCCGTTAACCCATACTCTTACGGTAAAATTAACCGAAGTACCAAGGGCTGCCAATCCTATAAAAGGAGCTGGCTCTTTTAAAATACGGCTATCTTCGGCTATAAAATCATTGATGGCTTTTTTGAAATTTTCTACATCATCACCGTGGGAGATGCCAAAAGTCCAATCGATTCTTCGGGTAGCTTCGGCTGAAAAATTGGTCAAAGCACCGGTTGAAAGCGGTCCGTTAGGAATAATTACTAATTTTTTATCGGCTGTGTTAAGCAGTGTTGAAAATATAGTAATTTCTTTTACGGTTCCTGAAAATCCCTGAGCTTCGATAGTATCGCCAATTTTAAAAGGTTTCAGAATCAAAATAATAACACCTCCGGCAAAATTTTGCAAGGTTCCAGATAAGGCCATACCTACTGCCAAACCAGCAGCTCCCAGAATAGCCACAAAAGAAGTCATTTGGATACCAATCATGCCCATTACGGTGATGGCAACTAAAATTTTCAAAGTGATGTTAGTCAAACTTCTTAAAAACGGAATCAGTGAAGGATCAATTTTTGATCTTACCAATGATTTTCCAACTCCTTTGGTAACTAATTTAGTAAACCATAAACCAATTACTAAAACGATGATGCCACCGACTAATTTTGGCGCGTACTCAAAACCAAAATCGATTGATTTATCTATGTATTTGTTAACTAGTGTAACTTGTTGATCTATTAGCATTTTAATATTGTTTTATTTTTAGAAACGTTTAAAAAATCTTTTCTTTTTTCAAAGCATCGATTTCTTCATCACTGTGCTCGATGATGTCAATTTTTGGTTCGATGAATTCCTGTTCGTTTGCCAATGTTTTGTTCAGGGTCAGTACCAAAGCAGGTAATAACATCAGGTTAGATAACATTCCAAATAAAAGTGTTAGCGAAATTAATCCTCCCAATGCGATGGTTCCTCCAAAACTGGAAAGCATAAATACAGAAAATCCAAAGAACAATACGATAGAAGTATAAAACATACTCAATCCGGCATCGTTAAATGTGGCGTAAACCGATTTGCGGATTTTCCAGTTATTCTTCTTTAATTCTTCGCGGTATTGCGCCAGGAATCGAACGGTGTCATCTACCGAAAGTCCAAATGCAATTCCGAAAACCAATATCGTTGACGGTTTTAACGGAATGTCTAAAAAGCCCATCAATCCTGCGGTTAACAATAATGGCAGTAAATTTGGAATAATAGAAACCAAAATCATTTTGAACGAACGGAACATGAATCCGATTAAAAGCGCCGTTAAGAAAAAGGCAAAAACCAGTGATGACAGTAGGTTGTCTAGTAAGTAACCTGTTCCTTTTTGGAAAACCAGTGCTTTTCCGGTAATGGTTACATTATAGCGGTCCGGAGGGAAAATTTTATCGGCTTCTTTGCGAATTTCAGCTTCAATTTTAGGAATCGCTCCTCCGTTATCATCACGCATAAAAGTGGTAATTCGGGCATATTGGCCTGTCGAATCTACATAGCTTTTCATCAGATTTTCTTTGGAATTCTTCGTCGCATTTTTTGCGTAAGACAAAATGAATCCCTGTTCCTGCGAAGTAGGTAGATCGTAATATTCCGGATTTCCGTTATAATAAGCCTGTTTCGAATATTTGACTAAATTGACAATAGAGATTGGTTTTGATAATTCCGGAATTTCATCAATAGCCTTTTCTAATTCGTCCATTCGTCTTAGCGTAGAGAGTTTCATTACCCCTTTTTTGCGTTTGGTGTCAATCATGATTTCCAAAGGCATGACACCGTCAAATTCATTTTCGAAGAAAATAATATCCTTAAAAAATGCTTCTTTTTTAGGCATATCTTCAATCAAACTGCCTGAAATACGCATTTCGTAAATTCCGATAATACTGATAACCAATAATGAAATAGCAACCACATAAATCGAAAAACGGTTGTGTTTTACATTATGCAGAATCCAATCCATGAAATTTTTTACCGAGCCGCGATCTAAATGTTCAATATGACGGTCTTTTGGTGCAGGAATATAACTGTGGAAAATTGGAATTACAATAATGCACAACAGGAATAATAACAAAATGTTGATGGAAGTTACATTTCCAAATTCTATAAGTAGTGAATTATTCGAGGTAATAAAGGTAAAGAAACCAATAGCTGTGGTAACATTAGTCATCAGGGTAGCCATACCAATTTTGGTAGTTACCCTTTGCAGTGCTTTGACTTTATTACGGTGAACCTTATATTCCTGATGGTATTTATTGGTCAGGAAAATACAGTTTGGAATTCCAATAACAATAATCAGTGAAGGCACTAAGGCAGTTAAAACGGTGATTTCGTAATTTAATAATCCCAGAACTCCAAACGACCACATTACTCCAATAATCACAATGATAATCGAAATTAAAGTCGCTCTGAAACTTCTGAAGAAGAAGAAAAACAATAATGAAGTGACTAATAATGAAGCGCCAATGAAAAGACTGATTTCGTCAGTAATCGTTTTTGCATTTAAAGTTCGGATGTAAGGCATGCCCGAAACACGCAAATCGATGTTGGTTTCTTTTTCGAATTTTTCAATTGCCGGAACTAATTTTTCAAGGATGTAGTCTTTACGGGCTTTGGTATTTACAATCTTTTTGTCCATGTAAATAGCCGAACGAATACTTCCTGATTTTTTGTTAAATAACAAACCTTCGTAAAAAGGCATGTCATTGAAAAGTTCTTTCCTGATTTTTTCAAGATAAGCTTTATCAGCTGTTTTGTTTTGATCAACAAAAGGGATTAATTCAAACTTTTGAAGGGAATCGTTTTTTTGAAGTTTTTTTAAGTCATTAATGGAAACGACCAAATCGATAGCTTTGTCTTTTTTGATGCTGTTCATCAAGGTATTCCAGGCTTTGAAAGCCTTTGGAGTGAAGAAAGTCTTGTCTTTTACCCCAATGATAATCAGGTTTCCTTCTTCACCAAATTTATTTAAGAACGCATTGTATTCTACATTGGCAATGTTGTCCTCTGGTAACATATTGGCTTCTGTGAATGTAAAATGGATGTTTTTCCATTGCATACTCAGAAAGACAGTTATCGCCACAATTATCGATAACATTAAAATTTTATTTCGAAGAACAATGCGAGCAATTAACTCCCAAAATCCCAAACTAAACCACTTAATCATAATTGATGTTTAAAGGCTGCAAATGTATTAAAAACCACAGTAAAGGAGGGGTTTATTTGTAAATTTTAAATTAATTTTAGGCTTTTTTAGGTTTTGTTTTTTTAGTCTGAAAGTTAATTTTAGCGATGTTGATACTATGAAAGAATTTAGCATCTTTGTGTAAAATTTAAATCAATTGATTTTGAGCTATGGTTTTGAAAAAATATAAGAATACTTTGTTTTATTTAGGGGTAACAGGCGTTTTTTCAGTATTAATTTATTGGATTATTGGACAAGGAAAGTTACTGGAATTAAAAAAAGCCAACCTTGTTGCTCATCCAGCCAATAATTCGCTTACTGATTTTGTAAATTCGATGTTACATAATCTTCAGGATCCTTTGGCTATTCTTCTGGCACAGATAGTTATGATTATTTTAGTGGCCCGTATTTTTGGCTGGTTTTTTAAAAAAATTGGTCAGCCTACAGTAATTGGAGAAATTATAGCCGGAATTGTTTTGGGACCTTCTTTGGTAGGGATGTATTTTCCTGATTTTTCAGCAGCCTTATTTCCTGCCGCATCTTTAGGAAATTTAAAATTTTTGAGCCAGATAGGGTTGATTCTTTTCATGTTTGTCATTGGTATGGAACTGGATGTGAAAGTTTTGAAAAATAAAGCCAGTGAAGCTATAGTTATTAGTCATGCCAGTATTATTATCCCTTTTGCCATGGGAATTGGCCTGTCTTATCTTGTGTACAATCAGTTTGCTCCTCAAGGTGTCGAATTTCTTTCTTTCAGTTTGTTTATGGGGATTGCTATGAGTATAACGGCTTTTCCTGTTTTAGCACGAATAGTTCAGGAAAGAGGAATTCACAAAACCCGACTGGGAGCCATCGTTATTACCTGCGCCGCCGCCGATGATATTACCGCCTGGTGTTTGCTGGCTGTGGTAATTGCCATAGTAAAAGCCGGTGATTTTGTAGGCTCGCTTTATGTTATTTCCTTGGCTTTTTTGTATGTTTTGGCCATGCTTTTTATTGTAAAACCTTTTTTGAAACGCATTGGAGATTTGTATGCTGAGAAGGAAAACATTGGAAAACCCGTAATGGCTATCTTCTTTTTATTGCTTATTATTTCTTCTTATGCCACTGAGGTTATTGGTATTCATGCGCTTTTTGGCGGATTTATGATGGGCGCTATTATGCCGGATATCGCTAAATTCAGAATGATTTTTATCGAAAAAGTAGAAGACGTTTCGGTGATATTATTACTGCCGTTGTTTTTTGTTTTCACCGGTTTGAATACACAGGTAGGTTTGATAAATGATGCCTATTTATGGAAAGTAACTGCCGGAATAATAGCAGTAGCAGTGGTAGGTAAATTTTTAGGAAGTGCTTTGGCAGCGCGATTTGTGGGTCAAAACTGGCATGATAGTTTAACCATTGGTGCTTTGATGAATACCCGTGGTTTGATGGAATTGATTGTGCTGAACATTGGTTTAGAACTTAAAGTATTAACCCCTGAAGTTTTTACGATGATGGTAATCATGGCATTGGTTACTACCTTTATGACAGGACCTGCTTTGGATTTACTGGATCTTATTTTTAAAGGTAAAAGAGAAAGCGAACATGTTGAAATTTTGGATGAAAGTAAATATCGTATTTTGATTTCTTTTGGAAATAATGAAAAAGGAAAAGCTTTACTGCGTTTGGCTAATGGTTTAACCAAAAAACAAAAAAAGACTTCGGTAATTACCGCGATGCATTTGTCTCAAAGTGACGAACTGCATTCGTTCAATATGGAAGAAATAGAAAGAGAAACATTCGAACCTATTTTTGATGAATCGGATCATCTGGGAGTGAAGTTACTTTCGGTTTTTAAGGTTACCAATGATATCGAAACTGAAATTGCCGAAGTGGCTAATAATGGCGATTACGATTTGCTTTTGGTAGGAGTAGGGAAGTCTATTTTTGAAGGCAGTTTGTTAGGTAAAGTAATCGGTTTTACCACCCGAATTATTAATCCGGATCGATTAATTGATAAGTTCAAAGGAAAAGAAGGTTTGTTTGAGAATTCGCCTTTTGATGAGCGCACAAGACAAATTGTTGCTAAAACTAAAACGCCTCTGGGGATTTTAATAGACAATGATTTTGAAACCTTAAATCATGTTTTTGTGCCTATTCTAAAATCGGATGATGCTGTTTTGATTGATTATGTCCAAAAAATGATTTTTAATAACAATTCAAAGATCAATATTTTAGATATGAATGGCATTTTGAAAAATAATTTTGTGATGCAAAGTGCCGTTTCAGTTTTGTTGCAAAAATTTCCTAATAACATCAATATCATTTCAGATAAAGAATTGAATGCTGCTTTTTTCAAGCAACAAGATTTAATATTGATTAGTTTAGAAAGTTGGAAATCCATTGCCGATGCTAATGTGAATTGGCCTTTAGGGAATTCCTCAGTATTAATTATTAGAGAATAAAATGAGTTGGATTTTTTTGATAATTGGTGGTTTGTTTGAAGTTGCTTTTGCTTCTTGTTTAGGTAAAGCCAAAGAGACAGCCGGAATGGAATCAGCCTATTGGATGATTGGTTTTTTAGTGAGTTTAACAGCAAGTATGTTTTTATTGTACAAAGCGACTCAGGAATTGCCTATCGGGACCGCTTATGCTGTTTGGACCGGAATAGGAGCCGTAGGAACTGTTTTAGTTGGGATTTTTGTATTTAAAGAACCTGCCGGTTTTTGGCGATTGTTTTTTATTGTGACACTGATTGCTTCAATCATAGGATTGAAGTTTGTGTCGAGTCATTAGAATCCTAAATTCAAAACATAGCTCAGCTTAATGGCGATGTTGTCTTCAAATTTAGGTAATTGATTTGGTCCGTAACGGTAAAACGCAGTTAATCCCAAACCGTTAAAAATTTGATTTAACTCAATCCCAGATTCAAAAAAACCGCGGTCTAATGTTTTAAAATTGAGCCCTAAGTGTTGTTCCGGATGATTCAGATTTCCCCAGGCCATTCTGGAAACTAAAACCAGCGAAGGTTTTACTTTTTTGAATAAAGTAACGCGGTTAAAAGCATGTTTGAATTGAAAAAGAGCATATTTGTTAGAGAAAAATTCATTGAAAAACATGGTTTCAAAACTGTTTTTGCCACCAAAAGTAATTCGCTGAATTATGGTTTCTTTCGTAATATTGTTTGGCGAAGTATTGTATAAATGAGTCAATGGAATATCGCCCAATGCATAACCCGCCTGAAAAAGTAAGGATGTTTTTTGACCGTTGAGGTATTTTTTTTCATACTCGGTTTTGAAGTCAAATTTGCTGAAATCAAAATCGTTATTCCATAGTCTTCCTAAGGATTGCGTGTATTGAAAAGTGAATTTAGGGAAACGTTTTTCTATCTCAATTTGTCCTGTAGGCGTTTGCATAAAATCACTAAACGGACTCCATTGCAAGGAAACCATGGCGGTAGTCATGGTATAGTTTGTATATAATTTATTGTTGTTGCTGAATGTGTAATCAAACTTGGGTTGGATTTCACTGTGGTTCAGTTCCCAAATACTTTCAGTTTTTGGAATTTTTTTGGTTTCAAAATAGGATTTCCAGCTTACATAATTGTAAAAAGTACTGATGTTAATGGGTCTTGGGTCGTATATTTTAAACGGTTTTTTCTCAATTGTAAAAGAAGTGCTGGCTATTTCCCGTACATCATCGGTGTATGAAATTCCAAGCCATGAATTGGCCTCGCTGTCTATTTTTGCGGCAGCGCCAATACTGCCTTTAAAGATACCGTCTTTGGTACCGTAAGCATAGTAGCCTTCCATTCTGAAATATTTAGAAAGGCGTTCATTAGTTATACCGCCTAATCCTAAACGGAAACCTTCGTAATTATTGTAGCTAAATAACTTTCGCAAATCCATGTCGAAAAAACCTATGGGCAAATAGCCGTTAATGACTTTTTTTCCCAGTTGAACCCGATGGGCAATTTTTTTTCTGACAGCGATACTGTCAAGTGCGCTATAGGTTTTTTGATTGCGAATATCAAAGTTGTCTTTTCGATAAGTATCCCAAAAAGATTCTTCTTTATTAAAGGCGTTTTTTTCTATTGCTACGGCAAATGAAGGATTTTTTAAAGTATTGTTTGTGTTTTTTTCAAAGTCAAAAATGTGACTTTCTGAGCGTAAAAAAATATAATCCGAAGGCTGCTTTTTTCGGCTGCTGAAATCATTTTCCATATCGCCGTCAAACTGAATGGTTCCTCCTAAAAAATTAATGTCGTCATCATTTTGACCTTTTATAATTCGGAAATTTTTGTGCGTAGGAAACCAAAGGTTTTCATTGGCCAGGTATTCAAATTCATGAGTTCCGCTAATATCGAGTAACCCCCGGATGCGCATAATGGCTTTGGCAACAGCAAAATTATTTTGGTCAATGTATAGAATTCCTTCGAGTCCTTTGGCTTTACTTTTCTTTTTGTTTTTAAAGTAAATCATATAAGCATTTCTGCCGTTGACAGCCACGGTATCCAGTAATTTGTAGTTGTAATCTTTTAGGGCGTCCTGGGCTATAGGACTGTTGTATTTGGTTTCAAAAAGTTCGTATTTAGAATCGTAAATAGAAAAAGACTGCAGGTTGAAAGCGATGATTTCGTACAGCGGTTGTTTTAATCCCGCCATTTTGGCTCCCAGAATAGTTTCTTTCAGTTTGTTGTTGCTAAATTGAAACTGAGATACTTTTTCGGTTTGAAACAAATGACGTTTGTTAACCGTATTTTTGAATTTGTAGTTGGCCGAATCGATTTTAAAATAAATCCCCTCTTTCGTTTTTTTGACAATAATAGAATCTATTTTTCCTGAAATCGAATCTGGATTAGCGGAAACAATTAATTTATTATAGGTTTTAAAAGCAAAATTGGCCAGTTTTTTTTCGGGATTATTAGTGTCTTTTAGCGCAATTGTTTTTTTAATTATGGTATTGGCTGCGTTTTGAGTAGCAACAACAACTTCGTTAAGTTTGGCGGTATTTTGAACTAATTTAATATTGAAAAAACGATTGTTATTCAGGATATCAATTTTTGTTTTATTGTAACCAATGTAAGAAACGTAAAAAAAAGTAATTGGTTTGCTTGAGATAATTTCAAATTTTCCGTCAACATCGCTAATGCTGTTAATGCCGTTATTAGTAGTAATTGAGGCAAAAGCCAGGGCTTTGTTTGAAGCGGATTCTTTTACAATTCCGTTGATGCGAAATTGCGCCTGAAGTGTGAGGGTGAAAAAGAAAAACAAAAAAAGGTGCCTCATAATACTTGTTTGAGTAAAAACGAAAGGAAAGCCGTTTTTGGTATGGCAAAAGTAAGAATAAAAAAACCGTCGCGATAGCTATCGGGACGGTTTTTAAAAAGTGTTTGGTCAGAAAGTTATACTTTCATGATTTCGGCTTCTTTAGCAGCAAGAAGTTCGTCTATTTTTTTGATATAAGTATTCGTCAGATTTTGAACCTCTTCTTCGGCACTTTTACAAATGTCTTCAGAAGTTCCGTCTTTCTCTAATTTTTTAATATCAGTGTTGGCATCTTTTCTGGCATTTCTAATCCCGATTTTAGCATCTTCAGCCTCGGCTTTAGCTTGTTTTGCTAATTCACGACGACGATCTTCAGTCAAAGGTGGAACGCTGATGATGATGACATCTCCGTTATTCATTGGGTTAAAACCAAGATTGGCAATCATGATGGCTTTTTCAATAGTTTGCAACATGCTTTTTTCAAAAGGCTGCAAAGTAATCGTTCTGGCATCAGGAGTACTGATTTTAGCTACCTGATTCAATGCCGTGGAAGAACCGTAGTAATCTACAAAAACACTTCCTAACATAGCAGGAGATGCTTTTCCGGCACGGATATTTAGAAATTCTTTTTCTAAGTGACCAATAGAACCTTCCATAGATTCTTCTGCACTTTCTAATATAAATTCAATTTCTTCAGTCATTTTTTTAGATTTTAGATTTTAGATTCCAGATTTTCTGTTATCTGAAAACTGCTTTCTGCTAATTAAATATTTACTACTGTTCCAATGTTTTCACCGTCGCAGATTTTTTCCAGATTTCCGCTTTTGTTCATGTCAAAAATCAGGATAGGTAATTTATTTTCCTGGCTTAAAGTAAAGGCTGTAGTGTCCATTACATTTAATCCTTTTTTGATTACATCATCAAATGAAATGTAGTCAAATTTTACTGCTGCAGCATTTTTTTCAGGATCTGAATCATAAACTCCGTCTACACGTGTTCCTTTTAAAATCACATCAGCATTGATTTCAATACCACGTAAAACAGCGGCTGTATCGGTTGTGAAATAAGGATTTCCTGTTCCGGCTCCAAAAATTACGATTCTGCCTTTTTCAAGGTGACGGTCGGCTCTTCTTTTGATGTAAGGTTCAGCGATAGATTCCATTTTTAAGGCTGTTTGCAAACGTGTTTTCATGCCTTTGTCTTCCAGAGCACCCTGTAATGCCATTCCGTTGATCACTGTAGCAAGCATTCCCATATAATCGCCCTGTACTCTGTCCATTCCGCTACTCGCTCCTGCAACTCCTCTAAAGATGTTTCCCCCACCTATTACGATGGCAATTTCTACTCCTTTAGCGTGTACTTTTTTGATTTCTTCAGCATATTCAGCTAATCTTTGTGGGTCTATCCCATATTGACGATCTCCCATTAAAGCTTCTCCGCTTAATTTTAGAAGAATTCTTTTGTATTTCATGTCTTTGTTGCGTTGATTGGTGCAAATATAGGGATATTCTTTTTTTTTGAAATAGGGCGACTTAAATTTTATAAATTTTGTTTTCGTAGCTGTATTTAGCTGCTTCATAGCCCAAATTGAAAATGTCGTCCATTTTAATTTTGTTAGTTTCAAAAGTGCTGTAGACGCTTAATTCTTTGGGCTGAATCATCCAGTCGCATTGATTGAATTTTGAGATATTTGAATATTCGGAGAGAATATCAAAAGCTCTTGTGGTAACTGCTCTGATGGAATTCAAATCTTTGGCTTCTATATTATTGATAGGGCTTACATAAACTCCGATAACGGTAGCACATTCTTCACGAAGTAAATCGGTAGGAAAGTGATTTAGAATTCCGCCATCACTGTAATGATTGCCGTTAATTTGATAAGGTGAAATAATTCCCGGAAAGGATGAGGATGAAATAAGCGCATCCACAATTTTGGTTTCGGGTTCAAATATTTTTAGTTTGCCTTTAATCATGTCGGTTGCGGTAATCTGGGTTGGGATTTCCAAATCAGAAAGTTTAGCATCTTTAAAAACCGCATGAAAATAGTTTTTGAAGGCTTCGGAATCTATCAGGCCTGCTTTGGTAAAAGTGATGTGTCGCCAATGAAAAAAATAGATGGATTTGAAGAAGTCCAGGATTTCCTCCGGTGTTTTTCCCCAGGCATACATAGCGCCTACGATAGAACCCGCACTGGTTCCCGCAATTTTAGTAGGACGTATGTTTTGTTCTTCTAAAAATTTAATAGCACCCGCATGGGCTAAACCTTTTGTTCCTCCACCTGAAAGCGCAAGTCCAATTGATTTTGAATATAAGTTCATCGTACAGCATTTTTTATAAAAATACAATTTTTGCTGATTTGAATGTGATTTTTGTCATATTTAATCCAGATTACTTGGTCTAATTTTACTAAAAAATAGAAATTATGACGACATCAATTACAAAAGCCTTGTTATATAATTATACTTATCCTGAATATAGAAAATTAGTTGCTGATTTGTTAAAAGAAGGAAAATCTACCGGCGAAGAACAGTCGGAAGATTTAACGCATTACAGCTATTTGAATGATACCCGAATGAATCGTTTAGACAAGACGATTAAAGTTTCAGAGGAAAATAGTATTCAACTGAAGTCATTGCAAAATGAGTTTACTTGGTTGGTAATTTCTGAGGGATGGTGTGGAGATGCGGCGCAATTACTGCCGGTTTTTAATAAAATGAGTCAGCTTTCTGAGGAGAAAATAGAACTCAAAATAGTGTTGAGAGATGAGAATTTAGATTTGATGGATTGCTTTCTAACTCAAAATGCAAGAGCAATTCCTAAGCTGATTGTTGTTGATAAAGAAACTTCGGCTGTTTTAGCGCATTGGGGGCCCAGACCTAAAGCAGCTACGGATTTAATTCTAAACTATAAAAAAGAACATGGTATTATTGATGAAGCCATAAAAACCGAATTGCAATTATGGTATTTGCACGATAAAGGAAATGCAACTCAAGAAGAAATTATAGAAATGATGTTGGCATTAGACCAGGAGCTTTCTGAGAAAAAGTATTTTGCAAAAGTCAAATTGGGATAAAAACGGTGTAATAATAAGGGGATTCGATTAGAATTTGTTATCCTTACCGGATTATGGCAGGTTGCTGTTGTTTTTTACTCTTTTTGTAAACGAGGTGCTTGACAAGCCTAAGCTAATGCTGGTAACTTTTTCGGGAGTATATAAGCTAAAACCGTATTGAGTAAGTTCTATAAAAAGAGCAAAGCCTTCGATACCTTCATAGCCAAAACTAATTTTTTTATAATCACCGTGTAGGTTACCGCGACCTAAAACAATTGATTTTCCGTAAGCAGGCTGGAGGTATAAAAAATCTTCTTTGCCTACTTTCATGCCTAATTTGAGATTGGCAAAGGCAGGAATAACAACCAGTTTTTTAGAAGCAATCCAGTCTATGCCGGAATTTAGACCAATGGCAACAGTTCGGTTAAAATGGATGCCTTCTCCAAATTTCAAGCTTAAGCCGTTTGGCGTAAGCCAATTGGTATCTTCATCGTCTCTGTTTATGTTTTCTTTCAGAGGAACTGATACGCCAAATTGAGTATAGGAGCCTTGTTTAAATTGGGCAATTAAAGTGCAAGAAAAGCCAAATGTGATTAGTAAACAAGTCAGGGTTTTCATATATGGATTTTTAATTATCGATATAAAATAAAGTCCTTATTCTCAGTATACTAAGTTAGCTAAATTTATCAAATGTAGTTGCTGTTAATTGGGATTTATTATTCCCAATCTAATGCTTCAGAAAAATAAGCATTCTCAGCACTCGAAGTATTGTAATTCCATACATCTAACTGTTGAGATAAGCTAATAATACTAAAACCACTTGCTTTGTGAGTAGCGTTTATAATATTAGTCATTAAGCTATTTCCTAAATTGTTTTTACTCAAAATAGCATCTAATTTTTGATAATTAAATTTAAAAAACGTTAGTGTATAATTCATTAATTCTGAATTGGTATCGTTGAATTCATTTACACGCAACCATTTATTGTTTTTACTTACCATTAAGATAAATCCGTAAGGTTTTTTTGTTGACTTTGAATTATGAAAACTGTATTTTATGTATTTATAATTCTCATTTTTGAAAGTGAAATTAATAACCTGTGCAAGTTGGAAATAATTTAGATTCTTATCCAAAGCATTTTTTTTATTTAAATCTTGAGTTGCATCTGCATCTAATTCAGTTACTTGGGTATTGTTGTTTAAGTTTATCCAAGCAAGGGAATTTTCAGACAAAATAGAATTTATCAATAGTTCCGGACTAGTGTTCGTTACTCCGGAAGTAGAAGTTATAGTGCCCTTAACTATAGTGTTATCTGGATATAGTCCAAAGCTTAGATTAGTAATATTAGGGTCGCTGCTATTTAAGTTGGTCATTATTTGGGAATAACCAAAAAAACTCATACTAAGAAATATAGTTGAAATTATTAATTGTATTTTTTTCATTTTTATAAAATTTATTAAAGTTATTATTTATTACTTGTTTGCAAATTGAAAAAATTAATCTTTAAACGAGTCTAAAAATTTGAACTGAAACTTTTGTCCCTTGAGACTTTCAATTATTCTACAATTATAAACTCGATAAGTACAATAAGATATTCCTGCAAAAATTAAAGCACCCCAAATAAGATAATTTGATACTTTGTTTTTATAAGTCTCAGTAAAATTGCATTTTCCATTTACATTACAAATAAATCGGTCATCATATGTAAAATATACTGTGTTTTGAGGTAAATAAGACTTGGTTTTTTCTCTTTTGACAATATCGATTGTTCCAGTATGTTCATAAAATATATTAGTCAAAATCTGTTTTTGAACTAAAGTATTTTCTGTAAGTAATAAGTTGATTTTTTTACCAGAATCTTTGAAATTTATGTAATGAGAATCACCATTTCTATTACCAGAATGTGAAGCAGTATAAATGGAATCTATTTTAACGTTCTTCATTAAAATATAATCGTTTGATAAAATATTATTCAATTCTTGTCTATTAATTAAAATGAAAATACTTAATAGTAAGAAGTAAAAACTTAAGATTATACCTTTTGCAACAACATATTTTGTTATCATGTAGGCTTAAATAGAAATTGATAAAGTTAGTTTTTAATATAGCAAATCTAATTAAAAACATAGTTAGTACTTCTGTTTTTTTTGTAGTATTTTTCTAAAACAAAAAAGCTATGAAGTGAATCATAGCTTTGTGTATTTCTTGTCAAAACAGTATTTATTTTTCTTGTAATCCTAAGCTTTCTTCAAACAACGTTATATCAATCGCATTTTTTACATCGTAATCGCCAATTTTTGTTCGTCTCAAGACCGTTAAATGCGAACCTGAATTCATTGCTTTTCCAAAGTCGTAAGCCAGAGAACGAATGTACGTTCCTTTGTTGCATACTACTCTGAAATCAATTTCAGGAAGTGCAATTCGGGTGATTTCAAATTCGTGGATGGTTGTTTTTCGACTGGCAATTTCCACTTCTTCACCGGCACGGGCATGTTCATACAGGCGTTTTCCGTCTTTTTTAATAGCCGAGAAAATAGGTGGTTTTTGGTCAATTTCTCCTAAAAATTGCTTCACCGTTTCGTGAATTAAAGCTTCGTCGATGTGTTCTGTTGGGAAAGTCGCATCAATTTCAGTTTCTAAATCATACGATGGCGTAGTGGCTCCTATGTGGAAAGTTCCGGTATATTCTTTGGCTTGCCCCTGTAGTTCGGCAATCTTTTTGGTAAACTTTCCAGTGCAGATTAATAATAGTCCGGTTGCCAATGGATCCAGCGTTCCGGCATGACCAATTTTGAATTTTTTAGGCAATCCTACTTTGTTAATCAGCAGGTATTTTAATTTATTCACCGCCTGAAAGGAACTCCATTTCAAAGGTTTGTCGATCAGTAGTACCTGTCCTTCTAAATATTCTTCGCGGGTCATTAGATAACAGTCAAAGGGTGAATGAAATAATGGATAATCAATAAGATTAGTCCTGCTGCAATGCGGTAATAACCAAAAACTTTGAAGCCTTTTTTGCTTAAAAAACCAATGAATGATTTAATGGCTAACATGGCCACAATAAAAGCAATAATATTTCCGATGATTAATAGATTTGCCTGATCGTGTGTTAATACATAGCCGTCTTTGTAATAATCGTAACATTTTTTTGCAGTAGCGCCAAACATTGTTGGTACAGCTAAGAAAAAAGAAAATTCTGCGGCGGCAGTTCTGGAAAGTTTTTGGGACATTCCTCCTACAATGGAAGCGCCACTTCGGGAAATTCCCGGAATCATAGCAAGACATTGGAACAATCCAATTTTTACTGCTTTAGTATAAGTGATTTCGGTTTCTTCTGAATTATTGAACCAGTCGTCCACTTTTAGCAAAATGATTCCTCCTGCTAATAATGAGATGGCAACCGTTACAGGATTCTCTAATAAGGCGTCTATTTTTTTGCTGAAAAGCAAACCGAAAACTACAGCGGGAATAAAGGCTGCCAATAATTTGAAATAGAAATCAAAAGATTGAAAAAACCGTTTGAAATACAATACCAGAACCGAAAGGATGGCTCCCAATTGGATGACAATGGTGAAAAGTTTGGTGAATTCTTCGTGTTCAATTCCGTAAAAAGAAGAGGCAATAATCATGTGTCCTGTTGAAGAAACCGGAAGGAATTCGGTAATTCCTTCGATTATAGCCAGAACAATAGCGTGTAATGTGTTCATTTTGGAGTAATCAGTTTTCGGTTTTTAGTTTTCAGTTGTTTTGCTGCTTTTTATGCAAACTGCAACTGATTACTTTAAACTACTTATTGTTTTTTTTGAAAATAGAATAAATGGTGATTCCAAAACCAATTAAAACTGTTGTTGGGGCCAATCGGATTCTTCTAAAGTCAAAAATAGCGTCGCTGTACACTTTCGGATCATCACTTCCACCACCTGACATTAGAATAAAACCAAGCACAATTACTCCAATTCCGATAAAAAGGAATTTGTAATTTACTTTATCAAATAAGAATTCTTGTTTGTTGTTTTCCATTTTATTGACAGGAACGAAACAATCTCATTCCTTTTTTTTTAAGTTATTTTTCTAATTCTAAAATCTAAAATCTGCTCCCGAAGCTTCGGGACTGAAATCTAAAATTAATAAAGATCGTCAGTTCTTAAGTTTAAGAAACGTTGTGTGGCAAAATGGGTGCTTAACCAGGTGATTAAAACTCCAAATCCAAAAACCGCTATAAAGACAAGTAAAATAAGTCCTTTATCATCCAGAATTCCTAAATCAGGGAAGTTGGTTTGTACATAAGATAAAAGTCCAATTAGTGCTAAGATTGCTAAAGCAGCGCCAAGCATTCCTAATTTTACACTACGCATCACAAATGGTTTTCTGATAAAAGATTTGGTAGCTCCCACCATTTGCATGGTTTTAATAATAAAACGATTAGAATAAATAGAAAGGCGTAGTGAACTGTTGATTAATAATACAGCGATAAAAGTCAGGAAGCAAGTGATGATTAAAATCCACATACTTACTTTCTTGATATTGTCGTTTACTAAATTTACCAATTGTTTGTCGTAAACAATATCTGAAATCATTGGATTATTGGTACGCAATTGACGTTCAATTTTAGCTACGCTGTCTTTCTCAACATAATCGGCTTTGATATGGATATCGTAAGAGTTTTGCAAAGGATTTTCGCCTAAGAAAGTCAGGAAATCTTCTCCAATAATATCGGTATGAACTTTAGCAGCTTCTTCTTTACTTACATACACTATTTTTTTGGCAAACGGAGCTCTTTTTAATTCCGTGCCAAAACTTTTCAAAATAGTATCATTGGCTTCATTTTTAAAGAAAACCGTCATGGCGATTTTTTCTTTAAAGTCGTCTGCTAATTTTTTAGAATTGATAATAAAAAGTCCTAATGTTCCCAGTAAAAACAATACCAGAAAAATACTTAAAACCACCGAAAAATAAGAGGAAATTAACCTGCGTTTTTGAAACTTATCAAATGAAGAACTCATAGTTTACTTTTATTATGGGGTAAAAATAATAAAGAATTTCTTTATATGAAGTTAATAACGTTCAAAGTTTTTATTTTCTTGTAATTTAGAGATGGGTTTTTAAAAAAATAACATAAAAAAACACTTTTACGTTAAAAGTAATTTTAAACCGGCAATTGTTAGTCCGGCAGCCAAAAGGTATTTTAGTGTTTTGGAGTTGAATTTTTGACTTCCAAAATAGGATCCGAATAAACCGCCAATGATAGTGGCAACAACCGCTATTTGTAAATCAGGGCTAAGGTTAAAGCCTCCTTTTTGAATTTGTCCATAAAGTCCCGAAAGGGAGTTGACAAAAATAAATAATGCTGAAACAGCGGCTGTTTCTTTAAGTTTTGACCAACGCATTAAAAGCATCAAAGGGCTGAGGATGATGCCGCCACCAATACCTAAAAGTCCGGAAAGGAGCCCGATACTTCCACCTGAAAAAAGTCCTGCCCATAATGGAATTTCCCGATTGGGTTCATTTTTTTCTTCAAATTGATATACTAGTCGGATAATTGAAATAAAGAGACAGATGCCTAATATTTTTTTATAGATTGCGTCCGGTAAACTCATCGTGCCTCCTAAAAAAGCCATTGGAATACTTGCAATTACAAAAGGCAGAAATAATTTCAATCTAAAAAAACCTGCTCTGTAAAACCCAATAAAAGAGAATAAGGAAACGGCTAAATTCATCACTAAAGCTGATTGTTTCATCATGACAGGGGCTACACCTGTTAAAGCCATAATGGCCATATAACCACTGGCGCCTCCATGACCAACTGAAGAATATATAAATGCAACAGTAGCTAAGGCGAGTAATAGAATAATAGAAGTGAATTCCATAAAAAAGTATTTAGCTGATTCTGTACTTTTAATTAAGAACGAATCATTTTTTGAAGTTAAATAGTTCCGGTTTGAAAGTGACCATTAGGTAGCTCCATACGGGAATGATGTTGCTGTTTCCTGTTTTAAGTGTTTCCATGCTTTTTTCGGCTGCCATGTATGAGAAGCCAAAATCAATCATGGTGAAATTGTTGTATTTGTAGTGTAATGATAAGTCGTTTTCAAATCCTAAATAGGGGTTAATCTTGTTGTTCAGATTGTCTTTTACGTTATTTTGCAGGTAAAACAAATGAAAGTCGGAGCGTAAACTTAGTTTTTTGTTAAGATCATAAATAAGGTGCAGGTACGGATTGATTAATCCACCGTTTTTTAAATCCGAAGGGAAGGTGGTAAAATAATCCATGTTTCCCATAAAACGCCAGGCAACTCCGTAAAGCGGAACAAATGATTTAGAAGTGGAACTTGGTTTTTCGGCATTGTCACCACTCATGTATTCCATACCTAAACGGGTAGTAAACTTGTTTTTCTTCCACTGGATTTCAGGCTGAAAGTAATAGGACGAAATTTTATTTCCGGCTTGTAAATGACCGTATTGGTAATAACCGCTCAGGGTTAGGTATAAATTTCCTTTTTCAAATTCTATTCGTCCGCCCGAAGTGGCGCGAGTGTACATAGTCCTTGGATTGGTCTTACTTTCATAACCATCGGCAGAATTTAAAGTGCTTAGACTAAAATGCTCATTTAATTTTGCTTTCAGGTAATGTATGTTGAGCATTTTATAGTTTGTAAATGTAGTTGGAGCAAAATTGGTTTCGAAAATACGCTCAGAAGTTTGATTGAAAGCTGTAATGAATTCCGAATGAATTTTGCTGTTTTCGTAGATTAGGTTGATTCCGTCATGTGCTCTTGCTGCCTGACTCCAGTTGGCTGCCGAGAAAAGTCTTCCGTTATCCAATTCTACTTTTTGACGGCCTATTCGAAGCGAAAAATGATCAGAAAGTCCTGTTTCTGCATAAGCTTCAAATACATTAAAAGAACCTGTTGTAGAGGTTTGTCCGTATTGTCCCCAAACGCGAAGATCCTGAACGGAAGTGTGAAATTTGAATTTGGGTTGGCTGTAGTTAAAATACAATCGGCTTCTTTGGGTAGCAAAATAAGCGGCTTTGGTATCGGCGGTTCTCAATTGTTTGTAACCGTCGCGATATTCTGCTCTGGGTCTGAATTCTAATCCAATGGAAAAGTTTTTGTTTTCAGAATTGACTTTTTGATTTACAATCGGAAGAGCCATTATCGAATCGGCTTCATGTTGGTTGATAATCTTTTTTTCGAGTAATAATTTCGTGATATTTTGATCGATTTGTGCCGTCATATTTTCACTGAAAAATAAAGCTACAATTGTTAATGTAAATAGGTAAAGTGTTTTTTTCATTATAAATAGGAAGGGTTGTTTCGTTTAAATAATTGCTGATTTTACAGTTTTTAGCATTTGTTTAACATTTTGCAAATATAAGTCGATTGTTGCTTATGAATTGTTTTTCTTATCAGATTTAGATTTTTTCAATATGTTTTAAAATGAATACTGTTGGTTAAAATTTTTAAAACTTTAGATTTTGAGTTTCTTTTTGAGCAAAATCTTTAATTCGTTTTTCTACTTCATAAAATAGGCTTATGGCTCTTTCTCCGGCTTCAGTCAGTTTGGCGCCGCCTCCGCCTTTACCGCCCAGCAATTTTTCGACTAAAGGGCTTTCGGCGCGTTGGTTCATTTCCTGGACTAATTGCCAGGCTTGCCGGTAGGCCATTTTCATTTCTTTGGCAGCATTGGTAATTGAACCTGTTTTTCGAATATTTTCCAGTAACCAGATTTTACCTATTCCTAAAAATGGTCCTTCGGTTTCTTCAATCCAGAGCCGGACTTCTATTTTATATTTTTTGTCGGATGTCATGGTTATGTTTTTTAAAACACAGTGCAAACATAAGTATTTTTACTTATTTAAATACGTATTTTTTAATTTTTTTATTCCAAATAAATTATTTTCATAGCCCGTACAATAAATGTAAATTTGCGACTGATTTTTTAAAAAGTTGTAAACTCTAAATAATTTTAAATGAGAAAAATATTAATTGGTTTTCTGTTTTTGTTTTCTGTTTCCGTTTTTTCACAAGATTTGAAATATGGGTTAGTTGTAGGTGCAAATGCTTATGATATAGAGATGAAAGGTTCTTTATTTGTAGGGTCAGGAAAAAGTCCATTTAATGTAGGAGGGTTTGTAGATTATAAAATTAAGAATCATTTGGGTTTAAAAGCTCATTTAATTTACAATACAACTGAAGAGGGGAGTTATTATTATGAAGATAATGGAGCAAGATTGCTGTTTGAATATACTAAATTAAAAACACTTCAATTACATACACTTTTAAAATATGATGTCAAAGAAGATTATAGTAAAGGCTTTTATTTATTAGGTGGTTTTCGAATGACAGGTATTTTAGATGCAAAATCTAACGAGAATGTTGATTTAGGTAATTTTTATAATAAAGTAAATTTGGGTTGTATGTTTGGAATCGGAACAACTTTTTTGAAGAATTTTAGTATTGAATTAGTAGGTGATCGCAGTTTTACAAATACAGTAGATTTCGATAAAAACAAATCTAAAAATTGGGGAGCTTACGCAAATATTTTATTTAACCTAGAACCTTTATTTAATCATTCAAATTAATTTATTAATCCTTTTTAAAAAAAATAAAAAGATTATTTATAATACATGAAATACAATCCGAACGAAATAGAAGCCAAATGGCAAAAAAAATGGGCAGAAAACAAAACTTTTGCAGCCGAAAATAATTCAGATAAACCAAAATATTATGTTTTGGATATGTTTCCTTATCCATCAGGAGCGGGTTTGCACGTAGGACACCCGCTGGGTTATATTGCATCGGATGTGTATTCCCGTTTTAAAAGACATCAGGGTTTTAATGTGTTGCACCCAATGGGTTACGACAGTTTTGGATTGCCGGCTGAGCAATATGCTATTCAAACCGGGCAACGTCCTGAAGATACAACCCGCGTAAACATTGACGGAGGTGTTGATAAAGAAGGAAATCAAATTGCAGGTTATAGAACGCAATTGGATAAAATAGGATTTTCATTCGATTGGGATCGTGAAGTACGTACTTCAAATCCTGATTATTACAAACATACCCAATGGATTTTTATCCAGTTATTTAATTCCTGGTATAATAAAACGACTGATAAAGCCGAAGATATTTCGACTTTGATTGCTCTTTTTGAAAAAGATGGAAATGCTAATGTGAATGCTGTTTCAGATGATAACATTGCGGCATTTTCAGCTGCTGAATGGAATGCTTTCGCAAAAGACGAGCAGGAGAAAATCCTTTTACAATACAGATTAACGTATTTGGCAGAAACCGAAGTAAACTGGTGTCCGGGATTGGGGACGGTTTTGGCGAATGACGAAATTGTGAACGGCGTTTCAGAGCGTGGTGGTTTTCCGGTAGTTCGTAAAAAAATGACCCAATGGAGCATGCGAATTTCTGCTTATGCAGAACGTTTGTTGCAAGGTTTAGATACTATTGACTGGAGCGAATCGATTAAAGAATCACAACGAAACTGGATTGGAAAGAGTGTTGGTGCGATGGTAGATTTCAGACTGCAGAATTCAGAAAGCAGTATTTCAGTTTTCACTACTCGTCCTGATACTATTTTCGGAGTGACGTTTATGACTTTGGCACCGGAACATGAATTGGTAGCTCAAATCACAACTGCTGAACAAAAAGCGGCTGTTGAGGCTTATATCGAAAAAACCGCAAAACGTTCAGAACGCGAGCGTATGGCTGATGTGAAAACCATTTCAGGTGTATTTACGGGAGCTTATGCCGAACATCCGTTTACCAAAGAAGCTATTCCGGTTTGGATTGGTGATTATGTTTTGGCGGGCTACGGAACAGGTGCTGTAATGGCGGTTCCTTGTGGAGACGAAAGAGATTATGCTTTTGCTAATTTCTTCAAAGGTCAAAACGGAATGCAGGATATCAAAAATATTTTTGATAAAGACATTTCGGAAGCGGCTTTTGGAGCCAAAGAAGGATTCCAATTAGTGGATTCTGATTTTCTAAATGGATTGGGGTACAAAGAAGCGACTAAAAAAGTTATCGAAGAACTGGAAAATATAGGTCAGGGAAAAGGGAAAATCAATTACCGTTTGCGTGATGCGGTTTTCTCCCGCCAACGTTACTGGGGAGAACCGTTTCCGGTATATTATGTGAATGGTTTGCCACAGATGATTGATGCGCAACATTTGCCAATCATCTTGCCGGAAGTTGAGAAATATTTACCAACCGAAGACGGATTGCCTCCATTAGGAAATGCTGCAGTTTGGGCTTGGGACAGTGTAAACAATAAAGTGGTTGATACAAATTTGGTTGACAACACGACTATTTTTCCATTAGAATTGAACACCATGCCAGGCTGGGCGGGAAGTTCCTGGTATTGGATGCGTTATATGGATGCCGCTAATGAAAATGAATTTGCTTCTGCTGAAGCCTTGAAATATTGGGAATCTGTGGATTTATATATTGGCGGAAGCGAACACGCTACCGGACATTTATTGTATTCCCGTTTTTGGAACAAATTCTTAAAAGACAAAGGCTTTGCGCCAACAGAAGAACCATTCAAAAAACTGATTAATCAGGGAATGATTTTAGGGACGAGTGCTTTTGTTTATAGAGTTTTAGGAACAATGGGAATTCCTCCTGTTTTTGTGAGTTCAACTATTTATAAAAATAATAATTTAGATTTTGTTCATTCTGAATTAAAGAGAATTCATAAAGAATATAATGTAGAAGAATGGAGCGAGCAGCTAACAATTGGTTTCTCACCGATTCATGCGGATGTTTCAATGGTTAATTCTTCTGATGAGTTAGATGTTGAAAAGTTTAAAGGTTGGAGAGAGGATTTTGCTAATGCAATCTTTCTCATGGAAGAAAACGGAAAATATATTGTAGGTCGCGAGGTTGAAAAAATGTCAAAATCTAAATACAATGTAGTCACTCCAGACAATATTTGTGCTGAATATGGTGCCGATACTTTGCGTTTATACGAAATGTTTTTAGGGCCGTTGGAGCAGGCAAAACCTTGGAATACGGCAGGTATTTCGGGAGTTTTTGGTTTCCTGAAAAAATTATGGCGTTTGTATTTTGATGATAATGGTTTGATTGTTACTAATGACGAGCCAACAAAAGACAACTTGAAATCATTGCACAAAACTATCAAGAAAGTAGCGGAAGATATTGAAGGTTTCTCTTTCAATACTTCGGTTTCACAGTTTATGATTTGTGTGAACGAATTGTCAACTCAAAATTGTCATTCCCGTGCTATTTTAGAGCCGTTGGCTATTGTGATTTCACCTTATGCACCGCATATTGCAGAAGAATTATGGAGTTTATTAGGTAACGAAGGTTCGATTGCAACGGTTGCTTTCCCTGTTTTTGAAGCGGCTCATTTAGTAGAATCAGAGAAAGAATATCCGGTTTCATTTAACGGAAAAATGCGTTTTACCATCAAATTGCCTTTGGATTTAACCAAGGAACAAATTGAGGAAATCGTGATGAAAGACGAAAGAACCCAAAAACAATTAGACGGCAGAACGCCAAATAAGGTGATTATTGTTCCGGGGAAAATTATCAACCTGGTAGGGTAATTTCAATTTCAATTTCAATATCAAAAATTAATGGCAATTTCAATTGTCAATGATTAAATAGATAAAATTCCAAATTCCAATAACAATGTGTTGATTGGAGTTTGGATTTTTTATTTTTGATATTTCCTGTTGCAATTGTTATTGAATTTTGATATTGCTATTTAATGAATTTTTAACAGCTGTCAAATTGGCATTTTTGTAAATTGGTTCAGAATTTGTTTGTTATTATTGAAAAATTGAAACTAAAAATATAAAAAGATATGGGAAGTGGTTATTTAATTCTGGCGGGTGCAATTATGCTTTTCAGTTGGTTAGTAAGTTCGAGGTTAAAGAGTAAGTTTGAGCATTATTCGCAATTGCATTTGCAAAATAATATGAGTGGTGCTGAGATTGCTCAAAAAATGTTATCGGATAACGGGATTTACGATGTTCGTGTGATTTCGACTGAGGGACAACTAACAGATCATTACAATCCGGTGGATAAAACGGTGAATTTAAGTGAGGCGGTTTACAATCAACGCAATGCAGCTGCAGCTGCGGTAGCGGCTCACGAATGTGGTCACGCTGTACAACATGCTGTGGGTTATGAGTGGCTGAGTATGCGCTCTAAGTTGGTTCCGTTTGTAAATGTGGCTTCTTCGTACATGCAATGGATTTTGCTGGCGGGGATTTTAATGCTTAAAACATTTCCGGGTTTGTTGCTAATTGGAATTATCCTGTTTGCTGCAACTACCCTGTTTTCGATTGTTACTTTGCCGGTTGAATATGATGCTAGTAATCGTGCTTTGGCCTGGCTGAAAGCTAAAAATATGCTGAATCCTGCCGAATATGCAGGAGCTGAAGATTCGTTAAAATGGGCTGCCCGTACTTATGTGGTAGCGGCTTTGGGTTCTATCGCGACCTTGTTGTATTATGTGTCTATTTACTTGGGCGGAAACAGAAGGAACTAATAACAATAGCAAAAATCAATGACAATTTTCAATGGCAATTTTCAATTGAAATTAATAAATCCCAAAAAATAAAATTCCAAATTCCAATGACTTTACGTTAATTAGAATTTGGAATTTTTTTTTATTGAATATTTCAATTGCTATTGCCATTGAAAATTGTCATTGATTTTTGAAATTGAATTTGTTATTGAGGCATGTTTTGTTGTTGCCATTGTACTAAAACAGCAACCTGATCATTAGTTAAAGCCGGTTTTTTATTTACCGGAGGCATAAATTTACGATCTTCCTGAGGTAATTTTACACGGGCAATGATAGCTGTAATATGTTCTTTTACCTGTTCGTAGTTTTGGAAAGGTTCTTTTCGTCCCTGAGGCGGCATGTGGCAAGGGGTACAGCTGGTTGTAATAATTGGTTTAATGTCGGTTTCGTAGCTTATTTTTTTAGCTTCAACATAAGCTGATTTTCCTTTTCCGGCTGAGCTACAGTTAACCATTAGTATAGATAACGGCAAAATAAGGGCAATCAATTGGATTTTTTTCATAATTTTTTTATTTCAGTTGTCGACCAAAAATAATAAAAAAAGGATTCGTGTTTTAAATGATTTGATTTCTGATTAATTTATTTTTGATTAGGTAAATAAATGGTGAAAGTAGTTCCAATGTTTTCGGTACTGTCAAATTGAATATGCCCTCCCAGTTTTTCAATGCCATATCTAAGGGTGTACAGTCCAATACCACTACCACTAGCCTGATTAGTTGCCCGATAAAATAATTTAAAAATGTTTTTTTGTAAATCTGTAACTATTCCGATTCCATTATCAGTAATTGTAATTTTTGTGAAATTATTATCTGCTCTTGAAACATTAATATTTATACGTGAATCATTTTGTGATTCCTTTCGGTATTTTATAGCATTATCAATGAGATTTTGAAATAAAGAATTTATAATCAGTTTATCGAAATAAAAGTCCGTTATTATTTCTATATTCTCTTCAAATCGTATCGTGTTATAACCAGGTAAATAAGCTAGAGATTTTTTGACGTCAAGTATAATTTGTTTAAAATTTATTAATTCTAAAGAGGTATTTCCTTTTTGAATTCTTAGCGTTTTGTTAACCTGGTTCAAAGTGTCCATTAGTTGTTTTATGCTTTCCTGCACTAATTCAAAGTACATTTTTAATTCATCAGTATCATTAGGTTCGTTAAGGGCGAGATCGGTAATTCCTAATATACTTGCTATTGGACTATTAACATCATGGGCTACTTTATAAGAAAACAACTCTAAAGCACTTATAGTGTCTTTTAATTCAGTTATGTTTGAAGCGGTCACGCCAATTCCTTCTCCTACTTTAAATACTTTTAGCCTATTATGTTGGTTTCCGTATTTCGGGTGGCTTAAACTATCTTCAATAATGATTGGATTGCCTGTTTTGATGACCTCTAGGTATTTGTCATATAGTCCCTTTTCTTTTACATCTGGTCCAATTTCTAAAATATTTTTACCAATGATTTCATTATAATCTAGATGATAGTACTTAAGCAAGCTATCATTGATATCAATTATATTTAAATCCTTATCAAATACTGTAAAATGTAAATCCGCATTATTAAAAAATTCTGAGCGGATGTTTTTAATTTCGTTTTCTGTTGGCATGCTAATACTTCGTTTTGATTTTTCTCTAAATAGAAAACCTAAAATGTTTTAAAAACAACAAATAGGTAGTTTTGTTTTATAAATATAACTACAAGATACTGTTTTTAGTGAATTATAAATCATATTAGGCCAATTAATTTTTGCTCCAATGATTTTTGATATTCAGATTGAAATTTTCAGCCATAAAAAAAAGCCATCTCGTTTTTACGGGATGGCTTTGAATTATAATGTAGTAGGATTATTTTCCTTTGTTAGCTTCGATAATATATTTTTCAAGAGCCATAGTCATCGATGGTGTTCCCGGTGCAGGAGCCATGATGTCTACTCTTAATCCATGGTCTAAAGCTTCTTTTTGAGTTGTTGGTCCAAAAACAGCAATTCTAGTGTTGTTTTGTTGGAAGTCAGGGAAGTTTTTGAACAATGATTTGATTCCTGTTGGACTGAAAAAAGCCAAAACATCATAATAGACATCGGCTAAGTCAGATAGGTCACTCATTACTGTTTTGTAAAAAGTAGCTTGTTTCCAGTCAACTTTTAAATTGTCTAATACTATAGGAGCTTCTGCATTCAATTGATCTGAAGCAGGTAATAAGAATTTTTCGTCCTTGTATTTTTTAATTAAAGGAGATAAATCGGCAAAATCTTTTGCTCCAACATAGATTTTTCTTTTTCTGTAGACCACATATTTTTGCAAATAGAAAGCTACAGCTTCCGACTGGCAGAAATATTTTAAACCTTCAGGAACTTTAAATCGCATTTCTTCAGCCACTCTAAAAAAGTGGTCAACAGCATTTCTACTGGTTAAAATAATAGCAGAAAAGTTGTTGAGGTCAATTTTTTGAAGTCTAATTTCCTTAGCGCTAACTCCTTCTATGTGGATAAAAGGGCGGAAATCAATTTTGATTTTGTGTTTTTGTTGGAGTTCAAAGTAAGGCGAATTCTCTACCTTAGGCTCTGGTTGCGATACCAAAATTGTTTTGACTTTCATATATTTTAACATTTTCTAAGCGCTCCCTTTTGTAAACAAATAATACATGAAAAAATAAGGAGCTATTTCGAGAGTGCAAAGATATAAAATAAAATAAAACAACTTACTGAATATTAAACTTTGATATTTTTTTATAGAAAGTGAATAGGTTACTATGCTTAATACTAGTATTATGGCGATTATCACTATAGGAATATTCTGTGAAACAGCGTTGTAGTAAAATAAAAGAATATTGATAGGAAGAATGATAATTCCGATGTAGGTTCGATAAGTGATTTTCTGAAGGTTAAATTGCTCTACAAATTCCTCAATATTGAAGGTTGTCGCGATAATTTTTTCGACTAAAAACTTCGATAAAATAAAAAAGATAAGGAAAGTGATAATTTGGATGTAGAGAATCCAATCGGTTTTTGAACCATACCCAAATATGCTTAGTGATATTTGGATAAAAAAGGCAAATGAAATGACCTGAACAAAAAACAATGAAATCGTAAAGCTGCTTTTAAGCTGGCTGCTATCGCGATAGACCTTAGAATATTTATCTGAAAAAATTAAATTGATAAAATCACCAAAACGGTTTCCGTAAACCCCTTTAGTGATGGCAATAATTCCGAAAGCTAAAACAAACAAAACCGTTGCCCAGTCTTTACTTTCGGTAATTCTCGGATGTAGAAGATATTCTGTCATAGTGGAGCAAAATTAGTAAAATTTTGAATCAATATTTTTATTATAATATTATTATGAATCAAATGCCATAAAAAGGTTACTTTTGCGGTGAAATTTCTAGAAATATGAATAATTGTATTGTTATAATTCCTACCTATAACGAAATTGAAAATATTGAAAGTATCATCAGAACGACGCTTTCCCAGCACAAACATTTTCATGTTCTTATAGTGGATGATAATTCTCCTGATCATACAGCTGATAAGGTTAGATTGTTGCAAACGGAATTTGAAGGACGTTTATTTTTAGAAAGCAGAAAACAAAAATCAGGTTTAGGAACGGCATACGTACACGGATTTAAGTGGGCATTGACTCATGATTATGAATTTGTTTTTGAAATGGATGCCGACTTTTCACACAATCCGCATGATTTAGAAAAACTGTATAATGCCTGCCATTTTGGAGATGCCGATTTGGCAATAGGTTCACGTTATGTTACCGGAGTAAATGTGGTCAACTGGCCTTTAAATCGGGTGTTGCTTTCCTATTTTGCTTCAGTTTATGTTAGGATGATAACCGGAATGGAAATTCATGATGCAACGGCAGGATTCGTTTGTTACAAACGGGAAGTTTTGGAAAAAATTAACCTCGATAAAATTAGATTCGTGGGTTATGCGTTTCAGATAGAAATGAAATACCGTACTTTTTGCAATAATTTTAAAATTTCTGAAGTTCCGATTATTTTTACCGACAGGACTAAGGGACAATCTAAAATGAGTAATTCAATTATAGTAGAAGCGGTGTTTGGAGTAATTGCACTTCGATTAAAAAAATTAATAAACAGATTATAAAGGAAAAACAATGAACAGGGTTTTAATTAAGAATGCCAAAATAGTAAATGAAGGAGTAATTTTTGAAGGCGATGTTTTAATTGAGAATGACTTAATTGTTGAAATTTCAGAAAGCATTAGTGCAAAGTCATCCGATTGTAAAATAATAAATGCCGAAGGGAATTTCCTGATTCCCGGCGCTATCGACGATCAGGTGCATTTTAGAGAACCGGGCTTAACTCATAAAGGTGATATTGAGTCGGAATCCAGAGCTGCCGTTGCAGGAGGGATTACTTCTTATATCGAACAACCCAATACGGTTCCTAATGCGGTTACTCAGGAAATTTTAGAAGAAAAATACCAGTTGGCTGCCGAGAAATCTTATGCGAATTATTCGTTTATGATGGGAGCTACTAATGATAATTTGGAAGAAGTTTTAAAAACCAATCCGAAGAATGTTGCCGGAATTAAGATATTCTTAGGTTCGTCAACAGGAAATATGCTGGTAGATAATCAGGCTACTTTGGAAAGAATTTTTTCAAGTACACCCATGTTAATTGCTGTGCATTGTGAGGATGAGGCTACTATTAGAGCCAATTCGGAGAAATACAAAGAAGAATATGGAGATGATGTTCCGGTAACAGTACATCATTTGATAAGAAGCGAGGAGGCTTGTTATTTGTCTTCTTCAAAAGCTATTGAACTGGCAAAGAAAACAGGAGCCCGTTTGCATATTTTCCATCTTTCTACAGCTAAAGAGATGGATTTGTTTACCAATAAAATTCCATTGGAAGAAAAGAAAATTACCGCTGAGGTATGTGTGCATCACTTATGGTTTACCAATGATGATTATGCAACCAAAGGTAATTTTATCAAATGGAATCCTGCAGTAAAAACAGCTAAAGACAGGGATGCTTTATGGAAAGCCCTTTTAGATGACAGAATTGATGTGATTGCTACGGATCATGCGCCTCATACATTGGAAGAGAAAAAACAATCGTATTTAAAAGCGCCGTCAGGCGGGCCATTAGTACAGCATGCTGTAGTGGCTATGTTTGAGGCCTATCATCAAGGGAAGATTAGCGTGGAGAAAATTGTGGAGAAAATGTGCCACAATCCGGCTAAAATTTTTAAGATTGAAAAACGTGGTTTTATTAAAGAAGGTTATTATGCCGATTTAGTAATTGTTGATGCCGGTTTGCCTTGGGGTGTGAAAAAAGAAAATATTTTTGCTAAATGCGGATGGTCTCCTTTTGAAGGATTTACTTTTAAATCCCGAATTACACATACTTTTGTAAACGGACAATTAGTGTACAATGCTTTTAAAGTGAAAGATATTCGTGCCGGAAAAAGATTGTTATTTGATAGATAGACCATGAAAAAAGCGGTTTCATTTTTAGTACTTATAATGTTGTTTTTTAGCTGTAAAGATGATGCAGTAAAAAAGCCTGAACGTCTTATTGATAAAGAGGTTATGGAAAACATTATATATGATTTATCGCTACTTGATGCGATAAAATATAATGAGCCCGCAACCACTGAAAATTATAAAGTAAATCCAAAGGAATTTATTTTCAGAAAATACAAAGTTGATAGTGCTCAATTTGCGCAAAACAATATCTATTATGCGTCCGATTTTGAAGTGTATAAAGCCATGTATGATAGCGTAATAAAACGTATTGACAGGAAAAAAACGCTTTTAGATTCTTTGGTTAAAAAAGAAGTAAAAAGAGATTCTTTGAATCAGGCAAAAAAGAAAAGAATGGACTCTATTGCGAATGCTAAAAAAGTAGCTTTGGCTAAGAAAGACTCTTTGAAAAAACTAAAGAAAAAGGATTCTTTACTTTTGAAGAAAAAAACAATTACAACTAAAAAAAAGGTGCTGTCAACTAATAAGTCAGTTGTAATTAAAAATGGGAAAGTAGTTAATTAGCTGAAAAATTTTCCCTGATGTACTGATGTATGTCTGTAAAGGAAGTTTGTAATGCAGTTTTGATTTTCTGGTTAGAAAATTCCTTGTTATTTAAAAGGGATTGCAAGGTGTCTTTTGAAACATTGTTTGATTTTCGGAAAAAAAGATTAAGAAACCAATAGAATATCCACGTAAGTTTAATAAGAAAAGGTCTGGCTTCAATGCTGGGCCTTTTTACTTTTAGTGTGTCGGCAATAGTATTGAAAAGGTCTCTGAAAACAATGTTTTGTCCAATGAGGATAAAGCGTTCATTGCAAATGGAACTTTCCATTAATTCAATCATGATTCGTACCACATCGTTCACAGCTACAAAAGCGGTTTTTCCATAAGTGTAAAACAGTAAACCATCAGCAACTTTTTTAATCAATTGTCCGCTGCCCTGATCTTCAAAACCAGGACCAATTATGACTCCCGGATTCACAATGATTACTTTTAACCCCTCTTGTTGACCTCGCCAGATTTCCATTTCGGCTCCGTATTTTGAAATAGCATAATCACTATGGTATTTCTCAGGATTCCATTCGGTTTCTTCAGTTATTATCGTTTCATGGGCTGCCAGATCGCCTAAAGCCGATGTCGAACTTACATGGCATAGCTTTTCGACTCCTTTGGCTAGGCAAAAATTCACAATATTGGCTGTGCCTTCAATATTAATTTTCCGGAGTTTGTTTTCGTCTTTAGGATCAAATGAAATCAATGCGGCGCAATGATACACTTTGGTAATATCTATAAAAGCATGTTCTAAGGAAGGAATATTTAAAATGTCACCCTGAACCCATTCTACAGCGTCAAACAAAGCTGGTTTTTTGTAATGTTGAAATAAGGATTTTGTTTTTTGGATTCCTTTTTCATCACGATAAATGGCGCGAACTTTTGCTCCATTTTCTAATAAATGAAGTAATAAATGTGCGCCTACTAAACCTGTTCCTCCGGTAACTAAAATCATTTTGTAAATGTAATAAATCAATGGCAATGACAATGACAAATTCAAAAATCAATTTCAAAATCACTATCACTGACAATTTTCAATATCAATGTTTAAGGAAAATATTAAAATATAATTCTCAAAACTTCAAGTTATAATGTGGTCATTGGAATTTTGAATTTTTTATTGCTATTGAAATTGAATATTGTCATTGTAATTTATTTTTTGCTATTGTCATTGACTATTGTTATTGCTATTGAAATTGATTTTTGTCATTGCCATTGATATTGTTATTGCTATTGAAATTGATTTTTGTCATTGCCATTGATATTGTTATCTTTGCGCACGCGAGGCCAGAATGCCCGAATTGACGAAAGTAAATTGATTAAAAAACATGAAAAATTTTATTGAAGAAGTAACTTGGAGAGGAATGCTCCACGATGTTATGCCAGGCACTGAAGAACATTTGATGGAACAAATGCGTGTGGCGTATGTGGGGATTGACCCAACTGCAGATTCATTACATATAGGTCACCTGGTAGGAGTGATGTTGTTAAAACATTTCCAGTTAGCAGGTCATAAACCTTTAGCTTTAGTAGGTGGTGCAACTGGGATGATTGGAGATCCTTCCGGAAAATCAAACGAAAGAAATTTATTGGACGAAGCTACTTTGCGTCACAATCAGGAAGCAATTAAGGAACAATTAGGTCGTTTCTTAGATTTTACTTCTGCTGCGCCAAATGCAGCTGAATTAGTGAATAATTACGATTGGATGAAGAATTTCTCATTCCTGGATTTCATTCGTGATGTGGGGAAACATATTACGGTAAATTACATGATGGCGAAAGATTCTGTAAAGAAACGTTTGTCATCGGAATCTGCTGAAGGAATGTCTTTCACGGAGTTTACCTATCAATTAGTTCAGGGATACGATTTCTTGCATTTGTACAGAGATAAAAGCTGTACGTTGCAAATGGGAGGAAGTGACCAATGGGGGAATATCACTACCGGAACAGAATTAGTTCGTCGAATAGCAAGCGGAAAGGCTTATGCTTTGACTTGCCCGTTAATTACTAAAGCCGATGGAACTAAATTTGGTAAATCCGAAGGTGGAAATATCTGGTTAGATTCAGCAAGAACTTCGCCTTATAAGTTTTACCAATATTGGTTAAATACTTCTGATATTGATGCCGAGAAATACATCAAAATCTTTACGTTTTTATCGAAAGAGGAAATCGAAGATTTAACGGTGCAACATAGAGAAGCTCCACATTTGCGTTTGTTACAAAAACGTTTGGCTGAAGAAATTACTATTATGGTTCACTCAAAAGCTGATTTGGAAAATGCAATCAAAGCATCAGGAATTCTTTTTGGAAACTCAAATGCTGACGATTTAAAACAATTGGATTCAGCTACTTTCTTAGAAGTTTTTGATGGTGTGCCACAGGCTGAAATTGCAAATGCTGAAATTGCGGCCGGAATTGATATTGTTACTGTTTTGAATGAAAAAACAGGATTTATGAAATCGAATGGTGAAGCAAGACGTGCTTTGACTGCTAATTCTATTTCGGTAAACAGAGAAAAAGTAACGGAAGATTTTACACTTTCGAACAAAGATTTAATTAACAACCAATTTGTATTATTACAAAGCGGAAAGAAAAATTATTTTGTCGTAAGAGTAGTTTAATTAGTAAAATAATAAACTAAAATTATATTCAATCAAAAACCTGATGACATCATGTTATCAGGTTTTTGTGTTTTATAGATATTTCTTTTTATTTAAGATACTTTACCTCTGGGGTCATCAATATGAATTTTAGAAATAGCATAACGAACTCCCTGACGATCGAGTATTTGTACATTTTTTACAACTGTACTTAAAGCTGTTAAAAATGTTTCTGAATTTTCGTGACGCTCGTATACTTCTTCATCTGCCCATCCTTCCAGAAGATGGAAAGTATTTTCATCAGTAAGATCCTGTGAAAAGGCGTAATAAATACAACCTTCCAATTGATTTGCGGCAATCATTTCCGGTATAACGGCATCAATAAAAGTTTGTCTGTCGTTTGGATGAACTCTGTAATACGCGCTCACTGTAATAGCTGTCGGTTGGGTCTTGTCATGACTTGTCGAAGTCCCGTTTTGCAAAATCTTTCCCATGCTATTTATTTTTTATCGTCAACAAAAACATATAAGCGACTTACTTTTCCATTTTCAAAAATGAAAAGATCCATTCCTGTTACAGCATCAGGTTTGTCAGAAGGGCCATTTTGCCAATAAAGTCGTGCTATGTTATGATTGACATCAATAGCTTTGATATGAGAAAATCTGGAATTTGGATTTTTTTTATGTAAGCCATCAATAAATCCGTTAATCTCGGAATGACCTTTTGCAATGAAGTGACTCTCTACCATTTCAATAGCATCAGCATACACTTTTTTCATTAAAGCTACACGCTTTTTTAAATCCTTTTCATTCCATATAGTAAGATGCGTTTCAACTAAAGAACGAATTGCTGATTCAGATAAAATCTCCTCATTTTGGGATAAATTTGATTTCCCAAGAGGGTTTTTAGGTGACCATAACAGTTTAGCAGGTTTATTTTTTTCATAACCTTTACCATTAGGATAGGATACTAATTCCATTTTAGAGCCCCAGGGTGTTAAAAAATAGACCCAGCTTTCGCCTTCTGTGTCGCCTGATGGCATAAGAAACGGTTCGCCAAGAAACTGAACGCCTTTGCTTTTTAAATAATCAACACTTTGCTTGATATCATCGGTATAAAAAGCAATATGACTTGCTCCGATATCATCTCCTCCAGGATGTTGAGTACTGCCTTTATTGTCTTTGTATTCGAATAATTCAATATTAGCACCTGTACCTGCTTGTATCATTTTTATAGTAACCGGACCCGTTGCGGCTTGCATATTATTCGTTTTTTTCCAAACGTCATCTAACGGAATCGGTCCTAATGTGGTAACGGGAGAAAATCCCAGTACATTGGTAAAAAATCCTATCGCCTGATTCAGATCCGGCACATTTATTCCTACGTGGTCTATGCCAACTATATTTGCGCTATTTTGAGCTTCTGCCTTTTCTGAAGCTGAAAAGAACAGCACTAAATTCAGTAAGGCAATTGCAGAGGTTTGTAATTTCTGATTTGTTTTATTATTTGTTTTCATGATCTAATTGTATTGTGTTTTAAATTATTATTAAGAGAATTAATTACTGTAAGCTGCCAGCCATTTTGCTTTAATAGTAGCGCGTGCCTCAATAAATTCTTTATCTGTTCCCTGAGCAATGGCATCAAGTGGAAAACGAAGAGGGCGTTCTCCTTTTTTCATGCTGACCAATTCCAGTATTCCATCAGCAATAGTTTGCGGATTCATTTCAAACTGAGCCATTTTTCCAAAAAGTGAAGCTCCTAATGCATTGAATTTTTCTGTAGCTGCAGTACCATATTGGTCTAAGATTTCCTGTTTATCGGCATGGATACCCGCTTTTGAACCATTATTCATTTCTGTAGGATATACACCTGGCTGAATGCTTACGTTTTCAATTCCGTAATCAGCAAGTTCGTCTTGTAAACCTTCAGTAATACTTTCTACGACTAATTTTGAAGAAATGTAAGGAATCATAAAAGGAAGTGTATGACCGCTTGCACCTGTAGTAATGTTGATGATAAGACCATTTCTTTCTTTTCGCATAGAAGGAAGCACAGCCTGATAAGTGCGAAGTACTCCGTAAACATTGACATCAAACATTTTACTAATCTGATCGATTGAATAACCTTCTAATAGACCAAACCCGCTTACGGCTGCATTATTGATTAGGACATCAATTTTACCGTATTTATTAATTACTTTTTCAAAGGCCAGATTTACCGAAGCATCATCTGTAATATCAATATCTACTACTTCAATGTTTGAAAGTTGCGAAAGTTCTTTTGCAGCTTCAGCATTTTTATCTTTTGTATTGCGCATTCCTGCAATTACTGAATGACCTGCATTAGCTAATGTAATAGCTGTAAGTTTACCAAAGCCTGTACTTGTACCTGTAATGAAAATTGTTTTTGACATGATTTCTAATTTTTATAATGTTTATATTGTTTCTTTTGAACATTACAAAATTGCGCAGAATGCAAAACCTGGGCATTGATTAGAAATAAGTAAAAACTTGATCTAGATCAAGTGTTTTGAAAAGACATAAAAAAAGGAGCTGAAAAGCTCCTGATGTATTGATTATTTTTTTGCCGTTTGTTTCCTTATACGGCTTAATGTTTCCGGTGTCATTCCAAGATAAGACGCAATCATAGTTTGAGGAATTCTCGAAGCAAATCCGGGATATTTGCTTATAAAATTAAGATACTTTTCTTCTGCTGTAAAACTAAGCGATGCCTGAATTCGGTTTTGTGCTGCAATAAAACTTTTTTGCAGTATAGCATTTACCATATTGTTAAAGGCTGGAATCTCTCTGCACAAAAGCTCAAAATTGTCTTGTGTAAATAAGATTAATTCGCTGTCTTCAATAGCGTCTATGTTAAAGCGGGATGGCTGTTGGAACATTAAACTTTCCCTGTCTCCTGTCCACCAGTTTTCGATGCTAAAACTATTTACATGTTCAGTTCCTTTTTCATCAACGGAATAAGTGCGTAAACAGCCGCGGGTAATAAAAGCATTGTATTTCCAGATATCACCCTCCTGAAGTAAATATTGTCGTTTACGTAATTTTTTAATAATTGCATACGACTGTATAAGTTCTGATTCTGTTTTTGTCAGTGTCGTTTTTTCGTCAAGATATTTTTGGAAAATTTCATACATAGTTTGTAAAATTAGATAAAAGTTTCCGAATTATTAATTGGATTGTTTCATCAGTTTGAAAATGTTGAAATTTAATTATTAAACCACCATCAGATTACAACCACGGATATCCGAATTATCAAAACGTCCCAATACCTCGAAAGAGTTGTTGAGATATTTTTTACCCAAATCCTGCGTGGCGATAAAAGAACAGGAGTTGATGTTGGCCAAATCGATTACGTTGATTCCTCCTGTTTTTCCATTAGGAATATAAGTTAATGCATCTTCAGTATCGCGAATTAGGATGTTTATCCATGCAGGGCATTCGAATATTCCATTTCCTAATGAATAAGCCTGCGAAAGCAGTTCGGTCATTCCATATTCAGAGTGGATAGATGGAACACCAAATCCGGCACAAAGTTGTTCGTGCAGTTCTTCGCGAATCATTTCTTTTCTTTTGCCTTTCATACCTCCGGTTTCCATAATAATGGTATTTTGGAGTTGGAATTTTTGTTTCTCGATTAAATCGAGCAGGGCATAAGTTACCCCAATCAAAATTACATTTTGTCCAGATTCATCCAGTTCAATCAATTTTTTAATTAAATCCTCGTGATTGTGCAGGTAAAAACCACTTTCAGGATGATTAGAAAGTTTAATTAAATCCTCCACCATATAAATTAAGGAAGAACCTTCTCTTTCCAAATAAGAAGGCAGTAAAGCCAGAACTACATAGTTTTCGATGTTGCCGTAAAATTCAGTAAAGCCTTTTTGGTAACTTTCTTCATAAAGCGTTACATCAGTTACCAGGTGTTTGCTGGTAATCATACCGGTAGTTCCGCTGCTTGTAAAGGTAGTTTGGACGGGATTGGTATTAGAAACAATATCATGACTTTTGAAAAACTGAATAGGTAAAAACGGAATTTGTTGTAATGATTTTACTTTTTGGACATCGGTTTTCAAAAAGTTACAGAAGGATTGGTATACCAAATTGTTTTCGTATTGGTAACGAAACACTTTTAGCGCCATTTTTTCAAATTGCTTTTGACTTGAAATGGTAAATATATCGGTATTATTAATCAAAAATTTTTTCGACAAAGGTATGAATTAATTAGGTTTTTGGCATTAATAAAAAAAGCTTCAATTTTTTAAGTTGAAGCTTTTGGTTTATGATTTGAATACAAATTACCTTATGATTAATTTACGAGTTGCTGTAGAGTTATCTTCATTTATCTTGATGATATAAACACCAGGAGTAAGGTTAGACACGTTAAGCTCTTTGGAACTGAGTTTGGTTTGAAGTACTTGTTTTCCTAATAGGTCAAATATAATGATTTCCTTCTCACCATCATTTTTGGTTGAAATGTAAACTTTTCCGGTGTTAACAGGATTGGGATACAAATTCAAACCTTCAATCACAGAGGGGGCGTTCGGGTTAGCTTGCTGCTTGTTTTCCTGAGCTTTAAGGCTTAGGGAGCAGAAAAAAACCGTTAAAAGGATACTATAAAAGTAGTTTTTCTTCATCAGCTTGATTTTGATTAGTAAATATACAAAAAATCAAATAGTATGCCAAAAAAAATGCCTCCCGATTCAGGAGGCATTTTTTGTATGTTCGTTTTTATATTAGAATCCTGTAGCCCATCCAGTTGTCCATGATGGAGTTCCAACTCCATTTCCAGCTCCTGTAGATGTAGTTGAAGTAGTAAGGAAGTTAGCATTTACAGTTGCACTTACTCCAGAAGTAGCAGGAGCAACAGCAGTAGTTTTTCCTTTAGTAGTTGTTGTTACATCAGAATCAATTTTTAAATCAACCACTTTAAGAGAAGTTCCAGCGTTAGCAAGAGTTTCATCGTGCTCAACATCAAAACCTGTAGTCCATGCTTTGATAACAACATTTGTAAAGATACCTTTAGTTCCTCTTCTTAATTTCATAGCTTGGTTTTCTGCAAAAGCAGTTGCGTCAGCTGTACTACCAGGTCCGATAAGTGTTAAGTTTGTGATAGATGGGTTTGAAATTGGAGTATTAGCAAAACCAAATTCATAGTTGTCAGCTTCAATACCTCTGTTTCCTTTACCGTAGTCTAATCTTCCATACCAGTTTGTGTTTGTTCCAGACCATCCTTCAGTCCAGTCAAATTGATCATCTTCGTTACCTATTGAGATAAGGTGATCCGTGTTTACTGTTCCACCGAAGAATTCAAAACCATCATCAGAACCGTGAATACATTCTACATAGCTGATTTTTGTACCATTACCTACACCGAATAAAGATAATCCGTTGAATTCTTTGTCAGCGTTGAAAAGAGCTCCTGCATATTCAATTCTTAAATATTCGATAGAACCTGAGTTGTCATTAGAAATAGTTCCACCATAAGTTAGGTCTCCAACTTCTGATTGAGCAGTACTTGCACCACCAGTTACACGGTTGATTGGAGCTTTTCCACAGATAACTAATCCACCCCAGTCTCCACCTGCTTTAGTTACTTTACCACTTGTCATGATTACAGGGTTGGAAGCTGTTCCTTTTACGTTAATTTTTCCTCCTTGAGCTACAGCAATGTATGAAGCAGTTCCTGAAGTTCCTTGGATTACAGTTCCTGCAGGAATTGTTAAAGTAGCTCCGGCGTTTACTTGAATTTTTCCAGTAAGTTTGTATGTTTTACTAGCATCTAATATTACTTCTCCATCAGTGATTGTTCCCTGAAAGTTATCAGCGTTTGCAACAAAACTTGAAGTAGGTGTTTCAGTTTCTGAATCGTTAGAACAACTAGTCATAAAACCGGCAGCAACAATTAAAAGACTAAATAATTTTACAGATAATTTTTTCATGATTTTTTTGTTTTTTCATTTATTTTGATGGTACAAATATCTATCAATCTCTTTTTTTTGAAGTTAAGTGAGTATGAACCTTGTATTAATAAAAACTACCTTAAATGTTATCTAAATGTTATTGTGTTAAGATAGTTTTATTTGGTTTTGCACTTGTGTAAAATAGAAAAGGGAGAAGTTTTACTTCTCCCTTTTCTATTTTTGATTTTTAGACTTATTGATTAGAATTGATAGTTAATGCTAATACTTGCTGTTAATCCTTTTTTATAGCTTAATAAGTTGATGTCTCCATTAAGATTTTCCTGAACTTGGTTGATTGTTGGGTTTAAAATGTTTTTTACCATAAAATTTAATCCAAGTTTTTCGCCTAATTTTGATTTAGCAATAAAATCCAGAGTACCAAAAGCTTTGTCTACAATATCACCTCTTTGTAAAGTTCCAATTGCATAAACTCGATCAGAGAAATAAGAGTAAGCTAATGTTGAAGTTAAGTTGTTTTTCTTCTCATTCCATTCGTTAAAGAAACTTAAATCTGCATTAAACAATACATTTGAAGCTCCTGTAAATTTCCCTTTTTTGTTAGTGAAATCTACTTCAAAATCGGTTTCTTTTTTTACTTTTTCAGAATTTAGTTCCTGATTTGAGTATAAATAAGATAAGTTTACTCCGGCAGATAATTTCTTAGAATTTTCTGTGTCAATATTTAAAAGTAGCTTTCTGTATTCTACTTCGGCTCCAGTCACATATCCATAATCTCCTGTGTTTACGTATGAAATGTCATTGGTTGAAGAATTGATTGTAATTTCGTTCATTGGGTTTTGGATGTATTTTCCAAATGCAGTTACCGAAATTAGCTCTTCATCTTTTGGAAAAAATTCCCATTTTAAATCTAAGTTATAGTCGTCAGATGCATATAAGTCTTTGTTACCAATATATACCTGAGTGATTTCTTCGTATAAAAATGGTGCTCTTTCTTTGAATTGAGGCAAAGTATATGTTTTGCTTAATCCTAAACGTAAGTTTTGTTTTTCAGCTAATTCATATTTCAAAATAGCGCTTGGTAAGAATGCTGTTTTGTTCAATTTGCTACTTTGTGTAACAGGATAAAGTTGCGTGTTCCAGGTTATTTTTTGTGAAATTTGTTCTCCTCTTAAACTAAATACAGCAACAAGTTTGTTGAATTTATATTCGGTATTGATGAATGCTGCATTGATACTTTGTTCTCCATCATAAAATTGAGGATCAAGTGCTGTTGGTTCGAATTGGTCACCTCTAAATGTGATGATTTTGAAATAATTATTGTTTAGATTCGTTTGATTGTAAAATAAATCAAGATTATTAGGGTCTACAATGTCGGATAAATGAGCATTGTCTGATTTAAAGTTAAATTGGGTAGCTTTGAAATTTCTATTTTTTAATCTTCCGCTGTATCCAAATGTGAATTTTCCTTTAAATTCTCCTTCTTTATCCTTTTTAAATTTGTAATCATAACTTAGATTAGCAGCTGCTTCATCTTCTTTCAAACTTTGAAAATAGCGATTGTTGTTCCCTGCACTTCTTGATAATAAAGTATAACCATTAGCCACCTTATTCAGGGTATTAGTTATTCTATCAGGAGTGTCTCCTTTGATAGTGTTGTAAGATAATCCCCAGTGAAATTTTGAAGTTTCGTTAAAAGTATGTTCACCTAATAGTTGGTTGATAAGTAAATTATTCTTTTGATATTCATTTCTTCTGATCAAGGCATTTCCGTCATCACCACCATCAACAAAAAAGCCTGTATATTCTTTTTTAGATAATGAACTTGTATTGATGAATAAGCTGTTAAAGTTGATTTTGTTATTAGTGTTGATTTTGTAGCCTAAATTGAATAAACCAGTTGAATTAGTGTTATAGCTTATATCAGTATAAGAGTTGAAATTTTTGTTAGCAACACCTGTTCCTGAAACAGAACCTTTAGTAGAACCGTTACTTTTAGAAGTAAATTCGTTATCGTGAGATATAGTGGCAAATACACTAATTTTTCCTTCGTCTCCTGCATTGAAAGATGCTCCTCCAGATATGTTGAATGAAGTTGCAACGGGAGTTTTGTTTTCTAATTGATTAGTTTGGTAATTGTATTGTGTTAATGGATTTGATGGGATAGAACGATTAGTGAATCCTAAATTTCCATATCCTTTTAGTAAACTAAAATTATCAACCTTTAAAGCATTTGTATTTACTTTTGAGCCAAGTTCTAATTTTAAATAGTTTTTCCCTTTGTGTTCTTTAGATACGATGTCAACATTTCCTCCTGCAAAATCGCCATAAAATTTACCGCTATACACTTTGTCAATTGAAATGTATTCAACGATATCTGTTGAGAAGATATCCAGATTTAAATTTTTCTTTGTAGGATCGTTTGAAGGAATTGGTAATCCGTTCATTGTTGTTGAATTGTAACGATCGCCTAATCCTCTTACAAAAATGTTTCCAGAGCCTTCTTGCTTGGTGATACCAGTGGTTTTTGTAACCGCAGTTGCTACATCACTTACTCCTTTTCTGGATAATTCCTGAGCACCAATAGCTTGTTTGATCTCTACGGCATTTTTTTGCTCTAATAATAAAGCGGTTTCTTTTTGTCTGTTTACTGTTGTAGTGACTACTACATCTTTCAGAGCGTAAGCTCCTGATGACAATGCCTGATTCATTTCAATTTTAGCTCCTGCTGTAACTTTTACAGGGACGTCTTTTGGTTCGTAACCTACAAATGAAAATTGTACAATATAGTCTCCGGGAGCTATACTGATGCTGTATTTTCCATCTATATCTGTTGTTGCATTCACTTTTGTTCCTTTTACATTCACATTTGCAAAAGGCAATGTTTCATTGTTGGAATCTTTGTCTGTTATTACCCCTGAAATTGTACCTTTACTTTGTGCAAAGCCTAATGTTGTAATAAAAAGTGTTAGAATGAATAATCTAAGTTTCATAATTTGATTAAATTTTTTGCAAAGAAATGGTAGCTTTGTAAAGTTCGTGTTAATCAGTTGTTACGTTTATGTTGTTCCAGTATTACTAAATTGTTATCTCTTTAAATTACGGTTAATAGGACTTTTATGCTGTTTTTTTATTGTTACATTTACAACGCAAAAGAAAATTTGCTAGATTATGAAAAAGAAAAACACGAAGATTTTACTGGTAGATGACGAACCAGATATTTTAGAAATTGTTGGTTATAACCTAATGCAGGAAGGCTACCAAATTGTTACGGCATCTAATGGAAAAGAAGCGATAGCTAAAGCTAAAAAGGAGTTGCCGGACTTAATTATTATGGATGTAATGATGCCTGAAATGGATGGAATGGAAGCTTGTGAAAACATTAGAAACATTCCTGAATTAAGAGAAGTAATCATTACGTTTTTGACGGCCAGAAGTGAAGACTATTCTCAGGTAGCCGGATTTGATGCCGGAGCCGATGATTATATCACAAAACCTATTAAGCCAAAGTTATTGGTTAGTAAAGTAAAAGCTTTATTACGCAGATTGAAAGAAGCCGGCGAACAGGATAATGAAACTTTAAATGTAGGCGGCATCGAAATTAATCGTGAAGAATATAAGATTATTAAAGACAACATTGAGATTGCTTTACCTAGAAAAGAATTTGAATTGTTTTATCTGTTAGCTTCTAAGCCAGGGAAGGTTTTTAAACGAGATGAAATTTTAGATAAAGTTTGGGGTAATGAAGTAGTTGTGGGCGGAAGAACCATCGATGTTCATATTAGAAAACTTCGTGAGAAAATAGGTGATGACCTTTTTAAAACAATAAAAGGAGTAGGTTATAAGTTTGAGGTGTAATATCTGGTTGGGTTGTATAAACATATAAGTAATATAAGTTTAACTAATGTTATAGTTAGGCTTTTCTTTTACAAAAGAAGTTCATGTAACTGATTTGTCCGGAAATTAAACATTCTGTTTCAGTAGGAATAGCAATTTAGTATGGCGAAATTTTCTTTTTCTTCTTTATGCTTATATGTTCTTATTTTTAAAATCATATTTTTGTGATTAGCCAAAGACAAAAACTTATCTGACTTATATGGTTAAAAGATAGGTTTGTTATTATTTAAGAATAAAATGAATAAATGAAAATTAGCTTTAAAAAAACGTATAAGTTTGCCATTAAGTCGGCATTTTACATCAGTCTTTTTTCTACTGCTTTTGTTCTTTTTTTAGCAATGCTCATTTTTAAAGCCAGTCCTAAAAGTTTATGGATTTTTGGGATTGTTTTTGTTTTGGTGATTTACCTCTTTTCATTTTTAGTATTACAATATCGTGTGGAACGCTTTATTTACAGAAGAGTAAAAAAAATCTACGATGATGTTTCTTTGTTAGAATCCAGTACCCTTATCAATCAGCCTATCACTACCGATATGGAAACTTTGACACGTGAGGTTAAAAAGTTTGCCACCGATAAAAAACTGGAAATCGAAATGCTTCAGGTTCGTGAAGAATACCGCAGGGAATTTCTGGGAAATATTTCGCACGAATTAAAAACACCTCTTTTTACCGTTCAGGGTTACATTTCGACTTTGCTTGACGGGGCAATGGAAGATAAAACGATTCGAAAAAAATATTTAAAACGTGCCGACAAAGGTGTAGAACGTCTTATCTATATTGTAGAAGATTTGGATATGATTACTAAATTAGAATCCGGAGATTTAAATTTAGAGATAACCGAATTTGATATTGTGGAGTTGATTCGAAATGTTTTTGAATTGTTGGAAATGAAAGCGGATAAGAAAAAAATCACCTTGTGTTTCGAAAACGAATATATTCGTCCCAATTTTGTCCGAGCTGATAAAGACAGAATCCAGCAAGTTATTGAAAACCTGATTGTGAATTCTATTAAGTATGGCAAAAAAGAAGGGGTTACCGAAGTAGCGGTGGTAAATTTAACTAAAGAAAAGGTCTTGGTTAGAATAACTGATAATGGTGAAGGAATTGAAAAACAAAATATTCCAAGACTTTTTGAACGTTTCTATCGTGTCAACAAAAGCGGTTCCCGAGCCGAAGGAGGTTCAGGTTTAGGATTGGCCATTGTAAAACACATTATAGAAGCCCATAAAGAAAAGATATATGTGGAAAGTGAATTTGGAGTTGGATCTGAGTTTTCATTTACCATTGAAAAAGCAATTAAGAAAGAAAAGAAAGAAATAATAATAGAAGAGGAATAAACTTTTATTAGGTTAAATCTAATAGGAAAAGGGTGCGGTATTTACTGCACCCTTTTTTTGTTTTTTTAAAAGATTATGTCTGTTTAATCGCTTGTTTGTTATGCTAAAAACAAGTTTTTTCTCAATGTTAAGTGAATGTTAACAAAAAAATAGTCTGCTAAGTGTTGTTTTTGCTGAGTTTGTTTTTTTTGCGTCTAGGATTTCTGACATTAATAATATTCCAATGTGAACAAATGTTTACGTTAAGTTCCCTTAATGATAACTCAGGCTTAATATTTAGGACAAAGTTTAATATTAGGTTTGCATTAAAATAATATAAAATTTATTAAGAGTTAAAATGAAGAAAATTTTATTTACAGGTATGTTATTTGCTGCATGTTTGGTTAATGCACAAGAGAAAGCAAATGATACCGCTATATCTAAAAGTGTTGATACACTTAAGACGAATGAATTGACAAAATTAAAAGAGTCTGTTGAGGATCATTCAATGAAATTAGCAGGCTATGAAGAACGATTCTCAGCACTGGAAAGTGTTGTAAATGAGTTGTCTAAAATTAAAGTTTCCGGTTACATCCAGGCTCAATATGAAATGTATGATTCGTGGGCTTCAGATGGTTCTCAACATGGTATTCCGGTAACCGGATCGGCTTATGAAGATAATTCTTTCTATCTTAGAAGGGCTAGGGTTAAATTTACTTACAAGCCAGTTGATGGTGTAAATTTTGTTTTGCAACCTAACTTTGAAATACATCAGGTTACTTTGAAAGACGCTTATGTTCAGTTGAATGACCGTTGGTTGAATACTTTCTCTTTATGGGTAGGGCAATTTAGCAGACCAACATATGAAATTGAATATTCTTCTTCTTCAAGAGAATTTGCGGAGAGAACTTTAATGACCAGAACACTTTATCCATCTGAGAGAGATCAGGGGGCTAAATTAGAAGCTGATTTTGTTACAAAGTATAATGTTCCTTTAAAATTACAATTTGCTGTTTTGAATGGAAACTTTGGTGAAGGTGCTTTGGCAAATCAGGCAAAAGATGTGGATAACGGTAAAGATGTAATGGCTCGTGGAGTATATTCTTTAAAATTCCCAAGTAAAGGATTAGGAATTGATTTTGGTGCTCACACTTATCTTGGGAAAACTACCGTGATTGCTTTAGATTCTAATCCTGCAAACAATATATTCAAAGATGTTAATAATAATCTGTTTACTCCGGCAGTAGGTGATCAATTTAAAAAAGAATTGTTCGGAGCTGAGATGCAGTTGTATTATGATTTCTTAGGTGGATTGTCATTAAAAAGTGAGTACATAAGAGGAACTTATTCAGGTACAATTCATACGGCTCAGGTGAATACTTTGTTCAATGCTAACAAAATAAGAAATGTTGAAGGGTATTATTTGTCATTGGTTAAAAACGTTGGAAAAGTAAACGAAGTTTCTTTAAGATATGATGTTTTTGATCCTAATACAAAATTGTCTGGTAATAATGTTACAACTAAGGATGATTTAAGATACCATAACTGGACTTTTGCATGGCAGTATTATTTCAATGACTATATTAAAGTAATGGCTTGTTATGTGTTGCCATTGAATGAAAAATCTTTAAATGCCGGTGCGGATTATAAAAAAGATAAACACGATAATATTTTCACACTTAGATTACAAGCCAGATTTTAATAAAAAGGATAATTAAAAAAATAAAAAGATGATAACAAAAAAAATTAAAACTGCAGCACTTTTAATGGTTCTGTTAATGGTAGGTCTTTCTTTTACTACTTTATCAAAAATTACAGTAAAAGGATCAGATACGATGGTAATTTTGTCTCAAAAGTGGGCTGAAGTATATATGAAGAAAAATCCGGGTGCTTCCATTCAGGTAACTGGTGGTGGGTCAGGAGTAGGATTGGCTGCTTTGATTAACGGATCTACTGATATTGCTAACTCAAGCCGTCCTATTAAAGCTGCTGAAATAGAAAAATTGAAAGCAAGATATAATACTCTTGGAGTTGAAATTCCTTGTGCTAAAGATGGTTTGTCAGTTTATTTAAATAAAGCAAATCCTGTTTCTACTTTAACAATTAAGCAATTGGGTCAAATTTTCTCAGGTAAAATCACAAATTGGTCAGCAGTAGGTGGGCCTGATGCTCCAATTAAATTATATGGAAGAGAAAGTAGTTCAGGAACCTTTGGTTTCTTCAAAGATAATGTAGTTAAAACTGATTTTGCTTCAAGCTGTCAGTCATTGCCAGGTACAGCTGCAATTGTAAATGCGGTAAAAAAGGATAAATATTCTATTGGTTATGGTGGAGCTGCATATGCTGAAGGTGTAAAAGATTGCGCGGTTAAGAAAGATGACAAAAGTCCTGCGGTTTTGCCTACAGCTGCTACTATTAAAAACCATACCTATCCTATTACCAGATATTTGTATATGTATTTGAAATCAAAACCAACAGGTGAAATGAAAGCTTTTATCGATTGGATTCTTAGTTCAGAAGGACAAAAATTAGTTGTTGAAACGGGTTATTTTCCAGTGAGATAATACTAAATAAGTGTGTTTTTTTAAGCCCTTGTTGTGAAAACAGCAAGGGTTTTTGTTTTTTTGGCCTCTTTGAGAAGTTTAATTAATAGATTTTAATCAAAGCAAATATTGTTTGCGTTTAAAATTCATAATTAATTAACATTAAAGCTTCTAAAAACACATGGTTTTAATTAATTATGTCCTTATTGTTTACTTAAGATTAATTTATTGTCAACATAACAATGACTTAACATTAACTTAACATTGTCATCTGAACTTTGCCAAAAAATAAATCAAGAGTAAAAAATGAAAAAATTTTTATTTACAACTGTACTATTTGTTTCGTGTTTGGTTAATGCGCAAAGTGTTGATAAAGTTGCAGTTGCAAAAGAAGTGGTTCGTGTTTTGGATTCCATTAATAAAGTTAAAGCTGCAGAAGAAGCTGCTAAGCCTAAAAAAGAGCACTGGTATGATAATATCGGTTTAAGAGGTTATGCACAAGTAAGATACAATGGTTTGTTGTCTACTAATGATAAAGTATCTTGTGATCAGTGTGATAAATCCTGGGGAACTACTTCGACAGCTCCGGATGCAAAATCAAATAACGGTCTTTTTATCCGACGTGCCCGTTTAGTGTTTTCAGGACAAATTCATCCAAATGTTTACATTTATATTCAACCGGATTTTGCCAGTTCACCAGCTTCCGGAGTCAATCATTTTGTTCAATTAAGAGATGCTTATTTCGATTTGTCATTTGATAAAAAGAAAGAATTCAGAGTTCGTTTAGGACAAAGTAAAGTACCTTATGGTTTTGAAAACATGCAATCCAGTCAAAACAGATTGACTTTAGACCGTAATGATGCTTTGAATAGTGCTGTGGCGAATGAGCGTGATTTAGGTGCGTTTTTCTACTGGGCTCCAAGTGAAGTGAGAGAGCGTTTTGCCATGTTGGTTAAAGATGGTTATAAAGGTTCCGGAGATTATGGAGTATTTGCTTTTGGTGCTTACAACGGACAAACAGCTAATAAATCAGAAGCTAACAGAAATTTACATGTTGTAACCAGAGTGAGTTATCCTTTTGTAGTAGGAAATCAAATTATTGAGCCGGGTATTCAGGCGTATACAGGGAAATGGGCTTTTACAAATGAACTTTCTACAGGTGTAACTACAGCAAACAAGCTAAATACTTTGGACCAAAGGGTTGCTGCTTCTTTTATATTGTACCCAAAACCATTTGGAGTGCAGGCAGAATATAATATAGGTAAAGGTCCTCGCTATAATAAAGTGACAAATTCAGTTGATGTTTCCAGTTTAGAGGGAGGTTATGTGACTTTGAATTATAAATGGGATTTGCCTAAGAAACAGCTTTTGTATCCGTTTGCTAAATTCCAATATTACAACGGAGGTAAAAAGTTTGAAAAAGACGCCAGAAGTTATGTAGTAAGAGATTATGAATTAGGTTTAGAATGGCAGCCTTTTAAAGCATTTGAATTAGTTGCAGAATGGGTAATTGCAGATCGTACTTTTGAAGATAGTGCGCTTCCAAATAATAGACAAAGAGGAAATTTGTTGAGATTACAAGCTCAGTTTAATTTCTAATTTAGAGCTGATTAAGTATCAATTTAATAAAATAATAATAATATTAACTTAACATTGACAAGAGGTATATCAAATACTTTTGTGCTAAAAATAAAACAATAAAAATGAAAAAATCAAATTTAAAATTATTTGCTCTTTTAGCAGTAATAATGACTGTTGGTTTGTCTTTTACAGCATTGAAAAAAATCACGGTGAAAGGATCTGATACGATGGTGATTTTGTCTCAAAAATGGGCAGAAGTTTATATGGCAAAACATCCGGGAACAGTAATTCAGGTTACTGGTGGTGGTTCAGGAGTTGGTTTGGCTGCTTTGTTAAATGGTTCTACAGAAATTGCTAATGCGAGTCGTCCTATAAAACCGGCTGAGGTTCAAAAATTAAAATCAAAATTTAAAACAGCAGGAATCGAAATACCATGTGCTAAAGATGGTTTATCTGTTTTTCTGAATAAGAATAATAAAGTTGCTGAATTATCAATTCAACAGTTAGGAGATATCTATTCTGGTAAAGTTACTAACTGGAAAGAAGTAGGAGGAGATGATGCTAAAATTCGTTTATACGGAAGAGAAAGCAGCTCTGGTACTTTTGAGTTCTTTAGAGAGCATGTTGTAAAAGGTGATTTTGCGGCAAACGTACAAACTTTGCCTGGAACTGCTGCGATTGTTAATGCAGTAGCTAAAGATAAATACAGTATTGGTTATGGTGGTGCAGCTTATGCTGAAGGTGTGAAAGATTGCAAAGTGAAAAAAGATGCAAAAAGTAAAGGAGTATTGCCTACTGCTGCTACAATCAAAAATAAAACTTATCCTATTTCAAGATATCTTTTTATGTATTTGAAATCTAAGCCAACAGGTGAAACTAAGGCATTTATTGATTGGATTTTAAGTCCTGAAGGGCAAAAATTAGTTGTTGAGACAGGTTATTTTCCAGTAAAATAAAACATAAATAAATGAATACATATCCTTTATCGGGGATGCCGATAAAGGATATGTTGTATTTATAAATTAATGAATTTTAAATATTCAAAATGAATTCTCAAGTTCCGACTAAACAAAATTTCACCAAAGAAAGTTTGAAGAAACAATTCAGACTTTCGGAGTTTCTTGCTGAAAAAATAATTTCTTCTGTTGCTTTTCTGTCAATTGCGATTATTTTTCTGATTTTTATTTTTGTTTTTAAAGAGTCTTTGCCAATTTTTTCTCAGGGAAAAGAATCGGTTAAAACTGAAATGCAACAATCAACGGCATCAAATGATAAACCGGAATCCTATGGAGCTGAAACGGAAAGTTTACAGCCTGAATCTTATGGAGGTGTAGAAAAAGAAGAATTACAACCGGAGTCTTACGGTGGTGTAGAAAAGGAGGAGTTGCAACCTGAATCATACGGCGGAGTTGAAAAAGAAAATTTACAGCCTGAATCATACGGTGGTGTAGAAAAAGAAGAATTGCAACCGGAATCTTATGGTGGCGTTGAGGTTGAGCCTTTGGTAGCTGAAGATAATTCGGCAGCAACTGCTGAGGTTAAGGAAGAAAAAGAAAGTTCCATTTGGGATAGTTTGTTAACTCCGGATTGGGTTCCTGTTTCTGAAAATCCAAGGTTTGGATTGTTAAGTTTGCTTATTGGTACTTTGAAAGTGACTATTATTTCCATGTTAATAGCAGGACCTATTGCAATTTTGGCAGCGCTTTATACAGCTTGTTTTGCGTCTAAAAGAACTAAGGAAATAATTAAACCTATTATCGAAATGCTTGCGGCTTTTCCATCAGTGGTTATCGGTTTTTTTGCCTTGATGATTATGGCTACTTTTTTTCAGGATATATTTGGATACGATTCGCGTTTAAATGCATTTGTTGGTGGTGTAGCTATGGCTTTAGCATCTATTCCAATTATTTATACTATTTCTGAAGATGCGCTTTCTTCTATTCCAAAAACATACACGGAGGCTAGTTTAGCGCTTGGGGCTAATAAATGGCAAACCGCTTTTTATGTGGTGTTACCTGCCGCTACTCCTGGAATTTTTGCTGCCTTATTATTAGGTGTGGGAAGGGTTTTTGGTGAAACCATGATTGCTTTGATGGCAACGGGTAATGCTGCTTTGATGTCGGCAAATCCATTTGAGAGCGTGCGTACTTTTGCCGCTACTATCGGAGCTGAAATGGCAGAGACTGTTTTTGGAGAAACGCATTACAGTGTGTTGTTTTTTATTGGTTCATTGCTATTCATTTTTTCTTTTGGATTAAATGCATTGGCAGAATTTTATGTAAAAGGTAGATTAATTAAGAAATTTCAAGGGAAATAATCATGAATACAGCGACTAAAGAAATTAACAGTTCCCTGCTTTCGACTCAAAATAAAAATACCGACATTAAAGGGAAGCTTATTGTTGGAGTTACTCAACTGGCAGTTTTTACTATAATTGCAGTTTTGTTTATTATTTTAGGGATTATAGTTTATGAAGGACGTGAGAAATTTTCATGGGAATTCATCAGTTCTTTTCCAACAAACGGAATGACCGAAGGGGGAATTTTTCCTGCTTTGATTGGAACCTTCATTTTGGTTATTGTAATGTCAATTGCAGCGGTACCTTTTGGGACTATTACAGCCATTTATTTGACGGAATATGCCAGTGAAAGTTCAAAATTTGCTGCGGCAGTTCGTTTTTCTGTTCGTACTTTGGCCGTAGTGCCTTCAATAATTTTCGGTTTGTTCGGACTTGGATTTTTTATTCAGTTTATTGGTGCCGGCTTTGATACCGCTTTCAATGGAGGACAATTACGCTGGGGACAACCTAATATTCTTTGGGCTAGTTTAACCATGTCATTATTAACCTTGCCGGTAATTATTGTTTCGGTTGAAGAAGCTTTAAAAACAATTCCGCGTGAGTTACGTGAAGCCAGTTTAGCTTTGGGGGCCACTAAATGGCAAACGATAAAAAATGTGGTACTTCCGGGTTCTATTTCGGGTATTATGACAGGGACCATTCTGGCGGTGAGTAGAGGAGCCGGAGAAGTAGCGCCTATTTTATTTACCGGAGCGGCTTATTATTTAGCTTCATTACCAGGTTCATTGAGTGATCAGTTTATGAATTTAGGATACCATATCTATATTATGGCGACACAATCTTCAGATGTTGAGAAAACGATGCCGATACAATTTGCAACAACATTAGTATTGTTAATTCTTACTTTGTCGCTAAATCTTGTAGCGGTGGTTATTCGTTCCAGAATCAGAAGAAAAGCAAAATAGTTTTTGCATATTAATTAATAAAATTTACTTTTAGATTATAATAAAAATAAAAATGAAAGACATAAAAATACAAGTAAATGATTTGTCATTGTATTACGGTGAAAAGAAAGCGTTAAAAGAAATTACAATGCAGGTACCGGCTAATAAAGTGACGGCATTAATTGGTCCTTCAGGTTGTGGTAAATCGACTTTTTTAAGATGTATTAACCGAATGAACGATTTGATTCCGAGTGTTTCTATAACAGGTCAGATGCTTGTGGAAGGAGTTGATATCTACGATAAAAATGTTGATGTAGTAAACATCAGAAAAAAGATCGGGATGGTTTTTCAAAAATCAAACCCTTTCCCGAAATCTATTTACGAGAATGTAGCTTATGGCTCGAGAATTAATGGGATTAACGATAAAAATACCCTAGACGAAATTGTTGAAACTTCATTGCGTCAGGCAGCTATCTGGGATGAATTAAAAGACAGATTAGGAGATTCTGCTTTAGGGCTTTCCGGTGGACAACAACAACGTTTGTGTATTGCCAGAACATTGGCAGTAAGTCCGGATATTATTTTGATGGATGAGCCTGCAAGTGCGCTGGATCCAATTTCTACTTCAAAAATTGAAGAATTAGTTCACGAATTGAAAGAGCAATATACAATTATTATTGTAACTCATAATATGCAGCAAGCTGCCAGAACCAGTGATCATACCGCTTTCTTTTACATGGGTGAATTGATAGAAATGGGTAAAACAAACGAAATTTTCACTAAGCCTGAAAAAAAACAAACAGAGGATTATATCACAGGTAGATTTGGATAAAATTATTTAATATCATTAATTGACTTTGAGATATTCATTAATTTTAATCTTAATATTTAAAAAAGAATAGAATGACACACTTTGAAATAGAATTAGATAAACTTAAAAATGTTATTCAAAAAATCGGTGCTTTGGCCGAAAATCAAGTGAGTGAAGCCGTGAAAACTTTACTTTTAGAATCGGCGGCAGAAGGGAAAGAAGTAAAGAAAGTTGAAAGTAAAATTGATAAATTAGATGTCAAGATTGATGAAATTTGTCAAAGAATTTTTGCTTTACAGCAACCTGTTGCTTCTGATTTAAGATTTATCATGGCCTCTATGCAAATAAGCAATGAGATAGAAAGAATTGGTGACTTAGCAATTAGCATCATTAAGAAAACCAAAAACATCAAGGAAAAGCATGATTTAATCAGTAAGTTTGAAATCGGAGAGATTGCAAGAGAGGTTGAAATTGTTGTGTTAAAAACAAATGAAAGTTTTTTAACAAGAGACTCTGAAATTATTTCTACTATCTTTTCGTTAAATAATGCTATTAAAACGAGAGTTGACGATGTTATTGCAGCTATTATTGGTGAAATGAAGGCAAATTCTAAAGTAGTTGTGTCAGGTACAAATCTTGTTTTAGTTTTGAAGCATTTAGAGCGTATTTCTGAACACTGTAGCAATATTGCTGAATCAGTATATTTTATGGTTAATGCTAAAATTATTAAGCATGAAAAGTTTGAGGATTTGTAATTCTTAAGTTTTTACTTTATCAAAAAAGCCAGGTTTTTCAATATGAAAAACCTGGCTTTTTTATTTTTTTTAGGTTGACTAATGATTTCTGTACTATTTTTATCATTTAGTTTATAGTAATTTTTGTTTATGCTCAATAAGTGTTTGTTTAATAAAAAACATTAAAAATTTCAGTCCAGTTGATGTTGGATTTTATTTCTGAAAGTCCTTTGTAATTATCGATTTCACTTAGATTTTCAATACAAAAATCATCCTGAGATGCAAAAGGAACAAGACCTTCTTTTTTTAGTTTTTTGGCTAAGTATAATTGTTCGTATTGACCGGGAGTAGGGATAAAGAAGGCTTTTTTGTTCAGTTTGGCTAAATCCATAATCGAGGTATATCCCGAACGGCAAAGAATAATGTCGCTTTCGTTTAGAGCTTGTTCCAGCTGACGGCTGTGCATGAAATTGTAAAAAGTAATGTTGTCCAGTTGTTCCTTTTTTTGTTCTTTTTCTATAATTCCCTTTATAAAAAGTACTTTCCCATTATAGTTCAGAATCTCTTTTTTAAGTTTTTCTTCCAGCATGCCACGTTGTGGTTCAGGTCCTGAAAGAAGAATCATTAAGTCGTATTTTTTTTCTGTTTTTTTATAATGCATGCGACTTAATGGACCAATGTATTTGATGTTTAAATCAGGGTTTTTCAAATGACTTAATTCGCCGGCTAAATTTATCTCTCCTTCATTGTCCGGAATCCAGCATTCGGTATATTTTCTAATGATATTTTGATGTAAAATACTGCTTAACCAGGTGGTATTCCCGGTTAGTACATTGAGTTGATGTGTAATAAATACCGAAGGTACTTTTTTACTAAAAACTCCAAGTCTGTTATCGGAAATAATGCCGTCGATATCGTATTTCTTAATCCATTTTTTGATTAATTTTTTCTCCTCCAAAATAGCTTCAATCATTTTTGGACAATTTTTCAAAAGTTTCCATTTAAAATATTTGCCGTTTTTGGCATATTCTATTTGGTAAGAAGGCAGTTCGAGAAATTTTAAATAGGGAAATTCTTTTTTTAATAAATCTAAAGCAATGCCATCTGAAGCAACAATTGGGATGAAATTATTCTCCTGTAAGGCTTTAATGATAGGAATACAACGGGTAGCATGTCCTAGGCCCCAGTTTAACGGAGCTACCAGGATGGTTTTGCTTGGTGTATTTAAATTCATAGTTTAATCATTTTTGATAAAAATACTTAAACAAAGTTTTTGTAAACAGACTTATGAATTATCAAACTATTAAGTTATTATTTCCTGATGTAATAAAAAAGACACTGCTAAATAACAGTGTCTTTTTAGAAAAGTATAGTAAAAAAGATTAACCTTCTTTAGTAACAATTTGCATGGTTTCAGTACCTAATTGTTTTAATAATACTGTTTTTCCTTCCACTACAGTCTGAGCGGCAGTATCGTTAAAATGTCTGATAGTGTACAAAGTAACATTTTCGTTGTAACCCACTTTGAATTTTTTAGACAAAATAGCAAGCAAGTCTTTAAAGTTACCAAATTTATCTTCAACACATACTGAGAAACTGATCGCTGAGTTCTGGATTAAGTTTACCTTAATTTTGAATTCATGGAATAAACCAAAAATTTCACTGATGTTTTCTTCCATAATGAATGAAAAATCAATGGAAGAAAGTGAAATTAATAATTGCTCTCTTTTTACAATAAAGCAAGGCATGAACGGCTCTAAAGTAGCTCCTTTGCTAACAACAGTTCCTTTTAATAAAGGATTGATGAATGATTTTACGTGTAAAGGAATTTCCTTTTTTTGTAATGGTTGTAATGTTTTTGGGTGAATAACCGTTGCTCCGTAAAAAGCCAATTCGATTGCTTCTCTGTAAGATATTTGGTTTAACAAACTTGCGTTTTCAAAATATCTTGGGTCGGCATTCATAACTCCAGGAACGTCTTTCCAGATAGTAACGCTTTCGGCATTTAAGCAATAAGCAAAAATAGCGGCAGTATAATCAGAACCTTCACGACCTAAAGTAGTAGTGAAGTTGTTTTCGTCAGAACCTAAGAATCCCTGAGTGATGTTTAAGCTTTTGGTTTTGATGTTTTTAGAAATATTGCTTTGAGTCAATTCCCAATCCACTTCGGCATCACGGTAGTTGTTGTTGGTTTTGATATAATTACGAACATCAATCCATTGGGTTTCAATCCCCATGAAATTCATGTAATAACTCAAAACAGTAGTCGAAATAATTTCTCCCATACTTACAATTTGATCATAAACAAAGTTGTAATTAGGTGATTTATTATGAGCTAAGAAATATTCCAAATCAGAAAAATGTTCATTTACAGCAGCAAAAACAGCGTGGTTTTCGTCTTCGAATAAATCCAATAAGATTTGGTTGTGGTATTTTTTTATTTCCTGTACCGATGCGTTAAGTTCAGGAGATTTATCAAAATAATTTTTGATTACTACCTCTAAGGCATTGGTTGTTTTACCCATTGCTGAAACAACTAATAATACATCCTGATAACCTGCTTTTTGTAAAACGTCGTATACGTTTCTTATTCCGGCAGCATCTTTTACTGATGCTCCACCAAATTTAAATACTCTCATATTTTATTTTTTCTAATATTGTTTTAATCTGTTTTTAATAAAATCAGCAATTCCGGCTTCGTCCATTTGGGTAACATGCCATTCTTTTAATACTTTGGCTCCTGTTTTTTCATAAAAATCAATAGCAGGCGTGTTCCAGTTAAGTACATTCCAGTCTATTCTTTTTACGTTGTCTCTTTGAGCTTGTTTGATAATTTCGGAGTATAACGCATAACCCACTCCTTTGCCCCGCATATTGTTTTTTACTATCAAATCTTCAAGGTGGATTATTTTTCCTTTCCAGGTTGAATATCGGTAATAATAAAACGCAATTCCTACAATCTCTGAATCTCTCTCGGCAACAAAAACGTGAAATAATGGTTGGTCTCCAAAACCATCTCTAATTAAATCTTCCGCTGTTACAATAACAGCATCCGGTTCTTTTTCAAATTCCGCCAGCTCCTGAATTAATTTAAGAACCGCCTTCATGTCTTCTTTTTTACCTACTCTAATATTCATAGATTCGTATTTTTTGGTTTAAAATTTGACAATAAGGCTTTCCTGAAATCTGTTAGACTGCTAATTATTAGCAAATATACAATACTGCCAAACTAAGTAAGTTTTATTGAATCATTATCACAAAAAAAACGATATTTGTTACCTCAAATACAATTATATCGATTTCGTAAATGGAAGAAAGAGCAACTACCTTAGGAGAGTTTATTATTGACAACCAAAAATCATTTCAATATTCATCAGGAGAATTATCCCGAATAATCAATTCAATACGTCTGGCGGCAAAAGTTGTAAGCTACAAAGTGAACAAAGCAGGATTAGTCGACATAACAGGGGCAGCCGGAGAAACTAATATTCAGGGTGAAGACCAACAAAAATTAGATGTTTATGCGAATGAAATTTTTATTCAGACTTTAAAAAATCGTGAAATCGTTTGTGGAATTGCATCGGAAGAAAATGATGAGTTCATTACGGTAGAGGGGAAAGATAAAAGTCACAAGAATAAATATGTGGTTTTGATGGATCCGTTGGATGGTTCGTCTAATATTGATGTGAATGTTTCTGTAGGAACGGTTTTTTCGGTTTATCGAAGAGTTACGCCTATAGGAACTCCGGTGACTCTTGAAGATTTTTTACAGCCGGGAACCATGCAGGTAGCCGCAGGTTATGTAATTTATGGTACATCAACTATGTTAGTTTATACCACAGGGCATGGTGTAAATGGCTTTACTTTAAATCCGGCAATTGGTACTTTTTATCTGTCGCATCCCGATATGAAATTTGCTCCTGATGGTCATATTTATTCTATTAACGAAGGACATTATTTTCAATTTCCGCAAGGGGTTAAAGATTATATAAAATATTGTCAGGCCGAAGAAGGAGATCGTCCTTATACTTCAAGATATATTGGTAGTTTAGTTTCTGATATTCACAGAAATATGATAAAAGGAGGAATTTATATTTATCCTACAAGTTCTAAGGCACCGAAAGGTAAATTAAGATTGCTTTACGAATGTAATCCAATGGCTTTTATTGCTGAACAGGCCGGAGGAAAAGCATCGGATGGATTTAGACGAATTATGGAAATAAAACCAACAGAATTACACGAGCGCGTTCCGTTTTTCTGTGGAAGTTATAATATGGTTGCTAAGGCTGAAGAGTTTATGCTGAATGCTGCTAAATAATAGTATTCCAAATAACATAAACAAAAAAGCTCTTGAAATTTCAAGAGCTTTTTTGTTTTATTTAATAAGTAAAAATTACTTGTGCATGTTTTGCATCTCGTAAGCAAAAGTGTCAAAATCTACTTTTTTATCTACTAATGATAAGGCTTTTGCAACAATATGACCAGCATTGCTTGGAGTAAAACCTAAACCAATAGCAATTTTCTTTAAAACTATTTCTTGTTTATCTCCTAATTGATGGTCAACATGAACCATTCTGGCTAAATCGTATAAACGCTCTAGTCTTTGAGAATATAGATAAGGAGGGTTGATTGGGTTAACTGTTGGGTTTTCTAAAATTTCTTCATATTCTGAAGTTGAAATTTCAAGTTTTGTAGCTAATTTGTCCAGGAAATTTTTTTCTTCCTTTGAAACAATACCATCAGCTAAGGCAACACGAACAATCGCAGAAAAATGACCTTTATTTCTTTGTTTAAACTCGCTATCAAATAAATCTGAAAATGACATAATAATTGTGTTTTTTATTAGACAAATATAATTCAATTTTTAAATTATTAATTTTCTTTTGAATTTTATTTAATGAGAAATCTAATTTAGAATGAAATTATTCTCAAGGAATTGGCGGATTGAATTGAGGAGTTTCAAAATTAATCGTAAGTTTACATCCCCTATCAATTAATAATACCTATGATGTCCCAATTTTTAATCTATTTTCAATTAGGATTAAAACATATTTTAAATATCTATTCCTACGATCATATACTTTTTTTAATAGCATTGGTAATTCCGCTTTCTTTTAAGGATTGGAAAAGAATTTTGTTATTGATTACTTCATTTACATTAGGACATACTGTGGCTTTGTTGTTAACTTTATATGGAATTATAGCGGTAAAGGTAACTGTAGTCGAACTGTTGATTCCAATTACAATTTTAATAGTTGCTTTGTTTCATTTGTTTACTGCAGGTAAATCAGGTAAAAAGGAAAGTCTTAATTTGGTTTTTTTTATTACGCTTTTCTTCGGAATCATACATGGTTTAGGGTTTTTAAATTATTTCAGAAATATGCATCATGGGGCTTCAGTTTCAAAATTATTAGCGATATTAGAATCGTCATTAGGAATTGAAGCAGCTCAGTTAGTTGTTGTTTTAGTTGTTTTGATTTTGTCGTATATAGTGCAAACGGTTTTTAGATTTTCTAAAAGAGATTGGGCATTAGTGATGTCGGCATTTATTATTGGAATAGTTTTGCCAATAATTTTGGGAAATGAAATTTGGTTAAGATAGATTATGGAACAAAAAAAATTAAATAAATACGATAAGGCTTATCTTCGAATTGCCAGGGAATGGGGGCTTTTATCGTATTGTAAACGCAAACAGGTAGGTGCGATTATTGTAAAAGACCGAATGATTATTTCTGACGGGTATAATGGAACACCTACAGGATTTGATAATTGTTGTGAAGATGAGGAAGGTTTGACAAGATGGGATGTTTTGCATGCTGAAGCCAATGCGATTCTTAAAGTAGCACGTTCTACGCAGTCCTGCGAAGGAGCAACTTTATATATTACACTTTCTCCGTGTAAAGAATGCAGTAAATTAATTCATCAATCAGGGATTAAAAGAGTAGTGTTTCAAAATGGTTATCGCGATGATTCAGGAATTCAATTTTTAAAAAAAGCCGGGGTAATTGTAGATCATATCCAGGAATTAGAAGATTAAAGTGAAAATAAATTACAAATACCGGCCTATTTATATTAGTATTATCCTGTCTATTGGAATACTTATAGGTGGTTTTTTGAATTTTTCGAATCAAAATCAATTTTCGGATGTCAATAATTCGAAAGCTAAACTCAATAAATTAATTGATTTTATCAATAATGAGTATGTTGATGAGTTGAATACCGATTCTATTGTTAACAGGACTGTAGATAATATTTTGTCACAATTAGATCCGCATTCTGTCTACATTCCTGCAAGTGAACAAGAAGAGGTTGCTCAAAATATGAAAGGCGATTTCGTGGGTATTGGTGTTCGTTTTTACCTGTATAAAGATACTGTAGCTGTTGTTGAGTCGATGGCAAATGGTCCTTCTGCTAAAGCAGGAATTAAAGCCGGTGACCGAATTTTATATGCGGATGATGTGAGGTTGTTCGGGCGAAAATTACCAACAGATTCTTTGTTCTCAAAATTTAAAGGAGCCGAAGGTTCACAGGTGGTTCTTACGGTTTATAGAAAATCAGAAAAGAAAAAAATAAACTTTATCATTAAAAGAGGGGTTGTTCCTTTGAAAAGTGTTGATGTTGGTTTGATGTTAAATGCGTCAACGGCTTATATTAAAATCAATCGTTTTGCCGAAACTACTTATGAAGAGTTTAAATCTAATCTGATTCGTTTAAAAAAACATGGGGCTAAAACTCTGGTTATTGATCTTCGTGATAATGGCGGAGGCTATATGGAAGAGGCAATTGAAATTGCGGATGAGTTATTGGCTAACAGAAAACTAATTGTATTTACTAAAAACAAAAAAGGAAAAATAGATAAAACCTACGCAACTGAAAGGGGGGATTTTGAAAGCGGAAATTTATTTGTTTTGATTAATGAAAATACCGCTTCGGCAAGTGAAATTCTGGCTGGTGCAGTTCAGGATAACGATAGAGGGACAATTGTAGGTCGTCGTTCTTTTGGAAAAGGTCTGGTACAACGCGAAATAGATTTTGATGATGGTTCGGCAGTGCGATTAACAGTTGCGCGTTATTATACGCCTACAGGAAGGTCAATTCAAAAACCGTATGTAAAAGGGGAGGAGCAATACTTTAAAGAATCCGAAGCGCGATTTAAAAACGGTGAATTGTATGATAAAGAATGTATTGAAGTAGATGATAGTTTGAAATTTAAAACACCAAAAGGAAAGATTGTTTATGGCGGAGGTGGAATTGTTCCGGATATTTTTGTGCCGCTTGAGTTTGAACATGCCGATGAAGCAACTTTGTACTTAATGGAATCCGGAATTGTTGGTAATTTTGTTTTTGAACAATTGGATAAAAAAAGAAATACTTTCAAAGGGCTTTCTTTTGAGCAATTTTTAAAGAAAATGAATGCTACAGATGAATATTTTAATGTGTTTGATAAGTTTTTATCCAAACATATTCCTGGGATACAGTTAGAAAAGGGTAAATCTGTTGTGAAAAGACATCTAAATGCTGAATTTGCTAAACAATTGTATGGGGAAAAAGCCTATTATGATATTCTTTTAAAGAATGATGTGATGATAAAAACAATTTTGGCAAAAAAATAGCAATTGTTGGTTTGTTTTTATCGGATACTATCGTGTGAATGTGTTTGAATACCATTGTTCCATAAAGTAAGAATGTCTGTGGCAACAGCTGCGCCACTTCCGGCAGCAATGGCTAATTGGCTTCTCCAGCCTGCTAAAGTTCCAATAACATAAATCCCTTCGGCTACTAAATGGTCCGTGTTTATTAATTGTATTCGTTGTTTTTCAGGAAGTGCTTTCTGATGCGGAATAACATATTGCATCAATCCTTCTATAGCAAAAGTGTTTGCTGAACCAATACCTATTACAATGGCTTTTGTTTGGTAGTTGTTTTTATTGGTAATAACAGTAAAGTTGGATGCTTCTCCTTCAATACGAAGTACTTTTTCGTTTTGAATTTGTGTAATATGAGGATAGCTTTGGTCTAAATGAGCGATGCTTTCACTTAGTAATTCCGATCCAAGTTTGCCTGCGGGAATTCCATATGCGTTGTTAAACAAAGCATCCTGAAGGGAAGAAGATTTTTGGTGTGAAAAGATGCCGATTTTTTTATCGGATACGAATTTTTTGTTTTTGGCAGAACCAAGTACTAAAGCGCACGACATTCCGGAAACTCCACCTCCAATAATTAAAACGTCAAACATATAATTATAGTTTGTCGTTCATTTTGTCTTCTATTTTTTTAGATAATCTAAAAATAATTAGAATTAAGATGGCGCAACAAGAAGCGGCAATTCCAATAAAAGCCACTGCATTATCTTCCTTAAAAAGATTACTGAAATCTAATTGAGTAATGTTGAAAATAACAAGTGCTGCGGCTAGAAACACTAAGATGTTAGTAAAGATTTTCATGATGTTTATTTTGGCTTGTAGTTTAAATAAATCTGTTTGTTAAGTTAAGATGTTCTTTTTTAGCAAATTCAGATTGTTTCTACATGCTAAATTATGGGGTAAAATTAAAAAAAAATAGTTTAGAGCAATACTGCTTTAACATTAGGAACTTATAATTTAACAGCTAAATGTTAAAAAGTGTTATTATCTGTCTGTTTGTGAGCGAGTTGCTTGTTTTTATCCTGCCGTTTTAGTTGTAAGGAATAGTTTGTTTATTTGTTTTAAAAAGTCCTTTTTTAAGTTAAATCCGGGATAAATGAATTGAAGTTTAGTGTTGTGAGTTCGTGTTTGACTATCTTTGCACTTTATAAATTATACTAGAGCAACCCATGTTTCAATTAGGAAAAACGATAGTTTCAGAAGATATTTTAGAGAAAGAATTTGTATGTAATTTATCAGCTTGTCACGGAGCCTGCTGTGTTGATGGTGATGCGGGTGCGCCTTTAAATGAAGAGGAAACTAAAATTTTAGAGGAAATATTTCCTAAAGTAAAACCTTTTTTACGAAAAGAAGGAATTGAGGCTATTGAAGCTCAGGGCACCTGGGTAAAAGGGACTGACGGAGATCTTGAGACGCCATTAATTGATAATAAGGATTGTGCTTATGTGATTTTTGATGGTAAAACCGCACTTTGCGGTATTGAGCAAGCCTATAATCAGGGGATTGTTGACTGGAAAAAACCGGTTTCCTGTCATTTGTATCCAATTAGAGTAAAAGATTTTACCGAGTTTGCAGCTGTTAATTATGATAAATGGGATATCTGTGATGATGCCTGTTCTTTAGGTAAAGAATTAGAAGTTCCGGTGTATAAATTTGTCAAAGAGGCTTTGATTAGAAGGTTCGGCGAAGACTGGTATTTAGAGCTCGAAATAGTAGCTCGTGAATGGGCAAAAGTCAAGTCAAAATAAACTGTTTTTTTCTTGTTTCGTATTGTTTAAATCCTATATTTTACGGCACTTTTCGATGTTTTTGTGTTTTTAATTTGTTGATTTTAAGACTGTTGGTTGATTTGTAAAAAGAAGACTAGTTTTTGGTTTTTGTTAAAAACTAGAGGTTATTGTGAATAAGTTTGACTTTTAATTACCGCAATATTTCACAATCTTTGTAAAGCTTCAAAAAGCAAAAAACTATCCTTAAATCTCATTAAAAATAGAATTACAATGTCGCAAATTGAACCAATTTTACAAGAGAATAAAAATCGTTTCGTAATATTTCCAATTAAACATCACGATATCTGGGAGTGGTATAAAAAAATGGAAGCTAGTTTTTGGACTGCTGAAGAGATTGATTTGTCTCAGGATTTACACGATTGGAACAATAAGCTAAATTCAGATGAGAAATATTTTATCAAACATATTTTAGCTTTCTTCGCTGCTTCTGACGGAATTGTAAATGAAAATTTAGCTGAGAATTTTGTAAATGAAGTACAATATGCTGAGGCAAAATTTTTCTATGGTTTCCAGATCATGATGGAAAATATTCATAGTGAAACGTATTCCCTTTTGATTGATACTTATGTAAAAGACGAAAAAGAAAAAGATGAGTTGTTTAATGCACTTGAAGTTTTTCCAGCTATTAGAAAAAAAGCGGATTGGGCTTTAAAATGGATTGAATCTGATTCTTTTGCTGAAAGATTAATTGCTTTTGCAGCTGTAGAAGGAATCTTCTTCTCAGGTGCTTTCTGTTCTATTTATTGGTTGAAAAAACGTGGTTTAATGCCGGGATTAACGTTTTCTAATGAATTGATTTCCCGCGATGAAGGTGTTCACTGTGATTTTGCTGTGCATTTACACAACCACCACTTGATAAATAAAGTTTCTAAGGAAAGAATTAAAGAAATTATCGTAAATGCTTTAGATATTGAAAGAGAGTTTATCACTGAATCTCTTCCGGTTAGTTTGATTGGTATGAACGCTGGTTTGATGACGCAATATTTAGAGTTTGTTACTGATAGATTGTTAGTGGAATTAGGATGTGAAAGAGTATACAATACTGCTAATCCATTCGATTTTATGGATATGATTTCGCTTCAGGGAAAAACAAATTTCTTTGAGAAAAAAGTATCCGAATATCAAAAAGCGGGAGTTTTAAACAGTGGAAAAGCTAATGATTCTGATGCTCAGGAAATTTCATTCGACGCTGATTTTTAATATTTAGCGACTAAATTTTAAGAAAAAAAGACTCGTTTTTCGGGTAAAAAATAATTAAAGCCTTGTGCTTTAATGCCTGCCGGGCACAAAACAAGATTACAAATAACCAAAAACAGCGAAGGGATTCCCTGTTTTACAAAACCCAAAACTTATGTACGTAGTAAAAAGAGACGGCCACAAAGAGCCAGTAATGTTCGACAAAATCACAGAAAGAATTAAAAAACTTTGCTATGGTTTAAATGATTTAGTGGATGCCGTAAAAGTGGCAATGCGCGTGATTGAAGGATTATATGATGGTGTTTCTACGTCAGAGTTAGATAATTTAGCGGCTGAGACTGCAGCATCGATGACTATTGCGCATCCTGATTATGCTCAGTTGGCAGCGAGAATTGCAATTTCAAACTTGCATTCGAATACAAAAAAATCATTTTCGGAGACTATGACCGAAATGTATCATTATGTGAATCCAAGAAATGGTCAGGCGGCTCCGTTAATTTCGGATGAAGTATTTAAAGTAATCCAGGAAAATGCGGCTTTCTTAGATTCTCATATTATTTACACAAGAGATTTTAATTACGATTATTTTGGTTTCAAAACTTTAGAGCGTTCTTATTTATTGAAAATAAACGGGAAAATTGTTGAGAGACCACAACATATGTTAATGCGTGTGGCTGTTGGAATTCACTTAGATGACTTACAGGCTGTTTTAGAAACTTACGATTTGATGTCTAAAAAGTTTTTTACGCATGCAACACCAACATTATTCAACGCTGGTACACCAAAACCTCAAATGTCTTCTTGCTTCCTTTTGGCAATGCAGGATGACAGTATTGACGGAATTTACGATACTTTGAAGCAAACGGCTAAAATCTCGCAATCAGCGGGAGGAATTGGACTTTCTATTCATAACGTTCGTGCTACAGGTTCTTACATTCGTGGAACTAACGGAACGTCTAACGGAATTGTTCCGATGTTGAGAGTATTCAACGATACGGCTCGTTATGTAGACCAAGGTGGTGGAAAACGTAAAGGTAGTTTTGCGATTTATATCGAAACCTGGCATGCCGATATCTTCGAATTCTTAGACTTGAAAAAGAATACCGGAAAAGAAGAAATGCGTGCGAGAGATTTATTCTTCGCGATGTGGACTTCTGATTTGTTCATGAAACGTGTACAGGAAGACGGACAATGGACTTTAATGTGTCCTAACGAATGTCCTGGATTGTATGATGTTTATGGAGACGAATTTGAAGCTTTATATACCGATTATGAAGCCAAAGGAAAAGGTAGAAAAACGATCAGAGCACGTGAATTGTGGGAGAAAATCCTGGAATCTCAAATTGAGACAGGAACGCCATACATGTTATACAAAGATTCTGTTAACCGTAAATCAAACCAAAAGAATTTAGGAGTTATTCGTTCTTCTAACTTGTGTACTGAAATTATGGAGTACACTTCTAAGGACGAAATTGCGGTTTGTAACCTGGCTTCGCTTTCATTGCCAATGTTTGTTGAAAACGGTGAATTTAACCATGAAGCTTTATTTAATGTAACGAAACGTGTTACCAGAAACTTAAATAAGGTTATTGACAGAAACTACTATCCGGTTCCGGAAGCAGAGAATTCGAATCTTCGTCATAGACCGGTTGGTTTAGGGGTGCAAGGTTTGGCCGATGCTTTCATTATGTTGCGTATGCCGTTTACCAGTGATGCTGCTAAAAAACTGAATCAGGAAATTTTCGAAACTCTATACTTTGCAGCTGTTACCGCTTCTATGGAAATGGCTAAAGAAGAAGGACCATATTCAACTTATGAAGGTTCTCCAATATCTAAAGGAGAATTCCAACACAATATGTGGGGCTTGAATGATGAGGATTTATCAGGCCGTTGGGATTGGGCTTCATTAAGAAAAGAAGTGATGGAACACGGTGTGCGTAACTCTTTATTGGTTGCTCCAATGCCTACTGCTTCTACGTCTCAAATTTTAGGTAATAACGAAGCTTTTGAACCATATACTTCTAATATTTATACCCGTCGTGTATTATCAGGAGAATTTATTGTAGTAAACAAACATTTATTGCATGATTTAGTAGAGCGCGGATTGTGGAATGAAAGTTTGAAACAGGAAATTATGCGTCACAACGGATCAGTTCAAAATATTGATGTGATTCCACAAGACTTGAAAGAGTTGTACAAAACTGTTTGGGAAATGTCAATGAAAGACATTATTGATATGTCTCGTCAGAGAGGTTATTTTATTGATCAATCACAATCATTGAACTTGTTTATGCAGGATGCTAATTACGCTAAATTAACATCAATGCACTTCTATGCGTGGCAATCTGGATTGAAAACAGGAATGTATTATTTAAGAACTAAATCGGCTGTGGATGCAATTAAATTTACTTTAAATAACGATAAAAAAGAACAGCCAGTTGCTGAAGAAATAAAAACAGAGGCGATTGATATTGAAGATTATAAAAAGATGATTTTGCAGGCACAAGCTGGTGGTCCTGAGGATTGCGAAATGTGTGGAGCCTAATTTTTGATTATTAATTCAAAATAAGTTTAGAAAACAGTCATCATTTGATGGCTGTTTTTTTTTTATGCTGTAATTGTAAAAGTGGAATTATTATTCGAAAAATTGCTAATAAATCATTACATTTGAGAGAGTTAAGTTTTGTTTCTCACTCCTAAAATCTATGGTTATGAAAAATGCAGAATTTTCAATATCCGACGATTTACTCGCTACCCGATTTCAGCGTTTTTTAAATCTAAGTATCGACCTGATGTTTATTTACATCCTTGTGTTAAGTTTAGGGACAACAATTATTTTGGTTGCTTTGTCTGCCAATAATTTTGAACTTTCTAATTGGATAGAAAATCTCAATAAAGTTGAAATAGGTTTTTATTCAGCGATTGTTGCTTTTTTGTATTATTATTTTACCGAAGTGTATTTTTCACGAACTATCGCTAAGTTGATAACACATACAATTGTTGTTACTGCTGATGGTACTAAACCATCTAAGAAGCGTTTTTTTGTCAGAAGCTGTTGCCGATTTATCCCTTTTGAAGCTTTTAGCTTTTTTAGTGAAGTTCCAAGAGGCTGGCATGATTCTTTTTCAGAAACTTATGTGGTTAAAAAACGTAAGCTGGCTAAAAAGCGTAAAGATTTTGAGCCTTTTGTTGATGTGATTAAGACTTAGAGTTATTCTTTTCTCTCACCAATTTGTTGTCTCCACATAGCATAATAGAGCCCTTTTTCGTCTAATAAATCCTGATGTTTACCTTGCTCGATAATTTCTCCCTGTTCCAAAACAAATATTTTATCGGCATGCATAATCGTGGATAAACGATGCGCAATCAATACGGTGATTTGGTCTTGTTTTGACGATATACTGCGAATGGTTTTGGTGATTTCTTCTTCGGTAATCGAATCCAATGCTGAGGTCGCTTCGTCAAAAAGCAATAAGTGGGGTTTTCTCAGCAAAGCTCTGGCAATAGAAAGGCGTTGTTTTTCTCCTCCCGATACTTTAACACCTCCTTCTCCAATAGTGGTGTTGATTCCTTTTTCGGCACGTTTGAGTAAATTTTGACAGGCCGATTTTTGTAAAACATCATGTATTTCTTCATCGGTGGCATCGGGTTTTACAAAAAGCAAATTGTCTTTTATTGTTCCCGAAAATAATTGAGCGTCCTGAGTTACAAAACCTAATTGCTGTCTTAATTCGTTAAGGTCAATTTCTTGGGCATTTTTCTCGTTATAAAAAATAGTGCCTTCGGCAGGATTGTATAAGCCTACCAGCATTTTTACCAAAGTCGTTTTTCCACTTCCTGACGGACCTACGAAAGCGATGGTTTCTCCAACTTTCGCTTCAAATGAAATGTTTTTTACTGCGTAGTTTTTAGCTGTTAGATGTTTAAAAGAAACATTTTGGAAACTTAAATGATTAATCGGTCCGATAGTTTTAGGGTTTTTCGGTGTTTTTTCAATTTTAGCATTCATTAAATCGGCAAAATTATCCATAGATGCTTTTGTTTCGTTGTAAGTTGCAATTACATTACCCAATTCCTGTAACGGATTAAACAAAAAGAACGAAAAGAACATCAGTGTAATTAAATCTCCGGGTTTTATAATATCGTGAAAAATAAACAGGTAAAGTGCAAAAACCAAAGAGGTTCTCATAAAATGAACGGTTGTGCCTTGTATAAAACTCAACGAACGGATAAAACGTACTTTTTTAAGTTCTAATCCAAGGATTTTGACTGTTGTAGCATTCAATCGGTTGACTTCCTGTTGGGTTAATCCCAAACTTTTTACCAATTCTATATTTCGTAAAGATTCGGTTGTAGCTCCAGCCAAAGCGGTGGTTTCACCTAAAATTTCTCTGGATATTTTTTTGATTTTCTTTCCTAAAAAAGAACTTACAAAAGCTATTACAGGTACGGTTATCAGGAATATTGGACCTAAAAGCCAATGGATGCTCACGGCATAGACTACCACAAAAACAATCCCTACAATCGATTGAAAAATTAAGGAGATGGATAAGGTTATGAATTTTTCGCAGTCTATTTTTACTTTTTGTAGTTTTCCCAGAGTTTCTCCACTGCGCTGGTCTTCAAAATCCTGAAAAGGTAATTGCAGTGCTTTTTGGATTCCGTCGGTGTACATTTGGGCACCTGTACGCTGAATGATAATATTGGTAAAATAATCCTGAAAGTTTTTGGCAATTCTGGAAGCCATTGCAGCTCCTAATGATAATAATAACCAGCCTGAAACAGCTTTGATAAAACTACCCTGATTATGACTAAAGTTAGCAACTCCAACACCGCATTCGTTTAACAGTTTACCAATGATTATTGAATCGTATAATGAAAAACACTGATTTACGGTGGCTAAGAATAAGGCAATGTATAAAAGTGTTTTGTGTGTTTTGATATAGTTATATAAGATTTTCATTTGGATTCGTTTAAGTGGAAAATTCAAATAGTAATAGCTGGCTGAATTTAAGTTTAGTGCAAATTTAAAATTAAATATCGAAATATTTCGATGTGTTAAAAATATATTTTATCTTTGCCTCATGATTACCGAATTGAACATAAAACAAGTTGAAAAAATCTCTAAAGCTTTGGGAGATCCTTATCGTTTAAAGATAATGAAAATCATTAGCCAAAGCGATAGTTGTGTACAATGTTGTGATGTTTCGGCCGAATTTAATTTAGCGCAATCTACAATGTCGCATCATTTAAAACAGCTGATTGAAGCTGATTTGCTGATTGCTGATAAAGAAGGACGTAATTTGAAATTTGTTGTTAACAAAGAGGTTTGTGCGGCTTATGCTAAATACATTAGCGATTTTGGGCTTTAGGCCTTTTTTTTGATTAAAAACATCGAAATATTTAGATATTCAAATACTTAAAACAATTAAAATATTATCAAAAATGAAAAAATTAGAAAATAAAGTAGCTGTTGTAACAGGAGGAAACAGCGGAATCGGATTGGCAACAGCAAAATTATTTGCAGAACAGGGCGCAAAAGTCGCTATTACAGGACGTAATAAGGCTACTATTGATAATGCCGTTTTCGAAATAGGAAATGCAGCCATAGGAGTGGTAAGTGATGTTTCGGATATTAAAAACATCGATAAAACCTATCGAACGGTGAAAGACACTTTCGGGAAAATTGATGTGTTAGTGGTGAATGCCGGGGTTTACATTTCAGCTCCATTAGCCGATTATACCGAAGAGATGTTTGACCAAACCAGCGACATTAATTTTAAAGGTGTTTTCTTTAGTATCCAAAAAGCATTGCCTTATTTGAATGATGGAAGTTCTATTATTATTACAGCATCAACAGTAGCTTACAAAGGATTTGCTGGCGCAGCGGCTTATTCAGCTACTAAAGCGGCAGTTCGTTCGCTGGCGAGAACTTTATCTGCTGAATTATTAGACAGAAAAATTCGTGTGAATGTACTTTCGCCTGGGCCAATTGATACGCCGATCTTTGGCAGAGATGGAGAACTAAAAGAAGAAGTTGATACTAAAAAAGAGTTTTTAGCTTCGATAGTTCCTGTAAAACGTTTAGGAAGTTCAGAAGAAATGGCCGAAGGATTTTTATACTTAGCTTCGGATGATTCTAAATTTATGGTAGGCGGCGAATTACTGCTTGATGGAGGAGTAGCAACGCTTTAAAGAATATATTATTTAGTTTTTATTTGTTTTAAAAGGAAGAAGCCCTGATTGAATAAAATCAATTAGGGCTTTTTTGTAAAAAAAACTATTAGGCAATTGTGGTATTTTCTACGGCTACACGCATTTTTTTAGCAGCTTTTACCATCTCGATTAAGGCTTTTTTAGTTTCATCCCAATGACGGGTTTTTAAACCACAATCAGGATTTACCCATAATTGGTCTACTGGAATTACCGCTGCCGCTTTTTCCAGTAAATGAATCATCTCTTCGTTAGAAGGAACACGCGGTGAGTGAATGTCGTAAACTCCGGGACCAATTTCGTTTGGATATTTAAAATCGGCAAAAGCATCTAATAATTCCATTTGCGAACGTGAACATTCAATGGTAATTACATCGGCATCCATGTCGGCAATATTTTGGATGATATCATTAAATTCACTGTAGCACATGTGGGTGTGAATTTGAGTGTCATCAGCAACACCACTGGCCGAAATTCTAAAGGCTTTAATTGCCCAGTCCAAGTAATTTGCCCATTCTTCTTTACGTAATGGCAATCCTTCTCTGATGGCTGGTTCGTCAATTTGAATAATTTTAATTCCGGCTTTTTCTAAATCTGTTACTTCATCACGAATGGCAAGCGCAATTTGAGTACAGGTTTCAGAACGTGCCTGATCGTTACGAACAAATGACCATTGCAAGATGGTAACCGGTCCGGTAAGCATTCCTTTTACCCATTTTGGTGTCAATGATTGTGCAAATTCAGCCCATTTTACTGTCATTGGATTTGGACGGGAAATATCGCCATAAATAACCGGAGGTTTCACGCAACGGCTGCCATAACTTTGAACCCAACCGTTTTTGGTAAAGGTAAATCCGTCTAATTGTTCTCCAAAATATTCCACCATATCATTACGCTCAAATTCGCCATGAACCAAAACATCGATTCCTGATTCTTCCTGAAAACGAATAGTTTCTTCGGTTTCTTTTTCGATTAAAGCATCGTATTCGTATTGCGATAATTCACCTTTTTTAAACTTGGCTCTCCAGCTTCTTACTTCGGCAGTTTGTGGAAAAGAACCAATAGTTGTCGTTGGGAATAAAGGAAGATTCAAAGCCTTAATTTGACTTTTTCGCCTTACAGTAAAAGAATTTTGTCTTTGGTCATCACCTTTTGTGATACTTGCCACACGATTTTTTACGGCATCATTATGAATTAATTTCGAAGTTTTACGGTTCTCGTTGGCGATTGTGTTTTCTTGATAATGCGCCTGATCATTTTCGGTGATTTCTCCCGAAGCTAAATTTCGAAGTACTACAATTTCTTCGATTTTTTGTTTGGCGAAAGCCAGCCATTGCTTGATTTCAGGGGTTAGAGTCTTGTCGTTTGTTTCCAAATCTAAATCACAAGGTGAGTGGATTAATGAACACGAAGGTGCTACCAGAATTCTGTCGCTTCCTAGAGCAGTTACGGCTTTTTCGATAATTGCCAACGATTTTTTGAAATCATTTTTCCAAATATTTCTACCGTCAACCACTCCCAGAGAAAGTTTTACATTATTGGCTAATTTTCCTGATTCTAAAATATCGTCTAATTGCGAAGGACAACGCACTAAATCCAAGTGGAAAGTATCTACCGGTAAAGCCAAAGCAGTTTCCAGATTTTCTCCATAACAGTCAAAATAATTCGCCAGTATCACTTTTAGGTTAGGAAAACGTTGGTTGATTTCGTTGTATACTTTGGTGTAGGTATTTCTTTCTTTGTCGGTAAGATTAAGGGCTAAAAAAGGTTCGTCAAGCTGAATGTAAGTCGCTCCTTCAGCTTCTAATTTTTCTAAAATTTCGAAGTAAACAGGCAATAAAGCATCGATTAGGTCAATGCGATTAAAATCGTCGCCTTTTTCTTTTCCTAAAAGTAAATAGGTAATTGGTCCAATTAAAACCGGTTTTGTGTGAATTCCTAATTGTTTGGCTTCTTTGAATTCATCAATAATTTTTTCTGAAAATAAAGAAAACGGTTGGTTTTTAGTGAATTCAGGAACAATATAGTGGTAATTGGTGTCAAACCATTTGGTCATTTCCATGGCTACCACGTCCTGTCCGTCTTTTTGCGAACCTCTCGCCATAGCAAAATACAAGTCTAAAGCTGGTTTGGTTTTAGCAATTTCGGCATAACGGGCAGGGATAGCGCCTAATGTTAGCGTTAAATCTAAAACCTGATCGTAAAAAGAAAAATCATTTGACGGAATCAAATCAATTCCGGCTTCTGATTGTAGTTTCCAGTTGTTGATACGGATTTCTTTTCCGGTGTTTAGTAATTCCTCAACAGTAATTTTTTCTGTCCAATAAGCTTCACAGGCTTTTTTTAATTCTCTGTTGCTTCCAATTCTCGGATAACCCAGATTGTTTGTTTTCATAATATTTTGATTGTTTATTTCAGAATTAATTTCTGTACAAAGGTATATTTGTAGGTTTTAATACTTAAATTTGTGCTTTATTTAAGTAAAATGAATTGTTTTTATCTTTTATTAAAGGTTTTTATTCTGATAATTAATTCCAAAAACACTTTTAACAGTAAAATATTCTATGGAAAATTTAGATAACACCGATTTACGGATTTTAAAACAGCTTCAAGCCGACTCTACAATTAGTATAAAAGAGCTGGCGGCCAAATTATTTTTGACAGCGACTCCGGTTTATGAGCGCATCAAAAGACTGGAACGTGAAGGTTACATCACGAAATATGTGGCGCTGTTGAATAAAGAAAAACTCAATCGTAGTATGATTGTTTTTTGCAATGTAAGATTGAAAGAGCATGCTAAAAATGTGGGCGCTAATTTTGTAAAAGACATTGTGGCGCTTCCCGAAATTATAGAATGTTACAATATAGCAGGCGATTATGATTTTATGCTTAAGATTTTAGTGGCTGATATGGCGAGTTATCAGGATTTTGTAATGAATAAGTTGTCTACAATTGAAAACATCGGGAATACCCAAAGTGTTTTTGTAATGGGCGAAATTAAGCACAGTACAGAATTGAGTTTTTAAAAATCTTAAAATAAAATGTATTTTTGAGTTTTTAATTCTAAAATCAATCCCGATAGCTTCGGGACGTTAATCTACAATCTGAAATCAGCATGAACTGGGAACAACTTTTATCTTTAAAACGACAAGGCGATACAAGCAAGCGATTACGTATAGAACAGGACGATACCCGTTTAGGTTTTGAAGTAGATTATGACCGTATTATTTTCTCGGCTGCTTTCAGGAGTTTACAGGATAAAACCCAGGTAATTCCGTTATCTAAGACTGATTTTGTGCATACAAGATTGACGCATAGTTTGGAAGTTTCGGTTGTGGGGCGTTCTTTAGGACGTTTGGTTGGGAAAAAAATAATCGAAAAATATCCGTATTTAAAAGAAGTTCATGGTTTTCACATGAACGATTTTGGAGCAATTGTGGCAGCAGCATCTTTGGCCCATGATATTGGGAATCCTCCTTTTGGACATTCAGGGGAAAAGGCAATCGGTGAATATTTTTCTATTGGTAAAGGAAAAAAATATCAGGAGTCTTTGACTCCAAAACAATGGCAGGATTTAATTGATTTTGAAGGAAATGCCAATGGTTTTTCGGTAATGACATCCAGTCGTCCCGGAATTGAAGGCGGACTCCGAATTTCGTATGCGACTCTTGGTGCTTTTATGAAATACCCAAAAGAAAGTCTGCCAAAAAAACCAACCCGAAATATCGCTGATAAAAAATACGGTTTCTTTCAGGCTGATGCGGCATTTTTTCAGGAAGCTGCAAAAGATATGGGATTGATTCCAAATAAATCAGGCGACGATATTGGTTTTGAAAGACATCCTTTGGCTTATTTAGTCGAAGCAGCTGATGATATTTGTTATACTATTATCGATTTTGAAGACGGTATTAATCTTGGTTTGGTTTCCGAAGATTTTGCTTTGGAATATTTGATCAAATTGGTAAAAGATAATATTGATACTAAAAAGTATAAAATGTTAGTTACTAAAGAAGATCGTATTAGTTATTTGCGAGCTTTAGCTATTAGCAGTTTGATTAATGATGCTGTAAAAGTTTTTATTACTAATGAAGAGGCTATTTTGCAGGGAAAATTTCCTTTTGCATTAATGGATAAGAGTAAATACAAGGCGCAGATGGATGATATTATCAAAATTAGTATTGATAAAATTTACCAAAGCCGTGAAGTGATTGAAAAGGAATTAGTAGGTTACCAAATCATTCAAACCTTATTGGATAAATTTATCACGGCTTATGATAATAAATTCAATGGAACGGCCTCTAATTATGATAAATTAATCCTGAAATTATTGCCGGAAAAACACAATTTGGAAAAGGAAAACCTTTATGACCGTCTATTGCACATTTGCCATTATGTGTCTTTGCTTACTGATGGAAATGCATTGGAAATATACAAAACCATAAACGGCAGTAAAAAAAGTTAAGCTTTAAAAAGCATAGGTTAGTCCTACTCCTAAAACTTGTTTTATCTGGGTTTTAGGACCTTCATTTACTGTGACTCCGGCTACTTCGGTTTTGTTTTTGATGTCATCGTCGTATAGGATTCGGGCGCCAATGTTTGCTTTTACATATTGGTTAACTACTAAATTTAAGGCTAAATCACAGTCTACGTCGACGTTTCCAAAATTGTTGATATAGTCTGAATAAAGGCTTAAGTTGTTTACAAAAACTACATTTTTAGAAATTTCTTTTTTGTAGTGATTGGTAACTAAAACACCAAGTTCGTTTTTCGCTCTTTTTCCTTTTGTTAGCAGGTTTCCATCGCTGTCATATGTGGCTTTTTCAACTCCAAAAGCACCTTTATTTGCTAAAGTTTGATCCCAAACAAAGGTTGCTTTGTATGTGAAAGGCGATAGGTAAACTACAAAATCTTTGGATTTTGTGCTGTATTCGGCTCCGCTTCCTAAGAACATGTAAGCAGGTGCAAACAATCTGGAGATTGGATTTTCTTTATTAGGATATTTGTAACCATTTGTGAATTGCGTGTTGAAATTGAGTTTAGCCGAGTGATACCAATTGCTTTCTTTGTCTTTTCGGTAACCAAAAGTCGAGTTGAATCGGAGAGCATCATCAGTTTTACGGATTTCAATTCCATCCTGTTTGTTCATTCCGTATCTTACACTCAGTTCGTTCACCCATTTAACTAGTTTTTTTTCATAAGTTCTGTTAAAATCGCCTTTTAATAATCCGGAAACGGAGTTGGTTCCTCCGGCACTCCAGTTAACAAATGCAATTTCAGAAATATCAAATCCAAGTATACTTTTCTTGAACCAACTTGAAGGAGGTGTTTTTTCGATAGTAGGAAGTGCCACTGTTCTGGCAAAACTATATTTTAGTTTTTCCGGTTTGGGTTTTCTGTAAAAATTATCATTTAATACAGGAAGAATGATTTTTTTTACCGTATCGTTTTTAATGGAGTCATTAGCTACTTGTGAAAAAACAGGAGTATTAGTCAGGAATAAAAATCCAATTATTAATAGGTAGAGATACTGTATTTTCATTATCAAATTGAAATTTTAGTTTTGGTAATTACTTGTTTATATAACTTAAAAAAAGTGATTTTAGTGTTTTAACATCAATTCCACAAAGTTGCTGTAACTGATTTATAGTTCCCTGCTCAATAAAAATATCCGGAATTCCTAATATTTTTATCTTGGCTTGATAATTGTTTTGAGCTGCAAATTCCAGAATTTCACTTCCAAAGCCACCAATAATTGTGCCATCTTCAATTGTAATGATATTTTTGAATTTTTTAAAAATTTCATGCAATAGATTTTCGTCTAATGGTTTTACAAAAGCAAAGTCATAGTGAGCAATTGCATCGGGATTTTCAATTTCAGCTAGCGCCAAATTTACATTGTTTCCTATGGTTCCATTAGATAAAACCGCAACTTTGGTTCCTTTTTTAATGCAATTTGCTTTTCCGATTTCTATGTTTTGGTAGTGACCAAAATGTTTTTCTTTCCAATTGCTGATAATACCCCGGCCACGCGGATATCTGATAGCAATAGGCTGATCCAGTCCCAGTTGAGCGGTGTAAAGTATATTTTGTAGTGCAATTTCATTGGCCGGAGCATAAATAATCAGATTAGGAATGCAACGCAAATAAGCAATGTCGAAAACGCCGTGGTGTGTTGCTCCGTCTTCTCCAACAAGTCCTGCTCTGTCCAGACAAAAAATTACGGACAACTTTTGCAAGGCAACATCATGAATCACCTGATCATAAGCTCTCTGTAAAAAAGTAGAATAGATATTGCAAAAAACAATCATCCCCTGAGTTGCCATTCCTGCTGCTAAGGTTACGGCATGCTGTTCGGCAATACCCACATCAAAAGCGCGTTCCGGAAGCGCGTCCATCATGAATTTGAGTGAACTCCCTGTAGGCATTGCGGGTGTAATTCCAACTATTTTTTTGTTTTTTTGTGCCAAATCCAAAATAGTCAAACCAAAAACGTTCTGGTATTTTGGAGCTAAATTTTCTTCTGACTTTGGGATGATTTCGCCGGTAGCAGCATCGAATTTTCCAGGCGCATGGTATTGCACCTGATTTTCTTCGGCTTGTTGTAAGCCTTTGCCTTTTGTAGTAATTACATGAAGAAATTTAGGCCCTTTTATTTTTTGTAAACGCTTTAGTTCTTTGATTACGGTAAAAATATCGTTGCCGTCTATTGGTCCCGAATAGTTAAAATTCAGGGACTTAATCATATTATTTTGCCTCGGATTTTTACCTTCTTTTACTGCAGTCAGATATTTTTTTAAAGCACCAACACTCGGATCAATTCCAATGGCATTGTCGTTAAGAATCACTAATAAATTGGCATCGGTAACTCCGGCATGATTGAGTCCTTCAAAAGCCATTCCGGAAGCTATCGAAGCATCGCCAATCACTGCAATATGTTGTTTTTCGAAATCGCCTTTTAAATAGGAAGCAATTGCCATTCCCAAAGCTGCTGAAATTGAAGTAGAGGAATGGCCTACGCCAAAGGCATCATAGACGCTTTCACTTCTTTTGGGAAATCCTGAAATTCCGTTTAATTGTCTGTTGGTATGAAAAATATCTTTTCGGCCTGTCAGGATTTTATGCCCGTAGGCCTGATGTCCCACATCCCAAATCAATGCATCATCAGGTGTGTTAAAAACATAATGCAAAGCAATAGTTAATTCGATTACACCCAAACTGGCTCCTAAATGACCTTCTTTTACCGAAACGATATCGATAATAAAATCACGTAATTCCTGTGCCAATCGAGGAAGTTGGGCTTCGTCAAGTAAGCGTAAATCTGTAGGAGAGAGGATATGTTCGAGTAAATTGCTTTTCATTTTTTATAAAAGGCAAATTTACAGCTTTATATTAAAATATTCTGTTTGATTTTTAGGTCAATATTTATTTAGCTTAATTTTATTTATGCTGTCATTTTGAATTTCTAATGACAATATATTTCTTGTTATGGTTTTTTTTCCGTTTTGTTCTCCAGGTTTCCATTTTTTTGAGTTTTTTAAAACTCTGATTGTTTCGTCCATAGTACCAAAACCAAAATCTTTTATTGAATTGAAGTGTCCCAAAGTACCGTTTTTGTATATTACAAAAGAAATCTGGATTTCTCCTGTTTTTTTACTAGCATCTAATGGTAATTTGAATTCTTTCTTAAAATAATCGTAGAATTTTTCATTCCCACCGTCGTATTCAGGATCAATTTCAAATCCTATACCCCCGTTATAAATTTCATCTTTAATAATAGTTTTTGTTTTAGAAGTAACTTCTTCACATTGAATTGTTTTAGGTTTTACAAATTTTACTTGATCTATTTTTGGAGGAGGTAACTGTGATCGAACAGGATTTTTAGGATTATAGTTTGGAGGTAAAATTGCGCCAACAGTTAAGTGTTCTTCTTTTGTAATATCGTTGACAACTTCTATTTTGTCAATTTTTTGCTTTTTTCCGTTTTTATCTGAGCAGCTAAATAATGTTGTTCCCATGACAATAAATAATACTAATAAAAACATTTTGTGATAATGGGTTTGACTATATAAAATTTGATTTGGAATTTGAATAGTTATTGAATCTAATTGAGATTTTTTCATTCTCCCACAGATGTTTTTGTTTTGATTTTGAATAAAAAAATGCTGTATTTCTTCAGGTAACATTGTGGTGAAATCTATGACTGTTTTAGCACAACTTATGCAAAAACGGCCGTTGGAATTTGGGGTCATTTTATTCCAGTCTTCATGACAAGGTTCCGGAATTGTGATTTTATATTTTTTTTCCATACAATGAGTTTCTGATTATAAAACTACCGAAAATTATTTCAAAACCTTACTTTTGTTATATGATAAATCCTTTCACAGACGAATATTTTATGAAGAAAGCCTTGCAGGAAGCCGAAATGGCTTTTGAAAAAGGCGAAATTCCCGTAGGAGCAGTTATTGTTGTTAATAACACCGTTATTGCCCGAAGTCATAATTTAACCGAAATGCTGAATGATGTTACCGCTCATGCCGAAATGCAATCCATCACCGCAGCGGCTAATTATTTAGGTGGAAAATATTTGAAAGATTGTACGCTATATGTTACGTTGGAGCCTTGTCAGATGTGCGCCGGAGCCTTGTATTGGAGTCAGATTTCAAAAATTGTTTTCGGAGCCCGTGATGAGCAACGTGGATTTTTGAGTATGGGAACTAAACTACATCCTAAAACTACCGTTGTTTCAGGAGTTATGGCAAATGAAGCTGCCGATTTGATGAAACGTTTTTTTGTAGAAAGAAGAAAGTAATCTTTAGTTTTTAAATCCTTCCATCAAATACACCAGCATATTTCGTACGGGTTTGCCTCCCCGATATTGTTTGATAATCACAGGAGGATTTATTTTTTCGAAATCATTTTTATAGATTTCATTTGGATCACTGAAATTATTCGAAACAGTAATGTAGTACGCATCATTTTCTTTTTGGATTGGTTTTCTGAATTGGTTCAACCAATGATAGGTATGAATATCTTCCAATTTTCCAATGGCAACAAAATTAAGGTGTAAAGGTTGCGCAATATAATTATCAATATGAGCTCCCGGAAACCATTTGTTGTTAATGATAAAATCGGTGTTGGTTTTTCCTTCTGTTTTGTTTTTCTGAATTATTTTTCCAATTTCTGGTTTAAAAAAATCCCAATTGTACATGTCTAAGGTAACGTCGCCTTTTCCTAAGTTTTCCTTATTTGTTTTACCCAATGTACCTGGATAAAATGAAATTAATAATATTCCAATAAAACTTATTGCTGTAATTAAATAATTAGCATAATGTACCAATTTCGGTAATATTGAATCGGTTTTTAAATCAGATAAATAACTTGCTGAAAGCAATAGCAAAGCGGTGTATCCTGGACCGGACCAGTGTGGCAACGTATCCCGAAAAAGCGAAACAAACAATAAAATCCCAATCAAAGGCAAACTCATTAAAAGTAAGAGTCGAATGTAATTAGCTGAAATTTTAATTTTGTTTTTCCAACAAGCAATTAAAGCCGTTACAACTATAAAATAATTGATAGGGTTGTTGTAAGCTATTCCGCCAAAAAACTCCCGAATAAAACTATTAGGATTGATTCCCCGATTGATGCTTACCCGATTGCTATGAAAAGTATAAGTGATAAAATGGTTTTCTATATTCCAAAATAAAATAGGCGAAATCACTAAAAGCGTTAGCAGTATTGATAAGTACAAATAGCTGTTTGAAAGTAATTTTCGATTGTAAATAAGGATATAAAGTCCGAATCCAAACCATAAAAATATCCCGTGAACTTTACTCATTACACACAAGCCTGAGCACAATCCGAATAATATCAAATACAAATTAGATTTTGCTTTACTTTCATCATCAGTAATTATGCAGACTAAAAAATACAGACTCAGTATCCAAAAAAACAATTGTGGGGCATCTGGCATAATAAAAACACCTGCAATAATACTGGTGTAAATCGATGCGGTGTATAGCAAAGCAGCGATAAAACCGGCTCTTTCGTTTTTGATTTTCTTCCCAATTTGGTATATTAAATAGGTATTGGCGGCAGCCAAAAGAATTGGTCCTAACCGAATAAAAAAATCATTTGTAAAGGTCAGATTAAACGTAGTCAGCCGGATTAATAATGCAACCAAAGGCGGATGATCAAAATAATTCCACTGTAAATGTTGTGCATAAGTAACATAATAAACTTCGTCATTTCCTAAGCAAATAGAGCAAGCGATGATACAGCGAATGAGTGTTGCAAGCAGAATAAGACTTGCTATTTTGTTTTTAAAAAACATGTTTAGTTAAAAGTATAAAATGAATTGGCTCCAAAATTCCAAACAAAAACAATCGCAGTTACGATGATTTTACAAACGTAAAAATTGATGTTGGTCTTTTTTTGTAAGGAATACAAAAAGCCGGTATTCAGGCTAAAGCCAATAATTGCAATGATTAGAAAGCTCAAAAACTGAAGTCCGATTTCAGGATTATGATTATCGAAGGTGAAATATTTATTCAAAAAATAATTATTGGTCACGCCAAATAAAAAGCCAAAACCATTAGCCAGATATTTATTGTACCCCAATTTTTCTTTACAAAACCATGTAATTCCAAAGTCGATTATAAGTCCTGTAAAACCGACTAATCCAAATTTGAAGAATTTAAAAAAATCCATTTATTGCTGACTAAGTTTAGGATTTGGGAAGTTTAGTGAATCATTTTTGAAAGATTCTATTTTTCTTTTTACAAAAGTACTTTCGCTGATTTTGTTATACCAAATTACAGATAGAGATCCAAAAGCAACTCCTATCAAAGCACCAACAAATACATCCATTAAAAAATGATGCGCAAGGTAAATTCGGGAATAACCTACCAGAATACTCAGAAGAAGTAGTGAAATACAAACGTATCTCTTTTTGCAATAGTTGGATAAAACGGTTGCCAAAGCAAAAAAAGAAGCAGTGTGTCCTGATGGAAAACTGTTAAAACCGATTCGGCTTGAAGCAAAAGTATCCAGATAGTATTTGTAATGATGAAGTTCAAAAAAGACTTTTGGTCTTGGAGCTGCGATTAAGTTTTTTATGATTTGAGCAAAAATCCCTGAGCTGATGTACGAAAGTAAGATGATGAAGGCCAGTTTTCGGTGTTTTTTGATAAAAAGTAAAATAAATACAGACGAAACAATAATAAACCAGCCATCGCCAAGAAAGGTAATGCTTTCGAAAATGAAGTTTAAAATAGCAGTATGAAATTGATTCAGCCAGATAAAACCTTCGGCTTGGGAAGAGGAGCATAGCAAAAAAGAAATGTTAGCTATCAGCACTAAATTGAGGCTATAAAAAAAACTATTTTGCGTAATTACTTTTAGAAAAGAATTCATTATTACAAAAAATTAAATTTTTGTAAAACTAGCAGTCAAGTTTGTATTGAATGTAAACTCCGTTTTGTGAAAACAAAATCAAATCATTAATTGGATGTTACTAAAGAAAAAATAATGTTAACTAGGTGTTTGTAGTTTTTTAACCGCACTGGGTTTTAAACTTCTTTGTTTTTTGAAATAATTCGACAGATGACTTTCATCAGTAAAGCCGAATTCAAAAGCAATTTGTTTCATGGATAATTGCTTGCTTAAAATTCTTTTTTCAATCAACTGTGTTCGCAGTTGGTTACAGTATTCCCTGTAACTAATGTCGAAATTCCGTTTGAAATAAGTTCCAAAATAATTTTGTGATATAGAAAAATGTTCGGCAATGGTTTTGATTTGGACCAGCTTTGGCTTGTAAATATTTTGGTGGATATAGGAAATAATCTGGTCGTTGTCTATGCCTGAGCCGGTGATTTTTATATTTTGTTGTTGCAGGCTTTCTTTTATTAATCCAAAGATGGATAAGATTTGATAAAATACAATTGGCGAAGTGGAAATATTGGAGATGCTATTGTAGGCTCTGATATTGTTAATGGTGTTTTTTAATATACTGGCGCAAGTGGTATCAAGTTTCAGTACGTTTTCTTTAAGGGATTTGTCTCGCATGAAATTCTCCGGGGTATTGAGCAGAAATTCATCGCAAGACAGTTTTTTATTCGAATTAAAATAGGTGTCGGTAAATTTTATAAAGAAAAAGCGGGTAGTTTTTTTAATGTCAAAATAATGTTCATCATCCGTTGAAATTACAAATAAATCTCCGGTCTGATACGGCAACAGATTTTTGTTTAAATGGTGAATACCACTGCCTTTGATGATGTAAATAATCTCATAATAGGTGTGACTGTGTTTAGGAAGATGAAATTTATCTTCTTCAAATTCATCAATTGCTAAGGTGTCAAACTGGATTTTTTTCATGTTCTATAATTGCAAGTTTGTATTGTAAATTTACAATTTATTTGGATTTGTTATGGGTAAATTTGCAGAGTAAGTGATGGAAATGAAATGATGTTTTTTTTAACCATATAAGCTATATAAGTTTGTGTGTTTTAAACTATTATTAAAAGAGAATATAAGTTTTGATGGTTTAAACGATGTTGACTTCTATTACTTAAAAACAGACGTAGTTGTAAAAAATGCTTCGTTAGTAAATAATCTATTTTAAATAAAATGAAAAAAAGTTTGCTTTCACTTTCGTTGGGTGGTTTAACGATTGGAATTACTGAGTTTGTAATGATGGGGATTTTGCCTGATATTGCCAATAATTTAAAGATATCCATACCCGTAGCGGGACATTTAATTTCGGCTTATGCACTGGGAGTGGTTATAGGTGCGCCTTTGTTGGTAATTATGACGCGTAATTATCCGCCAAAGAAAACACTTTTAATTCTGGCAATGATGATTACTGCGTTTAATTCGCTGTCAATTATAGCGCCTAATTATGAATTTCTGTTTGCAGTGCGATTGCTTTCGGGATTGCCACATGGTGCTTTTTTTGGGGTAGGTGCGGTGGTTGCCAGCAGGCTTGCTGATAAAGGTAAAGAAGCTCAGGCTATTTCAGTTATGTTTGCAGGCTTAACCATTGCTAATCTTGTTGGAGTTCCTATCGGGACTTACATTGGGCATCATTTTTCCTGGCGTTATACGTTTATAATTATTGCAATTGTGGGGATTTTAATGGTTGGCTCGCTTTATTTTTGGATGCCAAATATGGAAGCCAAAAGCAGGGAAGGAATGAAAACACAGTTGTTGTTTTTTAAGAAAGCTGAAGCCTGGTTAGTTATTCTGATTACCGCGATTGGTGCCGGAGGTTTATTTTGCTGGATTAGTTATATTGCTCCTTTGTTGACTGAAATTTCCGGTTTTGCCAGTGGGGATGTGCCTTATATTATGATGTTGGCTGGTTTGGGAATGGTTTTGGGGAATTTTATTGGTGGTAAGTTAGCTGATCGTTATTCCGCCGAAAAAACCATTATTATTCTGCTGTTAGTTATGGTAGCCGATTTATTGATGGTGTTTTTCTTTTCGGCTAATCAATATGTTAGTTTGGCTTTGGTGTTTTCTACCGGTTGCATTGCTTTTGCAGTGGCGGCACCTATTCAAACCTTGATGATACAAACGGCTGTAGGAGCCGAGATGATTGCTTCGGCTGCTATACAGGCTGCTTTTAATACAGGAAATGCTTTAGGGGCTTTTCTGGGTGGATTGCCTTTAGTTGCCGGTTTTAGTTATGCTTCTCCTAATTTAGTTGGTGTAACAATGTCGATTTGTGGAGTGCTTTTTACAGTGGTTTTTTTACAAAGGAAAAAACGTATTTTAAAATTACAGAACATTTAATTTTTACCACAAAGACACAAAGTTGAAAACGCTAAGAACACTAAGGAGTTTTTAGGTAAAAATAAGGCACAAAAAAACCGTTCTGATAGCTATCGGAACGGTTTTTTGTTTAGTCTTTTATAGCATTTCCTTTTTTGTCAAAGAAATGATATTCTAAATACGTGTAAGCGTCACGTGGTATAATTTTCACCCATTTTTTATGTTCAAGTAACCATTTTGAACGTAATGATGGAAAACCTTTGCTGAGGTAAGCAGCCACAAATGGATGTACATTGAGTACTACTTTTTTGTGGGTTTTTAAAATTCTTTCCAGGTCGGCGTTGATTTTGTCAATGATTAGAATTGGCGCTTCAATTTCACCATTTTCATTGTTTGGATCTTCTTCTCTGGTTTTAATATTTCTTTCCGGTCTTACCCTTTGTCTGGTAATTTGGACTAAACCAAATTTACTTGGAGGTAAGATTTTGTGTTTTGCTTTATCATCGCTCATTTCTTCCCTCAGGAAGTCGAACAGGACTTTGCGGTTTTCGGGATTAGACATATCGATAAAATCGACAACGATGATTCCGCCCATATCGCGCAAACGCAATTGTCTGGCTATTTCGGCTGCAGCAATCATATTGACTTCCATGGCTGTGTCTTCCTGATTAGTAGCTTTATTCGAACGGTTTCCGCTGTTTACGTCAATTACGTGTAAGGCTTCTGTGTGTTCGATGATAAGGTAAGCTCCTTTACTCATGGAAACGGTTTTTCCAAAAGAAGTTTTGATTTGTCTCTCTATATTGAATTTCTCGAAAATAGGTGTGTCGTTTGATTGATAAAACTTCACAATTGATTGTTTGGATGGTGCAATTTCTTGCAGGTAATCCTTGGTTTGATGGTACAACTCTTCGTCATCTATCTGGATACTGGTAAAGGTATCGTTAAAAACGTCTCTCAGTATGGAGGAAGCTCTGTTGAGTTCGCCCAGTACTTTTGAGGGATGATGAGCAGTTGGTAATTTCTTACACATTGCAGTCCATCTGCTGAGCAGGTTCTGCAAATCTTTTTCTAATTCGGCTGTATTTTTGCCTTCGGCTACTGTGCGAACAATAATACCGAATCCTTTTGGTTTGATGGATTGTACCAGTTTTTTTAGTCGGTCTTTTTCTTTTTTGTCTTCTATTTTTTGAGAAATAGAAACACGATCAGAGAAAGGAACTAAAACAATAAAACGTCCGGCAAGAGAAAGCTCGGCGCTAATTCTTGGTCCTTTGGTAGATATTGGTTCTTTTACAACTTGTACTAAGATAGATTGATTGGCATTGATTACATCGGTAATGGTACCATCTTTGTCTATCTCTTTTTCAAACTGAAAGTTTTTTAGGGAGAAATCTTTTATTTTACCTGCGCTTACAAGTTTTATGAATTTCAGTTGGGAAGTGAGATTAGGACCTAAATCGTGATAATGTAAAAAGGCATCTTTTTCGAAGCCTACATTTACAAAAGCAGCGTTGAGTCCGGCAACTGGTTTTCTGATTTTGGCAATAAAAATATCGCCTACCTGAAAGTTGCTTGTTTCTTCTTCTTTGTGTAATTCAATTAGTTTTCCATCTTTTAATAAGGCAAAATCTACTGAATCAGAACTAGATCTAATGATTAATTCTTTATTCACTTTGTAAATTTTTATCCAAACTTTTTAGTTTTCAGTTTTCAGTTTTCAGTTTTCAGTTTTTGCAACTCTTAACTCATAACTTATAACTCATAACTGAATTGTCAGGATGGATTAAACAATATTTTTGAACAGGTATTAACCCGGAGGAAAGCAGTTTGCAGTGTTCAGAAAGCAGAAAGCAGTTTATGCTGCAATCTGAATTCTAAAATCTGAAATCTGAAATCCAAATTTCAATGAACGTTTAAAAAGAAAAAAGTAGTTAAAAACTACTTTTTCTTTTTGTGACGGTTAGCTCTCGCTCTTTTTTTACGTTTGTGAGTAGCTACCTTATGTCTTTTTCTTTTTTTACCACTTGGCATAATCTTTTAGATTTTATGATTAATAATATTATTTTGCTTCGTTATTTGTTTTTACTCCTTCTACAAAAACTTTTGCAGGTTTGAAAGCAGGAATGTTGTGAGCAGGGATTTTAATAGTGGTATTCTTAGAAATGTTTCTTCCTGTTTTTTCAGCTCTAGTTTTTACGATAAAGCTACCAAAACCTCTTAAGTATACATTGTCTCCAGTTTCTAATGAAGTTTTTACTTCCTCCATAAAGGTCTCAACTGTTGCTTGAACATCTCCTTTTTCAAGACCTAATTTTTCTGAAATTTTCGCTACGATATCTGCTTTCGTCATTTTCTTTCCTATTTTATTATTTTGTAATAATTTTTTTGAGTGTGCAAATATAAGAATTAAAAAAACAATTATTCAAGCTAATTCATTAAATTTTAATTACATAAACTTTTACTTTTGCCAACAAATATTTAACGATGGTTTTTTATAATTTGTTAATAGCCTGGTATTTACAAAATAAGCGCGATTTGCCTTGGCGAAATACCACTAATCCGTACCTGATTTGGCTCTCGGAAATTATGCTTCAACAGACGCGAGTTGCGCAGGGATTACCCTATTTTTTGTCTTTTACAGAGGCTTTTCCAACTGTTTTTGATTTGGCTAAAGCCGATGAAGAAAAGGTGTTGAAATTGTGGCAGGGTTTGGGGTATTATTCCCGTGCCCGTAACCTGCATAAAACAGCTCAGTATATCGCGACTGAATTAAATGGAGTTTTTCCGGATAATTATAAGGAATTATTGCAATTAAAAGGAGTAGGTGAATATACTGCGGCGGCAATTGCTTCTTTTTCTTATAATGAAGCAGTTCCGGTAGTAGATGGAAATGTATTTCGGGTTTTAGCCCGTTATTTCGATATAGAAACAGATATCGCTTTGGCATCAGCCAAAAAAGAATTTGCTACATTGGCCTTCGAATTAATGCCGAAAGATAGGCCGGCTATTTTTAATCAGGCCATAATGGAGTTTGGTGCTTTACATTGTGTGCCAAAAAATCCTGATTGTGGAAGTTGTGTTTTTAATACGAGTTGTGCGGCTTTGCAAAAAAAGAAAGTAGATCAATTGCCGGTGAAATTAAAGAAGCTGAAAATTAAAAACAGGTACTTTAATTATATAATGCTTTCGGATGCTGAAGAAAAGACTTTAATTCAAAAAAGGACTTCAAAAGGGATTTGGCATAATTTATATGAGTTTCCTTTAATTGAGACTGATAAAGAAGAAGATTTTGAGTTTGTTTCAAATGCTGTTCAGCAAGAATCGTTTTTTGCTAATCCTATTATAAGTATGCGTGCCTGTAATGAAAAAAGTATTGTACATAAATTATCGCATCAACATTTACATATTAAATTTTGGAAGTTAAATGTAGGTGGAGAGGTGGAGAATGGAATTACAAAAGAGGAATTAAAGCAATTTCCGTTTCCAATTGTTATTCATAATTTTATTGAGAGTAATTAAGTTAATGCCTTCAATTTATTTATATAGGATTTTTTTTATATTTACGAGTTTTTAAAAGTATAAAACTTAATTTGAGAGGTTGTTTGGAAATTTAAAATTCCTAAGTATGAAAAAAATGGCTTTGCTAGTATTTGGTTTAGCATTATTGTCTTGGAAAGGAAATAAAAAAAAGAGTATAAATAAAGAAAGTTATATTACTATCATTTTTAAAAATCCAGATATAAAAGATACTATTTTTTATAATAAGAACTCATATGTGATTCGTGAAAATCAAATTACATATAGACTAGAAGGTAGTTTTATTGATAATAAGATTTTTGTTTCGAATAGAGAAAAGGTAGTGAGAATAAAAACTTCTAAGCCAATTTATTTGTATCACCAATACTATATTCAGGATAATTATTTTAATTCTTATTGTTTTCATCCAAATGACACATTGATATTTGAATATAAAAATGGAGTGCCTTATGTGGTGAGTGAAAAGGATAAGGAATATGATTATAATTTTGGCTCGTTTTTTAATCTAAAAAATCCAACTGATACAGATGAGGAAAGTTTTTTAAATAGATTTAAGCGATATAAAAATGATCAGGAGTTAACAGATGATAAAATAGCAGGAGAGAAAAGGGAAATAAAATTAATTGCTTTTTTGGATTCTTTGAAAACAAAAAAAAGTATCCGTGAAGCAGATTACAAATTAAATTTATCATACTTAAGAAATAAAGAAAGACTAAATTCGTCCAGTCCATTGCGGCTTTTGAGTCAGAGTTATGATTTGGCTGATATTGGAAATACTTTTTTGGTTAAAACTGCTTTTGAAAAAATTTATAAACCAAAATTTATAATTGTTTCCGATGGGAGGGTGCTTGATTTTAAAGGACTATTTGAGAATGTAGTTTCTTTAAAAAATATAAATTCTGTCAATAGAGAGTATCTAATGTTTTTGTATTTAGAAAGCTTGGCCATAAGGGGAGCTAAAGAAAGTTTTTTGAAGTGTTATGCTGTTTTTGAAAAAGAAGTAAAAGATGATGTTTTAAAGGAGTATTTTAAAAATAAGTATGCTTTGTTTTTTGAGTTTGTCAAAAATAAAGACAATAAAGAAGTTTTGTTATTTGATAGTAACAAAAAGGAGAAAATATTAAAAGAGATTATTAATAACTATAAGGGAAAGGTTGTTTATGTTGATTTTTGGGCAAGTTGGTGTGCTCCTTGTAGAGCTGCTATGCCAAGTTCGCTTTTGCTTCATGAAACATATAAAAACAAGCAAGTTGAATTTGTTTACATATCAATAGATAATGATATCATTAATTGGCAAAAAGCAAGTGTAAAAGAAAAATTGTTGCCTTTACAAAATAACTTTTTAGCAGTAAACTATCCGCAGGCAAGTTTGTTTAAAGATTTAATACTCAAGACAATTCCACGTTATGTTATTTTTGATAAAAATGGCAACTTAGTTAATGGTAATGCTCCGAGTCCTGATAGTGAAGAAGCCAAGATCGAATTGGATAAATATTTGAAGGAATAGATTTGTCTTTTTATTTTGAATTTTATTCAAAATAATTTTCTGAAAAAAATGTATCTTTGGGATAGATACACCATGATATTATGAACGGAACATTAAATAAGGTAATGCTAATAGGTCATTTGGGAGATGATATTAAGATGCACTATTTTGAGGGAGGCAATTGTATTGGAAGATTTCAATTGGCTACTAATGAAGTGTATGTTAATAAAACTACCAATGAGAGAATTGTTTCGACAGAGTGGCATAATTTAGTGGTGCGAAATAAGGCGGCAGAAATATGTGAAAAATATTTGTCAAAAGGAGACAAGATTTATGTGGAAGGAAGAATTAAATCCCGTCAGTGGCAGGCAGAAGATGGTTCAATGAAACATACTACTGAAATTCAGGTAACGGAATTTACTTTTTTAACAACTAAAAAAGAGACTGAAAGCAATAAGCAAAATCAGGGTTCTGAATCCGCAAAAAATACTAATTTTGATGCTCCAAATAAGGACTTGCCTATCAATGATTTGCCTTTTTGATTGTTTAACTAATCTTTTTTAATTTGGACCCAGAGCCCAGTTTGAATTTCGTTTATACATTAGATTTTAATGTATTGTTTGGTTTTGCCGGAATATTTGTGTTGCTTTTTTGTTCAGCAGTAGTTTCGGGAGCCGAAGTTGCCTTGTTTTCGCTTTCGCAAAAAGATATTGATGATACCATTCAGGAAAATCTTTCCACAGGAAAAATCCTTTCAGAACTTTTAGAAAGACCTAAGAAATTATTGGCTACACTGCTTGTGGCAAATAATTTTATCAATATAGGGGTAGTTATTCTGTTTTCATTTATTGGTTCTGATTTGTTTTCGGCAATTAGTTCTCCGGCACTAAAGTTCATTCTTGAAGTAATTGTTGTAACTTTTTTATTGTTGCTTTTTGGTGAAGTGATGCCTAAGGTTTACGCCAGTAGAAACAATATTAAATTTGCTAAGAAAATTGCATATCCTATTTTGCTTTTGGATAATTTTCTTTCGCCAATTAGTATTCCTATGCGATCGGCAACGGTATATTTGCATAATAAATTAGGGAAACAGAAGACTAATTTTTCAGTCGATCAACTCTCGCAAGCCTTAGAGTTGACAGCTACTGATGAGACTTCTACCGATGAACAAAAAATATTAGAAGGGATTGTTTCTTTCGGGAATACCGATACTAAGCAGGTTATGAGTCCAAGAATTGATATTTTTGCTCTGGAAATTACAGAATCTTTTGCCGAGGTTTATGCTAAAATTCTGGATAAGGGTTATTCCAGAATTCCGGTTTATCGCGATAATATTGATCAGATTGAGGGGGTTTTATTTATTAAAGATTTGTTGCCACATATAGAGAAACAGGATTTTGATTGGACAACATTAGTAAGGGAACCGTTTTTTGTTCCTGAAAATAAAAAGTTGGATAATTTGTTAAAGGACTTCCAGTCAATGAAAAGTCATTTGGCTATTGTGGTGGATGAGTATGGAGGTACTTCTGGATTAGTTTCTTTGGAGGATGTTATTGAAGAAATAGTTGGAGATATTAGCGATGAATTTGATGATGAGGATATTAATTTTTCTCAGATAGACGATAGAAATTATCTTTTTGAAGGAAAAATAAACCTGAAAGATTTCTATAGAATTATTGATGTAGATGAGGGGGTATTCGAGGAAAATAAAGGCGAAGCAGAAACTTTAGCTGGATTTATTTTGGAAATTTCGGGTAATTTTCCGGTCAAAGGTCAAAAAATAGCTTTTGAGAATTATGTCTTTACCATAGAAGTTGTAGATAAAAAACGTATCAAACAGATAAAAGTAACTATTAATGTTTAATGTAAAATATACCTATAAAAAGTGCTGTTATAAAGTACTTGTTTTTGTAGGTTTAGTGTTGTTTTCAAGTTGTAAAAAAGATGCCTTGCCAAAACCATCGGGTTATTTGCGATTGGATTATCCAGTGGCTGAATACATGCATTTTGAAAATCAATGTCCTTTTACTTTCGAGATGAATGCAAAGGCAATTATTAAAGGAGAAAAAGATTGTGGTTTTACCATTACTTATCCTAAGATGAAGGCAACTATTTATTTGACCTACAAACCTGTCAATAATAATTTGAATAAATTGTTGCGTGATGCTCAAAAACTGACTTTTGAACATGTTATCAAAGCTGATGATATTTTGGAACAGCCTTATTTGAATTCAGAGAAAAAGGTGTATGGTATGTTTTATCAGGTAGATGGAAATGCTGCTACTAATTCGCAATTTTATGTAACGGATAGTACGAAACATTTTATCACGGGTTCGGTTTATTTTTATGCTAAGCCTAATTTTGATTCAATTATGCCGGCAGCGAGTTATATTAAAAACGATATGCAGCGTTTGATGGAAACGCTGGAATGGAAATGATAAACTTTGAAGTTTTTAAATAACAAAAAAAGCATTCGTTTTAACGAATGCTTTTTTTGTAGTGTTTATTGTTTAAAAACAGGTTTTTCTACCGGATTACCATATTTGTCGAAATAAAAAATTGGAATATTGAGTTTTTCTAAGCCGGGAAGGACCTCTTTGCCTTTTCCTACAATCACTATTCGGCTGTTGTCTATTAGGAAGTATTTGTTTGCAGCCGCCATTACGTCTTCTTTAGTCACGGCATTTACGTTTTTGATATAATTTTCATAAAAATCGGCAGGCAAATTTTCTGTTTCGGTGTTTAAGGCATATCGGGCTACCGATTCGGGTTTTTCAGCTTTCATTACAAAACGACCAATGTAACCGGCCTTGGCATTTTCAAGTGCTTCGGTAGTCACTTTTTCAGTTCGGATTCTTTTTATTTCTTTGATGAATTCTACAACTGCGCTGTCGGTTACATTGTTTTTTACAGCAGATGATGAACGGACGCTGGTTACATATTTTCCTGCTCCAATACTTGTGCTGGCGCCGTAAGTCCATCCGTGAGCTTCTCTTAAATTCATGTTGAGGTAGCTGTTAAAGCCACCGCCTAAAATATAATTGGCAATAACTGCAGGAAAGAAATCCTTGTCATTCATTTTTAAATTATAGGTGTTTACCACTGAAATTTCCGATTGAACCGCATTAGGAACATCGATGAAATTGATTTCGGTAACTTCTGTGTTTTTTGGGTCAGGATAGCTAATAGCGTTGACAGTTGTTTTTTGCCAGGAACCAAAAAGTTCTTCAATAATTGGTTTGATTTCATTGTATTTAACGTCTCCTACAATTGCCAAATAGGCATTTTGAGGTACAAAACGTTTTTTGTAATTATTTATAACATCTTCTAATGTGATGCTGGCTATGGTTTCCTCAGTTGTAAATTCCCCGGAAGGATGATTTTTTCCATACGCAAGTGCATTGACAACTCTGTTTGCTATAGAGGAGACGCTTTTTTCCTGCGAACGCAATCCTTCTATAGATTTGGCTTTTTCTTTGTCAAGTTCTTCCTGAGTGAATTTTGGATCCAGAGCGCCATAAGCAAGAAGTTCTAAGGTTCTTTTTGAGAATTTAGAAAGGGAGCTGGCATAAGCGCTATTGGAACTGAAGGATATGCTGGCGCCCATGAAATCTACCTCTTCGTTAAAATCTTCTTTGGAAATTTTTGTACTGCCGTTACCTATTAAACTGCTGCATAATTCGTCAACGCCCTTTTTATTCCCTTCTAAAAAAGGTGGGTTGTCTATGGTAAGGTTAAAAGTTACTTTGGGTAATTTGTGGTTTTCAACCACCATAACTTTGAGTCCGTTAGTTAGGGTAAAGTTTAGCGGTTTTTTTATATTAACAACAGGTGGTTTTCCTGCCAGAGGTTGTTTGCGTTCTTGTGCTTGCATGATGGCGGTAACTATTATTAGGATGAATAATATACTTAGTTTTTTCATGGTTCGAAATGGCTTAATTTTCGTTTTTTTGTGGGGTCGGGATGTAGTTTAGTATCAAACGTTGGTTTGTGTTTAAATACTTTTTGGCAGCGTCCCTGATTTCTTCTCTGGTGATAGAGTTGTAAATGTTAATATCGTTATTGATTAGATTGACATCGCCGTGCAATAGGTAGTATTTGGCTAAATTTTCGGCGATTCCTTCTACATTAGAATTTTCATTGACATATTGATTTTCAAATTGATTTAAGATTTTTTGAAAATCTCTTTCGGAAATTAAATCGGTTTGGATTTTTACAATTTCTTCATCAATTTCTTTTAATAAGTCTTCACTGGCGTAATTTGTCATTGGTAAGCCATAAACAATGTACATTCCGTAGTCTTCCTGATTGAAACTTACGGCTCCAATTTGTAAGGCTTTTTTCTTTTCGTCTACTATTTTTTTGTAGAGTTTTGAGCTTTTGCCATCACTTAAATAAGAGGAGATGAAATCCAGTGCGCGAGCTTCTCTTGTTTTCATTGACGGAGTACGGTAAGCAGTTACAAGCATCGGGATTTGGATGTTTGGGTCAATGTGGGTTGCTTTGATGGTTTCTGTGATGGGTTTTTCAATAAATTTTTCACGAACTATTTTTTCTCCTTTTTTAATTGGTCCAAAATAGTTTTGAATCCATTCTTTGGCTTGTTTTTTTTCAAAATCACCGGCAACAACTAAAACGGCATTGTTAGGGACATAGAATTTTTCATTAAAAGCTTTGAAGTCTTCCAGTTTGGCTGAGTTTAAATGTTCGGTGGAGCCAATGGTGGTCCAGCGATAAGGATGGTTAATGAATAGGTTTTTTTTAACGGCTTCTATTATTCTTCCGTAAGGTTGATTATCGTAGCGCGAATTTTTTTCTTCTTTGATAACTTCTTTTTGGGTATCCACTCCTATTTGGTTAATAATAGGGTGCATTAGTCTTTCTGATTCCATCCAAAGAGCTAATTCCAGATTATTTGATGGAAAAACTTCGTAATAATAAGTTCGGTCATCAGAAGTATTGGCGTTGTTTACTCCTCCGTTGGCAGTGACAATATTAAACCATTCGCCTCTTTTGATATTTTGGGTTCCTTCAAATAATAAGTGTTCAAAAAAATGAGCAAAACCTGTCTTGCTTGGGTTTTCATCTTTTGAGCCTACATGGTACATGACTGAGGTGATTACAACTGGGGCGCTGTTGTCCTGGTGTAGGATAACGTGTAAGCCATTGTCAAGATTATATTCTTCGAAAGCTATTTTTTGAGCTGTGGCTATCCCGCCAAGTAAAAGTGAAGAACTAATTGCCATTATTGTTTTTTTCATATAAGATTAATAAAAGTAAGATTGCAATATTTAACCTATAATATTGTTTTTTTCAAAAGTACTTTTTTTTTAGCTTTAATTGTATGGCTGAACTTTTTTGCTAAAAAATAAGTTGTAAATCAGGTTGTAATGTGTTGGGAATAAATAAAAAAACGATGAAATTATTTTTTTAAATTTAAGAATTGTGTGGTAAAAAAATAATTGTATATTTGCATCCTTAAAAATCAATAAATCAATTTGGTATGTATGCAATCGTAGAGATAGCAGGGCAACAATTCAAAGTAAGCAAAGACTTAAAGGTTTATGTTCACCGTTTAGCTAACGAAGAAGGATCAAAAGTTTCTTTTGATAAAGTTCTTTTGTTAGACGATAATGGAAATGTAACTTTAGGCGCCCCAGCTATAGAAGGTGCTTCAGTAGAAGCTAAAGTGTTACAACACTTAAAAGGAGACAAAGTTATCGTTTTCAAAAAGAAAAGAAGAAAAGGATTCAAAAAGAGAAATGGTCACAGACAATATCTTACACAAATTGTAATTGAAGGTATTACTGCGGCAGGTGCTAAAAAAGCGGCTTCTAAAAAAGCAGCAGTTGAAGCAACTACAGAAGAAGTTGAAGCTCCAAAGAAAAAAGTAGCTAAAGCTAAAAAAGAAGATACTCAAGAGTAATAACAATATTAAAACTAAAACATCATGGCTCACAAGAAAGGTGTCGGTAGTTCTAAGAATGGTAGAGAATCAGAATCGAAACGTTTAGGTGTTAAGATTTTTGGTGGACAAGCTGCTATCGCAGGGAACATCATCGTAAGACAAAGAGGTTCAAAACACAATGCTGGTGAAAATGTTTACATCAGTAAAGATCACACACTACATGCAAAAGTAGATGGGATTGTGAAGTTCCAAAAGAAAAGAGATAACAAATCTTATGTTTCTATCCTTCCATTTGAAGTAGAAGCTTAATTGATTTTCTCAATTTATTTAAAAACCCCGTTCTGGAATTCAGAACGGGGTTTTTTGTGTTTAAAAAATATAGTAAGTATCGCAAATAAATATTGCAGGTTTTATTAAGGTTTTTAGAATCATAAAATTAATAGATTGAGCAAACAGTACATGACAGTTAATTAGATTGAATTAGATATTTTAGCTAAGGGTATATTTTAAATTAGAATAAGTTGAATGTTTATAAACAATTGATATGATAAAAACAATAAAGGCAATAGTATTTGTTAGTATGTGTACGGTTTATTCTTTAAATGCACAAGTGAATAATTGGCGAGCTAAATGGATAACTGATTCTGTTGCACAAAACACACCAAATTCATGGTATAATTTTCGAAAAGATTTTTCTTTAAAGAAGGTACCGGTTAATGCAGTAGCCAAAATTGCGGTAGATAGTAAGTATTGGTTGTGGATTAATGGTAGAATGGTTGTTTTTGAAGGAGGTATTAAACGTGGGCCTAATCCCAAAGATACCTATTATGATGAGGTAAATATTGCCCCTTATTTACAAGAAGGGAAGAATAATATTTCTGTTTTGGCATGGTACTTTGGAAAAGATGGCTATTCTCATAAAAGTAGTGGGAAGTTTGGTTTTATTTTCGAATGTGTAAATTCACAAATAAATATACTTAGTGATAATAGTTGGCAAGTTCTAGAAAATAGTGCTTATGGGAGATGTCCTGAGCCGTTTCCAAACAGTAGGCTTGTTGAGTCAAGCATTCGTTATGATGCGAGAAAAGATTTAGGATTATGGTATAAGCAAGAATTTGATGATGCTAAATGGCATAAAGCTGTAGTCCTTGGAACTCCTCCGATGTTGCCATGGAATAATCTTGTTTTACGCCCAATTCCTTTATTCAAGGATTTTGGATTAAAATCATATAATAATAATTTAAAATTCCCAATCGAATGTAAAAGTGATACTATTATTGTATGCCAATTACCAGCAAATCTTCAAATTACTCCCTATTTAAAAGTAGAAGCTCTTGATGGGCAATTGATAGATATTAGAACAGACAATTTTAAAGGAGGTGGAGATTATAATATGTATGCACAATACATAACCCGAAATGGGCAACAAGAATATGAAAGTTATGGATGGATAAATGGTCATAAAGTTATTTACTCCATTCCAAAAGGGGTTAAGGTTCTTGATCTAGAGTATAGACAGACAGGATATAATACCGAGTTTAAAGGTGATTTCACAAGTTCTGACGTTTTTTTAAATTTGCTTTGGAAAAAATCTTTGCGCACATTATATATTACTATGCGCGATTCTTACATGGATTGTCCAGATAGAGAACGTGCACAATGGTGGGGTGATGTGGTTAGTGAATCTGGTGAAGCCTTTTATGCCTTAGATACTAAAAGTCATTTACTCTTAAAAAAAGGAATGTATGAACTAATTGGATGGCAAAGGCAGGACAGCACTTTGTTCTCTCCCGTGCCGGCTGGTAGTTGGGATAAAGAGTTGCCGACTCAAATGCTTACTAGTATTGGTTATTATGGCTTTTGGAATTATTATTTGAACACCGCGGATAAGAAAACCATTGCCGACTTATACGATGGAGTTAGGAAATATTTAAAAGTATGGAAAATCAATGATAAAGGAACTTTGATTTTACGTAATGGTGGTTGGACATGGGGTGATTGGGGGGCTAATAAAGATATGGAATTGATATTTAATACCACATATTACATGGCATTAAAAGGAGTATTAAATATGGCAAAAGTACTAGATAAACCAAATGACGTAGCAGAATATAGGAAAGAAATGGATCATTTAAAAGTCGCTTTTAATAAAAGTTTTTGGACGGGAACAGCTTATAGAGATCCTAATTATAAGGAAAAAACAGATGATCGTGCACAAGCTTTAGCAGTAGTTTCTGGACTAGCAGATGCTGATAAATATCCTGCTATTTTCAAAGTTTTACAAGAAGAAGAACACGCTAGTCCTTACATGGAAAAATATGTTGTTGAGGCTCTCTTTCAAATGGGATATGATAAATATGCTATAGAACGAATGAAAAAACGTTTTGCTAATATGGTTAATAATACCGATTATACTACGCTTTTTGAAGGTTGGGGAATAGGAAGTGAAGGATTTGGTGGAGGAACAACAAACCACGCTTGGAGTGGTGGTGGATTAACAATATTGTCACAATATGTTTGTGGTATTGCCCCAATTGAACCTGGTTATTCTCTTTTTCAAATTGTTCCACAACCAGCAGGGTTAGATGAGGCATCAGCAACTGTGCAATCTGTTAAAGGAGAAATCAAGAGTTCCTTTGTGAACAAAGATAATGTGTTTGAGTTATTAGTTGAAGTGCCTCAAGGAACCAAAGCTGTTATAGGATTGCCTAATTATGGATTTAATTTAATTACTGCAAATGGTAAAAAAGTTTGGCAAAAAGGTAGCTTTTTATCTAATAAAAAAGCAGTAGAATATAAGGATAATTCAAAAAGCCATATTAAGTTTATTGTTAATGGAGGGAGATGGAAATTTAAAGCTAATATTTAAAGGATCTATTCACGCTTATATTTATTCAATCTTTACTTGAATATTAATAACAAATCCCCTTGCTTAATAAAACAAGGGGATTTGTTGTCTAAAATTGAATTAATAATTGCGTTTGATTAATCCATCATTCTTTGGCCACCACCGCCAAAGCCTTCAGGACGTTCGCCTCTGTCCATTCCTTCCATATTTCGGTTGTTTCTTCCCGGAGGTCTTTTCATACCTGAGAAGTTTTGGATTTTATAAGTAAGAGAGAACATAGCATAACGTTTTAAAACGGTGTTTTCGTTATCAGTTACAGCAGTAGCCGAAATACTTCTTGAAATACTTTGGTTCTGATTCAATAAGTCATACACTTTTACTTTGGCAACAAAGGTTTTGTTTAAAAAAGAGTATGATAAACTGGTATTCCATAAGTAATAACTTGGATTATTAGAATTATAAGTGTATCCAAAATCGTTACCCCAAATCCAGTTCGTTGGCCAGTAACTGGTAGTTTGAAGGTTTAGTCTGTGGACTACATTTGATCTGGATTTAAGTCTGCTAATATCGTATTCAGTTTCATTATAAGAAAAATTATAAGAAGGAGCGACAGTGAAAAATTCACCATAATCATAGTTTAGATAGATTCTAGGGGAGAATCCGATTGATTTGGCTCCGTATAAAACCATATTGGTAAATCCTTTTTCAAATCTGTAATTAATGCTTAAAGCCACACCGTAACGCAATAAATTAGATTCCTGTTTGATAGATCTGTTCCAGCTACCGCCTCCTGACAGAGCGTAAGTTCCTGAGATGTTTTCATAGGAAGTTCTGCGGCTGTTATCAGGGTTGTAAACAGCAGTGCTAATAATGTCGTTATTGTTCAAATTTCCATTCAGGAAGAGATTATAACCGGAACGGGTTTGGAAATTAAAGTTTCTATAGTTAATGCTGGCACTGTGTGTTTCAGTAGGCAGTAAATCAGGGTTTCCTGTAACTGTATTTAAGGTATTAGATACGTTTTGGATAGGAAGTAATTGATTAGCTGAAGGAAGAGATTGGTCGTAGTTGTATCTTAGAATGAAAAATTTCGAACGATCTATTCTATATCTAATTTGAGCATTTCCGTTAGGCAGGACATATTTCTTATTTAAATCAGTTGCTTCTCCTTTGTAAAAAGCATGATTGTCGTATTGTAAAATAGAAGTTGAGGAATTGATGTCAAATGTGAATTTGTTTTTTTGCAAACGAATACCGGCTTTTGGAACAAAGCTGTTTTGTTTTGAAGTTAAATATGTAGTTTGATCTTGATTTAAGTTGGTATAAACATCAGTGTCATTAACATCGTCAAAGGTCTTGTTATCGTTGATGTTGTTTTGTAAGTTGTATTCCATACCAATTTTAAAACGAATAGAATCGGTTACAGGTTCGGTATATTCAATTTCGGCAGAATAAGAGTCGCTAATGCTGTTGTTTTTAGAGTTTTGGTCTCTGTATATATTTCTGTTTAATATTCCGTTAATGTCGTAGAAATTCGTATTTGATTCAGTGAAATTATTCGAATTAGAGTTGCTGTTACTGTTGTTAAATACAAAACTTAAATTCCTTGCTTTTTTTTCGAAAGATTTGTTAAAGTTAATAGAGTTGCTAAAACTATTTGATTCGTTTCTGCTGGAGGATTTGGAATGAGCATCGTTTGCTGCTTTGCCGGTAGTTATGTTAGTACTGTTGCTATTGGATTCGGGATTACTTTCAGATACGGAAGTATTGAATTTTGGAGCTACAAATAATCGTATTGTTGGTGATATTTTGTACTCTAGTTCAATATTTGCTCTGTTGCTGGTGTTTCTGCTATCTGTTTTGGAATCAGAAATTGTATTGTAAAAATTACCGTCAGGTCTTAGTTCGGTTGAGTTAGAGTGGTTTTTGTTTTCGGTATGTGTATCTGAATAATTATAACTGGCATTGGTTTGAAAATCTTTGAATAATTCGTCAGAATAGTTAAATCCTAATAGATTAGATCTTGTAATACCGTTGGCCTGACTTCTGTTTACAGTTGTTCCGCGACTGTTTCTTCCGCCTCCCATATTGTCAAAAACTTCATCCTGAGAAAATCCCTGAGCATTGATATTGTTAGATGAACCTAGAAGGGTTATTTTTCTATTGTTGTTAAAATGGTTTACAATGAAACTCGATTCATAGCGATCATCAGTACCATATCCGGCAAGGAATTTACCAAAATAACCTTTGTTTTTATCGTCGTCTATAGTTAAGTTAATGCTTGAATTATCGGAAGCAGCCTGGTCTTTGGAATACTCTTCTTTTTTTGTTTTATAATCAGAGACCTGAACCTTGTTGATGATTTCGGCAGGTAAATTTTTTAAAGCCATAGCTCCGTCACGGTCAAAGAAAGGTTTGCCGTTTACTAGAACCTGCGTTACTTCTTTACCATTTACAGTGATTTTTCCATCACTGTCCACTTCAAAACCGGGAAGTGTTTTTAATAATGTTTCTACGTTTGAATCCGGACGAACTTTAAATAAAGACGCTTTAAATTCTATTGTGTCGTTTTTAATTCGGATAGGAGGTTCTTCGCCTTTTATGGTCACTTCCTTAAGTGTGTTTACCGATTCGGCAAGATAGATATTGTTGAAATCTTTATTAGAGGTAATGTCTTTTTGTTCTTCAGCAAAAGTTTCAAACCCCATGTAAGTTACTTTTAAAAACACGGGTTTTTCATTTTTTTTAACGGCAAAATTAAAATTTCCGTTTTTATCGGTTAAAGTATATTCCAGTACAGTGGAATCTTTTACTGTTGTCAGATAAACCGTTGCTGATTCCAGAGGAAGTTGGTTGTTAATGTTAAGTACTTTCCCTTTTAAGGTATAACTGGTTTGCGCCGAAGCGTAAAAGGAAAAAGTTAGTACAAACAAAAATGATAAATATTTACACATAATAAATTGGTTAAAGTCAACGTAAGATGTTAAATAACTCTAAAGGTTTAATCAGTAAGTGTAAAATTTATATTTATTGTTGTTTGATAGGTTGTTTGGAGTGTTTTGGAATCAAAAATTATCAGCTTGCAATTTGTTTAGTATTTTTAAGTAAATTTGTTTAAACAATTGAAAAGATGGGGCTTACTAATTCTCAAATAAATATCATAAAAGATTTTTTTTCGAAACAACCCGTTTTGAAAGCGTATCTTTTTGGTTCTTATGGAAGAGGGAATGAAAATAAGGACAGTGATATTGATTTGTTGGTTGAATTAGATTACAGTCAACCCATTGGTTTAGAATTTATTCAAATGAAATTAGATTTACAAAATTTGCTTTCCAAAAAGGTTGATTTAGTATCTGCACGAGGGCTTTCAAAATACATTCAGCCTATTTTGGATAAAGAAAAAAAGCTAATTTATGCAAGATAGGTTAGGAGATAAAGTTAGGTTGCTTCATATTATTGATGCCATAAACGAAATTGAAAGTTATATACAAAACGTCGATTTTGATCATTTTGTCAAAAATTCCATGATGTTTAATGCCAGTTTACGTCAACTTGAAATAATTGGCGAAGCCAGTAATCGTTTGTCTGAAAAACTGTTAAATGATAATTCTGCTATTCCTTGGGCAAGAATTATTGGGCTTCGAAATCTTGTTATTCATGAATATTTTGGTATTGATGATTTAACTATTTGGAATGTCATTAAAATCAATTTACCAGAATTGAAAGAGAAAATTTCGACTTTGCTGAGTAATATTGACTAATTCAATTTCGAAGATTATTTGCGATATTTGTTCTTCATATAATTTTCCTTTTTTATAATTGCCCCATCTTTAGAATAAAATTCCCAAATACTATCTTTTACCCAATCGTAACCATTATTTATATAATATTCCTTTCTTTCTAGTTTCAAATTTGAGTAGGTATATTCAATTCGTTTATATTTTAATCCGTTTTTTTCATATTCCGATGAAGAATTAATATGTGAGGTTGGTGAAATAGAATGCCAAATAATATGAAAAATAAAGAATGGTAATGGAGTTGAAAAACCTAAAACTATTTTTTCTAAATAATTAGTTATTTTAATTTTATCAGTCCGAATATAAATTGCGATTGATATTCCGGCTATAATCCAAAATATAGGAAAAATAAACAAATAACCCAACGAACTACTTTTATCTTGATTTATATTATTAACAAAAAATAATGTAATTACATTATAAAAAAGAGCAAATACTAATAAAATAGGAATATTTTGGTATTTGTTTTCAATGTTCATAAGTTTTTTTATTCAAATATAGCATATTTTTAAGCTTTAGATTTAAGAGCTTTTGAAAATCTTAAATAACAAAAAACCCTCACATTTCTGCAAGGGTTCTATCTTAATACTTGATACTAATTTCTTAATACTAATATCTGTAATATTCCGGTTTGAATGGTCCTTCAACTTCAACTCCAATGTAAGCTGCCTGATCCGGACGTAAAGTTTCTAATTCAACACCTAATTTAGCCAAGTGTAAACTAGCCACTTTTTCATCTAAATGTTTAGGCAACATATAAACTTCATTTTTGTAAGCAACACTGTTTTTCCACAATTCGATTTGAGCCAAAGTTTGGTTTGTGAAAGAGTTAGACATTACAAAAGATGGGTGACCTGTAGCACAACCTAAGTTTACTAAACGACCTTCAGCCAAGATAATGATATCTTTTCCGTTGATAGTATATTTGTCAACCTGAGGTTTGATTTCGATTTTTGAATCACCGTGGTTTTTGTTTAACCAGGCCATGTCAATTTCGTTATCAAAGTGTCCGATGTTACAAACGATAGTTTTGTCTTTCATTTGTTCGAAGTGCTCACCAAGAACGATATCTTTATTTCCTGTAGTAGTAATGATGATGTCAGCATTTGCAATTACAGTGTTTAATTTCTTCACTTCAAAACCGTCCATTGCAGCTTGTAAAGCACAAATTGGGTCGATTTCAGTAACAGTTACGATAGAACCAGCACCTCTAAAAGAAGCAGCAGTTCCTTTACCTACGTCACCGTATCCACAAACAATTACTCTTTTACCAGCTAACATGATATCTGTAGCACGACGTACCGCATCTACAGCCGATTCTTTACATCCGTATTTGTTGTCAAATTTAGATTTAGTTACAGAGTCATTTACGTTAATTGCAGGCATTGGCAATGTTCCGTTTTTCATTCTTTCATACAATCTGTGAACTCCTGTTGTAGTTTCTTCAGATAATCCTTTGATTCCAGGAACTAATTCAGGGAAACGGTCGATAACCATATTTGTTAAATCTCCACCGTCATCAAGAATCATGTTCAATGGTTTTCTTTCTTCACCAAAGAATAATGTTTGTTCAATACACCAGTCAAATGATTCTTCGTCAAGACCTTTCCAGGCATAAACCTGAATTCCTGCAGCAGCAATAGCAGCAGCAGCCTGATCCTGAGTAGAGAAAATGTTACATGAAGACCAGGTAACTTCAGCTCCTAAAGCTATCAAAGTTTCAATTAAAACTGCAGTTTGGATAGTCATGTGTAAACATCCGGCAATACGGGCACCTTTAAGAGGCTGTTCGTCTTTATATTCTGCGCGAAGTGCCATTAAACCCGGCATTTCGGCTTCAGCAAGTTCAATTTCTTTTCTTCCCCAAGCTGCCAGAGAAATATCTTTTACTTTGTAAGCCACATAAGGCGTAGTTGTAGTACTCATTTATAGTATATTTGTAATTATAAATTTTTTGCAAAATTACACAATAACTTTAGAATTAAACTAATTTCTAAAATATTTATGAAATGTTTAATGTCTTAATCTTTTGAATATTAACTAAATAATTTTACTTTAGTCTAAGCTATTTGTTTTTTAGAAGCTATTCCCGTTATCCGCTTTATCTTTTACTCCTTAAAGAAAGGAGTAAAAGGATGCCGCTACTACCGGGGCTATAAATCAGGTAAATAACATCATGCCTTTATACAAGAAAATACCATTCGATACCAATACACAAATTTACATTTGGAAAATCACAGAATCTTATGAGCAGTTGTTCAGTGAAGTTCGATTAAATCCTGTTTGTCAGGAACGCATTAGTAATATGAAATCCGAAATGCACCAACGCGGATTTCTCAGTGTGCGTAAACTTCTGGAAGAGGCAGGCTATACCGATTTTGATTTGTATTATGATGCATTTGGGAAACCGCATTTACATGATGGGAAGCATATTTCAATCACACATTCGCATCAATTTTCTTCCATAATCATTAGCGATGAGGTCGTTGGGATTGATATCGAATTGCAAAGAGAAAAGATTATTCGCATTGCTGATAAATTTTGTGATGCTGAATTTCAATATTTGAATCGGGAGGAAATTTCAGAATGTATTAAGAAATTAACCGTTATATGGGGAGCAAAAGAAGCTATTTTTAAAATTCGAAACGAGAAAGGAATCAGTTTTAGAGACCACATTGCTATAAATGCATTCGATTTGAGCCAAACAGAAACACTGGCCCATCTTTATTTTGGAGGTTTAAATAAGGAATTCAAAATTTATTTTGAAGAGTTAGAGGGATTTACACTGGTGTATGCTTTAGAAAAGTAAATTAGGTTATAATGCTTCTGTTTTTAAACATGTTAATATGAAAAAAACTTCCCATTCTTCTGGCTCTTTCCTTTAAAAGGGTCACGTTTTCTCCTTCAAAAAGTTCATCCAAGGTTTGAAACCAATGGTTTAACCAAATTCCAAATTCGTTAGCGCTAATTTGACCCTGAAAATGTTCGTCCACTTTATTATGTACATCAATTGGATTGCCTTTGTATTTTCGGATGCCAAATAAATTGGTTTCCCAAAAGTCGGTTAGTTTTTCTAAATGGCTGTCCCAATCGGTAATGAGTTGGTTAAAATAAGGACTAATTTCTTCATCAGCCCTTATTTTATCATAAAATTGATGTATTAAAACCGATATGTCAGCTCTGTTTTCAATATCTTTTTTCATTTATAAATTGTTTATAATGATAAAGATTACGCTGGAAATCATACTTATTAGAACAGCATTGAAAACTACTTTGTGTTTCATTTGTGCTAAAATCGAAGTATTGGCTATCATGCTAATAAAAACCACAATAATAAGTTGAATCATTTGAGTAACCGAAGTTCCATTAGCCAATACTGACATTGCAGCTGCTCCGCCTAAACAGCTTTGTACTAAGATGCTTAATGTAGCTGAAGCAAAATAATTTGTATCAAATTTTTCGAAGGTGTTGTTATAAAGTGTCATAATGATGTATTTTAATAACACAAAATTACAACGCTACCTAGGCAGGATTTTATGATTTAAATCATGTTATCAAATCATCTGTACACTTTTCTGTTAATTATTTTTAAGTCACCTTTTTTTTCAAGTGATTTTATAGCTCTAATAACGGTTTCTACTCTTAAACCGGTTAGGTCGGCTATTTGTTGACGGGTTAGATTAATTAAAAATCCGGCAGCCTCTTTTTTAAAATTCAATTGTGCTATTGAATAATCAATGAGTCTGAGTACTCTGTGTTCAGGATCCTGCGAAGAAATTTCGGCAGCCATAACCGATTTGTAATAGAGTCTTTGGGATAAGTTTTTGATGATATTTAAACTTATCTCAGCATTGTTTTCTAATAATTCGAAGAATTTATTTTTTGTAATTATAATTAACTCGCTGTCAATTACAGCTACCGCATTGGCGGGATAGACCTGGTCGATAAATAGCGGAGGTTCACCAAAACACTGGTTTTCATAGAAAATACCCTGAATGAATTCTTTGCCTTCGTCGTTGTAATTGTTCATTTTTATTTCGCCTGAAATAATTTGGTAATAATGGGTAGGCTGTTTTCCTTCTTCAAAAATAGTGTCGCTATTTTTGAAGGTTTTTATAATCGCACCATATTTTTCGAGCAAAGAAATAGCAATCATAATTAGTAAGTATAGAGTGTTGACAAATATAATTGTTTTGAATATGTCTTTGTAGTTTAAAAACTTTTTACTTTTACGCTCTCATGAAAAAAGAGCAAAATATATATCAGGAAATATGCAAGGCTAAGAAAGAAAAGCAAAAGTTGCTGGCTATTCTTTTAGATCCGGATAAAGTTGTTTGGAGCAATTTGGATAATTTGATTTTAAAAATAAATCAATCTCCGGCAACCCATGTTTTTATAGGTGGTAGTTTGGTTGAGAATTCGATACTTGATGATTTGATTGTGAAAATTAAACAAAGTTGTGCCTTGCCGCTGGTTCTTTTTCCGGGTGATGTTTCCCAGATTTCAACTCACGCTGATGGCATTTTGTTTTTATCTTTATTGTCAGGAAGAAATCCGGATTATTTAATAGGGCATCAGGTAAAAGCAGCACCTATTTTAAAACGGACTCAAATGGAAATCATTTCTACAGGATATATTTTAATAGAAAGCGGAGCAGCAACTGCTGTGGAGCGAGTGAGTCAAACCAAACCTTTGGACAGGGATAATTTCGATTTTGCTGTGGCTACGGCTTTAGCCGGAGAAATGTTGGGGAATAAACTCATTTATCTGGAAGCAGGAAGTGGGGCTCAAAAAGTGGTTCCGTTAGAAATGATTGCTTTGGTTGCTCAAAATGTCGATATTCCTCTTATAGTAGGCGGTGGAATTACGGATAGACTGGGGATTCAAAAAGCCTATCAATCGGGAGCAGATATGGTAGTTATAGGAACGGCTTTTGAAAATAATATGGACTTTTTTAATGAATACTAAATGATAGCGTTTTTTTTCTCCCAATATGCTGGCTATCCTGTTTTGGAAATTATTTTGGAATTAGTGGCTGTTTTTTTTGGATTGGCAAGTGTGTGGTTTGCTAAAAAAGATAATATTTTGGTTTTTCCAACAGGGATAGTGAGTACTTTTATTTATGCCTATTTGCTTTGGAAATGGGAATTGTTGGGTGATTCGATGATAAATGTTTATTATTTTGTTATGAGTATTTATGGTTGGTACCATTGGACTAGGAAAAAAGATGATGTAGTGGAGTTTCCTATTTCGATTGTCGCAAAAAATGAAAAGCTTACAGCAGCTGTTATTTTTGTTTCAACTTTAATTTTTGTGTTTTTAGTTTATCAGTATTTTGATAAATTTATTAACTGGTATAATTATGTAGATACCTTATTGACAGCGTTGTTTTTTGTTGGAATGTGGCTGATGGCAAGAAGAAAGATTGAGAATTGGATTTTTTGGATTGTAGGAGATTTCATTTCAATACCTTTGTATTTTTGTAAAGGTTATACATTTACTAGTTTGCAGTATTTAATTTTTACAATTCTTGCTGTTTACGGTTATTTAGAGTGGAAGAAAATATTGGATAATCAAGAAAAACAGACTGAAGAGACAGTTGTTTTAAAATAATAGGTTTAGTACCTTTTTTAATATTTTATTCCGGGTAGATGAGTGAAATAAAAATTTCAAAATTAGATAAATCAAAATCTTTTGATGATTTAAAAAATATAAAAAGTATGGGGTTGTCAGAACAGGATTTGCAACAAATCAATCAACATGGTGTTTCATTAGATGCAATCAAAAAACAACTTAGTATCTTTAAAAAAGGAATTGCTAAGATGGAATTGCTGGAAGCGGCAACTGTTGGTAATGGAATTTTGAAATTGGCAAATGAAGATTTTGTTGAAAAAGCCCATTTTTTTGACGAACATAAATCCAATTTAAAATTGTTGAAATTTGTTCCAGCTTCAGGAGCTGCAACCCGAATGTTCAAGTTCCTGACTGCTTTTTTGAATGATTTTAATATTGAAAAGGAAACCATCAACGCTTATATTAACAGAAAAAAGGATACTAAGTTGCCTGTTTTTATAGTAGGAATGGAAAAGCTGCCTTTTTTTGAAATGATTTATGAGAAATTAAAAGAAGAGATTAAAGATTTTGACTCATTTTCTCGTGATTATAAAAACTATTATTTCATCAAATTCATGTTGGATGCAAAGTATTTTGATTTTGCTTCCAAACCAAAAGGGATTTTACCTTTTCATAAATATGCCACAAGAATTGCATGTCCGATAGAAGAACATTTGTACGAATGCGGTTATTATTCCAGTGCAAATGGAAAGTCGTATTTGCATTTTACGGTTTCAGAATCGCATCAAGTTGAATTTGAAAAAATTATTGATGACGTAAAAACCAATGTTGAAAAAGAAACGCAGACAAGTATTGAGGTAAGTTATTCTTATCAGGATAAAAGTACGGATACCATTGCGGTTAATATGAATGACAAAGCTTTCAGAACTGAAGATGGAAAGCTGCTTTTCAGACCCGGAGGACATGGAGCTTTGATTGGTAATTTGAACCGTTTGGACGCAGATGTTATTTTTATTAAAAACATCGACAATGTGATTTTACACAATAACGAAACCATTGCGCTGTATAAGAAAGCCTTATCCGGAATCCTTTTAGAATTACAGCAGGAAATTTTTGCCTGTTTGAATGTGATGGATTTATATGATGTCAATGATGTTCAAATCGATGAGATTAAAGTTTTTTTAAAAAATAAATTGAATGTTTCTGTAAAAGCAGACTTTGATTTGTATACTTCCGAGAATAAAATAAAGGTGTTGAGAGATATTCTAAACAGACCAATCAGAGTTTGTGGAATGGTAATCAACGAAGGGGAGCCTGGCGGTGGACCTTTTTGGGTGAAAAATGGAGGAAAAGGAGCATCGTTACAAATTGTTGAATCTTCGCAAGTGGATTTAACCAATAAAAAACAGGCTAAAATTATGGCAAATGCCACGCATTTTAATCCGGTAGATTTGGTTTGTGCAACCAAAAATTATAAAAACGAAAAGTTTGATTTACATCAGTTTGTAGATGAAAATGCTGGTTTTATAGTAGAGAAAAATCATTTAGGCAAAGATATTAAAGGTTATGAGTTGCCTGGTTTGTGGAACGGAGCTATGGCAAATTGGTTAACTGTTTTTGTTGAAGTGCCTTTGATTACTTTTAATCCGGTGAAAACGGTCAATGATTTATTGAAAGAAGCACATCAGTCGTTGTAGAAATGGAAATTCAAAAAATCATATCGGAGTTACAATACAAAGCTGTCAGAAGCAGTGGAGCCGGAGGGCAAAATGTCAATAAGGTTTCGTCTAAAGTGTTATTGTCATTCGATTTGAAAAATTCTTTGGGTTTGTCGGAGGAAGAAAAAGTATTGCTGGAGAAAAATCTTTCTTCAAGGTTAACTTCAGATTCAATTTTGATTTTAAATTGTGATGAAGATCGAAGCCAACTTAAAAATAAGGAAATTGTAACCAAGCGTTTTTTGGAATTGATTAGAAAAGGACTGATTGTTCCTAAAATCAGAAAGGCTACAAAAGTTCCAAAATCAGTGATTAAAAAGCGAATTAAAGACAAAAAGAATCTTTCGGACTTAAAACAATCGCGTAAAAAACCAAATTTGGATTGAATTTTAAATTTGATTTTTGTAATTACTGTTGATTTTTGTAATTGAAATTTTTAACATTATCTTTGCACTGTCTCAAAGGGGTGCTCAAAATAACGAGCTGAGATCATACCCAACGAACCTGAGCGAGTAATGTTGCTAAGGGAAATAAGATAAACCGATATTGAAAACTATTGGTTTATGAGTTGAATAAATCTATTTATTACATTAACAAAAAGAATAATTCCCCCTTTTATTCGTAAAACAATTACGGATGAAAACTTTTTTTCAAGCTACTAAGTTGCAAAGTTGCAAAGTTGCAAAGTGCAACAAAAAGTCAATTTTCTATTCTCTATTTTTTATTTTCTTTACTTTTTTTTCATTTGCACAGCAAAAACAAAAAGACAGTACTCAAGTAAATCAATTAGATGTAGTCCTGGTTTCGGCAGTACGGGTTACTACAAAAACGCCGGTAAGTTTTAGCAATTTAGACAAAAAAGATATTGCGCCTCGCAATTTAGGTCAGGACATTCCTGTTTTGATGAATTACATGCCGTCGGTAGTGACAACTTCAGATGCCGGAAACGGATTTGGATACACAGGCATTCGTGTACGTGGTAGTGATGCAACAAGGGTGAATGTGACTATCAATGGAATTCCATATAATGATTCGGAAAGTCATGGTACTTTTTGGGTAAATATGCCTGATTTTGCTTCTTCGGTGCAAAGTTTACAATTGCAACGTGGTGTAGGAACTTCAACAAACGGATCCGGAGCTTTCGGAGCGAGCTTGAATATGTTGACGGATTCTTATTCCAAAAAGAGTAGTGGTGAAATTTCGAATTCATTCGGAAGCTTTAATTCACACAAACATACAGTGAAGTTCAGTACCGGATTAATGAATGACCATTTTGAAATAGCCGGTCGTTTATCAACTTTAAAATCAGACGGATATGTAGACAGAGCTTCTTCTGATTTGAAATCATATTTTTTACAGGGAACTTACGTTGGAAAAACTACTTTGATAAAAGCGTTGGTTTTTGGAGGAAAAGAAAGAACGTATCAATCCTGGAACGGAATCGATGCGTTTACGATGACCTCGAATAGAAAGTACAACTCTGTAGGAGAGATATTTGATAATTCAGGAAATTTTGAAGGATTTTATAAAAATCAGGTAGATAATTACAATCAGGATCATGCGCAATTACACTGGAATGAAAAAGTTTCAAGTCGTTGGAATACCAATTTAGCTTTTCATTATACCAAAGGAAAAGGGTATTATGAGGAATATGTAGATGATTGGAAATATACCAATTTGTATTATGCTGATGATGCTCAATATTCGTTTTTAGGTTTAAATCCAATTGTGGTTGACGGACAAACTATTACTTCAACTGATTATACCAGAAGAAAATGGTTAGATAATGATTTTTATGGAGCTACTTTTTCTGCCAATTATAATGATGAAAAATTAAATGTGATTTTTGGAGGTGGAGCTAATCGTTATGAAGGTGCTCATTTTACCGAATTATTATGGTTGCAATATCCATCAAATAGTCAAATAGGAACGCCAATGAATTATAACATGGCGACTAAAAATGATGTGAATGTTTTTGCTAAAATCAATTACCAACTTTGTACAAATGTGAACTTTTTCGCTGATGCGCAATTGAGAAATGTACATTATAAAGCTAACAGTCCTGAAACTGGGTTGGTGAATGATAATTTTAATTTCTTTAATCCTAAAGCAGGTTTAACTTATACGGTTGATAATGCAAATGCTGTTTATTTTTCATACGCCCGTGCCAATCGTGAGCCTAACAGAACCGATTATGAAGGTGGAAGCGTAAAACCGGAACGATTGAATGATTTTGAATTAGGTTGGCGATATGTAGCGCCAAAAACTCAAATCAATCTGAATGGATTTTATATGAAATACAAAGACCAGTTGGTTTTAACAGGTGAATTGGATAATGTTGGGAATCCGATTAGAACAAACGTAGGTAAAAGTTATCGTTTGGGATTAGAAGTGGATGCTAAATTCCAATTGGATAAAAAATGGGCAATCGCTCCTAATTTTACTTTAAGTGATAATAAAAACATCGATTTTGTATTGGATAGCGGAAGTGGTTTGACAAATTTAGGAAATACCAATATTGCTTTCTCTCCAAAATTAATTGCTGCGAATAGTATCCTGTTTTCTCCAATTGAAAATTTACAATTGAATCTGTTATCAAAATTTGTGGGTAGTCAGTATATGAATAATATTGACGATAATCAGGGAAAATTAGCGGATTATTTTATTAATGATTTTAATGCGACTTACACCATTTTTCCGAAAAGTGTTTTTCAATCGGTTACTATTAGTGTGTTAGCTAATAATTTTGCTAATAGAAAATACATTTCTAATGGTGCTGATTATGGCGGAGGCTATGTATATTATTATCCTCAGGCTGGTGCTAATTTCTTAGCAGGGCTTACATTGAAGTTTTAATACCGTATAGTTTTATATTTAAAAAGCCTGAGAAATTCAATTTCTCAGGCTTTTTAATTTCTAATTGTATACCCGAAGTATGTTTCCAATTTTCTCTACTCGGTATTGTTTTAGAGGATATTGTAGTTTTCCTTGTCCAGTAAACAAACTGTATTCTTCTTTATCACAAGGGCAGACAAGATTGATACCGTTAAGCGTTAAGGTGGAGCAACTGCTTAGAGCCTGATTAGGACAGGCTGCATCAAAAGCATTATAACCTGATCCGGTATAAAACACATAGATTCCTTTTGGGCCTACTTCCGGACCTGCATAGTAAACAGCATTACTGGCATAATTAAGTTTTGAATAAGCAGGGTAGTTTAAATCAAATGTAATGGAAAAATTATAGTTTGGGATATAGGGGTTATTGTTCTTAAAACCATTATCAGAACAGGAAAAAAACAGAAGACATAGGAGTGAAAGCGAAATGATTTTTTTCATGTTTTTATTTTATAAAAGAATTAGTGAAACAAATTTAATTTATTTACATTTGAAATGTTATATGCTTAACATATAATTATTGACTATTAAAAAATATACTATATTTGTAGCAAGAAATCCCGTTGCGATGGGATTTTTTGTATTTATATAAACGATGAAATTATGAGTAACGTATCTTATTATACTGCCGAGGGTTTAAAAAAATTAAAGGAAGAGTTAGAGTATTTAAAAGCGGTGATGCGTCCAAAAGCATCTCAGGATATTGCTGATGCTCGTGATAAAGGAGATTTGTCTGAGAATGCAGAATACGATGCAGCTAAAGAAGCTCAGGGATTATTAGAGATGAAAATTTCTAAATTGGAAGAGTTATATGCTAATGCAAGGTTAATAGATGAATCTCAATTAGATTTGTCCAAAGTTTTGGTTTTATCAAGTGTAAAGATTAAAAATCAGGCTAACGGTATGGAAATGAAATATACCTTAGTTGCCGAAAGTGAAGCTGATTTGAAAACAGGAAAGATTTCGGTAACCTCTCCAATTGGAAAAGGCTTATTAGGAAAATCGGTAGGTGAGGTAGCTGAAATTACAGTTCCTAACGGAAAATTGAAATTCGAAATTCTGGAGATTACAAGAGAGTAAATTTTAGTTTAATTGGTTAATCGTTTATTCGTTTAACCGATTTAACGATTAAACAAATAAACAGCATGGCATCAATATTCACTAAAATAGTAAACGGAGAAATTCCATGTTACAAGATCGCTGAAGACGAAAATTATTTCGCTTTTTTGGATATCAATCCCAATGCAAAAGGACATACTTTGTGTATCCCTAAAGTAGAGGTCGATAAGATTTTTGATTTGGATGAAGAAGTGTATTTAGGCTTGATGCAGTTTTCAAGAAAAGTAGCTAAGGCTATTGAAAAAACAGTTCCTTGCAATAGAATTGCAATTTCGGTTATAGGTATTGAAGTGCCTCATGCTCATGTTCATTTGATTCCGTTAAATACGATGGAGGATATCCGTTTTCAAAAGAAAGCAGCTTTAACCAAACAAGAATTTGAAAAGTTAGCTGAAGAAATCAGAACTAATATATAATCAAATTATTATCATAAAAAGAGACACGAATTTATTCGTGTTTTTTTATATAAAAACTAATCCATATGAGAAAAATTCTATATTGTATGTTTTTGTTATTATCTGTTTTAAGTGTTGCACAAACTAAAACAGCCTATAGTGATGTTGATACTAAAATTGCTAAAATTCCAGTTGAATGGAGTACTTCAACAACTGGAATAGCAAAATTCATAACGGATAATTTTAAAACGGATACCGAGAAAATCCGTGCAGTTTTTTATTGGACTGCTACCAATATAAGTTATGATGTGCCTAATATGTTTGCGCCAAATCAATTAGAATCTCCTCAAGAAAAAATTGAAAAGACATTAAAAACTAAGAAAGGGGTTTGTATTCATTATGCTGAAGTTTTTAATGATATTTCAAATAAAATGGGAATTAAGTGCAGGATAATCGAAGGTTATACTAAACAAAATGGAAGTATAGCAACCATTGCTCACGCCTGGTGTGCGGCTAAAATTGAAAATAAATGGTATGTGTTTGATCCAACCTGGGGAGCCGGAGGAATAATGAACGGAAAGTTTATCCGAAAATTGAATAATTTTTATTTTAAAGCAGAGCCTTCTAAAATAATTGCCTCACATATGCCGTTTGATTATATGTGGCAATTTTTGAATTATCCTGTTACCAATGCGGAATTTTACGGAGGGAAGATACAATTGGATAAAACCAAGAAATATTTTGATTTTGAGAAAGAGATTGCTCTTTACGATAATGCATCAGAAAACGATCAGTTGTTTGAGTCGGCCGCAAGAATAGAGAAAAATGGTTTCAAAAATGCTATGATTTTAGAGTATTATAACCTTAAAAAGAAACAATGGAATGCTGTAATGCAAAATGCAGCTGTTGATAAACTCAATACAATTGTAGCCGAACTTAATGAGGCTGTATTGCAGTTGAATGATTTTATAATGTATCGAAATAATAAATTTAAGCCTGCTTTTTCAGATGAGAAAATCAGTCAGATGATTCAGACTCCAAGAGAGAAATTAGCAAAATGCCAAAATGATATTTTTAAATTGGTAATGGTAGGAAGTGAAAATACATCTAATATAAATTCGATAAAAAAGAATATTGCTCAAAATTTGATTTTAGCTGATGAACATGCCTCATTTGTGAAAGAGTATTTAAGTAAATCCAAGTTGGTTAGAAAAACGATGTTTTCTAAAATATCCTGGTTTGGAATTCCATTAAACTAAATAGTTTTTGAGGTGTAATTTCTTTGATTTTATATATTTGATAGTTTGCAACAAACGTTTTTTAATTGTTTTTATGAGAGCTACTCTTTTATTGTTTTTATGTCTTTGTTCTTTTTCTGTTTTGGCTCAAAAGAAACAGAAAATCCAGAAAAATTATGATTTGATTGATGCTGTAATGGATAGGATGCCGGCAGATTATAATCAGTCTATGGATGATATTAGCCAATATATAAAGAGTAATTTCGAAACAGAATCGGACAGAATTCGTGCTGTTTATTATTGGACAACTAAAACAATTAGTTATGATGTCGATAATATGTTTGAAGTAAAATTTGAAGAAAAATTACAAGACCGAATAGCAAGGGCATTTACGGATAAAAAAGGAGTTTGTTTTGATTATGCGAATATTTTTAACCAACTCGCAAATTCGGTTGGAGTGAAATCGTTCGTGATTACGGGATATACAAAATGGAACAAAATAAAGGTCGATAATTTGTCTCATGCCTGGAATGCGGCCAGAATTGATAACAAATGGTATTTGTTTGATCCAACCTGGGGCTCAGGGTTTGTTTTGAATGGCATTTTTACCAGACGTCTTGACGATAAAAATTTTAAAGTTGACCCGGAAATAATGATTAATACCCACATGCCATTCGATTATTTATGGCAGTTTAAGTATTATCCAATAAGTAATCAGGAATTTATTGATGGGGTTTATTTAGGTGATGACCAAAGACAAAAATTTGATTTTGTCAAAGAAATTGAAAGATTTGAAAATGAATCAAAATTGCAACAACTTTTTGAGGTAGCTCAAAGAATTGAAAAAGGAGGAATGAAAAACCAACATATTTCTCAGGCTTATGTACATGCAAAAACGGCTTGGAGAAATGAAAGTGAACGAGAAAAAGGAAAGCAATATGGCGAAATTGTTGATCAATTTAACAGAGCTAATCAATTATTAAATGATTTTATTCATTACAGAAACAAACAATTTCAACCTGCGGTTGCAGATGAAGAAATTAAGAGAAAGATTCTGGAACCAAGGGATAGTTTTATCAAATGTAGGGAAGTGCTTTTAGATTTTGAGAAAAACCTCAGTAGTGCTGCTAATAAGTCAAATGTCACTAATCTAAAAGAAGCAATAATTAAAAGACTGGAAAATGCAGAAATGCATTTGCAATTTGTAAATAGCTATTTGTCTAAGCCGGTTTCATCCAGAAAAATGATGTTTTATAAGACAGTGGTAAAGGCAAGATATTAAAAACTAGACTAGTTTTTTTAAACTGATTTGCATCGTTGTTCCTTTTCCAATTTCTGAATGCAGTACTTTAATACTGCCTTTGTGGTATTCTTTTACAATACGTTTGGTTAACGAAAGTCCCAATCCCCAACCTCTTTTTTTAGTGGTAAATCCCGGTTCAAAAATGGTGTTAAATTGATTTTTTGGGATGCCGCTTCCGGTATCTGTTACATTTATTTTTACCGTTTCGGTATTTTCCTCAATGTTAACCGCAATTTTACCTTTTCCTTTCATGGCATCAATAGCATTTTTGATAAGATTTTCGATTGTCCAGCTGTGAAGCGTTGGGTTTAATAGGGTGTAAATTTCCGATTTTGGACTTTCAAAAGAAAATTCAATTTGTTTAGAAAACCGTGATTGCAGGTAATTATAGGTTTGAAGTGTGGTGGTTACAATGTCAATTTTTTCAAGTACAGGTTCGGAACCAATTTTAGAAAAACGTTCCGTAATAGTTTGCAAACGGTTAATATCCTTTTCTATTTCCAAAGTAGTTGTTGGGTCAATATTTTCCGTTTTTAAGATTTCAACCCAGCCAATTAATGAAGAGAGCGGAGTGCCTATCTGATGTGCTGTTTCCTTGGCCATTCCGGCCCAAAGCTTGTTTTGTGTCCCTATTTTTGTGCTTTGGTAGAAATAGTAAATCAGTCCTGAAAATAAAACAATAATCAAAACTAAGGCAATGGGGTAATATTTTAATTTATTCAATAAAGCCGAATTTCCATAATACCATTTCTGGAATTTGTTTGGGGCATATTCAATAATGATGGGCTCGTTTTCTTTTTTTAGATTATTCAGGAAAGCCTGAGCTTTTGCTTTGTCTTTTATAATGGCTTCGTCAATATTTATTGTATTAATAATGCTGTCGTTTTCGGTAAGAATTACTGGAATGGAAGTGTTGTTTTTAAAAATTTGCAACGGAAGTTCCACATCGGTATTTTCATCGGCATTGATAAGGGTTTTTTGGGCTTTGGCCAAAAGATTCATTTTTATACGCTCTTCATTTTTGAATATTTGAAAAAAAGTATAAGTATTCCAAAGGATTAAGGAAATGATTAAAAATGAAGCAAAAATGAGAATCCATCGTCCGGTATTCCTTTTATCAGAAAATTGCATACGTGATATTTTGATGCATAAATATAACGAAATATATGTGGTATTATTTTGATTTTTTTAAGTTTTGTAAGTTCTGTTTTTACAGAATGTAAATGTGCTGCTGGGTAAAGCTGCTTGTTTCAAAAGATTTAAAAATTAAAGTATAAAATGTAAAACAAAGATTGTTGTCGGATAGAAGAAGTTATTATATTTGTAAATCAAATGTTTTTCTGTAAAAAGTTTGGTTTCCAAATTATTTTAAAATAATAATAGTTTAGAAGTCAGAATACTTAGATGAAAGGATGTGTTTTTATAGTAAAGTACTTTGGAAAAATAATAATCAAAAACAATTAAAATAACGAAGATGGAAGTTACAGGGAAAATTAAAGTTGTTAATCCGGAGCAACAAGTTAGTGCGTCATTTAGAAAAAGAGAAGTGGTTGTAACAACCGAGGAGCAATATCCACAACATATAATGATTGAATTTACACAAGACAAATGTGATTTGTTGAGTAATTATAATATTGGTGAAGCAGTAAAAGTTTCTATCAATTTAAGAGGAAGAGAGTGGGTTAACCCACAAGGAGAAACACGTTATTTTAACAGTATCCAGGGATGGAGAATTGAAAGATTAGCTGCCGAAGCTCCTGCAGCTCCAGCTCCAATGCCTTCAGCTCAGGCTTTTGCACCGGCTACAAACTTAAACGAAGATGAACCGGACGATTTACCGTTCTAAGAATTAAAAAAGTTAGAAGTTAGAAGTCAGAAGTTTGAGGTTACTTGAATTTCTGACTTTTTTGTTTTTGAAATTGCTATTGTATTTTGTCATTGCCATTGAAATATGTTTTATTTAACTGAAGAATTATTTTTCCCGCCCGTTCATTTAGCCCATTCTTCAGGAATTATTGGCTTAGGAGGCGATTTGTCGCCTGAGCGATTGCAATTAGCTTATAACAGCGGAATTTTTCCCTGGTTTGAAGACGGCGAACCCATCACCTGGTGGTCGCCTAATCCCAGAATGGTTTTGTTTTTAGATGAATTGATAGTTTCTAAAAGCATGCGTAATATTCTCAATCGAAAATTATTCAAAGTAACATTCAATCAAAATTTCAGAGAGGTCATTTCGAATTGTCAAAAAGTAAAACGCGAAGGGCAAAACGGTACCTGGATAACCGATGATATGATTGAAGCCTATTGCAAACTACATGATTTAGGAATGGCTAAATCAGTTGAGGTTTGGCAAGAAGACCAATTAGTTGGTGGCTTGTATGGTGTTGATTTAGGACATGTTTTTTGCGGAGAAAGTATGTTTTCTTTGGTTTCTAATGCTTCAAAAGTTGCTTTTATCGCTTTGGTAGAAAAATTAAAAAAAGAGCATTACAAATTGCTCGATTGTCAGGTGTATAATGAACATTTGGAAAGTTTAGGCTGCCGCGAAATTGAACGCGAAGAATTTATGACGATACTAAAAAAAGATATTTAACCGCAAAGTTGGCAAAAGTTTTTCGTAAAGATTCGCAAAGAGAATTTCTAAGATTTCTCCAATCTGTGTTCCAAAAACTAAAAATTTAATTTGGTAAAACTCCAGTCCAAAGTTTTATACAAAACCAATTCATTTTTCAAACTTGGCAAACCAATTATTAATTTCAAAGTTTCGTGTGCCATCATCGTTCCAATCATTCCGGGAAGTGTTCCTAAAACGCCGTTAAAACTGCAATTAGGAACATCTTTAGGATTAGGTGGTTCAGGAAATAAATCGCGTAAATTTTTACTTCCCTGATGGTTGAAAACAGCTATTTGACCTTCAAAACCTAAAATACTTCCGTAAACCAAAGTTTTTCCCAGCGTCACGCAAGTATCATTGACTAAATAGCGCGTACTAAAATTATCGCAACCATCGACCACAATATCAAAATTGGAAATGATTCTGGCAGCATTTTCAGCGGTTAGTTTTTCTTCGAAAGCGATAACGGCAATTAACGGATTTAATTTTTCAATGGTTGTTTTTGCTGTCACGGCTTTTGATAAACCTATTTGGTCTTCGGTATATAAAATTTGACGATGAAGGTTGTGAATTTCTATTTTGTCAAAATCAACTATTCCAATAGTTCCTACACCGGCTGTAGCAATGTATTGCAAGATAGGACAGCCTAATCCACCGGCACCAATTACTAAAACTTTGGCATTTTTTAATTTCGCTTGTCCTTCGTCGCCAATTTCAGGTAAAATCGTTTGGCGGTTATATCTTAAAAAATCTTGTATTACGCTCATTTTTATAAGTATCTAAGTCTTTGAGTTACTGAGATGCTAAGAAACTTAGAGGCTTAGTATCTCAGAAACTTTAAAAATAATTTCTATCCCAGTCTTTCCAAACTGCCTCATATCCGACACTGGAAATCAGTTTTGCAATTTCCGCTGCCGAACGTTCATCGCTAATTTCAAATTGTTCCAATGATTGCGGGTCAACTACATAACCTCCCGGATTGGTTTTAGAACCGGCACTCATACTTGTGATACCTATCGGGATAATGTTATTACGGAATTTTTCGCTCTCACGTGTGGATAACGAAATCTCTATATCTTCATTCCAAAGACGGTAAGCACAAATCAATTGGGTCAAATCCTTATCGTCCATGATAAAATTAGGTTCGATAACGCCTTCAGCCGGTCTTAATCTTGGGAAAGAAACGGAGTATTTGGTTCTCCAATAGGTTTTTTGCAAATAATCCAAATGCAGTGCATTGAAAAAACTATCGGTGCGCCAATCTTCTAATCCCAGTAAAACTCCCATCCCGATTTTATGAATGCCTGCAGTTCCAATGCGGTCCGGAGTTTCTAAACGGAAATTAAAATTGGATTTTTTCCCTTTGGTATGGTATTGCTTGTATACTTCCTGATGGTAAGTTTCCTGATATACTAATACCGAATAAACTCCTGCTTCATGTAATTGCTCGTATTCTTCCTGAGAAAGGGGCTGTACTTCGACGGAAATAATAGAGAAATCGTTTTTGATTTGCTCAATTGCTTTTAGGAAATAGTGGATGTTTACGGTATAATTAGCCTCACCTGTTACTAAAAGAACATGGTCAAATCCCGCTGTTTTTAAAGCTTCGACTTCTAAAGTAATTTCTTCAGCCGTTAGTGTTTTTCGTTTGATTTTATTATCCAGACTAAAACCGCAATAAGTACAAATGTTTTGGCATTCGTTACTTAAATACATTGGAGCATACATTTGGATGGTTTTCCCAAAACGTTTCTTGGTCAATTCATGACATTCCTGTGCCATTTGCTCCAAATAAGGTTGTGCAGCAGGAGAAATCAATACCAAAAAATCGTCCAGATTGCGTTTGGATTTGGATAGACTGGCTTCAACCTCTTTTGAGGTGGTTTGATATATTTTTGATTGAATTGTATTCCAATCGTACTGTTCAAAAACCGATTTGAATGTTTTCATAGTTTTTAACGCCAAGAGCGCAAAGTTTTTTCGCAAAGATTATAAAGGCTTTGCGCTCTTAGCGTTTTTTACCTTTGTGTACTTTGCGGTTAAATAATTATTCGTACAAAAATGCAGTCAACGGACTGGAAGCAACTGCCTGAGAATATTGTTGTCCCAGTTTAGCTTCAAATGCTTTTCTTCCTGCAATAACGGCTTCTTTGAACGCTTCTGCCATCATTTTTGGATTTCCGGCTACGGCAATAGCGGTGTTTACCAAAACGGCATCGGCACCCATTTCCATTGCTTTTGCAGCATCCGATGGAGCTCCAATTCCGGCATCAATAATTACAGGAACCTTAGATTGCTCTATAATGATTTCTAAAAAATCGATGGTTTTTAGTCCTTTGTTACTTCCTATTGGTGAGCCTAAAGGCATTACGGCCGAAGTTCCTACATCTTCTAATCTTTTGCATAAAACAGGATCGGCGTGGATGTATGGTAAAACGATAAAACCTAATTTGGCTAATTCTTCTGTAGCTTTTAAAGTTTCAATTGGATCGGGAAGTAAATACCTTGGGTCGGGATGAATTTCCAGTTTTAACCAATTCGTTTCCAAAGCTTCTCTGGCCAGTTGTGCCGCAAAAACAGCTTCTTTAGCGTTTCTTGCTCCCGAAGTATTAGGCAATAAATTGATTTTTGGATGTTTCAAATGCGACAAAATTGCATCCGTATCGGTTTCTAAATCGACACGTTTTAGAGCTACTGTTACTAATTCAGATTCTGAAGCCAAAATAGCTTCTTCCATTTGAGTATTTGAACCAAATTTTCCTGTTCCTAAAAACAGACGGGATTCAAAACTTTTATCTCCTATATTAAATGGTAACATATAATTTTTCGTTAAGTTGGTTAATTAATACTGATGAATTCTCACTGTGTGTGATTAAACCCGAAACAGCTATTCCCTGAATTCCGGTTTCCATCAAGTCGTCTATGTTTGCTAAGGTGATTCCTCCAATAGCATAAATTGGAATATCGAAACCATGGGTTTTTAAGATTTCTGTAATTGAATGATAACCTTGTAAGCCTAAAATCGGACTCAGTTTTTCTTTGGTTTCGGTATATTGAAAAGGGCCAAGTCCAATATAATCACAGTTTTCGTTGATTCTCTGAAGTACGTTTTGAATAGTGTTAGCAGTTCCTCCAATGATTTTATCTTCTCCTAAAATGGCACGTGCTTCTTCAATTTTCATATCGGTTAAGCCCAAGTGAACACCGTCGGCATTAATTTCTTTGGCTAATGCTGCATTGTCGTTAATGATGAAAACGGCATTATGAACATCGCATAGTTCTTTTACAGATGCGGCCAGGGCATAAAGTTCAATTTGGCTGCTGTTTTTAAAACGAAGCTGAATCCAGTTACAACCATTTTCCAATGCTTTTCGGATGTTTTGTAATTGTTCTTCGCTGGTATTTCCCTGCGAGATATATTGTAATCTGCTATACATAATGGTATCCTATTAAGGTGGGATTAGATTTTAAGTAATTTTCGATATAATTTTTAGCGTTGCTACAGGCTGTTTTTAAATCCTGTTCTAAAGCCAGATTTGCTGTGATTGCGGATGACAATACGCAACCTGAACCGTGTTTTTCTGAAAGCTGCGTTTCTTTTGGGAAAAACTTCAGAATCTCATTTTTGGTATACAGATAATCTGTACCAATTGCTTCCAAACGATGACCGCCTTTTAAAAAGACAGCCGTATGTTCAGCAAGTTTTTCAGCAATAAAACCGGCTTCTGATTCATTTGGATTCAATTGTAAAATCTCATTATAATTAGGCGTAATCAAATCAATTTGTTCGAGTATTTCTATCAAAACAGATTGATTTTTGATGTTTAAAAAACTAAAATCGGTTGTTGATTTTAATACGGTATCCCAAACTATTTTCGTTGTTGGTGAAAGTTTTTTTATCGTAAAAACAATTTCTTTCAGATAGTCTAATGAAGGAACAATCCCGATTTTTACTGCTTTTATGGTGTATTTTTGAAATAATATTTCAATGCTTCGCAAAACAAAATCAACTGTGGTCCATTGCATTTCAAAGAAGTTACTCTCGGTTTGAATGGTATTACCGGTGTTAATAGCAAAACCTTGTACCCGAAGCTGCTCGAATGTTTTGATATCTGCCAAAACACCGGCGCCAGCAGAAGGGTCAAAGCCCGCAATACTTAAAACGAAAGGACGATTTGTTGACATGATTTGAAATTTTCTATTGGATTATTGCTTTTCCAAATGGTTCCTAAAAGTGCTACATCATCAAAGCCAAATTGTAAAGCCTGATTGATGTTTTCGGCATCTATTCCTCCTAAACCGATAAGTTTTGTTTTAAAATTGTTTCTCTTTTTTATTTCAGTTGACCAGTTTACATTGGGTTCATAATTTTCTTTAGAAATACTTTTGAATACCGGACTCAAAAAAGCATAATCAATATCCTCAGACAACGCATTGAATTCTTCGATGGAATGTGTCGAAGTAGATACTGTAAAACCTTCAGTTTTTTGAAAGTTATCAGGTCTGTTTGTTGAAGAAAAGTGAATCCGATTTATTCCAAATTCTTCAGTCAAATGATGGTAATTGTGTAAAACCAACCGATTTCTACATTCCAATTCAATTGCAGTTACAAAAGCTTTCATTTCTGTTTCAGAAAAGCTGGGCTTTCGAACATGAAACAAATCCATGCCTCCCTCAAAAAGAGAATGGATGAGCTTGATTTCATTTGCTACCGCAGTTGGATTGGAAATAACAATCATTTTTAAATATTAGATTATAGAATATAGAAAAGAGAGAATAGACAGTAATCGAAAATGAATCAAATCTATATTCTCTTCTCTATGTTCTTTTTTCTTTTTATATATAAATCTCTTTTCCTTGTTCGATGAATTCTTCTGATTTCTCCTGCATTCCTTTTTTAGCTTCTTCCACATCACGGATTTCCTGTGATATCTTCATAGAGCAGAATTTAGGTCCGCACATAGAGCAGAAATGCGCTACTTTGGCTCCGTCAGCAGGTAAAGTTTCGTCGTGGAATTCTCTTGCTGTGTCAGGGTCAAGTGCCAAATTGAATTGGTCTTCCCAACGGAATTCGAAACGGGCTTTACTCAAGGCGTTGTCGCGGTATTGCGCTCCCGGATGTCCTTTGGCTAAATCGGCAGCGTGAGCGGCAATTTTATAAGTGATAACTCCGTCTTTTACGTCTTTTTTGTTTGGTAAACCAAGGTGTTCTTTTGGCGTTACATAACACAGCATCGCACATCCATACCAACCAATCATCGCTGCTCCAATGGCAGAAGTGATGTGGTCATAACCAGGAGCAATATCAGTAGTTAATGGTCCAAGAGTGTAAAAAGGCGCTTCAGAACAGTGCTCTAATTGCTTGTCCATGTTTTCTTTAATCATGTGCATTGGCACGTGACCAGGACCTTCAATAAATGTTTGCACATCGTGTTTCCAGGCAATTTTTGTCAATTCGCCTAAGGTTTCTAATTCGGCAAATTGAGCGGCATCATTAGCATCGGCAATAGATCCCGGACGTAAACCATCTCCAAGAGAGAAAGCCACATCATATTGTTTCATGATTTCGCAGATTTCTTCGAAATGCGTGTATAAGAAGTTTTCTTTGTGGTGAAACAAACACCATTTTGCCATAATCGAACCACCACGGGAAACAATTCCTGTTACACGATTAGCAGTTAAATGAATGTAGCGCAATAAAACTCCGGCGTGAATAGTAAAATAAGAAACTCCCTGTTCAGCTTGTTCAATTAAAGTATCACGGAAAACTTCCCAGGTTAAATCCTCAGCAATTCCGTTTACTTTTTCTAAAGCTTGGTAAATTGGCACCGTTCCAATTGGCACCGGAGAGTTACGGATAATCCATTCTCTGGTTTCGTGGATGTTTTTTCCGGTAGATAAATCCATAATCGTATCAGCTCCCCAACGGCAAGCCCAAACTGCTTTTTCTACTTCTTCTTCGATAGAGGATGTAACAGCACTGTTTCCAATATTAGCATTAATTTTTACAAGGAAATTACGCCCTACAATCATCGGCTCACTTTCAGGGTGGTTGATGTTGTTAGGGATAATAGCACGACCGGAAGCAACTTCAGAACGAACAAATTCAGGAGTGATTTTAGATTTTGGAGTGTTTGCACCAAAACTATGTCCGGCATGCTGACATTGCATTGCTTTTTGAGCGGTTTCTAATTGCTCGATACGTTGATTTTCACGGATGGCAATGTATTCCATTTCAGGAGTGATGATTCCTTTTTTGGCATAATACAATTGGGAAACATTAGCACCTTTTTTGGCACGCATTGGTTTGTGTAAGTATTCAAATCGAAGGTGATTTAATTTTTCGTCAGCCAAACGCTCTTTTCCGTAATCAGAAGAGATTTCGGTTAATTCTTCTACGTCATTACGGTCTAAAATCCATTGTTCACGAATTCGTGGTAATCCTTTTCTAACGTCGATTTCGATATTAGGATCGGTGTAAGGACCTGAAGTATCGTAAACCGTTACAGCAGGATTTTTTTCTACACCGCCTTTAGCCAATTTAGTGTCAGATAATTGAATTTCGCGCATCGCTACTTTTATCGGGTGGATTTCACCATCGATGTATACCTTAGTCGAATTAGGAAAAGGTTGTCTTGATATTTTTTCTTCGTTGTTCATATTTTTTTATTGAAAGATTGAAAGATTGAAAGATTGAAAGATTCGAATCATTAAATTCTTAAATCTTTTAATCTTTAAATTGTTTTACCCTCCCTGTGTGGCAGAGATAATTAAAATATCGTCAGTTTCGGATAGCTGGTGATTGTCCCAATTGGATTTTGGAATCACATTGTTGTTAACAGCTACGGCAATGCCGTTTTGTTTTTGCGGAATTTCAATATCGAGCAAGGCTTGAATGCTTAGCGCATTTGCTTGAAATTGTTTGATTTGATTGTTGATTTTTAGTTCCATTCCTTGATTTTTTAAATAAAAAATACTTTAGGAATGGCTGTAAAGAGTCCAAAAAAATGGAACTACCGGAAGTCATCTTACTTTTCCCTACGCTAGTATTAACCAGATCAGGTTCAGAGGGTAAAATCTCAGCCTGCTAATGCAGACACCCCTAAAGTGTGCGACAAATGTAATGAAAAAGTTAGAAGAAGAATGTTATATATTAGAAGTTTAACAATTTTGTGCAGAATACTTCTAAAACTGAACATCAATTACTGTTGTCTTGTCCAGCAGCTTTCTATGTGGTCGTTAACCATTCCTGTGGCCTGCATATGGGCATAGACTACAGTGGAACCAACAAATTTAAAACCGCGTTTCTTTAAATCTTTGCTGATGGTGTCAGAAAGAAGAGTGGTGGCGGGAATTTCTTTTAAGGATTGGAGTTTGTTGTCAATAGGTTTTCCATCAACAAAACCCCAGATGTATTTGGAAAAACTGCCAAATTCTTCCTGAACTTTCATAAAAGCTAGGGCATTGGAAATAGTAGCGCGTACTTTTAGTTTGTTTCTAATAATACCCGGATTCAATAGTAATTCTTCAATTTTGTCTTCGGAATAATTTACAATTTTTTTATAATCGAAATTGTCAAAGGCAACACGGAAATGTTCTCTTTTTGCCAAAACGGTGTACCAACTCAATCCTGCTTGAAAGGTTTCAAGAATTAAAAATTCGAATAATTTAGCGTCATCATAAACAGGAATTCCCCATTCTTCATCATGGTATTTACGGTATAAATCGTCTTTTTCGCACCAGGAGCAGCGTGTTTTGTTTTCCATGATTATTTGTTGTGAAGGTATTTTTCGATTAGGTGATGTCCAAGGTAAATTAATGGCGTTAAAACAATAGCCAACATTAATTTGAAAGTGTAACCTGTTATAGACATGTTGAGGTATTGGCTTGTAGTAATTTTTCCGGTTAACCAAAAGGCGATTCCCGAGACGATAAAACTGTCTATGAGTTGGGAAATCAGCGTAGAACCTGTGCTTCGAAGCCAAATCATTTTTTTACCGGTTTTATTTCGTAAAAACCAGAAAATGGAAACATCAATTAATTGGGAAACCATAAAAGCAATAATACTGGCAACCATAATAAAAAGACCCTGGCCGAATACAGCATAAAATTGTTCGTCGTTGACGGTTTCTTTAGTGATAAGAGCAGGGATTTTTGTTCCAATGAAAAGAATAAGGATGCAATAAGCAATAAGTCCCGCGGTAATAAAAGAGAGTTTTTTGACTCCTTCTTTGCCAAAATGTTCGTTGATAATATCGGTAGTAATGAAAACGATAGGCCAGGGAAGAATTCCAAGACTCATTATAAAAGGACCAATTTGAATGAGTTTTCCACCAATTAATTCGGCAACTACGGCATTGGTAATAAAAATTCCGGCGAGAATCAGGTAAACAGTGTCTTTTTTGGATTGAAACATTTCAAGGGATTTGCATCCAAATTTAGACTATTATTTTGAAAAGACATAAAAAAGAAAATCCATCTCATTTAAAACGAGATGGATTTGTATAGAAATAGTTTTGGCTATTTGATTAACCTAAAGTAACTCTTTTGAAACCTGTGATTTCAACATTGAATCCTTTAACATAATCACCAACTTTTTTACTGTCATCTTTGATGAAGTTTTGATCTAGTAAAGCTTTTTCCTGATCTAAAGTAGTGTTGTCAGAGATGAAACGTTGTACTTTTCCTGGAAGGATTTTGTCCCAAATTTGCTCTGGCTTACCTTCAGCTTTTAATTCAGCTTTAGCATCTTCTTCAGCTTGTTTGATAACTTCAGGAGTTAATTGAGAGAAAGAGATGTATTTAGGAACATTTTTTAAAGTTTTTCCTAAACGTTTTGCTTCTTCATTATCTTTTTCAATTACAGCAATACGAGCAGCAAGTTCAGATTCAACGAAAGCAGGATCAAAATCTTTGTAAGATAATGTGTCAGCTCCCATAGAAGCAACTTGCATAGAGATGTCTTTAGTTAAAACGTCACCATTAGCAATTGGTGCAGAAATTGCAGTTAATGCAGCAATTTTGTTAACGTGAACATAAGATCCAACGTAAGCGCCTTCTAAGATTTCAAAACCACCGATTTCGATTTTTTCACCGATAACACCTGTTTGTTCGATTAATTTTTCAGCAACTGTAATTCCGTTGAAATCAGAAGCTAAGAATTCTTCTTTAGAAGAGAAGTTGATAGCTTTTTCAACTAATTCTTTAGCTAAAGTTACGAAAGCTTCGTTTTTACCTACGAAATCTGTCTCACAGTTTAAAGTGATAATAGCTCCTTTAGTGTTGTCTGCATTAATGAAAGAAACAGCAGCTCCTTCAGAAGAATCACGGTCAGAACGGTTAGCAGCAACTTTTTGTCCTTTTTCTCTAAGGTTTTGTATCGCTTTGTCGAAATCTCCTTCAGCTTCAACTAAAGCTTTTTTACAGTCCATCATTCCGGCACCTGTAGCTTGTCTTAATTTATTTACGTCTGCAGCAGTAATTGTTGCCATAATATAATTTTTGTTTTAATGTTAAAAGTAAAAATTCCAATCTTCAAATTCCAAATTCCAACGTTATCAGATGGTTAAAAATCTGATTTTGGATTTTGGAATTTAAATTTTGGAATTTAAAATTTGATTTATTCTTCAGTTGCAGGAGCAGCTTCAGCTTCAGCAGCAGGAGCAGTCTCTTCAGCTACTTCAGCTTCTTTTTCAGAACCTCTTTCAGAAAGTCCTTCGATAACAGAAGCAGTTACTAAAGATAAAATTTTCTCAATTGATTTAGAAGCATCGTCATTGGCTGGGATAACGTAATCTACTTCACGTGGATCAGAGTTAGTATCAACCATTGCAAATACTGGAATGTTTAATTTTTGTGCTTCTTTTATTGCGATGTGCTCAGCTTTGATATCTACTACGAACAATGCAGCTGGAAGTCTAGACATGTCAGCGATTGAACCTAAGTTTTTTTCTAATTTAGCACGAAGACGATCTACTTGCAAACGCTCTTTTTTAGATAGCGTGTTGAAAGTACCATCTTTCTTCATTTTATCAATAGAAGACATTTTTTTAACTGCTTTACGGATAGTAACAAAGTTTGTTAACATTCCACCTGGCCATCTTTCAGTGATGTAAGGCATGTTTGCAGATTTTGCTTTTTCAGCAACGATGTCTTTTGCTTGTTTTTTGGTAGCAACGAATAATATTTTTCTACCTGAAGCAGCAATTTTTTTCAAAGCTTCGTTAGCTTCTTCGATTTTAGCTGCAGTTTTATATAGGTTAATGATGTGAATACCATTACGCTCCATATAAATGTAAGGAGCCATGTTTGGATCCCATTTTCTAGTCATGTGTCCGAAGTGAACACCTGCTTCTAGTAATTCTTTTACTTCTATTTTGTTTGCCATTTTTTTAACTAGTTTACGTTCTGTTGATTAGCAATGTCCCGTTTTGGATTTAATGATTTAAAAATTCAAAGATTTAAAAATTTCAGTATATGATTTTTTAATTATTCAATCTTTTAATCTTTCAATCCCAGTTTCATTTAGATGCTAAACTATTTCCTACCTCGGCAGGAGAGCAACAATAACTGTGTTTTTTAATTTCAATAAATAATTGACGATGTCTTGTACTAACTGTACAAGACAGGTAATATTAACGTTTAGAGAATTGGAATCTCTTACGAGCTTTCTTCTGACCGAATTTCTTACGTTCAACCATTCTTGGGTCTCTTGTTAATAAACCTTCTGGTTTCAAAATACCTCTGTTTTCAGCGTTTACTTCACACATTGCGCGAGCAATTGCCATTCTTACAGCTTCTGCCTGACCAGTTATACCACCTCCGTAAACATTTACTTTTACGTCAAAGTTTCCAGCGTTTTCTGTCATAGACATTGGTTGTAAAACTTTGTATTGTAAAGTAGCTGTTGGGAAATAAGTTGCTAATTCTTTTTTGTTTACAGTGATTGCTCCTGTTCCTTCTGAAACATAAACACGTGCAACAGCGGTTTTTCTTCTACCGATTTTGTGAATAACTCCCATTACTTAAGATCGTTTAGGTTAACAGTTCTTGGTTTTTGAGCTCCTTGTTTGTGCTCAGAACCAACAACAACATTTAAATTTCTGAAAAGTTCAGCTCCTAATTTGTTTTTAGGTAACATTCCTTTTACTGCTTTCTCAACTAAAGCTGCAGGGTTTTTAGCTTGCAATACTTTAGCAGTTAAAGTTCTTTGTCCTCCTGGATAACCTGTATGACGCATGTAAATTTTCTCGTCCATTTTGTTACCTGTAAGGTTGATTTTTTCTGCGTTAATAACAATTACGTTATCTCCACAGTCCACGTGTGGGGTATAGCTAGGCTTGTACTTTCCTCTTAAAATCATAGCGACTTTAGAAGCAAGACGTCCTAAGTTATGACCCTCTGCATCTACAACGATCCACTCTTTGTTAGAGTTTGCCTTTGTAGCTGAAATTGTCTTGTAGCTTAATGCGTTCACAATAAAAATTTTTTAATTAAACATTCCGTCCCCAATAAAGGGGTTGCAAAAGTACAATTAATTATTTTAAATGCAAATACCTTAAATGAATAATTTTTTTCGGTTTCTGTACTGATAATCAATTGGATATTTCAGTTGCTTTAGAGAACTTCTTTTTTAGAATTTAGCTTAGCGCTTTGGTCTTAAAATTATCTTAGATTTGATTTGAAAAATAATTTGATTATCTTGCATTCTTGCTGTGAAAAGAAAGAGGTATAAATGATTCTTTTTTAAGCAGATTTGGAAGGATTTTACAAATAACAAAATTGTTGATTCTAACAAAAAAGACTCAAAAATTAAGACAATAATATTCAATATGAAAGTTAAAGCAACACTGAAACAAATTGCAAAAGAACTTAATGTTTCTGTTTCTACAGTTTCTAAAGCACTCAATGATAGTCCGGAGATTAGTAATCAAACTAAGGTTAAGATTAAAGAGTATGCTAAACTTAAAAACTACAAACCTAATATTATTGGGTTGAATCTAAAAAATCGAAAGACAAAAACCATAGGGGTAATTATTCCTAATATCCTAAATTCTTTTTTTGCGAAAGTTTTTAGTGGAATTGAAAAAGTAGCCGATGCCAAAGGGTATAATGTGATTACTTGTATTTCGAATGAATCCTTAGTGAAAGAAATCAATACATTGGACATGTTGAGCAATGGTACTACTGATGGTTTTATATTATCGGTTTCACAAGAAGCTCAAAAACTTCAGGATTACTCTCATTTTAACGATATTATTAATGAAGGAACCCCAATTGTGATGTTTGATCGCATTGCAGATGAAGTAGAATGTGATAAAGTAGTGGTAGATGATTATGATTCGGCATTGAATGTTACTCAAAGATTAATTGATACCGGTTGTAAAAATATTGCTTTAATTTCTTCTGTTGATGATTTAAGTGTGGGGAAATTAAGAACCGAAGGTTATTTGAAGGCGTTGGCCGATAATGGCATTCCGGTAAATGAAAATATTATTCTTCGTACCAATTCAGAAGAAGATATGAAAAGCAAAATTGAAGCCGTTTTTGAAAACAATGAAATAGATGCTGTTTTTGCTTTAGACGAACGCGATTCGGTAGCAGCTTTAAAATTAGCAATTAAAAAAGGTTATAAAATTCCGGAAGAACTTTCCATCATAGGTTTTGCCGATGGTATTTTAGCTTCAAGACGATTAACACCTAGTTTATCCACCGTTAGTCAGCACGGAGTAGAGATTGGAGAAGTAGCTGCCAAATTACTCATTGACCGTTTAGAAGCGACCGAAGAAAACGAAGCGCCTTATCAAACCGTGGTCATTAAAACCAATTTGAAAGAAAGAGAATCTTCGAAGAAAAAGAAGAAGAAATAAAACAAAAAACATTCCAATTAGGAATGTTTTTTGTTTAGGAGACTATAAAAGTTTAATTTAAATTGTATTTGAATTTCGGATTTTTATACTTTTTTAATTTTTCAAAAGGGACTAAAAAAGTTTCTTCACAAGCTCTCATTGCATGTGGAAAAGAGGGTGTGAATTCGATGCCTTTTTCAGTGTAAATCCAAGTTTCGTCGCCCCACCATATGTCTAAATTGGTCATATCACAAGAATCTTCATCGGTATCTTTTGGTTTTACAAAATGTTGCTCATTATTTATAATTGCATAAAGTTTAGGAGCAAAATATTTTTGTCTGTATTTCACCCAACTGTCAAAATTACTCTCTTTTTCTGTGGTGACACTTTTGTCAAAAGCGATTATATGGTCTATTTCATAATTTTTTCCAGTATTCAAATCTATTAAATATCCATTAGTGCCAGTATCAGGATAAGCCCCTCCACAGTAATAATCTGAGAAAATTTTAAAACCAAGTAAATTGTTGTTCAAAAAAGTAAAATCTGTTTCAAATGATATACCGCCTCCTGTGTTGTAGTTGTTATCAGTTGAGCAGTCCAACTGCCATATGACATTTTTAATGTGAATTTTTTCTAAAACAGCATTGACTTTGTTTTTGTTGTTTGGAGTGAAATTGTTACCTAATCTAAAAAAAGGAACATTACAGTGTTTTTCAGAATACCAATCGATTGCTTTGTTCTTATAAAAAGTGGTTTTTTCTTTTTTGAATTCAAGGAATTTCAATTTTATGAGATCAAATTTTTCGTCTATATAATAAACATCTGTCAGAGTCGATTTGTAATTAGTAAAATCAATAGGAGAGAGTTTTACGGGAAATGATTTTCCTTGAGCATTATTCCATGTTCCTTCAAAATTAGTTCCTACTTTTTTTAAAATAAATTTTTCGTGAATGGTATCTCCATGTTTGACAATTAGAGTGAAAATGTCGTTTCTTTTAGTCCCTTCCAGATTGATGTCTTTTAATGAATTTTGATAAAAATAAACGGCATTAGTATTGGGTACTTCAGCGTCTGAACCATATACATAAATACTTAAATAGATTTTGCTTTTTGCAATAGTACCTTCTAAATAAAGCTCTTCATTTTTACAAAATGCAAATACACATTTAAATAATAAAAAACACAGGATTATTTTCTTCATAAATTTTATGGTTGTTGCTGCTATTAAAAATCTGAAATCTATCCCGAAATTTCGGGATTGCAATCTTCAATCTAATGCGCTTCCAGCCAGTCTTTCCCCATACCTAAATCAACAACTAAAGGAACTTCCAGTTTAAAGGCGTTTTCCATTTCGTGTTTAATCATTGGTTGGATTCGTTCTAATTCGTCATTGTGTACGTCAAACACAAGCTCATCATGTACCTGTAATAACATTTTGGATTTCCAGTTTTCGGAAACCAATTTATGATGAATATTAATCATCGCTATTTTGATAATATCGGCAGCCGAACCCTGAATAGGAGCATTTACCGCATTTCGTTCGGCACCCCCACGCACCACGGCGTTTTGCGAATTGATGTCTTTTAAATAACGACGACGACCTAAAATAGTTTGTACATAACCATGATCTCTGGCAAAATCAATTTGCTCGTTAATAAAGGATTTCAATCTTGGATACGATTTGTAATAAGCATCAATCAAGTCGGCGCTTTCAGAACGGGAAAGATTTGTTTGATTGGATAATCCAAAAGCCGAAACCCCGTAAATAATCCCGAAGTTGACCGTTTTAGCATGGCTACGCTGTTCGCGAGTCACTTCTTCCAGTGGCACATTGAAAACCTTAGAAGCAGTCGATTTATGAATATCTTCGTTGTTTTGAAAAGCCTTAATCATATTTTCTTCGCCACTTAGTGCCGCAATGACACGCAATTCAATTTGAGAGTAATCGGCAGAGACTAAGGTGTAATTTTCATCACGGGCAATAAACGCTTTACGAATCAAACGTCCTCTTTCGGTACGAATCGGGATGTTTTGCAAGTTTGGGTTATTCGAACTCAAACGTCCCGTTGCAGCAACGGTTTGCATGTAATCGGTATGAACGCGTCCTGTTTTTGTGTCCACTTGATTGGGCAAAGCGTCAATATAAGTACTTTGTAATTTTACCATTTGGCGCCATTCCAGAATATCGCGTACAATTTCGTTGTCATTGGCTAAATAACTCAGGACTTCTTCACCAGTAGCGTATTGTCCTGTTTTGGTCTTTTTTTGTTTGGCTCCGCCAATTTTCAATTTGTCAAATAAAATATCACCGAGTTGTTTTGGCGAAGCCAAATTGAATTTCTCGCCAGCAGTTTCATATATTTTTTGTTCCAGCGCCTTGCTTTCGGCAGCCATTTCGACCGACATTTTTTTCAAAAACGGAACATCGAGATTAATTCCTTCGGTTTCCATAGCAGCCAATACAGGAACTAATGGAATTTCGATTTCGTCAAATAATTTTTGTGTTTCTGTTTTTTGTAATTCTACAGCGAATAATTCTTTCAATTGAAAAGTTACATCAGCATCTTCGGCGGCATATTCTTTAATGTCTTCCAGAGCTACTTCGCGCATCGATTTTTGGTTTTTTCCTTTCTTCCCAATTAAATCTTCAATTGATTTTGGTGAATATTTTAAGTAAGTTTCCGATAAAATATCCATGTTATGGCGCATATCGGGATTGATAAGGTAATGCGCAATCATCGTATCAAATAATTTTCCGGCTACGCGAATGCCATAATTAGAAAGGATTTTTAAATCGTATTTAATGTTTTGACCAATTTTTTCAATTTCCGGATTTTCAAAAAACGGAATGAATTTTTCAGCTAAAGCTTTGGCTTCTTCCTGATTTTCCGGAAAGGGAACGTAAAAAGCTTTTCCTTTTTCATAAGAGAATGACATTCCAACGAGTTCAGCATGCAAAGCATCCAGTCCTGTTGTTTCGGTATCAAAACAAACAGAAGTTTGTTTTTGTAAATTTTGTAGCAGTAATCGAATGCCTAAATCGCCCTGAATAATCTGGTAGGAATGCGAGGTGTTTTCTAATGTATTGTAAAACTGATGATGCCCGCTTGTGGTTTCTTCATCTGCGATTGCACTTCCAAAAAGATCAAACTGATCTTCGTTTTTTGGCTGTGGTTTTTTATATAATTTGGCTTCGTTAGCCGGATTGATATCATTTTGAGAAGCCTGAGTAGGATTTTTGAAAATCGCATCAAATTGTTCTGCCATTCTTCTAAACTCCAATTCATTGAATATAGCATCTGTTTTTTCTACATCAGGCTTGGAAAGTTCATAGTCTTTCTCGTCAAAAGTTACGGGACAATCCAGTAAGATGGTAGCCAGTTTTTTAGACAATAATCCCAGTTCGGCGTTAGCTTCTATCTTGGTTTTCATGGCGCCTTTCAGTTGGTGAGTGTTGGCTAAAAGATTTTCCAGTGAACCGTATTCTGCCAGGAATTTTTTAGCGGTTTTTTCGCCCACACCCGGTAATCCGGGAATGTTATCGGCAGAGTCGCCCATCATTCCTAAATAATCAATTACCTGTTCCGGTCTTTCGATTTCAAATTTTTCCAAAACTTCAGGGATTCCCCATACTTCGATTCCGTTACCCATTCGGGCCGGTTTGTACATAAAAATATTTTCGGAAACCAACTGGGCAAAATCCTTATCAGGCGTTACCATGTAAACCAAATAGTTTTGTTTTTCGGCTTGTTTAGCAATTGTTCCAATCAAATCATCCGCTTCGTATCCAGGTACTTCAATGATAGGAATATGCATAGCATGTAATAATTCCTGAATATAAGGAACAGCTATTTTTATGGCTTCGGGAGTTGCATCACGATTAGCCTTGTATTCCGGAAACATTTCGTTGCGCAAATCGCTGCCGCCTTTGTCAAATGCTACCGCTAAATGATCCGGTTTTTCACGCTTAATAACATCCATTAACGAATTCATAAATCCCATAATGGCCGAGGTGTCCATGCCTTTGGAATTGATTCTTGGGTTTTTAATAAAGGCATAATACCCTCTGAAAATTAAAGCATAGGCATCGAGTAGAAAAAGACGTTTTTGAGCTGACATAGTAATTTTATTTGGACGTAAAAATAAACAAAGCTTTTTAAAAACGCTTCATTAAAAATAGATTGTTCAATTGTGAGGCAGGGGCTTCTCTTTATTCGTGTCATTTTGAAGAATGAGAAATCTCATCAAGAAATTCTACAGAGATTGGGTGAAAAATACAAAACGAAAAGATTTGTGAGGTATGGAGAGTTTATTTTTTGGATGAACTTATTTTTGCTTCGATTATGCTGTCTGATAAAAAAATATTATCATCTATCTTCTTGTATTTAAGTTTAATATTGACTTCATAAATACGATTACTTCCAAGATAATCGTATTTTTTTATTTTTAAATATTGATTTTTGTGTAAAAAAATATTGATTTCTGAATGATCTTTTTGCTTTATATAAATTGAATGAGTCCTAATTAAGTTGTATTTTAATAGATTATGGTAATATTTTGATGAAGTTTTTAATTCTGGATCTCGATATTTATTTGCTAAACTGTCGATTCTTTTTATATAGTTTTTAATTTCACTGTCAGTTGCAGTTTGAAAATTAATGTAGCTTCTAATGTTAGGATTTAATTTTCCTGTTATAATTTTTTCACTCTTACTATTGCATGAGGATAGGCAATGAATTATCAGTATTATCAATAATAATGCTTTCATAGAAGTTGTTAAGAATGTTGTATAACTTGCTTATAGGCCTGACTCAGGTAGTTTTTATTTTCAAATATATTAAAATATTCTTACAAAGTTAATTTGAAAACAAATCAAAGCTAACGGGTTTCGATAATCTGTTTGCTTTGATAAATTCATAAAACAAAAAGTTTCCGTTAAAGTTTAATTAACAGATTCTAAATTAAGCAGTAGAAGTTGTTATTTTGTGTAAAAATGTATTGGAATGGTTTTTAGGTTACTCTTTTTTATAGTCTTTCTTTTTGTGATTGAACTCTATGCTTTTCAGGCTGTTAAAACGTTAGTGAAGGATAAATGGATTTTGGTTGCTTATGGGGTGTTGAGTCTGGCAATTTTAATTTATATTATTTATGGCTTTTTTAGTTTTGATCGTTCGGTGGGACAAACTAAACAGACCATGTTTACGATGGGCTTGATGCTGGTGGTTTATATTCCTAAAATTGTTTTGGCAATCGTATTGTTAGGAGAAGATATTTTCAGATTGGTAATGGGTTCTGTGAATTATTTTGTAGAAAATAGTAATGAAGGCTTTCTGCCTTCCCGCCGAAAATTTGTAAGTCAGCTGGGGTTAGGATTGGCAGCTGTTCCTTTTCTGTCTTTGATTTACGGAGTAACCATTGGGAAATACAACTATAAAGTGATTAAACAACGTATTTTCTTTCCCGATTTACCGGATGCTTTTGATGGTTTTACCATTACTCAAATTTCAGATGTACATTCCGGTAGTTTTGATAATCCAGATAAAATAAATTACGCCATTGATTTGGTCAATGAGCAAAATTCAGATATGATTTTGTTTACAGGCGATATTGTGAATACACATGCCAAGGAAATGCATCCCTGGATTGACACTTTTAATCGTATCAAGGAACACGAATATGGTAAATTTTCCGTTTTGGGTAATCATGATTATGGTGAATATGTGACCTGGCCTTCTCAGGTAGCTAAGAATCAAAATTTTAAAGAAATTAAAGATTTGTACGGACAAATAGGATTTCAGTTGTTATTGAATGAGCATACTTTTATTCAAAAAGGAAATGATAAAATTGCCTTAGTAGGAGTGGAAAACTGGGGTAAAAATTTTAAACAGGCAGGTGATTTGGAAAAAGCTTCTGAAGGGTTAGGAAATCATGATTTTAAAATATTGATGAGTCACGACCCAAGTCACTGGGAATATGAAGTTAAAAATAATGAGAAGAATTTCCATTTAACGCTTTCCGGTCATACTCATGGAATGCAATTTGGTATTGAAATTCCGGGCTATTTTAAATGGAGTCTGGCACAATATGTTTATGCGCAGTGGGCAGGTTTGTATGAGCATTTAGGACGCTATGTGTATGTAAACAGGGGTTTTGGCTTTCATGCTTATCCGGGTAGGGTAGGAATTATGCCTGAAATTACCGTTATTGAACTAAAAAAAGGTGATAGAGTAGCATAATTCGTTAAAAATGCTACATTTGTATGTAGGAAACTTTTATTTTTCTTAGATTTAAAAAAAATTAATTCGTTGGTTTTATGTCAAAATTTGGAGAACTTATAAGTGCACATGTGCCTGTGTTGATTGATTTTTACACAGACTGGAATGAATCTTCGATTTCTATGCATGAGGTGATTAGAGATGTTGCTGCTGCTCTGGGTGATAAAGCAAAAGTGATAAAAATTGATGTGGATAAAAATCAAGAACTAGCCGAAGCCTTGCGAATTAAGGGGTTGCCAACTTTGATGGTGTATAAAAACGGTCAAATGGTTTGGAGGCAATCCGGAGAACTGGATGCTAATTCGTTAATTAGTATAGTTCAGGAACAAATTTAGAGTTGTATTGTTTCGAAAGAATAGTTGTTTCGGGCCAGATATTCTAATGCTCTGGGTAAAACATATTTTAGGTTTTTAAAGGCTTTTTTGCTGTCGTGAAATACGATAATACTTCCGGATTGGGTATTGTTAACTACATTATCCAAACATTTTTCTTCGCTGATGTTTTGGTCAAAATCGGCGCTAAGAACATCCCACATGATTATTTTGTAGCCTTGTTGTCTTAGTTTTTTGGCTTGGACTGGCTTAATTTTGCCGTAAGGCGGACGGAATATTTTAGATTGCAGAATTGAGATTGCCGATTTCAGATTTGAAATAGCGGATTCACAGGCTTCAATATTTTCTAAAAATTCTTCGGTAGTTGTTTTCCAGCCGTTCAAATGGTAGTTAGTGTGATTACCTATAGCGTGTCCATTTTTAATTATTTTATTGAAAATTTCCGGATGTTCGGTGATGTTTTTGCCAATACAAAAAAAAGTAGCTTTGGCATTGTGCTTTTCTAATTCGGCTAAAACCCATTCTGTTATTTCAGCTGTTGGACCGTCATCAAATGTTAAGTAGATTTTCTTTCCTTTGTTTGGGATGTCCCAAATGAGATTGGAAAATATTATTTTGATGATAGGGTTTGTTTTGATCCAATAGGGTTTCATTTGAATTTCATTTGATATTAAAGATAAAAAAAATGTAGCAATCCGGTTTGTTGAGATTGCTACATTTTTTTATGAAATCAAAGATTTATTATTCTTTGTCTCTGCCAAAACGTTGAAAAATATCAATATAAGTATTGAAAACAGCTTTGTGTTTTTGGAAGAAAGCAGTGTCGTTGTTTTTCTTCATTACTTCCAGTAAAGCTCTGTAACGCTCAATATCTGTTACAATATCGATGGCAATATCGGATTGATCCGAAGGACTCATTTTACTGTAGTAATTTAGGTTTTCTTTGTATTTGCCTATCAACTTGTCTAAAAGTGTGTGTGCTTTTGCCACCTCGCTTACTTTATAATAGCTATCTGCAAATGGTTCTAATAAAGAATAATATCCAAACTTGTCTATGGGCATTTTGTCCATTGCTAAGGCAATCACTTTTTTAGCTTTATCTATTTTTCCTTCTTTGATTAACTGATTTATTAATCGGGAAAGGTTGGTTCTGTATGTAATACTTTCGCGACGTGTTTCCGGGTCGTGGTAAATATCGCCATTACTGTTGCCCCAGTCCCATTTCATAATGATGTTGTACATTTTGTCGCTATCAATTTTGCCCATTTCCATCGGATTTCCGTCTTTAGGAATGCTTGTTTTAACAGGGACTAATTTGTAAACCATGCCGTCAAGTTGAAGGTAGTCTTTCATCCAAAGGTATTCTTCGTCGTCAAAAGCGCCTCCACTGAAATAAATTGGTCTTTTCCAGTTGTTATTGGCTACAAGGTCTAACATCATTAAGCGGTTTTTGTATAATGCGCTTCCTTTTATGTCAATATCAATATAAGGAACGATAGAGTCATAGTCTTTCTCAGCAACCATTTTGCTCTTAATGATAGCATTTTTGTCAACTGGAATTCGAATTTGATTAGTTGGGTAGAAATGGATAATTTGTCCATTTTGCATTTCTACAGTTGATTTTGGGTGTTTTACAAAATCCATAAAGCCTTTTACGCTCCAACGGCTTTTGATTTTAGGAATACTTACCACATAATCCAATTTATCTCCCACATATTGATCGTGAGTGAAAGAAATAGGAAGTGGTTCTGATTCGTAGGTCTTTGTTTTCATCTGGTCAATGTACCAATCCGTCATGAAAAGACTCGTGTTTACGATTTTTATGTCGGTTCTGATGCCTTCAATTTCCTGTGCGTACCATAATGGGAAAGTGTCATTATCACCAATGGTGAATAATATTGCATTAGGATCGCAAGAACTTAAATAAGCTTTTGCCATAGCTAATGCAGTGTATTTTCCTGAGCGATCGTGATCATCCCAGTTTTGTGATGCCATAATAACAGGTGCTGTTAATAAAGAAGCAGCTATAATTCCGGGTCCAACAATTTTTGGAGATATGTATTTTTTGGCACTTTCGTACAAAGAATAAACCCCTAATCCTATCCAAATGGCAAAAACATAGAATGAGCCTACTAAGGCATAGTCTCTTTCTCTGGGTTCGAAAGGTCTTTCGTTAAGGTAGATTTTTAATGCAATTCCGGTAAATAGAAATAAAGCCAGTAATACGTAGAAACTTTTTAAATCTTTGCCGGCGTGATACATTAATCCAATAAGTCCTAAAATGAAAGGAATGAAATAATATACGTTGCGTCCTTTGTTATTTAAGGTGTCCGAAGGCAGATTGTCCTGAGAACCTAAATGGATGTCGTCGATAAGTTTAATTCCGCTAAGCCAGTTTCCGTCCTGGTTATCATATCTTCCCTGATTGTCGTTTTGACGTCCGACAAAGTTCCACATTAAATATCTCCAATACATATAGCCAAATTGGTATTCAGCCATAAAGCGAAGGTTGTCGGCACTGGTAGGTTTTTCAATTATTAAATAATCGCTGTAGCTTCTCAGGAATTTAACATAGCCTTCATTGTCAATTTGTTTTTGAGCATAGGCTTGTCTGAATTCTGAAATGGTTTTTTCGACCTCGTTTTTTAATTGGGCAATCGCTCTGTTGTATTCTTCCTCGGAAAGTTTGCTTGCATCTACTCCGTATTTTGCTAAATCATTTTCATAAGGATAATCAGGGTTGATTCTGAATTGTGGAGGATTAGTAAAATTGATATAATTTTCAATATGTTCAGAACTCCACATTCTTGGCAAGAAAGCTTTTTGAGCATTATCGCTATTTTGTTCAGCGTTTTTGTAATTATTTACAATAACATATTTTCCTGTTTTGTAATCTCTCTCATAGTTAGGTGCTTTGTCAAGATAAGGAGTGTCTTTGTCTAAACCGGCAAAGGTTTCGGTGTATTGTGGTCCGTAGAATAACGGATTTGAGCCATATTGCTCTCTGTTGTAGTATGCTAAAACTTCTCGTGCATCCGATGGTTTGTTTTCGTTGATTATTACATTAGCATTAGCGCGAATAGGGAGCATTAACCAGGTAGAGAATCCGATTAGAATAAATAAAACGCACAGAATAAGAGTGTTGTAGGTTGCCAGTCCTTTGTTTTTGGTGTATTTTAAACCAAAATAGAAGGCCGCAATTAAGGCTAAAGCGGCTAGAATTGTACCTGAGTTAAAAGGCATTCCAAGACTGTTTACGGTGAAAATTTCAGCTTTAGCAAAAAATGCCATAGTTAAAGGAAGTAGTAATTTGAAGATAAATAATAATATCGAAACTACTACTATGTTGGCAATGATGAAGTTTTTAATGGTTACTGTTTTGTAATTTTTAAAATAATATAAAAATCCAATAGCAGGAATAGTTAATAATGCCATAAAGTGAACTCCAAATGAAAGTCCAACTATTAGAGAAATTGCTAAAAGCCATTTATTTCCTTTTGGTTTGTCCATGTCCTGTTCCCAGCGTAATCCCAGCCAGAATAACAAGGCAATAAGTAAAGAAGCCATAGCATAAACTTCGGCTTCAACGGCATTAAACCAAAAACTATCTGAAAAAGTATAAGCAAGTGATGCTACAAAGGAGCTTCCTAAAATGACAATATCGTTGTTTTTGTTTGTTTCTTCTGAACTTGAGACAATTTTTCTCAAAATCATTGTAGCAGACCAAAACATAAAAAGTATAGTAAAGGCGCTTGAAAAAACGGAAGTCATATTAACCATTAAGGCTACATGTTGTGCATCTGAAGCAAACATGGCAAAGAAAGCACCAATCATTTGGAATAAAGGAGCTCCCGGTGGGTGGCCAACCTCAAGTTTTGCTGCTGTGGCAATGTATTCCCCACAGTCCCAAAAACTCATAGTGGGTTCAACAGTAAGGGAATAGGTTATTAATGCGATTCCAAAAGCAATCCATCCTATAATAGTATTCCATTTTTTGAAATTGAAAGACTCCTGATTCATGTAGTAAAATTTAGTTAATTTTTCGAGTTACAAAGAAAATGTTTTTTTATTTAAGGATGTAGGCATTAACAAAAAATTCTACAAAAGCAGGCTGTTATTTAATTATTTGATTATGAGAAGGTTCTGATTTCAATGATTTTTTTTCGAAAAAAAATGAAAAAAAGTTTGCAGAAACTAAAAAATGCTCTAAATTTGCACTCGCTAAACAAAACAACAGTGATGTAAAGCAAACATGGAATGGTCCATGGTGTAATGGTAACACTACGGTTTTTGGTGCCGTCTTTCTAGGTTCGAGTCCTAGTGGACCAACAAAAAAGTCCCGATTTAATCGGGACTTTTTTTATGCGGTAAATTTGCCGTTATATTTTAAATATAATTAGTGGTTTGTTTATGTGGTTGGCTAAGTCTTCGCTAATACTTCCGGTGAAAAAATGAGAAAGACCGGTGCGTCCGTGTGTGCAAAGGATGATTAAATCGGCTTTAATTTCATTTGAGAAATGAATAATTCCTTTTTCTATAGTAGTGTCATTGTAAATATTGGTAGAGAAATTTTGCATATCAAATTCCTGAGTGAAATTATCCATTAATTTATTTGCTAAGGCTGTGGTTTTAAAACTGCTTGGGGAGCAAATAGTGAGCAGGTGGAGTTTGGCTTGGAATTGATTGTTGAAATTCAGAATCTTTAGGAAGGGTTTTTTTATTTCTTCTGAAAAATCAGAGGCGAAAACTATGTTTTTAGGGTCAAATGGGGTTATTTCTTCTTTTATTACCATAACCGGTGCAGGAGATAAGCGTACTACTTTTTCGGTATTGGAGCCTATGATGATTTCTGTTAGTCCTGATGCGCCGTTAGAGCCCATTATAATTAAATCGATGTGGTTGTCTTTGCTGTAAGAAAGGATTCCCTGGGTTGCTCTTTCTAGTTTGATAGCGTCAATAACGGTTAGGCCTTGGAGGAAGTCTTTTTCTTTGGTATGTTGCATGATTTCTTTTGCTTTTTGCAGAAACAGCATGATTTCCGGAATAGCGGCTCCGCCTGTGATGGCATCGTTCATTTGGCTGGGGATTTCCAGCATGTGAAGGAGGTGGATTTCAAAGTCGTTCTTTCGGGCTATTTGTGCCGCAATTTTTAGGGCGTTTTCAGCTCTTGAGGAGAAATCGGTAGGAACTAAGATTCGTTTCATGGCTTTTGGTTTTGGGAATAGGATTTAAAAAGTATTTGGTTACAATAATAAAGGTAAGGAATAATTTTACAGTAATCAATTGTTCCTTTAATATAATATCTTTTGATTGGAGATATAAAACATTGTTTTATTGCTGTTTATGAAATAGGATAAATGGGAGTTAAGGAGATTTTGTTTTTTTTTTATTAAATAAAAAAACATTTTGTTGGTTGTAGTTTTATATTGAAAAATACTTGTAAGCTTAAATAGGGATTAAAGAATATTTAAAACTGAGCTCTAAATTGAGAAGGTGAAACACCTTTTAATTCTTTAAATTTTCTATTGAAATTAGCGATGTCCTGAAAGCCGGATAATTCAGAAATGCTTGATATGGATAGGTCTTTGTTGTGGTGTAGCATTTTACATGCATTTTCAATACGGATTTCGATTAAAAATTGAAAAAAAGTTTTGTTTGTTCTTTTTTTGAAATACCTGCAAAAGGCATTTTTTGTCATATTGGCTTTCTCTGCTACCTCTTCTAAGGTTATTGCTTTGTCAAATGAACTTATGGCATAATTAAATACATCATTCATCCTGCGACCTTCGTCTTCAGTATATTTTTTTCTGCTTACAAAGGAGGAAAGTGAGTTTGTTTGAGCAAGGACAATATGATTTAGAATTTTTAAAAGTGATGAAATTCGTTGAATTTTATTTTGATTCTTTAATTTAAAAAATAAAAGAGCTATCTTTTTTTTTTTAGTTAAGACCTTCATTCCGTATTCTGATTTTTTAAAAAAATCATCAATATCACTCATGTCATTTAAACTAAAGAAATCTTTTCCAAATGAATTTTTTGTAAAAAATAAGGTAAGCATCTCAGACGAAGAAGAAGAGTCTTGGTCTGTTCTAAAAACATGAGGTATATTTTCTCCTATTACTAAAATGTCATCTTCTTTATATTCATTGATTGAGTCGCCAATAATTAGCGTACCTCTTCCTTTAAGAATATAACTAATCTGAATTTCTTCATGTTGGTGTAATTGGTCATAAAAAACAGGACCAATATCTTCCTGGTATACCAAAGCTTCTTTTTCTGGTTTGGGTATTTTAAATGGTAGGACTTTCAAGGGAGTGTTTTTTTATTTATGTAAATATTATCAAAAAAAAATAATTATGCAATATTAATGGTAATATAGTATTAATAAGAGTTAACAATCTCCAAGTTGGACCATGGAATTAGCATTAATTTTGTTAAAAAATGAATATATTATGAAAGTAAATTGGTCAGGAGTTATGCCGGCAGTTACAACTAAGTTTACTGCTGATGATAAATTAGACTTCAACATGTTTGAAGTTAATCTAAAAGCACAGATCGACGCAGGAGTCAGTGGTATTATTTTAGGAGGAACCCTTGGTGAGGCAAGTACGCTTCTTGAAGAAGAAAAAACTCAGTTAGTGAGAGAAACAGTGAGAAAGGTCGATGGTAAAGTGCCTGTTATTATGAATATTGCTGAGCAAACTACTCGCGCTGCAATTATAGCAGCAAATAAAGCCGAAGAGGATGGAGCAACAGGTCTTATGATGTTGCCTCCAATGCGATATAAAGCAACTGATCACGAAACAGTTACTTATTTTTCAGAAGTAGCTAAAAGTACTTCTTTGCCAATAATGATTTACAACAATCCTGTAGATTATAAAATTGAAGTAACATTAGATATGTTTGAAGAAATGTTGAAATATGATAACATTCAGGCAGTTAAAGAATCTACTAGAGATATTTCTAATGTTACTAGAATTATCAACCGTTTTGGTTCTCGTCTTAAAATTTTATCAGGTGTTGATACTTTAGCTCTTGAAAGTCTTTTCATGGGAAGTGACGGATGGGTTTCTGGTTTAGTAGATGCATTTCCAAGAGAAACAGTAGCGATTTTTAAGTTAGCTAAAGCAAAAAGATACGATGAAGCCTTAGCAATTTACAGATGGTTTTTGCCTTTATTAGAATTAGACATCAATTCATTGTTAGTTCAAAATATTAAATTAGCAGAAGTTTATACTAACTTAGGAACTGAATTTGTACGTGCACCAAGATTACCCCTGCATGGAGGAGAAAGGGCTCGTGTAATTGCTATTATTGAAAATGCATTGAAAACAAGACCGACTTTACCTGATTATTTAAATATATAATCACTAAAAAAACAAGTTTATGATTACTGGAAAAAATTATATTGGGAGTTCACTTTCCGCCAAAGGGGATATTACATTTAGAACAATAAATCCAGTAGAAAATTTAGTTAACCAACCGTTTTTTGTTGAGGCGACAGATGATGAGATTAATCACGCTGTTGCCTTGGCAACAAAAGCATTTAATGAGTACAGTACTATTTCAGATGCCAAAAAAGCAGATTTTTTGGAGGCAATTGCTAATGAAATAGAAGCTCTTGGTGATGATTTATTGCAAATATATACTAAAGAATCAGGGCTGCCTGCCGGCAGGGCTACAGGCGAAAGAGCCAGAACAATGGTGCAGTTGAAAGCCTTTGCTACAATGCTAAGAGAGGGATCTTGGGTTGAAGCCATTATTAATAAAGTTGGTGATACCATAGATATTCGAAGAATGTTAATTCCTATTGGTCCTGTTGTGGTTTTTGGTGCGAGTAATTTTCCTTTGGCTTTTTCAACTGGAGGAGGTGATACAGCGAGTGCTTTGGCAGCTGGATGTCCTGTCATTGTGAAATCTCATCCGCTTCATGCAGGTACAGCTGAGATGGTTTCTTCGGCAATTATCAAAGCAGTTCAAAAAACAGGAATGCCTGATGGAGTTTTTTCTAATTTGAACAGTAGCGGAATAGCTGTAGGTGTAAAATTAGTGGAACACCCTGATATAAAAGCTGTTGGGTTTACTGGAAGTATTAAAGGAGGAACCGCTCTTTGCGAAATTGCAGCTAAGCGAGAAATCCCAATTCCTGTTTATGCAGAAATGTCCAGTATTAATCCGGTGGTCGTTTTACCATCGGTATTGAAATTGGCTAACAAAGAATGGGCTCAAAAATATGCAGCCGCTATCACAATGGGAACGGGACAATTTTGTACAAATCCGGGACTTATTTTAGGAATTGCCAGTCAGGAATTAGACGATTTTGCTACTAATCTTGCAGCTGAATTAAACGCAATACAACCAAGTTGCATGCTACACCCTAATATTAAAGCACTTTATGAATCTCATAAAAATGAAGTATTAGCCCAGGATGGATATACTCAATTAACTAATTTGGATATTGAAGTACAAGAAAATTTTGCTTTGCAAAATCTAATTTCGGTGTCCGGAGAATTATTTTTAAAAAATAAGGCTTTTCACAATGAAGTTTTTGGTCCTTTTTCAGTAATTGTAAAATGTGAGACAAAAGAAGAGTTGGATGCAATTATCGAAAATTTAGAGGGACAATTGACAGGAACAATACTTAATACTGATGTTACTGAATTAGTAAGTTTTAAAACTACTATTGAATTGCTGAAAAATAAAGTTGGACGATTAATTTTTAATAGTGTACCTACAGGAGTTGAAGTTTGTTCAGCTATGACTCACGGAGGTCCATATCCATCAACTTCCGATAGTAAATTCACTTCAGTGGGTACAACAGCGGTAAAAAGATGGGTCAGACCTGTAAGCTTTCAGGGTTGGCCAAATGAAATGCTTCCTGAAGCATTACAAAATGAAAACCCTTTATCGATTACCCGAACTTTGAATGATATAATAACTAAGGATATTATTTAAAATATGCCAAGGAAAACATTTTTTTGTGTAGATGCTCATACTTGTGGAAACCCTGTACGACTAGTAGCCGGTGGAGGCCCCAATTTGATTGGCGTCAATATGAGTGAAAAACGACAACACTTTCTAAAAGAATACGATTGGATTCGAAAAGGACTCATGTTTGAACCGCGAGGTCACGATATGATGAGTGGAAGTATTCTCTATCCGCCGAGCAATCCGGAAAATGATTTTGGAATTTTATTTATAGAAACTTCGGGTTGTTTGCCTATGTGCGGACATGGAACGATAGGAACTATTACAATTGCCATCGAAGAAGGGCTGGTTATTCCTAAAGTACCAGGAAAAATAAAAATGGAAGCTCCGGCAGGTTTGGTCCAAATTGAATACCAACAAACGGGAAAAAAAGTAGATTGGGTTCGTTTAACAAACGTGAAATCGTATTTAGCAGCCGAAGGACTTACTGTAGATTGTCCGGAATTAGGGGAAATTGTTTTTGATGTCGCCTATGGAGGGAATTATTATGCTATTATAGATCCACAGCAATATTTTTCAGGAGTTCAGGATTTTACTGCTTCTAAAATTGTGCAATACAGTCAGGAAGTTCGAAAAAGAATTAATGAAAAATACCCAAATATGTTTATTCATCCCGAAAATGATACCATTAGGGATGTGACGCATATGCTTTGGACAGGTGATCCTATCGATCCAACTTCTTCTGGCAGAAATGCGGTCTTTTATGGAGATAAAGCTATTGACAGATCTCCTTGCGGAACGGGAACTTCTGCAAGAATAGCGCAGCTTCACGCCAAAGGAAAATTGAAAAAAGGAGAAGATTTTATACACGAAAGTTATATTGGAAGTAAATTTATTGGACGGGTAGAAGAGGAAACTTCTATTGGAGATATTAAGGCTATTGTTCCAAGTATTCAGGGATGGGCAAAAGTGTATGGATACAATAACATCATTATTGATGATGAAGATGATCCTTATGCGTTTGGTTTTCAAGTGATTTAATTTTGGTTAATGATTATTAAAAAAAATCATTGGTGTGTTGTAAATGCTTCGTGCCAATGATTTTTAAATTTATAGCATAATGAAAAAAGTAAGTATTATAGGTGGTGGTATAATAGGTTTGTGTTCAGCTTATTATTTGGCTAAAGAAGGTCATGAAGTAGTTGTTTTTGATAAGTCGGATATGACAGATGGTTGTTCTTATGGAAATGCGGGGATGATTGTTCCTTCTCATATTATCCCGTTGGCGCAACCCGGAATGATGGCACAAGGAATAAAATGGATGTTTGACAGTCAAAGTCCCTTTTATGTTCAGCCAAGATTGAACGTAGATTTATTAAAATGGGGATGGCAATTTTATAAAAGTGCGACTCCACAACATGTTGAAAAATCGATGCCAGCTCTTTGTGATTTGTCACTTTTAAGTAAAGAATTATATCAGGATTTGGCTAACGAAAGTGCTTCTTTTTTCTATGAAGAAAAAGGACTTTTAATGCTTTATAAAACCGATAAGACTGCAGAAGAAATTTATCATGAAGGGAAATTAGCAGAAGGATTAGGCTTAGAAGTTGATTTTCTTTCTAAAGAACAGGTTGCTAAATTAGAAACAGGTACAAAAACTAATGTGATAGGAGGAGTTCATTATAAAAGTGATGCGCATTTATATCCTCAAAGATTCATGCAATTCATTAAGGCTGAATTGGAACGTTTTGATGTGAAAATATACAGTAATACCTATGTAAATGATTTTATTTTTAGAGGAAATACTATAGCAGGAATCAGCACTGATAAAGGAGTTTTTACAACAGATGAGGTAGTTTTAGCTACAGGTTCCTGGAGTCCAGAATTAGCTAAGAAATTAAAAATTTCTATATCCCTTTTACCAGGCAAAGGCTATAGTTTTACACTGAAAGATCAAATTCACAAACCAAGTATTCCTTCAATTCTTTGTGAAGGAAAAGTAGCAGTAACACCAATGAATACTGATATTCGTTTTGGAGGAACGATGGAAATTACAAGTACAAAGGATACTAAAATTAATCAAAACAGGCTTAAAGGGATTGTTAATACTATCAATAATTTTTATCCGGATTTAAACATAACAATGCCAAAAAAAGAGGATACCTGGTTTGGTTTTAGACCATGTACTCCTTCAGGAATGCCTGTAATTAAGAAAGATTCCAGAACATCAAATTTAATTTTAGCAACAGGACATGCTATGATGGGATTAAGTCTGGCTCCTGCAACGGGTAAAATTGTAGCAGAATTAATCGCTGGAAAGCCAACTTCCGTAGATACCACTATGTTTCAATAGTGATCAATTTATTTTTCTTAATAATGTGTTTAATTAATATAAAACCTGATATATGAATAGATTTGTCTTGGTTGCTTTCTTTTTTGTAAATATTGTTTTTGGACAGGTTTCACTTGATTTGAATCGATTAAATTGGTTGCCGGAATCTCATAAATTTTGGGTAAATTATGGTGGAGATTTGGTAATTTATAATGCAGATGAACTTGATAAAAAAACAGTTTTTTTGACTAAAGAACAACTCAAGGTAATTGGTTTTGAAGGCAGAATTGAAAGTATTGTTTGGAATACAAAGCAAGATAAAATTTTAATTTATACTCATTCTCAAAGAGTCTGGAGGGCCAATACAAAAGGAGATTATTGGTTTGTTGATTTAAAAACAAAAAAAGGAAGACAAATTGGTCAGGGTTTAGATAAGGCTTCACTCATGTTTGCTAAATTTTCCAGTGATGGAAATAGTATAGCCTATGTTTCAAAACATAATATTTATACAGAAGATGTGACTTCAGGAGTGATTACTCAATTGACATTTGATGGTAATGACAAAATTATAAATGGAACATTTGACTGGGTTTATGAAGAAGAACTCATGGCAAGGGATGGTTTTAGATGGAGTCCGGATGGAACACAAATAGCTTTTTGGAGAGTAGACGCTACTGAGACTAAATTCCATTTGATGATTAATAATACAGATGCTCTTTATCCATTTACAGTACCTGTTGAATATCCTAAAGCAGGAGAGAAACCCTCTGCGGTAAAGTTGGGAGTAATCACCTTGGCTGACAAAAAAGTGAATTGGTTGAAAATACCGGGAGAGGCTGATAATAATTATCTTCCAAGGATGCAATGGTTGGATTCAACAGAATTGATGGTGGTGCAACTGAATAGAAAGCAAAATCAGGTTGCGCTTTACAGATGCAACTCAAATTCAGGGTTAGCTAATAAAATTTATCAGGAAAGTTCAAATACCTGGATTGATGTTTTTGATAGTTCAGCTGGAAAATACGATGGTTTTCCTTGTGTGTTTGTTGATAGTGGAAAGTCATTTTTGTGGAGTTCTGAAACTGATGGCTGGATGCACATTTATAAAATAAGTATTGATGGGAAAAAGAAAGAATTAGTTACCAAAGTAAATTTTGACACCTATTTTTTAGCTTATAATAAAAATATCAAAAGTATCTATCACTTATCAAGTCCAACAGATGCTACACAAAGATATCTGTATGAAACCAATTTGAATACTAAGAAAACAAAACGGCTAACTCCACAAGTTTTTGACGGTACAAATACTTATAGCTTTTCATCAGATGCTTTGTATGCAGTACATTTTAATTCAAATATTAACAGAAACTCTAATTCACGCTTACTTTCATTAGAAGGACATAAAAAGATTTTTCCAAAAGAAATAGATTTTTTTGTGACACCAAAAAGAAATTTTAGTCTTGAAAAGTTTAAAGTTACAACTGCTGATGGAGTTGAATTAGATGGAATTATGGCTAAACCCCTTAATTTTGATGCAACTAAAAAATATCCTTTGTTTTTTTATGTATATGGGGAACCAGCTGCATCTGTAGCTAATGATGTGCCCTATTTTAATGGATTTATTTCTAATTTAATTCCTCAGGGTTACATTGGAATTGCTCTCGACAACCGAGGGACTCCAATCATGAAAGGGGCAGAATGGCGTAAATCTATATATAAAAATATAGGCATTATTAATACTCGTGACCAAGCTATGGCTGCCAAAGAGATTTTGAAATGGCATTTTATAGATACCACTCGTGTAGCTGTTCACGGTTGGAGTGGTGGAGGTGCTGTAACCTTAAATTTATTGTTTCAGTATCCTGAAATTTACAAAACGGGTATTGCAATAGCAGCTGTAACTGATCAGCATTTTTATGATAATATTTATACAGAACGTTATATGGGATTGCCTTCTGAGAATGAAGAGGCTTACATAAAAGCTTCACCTGTTACTCATGCTAAAAAACTAAAAGGGAATTTATTATATATTCATGGAACAGGTGATGATAATGTTCATTATAAAAATGCAGAAGTATTAATTAATGAATTGATTAAACAGGATAAAGTCTTTGATTTAATGATTTATCCTAATCGTTCCCATAGTATTAATGAAGGCAGTGGAACAAGAAAACATCTTACGGACACTTTTATGAAATTTATTTTTGAATATTGTCCTCCGGGAGCTAAATAGTTTACTATACGATGGTTAAAGATGGTTTGTTTTTTAAAAAAGCGGCTGTTTTAAATCATGAAAGTGTACCGGAATGGGTTCTCTGTTTACAATGTATTCGGGCGTTAGTTTTGTTTTATAGGTAAATATGGTGACCTGCTTGATTTTGTTATAATCATTGTTCTCATTTTTTATATCCTGATAATTTGCGGAATATTTATTCTCTGAAAAAAAAACCTGAATTAGAAAGACCATATAAGGCATTTGCTTATCCTATTTTACCAGTCATTTATGTTTTAGTAGCATCAGCACTTTCTGTTTTTTATTGTTTGCTAAATTTTCAACTTGTGGCTGGGGTTTTCTTATAATGCTATTTGGAATTCCTGTCTATTATTTGATGAAAAACAAATGATTGTCTTGTTAAAATTATCTTGGTTTTTACTGGATTTTGTTTTTATGGGTAATATAATCTTGTTATAAGCTAATATTGTCCAATAGGTCTTATTCTAATTTCGATATTTTTATTAAAATTTTAAAATATGGAATTAGTTAGCAAAAAAATAGTAATACTTATTACGTTTTTTATTTGTTTATTGAGTCAGGCTCAAGGAACTTTAAAAGACTATCAAAAAGCGAACGCTGTAGATTCATTGTTTAGGAATAAAGTTTTTAATACTCCAAAAGAATTTAATTGGATAAACAATAATAATTTTTGGTACGTCAATAATGCTAAAGGAGGTAAAGAATTTTTTAGGGTTGATGTTAAAGCACAAAATCAGACTGCCGCGTTTAATCATGAACGTTTGGCCACGTCACTTTCTAAAATCTTAGATAAGGAAATAGTTTCTAAACAACTGCCAATTGAAAATTTAGAATTTAGTAAAGATTTTTTAAATCTTGTTTTTACGACAGATTCTTTAAAAATTTCTTGTGATTTGAATAATTATGAATTAACTAAAATCAAAGAAGGTCATAAGAAAACTCAAAGAAGAAATGGTTATTGGGGAGATGTTTTTGATGAACAAAGTAAAAAGGAAGTTAAATCACCTGATTTGAGTTATACTGCATTTGTAAAAAACTATAATTTATACATTAAAAATATAAAAACAGCCGAAGAAACTCAATTAAGTTATGATGGTTCCAAAGGTTTTTATTATTCGTCTTTTATAGAATGGGCACCGAATAGTAAAAAAATTATGGCCTATAAAGTAAGACCAGGTGAAGAACATAAAATTTATTTTGTTGAATCTAGTCCTAAGGATCAATTTCAACCGAAGTTACAAAATAGAGATTATTTAAAACCGGGCGATCAATTGCCATTTAAAAGTCCACAATTATTTGATATTATTTCTAAAAAACAATTGAGCATTGCAACCGATTTGTTTCAGGAGCAATATAGTATTTCTGATTTTGATTGGAAAGATGATAGTTCAGGTTTTACTTTCGAATTTAATCAACGTGGGCATCAGGTCTATAGGGTTTTGGAAGTAAATGCAACTGATGCCAAAGTTAAAATTATAATTGATGAAACCAGTGCGACTTTTGTTAATTATAGTGGAAAAAAATATCGTTATAATTTAAAGAAAACGAATCAGATTATCTGGGCATCTGAACGAGATGGATGGAATCATTTGTATTTAATTGATGCAAATGACGGAAAGGTAAAAAATCAAATTACCAAAGGAAGTTGGCCTATAAGAGAAGTAATTAAAGTAGATGAAGAAAACAAACAAATTTATTTTACTGCCAGTGGATTAGATAAAAATCAGGATCCTTATTTGTTGCATTATTGCAGAATCGATTTTGATGGTAAAAATTTTAAACGTTTGACGACTGAGAATGGAAACCATAAAGTAAGTTTTTCTCCGGATTACCAATTTTATGTAGATCAATATTCAAGTGTAGATAAAGCTCCGGTTACTTTGTTAAAAAGTATTGCTAACCCAAAATTAGAAATGAAATTGCAACAAGCAGATATATCTGATTTGTTGAATACGGGTTGGAAAGCTCCAGAGGTTTTTAGTGCTAAAGGTCGAGATGGGAAAACAGATATTTGGGGGATTATTGTACGGCCTACCACTTTTGATCCTAGTCGTTCTTATCCAATAATCGAATATATTTATGCGGGACCTCAGGATTCTTTTGTCCCTAAAAATTTTCAACCATATTATTGGTCAATGACATCCTTGGCTGAATTAGGTTTTATTGTTGTACAAATTGATGGAATGGGGACTTCAAATCGTTCCAAAGCATTTCATGATGTATGTTGGAAAAATTTAAAAGATGCGGGATTTCCGGATAGAAAATTGTGGATGCAAGCTGCTGCTGCAAAATATCCTTATATGAATATTGATAAAGTAGGGATTCATGGAACTTCTGCAGGTGGTCAAAATGCTGGAGCAGCCTTAGTTTTTAATTCTGATTTTTATGATGTTGCTGTTTCTTCTTGTGGTTGTCATGATAATAGAATGGATAAAATGTGGTGGAATGAACAATGGATGGGATATCCTATTGGTTCAGAATATGAAGCTTGTTCTAATACTGCTAATGCAGCACAAATGGGAGGAAATTTAATGTTGATATTAGGAGAATTAGATGATAATGTAGATCCGGCATCAACAATGCAGTTTGCAAATGCTTTGATAAAAGCCAATAAGAATTTTGAATTGGTAACTATTCCCGGTATGGGACACTCTGCAGGAGGAGATTATGGCGAACGCAAGCGTAGAGATTATTTTGTACAACATTTACTGGGTGTTACACCACCAACATGGGATAAAATTTATAAATAAAATCTTTTAAAAAGCTCTTCAAAAGTCTAATGCTAGAATGTTATAACAAACAGGGAGAAGGAGTAAATTATTAATTATGAATGATGAGTTTTAAATGCAACTACGAATAGTAATAAATTTCTTTTTTAGAAAATATTATCCAAATATGAAAAGTTACAAGTCATTTATTTTTGGTATACTAAGTTTCTGGACATTTGGGACTACTACTTTGTTTGCGCAAAGTGGGGATCAAATTTTAGACGGAATTGGCGAAACAGATTTGATTGCTCGCTATGTTTTTGATGGAGATACTAAAGATTGGTCTAGAAATAACTGGCATGGAAAGATCCAAGGAACTGGAGCAAAATTTGAAAATGATATGCTGTTCGGTAAGGTTTTGTCTTTGTCTTCAAATGGGAAAGCTTATGTAACTCTGCCAGGAGAAGCCTTGATAGGAGAGGAATCTATCAGTATATCGGGATGGATTTATTTGCGTTCTGGACAACCTGGGCAACTATTTTTTGACTTCGGGAAAACCGCGAAATCTCGTTTTTTTGTTGCACCAATGGGTACTAAAGAACAAAATAATCAGCAAACAGTAATTACTACTGAATCAGGAAATAATTATAGCTCAAAATCAGCCGTGCTCGAAGTTGATAAGTGGAATCATGTGGTAGTCGTTATTGCAATTTCAGATAAAACAATGAGCACTTATGTTAATGGTGTACTTGCTAGTGTAACTAAAAATATGGATTTGGAATTGAAGCAATTGTTTGGCAAAAATTCTACGAATAAAAACAAGCTATACATTGGTAAATCTTTGGTAGATGAAAATAGTTATCTCAACGCTAAATTGCATGATTTTAGAATCTACCGTACTCCTTTGAGCGAAAAGCAAATTAGCATGATTTATAAAAATGCTTCGGGAAAAGGTAACTCAGATGTAAATGAAGAAAAAGGAGTTGTAGATGTACTTCAGGTTTTTTCTAAAACAAATCCTCAGCTTTATAATGAATATTTAGTTAGCGTATCTGATGTCGAGGTGCAAACAGAATTAGGTAACCTTCCACGAATTCCAAGTTACGTAAAGGCTGTTTATAAAGATGGAGTTCCCGGTCCTGATGTACGTGTGATTTGGCCTTCACCAAAAGATAATAGCGATGTGTTAAAAGCTGGAAATTATACTGTGACAGGAACTATTGCAGGTTCTGATCTAAAACCGAAAGCAATTATAACTGTAGTAAATAGTAAAGAGATTACACCGCCAAACAAGAAGTTAGAGGTTTTCAATTTAGATCAAGTTTCTTTGGATACAGATCTTCATGGTCATAATACGAAGTTTATTGAAAACAGAGATAAATTCATAAACACACTTGTTAAAACTAATCCAGATGATTTTCTCTTTATGTTTCGCAATGCTTTTGGTCAGGAACAACCTAAAGGAGCTAATCCTCTTGGAGTATGGGACAGTCAGGAAACAAAATTAAGAGGACATGCTACAGGGCATTATCTTACGGCGATTGCGCAGGCTTATGCAAGTACAGCTTATGATAAAAAATTGCAGGCAAATTTTGCTAATAAAATGGAATACATGGTGAATACCTTGTATCAATTAGCCCAAATGTCTGGTCATCCAAAAACAACTGGAGAATCTTATGTGTCAGATCCAACTGCAGTACCTCCGGCTCAAGGAAAAACAACTTATGATTCGGATTTAAGTGATGAAGGTATTCGCACGGATTATTGGAATTGGGGAGAAGGCTTCATCAGTGCTTATCCGCCGGATCAATTTATCATGCTGGAAAAAGGAGCCAATTATGGAGGTCAAAAAACGCAAATTTGGGCACCTTATTATACCTTACATAAGATTTTGACTGGTTTGATTGATGTTTATGAAGTAAGTGGTAACAAGAAAGCACTAGAAATAGCCAAAGGAATGGGAACCTGGGTTAATGCCCGTTTAAGCAAATTGCCTACTGAGACATTAGTGAGTATGTGGAATAGGTATATAGCCGGTGAATTTGGGGGAATGAATGAGGTAATGGCAAGGTTGTATAGAATAACTAATGATAAAAAATACCTTGAGGTAGCTCAATTATTTGATAATATTAAATTGTTTTATGGAGATGTACAGCATTCTCATGGTTTAGCTAAAAATGTTGATACTTTCAGGGGGTTGCATGCTAATCAGCATATTCCGCAAATTGTAGGTGCACTTGAAATGTACCGTAATGCGAATGATCCTGCTTATTATCATGTTGCCGATAATTTTTGGTACAAAGTTACCAATGAATACGAATATAGTATAGGTGGTGTAGCAGGAGCACGTAATCCTGCTAATGCGGAATGTTTTATTGCGCAACCATCTACTATTTATGAAAATGGTTTATCAGCAGGGGGACAAAATGAAACTTGTGCCACTTATAATATGTTGAAACTAACTGGAGATTTGTTTTTATACGATCAACGTGCTGAATTAATGGACTATTATGAACGTGGTTTGTACAATCATATTCTTGCGTCTGTAGCTGAAGACAGTCCGGCAAATACATATCATGTGTCCTTGAGAGCCGGTGCAACAAAACATTTCAGTAATGGTGACATGTCAGGTTTTACCTGTTGTAATGGTACAGCCTTAGAAAGCAGTACAAAATTGCAAAATTCAATCTATTTTAAAAGTAAGGATAATAATGCATTGTATGTGAATTTATTTATGCCTTCAACGTTGAAATGGACTGAAAAAAAGGTAATTGTGGAGCAAACAACTTCCTTTCCAAATGCCGATAAAACATTATTAACCATTAAGGGTAAAGGTAAATTTGATATTAATGTACGTGTACCACACTGGGCAACAAAAGGTTTTTTTGTAAAAATAAATGGAAAAGAAGAAACTGTAAAAGCTCAGCCGGGTAGTTATATTACTCTAAGTCGTAAATGGAATAATGGTGATACAATTGAATTACGTATGCCATTTGAATTTCATCTAGAACCTATCATGGATCAGCAAAATATTGCCAGTTTATTTTATGGCCCTGTTTTACTTGCTGCTCAAGAAACAGAACCGAGAAAAGATTGGCGAAAAGTAACTTTTGATCCTAAAGATATTAGTAAATCAATTCAGGGAAATCCTGAAAAATTAGAGTTTGTTATTGACGGAGTAGTTTTTAAACCGTTTTATAATACTTACAATCGTCATTCAGTGTATCTGGATGTAACTCTAAAATAATACTTAGATTAAAGTTGAATAATAGCTTAAAATCAGTTGTGTGAAGAAACCAATTCTAACCTTTATTATATTTTTATTTATGCTAACTCCCACTTTCGCTAGTGAACTTATTGATGTGGTCAATACTTATAAATCTGATAAAATGGCTTTGCAAAATTTTTATAAGAATAAAGAATCAGAGGAATATTATGTACGTTTTTCAAAGTTATATGAGGATTGGAAAAAAACAATAAAAGAAATTGATTTTAAGAGTCTTTCTCAACAAGGAAAAGTAGATTATTTATTGTTGAAAAATGTTATCAATAAAGACGATTACTTTTTACAAATAGAATACAAATCATTTAAAGAAATTGCTTCGGTAATTGATTTTACAACAGATATTAATGTTTTTATAAAAGAAAGAAGAAGAGGAAAGAAGCCTGTATCTGCTGATTTGGCAAAGCAATTTGGTATTGCTGAAGCTAATATCAATAAAAAAATAGAATTACTTAAAAATAAACCTTTTAAAGATTGGTTTGAGGCAGAGAAAGCCTCGAAGGCAGTGAACTCATTTGCAAGATCATTAAAAGAAGCTTATGGGTTTTATTATAGTTACGATCCTGAGTTTACCTGGTGGATGGAAAAACCATATCAAAGTTTGTCAGCAAAATTGAAAGAATATAGTAGTTTCTTAAGTATTAATTATTTCAAAACAAGTATCAAAGATGATGGGAGTGGAATTATTGGAAAACCATTAGGAAGGGAAGCTGTTTTGAAAAGTTTTGCTTTTGAATATATTCCTTACACTCCAGAAGAAATGATTGTTGCTGCTCAAAAGCAATTTGAATGGTGCAAACAGGAAATGATTAAGGCTTCGACTGAATTAGGTTACGGAAAAGACTGGAAAGCTGCATTAGAACATGTAAAACAAACCTATGTTCCGGCTGGGGAACAACCTCAAGCCATAACTGATTTGTACAATCAATCAGTGAAATTTATTGAAGAAAGAGATTTAATTACTTTGCCAGATTTAACTAAAGAGACTTGGCAAATGATTATGATGACACCGGAACGTCAAAAAATTAATCCGTTTTTTACAGGTGGCTGGGAAATTAGTATTTCCTATCCAACAGAAGATATGGATCAGTCTGATAAACTGATGAGCATGCGAGGAAATAATCCTAATTTTTCGCGCGCAACTGTACAGCATGAATTGTTGCCGGGGCATAACTTGCAGTTTTTTATGAATAGTCGTAATAAGCCTTACCGAGAACTTTTTGATACGCCTTTTTGGATGGAAGGTTGGGCTTTATATTGGGAAATTGAACTTTGGAACAAACAATTTCCGCAAACACCGGAACAAAAATTAGGGATGTTATTTTGGAGAATTCATCGCTGTGCCCGAATTATATTTTCACTAAAATACCACTTAGGTGAAATGACTCCACAGCAATGTATTGATTTATTGGTTAATGAAGTGGGTCATGAATATGCTAATGCTGAGGCTGAGGTAAGACGTTCTTTTGCAAGCGGAGATGCTCCTTTGTATCAAATGGCGTATATGACGGGTGGTTTACAATTTTATGCATTGAAAAAGGAATTAATAGCTAAAGGTTGGACTGAAAAGCAGTTTCACGATCGTGTTTTAAAAGAGAATATGATGCCTGTAGAAATGCTAAGAATTTTGCTTGAAAATTTAGAAGTTAATGAGGATTATAGATCAACATGGAAATTCTCAACCGATTTTAAATAAAGGACAAAAATGAAAAAAACACGTTTATTAGTCTTGTTTATATGTTGTTACATCGTATCAAATAATTTGCAGGCGCAAGAATATTGGGATAGAATTAAGGCAAAAAAAGCAACGCTTGAAGTAGATAAAGGACTTATTAATTTGACTACTAAATCTTTTGCACTTAAATTGCTTCAGTCTTCTCAAACTGTTGCGGGACTATCCCCGCTTTCAGATAAGAGTTTTGATTTTACACCAGGGGATCGATTAGACATTAGAGATAAAGATGGTTTATATCATTTAGGAGATATTAATTTAAGAATTAAAGAAGTAAATGGCGATTGGAAAAGCTATTCAACAGCTGCTAAACGTACTGCAATTATCCCATTAGAGGTTTCAGGAAATATTATAGCTGCAGCCGATCTTTCGAATACATTACCTGCAAATATTCCGGTAACGATAAAGCGTTTTTATGAAGAGAAAGACGGAAATTTAATTTTACGTTTTGAGATTACTAATAAAACCAATGCTGATTTAGAAATAGGAGCTTTGGGTATTCCAATGATTTTCAATAACATTTTAGAAGGGAAAACTTTAGATGATACACATGTTCAAAATGTGTTTTATGACCCTTATATTGGTAAAGACGCCGGTTACCTTGAAGTGAAAAGATTAAGTGGTCATGGTCCGGCATTATTAGTGCTTCCTGAAGAGAATATGCCTTTTGAAGCCTACCGTCCTTTATTAGATGATCCTACGCCAAGAAGTATTGTTTTTGAAGGTTTTCATGAATGGATGCCGTTAAGTAAGGCTTATGCAGAAAACGAATGGAAAGCAGCGGAACAATGGAATACACCTACTTCTTTGATGCTAAAATCAGGAGTATCTCAAAATTTTTCATTAAAGTTGGTATTGGTTGACGAAATCAAAAATATTCAAACAGCTTTGGTTAAAAATGAACGTCCAGTCGCATTAGGAGTTCCAGGTTACGTTTTGCCTCAGGATGTAGACGGACATCTTTTTCTAAAATACAATAAGGCGGTTAAGATTTTTAAAGTGGAACCTGAAGGAGCTTTAGTTATAGAAAAGAAATCAAAGGATAAAAAAACTTTTGCAGAATATATTGTTCATGGTAAGAAATGGGGTAGAGCCAGATTGACAGTAGTTTATGAAGATGGTTTGGAACAAACAATTAATTATAAAATAATCAAGTCAGAAACGAATGCTATTGCAGATTTTGGTCATTTTTTGACAACTGCTCAATGGTTTGACCAAAAAGATGATCTTTTTCATAGAAATCCTTCCGTGATTTCATATGATTATGAAACAAAAAAACAATTAAGTCAGGATAGCCGTGTATGGGTAGCAGGACTTAGTGATGAAGGAGGAGCCGGTGGTTGGTTAGCTGCTATTATGAAACAATTGGTTCAACCTGATGTCAATGAAATAAAAAAACTGGAACAATTTGTAGATAGTACACTTTGGGGAGTTATTCAGTATAAAGACGGGAAAAATAAATTTGGTGTTAAAAAAAGTGTTTTTTACTATGAACCAAAGTTAATGCCTGAAGGTACTTACAGCAAAGATATTAATTATGGAACTTGGGCAGCATGGAACAAAGAAGCATCAGATGATCCGGGAAGATCTTATAATTATCCTCACGTTGCTGCAGCACATTGGGCAATGTACCGTTTGGCACGTTATCATGAAGGTTTGGTAACAAATCATTCTTGGGATTGGTATTTGAAAAATGCATATGAGACCAGTATTGCTATGACAACGCTAGCTCCTTATTATGCGCAATTTGGTCAAATGGAAGGCACGGTTTTTTTATTGATATTAAAAGATTTGAAAACCGAAGGTTATACTGAAATGGCAAATGATTTAGAGGCTAAAATGAAAAGTAGAGCTGATCATTGGAGAACATTAAATTATCCGTTTGGTAGTGAAATGCCTTGGGATTCTACAGGTCAGGAAGAAGTTTATATGTGGTCTGATTATTTTGGATATGATGATAAAGCAAAGGTAACATTAGATGCAATCTTGGCTTATATGCCAGTAATGCCGCATTGGGCTTACAATGGTAATGCCCGTAGGTATTGGGATTTTTTATATGGAGGTAAATTATCCAGAGTAGAGCGTCAAATTCATCATTATGGGTCAGCTTTGAATGCAATACCTGTTTTAGAACAATTTAGAAAAACGCCAGATGATTTTCATTTGTTAAAAGTAGGTTATGGTGGATTATTAGGTGGAATTTCAAATATTACCGAAGATGGTTTTGGACCTGCTGCTTTTCATTCCTATCCTGAGACTCTTCGCATTGATTATCTCTCGGGAGATTATGGTTCCGGGTTTTTTGGTTATGCAGTAAACACGGCTACTTTTATCACCTATGAAAAAGACTTAGGCTGGCTGGCTTTTGGAGGAAATCTTAAAACAAAAGGAGATGTTGTTGAAGTAGCAATTACAACTGCAGCAAAATCTAAGGTATATATCGCTCCAAAAAAAATGTGGCTAACCTTAGATTCAGGCACATTTAAAAAGGTACGCTATAACACAAAAACTAAAGAAGTTGAAATTACTTTAGATGCTAAAAATGCTTATACGCCTTATGCTTATTTAAGAGTAGATCAGGAAGTGAAATTATCTTATGAGAAAACTAGAGATGCTTTCAAAATTCCATTAAAAACTAAAGAGTTTCAAATTAAATTATAATTCAAATGAGACAGATATTGGAATCACATTTTTTTAAAAATGTTTTTTTTGCCATTTTAAGTATTTTTTTTAGCTTCAATCTGAATGCTCAAAAATTTGATAAGTATTTTCCAAAGAAAGACCTTACTACAGTAGGGGTTTATTATTATCCTGAACATTGGGATCCAAGTCAATGGGATCGTGATTTGAAAAAGATTGCTGAAATGGGTTTTGAATTCACTCATTTTGGTGAATTTGCTTGGGCTGAATTAGAGCCACAGGAAGGCGTTTACGATTTTAAATGGTTAGATAAAGCAGTAGAAATAGCTGCAAAATACAATTTGAAAATAGTAATGTGTACTTCAACAGCAACTCCACCGGTATGGTTAACTCGTAAGCATCCGGATATACTTTGTACTTATGAAGATGGTGCAAAAACAGACCACGGTTCCAGACAACACGCATCATTTTCAAGTAATTATTATAGAAATTATTCGTTGAAAATGATTGAGCAATTAGCTAAAAAATACGGTAATAATAAAAATATAATTGGTTGGCAAGTTGATAATGAACCTGCTCGGTTTTTGGATTATGGAGCTGATGCACAACAACGTTTCCGCGATTGGTTAAAAGCCAAATATAAAACTATTGAGACCTTAAATCATGCTTGGGGGAATAGTTTTTGGAGCGGTACTTACAGTACGTTTGATCAAATTAATATTCCATTGCATAGAGAATGGGGGATGAATTTACATGCTCAATTAGATCATTATCGATTTGCAGATGAGGAAACAGCAACTTTTCTCGATTCTCAGGCTGTTACCATCCGAAAAAACATTACAAAAGATCAGTGGATTACTTCTAATTACAGATCAAATTACAATGAAAGTTTTGTAGGGATGAGTAAGGAATTAGATTTTGATTGTTACACGCGCTATATTGTTTATGGCGGAAGTTTAGGAGTAGGTAAAAATGGATATCGATTAGGAGATTATACCAATGTTGGGATGTCAAATGATTTTTTCCGTCCAACTAAGGGAATGTATGGATGTATGGAGTTACAACCGGGTCAGGTAAACTGGGGGAGTATAAATCCACAGCCGTTGCCAGGTGCTGTTCGTTTGTGGTTATGGCATGTTTTTGCTGGTGGTAGTAAGTTTACTTGTACTTATCGTTATCGTGCACCGTTGTATGGATATGAACAATTTCATTACGGAATTGTAGGTACAGATGGAGTTACACCAACTCCGGGAGGTCAAGAATTTACTCAGTTTATCAAGGAATTGGGTGCACTACGTACAAAATATGATGCTAAGGCTACCTTGCCTGATTTTTATCTAAAACGTAAAACTGCTATTTTGTTTAATGCAGATAATGTTATGGGAATTGACCTAAACAAGCAAACAAGAGAATGGAGTACGCTAGGGCATTTTATGAAATATTATAAGGCAGCAAAATCATTTGGTGCACCTGTTGATTTTGTTCGTGATACAACTAATTTTTCTAATTATCCATTCTTGCTTGTACCTGCTTACCAAATGATAGATCAAAATATGATTGATAAACTAACTTCATATGCAAAAAATGGAGGGAATTTAGTGTTAAGTTGTCGTTCAGGAATTCAAAATCGTTTGGGACATCTTTGGGAGGCTAAATTTTATGAGCCGATGTGGGATTTAATAGGTTCTAAAATAGATTCTTATGATTTACTTATGCCGCAATCTCCAGGAACAGTTAAGTTTGATGAACAGGAATTTGGATGGACCAGTTGGGGAGATTTATTAAAGCCAAATGAAGGGACATCAGTTTGGGCAACATATCAAGGGGATTTTTATGCGGGTACACCAGCTGTTATTTCGCGTAAGTTAGGTAAAGGTTCTGTGACTTATATAGGGTTAGATTCTAGAAATGGAGAGCTTGAAAAACAGGTTTTAACTAAGTTGTACAAACAGCAAAATATTCCTATTGAGAATTATCCGGAAGGTGTAATGGTTGAATATCGTGATGGTTTTGGTATTGCAGTAAATTATACAGATAAAATATTTCATATTGATTTACCATCTAATGCAAAGGTTGTTATTGGGAAAAATGATATAAAAACTGCAGATGTTTTGGTGTGGAAATACTAAATATCAGATAAGGAATTTAAATGATTTTAGAAATAAATTTTCAACATAAACATGAAAAAAATTCATCAAATATCAGATGATTTTATAGAAAAGAATTGCAATTTTAATGAGTTGATAGAGGTGCTTAGAGATGGATTTTCAAATTCAGATATTGTAGTGCCTATGCGTCACCATCATGATTTTTCTAATCCTAAAGAGGGTAAAGATTCAACTTTATTGTTAATGCCCGCTTTTAATCCGGGAAAAAATTTAGGTGTTAAAATTGTTACGGTGAGTCCTAATAACGGGAAATATGATATGCCAGCTATTCAGGGGATGTATATCTATTTGGATGCTCATAAAGGAAATGTCAATGCTATTTTGGACGCAAAATCACTAACTGCTAAAAGAACGGCGGCAACATCAGCTTTGGCGAGTAGTTATCTATCCAGAGTTGATTCCAGTTCTTTGTTAATGATTGGTACAGGTGCACTTTCTGTTGATTTAATTAAAGCTCATGCTAGTGTAAGACCTATTAAACAAGTTTTTATCTGGGGAAGAGATAAAAAGAAAGCACAGAAAATTGTTAATATTCTAAAAGATTTTCCGTTTACTTGTACTGCTATTGAACAGATAGAGGATAAGATTTCCGAAGTGGATATTATTTCCTCGGCAACTTTGTCTCCAACGCCTTTAGTATTTGGGAAATATCTGAAAGAAGGACAACATCTGGATTTAGTGGGTGCTTATAAAAAAGATACCAGAGAAGCTGATGATGAAGCTATTTTAAAATCATCCGTTTTTTTAGATACTTATCAAGGCGGACTAAAAGAAAGTGGTGATATCCTGATTCCATTGGCTAACGGTATTATTGCTAAAGAAAGTATCAAGGCTGATTTGTTCGAGTTGTGTTCTAATGTGAAAAAAGTAAGAACTTCAGAGGATGAAATCACCTATTTTAAATCGGTTGGACATGCTTTAGAGGATTTAGTAGCCGCATCTTATTTTTATCAATTATTTATTAAATGAATACAAAACAGCTTTTTTACACAATTATAAATCATTAATTATTTTTTGCGAATGACAAAAAAGACAATTGGAGTGGGGGGATCGACGGCTGCTGTAGAGTTAGAAAAAATTGTTGATATGACTCAAAATGTAAAACCAATTACAATCGATGAATATCAGTCAAGAATACAAAAAGCAGTCCTTTTAATGAAAGAGCATTCTGTTGAGGTGATGTATTTAAATGCGGGGACTAATTTGTATTATTTTACCGGAACACAATGGAATCCGTCCGAAAGAATGGTTGGTTCTTTGTTGTTTGATGACGGAACTTTAGTTTATATAGTTCCAAAATTTGAAGAAGGTACTTTTAAAAAATACAGTCAGGTAGCGGCGGATATTTATTGTTGGGAAGAACACGAGTCATCCTATATGCTGGTTAATGAGTTATTAGCAAAGAAAAATAAAAGCAGTGTAAACATAGCTATAGATGAATCTGCTGCTTATTTTTTAGTTGATGGGATTTTAAAAGCAAATCCATCCTGTAGTATTCAAACCGCTCAGCAAATTACAGCAGGATGTCGTATGCAAAAATCAGTAAATGAATTAGCTATTATAAAGCAGGCAAAAGAGATTACAATGGTAGTTCAAAAAGCAACTGCTAAAATTTTACGACCAGGTATCAGTGTAGATGAAGTTGTTCATTTTATTAATGAAGCACATAAAAAAGCAGGTATAACTTCGGGTTCTTATTTTTGTATTGTTTTGTTTTCAGATGATACTCAATACCCACATGGAGTAGCGGTGCCTCAAACTTTAAAAGAAAATGATGCAGTTATTGTTGATACCGGTTGTCGTCTAGAAGGTTATCTTTCGGATATAACAAGATCCTATGTATACGGTACACCTTCTGAAGAGTATGAAACAATTTGGAATTTGGAAAAAGCAACACAATTAGCAGTTTTTGAAGCGGCCAAAATAGGTGTTACATGCGGATTAGTTGATAATGCTGCCCGAAAAATTTTAGCAAACGCAGGTTTGAGTTCTGATTATAGTTTGCCGGGTTTACCGCACCGTGTAGGTCATGGAACAGGTTTGGATATTCATGAATACCCATATTTAGTAAGAGGAAGTGAGATTCAACTCTTAGAAGGAATGGTTGTTAGTAATGAACCAATGATTTGTATTCCCGGAAAATTTGGAATCAGACACGAAGATCATTTTTATATGACAAAAAATGGTCCGGAATGGTTTACAGTACCTATGGAAAGTATTGAAAATCCTTTTGGTTATTAAAGGAGTGAAAGAGAGATTTTAATGTTAGTTGATTTTTAAATTTGTAGTAGTTTGTTTGTTGAAACTTTAAGAAAAGGATTGACAGGGGCAATTATTTTTGGTTTATAAAAATAAACACTATATTTGTGCCGTTATTTATTAAAATCTAGATAATGAGGGGACTAAATGTCCCCTCTTTTTATAAGAAATATGACATTTAAAGAAAAAGTAAATACATTATTGCAGGAAGTTCTTGAGGAAAGACCTTCACTTTTTTTGATTGACTTAACTATTACTGATGCGTTTAAAGTAATGATTACTTTGGATGACGATAATGGAGTGGTTTTGCAGGATTGTATTGATATTAGTCGTGCAATAGAGAGTAAGTTAGATAGAGAAGAACAGGATTATTCTCTGGAAGTAGCTTCAGTAGGAGTGGGTTCGCCATTAAAAATGACTCGTCAATACATAAAAAATATTGGTAGGACTTTGATAGTGACTACAAATACTGAAAAAATTGAAGCTGAATTAGTTGATGCTAATGAAGATTTCATAATTTTGTCTTGGAAAGCAAGAGAGCCTAAGAAAGTAGGGAAAGGAAAAGAAACAGTACAGAAAGAACAACAAATACCTTATACAGATATTAAAGAGGCAGTTGTTACAGTAACATTTTAATTTAAAGAATTCGCATGGAAAATTTAGCATTAATCGATTCATTTTCAGAGTTTAAAGATGATAAACTTATTGATCGTGTAACGCTTATGGCAATTTTAGAAGATGTATTTAGAAATGCATTGAAGAAAAAATACGGTTCAGATGAAAATTTTGATATCATTATCAATCCTGATAAGGGAGATATGGAAATTTGGAGAAGAAGAGTAATCGTTGCCGACGAAGATTTGGATTTCGAAAATGAAGAGATTACTTTAACAGAGGCTAGAAAAATTGAGGCAGATTTTGAGATTGGAGAAGAGGTTTCTGAAGAGGTTAAATTAATTGATTTAGGAAGAAGAGCTATATTGGCTTTGCGTCAAAATTTAATTTCAAAAATTCACGAACACGATAATACAAATCTTTATAAACAATTTAAAGATTTAATAGGTGATATTTACACTGCTGAAGTACATCATGTGAGACCAAGAGTAGTTATTCTTGTTGATGACGAAGGAAACGAAATTGTTTTGCCTAAAGAAAAACAAATTCCGTCTGACTTTTTCCGCAAAGGAGATAATGTTCGTGGAATTATTGAAAGCGTTGAATTAAAAGGGAATAAACCTCAAATTATTATGTCCAGAACTTCTGAGAAGTTTTTGGAGAAATTATTTGAACAAGAAATTCCGGAGGTATTTGACGGTTTAATTACAATTAAAAAAGTAGTAAGAATTCCGGGTGAGAAAGCTAAAGTTGCTGTGGATTCTTATGATGATAGAATTGATCCGGTAGGAGCTTGTGTGGGGATGAAAGGTTCCCGTATTCACGGAATTGTTCGTGAATTAGGAAATGAAAACATTGATGTTATTAATTATACAAATAATATTCAATTGTTTATTACTAGAGCATTAAGCCCTGCTAAAGTATCTTCGATTAAAATCGATGAAGAAGCTAAAAGAGCGGATGTATTCTTGAAATTAGAAGAGGTGTCAAAAGCTATTGGTAGAGGAGGGCATAACATTAAATTAGCTGGTTTATTGACTGGTTATGAATTAGATGTTATTAGAGAAGGAGATGTTGCGGGAGCTACTGCTGACGAAGACGATGTGGAATTAACAGAGTTTTCGGATGAAATTGATGAGTGGATTATTGAGGAATTTGCAAAAATTGGTTTGGATACAGCAAAAAGTATTTTGAAGCATGATGTAGAAGATTTAGTGAGAAGAACAGATTTAGAAGAAGAAACAATTCTAGACGTAATGAAAATATTGAAGGAAGAGTTTGATAGTTAGGTCTATGCTTCTAACAACACAACGGAATAGGTAATAATAAAAAGTTTATATGTCTGAAGAGAGAGTAATAAGAATAAACAAAGTTTTAAGGGAATTGAATATTTCTTTAGAAAGAGCTGTGGATTATCTTAAGGATAAAGGAATTGCCATTGAGTCAAATCCTAACACAAAAATTTCTAATGAGGTGTACGATGTCTTGTGCGGTCAGTTTGCGGGTGACAGAGGGAAAAAAGAGGCTTCGAAAGAAGTAAGCGAAGAGAAGAGAAAAGAAAAAGAAGCTTTACGTATTGAACGTGACAGAGAGGCGGAAGATAAACGTAAACAGGAAGAGGAATTACAAAGACAACAACAGGAAGTAATTAAGGCGAGAGCTGTAATTTCAGGACCTGTACAAGTTGGAAAAATTGATCTGAATCCTTCTAAACCTGCACCTTCTCCGGTAGCTGAAGAAAAAGTAAACGTTGCTAAACCTGAAGTTGCTGAAGAAAAACCGATTGCTAAAATTAGCTCTTCAGAGAAAACGGAATCAGACAAAAAAGAAGAAAAACCTATAGCTGAAGTTAGCAAGCCTGTTGTCGAAAAAACAGAGGAGAAAAAAGAAGTTAAGAAAGAAGAAAAAGCTGCTGTTGTTGAACCTCAGGCTAAAGAAGTTGCGAAAACAGAAGAAGCACCTGCAGAAGAAGCAATCGCTACTCAATATCAAAAACTTTCCGGAGCTAAATTAACAGGACAAACAATTGATTTATCTCAATTTGATAAACCAAAGAAGAAAAAAGAAGATCCTAAAAATGCGGCTAATAAACCAGGAGTACCAGGTGCTCCCGGAGCAAATGCTAATAAAAATAAACGCAAAAGAATTGCTCCAAAACCGGGAACTCCAAATGGACCAAATACAGCCAATGCACCTAGAACTCCGGGTGCGCCAAATCCTAATAAAATAACACCTAATGCTGCAGGAGGCGGATTTAACGCTAACAGAGATAACAGAGGTGCAAGACCTGGATTTGTAAAAGGAAATCGTCCTGCTATTGTGGCTAAAGTTGAGCCAACAGAAGAGGAAGTTAAAAATCAAATTAGAGAGACTTTAGAAAAACTTCAGGGTAAAAAAGGAGGAAAATCTAAAGCGGCTAAATACAGAAGAGATAAAAGAGATACGCACCGTCAAAAATCAGATGACGAACAAAGAGCTTTAGATGAGGAAAGTAAAATCCTTAAAGTTACTGAGTTTGTAACTGTAGGTGAAATTGCCATTATGATGGATGTGCCAATTACTAAGGTGATTGGAACTTGTATGTCATTAGGTATCATGGTTACCATGAACCAACGTTTGGATGCGGAAACATTAACTATTGTGGCAGACGAATTTGGTTATGATGTAGAGTTTATTACTGTTGATATCGAAGAAGCTATCGAGGTAGTTGAAGATAAAGAAGAGGACTTGGTAACCAGAGCGCCAATTGTTACTGTGATGGGTCACGTTGACCACGGTAAAACTTCCTTGCTGGATTACATTCGTAAAGAAAATGTAATTGCAGGTGAGTCCGGAGGTATTACACAACACATTGGGGCGTACGGAGTAACTTTGGATAATGGACAAAAAATAGCATTCTTAGATACACCGGGTCACGAAGCCTTTACGGCGATGCGTGCTCGTGGAGCTCAGTTAACAGATATTGTTATTATCGTAATTGCAGCGGATGATGATATCATGCCACAAACAAAAGAAGCAATTTCTCATGCTCAGGCAGCCGGAGTTCCTATTATTTTTGCTATCAACAAAATTGATAAGCCAAATGCGAACCCGGATAAGATTAAAGAAAGATTGGCCGGAATGAATTTGCTTATAGAAGAATGGGGTGGAAAAATCCAATCTCATGATATCTCAGCTAAAACAGGTCTTGGAGTAAAAGATCTTTTAGAAAAAGTATTGTTAGAGGCTGAAATTTTGGATTTAAAATCAAATCCAAATAAACTAGCTCAAGGGGCAGTTGTTGAAGCTTTCTTAGATAAAGGTAAAGGATATGTTTCTACTATCATGGTACAACATGGAACTTTAAGAATTGGAGATTATCTGTTAGCAGGTAAACATCATGGTAAAGTAAAAGCCATGCAGGATGAGCGTGGACATGTGATTACTGCAGCGGGACCTTCAACTCCGGTATCTATTTTAGGTTTAGACGGAGCGCCTACAGCAGGTGATAAGTTCAATGTGTTTGAAGATGAAAAAGAGGCAAAACAAATTGCAGCTAAACGTTCTCAGTTAATGCGTGAGCAATCCGTACGAACACAACGTCATATTACATTGGATGAAATTGGACGTCGTATTGCATTAGGTCAGTTTAAAGAATTGAACGTAATCCTTAAAGGAGACGTGGATGGTTCTGTTGAGGCATTGTCGGATTCGTTCTCTAAATTGTCTACTGAAGAGATTCAAATTAATATCATTCATAAGGGAGTTGGTGCCATTACAGAAACTGACGTTATGTTGGCTTCAGCATCTGATGCTATTATTATCGGATTTAATGTTCGTCCTGCCGGAAATGCAAGACAGCTTGCAGATAAGGAAGAAATCGATATCCGTTACTATTCTATTATCTATGCTGCTATTGACGACTTGAAAGATGCAATGGAAGGAATGCTTGCTCCGGAAATGAAAGAGGAAGTATTAGGAAATGCATCAATCAGAGAGTTATTCAAAATCTCTAAAGTGGGAACTATTGCCGGATGTATGGTTACCGATGGTAAGATTACCCGTCAGGCGAAAATTAGAATTATCCGTGATGGAGTAGTAGTTCACGAAGGTGAATTGGTTGCCTTGAAACGTTTCAAAGACGATGTGAAAGAAGTAACTAAAGGTTATGATTGTGGTATTCAAATTAAAGGATACAATGATATTGAAATGGATGATGTGATTGAAGCATACCACGAAGTAGCCATCAAGAAAAAATTGAAATAAGAATTCAATTGTAATTTATAAGAAAATCCCGATTCGTCGGGATTTTTTGTATTTTAGACTTTTTGTGAAGCTTTTTGTTTATGAGTGATGTTGTGAACTTTACAAATTGGTATACAAAATAAGATGTGTCACACTAAGGATTTGTACGGCGGCGGTGGGATTTTTGTATTTTAGAGTTTTTGTAAAGTCTTATAATAGTTGTTTTTTTGTTTAAGAAAGATTAGTGATGTAGTGTTGAAATTATTAATGTTAAGGATATAAAATATGGTTGTTAAATATAAAAGAGATTTAAGGGCAATTCTATATGGATTTATAATTATCACATTATTTGTTGGAATAATTTTATTTACATCTAAAGTTACAATATTTATAAATTTACTAATATGGTTTGTGTTTGTCTGCATACCTTATTTCGTTGGGTATTTTGTGGTTGAAAAATTAAATCAAATTTTAATTGATGAAAGTACTTTAGAAGTAAAGTTTGTTTTTAGACGATTTGATCTTAAAGAATTTAAATTTTTAGAAATAATTTATGTTTTTAATATAAATGAAGTGTTGTTTGGTTATAAAGAAAAATTAGGTCCCAAAGCATCTAAGTATTTTGATTTAGAAATTTTTCATAATACTAAGAAAATAATAAGTTTGACGTCTTTCTTTGATGGATGGAGTGAAAAAGACAGAATAGAGATCGTAAAAAAGCTTGAGCGATTTGGAGTGAAAAATATTAATTAAGTCTGAACATGCAGATTTTTATTTCGTGCTTGAAAATTAGAATACAAGTACTAGTGTTTGTAGGGTGTTTAAAACATTGAAACGATCTTATAAATAGAAAATGAGGTTATGGTCTTCGGATTAAATTTCGCTTACTTTTAATTTTGCGCTACAACTTTAGAAATTGACTTTTATTGTAATTTTTGTTCAATTGTGATGTAAATAAAAAGAGACGAATAAGGCGGTTTTCTGTCTTATTCGTCTCCTTTTTTTATAACAAAAAGTGTTAAATTTTATTTTTTAGGTTTTATTAAAAATGCATTAGTATATGTTTTTTTGATTTCAATTAATTTCCTTTCAGCGTCGATACGATTTCTAAAATTGCCTATCCAAACTTTGTAATTAGGAGTGTTAAACACGATTGTTCCGTCTAGGTCGGTAAAAAGTTGTTTGCATTCATTCAGAGTGCTTTTTGCTTTATCACTTACGCCACTGTAAATTTGAATTTTATATAACTCATTTACAGCTATTGAGGAATTTATTTTTCTTTTTTCGTTTAGTAGCTGTTCAAATTTTGGGTTTTGCTGAATGTTGATTTTTGCTTCCTGAGCTGATATTTTTAGACTTAAAATACTTAGATAGGTAATATGAAAAATGCGGTTTTGAATTGTTAAAATTCTCATAACGTGAAGATTTTTAAGTAAAATTACTAATTATATACTTAATGTGAAATAAAAAACTTATTTAGAATTAATATAAATTGTTATTTGAGTTGTATTAGGGTTTTGAGAATAGTTCTTAAGTCGTATTTTTGTGGCTGTTTAAAATAAAGGAACGTTTTTTATGTGAATTTGTTGCATAAAAAATTTGCCAATTTTTAGTAGATAATCATTATACTTTATGAAAAAGGTGGGTAACCATAATTCGAACTCAAGGAAACTGTTTTTAAGTTTGGCTTTAATGCTGGCTGTTTCCTTCTCTTCATTTGCGCAAGATGCTGCTCCCGCAGCTGCAACCGAAGCTGCTCCCGCAGCTGCCACAACTGGTGGTGATCCGGCAAAAGGTAAGGCGCTTTTTAATGCTAATTGTGCTGCGTGTCATAAGCTAGATGCTAAGTCAACAGGTCCTGCTCTTAGAGGAGTTTCTGAAAGACACGACATGGAATGGATCTATAAATGGGTTCATAACAGTTCTGACATGATTAAGTCAGGTGATGCTGCAGCGGTAAAATTATTTAATGAAAACAATAAGGCTGTAATGACTTCATTTCCTCAGTTGTCAAATGAGGATATCGATAATATTATAGCTTATACATCAGAGCCAAAAGCTGAACCGGCTGCTGCAGGTGCAACGGGTGCTGCTACTCCTCCTGGTACTGTTGCTGAAGGTGGAAGTTCTAATAATATGATTTTAGGAGTTCTTTCTTTGGTATTGGTGGTGTTGGTTGTGATGTTGTTCATGGTTAACAATGTTTTAAGAAAGGTGGCTAAAGCGAATGGTATTGAGGTTGCTGCTGCTAAAGAGCGTACTTCAATTTGGAAAGCTTTTGTTAAAAATCAATTTTTAGTATTGGTTTCTTGTATTCTTTTATTGTTAGCTAGTGGTTATTTTGTTTACGGTTACTTAATGCAGGTAGGTGTAGATCAGGATTACCAACCAATTCAGCCAATTCATTATTCTCACAAAATTCACGCTGGTGATAATGAGATTAACTGTAAATACTGTCACTCTGCTGCCAGAGTAAGTAAAAATGCAGGTATTCCTTCTTTGAATGTTTGTATGAACTGTCATAAAAATATTTCAGAGGTTGCTGAGACTACAGCTACTCCAGAGTACAGCAAAGCTTTCTATGATGCTCAGATTCAAAAATTATACGATGCAGTAGGTTGGGATAAAACAACTCAGTCTTACACTGGAAAAACACAGCCTGTTAAATGGGTTCGTATTCATAATTTACCTGATTTTGTTTACTTCAACCACTCTCAACACGTAACTGTTGGAGGTATTGAATGTCAAACATGTCACGGTCCTGTTGAGACTTATGAAATTCAAAAACAATTTGCTCCATTAACTATGGGTTGGTGTATAGATTGCCACAGAAAAACTGAAGTTAAAATGGAAGGAAATGGGTATTATACTAAGATACATGAAGAACTTTCTAAGAAATATGGTGTGGATAAATTGACTGAAGCACAAATGGGAGGTTTAGAATGTGGAAAATGCCACTATTAATCAAATTATTAAGATTTTAATATATATATACAATGTCATCAAACAAAAAATACTGGAAAAGTGTTGAGGAACTAGAAAATGGTTCTATTGTTGAGGCGCTTAGAAATAACGAGTTTGTTGAAGAGATTCCTACGGATGAATTTTTAGGAAATGCTGATGCGATGTCATCTTCTTCAACTTCAAGACGAGATTTTCTAAAGTACGTTGGGTTTAGTACAGCAGCAGCTACACTTGCCGCATGTGAAGGCCCTGTGCACAAGTCGATTCCTTATGTATTGCAACCAGAGCAAATCATCCCTGGAGTAGCAGATTATTATGCAACTTCTGTTTTTGATGGTTTTGATTTTGCAAATCTACTTGTTAAAACACGTGAAGGGCGTCCTATTAAAATAGATAATAATACTATTTCGGGAGCTAAATTTGCTGCAAATGCCAGAATTCACGCCTCAATATTGTCATTGTATGATAATATGCGTTTGAAAGCACCAAAAGATGGTGGTAAAGATTCTTCTTGGTCAGCGGTAAATTCGAAAATTAAATCAAGTGTTGCTGAAGCGAAAGCAAAAGGTGGTCAGGTGGTTTTCTTAACGAATACATTAGCTAGTCCATCGACAGAAAAATTAATTGCTGACTTTATTGCTGCTAATCCAAATGCAAAACATGTAGTTTATGATGCTGTTTCATCATCGGCTGCTTTAGATGCTTTTGAAACAGTTTATGGAGAAAGAGCATTAGTAGATTATGATTTTTCAAAAGCGTCACTTATTGTTTCTGTTGGAGCTGATTTCTTAGGAGATTGGCAAGGTGGAGGATTTGATGCCGGATATGCACAAGGAAGAATTCCGAAAAACGGAAAAATGTCTCGTCATTTCCAATTAGAATCTAATATGACTTTGTCTGGTGCAGCTTCTGATAAGCGTTTGCCGATGACGGTTGCTAATCAAAAACAAGCATTAGTTCAAATATATAATGTTGTTACAGGTTCTGCTGTAGCAGTTAACTTAGATGCTAAATTAAAAGCTGAAGTTACTAAAGCGGCTCAACAATTAAAAGCTGCCGGTTCTAAAGGTGTTTTAGTTTCAGGTATTCAGGATAAAAATGCACAGTTATTAGTTTTAGCTATTAACCAAGTGTTAGCTAGTGAAGCTTATACTACTGTTGGAACTAGACAAATCAGAAAAGGTTCTGATGAAAAAGTAGCTCAATTAGTTGCTGATATGAAAGCTGGAAGCGTTCACACTTTAATTATGAGTGGTGTGAATCCGGTTTATACTTTAGCTGATTCAGCTTCATTTGTTGAAGGTCTTAAAAAAGTAAAAACTTCAGTTGCTTTATCTTTAAAAGAAGATGAAACTGCAGCTGTTGCTACAATTGCTGCTCCGGTACCTCATTATTTAGAGGCTTGGGGTGATTTAGTTCTTACTAAGGGAACTTATAGTTTAACACAGCCAACTATTCGTCCATTGTTTGATACAAAACAATTCCAGGATGTTTTAATGTCTCTTAATGGTCTTACAGGTACTTACTACGATTATTTAAAAGCATATTCTTCAAATTTCATTGTAGGTTCTACTTGGAACAAAGTTTTACATGATGGTGTTTTTGTAGGTGCTCCTCAAACAACCTCAGGTGGTACTGCTGATTATGCTTCTGCTGCTTCAGCCTTAGCTGCATCTAAAGCTGCTAACGGATTAGAGTTAGTATTGTATACTAAAACAGGTATGGGTGATGGACAACAAGCTAACAACCCTTGGTTGCAAGAGTTTCCGGATCCTATCACAAGAGTTTCTTGGGATAACTATGTAACTGTTTCTAATGCTGATGCTACTAAATTAGGATTGTCTAATGAAATTGTTGCTAATGGAGGTTTGAATGGTAGTTATGCAACTATTACTACTTCTGCTGGTGCAAAATTAGAAAATGTTCCTGTGATTGTTCAACCAGGTCAGGCTGTTGGAACTGTAGGTTTAGCTTTAGGTTATGGACGTAAAGCGGCTTTAAAAGAAGAAATGCAGGTAGGTGTTAATGCTTACGCTTTATATAAAGGTTTTGACGAAGTTCAATCTGTTGAATTAGTTAAAGCTGACGGAGAACATGAATTTGCTTGTGTTCAAGGTCAAAAAACATTAATGGGTAGAGGAGATATCATTAAAGAAACTACTTTAGAGATCTTCAATACTAAAGATGCTGACGTTTGGAACCAAACTCCAAAAGTATCTTTAAACCATAAAGAAGTTGAGTCTACAACTGTAGATTTATGGGAGTCTTTTGATCGTTCAGTTGGTCACCACTTTAATCTTTCTATTGACTTAAATGCCTGTACAGGTTGTGGAGCTTGTGTGATTGCTTGTCACGCTGAGAACAACGTGCCAGTTGTAGGTAAATCAGAAGTTAGAAGAAGCCGTGATATGCACTGGTTACGTATCGACAGATATTATTCTTCTGAAGAAACTTTTGAAGGTGATAATGAAAGAAAAGAAGGGATTGCGGGTTTATCCAGCTCACTTTCTACTTTCAATGAAATGGAAAAAGCATCAGATAACCCACAGGTTTCTTTCCAACCTGTAATGTGTCAACACTGTAATCACGCTCCTTGTGAGACAGTTTGTCCGGTTGCTGCGACTTCTCACGGTCGTCAGGGACAAAACCATATGGCTTATAACAGATGTGTTGGTACTCGTTACTGTGCTAACAACTGTCCTTATAAAGTACGTCGTTTCAACTGGTTCTTGTACAACAAAAACAGTGAATTTGATTACCACATGAATGACGATTTAGGACGTATGGTATTGAATCCGGATGTTAACGTTCGTTCTCGTGGAGTTATGGAGAAATGTTCTATGTGTATCCAAATGACACAAGCAACAATCTTGAAAGCTAAGAGAGAAGGAAGAGAAGTAGTTGACGGAGAATTCCAAACGGCTTGTTCTAGTGCTTGTTCTAGTGGAGCAATGATTTTTGGTGATGTGAATGATAAAGAAAGTCAAGTTGCTAAGTTAGCTGCAGACGAAAGATCATACCACTTGTTAGAGCATGTTGGAACAAAACCAAATGTGGTTTATCACGTAAAAGTTAGAAACACTTAAGAAATAAATTTAAAATCAATATAAAGGAATATGTCTCATATATACGACTCTAGTATTAGAAAGCCTTTAGTTATAGGTGATAAGACTTATCATGATGTAACAGTAGATGTGGCAGCGCCTGTCGAAGGTTTGGCTAATAAACATTGGTGGATTGTATTTACAATCGCTTTAACAGCCTTTCTTTGGGGAATAGGATGTATAGTTTATACGATATCTACAGGTATTGGAACATGGGGATTAAATAAAACAGTTGGTTGGGCATGGGATATCACTAACTTCGTTTGGTGGGTAGGTATTGGACATGCCGGTACACTTATCTCTGCAGTATTATTGTTATTCCGTCAAAGATGGAGAATGGCAATTAACCGTTCGGCTGAGGCGATGACAATCTTCTCAGTAGTACAAGCTGGTTTGTTCCCAATTATTCACATGGGACGTCCTTGGTTAGCTTACTGGGTATTACCAATTCCAAACCAATTTGGATCTCTTTGGGTAAACTTTAACTCACCGTTACTTTGGGACGTATTTGCAATCTCTACTTATTTATCGGTATCATTAGTTTTCTGGTGGACTGGTTTATTACCTGACTTTGCAATGTTAAGAGATAGAGCAATTACACCATTCAACAAGAGAGTTTATTCTATTTTAAGTTTTGGATGGAGTGGTAGAGTAAAAGACTGGCAGCGTTTTGAAGAAGTATCTTTGGTACTTGCTGGTTTAGCAACTCCTCTTGTACTTTCTGTACACACTATTGTATCTATGGACTTTGCTACTTCTGTAATCCCAGGATGGCATACAACAATTTTCCCTCCATACTTCGTTGCCGGAGCGGTATTCTCAGGATTTGCAATGGTAAATACTTTGCTTATTATCATGAGAAAAGTTTCTAATCTTGAAGCTTATATTACTTTACAACATATCGAATTGATGAACTTGATCATTATGATTACTGGTTCTATTGTAGGTGTGGCTTATATTACTGAGTTATTCATTGCTTGGTATTCAGGTGTAGAGTACGAACAATATGCTTTCTTAAACAGAGCAACAGGACCTTACTGGTGGGCTTACTGGTCGATGATGACTTGTAACGTGTTTTCTCCACAGTTCATGTGGTTCAAGAAATTAAGAACTAGTATCATGTTCTCGTTTATTATTTCTATTGTAGTAAATATCGGGATGTGGTTTGAGCGTTTTGTAATCATTGTAACTTCTTTGCATAGAGATTACTTACCATCTTCTTGGACAATGTTCTCTCCAACATTTGTTGATATTGGAATTTTCATTGGAACAATTGGTTTCTTCTTTGTATTGTTTTTATTATACTCTAGAACTTTCCCTGTAATTGCACAGGCAGAGGTTAAAACAATTTTGAAAGCAACCGGAGATAATTATATTAGAGAAAGAGAAGCACATAAAGATTCACACCATGAGTAATAAAGTAATTTACGCCATTTATAATGACGATGATATATTGATGGATGCTGTAAAGAAAACCAGAGCAGCTCACCATCATATTGAAGATGTTTTTTCTCCATTCCCAGTTCATGGTTTGGATAAGGCTATGGGAATAGCCCCTACAAGATTAGCTATTTGTGCATTCTTATACGGATGTGTTGGTATCACTGTTGCTACTTCTATGATGAGTTTTATCATGATACATGATTGGCCACAAGATATCGGAGGTAAGCCAAGTTTTAGTTATATTCAAAATATGCCGTCTTTCGTGCCTATTATGTTTGAGATGACTGTGTTTTTTGCTGCGCACTTAATGGTAATTACTTTTTATATGAGAAGTAGATTATGGCCATTTAAACAAGCTGAAAATCCGGATGTAAGAACTACAGATGATCATTTCTTAATGGAAGTAGCTATTAAAGATAATGAAGAAGAATTGGTTTCTTTTTTCAAAAATACAGGTGCTGTAGAAGTTAAAGTAATAGAAAAGAATTAATTTAGATATGAAAAGGGTATATAAAATAACACTATTGTTAGGCATAACTGCTTTAGTAGCTTCGTGTCATAACGATAAAGAGCCGAATTATCAGTATTTTCCAAATATGTATGAATCAGTAGGCTATGAAACTTATTCAGAGTCTAAAGCTTTTCCTGAAGGTAAAGAAGGTTTACTTCCTGCTGAAGGAAGTATTAACAGAGGTTTTGAGCCTTATGAGTATCCAAATACTACGGAAGGTTATCAATTAGCTAAAGCGAATTTAAAATCGCCACTTGATTCTTTAGATAGAAATTCTGATAAAGGGAAAGAACTTTTCGAAATCTATTGTATTAGTTGTCATGGTGCAACTGGTAATGGTAAAGGAAAATTAGTTGAAAGAGAAAAATTTCTTGGTGTACCTAATTATAAAGATAGAGAGATCACTGAAGGAAGTATTTTTCACGTTGAGACGTATGGTTTAAATGCGATGGGTTCTCATGCGAATCAATTAAGTGTTCATGAGCGTTGGTTAATCGCTGACTACGTTCTAAAACTTAGAAGCCAATTATAATTGTTGAACAAACTGATCGTAATAGATATGTATACATTTTCAAGTAAATTAAAAACTTTTTCTTTTATCTTAATGGCCGTTGGTATATTAGGAATAGGTTATGGTTTTTTAAACGCGCCTAAAGATATTCACGAAGTTGAGAATATTCTTTCTGCATCATCTCACGGTGGTCACGGTGAAGCGCATCACGAAGAAGCAAAAGCTTCTCACGATGCTCACGCAACAACAAGTCATGAGGCTAAAAGTGAAGTTAAAGAGAATGCTGAACATGAAGAGCATTTAACTCATGTTTTGCATCAGTTACAAAATAAACCTTGGTCTGCTTTATATGTAGCTTGTATTTTCTTTATGTTATTAACAATGGGAACTTTGGTTTTCTATGCTATTCAACAAGTTGCTGTAGCAGGATGGTCTCCGGTGTTATTTAGAGTTATGCAAGGTATTACAGCTTACCTTCCTATAGGTTCAGCTATATTCTTTGTGATATTAGTACTATGTGGACTTCATTTTAATCATTTATTTGCATGGTTAAACGAAGGGGTAACAAATCCATCAAGTGCCAATTATGATGAATTAATAGCTGGTAAATCTGGTTATTTAAATTTTGGTTTCTGGATTGCCAGAGCTGCAATTTTTATCATTGGTTGGAACTTATACCGTCACTATTCTAGAAAAAATTGTTTAGCTCAAGATGAGTCTAACGATAATACTAATTACAAAAAGAACTTTAAGTTATCTGCTGGTTTCTTAGTTTTCTTTATCGTTTCTGAGTCTATTATGTCTTGGGACTGGATTATGTCAGTAGATCCACACTGGTTTTCTACATTATTCGGATGGTACGTTTTTGCTAGTTTCTTTGTAAGTGGTATTACAATGATTGCAATGGTTACTGTTTATTTAAAATCCAGAGGTTATTTAGAGTATGTGAATACAAGTCATATCCATGACTTAGCTAAATTTATGTTTGGTATCAGTGTATTTTGGACTTACTTATGGTTCTCTCAATTTATGTTGATTTGGTATGCTGATATACCTGAAGAGATTACTTATTTCGTAACTAGAATTAATGATTACAATTTACCATTCTTTGGAGCAGTTGTTATGAACTTTGTGTTCCCATTATTAATTCTAATCAATACTGATTTCAAAAGAATCACTTGGGTTATTGTAATGGCTGGTATTGTTATTTTAGCAGGTCACTATATTGATTTCTTTAATATGATTATGCCAGGTACAGTTGGAGACCAATGGTTTATTGGTGTTCCGGAAATCTCATCAGTTCTTTTCTTCCTTGGGTTGTTTATTTTTACTGTATTTACAGCATTAACTAAATCTCCATTATTAGCAAAAAGAAATCCTTATATCGAAGAAAGTAAACATTTTCATTATTAATTTTTAAAGAGATAAACAGATGACAAGTTTGTTGGTAATTATAGTTTTAGTTTTATTAGCTATTGCTTTATGGCAATTGACTAAAATATTCGACCTAACTCAAGTTGGTGTATCTTCAGATAGCTCTCAGGTAGCTAATGATAAAGATAACAACTTACAAGGGTATTTGATGTTCGGGTTTTTAGCATTCCTATATATTTTTACAATTTATGGTTTGCTAAAATGGGGTAATTTGCCTCTTCATAATCCGGCTTCAGCTCACGGAGCACAAGTAGATAATTTAATGAATATTACTTGGATTTTGATTTTTACGGTTCAAGCTATTACTCAGGTTTTATTGTATTACTTTGCTTTTAAATATAAAGGTAAGAAAGATCAAAAAGCTTTATATTTTGCTGATAATAATAAATTAGAGGCTATTTGGAGTATTATTCCTGCAGTAGTTTTAGCTGGTTTAATCCTTTATGGATTATATGCTTGGACTAATATTATGTTTATTGATGAGGATGAGGATACAGTAGTAGTAGAATTATATGCTCAACAATTTAAATGGACTGCCAGAATTGCTGGTGAAGATAATGTTTTAGGTAAAGCTAATGTTAGATATATTGAAGGAGTAAATACTTTAGGAGTTGATTTATCTGATCCTAATGCTCAGGATGATATTGTTGTAACTGAACTTCATATTCCTAAAGGTAAAAAGATTCATTTTAAGTTCCGTTCTCAGGACGTATTACACTCTGCTTATTTCCCTCACTTTAGAGCACAAATGAACTGTGTTCCTGGTATGGTAACTGAATTTGCTTTTACTCCAATTTATACTACGGCAGAATACAGAGAGATGCCTGAGATGATTGAAAAAGTAGCTCATATTAATGAGTTAAGAGCTAAAAAAAGTGTTGAGTTGATTGCTAAAGGACAACCAGGTTTAGATCCTTATACTTTTGACTATTTGTTACTTTGTAATAAAATTTGTGGAGCTTCTCACTACAACATGCAAATGAAAGTTATTGTTGATACTCCTGAAGAGTATAAAAAATGGTTGGCTCAGCAAAAAACTGTTGTTCAAGAAGTTAAAGCTTCATTAGAGCAACCTGCAGAAGGAGAATCAGCAGCTCCTGGAGAAGCTAAAGAAAAGGATACTGTAGCAGCAGCTCCAGTTGCTATGAAATAATTATTAAGAAAATTTAAAGTATAATATATGTCAGCAGAAGGTCACGATCACGCTCACGATCACGAACACGAACACCACCATAAAGAGACATTCATTACTAAATACATCTTTAGTATTGATCATAAAATGATTGCTAAGCAATACCTTATTACAGGTATTATTATGGGGATTATTGGTATTGTCATGTCTTTGCTTTTCAGAATGCAGTTAGCATGGCCAGAAGAGTCTTTTAAAATATTTAATGTTTTATTAGGTGATAAATTTGCACCAGAAGGTGTAATGGCTAATGATGTTTATCTTGCATTAGTGACAATTCACGGTACTATCATGGTATTCTTTGTATTGACAGCAGGTTTGAGTGGAACTTTTAGTAACTTACTTATTCCTCTTCAAATTGGTGCAAGAGATATGGCTTCAGGATTTATGAACATGATTTCTTACTGGTTGTTTTTCTTATCGGCAGTAGTAATGATTTGTTCTTTATTCGTTGAATCTGGACCTGCTTCAGCAGGATGGACAATTTATCCTCCTTTAAGTGCTTTACCACAAGCAATTCCGGGATCTGGAACAGGTATGACACTTTGGTTAGTTTCAATGGCTATATTTATTGCGTCTTCTTTAATGGGGTCATTAAATTACATTGTTACAGTAATTAACTTAAGAACTAAAGGAATGTCTATGACAAGACTTCCTCTTACAATTTGGACATTTTTTGTAACTGCAATTATTGGGGTACTTTCTTTCCCGGTTTTATTATCTGCAGCTTTACTATTAATTTTCGATAGAAGTTTTGGAACTTCATTCTTCTTGTCAGATATTTATATTGCTGGAGAAGTTTTACATTACCAAGGTGGTTCTCCTGTATTGTTTGAGCACTTATTCTGGTTCTTAGGGCACCCTGAGGTATATATCGTAATCTTACCTGCAATGGGTCTTGTATCTGAAATTATGGCTACAAACTCTCGTAAACCAATTTTTGGTTACAGAGCGATGATTATGTCAGTTCTTGCAATTGCTTTCCTTTCGACAATCGTTTGGGGACATCACATGTTTATTTCAGGTATGAATCCTTTCTTAGGATCTGTATTTACTTTTACAACTCTTTTGATTGCAATTCCATCTGCTGTAAAAGCGTTCAACTGGATTACAACTTTATGGAAAGGTAATTTACAAATGAACCCTGCAATGTTATTCTCTATTGGAATGGTTTCTACTTTCATCACTGGAGGTTTAACAGGAATTATTTTAGGAGATAGTACTTTGGATATTAATGTTCACGATACTTACTTCGTAGTAGCTCACTTCCACTTAGTAATGGGTATCTCTGCACTTTACGGAATGTTTGCTGGTATTTACCACTGGTTCCCTAAAATGTACGGAAAAATGATGAACAAGAATTTAGGTTATGTTCACTTCTGGATTACTGCAGTTTGTGCTTATGGAGTTTTCTTCCCAATGCACTTTATTGGATTGGCAGGTTTACCAAGACGTTATTATACTAATACTAACTTCCCATTGTTTGATGATTTACAAAATGTAAATGTTTTAATTACAACATTTGCTTTAGTAGGAGGAGCTTTCCAATTAGTATTCTTATACAACTTCTTTAGCAGTATTTTCTTTGGTAAGAAAGCGGAGCAAAATCCTTGGAGATCTACTACTTTAGAGTGGACAACTCCAGTAGAACATATCCATGGTAACTGGCCGGGAGAAATTCCTGAAGTTCACAGATGGGCTTATGATTACAGTAACCCTGAGCACGAAGAGGATTTTGTACCTCAGACTGTTCCAATGAAACCAGGTGAGTCAGTTTTACATCACTAAAAATATTAAAAACCTCTGTTCTGCAGAGGTTTTTTTTATGTGTTAATTTTTGTTGTATTTATTATTTCGAAATCACAATTCGTTTTTTCTATCTTTGTTAAATGAATGAGAATTTAGACCCAACAACAAAGGGATATAATCCGGAAGAGCTTGATCTTGATAAAAGATTAAGACCTCTTAGTTTTGATGATTTTGCCGGTCAGGATCAGGTTTTGGAAAATTTAAAAGTTTTTGTCGCTGCGGCTAATCAACGAAGAGAAGCTTTAGATCATGCTTTGTTTCATGGACCACCGGGATTAGGTAAGACGACTTTAGCTAATATTTTAGCCAATGAATTGCAGGTAGGAATTAAAATTACTTCGGGTCCTGTTTTGGATAAACCGGGTGATTTAGCAGGTTTATTGACTAATCTTGAAGAAAGAGATGTCTTGTTTATTGATGAAATTCATCGTTTGAGTCCTGTAGTTGAAGAATACTTATATTCTGCGATGGAGGATTTCAAGATTGATATTATGATTGAATCGGGGCCTAATGCAAGAACCGTTCAGATTAATCTGAATCCATTTACCTTAATTGGAGCTACAACACGTTCCGGACTTTTAACAGCTCCTATGCGCGCTCGTTTTGGAATTTCTTCGCGTCTACAATATTATACAGTTGAGTTATTAACGACTATTGTACAAAGAAGTGCTTCCATTTTAAAAATGCCTATTACAATGGAAGCTGCAATAGAAATAGCCGGTAGAAGTCGTGGGACTCCCAGAATTGCTAATGCTTTATTGCGCAGAGTTCGTGATTTTGCTCAAATTAAAGGTAATGGTACTATAGATGTTGAGATTTCTAAATATGCTTTAAAAGCATTAAATGTAGATGCCCATGGATTGGACGAAATGGATAATAAGATATTAAATACCATTATTGATAAGTTTAAAGGAGGGCCTGTCGGACTAACTACTTTGGCTACGGCTGTTTCCGAAAGTAGTGAAACCATCGAAGAAGTATATGAGCCATTTTTAATTCAGGAAGGTTTTATTATGCGTACTCCCCGTGGACGTGAAGTTACAGAAAAGGCCTATAAACATCTTGGGAAAGTTCGAACTAACATTCAGGGAGGACTTTTTTAAGTTTTCTATTTTAAATATTTGATTATCGACTTAAGAGAAAAATATTCGCAATTTATTAAATCCGAAGCCAGACGCCTCGGATTTTTATCTTGTGGTATATCTAAAGCAGGTTTTTTAGAGGAAGAAGCGCCTCGATTGGAGAATTGGTTAAATAATAACAGAAATGGACAAATGTCCTATATGGAAAACCATTTCGACAAAAGACTTAATCCAACTTTACTTGTTGATGATGCAAAAAGTGTTGTTTCTCTTCTGTTGAATTATTATCCGGAAAAAGAACAAATTCAAGATTCTTATAAGATTTCTAAATATGCTTATGGGCAAGATTATCATTTTGTAATCAAAGAGAAATTAAAGGAGTTGCTGTTTGCTATTCAGGAAAATATAGGTGAAGTTTCGGGTCGCGTTTTTGTGGATTCTGCGCCTGTTTTAGACAAGGCTTGGGCTGCCAAAAGTGGTTTGGGCTGGATAGGTAAAAACAGTAATCTGTTAACTCAAAAAGTAGGTTCTTTTTATTTTATAGCTGAATTAATTATCGATCTGGATTTAGAATATGATAGTCGTACAACAGATCATTGTGGCAGTTGTACTGCTTGCATTGACGCCTGTCCTACACAGGCTATTGTTGCTCCTTATATTGTAGATGGGAGCAAGTGTATTTCTTATTTTACAATTGAGCTCAAAGAAAATATACCAACTGAAATGAAAGGGCATTTTGATGATTGGGTTTTCGGATGCGATACTTGTCAGGATGTTTGTCCGTGGAATCGATTTTCTAAATCCCATAATGAACCTTTGTTTAATCCGAATCCGGCTTTGCTTTCGATGACTAAAAAAGATTGGGAAGAAATGACCGAGGAAACTTTTAAAATTGTTTTTAAAGATTCAGCTGTTAAGCGAACTAAGTTTAAAGGATTGCAACGTAATATCGGTTTTCTGAAGTAATATTTCTATTTGTTTTTAATAGATATTCTGTTTTTTGATTGATGATTCTCTCGCGATAACACTAGTTTCTAAAACAATCTGTTTAGGTTCGAAATTTTTTTCTTCTTTGTGACAATTTATTTCTTCCAGCAAAAGGTTAAAAGCTTCGCGACCCATTTCATGACTCGGTTGCTCTATTGTACTTAATTTAGGTGTGACAACTTGCGACATAAACCAGTTGCTAAATCCAATTACTGCAATTTTTTCAGGAATTTTTATTTCATTGTCATTCAGGAAAGATAATACTCCTACGGCTACAAGATCAGTAATAGTAAAAATTCCATCTACATCAGGATGCTCGTTGATGATTTGTTTAGCAAAATGATACCCTTCTTCAAAAGTTACATTTTCGCAGGGATAGACTAATTTTGGATCAAAAGGTATATTGTTTTTTTCTAATGCTTTTTTGTATCCAATAAAACGATCAATCGAATTTTGTGGGTTTAGGGGGCCTCTTATATGGGCAATTTTTTTACAGCCGTTGTCTATTAAATGTTGAACAGCATTAAATGCAGCTATTTGATCATCTATTATTACCTTAGAACATTTGCTGAGTTTTGAAATTTTGTCAAACATTACAAAAGGAATGTTTCTCCTAATTATTTCTTGGATGTGGTCATCATTATTAGAACCATTAGAAAGGGATATAAGTATTCCATCAACTCTTTTGTTAATGAGTAATTCTACTTGTTTCTTTTCTAATTCTATAGATTCGTTGGATTGAAGTATGATAACTAAATAGCCATTTTTTTCTGCTTCATCAATGATTGCATTGATAATGTTTGAAAAAAAATGATGTACCACTTCGGGAATAATTAAACCAATTGTTTTGGACTCTTTGGTTCTTAAATTAACGGCAAAACTGTTTGGAGTGTAGTGTAAATTATGAGCAAGTTCAATTACTGCTTTTTTGGTTTTTTCACTAACATCAGGGTAATTTTTTAAAGCTTTTGAAACTGTTGTGATTGAAATTCCTAATTTGGTTGCAATTTCTTTAAGAGTAATATCTTTCATGAATAAGTTTCTATTGGTTTAATGGATTTAGTTATAGACTTATTTTTTCAATTTACATTGTACTTAAATAAATTTCAACCATCAATTTCGAAGACCAAGATATAAATTTTTATCATATATATTGTTTTTTTGTTAAAATAAACGATAAAGTGCAATATTGGTGAAATTTTATATCATGTTGTCTTCCGTTCAATCAATTTAGTTTCTAATTCAATCGTCTGAAAAGTTACAGGTAAATTATTCTTTTTTAAGTTGATTTCATCAAATAGAATTGCCGCTGATTTTTTTCCCATTTCAAATCCTGGTTGGTCAATTGTTGAAAGGGCAGGTGATATGACACTTGACATAAACCAATTGCTGAAACCTAAGACAGCAACCTGTTTTGGAATTGAAATACCTGTCTCATTTAAATATTGTATAGTTCCAATAGCAACTAAATCAGTTACTGCAAATATTGCATCGAAGTTGAGTTGCTCTGTGATTATTTTTTTGGCATTTTCATAACCGTCTTTAAAATCATCGTTGTTTTCGCATACAAAAACTAAAGCAGGATCATAGGGAATATTATTGTCTTCCAATGCTTTTTTATATCCTAAAAAACGATCAATAGAATTTTGAGGCAGATAAGAACCTCTGAAATGCGCTATCTTTTTGTACCCTTTTTTTATAAGATAGCAAACAGCATCATAAGCTGCTTTTCGGTCATTAATCATTACTTTTGAGCAGTTAACAATTTTTGCAATTTTATCAAAAAGGACTAACGGGGTGTTATTGAAGAGGATTGAGTTTAAGTGCTTAAAATCGTCAGTTTCATTAGATAAGGAGATTAAAATTCCATCCACCCTTTTATTTAATAAAAGATTAATTTGTTTTTTTTCCAGTTCAACTTTCTCATTTGATTGCAGAATAATAACCATGTAATCTCTTTTTTCGGCTTCTTCTAATATTCCTTTGATTACATTCGAAAAAAAATGATGAACAATGGTTGGGATTATTAAACCTATCGTTTTAGATTCCTTTGTTCTTAAGTTTACCGCAAAACTATTTGGCTTGTAGTTTAGTTGATTTGCTAATTCTATAACAGCCTTTTTGGTTTTTTCATTTACATCTGAATAACCTTTTAAAGCTTTAGAAACAGTTGTTATGGATATTCCTAATTGAGAGGCAATTTCTTTTAGAGTAGTGTTATTCATAATCTGATTTTCTAATGATATGAAGCAAATAAAAACTGTTTGATAGCAACTAATTTACAATTTATTTGTTGTAAATCAATCACCATCAAACAGTTAAATAGGAATTGTTTTAGGGTTATTTTAATTCGATTATTACGGCTTCATAAGGGCGTAAACTGTTGTTTTTTATTTTCTTAGTGTTAGAGTAATTGTCTAAAACCACAGTAGCCTTGTCCAGTGGTATGTTTATATTAAATGAGGCTGTTTTTTCTGAAAAATTTAATAAGATCAGCATTTTTTTTCCATTTAGTTCCCTTGAATAAGCAAAAACATTTGGATTTTCTTTGTCTAATATTGTATATTCTCCATAAACGAGTGTTGGTTCATTTTTTCTTAATTCAACCAATTTTCTAAAATAGTTTAATATAGAATTTGGATCTTTTTCTTCCGCTGCTACATTAACTGTTTTGTAATCAGGATTCACTTTTAGCCAAGGTTTTCCAGTGGTAAATCCTCCATTTTCATCTGCATTCCATTGCATTGGTGTGCGTCCGTTTTCCCTTGAGGTTTGTTTTTGTCCTTCTAAGAATGCTTTTAAATCGCCACCTTTTTCTTTTAATCCAAGATATTTGTTACGAGTATCAACATCGTTATAATCCTCAATCGAATCAAATCGTATGTTTTTCATTCCTATTTCGTCTCCATAATAATAGAAAGTAGTTCCACGCATTGTCATCACAAAAGTGGAAAGCATTTTTGACGAAATAGTCCTAAATTCAGGAGAGTCATTTCCAAATTTACTTACCATTCTTGGTTGGTCATGATTGGCAATAAAAATTGACAGCCATCCTTTGTCTTTAAAATAGTCATCATATCGGGAGAATATTTCTTTATATTTTACCAATCCAAAATCTTTGACATGATTTCCTACTCCAACACTTTCAAAATGGTAAGCGATATTTAACTCTTTTCGGTCCGGATCTACAAATCTCATAGCATCTTCAGGAGAACTTCCTGCTCCTTCGGCAACGGTCATCGCATTTGGATATTTGCTTAAAACTTCACGATTCATTTCCTGGATATAATCGTGTAAATGCGGTCCTTCACCATAATATTTATTGATTTCTTTTTCATATCCTTTAGGTAATTCAGGCCAAGTGGTGTCTTTTGATATGTATTGAAATGCATCCATACGGAAACCATCGATACCTTTATCAAGCCAAAAACGCATGATATCATAAACTTCCTGTCTTAATTTTGGGTTTTCCCAATTCAAATCAGGTTGTTTTCTTGAAAAATAATGAAGGTAATAAGAATCGGTTTTTGCATCGTATTTCCAGGCTTCACTGTTTACATCAAAAAAACTCCATCTGTAAGGTGGTTTTCCTTTTTCAGCAGGCCACCAGTGGTAATAATCTCTATAAGGATTGTCTCTCGAACTGCTGGCTTGCTTAAACCATTCATGTTCATCGCTGCTATGATTTACAACTAAATCCATTATTAATTTTATACCACGCTCATGCATTCCTTTCAACAAAAGATCAAAATCTTCCATGGTTCCAAAATCTTTCATGATTTCACGATAATTACTGATGTCGTAACCATTGTCGTCATTAGGTGATTCATAAATTGGGTTTAGCCATATTGCATTGATACCAAGACTTTTTAGATAATCCAGTTTTGAAATAATCCCTTTTAAATCCCCAATACCATCACCATTACTATCTTTGAAACTTCTGGGATATATTTGATATACAACGGCTTCTTTCCACCATTTTTTATCAGTGGCATCTTTTTGTGCCTGTGCCTTTAAGCCGGTGCTTGAAAACATCAGCATGGCTGCAAAACAGAGTATAGAATAATTGGTTTTCATAGAATAATTTATTTGTTAGTGTTTTTGTTTAGTCTTTTAAAATTTGGTTAAATTCTAATCTTTCTCCATTGGGACCCAAGATGTTGAAATATTTACATCCTTTTTTCCAGAAATTCAGAAATACGGGTTGTTCTTCGATAATTTGAAAATCATTTTCTTTTATTATTCTGAATGTGATATCAATGTCATCAACATCAAAAGCAATATGATCAATATGTCCGTTTTTACGATCTCGAATTTCTGATAATTTTGATTCAGGCATTTGATAGAGTTCAATAATCATGTTGTTTCGTTCCATCATGGCTACTATTCCTCCTTCTTCAGATTCGATTTCAAATGTCGATGACATTATATTTTTGAATCCCAATTTTTTATAAAAGGCTTCTGATATAATTATGTCATTTACAGGGATGCCAATATGCTGGATGTGATTTATTTTTAGATTCATTTTTAGGCGAATAATAATTTCTATTTCAATTCTAAAATAATCGCTTCGTATGGTTTTAAGTTTTTATCCAATGAAATATCAGTATAATTTCCAATTAAAACTTTTGCATTAACTATGTCATAATCAAGATTTACAGTTGCTGTTTTATTTGAAAAATTAAGTAATATCAATAATTTTTTGCCATCTAATTCTCTTGTATAGGCGTAGATGTTTGGATTGTCCTTGTCTACTAATGTGTATTTACCATATATTAATGCCGGATTGCTTTTACGGAGGTTTACCATTTTTCTGAAGTAATTTAGAACAGAATTTGGGTCTTTTTCCTGAACTTCCGCATTCAATGTTATATGATTATCATTTACTTTTAACCATGGTTCAGCTGTAGAGAATCCAGCGTTTTTAGAATTATCCCATTGAAACGGAGTTCTTCCATTATCTCTTGCTCCGCCTGTTTTTTGGTCTTCAATGAATTGTTTTAAATCTCCTCCGGCTATTTTTACTTTTTCATATTCCGCAATGGTTTCAATATCCCGATAATCTTCTATTTTGTCAAATTTAGCATTGACCATTCCTATTTCATCACCATTATAATAATATGGAGTTCCTCTCATAGATAGTAAGAAGGTAGTAAGCATTTTGGAAGATTGTGCTCTAAATTCCGGTGAATCATTTCCCCAACGAGAAGTCATTCTGGGTTGATCATGATTTCCCAGATAAATGGTTCCCCAGCCTTTTTTATCATATACAGCATCCCAATCAGAATATATTTTTTTAAATTCTATTAAACTCCAATTTGGATTCATCTTTTTGAAATATCCAGGGATATAGCCAAGGTTTGTTCCATCAAAATGGTATCCCATATTTAGCTCATGTCTATCCGGATCTACAAAATTTAAAGCAGTTGATTTTAGCATACCAGCGCCTTCAGCCAGAGACATACAATCGTATTTGCTTAAAACTTCCTGGTTCATTTCCTTAAGGTAATCATGAAGGTGTGGGCCTTCGGCCATATAAACATCCCAACGGCCTTCGTAATTTTTGTTTAAATCAGCTTGGGTAATGACAGGGAAAGTAGTGTCTTTTGAGATAAAAGGAATTACATCCATTCGGAATCCATCAATGCCTTTATTTAGCCACCAACGCATCATGTTGTAAATTTCCTGACGTACTTTTGGGTTTTCCCAATTCAAATCAGGTTGTTTATAGCTGAAATAGTGCAGATAGTAAGAATTGGTTGTTTTGTCGTATCTCCAACCGCTGCCATCAGCTTCAAAAGCACCCGGACGAAAAGCAGGTTTTCCTTTTTCGGCCGGCCACCAGTGGTAATAATTTCTGTATGGATTATTTCGTGATTTACGACTTTCCTGAAACCATTTATGTTCATCTGAAGTGTGATTTACTACTAAATCCAGAACTAATTTTAGCCCTCTTTCATGCATGCCTTTTAATAAGGTATTAAAATCTTCCATCGTTCCAAATTCCTTCATAATGGATTGGTAATCGGAGATGTCGTAACCATTATCGGCATTAGGTGAACCATAGATTGGATTTAACCAAACCACATCAATTCCTAAGCTTTTGATGTAATCCAATTTGGAAATTATTCCTTTTAAATCACCAATTCCATCGCCATCAGTGTCTTTAAAACTTCTAGGATATATTTGGTATACAACCGCTTCTTTCCACCATTTCTTTTCTGTTGGAGATTTTATTTCCTGAGCCATACTGTTTTTTGGAATTATACATCCAAAAATTAAAAGTAGTCTCAAGAGGGTTTTAACTTTAGTAAATGATAGTGCTATTGATTTGTTCATTTAATGCTGATTTGTTAATGGTTTAATGAATTTGATTGTTTAGGAGTTTGGTATTTATATTTCCATTTTTACTGCCAGGGTTCTTTTAATGCATAGGCAGAATCGATGGATTTGAGGATTACGGTTTAAATAAAATTTCTCCAAAAACTGCGCTACTAAGTTTGTCTCTACTATTTTCCATAGACTAGGATTAATGACAGTTTTATTTAATTAATTATTACAGAAAGGAATTCGGACTTTCATTATTGTTATAAATTATTTTAAAAAGAACTGATTAAAAAACTGATAACATAAAATTAAAGTTCATTTTGTAATAAATCAATAATTTGAAATCGAAAACGTTATCGATTTACCGAAAACGTTTTCGATTTTTTAATTACTTCAGAAATGTAGAAGATATTGTATATGTTTACTTGAAATAATAATATTCAAAATATGAAATTGATTTCAAAAGGTTTTTTAGTTGTTATGGTTTTGGTCACTTCAATGGGTGTTGGTCAGAACAAAACAGATGAATGGCATTTATTTGCGGATTCAAGAGATAATTATTTTGGGGTGACGATGGGGAATGGTCAAATAGGTATTGTTACAGATGATACGCCTTTGAGGACAAAAGATGTTATTTTGAACGGTGTTTATGATGGAAGCCCTGAAAATGGAATTAGCCGGATTGTACGGGGGATTGAATTTTTAAATTTACATCTTTCAATAAATAATGAAGAAATTAAATCGAATAATATAGAAAATTGGAATCAGGTAATTTCAATGAAAGAAGGTTTAAGTACCACTTCTTTTTCTTTTCAAAATTTAGCTAAAATAAATTATACAATATTAGCTAATAGAGCTATTCCTTTTTCGGCTATGGCAATTGTTGAAATAATACCTCTTAATGATATAGAAGTAAAAGCCTTTAATTATATGGTGGTTCCTGATGAGTTGAAGCAAATAAAAAAACAGTTTAGAGTATTAAAAGACAATCAGTATTTAATGCCTGTTTTTGGAACTCTTGCAGAAACATTAATGGGAAAATATAAAGTTGCGGCTTCTACAACATTTCTTTTCGATGGTAAAAGTGAAATTTTGAAACAGAATGGAGATGAAGTTGGTTTTGAACAAAAATTAGTTAAAGGAAAAAAATATCGATTTGCAATTGCAGGAGGTATTTGTACTTCAAAAGATGTTACTGATCCATTGAACGAATCAGAAAGACAATCTATATATGCTTTGCAGGAAGGAATCGATAAATTATTGAGTCGTCATAAAGAAGCCTGGCTGGATTTATGGAATACAGGGGATATTCAGATTGAAGGAGATTTAGATGCACAACAAAGAGTGCGATTTGCTTTGTATAATTTATATTCTTTTATCCGTCCGGAAACGAGACAAAGTATTGCGCCAATGGGCTTGTCGTCTCAAGGATATAACGGACATATTTTTTGGGATACTGAACTTTGGATGTATCCAACTCTATTGGCATTACAACCAGAGATGGCAAAGTCATGTTTGGATTATCGTTCAGATAGACTTTTAAAAGCAAAGCAAAAAGCAACAATTTATGGTTACAAAGGTGCTATGTTTCCATGGGAATCTGATGATTCGGGAGAAGAAGCAACTCCTACTTGGGCATTAACGGGAGTATTTGAACAACATATTACTGCCGATGTGTCTATTGCTTTTTGGAATTACTATACTTTGACACAAGATAAAAATTGGTTGAGAAAAGAATGGTCTGTTCTTAAAGAGACGGCTGATTTTTGGGTGAGTCGTGTTGTTAAAAATCAAGATGGGAGTTATTCTATTTTAAATGTAGTTGGGGCGGATGAATATGCGCAACACGTAGATGATAATGCTTTTACTAATGCATCAGTGATTGAAGCTTTAAAAAATACAATAAAAGCCGCAATGATATTAAATGAACCTGTAAATCCTCAGTGGAAAGAGGTGTCTGATAAATTAGTTGTTCATTCTAAAAATGGGATTACTCAAAATTACAAAGGTTATGAGGGGCAAATGATTAAACAGGCTGATGTTAATTTATTGGCCTATCCATTACATGTGATTACTGATGAGAATCAAATAAAAAAAGATTTAGAATTTTACGCAACGAAAATAGATCCAAAGGATGGTCCTGCTATGTCTTCGGGTGTTCTTTCGGTATTATACGCCAGGTTAGGAGACAGGGATAAAGCGTATGATTATTTTGTAAAATCGTATTTGCCTAACAGCAGACCTCCATTTGGAGTTTTTTCTGAATCAGCAAATAGTAATAACCCTTATTTTGCTACAGGAGCCGGCGCAATGCTTCAGGCTGTTGTTTATGGATTTGGAGGAGTAGAAATTACAGATCAGGGTTTGAAATACAACAAAGGTATTTTGCCTAAAAAATGGAAGTCTTTAAAAATTACAGGACTTGGTTCTGACAACCGTACTGTGATTATACAATAACAAAAAAACAGACGAAAAAAAGCCGCTAATAATTCAATTTTATTAGCGGCTTTTTTTTGTTTAAATATTAAATTATAAAGTTTAAAAAAGTCAGTTCTAATAATGTAAGTAGGATAGTTTTGGTTAAGGTGTAATTAAAGAAAAGTCAGTATAAAATCAATAAAGTTTTATTAGATGATGTTTAAATATTATGATTAACTAAATTTTGAAAAGATTATTTTAACTTTTTTTTAGTATTAAGTCCTGGAATCGTTTTAGATATGGTTGATTTAGTGTGATATCGGTTTAATTGTCAATATTATCTTTTTATTGTTATTTTATTGTGATTGATGTATTTATATCCTATTTTTTTTTAATTTAATATAAAAATCGAAAACGTTTTCGGTTAATCGAAAACGTTTTCGATTTTTAGTTTCTTAAAATTTTCATAAATAAAAATTAAGTTTGGCCAACTCAAACAAAATTATTAACCAACTTATTTATTACGTATGAAAAATAGTCTAATAAAAGGCTTGATGGTGTTTCTAACCATGCTATGTACTAGTTTGACCTACTCACAGGAAGTGTCAGGTACGGTATCAGATCCTAGCGGTCCTCTTCCGGGGGCCACTATATTAGTAAAAGGAACAACAAACGGGGTACAAACAGATCTTGAAGGAAAATTTAGCATTAGAAATGTTGGCCCAAATGCAGTCTTAGTTTTTAGTTACATTGGTCTTAAGACGCAAGAAATAAATGTAGCAGGAAAAAAAACAATAAATGTTCTTTTAAAAGAAGATTCAGCTGAATTAAAAGAAGTAGTAGTCATCGGTTACGGTACAGTTAAAAAGAGAGATGCAACCGGAGCAGTAGAATCAATCAAAGCTGCCGATTTTAACAAAGGAGTTACAACCTCCCCTGAGCAATTACTTCAAGGGAAATCTGCAGGTGTTCAGGTGACTCAGGCCAGTGGTGAGCCAGGAGGAAGTAATACGGTGAAGATTAGAGGTACTTCCTCAATTCGTTCAGGAAGTGAGCCTTTATATGTGGTTGATGGTGTGCCTATCGGGGGAGGAAATGTTAGTGCAGGAACTACAGATGTAGGTGTTGGTGCTCAAACTGCCAGAAACCCGTTAAACTTTATCAATCCATCTGATATAGCTAGTATGGATGTATTGAAAGATGCGTCTGCAACAGCTATTTATGGTTCCAGAGGAGCAAACGGTGTAATCATTATTACAACTAAAAAAGGTGTTAAAGGTGCAGGACAGTTAACGCTTAATACTTCTTATACTGTTGCAAAAATAGCTAAAGATTATGACTTATTAAATGCTGCTCAGTTCAAAGCGGCTAATTCAACTGCTGATTTTGGTTCAAATGTAAATGCATTTGATGCAATATTAAGAACTGCGGCAACAAAACAAGTAGATTTAGCTTACAGTGGTGGTGGAGACAACGGAACTTACCGCTATTCTATGGGTTATACTGATCAGGAAGGTATTGTTAAAAATACAGGATTGACAAAGTATAACTTAGGTGCTGGTATAACTCACAATATGTTTGATAATAAATTGAAATTTGAGGGTAATATCCAAACTTCATTTATTCACGATCAGGCTACTTCTTTGTCTGATAATGTAGGTGCTGAGGGAGATTTATTCGTTTCTGCTGTTAAATGGAATCCTACAAGAGCATTTTTTAATCCGGATGGTTCTTATGTTAAAATTAGTAACAATCAAAGAAATCCAATGGATTTGTTAGATAGATATACTGATTATACTAATACTGCCAGAATTTTAGGAAATGTATCAGCTACTTACAAATTAGCTAAAGGTTTAGATTATAAAATTGGCGTTGGAGTTGATTATTCTAGTTCTAATCGAAATGTTGGTATGTCTAAATTATTAGGTATTGATCCGGCAACGTCTAACGGAGGTATTGCTGTTAAATCATATGTTACAAGATCTAATTATTTAGTAGAGCAAACGTTAAACTATACTACTGATATAACTAAAGAATTAAAATTAAATGCTATTGGAGGATATTCATTCCAAAAGTTTTCAAATCAGGGAAATACTTTTATAGGTACTGGTTTTGGACAATATACTGATCAAAAATATTATCTTAAAAATATTACTGCGGCTACTAATTTTGCAATATCTGGTGCAAATGCTCAAACGGCTTATTTTGATCCAAGTAATAAATTACAATCTTATTTTGGTAGAGCAATTTTAACTTATTCTGATAAGTATATTTTCTCTGCAGTTTTAAGAAGAGATGGATCAAGTAAATTTGGATCAAGTAATAAATATGGTACATTCCCGGCATTATCTTTAGCTTGGAAAGTAATACAAGAGTCTTTTGTTCCAAAAGTATTCAGTGATCTTAAATTAAGAGCTGGTTGGGGTATTACAGGAAATCAGGAGTTCCCTGCCGGAGCTGCAAGCACATTAGTTAAACCTGTAGAAGGTGTTCCTACTATTTCTAATATTGGTAATCCAAACTTAAAATGGGAGCAAACAGCTCAATATAGTGCGGGTATTGATTTTGGAATATTAGATAATAAATTGACAGGATCTTTTGATTATTATAAAAAAGTAACTTCAGATCCTTTATTACAGGTTCCTGTAGCTGATCCAAGTTTATACGCTACAAAATGGGCTAATCTTCCAAATACAGAAATTACTTCTCAAGGGGTAGAGATCGCTTTGAATTACAAAATTATTGATAAAGATGATTTTTCATGGGATTTAGGTGGAAACATCGCTTTCAATAAAGGAAAAGTTAAAGGGTTGATTGCTGATGGTTACCCAACTGGTATTGTAACAGGAACAATTTCAGGTCAAGGATTATCAGGTACAATAGCTCAAGGTCATTTTGATGGTCAAAGTACTTATACTTTTAACTTATTACAGTTTACTGGTTTTGATTCAAACGGAAAATCAACTTATAAAGATTTAAACGGTGACAATCAAATTACAGATGCTGACAGAACTTTTTCAGGTTCAGCAAATCCAAAATTTAATGTAGGTTTAAATACTTCAATGCATTATAAAAACTGGGATTTTGTAGCTAGTGGATACGGTGCTTACGGACAAAAAATTTATAACAATACAGAAAATGCATTATTTGTTCGTGGTTTATTAACAACTGGTAACAATGTACCTGCTTATGTTGTAAACAATGGAGAAGCTACTTCTGGAAATTCAAATGGGGCTTCTACAAGATTCTTAAAATCAGGAGACTTTTTCAGATTGTCGAATGTTCAAATTGGGTATACATTTAAAGGTGGCGAAAAAAGTTTTGCTCCTTGGATAAAATCATTGAGAGTATATCTAACAGGTTCAAATTTATTTGTAATTACACCATACAATGGGTTAGATCCTGAGGTGAATTCTAATAAACAATATAACGGTATACCATCTTTAGGTATAGATTATGCAACATATCCTAAATCAAGATCTTTTGCTTTTGGTTTAAATGTTAACTTATAATTTTAACAATCATGAAAAAAAATATAATACTATTGGCAGGAGCGATTTTAACACTGACCTCTTGTTCTTTATCAGAGGAGTTAAATGACTCTATCACTAAAGAAGCTTCAAATAATATTTTAGGTTCAGATCAGGCTTTATCATCTGCCTATCAACAATTGAGGTCTTTCCAAAATAACGATAATCAATTGATGCTTCAGGAACATCCTTCCGATGAAATGGCTGGTCCTACAAGAGGATCCGATTGGGATGATAATGGTACTTGGAGAGCTTTGCACCTTCATACCTGGACTCCGGATAATGCAAAAATTCTAGGTTCATGGGAGCAATTGTACAAAGGATTAGCTTTTGCAATAGATGCGCAAAGTTTTACCGGAATAACAGCTTCACAAAAGGCACAAGCTGTGTTTTTACAGTCTTTATATACTTTTTATATAACGGATATTTTTGGGCAAGTTTCTATGCGTGAGCCTGGAGAATCAGTATCTAATCTTCCTTCTAAAAATTTAAAAAGAACAGAAGCTATAGATTATGCTATACAAATTCTTGAGGCACAATTGGCAAACTTACCTGATGGAACAGCTGCAACATCATACATTGCTAATAAAAATGCAGGAAATGCGCTTTTGGCTAAAATGTATTTGAATCGTGCAGTTTATAAAGCAACTGATGCTACTGGAAAACCTCAGGCTGGACCTTACACATTCCCTGCTGCTGATATGGATAAGGTGATTACTTATTCGGATGCAGCAATGGTAGGCAGAACTTTGCAGACTAATTATTTTGAAAACTTTGGTCCTACAAATGGTGAGGTTTCTACTGAATTAATTTTTACTGCAAAAAATACAAATACTGAAGGAGGACAAATTCACTCACTATCTTTAGGTTCTTTGCATTATAACCAAACACCTAGTGGTTGGAATGGTTTCGTAGCTTTGACAGATTTGTATAATAAGTTTGAAGCACAAGATAAGCGTCGTTCTGCTTCAGTTCCTGGTTTTACGGATAAACATGGTCTATTAGCAGGTATATTAGAAGGTCCGCAAGTTGATGAAAAAGGAACTCCAATACTTAAAAGAGATTCTCCAGGCCAACTTATATTTTCTCAGGATTTTTCTTTGACAAATTCTACTGAAGAGAAAGGAATGAGAGTAGTAAAATATTTGCCAGATTATAACAAACCTACTCAGGCTAGTAATGATTTTGTTTTCTTACGTCTGGGGGATGTTATGTTAATGAAAGCAGAAGCTTTGGCTCGTAAAGCGAATACCGCTGATGCTTTGGTAATAGTTAATACACTTAGAGTTAAACGTGGAGCTACTAGCTTAGTTTCTTTAACGTTACAGGATATATTAAATGAGAGATCCAGAGAATTGTATTGGGAAGGACACAGAAGACAAGATCAAATTAGATTTGCAACATTCAATGCAGCTGTACAAGGTCGTACTACTGTAACTGATGCTCACGTTTTAATTTTCCCAATTCCATTGGCTAAATTAGCAGCTAACCCTAATTTATTCCAAAATCCTGGTTACTAAATGTTTTACAAATAAAATTGGTTATGGTGGTTATGACAAAAGAGGGTAGAAATAGTGCCCTCTTTTGTTGCTTCTATTATGATTATAGATTTGGTTCTATAAATTGAGATTGCTTTAAAAAAAAATATAAATTCTAATTTTTTTATTTAATAATGTTGAAACATTTATTTATCATTCCGGTAATTCTACTACTTTTTGTATCGTGTTCAAAAGACAATCAGGTTCAAAACAATCTTCTGTTTACAAAATTAAATTCTTCTCAAACAGGGATTGGTTTTGTAAATGAAGTAAAAAATGGAACTGAGATGAATATTTTTAGGTATCGAAATTTTTACAATGGTGGCGGGGTTGCCATCGGAGATATTAATAATGACGGTTTGTCGGATGTTTATTTTACTTCAAATCTCGGAAAGAATAAGTTATATTTAAATAAAGGAGGATTTAAATTTCAGGATATTTCTAAGAAGGCGGGTGTTGAGGGAAGCAAATCATGGTCTACAGGAGTAGTAATGGTTGATATCAATACAGATGGTTTTTTAGATATATATGTTTGTAATGCAGGAAGTGTCAAAGGTGATAATCAAAAAAATGAACTTTTTATTAATAACGGTAATGGAACATTTAGTGAAAAAGCTGAAGAGTATAATCTTGCAGATACCGGTATAACAACACATGCCGCTTTTTTTGATTATGATAAAGACGGCGATTTAGATGTTTATATATTAAACAATAGTTTCATTCCTGTAAGTAGTCTTAATTATTCCAATAAAAGAGAATTAAGAGATAAAGATTGGGATGTTCCCGAAATATTAAAAGGTGGTGGAGACAAACTGCTTAGAAATGATAACGGGAAATTTGTTGATGTAAGTGAAGCTTCCGGGATTTATGGGAGTCTTATAGGTTTTGGACTTGGAGTTACAGTAGGTGATGTCAATGGCGATTTATACCCGGATATTTACATTTCCAATGATTTTTATGAAAGAGATTATTTGTATATAAATAATAAAAATGGAACTTTTTCAGAACAAATTCAAGGTTGGACTTCGCACATAAGTCAATCTTCGATGGGTGCTGATATGGCTGATATTAATAATGATGATAAAGCCGACATATTTGTGACCGATATGTTACCGGAACCGGATGAGCGTTTAAAAACCACTACTAGTTTTGATAACTATGATTTATTTACCAGAAAATTAAATCTGGATTTTTACAATCAATACATGCAAAATACTTTGCAACTCAATAATAACAATAATCAATTTTTTGAGATTGCTAATTATGCAGGAGTTGCTAAAACAGATTGGAGTTGGGGAGCATTGCTGTTTGATATGGACAACGATGGTTATAAAGATATTTTTGTTAGCAATGGAATTTACCATGATTTAACTAATCAGGATTTTGTTGATTTTTTTGCCAATGAGCTGATGCAAAAAATGGCTATTACAGGCCAAAAAGAACAAATGGAGACAATTATAAGTAAAATGCCCAGCACAGCAATTCCTAATTATGCATTTAGAAATAATAAAAATCTAACATTTACAAACGAAGCCCAAAATTGGGGATTAGATACTCCTAGTTTTTCTAATGGATCAGCATATGGTGATTTAGATAATGATGGCGATTTAGATTTAATTGTCAACAATGTTAATATGGAGGCTTTTGTTTATCGAAACAATACCGAGAAAAAGAAAAACAACCATTTTATAAAAGTGAAATTAAAAGGAGATAACAAAAATCTTTTTGCGATAGGTAGTGTGGTAAAATTATTTTCAGGAAACGAAATTATCAGACAAGAATTGTTTCCTTCAAGAGGGTTTCAGTCCTCAATTGATTATGTGATGACTTTTGGGATTGGGAATAAAAAAATAGATTCATTACAAGTCATTTGGCCAAATGGGAAGTGTCAAATTATTAAAAAACCAAAAAATAATGCTACGGTTAATCTGAATATTGTAGATGCTAAATCGGATTATCATGCTGTAATGGATAAAGTTAAACCATTGTTTACAGAAAAAAGTACAGCTTTTTCAGCTCATAAAGAAAATGATTATATTGATTTTGACTATGAAGGTTTGATTTCTAAAATGCTTTCTCAAGAAGGGCCTTCTCTTGCCGTAGCCGATGTTAATGGAGATGGATATGAAGATGTTTTTATAGGAGGAGCCAAAGGTAGCGCTGCTAAAATTTATTTAGGCAATGCTAATGATAATTATACAGTTACCAATCAAAAAGATCTGGACAGCGATGCCAATTATGAAGATACCGCAGCCAGTTTTTTTGATGCGGATAATGATGGTGATCAGGATTTACTGGTGGGTTCTGGTGGAAACGAAAAAGCAGATCAGGCCAATTATATAAACCGATTATATCTGAATAATGGTAAAGGGATTTTTGTAAAAAGCCGTTCAGTGATTCCTACTACACATAATAATGTTTCTGTAATTGCGGCAAATGATTTTGACAATGATGGTGATACGGATGTTTTTATAGGAAGCAGAAGTGTTCCGGGAATTTATGGAATTGATCCAAAACATTTGTTATTAGAAAATGACGGTCATGGTAATTTTTTAAATGTAGCCGATAAAAAAGCTTTTAAGTTAAACTCGGTTGGAATGGTAACTGATGCGGTTTGGGAAGATATCGATAACGACAGAAAAAAAGAGTTAATACTTGTAGGTGATTGGGCAGCACCAATGATTTTCAAAAATAACGGAAGACGATTGACAGAATTCAAATCTAACCTTAGTAATTATAAAGGATTCTGGAATGCAGTGAGTTGTGTGGATTTGAATAATGATGGAAAAAAAGATTTGATTTTGGGAAATAAAGGAACCAATACTTCTTATAAAGTATCAAAAGGAAATCCAATGAAATTATTTACCAATGATTTTGATAATAATGGAACTATAGAACAGATTACAACCAGAGCTATTAATGGAAAAGATTTGCCGGTTAGTTTAAAACAAGAATTAGCAAAACAAATCCCGTCTATAAAAAAGAAAAATTTGAGCTATGCCGATTATTCAAAAAAAGCAATACAAGAGTTATTTGCGCAAGAAGTAATAGATAATTCCATTAAGAGAATTGTAAATATTCAGGAAAGCGTTATTGCTGTCAACAAAGGGAATGGCGTTTTTAAAATTGAGTTGTTGCCAAAAGAAGTTCAATTTTCCTGTGTGAATACGATTTGTACTTTAGATGCTAACCATGATGGAATTTTAGACCTGATTCTAGGTGGAAATCAATATGAATTCAAACCTCAATTTTCCAGATTAGACGCTAATTTTGGTAGTTTGTTGTTAGGGAATAAAAACGGAACATATTCATGGACACCTTATAAACAGTCAGGTTTTTTTGTTAACGGAGAAGTAAAGCAAATACGAACAATAAAAAACAAGAACAATTCGGTGGCTGTTGTTGCAGTAATAAATGATAATAAACCTAAAATATTTAGACGCAATGAATAAATTATTTGTAATAACTTTTGCTTCATTATTATTTGTTAGTTGTATTAAAAAACAAGATCCGCTTTTTGAAAAGTTATCTTCTGAAGAAAGTAATATTACATTCAATAATAAGTTAGACCCTTCCAAGAATATTTCGATTTTAGATTATCTCTACTACTACAATGGCGGAGGAGTAGCTTTGGGAGATATAAACAACGATGGTTTATTAGATATTTATTTTACATCTAATCAGGGAAAGAATAAATTATATTTAAATAAAGGGAAGAATAAATTTGAAGATATAACTAAAAAAGCGGGAGTTGAAGGTCAAAGTGACTGGAATACCGGAACAGTCATGGCCGATGTAAATGGCGACGGTTATTTAGATATCTATGTTTGCGCTGTTGTAGGAATCAATGGTTTTGAGGGGCATAATGAATTGTTTATCAATAATAAGGACAACACTTTTACAGAAAGTGCAGCCGAATATGGTTTGGATTTAGACAATTACAGTTCGTCAGCCGCTTTTTTTGATTATGATTTAGATGGTGATTTAGATATGTATTTATTGAATCACGCTGTCCATTCAGAACAATCTTTTGGAAATGCCGAGATTAGAAATAAAAGAAGTTACGAATGTGGAGATAAATTATTCAGAAATGATAATAGCAAATTTACAGATGTAAGTGAACAGGCAGGAATTTTTGGCGGTCTTAATGGATATGGATTAGGATTGGCAGTCTCTGATTTTAATTTAGATGGCTATCCGGATATTTATGTTTGTAATGATTTTCATGAGGATGACTATTATTATTTAAATAATGGCGATGGAACTTTTACAGAAAGTTTAAAACAATATTTTGGTCACACCAGCAGGTTTTCTATGGGTGTTGACGTTGCGGATATTAATCATGATGGATTTCCGGATATTATTAGCTTGGACATGTTGCCTGAAAGTGAAAAAGTATTAAAATCTTCTTTAGGTGATGATAATATACAAATGCTGAAATTAAGAACCGAAAGATTAGGTTATCACTACCAATATTCAAGAAATATGCTGCAACTGAATCAAGATGGCAAGCATTTTACAGAAACAGCTTTGTTAAACGGTGTTGCAGCAACAGACTGGAGTTGGACTGCATTATTTGCTGATTATGACTTTGACGGGGAGCAGGATTTATTTGTATGTAATGGAATTCCAAAACGCCCTAACGATTTAGATTATGTAAAATATTATTCTAATGACCAAATAAAAAGTAAGATTGCCAACACTAAATTATTAGATAATGAAGCTTTGAAAAAAATGCCTAAAGGGAATGTTTCTAATTATATTTTTCAAGGTTCAAATAATTTACAATTTAAAAACAAATCTAATGATTGGATAGAAAATGATTCTATAATTTCTAACGGAGGCGCATATGGAGATCTTGATAATGATGGCGATTTAGACATTGTCACTAATAATTTGAACAGTGTTGCTACAATATACATAAATAAGACAGATGGAAAATCAAACTATTTAAAATTGAAATTGCAATTTGAAGGTAAAAATACTTTTGGCATTGGTGCTAAGGTTATTTCGTACTCTAAAGGCAAAAAACAATTTAAAGAGTTACAAATAACAAGAGGATTTCAATCTTCGTCTGAGCCAATAACTTATTTCGGATATGGCAAAACAGCAAAAGTGGATTCATTGGTTGTCATTTGGCCAGACAGGACTTTTCAAACTTTAAAGAATATAAAAACCAATCAGACACTCAATATAAAAGCATCAAAAAACAGAAAGATTTTTGATTATAAAAAATTACATCCTATTGTTAAGCCTGTTTTTGAAAAAGTGGAGGGTAATTTAGGTATTGATTATATACATAAGGAAAATGATTTTGTCGATAATTTGATTCAAAAATTAATTCCTTATCAACGTTCAGATAGAGGACCGGCAACTGTAATAGGAGATTTGAACGGTGACGGCAAAGAAGATATCTTTTTTGGAAGTTCAAAAAATGAAAAATCACGGGTGTATCTTCAAGGTATGAATGGTTTTTCAAATAAATCAATGACCGACATTGAAAAAGATTCCATTTTTGAAGATGTTTCTGCTGTAATTGGGGATTTCAATAATGATCGTTTAAATGATTTAATGGTGGTTTCTGGAGGCGGAGAAAATGCCGTCTATTTAGAAAGCAGATTGTATTTAAATAAAAACAATCAGCTTGCTAAAAGTGTGATGCCTCAAATCAAGCAAAATGCATCAGTAGTCAAAACCTTTGATTACGATAAAGATGGTGATTTAGATGTTTTTATTGCTAACAATTCATTGAACAATAGATTTGGAAGCATGCCTGATTGTTATCTTTTAAATAATAATAAAGGGGTTTTTACTACTGTAGATAAAAATACTTTTGCTGCTATCGGAATGGTTTCTGATGTTGTTTTTGATGATTTCAATAAAGATGGAAAAATAGATATTATTGCTGTTGGCGAATGGATGAAACCAATGTTTTTTGCCAATACAAATGGTAAATTCAGGAATGTTACCGAAACTGTTTTCCCGGAAAAAAATAACGGTTTATGGCAAACTATTCTTCCTTTTGATATCGATCACGATGGAGATGCAGATTATTTAGTGGGGAACTGGGGAATCAACACTAAATTCAAAGCCAGCCCGGAATTCCCGATGAAAATGTATTATGATGATTTTGATGCTAATGGGACCTATGAAACAATTGTGGCAATAGAAAAAAACGGGAAGTATTATTCTATCATGGGCTTAGATGAATTGGCAGAACAATTCAGCGGTATGCTTAAAAAGAAGTTTAACAGTTATAAATCATTTGCAGGAAAAACATTGGAAGAAGTTTTTGACCCTAAAATGTTGGAAAAAGCAAAGTTATATGAGGTTGAAAATTTAAAATCGGGTTATCTGAGAAACGATAAAGGAAAATTCACTTTTGTTCCTTTTTCTAATACAATGCAGGTATCTCCCATTACTTGTTTTGTGAAATCTAATTTTGATGGCGATGCTCAAGAAGAAGTTTTTGCAGGCGGTAATTATTTTGGGGTTTCTCCTTATCACAGTCGATTTGACGGATTTTCAGGAGCATTGATAAAGAATCAAAAAACAATATTTTTAGGAAATCAAATTGGAATTGATTTGACCCAAAAGGCAGTAAGACATTTGGATATTATCCATTTTAACGGTAAGAAATATTTATTGGTAACTATAAATAACAAGAAAGTTGAGGTTTATGAAATACCAATGGGGAAAAACCAATGAATTTAATTTTCCGTTTTTTAGTGGAATTTATATCAATTTTAAAAAATGAACAGTAATAAAAAAATAAAAAATATGAAACTTAAATTTATAATCATAGTAGCAATAAGTTTTCTTTTTGTTTCCTGTAAAAAAGAAAAAACCATCGTTGTAACACCGGAAGATTATGAAGCTTCAATAGATAATGTGACTCAAATTTTGATTCATGATATTTTTTCTCCGCCTGTAGCAAGCCGGATTTATACGTATCCTAATATTGCTGCTTATGAAGTAATTGCCCAAAATAGCAAAACTTATCAAAGTCTCCAGAAACAATTAAATGCACTGGATTCTATTCCGGCTTTGGACGCAAAAAGTGGTGTTAATAAAAATGTGGCAGCACTTGTTGCCCACATGGAGGTAAGCAAAGCATTAGTGTTTTCTGAAGAGCTGGTTGAAAAATTTAGAGATAGTTTGTATCAAAAATGGCAATTAGAAAATGAAAATGAATTTGAAGTTTCTAAAGAATACGGATTAAAAGTAGCTGAACGTATTAAAAAATGGATGGGAAAAGATAATTACAAGCAGACCAGAACAATGCCTAAATTTTCAGTTCATGCTAAACAAGCAGGAAGATGGCAGCCAACGCCACCAGCTTATATGGATGCTGTTGAGCCACATTGGGGAGAAATTAGAACATTGGTTTTAGATTCAGCTGCTCAATTTAAACCGGTTCCTGCCCTGCCTTTTTCAGTAGAAAAAAATTCGCCTTTTTTCAAACAGGTACAAGAGGTTTATAAAATCAGTCAGGAAATGATTAAAAAAGGAGATCAGTCTGAAGAAATGAAAATGGCGCAATTTTGGGATTGTAACCCGTATGTTTCGGTAAACCAAGGACACATGATGTTTGCCAAAAAGAAGATTACACCTGGAGGACACTGGATGGGAATTGTTAAAATAGCTTGTAAAAAGTCGCATGCCGATTTTGAAAAAACAGTATATGCTAATACAAAAACTTCTATTGGATTATTTGAAGCATTTATCAGTTGTTGGGAAGAGAAATTTAGAAGTAATGTTGTTAGACCTGAAACAGTAATCAATCAAAATATAGATGAAAACTGGAGACCATTGTTGCAAACGCCTCCATTTCCGGAATATTGTAGTGGACATTCGGTTGCTTCTGCTTGTTCAGCGATTGTTTTAACCTCTGTTTTTGGAGATAATTTTTCTTACACTGACAATACGGAATTGTCTTACGGAATACCAAGTCGAAAATTTACATCTTTCAATCAGGCAGCCAGAGAAGCAGCAATAAGCCGATTTTACGGAGGAATACATTATAAAGCGGCAATAATGAATGGTATCGATCAGGGGAAAAATGTGGGTAATTACATTGTAAGTAAATTAAAAATGCTTAAATAAATGGGGCGAAAACATCTCTACATTATTGGATTGAGTTCTTTGTTATCAGTATCTCTGATTTGGTATTTCTTTATCAAAAAAAATGATTACTCTATTTCTTTCAAAGTCAAAGCGGCTCCAGGTACTGTTTTTTATGGTATCCAGGCATGGTCTGCGACCCAGCAAGGGAATGTTTCAGTTTTAAAAAAGAAGAATTTTAATTTTATAGAACAAGAAATAGAAAATGGTTATGTCGATTTAGTGTATTGCTGGAATATTCAATCTGTAAACGATTCAGTATCTAAAGTAAATGTTGGGATAAAGGATTTGAATAATAGTTTTTACAATCGGATAACACTTCCGTTTTTTAACACAAGTTTTAAAACAGAACAAGTTGGTAATGTGAAAGCAGTTAAAGAAGCGCTGGAGGAACATATTAAAAACTTTAAAATTAAAATTGACGGGGTCGGGAAATCAGAAGAAACATTTGTGGCTTATATTAATCTAAAATGTAGTTTGGAGAAAAAAGCACAGGCTATGATGAAAAATGATGCAATTATTACCGGATTTCTCCATTCAAATTCAATCAGGATAACAGGAAGGCCATATGTAGAAATTAATCATTGGGATCAGGATAATGAACTGCTTGATTTTAATTATTGTTTCCCAATAAACAAAGCAACCAAAATGATTGTTGATGAACAGGTAAAGTTTAAAACTCTGGCTTCTGTCAAGGGGCTTCAGGCAACTTATTGGGGGAATTTTATGACTTCAGACAGGGCTTGGTTTGCTTTGTTGGATTATGCAAAAAGACATGGCTATAATTTGGCAAATAAACCTTTAGAGCATTTTTTGGCAAATCCCTTTGACGGAGGTGATGAATTAACCTGGGAAGCCAAAATCATTATCCCTTTTGCATTAAAATGAGCTAAAATTCTAACATAATTCTACGGTTTCGAAAACGTTTTCGGTGGTTCCGAAAACGTTTTTTATTTTAAAACAATAATCAATTGGCAATTTTAAAATTAATTTTAATGAAAATAGCTAAAAAATAAATCACCAAAAAAACCAAAATGACATCTAAAATCAAACTTAATTTTTGGCAAATCTGGAATATGAATGTTGGTTTTTTTGGAATCCAATACAGTTTCGGTTTACAACAAAGTGCAGTAAATCCTATTTATGACTTTTTAGGGGCGAGCCCCGATCAAATACCTTTATTGAATCTTGCAGGACCTATCACCGGTTTGTTGATTCAACCGCTTATTGGAGCCTTAAGTGACAAGACCTGGCATCCGCAATGGGGAAGACGTAAACCATATTTTTTCATTGGGGCAATTTTGTGTAGTCTTGCTTTAATGTTGTTTCCATTCAGTAGTTCGTTGTGGATGGCTGCAGGATTACTTTGGATTTTAGATGCCGGTAATAATACGGCAATGGAGCCTTATCGGGCTTTTATTGCTGACAAACTTGATGAAGAACAATTGCCTCTGGGTTTTCAGATGCAAAGTTTTTTTACAGGCTTTGGACAAACTTTGGCAAATGTATCCTTGTTTATTTTTCCAATGATTTTTATTGGCAAAACAGGGTCTCTGCCCACTTGGGTTTATGCTTCTTTTTTTCTCGGTGCCATTTGTTCTATTGGGTCAATTTGGTGGAGTATGAGAACAACGCAGGAAATTCCTCCCACAGCCGAAGAACTTGCTCATTTGAAAGAACATAAAGGAGGCTTATTTGATCCATTAATAGAAATTTTTTCAGCCATTGGAGAAATGCCCAAAGTAATGTGGCAACTGGCATTGGTGTATCTGTTTCAATGGTATGCATTGTTCTGTTATTGGCAAAACTCTTCCAAAAGTGTTGCTTTGTCTGTCTGGAATGCCACTCCTCATAGTAATTCTGCAGCATATGAGAAAGCCGTGAGCTGGACTGGTTTAGTGAACGGATGGTACAATGTGGTCACATTCATATCGGCATTTGCTTTAGTGGGGTTTACTAAAAAATTTAGTCCTAAAACGGTGCATGCTTTCTGTTTGTTATTGGCAGCACTTGGATTTTTAGCTTTTCCAAATATACATGACAAGAACTTTTTGTTTTTTGCAATAACCGGTTTTGGAATAGGTTGGGCAAGTATGATGGGGATTCCTTATTTGATGGTTGTTTCGGAGATTCCTAAAGAAAGGTATGGAGTGTATATGGGGATTATTAATATGATGATAGTTATTCCAATGATTATTCAAAATCTCTCATTTGGTTTTATCCTAAAGCATTTTTTAAATAATGATTCCCGACTGGCAATCACTTTTGCAGGAGTATTATTGATTTTAAGTGCTATCTGTACATTATTAATCAAAACTAAAAAACGAGAATTAAGTGAATAATTCAAATAAATAATGAGATGGATAAGATAGATATTCTTTGTGTTGGCGAAGTATTAGTAGATTTTATTGGACATCAGGAAGGTGTTCTTATTAATGAGACTAGAGATTATCATAGGTATTTAGGAGGTTCTCCTGCCAATGTAGCAATGAATTCAACACGATTAGGTTTAAATGCTATAATGGTTGCAACGGTAGGTAATGATGGTTTTGGGTCCTATATTACAGAACGATTAACGAATGTTGGTATAAACACAAGCCACCTTAACATATTAGATAATAAATCGACTAGTGTAATTTTTGTTTCCAGATCTCAAGGTACGCCGGATTTTATACCGTATCGTGCAGCAGATTGTTGTATTTATGAAGAACAAATTTCGAGCGAAATATTATCTAATACTACTATATTTCATACCACTTGTTTTGCCTTAAGCAAAAATCCTGCACAAAAAACAATTTTAAAAAAGGCTCAGGAAGCTTATGATTTAGGGTGTAAATTGAGTATTGATGTAAACTATGCCAGCAAGCTTTGGAAGAGTCAAAAAAAAGCTTTCAAGGTTATCAAAACCTATTGTCAGTTTAATCCTTTAATAAAAATTAGTGAAGATGATATGTTACGTCTTTTTGAAAAAGAACTTCCACATGAAGAGATTTTTCAATTTTTTCACGATCAGGGAGTAGATACGGTTTGCTTAACTTTAGGTAGTAATGGAGTAAAATTATCTCAAAAAGGAAAAGAAGTGATACAAATGCCCGCGATTAAAATTGATAGAGTTATGGACTCCACCGGAGCGGGTGATGCTTTTTGGTCCGGATTTTTATTTGCGTATATCAAGAAAAAAACAATTAATGAATGTTTGGATATCGCTTTAAAATTAGCAGCTTTAAAACTGCAAAACGTTGGTCGATTACCGGATAACATCAATATCTTATCTAAACTTTTATAAAAAACAATGCAACAGAATAATAAAAATATCATTAATGGAGTAATGCTTAATGCATATCCGGACAGTATTAGTAAAAAATTCAGTGATACAGTCGACATGCTTAAAATGAACGAGTTTAAGGATGTATTTTCTTTGTTATACGTATTGCCTACTTTTTTTAATAGTGATTTAGACAGAGGTTTTTCTATTATTGATTACAATATAAATAAGGATTTAGTAAACCCAAAAGATTTAAAGGATTTAAACGAGCTTAATATAAAGCTGAAATTTGATATTGTATTAAACCACCTTTCTGTAGCTTCACCTCAATTTAAAGATTTATTGCAACACGGAAATGAATCTAAATTCAAAGATTTTTTTATCAATTGGAATGAGTTTTGGGAGGGAAACGGAATAAAAAATGATGATGGAATTGTAATTCCTGAACCAGAGTTTCTCGATAAACTGTTTATGAGAAAGTCAGGTTTGCCAATATTGAAAGTGCGTTTTCCTGATGGTACAGAACAGCCTTATTGGAATACTTTTTATCAACAGGTAACTTACAATCCAGTTACTGTTCAGGATTTACAAAATATAAAAGGCTTAACTGAAGCGCAAAGTTTATTTATAGTTACCCAAATTAATGAAGCGATAGCCCATAATCAGGATTTTACGACTATTAATTTTCAAGATTGCAGTGCTTTAAAAACTGAAATTCTAGCAATTGTAGAACAAAAGCGTTCTTACTTAGGGCAAATGGATGTCAATGCTACATCGCCTTTAGTATGGGAATTCTATGAAGAAACATTAAAAAAATTAAATGGTTACGGTTGTAATATTCTTCGCCTGGATGCTTTTGCTTATTTGCATAAACAGGTTGGGGAATCTAATTTTTTTAATAAACCGGGAACTTGGGAATATTTAGAGCGTATTAAACAAATAGCTCAAAAAAACGATTTGATATTGTTGCCAGAAATTCATGCGGAGTATGGTTTGCATTTACATGATGAAGTAGCCAATGAAGGATATTATATCTATGATTTTTTCTTACCTGGTCTAACGATACATACAATCGAAAACAAAACAAGTAAGGCGTTATTAAGCTGGGCTAAAGAAATAGTGGCTAAAGGATATAAAACAGTAAACATGCTTGGTTGTCACGATGGAATTCCCGTTTTAGATTTAAAAGGCAAGGAGGTAAATGGGGTTTACAACAAAGGATTATTGGATGATGCCGAGATAGAAAGTGTCATGAACAAAATCATGGAACGTGGTGGCCGCGTAAAAAATCTTTACGATCCATCAGGGAAAAAGATTTCTTATTATCAAATAAATGCTACATTTTTTAGTGCGCTTGGTGAAGAGGAGCAAAAATTGCTTCTTGCCAGAGCCATTCAAATGTTTATGCCGGGAATACCACAGGTTTGGTATCTGGATATTTTTGCGGGTAAAAATAATTATGAAGCGGCAGATAATGGTGGTAGTGCAGGTCATAAAGAAATTAATCGTACCACATTATCAATGCCCGAGATTGAGCGAGGCTTAAAAACAGAAGTTGTAAAAAAACAATTAGAAATTATTCGTTTGAGAAATACTTCAAATGCATTTTTAGGTCAGGTAGTAATAAATGATACTGTTGACGAAGTTATAGATATTAAATGGGTAAACGGTGATGCTGTTGTTCACTTAAAGGCAAATCTTCAAACTAATGGTTTTACGATACAACATACAGAAAATGACATCACAAATACGATGAATTTTTAAATCTTATAAGATGTCCAAAATTTAAAATTGCAAGTCGGTAGTGGCTGCAAAAATATTGAAAATCATAATTATAAAAAGGATCGAAAAATGAAGAAAAGCACCGTTAAGATTGCTATGTATCTCAATTATTTTGTGTTCGCAATTTTGCTAAACAGCGTAGGAATTGTAATTCTAAAGTCTCAGGCTAATTATGGAGTCGATGAATTGCAAGCCAGTATTTTGGAAGCATTTAAGGATTTACCTATAGCAATTGTGTCTTTTTTGGTTGCTTCTTTTTTACCTAGAATTGGATACAAAAGAGCCATGCTTATTGGTTTGGGCTTAGTCGCTGTAGCTTGTATCAGTATGTATTTTGGAAATTCTTTCACTGCGGCTAAAATTCTTTTTGCAACGGTTGGTGTTTCTTTTGCTTTGATTAAAGTTTCTGTGTATTCTTTGATTGGTACTATTACCGCAAGTCAGCGGGAGCATAATAGTATGATGAGTAGTATTGAAGGGGTTTTTATGATAGGAATTGCATTAGCGTATTTCTTATTCCCGGCTTTCAATTCAGATACGAATCCTGATTCATGGTTGAATGTATATTGGTTATTGGCAGGGATTTCATTGGTTTCTTTTGCATTTTTGTTTTTTACAAAATTTGAGAATCAAACGGAAATTCCGGGAGTAAATTTAGCTGATGATTTTGCTCAAATGTTGAAACTATTAGCTAAGCTTTTAACGATTGTTTTTGTAATTAGTGCTTTTTTGTTTGTAATGATAGAACAAGGAATCATGTCCTGGTTACCCACTTTTAATAGTAAAGTGCTGCATCTTCCCGAGAATATAAGTATCATGATGGCGAGCATACTGGCGGTGTCCCTGGCAGTAGGGCGACTTCTTGCCGGTATTTTGACACGAAAAATAAACTGGATTTGGGTATTGAGTTTTTGTATTGTAATTGCAATGTTGATTGTGATTTTTATTCTCCCTAAAGCTGTTGGATTAGAAGTGAAAGAAATTAATTCACTTGGTGATATTCCTTTGATAGGATTTGCATTTCCGTTAGTAGGATTGTTTATAGCGCCTATTTACCCACTTTTAAACTCAGTTGTTTTGAGTGCTTTGCCTCAAAAAATGCATAGTTCTATGACTGGTTTGATTGTTGTTTTTTCTGCTTTGGGAGGTACCCTCGGTTCCAGAGTTATTGGTTATTTGTTTAAAAATGAAGGTCCGGAAAATGCATTTTATTATACTTTAATTCCGATGTCCTTGTTGTTTGTTTCTTTTTTTCTGCTAAAAAAACTTACTTCAAATAATACTCAGGAATTGAAGCTGAAAAATATAAGTCATTAATAGTAATTGGTGTTTCAAAATGAAAATTTTACTTAATATAGAAAAGACATTCAGAGAACTTTTGCAGCAAGAGGATACTGATCAAGATAAAAAAATCACTAAAGACGATCTTGGTCCTAAAAGATTTGTTCTGGTGGATGAATTAACTAAAAAAGAAGAAATGATAGAAGGAACCTATCATTTGTCTAATTTACTTCAGGAACTTGCAACACTTAAAGAGAAAGGAGAATTAACTGCAGAAGTTGATTTGGATTTTATTAAAGAAGAACCCGTTCAAAGAATATCAAGAAAGATAAGGGATGATTATTGGAATGAATTAACCCGTACAATTGATAAAAAAGGTTTGGAGCAAATTCTAAAAGATGAAAAAACATCTAATGATATTGCAACTCTGTATGTTTCGGCAAAAGATGAACAAGGGATTGCTTATTTTCAAGAATTAGAAAAAGAATTAAAAAGTTTTAAAGTAGCCATTTTGCCAGAGAATTATACGATGGATTATGTGGATACCTTAAATTCAAAACCAGGTATTTTAGCGCTGGCATTAGAAAAAAATAAATCGGGATTACAAGGTGTTCCTTTTGTTGTTCCCGGTGGCAGATTTAATGAGATGTATGGTTGGGATAGTTATTTTATTGCAGCCGGATTGTTAATAGACAATCAATTGGATAAAGCCATGGCTATAGCTGAGAATTTTAGATACCAAATCATTCATTATGGTAAAATTTTAAATGCTAACAGGAGTTATTATTTAACAAGGACTCAGCCTCCATTATATTCTTCTTTGCTGGTTGATATAGTTAAACAAAAAACACCTGATTTGAATTGGCTCAGATTGCATTTGGAAACGGTGATATTAGAATATAATACCGTTTGGATGGTTCAGGGAGGAAGGCTTACTTCGACAGCTTTGAATCGATATAAAGCAGATGGAGTGGGGATGCCTTTTGAGGTGGAACCGGGTCATTTTGATGATGTATTAATTGAGTATGCTAAAAAATATAATTTACCTGTTCGGGAATTTGAAAAACAGTATTTGAACAGGACATTAGTTGATGCTGAACTCGATATGTATTTTGTTCATGACCGCAGTTTGAGAGAAAGTGGACATGATACAACTGATAGATTGATAAATACCTGTGCCAATTTAAATTCTGTAGATATCAACAGTTTTCTTTATAAATACGAAAAAGATATTGCTTACCTGATTAAAGCATTTTTTAATAATGCCTTTTTATCAGATGATTTGGTTTACACTTCTGAGCAATGGGAGCAAAAAGCCCTTTTCAGAAAAGAAAAAATGAATGAGTTGTGTTGGAATGAAAATGCAGGGATGTATTTTGATTATGACTTTGTGAATGAAAAACAGTTTCCTTTTGAGGCAGCGACAACCTTCTTTCCTTTGTGGGCAAAATTGTGCAGCGAGGAACAAGCAAAACAATTGGTGGAAATTGCTTTGCCAAAATTCGTAAAAACAGGTGGGATTACCGGAAGTACAAAAGCAAGTAGTATTGCATATTCTCATGAAAATGCTCCGCAAAGACAATGGGATTATCCATTTGGGTGGGCACCACACCAAATGTTATTATGGGAAGGACTGATTAATTATAATTATTCGGATAAAGCACAAGAAATGGTCTACAGATGGCTTTGGTTAATTACCAAAAATGCTGTAGAATACAATGGAACCATTCCTGAAAAGTTTGATTTGGAAATTAGTTCCCATAAAGTATTTGCAGAATACGGCAATGTAGGAACAGAGTTTGATTATATTGCAAAAGAAGGATTTGGTTGGGTAAATGCTTCCTATCAATTAGGATTACAAATTTTAAATAATAGTTTGAAACTGGAATTAAACAAAATGACTTCACCAGAAGATTTATTCTAATCGTTTTTTTGTAAAAAGCTTAATGTTTATAAGTTATTTTTTTTTAAATTTATATTTCATTAAATTTTTTGATATGACTGTAAATCAAATATTAAGTACGAAAGGAAACGATGTCTATTCAGTTGTTTCTTCAATTAGCGTTTATGATGCTATAAAAATAATGAGTGAAAAAAATGTTGGAGCAATCTTAGTTATTGAAGAAGGCCAGCTAAAAGGGATTTTCTCGGAGAGGGATTATGCCAGAAAAGTTATTCTGAAAGATAAGTCGTCTAAAACAACTATGATTAAAGAAATTATGGTGAGTAATGTTTTTACGGTGCAACCTACTGACGATTTGGACAATTGTATGGAAATGATGATTTCAAGAAGAATCAGGCATTTACCTGTTGTGGAAGATGATAAAGTCATTGGACTGATTTCAATTGGAGACGTCGTAAAATGTATTATTGAAAAACAAAAAGAAACAATCCAGCTGTTGGATTCTTATATTAACGGAACCCAATCTTAATAAGAAATGAGATTAAAAATAGAGCCACTAATGTTAGTGGCTTTTTTTGTGTGAAAATTGGTCGTTTTTTTAAAAGAATTAAGAAAATGTTAACTTTTTAAGTTAAGTCTTCTATCTTTGTATATAAGATAAACCTGCAATTATGAATGAAGATAGTAAAAGAAGCCTTATTGTATCATACTGAACCGACTCCGGGGAAAAAAAAGTAAATACTTTGATTTTTGCAAATCTTGATTCGGCTAATGTTACTTATAAACTAATGAAAGAATTATATAAAACGGGTTCAATAGGCCCTATTATGATGGGAATGGGAAAACCTGTTCCTATTTTCAATTAGGAGCTAGTGTAGAAGAAATGGTAAATATGGCTGCTATTACAGTTATTGATGCCTAGGAAAAATAAAAGAAAAAAAACAATTCTAAATAATATTTATAAAAAATTAAATGATTGCACATTTACAAGGGAAGTTAGTTGAAAAAACACCAACACATCTTGTTGTTGATTGTGGTGGTGTAGGCTATGAGGTTCATATTTCCTTACATACCTTTTCATTACTTCCTAATTCTGATTTTATAAAAGTATTTACTTATCTTCAAATCAAAGAAGATGCACATACTATTTTTGGTTTTGTAGAGAAATCAGAAAGGGAAATATTTAAATTATTGTTGTCGGTTTCAGGTATTGGAGCAGGTATTGCCAGAACAATGTTGTCTTCGCTTGATCCAAAACAAATTACTCATGCTATTGCATCTGGTGATGTTACTACTATTCAATCCATTAAGGGAATTGGTAGTAAAACAGCACAAAGAGTTATTTTGGATTTAAAGGAAAAAGTTTTGAAGTTGTATGATTTAGACGAAGTTTCTGTGTCGCAAAGCAATACAAACAGAGATGAAGCGTTATCTGCATTAGAAGTTTTAGGTTTTGTTAGAAAAGCTTCTGAAAAAGTGATAGATAAAATTGTAAAAGAAAATCCGGAGGCATCAGTTGAATCGATTATTAAACAAGCATTAAAAAGCTTATAAAGCACAGCAAAAAACCAATTGTATGCATAAAATTTGTATTGTTTGGGCAGTTTTATTATGCGGTTTTGTGTCTTTGGCTCAGGTTAACGAACCAGTTCAGGATACAACAAAAAGAAGATATTCTACAGGGAAAGTTCAAATGAAAGACCCTAAGAGTATTCTTTCTGCTTATACTTATGACCCAAAAACGGATAGATATATTTACACCCATTCGGTAGATGGATTTTCTATCAAGTACCCCATTATACTAACTCCAAAAGAATACGAAAATTTAGTTTTGAAAGAATCTATGAAGGATTATTTCAAAAAAAAATCGGATGCAATTGACGGAAAGAAAAAAGGTAGTGAAGCTGATAAAAAAGATTTATTACCCAGATATTATGTGAATTCGGGATTGTTTGAGTCTATTTTTGGTAGTAATACAATTGATGTAAAGCCTACGGGATCCGTTGAAATGGATATGGGTGTTCGGTATACCAAACAGGATAACCCTTCCTTTTCTCCCAGAAACAGGTCTAATCTGGCTTTTGATTTTGATCAGAGAATTAGCATGAGTTTGATGGGGAAAGTGGGAACCCGACTGAATGTGAATGCTAATTATGACACCCAGTCTACATTTGCTTTTCAAAATTTACTCAAATTAGAATATGCCCCTACCGAAGATGATATTATTCAAAAAATTGAGGTCGGAAATGTAAGCATGCCCCTAAATAGTTCTTTGATTAGAGGAGCGCAGAGTTTGTTTGGGGTTAAGGCGCAGCTGCAGTTTGGCAAAACTACAGTAACAGGCGTTTTTTCCGAACAAAAATCACAAACTAAAACAGTAGTTTCACAAGGAGGAGGGACTATTCAGGATTTTGATCTTTATGCTTTAGATTACGATAACGACAGGCACTTTTTTTTATCTCAATATTTTAGAAATCGATACGATGCGGCTTTAAAAAATTATCCATTTATAGATAGTAGAGTACAAATTACAAGGATTGAGGTTTGGGTAACTAATAAGCAAACACGTCTTAATACTACTTCTAATAATCTTAGAAATGTAATTGCACTTCAGGATTTAGGAGAGGCGCAGTTAACGGGTTTAAATGATAATGAAGTGGTGGTTTTAAATCCTTCGACAGGAATGTTTAATACTCCCGCAGATACGCCATCAGATAATGCAAATAATAAATACGATCCGGCAAAAATTGGATTGGCAGATGGTTATTTAAAAACAGATATTCGTGAAATTGCCACCGCTAGTGCAGGTTTTAAAGTATCTGTGAGTGAAGGACAAGATTACTCAAAACTGGAGAATGCCCGTAAATTAACGACTAATGAATTTACCTATCATCCGCAATTAGGTTATATTTCGCTACAACAGAGATTATCAAATGATGAAATTTTAGCTGTGGCTTACGAGTATACGATTGGTGATAAGGTGTATCAGGTTGGGGAGTTTGGTAATGATGGTGTGGATGCGACTCTTGTTACCGGAACACCACAATCAACGCAAGCTGTTGTGACGCAAAGTTTGGTGTTAAAAATGTTGAAAAGTAATCTGACTAATGTTTCTAATCCGGTTTGGAACCTGATGATGAAGAATATTTATCAAATTCCGGGGGCTTATCAAATTAAACAACAAGATTTTAGATTTAATATTCTTTATACCGATCCGTCTCCATTAAATTATATAACTCCCGTAGCCGGAAACCCATTCCCTGTGAATCCTTCTCCGGATGATAAGGTGGCAGAAACTCCATTGTTGAATGTGTTTAATTTAGATAAGTTAAATTATAATAATGATCGTCAAACGGGTGGTGATGGTTTTTTTGACTTCGTTTCCGGGTTGACAGTTGATACTCAAAATGGGCGTATTATTTTTACAACCAAAGAGCCTTTTGGGGAGTTGTTATTTAATAAGTTGACTACTAATGCAGTTGAAGATTACAGCAATACAACTACATATAATCCTAACCAAAGTAAATATGTTTTTGGAGCAATGTACCGAAAAACACAGGCTAAGGCATTAGAAGATAGTGATAAAAATAAATTTTTATTAAGAGGAAAATACAAATCATCCAGTGGTGATGGAATTCCTATTGGAGCATTCAATGTGCCTCAGGGTTCAGTTGTAGTAACCGCCGGAGGAAGAGTTTTAGTGGAAGGAGTAGATTATAGTGTTAACTATCAATTAGGGAGAGTTCAGATTTTGGATCCTTCGTTACAGGCATCTAATACTCCTATTAATGTTTCTTTGGAAAATAATTCCATTTTTGGTCAGCAAACCAGACGATTTATGGGAGTGAATGTAGAACATAAATTTTCGGATAATTTTACATTAGGTGGAACCTTTTTGAAGATGACTGAAAAACCATTTACCCAAAAATCGAATTATGGTCAGGAATCTGTAAACAATACTATTTTTGGATTCAATACTAATTTCTCAACTGAGGTTCCTTTTTTTACAAGATTAGTAAATATGCTTCCTAATGTTGATACTGATGTGCCATCAAATTTATCCGTTAGAGGTGAAATAGCATTTTTAAAACCAGATACTCCAAAAGCAGACCAATTTCAAGGACAATCAACATTGTATGTAGATGATTTTGAAGGTACACAATCTTCAATAGATATGCGTTCGGCTTATGCCTGGAGTTTAGCTTCGACACCAACAAATCAAGATGCTAAGTTTCCAACAACTTATGAGTTTAATGGAGCTTCTAATGATTTGTCATATGGGCATAAAAGAGCAAAATTAGCCTGGTATACCATAGATCCTATTTTTTATGTTCAAAAACCCTCTGGCGTTTCAAATGATGATATTTCTTTGAACTCAACCAGAAGAATTTATAGCAAAGAGTTGTATCCAACACTAGATATTGCTCAGGGACAAACACAGGTAATTAATACTCTTGATTTAACTTATTTACCATCCGAAAGAGGGCCGTATAATAATAATTCAAATTTTGGTTTAACTCCTAAAGAGAATTACGGAGGAATTATGCGTTCGTTAAGCTCTACTAATTTCGAACAGGGAAATGTGGAATACATTCAGTTTTGGGTATTAGATCCTTATGTGGGTAATGGAAGTACAACACCTACTAATACTGGTAAAATTTATTTCAATCTGGGGGAAATTTCAGAAGATATTTTGAAAGACGGAAGGAAACAGTATGAAAATGGATTAGGGCCGGATCAAATTTTAGTAAATCCAAGACCAATTTGGGGAGATGTTCCAGCTTCTCAATCATTAATATATGCTTTTGATGCAGATGCTAATACCAGAAAAAATCAGGACGTTGGTTTAGATGGTTTATCTAATAGCGGAGAGGCATCGGTATATACTAATTTTGCCGGAGAATCTGATCCAGCAGCAGATGATTATACCTATTATTTGAATACTTCCGGTGGAATTAAAGAGCGTTATAAAAATTATAACGGAGTTGATGGAAACTCAGCTGTTGATATCAATGATCCTAATAGGGGAGCCTCTACCGTTCCTGATGTTGAAGATATCAACAGAGATAATACAATGAATACTATTAATGCTTATTATGAATACAGTATTGATATGAAGCCGGGGATGCAAGTAGGGGAAAATTATGTTACTGATATTCGTGTAGTAAATGACGAGCCTTTACCAAACGGAGAAATGATTAATGCCAGATGGATCCAATTTAAAATACCAGTTTCACAACCGCAAAATGTTATTGGGAATATTAGTGATTTTAGATCGATTCGTTTTATGAGAATGTTCATGACGGGTTTTGATGAAGAAGTTACGGTTCGTTTTGGAGCATTGGATTTGGTTAGAGGAGAATGGCGAAGATATACGAGTACATTAGATCCTACTGATACAAATGTGGATAATGATAATACCGAGTTAGATATTACAGCTGTTAACATTCAGGAAAATGACACCAGATGTCCTGTTAATTATATAACGCCGCCAGGTGTTACAAGAGAACAGTTGTATAATAACAATACTTTGATTAATCAAAATGAACAATCATTATCGTTAAGAGTTGCTGGAGATGGTTTAGAAATTGGGGATTCAAGAGCTGTTTTTAAAAATGTAAGTGTAGATATGCGCCAGTTTAAAAAACTGCAAATGTTTTTACATGCTGAATCTTTAAAAGGTGAGATTCCTTTAACAGATGATCAAATGGTTGGATTCATTCGTTTTGGTAATGACTTTACACAAAATTTCTATCAGGTCGAAATTCCATTAAAAGTTACGGCTGCAACGGATGGTAATTGTAAATATACCGCAGAAGAAGTTTGGCCTGTAGCCAACGAAATCAATTTGTCTTTGGCATTACTGACTAAGTTAAAAATCAAATCCATGAGTGTGGATGCAAGTTCACTGCCTTTGGATGGGGTGTATTATTTAGATGATGATACCAGTGTTTCAGGAGATCCTAATGAGCGTGATGGTGATAGTAAGTTAAAACTGGGGATTAAAGGAAATCCAAATTTTGGAATGGTGCGTACTTTGATGGTGGGTGTAAAAAGCAATGAGACCCATCAGAAAATAAAAGGAGAAGTCTGGTTTAATGAACTTCGTCTTGCCGAGATGGACAATCACGGTGGTATGGCTGCGGTGTTGAATGTGGATACTAATTTTGCCGATTTTGCTACAGTTTCTGCTACCGGAAAAATGAGTACCGTTGGATTTGGAACTATTGAACAAGGTCCAAACGAAAGAAGCAGAGAGGATATTCAGCAATATAATATTGTTACTAATGTTAATTTAGGGAAGTTATTGCCTAATAAATGGGGTATTAATTTACCTTTTAATTACAGTGTGGGTGAAGAAACAATTAAGCCGGAATACGATCCGTTTAATCAGGATATTAAGTTGAAACAGCTTTTAAAAGAAACCGATGATGCCGATGTAAGAGCTAATTTAAAAAATCGTGCGATTGATTATACTAAGCGTACCAGCATTAATTTTATTGGAGTAAGAAAACAAAGAGGAGCTGAACAAAAACCTCATATTTATGATCCGGAAAACTTTACTTTCTCGCAATCTTTTAATAAAGTAGAACGACACGATTATGAAATTGAAGACTACTTGGATCAGCAGGCAAGTACAACCGTGGATTATGCGTACAGTTTTGATAATAAACCGGTAGAGCCTTTCAAGAAAACAAAATTCATGAAGAAAAGCAGTTATTGGAAGTTGTTGAGCGATTTTAATTTTAATTATTTGCCTTCGAATATTACTTTTAATACCAATATTAACAGACAGTACAACCGTCAGCAATTTAGACAGGTTGATAATGTTCCGGGGCTTGAATTGCAGCCATTATACAGAAGAAATTTTGGATTTAATTATAATTATGGTTTCAATTTTAATTTAACTAAATCGCTTAAATTTAGTTATGCAGCTTCGACAAATAATCTTGTTAAGAATTATTTGGATGATAATGATATGCCTATAGAAGATTTTACTATTTGGGACAGTTACTGGGATATTGGAGATCCTAACCGTCATACACAACAAGTAGTTTTAAATTATGATATTCCAATTAATAAGATTCCTGTTTTTAGTTTTGTAAAAGCGAGTTATTCTTATACGGGAGATTACAGTTGGCAAAAATCAGCCAATGCGTTGTCTGAAATTATAGTTGACGGAGTGAATTATAATCTGGGGAATACAGTTCAAAATGCCAGAACAAATAATTTGAATGCCAGTTTTAACATGGAAACCTTGTATAAATATTTAGGTTTGTCCAAACAATCAAAAGCTGCTGTTAGAAAAACGCCTGCTGTTGCTCCTAAACCGGGACAGAAAATAGCGGCCGCTCCTAAACCGCAGGTACAATCTAATCAATTTGTGGATGGCGTTTTGGGTGTGTTAACCAGTGTTAAAAATGTTCAGATTAATTATTCTGAAAATAGTGGGACATTGTTGCCAGGTTATACTCCAAGTATTGGTTTTTTAGGTTCTTCAAGACCTTCGTTAGGATTTATTTTTGGTAGTCAGGAAGATGTACGTTATGAAGCTGCTAAAAATGGTTGGTTGACCAACTATCAGGGCTTTAGCCAAAATTACACACAGGTAACTAATAAAACATTGCGAGCTACAGCTAATGTGGATTTGTTTCCGGATTTCAAAATTGATTTGAATATGGATAGATCCTATTCGGAGAATTTTTCGGAGCAATATGATGTTTCTGCAGACGGAACTTATAATTCCCGATCGCCATATAACTATGGAATGTTTTCTATTTCAACAATGCTAATTAAAACTGCTTTTTCTCAAAGTGATGAAAATTCTTCAGTAGCTTTTGATGAATTTAGAAGTAACAGATTGACAATTGCTAATCGTTTGGCTGAAGATTACTATGGATTAGGAAATTCAATTCCGAGGTATGGAGATGCTTTAAATCCAATTCCGGCTGATCCTGTTGATCCGGATAATGATCCCGATAAAAAGAAAAGATATATATATAAGAATAATGAAGGTTATCCGATAGGTTTTGGAAAAAATAATCAGTCGGTATTATTACCGGCATTTATAGCTGCTTACACAGGAGCTGATGCGTCAAGCGTTTCCAAAGGAGTGTTTAGAAATTTCCCAATTCCTAACTGGACAATAAAATACAATGGTTTGATGCGTTACGAAATGTTTAAAAAGAATTTCAAACGTTTTTCTTTGCAACACGGTTACAGAGCATCCTATACTATTAATCAGTTTAGATCTAATTTTGATTATGATAATAATCCTGGCGGAATGGATGATAGTGGTAATTTCTACAATAAACTATTAATTTCTAATGTCAATCTGGTAGAGCAGTTTAATCCTCTTGTCCGATTGGATTTTGAATTAAAAAATTCATTAAAAGTATTAACAGAAATTAAAAGAGACCGTGCTTTGTCCATGAGTTTTGATAATAATTTATTGACTGAAGTAAAAGGAGTTGAATATATTGTAGGTTTGGGTTACCGATTTAAGAATGTTGTTTTTTCGTCAAGACTGGCTGATAATCCTACTGGCGTGATAAAAGGGGATATTAATTTGAAAGCTGATTTGTCTTATAGAAATAATCAAACGATTGTGCGTTATTTGGATTACGATAACAATCAACTGGGAGGAGGACAAAATTTATGGTCATTGAAAGTGACAGCTGATTATTCGTTTAGTAAAAACCTGACGGCTATTTTCTATTATGATCATTCTTTTTCTAAAGCAGTGATATCCACTTCGTATCCAATTACTAATATTCGTTCAGGATTTACGCTTAGATATAATTTTGGTAATTAATTTCTAAAAACGGAACAAAATTTAATTTGAAGATTGTTACATTTGCCAAAAAATAATTTTCATATTTCAAAATACTATTATTATGAGCATACCGGCAGATTTAAAATACACTAAAGACCACGAATGGGTACGTTTAGAAGGAGATATCGCAACAGTAGGAATCACACATTTTGCTCAAAAGGAGTTAGGTGATATTGTTTATGTTGAAGTGGAAACTTTAGATCAAACACTTGAAAAAGATGAAGTTTTTGGTACTGTTGAAGCAGTAAAAACAGTTTCTGATTTGTTTCTTCCTTTATCAGGAGAAATTATTGAATTTAATTCAGGTTTAGAAGATGCGCCTGAATTAGTAAATTCAGATCCTTACGGAGAAGGTTGGATGATTAAAATTAAGGCTTCTGATTTAGCTGAATACGATACTTTGTTAACAAGTGAAGCTTACAAAGAACTTATCGGTGCTTAAGAAAATTAGTTTAAGTGCTGCCTTGTCATGGGCGGTATTTATTTTATATCTCTGCCTTATTAGGATAAGTGAGTTGCCTGAGATCAAGATTTCTTATATTGACAAATATATTCACGCTTTTTTTTATTTTGTATTTAGTGTGTTGTGGTTTTATGCGTTTCGTTTTTATTTTAGAAAGCAAAAGCGCGCTAAACTTTTAGGGATTGTTTTTATTGTGTCTCTAGCTTTTGGGAGTACAATAGAGTTGTTCCAAACCTATTTTACAACTTACAGAAGTGGTGATGTTACTGATGTTTTTGCAAATACATCCGGAACATTACTGGCGATTTTGTGTATTGTTTTTTTAGATAAGAATGATTTTTTAAGTAATATCCAGAAATAAAAAGTCCTGCTTCGGCAGGATTTTTTATTTGTATTTAATTTGATTGTCTAAATTCAGTACTAATCAAAAAATGATTTCTTCAATGCATTACAATATTAAATGTATTTTTGTGAGTGAAGGACAAATGAAAATCAGTAATAAATGGATATTAGATCGTTTATAGATTCAACTTATTTAAAAACAGCTTCACAGGCAGGTCTTGATGAAAACCAAAATCAGGAAGTTGTAATGGTTTTTGTAAAAGAAGCTATTCAGGAAAGATTTAAGTTGATTATGATTCGACCGGAAATGGTGTCTTTGGCGAAACAAATTATTTTAAATGCATCTTCGAATGTAAAAGTAGGGACGGTGATTGATTTTCCGGAAGGGAATTCGACAATCGAAGCAAAATTAGAAGAAGCAGCTCAGGCCATTGCGGATGGAGCTGATGAATTGGATTTTGTGTGTAATTATGAAGCTTTTAAAAATGATGAAATTGATTTGGTGAAAGAAGAAATCTTGAAAGGAACCCAATTGGCATTGGCACATAATAAAATAATTAAATGGATTATTGAAGTAGCGGCTTTAACAGATAGGCAAATTATTCAACTATCGGCTTTGATAAAAAATGTGGTTATAGCCCATTTTAAAGAAGTTGATTATACTTCGGTTTTTGTAAAATCATCTACAGGTTTTTATAAAACGCAGTATAATGAACCTAACGGAGCCACGATTCAATCTGTAATTATGATGTTAGAAAATGCTTCTCCACTTCCGGTTAAGGCGGCAGGCGGCGTTCGTACTTATGACGATGCGGTAGCAATGATTCAATTAGGTGTAAAACGGATAGGGACTTCATCGGCAAAAGCAATTGTCAATGGAGGGAATAATCAAGATGGATATTAAAAAAGACTAAAAACCATATGAATAAATTTAGGCTGATTTTATTTTTTTGTTTTACAGGTGTTTTGAGTTATGCTCAAAATGATAAGTTGTTAGTTTCGGAACGATTTCCTGTTTTTCCTGCTTGTGTAAATTTAGAGGATAAAGCATTAGAAAATTGTTTTTATACCGAAGTACAGGAATTTGTTTTTCAAAATTTTGTTGTTCCTGAGAATTTGGTGCAAAGTAATTTTAAAGGAAATGTAAAAGTACTTTTTGAAGTAGATGCTAGTGGTTTTTTTAAGGTGATTTATGTGAATGCCGTTGATGAGAATTTAATAGCCGAAACCAAAAGGGTTTTTGCCAAATTTCCAAAAATTATTCCGGCAACATATAATGGAAAACCGGAATATTCGAAATATAATATAACAATAGCCATACCATTAAAAAGTGCTGCGACTCTGGCAGCTGAGAATTTAGCTAAAGCAGATATTCTTAGAAATACAACCCAACAATTGACGGAATTGGATTCTATTGTGTATCATAAATACAATAATCCTGAGTTTGAAAGTCATTTAAATATTCCGTTTTCGCATAGTTATTATGCGCAATTTGATGCAGCTTTAAACCAGGTGGGAAGCAATAATCATACGGCATCTAAACCTTATACTTATGTTGAAGTTGCCAAGTATTACAATATAAAACAGCAAAATGAGAAGTTAGAGAAAGAAACTTCCGGCTGGTGGACGCGAAAATTATGGAATGAAAATACGGTTGAAATTAAAGGAGAAGATTATTGGTTTACATTGAATCCTGTGTTGGATTTACAATTAGGAAGGGCTTCGGGGAATAAATCGGTTAATACATTTGTCAATACAAGAGCTATTAATTTTAGAGGAGGTTTAGGAAGTAAACTTAATTTTACTACGACTATTTTTGAAAGTCAGGGGCGTTTTGCGGACTATTATAACCAATATGCTGCGTCTATAAAACCATCGGGTGGTAATCCTGCGGTAATTCCGGGCATTGGTATTGCTAAACAATTTAAAACCGATGCCTACGATTTTCCTTTGGCGGAAGCCAATATCACTTTTGCTCCCAATACATTTATGGATATGCAATTGGGTTATGGTCGAAATTTTATTGGTGATGGATACCGTTCGTTGTTAGAAAGTGACGGTGCGAGTCCGTATCCTTATTTTAAGTTAAATACTAAGTTTTGGAAGATAAAATATACCAATACTTTTATGTGGCTCAAAGATATCCGTCCGGAAGTTACGGTTGATAAAACCTATGCGACTAAATTTATGGCCAATCACTATTTGAGTTGGAATGTTTCTAATCGATTAAATTTGGGTTTCTTCGAATCGGTGGTGTGGACGAATAGTAATGACAGAGGATTTGATGCCAGTTTTATTAATCCGATTATTTTTTACCGTGCGGTTGAATTTGGGTCTTCTTCTAAGTCGGGGAATGCTTTGCTTGGTTTGACATTTAAATACAAATGGAACAATCAAATTAATTTTTACGGACAATTTCTCTTAGACGAGTTTTCTTTGAATGATATTAAGGAAGGCGATAATAGTTGGAAAAATAAATATGGTTACCAATTAGGTGCGAAATATTACAATGCTTTCAATGTGCCTAATTTGTTATTGCAACTGGAATACAACCGTGTACGGCCTTATGTGTATTCGCACAGTGAACCAATTACCAATTACGGTCATAACAATCAAAGTTTAGGACATCAATGGGGAGCTAATTTTGGTGAATTCATCGCTATTGCCCGCTACCATCAGGGAAGATGGTTTGCTGATTTTAAATTAACATCTGCGGTAAGAGGTTTTGATTTTGCAGCTTCGGGAGCGAATTCTAATTATGGAGCAAATATTTACCGTGATTATGATTTGGATCGTTATGCTGATTCTGGCGTGAAAGTAGGTCAGGGGAATAAAACCAAATTTTTCATGACGGATGTTCAGGGTGGTTATTTGATTAATCCGTCAACCAATTTGAAACTATTTGCGAGTTATATTTACAGAGATTTTAATCCAAAGGAAAATACAGCAACGGTTTTTAAAGAAAGTACGAATTGGTTTTCTATTGGAGTGCGTTCGGATATTTTTAACTGGTATTTTGATTATTGATAATTGTTATGGACTTGACTGAAAAAAATAGGAGCTTTTGTAAGTTATACTCTTAAATAAAATTCATAATGAGAAGAATAGTATGTTTTCTTTTGGTGTTGTTTAGTGTGATATTTTTATTTATTTGCTTTATGTGGTTTCTCAGTGGTGCTAGTGGGCATAATATTCCAGATAGGATTGATAGAGAAACTTATTGTTTAATGATTTTTAATATTCTAATAATAGGTGTTTTGATGATTGTATTAAAAAAAATAAGAAAAAAAGAATAGTAACACTTTTTTAATGTTAGATTACGCTGAAATATCTACATAAAATTAGAAAATAAAATCTAGTGTTTGCGACACAATTATCAGAATAAACTTTTAAGTTGTTATTCTGCGAAAGTTAAATTTTTCTTCAACAATAATTTATGATTAGTTTTTTGTCAATTCCCTTTTGAAGCGTTACTTTTGCAGCAGTTTTACAAAAACCTAATGAAAACCGCATTGAGCACAACTACAACTACATTTTCCCTGAAATCTATTTTTACCGATTTTAAAGAAATCACCAAGGCAGGATTGGCTATTAGTGTGTTGTTTTCGTCTATTGCCGGATATCTTTTAGGTTTTAATGATAATCAGCCGTTTCAATGGTCGGTTTTATTGATGCTTTGTGTGGGTGGTTATTGTATGGTGGGGGCTTCGAATGCTTTTAATCAGGTGATTGAAAAGGATTTGGATATTTTGATGGATCGTACTAAAAACCGTCCTGTGCCATCAGGCAGAATGTCTTCTGGCGTGGCTTTGGCAGTTGCAGGTTTACTTACTGTTATTGGTTTGGTTTTGTTGTACATGATTAACCCTAAAACGGCCATGTTCGGGGCTATATCTATCTTTTTATATACTTGTGTTTATACACCGCTTAAAACCATTACTTCTTTATCGGTTTTTGTGGGGGCTTTTCCGGGAGCGATTCCTTTTATGTTGGGTTGGGTGGCTGCGACTGGTGATTTTGGAATTGAGGCCGGGACTTTGTTTTTGATTCAGTTTTTTTGGCAATTTCCTCATTTTTGGGCTATTGGTTGGTTTTTATATGATGATTATGCAAAAGCAGGTTTTTATATGTTGCCAACAGGAAAACAGGATAATGGAACTGCTATGCAGGTGATTTTATATACCGTTTGGTTAATTATTGCTTCTCTTTTGCCAAGTTTGGGTTATACCGGAAAACTGTTTGTTACTCCTTATGCAGCTGTTGCGGTGTTTTTATTAGGGATGTGGATGTTGTTTTATGCGATTCAGCTTCATAAAAAGAAAACGGCTAAGGCGGCCCGAACCTTAATGTTGGTGAGTGTTTCTTATATTTCATTGTTGCAATTGGTTTATATAATAGATAAATTTTTAAGATAGTTATGAGTGTTACAATAACAACAGAAGAGCAAAAACAACGCAGTGCGAAGTCGTCTAAGATGATTTTGTTGTTTGCGATGGTGAGTATGTTTATGATGTTTGCGGGTTTGACGAGTGCTTTTATAGTAAGTAAGTCAAGGGTGGACTGGTTGAAGGATTTTCAGTTGCCAACCGCTTTTTATGTGAGTACTGTGCTGATTGTGGCTTGCAGCGTTACTTTTCATCTGGCAAAAAAAGCGATTCAAAAGGATGATCGCAGTCAGACTACCTTAATGCTTCTGGCTACTTTAGCGTTAGGAGTGTCTTTTGTGGTTTCGCAGTTTGAGGGCTTTGGTCAAATCATCGAAAGTGGTTATTATATGACGGGTCAGGGGAGTTCGATTACGGTGACTTTTCTTTATATTATAGCTTTTATGCACTTGTTGCACTTAGCGGGTGGCTTGATTTCACTTTTAATTATAATTTATAATCATTTTAAACAAAAATACAATTCGACTCAAACTCTTGGTATAGAACTAGGTGCAATGTATTGGCACTTTTTAGATTTACTATGGGTTTTATTATTTTTATTTATATATTTCTTTAAATAAGAAAAAAACGTAAATTTGGGAACTTTTTAACGAATAACTTTTATGGAAGCGACAGTTACTACTGCAAATAATGAAGAAACAACTTGGGGAGGCGGCAATGAGCCAATGAGAGCAAGTTATGGTAAAATGATGATGTGGTTCTTTATCATGTCTGATGCCTTGACGTTCTCAGGATTTTTAGCGGCTTACGGTTTTTCAAGATTTAAATTTATTGAAACCTGGCCATTGGCCGATGAAGTGTTTACTCACTTCCCATTTATGCATGGAGTTACTGCTCCTATGTATTATGTGGCATTTATGACTTTTATTTTGATCTTTTCATCTGTAACGATGGTTTTAGCTGTTGATGCAGGTCACCAAATGAAGAAAAATAAAGTAATAGTGTATATGTTTTTAACCATTATTGGTGGTTTAATTTTCGTTGGTTCTCAGGCTTGGGAGTGGAAAAACTTTATCAAAGGAGAATACGGAGCTGTTGAAACAAAAGGAGGAAGTATTCTTCAGTTTGTTAAAGATGGTAAACAAATTGCACTTGCTGATTTTGCAGTGAAATTACCTGAAGAAAGAGCACAATTGACAAGAAGTCGTGGTACATGGTTTCAGGAAGAAGCTAATTTGCCTTCTTACTCAGTTGCTGAGGTTCAGGCTGGTTTTAAAGCGCATCCTGATGTGTTGATTAGAACTGAACTTATTCATGATAAACAAAAAACTGTTCTTACAAGAGCTCAATCTGAAGCAAGATTAAAAGATGCTGTTTATGTGGTTGAGGGAGCTAACTTAGAAAGAAACGAATACGGAAGTAAGTTGTTTGCTGATTTCTTCTTCTTTATTACTGGTTTCCACGGATTCCACGTATTTTCCGGAGTTATTATTAATATTATTATTTTCTTCAATGTGTTGTTGGGAACATATGAGAAAAGAAAAAGTTATGAAATGGTAGAGAAAGTTGGTTTATACTGGCACTTTGTTGACTTGGTGTGGGTATTTGTATTTACAGTTTTCTATCTAGTTTAATTTTTTAAAGTTTTTATATTATGGCACACGCACATGAATCAAATGCAGGTAGAATTTGGAAAGTATTCGCAATTTTATCAGTAGTTACAATTATAGAGGTGTTTTTAGGGATTTATAAGCCAGATGCTATTCATCGCCAATATTTTCTTGGTATGAGCTTATTGAATTGGATATTTTATGGACTTACAGTGTTTAAGGCATATTATATTGTATGGGCATTTATGCACTTAGAAGGTGAAAAATCCAGTCTTAAGTGGTCTATAGTTTTACCAATTGTTTTTCTTGTCTTATACTTACTTTTCATTCTGTTGACTGAAGGGCATTATATTTATGGGGTTTTTAAAGATTCGACAATAAAATGGAATTTTTAACACTATATTAATTCAAAAAAAGGGCACGCTTTGCGTGCCTTTTTTTATTTTTGCACTTTAAAAAACACTTTTCCTGATGAAGAAAAATATTGTTCTTTTTGTACTTTTCATATTACCAATTGTTGCTTATCTTTTTTTTGCTTCAGGAGTTAATAGTTTTACCAAGTTGCCAGTTATTACTTCAAAAGTTGCCGATTTAGGAAATTGGGAATCTTTAAAAGGAGAGAAGGTGAGTTTGAATAATAAAATTACTATCCTGGGTTTCTCTGGTACCGAAATTTTGAAAAACAGAGGGAATCTGTTTAATCTAAATGAAAAAATCTACCAACGTTACCATAGCTTTAAAGATTTGCAGTTTGTGATGGTTTGCCCTTTGGGTGCCGAAAAAGATGTCAAAAAAATCATGGATGCTTTTGATGATTTTACAGATGTATCCCAATGGCATTTTGTTTTTGCAAGTCCTGAAGAAATTAAAGCGTATTATACTCAATTGAAATTAGTCAATAAATTAGATGTCAATTTTGGAACTTCTAATGTTTATATAATTGACAAAGAAAGGAATTTAAGAGGTCGTAAAGACAAAAAAGATTATTTGGAGGGTTATGATACTTTTCATCCTTCTGAGTTAAGTAACGAAATGCTGGATGATTTTAAAGTTATTCTTTATGAATATCGTGCAGCGCTTAAAAAGAATCACAACGCAACTAAGCAATTGTAAATCGTTTATTTATGTTAAAAAATAAGTCCTTTATTGGAATCGCATTTATAGTTTTGATCTTTGGTATTTATGCCGTGCCTAAGATTATTTCCCGTGTTCAAAACAGTAATGTAGTAAAAGCCGATCGTTTGGATAAGCTTTCTTCTTTTTCAGATACTGATGGGGTTTTGGAAAAAATTGGTCCTGCTCCTAAATTTGAATTAACAAATCAGGATGGGAAGAAGATAACTAATGCCAGTTACAAAGGAAAGGTTTATGTTTTAGAATTTTTCTTTACCACTTGTCCTTCTATTTGTCCAAAAATGAACCAAAGTATGTTGGTTCTTGAAAAAAAATTCTTTGGAAATCCTAATTTTGGAATTGTTTCTATAACTATTGATCCTATGCATGATACACCTGCAGTTTTAAAAGATCATGCGCAGTTGATAGGAGTGAAGTCTTCTAACTGGAATTTTTTGACAGGTGACAGGCAAACAATATTTGATTTGGCTAACAAAGGTTTTAATCTTTATGCAGGTGAAAATGCTAAGGTGAATGGTGGATTTGAACATTCGGGTATGTTTGCATTAATAGATAAAAATGGAAATATTCGTTGTAGGAAAGATGAATTTGGCAATCCAATTTTATACTATGATGGATTAGAAAAATCAGGAGTTAGAGACATTCAACAGGATATAAGTATTTTATTAGCAGAATAAATCATGGAGAAACAAAATTTGGAAACAAAATATAATAAGTGGATTGTAGTTTTGTCGGTAGCCATTCCATTAGTAGTGGCATTGCTTTTTGGAGTTAATTTAAGAAAATTAGGTTATGATGTAGAGCCTCTTTCTTTTTTACCACCTATTTATGCTACTATAAACGGAATTACAGCGGTTATATTGGTTTTAGCGGTAAGAGCTATAAAAAATGGAAACAGACAATTGCATGAAAATTTAATGAAGACGGCTATAGCCTGTTCAGTTGCTTTTTTAGGAATGTATGTGGCTTATCATATGACTTCTGATTCTACAAAATTTGGAGGAGAAGGAGTTATTAAGTATGTGTACTATTTTATTCTGGTAACTCATATCATTCTTTCTGTTGCTATTATTCCTTTGGTTTTAATCACTTATGTTCGTGCTTTAGCTCAGGTATTTGATAAGCATAAAAAAATAGCCAAAATTACTTTTCCTATTTGGTTGTATGTGGCAGTAACTGGTGTTATTGTATATTTAATGATTGCTCCTTATTATGCACACTAAAGAAAAAAGAAAAAAGAACCAAGAACAAAGAGAAAAGAATATTTTTAAGTTAGAATATATCTTTATCCTTTTCTCTTTTTTCTATGCTCTTTCTGCAAATGCGCAATGTGCTATGTGTAGAGCAGCATTAACTAATGATGCTAATGTGGAACAAGCCAAGGCTGTAAATGATGGAATTGTTTATTTAATGGTTATTCCCTATTTATTAGTAGCTCTTGTGGGTTATTTTGTTTATAAAATGAGAAAAAGCAAATCAAAAACAGAATAGATTTATTCTAATCCGTCAACAGAGATGTTGATTTCTCCATTTATTTTTACAAATGCAATAATAGCATTTTGACTCAATTCAATTTTTTGAAATTGAATATCATCCATTTTGCCATTTACAAAAACGCCGGTCATTGGTGAATAATTATTCATGTAATTCAGCATGTTTTTTTTGCCTTCATCCAAATTCGGTTTAATGGAATAGCGGCAATTTTGCTGTATTTTTTTCAAAATTATTCCTTGTGCAAGCCAGTTGGCTGTTCGTAACAATTTGTTTTTAGTATCCAGAACATAGTCCAGTTCGTCAAAATAAATTTCTTTTTTTTCGGTATTGTATTTTGGAAATCCGGCTAAATAGATGGTTCCGTTTATCGAGCCTGTCAGATCCAGGGCAATTACCATTTTTCCGCTTTTATGCCAGATATTTACGTCCTGAACAGTAACTTTTCTGGATCCGGAAGTAAATTCTTGTCCGGCAAAATTTTTCTTCATAATTCTGGAAGCATCCTGATAGCTGGACACCGCAATAATGTTGGCGTTAATTTGATTTGGAATTTTGTTTACTGTTTTTAACGTGATTTTATTGCTGTCAAATTTAGGTTCAGGGGTTTGCCCGATGATGGTTTCCATATTGCATTTGATTCCCATTTGCAATAAAAAGGAATCATTTTTTAAATGTGACGTTGTTGAGTAAATTTCTAATGGAACAATTCTTAGCCAGCTTTCATAGGCTTCATTCATTTGGAATGGAGTGCAGATTTTTTCTAAAGCTGTTAAGACATTTGGTTTAAAATCGGTTGATTTTTCAATTGCTTCATCGATCTTTTTTTCAATTTTTGATTTGAATAATTTTATTGAAGGATTGATTAAATATGTAACCGGCATGTTTTTGCCAAAAACAGTCATAGTTGGACTTTCGTTCCAATCCAGAGAACTTAATTCAGTTAGCGTTTTGAGTTTCCAGTTGTTTAAGTTCACTTTGCTGTTAAGGGTTACAATTCCATTAAGATTGAATTCTTTGGTGTTGTAAAGTGAAACTCCCATGGTTTTAGTTCCAATTCTATATTTGATGTTGGCTTTTAAAGGAAGAATTGTAGTGATTTTTTCCGAATTAGCATCATTACTGTTTTTAATTGTGATAGGTGCTAATTTCCAAATTTTCATTTCGATATCGTCATCTTCAATGTTGTTGTCTTCGTAAATTAAACCATTTAAAAAAAGATTGGTTTTGTTTTCAATATCTTTTAGTTTAATACTAATGGGTAAATTAATAAATGAAGGAACATTGTTGTATACTATTGGACTTGCGTCATCCGGTTCCGGTTTTAATGTGGCCAGTTTATGAGAAGTTGAGCAGCTTAAAAAGCTTAATAAACAGAAAGAAACGAGAGAATATATGATTTTTTTCATTCGACTGATTTGAAGGCGTAAATTTAGAAAAAGCTTTTAATTTCCGTCGAAAAAAGATATAGCTAAATTGCTGTTAGTTTTATATTTAAGATTTTAAAATGTTTTCTTCAGATGTGTGTATTCTTAAGTAATAAAAATTTATTTTTGTGTAGTAACTTTACTTCATTTTATTTGGATGATATGAATTTAATCAAACATAGGAGTTTACTACTCTTGCTTTTTCTAAGTTTTTATTGCAATGGACAATCTAAGAAATGGTCTTTGGAAGAGTGTGTAAAATATGCTTTAGATCATAATATTTCCATTCGTCAATCGGAGTTAGATACCCAAACAGCTGGGATTGATAAAAAAGATGCTTTTGGTAAATTCCTGCCTACGGTATCCGCTTCGGCATCACATTCCTGGAATATTGGTTTGAATCAGGATATCACTACGGGACTTTTAAAAAATCAAACTACTCAATTTACATCGGCGGGAGCCAATGTTGGGATTGATATTTACAAAGGTTTACAAAATGTAAATAATTTAAGAAAAGCAAATCTTTCCATTTTGGCATCCAAATACCAATTGCAAAAAATGCAGGAAGATATTGCATTGAATGTGGCAAATGCTTTTTTGCAGGTGCTTTTTAATAAAGAGAATTTAAAGGTTCAAAATGAACAATTGGCAATTGATAATAAACAATTAAAACGAACGGAAGAATTAGTCAATGCCGGAAATTTGCCTAAAGGTGATTTGTTAGATGTTAAGGCTACTATTGCTTCGGACAATCAAAAAGTAATAACAGCCGAAAATGCTTTGTTGATTTCTAAATTAAGTTTGGCTCAGTTGCTGCAATTAGACAGTTTTGAGAATTTTGATGTTGATGATGCGAATGAATTTCAAATGGATCAGGCTATTTTGTCGCAAACGCCAACAGCGATTTATGACAAAGCAAAGCAAGAGCGCATGGAGTTGAAAATTGCTCAGACCAATTTAGAGATTGCTCAGAAAAATGTGAGTATTGCCAAAGGAGCTTACCAACCTACATTGAGAGGTTTTTATAATTTTAACAGCCGTGTCTCTTATGCTGATGTGGCTTTGAGGGATAATACAACAGGAGCAATTATTGGTACTCAGTCTCCACCTAAATTTTTTGATCAGTTTAGTGATAATAAAGGGCAGTCTTTTGGCGGGCAATTGAATATTCCAATTTTTAATGGTTTTGCAACCCGTAATAATGTGGAGCGGACTAAAGTAAATTTTGAGAAATCGAAAATAGCATTAGAACAACAGGAATTGGATTTACAACGTAATGTGTATACTGCTTTTACTGATGCTAAAGGTGCTTTGAAAGCGTATGAATCTGCTGTTCAGGCCTTGGATTCTAGGTTAGAATCGTATAATTATGCCAGAGAAAAATTTGAAGTGGGATTGATGAATGCATTCGAATTGAGTCAGTCACAAACCTTACTTTCAGGAGCGCAATCAGAAGTATTAAGAGCTAAATACGATTATATTTTTAAAACAAAAATATTAGAATTCTATTTTGGAATTCCTATTGTAAAAAATTAGATACATTATGTCAAAGAAAAAAAAATATATCCTTCTTGCTGTTTTAGTAGTAGTTCTTGGAACAACATTGTATTTGTGGAAAAAAGGTCTTTTATGGAATAAAGACGAAGCAAAAGAAATTGAAATTGCTAAAATAGTTCCCATGACTATTGTGGAAACAGTATCGGCAACCGGGAAAATCCAGCCTGAAATTGAGGTGAAAATTGCTTCAATGGTTTCCGGAGAAATTATTGATTTGCCCGTAAAAGAAGGTCAGGTAGTAAAAAAAGGAGATTTATTAGTGAAAATAAATCCCGATTTGTATCTGTCAAGTCTCAACAGAACGGTGGCGGGATTATCAGGTTCTAAGGCCGGATTAACACAAAGTGAAGCGCAGTTTAAAGAAGCAAAATCCAGTTATGAAAGGAATAAGGTTTTGTTTGAAAAAGGTATTATTTCTAAGTCGGATTGGGATAAATCGATTGCGTCTTTTGAGGTAGCAAAGGCAACACGTCAATCGGCATATTACAGTGTTCAGAGTGCTTCTGCTTCGGTGAATGAAGCAAAAGATAATTTGGGAAGAACCAGTATTTACGCTCCGGCCGATGGTACAATTTCAGTACTTAATGTAGAATTAGGGGAACGAGTTTTGGGTACGCAGCAAATGGCCGGAACCGAATTAATGCGTGTGGCAAATTTGAATAATATGGAAGTAGAAGTGGATGTCAATGAAAATGATATTGTGAAAATCAAAGAAGGTGATTTGGCTAATGTTGAAGTGGATGCCTATTTGAAAAAACAATTCAAAGGAGTGGTGACGAGTATTTCTAATTCGGCGAGTTCAACTTTAACCGCAGATCAGGTTACTAATTTTAAAGTTAAGGTTCGAATTTTGAAAGAATCTTATGCTGATTTATTAGAAGGCAAACCGGCGACTTATTCGCCTTTCAGACCGGGAATGACGGCTACGGTGGATATTATTACGAAAACGAAAAGAAATGTTTTGGCAGTGCCTATTAGTTCAGTAGTGGTGAAATCGGATACTACAGCAGTTAAAATATCGGATAAAAAGAATCCTGATCCAAAAGAAGAAAAAAATACTGTTCCTAAAAACGATAAAAAATTGGAGTGCGTTTTCCTGAAAGTAGGGGAGAAAGCTAAAATTAAGATTGTAAAAACAGGAATTCAGGATGATACCAATATAGAAATTCTCAGCGGAGTGAAAAGTGGGGATGAAGTTATAACGGGGCCTTATACTACTGTGAGTAAAGAATTGAATTCGGGAGATAAGGTAAAGCTTAAAAAGGAAGGAGCTAAGAAATAAGTGGGTTCATTGTAAAACGCATTTGAATTTTTTAGACCTTTGCAAAAAAAATAAATTACCATTGAATTATATACTGAATATAGAAACGGCTACTAAAAGATGTTCTGTTTCAATTGCTAAAGAAGGGAAAACGATTGTTTGTAATGAAATAGCCGAAGAAGGTTATTCTCATGCAGAGCGTTTGCATGTTTTTATTGAAGAAAGTATAAAAGAAGCCGGAATAAGTTATAAAGATTTAGTTGCTATTGCTGTAAGTCAGGGGCCGGGTTCTTATACAGGATTGCGAATTGGTGTTTCTGCGGCGAAAGGTTTGTGTTATGCTCTAGGGATTCCGTTAATTGCTGTGGATACTTTAAAAGCTTTGGCAGCTCAGGTTAGAGTAGAATCAGGGATAATTGTTCCAATGTTGGATGCTAGAAGAATGGAAGTGTATAGCGCTGTTTTTTCAGCCGGTTTAGAGTCTAAAAGAGCAATTCAGGCTGAGATTATTACTGAAGATTCTTTTCAGGAATTTGATGAAACCTTATATTTTGTAGGTGATTGTGCCGGGAAATGTAAAACAGTTTTAACTAAGGCTAATTTTGTGTTTTTAGAAGATGTAGTCTATCCATCGGCTAACGAAATGAGTGCTTTTAGTTATGAAAAGCTTGTGAATAATGATTTTGTAGACGTTGCTTATTTTGAACCTTATTACCTGAAAGATTTTATGATAATGACTTCTAAAAAATAGTAACACAAACTTGTCATTCCGACGAAGGAGGAATCCCATCAAGTGACTCATACAATGGAATGATAGTTTTTAAGAAGTTTGTATAAAAAGCAAAAGCGTTTCAATTGAAACGCTTTTGCTTTTTATAGTGATTTTGTTTTAAGCGTTAATCGCTTCCACCTGAATTCTATCGTCGTTAAGCATGCTTTTTAACATGTTTTCGATTCCTGATTTTAAGGTGAAAGTTGAAGAAGGACAACCGCTACAAGCGCCCTGAAGAATTACCTTAACCGTTTTGCTTTCTTCGTCGTACGATTCAAAAGCAATATTTCCACCGTCGGCAGCTACTGCAGGTTTTACGTATTCTTCTAAGATATTGATGATTTGTTGTGAAGTGACATCCAGTTTTTCGAACTCTTCGTTTTTAATTTGCTCTTGCTTTTCGGCATTGATTACAACGCTGTCGTCAAGTACAATTCCACCATTTTCAATATATTGTTTGATGAAAGTTCTTAGTTCTAAGGTGATTTCGTCCCAGCTGTTCAAATCGTATTTGGTTACAGAAATATAATTTTCATCAATGAAAATTTCTTTCACATAAGGAAATTTGAATAATTCTTTTGCCAATGGTGAAGAAGCAGTTTGGTCGATGTTTTTGTATTCAACAGCGTTTTTAGTTAGCATTCTGCTTACTACAAATTTTAATGCCGAAGGATTAGGAGTTGTTTCACCGTAAACAGTAATAGGTTGTTTTTTAGGTTTGATTTCATCAAGGTTGATAATAACACCACCATTGTTTACAAAGTTTTCAATTTGCTCAGCTACAGCTTCCTTAACATCATCCCATTCAACAATACTAAATCTTTCGATAGCAATAAAATTACCTGAGATATAAACGGTTTTTACAAATGGTAAGTAAAATAATTGTTGGGCAAGAGGTGAAGATTTGGCTTCGTCTATGTTTTTAAACTCAAAACTTTCGTTTCGGGTAATAAAATCTTCAAATTCAAACTTTAATATAGTTGGGTTTTGCGTTTCTTTAACGGTTATTTTTGTCATGATTTTTGTAAATTTTTACAAATTTAGTAAAGTTATTTTCTATGATTAACTATATTTGGATTATTAATGAATAAATTAACTTAACTTTAGTTTTTAGCCAAAGTTTCTTTCGTTTTCTCAATTCATCCTGACTAATATTTTTTAAATGTATACTAAAACTAAATACTTTTTAATCTGCTTTTTTATAGGATTGTATGCTTATTCTCAGGAGGGTATTCCTGTGTATTCGGATTATCTTTCGGATAATTATTACCTGCTTCATCCTTCGATGGCAGGAGCTTCTAATTGTGCTAAATTAAGATTAACAGCCCGTAAACAATGGTTTGATCAGGAGGATGCACCTTCTCTGCAAACGCTGAGTTTTAATGGAAGAATAGGTGAGAAAGCCGGAGGAGGAATTATACTTTTTAGTGATAAAAACGGATATCATTCTCAAAAAGGGGTCAAGTTTACGTATGCTTATCATTTGATGTTTTCCAGAGATGAAATCGATTTGAATCAGCTGTCTTTTGGTATCAGCGGAGGATTAATTCAGAGTCAGTTGGATGAGACTAAATTTTTGCAATCAGGTGATTTTGATCCGATTGTTGACGGAACAATAGTTCAAAAAGATTCTTATTTCAATGTAGATATTGGGATGTCTTATAATTATTTGGATTTTTACGTTCATGGTACTGTTAAGAATGCCATCGAAAGCCGTCGTGAGATTTACACGGGATATGAAAGTGATAATTTGAGAAAGTATATTTTGAGTTCAGGATATATTTTTGGAGATAAATACAGAATTTTATGGGAGCCTTCTATAATGTTTCAATATACTGAGTTAACTACTGAAAAGGCAATTGATATCAATATGAAAGCCTATAAAAACATGGATTTTGGTAGTTTATGGGGCGGCTTGTCTTATCGAACCAGTTTTGATGGTGCCGAATTTAATAACGGAAATGGAACTTCAAAACAACGTTATCAATCCATATCTCCAATTGTGGGTGTGAATTATAATAATTTCATGTTCGCTTATACTTATTCCCATTTAGGGGGAGATGTGAAATTTGGCACAGGAGGTTTTCACCAAATTACATTAGGGCTTAATTTGTTCTGCAAACGTGAGAAATACGAATGTAATTGTCCTGCTATTAATTAATTTCTTTAAATGCTATGTTGATAAAATCGGTTAACGGAAAATCACCTATAATTCCAGAAAATTGTTATGTGGCTGAAAATGCTACTATTGTTGGTGATGTTAGTTTTGGTGATTCATGCAGTGTTTGGTTCAATGCTGTAGTAAGAGGCGATGTTAATTATATCAAGATTGGTAATAAAGTCAATATTCAGGACGGAGCTGTTATTCATTGTACATATCAAAAATACCCAACGATAATAGGAAATAATGTTTCAATTGGGCACAATGCCATCGTACATGGTTGTGTGGTACAGGACAATGTTTTAATAGGAATGGGGGCTATTGTGATGGATAATTGTACTATCGAAAGTAATTCCATTATTGCTGCAGGAGCTGTAATTACCCAAAATACCGTTGTTACTTCGGGCTCTATTTGGGCGGGAGTGCCTGCTAAAAAAGTCAAAGACTTAAATCAATCCGGTTTTGCTGGTGAGATTGAGCGTATTGCCGAAAATTATTTGTTGTATTCCAGTTGGTTTAAAGAAGAGGAATAATTACAAATTAATTTTTTCAAAGAAAGCGTTCTTATAGCTTTCGCTGATTGGGATGCGTTTGTCAGCAATTAACACCTTGTTTTTCTGAATCGATTTTACATATTTTATATTGATAATATAAGAACGGTGAATTCGTGCAAAACCTTTAGAGGAAAGTGTGTTTTCCAGTTTGATTAAGCTGGTTAAAGTTAGGGTGTATTTATTATCAGTGGTGTATATTTTTACATAATCTTTTAATCCTTCGATAAATAAAATATCTGAAAAATTAATTTTTACATTTTCGTATTCTGAACGCACAAACATAAAATCAGGTTCAGTTTCAGAAGTAGCCGTCGGAAGAGTAGTAGTTGTCGGAGCTGTTTTATTAGAAAGAAATAGTTGTTGTGCTCTCATAACCGATTTTAAAAACCGATTAAAAGGAATTGGTTTTACCAAATAATCGACAGCGCCAAGATTAAATCCTTCTACAGCATAATCGGAATAGGCTGTTGTGAAAATTACTAAAGGTTTTTTGTCAATGGCGTTTAGGAAATCGATACCTGAAAAATGTGGCATTTCGATATCTAAAAATATCAAATCCACATTGGAAGTATTAATCATCGCGATGGCATCAATAGCATTATTGAAAGTATTGATGAGTTCGAGACTTTCTACTTTGCTTACAAACTCTTTGATTAAATCAACCGCTAAGGGTTCGTCATCAATAATTACACACTTCATCATGTTTATTTTTCCAATGTTTCTAATTCTAAATTCAAATGAACGCTGTATTTGTTATCCGTTTGTTCAATAGTTAGTTGGTGTGCGTTTGGATATAAAATATTCAGTCTGTTTTTAATATTGGTTAATCCAATTCCGGAGTTGTTTGGGTCTTTGATTTGGTTTTCAATTTTATTTTCAATCCAAAAATCCAGGATATTATTTTCTATACTGATTTTGATTTTTACAAAAGCGGCTCCTTTATAATCGGTTCCATATTTAAAAGCATTTTCAATAAACGAAATCAGTAATAAAGGCTCAATTAATTTGTTTCTGGTATCGCCATGAATGTTTAAAAAGATGTTTTCGATGTTATTTAATCGCAATTTTTGTAAATCGATATAGTTTTTAATATAGTTGATTTCCTTTTCTAAAGATACAGCTTTGTTGTCGGTTTCGTACAACATATAGCGCATCATTTCGGACAAAGTTACAATAGCATCCGGAACTAAATCGGATTTTTTATAGGCTAATGAATAAATACTATTCAAGGCATTGAACAGAAAATGTGGATTAGTTTGCTTTCTTAAATAGTTTAATTCTGTTGATGTTTTATTGGTTTCAGAAATTAATTTGTTTTGTTCGTTAGTGTAAAATTCTGAAAGTGTTTTGATTAAAGTGCTAATCGAAACAATGAATAAATAAAATAAAGAAGGAAAAAATTTAAAGAAAAATGGAGGTTTTTTTTGAAAAATTTTATCCCGAATGATTTCTTTTCCATTAATGTCAAATATTCTTTGAGCCATTTCCGGTTTATGAAAATCAGGGCTGAAATAGAAAATTTTAATACAGCTTAAAATCGTAACAAGGCTTACGATTATTGCTAAATACGCTGTATATTTTTTTTGTAAAAGTAATTTGGGTACAAAATAAAAGTAGTTAGCATAAAACAATACAATACCACTGGACCATTGGATATAAAATTCGGCATTAATGCTGGTGAAATTTTGATAAAAAGGCAGTAAGGAGGCAATTATTAAAAAACACCAAATGATACTGTGAATCAGTATTTTGTTAGAATTGTTGTTTGTAATTCCTTCTAAGTTCATCTAGGTTTTAATTGACAATAAAATTAAATCTTTTTTTGTAATTGTTGGTGATGTTTTGGCTCTCAATTTTTCTAATACCAAATTACCTACTTTGAGCGCCTCTTCTTCATTTTCAAATGACTTTTGATTTTGAATCACCGGAATGATGGATTGCCTGATAATAATTTTATCGTTGTTTTTAATTACATATCCCCAGCCGGTAGTTGTTTTCATGGACTCCAGAGTTAATCCTTGTTTGTTGTTACAGGCTGCTAAAAGCAATAAACAGCATATTAGTAAGAGGAATTTTCCTTTGTTGAATAAAAAATTCTTCCGGAGTGACATCCGGAAGAATTGTGATTGTTTATTAGTTGTCATCATCATTTTGTTCATCCTGAGGTTTTAATTCCCAAACATCATCATAATAAGTAGATCCTGATCGGCCTAACAATACAAAACCTCTTTCGTTGATTCCAAAACCTATTGCGTCTGTTCTTCCGGAACCTTCAAGAGAAGTTTTTTCGTTCCAAACATCAGTTGAAGGATTGTATTCCCAAACGGTTTTTGAACTTTCTCCGGCAACAACATAGCCTAATCCATTCATTGAAAAAGCAGATGCATTGGTACGTACAATATTGTAATCATCGTTGTATGATTCGTCATCGTCGTCGTCCTGATCGATATCGCGTTTTCTGGTCCATGTTTCGTTACTTGGATCAAACATCCAAAAATCAACCTGATATACTCCGTTGTTGATGCCTGTTCCTAAATAAGCTTTGTCATCAATTACAAAAACAGCCGCATTGCGTCGTTTGTTTCCGCTAAAACCATTTAATTGTGTCCAGGTGTCAGAATTAGCATCGTATTGATAAAAATCTTTTAGATAATTTCCGTCGTAACCGGTTCCAAAATAGCCTTTTCCTCCTACTTGAAAGCCAACGGCCGAATAGCGTGCTGTTCCTGTAAAATCAGTTTTTTGTGTCCAGGTGTTGTTGTCCGGGTTGTACTGATAGAAATCTTTTAACTTATTTGTTCCATCATATCCCAAACCAATATAACCATTCCCTTCTATTGAAAATCCTGAAGCCGAACTTCTGGCAACACCTGTAAAATCAGCTTTTTGCTCCCAATAATCACCATCTGAATTATACGCCCAAAGATCTTTTAAATATTCATCTCCTGTATAACCTGTGGCAACATAAGCATAGGAACCAATTACGAAACTGGCGGCACTTGATCTTGCTGGTCCATCAAATGAAGATTTTTTAATCCAGTTACCTAATAATTCTTCTTCGTCATCATTATTAGTACAACTTACAAATACCAAACCTAATAATAGCATGGTAATTAATGTTCTTCCTTTTAAAATAGTCATAATTTAGTTTATTTGTTACGGTTTGTATTTTATGCCAATGTTGAAGAGGTATCCGTCATTAGCATCGAAATTGAATTTTGTTGTTCCTCTGTTATCTGTTAAGATGTATTTTTTGTTGAATTGGTAGCCTCCCTGAAAATTCAAAAACCAATTTCTATCTACATTTCTTTCATATTCGAATGCCGTGGTCATTTGAGAAAAGCTTATTTTGCCGGCACTCAAATTGGGACTGATAGTTCTGCTTTGATCGAGTTTATAGAATTCACCATCAAAACTGTTGTTCAGACTAAATGTGTTTCGGTCATTATTGGAATAATGAATACTCGTGTTAGGAAAACCAAGTTCTAAGGATGTATTTACGTTCAGTTTGCTATAAAAAGCTATTGTTGGAAGTACTTGTGCTTTTCCAAAGACACTCATCCTTTTTATACCTAAATTAATGCTGCTTTTTTGACTGAAGTTATATTGAAATTCGGCTCCGCCAAATAAATTAACATCTGAAAAATCCAGATTATTTTCGAAAGCGGCAACTGTTTTCAACTCTAAATTCAATGCTGTTTTTTTATTAAATTGATGACTGAGTTCCAGATTGTTTTCTATTCGGTTGAAATTATTTTTATTCTCTGCCGAATAATAATTGTCCAAATTGTAATTCAGTAGGGTGCTTTTATAGCCAATGCTGTTTGTCATTTTGTTTTTTGAATCCACATCTTTAGAAAACGAAAAGCCTACTTCTGTTTCATTTTTTGTTATTTGTGCTGTAGGAATCGTTTTTATGTTCAATTCTAATGAGTAGCTGCTTTGTGCAGTTATTTTGAGAATTGAAATCATAAAAATGAGCGTTGTATAATATTTTAATTTCATTTATTTCTTTATTGCATCAAAAGTAATTTCATTATCTATTTTAAAAAAAGAAGATATATAGATGCCTTTTTTTCATAGACAAAATGGCTATTTGTTAGGTCGAATGCTTTTTAAAAATCTTAATCGATTCTGTAGATTAAAAACTGTTTTTTATAGATGCAAAATCCTCGTTAGTATATGTTGTTAGGCATGGTAGTTAGTGCTCTGCTATATTTGTTCAAAAAATTTTTATGTACAGATTGTTTACAGTGCTGTTTTTCGGGATACTATTTATTTCTTGTGATTCAGATGTCGATGCGGGGGAGTTTGTGGTAGGTTCTGATAATTTATCGGTGACTAATAAGGTCATACTAATTGATACGGCTACGGTTGAGGTTTCAACAATCAATTTTGATTCATTAAAAACTTCTGGTCAAAGCAGGATACTTTTAGGTAACTATGATGATCCTATTTTCGGGAAAGTGAAATCGGATAGTTATTTTCAACTGACTTCTTCAGCTTATAATTTACAAACAACAAGTTCGGATACTGAAGGAGCTAATTATGTTTTTGATTCTATCAGAATGGTTTTGGTTCCGGATAAGTATTATTACAGTGATACGACTAAAGTGCAATCGATAAGTATTCATCGTTTATTGCAAAAGGTAAAACCAAATACTGAAGATGATAGTTTTTATAATAATTCAAGTTTGAATTATGATGCAGCAAGTATTGGTACGGCCTCTTTTAAACCAATGCCGAATAGACAGGATACTGTTTTTGTAAAAATGGATGCTGTTTTTGGAGATGCCCTTTTTCAAAAGTTAAAGAAGCGTGAAATCACTACTGAAGATGAATTTATAGAGTATTTTAAAGGTTTGGTAATTCGATCGGTTTCTGAGAATTCATCCTGTGTGATGGGATTTAAAACAACTGGTTCGTTGCAATTGTTTTATTCGAAAAAAGTAAGTGAATCGGGAACTTCTTTATTAAAAGAATTTACCATTGATGATGTTTCCAAACAATTTAATAGAATTTCTTTGGATAGAACAGGAACCATTTTAAAAGATTTACCCGGTACAACCGAACGATTGTCGAGTGATTTAACAGAGAATAAGTCTTTTATTCAATCAGGAACAGGACTGGCTTGCAGAATTGATTTTCCGAATATCAAAGAGTTAAAATACATTACCGAAAAAGGAACAATTGTAGATGCAAAGTTAATTATCCGGCCGGTGAATAACACTTATTCTAAAACCTATCCATTAGCTGATTCTTTAAGTATTTATGTAGCCGATAAACTGAATCGAATAAAAGGAACATTAAACTCGGCTTCCGGTTATCCTATTTATGCTGTTTTGAATAAAGCTGAAGATGAGTTTGATGAAAATATAGGTTATAGTATTCCGCTGGGTACTTTTTTATACAATGAAATGATTAAACAATCCGATTCAAAATCGGCTTTGATTTTAACGATTCCAAATATTTTTAACGGAGTGAATCGTTTGGTTTTAGGTAATCAAAAAAACGCAGGAAATAAAATTCAATTGAAAATATATTATATCTCTTATTAGATGAAAAATACAATCAAAATAATAAGCTTTTTGATTTTAGTTTCTTTTAGCACTTACGGACAAAGTTTGTCGAGCTCTCCTTATTCGATTTTTGGATTAGGAAGTTTGTATGAGTCGGATTTTGGTTCTATTCCCAGTATTGGTTCTTCGGGTGTTGCTTTGCCTTCCAGTCGATTTATTAATAATTTGAATCCTGCTTCGCTGGGATTTATGAATCAAAATCACTTTATATTTGATGTAGGAGGTAGTGCTATTCAAACTTCTTATCAAAATCTTTCCAAAAAAGAAAATCGCAATAACATTCAGTTCTCCCATATTGCTTTTGCTTTTCCGTTAACTGCTAAGTCAGCGGTTAGTTTTGCATTGAAGCCTTATTCCAGTGCCGGTTTTAAAATTTCCGATTATAAGTTGCCTATTCAGGATAGTAATGAGGAATATACTCTGAGCGCAACAGGAACAGGCGGGTTGAATAATTTTGATATTTCGTATGCGCATCGAATTGGAAAAAAATTATCTTTAGGTTTGTCAACTTCTATTCTTTTTGGAACCACCAAAGATTCCAGAGAATATGTGATTGCCAATTCTGTAACTACAATAGATAAAGAGTCTGTGTACAATGGTGCCCGATTAAATTTAGGTACTCAATTTAAAGTAGATTCCACTTTTACGATTGGAGCTAATTTTAAATCGCCTTCCAGAGTTAATGCTTCTAAAGTGCAGTCGGTAATAACGTACAATGCTGAATTAGAAGCTTCGAATACAGTTGAATCAAATGCAAAATCGGATACGGATGATTATTATTTGCCATTCGAATTTACAACCGGATTCAGTAAGCAATTTCGAAATAATTTAAGCTTAACGATGGATTATGAAAAGGCTTTTTGGGTAGATACTAATCAGGCTGACCTTTATGGTAATTATCTAAATCAGGAAAAATTTAAAATGGGACTGTCCTATAAAAAAAGCAAGAATATCCGAAGCTATTTTGATCGAATCCAATTTTCAGCCGGATTGAATTATGATACCGGTTTTTTGGAAGTAGATAATAAAAGAATTGAAAATAAAGCTATTTCTTTAGGATTGAGTTTGCCAATAGAGAATACTTTTTCAGCTCTTAATATATCTTATTCTTATGGTCAAAAAGGAAGAATTAGTAATGGGTTGATTAAAGAGAATTACCATAAAATATCGGTAAATCTTTCTTTGGATGGGATTTGGTTTGTGAAGAGAAAAATCAATTAGATTAAAAATCTTTTTCTTGTACAACATAGTTGCCGCCTAAAATTGTTTTTAAAACTTTAGGGTTGGTATTAGTGTAAAAAATGGGCTCGTTGTCGTTTCCGGGATTAAAGCCGATTTCTTTTAATATATTTTGTGTTTGTCTTGCCACGGCCAAACCAGAATCAATTATCTGAATATGATCGGGGATAATTTTTCTTATTTGAGGGATGAGATAAGGATAATGACTACAGCCCAGTACAAGAAAGTCGATATTGGCTTCAATCATAGGTTGCAGATAGGAGCGAAGTAATTGATCCATCTCTGGTGAATCTATTTGTCCATTTTCAATGAGTTCAACTAATCCGTAACCTATTTGTTCAATGATTTTAGTTTCATAGAACATTTCGGTGGTTTTGTTGAACAATTCACTGTTTAAGGTGCCTTTGGTAGCCAGAATACCAATTACTTGTGTTTTGGAATTAATAGCAGCTGGTTTAATAGCTGGTTCAATTCCTATGAAAGGAACATTGTATTTTGTTCTTAATTCTCTTATGGCATTTGTTGTTGCAGTATTACAGGCAACTACTATGAGTTTGCAATTCATTTCAAGCAGAAAATCAGTGTTTTTCATGCTCAATCGAATAATTTCTTGTTTGGATTTTTCTCCATATGGAGCATTTTTGCTATCGGCTAAATAGATAGTTTTTTCGTTAGGTAAAAGATTGTGAATCTCTTTCCAAATTGAAGTTCCTCCTATGCCTGAGTCAAAAACGCCTATGGGTTGCTTGTTATCCATTGAAACAAATTTAATAGCTAGGAATTAATTTTCCTAAAAAATATGTTATAAAAAAACCGCTCATGTTTCTATAAAGAGTGAGCGGTTTTTTTAGTTTTTATAAGATTGTAAATTAGAATCCTAAGTCTTTTTTAACGTCTGCAGTAATGTTTGGACCATCAGCTAATAAAAGTGTTGAACCGTCTAAAACGTATTGGAATCCTTTAGCTTTTCCAACTTTTTGGATAGAAGCTCTTACTTTTTCCATTAATGGTTTTACGATATCAGATTCTTTTTGTTGTAATTCTTTTTGAGCATTGTCTCTAAAGTCAACAATTCTTTTTTGCATATCCTGAACTTCTTTAGAACGTTCTCCGTTTACAGCATCAGTTACAGTAGTAGATTCAGTTTCGTATTTTTTTAATTTAGCCTGGTATTCTTCTACCATTTTTTTGTAGTCTGCATCGTATGTAGTGCTTAATTTTTCCAATTGGCTTTGAGCATCAAGCATAGCAGGCATTTTTGACATAATCTCACTAACATCTACATGGGCAGTCTTTGCTTGTGCATTGATGGTTTGGTTTGCTCCAAAAACGAATAGAGCAGCAATTAATAAAGTTTTAATTTGTTTCATTGGTTTTAAAATATTAAGTAATTAATTTATTGTTTTAAATTTTGTTCTCTGGCTTTTTTGATAGAGTCTCTTTGTTGAATAATTTTTAATCTTCTTTCTTCTAATGCCTTTTTACGGTCTTCAATAATTTTTTTTCTTTCTTCGATAGTTTTAGTTTTAGCTTCTTCTGCTTTTTGTTTGGCTAACTCTGTTTCGTTTTTAGTATCTGTTGTTACAGTTTTAGGAACTTCGGCTTTCTTAGCTGTTTCAGAAACGGTTTCACTTTTTTTGGCAGCTCTTTCGTTAAGAATTTGTTGTCTTCTTTCTTCTAAGGCTTTTTTACGATCTTCAATCGTTTTGTTTCTTTCTTCAATAGCTTTTGCTTTCGCATCGGCTGCTTTTTGTTTGGCTAATTCTGCTTCGGTTTGAGAGTCAGGTGTTGCAACTTTTTGAACCTCAGTTTTAGCTGTTTCAGAAACCGTGCCATTTTTTTTAGCAGCTCTTTCGTCTATTATTTTTTGTCTTCGCTCTTCGTATTCTTTTTTCTTTTGTTCTACTGCCGCTTTTCTGTCGGCCATAATTTTATCTCTTGCCGCTTTTCTTTCGTCTAATACTTTTTGTCTTTCCGCCAGACCTGGATTATCATTTATAGCGTCTTCTTTGTTTTCTTTTGCCTGTTCTTCAGCTAATTCTTTTTTGCTAAGTTGTTCTCTTTTCTCTGTTCGGTTAATTACTCTTAAGACCTGATCACTAACATCAAATCTTTTATCAGCAAAAAGCAAACTTAAATCAGATGATTTGTCAAATATGAAATCATATTTTTTAGCTTCGGCAATGTCCTGAACAGCGGTAAAAACCTGGTCTTGAATTGGCTTTACTAATAATGCTTTTTGGCTCATTAATAATCCGTTTGGACCAAATCTTTTTTGTTGCAATTCTAATAAATCATTTTCCAAAAAACTAATTTCTGTTTCACGTTCTTCGATTAAAGATTTTGTTAAAAGTGGTTTTTCGGCAGTAAGAGCCTCTCGGACTTTTTTAATTTCTAATTTTTTAGCTTCAATTTCCTGTTTCCATTTCTCTGCTTTCTCTTCAAGAAGCGCGTTAGATTCTTTATAACTATTTACATTTTCTAAAATGTATTCCATGTCAATAAAACCTACCCGGTTACCTCGGGTTGCTTGTGCACTAAGACTGTTAGCAGCTATTGCAGCTAAAAATAGAAATAAAAAATGTTTTCTCATAACTTAAAGTTTTAGAAAATCAGAAACCAATTTTTTTAGAATTGTTGCCCAATTATGAAATGTGTTTCCCATCCATTTGGTTTAGTAGAACCTGGCAAGGCATCAAATCCATGTCCAAAATCAATTCCTAATAATCCAAATGCCGGCATAAATACTCTTAAACCAAATCCTGCTGAACGTTTAATATCAAATGGATTGTAGCTTTTGAAATCATTAAAAGAATTACCCGCTTCCAAAAAGGCCAATGCATAAATTGAGGCTGCTGCTTTTAATGTTATAGGATAACGCAATTCCATAGAGAATTTATTGTACACTGTTGCTCCAGCTTGTGTTCCATTTACGACAGGTGTCAAAGAGTTGTTAGGGTAACCCCTTAATTGTACGGTTTCTCTACCATCCATAGAGTAGTTAGCCATTCCGTCTCCTCCAACAAAAAATCTTTCAAATGGAACTAATCCTCTATCCTGATTGTATGCGCCAAGGAATCCAAATTCAGTTAATGTTCTTAAAACAAATTTACCATAAACTTTTGTATACCAATCAGCTTTGAATTTAATTTTATAATATTCTAACCAATTGAATTTCTTTTGATCCAATTTAGACTGATCTGTATCGGCACTACTATAATCAGATCCTACACTATTGTAAAGTGTTGCACCTGTTGATGCATTTGTTCCTTCTACCGTTACATAGTCACCATTGTTAAGTGGTTGTCCATTGTATCCGGTTGTGTTGGCTCCGGTGTATTTTAATTTGTATTCTTTTTGGTTTTTTAAATCACCGTAATTAATACCATTAAATAATGAGTAAGGAGGTGTGATTTTTGCCGAAATACTAAATTCTGAACCATAGGTTGGGAAAATTGGGTTTACCCCTTTGTTACTTCTGGAAAGTCCTACTGTATAGGCAATGTTTTTTGAAGCACCATCTCCAAATGTAAATAGTCCGACATTATAGTTATTCAAATCATAGCTTTGGTAGCTGATAGATTGAGATAACACAAAAAAGTCATCCGGAACAGTTAACCTTTTAGCAAGCCCAAGTGATACGGTGAAAATGTTAAAACTTCTGCTTTTATCTACTTTGTAAGTAGTGTAGTTGTTTGCAAACTGTTTACTGTATGAAATAGAAGAGCTAAATTGTACCGGTTTTTTTTGTCCAAACCAAGGCTCAGAGAACGATACACTATAAGTTTGGAAGTAAGTACTTCCTTGTAAACGTAAAGATACTTTTTGTCCGTCTCCCATCGGTAATGGTTTGTAGGCGGCTTTGTTTCCAATATTTCTAGCTGAGAAGTTATTAAAAGAGAGTCCTAATGTTCCAATGAAACCACCTCCACCGTAACCTCCCTGAAGTTCGATTTGGCTGGAACCTTTTTCTACCAGATTGTACTCAATATCTACTGTTCCGGCTGCTCCATCCACATTTTTGAATTTCGGTTCGATAGCCTCCGGGTCAAAATACCCTAATTGACCAATTTCACGAACGGTTCTTACCAGTTCGTCCTTGCTGTATTTTTGTCCCGGTTTAGTTCGTAATTCTCTGTAGATAATACGGTCGTTCGTTTTGTCATTTCCTACCACAGTAATATGGTTAAAATAAGCTAACGGACCTTCGGTAACTCTGATTTCAAAATCAATCGTATCATTAGCTGTTTTTACTTCTACCGCATTGATGTTTGAAAACAAATAACCATTGTTTTGGTACAAATTGGTAATGTCTTCACCGTCAGGTTTAGATTTATCAGCAATTCTTTTTTCAAGAATCACTCCGTTGTAAGTTTCTCCTTTTTTGATTCCCAAATAACGTTGTAAATCCTGATCTGAATATACGGTATTACCAAGGAATTTAATGTTACCAAAGTAATATTTATTTCCTTCTTCAACATTGATTTTAATGGCTAAAGAATTTTTTTCTTTGTTGTAGGCAACTGTATCCGAAACAATTCTGGCATCTCTATAACCTTTTTCTTTGTAGGCTTCGATTACTTTTTCTAAATCTTCTTTGTATTTGTCTTTAATGAATTTTGAAGCTTTTAATACGCGAATAGGATTCTTTTGCTTGGTATTCTTCATTGCTTTACGCAAATTTTTATCAGAAATCTTGTTGTTGCCAACAAAATCGATACCGCTAATTTTTATTTTATCTCCTTTATCTACGCTTACAACCATGTTTACCTGGTTAGTAGCCGAGGTGTCTTTTACTATGTTAATATTTGCTTTAGTAGTAAAGTATCCGTCTTTTTTGTATTTATTTTCGATGTAGTTTTTGGTTGTAGTAATAAGGTTTTCATTTACTACCTTTCCTTTTGTTAGTCCGTTATCTTTGATAAAAGTTTCTACTTTACCCTTTTTTACACCAACAAATTTTACATCGTTTAGTTTAGGAAGTTCCTTGATGTCTAAATCAAGATAAATACTGTCATTGTTAATATGATTGATGTAAAAAGCAATTTCATCAAAAAGCCCCAGTTTACCCAGCTTTTTGATGGCAGCACTAATTTCTTCTCCGGGTACTGTAATTTCCTGTCCTTTTTGCAGGCCGGCAAAAGTTACTACAGTCTGGTCATTAAAGCTCAGTTTTTTGGTCAGTTCGACTTTGGCTAAAATGTATTTTTTACCCTGATCAAATGGTACTCTGTCTTGTGCCTTAATTTGTGAAAAACTACCCAAAAATACCAGGGTAAGTAATGCTTTTATACTTTTATTCAACACTAAAAAATTATTTAATTTGTTCACTTGTTTTTCCAAATCTACGTTCTCTTTTTTGATAACTAATAAGCGCCTCATAAAGGTGCTCCTCTCTGAAATCAGGCCACATAACTTCAGAAAAAAACAATTCAGCATAAGCAATTTGCCAAAGAAGGAAATTACTTATTCTGTGTTCTCCACTTGTTCTGATTAATAAATCTACATCAGGTAAATTTTGCGTGTAAAGATGCTCATTTATAATTGAATCGTCAATAGAGTCGATTGAAATTATATTATTTTTAACTTTATCAGAAATCTTCTTTACTGCATTAACTATTTCTTCTCTGGAACCGTAACTGAGGGCTAATGTTAGGGTCATTCGAGTGTTGTTCTTTGTTTTTTCGATTACCTCCAGAAGTTCTTTTTGAGCCGATTTTGGCATCATTTCGATATTTCCTATGGCATTAAGTCTGATGTTGTTATTTTGTAAAGTAACTAATTCCTTTTGTAAGGACTTAATTAATAATTTCATCAGGGTTTCGACTTCAAGTTTTGGTCTGTTCCAATTTTCGGTCGAAAAGGCATATAAGGTTAGGTTTTCAATACCTAATTTAGCGCAGTTTTCAATTGTAATACGTACTGATTTAGTACCATTTTCGTGACCTATTGTTCTTAATAGGCCTTGTTGTTTTGCCCAACGACCGTTGCCGTCCATGATAATGGCTAGGTGTTTAGGGAGATTTTCTTTCTTTATTGTATCTAATATACTCATTTTTTATTCTGCACAATAGCAAGGTTTTTCGCCAAAGGTATAAGTTAATGTTATACCTGAGAAGACATACCAATCATTATTATTTAAATTTCCAAACCGCAATGCGCTCAAACTTTCATCTTTAGGATTGCTTCCGTCCAGATTGTCTGTAAATGCAAAACGGGCTCCTACTTCGGCTCCAAGTACTAAACTTCTGGAAATATTCGATTTTATTCCTAAAATAATCGGAATTGCTATAGCGTTTTTTCCTTTGTTTTTCTTTGTTTCTCCCAGTTCAACATACAAATCGTCATACGCGAAAAAATTAATTCCCGAGGCCACATAAGGTGTGAATTTGTGGTCTAAAGTATGAAGATTGAAATCAAAAAAGTTGAATTCAAGGCCTAAAGATAGTTCTTTTATACTATTTTCAAAATGATAGCCTCTCAGACTTCTGCCAGGCTCTTTAGAATCGCGGTCGTCAGCACTAATAGTAGACTGAGTATAGGAAATTCTCCAGGCGTGTCTGGGACTTCTGTTCCATTTGTATAAAATACCAAAAGCAGGCTCATTAGGAGCGATGTAGGTAGTGTTGCCTACGTCGCCAATATAGTTGCTTCCACCAAGAAAGACACCAATTTCATGTATCTGTGCTTGTGAATTTATACCAAGAAATAAACAAAATAATATGCTTAAAAAATTTTTCATTTTCATAGAAAATTGCCTGCAAATATAATAATTATCAATACTAATCCGTACTCATTAAAATAAATGTACTTTTTTTGAAAAAACAGTTGATTTATTTTAATGAGAAGACGTTTTACTTAAACGATAAACTTAGATTGTAATTGTATAAAAAGGAGTGTAAAGAGATTAATTTCTTTTGTCTTCTCCCCAAAGCAATTTACTTCTTAATGTTTTTAGGAAGGTTTCGTTTGGGATTTCCACCATATTAATTTGGAAAGGTGTTTTCTTTACCGTTAATATTGATTCATTTCCAACCGATGTAATTCTGGAATCCAATGAAACTAAATAGTTTTCTTCCCGGCCTGAAACTTTCAACATAATTTCTGTTTCGTCAGGAATAACAAGAGGTCTTGCATTAAGGTTGTGAGGGGCAATAGGGGTAATTACCAGACTTTTTACATCCGGTGTTAATATTGGTCCTCCACAACTTAATGAATAACCGGTAGAGCCTGTTGGTGTAGAAATAATAAGACCATCAGCCCAATAAGAGTTTAGAATTTCTCCGTTGAGGTACGTTTCGATGGTTATCATCGAGGTGGTGTCTTTTCTGCTCACAGAAACTTCATTCATGGCAAAGTTAATGTCTTTCAGTGATTCGTTTTCCGGAGTAATTGTCAGGCTTAGAAGCGTTCTTTTAGAAATACTGTATTTTTGGTCAATTACAATCTGTAGAAATTTATCGATATTTTCTTTTGGAACTGTAGCCAGAAATCCCAGTCTGCCGGCATTAATGCCCAGAATTGGGATGCCTGAATTTCTAACTAAGGCAGCAGCTCTTAAAATAGTTCCGTCACCGCCAATGCTTAATAACATAGTAAAGCTTGAATCTAATTCTTTATGTGATGAAAAGGTTTTGTATTCCTTTTCAATGATTTTTTTTTCTTGAATTAGAGTTAAGAAATTGGATTCGATGACAATTTCGATATTTCTTTTGTTGAAAAATAAGAAGATGTCTTTTATGATAGGTTCTGTGCTATTTTGATAATATTGACCGTAAATGGCTATTTTCATGAGGCTTACATGTTAAGATATTTGTCCAAATAGTCTGAACGTTCTTTTAAATTGGCTATATAAGAATCTTCGTGGTGTTCTGATATGATTTCGTAATTGTATCTTCTGAAAGTTTGAATAATTTCGTTGATTGCTCCCGAGCTTATTTTTATGGTAACTTCTACACTGCTAATGTCTGATTCTGAAATGAATAATCCTAAGAGTTTTCCGTTGTTACTCTCTACAATCTGGGTGATTTGACTCATGGAGTAATCCAAAATTCCTTTTCTAATTTTAACAATAACACCTTGGTCTTTGATAAAAGGCGTTTGATGAAAGAAATTGATAATATCTTCCATTTCATAATAGCCGACATATTTATTGTTTTCGTCTAAAACAGGAATTAAATTAGAGTGGTTTTTAGCGAAAACTTCTAAAACTTCAAGCCAGAGTGCATCGGTTCTTATAAAAAAGGTTTCAAGGCTGTATTTGTAATCGGCTACTTTTTTTTGTTCTTCAAAAGTTTCAACATCTTCCGCCGAAATACTTCCTATGTATATGTTGTCTTCTACTATAGGGAAATGAGAAAAATTGAAATCACTTAAAAAATCCTTTACAACGGCAATAGACTCTTGGCTGTCAATAGGTTTGAAATCAGTAGTTATGTAGTTTGTAATTTCCATTTTATCTGAGTACTCAATTTTTATGCAAAATAATCAAAAAAAGGCAAAAACGCCTAGCTTTTACTTTGTATTTTTGTAACCAAAATATAGTTTTTCGTAATCAAAAAGTGTTCCAATGACAAAGTTAAGTGTAAACATCAATAAAATAGCTACTTTACGTAATGCCCGTGGAGGTAATGTGCCTGATTTGTTAAAAGTAGCTGCCGATATTCAAAAATTTGGGGGACAGGGAATCACTATTCATCCGCGTCCCGATGAACGTCACATTCGTTATCAGGATGCCCGCGATTTGAAATCAGTTGTTTATACCGAATACAATATTGAGGGAAATCCGCAGCATAATTTTATTGATTTGGTTTTAGAATGCAAACCGGATCAGGTTACTTTAGTTCCGGATGCTATTGGAGCAATTACTTCTTCGGCTGGTTGGGATACAATTACTTATCAGGATTATTTAACTGAGATGATTCAGGAATTTCAAAGAAATGGAATTCGTACCTCAATTTTTGTGGATCCTGTGCTGGAAATGATTGAAGGTGCTAAGAAAACCGGGACTGATCGTATTGAATTATACACTGAAGCATTTGCACATCAATACAGTTTAGGTAACGAAAAAGGGATTGATCCTTATGTAGCTGCTGCCAAATTAGCCAATGAATTGGAATTAGGAATCAATGCCGGACACGATTTAAGTTTGGATAATATTCAGTTTTTTAAACAAAATATTCCGGGCTTATTAGAAGTTTCCATTGGACATGCGCTAATTTCTGAGGCCTTATATTTAGGATTGGAAAACGTAGTTAATATGTATTTACGAAAATTAAAATAGTCATATCTCAAAGATGCGCTAAGATTACGCAGAGAGCCGCAAAACTCAAAGAAGAGTAAACTATAAATCTCTTTGTGTAGCTCTGTGTTCACTTTGCGAGACTTTGTGGAATAATTTTTTAAAATTTAAATAATGCTTTATTCAAAAATAGAAGGAGAAGGAAAACCTTTTTTAATTATTCATGGTTTTCTGGGAATGTCTGACAATTGGAAAACTTTAGGGCAGCAATTTGCCGGAGAAGGTTTTCAGGTACACATGCTCGATATGCGTAATCACGGGCGTAGTTTTCAATCGGAAGAATTTAGTTATGAATTAATGGTTCAGGATCTTTTTGATTATTGTCAGGCTCATTCTTTAGAATCTATCAATATTCTTGGGCATTCAATGGGTGGAAAAATTGCGATGCTTTTTGCAACCCGATATCCTGAAATGGTAGAAAAATTAATTGTTGCCGATATAGGTCCTAAATACTATGCGCCACATCACCAAACTATTTTAGCGGGATTGAATGCCGTGAATTTTTCAGTAAAACCAAGTCGCGCTGATGTTGAGGCAACTTTAAGTCAATACATCACCGATTTTGGAACAAGGCAGTTTTTGTTGAAAAACCTGTACTGGAAAGAACCGGGACAACTGGCATTTCGATTTAATCTGGATGTTTTTAATAAAAAAATTGAAGAAATAGGTGTCCCTTTGCCATCGGAATTGGTTTTTGAAAAACCGACACTTTTTATCCGTGGCGGTAATTCAAATTATATTTTAGACGCTGATGTTGAAAATATAGCTGTTCATTTTCCACTAATGAAATTAGAAACGATACCTAACTCAGGACATTGGCTTCATGCCGAAAATCCGGTTTTGTTTTACCAAATGGTTGTTGCATTTTTATAAAAAAGCGAAAAGATTGAGTTTTTAAATCCTTTCGCTTTTTAAGCTATATGTAAATAATTTTAAGACATTTGCCAATTCCTGAAGGTTATTTTTAATAAGCTGTATTTTTATTAATTATTTCGCATATGGCAGATAATTTTGAAAAAGGCTTTATTGCAGGAAGGGTTAAAGAAAAAATTTTAGATAATACACTAAAAATTTTTTCGTTGTTGGGAATTTTCCTGATACTACCAGTTTTGGCCAGAGATAATTGGTGTTTAACGGATAAAAATATTATTTTTTTTATCGGAGTTATTGTTGTGGTAATAACTTATATTTTCAAAAAAAATATATTTATAAATTTAAAGATTTTTACAGTCTTTTTTTTAGCTTTATGCATACTGTTTCAGGGATTGTACAGTAAAGGAATATTTTCTCCTACACCGATATTTATTGTTGCCAATTCTGTTTTGTTATCCTTTTTTTTAGACAAAAAAAGAGCATATTATGCAATCTTCATTTACATGGTTGTTTATGTTTTTTTTGCTTACCTCTTCATAAATAAATATTTAGTGTACACAAGTCATATTGAAGAATTTGAACTAAATGCTAATATGTGGGCTATACGTGGTATAGTACTTTTTTTAATCTCAGTTGCTTTAATTAATATTTCGGGATATTATAATAAATTGATTTTGAATAATTTTCGAATCATTGAAAGTAAAAATGCTGAATTAAATGAATACCGTGAGAATTTAGAAAATCTTGTTATAGACAGAACAAAAGAATTGGAGCAGTCGTTAATGAGGGAAAAGGAATTAGGGATTCTTAAAACTAATTTTATTTCAATGGCATCTCATGAATTCAGAACTCCATTAACTTCAATTCAGGGATTAACTGAGTTGGTTTTGAATTATTTCGATCGATTAACAATAGAGCAAATTAAAGAGCGTTTAAAAAAGATTAATGTCGAAGTGACTAACATGACAAACATGTTGGAAGATGTTTTAATTATAGGTCAGGTGGATTCAGATAAAATTGTTTTTACTCCGATAGAATTAAATCTGGTTGAGTTTGTCAAGGAAATTATTTATGAATACCAATTGTTTAAAATAGCAAAGCGAGAAGTCGATTTTCGGTTTGTTTCGGATGAAATAGTTTGTAATGTTGACATTAAGCTTATGAAACAAATAGTATTGAATTTGTTTTCCAACGCATTAAAATATTCTGAATTTCCTAAGCCTATTTTGATAAGTTTTTTAAAAGAAAATGATAGCGTGATTTTTTCTGTAACCGATCAGGGAATTGGAATTTCTAAAAAAGAACAAAAGTTAATTTTTGAACCGTTTTTCAGGGCTAATAATGTAGAAAATATTCCGGGAACCGGATTAGGATTAACTATAATTGAAAGAGCTGTCAATATGCATAATGGGAAGATAGAAGTGTTGAGTGAACTAGGTAAAGGAACAACTTTTAGAATTGTATTACCATGTAATAATTAATTGAATTAAAAATGGGATTGGCTAAAATTTTAATAATTGATGATACTAAATCAATTCTGGACGTCTTAAAAGATTTTTTTGAATTTGAAGATTTTGAAGTTTATGTTGAAACAAATGGTCAAAAAGGTATAGAAAGTGCATTAGAAAATTTACCTCATTTGATACTTTGTGATCTAATGATGCCAATCAAGAATGGCTATGAAGTTTACGAAGAATTAAAAGCCAATCAGATTACGAAGGATATTCCTTTTTTATTTTTGACTGCAGATGTAAATATTCAGACTAAAATGAATGATTTAGGAGATAATTCAGTGGATTATATCCTTAAACCGTTTAATTTGAGTAAAGTAATGGAAACAGTTAAAAGAAATTTAGCTATAGATTAGTAAATGTTCCAAAACTTGAAAACGAAAATTTTGTTGCAATGAGCTTGTGTAAAGTTCATTTTTGAAATCATTTAATGGGTTTTTAAAAAATAGAAAACAGTAACTTTTTTAAGTTGCTGTTTTTTTTAGGGCAAATTTTGATAAATGTAAAAAAAACACTTATGTTTGTTGCTTTCGAAAAATCGGCTATTATTTTTCTTAAATGAAATCAAAAAACTAACTGAAAATTAAAATTATATGAATGCAATTATTGGCTTTTTTATGAGAAATAAAAGAATAAAAAATCTCAGTCTGATTATATTAGCAATTACTGTTTTTCAAAGTTGTACTACTTTGAAAAATGGAAATAAACATTCTTTAAAAGAAAAAATGGAGGCTTATTTAATGGTGTATTTTAAAGATGATACCCACGGATTGTATTTTGCGTTAAGCAAAGACAGCTATACATTTACCGATGTGAACAATGGAAATCCTGTTATTGCAGGTGATACTATTGCAGAACAAAAAGGGATTCGCGATCCTTATATTATGCGTGGTAATGATGGCTATTTTTATATGGCAATGACCGATTTGCATATTTACGGCAAGCAAAAAGGTTATCGTGATACGGATTGGGAGCGTCCCGGGGATAAATATGACTGGGGAAACAACAGGGATTTGGTTTTGATGAAATCGAAAGATTTAATTCACTGGTCGCATTCTATTTTAGATATCGATAAGGCTTATCCGGAGTGGAATGTGGGTTGTGTTTGGGCTCCTGAGTTGATTTATGACGAAGTGAAGGACAGAATTATGATTTATTTCACGATGCGTAAAGGCAAAGGGAAAACCCAGTTGTATTATGCTTATATGAATAAGGATTTTACAGCATTGGAAACTACTCCCGAAATCCTTTTTGAATATCCTGATAGTACAAAACAGGTTCTTGATGCTGATATTACAAAACTGCCTGATGGAAGATTCTGTATGATGTATGTGGCACAGGAAAATCCGGGCGGTATTAAAATGGCATTTTCGAATAAAATAAACAGTGGTTATGTATATCAACCGGAACAGGTTGATTTTGAAAAAAAATCATGCGAAGCTCCAAATGTTTTCAAGCGTTTAAGCGACAATAAATGGGTGTTGATGTACGATATTTTTAGCGTAAATCCACATAATTTCGGATTTGCAGAAACTACCGATTTTAAAACATTTACTAATCTTGGTCATTTTGACGAAGGCGTGATGAAACGTACTAATTTTACGGTTCAAAAGCACGGTTCAGTTATTCATTTAACAAAAAAAGAAGCGCTGCAATTAGCGAAACATTGGGGTACGAACTTTTCATTTGAAAAATAAAAACAGCATAACATGAATAAATATTTAGTAAAAACAATTCTTTTTACGATTGTAAGTTTTTCAGGTTTGCTTGCACAAAATAAAAAGATGGAAGGCTATCTGTTTGCTTATTTTGAAGGCAAAGGACCAGGCGAAAAACAAGAGCAACTGCGTTTTGCCGTAAGTGATGATGCGGTGAATTGGAAAGCCTTAAATAATAATGAGCCCGTTGTGGCATCTAAAGATATTTCCAATACTGGCGGTATCCGTGATCCGCATATTTTAAGAAGTGCTGACGGAAACAGTTTTTATATTGTAGCTACCGATATGAATACTAAAAAAAATGGTTGGGATTATAATCCGGGAATAACCTTGTTGAAATCGGATAATTTGCTGGATTGGAAATCAAGTGTGATTGATTTAGAAAAATTATATCCGGTGAAATTCAAAGGAATCAAATGGGTGTGGGCGCCACAGACTTTTTATGATACTAAAGCCAAAAAGTATCTGGTATATTTTACGGTTCGTTATTATGACAATTTAAAATTGGATTTTTATTGTGCCTATGCCAATAAAGATTTTACTGGTTTTGAGAGTGAACCTAAGTTATTATTTAGTCCAAAAGACGGCGCTATTGATGGAGATATTATTTATAAAGACGGAACCTATCATCTATTTTATAAAGGAAATACCAAAGACGAGAATGGAAAAGAAATCAAAAATGGTATCAAGCAGGCTACCAGTAAAAAATTACTGGGGCCTTGGAAAGAAAACTTTGAGTATTTAGATTTTTATGCTGATAAAAAAACAGGAGTAGAAGGTTCTTCAGTATTCAAACTGAATAATAGTGATGATTATATTTTAATGTATGATTTGTATTCAAGCGGACGTTATGAATTCCAACGTTCTAAAGACTTATATCACTTCACCGATAAGACCGAATCGTTTACAAAAGATTTCTTTCCACGTCACGGAAGTGTGATTAGCATTACAAAAGAAGAAGCACAGCGTTTAAATGAAAAGTGGGGTGGAGTGCCACAAAGTTTATTGACTTCAAAAGACGGGACATTTCGTTTTAAGGCAGAAGGAAACCCGATAATCAAACATAAATTCACGGCTGATCCGGCTGCTTTTGTTGAAAAAGATACACTGTGGTTGTTTACAGGACACGATTTTGAAGGAGGACAAAAAGGCTATAAATTGAAAGATTGGCTGGTTTTTTCTACCACCGATTTAAAAAATTGGACTGAATATCCTGTACCGCTTAAAATTGAAGATTTTAAATGGGACAAAACCGATGACGCTTATGCAGGGCAAACCATTAAAAGAAATGGAAAATACTATTGGTACATTAGTACAAATGGTTCCGGAATTGGGGTGGCTGTAGCTGATAAACCACAAGGACCTTATAAAGATGCCATTGGAAAACCGTTGTTGACCAATGCTGATTGCTTCGCTTCAACACATTCCTGGACTTGTATTGATCCTTCAGTTTTTATAGATGATAATGGACAAGCCTGGTTGTTTTGGGGGAATGGTGTTTGCTATTATGCCAAACTAAAAGAAAATATGATTGAAATTGACGGAGCAGTTAAGAAAATTGATTTCGAAGGATTGCAGTTTACCGAAGCGCCTTGGGTTCATAAAAAGAATGGAAAATATTATCTTAGTTATGCAACTGGTTTCCCTGAAAAAATTGCCTACGCTATGGCCGATAATATCGAAGGACCTTATGAGTACAAAGGAATTTTAAATGAAATCGTAGGAAATAGCAATACTAATCATCAGGCTATTTTAGATTTTAAAGGCAAGTCGTATTTTATTTATCACAACGGAGCAATCCAGACCAATGGTTCTAGTTACAGCCGCTCTGTTTGTATTGACAAATTAGAATACAATAACGATGGTACTATAAAAAGAGTTGTAATGACTAGCGAAGGTGTTTCGAAATAGGACTGAATACAGATTATAGCAATTTCTTTTTTTAAGAAATTGCTATAATTTAAAATAGTAGTACTTTTGGAGTAATAAATATTAAAAGTAAATGAAATTAATTATCAGAGTTCTGACTACTTCTATTTTGGTTTTGCTAATTTCTCATTTTATGCATGGGGTACATGTGGCAAGTTTTACTACGGCACTTTTTGTTGCCATTGTTTTAGGTTTACTAAATATTTTTATTAAGCCCATTTTGGTATTGTTTACGTTGCCAATTACTTTTTTTACATTGGGATTGTTTTTATTAGTCATCAATGGATTAATTATTATATTATGCAGTAGTATTGTAGGAGGTTTTACTGTCGATAATTTTTTCACAGCCTTACTTTTTAGCATCATATTATCTGTTTCACAATCTATTGTGAATCTCTTTGTAGGGGATAAGTAATTTATAAAATAATCATAAATCAAATTGATTTTGCTTTTGCGATAGCAAATTTTAGTAATTTTGTATTTCGAAGATAAAGAAATGAATAAATTCTACATCATATTAATAGTATTACTAGGCTTCTTTTTGATGCCTGGCAACACTTATGCATGTGGATCCGGTTCAGGTAAACATTCTTGTAAAATGGTAATGTCTTCCAAATCAAAAATGCAGGATTGTTGCAGTAAAAAATCAAAATCTAAAAACAAAGGTTGTACCGGTAAGTGTGGACAATCCATGTGTAGTGTTTCTCCGGTAAATATTGGGATTACTGCTCCAATGCAATATGAAATGCTAAAACCTCTTTTTAGTATTATTGAAAAAAAACAAAATTTTTCTAATGCAATATCTGTCGTTTCTGATGGATATACTTCTCTTTGGCTTATTCCTAAAATAGGCTAAAAATCTTTTCTGATAGCCATAGGTGTATCAAATTCAAAGCAACTTAGCTTAATCATTTAATTTATCGGCAATTTTAATTTTTAAATTATAGCTTAATAGCTATTGTTTAGTTATTGATTTGTCATATTCATCTTCAAATTATTTTATAATGAAATCAATCAAAAAAGTATTGATGGCAATTGTTGTATTGCTGTCAGGTGTTGCTGTACAGGCACAAATAAAAAACGTAAAAACGCAAACAGTAAAAATTTATGGAAACTGTGGAATGTGTAAGAAGACTATCGAAAAAGCCGGGAATCTTAAAGATGTAGCTCTGGTCAATTGGAATAAAGACAGCAAAATAGCTACTTTAACTTATGATTCGACTGCAACAAATCAAGAGGAAATTTTAAAAAGAATTGCCCTGGCAGGATATGACAGTGAAAAAAATAAAGCTTCAGCGGCTGCCTATGATGCACTTCCGGGTTGTTGTCAATACGATAGGGAGCTGAAAAAGTGAAGCATTAATATAATGTGATACTATTTGTCGATTTTCTGTATTTTTTTCTAAAAGTTATTATTTCCTGCTCTTAAAAAAAGAGAAATATAGATTTAGTTTGCGGCAAATGGCAGCTAGTATTTCATCGTAAAATTTAAAATAATGGTTAGAAAATTAATAGCACTTTCTTTAAAAAACAGGATAATAGTTCTGTTGATTTCCGCCTGTTTATTTGGATGGGGAGTTTACAGTGTGCAACAAAATCCTATCGATGCCATTCCTGATTTGTCTGAGAATCAAATTATTGTTTTTACGGAATGGATGGGCAGAAGTCCTCAGGTGATTGAAGATCAGGTGACTTATCCTTTGGTTTCTAATTTGCAGGGGATTCCGAAAATTAAGAATATCCGGGCTTCTTCGATGTTTGGGATGAGTTTTGTCTATATTATTTTTGAGGACAAGGTTGATCCGTATTGGGCAAGAACCCGGGTGTTGGAACGATTGAATTATGCCCAGCGACTGTTACCTGAAAATGTCGTTCCTACTCTTGGACCTGATGGAACCGGTGTAGGTCATGTATTTTGGTATCACTTGGAAACAAATGGAATGGATTTGGGAGAACAGCGTGCTTTGCAGGATTGGTATGTGAAATTTGCTTTGCAAACCGTTCCGGGCGTAGCCGAAGTAGCTTCTTTTGGTGGATTTGAAAAACAGTACCAGCTGGTTTTAGATCCGCTCAAAATGCAATATTATAATGTCAGTATGATGGAAGTCATGCAGGCGGTTAAAACCAGTAATAATGATGTGGGCGGCAGAAAATTTGAAATGAGTGACAGGGCTTATATCGTCAGAGGTTTAGGATATATCAAAAACATCAAAGATATTGAGAATATCGCCATTAAAAATTACAATTCGGTTCCTGTTAAAGTAAGTGATATTGGTTCGGTACAAATGGGAGGAGATTTGAGGTTGGGGATTTTTGATGCTAACGGTGATGGAGAAGTAGTAGGGGGAATTGTCGTGATGCGTTATGGCGAAAATGCCGATAAGGTAATTCAGGCGGTCAAAGCCAAGATGAAAGATGTCGAGAAAGGTTTGCCGGAAGGAGTTAAATTTAAGACTTCTTATGACCGAAGCGAATTGATTGAAAAAGCTATCGATTCGGTAAAAGGTACTTTGCTGGAGGAGATGATTGCTGTTTCAATCGTTATTCTTCTATTTCTTTTTCATTGGCGTAGTGCACTTATTATTCTGATTCAATTGCCTATTTCGGTTGCCGTTGGGTTTATTTTGCTGGAAGCTTTTGGGATTTCTTCCAATATTATGTCGCTTACCGGAATTGCTCTGGCGATAGGTGTCGTGGTTGATGACGGAATTGTTATGGTCGAAAATGCCTATAGAGGCATTTCTGAAAAACAGGAAGCAATGGAAATTAATCAATAATCTGTCACAATGAAAAATATATTTAAAAATAGAATTAAAAAAGAGCAGGATCCATTGTCTGCAGAAGAGAGAATGAAAATTGTTGAGGACTCTTCCAAATTAGTAGGTCCGGGTGTTTTTTATTCTACACTTATCGTGATTGCTTCTTTTCTGCCTGTTTTTTTGTTAACGGGAATGGAAGGAAAACTTTTTAGTCCGCTGGCCTGGACCAAATCATTTATACTTATTGTCGATGCATTTTTGGCAATAACACTCACTCCTGTTTTAATCAGTTATTTGTTAAAAGGCAAATTACGTCCTGAAGGGAAGAATCCGATAAATAAAAAACTGGAAAGTTTATACACTCCTGTTTTAGTTGTTTGTTTGAAATGGCGCAAAACTATTTTAGCAATAAATGTAGTAGCTTTGTTGATTGGAGGATTGATGTTCACCCGATTAGGGTCGGAATTTATGCCTCCGCTGGATGAAGGTTCCATTTTGTTTATGCCGGTTACTTTGCCTGATGTTTCGAATACTGAGGTGAAGCGAATTTTGCAGGTTCAGGATAAATTAATAAAATCAATTCCTGAGGTAAGTCATGTTTTGGGAAAAGCGGGTAGAGCCAATACAGCTACTGACAACAGTCCAATAAGCATGATTGAAACGATTGTGTTACTCAAACCTCAAAGTGAATGGAGAGAGGGAAAAACCAAAAATGATATTGTAACTGAAATCAATAATAAGTTGCAAATTCCGGGAGTAACTAATGGTTTTACGCAACCAATTATTAACCGAATTAATATGCTTTCTACAGGTATTCGAACTGATGTAGGAATCAAAATTTATGGAACGAGTCTGGATACCATTGATGCATTGTCCCAAAAAATTAAAAAAGCCTTAGAAGGTACTTCGGGTGTAAAAGATTTGTTTGCAGAGCCAATAACGGGAGGGAAATATATTGATATTATTGCCAAAAGGGAAGTGATTGGCCGATACGGACTTAGCGTTGATGAGGTCAATAGTGTAGTTGAAGCAGCAATTGGCGGGATGACTTTGACTTCTACCATAGAAGGAAGACAGCGATTTTCCGTCAACGCCCGATATGCGCAGGAATACAGAAACAGTCTGGATGCCTTGAAAAAATTGCAGGTTCAAACCATGCAATACGGACCAATTCCATTAGAAACAGTTGCTGATATCAAAATAAGTGACGGACCGCCGATGATAAATAGTGAAAACGCCATGCTTCGCGGAAGCGTTTTGTTTAATGTTCGGGATCGGGATTTAGGCAGTACAGTAAAAGAAGCACAGGATAAACTGAATGCGATGATGACCAAAATGCCTAAAGGGTATTATGTGGAATGGAGCGGACAATGGGAAAATCAGATTCGGGCTAATCACACTCTGGCTTTGATCCTTCCGATTGTAGTTTTAATCATCTTCCTGATTTTGTATTTTACTTATCGTTCTATGAAGGAAGCTTTGATTACCATGATAACGGTCCCTTTTGCCTTGATTGGCGGGATATTTATGGTTTATTTTTATGGAATTAATCTTTCGGTTGCCGTTGCGGTGGGTTTTATAGCTTTATTTGGAATGGCAATAGAAACGGCTATGCTGATGACGATTTATTTGAACGAGGCCATGAATAAAATGGTGGCTGAACATGGAAATAACAGAGAAACTCTTAACGAAGACATAATACGGGAATATGTAATCGAAGGTTCGGCCAAAAGATTGCGACCAAAATTAATGACGGTTTCGGTTTCGCTTTTCGGATTAGTGCCAATTCTTTGGTCGACCGGAACAGGAGCCGATGTTATGATTCCGATTACCGTTCCGCTTATTGGCGGAACCATATCTTCTGTTATTTATGTATTATTAGTAACACCGATTGTTTTTGAGATTACCAAATTAAGGGAATTGAGAACAAAAGGTAAAATAGAACTTATCGATGCGAAATAGTAATTTTTATATCATTATTGGGTGTTTGCTTTTGAATGTTTCTACTCTTTTGGCACAAACGCTTTCATTGGATGAAATTTTGACAATCATTAAAAACAATAATCCTCAATTGAAGATGTACGATGCCGATATCCAAAGTATGGATGCTGCTGCAAAAGGAGCTAAAAGCTGGATGGCACCCGAAATTAGTACGGGATTTTTTATGACACCGTATAACACCAAAATGTGGAAAGCGGATGGAATGAGCCCGGGAATGGGATCTTATATGATTGGTTTTACACAAATGATTCCGAATGCTTCCAGACAAAAAGCAGATGCGAATTATATGAACGCCATGTCTTCGGTTGAAGCCGAAAATAAAAAGTATACCATTAATCAGCTGAACGCTTTGGCGAAAACTAATTATTACCAATGGTTGGTTTTAGATAAGCAAACTAAAATTGTCAAGGAAAATCTGTTGCTTTTGGAATACATGATAAAAAGTATGGAAATCCGCTATCAGTACAATATGGATAAATTGCCCACTTATTATAAGGCAAAATCCAGTTACAATGAGCTGCAAAGTATGGAGGCCATGTTGCGAAACAATATTGCGCAAAAAAGAATTGTACTCAACACCCTGATGGCTAGAGATAAGGATGCTGTTTTTGAAATTGATACCAATTATGTGGTAAAAGATTTTGATACTCTGATATCGGATACGGCTCTATTGGCTCAAAACAGAAGTGATGTTAAAGCAATTGACAAAACAATCGAATTGAATCAGTTGAAAGTGGAAACCGAGAAAGCAAAATTATTGCCGGAATTTGGAATCAAATACGATCATATGTTTGCTTTTGGAGATGTGCCGCAACAATTCTCTTTAATGGGAATGGTTACACTGCCAATGCCCTGGTCGACTAAAATGAATAAATCCAACATTAACAGTATCAAGATTAAAAACGAAAGTCTCGAATGGCAAAAACAAATGATACTAAATGAGGCTTCAGGAATGATTACAGGAATGTCCAGTGAATTTGCTACGCTGAAAAAGCAATATGATATTGCCGAGAAAAGTATTATTCCTGCCCTGCGACGCAATTATGATACGGCAGTTCTGGCCTGGCAAAATAATACAGGCGATTTGTTTGTGGTACTCGATGCATGGGAAGCGCTCAATATGGCTCAGATGGAAAAGTTAAACAAATTGCAAGCCATCCTGAATACTCAGGTTGAGATTGAAAAACAACTGGAAACAAAATGATTATGAATAAATATTTAAAATACAGTTTGTTGGTTATTGGCGTTTTGTTTGTGGGATTTGGAGTGTATTATTTTGTCGAAAAATCGAAAAATGAAACGACTCATTTGCATGAAACAGCAATTTATACTTGTCCCATGCATCCTGAAATTATCCGGGATGAACCCGGGAGTTGTCCTATTTGTGGAATGGCTTTGGTAAAAAAAGTAAGTGAAAAACAAGCTGAAGAAAGTTATTCCGTTGAGGATTTATTACAGCCTGCCGATCGCTTTGTGGCAGGTAATTTTCAAACAACTACAGCTAAAGATACAGTGATAAGCAGCGAAGTTGATTTGCCAGGAACCCTAACATACGATTCTAATTCATCAGTAAACATAGCGGCAAGGGTAAGCGGAAGGATTGAAAAAATGTATGTAAACTATGCTTTTCAAAGAGTGAATAAAGGACAAAAGTTATTTGATTTGTACAGTCCGGAGTTGCTTACAGAACAGCAAAACTTTATTTATCTGATTTCAAATGACCCTGAAAATGGAACTATTATAAAAGCAGTAAAACAAAAATTATTGCTTTACGGAATGACTAACAGTCAAATTAATTCCCTGATTGCCACCAAAAGAACACATCCGCTAATTTCTATTTACTGTCCTGTTAGTGGTATTATTGGTGGTACAGAAAAAGAGGAGTTATCAGGTGGTGATACTATGCAAAAGTCAGAAACAACAAATATTCCTTTGCTTAAAGAAGGAGATTATATTACTAAAAATCAGGTCGTTTTTAAATTAGTAAATACTAATAAAGTCTGGGGCGTTTTTAATGTTATTCAGGGTTTTGCCGGTCAAATTAAAGTAGGGCAGACTATTGAAATTACATCGGAATTTAATGAAAAAGAGCCTATTCAGGCAAAAGTAAATTTTATCGAAACCCAACTTAATCCGGCTGAAAAAACGAACCGAATCAGAGTGTATCTCAATAATGAAAAATTGCAATTGCCTATAGGTTTACGTTTGCAGGGACATATTGTGATGCATTCGATTAAAGGAATTTGGCTTGAAAAACAGGCTTTGGTAAGTTTAGGAACTAAAAAAATGGTTTTCCTTAAAGAGGGAAACGGCTTTAAAGCCACTGCTGTTAAAACGGGAATTGAAAGAAATGGTTTTGTGCAAATTATCGAAGGTCTTATGGTTACTGATGAGGTAGCACAAAACGGACAGTATATGATGGATAGCGAGAGTTTTATAAAAACAGAATAATTATGAAAGAGTTAAAAAAAATCGCTTTGTTAGGACTTTTGCTTGTTTTTGCTTTGGGATGCAATACTAAAAACAAAGAAGAGCACAGCCAGCATGAACACGAAGAAGGTTTGCATTACACCTGTTCGATGGATCCGCAAGTGAAGGAAGATAAACCGGGGAAGTGCCCAATTTGTCATATGGAATTGACACCAATGAAAAATGATGAAAGGATGTCTGATGAAATTTCGTTGAGTGATCAGCAAATAAAGTTAGGTAATATTACTACTATGGAACTTGTTGCCTCACAAAGTAATCCCCAGGAGAGTTATACAGGTGTTTTGACTATTAATCAGGAGCAACTCAAAACTATTGCGGCCAGAGCAATGGGACGTATTGAGAAATTATATTTTAAAGCAACAGGTGATTTTGTTCAAAAAAATCAAGCGGTTTATCAATTATACAGTGAAGATATTGCCATAGCCAAACAGGATTATCTAACAGCCTATAAACAACTGTCTATGCCGGGTGATTTTGGTAAAAATGCGAAGAACATATTGGCTTCGGCCAGACAAAAATTATTGTTTTTTGGATTATCGAATGCGCAGATTGAAGCGATAAAAACCCAGAAAGAAGTGTCTCCTTATACTACTTTTTACAGTTCTTACAGCGGAACGATCTCGGAAACTCCTGTTACAGAAGGAAATTATGTGATGGAGGGTGCTCCTGTTATTAAATTAGCCAATTTGAAGAGTCTTTGGTTGGAAACACAAGTTAATGTTAATTATGCCAAAAATCTGCGTTTAGGACAAATGGCTCAGGTTTCTTTTGTGGATTTTCCCAATCAGTCGGTAAACGCTAAAGTCACTTTTATCAATCCGGAAATCAATCCCGACTCAAGGTTGCTTCTTATTCGAATGGAAGTGCCAAATCCCAATTTAGATTTAAAACCGGGAATGCAGGCTATTGCCCGATTAAAAATGAATGCTCAAAAAGGATTGTTTATTCCTGTTGATGCAGTAATTAGGGATGAAAATGCGACTTTTATCTGGGTCGAAAAAAGTCACGGCGTTTTTGAAAATGTGATGGTAGAGACAGGTATCGAATCGGATGGAATGATTGAGATTGTTTCAGCAATCGATTCTGATAAAAAAGTCGTTGTTACCGGTGCTTACGCCATCAATAGTGAATATAAATTTAGAAAAGGAAAAAATCCGATGGAAGGGATGAAAATGTAGCGGAATCCTTTTTTTATACAAGAGCTAGTACGGTTGGTTTTTTTAGACAAACAATTCGATCAAAATGGGAAATCTTATTCAGATGTCGTACCTTCGGTATAGTTTATAGTGAAATTCAACTTTTAATAAAATCAATTTAAAAAAAATAAAAATGAAAAAAATAATTCTTTCTTCCTGCTTATTAGCTCTTATGGTATTAAGTTGTAATCAAAAAAACAAAGAAGAAAAAGCCAGTGAAGAGCAGGTAATTGTAAAAACAGATGTAACTTACAGTTGTCCAATGCATCCTGAAATTACAGGGAAAAAAGGAGATGTATGCAGTAAATGCGGAATGGAATTAGAACCGGAAAAAACTGGAGCAGCATCAGAAGATACTAAAGTTGAAATTAAGGAGGTTAGCGCAGCTGTGAAAGCCTCTGTCTCAACCGAAGGTATCATTAATGGGTATTTGAAAATAAAAAATGCTCTGGCTAATGATAATGCAAAGGATGCTGCAAATGCGGCAACCGATTTTGTAAAAGCAGTTTCAGCTACTAATACCGCTAAAATTGATTCAAAATTATTGACTCAATATTTGAACATCTCCGATGATGCGAAAATACAAGCAGGCTTAATTGCAAAGAATGAAGCTAAAGTGGATTTACAAAGAAAGTATTTTGCTGTTTTGAGCAAAGATATTTCTACTTTGATTGCAAATTTTGGAAGCAGTCAGCATTTGTATCAGGATTATTGCCCAATGTATAACGAAGGAAAAAGCGGTTATTGGATTAGTGAATTTAAAGTCATCAAAAATCCGTATTATGGTTCAGAAATGCTGGAATGCGGAGGTATGATTAAAGAAATTAAATAAGTAAAAAGATAAAAAGCATATGCTCTTTAAATTGAGTTAGGATTTTCATTTTAGATTGTAAAAAAAATAAAAAACAATGCATTATAAAATAGTCGGGCAACAGCGGTCCTGAAGACTGGGCAACAGCAGAACTGACGATATTTAAACATTATATTTGTTATGAAAACACAAAAATTAATTTGGACAAGAGTAGTTTCATTATTGACAATGTTTTTAATGGTTATTTCGTTGAATGTTAATGCGCAGACTAAATCGAATTCTGCAGATGCTGGAAAAATTTTCATTAATAAAAAAGGTGAAATTCACGATCAAGGTTGGAACAAACTGGGTTTTATAACCAAGGATAATATGGTGAAAGACAGCAAAGGACAGACGATATATTTTATTGATGAAAAAGGCAACGTGGTCGATTCGAAAGGGAATAAGCTGGGGATGGCTAAAAAGAATGGATCGTATTACAATATGAAAGGAGAAAACGTACTTAATGTAGGAAAAACAGAAGGTGAAAAATGTGAAATATTGGATGCAAAAGGACATAATATGGGTACTGTGCATGCCAATTATAAACTTCATGCCTGTGCAGCCCATTGCTTAATGATGGAGCGCAAGAAGAATAGCGAAAAATCTAAAAAATAATTTTTTGACAAATGGTTCGTACTAAGCGAACCATTTGTTTTTTTGTAAAACTTCAAAATCGTTAAAGTATCAAATTTCGTTACTTTTATTAAAAAAAACTTTTGTGAAACAATTATCAATCACTCTTTTTGAAGCTGATATTTAAATTTTTAAAATGAAAATTTACATCAAAAATATGGTTTGCGGTCGTTGTGAAATGGCAGTAAAGAAAGTATTGGAAGAAATGAAAATCACCGCCTTGTCGATAAAATTAGGCGAGGTGGAAATAGCAACTGATTTAGATGCAAATCAGAAACAATTGCTTTCTAAAAATTTAAATTCTTTGGGTTTTGAATTATTAGACGATAAAATAAGCAAAACCATTGAACGGATAAAAAACAGGATTGTCAATTTGGTGCACTATCAAAATGAACAACTTAAAGTTAATTTGTCAACTTATATAGCCGATGATTTAAAACAGGATTACAGTGCGTTGAGTAATTTGTTTTCGGAAAACGAAGGTATTACTATCGAGCATTACTTTATTACACAAAAAATTGAAAAAGTAAAAGAGCTTATGAATTACAATGAATTAAGTTTGAGCGAAATTGCTTTTCAGTTAAATTATACCGATGTGGCACATTTGAGTAATCAGTTTAAGAAAATCACCGGATTTTCGCCCACTGCATATAAACAATTTCAGGAAAACAGCCGGAAACAAATTGATAAATTGTAAATTTTACAAAACTTTATCAAAATTGTACAAGAGATAAAAAGCATGATTTTCTGAACTTTGAATTGAGATAATAACCAAAAATAAATTAATAAAGTCATGAGAAAAATACTCCTTTTGCTAAGTCTGTTCTTAGCGGTTTCTGTAACAGCAGTTGCACAAACCATTGAAAAAACTTCTAAAAAAGAAGCTCCAAAAGTGATGTACACTTGTCCGATGCATCCGGAAGTGAAAAATGATCAACCCGGAAAGTGTTCTAAATGTGGTATGGATTTGGTTGTCGCAAAAAAGATGAAAGAAGGAAAGCATAAAAAAATGAAAGCTGACAAACATAGTGAGAAATTTTGCTGTTCGATGCATCCTAATGAAATGAGTGATAAACCGGGTAAATGCCCTAAATGTGGCATGGATATGAAAGCAATGAAAAGCATGAAAGAAGACATGCATAAAGAGATGGATTCAAAAGAATAAATAGTTTAAAAGTTATATTTTTAATTATTAAGAGTCCTGTTTTACGGGACTTTTTTTATAGTTTATTATCATGAAACATACTTATAAAATAACAGGAATGTCCTGCGATGGTTGCCGATCTAAAGTGGAGAAAACATTGAATGCAATAGAAGGCATAGATGCTCAGGTTACTTTGTTCCCTCCGCAAGCCATTATTAGTATGGAGGAACATATTCCTACGCAAAAAATGCAGGAAGCATTATCGGCGGCTGGAAAATATACTATCGAAATGGAATCGGGGCATAAAATGGAATCAGTTGAAGAGTTTGCCGATACCGAAACTAAAAAATCCTGTTGCAGTACAGTTGGAATTCATGGGCATAAGCATGAACAGAGTAAAGAGAATCATCACAAAATAGTTGCCGGGAAATATTATTGTCCTATGTTTTGTGAAGGGGATAAAGTTTATGATAAAGCAGGTGATTGCCCTGTTTGTGGTATGGATTTAGTAAAAGCTCCTGAAATGTCAATTGCTAAAACTCAATACACTTGCCCGATGCATCCGGAAGTGGTTAAAGACGAACCGGGTTCCTGTTCTATTTGCGGAATGGATTTAGTTCCTTTGCAAGTTGAAGAATCAGAGGAAAATAAAACCTATACCGATTTGCTGCATAAAATGAAAATAGCATTGTTGTTTACAGTACCTATTTTTATAATTGCCATGTCAGATATGATTCCTAACAATCCGATGATGCATATTATGGATATGAAAAGTTGGAATTGGGTTCAGTTTATCTTATCCCTTCCGGTGGTTTTTTATGCAAGTTGGATGTTTTTTGAACGAGCCTGGAAATCTTTAGTGACGTGGAATTTGAATATGTTTACGCTCATCGGTATTGGTGCGGGAGTGGCTTTTTTGTTTAGCGTTTTTGGGATGTTCTTTTCTGATTTTTTTCCTGAAGAATTTAAAACTTCAATGGGAACGGTCCATTTATATTTTGAAGCTACTACGGTTATCCTTACGCTGGTATTGTTAGGGCAATTATTAGAAGCCAGAGCACACAATAAAACTAACGGAGCAATAAAAGAGTTATTAAAATTAGCGCCTACCCAGGCCGTTTTGGTAGAAAACGGTGTGGATAAAGTGATTGCTATTGATGCAATTAAAAAAGGAGATTTGTTACGTGTAAAACCGGGCGATAAAATTCCTGTGGATGGAAAAATAATTGAAGGAGAAAGCACTATTGATGAGTCGATGATTACCGGAGAACCTATTCCGGCAGATAAAAAGAAAGATGATGCGGTGGTGGCGGGAACTATCAACGGAAATAAATCTTTTTTAATGCTTGCCGAAAAAGTAGGAGCCGAGACTTTATTGTCACAAATCGTACAAATGGTTAATAATGCCAGTCGTTCCAGAGCACCTATTCAAAAATTAGCCGATAGGATTTCTAAATATTTTGTGCCTATTGTAGTTGCTGTTGCTGTACTTACGTTTTTAGTCTGGGCAAAATTTGGTCCGGAAGAAAATGCCTTAGCTTACGGATTCATTAATGCTGTTGCGGTGTTGATTATTGCCTGTCCTTGTGCGTTGGGATTAGCAACTCCCATGTCGGTAATGGTGGGTGTGGGCAAAGGAGCACAACTGGGTGTTTTGATAAAAAATGCCGAAGCGCTTGAAAAAATGAATAAGGTAGCTGTTTTAATCACTGATAAGACCGGAACTTTGACTGAAGGGAAACCATCGGTAGAAAAAGTGTTTTTTGTTGATGCTGATGAAAATGAGTTGTTGCAATATATTGCGTCTGTCAATCAATATAGCGAGCATCCTTTGGCGCAGGCCGTAGTCCATTTTGCAAAAGCGAAAGCTATAGTTTTGTCAGAAGCAAAAGATTTTGAAGCTATCACTGGAAAAGGGGTTATCGGGACGGTAAATGGAAAAAGAGTGGCTTTGGGCAATAAAAAACTTATGGAACAATTAAAAGTTGCAATTCCTCAGGAAATGAAATCTCAGGTTTTAACCAAACAGAAGCTGGGAAAAACTGTTTCTTATGTTGCGGTTGACCAATTGGTTTCAGGTTATGTGCTTATCAGTGATGCTGTAAAAGCAAGTAGCGCAGCGGCTGTGAAAGAATTGATGCGCAAAGGAGTTGAAGTGATTATGCTTACCGGTGATAACAGCAATACGGCCAGAGCAGTAGCTGATGAATTGCAATTGAGTTCGTTTGAAGCGGAATGTTTGCCGGAAGATAAACTTAGAATTATTCAAAAATTGCAAGCCGAAGGAAAAATTGTAGCTATGGCAGGTGATGGGATCAATGATGCACCAGCTTTGGCCCAGTCTGATGTAGGTATTGCCATGGGAACCGGAACCGATGTGGCGATAGAAAGTGCTAAAATTACTTTGGTTAAAGGCGATTTGCAGGGAATTGTAAAAGCAAAGGAATTAAGTCATGCCGTAATGAAAAACATCCATCAGAATTTGTTTTTTGCATTTTTTTATAACGTAATAGGGATTCCAATTGCAGCAGGGGTTTTGTATCCGTTTTTTGGGATTTTATTGTCGCCGATGATAGCGGCTTTAGCGATGAGTTTTAGTTCGGTTTCGGTAATTTCCAATGCGTTGCGATTACGAACTTTGAAAATATAAAAATATAAATTGAGACACAGATGAAACGGATTTTAGCAGATTACCGCAGCTAACTCATAATGACTAAAATCGGTTTGTTTGATTAGTCTTTTTTACTGTATAAGTTTCGCATTGACTAAATGAGCTTATTGACTTATATGGTTAAGATTTTAATTTATTATTTTTGAAAAAAAGACAGAATGATGCAACTTTCCGAAATTTGGATTTATCCCATAAAATCATTGGGAGGTATAAGTTTGAAACAATCAAAAGTAACCCGACGCGGTCTGGAAAACGACCGTCGATGGATGCTTGTGGATGAGGAAAATAACTTTGTTACCCAAAGAAAGTATCCTGAACTGGCTTTGTTTCAGCCTCAATTAGAAGGTGATTTTTTAAAAATTGTTCATAAAGGATTAGAGAATGAGGCTTTGAAGATTAGTTTATTAGCTAATGGAAATCAGAAAAAGATAATGTCTGCGGTGACTGTTTGGGAAGATGTGGTAGAAGCTGAGGAGGTTAGTGCTGAAGCTAATATTTGGTTTTCTGAACGATTGGGTTTTGAAGTTCGATTGGTTTACATGCCTGAAGAGAGTCTTCGAAAAGTAGATCCTGATTATGCCGTAAGTGCAGATAATATTACTTCTTTTTCAGATGGATTTCCTTTTTTACTGATAGGGCAGGCTTCATTGGATGATTTGAATTCCCGTTTACAAGCCCCGGTTTCCATAAGACGTTTTCGGCCTAATTTTGTGTTTACCGGAGCAGAAGCTTATGAAGAAGAAAAATGGAGAGAATTTACAATTGGTTCGCTTACTTTCTATGGTGTAAAACCCTGTGGGCGCTGTATTATGACTACAGTAAATCCTGAATTAGGTGTTTTTGCAGGTAAAGAACCTTTATATACTTTGTCAAAATATCGAAAAGTAGGGAATAAGGTGTTGTTTGGGCAAAATGTGATTGCGCAACAAGAAGGAAATATTGTTGTAGGCGATGTGGTTGAGGTTAGTAAAAAAAAGCTATGATGGGATGTCATAGCTTTTGTTGTGTATAGGGAATATATTCCAGTGTGTTTGGTTCTGTTTTTTCATTAAAGCTTATGGTTAGTCCCCATTGATCCCATATTGCAACATTTGAACCATTGTTTTTTGCCGAAATATAAGTGACCATATTTTTTAGAATATTCATAATTTCCATTTCAACCATTTTATAGTCTTCTTTTTTAGCTGCTGCTTTTAATATTTTTCCATCAAATTCATTGAATTTATTAACCTTAATTATTAAATATGATCTTCCATTCATTTTTTCTTTTAAAATTTTTGAATTTTTAAATGCGATGTCAAGAGCAGATAAGTACTTTGGGTGTAGTTTATTGTTTTCAATTAATGGATATTCTTTGTCTTTATATATAAATTTAGGTTTTTCTTCGACTTCATCCAGTGTTAATATTGTTTCATTTCTGAAATTGGGGCAATATTCTCTAAGGTATTTGATGACTTTTGTGTCGTTTAATGTGTAGATTTTATAAAAATGTTCACAAGCATTATCAGTTTCTTTTAATTTTAGCTCAATTGCGGCTAGGTTATATAAATACTCATGATTCCATGGGATAGAATCGGTTACTTTTGTATATATTTCTTTAGCTAAAATGAAATTGTTTTCTGCATACGCTTTCTCGCCTTGAGCCAACAATTTGTTTAAATTGTTATAATTTGTTTTGGTAGTTTGTGAAATCCCAATTTGACTTAAAAGAAAGGATAATAAAAAAAATAAAAAAGATGGCTTCATGAATTTTTTGGTTGATTTTGAATAGTATTAGTTTTCTTCAAATATAAAAAATATTCTTACTTTTAAAATAGGTGTTGATTTTTTAATTAGAGGCTAATTAGATAAAATCAAATTCACTTGGAACAATTTTGTAATCCATTCTTTCAATAAATAACTCCCTTAGATTCAAAATACTAAAAAGCTTGCTGAACTTATAAAAATTTTATAATTTTGCCGTCCAATTTTATTACGTAAATTAAAGAAGAAGATGGATATTAAAAGAGTAGCAATAGACGCTGTAAACGAGACGATTGTAATGACAGTGGTTCACATGGATTACAAAGGTCAGGTGGCAAAAAGAATCAACGAAAAAATGCCTTTGGCACAAGTAAAAGGTTTTAGAAAAGGTGCTGTGCCTAAAGACCTTGTTGAAAAACAATACGGTAAAGCAATTAAACAAGAAGAGGTTAAGAAAGTAGTTGACCTGGCTTTAGAGCGTTACATTCAGTCTGAAAGATTAAATCTTTTAGGTACTCCACTTCCTAAAGTAAACGAAAATTTAGATTGGTCTGCTGAGGAATTAGTATTCGAATTTGAAATCGGTTTAGTGCCAAACTTCGAATTAGACTTAGATGCTAAAAACGATATCGTAAAATATGTAGTTACTGCTGACGATAAATTAATAGACGGACAAGTAGAGCGTATTCAAAAACAATTTGGAAATGCTATTCCACAAGAGGTTGTTGTAGAAGGTGCTGATTTGAAAGGTATTTTTACTAATGAAGCTGAAGGTATTGGAAATACTACAACTATTTCTTTGGATGTTTTCAAAGATAAAGCTACTGCTGATAAATTCATCGGTAAAAAAGTAGGTGATGTAGTTACAGTAAATACTCAAGGTTTATTCCAAGATGATCACCAATTAATGGATTACTTAAAAGTAAGTCATGATGTGGTTCATACTTTGGCTGTTGATGTTGATTTCACAATCGAAGCAATCACTGTTTCTGAGCCAGCTGAATTGAACCAAGAATTGTTCGATAAATTATTCGGAGAAGGAAAAGTAGCTTCTTTAGAAGAATTGAAAGGAAAAATTAAAGAAGATGCTGAGTCTCAATTTGCGCAACAAGCTGACCAAAAATTATTAGGAGATGTAACTGAGTTCTTAATCGAAAACACAAAATTCGATTTACCGGCTGAATTCCTTAAAAAATGGTTGCAAACTGTAGGTGAGAAAAAATTAACTGCAGAAGAAGCTGAAGTAGAATATGCTCGTTCTGAAAAAGGATTGCGTTTCCAATTAATCGAAGGAAAAGCATTATCTCAAAACGATATCAAAATTACTTTTGAAGATTTGAAAGCTTTCACAGCTAAAAATATCAGAATTCAAATGGCTCAATTCGGGCAAACGAATCCTACTGACGAAGAAGTAGAAGGAATTGTTGCAAGAGTTTTATCTAACCAGGATGAAGTGAAAAGACTTTCTGATCAGGTAGTTGCTGAAAAATTATTGGAGTTGTTCAAAGAAAAAGCAAATCCAACAACTAAAGAGGTAACTTACGAAGAATTTATTGCTGCTTCTTACGGAGAATAAATAATCTCGTGAATAGCTTTGGCATTAGCCAAAAGTTAAAAAAATAGTTATATTTGAGCGTCAGAAGTTTTTTTGGCGCTCTTTTGTTTTAAATGTTTGTGAAAACTAAAAACAAGACAGAATGACATTATTTGCAAAGAGGTATGACCTTTGCTTTAATGAAAAAATAAGATATAACTTAAAACATAGAACAAATAGATATGAATTACGGTAAAGAATTTAAAAAGTTTGCTACAAAGCACCAAGGAGTAAATGCTATGTATTACGATAAAATCGTAAACGCGATGACACCTACTAATATGACTCCGTATATTATAGAAGAGCGTCAGTTAAACATTTCGCAATTAGACGTTTTCTCAAGGCTGATGATGGACAGAATCATTTTTCTGGGAACAGGAATTGATGACCAGATTGCAAACATCGTTCAGGCACAATTACTTTTCTTAGAAAGCGCTGATGCTTCTAAGGATATTCAGATTTATTTGAACTCTCCGGGTGGAAGTGTTTATGCCGGATTAGGAATTTATGATACAATGCAATATATTAAGCCTGATGTAGCGACAATTTGTACCGGAATGGCAGCTTCTATGGGAGCAGTATTGTTATGTGCCGGTGCAGCAGGAAAACGTTCGGCTTTACCACATTCAAGAGTAATGATTCACCAACCATCAGGAGGAGCACAAGGTGTTGCATCTGATATGGAAATCAACTTACGTGAAATGTTGAAATTGAAAGATGAGTTATACAGAATTATTTCGCATCATTCAGGACAGGCATTTGATAAAGTATACGCTGATAGTGAGCGTGATTACTGGATGATTGCTGAAGAAGCAAAACAGTACGGAATGATTGATGAGGTTTTAATAAGAGGATAAATTTTTAAAGTTTCTGAGTTACTAAGACACTAAGTTTTTGAGTGTTCTTTTTATTCGAAAAATTTAAAATAAAATAAAAATATTGAGTTGCAAAATGCTAAGTTTTTCGGTTTTAAATTAAAAGCTTAGAAACTTAGTATCTTTGCAACTTAGTAACTTAATAAAGAATGGCAAAAGAAGTATTAGAGTGTTCGTTTTGTGGAAGAAAAAAGCCGGAAACCAATTTATTGATTGCCGGTATTAATGCGCACATTTGCGACAGATGTATCGAACAGGCTCATGGAATTGTTCTTGAAGAGTTGAAATCAAATGGAAACTCAAAATTAGTTGGTGATTTGATTTTGCAAAAGCCAAAAGAAATCAGAGCTTTCCTTGATCAATATGTGATAGGACAAGACCAGACTAAAAAAGTAATGTCGGTGGCAGTTTATAATCACTACAAGCGTTTGATGCAACAGCAACTGGAAGACGAAGTAGAGATTGAAAAAAGTAACATCATCATGGTGGGACAAACAGGAACAGGTAAAACATTGGTAGCAAAAACTATTGCTAAAATGCTGGATGTTCCGTTGGCTATTGTGGATGCAACAGTTTTAACTGAGGCGGGTTATGTAGGAGAAGATGTCGAAACCATTTTGACACGTCTGTTACAGGCAGCTGATTATGATGTTGCCAAAGCAGAACGCGGAATTGTATTTATTGACGAAATTGATAAAATTGCCCGTAAGAGCGATAATCCGTCAATAACGCGTGATGTTTCGGGTGAAGGTGTACAGCAAGCTTTATTGAAATTATTAGAAGGAACTGTTGTAAACGTACCACCAAAAGGAGGACGTAAACATCCGGACCAAAAATTTGTTGAGGTAAATACTCAAAACATTTTGTTTATTGCCGGTGGTGCTTTTGACGGTGTAGAAAGAATTATTTCTAAACGTTTGAATCGTCAGGCTGTGGGGTATTCTACTTCAAAAAATGAAGATAATATTGATAAAGAAAATTTATTGCAATACATTATTCCAAAAGACATTAAAGATTTTGGATTGATTCCTGAGATTATTGGACGTTTACCGGTGTTAACGCACATGGATCCATTAGACAGAGATACCTTGAGATCAATTTTGACTCAGCCTAAAAATGCCTTAATCAAACAATATCAAAAATTGTTTTTGATGGATGATGTAGAGTTTTCTATTACCAATGATGCACTGGATTTTATTGTAGATAAAGCATTAGAATACAAATTAGGTGCACGTGGATTGCGTTCGCTTTGTGAAGCTATCTTAACCGATGCGATGTACGAATTACCAAGTTCTGATGATAAAATACTGGAAATTGATAAGGATTACGCTAAGGAAACTTTGAATAAAAATTTATTGAAGCGATTAGAGATTGCTTCGTAATTTTTTTGATTTATAAAATTTCAAACCCGTCTCGTTTTTTTGAATGAGACGGGTTTTTTTATGAGTTTGAGTTAGCTTAAAATCATCTCTTTGTAAAAAACACGCGATATTTTTTTTTATCTACAATAGATTGTCGATTTTTGTCGCTTCTAAAATCAATATAGATTAAAAATGGCAATTGAGGATAAAGAGATTATTTTATTAAAAGTTTCTGGTCAGGACAAACCAGGGGTAACAGCTGGTTTAACATCAGTATTGGCGATGTATAATGCCGTTATTTTAGATATAGGACAAGCGGATATTCACGATACACTTTCGTTAGGGATTTTGTTCGAAATAGAAGCCGGTTCTTCTTCGGCTCCGGTTTTAAAAGATTTGTTGTTTAAAGCTTACGAATTAGGAATTAAAGTAAAATTTATTCCAATTACCATTGATGATTATGAAAAATGGGTAAAAGCACAGTCTAAACAGCGTTATATCATTAATATTTTAGGCGAGACTTTGGCTGCTGCTCAATTGGCTGCGGTGACTAAAATAATGTCCGACCAAAATCTAAATATTGATTCGATAAAAAGATTAACAGGCAGAACTTCTATTGTAGAAACAGAAGTATATCCACGTTCTTGTGTGCAATTATCGGTTTCGGGAGAAATTGTAGATAAAACCGTTATGACTGCCAGTTTTATGGAGATTTCCAGAACTTTAGATGTTGATATTTCTTTCCAGGAAGACACTATTTATAGAAGAAACCGTCGTTTGGTGTGTTTTGATATGGATTCTACATTGATTCAGACTGAAGTTATTGACGAATTGGCTGAATTAGCGGGTGTAGGTGAACAAGTGAGAGCTATTACCGAATCGGCGATGAATGGTGAGATTGATTTTAGTGAAAGCTTCAAAAAACGTATGGCTTTGTTAGAAGGTTTAAGCGAAGATGTGTTGCATAATGTAGCCATCAATTTGCCAATAACAAAAGGAGCACACCGCTTGATGAAAGCTTTGAAATATTATGGTTATAAAACCGCTATTTTGTCAGGAGGATTTACCTATTTTGGAAACTATTTGCAAAAAGAACTAGGTATCGACTATGTTCATGCTAATGAATTAGAGATTAAAGACGGTAAATTAACCGGAAATTATATTGGTGAAATTGTAGATGGTCAAAAGAAAGCCGAATATTTGAAAGCCATTGCCGAGAAAGAAGGGATTCACATCAACCAGACTATTGCCGTGGGTGATGGGGCGAATGATTTGCCAATGATTAATTTAGCAGGGTTAGGAATTGCTTTTCATGCCAAACCTACGGTAAAAGAAAGTGCGGCAACTTCTATTTCGAGTTTGGGTCTTGACGGAGTTTTATACCTATTGGGTTATCATGATCGCCATATTGATATGATGGATGATATCTAGAATACGTAAATATAACATTTTCAAAACCTTAGTTCTATTTTTGAGCTAAGGTTTTTTTATTTCGTTACATTTAAAATTGTATTTTTATAATACAGACTTAAATAAAGCACAATGATAACAGTTCAAACAAAAATTCAGGCTCCCATAGATAAGATTTGGGATTTATGGACATTGCCGGAGCATATTACCCAGTGGAATATGGCTTCTGAGGATTGGCATACACCTTTTGCAGAGAATGATTTGAAAGTAGGTGGTAGATTTAAATCGACTATGGCTTCAAAAGACGGAACAATGAGTTTCGACTTTGTTGGAACATATTGCGCTGTTTTAGATAAAAAATTAATTGCTTATACTATCGAAGACGGAAGAGTAGTCATTATAGTTTTTGAAGAGTTGGAAGATGGATTTGAAGTCAGGGAATATTTTGAACCGGAATCAGTAAATTCAGAAGAATTGCAATATCAGGGTTGGCAGGCTATATTGGATAATTTTAAGAGGTACGTTGAGGATAATTTGAGCTAAATTCAATACAATGGCAAAACAAATATGGCTTAATCTTCCGGTAAAAGATATTAAGCAATCTAAGATGTTTTTTTCTAAACTTGGTTTTTCTTTCAATGAGCAACATGATACAGAATATTCAACTTGTTTGTTAGTTGGAGAAAATAATTTTGTAATCATGCTTTTTGAAGAAACCATGTTTCAGGAATTTATAAAAAATCCAATTACAGATACCAAACTAAGTTCGGAGGTTTTAATATCAATTGATGCCGAAAGTTGGGAGGAAGTAGATGCTATTGCCCACAGGGTTGAAGAGGCCGGAGGAACAGTCTTTTCAAAACCGGCTTTGAGTCAGGGTTGGATGTATGGCTGTGGTTTTGCTGATTTAGACGGGCATCGTTGGGGTGTTTTGTATATGGATTTTAGTAAGTTGTCATAAATACAACTGACAATAGAAAGAGTTTACTTTTTTATTATATAAGAAGTACCCTGATCGACGTGTTTTGATCATTTAACCCGATGGGCTATGTTTAAAAATTAATAACCAATTTTAATCAATATATTATGGTAACAATTAATCCGTATTTAATTTTTAATGGTAATTGCGAAGCAGCCTTTTTGTTTTATAAATCTGTTTTTGGCGGAGAATTTCCATACATCGGAAAATTTAATGAAATGCCTGCGGGCGATAATACTCCTGAATTGTCAGAAGAAGAGGGAAACAGAATTATGCATGTTTGTTTACCAATAGGAGCAACAATGTTAATGGGAAGTGATAGTAATTCGGCGAGTGGTGATGTTGTTTTTGGAAACAATTTTTCGGTTTCTGTCAATGTAGAAACTAAGGAGGAAGCAGATCGAATTTTCAACGGACTTTCGGCAGGAGGAAATGCTTATATGCCGATGGCTGATACTTTTTGGGGAGCTTATTTTGGAATGTTTACGGATAAATTTGGAATAAACTGGATGGTCAATTTTGATAAAAACGAAAAGCAATAAGGATGAAAATAGTAAAGAAAATTATAGCAGTTTTTTTAGCTCTGATTGTATTGCTTCTGGTAGTGGCTTTGTTTATTCCAAAGGATTATACGGTTTCGGTTTCAACAACTATAAACCAACCCAAAGGAATAGTTTTTGATTATGTGAAATTGATTAAAAATCAGGAAGAATATAGTGTTTGGGTAATGCAGGATCCTAATGTGGTAATGAATTATACCGGAACTGACGGAACTGTAGGTTTTAGAGCAGCATGGAATAGTAAAGACGATAATGTTGGCGAAGGTTCACAGCAAATTACAAAAATTACTGATGACAGAATTGATGTCGATTTGCATTTTGAACGACCAATGAAAGGAGATGCTAAAGCAACTACTTTTGTAGAGGAGGTTTCGGGAAATGAAACGAAAGTTACAAATGAATTCTATGGGCATTCTGATTATCCAATGAATTTAATGTCGTTGATAGGGAAGAAATTTATAACCGACGCCCAGACTCAAAATTTAGCTAATTTGAAGAAGATTTTGGAAGAATAGTTTAGGGCTTGATTTTTTTTAAAAAAGAAGAGTCTAATGAAACGTCTGTAATGGTATCTGAATAAACAGTACTTGCCCTAACGATACTTTTGATGTTGTCGTGTTTGAAATAAGCAGAAAAATTAAAAGTGTCATAATATTCATCTGTAGTATGACAATTTGCAAAAGACCCTGTGAAAATTACCTGATTGTCATCCAAAAAAGTAATGGTATTGACGAAAATTGTTACCGAATCAATATTTCTTTCTTTTATTTCAGAATAAAATTCCCAATCAAAAGGATATTGTACTTCTACATTATGTGGGTATTTAGGGTATTGGAGTTGAAACACCAAAACATTTTTACCTTCATCATTAGGTAAAAAGAAGGTAGCTTCAGTTTGATAGTCAACAGGGGTATAATCACGGGAAAATCCCTCATAATCAATATTGTCTGTTCGAACGTATCTGTAAGAAATGAATCCTTTTATTTCCATAGTTTCTTTTTTATATTGATAAATCAGTTTATTAATACTCTCTATTCTTGGCAAAACAGTAATCCAAAATTTTGGAATTGTTTCAAATCCATAAAGCATTCCTGCTAAACCGCCTGTAACTGCTCCCGTGGTATCGGTGTCTTTTCCTAAATTGATCGCTTTAAGAACGGCATCGATATAATTGTCGGTGGTAAGTAAACACCAAATACTCGCTTCCAAAGTGTGAACCACATAACCCGAACTGCTTATTTTATCTTCTTCCAACTCATAGATATTGCCGTTCAAAAGACGGTTGTAAATTTCAATTTCAGAAGGATTTATATGCAAGGATTTTAAAAAATCGGTTACTTCTTTTTTTAAGTCTTGGTAAATTTCAAACTTGTCTTTGCCTTCCATAATCTGTTTGGCAAATTCCAAATAATAAAAACAGCCAATCACCGAACGAAGGTGTGCGTGGGTTATGGAAGAAACCTGTTTTGTGATTTCAAATCGTTCGGCAATAGGTTTGTCTTTATGATATAAAACCAAAGGTAAAATACGCATTAAAGAACCGTTGCCATTGTCATTTTCATTAAACCCACCTGACATTTCCGGGCTAATACCTTCTGCTAATTTTTCAATGGCGATACGTGTACTTATGCCAATATCGAATACCCAGCCTTGGGGAGTCCAATAATTATAGACTTTCCATGCTATAAATTTTTGAGCCAATTGGTTCAAACTGAATCCTTCATTGATGCTTTCAGCTAAACAAAAAGTCAGCGAACTGTCATCAGACCAAACTCCTCCCCGAACATCATGCGTGCCAAAACCCTGCACAGTATTTATAGGATTTTGCTTCAAGTATTCACGGCTTTTAAATTCTACAGGAACGCCAAGCGCATCGCCAACAACAACACCATAAAGGATATTTTGAAGATGGTTTTTATTTTGCATTTAGGAATAGTTAAAATTCTAAAATTAGGTTGTTGAAATTATCTTTAAAACCTTGATTTTTAAAAAAGTTTAGGGCTTTGGTATTTTTTGAAAACACATCCAAAACAATCTTATGTGTAGATTCAGACTTTGCCCATTTTTTAATTTCCTCTATAAATGTTTTTCCAATACCTAGCTGGCGGTATTTTTTATCAATCATAATATCTCCAATGATACAGTAATTGTTAGAATTGTAGTTGGAATATTTAAACCAGCTAATGCCAGCCGTTATATATCCAATAATTCTATTTTTACTTTTGGCAATAAAAATAACATTTGTGGTGTCTCTCAAATACCAATCTAAATTCATTTTGTATTCATCGACGAAACTGTCTGTGTCTGCAAAGAAATCAGCATCAAATTCTTTGTGTAGGTTCATTAGTTTTACCCATAGTGATGCTATTTCGTCAAGGTGTTCGGGTGTTGCTTTTTGGATTTGATACATTGTTTTATCTATTTTTATTTAGGCTTCTTCGTTACTGAAAAATAAATTATCAAAATCTTCCTCCAGCACTTCCAGAAAAAGAGGAGTGTTTTTTACAACAAGTTGAAAATTATATCTTTCTTGTCTTAAATCAGTTGGAGAATATATTTTAGCTATTTCGAAATAACCATAAAAATATATGGAATCATCTTTAAAGATTTTATTGATAAAAATGCTGCTGTTTTGCGAATATTCCCATTTACAGATTCCGTCTTTAATTGTTTTAGTATAAATTAATCTACTGGAAAAACATAGCAAAATATCTTTTTGATGTAATAAAGAAACTTCTGTACAAAAGTTTTCAATGTCATTTTTGGCAATTTCATAACGTCTTTTTAGGTTGACTTTGTCAAATTGGAAACCATGATTTTCCGACCTTATGAGATAATTAGAATCTCGGTATTCTGTGATTAAAACAGCATCGGTTTGAAAGTTAGCTTTTCTAGGATTGTTGATTTTTACCATTAAATTGGATTATCTTTTTTTATTATTTAAACATGGCTTTAATTTTTTTATGTACTCCGTTTCTATAAGTTGAATATTTGTATTTTCATCAAAGACTATACATTCAATATTAAAATTGGAATGAATAAATGATTTAGTTTTTTCCCTTAATTCTTTGTTTTTTTTGTCTTTGACATCGAAATCCAGAAACAACCCGATTTTTTTAACAAAAGTAGCTCCTTCAAAATTTGACCATCCCATTTCTTGCTTTGCTCTACAAAATAAATCAGAAGTTTTCGTAACTTCTGCTTTGCCAATATATGCTATTTCACTGGTGTAAGTGTATCCCGTTTTTAAGCATATTTGTTGAAGTATTTCTTTGTCTTTTGGTTTAATAAAGTATAAGCCTCCTTTGCGTCTATATGTGTTTAAGTATTGTAAAATTGGATTCATAATTTTTTTGATTATAATAAATTTAGTTGCTCATTCAACCAACGTCCTTTATGATGTCCACGATTATCCTGCCAAGTTAATACAGGATAATTTGCCAAAGTATTACCTTCATAATTAATCGCTTTTCTATATGTATTTGATAGCAAATCAATATCATTTTCCAATATAAGGTTTTCTAATAATTGAGATTCTCTCCAAAATAAATAAGGCATTATCCCATTCTTCCTTTTATTTATGGCTAAGTCATAATAAGGAATTAAATCATCAAATTTAATCCATCCAAATAAGGCTGATAAAATTTTAATATCTGTTTGGGGTTTTAACCAATTATTCTGTAATACCTGTCTATATATAATAGACCTATTTGTCGAATACAATTGCCACGCAGGTAATGTTTTACTCCAATCTAACTCAATTTCTGTTAATTTTATCAAATTTAATCTTGCGTCAAATAATTCATTGTTATTGGATAGATTTTCAAGATTATTCGGATTATCAAGTACTGGTTTTGTTTTACTTCCTGAGCATGTAATTAAATATGCCATATTTTCTATTAATTTTAATTAGTTATTATTTTATTTTCTCCAGCGTAAAAAATCCGAGTTTAGAATATTGGTCTGTAAATGGAACCTGAAAATTTAAATTCCAATTCGAGAGTTCGGAATACTTACTAAACTTAGCTGTTATTGCATTAATTTCTTCCAGACTAGGTTTAGGAGTGATTACCGCACAGCATATTTTATTGATTTCAGGTTTAATTATTCCGTTTTGAGAAAGACTATCAAACTTTTCGCAGTCGCCAATTATACCCACTTTCTTGCCTTCGAAACTGTTTGAGGTATAAAAGTTGAGCTTTCTTCCTTTTCCCCTGTTTCCGGAAATAGAAAAATGTTTGAGTTCGAGATAAGTTTCCTCATTGTTTAAATCCGTAAAAGTGATGTCAATATGTATTCGTTTTGGTTTTAATAATAATACGGTATGCTGAAAATTAAAGCTCTTAATCTTTTTTGTTTCCACTAATTTTTTCAAATAGACGCCAATATTTATGACAAAGAAATTCTCCACCCGGATGTCATTTGTGATGATTAAATCATAAGCGGAATGATTTATTTCTTCATTAAGATAATTGTAAATACCTGCAATAATTTGATTTTTGTTCATATGGGTGTTATTTTTTTGATTACTTTAAAGAAAAAAATATTGATTCACAAAGCATTTGAATTATATATATAAGAATTTTCAATAAAATTAAAGCTATTCCTTTTAGCAAAAAAAACATTAATTAGATTTATTTTAAATTTTAGCTTGCAACTTTTTGATTCATAATTTTTTGTTAAAGGTTATATTTCAAAACTGTTTAGATATGTCAATAAACTGTCTGATTTAATGAATTTTAATTCCCTGTTTTCATAAGTGATTTTTTGAAGATTGTTGCCTGCCAGTTGAAACAGCAATTTCTCGATTCTAAAATCATCAAGCAACATTTCATACTGTCCAATTAATCCAATTTCTTTTTGTTCGATATATATGCCTTTTTTTAAAGTGAATTTCTCTTTATTAATTTCAGTAGTATAAAGTGGAAACAGCAGTAATTCCTGATTCAAATCATTGATTTTTAATTTTTGTATTTTTTTGTTTTGCTGCCAAATCTCGATTAGATTTTTTGGAGTATTCAGCAGTACTTTACTGGAGCATCCCTTAAAATTTTCAAATGATTGAATGCGGTCTTTTTGCAATAAAAAATAAAAATAAGGGTCGGTTAACGCTTGGTGTAAGGGCAGCTGCATACGTTGGGCAATACGTTCATATTCTATTTTTTCAGCGGGGTCAATACTCAATCTTTTGATGGTTTGGGATTCTCCAAAAAGGTTTATTTTGAGTTTGGCTGCGGGCATTGGTTAAATTCCTCCATCAGAAATGAGTTTTCTTTTATTAGTTTTGAATGCTGTAAAGCGCTTCGATTTCGGTTGGAGTTAATGCTCTGTCCCAAATAGCAACATCATCTATTTTTCCATCCGTATGATTCCAATAACCGTTAGCCTGATTAGACTCTCCAATTGAAATTCCTGAATTTCCGGATGTATTCATCGTGCTGGAGTAATTTTGAGTCGCTGCAAGTCTTCCGTTGATATATAGCCTAACTTGATTCTGATTGTAGGTCATTACCAAGTGATACCATTTATTTAGAGTTAATGGTTGGTTTGAAACAGCATTTGCACTGCCTGTTCCGTTTGTTCCTACAATAAAAGCGGTAACGGAAGTTGGATTGAATGTGATTCCCCAAACCTGACCATTTGGATTAGAGTATCCGTATTGAAAGCGATTGATAATTGTAGAATAAGGATTGTTAGTATTCCCATTCCAGAAATATGAACGTGGATAAAGCCATAGTGATACTGTTATATTATTCACATTCATTAATGGAGAATAAGGGATGTAGATTTCATCGTTTTGGTTTCCGAAACTGGCATTGCTAAAGTCAAAATCGTAAGCTCTGTGAGTCTTGTTGTTTTTGTCAGTAGTTAAAGTTGCTCCATGAACGGTTCCGTTTAAATCATGACCGGAACTATCATTTGCATCGCCATCAAAATTGTATTGGGCAATTAGACCATCGCTTGGAAATGTTGCCGGTGTTGAGTCGCTGTTTGGGCTACAATTATATAATAAAACAGCAAAAACAATCATAGCGGTAAGTTTCTTTAAAGATTCAAATGTTTTCATTTGTATTGGATTTATAAGTTTAGGGCAAAGGTATTGGTATGTTTTTCGGTATTTTTTATAGCCTCAAAACAATAGGCGTTTTATGTCGTATAAAGGTTTATATTTGTATTTCAATACTCAAATTATGCTTAAACAACTCGAAAGATTAAAAATCATCTCTACTTATTTGAAAGAAACATCGGCTGATGCAAAAACTATTTTAGCTTATCTTAAACAGAATAATGCCGAGATAAGTCTTCGTCAATTACAGCGGGATTTAAAAGATGTAGCGGAATTTTTTCTGAGAACCGATGAAGTAATGCAAGTAACAAAGGAAGGTTTGAGTAAGATGTATAAAATCACTATATCAGAACGAAATAAGACCATCGAACAACAAACAATTAATACCTGGCAGTTGATGGAACAATCGGGAAGTGTACCTTTATTGGAACAACGAAATGTAGGTAAGGATAAGAAAGCCTTACGTAGGATTTTAAATAAAGTTTTGGTTTTGGTAAGTGGTAAACAAAGTTTGAATAATTATGAAATTATAAAGGCGACTAATTTTTATACCGTAAAAGGAGATGCTAATTTTAATAAAGTAGTTGATGATTTGTTGAAAGCTATCAGGAACTCATTAGTGGTAAAAATAAGTGAAGTTGTAAATGATTTTACAAGTGATAATAATGCCACAAAGAAATGGAATGTTAAGTTTTTACCTTTTCGAATTGTATTTCATCGAGGTGATTTTTTCATTGCAGGGATTGAAAATAAAAAAGCGGTAGTGTACGAAATTGGGCAATTTGTAAATGTCACTGTATCAAAATCGGGTTTTAACAGAGAGCAATATGAAGCTCAAATTAATCAGGAATTAGGTAATCGTTTTGGCATTACTAAAAATATAAATGATGAGGTTTATGATGTTAAACTTGAATTTACATCCGTAACAGGAGCTTTGGTTTCTAAATATCATTGGCATCATTCGGAAAAATTTGTAAAAGAAAACGGCAATTGGATTATGACTATGCGTTGTGGTATCAATAGGGAATTGGTAGGCTGGCTTTTTCAATGGATGGATAATGTTCGTGTTATTGAACCTGTTCTTCTTCAGGAGCAGTATAATCAGATTTTGATTAAAATGAATAAAAATGTAGCGTCTAGTGAAACCTTAGTTTATAAAAATCATTTCGAATACAAAAAGGATTAGATTGAAAAAAAAACACTTTCTACTTCATGTTTTTCAACTGTTGCAGATGATTTATTATGATATTAATCGTTTTTATAGCCTATCTTTTTCCTTGGTACAGTGTTCTCTTTTTTGTCAACCAATTCATCTAGATAATTAAAAACGAGTTCAATATTTTTACTGTGATTGTTTAGCTTCTTTTTAATTTCTTCGATTTCAATTTTCATACTTAGAGTATCAGTAAGTATTGCTCTCATTTTAGTAAACACACGAATAATCTGAATGTTCATTTTGATTGCTGTAGAACTGTTCAGTATACTTGACAACATAGCTACTCCTTGTTCGGTAAATGCCATAGGTGTATATCTAGTCCCTCCCCAGTTTGAGGTGCCAAAATGGCTCCTCAAGTTTTCAAATTCTTGTTCGCTAAGTTCAAACATAAAATCCTCAGGAAATCTTTCTATATTTCTACGAACTTGTCTTTTGAGTTGTTTGGTCTCTACACTATAAAGTTCAGCCAGATCTTTGTCAATCATTACTTTTAAATTTCTAATTAAATAAATTTTGCTAGTAATGATTTCGTCAGGAATAGTAATGTTATCATTCATGCTTTAAAATTTTGTAATAAAAATAAAGCAAAAATTTAAATATTCCTAGGTTGAGATTTTAAATTTATAGGATTAAATAACTATCTTAATCTGCATACTTTTCAACTGTTCCAGATAATCTCTTTGATTAGATAGTCTCGGTATTTTGTGTTGACCACCTAATTTATTGTTGTCTTTGAGCCAATCATAGAATAAATGCTCTCTCGCAACATTGATTACCAAAGGATTTAGTGTCATGTTGTTGTAGCGTTTGGCCTCGTAATCCGAATTCAGAGTTTGTAACGTTTCGTCCAGCGCTTTTTGAAAAACAGCCATATCAGCCGGTTTTTTCTTGAACTCAATCATCCACTCGTGTGCTCCTTTTTCTTTTCCATTCATAAAAACAGGGGCAACGGTATAGTCGATTATTTCAGCATGGGTGATATGACAGGCCTTGGCAAGTGCCTGATCAGTGTTTTCGACCATTAATTCTTCTCCAAAAACGTTGATGTGGTGTTTGGTTCTTCCGGTAACCCTGATTCTAAATGGATTTAGCGAAGTGAAACGCACGGTGTCGCCTACTAAATAACGGAACAATCCCGAATTAGTGGTGATAACAATAGCATAGTTTTTATTTAATTCCACATCGGCTAAACGGATTACTTTTTGATTGGGTGTCCCAAAAGTGTCCATTGGAATAAATTCATAAAAAATTCCGTAGTCCAGCATTAACAATAAATCACTGGAATGATTTAAATCCTGAATGGCAAAAAATCCTTCCGAAGCATTGTATATTTCGTAATATTTGAATTCTTTTTTAGGAAGCAGGTTTTGGTATTGCTCGCGGTACGGATTGAAACTTACTCCTCCGTGAAAATAAACTTCCAGGTTAGGCCAAATTTCGAATAAATTGCCTTTGCCGGTTTCTTCCAGCATTTTGTTCATTAACACCAGCATCCACGAAGGAACTCCTGCAAAGCTGGTTACATTTTCTCTTTTGGTTTCGTTGATAATGGCTGCCATTTTGGATTCCCATTCGCTCATTAACGAAATTTTATTGCTTGGCGTACTGCTGAATTCAGCCCAAATAGGCATATTTTCAATCAATATTGCCGATAAATCGCCAAAGAAACTATTGTTGTCTTCATAGATTTGAGAACTTCCTCCCAAACGTAAACTTTTGCCTGTAAAAAGTTCCGAGTTTTCATTGTTGCTTAAATAAAGGCACAATAAATCCTTGCTGCCTTTGTAATGGCAATCTTCGAGTGCTTCGTTGCTTACAGGGATAAATTTGCTTTTTGCATTAGTGGTTCCGCTTGATTTTGCAAACCATTTAATAGGCGATTCCCAAAAAACATTTTGTTCTCCCTGACGCGTTCTTTCAATTAAAGGCTGTAATTCTTCATAAGTAGCAATCGGAATTCTTTCTGCAAAAGTAGCATAGGAATTAATCGAAGCATAATCGTATTTTTTGCCTAATACTGTATTTTTTGCTGCAGCAATCAAATTCATAAGCAGCTCTTCCTGAACCTCGTTTGGGTATTTCAGGAAAAGTTCGATTTGATGGATTCGTTGTTTTAAAACCCAGGAAGCAAATGAATTGATGAGCTGTATTGGCATTTTTAAAAAATAGGGTTATGAAATTTAGCTTAGGAATAATAACTTTACCAAAAATAGCAAAATTTACGAAACAGCAAACCTTAAAAATTCAATCTTAATGCAATACGAAGGCGTACTTACTAAAATGGAAACCGAATATGGAAAACCTATTCAATACTACTTAGTTTTTGAAACTAGTTTTTTGAATGTTAATCAGCTGATAGGTAAAGATATTTCAATTGATTTTGTAGGTTTTCAATGCTTGAATTGCAATAAGAAAAAGAAAATTTTCCGTCAGGGATTTTGTTACGAATGTTTTTATTCCAGTGCTGCTGTGGGCGACTGGATTATGAAACCTGAGTTGAGTACCGCACATTTAGGGATTGCAGACCGTGATTTGGCTTATGAAGAAAAGGTGCAATTGCAGCCTCATATTGTGTATTTGGCTTTGTCTAGCGAGATAAAAGTGGGTGTAACACGTAAAACCCAGGTGCCTACCCGATGGATTGATCAGGGAGCTACTGAGGCGATTGCTATTGTTGAAGTTCCGAATCGTTATTTGGCTGGGATTACTGAGGTAGCTTTAAAAGACCATTATGCCGATAAAACGAATTGGCGTAAAATGTTGACCAATGATATTGAAGCCGTCGATTTAGTAGCCGAGCGATTGAAATTGGAAAATTTAATTCCTGACGAAGTACGGGATTATTTTATTTTGGATAAAAATGATTTGTACCAAATGGACTATCCGGTTTTGCAATATCCTTCAAAGGTGAAGAGTCTGAGCTTAGATAAAACACCCAAGTTTGAGGGAAAATTAACCGGGATAAAAGGACAGTATCTACTATTTGAAGACGGAACTGTTTTTAATGTTCGTGGTTCTGAGGGGTATGTGGTGAGTATTTCGGTGTAACAGCATTATTATTATTTGAGCGTTCCCTTATTGAAAAACAAGAAAAATGTTTTTCAATAAGGTCGGGCTGTACGCTATATCTTTTAGGAATCCTTTCCGCCTAAAAAGGCGAAGGATTCCTAAAAGGATGTCGCTTCCATCCCTTACGCGTTATGGACAACGATATTTTTTTGATTTTGGAATATAAATATTTAAGAGGGGTATTGCCTTTCGTTTGAAGTAAAGTTGTTAACTCTATTCGCTAAAGTTAATTCGTTTTGATTACTTTGCTAATATATTTTAGATTCTTCATCAATTCATTGTAGTTGGAGAAATTTTCAATACCAAATAAATCTTTATCAGTTAGCCAATTTGTCGGAATCTCCAAGTTTCTAGATTTGTAAAAGTTTAATAAGTAGGATCCGCCATCATACCACATATCTCCAAGTTTGTCAGAGAATTTTTTTTCATAATAGATATATTTTTCGTATTCTCTAAATTTTAACTCTTCCTTTAGAGCTAGATATGTTTTATTATACTCATTTCTGTTGGTTAAAGATTTCTGACTGTTTTTATAATTTAAACTTCGATGTTTCTTTATTTCGGGAGAATATTCGTCTTCAAAGGCAATATATTCGCGTACTGCTTCCTGCCATATTTTTTTTAGTTTTTCATAGTTAGGAGATTTATGCATAACCCATAAAAGATTTTTATCTTCTTGTGTAGCCAAAGAATATCTGCTTTTTCCTTTTTTCATGTTTTGAAGATAAAATTCTAACTTTAAATAACTTAATTGTTTGTCAATACTATCTTTCTTGTTTTTCAATTCAGAAAGATTCGCTATTTCGTATATAGTAGTTATTTTTTGGGCTAAAGAACGATTTGTAATTAAACAAATAATTGAAGCAATAATTAAAAATTTTAATTTCATAGTTTTAATTTTAGCTACCTGGCTTATGTAAACAACGCTATTACATATACTTTCTATACGAAGCTTGTTTTAATCAAAAAAGCTGGTTTTGTTTATTTTTCAAATGTATAAAAATATCTTACAAAAATCAGTTTTAAAATTTTCCTGAAATTACTACTTGAATAGTTTTATTTAATTATAAAACAAAAAAAAGGATGATTCTCCAATTAGAAAACCCATCCTTTTTTTTAAATGATAAATTGTTATTTTGTTGCAGTAGTATCCGCTACTTTTTTCTTTTTGTTAAAGAGATTGTTCAATAGATCGGTTGCTTTTGCTTTTACCTCTTCTTTAGCTTTCGTTTGTACTTCGGTTTTAGTTGTCGGAATGACTGTTTTTGTAGTATCTCCTGCTTTTTTGTTTTTATTGATAATGTCGGTTAAAGCAGCGTTTCCTTTGCTCACTAATTTTTGTTTTTGTTGTTGGATTAGTTGATTGGTTAAGTTAGTGGCCGCAGTTTTTAAATCGGTGGTGATTTTAGGTTTTGAAAAACTACCGCTTAAAAGTGCATTTACCGGAATGTTTTCCAGTTTGGCGGCATCCGCAGCAGATAGTTTTGAAATTAAAGCATTGGCTTCTGTGCCTAAATATTTAGCAGGAACATTGAATTTGATATTGTAATTCATGCTCTGATCAAAACCATGAGTACCGCCTATAGTTGCCTGAATATCTTTGTATTTTATATTAAAAGGTTTTACGTTTACTTTTCCTTCTTTGAATGTAATTGCCGCTCTTAAATCATTTAAATTGATTTTGTTCAAATCTAAGAATTTAATATTCGAAGTCAAAGCCGTCAATAGTGTCGAATTACTGGAATTGATAGTGGTAGATAGAAATTGACCTAATAAATCTCCGGTGATGGTTTTTAAATCGGGAGTTAATTCTACGGCATCCAGATTTCCGTTTAATTTGATAGTGGAGTTGATTTTTCCATTAACTACCCCTGCAATTGGAGCCAGTTTTTTAAGCATGTCTAATTGTGTAAAGGATTGTGCAATATCAACCTGGTTTAAACCTAAATCCATATCAAATGTTGGTGTTTTTCCTTTTGTAGAGACAGCACCATTTAATCCGATAGCTCCACCAAAAATGTTAGTTTTGATGTTCTCCATCGTTAGTTTTTCGTCTTTAACGATTAATTTACCCGAAACATTTTTTAGTGTTAAATTATCGTACAATACCGTATTGGCTTTTGCGGTAAGCGTACAATCCAGATAGGCAGGGATTTTCATGGCTTCTGTTTTCTTAGCTTTTGTGTTGTCGGATGTTGTAGTTGCTGTTTTTGGTTTCTCTTCAGTAGTTACAAAATCATTAACGGCTAATTGATTAGAAGTCAGATTAAAATTACCCTGTAGGTTTTGATTTTTAAATACAAAGCCGTAGAAATTTTCTAAAACTCCGGTAACACTCAAATCGCTTTTTCCGGTCGAAGCTTTAAATTGTTTCAGGTTTACTCTTGACGGATTAAAGGCGATTTCGGCTGTGCTAATGTTCATCGATTTGCCGTTTTCGTCGGTGTATTTAAATCCAGACAAACTCATTGTTCCTGAATTTTTGATGTTTTGATATTGGCTTTTTTCTACCGATTGCATGTCGAATTGAGTAGTCACATCGGCTTTTAGAATTCCGCTTAAAGGTTTGTCCAGTTTTACAGGATAGGCTTTTGATAAATTGCCTAAGTTAATGGTTCCTTTTAACATGGCATCTACAAGAGCATTTTGGGTAACATTTTTAATATTGGCTTTGGCATTAAAAACATCCTGATCAATACGGAAAGAAAGTTTGTCTAAGTTGACATAAGTATCATTTAAAATTCCGGTTTGATTGATGATTTTAGTATCAATGATAATATTCTGAACCGATTTAGGAAGATTAGGATATTGAAAAGAAGCATTATTAGAAGCGATTTCAATATTGAATTTTGGAACCGTTTTGTCTGAGTACAATCCTTTCGCAAATCCGGCTACAGTAAAATCTCCGGTAGTTTTTACATTGTCCAGATCAGCCGCATAAGCCGCCGGAATAACACCTAAGAAGTTTTTAAATGAAGATGTTGGCGTTTTGAATTTCAAATCGTATTCCTGACCGGCATCAACTAATTGAATAAATCCGTCAAATTCCAAAGGCAATTGATTGATTAAAGCCTTGTTTTCTTTGAAAGTGTATTTGCTTTTTTCTAAATCAATTCCTAAAACAGCATCCAGTGTCAAGGCTACTTTGTTCATATAATTCACCTTGTCCATATCCAGACTTATTTTGGCTGTTGATTTGGTGTTTAAATCTAATTTGGAAGCCGCAAAATCTCCTGTTCCTTCGTGGTTCAAACTGTCAATTAGCATTTTTATTTTCGAACTTTCGTCAAAATAACGGAATTGAAAATTTTCCAGTTTGTAATTCTGGATGTTCAAAGCCAATGGTTTGCCTTTGCTTTTATCGGTTTCTTTTTCATCTTTTAGAGCAATATCATAATTTCCAATTCCATCTTTGTTGAAAATAATATTGATTAAACCGTCTTTAGAATTTATTCCATCAATATTGATGGGTTCATTGTCACCTTTAAAAAGTTCTTTAATTGACATTTTTAAATTCAGTTCGCCTAATGCAACCAGAGTGTCTCCTTCAAATGGTGCTTTGTTGATGATGGCTAATTTTTCGATGGTGACATTTGCATTGGGAAAGTTTTTGAACAAACTCAAATCGGCATCTGCAAAACTCACTTTGGCATCCACTTTTTGATTGATAGCCTCCAAGATTTTTGCTTTTATCTGATCCTTAAAAAAATAGGGAATAGCGAATAAGGAAACAGCAAAAAGAGCGATAATAATTCCGAATATTTTTAGTGCTTTTTTTAACATGACGAAGGAATTTAAATTACACGTGAGATGTTCTATTACAAAAATAAAGTAATAGGCGTAGATAAGTTTATAATATTTTCATAATATGTTATATCTTCTTAAGGGGATTACAGAAAAAAAATCCGCTAAAATTATAAACGGATTTTGATTGATACTATTTTAGAAGACTGTAAATTATTAATAAATGCTTATTTCAAAAGGTAACATTGCCTGAATTCCTTTTCGGGATTGCAATTTTTTGATTTGTTGTAAAAGTTGGTAGTTTTCTTTCCCTATTTCTTCTTTAATAATGTCGGCTTTTGAACTTCCAAAAGGTAATTTTGAAAGCATATCGTCAAGATTTTCTTCGTATTCAGGGTAATTTTTGGTGCTGTAATTCTGAGTTTTAGATAAACGGGCTGCTTCAACAATGGCAGCGTTTAGTCCGCCAATTTTATCTACTAAACCAATTTTTAATGCTTCTGAACCTGACCATACCCTTCCTTGTGCAATAGAATCAACGGCAGCAAAACTCATTTTTCGACCTTGAGCTACATGGCTAACAAAGGTTTTGTAAACATGTTCAATGCCTTCCAGTGTCACATTTTTAAAGTTTTCTTCCATGGGAACAAACGGACTGTAATCGGAAGCATTTTGATGTGTTTTTACCTGTTCAATATTGATTCCGATTTTTTTTGTCAACTGACTAAAATTTGGAAGGATGCCAAAAACGCCTATTGAACCGGTGATAGTGTTGTCTTGAGCAAAAATAGTATTAGCATTACAAGCAATATAATAACCTCCTGAAGCAGCATAATTTCCCATAGAAACAACTATTGGTTTAACTTTTTTGGTCAATTCTATTTCTCTCCAGATTAAATCGGAGGTTAAGGCATTTCCTCCCGGACTGTCAATTCTAAGTACAATTGCTTTTATTTTTTTGTCTTTTCGGGCTTCTTGTAAGGAACGACGAATGGAGCCTTCCCCAATGGTGTTTACATCGCCTTCGCCACTTTGGATTTCGCCCTGGGCAAAAATTACAGCAATTGTATCATCGGTTTCAGAAATTACCGAGGTAGTGGTCATTTTATGAGTATAATCGCTAATGGATATTTTGTTATAATCTTTGTCAGAGCTTACTTTTAGTGCTTTTTTGATGTCATTATGGTAGGTGTCTTCATACGCAATATAGTCTACCAGTTTTTGTTTTTTTGCCATTTCGGGAGTTCGTGCCAGTAGTCCATTGGCAATTTGATTTAATTTGGTTACCGAAATATTTCGACTTTTTGCGATGTCGGCACAAACTGAGTTCCAAATCGAATGCAATAAGACAGAGGTTTGTTCTCTGTTGGCGTCGCTCATTTTGTTTTCTAAGAAAGGTTCCACGGCACTTTTGTATTTTCCGTGTCGTAAAACTTCCATTTTCACTCCGGTTTTTTCCTGTAAATCTTTAAAGAACATAATTTCAGAGGAAAGCCCTTTAAAGTCTAATTCGCCCACAGGATTTAAATAAATAGAATTGGCAACCGAATTTAAATAGTATTCTTTTTGCGAATAGCTATTGGCGTAAGCCATAACAAACTTTCCTGATTTTTTAAAGTTTTCAAGGGCATTTCTCAGCTCTTTATTTTGAGCCATTCCCAATTCGTTAGGATTATTTAAAATAGAAATTCCTTTAATATTATCATCTATAGAAGCTACGTCGATAGCATTGATTACATCCGAAAGGCCAATGTTTTTTTCTTCAGAAAAAAAACTCATCCAGGGATCTTTGTATTTACCGGCATAATCATATTTTACATCTCCAAGATTTAATTCGAGAACAGAATTGCTTTTGAGAGATTCAGATTCACTTTCCCCTCCAAAAAGCATGGTGATAAAAATGATTCCGAAAAACATCAACATTAAAAATACAAACAAACCTACAACTGTAGCGATAACATTGCTTAAAAATTTCATAATAGTATTCTTTGATTTTGTAGCGAAAAGTATCTTTTTAATTTTCTTTTTTAAAATTGATGAACAGATACTTTGTGCAAAGATATTGCTAATTCTAAAATTCTTTAGTTAATTTGTGCTTAATATGAAAGCACAACATCAGGTCATTTTATCTATTGGCAGTAATCAAGGCGACCGACTTGCAGCAATAAAAGAAAGTGTTGCATTGATACATGAGGAAATAGGAACGGTAATTCAGGTTTCCCAGGTTTATGAAACTGCGGCCTGGGGTTTTGATAGTGATGCTTTTTACAATTGTGCCCTGATTTTACACAGCCATTTTTCGGCTGCTGAAGTGCTGTTGAAAGCCTTAGCAATTGAAAAACAACTGGGACGAATTCGAAATAACGAAAATGGTTATCAATCCCGAATAATTGATATTGACATGGTGGCTTTTGATGAAGTTATCATTGATACCGAAACACTCACAATTCCGCATCCATTAATGCAAAACAGGAAGTTTGTATTGCTGCCTTTTCAGGATTTAATGGTGAATTGGACACATCCTATTCTAAAAAAAAGTATTTCAGAATTAGTTGCCCTTTGTGAGGATGATGGTGAATGTATTGCTGTGGCTTCAATCGAAAACCCTTTGCAAAAGTTTGATTTTAGCAATTTACACTATATCGCTTTTGAAGGGAATATTGGTGCTGGTAAAACTACTTTGGTTACTAAAATAGCACAAGATTTTAAAGCGAATACTCTTTTAGAGCGTTTTAGTGATAATTCTTTTTTGGCAAAATTTTATAAAAATCCGGTGCGATATGCTTTCCCTTTGGAATTATCTTTTTTAGTTGATCGTTATGAGCAATTGTCAAAAGATTTGACTTTATTAGACTTGAAAAAAGAGTCTCTAGTTGCCGATTATCATGTTTTTAAATCTTTGATTTTTGCAAAAGTTACTTTGGAAGACGAAGAATATCAATTGTACAGAAATCTTTTTGATATTATTTATAAAGAAATACCCAAACCGGATTTGTATGTCTATTTATTACAACATCCGGAGAGATTATTGGAAAATATTAAAAAAAGAGGTCGAGATTATGAGCAGGAAATTTCGGCCGAATATCTTGATAAAATTAATAGTGCTTATTTGGATTATTTAAACAGGCAAAAGGACTTAAACATATTAGTTATAGATGTGACGAATAAGGATTTTGTAAACAATCAGTCGGATTATCTTTTTATTTTGGAGGAAATTCAAAAGAAAATCAATAGTTAAGTTATCTTTTTAAAGAAAAATGCCCGCGGATTTCCGGCTTCCCTTCTTCAAGTTTTATCACATACCAATAATCATTAGCCGGTAATGCCGAGCCGTTAAAGGTGCCGTCCCAATATGGGTTTGATTTGTTTAAAAATTTAATCAGTTTTCCATATCGATCAAAAATTTGCACATAAGCTTCCGGATATTTTGCCATTGCTTTAATTCCCCAAAGATCATTAGATGAATCATTGTTAGGTGTGAAATATTTTGGAATTCCTACAACTGCAACTATTTTTGAAACAATACCACATCCATTTTTATCGTTAACAAAAACTTCGTGAATTCCGGCAGGAACATTGTTGAAAACATTCGAATTTTGCCAAAAATTATTTGAATCATCTAAACTGAATTCGTAATCGCCAGGTCCACTTATATTAACTGTAATTGTGTTCACGTCGGTTAAATCGATGACATCAATGGAGTCAATAGTGGCGATATTAGAAGCGGTAACAGTGATGCTTCTTGTTCGGCTACAACCATAGCTGTTTATAACTTCAACAGTATATGTTCCAACACTATTTACATTCAATGTTGGTGTATTGATGCCTAAATCTATACCGTCTTTTTTCCAAATATAACTGTAATTTGTTGTTGGAGTATTATTGGTGATACCGGCATTTAATGTAACAAAAAAGGTAGAAAGATTCGAACAAACTAATTCATTAGAATTTCCATCTGAGTTTATGTCTATACTTGGAATTGGATGTACTACAAAATTCAATATTGTCGAAGCGGTACAGTTTGGATTATTTGGGTTTTCAACTGTAGCAGTAATATTTTGTGTTCCTGTTATAAAGGGATTGGGTAGGGGACTTGGTAGAACAGCTCCATTTTGGTCATAGTATTTTACTATCATACCGGTTTGTCCGCCAAGAATAGTTGTTTGGAATGTAGAAGTGTTAAAGCCGTATTTTCCGTCTTGTTCTAATGGATTTACTTCATCGTCACAAGTGGTTGTTAATGTTTGGGGAACGGTAAAAGCAACTGGAGTGTCATCTACAATAAATTGAATTGTAGTTTGGTCAGAGCATCCAGCTGAGGTGTTATTTGTTACTACTGCTTTTATGGTTTGTGATGAAGTTGTAAAATTTGAAGGGAAAGGGCTTGAGATTAAAACTCCGTTTGCATCTTTTAATGGATTGTTACTCTGATCGAAATAAGTAATGTTTACATTTGTTTGCCCTTTTACTAAATCAGATTCTAAAGATGTAGTGTTAAAGGTGAAAATTCCATCGTCGTTATCATCACATTGTCTGGTTATGGAAACTGGATTTGCAATGGGTAAGGCTTCTGTTTTTAAGGTTATAAAAGGACCTAAGCCATAACAGGCATTGTCTAAATTACTATCAATACGTACCCAGATATCCTGTGAGTTAGGATAACCAATATTTCTGTAATTAGAAAGATTGTTAATAGCATTTGTTTCTATCAAAGCATCCGCTTTGTTTCTGTAATAGCTAATGGTGTATACTTCGGTGGTGGGTAAAAGCGCCTGAATAGTTGCTTTAGTCGACGAAAGATTGAAAGAAGTTATACCATCCCTGTTATTGTTATTGGCAGAGTTGTTGCCATTGATGTCTAAGAAGTCATCACAAACAGCAGGGATTACAATTTTATAATTTGAAGGAATGTTAGTTGCAGATACTTTTAGTGTTATTTTAGCAACACTGAAACATCCCGTTGTTTTATTTGATACTCTGGTCCAAATATCCATGGATGTTGGAGTGCTGTTTTCAAATGCCTGTTCGTTTAAAATCAAATCAGATGTTAATGCATTGTAGGCACCATTAGAAGAGGTATAATAGCTAAATGTTTCATTGTTGTAATTGCTGGAAATAATATCATTTTTGACTGTCAAGTTGAAAAGTGTTTTGCCGTCAGGGATTAAATCTCCGTCACATTGGAAAATAGTAATATCATTAACAATTGGTAATGGAAAAATAGTTGCGGTAATAGGTTTTCTTTCGCTTATACAGCCGGCATCAACATAATAAGTTGTTGTGGAGGATAGGATAGGAGTGATGTAGCTATTTCCGGTAGCTATTGGAGTAGTTGCTGTTGGCGAGTCGTACCATTTTACGATTCCATCAACAGCTGCGGCCTGAAGTGTTAAAGAACCATTTCCACATCTTGTAGCTGCAGTTGTGCTGGTGATCTTTGATATTGTGATTGTGGTACTTGTTGCTAGATTTAAAATAGGGTCTCCAGGCATTCCGCCATATTCTACTATGTATCCTCTAGGGTAATAATTGCCATTGGCAGTGGTTAATGGATTGCCTCCTATTGGTAAATCATTCCAGGTCCCAGGGTTTCCAACTGCTGGAGCAGTTATATGAGCATAATCTTCATTGTTTCCGGAGTCGTTTGGTTCGTTTGGTTTGTTCCAGTTGGCATAATAGAATGGAGCTGTGGTGGTGCCAGCACCCTTGCCAATCCAGAAAGTAGTTCCAGTTCCGCCATTAGCAAGTCCTTCAGGTCCTGTAACCCATTTCCAAGTTCCTTCGGTTTGTTGATCTGTACCGCCAATCCATCCAGTTCCCGGAGCTTGTGCTCCTGCTAGTTGTGCTTCGTCTGCAGCAGTTAAGGTGGCTAAATAGCCTTGTAAACCATAATAGTTTTTACCAGCGGCATCATCTTTTGCTTTTGTCCAATTAATGCCTAAATCAGGTACGTATTCATAGTAATGTCCGTTACTGGGTAAATAACTAAGTTGTCCACTAATGTTGATGGAAAAAGTTCTGGTTCCGGATGCAGAAATTGAAGGATTATAAAATTCAACTGCTTCAATGGCAGCGATAAAATCGTCATAAGGGACTAAGTTATTGGAACTGCTAAAAATTTTAAGTTTGCCCTCAGAAGCACTAAAAGAACTTGTCATCGAAGGATGGGTAGCTGTATAGCTATCGCTTAATTTTAGTAAATCTTGTCCGTTAACATAGCCGGAAGAAATCTGAATATAAACTGCATTAGTACTTGTTTCTGAAGGATCATGCTTAATGATTACATTTTTGGCAATTTTCACATAAGACTGCGTGCAATAGATTTCATTTCCATCGGCAGTGATTGATGGTGGTGTAATTGCTACCGTTTTGCTGCAATTTTCAGAATAACTAGCCGAGGAATCTTTGTAAAAAGACCAATTAGTGTTGGAATATTCTGAATTATCAACTTGAATACAAGTGAGTTTAAGATTGGATTTAAGATTTAATTTTTTTAAGAATATGTTTTTACCGTTTTTTAAATTTAACTCTGTTAATTGGTTGTTGTTACAATATAATTCAGTCAAATTTAAATTTTTTGAAATATCAAGACTTACTATTTCATTATTATTGCATCCTAAAGAACTCAAAAGAGTGTTGTTTGAAATGTCTAAGCTTTGTAATTGATTATTGACACAAAAAAATTTTTTTAAAACTAAATTATTTGAAATGTCGATATTAGATAATTGATTAAAACCACAATATAATTCGATTAAATTTATGTTTTTAGAAATGTCTAAATTTTTTAATTGAATGTTTTGGCATTCTAGAGTTTGTAGTTTGATATTTGTGGTTACATCTATTGCATACAATGGATTACTACCGCAGCTTAAATTGTATAAATTGAATTTTTTTGATACATCTAAATTAGAAATTTGATTATTGCCACAAAATAGCCCCATTAAATTATCTTGTTTAGAAATGTCTAAAGAAGTTAATTTGTTCTTTGAACAGTAAAGAGTGGTTAGTTGAGTATTTTGAGAAATGTCTAAAGTTTCTATTTGGTTATTGCTACAATCTAAATTGGTTAAATTAATATTTGTGGAAACGTCTACACTACTTATATTGTTATTATAAAAACTAAGGTTAATTAAATTTTTGTTTTCAGAAGTGTTTAGGCTGTTTAGTTGGTTGTTGTTACAAAAAAGATATGCTAAACGTAGGTTTTTTGTAATGTCTAAATTTGTGAGTTGATTGTAATAAATATGTAATTCTGATAAATTTATATTTTTAGAAATATCGATATTCGATAGTTTATTATAACTACAATCTAAATATTTCAAAGCGATAAAATCTTCAATTCCTGTTAAATACTGAATCCCTTTATTCTTTATCTCAAGTTTTGTTATTGTGTTGATGCTGGATGTTAGTGTTTTTCCGTCGATAGGACTACTATCAAATCCTAAATCTATTAATGCCTGCTCGAAGTTTACGTCAGGAATTAAAGTGTATTGAGCTTGTCCCCAAAAAGTGGATAATAATAAAAGAGAAAATAATATTTTTTTCATTAATTAATTTGATTAAAAATCAAGCTGTTAATGTATGAAAAAAATATTAATGAATTTTAACAAATTCAAGATTTGAAATTCATTTTCTGAAACAAATCCCAAACTACAATCCCGGCACTAACAGATATATTCAAAGAATGTTTAGTTCCTAATTGCGGAATTTCGATACAGCCATCGCATAAAGCAACTGCTTCCTGAGCTACGCCGTGAACTTCATTGCCAAAAACCAAAGCGTATTTTTGTCCTTTTTTTACTTCAAAATTTTGTAGAAAGACAGCATTTTCAACCTGTTCTATAGCCATTGTGATAATTCCGTCCTGTTTTAATTTTGTTATAGTGTCCAGGACGTTTTCGTTGTGCTCCCAGCTTACTGTTTCGGTTGCGCCAAGGGCAGTTTTGTGAATTTCTTTATTAGGAGGAGTTGCTGTAATACCACACAAATATATTTTTTCAATCAAAAAAGCATCTGCAGTTCTAAAAACCGAACCAATGTTGTGCAGGCTTCTTACATCGTCCAAAACTAAAATCAGAGGTGTTTTTTCAGATTTTTTAAAGTCTTCAATTGATTTACGTTCCAGTTCGCTGTTTTCTAGTTTTCTCATTTTTGAAAAGAGGTGTTTTATTATAATAAAAAAAGCTTCCAATTTTAGGAAAGGAAGCTCTTAGGAGTGTTATTGTTTGTTTTTAACGATTAGCTCTTTTTATCATCGTCAAGAACAGTTCCTTTAATAGTTAAAACTTTAGTAGTTTGTCCTTCTGCATTTGAAGTTACAGTAACTGTTTTTGTGAAAGCACCAACTCTGTCAGTAGCATATTTTACATTGATAACCGCTTTAGCACCCGGAGCAATAGGCTCTTTTGGGAAAGTTGGAACAGTACATCCGCATGAACCTACAGCGTTTGTAATGATTAATGGTTTGTTTCCATTGTTTCTAAAAACAAATTCACGTTTTCCATCTGCATTGTGAGCAATAGTTCCGTAATCGATAGTCTCATTTTCAAAAACCATTCCGGCTCCGTTTACTTTTGCTGTCTTGGCAGTTGTAGCTTTAATTTTTTTAGATGTTTCTTGTGCTTTAGAAGTAGTAACTCCAAAAACAATAAGTGCTGCAAGTAAAAGTATTTTTTTCATTTTTTTTATTTTTAGGTTTTGTACAACAAATCTAAAGAAAAAATCATGCCAATGGCTTAAAATTTACTTAAAAATGCTTTTAATTTTTTGATGGATAATTATTCGATTTAAAATTTTTAAATTCGCTTTCTCATTTTTCTAATAAATTAAAAAACGAAATAAATTGGCATCAAAAGAAAAAGCGGTTAAGGAAACCCCATTAATGAAGCAGTATAATGAGATTAAGAGAAAATATCCGGATGCTTGTTTGTTGTTTAGGGTTGGTGATTTTTATGAAACATTCGGTGAAGATGCGATTCGCTCAGCAAAAATATTAGGAATAACATTGACTAAACGTGGTGCGGGTTCTGAGACTGAAACGGCTTTAGCCGGATTTCCGCATCATTCCATTAATACATATTTGCCTAAATTAGTTAAAGCTGGACTTCGTGTGGCTATTTGCGATCAGTTGGAAGATCCTAAAATGACTAAAACTATTGTGAAACGAGGCGTGACCGAATTAGTTACTCCCGGAGTTTCTATGAATGATGAAGTACTGCATTCTAAAACCAATAATTTTTTGGCTTCGGTTTATTTTGCCAATAAATCCATTGGGATTTCTTTTTTGGATGTTTCTACAGGGGAGTTTTTAACGGCTCAGGGTAATGCTGAGTATATTGATAAATTATTACAGAATTTTAGTCCAAGTGAAGTTCTGATTCAAAAGAATAATAAAAATGATTTTAAAGCCAATTTTGGAGAGGATTACCATTGTTTTTTTCTGGAAGATTGGGTTTACAAAGAAGATTATGCTTTTGAGTCTTTGACAAAACATTTTCAGACAATTTCTTTAAAAGGTTTTGGTGTTGAGGATTTAAAAGAAGGAATTATTGCTTCGGGTGCTATATTGTATTATTTGTCCGAGACACAGCATAATAAAGTGCAGCATATTACTTCTATTCAACGTATTGCCGAAGATGCTTATGTGTGGATGGATCGATTTACAATTCGAAATCTGGAATTGTATCATAGTTATAATCCTAATGCAGTTACACTTTTAGATGTGATTGATAAAACGCTTTCGCCAATGGGAGGTCGTTTATTGAAACGTTGGTTGGCATTGCCTTTAAAAGATATCAATAAAGTAAAAAGTCGTCATGATGTTGTTTCTTATTTGAAAGACAATCAGGAGGTGTTGCAAAAAATACAATATCAAATCAAGCAGATTTCCGATTTAGAACGTTTGATTTCTAAAATAGCAGCAGGAAAAGTTTCTCCTCGTGAGGTGGTTTATTTAAAAGAATCGCTGGATGCTATTATTCCGATCAAGAGTTTAGCTTTAGAGAGTCCGCAAGAAGCAGTAAAGATTATTGGTGATAATTTACACAGCTGTGATTTGCTGCGCGAAAAGATAAAAACGACTTTAAATCAAGATGCTCCGGTGGCTATTGCTAAAGGTAATGCGATTGCAAAAGGTGTTAATGAGGAATTAGATGAATTGCGTGCTATATCAAATTCGGGAAAAGAATTTTTAGAAGGAATAGAAGCGAGAGAGTCAGAACGTACCGGAATCAGTTCGTTGAAGATTTCGTTTAATAATGTTTTTGGGTATTATATCGAAGTTAGAAATACACACAAAGATAAAGTGCCAGCAGAATGGATTAGAAAACAAACACTGGTTAATGCCGAACGCTATATTACAGAAGAATTAAAAGAATACGAATCTAAAATTCTTGGTGCTGAGGAAAAGATTCATAAAATAGAAACAGAGTTGTTTGAACAATTGGTGGCCTGGATTGCTACTTATATTAAGCCGGTTCAGTTGAATGCTAATTTGGTTGCACAGTTGGATTGTTTGTGTTCTTTTACCCAATTAGCGATTGAAAATAAATATGTGTGTCCGGAACTGGACGAAACATTTGAACTGGATATTAAAAATGGTAGGCATCCGGTTATTGAAAAACAATTGCCTGTAGGTGTGCCTTATATTGCTAATGATGTTTTCTTGGATAGAGAATCGCAGCAAATTATTATGATTACCGGACCTAATATGTCGGGTAAGTCGGCTATATTACGTCAAACGGCTTTGATTGTACTATTGGCTCAAATGGGAAGTTTTGTGCCTGCTGATAGTGTGAAAATGGGTGTGGTGGATAAAATATTTACCAGAGTAGGGGCGAGTGATAATATTTCGATGGGAGAATCTACTTTTATGGTAGAAATGAATGAAACAGCATCTATCTTGAATAATATCTCTGACAGAAGTTTGGTTTTATTAGATGAAATCGGGCGTGGAACCAGTACTTATGATGGTATATCTATAGCTTGGGCTATTGCTGAATTTTTGCATGAGCATCCTTCAAAACCCAAAACCTTATTTGCTACGCATTATCACGAATTAAATGAAATGAGTGAATCGTTGGCTCGTATACAGAATTATAATGTTTCGGTAAAAGAGTTAAAGGATAATGTGCTTTTTATTCGAAAATTAGTAAAAGGAGGAAGTGCGCATAGTTTTGGAATTCATGTGGCAAAGATGGCGGGGATGCCTCAAATTGTGATTTTGAAAGCGCAGAAGATTTTGAAAAAGTTAGAGAAAGATCATTCGGGAGCTGCTTTAAATGGTATTAAGCCTGAGAAAGAAGAAATGCAAATGAGTTTCTTTAATTTGGATGATCCTTTGCTGGAAGAGATAAAAGAGGAAATTTTAAATATTGATATTAATTCGGTTACGCCAGTAGAGGCTTTGATGAAGTTGAACGAAATTAAAAGAATGTTAACCAGGAAATAATTTTTTTATTTTTTAAATTAAACTAAATCAAAAGCTTAAAAAAAATATTGGTTATTTTTTTAAAAAACGTTTGTATAATCGAAAAAAGCTCTTAAATTTGCATCCGCAATACAGAACAAGTATCGCGGTTCTTTTAAGAAATTGAAAAATGCGAAAATAGCTCAGTTGGTAGAGCGCGACCTTGCCAAGGTCGAGGTCGCGGGTTCGAGCCCCGTTTTTCGCTCGATTTTACATCAGCTCGGATGGTGAAATTGGTAGACACGCTGGACTTAAAATCCAGTGAACAGCAATGTTCGTGCGGGTTCAAGTCCCGCTCTGAGTACAAGGAAAGCTTCAAACAAATGTTTGGAGCTTTTTTTATTTGTATTCAATTCGTTTGAGAGGTTTGAATGTTTTTAAAAATAAAAATAGAAATGGGGACTTTTGTTATTAGTAAAAGATTTAGTGGTGATTATAAGTTTGAGTTTACTTCCAGAAAAGGGAAAACTATTTTTACGAGCAATGCTTATGAGTTACGAATGGATTGCGAGGCGGATGCTGAGTATTTGCGCTCGGTGTTTGAGAGTTGCTCTTATGTGAAATTTAAAACTTCTAAAGGAAAGTTCTTTTTTAGGGTGGTGGTTGATAATAAGGTTATTGCTGTTAGTAGAAAATACAGTACCGAGTTGATGGTTCAGAAAGGTATTGATGAGATTGTAAAGTATGGTTCAAAAGCGGAGATATTAGATTTTGCTAATAATGATTTTGAATTTATAGATTAAAAAGTTTTATCTTTTGGGGTTTTCTTTAAAGGGGGAGAGGAGTTCTGTGGGTTAGGGGTATAAAAAAAAGCCGTCACATGGACGGCTTATTTTTTACGGTAATTTAAAATTACTTAGCTGGAGCAGCTTCAGCAGCAGGAGCTTCAGCAGCTGGAGCAGCAGCAGAATCAACAGCAACAGCAGCAGTATCAGCAGTAACAGCAGCAGAATCAACAGCTACAGCAGTAGTATCAGCAGCAGCTTCTACAGGAGCCTCTTCAGCTTTTTTACAAGATACAACAGATAATACAGCAACTACAGCTAAACTTAAAAATACTTTTTTCATCTTACTTTATTATAAAAGGTTAATTATTAATTCGAGGCAAAGATATAAAATTTTTAATATGTAAAATATTTTTTCATTTTTTTTTTAAAATATTATTTGATTATATTTTCACTGAAACGATAGAAGATTACTGATTAAAAAAGCCATTTTCAATAATTGAGTTTTTTGGGCTTGAGTCGTAAAAGTATTTTTCAAACAACTTTTTTAATAAATTGATAATGAGTGTGTTGTTTTTGTTTGAAGTTGTTTTTTTAGAATTTTTAAATCTCAAAGTGTGTTTTTTGAGAATACAATTTTTTTAATCTATCATTTTTGAGATTCATTTATCTGAAGTTTCTTTTTGTTTTTTGATGTGAAAAAGTAAATTCAGCATATTGACTCAGTGTTTTTTGGATCAGTTGTTGGTTTTTTTAGTTGTTATTTTGTTTAAAATTTGTTCTGTAGCTCCTTTGTTTTTATTTACAAAGTTTTTACAAATTATACCTTTTTTCGTACGAGTGTTTTTGTCTGAAATTAAGGTTTTAAATATGGCGTTTAATTCTTCTTCATTTGAAATACTTGTGCAACCTTCCAGATGAACTAAATCAATGGCTTCGGCAAAATGAGAAAAATTGGGTCCAATAACTATTGGAACACCAAAAGTGGCGGGTTCTAAAATGTTGTGAACCCCAGGATTTCCAAATCCGCCGCCCACATAAGCAATGTCGGCATAGCTGTATATTTTGGTTAGGATACCTATGGTGTTAATGATAAAAACATCAAAATCGGCTAAATTTTCACCTTCTTTTTCAGAGAATAAAACAGTCTTCTTGGTGATGCTGTTTTTTAATTGTTGTATTTGTTCCGTTTTTATGTTGTGAGGTGCAATGATGAATTTTACATTTTGAGTAGTTGAATTGATATAATCAACTAATAAATTTTCGTCTTTTGGCCAGGAACTTCCAATAACGATAGTTAATGTGTCGTTTTTGAATTCGGAAATAAAATCCAAAGTATTGTCTTTTTCTAAAATTGTGGCAACCCGGTCAAAGCGTGTGTCTCCGGAAACAACAACATTCGTTTTTCCTAATTGTGCTAATAGTTTTTTTGAGGCTTCGTTTTGCACAAAGAAATAACTAAAAGAGTTCAGCGCGTTTCTGTAAAATTGGCCATACCATTTAAAAAACATCTGATTCTCTCTGAAAATGCCCGAAATCAGATAAGTTGGTGTGTTTTCTTTTTTTAGTTCATTTAAATAGTTAGGCCAGTATTCATATTTGATAAAAAATGCCATTTCGGGATGAACGAGTTTTAGAAATTTCTGAGCATTTCTTTTGGTGTCCATAGGTAGATATACTGTGGCATCTGCAACCGTATTATTTTTACGAACTTCATAGCCGGAAGGAGAGAAAAATGTCAGTACAATTTTATGCGAAGGGAATTTTTCCTTTATTTTTTCTATTACAGGAAGTCCCTGTTCGTATTCGCCAAGTGAGGCTGCATGAAACCAAATGGTTTTGTCGGAAGCTTTTATTTTTTGCGAAAGCGTATCAAAAACTGTTTTTCTTCCGGCAACAAAAAGCTTCATTTTTGGGTTGAACAATGCGATAATTTTCAATAAAAAATTGGCTAATGTTATGATGATATTGTACAGAAAAAGCATTTGGATAATTTTTGGCGCTAAAATACATTTTCTTTAGTTTAAAATCATTGGTTTGAAGTCAATAATACCTATTTTTGTTTCCGTTTTATGAAAGTTTTGTTGTTGCTTAAGAAGTGTAAAAACAACAGCTTTCTAACTATTAATAAAGTTGAAATGAAGAAAATTCAAATGGTTGACTTAAAGAGTCAATATGATAAAATTGCTACTACAGTAAATACTTCTATTCAGGAAGTTTTGGATACCAATACTTATATCAATGGGCCTCAGGTACATCAATTCCAAAAAGCTTTGGAATCTTATTTGGGTGTAAAACACGTAATTCCTTGTGCAAACGGAACCGATGCTTTGCAAATTGCGATGATGGGATTAGGTTTGCAGCCGGGTGATGAGGTAATCACAGCCGATTTTACTTTTGCGGCAACTGTTGAGGTGATTGCTTTGTTGCAATTGACTCCGGTATTAGTCGATGTTGATTTAGACAATATGAATATTTCATTAGGGAGAATCAAAGCGGCTATTACTCCAAAAACTAAGGCGATTGTTCCGGTACATTTGTTTGGTCGTGCGGCTAATATGGACGAAATTATGGCTTTGGCAAACGAACATAATCTGTATGTTATTGAAGATAATGCGCAAGCTATCGGAGCTGATTTTGTTTCGGCTTCAGGTGCAAAAACTAAGGTAGGAACGATTGGTCATGTAGGGGCAACTTCATTTTTTCCTTCAAAAAATCTAGGATGTTATGGTGATGGAGGTGCGATTTTTACCAATGATGATGCTTTGGCACACATTATTCGCGGAATTGTAAATCACGGAATGTACGAGCGTTACCATCATGATGTAGTAGGAGTGAATTCGCGTTTAGACAGTATTCAGGCGGCTGTTTTGAATGCCAAATTGCCTTTGTTGAATGAGTATAATACTGCTCGTCGTGCGGCAGCTGCTAAATACAATGCTGCTTTATCAGCTCACGCTAATATTATAACGCCTTCATTTGATGCAAATGAAAATAACCATGTTTTTCATCAGTATACATTACGAATTATTGGTGCGGACAGAAACGGATTGATGCAACATTTGTTAGACAAGGGAATTCCTTGTGCTATTTATTACCCAATTCCGTTGCATTCGCAAAAAGCTTATGTTGATGCTCGTTACAAAGAAGAAGATTTTCCGGTAACGAATCAATTGGTTCAGGAAGTGATTTCGTTGCCAATGCACACCGAATTAGACGATGAGCAAATAAAATTTATTACTGATTCTGTTTTAGAATTTTTAAATCAATAAGTATGAAAAAATCCTTGTTAGTTTTTGCGTTGGTTTTGATTTCATTTTCAAATTGGGCGCAAACAAAACCAATTTCTAAAGAAGAAACAGTGGTTGCCAAAAGTGTTGAAGCTTTCCGAAAAGCATTAATTGATCCAACAGAAAGCAATTTGAAAGCTTTGACTTCGGCAGATTTAAGTTACGGACATTCCAGTGGTGTACTTCAGGATCAAAAAGTTTTCATCGAAAAATTACTTAACGGAGAGTCTGATTTTGTAACGATAGAATTTCAAAATCAAAGTATTCAAATTACCGGAGACGTTGCCATTGTAAGACATAATCTGGCAGCACATACTAAAGACAGCGGTGTTGAAAAAGATATTAAAATTGGTAACGTATTAGTTTGGCAAAAGCAAAAAAATAAGTGGTTGTTGATAGCGAGACAGGCTTTTAAATTGCCTCAATAAGAAAAACTAGAAATGTAAAAATCCCAAATTGTCAAAATTGATAGTTTGGGATTTTTTGTTGGATTACTTTTTAGAAGCTTCTTTTAATTGCTCTGCAGCTTTATCCATTTTTTCTGCTCCTTTTTCAAGTATTTTAGCTGTTTTTGATTGAGTTGAATCAATGGCGGTATCCACTTTTTTGCTCACAGTATCTATTTTTTGTTCTACTTCAGCTCCAACAGCCTCTTTAGCATCTTCAATTTTGTCTTTTGTCTTGTCCTGGCAGGAAGCCATTGCAATCAGCATACAAGCTGCTGCTAAAATTGTTTTTTTCATTTGTAGGATATTTGAGATTTGTATTTAAAACGTTGTTTTTCAAATATAAAAAAAATCCCCGTAAACTTTTGTTCACGAGGATGTATTTATAAAAACAATTCTTCTCACAAAACTAATTCAGAATATAGTTTTTCGAAAGTCTGGTCTAAATTGCTGCTAAATCCCGAATGAGGTCTTGAGGTTTGAATACTCGAACTTTTAATCGCAGTGAGCCATCTGAATCGTTCGTCTTTTTCAAATTGAGCAATGGGACCTGCTTCTTTTTTGCCTTCGCAAATGGCTACAAACGAATCCAAATTGATTTTGAGTTGGTCCAAATCAAATTCTTTGCAAAAAGCACTGATTTTAGCTGCAGGAATTCGATACTGAATACGTAAATATTTTTGACGCTTGCAATACAGCATTAATCCTACATTGATAAATTCTTCGCGTTCTACTTTGGGTACCACACGAATGACCGCATAATCATATAAGTGTTTTTCGTGCATCTTGAGCTTGTTTTAGAAATATTTCGGCGTTTTTTAAACGCATGCTTAAAAATCGAAAATAAACGGATTTGATTTCTTCGGCTGTTATCGTTTGATCATCCCATTGTAACCAGTCTTCCGGAATTTGATTTACAATTTCCTTGAGAAAAGTGTCGTTTAAGACAGCGGTAAATTCCTGATGTGCTTCATCCAGTCTTGAAGCCTTTGGTAATAGAACATGGTCTTTAATTAAAGCAAACGGAGTTACAGCTGTTTTCTCCCAATTAGTCCACGAATGATGGAAATAAAAAGAAGCGCCATGATCAATTAACCAAAGTTCTTTTTTCCAAATTAAGAGATTAGTGTTTTTAAAAGTTCGGTCAACATTGGTAATAAAAGCATCTAGCCAAACAATTTTTGATGCTAATAATGCCTCACAATCATTGGCAGCTGCATCATAGGTAATTGCTCCTGATAAATAATGCAATCCTAAATTTAATCCCTGACTGAATTTCAATAAATCCTGAATTTCTTCATCAGCTTCTGTTCTTCCAAAAGCTTCATCCAATTCAGCAAAAACTAATTCAGGAACCGGAAGCCCAAGGAATTTAGCGATTTGACCACCTAAGAATTCAGCAATTAAAGCTTTTACACCGTGACCAGCACCTCTGAATTTTAATACATATTTAAAATCGTCATCTGCTTCTGCCAGAGCAGGTAAGGAGCCCCCTTCCCGAAGTGGTGTGATGTAACGGATAACGTTTACAGTTCGTAAATTTGAAATCATAAAAAGAAAATCTTAAAAACAAAGATAGCTAAAATTCCAAAAGTTAATTTTGATAGGACAATTGTGTTGAAATAAAAAATCCCCACAAACATAAGTTCATGAGGATTCTTTATATATTACTGAAATCTAATCCCGATAACTATCGGGGCTGATGACTGTGTACTATTTAAGCATTTGCCGTAGCCGCTTCTTTATTGATTTTTCCAATTAATCCTGTTAATACTTTTCCAGGACCAACTTCTGTAAACAATGTAGCTCCGTCAGCAATCATTTGTTGTACTGATTGTGTCCATTTTACAGGAGCAGTCAATTGGATGATTAAGTTTTTCTTGATTTCTGCTGCATCCGAAACGGCATTTGCAGTTACATTTTGATAAACAGGGCAGATAGGAGTAGAGAAAGTAGTTGCTTCGATAGCAGCTGCTAATTCTTCTCTTGCCGGCTCCATCATTGGTGAATGGAAAGCACCACCAACAGGTAATAATAAAGCACGTTTAGCACCAGCTTCTTTCATTTTTTCGCAAGCTAATTCTACTGCTTTGAATTCTCCTGAAATTACTAATTGTCCAGGGCAGTTATAGTTAGCTGCGACTACAACTCCGTCGATAGCAGCACAAACTTCTTCTACTACATTGTCAGCTAATCCTAAAACAGCAGCCATTGTTGAAGGTGTTATTTCGCAGGCTTTTTGCATTGCCAAAGCTCTTTGGGAAACTAATTTTAATCCGTCTTCAAAAGACAAAGCACCATTAGCTACCAAAGCTGAAAATTCGCCTAAAGAATGCCCTGCTACCATTTCAGGTTTGAAATCTTCTAAAGTTTTTGCTAAGATTACTGAGTGTAAAAATACAGCCGGTTGCGTTACTTTAGTTTCTTTTAATTCTTCTGCAGTTCCTTCAAACATGATGTCTGTAATGCGGAAACCCAATATTTCGTTAGCTTTTTCAAACAATTCTTTTGCTAGTGGTGAGTTCTCATATAAGTCTTTACCCATTCCTGTAAATTGAGCTCCCTGTCCTGGAAATACATATGCTTTCATGTTTTTAATTTAAAGATTTGCCCCTCGACTTTGCTCAGGGTGACATTATTTAAAGATTGAAAATTAGTCAATCGGGATGCAAAAGTACTACTTTTTTAGAATTTATATCCAAAGTTGTTTTTCGAGCAAAAAGAAAACCACTTAACCTAATAAAAAGTTAAGTGGTTTTCTAGTAAATAATAGGGTTTGAAATTTAATTTATAGTTTAACCAATTGTAATTCAATATTTAATTTTACATCTTCGCCCACTAAAACGCCTCCTGTTTCTAAGGCAGAGTTCCAATTTAGTCCCCAGTCTTTACGATTGATTTTACCTGAAATATTTAATCCGGCTTTCGTGTTTCCCCAAGGATCTTTCATTAATCCACTAAATTCGGCAGGAAGTGTAACCGATTTTGTTACACCTCTTAAACTTAAATCGCCAGCAATTTCATAATCTTCTCCTTTTTTAGTCAAAGAGGTCGCTTTGAAAGTTAATTTAGGAAAGTTTTCAGCATCAAAGAAATCACCACTTTTTAAATGGTTGTCTCTGTCGGTATTGTTAGTGCTGATAGAATCGATGTTAGCTGAGAATTCGATATTGGCATTTTCGAAGTTATCGTCTTCTGTAGCAATGCTGGCCTCGTATTCATTAAATTTTCCTGAAACATTTGTAAACATCATGTGTTTTACTTTAAAACCGATTTCTGAGTGAGTTGGGTCGATTGTCCAATTTGTAGTTGCCATAATTTTATTTTTTTAATTGTTATTTTATTTTGATATAGCAAATTTACATCGACTCCAGGGATGGCTTACTTAACCTAGATTAAGAAATAAAAAACCACCTAAATGTTTAAATAGGTGGTTTTATCGTTTGTGTAATAAAGCAGATTTTGTTAAACTCGGGTTTCCTAAGATTTAACAGTAGTATTTTTAATGCTGTTTTTTTTGAAAGTAATGTTTACTACTGTTCCCTTTCCGGTTTCGGATTGAATTTGAAGTTCTCCATTGTGCATTCGGATAATTTTCATTGCTAATGGTAATCCAAGTCCGTAACCATTGTATTTGGAAGCGATTTTACCCCTAAAGAAAGGTTCGTATAGGTAAGGAATATCCTCAGGAGGAATTCCAATTCCAATATCGGTAATGGCAATTTTGATTATAGAATTGTCAACCGAAAGATTTACAAAAACTTCATTGTTATCTGAATATTTTACGGCATTAGAAATAATATTATTCAAAGCTAATTCTAACAGAGGTATGTTGCATGGAATGGTTAAGAGGGATTCGTCTTCGGGAATCGTATTTAATTTAATATTTACTCTGTTGTCCGGGAACAGGGTGTCAATAAAAGCTTTCACCTCTAGTAGAATTTCGTCAATTCTGGCTACATCCAAAACCTGTTTGGTGCCGTCATAACCTGTTTGGGTTAGTTTTAAAAGACTTTCGGTAAGATTTCCCAGTTTAGAAGCCTGTCTGTTAATGTTTTCCAGGGAATTAATGTATTCTTCCGTTTCTCTTTCTTTTAAGAGCATGATTTCTGTTTCGGCAATAATGGTGGTTATTGGGGTTTTAAGTTCATGCGAAGCATTGTTGATAAAATTAGCCTGAATTTCGAAAGATGTTTCCAGTCTGTCCAACATATCGTTGAAGGTTTTGGTCAAATCGGAAATTTCATCTTTGCCATCAGTATCGGCTAATCGGTTGTGAAGATTAGAGGCACTAATGCGATGTACTTCATTAGTAATTCTGGCAATGGGGTCAATAATCCTCCGGGCTAAGAATTTTCCAAAAAAATACGCTAATACAATAAAACCAATTCCTCCAATAATTAAAATCTGTAAAATGTAAATGGTACTGGTGTTTCCTCTGCGGTCTATTGCCGTAACAATTACAATGTGTTTTTGATTTCCTTCATTAAAAATTTGCCCATAATAATAACGATGGTTCTCTTCAATCCAGCTGGAACCTTTTTTCATTATGGTATTATAAAATTCAGACGGAAGATGTAAATCAGTATTGTATTCAAAAGTGTTTTTGCTGTTTACTCTTAAAATAAAATCTTTTTCCTCAACCAGTTCTTCCAGTCCTTTTTTTCTAAAATCTTTGAAGTAATCTTTGTATTCGTGGTTTTTTTGATAATAGGCAGATGAAGCAATTTTGGCTCTGTCCTGAAGTCTTTTGATAAAATAATATTGGTTGTTTTGTTTGAAAAGAGAAAAAATAACAATGCATAAAAGCAAAGTGCTAAAACCCGAAAGCGCAATGTAAGTAATGGTTATTTTTTTTCTAATCTGCATGAATTATGATTTTATAAGGTAGCCTAAACCTTTGATAGTCTGTATTAATTTGTTAGGATAAGGTTTGTCGATTTTGTTTCTTAAATAATTGATGTAGACATCAACCACATTGGTATTCATGTCGAAATTTATGTCCCAAACATTTTCTAATATGTCTTCTCGGGATAAAATAGTGCCAGAATTGCTGGCTAAATAACATAATAATTTAAATTCTTTTGCAGTAAGTTGAATAAGTTCTCCGTTTCTTTTTACTGATTTGGCTCGGTTGTCAATTTCTAAATCCTCAATTTGAATCAAACTGTTAGGACGGTGTTCCTGAGTTGATCTTCTGGCTAAAGCAGCTATTCTTGCTTCTAATTCAGAAAATTTAAAAGGTTTTACAAGATAATCGTCGGCACCGGAATTGAGTCCGGTAACAATATTTTCGGTAGTTCCTAAAGCGGTTAAGAGCAGTATTGGAACAAAGTTTTTGGCAGCTCTTAATCTCCTGCAAATTTCGATTCCGTTAATGTCCGGAAGCATAATGTCCAGAATAACGACATCAAAATTATGATTCATAATCATTTCCAGAGCAGTTGTTCCGTCAAGAGCAACGCTCACTTCATTGTTTTTTTCCGAAAGTCCTTTTCGTAAAATGGATAAGAGATTGGGTTCGTCTTCAACAATGAGTAATTTCATAAATGATTTTTTTCTTTTCAAAAATAAATATTGTCTTCTTAAAAACAGACAAAATCAGGATTTAATATTTCTCTGCCGGGTAAAAATAAAAAAAGCGCTGCCCGATGCAACGCTTTGAAGTCTATTTTATTTATTTTAAAGTTCGATTGAGTTGATGATTTCAAACAATTCATTTTTTAATTTTTCATTGGTAATCCCTTTTTCTTTGTCGAAATTTTCTCCAAAACTTGGTAATGAAAAGCTTCCTTTTACATCAGCACCCTGAAACGGGAAACGGTTTTTGGCAATTTCTAAAACAGAAGCTCCTCCTCTCGGTCCTGGAGACGTAGCCATTATAAGGGTTTGTTTTTGCTGAAAGGTTTTAGAATTGATTCTGGAAGTCCAGTCAAAAATGTTTTTAAAGGATGTTGCATAAGCGCCATTGTGCTCGGCAAAGGAGATGATAATTAAATCAGCACTGCCCAGTTTATTGTAAAAATCTTGAGCCAGTTCAGGAATGCCATTTTCGGATTCTTTGTCCAAAGAAAAAATAGGCATTTCGTAATCGTTTAAGTCCAGTACTTCTACATCAGTGTTTTCAAATTGTGATGCAGCATAAGTAGCTAATTGTTTATTGATGGAATTTTTGCTTGATGAGGCACCAAAAGCGATAATTTTTTTAGTCATTTTGTTTATTTAAATAGTAAGTTAAAGCTCCGGAAGGGCATTTGTTTACGGTTTCTATAATTTTTTCAGTTGTCGAAGCTTTCGGATGAATCCAGGGCTTTTCTTTTGGACGGAAAACATCAGGATTATTTCGGACACAATTAGCTGAATGAATGCATTTAGCCGATTGCCATACTATAGTCACTTCGCCATTAGTATACTCTTTTGTAATGTCTTTTGGATTCATAATTACAGTATTGTGTTAATAGTTACTTTTCCTTTTAGTATTTTAGAAACAGGACATTTATCTGCAATTAGCAATAAACGTTCTTTTTGTTCCTGAGAAATTGCTGTTGAAAATGAAATTTGTCTTGAAAAAATGGTTTCCAATTCGCCCTCTGATTCTTGTGTTGCATTTAGAGAGATTGTAATTTCAGGAATATCCCATCCTTTTCGGTCGATGTACATTCTCAAAGTTGCCAATGTACAAGCAGCTAATGAAGCTAAAAGGGTTGAAAAAGGATCAGGTCCTAAATCTTTTCCTCCATTGCTCAGGGGTTCATCCATAATCAACTGGCCGTTTCTCCAGTTGATCGTGCATAAATATTTTTGGGTACCAATATGTCCAACAATGTCTTTTTCGATTAAATTTCCCATAGTTCTTTCTAAATCTTTTAAGGTTGATTACAAAACATCTCCATATTCAGGAGTTTTGTCAAAAACTTTTTTGGCAAAAGGGCAAAGAGGAAGAATTTTTAAGTTCATTTCTCTGGCAAATTCAACCGCTTTTTCTACCATTTTTTTTCCAAAGTTTTTGCCGTTGTTACCCGGATTTACTTCGGTGTGATCTATGATTATTTTTTGTGGTCCGGCGAAAACAAAGGTCATTTTAGCTTCCGTTTTATCATTTACTTTCACATAAAAATAACCTTTTTTTTCATTGTATTCTAAACCTATAGTTTCTTCCATTGTCTCTTTGCTTAGTAATTCATTGGAACTTCCATAATTAGAAATTTAGCGGCTGAAGTTGCTTTTACTTCAATTTCAGCACTATTTGAAATTCCTAATCCGTCTCTGGTTTCTAATTTTTGCCCATTTACTTCAATTTCTCCTTCGATATTGAAGATATAAAAGCCATTTCCTTCTTTTTTTAGAGCCAGTTTTTTAGAGAAATCTTTGTCGAAATCGCTTAAATAAAACCAGGCATCCTGATGAATCCAAACTCCGGCATCGTCAGGATTTGGAGATAATATTTGTGCAAAATCATTTTTTTCTAATGATTTGTCCAAAGTAATTTGTTGGTAACGAGGCGCTACATCGCGTTTTTTAGGAAATAACCATATTTGGAAAAGTTTGGTTCTTTGATCTGCATTTGGGTTAAATTCGCTATGTCTGATTCCTGTTCCGGCACTCATTACCTGAACATCGCCATTTTTTATTGTAGATTCATTTCCCATGCTGTCTTTGTGAGCTAAATCGCCTTCCAGTGGAATGGTAATGATTTCCATATTGTCGTGAGGATGTGTTCCAAAACCCATTCCGGCTGCAATAGTATCATCATTCAATACTCTTAATGCTCCAAAATTTACTCTATCCGGATTGTACCAGCTTGCAAAACTAAAGCTGTGGTAAGCGTTTAACCATCCGTGATTTGCGTGTCCTCTTGTATCTGCTTTATGAAAAACTGTAGTTGCCATGATATTTTTGTTTATTGATTATTACATTACAAATGTACATCCGTTGTTAGCGTTTTGCACTTAACCTAGATTAAGAAGTGTTCGGTTTGCAGTCGTCAGTGGTCAGTATTTGCAAACTGCAACTTTTTATTCATTTTGGTACTGCTAACTACTTCCTGAGTAACTTCGCTTTCATTTTACTAAAAAACTCAGGAGTTACACCTATATAAGAAGCTATTTGTTTTTGAGGGATTCTTTGAATTAAATTAGGGTATCTTTTGCAGAATTTTTCAAAACGTTCTTCGGCTGATAAACTCAAATTATCCATTAATCGTTCCTGATGCGCTACCAGAGAATTTTCGGTGAGGATTCTAAAAAAGCGTTCCAGTTTTGGTATTTCGCTGTAGAGTTGTTCCTGATTTTCTTTGGAAAGCAAAACAAGTTCCGCATCTTCTATAACTTCTATAAAAAGATTGCCCGGTTTTTTGGATATCAGGCTGTACATATCGGCTATCCACCAACCTTCACTGGCAAAGTTGAGGACCTGTTCCACAATATTGTCGTTAATATTAAAACTTCTTAATACACCGGAGTTTACAAAATAAGACTGTTTGCAAATTTCTCCCGAGTTTAATAAAATACTTTTGGCCTTGTAATGTTTAATTTCCGTTTTGCTTAAAAACAATTCTTTTTCTTCGGGGCTAAGAGTGACGTGTTTTTCTATATTTTCTATAATTAAAGGCATAATGCTTTTTTGAAGGTTTATCTTGCAATATAGTTATTTTAGTTCTAATGTAGTATGTGTGTTTTTTATACGTTTATTTACAGCATTGTAATATAAATTGTTATATTAGCATTGAGTGGAGTTCTAAATGAGAATTCTAATACAAAATAAAAGGATTTGTAATAAATCAATAATTTGATAAAGTAGAAGTTTTGCAAAATGACTGAAACAAAAGCAATAAATAATAAACTATTGGTTACTGAACTTATGGTAGGTAATGAAAAAGCCTTCAGTGCGCTTTTTACTATTTATTGTAATGATGTGTATGCTTATAGTTTAAGTATGCTTAAAAATGAAGTTTTTGCAGAAGAAATAGTGCAGGATGTATTTTTAAATATCTGGTTGCACAGAGACAGACTCAATCCTGATTTATCATTCAAGTCCTATGTGTTCACCATTACACGTAACTTAACATTTAATCTGATTAGTAAAGTGGCGAACAGCCATAAGCTTAAAGAAGAAGTGTTTTATACAAGTCAAAAGTCATACAGTCCAATTGAGGATATCATTGCAGAAGCTGATTATGATGCTATAAAGAATAAGGCTATTGAACAACTGCCTCCTAAGCGCAGAATTATTTTTGAAATGTCCCGTAACAGAGAAATGAGTTACGAGGAAATAAGTAAGGAATTGAATATTTCTGTAAGTACCGTAAAAGGTCAAATGAGCAAAGCCTTAGCTGATATCAGAGATTTTTTGGAAACACATGGAGATGTTGCACTCCTTATTAGTCTTATTTCATCCCGTTGGTTGGAATAATGATTAGTTAAATATTATCTTTTCTTTCTTTTATATTTTCTATTACTTTCTATTTATTTCTTTTTAGTTATTATTTTTTTATTTTTTCAAAAAAATAATAACACTCAATAGTACTTTTCTTTTTTTCATCTGTATTATATATAAGAACGTATATTATGGAACACAATAGTCATATTCAAAATTTATTAAAAAAGTTCATTCTGAATCAATGTTCCAAACAGGAGGTCGATGAAGTGCTGGAGTATATTCAGGGATTAACTGAAGCAACAGAGCTGCCAACTGTAGAGGAGGTATTGGAAATTTTGGAAGAAAAACCAATATTGAATGAACTTAGTGCTATTCGCATTCGCAACAAAATACTAACGACTTCACAACAGGAACAAAATAAACCATTAAAAAGCAAATTCCATTTTATCAGGTTTGCGGCGGCGGCTGTTTTCATTGGGGTTTTAACTACAGCTTATTTCTTTAAAGATGTTATTTTCAAAGATTCGGTTCAGGTGACACCAGTACTGGTTCAGCAAAATGTAAATGTTCCGGAGCCGGGTACTGATAAAGCGGTTCTTACGCTGGCAAACGGGTCGCAGGTTGTTTTAGCAAATGGGGCTTCGGTGAAAACACAAAATGCCAAAAGTAATGGTGAGGAAATTATTTATGAATCCAAAGACGGCAATGCCGCAGGACTGGCTTATAATTATTTGACTATCCCAAGAGGAGGTAAGTTTTCTATTAAACTATCTGATGGTACCCAGGTGTGGTTAAATTCAGAAACTAAATTAAAATTTCCGGTCGCTTTTATCGAAGGGCAAACCCGACAGGTAGAATTAGTTTATGGAGAAGCCTATTTTGATGTATCGCCCAGTACAAAACATAAAGGGGCCCATTTTAAAGTGTTGAGTAATAAACAGCAAGTAGATGTTATTGGTACTGAATTTAATATTAAAGCTTATAAAGACGAAGAAAATAGTTACACCACCTTAGTTGAGGGCAAAGTCGATGTGAATATTGAAAACAGAAAACAACGATTAGTTCCAAATCAGCAATTAAATCTAAACATCAAAACAAGCAGTTCGTTTGTGAAAAATGTAGATGTTTATAATGAAATATCGTGGAAAGAAGGTGTTTTTAGTTTCGAAAATATAACGCTTAGGGATATGATGAAAGTGCTGTCCCGTTGGTATGATTTTAATGTTACATTCAAAAATAAAGCAATTGAAAATGAAATTTTTGATGGAGTGTTAAGAAAAAACCAAAGCCTGGATGAGATTTTGAGAAGTATTAAAAATTTTAAAATTATAAAGAACTATGAAATAAAAAATAAAGAAGTAATTCTGGAATAAAAACCACAAAGAAGTATAGCACTAGACTGTGAGGCTTACTTCATTCCAACTATTTAATCTATTAACCAATTGTATAACCAACCAACCCAAAAAATTATGAAAATTAAAGTACCTAATGTTTTTGTCTTCTTTAAAGAAGGGCTAATTAAAACTGTTATGAGAGCATTTATCTTTTTATGGTGTACAAATGTTTTTTGTATCAGTACAAACAGCACATTCGCACAAGTGAATGTAATTATTGAAAAGAATCAAACAGTAACCATTTTTCAGGTGTTTAAAATCATCAAACAACAAACTGATTTAAATTTTATTTATCCCAGAAAAGTTTTTAAAGACATTCCTGATGTTGAATTAAAAAAAGGTACAATTACAGTATCTAAATTATTAGGACAATGCCTTTCAGCTAATAATCTCGATTTTGAGGTAACTGAAGATAATACCATTTTAATTAAAGAAAAGGCGGTGGTTGTGTATAAAGAAGTGCAGCAGAAAACTATAACCGGTAAAATTACTGATGCATCCGGCCAACCTATACCGGGAGTAAATATTATTGAAAAAGGAACCACAAACGGAGTTCAGAGTGACTTTGATGGTAAATTTTCATTAAAGCTAAAAAGCGAAAAAGCAATACTGGTGCTTTCTTACATGGGATTTAAAACAAAAGAAATTTCAGTAAGCGGACAAACTAATCTTACGATTAAATTAGAAGAGGATTCGGCTAAGTTAGAGGAAGTGGTTGTTGTAGGTTACGGTTCTGTGAAGAAAAAAGATTTGACCGGAGCCATAGTTTCTGTTGGTGCAGAAAAATTAGAAGGAAGATCTAACAGCAATGTACTTCAGTCGCTAGCAGGACAGGCAACAGGGGTTCAAATTACACAGTCTCAAGGTGCTCCCGGACTTGCTCCTACTATAAAAGTGCGTGGTGCTTCTTCTATAAATGCAGGTACTACACCACTTTATGTAATAGATGGTATTCCATTGGAAGATAATACAACTAATTCGACCGATACCGGAATTAGTACAGGGAGTAATTTAAGTTTTAACCGAAATCCATTGAATTTTCTGAATCCAAATGATATTGAGTCGATTGATATATTGAAAGATGCATCTTCGGCAGCTATTTATGGTTCCAGAGGAGCAAATGGGGTTGTTATTATTACAACGAAACAAGGTAAAGCCGGTAAAACTAAAATTGACGCGACTTTTGAATCTGGTTTTTCACATGTAAATCGTAAGACTGATATGATGAATGCTTCAGAGTTTATTGCCTTTAATACTGCTGCCCGAAATAATTCATGGGCGACAATTGTGGCTGCAAATCCATCGGCTACAAGAGGAATTAATGTAACTGTTCCGGTAGAATTCTCTGATCCTGCATGGCTTGCCCGTATTGGTAATGGAACGGACTGGCAGGATGTTACATTTAGAACAGCACACAACAGTAATATTCAATTGTCAGCTTCCGGAGGTAATGAGAAAACACAATTCATGGTGTCTTTAGGTTATTTGAATTCAGAAGGTGTTGTTGACAGAAATACTTACGAACGAATTAATTTAAGATCAAACATTAAGCATAAGTTTAATGATAAAGTTCGTATGGGAATGAACATCGGTCTTAGTCGTGCGAATGAAGCTCCTTATGGTACAGGTGGAAAAAGTGATGTGGTAAGTTTGGCTTTGCAAAGTGATCCATTTTTCCCTCTTTATGTTGAAACAGGAAGTCTTGGTTTTAAAGATCCTGCTTCAATTTGGAACACCTTTTCTAAATATGGTTTCCAACTTTGGCATCCTTATTCATTAACCAGAGAAGCAACTACTAAAAAAGTAACAAATGTGTCTACTGTAACTTCTTTCCTGGAGTGGGATGTTATTAAAGATTTAACGCTTAAAACTTCTGCGAGTTCTAATATTGAGAATACTGTTCATAATTTTTATTGGAATGCAGGTCAAAACTGGGGATACTCAGGATGGGTGCCGGCGCAGGCTGATTTTAAAACATTACAGTCTAATAACTGGATTTCAGAAACTACTCTGACTTACAATAAGACATTTAATGAAAAACATAATTTGAATTTATTGGCGGGGTATTCTGCTCAGGAACAACGTACGGATAATAGCAGTATGACAGCTGGTAGTTTTCCGAATGATTTGGTTCATACCTTAAATGCAGGTGTGGTGAATGCCGGAAATACTTTTTCAGAGGAGTGGTCGTTGATTTCGTATTTGGCACGTGCTAATTATTCTTATAAAGGTAAATATTTGGCATCAGCAGCAATTAGAGCTGACGGTTCTTCCCGTTTTGGTGCTAATAACAGATGGGGATATTTCCCGTCAGGTTCGCTTGCATGGCGTATTTCGGAGGAAGATTTCCTAAAAGATGTTGCCTGGATAAGCAATCTGAAAGTAAGATTGAGTTATGGTGCAACAGGTAATAATCAGATTCCAAATTACGGAGCTATTGGGGTGTTAGGTTACAGTCCGTATGTAAGTTCAAATACCGTAAATCAGGGTATTTATACATCAAATTTTGCTGATAAAAATTTGAAATGGGAAAAAACAGGTCAGACTAACTTTGGAGTGGATTTCAGCGTATTTAATGGACGTGTTAAGTTTACAGGTGATATTTATTATTCAAAAACCAAAGATTTGTTGTTGAATGTACCTATTCCAATTCTTTCCGGTTTCTCTTCTACTTTAACAAATATTGGAGAGCTTGAAAATAGAGGATTTGAAATAAATCTTAGTACACAGAATATTGATAGTAAATTCAAGTGGAGTACTGACTTTAATATTTTTGCCAACCGTAACAAAGTGTTAAAACTAGGGGTAAACGATGCTCCGATAGATATTAATGTTAGTAGTATGACATCACGTACAGCCGTAGGAAAACCAATCGGGATGTATTATGGTTACGTTATTGATGGTGTGATTATGTCACAAGCAGAGTTGAATAGTCATACTTATCCGGTATGGCCGGGCAGTGAAGCGGGTGATCCAAGAGTAAGAGATGTTAATAAAGATGGTAAAATTGATTCTAATGACCGTACTTATTTAGGTAACTATCAGCCTAATTTCCAATGGGGGATGACCAATAATTTTTCTTTCGCAGGTATTGAACTTTCAGTTATGTTGCGCGGGTCGCAAGGTGGTGAAATTTTGAATCATAATGCCCGATATTTAAAATCAGGTGTAGGTGGAGGGAACCGTAATATGTATTCGGTTGTAAACAATTACTGGAAATCGGATGCTGATCCAGGTAACGGAATGATTCCTAAACCTCGTATGTTGCCTACTACTGTTCGTGATTTTGGATCCAGTTACTGGGTTGAAGACGGATCATTTGTTCGTATCCAAAATATTCGTCTGGGGTATAATTTGCCAAAAAAATTAGTTGATAAAATGAAGCTAAGTAACATCAAGTTGTATCTAAATATGGAAAATGTACATGTGTTCTCTGATTATTTAGGTTACGATCCGGAAGGTAGTACTTATCAGTCGGGAGTGTTAGTAGGCTTTGATTATGGTGCTTATCCAAATCCTTTTACGGCTACTGCCGGAATCAATGTTAGTTTTTAAATCTAGACCAATCATTTAAAATGTAAGAAAATGAAAAAAGTAATATATATCATAATTTTTTGCAACTTATTCCTAATAGGATGTAGTGAAGATTTTTTGGATAAGGCTCCTATTTCAAATGCTAATGAAGTAGAATTTTATAAATCCAAAAAGGATATCGAAACAGCGATGTGGTCTGCTTACAATTCGCTTTATACCTTGTATGGTCCTGAGAGTTTACCTTCGTTTTATGGCGAATTAATGTCTGATAATGCCTATAGCGATAATGCCGCCGGAAGGATTCAGGATTATGAAGGTTTTGAATTGCATACAATGACTATTGATAATGAGTTAGTTCTTAATTTTTGGAATAATTATTATAAAGCAATTTATATTGTAAATAATATTATTGTTAGTGCTGAAAAATTGGATTTTGCGGAAAGAGATGCCTTAATAGGGGAAGCTAAGTTTTTACGTGCTTTATATTATTTTGATATGGTTCGTGCCTGGGGTGATGTGCCATTAGTTGTTAAGCCAATCAGTATAGCTGAAGCTTATGCGCAAGGACGTACGCCAAAAGATCAGGTTTATGCACAAATTGTTGCCGATCTTGATTTTGCTGCAGCTAAATTACCGGTAAAAACAAGTCAGCGTTTTGTAGGTGCCGCCAGTCAGGAGGCTGCTAATACTTTATTGGGTAAAGTGTATCTAACTATTGGTGATAAAACAAAAGCTGCTGAAACTTTGTTGAAAGTGTATGGTAAATTTAGTTTAGTTCCTTATGCTGATTTATGGAATAAAACAAAGAAGAACGGCGCTTCGTCAATTTTTGAAATTCAATACAAAGGAGGCGTGTCTAATCCATACAGTTTGTATTGGGCTATGTTTTCACCGGTTGACAACAGAGTGGTTACAGCCTGGGGAGGAGGATTCAATCAGGTTACTAATGATTTATGGAATGCCTATGAAACAGGGGATCCAAGACGAGATATTTCCATTCAAAATGGTTATCAAACTCCAAGCGGCTCATTTGTAAATGTGAAATTCCCAATTAAATGGAAAGATGCAACTGCTCCGGTTGCTGGTTTAAGAGAAGCTTCAGATAATAACTTTATTGTTCTTCGTTATGCAGATGTTCTTTTGATGTTGACAGAAGCAACTTCAGATCCAAAATACCTGAACGAAGTTCGTGCCCGTGTTGGCTTACCTGCTTATCAAGCGGTAGGTTACCCAACTCAGTACAATACGGTAGCGCTTGCTCTGGAGCATGAAAGTCAGGTAGAATTTGCCTGCGAATTCCACCGTTGGTTTGATTTAATCAGAACCGGAAGAGCCATTCAGGTGATTAAAAACAGTAGCAAAAATATCACGATTACTGAGAAAGGTTTATTATTACCAATTCCGTTTTTAGTAATTAACCAAAATCCGGATGTGATTACTCAAAATGAAGCTTATAAATAAGAATTAAAGTTTATTTGGTGGTTAGTTGTTTGACCGCTTATTTGTCAAAAAGACATTTAAGCGGTTTTTTTTGGCTTAAGAATTAGACTGTTGAATTGTTTAGTTTGAATAATTCTTAAACATATAAATCCACAATAATCGGGACAATCGGATATTAAAAGTAGCCAGAACGATAATCACAGTCATAATAATAGGAATGATTCTCAGGTCGAAGGTTTCTTCAAAGAAAAAATGAGCTATAAGATAAGTTATAAGTCCCTGCGCAACTGTCAGCCCGTAATTCACATACATAGCACCAAAAAAATAACCCGGTTCTTTCTTGAATTTATAATGACAATGCGGACAATATTCGTTCATTTTAGGAAAACTGAATTTAAAAAAGATAGATTTTTCATTAAAAACTTTTCCCTGATGACAATGAGGACAATCGTTGTTTAGTATGTGAAGAAGTGAATTTGACATGATTCTTGTTTTTTATTCAAAGGTATTTATTATCCATGTGTTGGCTATTTTGTATATTCGCTTATTATAGGACAAAAAAGACATTTTTATAATGAAAAAGTATCCTGTTTACAGTATCGAACAATTTAATTGCAATTCGGTTAATAGTGATTTGTATGTCAATACGTTTAAAAATCATTTACTGAATCACAGTTTTGTAGAAAAACCCCATCGACATAATTTTTACTTATTGGTTTTGTTTACCAATGGTTCCGGCGTACATGAGGTAGATTTTGATCGCTTTGCTATTCATTCGGGAAGTGCTTTCGTTTTACAACCCGGGCAAATGCATCATTGGGTTTTATCGGAAGATATTGAAGGATTTATTATTTTTTATTCTGCCGAAATGTACAATTTGTATTTTGGAAATAAGAGGATTGAAGATTATCCCTTTTATTTTTCAATTCAAAATAGTCCCGAAATTGTATTGGATGAGCAGGAAATAAAATCGGTTTTACCTTATTTCGAAAGTTTGATAACGGAAACGCAAACACACAAACTATTGCAACGGGATAAAATAATGAACCTGTTGGACATTATTCACATTGAATTGGCCCGTAAATACAACGAAATTCACGTTCACGAAACCCATTCGTATAATGTGAAAATTAAAAATCTGGAACAGCTTTTAGAAAAGAAATATAAAGAAGAAAAATCGGCAGCCTTTTATGCTTCAGAGTTGAATATTACTTTGAAACACTTAAACAGAATTTGCAACGAAATCCTAAAAAAAACAACCACCGAAGTGATTGTTGACAGGATTATGCTGGAGGCCAAACGAATGCTATTGGATAAAAACTGGACGGTTAACGAAATTGCTTTTGCCTTGGGTTATGAAGATTACTCGTATTTCAGTCGTTTGTTTAAAAAACACACTGCTATGACTCCCACCAATTTTCGATTATTGAAAAAGGATTAGGGATTTACAGTGACTAAACTTGCTGCTTTTACAGCACTTTTAACAATTTCTTCTATTGGAGTTTCTAAAGAATCGCTTGTCAATGCAACTCCCATTCGTCTATAAGGTCTTGACGATGGTTTGCCAAAAATCCTGAAATCAGTTTTAGGCAAAGCAGCAATTTGTTCAATTCCGTTATAAGTTGGATTTGTACTATTGTCAGAAGCCAGAATTACAGCACTTGCTCCGGCTTTTTCTAAGGTAATTTCGAAAATAGGCAAACTTAAAATCGCTCTAAGATGCAATTCAAATTCGTTGAAATTTTGTGTTCCTGCCAATGTTACCATTCCGGTATCGTGTGGTCGAGGGGATAACTCCGAAAAATAAACACCATCATCGGCAATGAAAAATTCAACACCAAAAAGTCCTGCGCCGCCTAATGCTTCGGTCACTTTTTCGGCCATGTCCTGAGCTTCATATAAATCTTTGTCGGAAATACGGGCGGGCTGCCAGCTTTCCTGATAATCGCCGCGTTCCTGACGGTGACCGATAGGCGCACAGAATAAAGTGCGGCGGTTGTTTTGAGTTACGGTCAATAAAGTAATCTCCGAATTGAATTTTACAAATGCTTCTACAATTACTTCTACCACATCACCGCGCGAACCCGCCACAGCATATTCCCAGGCTTTGTCAATATCGGCTTCGGTTTTTATAGTCGATTGTCCTTTTCCTGAGGAAGACATTAATGGTTTTACTACGCAGGGAATCCCTACTTCGAGAACACCTTTTCGCAGTTCCTCGGCGGTTGTGGCATAACGGTATTCGGCAGTTTTTAATCCTAATTCTTTCGAAGCTAAATCACGAATGGCTTTTCGGTTCATCGTAAAATTGGCAGCCTTTGCCGAAGGGACAACTGTGATTCCCTGTTTTTCGTAATCGTAAAAACGCTCCGTTCTGATGGCTTCTATTTCAGGAACAATGAAATCAGGTTGGTGTTTCGCAACGATTTTGTCCAGAGTTTCTCCATCCAGCATATTAATGACTTCAAAATCATGAGCGACCTGCATAGCCGGAGCATTCGCATAGCTGTCAACCGCAATCACGGTTTGCCCGATGCGTTGCGCTGCGATTACAAATTCTTTACCAAGTTCGCCTGAGCCGAGAAGGAGGATTTTTGCCATTTTTATGATTTTCTGTCATTGCGAGGAACGAAGTAATCACATTAGTAATTCTCGTTGTGAGATTGCTTCGTTCCTCGCAATGACTAAGTTTACGCCCAAATATTTTGGAAACAAAAATAGTTTAAAATTTGGAGTATTGCCACTTCAAATTTTAAACTATTTAGATGAAAAAGAATTCTGTTATAATTTAATTTCAGTCATTCTATCATCGATAAAACTGAATCCCCAGCCCGGTAAATCGTGTGGTTTTGCAAAACCATCCTGAATAACCATTGGGTTGTCAATCAATGGATCGACCCAGTCAAAAGATTCTACGCCCACACCGTTAGAAATGGTGCATACTAAAGGCACATCGTAGTCTTTGTAATAATGAGGCAGCACCGGCAGGTTGAAACTTTTAGCCAATGCGGCACTTTCTCTCCAGGCTTCGACACCACCAATGCGTAAAATATCCGGTTGCCAAATATCCAAAGCATTTCGGGTGGCTAATTCTCTTAACGGCAAAGTGTCAAATTCTCTTTCGCCCATGGCCAGTGAAATGCCGGTTTGGTTTTTCAGGATTTCGTAACCCTGGAAATTCTGGTGATGGATTGGTTCTTCAAACCAGTTGATGTTTAAATCTCGCGCTTCTCTGGCCAGTTTCATCGCCGATGGCAAATCCATTCCCTGATTGGCATCCATCATGATATCTACTTTGTCGCCCACGGCTTCACGTACTAAACGCAAACGCTCTACATCGGTGCTGACTTTTGGAGAACCTACTTTTATTTTTACCGCTTTAAATCCGCGGTCGGCATAATTGGTCACTTCTTCAATCAATTCGTCAATAGAATAAGAAATCCAGCCGCCGCTTCCGTAAATCGATACTTTTTCTTTGTGGGTTCCCAGAATTTTATGAATAGGCTGTCCTAAAGTTTTTCCCCAGGCATCCCACATCGCGATATTGATAGCGGCTTGTGCCCAACGCAATACGCCCTGATTTCCGAAATATTCGGCTAAATCGTCCAATTTTTGGTAAACAGCTCCGGTTTCATTGGCTTTGTAACCTTTTATGACCGGAATAATATCTTTTAATGCGCCTACAATCGCATTAGGCGAATATTGAAAAGAGAGTAAATAGGATTCTCCAATCACTCCGTTTTCTAATTGAATTCGCATCACGATAAATGAGATTTCGGTTAGCGTATGTGTTGCATCCGAAATGGGTTTTTTAAGCGTAGTTGAGGCTTTGTATAATTTTACGTCTCTGATGGAAGTAGCTGATGTCATTGAAGTATTGTTTAGGGATACAATATTACAAATCTAAAACCAACACTATTTGCACCATAAAAGCAAAAACTAACACGATATTGATTATGAGTAGTGTGTATTTGTGTTATTTTTGATGTTTTAATGTAAGAATTGCATTTATGAAGGCAGAATATAGAAGTATCAGTCCATCGCCCGGGAGTTCGTTTAGAACCAGTATTTTTGAAGGAAAGGAATTTATTGCTTCCTGGCATTTTCATTCGCAATACGAACTGACTTATATTTTGGGCAGCAGCGGTATTCGGTATGTGGGCGACAATATGGCTAATTTTGAATACGGTGATTTGGTTTTGGTAGGTTCTAATTTGCCACATTGCTGGAAAACTGTTGGAGAGCAAAAAGAAGATGTAAAGTGTATTATCATTCAATGGGATGAAGACTTGCTTAGCGATTGGCTAGAAAAAGAAGAATTTCAGCATATTAAACAGCTAATGCAATTAGCGTCGAGAGGAATTCATTTTGATAAAGAAAAGGCAAAGAAAGTAGAGTCAAAAATGTTGGAATTGATTGAATTACCTCCTTTTGAAAGGTTGCTGTCTTTTTTGCAGATATTACAGGAACTGGCTGTGAATGCTAATTATAAATACCTGGCGGGACAAGGTTTTACTTCAAATTTGACGGTAAAAGAAAGCGAGCGCGTGAATTTGATTTACAATTATGTGAAAGAGCATCACAACCAGCAGATTAGTTTGGATGCGGTTGCTGAAAAAGTAGCGATGAATAAGGAATCTTTTTGTCGATTTTTTAAAAAGACGTTCCGTAAATCTTTTTTTGAATTCATCAACGAATACAAAATCAGCATGGCAACTAAAATGCTTATCAATACTGACTTAACGGCTTCTGAAATAGGTTATAAAGTAGGCTACAATAACTTGAGTTTTTTTAACAGACAGTTTCTGAAATTTGTTCAAATACAGCCTTCTAAGTATAGGAAGATGTATAGGGATATATAGTTTGTTGGATGAGTTAATTATTGTCGGTGGTGTTTGTGGATATGAATGTTATTATTAAGTTGTTTAATTTTATTCAAATTAATTGTAGCTATTGTATGAAGTTTTAATTTTAATATATTTGTTTATATATCACTATATTAATATTCGATGAGAGTACTTCAGACAATTGAAGAAGTTCATAAAGTTTTTGATACGCAAGGTAGTAGCCCTTTACTAGTTACTTGTGAAGATTTTAGAGACTGGGTTTGTAAATATGATAAATTTCCAAAATATTTGTTTAATGAACTTATAGCGTCTGAATTTGCGAAATTGTGGGGAATTAAAACTCCTGAAACAACTTTTATAAGGGTAAAACCTGAACATATACCTAATGATAAATTCCCGCAACTTCAATTGATGTGGTTTGAGAAAGAATGTTTTGGTTCTTTGTATCTTGAGAATTCTAAAGAAATTGATTATTCCATTGTTTCAATGTTTGAAGAAAAATTTTTTAGAGATAAAATATCGGATAAAGAAGATTTCTTAAAAATTGCATTATTTGATATATGGACTGCAAATGAAGATAGAAATCATAATAATTTTAATTTACTATTGTATGTATCACCAGAAAAATTAAATTTTTTCTATGCTATTGATCATGTTAATATTTTTAATACAAGTTTTCTTGATTATGGAATTGCTGAGTTAACTGAAGATGATTCAATCATTAAGACTGACTTGGCAAAGATATTATTTGGTAAAAATAGGAAATTAACAGATATTGTGAATAACTTGGTTGGAAATTTCTACCTTTGCACAGAAGAATGTCAAAATAAATTAGATGAAATATTAGATTTAGTTCCAGATTCGTGGAATATAAATAAGGAGCAAATTAGAGATAGAATTATTAATAATCTATTTTCAGAGAAATGGAAAGCACAGTGTGAAGCTAACTTTAGAGAATTTGTCCAATCTTTTATTATCAATTAAAAATGAAAACACTATATTCAATACTATATGTAACTTTAAATACGACTCTTAATGAAAGAGTTAGTATTGGAGTTCTTATGTCTAATGGTTTTGAACATTATTTTAAATATTCGCATGAAAAGCTTACTGCTTTTAAAAATATTTTAGATAGTGAAAGGTATAATGTGGTAAAAAACTACCTTAAATCACTTGAAAGGGAAATTGGTTTTAATTTAGAAGATTCAAATCAACTTTTTAGAAAAAGAGAACTGAGAAATGATTGGATTAATGAGGGGTATATAACCTATCTTGCAAAATATTCAAATAATATTATTCAGTTTTCAACTCCTAAGTATATAGACATAGATTTAAATAGCGATAATTTTAAAAGAGTTTTTGAAAAGTATATTTTTAAATATGCAGAAGAAACGGATGAAATTATAGAGTTTAATGTACATTCTAAAGTCAAACAAGATTTGTTTCCTAAAATTGAGAGTAGAGTGAATATTGAGATGACATTGACATCTAATGATTTTGAAAATTTATTTGCTCCAATAGATATTGATTTTATTGGTATAAATGGAATACCTGTTGCTGGACAAACTATTGATTTTGAAAAAAAGCATTATTATTTAGAAAATGATGTAACTAGATTTGTGTCATTAACAAAAGCAATTGAATTAGAAGGCAATAATAAAGGTAAGTACTATGTTTTAGGGAGAGAACCACAAAAAAATGTAGATAAAAATTATCTATTGTGGGAACATATTAGAGATTCTGATTTTCTTGAATTTGTTGATATTGATGAAGTGGGAATTGTTGAAGAATACATAGAAAAACACAACGTAAGACCTTATTTTGATTGAAATATGAGAACTATCTAACCGATAGTTCTTTTTTTTGCTATAATTTTAAGATTTGATGATATGTAATAAAAAAGCCCCAAGTTTCCTTGAGGCTTCTTATATCAATTAAGATTTTCTGACTATCCAGCCAAAGCATCTTTAATTCTTTTTAAAGCTTCTTTCAATAATTCGTCGCTTGTTGCATAAGAGAAACGAATACAGTTAGGATTACCAAAAGCGTCACCTGTTACTGTTGCTACGTTAGCTTCAGCCAAAAGATACATCGAAACATCATTAGCATCTTTAATTTCAGTTCCTTTTAATGTTTTTCCGAAGAAAGAAGAAACGTCTGGGAATACGTAGAAAGCTCCTTCCGGAACGTTGATTTTGATTCCAGGGATTTCTTTCAACAATCCAACAACTAAATCTCTACGGCTGTGGAAAGCCTGAACCATGTGATTCAATACTGATGGATCAGCGTCAACAGCAGTAATGGTAGCACGTTGAGCAATAGAGTTAGCTCCTGAAGTTACCTGACCTTGAATTTTAGTACAAGCCTTAGCAATAAATTCTGGCGCTCCAATGTATCCAATTCTGTATCCTGTCATAGCGAAAGCTTTAGCAACTCCGTTTACAGTAACTGTTCTTTCAAACATTCCAGGAATAGAAGCAATACTGCAGAAAGTTCCTGAGAAGTTGATGTGCTCATAGATTTCGTCAGCAACTACATAGATATTTGGATATTTTTCTAAAACTTTAGCCAAAGCAGTTAACTCTTCTCTGTTGTAAACAGATCCTGAAGGATTACATGGAGAAGAGAACCACATCATTTTTGTTTTTGGTGTGATAGCTGCTTCTAATTGTTCCGGTGTGATTTTGAAATCAGTTTCTACAGAAGTTGGAACTTCTACAGGAACTCCACCTGATAATTTTACGATTTCAAAGTAAGAAACCCAGTAAGGTGCTGGTAAGATTACTTCGTCACCGTCGTTTAACATTACCTGTGCAATGTTGTATAAAGATTGTTTTGCTCCTGTAGAAACTACTATTTGAGACGGTTTGTAATCTAAACCGTTGTCTCTTTTGAATTTTCTGCAGATAGCATCTTTCAATTCAGCATATCCGTCAACCGGAGAATAAGTGCTGTAGTTTTCGTCAATCGCTTTTTTAGCAGCTTCTTTGATGAAGTCTGGCGTGTTAAAGTCAGGTTCTCCTAAACTTAAACTGATGATGTCTTTACCTTGCGCTTTTAATTCTCTAGCCAAAGCTGCCATTGCTAATGTTTGTGATGTAGCAAGATTGTTAATTCTGTCTGAAAGTGGATTACTCATTATAAAGTGTTGAAAGCCCTAAAAGGGAGATTAATTATTTATTTTATTTGATTATAATAAATGGTTTAGAAATATCTCTAAGCCATTTCTGGTTTCATTCCTAATTCTTTTAAATGTTTGAAGTGTGCAATAATGGCACTTCGGGTTGTTTTAAATTCATAATAAGGCAGGTTGCATTCCTGTGCGGTTTCACGAACAATTTTTGCAATCTTACCATAATGAATGTGACTGATATTTGGGAAAATATGATGTTCAATTTGGTGGTTCAATCCGCCTGTGTACCAATTTACGAACCAGTTTTTTGGAGCAAAATTAGTCGTTGTAAATAATTGGTGAATGGCCCAGGTGTTTTCCATTTCGCCTAATTCATTTGGAGAAGGATTGTCTGTTTCTTCTACCACATGTGCTAATTGGAAAACAATACTCAAAATTAAACCTGCGGTATAATGCATGATGAAAAATCCAATTAATACTTTCCACCAAACGATTCCGATAACAATAGGCATTACAATCCAGATAGCAACGTAAATTATTTTTGTAATAATTAAGGTTGTCCAAAGGATTTTAGGACTTTTAGGTTCGCCATAAGAAAGCTTTCTTTTTAGATAATTTCTCATTTGCTTAAAATCAGTCGTAATGGCCCAATTGAAAGTCAATAATCCGTATAGAAAAACAGAATAGTAATGTTGAAAACGATGAAAGGAATGCCATTCAGCACTTTTGGTAAAACGAATAATTCTTCCCGCATCTAAATCTTCATCGTGACCCGGAATATTGGTGTAGGTATGGTGTAAGACATTATGTTGTACCTGCCAGTTGTATACATTTCCGGCAAGGACATAAATAGTACCTCCCATGAATTTATTGACCCAGTTTTTATTAGAATACGAACCATGATTCCCGTCGTGCATGACATTCATTCCTAATCCTGCCATACCAATTCCCATAACGATGGTTAGAAGTAAATGAGCCCAAAAAGGCATATTAAGCGTTAGGATTAAAAAGTAAGGAACCAGAAAAACGGTAAAAAGGATAATAGCTTTTAGATGCAGTTTCCAATTACCCGCTTTTGAAATGTTATTTTCTTTGAAGTAATTGTTTACCCGCGAGTTAAGCGTTCTGAAGAACTTTAATTTGTCTTGCTTAGCAAATGTAGGTGCGGTAGTATTCATATAATTCAAAAATAGCGTTCAAAGATAATTATTTATAAATTTTAACTCTGCAAAATTGAGTTAAAAATTTCAAACTTAAAAATAGTACTTTTGTTAAAAAATTAAAACGATGGACGAGATTCTGAAGTATTTTCCAGATTTAACCGATATTCAAAAAGAACAATTCCAAAAGCTGGATTTTTTATACCACGATTGGAATGAAAAAATAAATGTCATCTCCCGAAAAGATATTGATTCTTTGTATACTAAACACGTTTTACATTCTTTGGGAATTGCTAAAATCATGAAATTTGAACCCGGAAGTTATGTTCTTGATGTGGGTACCGGAGGAGGTTTTCCCGGAATTCCATTGGCGATTTTGTTTCCTGAAACCCGTTTTTATCTGATAGATGTTATTGCAAAAAAAATAAGAGTGGTACAGGGTGTTGCCGATGCTTTAGGACTTAAAAATGTTAAAGCAGAGCAAATTCGTGCCGAAAATGTAAAAGGTGATTTTGATTTTATCGTGAGTCGTGCGGTGACAAATATGCCTGATTTTGTTTCCTGGATAAAAACCAAAATCAAAAAGCAACAAAAACACGAATTGAAAAACGGAATTCTCTACTTAAAAGGTGGTGATTTAACCGAAGAACTAAAAGATTTCCCAAAAGCGACGCAATACGATTTAGCTGATTTCTTTGAAGATGAATTCTTTGAAACTAAGAAAGTGGTGCATTTGCCGTTGAAGTTTGTGGTATAATTGAAATAAAATAAAAACGCCGAATCTTTAATCTAAATATTCGGCGTTTTTTAATCTGAAATCTAATTTACTATTCTCCCAAAAACGGATATCTGTAATTTTCAGGGCTGACAAAAACTTCTTTGATAGTTCTTGGTGAAACCCAGCGCAACAAGTTCATTGCCGAACCGGCTTTGTCATTCGTTCCCGAAGCTCTGGCACCACCAAAAGGTTGCTGACCTACAACGGCTCCGGTACATTTATCATTAATATAAAGGTTTCCTGCCGCGTTTTGCAATTTCACGGTGGCTTCTTCAATGGCATAGCGATCCTGACTAAAGATAGCTCCGGTTAATGCGTATTCGGAAGTTTGATCGATAAGTTCTAAAGTTTCATTCCATTGGGTATCTTCATAAACATAAATCGTTAAAACAGGTCCGAATAATTCGGTTTCCATCGTAACGTATTTTGGATTTGTAGTCAGTAAAACTGTTGGGTCGATAAAATAACCAACCGACTTATCGTAATTTCCTCCAATAATGATTTCTACATCAGTATCTTTTTTAGCCCGGTCAATATAACCCGCTAATTTATCAAAAGCAGCTTCATGGATAACAGCAGTAACAAAGTTGCTGAAATCCTCAGGAGAACCCATTTTTATTGATTTGATATCGATGGTAAGTTGTTCTTTAATAGCAGGCCACAAACTTTGCGGAATATAGACTCTCGATGCTGCGGAACATTTTTGTCCCTGAAACTCGAAGGCACCGCGTATAATTCCCGTTACGGCTTGTTTTACATTGGCACTTGGATGCACCATAACAAAATCTTTTCCTCCGGTTTCACCTACGATTCTTGGGTAAGTTTTGTAATTATGGATATTGACTCCAATTTTTGCCCAAAGGTCTTTAAATACCTGTGTTGAACCTGTATAATGCAATCCTGCAAAATCACGACTCGCTAAAATAGTATCGGTAATCATTGCAGCATCTCCAAAAACCACATTAATTACACCATCGGGAAGTCCGGCTTCTTTGAAAATTTCGATAATAATTTTTGCCGAGAAAACCTGACTGTCGCTCGGTTTCCAAACCACTACATTACCCATCATGGCGGCACTTGCCGGAAGATTGGCTGCAATAGCAGTAAAGTTAAACGGAGTAATAGCGTATACAAAACCTTCCAATGGACGGTATTCTAATCGGTTCCAGATCGCGGAGTCGGAAGTAGGCTGGTCAGCGTAAATTTGCGTCATGAATTCGACGTTGAAACGCAGGAAGTCAATTAATTCGCAGGAAGCATCAATTTCAGCCTGGTGTATCGTTTTGGATTGCCCAATCATCGTTGCAGCATTGATTCTGGCTCTATATGGTCCGGCAATCAATTCGGCGGCTTTTAAAAAAATGGCAGCGCGTTGTTCCCATGCCATATTTGCCCAGTCTGTTCTGGATTTAAGCGCATTTGCAATAGCGCTTTCTACATGTTTTTTTTCGGCAAGATGATAGCTTCCTACAACGTGTTTATGGTCGTGTGGAGGAGTGATGTTTCGGGTATTCCCAGTTCTGATTTCTTCGTGACCAATGTATAAAGGAACATCGATTTTTTCATTCCACATTTTTTTGTAAGCGGCGAGAACGGCTTCTTTTTCGGGTGAATTTGGAGCGTATCCTTTTACAGGTTCGTTTATTGCTTTGGGTACTTTAAAAAATCCTTTTAGCATTGTCTTTTGTTTTTTTATCTAATAGTTTTAGATAAGGTTAGAAAATTTTTATTCGAAAATTAAGAATAAAGGTATGCTAACAAAAATACAAAAGCAGAATTTAAAACTTTTATAAAGAAGTTATAATAGTTTTAAAAATGTTAAAACAGGAATTAATTTAGTGCAAAAGGAGCACACAATCTGAAAGTAGGGATGATTACCTTAAAGTTTTTGGTATTGGTAAAGTTAATCATGTTGAAATGTCCTTTCATGGCTCCGTAAGGAGAAGAAAGCAGGCATCCTGAACTGTAGGTGTGGTTTTCTCCCGGTTTTAAAACCGGTTTTTTACCAATGATTCCCTCGCCATCAACAATTTCGATATTGTTTAGCGAATCGAAAATTTCCCAGTGACGGGAAGTGAGTTGTACTGAATCTTTACTGTGGTTCTCGATGGTAATATGGTAACTAAAGGCAAAGTGGATTTTGTAGTTTTTGAAGTAAGTACCTTCAAAACTAGTCAAAACCGTGATTTTTATGCCTCTTGTTATCTGAGAAACCATACTAAAGTGGTAAATAGTTGTGCTTAACTGGTTCAAAATTACAAAATTTTCATTTGCTTTTGTTTATTTTTAAATGTTTTTTTAATTAATGATGTTCAGTGAATTAGCTGTTCCTTTTCCAATGATTCTGTCGTAGCGTCCGGTGTTTTCTTTATAGTAAACCAGAATGGTATATTCGTTTTCGGTTTGATAGAAATTTCCGTCGATAGCATTTTCGTTGTCAATGACTCCTTTGCTGTCAGCAACAACATATTTAAAATTGGTAAAGCCTTGTTTAATCAGGATTGCTTTTTCATAAATACCTTTTTTTTCGTTGTAGTCCATTTTGTATTCGGGTGCCAGACTGTAATTGTTAAACATGCCATTTACATAAATTCCTTTGTCAAGTCTGTAAGTTGGTGCCGAAAGACTAAAATACACCCAGGCATAATCGGCCTCAATTTCATTATTGGTGGCATTGGCGTTATTGATGACAAAATTACCATTTATGTCCTGATAAAGGGTATATGGGAAATTAGCTCTTGCATTATTAGTATATAATAAACAATTATAAATATCGGTACTCGAATCTATGCGGGCAACATTGTTAGCGGCTACCCGAATGTTTTTGTTCTCAAAATAAAGAAATTCATTTCCTGCCCAAAATTGGGTTTCACTATCGTATTTATAAATTAAGTCATTACCAATAGTGTATTGTGGTTTTATGTTTTTTATTTCAGTATTGAAATTTCCATTTTGAATAAGACGAACATTGATGTTTTTTAATGGATTTTGGAAAGTAATAGTACTGGATTTTATGGCAAAATCTAAGTTTTGCATCTGTTCAATCCGACTTACATTTCGGGCCCTTTTAATTTGTAATGGTACTGATGCAATATCTTCGTAAAGCATGAATTTTCTTGAAAAAACAACATCTCTGTCTTCGTTTAAAATTTTAAGCATGTAATTTCCGCTTAAACGCAATTGCTGTGTGAATTGGTTGGGAATGCTCAGATTGTAATGAGAGTAGATTTGTAAACAGTTAACAGAATTAGTGTAGTTTTGAATTCTTTGATTATCAAAGCCTTGTAGGTATTCGTTTTTTGGGATATTAGTTGGATTCCAGTTGTAATCACAATGAACAATTTCATAATAGTAATTAGCTTCATTTCCAAAAAGATCATCAAATTGAAACTGAAAACCACTACCTAATTCAAAAATGGGAATTGCATTTTGATTGTTTTGCACGAAAGTAACAGTTTTTATATTGTAAGGCTGAATTACTTCTTTTTCTGTTTGAGCTAAAGAAAGATTTGATGAAAGTACAAAAAGAAAAAACAGGATTATTTTGAAAAAAGACTTTGCCATTTTGTAGTACTTAAGATTTTGTAAATATAACGAATACTCTTTGTTTTTATTTATTAAATTAATTTCTAAAAATATTTTCGTGTGTATTTTCTGTTAAATAAAATGTATCTTCGTTAGCTATTAACGAATTATCTTATTGTAACTCTATTAAGGTCTATGAAAAAAATCAACCATTTAGTATTTGGAATTATTGTGTTTCCATTGGCTGTTTTTGCACAGCAAATCGACTTTTCAAAAAAAATTCCTTTTGATCCGAGTGTAAAAACAGGGAAGCTTGAAAACGGCTTAACTTATTATATCAAGAAAAATACAAAACCAGAAAAAAAAGTTGACCTTAGGTTAGTGGTAAATGCAGGTTCTATTCTTGAGAATGATGACCAACAGGGATTGGCTCATTTTATGGAGCATATGTGTTTTAATGGTACAAAACGTTTTCCTAAAAATCAGTTAGTTGATTATTTACAAAGTATAGGAGTAAAGTTTGGGCAACATTTAAATGCATATACCAGTTTTGACGAAACCGTTTATTTCCTTCCTATTCCATCAGACAGTCCTGAAAAATTAGAGAAAGGTTTTCAAATTCTTGAAGATTGGGCATTTAATACTGTTTTAAGTCCTGAAGAAATCGATAAAGAAAGAGGCGTAGTTCTAGAAGAATACCGTTTGGGTTTAGGTGCACAAAAACGAATGATGAGTCGTTATATTTCTAAATTAATGCACAATTCGCAGTATGCAGAACGTTTGCCTATTGGGAAAAAAGAAATTTTAGAAAAATTCAAATACGAAACATTAAAACAGTTCTATACTGATTGGTATCGTCCAGATTTAATGAGTGTGATTGTTGTGGGGGATATTGATGTAAATGAAATGGAGCAAAAAATTATTTCTCATTTTTCTACTTATAAAAACCCAACTAACGAGAAGGTTAGGAAAAGTTTCGAGATTCCGAATCACAAAGAAACTTTTGTAGCTGTTGAAACGGATAAAGAAGCGACATCTGCACAAATTCAATTATTATACAAAGACTATGAAGCTCCAAAGTCGATTGTAAATGTTGGAGATTTTAAGGATTATATAATCGAAGGATTGTTTTCAACTATCCTGAATACCAGATTAGGAGAACTTGTAAACTCTCCAACGCCTCCGTTTACTTATGGTTATTCTTATTACGGAGAAACTTTTGCCCGAAATAAGAAGGCATTTCAATCGGTAGCCATGTCGCAGGAAGATAAGCAATTGAGTGCTTTGAAAGTATTGATTACCGAAAATGAAAGGGTTAAGAAATTTGGTTTTACTCAAGGAGAATTAGACCGATCTAAGGCGGAACTTTTTGCTTCTATTGAGAAAATGTATAACAACAGAGATAAAACGAATTCTTCAAATTTTGTTAGCGAATACCAAGCGAATTTTTTAAATAATGACCCTTCGCCAGGTTTAGAATGGACGTATCAAATGGTAAAAGAAATCTTGCCGATTATTAATTTGAACGATGTAAATGCTTTGATTAAAAACTATTTAAAAGAAGACAATCGTGTGGTTATTTTAACAGGTCCGGAGAAGGAAGGTCTTAAAAAAGTGGCTGAACAAGAGGTTTTAGATGCTTTAAAAATTGATTCTGATGTTATTGAACCGTACAAGGATGTAGCTGTAGTAAATAGTTTGATTCGAAATGAAATCAAGCCGGGTACTATTGTGAAGCGCGAAAGTAATCCAAAAATTGGATCAAAAACTTTAGTATTGTCAAACGGAGCAAAAGTAATTTATAAGAATACCGATTTTAAAAATGACGAGATTCTCTTTGAAGCGGTTAGTTTGGGAGGAACTAACATGTATTCTGATGCTGATATGAAAAAAGTGGAATTTGCAAACGGAGCTTTGAAAGAAGCCGGTTTTTCAGGTCTTAAACTGAATGATATTAATAAATTTATGACGGGTAAAAAAGCAAGTGTAAGACCATATATCAGCAATGTGACGGAAGGATTGAGTGGAAATGCAACTTCTAAGGATTTGGAATATTTATTTCAAATGACCTATGCCTATTTCACTGATTTAAATTTAGATCCGGCTGTTTTTGAGGCATACAAGCAAAAACAGTCTGCTTATTATAAAAATTTAGCTTCTCAGCCTAATTTTTACTTTCAGCAAGAGCTTTCTTCGTATCTCTACCAGAACAATCCCAGATTTAATGGTTTAGTGCCAAATGACAAAACCTGGGAACAAACCGATTATACTTTGGCATACAATAAATACAAAGAACGTTTTGCTAATGCATCAGATTTTGAATTTTATTTTGTTGGAAATATTGATGACAAAGTGATAGAAGAATATGCTGTTAAATATTTAGCTTCTTTGCCTTCTTCTGCTAAAAAAGAAAAAGCGATTGATTTAGGCTATAGGATGCTAAAAGGAGATTTGAAAAAAGTGGTAAAGAAAGGAGCAGATCCTAAAAGTAATGTAATGATATTGTATTATGGTGATGCTAAATATTCTAATAAAGAAGCAATGAGTATGCAGGCATTAGGAGAAGTTTTGACCATAAAATTAATTGAACAATTACGTGAAAACGAAAGTGGCGTTTATGGTGTTTCTGCCAGAGGAAGTATGGGTAAGGTTCCGTATGGTTCTTATAATTTCTCTATTGGTTTTCCTTGTGGTCCGGAAAATGCTGAAAAATTGACGTCATCAGCTTTAGAAGAACTTCAAAAAATTATAGATAACGGACCGGATGAAAAAGATGTTGCTAAATTTAAAGAAGGAGAACTAGCCGATTTTAGAAAAGACAGCAAAGAAAACAGGTATTGGTTATCTAATTTTACCAATTCTTATACCAAAGGAAATAGTGCGGAAGAAGTCCTGAAATTTGAAGAATATGTAAATGCAATAACTGCTAAAGATATTCAGAATGTCGCCAAAAAATACCTTACAAAAGATAAAATAGTTGCAATGTTAATGCCGGAAGAAAAATAGACTTTCAATTAAAAGTAAAAGCCTGCTAAAGAGATTTAGCAGGCTTTTTTATGGTGTATAATATAAGTTTTATTTAAAACAAACAGGAATAATTTCTCCTTTGGCCAGGCAGTATTTTTCTACTAATTCAGGACTGATTTTGTTAGTGTAATCTTCTTCGGTTACTTTAAAACCAATGCTTCTTAATTTATCAAAATAATCACGGCCATAAATACGCACGTGGTCGTATTGTCCGAAAATTTTAGCGCGTTCTTTTTGATCGGTAATCGAATCGTCGGCAAAAGTAATTTCCCGGTTTAAGTCTTGCGGAATTTGTAAAATAGCCATTCCGCCCGGTTTTAACACGCGATATAGTTCCTGCATGGCTTTAGTGTCATCAGGGATGTGTTCTAAAACGTGATTACACAGAATAACATCGTATTGGTTGTCTTTGAAAGGCAAATCGCAAATATCCGCTTTTACATCTGCAAGAGGCGAAAACAAATCGGTTGTGGTGTAATCCAGGTTTTTTTGCTTGCGGAACAATTTATAAAAAGCCTGTTCCGGAGCAAAGTGCAATACTTTCTTTGGCGCTGTAAAAAAATCAGTTTTTTCATTTAAATACAGCCAAAGCAAACGATGTCTTTCCAATGAAAGTGTACTTGGCGAAAGTACATTGTTTCTTTGGTTTTCATAGCCGTAAGGTAACATCGATTTGAAACTTTTCCCATCAATAGGATCAGTAAAATTATTTCCTTTTAAAGAAAAAGCAATAATAGGACGTGCCACATAACTTAAACGGATAAGTAGAGGACGCGGAATAGTATTAAGAATGAATTTGAATGCTTTTTTCATTTGTTTAGATAACTAAAGGCACTTTTCTGAATTCATCTTCTTCATTACTTTCTATTCCAAGCGCTTTATAGATGTAAGCAAATGTGGAAAGCAATTCCGGTTTACCATCGATTATGGCTACGTCATGTTCAAAATGAGCAGAAGGTTTACCGTCGGCAGTAAGGATAGTCCAACCGTCTTTTAGTTGTTTGATGTTACGTGTTCCCTGATTAATCATTGGTTCTAATGCTACTACCATACCTTCAATCAAAAGTTTTCCGCGACCTTTTTTACCATAGTTTGGCATTTCCGGGTCTTCGTGCATTTTTTGTCCTAATCCGTGACCAACTAATTCACGAACAACTCCATAACCATGCGCTTCGGTGTATTTTTGAATAGCATTCCCTACATCTTCTACACGGTTTCCGGCTTTAAATTCGCGTATTCCAACGTATAGTGATTCTTTAGTAACCTGTAATAATTTTTTAGTTTCCGGAGCTACTTCGCCTACTTCAAAAGTATAGGCGTGATCACCGTGAAAACCATTTTTGTAAGCACCACAATCGATAGAAATAATATCACCGTTAACAAGAGGAGTATTATTTGGAATTCCGTGTACAACCTGAGCATTCGGACTCATACAAAGTGAGTTTGGAAAACCATATAATCCAAGGAAACTTGGCTCTGCTCCGTGGTCACGAATAAATTCTTCGGCCAGCTTATCAAGGTGTAAGGTTGTTACTCCTTCTTTTACTTCAGCAGCCAGCATTCCTAATGTTTTTGATACGATTAAGGCACTTTCGCGCATTAATTCTATTTCTTCACGTGATTTTACTATAATCATAATTTCGGATTTTCAGTCGGCAAAAGTACGATTTTTAAATTATTTAATCCGGATTCGCCATAATTTTAAATAGTTCTGAGTTAGAAACATAAAATCTGTTGGCTAAACTTATTTCAGCCAGTTTAGCACTCACCAGATTATTTTCACGGGTATTGATTAAAAACAATGAACTTTCACCAAAAGAAAATAAGCGTTCTTCAGAATCTAACATGGTTTTATTATCCTGAGCCAGTTTTTTAATTAAATCCAATTGTTTGTTTAACGATTGGATTTCGGTTTTTTGAGCTTTTATTTTGTTGGAAAGCTGTATTTTTTCTAAACTCATAATGTATTCCGCTTCCTGAATTTTGTATTTGGTCAATTTTAATTTTCCTCTTTCTTTTCTTAAAAATAAAGGAAAAGAAAAGTCAACACCCACTTTGTAATTTTCACGATTAAAATCGTTAAGGTAATTAGTGTCGGATAAATAAGAGTAACCTAAATTGATTTTTGGAAGCAATTCGTTAGCACTTAATTTTCGTTCTACGTTCAGAATATCAATTTTGCTTTGCAAAGCATTAATCTTTGGATGATTTTCTAAAGATTGCGCTTCGGTAAGCAATTGATTAGTTTTTAAAGTTTCCTGAATGCTGCTTTCCAATTTTGCTTCAGGAATTAATTCGTTAGCAATTTCCATCGGAATGGCATTGTCCAACCATAAAAAGTTAGATAGTTCTAATTTGGCTTTCGCCAATTTTAAATTAGAATCCTCCAGACTTAAAAGTCGGTTTTTAACGTTGATGCCTGCTTCGACACTGTCAATTGCGGGTTTGTCTCCCTGAATAATTAAAGATTGAATCCCTTTGTATCTGGACTTGGCATTATTACTGTAGTTTTGATACAATTGTACTTCGTCATAGTTTTTTTTCCAATTAAAATAAGCCAGTGAAGCATCGTATAAAACAGCGATGGCTTGTAGTTTTACCTCTGCCTGACTGAGTTTAATTTGCATTTTAGCTTTGCTTAAATCCGCCATTCGTTTGTTAATCCACAAACCCTGTCCTACGGGAACATTAATTCCTAATGAGGCCAAGCCATCAGTAGGAGTGTTGTGTTCCGGATTTAAATAATAACCTTCGTTGTTTTCAAAACCGGCTTTGATTTCGATTCCATACCAGGTTGGGATTTTGAAACCGCTGTTTAAAAGCGAATAATATTCTTTGTCTTTGAACTGTTTTTTAGCATAATCCACTTCAATTTTAGGGTCAAAAGCCCCACGGGCCATCATTAAATCGGCCTGGGCTTTGTTGAGTGTCAATTGCGCATTTTTTACCAGCGGATGGAATTTTTTTACATAGCCCAAGAATTCGTTATAGCCCAGTTCTTTCGAAACCGGTTCCTGGGCTATAATGCTTAGGGGCAACAATAGTAAGATGTAGAAAAGTTTTTTCATTATTTCTTTTCTTTGGTTGTTGTTGATGTTACTTGTTTGTAATAATTAGGCGGGAATCCGTTTAGAACTCGCCAGATTTCAAACCAAATAGGTACGGTGTCAAGTAAGGCTAAGGTTTGTGCACCTGAACCTATGCTTAATTCTTTAGGCCATTTGTCTTCGTCTTTATCAGGAGCAATTAGCACCCTGTATTTGCCGTTCGGACTAATGAAATTTTCAATGGCAACAATAGTTCCACCAAAAGTTCCATAAGAAACATCAGGCCAGCCCGAGAAAACAATGGTAGGCCATCCATCAAACCAAACACGAACTTTTTCTCCTTTATGAATTAAAGGTAAATCAATAGGATCTACGTAAGTTTCCACCGCAATTTCATAAGCTGCAGGCATAATGGTTGCAATAGCAGTACCTTCTTTTACAGTTTCCCCAATTCCGGATTGCAAAGCCCTGTTGATGTAACCGCTTTGAGCGGCAGTAATATAGTACATCTTGTTGCGAATGCTGTAATTAGCATGCTGATTTTCCAGTTTGTTTACCTGTGCTTTTGCGTCGTATTGACTGCTTAAGGCCGTAAATTTATCACTTTGTGATTTAGATACTTTTTCGGCATATTCGGCAATAATTCTGTTTACTTCAACCTTTGCGTTGATAAAATCGTTTTTGCTGGTCAATAATTTATTTTCCTGATTGATGATTTTTGCTTCAACTTCCTGTAGTTTTAGTTTCTTTTCTTCTACATCGGTCAAAGGTTTCAGTCCTTCGCTGTTTAATTTAACAGAACGATTGAATTGAGTTGTGGCAATTTTAAGTTGAGTGTTTGCAGCCACAAGGTCAATACTGTCACTTTTTATTTTCAGACGCGCCTGTTTGATTTTGTTGTAAGCCTGTTCCAGTTTTAATTTTTTCTCGGCTTCAATAGCTTGCAACTGATTTTCTAAGCTAACCACTTTTGCCTCATAGGATTCTACAGCATTTCTTTTAGCATCAACCTGGTTTTTGGTATTTTGAACCAAATTGGGATCCATATAATCTTCTTTAATTTCCGAAATGTATAAGATAGTGTCTCCTTTTTGAACAAAATCACCTTCCTGAACATACCATTTTTCTATTCGACCGGAAATAACACTTTGAATAGATTGCGGACGCTGGTTGGGTTTTAAGGTTGTTACGGCTCCTGAACCGGAAATATTTTGAGTCCAGGGCAAAAACAACATTGCAATTCCCAGTATGGAAATACCAATTATAATTTTGTTTAAAATCTTATAATGGGTTTTATTGTCAAGCATCTGAACTGTTTTGAATTGTTCAAATGCTGGTTTAGGGTTGTTATTATCAGATATGTTTAGCATTTTTTTATTTTTTTAAGTCCGAAACTATTTTACCATCCTGCATTGTGATTATTCGGTCACTTTTTGTTTTCCAATACGGATTTTTAGACGAGACAATTATAGTCCAGTTGTGTTCCTTAGCGGTTAAGAAATCAATAATTTCTTTGGCTACATTTTCATCCATCATATCAGTAGGGTCTTCGTAGAAAAGGATTTTTGGTTTGTGTATAATGCTTCGGGCCAATAATATTTTCTTAACATTTGAAGAGCTTAACTGTTTGGCTTCAGGGAAAATGGCAGTATCCAGTCCTTTAGGTAATGATTTTATTAAGTCATTGAGTTGTAATCCTGTGATTGCCCATTTTAAATCTTCGGAACTTATTGATTTATCATTAAAGGTAATATTGTTTAAAATAGTTCCTTCAAACGGAGTTTCACCATGAATGATGCATCCAATTTGAGAACGATATTGTTTTAAGTTTATCTTTTTGAAAGTATCATCGTTGATGTAAAAAGCGCCTCCTGTAGGTTGTAATAAGCCTGAAAGGATTCGGATTAAAGTGGTTTTTCCGGAACCGTTTTTTCCCTCTAAAAAGATATGTTCACCCTGATCAATTTTTAAATCAATTTCATTTAATGATTTTTGTTTCGAATCAGGGAATCTAAAGGTTAAATTCTCAGTTTCTAAACTAATATTGGAATAGCAGTTATCATAAGGTTCTGAGGTTTCTTCTTCAATCTCTAAATCAGTTACCTGACCGATTTTTTCGGTAGCAGTCAGCACATCATAAAAGGTTTCTAATCCCAGGATAATTTTTTCGACTGAATTAATTACCAGTAAAATAATAATTTCGGCAGCCACAAACTGACCGATATTCATTTCTTGTGACAGTACTAAATAGCCTCCGATTAATAATAAGCTGGCGGTAATTAAAACTTTGAAACCAATTAACTGAATGAATTGTTTTTTGATTACATTGAAATGTTTCTCTCTGTAATCAAGGTAGCCTGAAACGATAGCATCATTTTTTTGTAATGCATAATTATAGTTTAAATCATTTCTGAAACTGGAATTGTTTCTTGCTATTTCCTGTAGCCAGCTTGCAACTTTGTATTTGAATTTAGATTCTTTTAAACTGGTTTCAAGTCCTGATCTGTATGAAAATTTGAAAATGAAATACAATAAAAAGAAAAGTAAAATTCCAAAAACAATAAAGAAAGGATGGTATAAGGATAACAGAATGATTCCAAAAGCAATTTGCAATAAAGCAGCGGAAAAATCAATTAATAGTTTTGAAGTTCCTTTTTGGATAGTTAAGGTATCAAAAAATCGATTGGCAATTTCCGGAGGATAGGAATTATATAGGGCTTCGAATTTTATTTTCGGTAATCGGGTGGCGAATTCGAATGAAGATCTAACAAAGATTTTTTGTTGTAAATTTTCAGTAATTCTTAGTTGCATCAACGACAGAATTCCCACAAGGGCAACACCAATTATTACAATGATAATCAAAACAATCCATGAAACACTGGCGTGTCCCGATTGAATAAAATTAATGATAGCCTGAATGCCTAAAGGCAAAGACAAACTTATTAATCCTGCAAAAATGGCGTAGAAAAAAATTTGAGCAACATCTTTTTTGTCCAGTTGGAGTAGGTTGTAAAATCGTTTTAATGGTGTCATATTGCTAGTTTTATTTTCGTTTTATTTCTTTTGTTTCTAGCAAAATTAATAGCAATACTTTTGTTTTTAGTGTTTTAACAATAAATTATGCGAAAAGAAGAGGAATTCTAATGTTATTTTAATCTTGCTCTAATTTTAGACGGTTTTGAAGTTGAAAAATCAAATTATGGAGCGAATGATTGCATGATTTTTTGAATTGTTATCAAAAAAAACGGCTGCTCTTTCGAACAGCCGTTAATTTAAATATATTTTAAACTAAATTATTTTACTAATAAAGAATGACTGGACATAGCGGCAGGTTGAGCTACTCCCATTAAATCTAAGATTGTTGGGGCAACATCTCCTAAAACACCATCCTGAATAGCTATTTGATCATTATCCACAAGGATAAATGGTACCGGATTAGTGGTGTGAGCAGTATTAGGACTTCCGTCAGGGTTAATCATTGTTTCGCAGTTACCATGATCAGCAATTACAATAGTTGAATATCCGTTTGCCAATGCAGTAGTAATTACTTGTTCAACACATTTGTCTACAGCTTCACAGGCTTTGATAGCAGCTTCCATAATTCCTGTGTGTCCTACCATGTCTCCGTTAGCAAAGTTAAGACATACAAAATCCACTTCTCCTTTTTCAAGTTCAGGGCAAAGTGCATCGGCTAATTCGTAAGCACTCATTTCCGGTTGCAAATCGTAAGTAGCTACTTTTGGAGAGTTTCTTAAGATACGGGATTCACCTTCAAACGGCACTTCTCTACCTCCTGAAAAGAAGAAAGTCACGTGTGGGTATTTTTCAGTTTCAGCAATACGAATTTGTTTTTTGCCCGCTTTTTCTAAAACTTCACCTAATGTTTCAGTGATGTTATCTTTGTTGTAAACCACTTTTACGTTTTGGTAAGTCTCGTCATAATTAGTCAATGTAACATAATACAAGTCTAATTTATGCATGTTTTGTTCGTGGAAATCCTGTTGCGAAAGCGCTTCAGTTAATTCTCTACCACGGTCAGTTCTAAAGTTGAAGAAAATAACAACGTCGTTATCCTGGATAGTTGCTAATGGTTTTTCGTCAGCACCAACAGCTACAAGAGGTTCAATGAACTCATCAGTGATGTCGTTTCCATAACTGGTAGCGATTGAAGTAACTACATTGTGTGTAGGAGTTCCTTTTCCATGAACCACTAAGTCATAAGCCAGTTTTACTCTTTCCCAACGTTTGTCACGATCCATCGCATAGTAACGACCAATTACAGAAGCAATTTTTACCGGAGTATTGGCAATATAATCAGTTAAATCCTGAATGTATTTTTTTCCTGATTTAGGATCAACATCTCTACCGTCTGTGAATGCGTGAATGAAAACCTGATCTAAACCATAATCCTGAGTGGCATCAATTAAACCACGCAAGTGAGAAGTATGTGAGTGAACACCTCCGTCAGAAACTAATCCTAAGAAATGTACTTTTTTGTTGTTTTCTTTGGCATACTGAAAAGCATCTTTTAATACTTGTTCTTGTGCTAAAGTTTTATTGGCTACAGCCAAATTAATCTTAGCTAAATCCTGGTAAACAATTCTTCCGGCACCAAGATTCATGTGTCCTACTTCGCTGTTTCCCATTTGACCTTCTGGTAAACCTACATGTAAACCGTCGGTTCTAAGTTGTGCACTAGGGTATTTAGTGTAAAGGCTGTTTATAAAGGGAACATTTGCATTGTCAATTGCAGATACTTTAGGATCAGGAGATTTTCCCCAACCATCCAAAATCATTAAGATTACTTTTTTGCTCATTATAGTTTTTGTTTTGCACAAAGATAAATTATTTCTAAAATCTTCGTTAGCAATAAAACGACTATTATGTATTCGAGAATTTAGCTAGGGCAAAAATGATAATTTTTTTGCAGAAATGCAGTTTTATTAAAATATATGCACTTTATAATTTGTGTTTTATATTGTTGTAATCAATGAAATAGCGCAAACTAATAGAGAAAATATTAGTCATGTTAGAGTTGAATATGGTGTTGAGATTTTTACTCAGATTTTTTTCTATCATATTCGTGTCTTCCTGAGCGTAGTTTCTGTACAAAACTGATAATTGACTTCCGGGAGCAAACCACCAGGAATAAGACAGGTCGAAATTCCAGGAATTAAAATTTCTGTTTTTATTAAGGTTATAGGAATCATTATGTGTAAGATGACCATTGTCTTCAAGTTTGAAATAATGGCGGTTATCAGAATACGACCAATAATAACGGGCTTTAAGATTAAAAGTCATTTTGTTGTTGATGGCGTACTTCCCGGTTAATTCTGATTGGATAATTTCTCTGTTGCGTCTTGCGAAAATAATATCGGAATTGATGGTTCCTACCCATCCTATAGTGTTGGCTTCTTTAGTGTAATCTGTGGAAAATGCAAGTGAGAATTTATCGTTAAAACGGTATTTAGGTCCTGCGTATATTTTGTAGGTAAATCTATCTGCTTCATTGTATTTGACAAATGAAGGCGTAATATCAAAGGTTAAATTCTTATTTTTATTAGATTCTATTTCCAGATAACCGCTTATTTTACTAGGAATATATAGGTATCTGCCTTCTTTTAAAGGCATGTAAAAATCAAATGTTTCAAAAGGAAGAAAATTGATTCCTAATTGAAAATAATATAAATTCAATGTCGTGGCCGTTACAATTGTTTGAAACCAACTGGTGTTTTGAATTTTATTTGTAGTGTTGTCTATGTCTAAATTGACTTCCTGTTCAATCAGGAAGCTGTTAAAAATTTTATTTGGGTTTAGAATTCTGTAACTTCCATTGACATAACCGCTGTAATAATTGTAATAATACAATATGCCTAAGTCATTTGTGTCGTAATTTTTTGAAGTGTATTTACCTGTAAATAAATAGCGGTATTTTCCACTTGTTTTGGCAAAATTTAGAGAGGTTTTAAAACCGTTAGAATCTTGAATGTCATTAATTGTACTGTATTTAAAATCCCCGGAAAGATTGTAAGTGTTAGCCTTAGTATTTAAATCGAATACTAAACCGGAAACATTTGCATCTCTAAAACTTCCGTTCCTACTTGTGTTGGTGTTGATAAATGATACCGAAGAATTTTGTCTGAAACGTTGATCAAATACTACTATATTGTAGTTGGTCAAGGGGTTGATTACTTCTTTTTTTATGTTGTCAGTATCAGTATTTTTTATTTTGGCAAAAGTTTTTTCGGTTACAGCATTGAGAAAACCGATACCTAAGCCGTCTTTTGTTCTTCCGGATAGTTTTACTGCATTTATTAGATTTACTGTATTTGGGTATTCAGTAATGTTTTCATTACTGTTTAAACCGCTTTCAACTTCCTCTTTGCTTACAATAGGGCTTCCTCCAATTCTTCGGGAATAGAATAATCCGCCAATATTAAACAGATTGGTTCCTTCTGTAAAAAAGGGTCTGTTTTCGTTTAGTTTTTGTTCAAAAGGTTCCAAATTTAGGATGGCATTGTCAAATTTGGTTTGTCCAAAATCAGGAACTAAAATAGCGTCTACAGTAAAGGCATCGTTAATACCGTACTTAATATCTAAACCGGCTTTGAGTGTTTTGTCTGAAGTAAAATTATCCTTTTGATAATAAGCAGAGGTGTAAGGGATAAAGAAAAGACGGGTAGATGGGCTTATGTTTTCTATGCCATTCAGTTGTCCGGTTTGTGTTACAACGGCACCTATCTTAGTGTTTATATGGTTCCAGGTATATTTTTGGGTGGTTCTTTTGATTTCACGTAAGAAATTAATCCCCCAGGTTTGTTTTTTGTTTTTTGGAAAACGAATAGCAGCATAAGGAATTTTCATTTCTACTATCCAGCCGGTATTGGTTATTTTTACACTGCTTTGCCAAATAGCATCCCACGTATAGTCTTCATTGCCTTCTGTGGCTATACAGTCCATTTGGGTTCCTGCTGCACTTACATAAAAACGATAATCTTGTTGTCCGTCATTAAAACCATTAATAAAAACAGCAAAATTATCGGCAACACCAAAGATGTCTCTTTCGGTAAGTTCGCGTTGAATTTTATGAGGTTCGTTGTCATTTAAAACGGCAGAAATATAAATTGCTTCATTGTCATAAAGAATTTTCACTTCAGTTTTTTTTTCTTTGTCAATGAGTTTTCCGTTGTCAGGGGTAAACATGATGAAATCTGAAGCGATTTCACTGTTTTTTTGCCATTCTTCTTCGTCAATTTTTCCGTCAATATTGATGTTTCCTTCCTTTGATTTTGCCAGAAGAACTTTTTTTTGAGCAAAAGCACTTAGGTTCAACAGGGTGAAAAAACAATAGATTATAAAACGGGATAACGTCATGTAAAAAAATGTAATATTCAAGCAAAAATAATAAAATAGACTAGATTAACAATTTTTTAACAGCTAATTTTTGTAATTAAAAAGCTACTGTTGAGTTAAAGCTGTCATAATGATTTGGTTAGTATTTTTTTTTGTATCTTTTTTTTATATTTTTGGCAGCAAATATTTTGGTTTAATTAAATAATAATCAATGATTTATAATAAATTTTTGAGCTTTTTAGTCTTGGCGTTTTTGTTGTTGTCTACTACCGCTTTTTTACCTAAAACCATTGAAAAAAGGGGCGTACTAAAAAGTAATATGTTGAAGGATGTTGAGGGATTAAATGTAGAGGAAGTGTATCATAATTTGCATTCTGCCGGTTTTGAATTGCCAAAATTGGAAACCTTTAAAGTTGCTTTTGAGGGTTTTTGTAAATTGAAAGCTCAGGGATTGATTAGCAAGAATATCATAACATTAATTGATTTTAGTTTGTCGGCAAACACTAAAAGGCTATGGGTGATTGATTTAGATACTGATAGTATTTTAATTCATTCACTTGTAGCGCATGGCAGAAATACGGGGGAAGAATTTGCAAATAGTTTTTCGAATGCAGCTGAATCGTATAAAAGTAGTTTGGGATTTTATGTTACCGGAGAGGTTTACAATGGTAAACATGGCAAATCGTTAAGATTAGATGGTTTGGAAAAAGGAATAAATGATAACGCGCGTAACAGAGCTGTAGTGGTTCATGGTGCTGATTATGTTTCTGATTCTTTTATTCATAACAATAAGCGACTAGGCAGGAGTTTGGGGTGTCCGGCGGTTCCGGTTGCAGTTACTAATGAATTAATCCGTACAATAAAAGATAAGTCTTGTCTTTTTATATATTATCCTTCGGATTCTTATATACAATCTTCAAAGTTGATTTAGTATTTTAAATAAGAAAAGCTTGCGAAAATGTGTTCTATCGTTTTTTAGGATAAAAAAAATAAAGTTATAATGAATTAGTTTTAAAAAAGTTAGATTTTAATTCGTGTGTTTGATAAAAAAATATGCGCAAAAAATTTGTTTTAGACTTAACTTATTTGTTATATTTGCACCCGCAATGCGGAAGTAGCTCAGTTGGTAGAGCTCCAGCCTTCCAAGCTGGTTGTCGCGAGTTCGAGCCTCGTCTTCCGCTCTAGTAGAGCTAAATTTTTTTATTTAGTTTTTTGAAATAAAATTTTGAGGTGTTTGAATAAAATGTATATTTGCACCCGTTATGCGGAAGTAGCTCAGTTGGTAGAGCTCCAGCCTTCCAAGCTGGTTGTCGCGAGTTCGAGCCTCGTCTTCCGCTCAAAAGCCCAAACGAAAGTTTGGGCTTTTTTGTTTTCTGGATTATTCATAAATAAATCGATTTTGTATCAACTTATTTTAGAAAATAAGGATAAGATTTGAAAAAGCCGAAACTTTTTGTTTCGGCTTTTTCATGTTTATTGAATAAAACTAAGTTCAGTTTCCGATGTAATTTCAATTGGAGAGTGATTTTTTCTAAATAATTTAGCTGTAAGGCCTCCTTTTAAATTGATTTTGCCATTTTTTATTTCAAGCCAACTTCCTTCTTTTAGTCCTAAAACAGGGAAATTATTGAATTGATGAAATTCATTTATTCTTGTTTCGCGAGATTCACCCATATGAGTTGATTGAGCTTCTTTTTCCAGAAAGTGTACATTTAAATTGAAAGGAATTAATCCTAAAGTTTGAAAACTTGGCGGATAAATAATGGGCATGTCGTTTGTGGTTTGCATGCTAAGTCCTCCAATATTGCTTCCTGCACTAGTTCCTAAATAGGGTGTTCCTTTTTCGAGAGTTTCTTTTAATACAGTCATAATCTTATTATGGTATAATTGGTAGACCAGTAAAAAAGTATTTCCTCCACCAGTGAAAATTCCCTCCGCCTCTTTTATAGCTAAAGCCGGATTTTCAAATTCATGAATTCCTTTTACGTCAATAGCTATTTTGGCGAAAGTCAAAGCTGTTTTTTGTGTGTATTCTTCATGTGAGATACCGTCAGGTCTTGCGTAAGGAATAAATAAGATTGTTTTGCAGTTTTTAAAATGCAGTTTTAGCTCAGGTAATAAATATTCCAGAAAGTTGCTTCCATGTAAAGTAGAAGTGCTGGCTAAGAGTAAATTTTTCATTCTTATTCTTTTAGGGTTTAAAGTTAGCTATAGCCGATTGAAATGAAAGTTGTTATTAACAAATTTTTATCAGCTTCTTAGTAACAAATTGGGATATGCTTAGTTTAATTTTACTTTTTTGAAATACAATAAGATGCATAAGTTTTTTGTGGCTTTTTTGGGTTTGTTTGTTGTTGTTGCTTTTGGTCAAAATAGGGATTCTATAGGCTTAAAAGGAAGGGTGAGTGCGTATATATCGAATTTAGAGGGAATATATGTAATTAATTTGAAAACGGAACATACTGTTTTTACTGATGAAACAGGAGGTTTTACCATAAAAGCCAGTGTTGGCGATACCTTAGTGTTTTCGGGTTTGCAATTTAAACGAAAAGAAGTGGTGTTGTGTGCTGAAGATTTTGGTGATAAAGGTTTAGATGTGCATTTAGTCGCTGTTGCTCATGAATTGAATGAGGTATTGGTAATGAATTACAGCAATATTAATGCTGTTTCATTAGGAATTGTAAGTTCAAATCTCAGGAAATATACACCGGCTGAGAGAAAATATGCAACAGCAAGTTCGGCACGTTTAAATCCTATGGGGTTAGATCCGATAATTAATCTTATATCAGGCCGAAGTGCGATGTTGAAAAAAGAAATTGCTATTGAGAAGAAAGAAACTTATATGGCCATGTTAGAAAAAATGTTTGACAAAGAGCATTTTATTAACACATTACATCTGCCTTTGGATTATATAAACGGTTTTAAATATTATGTGGTGGATAATCGAAAATTCACTAAAATATTGGATACAAAAAACAAGACGTCTATTGAGTTTCTGCTTGGAGAATTGGCTGTAAAATACAAAGAGATTATTGCAGTTGAAAATAAATAAAATCAGTCTCAAATAGTAAAAATGGAAATTTTATTCATTTTTAAAAGAAATAGTTGTTTTAGTTTTTTCTGCGGTAAATCTTGTAACTTTACGTGAAAAGATTGTTTGTTTTGATTTGAAAAGTCAATTTCAAAAAAAGCATTTAATTTTATATTTTCTTTGATTTAAAGATTGTAATAAAATAACCGTATATGAAAACTAAAATAACACTATTGTTTTTTATTCTATTAGGACAGATTTCTTTTAGTCAAATAGGAGCGAGAATAAATTTAGAAGGTCAGGTTAGAAATGATTTGGTTCCTGTCGAAAATGTTATTGTTTTTAATGCAAATTCAAATGTAGGAACTGTGGTTAATCAATATGGTTCTTTTAAAATTCTGGCTAAAGCTAATGATACTTTAGTTTTTTCAAGTTTGATGTTTAAGTCTAAAAAAATAGTGCTTAAAGCAAATGATTTTATGCAGCCTAAATTAGTAGTCAAATTGGAAGTATTTACTAATGAATTAGCAGAAGTGCTTGTGCTTGCTAAGGGAGAATTAAGTCCTATTGAGGGAAATACCCAAAAATATGTGGATTTAAAATTCTTTGACGATGAAAAATCTTCTCCTAAAAACAGGTTGATGCCTCCAAATGGAACGATTGAGAATGGAGTCGATTTTGTTAGAATTTATAAAGATGTTTTGGGAGTTTTAAGAAAAAGTAATCCGCAAAAAACGGATTTTTATAAGGAGACCAGTTTTTCAGAAGTGGTCATGAATAAGGTAAATTATTCTTTCTTTTCAAATACTTTGCACTTAAATGACGATGAAATTAAATTGTTTTTAATCTATTGTGAAAATGATTCTAAATCCAGAGTTTTAATGCAGCCAAGTGAGGAATTTAAGCTGATGGATTTTCTTATTACAAAAAATGAGGAGTACAAAAAGATCACACAATATAGATAAGGTGTTTTGATTAAGGATATGTCTATTTGTTAGTTAGATAAATGACTTATTTTATGAAAAAATTAAAAGTAGACTTTTTTTAAATTTGGTATATTTGCCAAAAAAAACAAAGAATATGTTTGGTATAGGAGGAGGAGAATTAGTCTTTATAATGTTTGTAGTATTGTTGCTGTTTGGTTCGGATAAAATACCTGAAGTGGCTCGTACTATGGGCAAAGCTATGGCGCAGCTTAAAAATGCAACAAATGATATAAAGAATGAAATTCATAGAGGTGCAGAAGAAAATGGTTTAGATGCAAAATCTTTATCGGAAATGACAGGAGGGATTAATACGCAAATCAATAAGGTAAAAGAAGATCTTTTAGGTGATTCTGTTGTTCAGGCAACAAAACTTAAGGAAGATATTGAAGATATTGCAGGTCCGGTAAAACGCAGTCACTAATGTTAGAAAAGCTCCTTTCTTTAGATGTTCAGCTATTTGTTTATTTAAACGGACTTGGTTCAGAGTCTTATGATGGACTTTGGCTTTTTATTACCAAACAAACACATTGGACTCCGCTTTTTTTGGTTTTACTATATATAATTTATAAAAAAATAGGAGGGAGGCAAACCTTGCAGGTGTTGTTGTTTATAGCTGTTTTACTTTTAATAACAGACCAGTGTACCAATTTGTTTAAGTATGGATTTCAAAGATTACGTCCATGCAATAATCCCGATATTCATTCAATTATCCGAATTGTAAAATCATCTAAATCTTTTAGTTTTTTCTCAGGGCATGCCGCTAATAGTATGGCAGTAGCAATGTTTATCTATCACATTATTAAGCCCTATTTTAAATATGCTTTTTTGCTGTTTTTATGGCCTTTAATTTTTGCTTACAGCCGTATTTATTTAGGATTGCATTATCCTTTAGATATTTTGTGCGGTTATCTTTTTGGTGCAATGACAGGATTATTTATTTATAAAATTTATCAGTATACACAAATAAAATATTTTCCACTTTAATTTTTTATAGATTAGGAGGATAGATAGAAAAAAGCGCATATTCATTAGTTTTTTGAATATGCGCTTTTTTTAGTGAATATTTTAAAGGACTCTGCTTACGGTTAATCCGTCTCGGATAGGGAGTAAAACGGTTTCAACTCTTGGGTCTTCTTTTAATCGTTGATTGTATTTGAGGAGAATTTTAGTGCTAATGTCTTTTGGATGCAACGGTTCCAAAACTTTTCCGCTCCAAAGAACATTATCCGATAAAATGATACCGCCTTTGTTCATTCTTGGAACAATCAATTCGAAATAATTCAAATAATTTTCTTTATCGGCATCAATGAAAACCAGATCAAATTTAATATCTAAAGCAGGTATGATATCGATAGCCTCGCCTAAATGCTGTACAATTTGTTTGCCCCATGGTGATTTGTCGAAATGTTTTCTTTGAAAATCGACTAATTCTTCTTTGATGTCAATAGTATGTAAAACGCCATTTTCCTGCATTCCTTCACATAAACATAAAGCCGAATAGCCGGTATAAGTACCAATTTCAAGAATGTTTATTGGACGGATTAATTTAGAGAGCATACTCAAAACACGTCCTTGAAAATGCCCGCTAAGCATACGGGGTAAAAGAATTTTTTGATAGGTTTCTTTGTTTAATGCTGCTAATAATTCTGGTTCATTTTCAGAATGTTGTTCAACATAATCTTCTAATTCCTGGGAAATGAAATGCATTTTTTGATTTTTTTTCAATTTTGAACAAAGTTATCAAATTATCAAAACAACACCTGAGCATTTATATGAATTGATGTAATAAATCAACAAATAGTCATTAAATTTGCAGCATGCAAATGGAGAAAAAAGACATACGAGCCTTATCTAAAGAAGAATTACGCCATTTTTTTGTGGCTAATAATGATAAAGCATTTCGTGGAAATCAGGTTTATGAATGGTTGTGGAGTAAAGGAGCACACAGTTTTGAAGATATGACTAATATCTCTAAAGGAACACGTGCCATGCTTGAGGATAATTTTGTGATTAACCACATTAAAGTTGATACGATGCAGCGTTCTGATGATGGAACGGTTAAAAATGCAGTTCGATTGCATGATGGCTTGGTAGTTGAGTCGGTGTTGATTCCAACAGAAACCAGAACCACTGCCTGTGTTTCCAGTCAGGTGGGATGTAGTTTGGATTGTAATTTTTGTGCAACTGCCCGATTAAAAAGGATGCGCAATCTGGAACCAGCCGAAATTTACGATCAGGTTTTGGCTATTGACAGAGAAAGCCGTTTGTATTTTAATCATCCGCTTTCTAATATTGTTTTTATGGGAATGGGTGAGCCATTGATGAATTACAATAATGTAATCAAAGCGATTGATATGATTACTTCGGAAGAAGGATTAGGTATGTCACCTAAGCGTATTGTGGTTTCTACTTCCGGAATTCCAAAAATGATTAAGAAAATGGCCGATGATGAGGTCAAATTCAAACTGGCAGTTTCTTTACATTCGGCAATTGATGAAATCCGAGCCCGAATTATGCCTTTTTCTAAAAATTTCCCTTTGGCTGATTTGCGGGAAGCATTGGAATATTGGTACAGAAAAACGAAAAGTAAAGTTTCTTACGAATATGTAGTCTGGAAAGGTATCAATGATAATAAAGCTTCAGTAGATGCTTTAGTTAAGTTCTGTAAGTATGTTCCTTGTAAAGTGAATTTGATAGAATACAATCCTATTGATGATGGAGAGTTTCAACAGGCTTCGGAAGAAGCAATAAATGCTTATATAAAAGGATTGGAATCGATTGGTGTAGTGGTAAAAGTAAGAAGGAGCCGCGGTAAAGATATAGATGCTGCCTGCGGGCAACTGGCAAATAAAGAAGCTTAATTTTTTTAAATAAAAAAGCATCCGATTGTTGAATTAAAAAGAAACAATAATCGGATGCTTTTTAGTTTTTAGGACTGTTATTTTCTTAAAGAAATTTCGGTTGTTACATTGTCGATAGTTATTGTTGCGAGGGAGTCGCAATCGCCATCTCCAAAATCTAATGTTGCAGTTGAATCGTTTTTAGTTATTGTTTTAGTTCCGGAAATCGGGAATGGAGATCTGCAACTCATCTCAAAACGTAATGGATTAGTAATTGTACAAGTAATTACGGTTCCGTCTTTTTTAGTAATGTTGCTATTTCCTGTCACCAAGAAAACATTGTCTTCCCATTCCAGTGGAGTGCTGAATCCTTCGACCATTTCTCTTGTTCTGGTTCCTGTTGTTTTATAAATTTTCCCATCATCAAATGTCACAGTCATGTCAATTGAGTGTGTCATAACAGGATGGATTTCATTAAGTAAATCAGTTGTTTTTTTTGTGTAAGTTGTGCTTTTATTTCCTTCAATTAATTTTCCATTGTGGTAGAATCCTTCAAAAGTATAGGAAATTGAATGTGTCGAAGTACTAAAATCATTTGTAAAACTAATAATGATTTTTCCTTTGATAGTATTGCCGTTAGCTAAGGTACATCCTTCTGTACCAAAATCGATAGTTCTTGTCCAGACATTGTTAGTCAAAACTGTGGTGATGGTTGCGCAGCTGGGCAAGATACTTTTTCTGTAACTGTCAATTTTTCCTGAGATACTTTGCTGAGCATTAAATTGGTCTTCGGTAATGGCATCGATATCTTCCAGCGAAGTGTCGATTTTTGCAGTTAATGCTACATCATCAGAAGAAACTACTGCTGTATTATCAGCTGTAGCGTCGTTGGAACTACAACTGAAAAAAGTTAGTGTGGTAAAAAACACTGCGATTAATAAAATTTTTGTTTTCATAATTCTTAGGTTTTTGGTTTAGAATAAGATAGTAAAATTCAAAAATGGTTTAATGGGGCAATTTTGTAAATTTTAAAAACGAAATTTATAGTTTTATAAATATAAAATTAATTAATAAAATGGATAAGTGTTTAAAAAACGAATGTCTTTTTATTTAAAATAGTATATTTGGAACCTAAATGAATGTCACTTCTCAAATAAAACAGCCCATATTTAATGAGATGGAACTTTTTGAAAAAAAGTTCTATGAATCTATGTCTTCTCAGGTGGCGTTGTTAAATAGGATCACGTATTATATCGTTAACAGAAAAGGGAAACAAATGCGCCCGATGTTTGTTTTTCTAACCGCAAAGATGATTTCCGGTGGAAGTGTAAATGAAAGAACCTACCGTGGTGCTTCGGTTATTGAGCTGATTCATACGGCTACTTTGGTTCATGACGATGTGGTGGACGACAGTAACCGTCGTCGCGGTTTTTTTTCGATTAATGCACTTTGGAAAAATAAAATTGCTGTTCTGGTGGGCGATTATTTATTGTCAAAAGGATTATTACTTTCGATAGATAATGGCGATTTTGATTTGCTTCAAATTATTTCTGTTGCTGTTCGCGAAATGAGCGAAGGCGAATTATTGCAAATAGAAAAAGCCCGAAGATTAGACATTACCGAAGGAGTTTACTACGAAATTATCCGAAAAAAAACCGCTACACTTATTGCAGCATGTTGTGCACTGGGAGCCAAATCGGTTTCTGAAGATGTGGTTCAGGTGGAGAATATGCGAAAGTTTGGTGAATTGATAGGAATGGCTTTTCAAATCAAAGACGATTTGTTTGATTATACTGAAGATGCTATTGGGAAACCAACAGGAATCGACATCAAAGAACAAAAAATGACTTTGCCTTTAATCCATGTTTTGAATACCTGTTCGAAAAAAGAAAAAACATGGTTAATCAATTCGATTAAAAATCACAACAAAGACAAAAAGAGAGTTAAAGAAGTAATTGCTTTTGTGAAAAATAATAACGGTCTGACCTATGCCGAAAATAAAATGGTCGAATTCCAACAAGAAGCACTTCAACTACTAGAGAATTATCCCGATTCTGATTTTAAAGACGCCTTGATCCTGATGGTGAATTATGTGATCGAGAGAAAAAAATAGATTTTTTTGATTCGGATTGTGTAATTTTACAATCTTTAAATTCTTAAATCTTTCAATTTTTTAAATTTCCTGATAAATTGATTTCAAAAGCTACGATAGATACTGTTTTCGAAACTGCCCGTGTTGAGGAAGTTATTGGTGATTTTGTGCAATTAAAACGTGCCGGGAGTAATTTTAAAGGACTGAGTCCGTTTTCTGATGAGCGCTCGCCATCCTTTATGGTGTCACCTGCTAAAGGAATCTGGAAAGATTTTAGTTCGGGAAAAGGAGGGAATTCGGTTGCTTTTTTGATGGAGCACTCTCATTTTACGTATCCTGAAGCGATTCGTTATTTGGCTAAAAAGTACAATATCGAAATTGAGGAAACGGAGCAAACCGATGCTGAAAAAGCCAATATGGATGCTCGTGAAAGTATGTATTTGGTTTCTGAATTTGCAAAGGATTATTTTCATAAAACCCTATTAAATACCGAAGAAGGAAAAGCAATTGGGCTTTCGTATTTTAAAGAAAGAGGTTTTACTCTTGATGCCATTGAAAAGTTTAGTTTAGGATATTCGCCTGAAGCCTGGGATGCTTTGACTAAAGAAGCTTTGGGGAAAGGTTATAAATTGGAATTTCTGGAGAGTACAGGTTTGACTATTCCAAGGGAAGATCGTCCTTTTGACCGATTTAAAGGTCGTGTTATGTTTCCTATCCAAAGTATGTCCGGGAGGATTTTAGGTTTTGGAGGCCGAATTTTAACCAATGATAAAAAAGCGGCAAAATACCTGAATTCGCCTGAGAGTGAAATTTACCACAAGAGTAAAGTGCTGTACGGAATTTTTCAGGCCAAACAATCTATAGCCAAATTGAACAATTGTTTTTTGGTGGAAGGTTATACTGATGTGATTCAGTTTAATCAGGCTGGAATTGAGAATGTTGTGGCTTCTTCGGGAACGGCTTTGACGCCTGACCAAATCCGATTAATCAACCGATTGACAAGAAATATTACGGTGCTTTTTGACGGCGATGCTGCTGGACTTAGGGCTTCAGTTCGAGGAATCGATTTGATTTTGGAGGAAGGGATGAATGTTAAGGTTTGTACTTTTCCTGATGGAGAGGATCCGGATAGTTTTGCCAAAAAAACACCACACGATGATTTGGTAGCTTATCTGGAAAATAACGCTAAGGATTTCATCCAGTTCAAAGCTTCACTTTTGATGGATGAAGCCAAGAACGATCCTATCAAGAAAGCTGATTTGATTCGCGATATGGTAGGTAGTATTTCTAAAATACCGGATCGTATTCAACGTGAAGTTTATATTCAGGAATGTTCCCGTATTATGGATATTTCTGAGCAGGTGCTTATTAGTACTTTGGCTCAGTTGATTCAAAAAGATGCTACTGAAGTTGCTAAAAAGCAAAAGCAGGAACAAAAACCTTTTGAAGTTCATAGAAACCAAAATCCAAAAAATACGGGTTATTCAGGAGGCGATCCGGAAGATCCCAGATTTGGGCCACCGGAAGATTATCCGGGAGAACCGGGATATCCAAGCGAGCCAACAACAGAAAGAGTCGATGTTTTATATCGTTTAGAACGCAAAATAATTGAAATTTTACTTCTTTATGGGGATAAAACGGAAGAGTTTGAGAATGTTTTGATGAAGACCAACGATGAAGGTGAGATAGTGAATGTCTCTGAAATGAAATCCTATAAAGTTTTTCAACGTATTTATTTGAGTTTACAGGAAGATGAGGTGGAGTTAGCTAATCCATTATTTCGAGGAATATTTAACGATTTAATTAATTATTATCTTCAAAATGATAGATTTAGTTTAGAGCACTATTTAATGCGTTTACCGGCTGAATATGCTCAGGAAGTTACTGACATTTTGATGGAAGATGAGCGTTTAGTAATGCACAATTGGGAAGGACAGAATATTTTTCCAAAATCGAAACAAGATACTATAGGGCAAAATGTTACAGAAACGATTTTAACTTTAAGATGGTATCTGGTTGGTCGAATTATTGAGGAATTAAAAAACTCCATATCACCTGATAAGGATAATATGGAGTCAATGATGATGATAAAAGATTATAATGAGCTGACTCGGGCTTTTTCAAAAAAGCTCGGTAGAGTCATGTCTCGTTTTTAAATTAAACGATTTCTAAACTTTTAGCTTTGTTTACTAAGTCAACTAGGTTTGTAACATTTAATTTTGTTAATAAACGTAGTTTGTAAGTACTAATTGTTTTTTCATTAAGACCTAAGATTTCTGCAATCTCATGGTTTTTCTTTCCACCGCTTAAATAACGTAAAACTTCTACTTCACGGTTAGAAAGTTTACGGTACAAACGTTCGCTTTTACTTTGTTTTGCAATCAAAGCCAGGTTTTTCTTAACCGTTTCGTTCATGATGATTTTACCTTGATGAACTTTGATTATCGATTGTCCCAGCGTTTCCAATTTTTCTTTCTTATGAACGTATCCGGCAACACCTGCTTTAATAGCATTTGGTGCATAAATTTGCTCAGAAAGACCACTAAAAATGATAATTTTAGTTTTTGGAAAATCTTTTAAAAGCGATTTAACTTCAAAAATACTCGAAAGTCCTTCAAGTTCTAAGTCTAAGATTAAGATATCTATTTCCTTAGTTAAGAGGATATCTCGAATCATCAAAAAACTACCAACATTGGCAGCAATTGATATGTCTGAATGGTCTTTGAAGTAAGATTTTACTCCAAAATGTACTACCGGAAAATTATCGGCTAGACAAACTTTAATCATGATTTTTTTTTTTTTTTAGGGTTGTTGTTTTTTTGTATGAATTGTATATTAAAATTAGGTAAAAAAAAGGAATAATACTACTTTTAATAGATAAAATCGTATTAATCCCGATTAATTACACAAACTGGGATAGGATTCATTTTGTGTTGGTTAATCGTGTTGAGTTTTTTGTAGATTTTAAAGACTTCTTTTTGTCTTTCAGTATAAGAATCCTGAGGATTGTTGTTTGCATCTTCCAGCATTGCCCATTCTAATTCGTCATAACTGGCTCCTAATTGTTGCTCATCAGTTTTTTCATCTCCAAATAAACCATCTGAAGGCTGAGCAACTAAAATAGACTCCGGAACTCCTAAATAAGCAGCTAGTGCAAAAACATCTGATTTCATTAAATCAGCGATTGGGCTTACATCTACACCTCCATCTCCATATTTTGTATAGAAACCTACACCAAAATCTTCTACTTTATTTCCTGTTCCTGCAACTAAAAGACCGTGAACTCCTGCGTGATAATATAGAGTTGTCATTCTTAAACGGGCGCGGGTGTTAGCAAGAGTTAAATTAAGTTTGTTTTCTTCAAAGTCAGTAGGAACTTCTTTTTTAAAGGCTTCAAAAACTGATGTTAAATCACTTTGAATACTGCTTACGTTGGGAAAACGTTTTTTAAGTTGTTCAATATGTTCTTTGGCACGACTTACATGACTTTCATGTTGATGAATTGGCATTTCAACGCATAAAACCTGAAGTCCGGTTTGAGCACATAAAGTTGAGGTTACCGCTGAGTCCACACCACCGGAAATTCCAACTGCAAACCCATTTACTTTAGAATTTTGGGCATATGTTTTTAACCAATTAACGATGTGAGTATTTACTTCTTCAACTTTGATTGTACTTTTTTTAGTCATAATAGTTCAAATTTTAGCTGTCAGGGACGTATCTTTGCGCAATATTTTCAGTAATGTACTGATTGTCCTGTTATAATGATGCAAATTTAATTAAAATAAAATGAAAACATATGTAATTTCCTTAGTTCTATTGTTCTTTTTTTTCTCTTGTGATACTAAAAATAAGAATGAAAAAGCAGTAGAAGCCATTCCTTTAGATGTTCAGGTAATTCGATTTGATAAAATTTTCTTCGAAACTGCACCTAAAGACTTACCTAAGGTTAAAAAAGAGTTTCCTTTTTTCTTTCCTGAAGGAAATGATGATTCGGTTTGGTTAGAAAAAATGCAAAATCCATTATGGAGAGAATTGTATACAGAGGTTCAAAATAAGTTTTCTGATTTTAATCCTTATAAAAAGCAATTGGTTGATGTTTTAAAGCGTATTAAGTATAATTTTCCTAAAGTACAAGTTCCTAAAAAAGTGTATACCATTATATCGGAAATGGATTATACTAATAAAGTCATATATGCCGATAGTTTGATGATTATTTCATTGGAAATGTATTTGGGAAAAGAACATAAGTTTTATCAGTTTCCCAATTATATCAAACAGAATTTTGAACCAAGACAGTTGTTGCCTGATGTGGTGGAAAGTTTTGCCAGAAGGCAAGTCATGCCTGCCAGAGAAAATAATTTCTTGTCTGCAATGATCTATGCCGGTAAAAGTTTGTATCTTAAAGATGTGCTTCTGGATGAAGAATATACGGATGAAGAAAAAATGGGTTACACTTTAGAGCAGTTAAAATGGTGTGAGGAAAATGAAGATTATATATGGCGTTATTTTATTGAAGGACAATTGTTGTATAGTGATGATCAAAAATTAATTCCGCGATTTGTTAGTCCGGCACCTTTTTCTAAATTTTATCTGGAAATTGATAACGAGTCTCCGGGAAGAGTGGGAGCTTGGATAGGATGGCAAATTGTTCGTTCGTATATGAAAAATAATGAAGTATCTTTGCCGCAATTAATGAAAACTCCAGCAAAAGAAATTTTCGAAAAATCAAATTATAAACCTAAGAAATAATGTCAAACACACATAAATCAGAAATTAATTTTCTAGTAGAATTAGATGAAAACCGCATTCCGGAAAAATTATATTGGACGGCAAAAGACGGCGGAGTAGAAATGGAAGAGTCCAAAGCAATTTTGTTATCTGTTTGGGACAGCAAGGCTAAAGAGAGCATGCGTATCGATTTGTGGACCAAAGATATGCCTGTTGACGAAATGAAGATTTTCTTTCATCAAACTTTAGTGGCAATGTCGGATACTTTTCATCGTGCTACGGGTGATGAAAAAATGTCGGCAACAATGAAGGATTTCTGTGAATATTTTGCAGAGAAATTAGAGTTGACAAAGTAGTCCCAAAGTTTCGGCGTAAAAACTCCAATAGCAAAAATCCCAAATTCCAATTGTCAAGCTTGGAATTTGGGATTTTTTTATTTTATTTTCGGATTTGGAATTTTAAAACCCGCTGTTGTTTTTAAAAATTTCCTGATTGACTTCGTCTATATAATTTAAAAGTTCCTCTTTTCCAATTCCTTCGGTAGAAGAGGTTACAAAATACGGAGGCATTTCTGACCAATGATTAGCAAACATCTGTTTTTTGTAAGCTGCAATATGAGAGTCTATTTTGGTTTTACCTATTTTATCAGCTTTGGTGAAAATAATGCAGAAAGGAATTTCGCTTTCGCCCATATAGCCCATAAATTCAATATCAATTGCCTGAGCTTCGTGACGAATATCGATTAAAACAAAGGCACAGGCCAATTGTTCTCTTTTCTCGAAATAATCAGTGATGAATTGTTGAAAAACAGATTTAGTTTTCTTAGAAACTTTGGCGTATCCATAACCCGGTAAATCGACTAAAAACCAGTTTTTGTTAATCAAAAAATGATTGATTAGTTGTGTTTTCCCTGGTCTTGCTGAGGTTTTGGCCAGTTTCTTGTGGTTTGTCAACATGTTTATTAGTGATGATTTACCCACATTTGACCTGCCGATAAAAGCATATTCGGGCAAGAAGTCTTTTGGACATTTGCTTACTTCAGAGTTGCTAATAATAAATTCGGCGGTATTGATTTTCATTTTATCTTTTGTTTAAAAAAGGCTTATAAATTTGTTTTTTTAAGCCATTCTTCCAGTAAATTATTGAATTCGTCCGGATGTTCCATCATGGCAGCATGACCGCATTTGTCAATCCAATATAAGGTGGAATTGGGTAATAATTTGTTGAATTCTGTTGCTACTTCCGGAGGAGTAACTTTATCATTTTTCCCCCAAATAATACAGGTTTGAACATGCATTTTTGGTAAATCTTTAGCCATGTTGTGGCGAATGGCGCTTTTAGCTATGGTTAAAGTTTTGATTAATTTTATACGGTCGTTTACAGTGGCATAAACTTCGTCAATTAGTTCAGGAGTAGCAATTTTTGGATCGTAAAATACGTCTTCTGCCTTTTTCTTAATGTATTCATAGTCACCTCTTTTGGGGTAACTGTCACCCATTGCGCTTTCGTAAAGCCCTGAGCTTCCTGTTATTACGAGTCCTGCTACTTTTTCAGGGTACATTTTAGTGTGGTATAGCGCAATGTGTCCTCCTAGTGAATTTCCTAAAAGGATTACCCGGTCAAAACCTTTAAAAGTGATAAAGTCTTTCACGTATTTTGCAAAAGCTTTTACATTAGTTTTTAACAGGCTTTGAGTGTATATAGGCAGGTCCGGAATAACAATTTTATATCCTTTGTCAGAGAAGTAACGGGCAACACCGTCAAAGTTGCTTAAGCCTCCCATCAAGCCATGTAATATGACAATAGGAGTTCCTTCGCCAGCTTCGTAATAACTGTATCGGCCTTCTTTTTTATAGTTTTTGTCCATGCTTTTGAATGCGAATTTCAATTTGGACAAATATAGAACATAATCAGTTAAAAAGAGTTTTTGAAAAGATTTTTTGAAGATAATCTTCAGGGATTCTCTCGGTTTTTAATAATTTTTTTAGTTATGTTGTTGAAAGTCTAGGAGTTTTTTGTGGTATTCTTGCGTTTTTTTCAATAAAAAAGTGGTGTTTTTTTTGAGTGGTTTTTTGATTTGGATTCGTTTGTTTGTGAGAAAAGATAACTGTGCTAATGTTCTGATAGTCTAAAAATTAAGGGTTTTGTTTTCAAAGTGGGTAAACTTATCAACAAAGTGGTAGAAAGTGGTAAAAGGTGGTAGTTTTTTTTATATTTTTGCTCTGTATCATTTAATGGTGAATCTTTTGAATACAATTGTAGGAACATATGAATGTAAAGTCGATGCCAAAGGAAGGGTTTTGTTGCCATCTCCTTTGAAAAAGCAATTGGCTTCTTCTCTTCAGGACGGATTCGTTTTGAAGCGTTCGGTGTTTCAGTCTTGTTTAGAGTTGTATCCAATGGAAGAATGGAATTTGATGATGCAGAAAATCAATAAGCTAAATCGATTTGTAAAGAAGAACAACGACTTTATCCGCAAGTTTACAGCAGGTGTGAAGGTGGTTGAAATTGATGCTTTAGGGCGTTTATTGGTTCCAAAGGATTTAGTGAATTTTGCCAGTATTGCTAAAGATGTTGTTTTCTCATCGGCGGTAAATATTGTGGAAATTTGGGACAAAGATTTGTATGAACAGTCGATTGATGACGGAGTTGATTTTGCAGATTTGGCCGAAGAGGTAATGGGTAATATAAATGATGATGACAATGGAATATCATAATCCGGTTTTGCTTAAAGAAACAGTGGATGGTTTAAATATTAAGCCTGATGGTGTTTATGTAGATGTGACTTTTGGTGGAGGTGGTCATTCCAGAGAGATATTAAGACGTTTAGGTCCTAATGGAAAATTGTTTGCTTTTGATCAGGATGAAGATGCTTTGGCAAATGCGATAGATGATGATCGTTTTGTTTTGATTAATGAGAATTTTAGATATATCAAGCGTTTTTTACGGTTTTACGGAGCAAGAAATGTTGATGGAATTTTAGGAGATTTAGGAGTTTCATCACATCAGTTTGATGTGCCGGAAAGAGGGTTTTCAACCCGTTTTGATGCCGGATTGGATATGAGAATGAGTCAGAAAAACGACCTTAATGCTTATAAGGTAGTCAATGAGTATGACGATGCTAATTTAAGACGTGTATTTTATGATTATGGTGAGTTGAAAAATGCACCTGCTTTGTCAAGAACAATTATCGAGGCCAGACAACATCGTCCAATAAAAACTACAGAGGAACTAAAGGAAGTTTTAGCTAAATATTTGCCGGAAAGAGTTCGAAATAAAGTATTGGCACAAATTTATCAGGCTATCCGAATTGAGGTGAATCAGGAAATGGATGTTTTGAAAGAATTTTTAGAACAATCTTTAGAGATTTTGAATCCGGGTGGAAGATTAAGTGTGATTTCCTATCATTCATTAGAAGATCGTTTGGTGAAACGATTTATGAAAAATGGAATGTTCGAAGGAGAGCCGGAACGTGATTTTTTTGGGAATTATTCAGTGCCATTTAAAACCATAGGGAAATTGATAGTTCCAACTGATGAAGAAATCAAAATCAACAACAGAGCAAGAAGTGCTAAGTTAAGAATAGCCGAAAAGATATAATAAACAACAATAAAAATGAGTATTTACAATCTGTTAAAAGCAAGATTTTTAATCGATGATGATGCGATAAAGAATTGGCGTTTTATTGTTTTTTTAATTGTCCTGGCTATCATTATGATTGCTAATACGCAGCGTTACGAACAAAAAGTTTTTAAAATTGCCGAACTAACTTCAGAAGTAAAAGAATTACGCTCGGAGTTTGTTGACAGACGTTCTGAATTGATGAAACTTCGTATGGAATCAACAGTTTCAGAAAAAATGGTTGAAAGAGAAATTTATCCTTCAACTGTACCACCGGTTAAAATAAAAGTTAAAAAAGAAGAAGAAAAAAGTTTCCTTAAGAAATTATGGCAATAGATGATAAATACATATCGTACCGAATTTATCTGGTTGCTTTTGCTATATTTTTAATGGCAATAGCAGTTGCTATTAAGTTGACTAATATTCAGTGGGTTGAGGGAGATTATTACCGTGAATTGGCTAAAGAAAGAACCGTTAAAAATTTTGTTATTCCTGCCAATAAAGGGAATATCTATTCTTCTGACGGAAGTTTGCTGGCTACTTCAATTCCAAAATACATTATTCGTTTTGATGCTTTGGCTCCTACCAAAGAGAATTTTGAGAAAAATGTAAATGCTTTAGCGGATTCTTTGGCAACTGTTTTGGGTAAACCTTCTTATTTTTTTGAAAATGAATTAAGAAAAGCAAGAGCTAATAATAACCGTTATTTTTTAGTTGCCAGAGATTTAAGTTACACCGATTATATGAAGATTAAAGGTTTTCCTTTATTCGAATTAGGTCCTTATAAAGGTGGAATTATAATCGATCAAAAAACAGTACGTGAACATCCGATAGGTAAAATTGCTGAAAGAACCATTGGTTATGAAAGAAAATACGATGCGGGACATTCGGATGGAAAAGGTATCGAATGGGCTTACAGAGAATATCTAAACGGTAAAGATGGTCGTATTTTAAAACAAAAAATTGCAAAAGGACAGTGGAAACCTATTCGTGATATGAACGAGGTTGATCCATTAGACGGATATGATGTGATTTCTACCATTGATGTTTATATCCAGGATATTGCACATCATGCCTTGTTGAAGCAATTAGAAGATTACCAGGCAGATCATGGTTGTGTGGTGGTAATGGAAACACATACCGGTCAGGTAAAAGCAATTTCTAATTTAGGAAGAGCTAGTGATGGTAGTTATTATGAGACTACCAATTATGCAGTTGCTGAATCGCACGAACCGGGTTCTACTTTCAAATTAGTGGATTTAATGACGATTTTGGAAGACAGAGTAGCCGATACAAGTACGGTTTATGATTCTCATGGAGGTGTTATCAAATATTCGGGTAAATCGGTGAGAGATTCACATGAAGGCGGTTATGGCAAAATTTCTTTGGCAAGAGGATTTGAAGTGTCTTCTAATACCGTTTTAGTTCAGGCAGTTTATAATAACTACAAAAATAATCCTTCCAAATTCGTTAATCACGTTAATTCCTATGGTTTGAATAAACGTTTGAACATGGATTTCAAAGGAGAAGGACGTCCGTTTATTCCGCAGCCTTCAGATAAAAACTGGTCTAATATTTCATTGCCATGGATGGCTTTTGGATACGGAGTTTCAGTTACTCCAATGCAAACTTTGGCTTTTTATAATGCTGTTGCCAATGATGGCGTAATGGTAAAACCACAATTTGTTTCAGAAATCAAAGAATGGAACAAAACCATTAAAAAAATGGAACCTGAGATTATCAATCCAAGAATTTGTTCAGATGCTACATTAGCTAAATTAAAAGCAGTACTTAAAAATGTAGTTAAGAAAGGTACGGCTTCCAAATTGTATTCTAAAGATTTTCCTATGGCTGGTAAAACAGGAACCGCTCAGGTAAATTATGGAAAACGTGATGGTTCAGGTTTGTATTATGCGTCTTCATTTGTGGGTTATTTTCCGGCTGATGCGCCTAAATATTCCTGTATAGTAGTGGTGCATAAACCCAATACAGCTAAGAATAATTATTACGGAGCCGATGTTGCCGGTCCAGTTTTTAAACGAATTGCTCAAAAAATATTTACCGAAGTTCCTTCAACAAATGAGATTAAGAAATTAGACAGAAAAGTAGCTAAGCAAGAGAAAGATTATAACGAATATTTTGCAAAGCTTCAAAAGTCCAAACAGTCAATTCCTAATGTTAAAGGAATGCCGGGGATGGACGCAATTGCTTTATTAGAAAATTTAGGATTAAAAGTCAGAACAAAAGGGATTGGAAAAGTTAAAAGCCAATCATTGCAGGCCGGACAAAATATTACTAAAAACACAACTATAACCTTAGAATTATTGTGATTAAATTAAAAGACATATTATATAGAGTAGCAATTGAAGCCGTACATGGTTCGACTGATATTGCCGTCGGGAAATTGGATTTTGATTCAAGAAAAATCCAATCCAATGATGTATTTGTTGCTATTCGCGGGACTATTTCGGATGGACATGATTATATCCAGAAAGCCATCGATTTAGGAGCTAAAGCCATTATCTGCGATACTTTTCCGGAGCAATTTGTGAGTGAAGTTACCTATGTTCAGGTGAATGATACTAACAAAGCGCTTGCTTTTATGGCAGCGAATTATTTTGGAAATCCATCTGAAAAATTAAAATTGGTTGGAATTACCGGAACTAACGGAAAAACTACAATTGCATCTTTATTGTACCAATTATTTAAAAAAGCCGGATTTAAAGTAGGTTTGCTTTCTACTGTAAAAATTTTGGTTGATGATGTAGAATACAAAGCGACACATACCACTCCTGATTCTATTACTATAAATCATTTTTTAAACGAAATGGTTAGTGCTGGTGTAGAATATTGTTTTATGGAAGTGAGTTCGCATGGAATTCATCAAAAACGTACCGAAGCATTACATTTTGCAGGAGGAGTTTTTACTAATTTGTCACATGATCATTTAGATTACCATCCAACATTTGCAGAATACAGAGATGTGAAAAAATCATTTTTTGATAATTTGCCTAAAACTGCTTTTGCTATTTCTAATATTGATGACAAGAATGGAGCGGTAATGCTGCAAAATACGGTAGCTAAAAAACGTACTTATGCGCTCAAGACTTATGCGGATTATAAAGCCCAAATTTTAGAAAACTTACTATCAGGTTTGTTATTAAAAATTGAAGGCAACGAAGTTTGGGTGAAATTAATAGGTGTTTTCAATGCTTACAATCTTTTGGCTATTTACGGAACCGCTATCGAATTAGGTTTGGATAGTCTGGAAACGCTTCGTTTGTTATCGGAATTAGAAAGTGTTTCAGGAAGATTCCAATATATCGTTTCAGATTCGAATATTACTGCCATTGTAGATTACGCACATACTCCGGATGCACTTGAAAATGTATTGAAAACCATCAATGAAGTACGTACTAAAAATGAACAATTAATCACAATTGTAGGTTGTGGTGGAAACAGAGATAAGGCGAAACGACCAATTATGGCTGGTATTGCTTCTGAATTGAGTAACAAAACCATTTTAACATCGGATAATCCCAGAGATGAAGATCCGGATGTTATTATCAGTGAGATGGAGGCCGGAGTACCACCACAAAACCATAAAAAAGTTTTTGCTGTTACCGATAGAAAGCAGGCTATAAAAATTGCCTGTCAATTGGCACAGCCAAATGATATCATTTTAATTGCCGGAAAAGGGCATGAAACGTATCAGGAAATCAAAGGTATTCGTACTGATTTTGATGATATGAAAATTGTAAAAGAGATTTTAGAACAACTTCATAAATAGTGAAATTATGCTGTATTATTTATTCGATTATTTCAACAAAGTATTAAATATTTCCGGAACGGGAGTTTTTCAATACATCACTTTTAGATCGTCATTAGCGTTCATCCTATCATTGTTGTTGTCTACAATTTATGGTAAAAGAGTAATTAAGTTTTTGCAAAGACAACAGGTTGGAGAAACCATTAGAGAGCTTGGTTTAGAAGGGCAAAATGAGAAAGCAGGAACTCCTACTATGGGAGGATTGATTATTATTTTTGCAACATTAATTCCTGTTTTATTGTTTGCCAAATTGCATAATATTTACATTGTGTTGCTTATTGTAACTACCTTGTGGATGGGAACAATTGGTTTTATTGATGATTATATTAAGATTTTCAAAAAAGACAAACAAGGATTAAAAGGAATCTTTAAAGTTTTTGGTCAGGTAGGATTAGGTTTAATCGTTGGAAGTGTGTTGTACTTTAATCCTCATGTGACTGTTCGTACTGATACCGGAAAAACAGATATTTTTAAACAAACTACAGAAACAGTGGTAGCACCGGTTTCGCTTGAAGAAAAATCGACGGCCACTACTATTCCTTTTGTGAAAAATAACGAATTTGATTATGCTGAAGTTCTCTCATTTATGGGAGACGGATATGAAAAATGGGCCTGGATTATCTTTATTCCGGTGGTGATTTTTATTATTACAGCAGTTTCTAACGGGGCTAATTTAACTGATGGTATCGATGGACTCGCGGCAGGAACCTCTGCGATTTCGGTCCTTGCACTTGCAATTTTTACATTCGTATCAGGAAATATCATTTTTTCTAATTATCTCAACATAATGTACATTCCTAATTCAGGAGAAATGACCGTTTTTATTGCTGCTTTTGTTGGGGCGCTCATTGGATTTTTATGGTACAATTCTTATCCGGCATCTGTTTTTATGGGAGATACAGGAAGTTTAACTATTGGAGGTGTTATTGCGGTATTAGCTATTGCTGTTCGAAAAGAATTACTAATTCCTTTGTTATGCGGAATCTTTTTGGTGGAAAATTTCTCAGTGGTATTACAAGTAAGTTATTTTAAATACACCAAGAAACGTTTTGGCGAAGGCCGAAGAATTTTCCTGATGTCGCCATTGCATCATCATTACCAGAAAAAAGGTTACCACGAAAGTAAAATTGTTACCCGATTTTGGATTGTTGCTATCATGTTAGCCATACTTTCCATTGTTACCTTAAAACTAAGATAGTATGAGATTAGTAGTATTAGGTGGCGGAGAAAGTGGTGTGGGAACAGCCATTTTAGGAAAACAAAAAGGATATGATGTTTTTGTATCTGATTTTGGAAAAATAAAAGAAAATTACAAAGAAGTTCTTATAAAAAACGGAATTGATTGGGAGGATGAAAAGCATACCGAATCCCTGATTCTAAATGCTGATGTGGTCATGAAAAGTCCCGGCATTCCCGAGAAAGCGGCTATAGTAAAAAAGCTGGTTGAGAAAGGGATTCCTGTGATTTCCGAAATTGAATTTGCAGCACCATTTACTAAGGCAATCACTATAGGGATTACCGGAAGTAATGGGAAAACCACCACCACTATGCTTACGTATCATTTACTTAAATCAGCAGGTTTGAATGTAGGTTTGGCGGGGAATATAGGGAAAAGCTTTGCAGAACAGGTTGCTGAAGATAAGTACGATAGTTATGTGTTGGAGTTAAGTAGTTTTCAGCTAGACGGAATTATAAACTACAAACCACATATCGCTATAATAACAAATATCAGTCCCGATCATCTAGATCGATACGATTATAAATATGAGAATTATATTGATTCGAAATTCAGAATAACAATGAACCAAACTGAAGAAGATTATCTCATTTACGATGCAGATGACGAAGCAATTTCAGAATGGTTGAAAAAGAATAAAACTAAAGCAAAATTAATCCCTTTTTCATTGACACAAACTTTTGAAGAAGGAGCCTTTATAAAAGATAATACTATGGAAGTAATCATTAATCAAGAAGAGTTCAAAATGGAAACTGAATCAATTGCCTTAGAAGGAAAACATAATTTTAAAAATGCCATGGCAGCAACTTCTGTAGCAAAATTGATGCAGATTAGAAAAGCTACAATTCGTGAAAGTTTATCTAATTTCCAAGGTGTAGAACACCGTCTTGAAAAAGTATTGAAAATTCAAAATGTTCAATACATAAATGATTCAAAAGCAACGAATGTTAACGCTACATTTTTTGCTTTAGATAGTATGACTACGCCTACAGTTTGGATTGTAGGAGGTGTGGATAAAGGAAATGATTACAATGAATTAATGGCTTTAGTTCGTGAGAAAGTAAAAGCAATTATTTGTTTGGGTGTGGATAATAGAAAAATTATCGATGCTTTTGGAAATGTAGTTGATATTATGCTGGAAGTAAATAATATGAATGATGCTGTAAAAATGGCACAACGTATTACTGAAAAGGGAGATACTGTTTTGTTGTCGCCTGCTTGTGCGAGTTTCGATTTATTCGAGAACTACGAAGACAGAGGACGTCAATTTAAAGAAGCAGTACATAATTTGTAAAATTTGATTTTAGATATTTGATTTCAGACTTCAGATTAATTATTGAAAAGCAATGGTTTGGAAAGTCAGAATTAGATTCTGTTTGGAATGAAGCGAATGAGTTAACGGCAATTTTTGTTAGTTCTTTAAAGACCGTGAATAATCGAATTAATCAGAAATAAATCTAAAATCTAAACTCAGAAATCTAAAATATAAAAAAGATGAAAAAACTAATTAACAGATTAAAAGGAGATAAAGGGATTTGGTCTTTTGTGGCCTTATTGGCCTTGTTTTCCTTTATGCCTGTTTTTAGTGCGAGTAGTAATCTTGCTTATTTAGGTCATGGAACAGGAAATACATTAGGCTATTTGCTTAAACATTTGGCTCATGTGGCCTGTGGTTTTGCAATTATTTATTACGTTCATAAAGTTCCGTATCATTATTTCCGTTCTATATCCAAATGGATGTTGCCCATAGTGTGGATAATCTTAGGGATTACAATGATTAAAGGAACGGTAATAGGTGGAGCAAATGCCAGTAGGTGGCTTCAGATTCCTTTTGTTGGGATTTCGTTTCAGCCTTCGGCTTTTGCTGCTTTAGTACTTTATGTGTTTGTAGCGCGCTATTTGTCAAAAACCCGCACTGAACCTATTGTTTTTGTTGATTCGTTAAGAGAGCTTTGGGTACCTGTTTTTATTACTTTAATGTTTATTCTTCCGTCTAACTTTTCTACTACGGCACTAATTTTTTCAATGATATTAATGTTAGTTTTTATTGGAAAATATCCAATGAAATATATTGGAATTATAGTGGGATCAGGGATTTTATTTTTAACCTTTTTCGTTTTGATTTCCAAGGCTTTTCCTGATGCAAAATTCTTCAGCAGGGTGCGAACCTGGGAAAGCCGTATTGAGAATTTCAGTACCGATAAGCCAGACGAAGATGATTATCAAATAGAAAAAGCGAAGATTGCTATTGCATCGGGTAAAATATATGGATTAGGTCCGGGGAAAAGTGTTCAGAAAAACTTTTTACCACAATCTTCTTCCGATTTTATTTATGCCATAATTGTTGAAGAATACGGATTGATAGGAGGCTTAGGTGTCTTAGGATTGTATTTGTTGTTACTTTTTCGTTTTGTAGTTGCTTCGCATAAAGCTAATACTCTTTTTGGAAAATTGGTGGTTATAGGGCTGGGATTTCCAATGATTTTCCAGGCTATGATTAATATGGCGGTGGCGGTAGAGTTATTGCCGGTTACAGGACAAACCTTACCTTTAATTAGTAGTGGAGGAACTTCAATCTGGATGACATGCATTGCATTGGGAATCATAATTGGAGTGACCAAAAAAGAAGAAGAAATTGAACAGGAACAGAAAGAAGCGGCTAAAAGAGAAGAAGCATTGCAACGATTAATTGATGCTGAATTGGCTGCTGAAGAGGAAAAAATGAATGAGAATTATTCGATAGAAGATAAAATGTCTAATCCTATGAACGTTGTTTTGAATAAATAAATTTGATAGTAATGAAACAATATAAATTCATATTGAGTGGTGGAGGAACAGGAGGACACATTTATCCTGCTGTTGCAATAGCAAATGAATTAAAGTCGAGATATCCGGATGCCGAGTTTCTATTTGTAGGAGCTGAAGATAAGATGGAAATGCAAAAAGTGCCTCAGGCAGGTTATGCTATAAAAGGTTTGTGGATTGCCGGATTGCAAAGAAAATTAACCTTGCAAAACGCTATGTTTCCTTTGAAATTAATAAGCAGTTTATGGAGATCCAGAAAAATAATCAAAGAATTTAAGCCTGATGTGGTTATTGGAACCGGAGGATTTGCCAGTGGACCATTATTACAAATGGCAAATATGTTGGGAGTACCAACATTAATCCAGGAGCAAAATTCTTTTCCGGGAATTACTAATAAATTATTGAGTAAAAAAGCCAACAAAATTTGTGTGGCTTATGAAAATCTGGAGCGATTTTTTCCAAAAGAGAAAATGATTTTGACCGGAAATCCGGTGCGTCAGGATTTGATTGCTATTGAGGATAAAAGAGCAGAAGCAGTTGCGTATTTTAAATTGGATGCCAATAAAAAAACGCTTTTAGTACTTGGCGGAAGTTTGGGTGCCAGAAGAATGAATCAGTTAATTGAAAAAGAACTGAAAAAGATAGAGGATCAAAATGTTCAAGTTATCTGGCAATGTGGGAAATTGTATTTTGAAGATTATAAAAAATACCATTCAGAAAATGTTCAGGTAGTGTCTTTTATTGAAAGAATGGATTTAGTTTATGCCGCTGCCGATATTATTATTTCGCGTGCCGGTGCTTCTTCGGTGTCGGAATTGTGTATTGTGGGTAAACCGGTGATTTTTATTCCGTCTCCCAATGTTGCCGAAGATCATCAGACTAAAAATGCCAAAGCAATTGTGGATAAAAAAGGCGCTATTTTGCTTAGAGAAACACAATTAGATGCTGAATTTAGTTTGGTTTTCGAAGCTTTATTAAAAGATTCAGAAAAGCAAAAACAATTGAGTGAAAATATCAAAGAACTGGCTTTACCTGGAGCAACTCAGCAAATCGCTGACGAAATAGTGAAATTAATTAGAAAGAAATAATCAGAAATAAATTTAATAGTTATGAACTTAAACCAAATACAAAATGTCTTTTTTATCGGTATCGGAGGTATTGGTATGAGTGCTTTGGCGCGTTATTTTAAGTACATTGGAAAAGAAGTTTCTGGTTATGATAAAACACCAACGATTTTAACTTCTGAGTTAATCGAAAGCGGAATTGATATCCACTTTGAGGATGATATTAATCTGGTACCTAAAAATTACTTTATCGAGAATACTTTAGTGATTATTACTCCGGCAGTTCCTAAAAATCATTCGCAATGGAATTATTTTTTAGAGCGTAATTATCAGGTTAAAAAAAGAGCGGAGGTTTTAGGGATAATTACTAAAGATACCTTTTGTTTTGCTGTGGCCGGAACCCATGGTAAAACTACAACTTCCAGTATTTTGGGACATATTTTAAATGAAAGCGGTGCTGATGTTACGGCTTTTATTGGCGGAATTGTAGAGAATTATAATTCAAATTTAATAGGAAGCGGAAAAACAGTTACAGTAGTTGAAGCTGATGAATTTGATCGTTCCTTTTTGCATTTGCATCCCAATATAGCCTGTGTGACTTCAATGGATGCCGATCATTTGGATATTTACGGGACAAGTGATGCTATTGAAGAATCGTTTAGAGAATTTGCAGATAAAGTTCAGGATAAAACCAAGTTGTTTATTACTACTGATTTGCCACTTACAGGAATTACTGTTGGGGTAAATGAGAAGGCGGTTTACAATGCTTTTAATATACGAATTGAGGATGGTAATTATGTTTTTGATGTGGAAACTCCAAATGTGATTTTAAAAGATTTTCGTTTTGGATTACCGGGAAGACATAATTTGATGAATGCTTTAATGGCTTTTGCAATGGCAGTAAATTTCGGCACCCCAACCGATGCCATTGCAAAAGCCTTAGCTTCATTCAAAGGGATAAGAAGGCGTTTTTCGTACCAAATCAGAACTGAAAATTTAGTTTATATTGATGATTATGCGCATCATCCTACCGAAATTAATGCGGTGCATCAGGCGGTAAGAGAATTATATCCGGGAAAAAAAGTTTTAGCTGTTTTCCAACCGCACCTTTTTAGCAGAACAAAAGATTTTGCAGATGATTTTGCCAAAAGTCTTTCACAGTTTGACGAAGTGCTTTTAATGGGTATTTATCCGGCGAGAGAATTACCTATGGAAGGCGTAACATCGGAATGGTTGTTGTCTAAAATTGATAATCCAAATAAAAAGATTGTTTCTAAAGAAGATTTATTAACAACTATGGTAAATAACGATGCAACTGTTATGGTGACAATAGGAGCCGGTGATATTGGTGAAATGGTACAGGATATTAAAAAAGCTTTAAATGAAAAGGATATTTAGTTTAACAAATATCAGATTAATCCTGATGTTAGGGTTGGTTGTTTTTCTTTTTTCGTTTACTTCTAATCGAAATGAAAAGCGAAAACTGACTAAAATTAATGTTGTTTTTGTAGGAGAAAACAATCTTTTTGTTAAATCTGAAACGGTTAATAAATTGTTAATAGAAAATATGAACAACCGTTTAGGCATTGAAAAAGATAAATTAGATTTGAATAAGCTGGAACAAATACTCGATTCAAATGCAATGATTGACGAATCGGATGTTTTTGTAAGTATCGATGGTGTTCTCAAAGCGGTTGTAAAGCAAAAGACTCCTGTAGCCAGAGTGGTAGGCGCTTCGGATTCTTTTTATATTGATTATAAAGGCAGTAAGATGCCGCTTTCAGATAATTTTGCAGCTAGAGTTCCTTTGGTTTCGGGTACTATAAACAAGAAGAATAAAGAGAAATTAGCTCAGCTTTTTCGTGTGATTTATGAAGATGACTTTTTGAAAAAAAACATCATTGCGATACAGGTTATGCCTAATTCTAGCTTAAAAATGTTTAATAGGAATTACGATTATCAGATTGATTTTGGTAGTTTCAGGAATTTTGAAACAAAATTTAAGAACTATAAGGCTTTTTTTCAAAAAGCGGTTTTAGATAGTACGTTGTATAAATATAAAAAGATTGATCTGAGGTTTACAAAACAAGTAGTTTGCACTAAATAATAGAAAATGGAAAAAGAGAATATTGCAGTAGGTCTAGATATAGGGACAACCAAAATCGTTGCCATGATAGGCAAGAAAAATGAGTATGGGAAGTTGGAAATTTTGGGAGTTGGTAAATCCAAAAGTTTAGGTGTGGCTAGAGGTGTAGTTAATAATATTACCCAAACTATTCAGTCTATCCAGCAGGCAATAAATGAAGCAGAATCAAATTCAGGTTATAAAATTAAAGATGTTGTTGTAGGGATTGCCGGGCAACATATTCGCAGTATTCAACATACAGATTATATCAGCAGAAGCAATCCGGAAGAAGTGATTGGTGGAGCTGATATTCAGTTGCTGATTGATCAGGTTAATAAATTGGCCATGTTGCCTGGGGAGGAAATTATTCACGTTTTACCTCAGGAATTTAAAATAGACGGGCAATCTGAAATCAAAGAGCCTATCGGAATGTATGGAGGTCGTTTAGAATCGAGCTTTCATGTGGTAGTAGGACAAGCATCGTCTATTAGAAATGTAGGGCGTTGTATCCAGAGTTCGGGAATCGAATTATCTGGATTGACTTTAGAACCGCTAGCGTCTTCAGATGCAGTTTTAAGTCAGGAAGAGAAAGAGGCAGGAGTTGCTTTGATTGATATTGGTGGTGGAACAACTGACCTTGCTATTTTCAAAGATGGAATTATTCGTCATACAGCAGTGATTCCTTTTGGAGGAAATGTAATCACAGATGATATTAAAGAAGGTTGCTCAATTATAGAAAAACAAGCTGAATTGTTGAAAGTGAAATTTGGTTCAGCCTGGCCGGGAGAAAATAAAGACAATGAAATTGTTTCTATTCCGGGATTAAGAGGAAGAGAGCCAAAGGAAATTTCGTTGAAAAACTTATCAAAAATTATTCATGCTCGTGTAGTTGAAATAATTGAACAGGTTTTTACTGAAGTTAAAGCTTACGGACATGAAGATCCAAGAAAAAAACTAATTGCAGGGATTGTACTTACAGGTGGTGGTGCTCAATTGAAACACATCAAACAATTAGTAGAGTACATTACCGGAATGGATACCAGAATTGGTTATCCAAACGAGCATTTAGCCGGTAATTCGGATGAGGAATTTTCAAGTCCATTATACGCAACAGCTGTTGGATTAGTAATGAATAGTATTGCTAATAATACGCAAAGTGCGGTTAGAAAAGAAGAAGTGGTTCAGCAAAGAACTGTTTTTTACCGTGAGCCAGTTGTTGAGCCTGTAGAACATTTTCAACAGCAACAACAGCAAGTAGTAGAACAGGTAGAGCAAGTGCCTGTGTATTCTAAAAAAGAAGAATCTACAGGGGATAAAATTAAGCGTTCTTTCTTTGATCGATATGTAGATAAGATTAAAGATTTTTTAGATAACGCCGAGTAAGTAAAAGAAAAGAAGAATAAAGACAAAATATATTAATATCAAATACCAAATAATATGACGAGCAACTCAGAATTTGGAAGTATTTCATTTGATTTACCTAAAAATCAATCAAATGTTATAAAAGTAATAGGTGTAGGAGGTGGCGGTAGTAACGCTATCAACCACATGTTTAGACAAGGAATCAAAGGGGTGGATTTTATTGTTTGTAATACTGATTCACAGGCATTACAAAATAGTGCTGTTCCTAACAAAATTCAATTAGGGGTAAATCTTACTGAAGGTCTGGGAGCCGGAGCTAATCCGGATGTAGGTCAACAGTCGGCTATAGAAAGTATAGCTGATATTGAAAAAATGTTGGATCGCAATACTAAAATGGTTTTTATTACTGCCGGGATGGGTGGAGGTACCGGAACTGGTGCTGCACCTGTAATTGCTCAACTGGCTAAAGAAAGAGAAATTTTAACTGTAGGTATTGTGACTTTGCCCTTTTCTTTCGAAGGAAAAGTTCGTCAGGAACAAGCGCTTATTGGAATCGAAAAATTACGTAAACAGGTGGATTCTCTAATTGTTATTAATAATAACAAATTGAGAGAGGTTTATGGAAATCTAGGTTTCAAAGCGGGATTCTCTAAAGCGGATGAAGTCTTAGCGACTGCTTCAAGAGGAATTGCTGAAGTAATTACACATCACTATACTCAAAACATCGATTTACGTGATGCTAAAACAGTATTGGCAAATAGTGGAACCGCTATCATGGGATCTTCTGTAGCTTCAGGAGAAAACAGAGCTAAAGAAGCTATTATTGCGGCTTTAGATTCGCCATTATTGAATGATAACAAAATTACAGGAGCCAAAAACGTATTGTTGCTCATCGTTTCTGGTTCTAATGAAATAACTTTAGATGAAATTGGAGAAATTAATGACCACATTCAAAGTGAAGCGGGTTATAATGCTAATATCATCATGGGGGTTGGTGAAGATGAATCATTAGGAGATGCCGTTGCGGTAACTATTATCGCTACAGGATTTGATATTGAACAACAAAACGGAATTGTAAATACTGAGCCTAAAAAAATCATTCATACTTTGGAAGATGAACAAAAAATTGTTCATAATCTAAGTAATGCGCCAGTTGCAAGTTTTGATGTAAACATCGATAAACCGGTTAGTACTCCGGAGGACAGAGTGGTTTTTGAATTAATTGATGAAGAAGAGGAAGTGGTGGCTGTAGCGCCTCAGGTGGTTGAGCCGGTTGTTCCTGTTCCGGGAAACGAAGAATTGATGGCAATGTCTGAATTTATTAAAAATATAGATGTTACTTTCGAAATTGTTTCTCCAATTAAAGAAGAAGAATTTACTTTTTCTGCACCAAAAGTTGAAGAAGTAAGACAAGAGGTTTTTGAACAGCCTAAAGCAGTTGTTGAACAACCAAAAGCTGTTGAAAAACAAGAACAAACATCTATTTCTTTTGATTTACCGCTTTTTAGAACTGAGCCTGTTAAACCAGAGCCGGTAAAAATTGAGCCAGTTCAAGTCAATGAAGAAAAAGTGTTTTTTGAATTGACTAATGAAACTAAAGAGATAAAAGTAAATCAGGCGGTTCAATTTGTACCTGTAACGGAGTTGTCTGATAACGGAATTATCAAATATTCTTTGGAAGAATATATGGATGCTGAAAACGAATTATCAGCTAAACCAGTTGCAAAAGTGGTAGAAGAGGTAGTTCCTGAGGAGTTGAATATTACAATGAAAAAAATAGAATCAGTTTCAGAAGATTTTTCCAGAGCTGAAGATATTTCTCCTATCGAAATGACAATCGAAGAGACGCTACGTTTAAGAGCTGATGAAAGAAGAAAAAAATTAAAAGAATTCAATTATAAGTTTCATAATAATGTTTCTAAAATTGATGAATACGAAAAAGAGCCAGCTTATAAAAGATTAGGTATTGATATTTCAAATAATCAGACTAATAATGCAAACTCAAGAATTTCAGTAGGCACAGATAGTAATAATGATTTACAATTGCGTTCTAACAACTCCTATTTACATGATAATGTAGATTAGTTAATTTAATTTCAAAGATAATAACCCGAAGATTGAATTTAATTTTCGGGTTATTTTTTTTACCTTCGCACCGGGTTTTGGACTTTTTTAATGCTTGTTGAGAGCATTTTTTTGTTCTTACTCATTTGATTTTTATAACTTGATGTCAAACAAAGCGTTAACGCTTATTAATAAAATAACACCAATGAGTTTATCAGCAAAAATCATGGATGAAATGAAAACAGCCATGAAAGCAAAAGATACTGTAGCATTAGAAGCTTTAAGAGCTATAAAATCAGAATTACTTTTAGCTCAAACTTCGTCAGGTTCAAAAGAGGAAATTTCGGCAGAAGAAGAAATTAAATTATTGCAACGTTTGGTGAAAACCCGTAAGGAAAGCGCAAGAATCTTTACAGAACAAAACCGTCCGGATTTGGTTGAACCAGAATTAGCTCAGGTGGCTGTTATAGAGAAATTTTTGCCGGCACAATTGAGTGAAGCGGAAATTGAGGCTGTAATTGCAAAAATTATTGCCGAGACAGGAGCTTCAGGAATCGCTTCTATGGGTAAAGTTATGGGATTAGCTTCTGCTCAATTAGGAGGAACTGCAGAAGGAAAAGTAGTTTCAGGTATCGTTAAAAAATTATTGGTATAAAAGTTTAAATTCCAAAAAGAGAAATTCCAAATTCCAATGACAAGAGTTGGTATTTAGAATTTTAAAAAATGGTTTTTTTTATATTTTGGCTGCGTAGTTCAACTGGATAGAATATCAGATTTCGGCTCTGAGGGTTGGGGGTTCGAACCCCTCCGCAGTCACAAACGCAAATTATTAAAGGCGTGATGATTATACAAGTTTTGTGTAATTATCACGCTTTTTTAGTTTTTGGTGATTCAAAAAAAAGCTTAGGAATGTTTTGTTTTGAAAAACAGGATTTATTTTTATTATGCAAAAAATATTAGGTTAAATGTTAAGAAAATCATAACTTTCCATCTCTAAAGCAGCGATGAGAATTGGCTGCTTACTTCAGATTAGCTTTAAAAATATTCCGTTTTCCAATTTTACTAGATAGTAATTTCCTTAATAAATTAACAATATGTTCAAAAAGATTTGTTTTCTGTTCTTATTGGTATTGATACTGAATTCATGTAAAAATGAAGAAGATAAAGATGAAATTTTGATTGGTTTTTCTCAAAGTATCAATCATGATATATGGAGAAAATCAATGGAACATAGTATGGAGATTGAAGCAGCCTTGCATCCTAATGTGAAATTGAAAATTTATAATGCAAATCGTAAATCAAAAAAACAGATAAAAGATATAGAGCGATTTATTGAGGAGAAAGTAGATGCGATTATAGTATCTCCTTTTGAATCAGATTCAATTATTCCGGTAATAGAAAAAGCAAATGCCAAAGGTATTCCTGTTATTGTAGTTGACAGAAAAGTAAATACTTCTAATTATATGGCTTATATAGGGGCAGATAATGTTGAAGTTGGAAGAATTGCGGGAAGACACATTGTTTCATTGTCTAAGGGTAAGGCAAAAGTAATTGAAGTCAGAGGGGCTTATTATACTTCGCCCGGCTTGGAGAGAAGTTTGGGTTTTAAAGAGATTGTGGAGCAATATTCAGGTATAAAGGTGGTTAGGTTGGATGCTTATAAAGATGAATTACCTAAAGAGGCTTTTTTAAAAGCTTTAACTGAGAATCCGGATGTGGATTATGTTTTTGCTTATAACGATGTAATTGCTTATCAGGCATATCTTGTTGCCAAAAGTAAAAAGCTGGAAAAAAAGATTAAGATAATAGGTGTTGATGGTATTAACGGGCCTTATGGCGGAATCCAATTAGTAAAGGATGGGATTTTAAAAGCAACAGTATTGTATCTTACAGGAGGAAGTGAGGCTGTTAAGCTGGCTTTAAAAGTGATTAATAAGGAAATTGTTCCCAAAAAAAATAATCTTAATACCGTTTTGATTGATTCTCTTAATGCTGAAATTATGAGTAATCAGTTTGATAAAATTACTATTCAGCAGTCGGATATTGAGGAACAGCAACATATTATTAAAAATCAGGAAGAGAAATATGCCAGCCAGAGTAATCTTCTTAAGCTATTAATTATTTTGTTTGTCATTGTTTTCGGGTTGGCCATATATAGTATTTATTCCCGAATAACAATCAGTCGTAAGAAGAATGAATTGGAAGAAAAGAACAAAAAAATAGTTATCCAAAGAAATGAAATCAAGCAATTTGCAAAGGAATTGAAAAAGAGTAATGAGGCAAGACTTTTATTTTTTACAGGTCTTTCTCATGAGTTTAAAACACCTTTGACCTTGATTTTGAGTTCGGTAGAGTCTTTGAAAAATGAATTCAGGAATAAAGGAATTGCGGTTAATACTGAGATTAATTTGATGTATAATAATTCGAGAAGATTATTAAGGTTAATTAATCAGCTTTTGGATTACCGAAAAATAGAAGATAAAAAATTTGTACTCAAAGCATCAAAAACAAATATTTTAGATTTTTCGAAAAGTATAGTTTGTGATTTCGAAAAAGAAGCAAAGAGAAAGCTTATTGATTTTACGCTGACGAGCAATAATCCGGATTTGGAGGTTTATATTGACCGAAATTTGATGGATAAAGTTTACTTTAATTTGTTGTCCAATGCCTTTAAATTTACTCCTGAGAGTGGTAAGATTGCTGTTGCAATCAATGAAGATAAAATTCATAATGTTGTTAGAATTTCTTTCAAAGATTCAGGTATTGGAATTCCTGAAAATGAAATAGAAGAGGTTTTTAAAGCTTTTTATCAAGGGTCAAATAATTATAGAAGCAACAGTTCCGGCATAGGGCTGCATTTGTCAAAGAATTTTATTGACTTGCATAAAGGTAAGGTAGAAATTAATTCTAAAAACGGGACTGAATTTATTATTAGCTTACCATTGGGCAAAGAGCATTTGGATGCCAAATCAATAATAGAAGATCAGGTTCTTGATTTAATATACCAATCGGATTATTTGGATTCGGATATCCAGGTAAGTGAGCCAATGGTCAATGAGGATAAGTATTCTATTTTTTATATTGAGGATAATGTTGACTTATTGGATTTTATAACCAATAAATTCTCGACACAGTACACTATTTATACCTCAGACGGTACCGATGCTATAGAACGCGCTTTGGAGTTAATTCCGGATGTTATTATTTGTGATTTGAATTTGCATGATAAAAATGGTTTTGAAATTTGTGAAATTTTAAAGAAAGACCTGAGAACCTCCCATATTCCTATTATTATATTAACAGCATCAGAAGATCAGGATTCTTATTTGAAAGCATTAGAAAGCGGTGCAGATATCTTTCTGACAAAACCTTTTGACTTAAAAGTTTTATCTCAGTCTATTAAAGGGCTTTTGTATAACAGAGAAAAATTACGATTTTATTATACCAATAATATTTTAAAAATTGACGATAGTGGTTTTGGTTTTTCTGAGCAGGATTTTTTACGAAAACTCAATTCGTTAATTGAAAAAAACATGGAGAATTCGGCTTATCTGATAGAAGATTTAGCGCATGATTTAAATATTTCCAGAGTGCAACTCTATCGAAAAGTAAAGGCGATATTAGGGATTAGCGTAAGTGATCATCTTCTTAATCTTCGATTGGAGAAATCTAAAATACTGCTTAAGAAAACGAATCAGAATATTTCGGAAATAGCTTATGCCGTAGGTTTTTCATCGCCTAATTATTTTTCGACTTCTTTTAAAAATAAATTCGGTGTAACACCAACGGAATATAAAGGGGTAAAATAGGTTTTGAAGGTTTAATTGTCTTCTTTTTTCATTGTATTTATGTTACATAATTATAAGTCATGTAACATGAGTATTCTTTTGAGATAGATTTTATAATTGGTTTTTCGTTGTCAGGCTTTGTTTTTAAAGGCTTTGTAGTAGTATTGATGTCCTTTTGTTGAAATTGTGCCAATTGAAACATATTGAGAATGTAATTATGATTTTTAATGTGAAATTAGCAGGGTTTGATTGTAAAAATAGATTTGGATTTAATCATTTGCACATCGATACTTGCTTACCTATTGCTATTAATTCAAAAAAAATAAACCACCATTAATTATGAAAAAGGATCTCGTTTTCTCTTTGTTAAAAGGCAATTTCAAATTTGTTGTTGTTTTCTTTTACGGTTTGCTAAGCTCTTATGCACAAAATATTACAATTCCGATAGAGACTAAAGACCATGCTTTAGTATTACAAACAGATAATGATAAACGATTGCGAAATATTTATTTTGGCAAACCATTAAAAAATAAAGCCGAATATGATATTATAGCTAAGAGTTTTGATTTTAATGATGCAAATGCAGGAATTTATAATATCGCTTATACTCCTTCGGGGACTTCTAATTTGTCGGAGCCGGCCTTGCAGGTAAAACATGCTGATGGCAATACCTCTCTGGAACTTAAATACGTTAGTCATAAATATCAGAAGATTGATGCTGATGTTACTTTAATCAGTATCGTTCTTAAAGATCCTGTTTATCCGTTTGAGGTAACTTTGTTTTATAAAGTATGGGCTGCTAAAAATGTTATCGAGCAGTGGACCGAGATAAAACATCAGGAGAAAAAGGCTGTTTTATTGCAAAAATATGCTTCGGCTAATATGTATTTTACTAATAAGAATTTTTATCTGACCAGTTTTCAAGGGGAGTATCTTAAGGAAATGCAGCCTGTCGAAACTAAATTGGAACAGGGAATCAAGGTGATTGATTCAAAACTGGGGACAAGGGCAATGCTTTTGCAAACGCCAAATTTTATGGTTTCATTTGGTCAGCCTGCTTCAGAAAATGAGGGTTTGGTTATGTTGGGGCAGCTTGCCTGGAGCGGTAATTTTAAACTTGATTTCGAAATCGATTCATATAAAAATCTTCGTTTGATTGCCGGAATTAATCCTTATGCTTCCGAATATTCTCTGGTACCCAACAGGGTTTTTAAAACTCCGTCTTTAATTTATGCATTGTCAAATGAGGGTACCGGAGAGGCTAGCCGTAATCTTCATGAATGGGCCAGAAAATACAGGGTTTTAGATGGTGAGGGTGAACGTTTGACTTTGTTGAATAACTGGGAAGCTACTTATTTTGATTTTGATGAGGCTAAGATTAAAGATTTATTTAAAGGTGCTAAATCATTGGGTGTTGATATGTTTTTGTTAGATGATGGCTGGTTTGGAAATAAATATCCACGAAATAATGACGATGCAGGTTTAGGGGATTGGCAGGAAAATAAGAAAAAATTGCCTCATGGATTGGGTTATTTGGTAAAAGAAGCCCAAAAAGAAGGAGTTAAATTTGGCATTTGGATAGAACCTGAAATGGTTAACCCCAGAAGTGAATTGTATGAAAAACATTTGGATTGGGTTATTCGTCAACCGGAAAGACCTGAAATTTATTATAGAAATCAGTTGGTTTTGGATTTGTCAAATCCTGAAGTGCAGGATTTTGTTTTTGGGATAGTAGATAATTTGTTTACTAAAAACCCTGAATTAGCTTTTATCAAATGGGATTGTAATGCGGTAATCTATAATGCTTATTCTGCTTTTCTTAACCAAAAAGGAATTCCTCAGTCTAATTTATATGTAGATTACATTCATGGATTGTATAAGGTTTTGGAAAGAATCAGGGCAAAGTATCCTAAAGTTCCTATGATGTTGTGCTCTGGCGGAGGTGGTAGGGGTGATTATGAGTTCCTGAAATATTTTACTGAATTTTGGCCTAGTGATGATACGGATCCTATTGAAAGAATATTTATTCAATGGAATTATTCCTATTTTTTCCCTTCGATAACTACTGATAATCATGTGACTGATTGGGGAAAACAACCGTTGAAGTTTAGAGTTGATGTAGCGAGTATGGGGAAATTGGGATTTGATATTGTTGAAAGTCATTTAAGTGAAAATGATAAAGTGTTTTGTAAGCAGGCAATTTCAAATTATAATTCGTTTAAAGATATTGTATGGCATGGCGACCTGTATCGTTTGTTGAATCCGCACGAAAATGATATTTCGTCTTTAATGTATGTGAATAAAGAAAAAAATAAAGCTGTTGTTTTTAATTATCTGGTTAATAACCGATATAAAATTACAGCTACTGAAAGGCCAATTGTTTTGGCGGGATTGGATCCGGATAGTAAATACACTGTGAAAGAAATAAATTTATATCCTGATACAAAATCTACAATTAATTCAGAGAATCTTTATTCAGGTAACTTTTTGATGACAGTAGGGATAAATCCAAATGTCACTTTAAAACGTACGAGTGTTATATTAGAAATAACTCAGGTAAAATAATGATTCATAAAGGATAAGAAATTAGGGAAACTTTTCATTTAAATTAAAAATGCAGTTGGTTTTTAAATCAGCTGCATTTTTTTTATGCGATAAATTTAAGCTGACTTGTTGATGTTTTGATGAACGTTTGTTTTTCTGTTTAATGGCTGCTGATTATTGTTCAAATTTTATTTTTCAGCTGTTGTAGATGAATATAAAGGGTTGAAAATTTAAAAGAAATGTATGATAAGAAGCCGAAATATATTATTAAGACTAAATGCTTTTCTGGTGAATCCCTTTTTTAAATCGAATTGATTATTGGGCTGGTATATTGCTGTTTTTTATTCTAATTGTTACGGTTTTAGTCATTAGTTATGTATAAAAGGATTCGCTTTTTATGAAATATTTTAGATGTTTTTGAAGCTTTTTTGATTTTACTTTTTGTGTAAAATATAATTAAAAAGTATGAAAAAAGCAGGAAGTGGAATTTTAAGGTTAATTAATTGATTATTTCTTTATTGCATCATGTAACAAGGTTGTAGATTATGTAACATAAGTGTAGTACAACCTTCTTTCCAAGCCCATTAAATCTGTTTTTTTATTAGTAATAAATCCTTGTAAAATAAGGTTTTGTATGATTTTCACATTCTCTTAACATTTTTAAACACAATTGTAACACTGTTAAAATAGGTGGTTCTATTAAGCAGATATCTTAGCAACTGAATTTAAAATTATACAGATAATGAGAAAAATATTTATTTGGGCTTTAGTAGCATCACTTGCAGGATTCCTTTTTGGTTTTGATACTGTTGTGATTTCCGGAGCGGATAAAAAGTTACAGACCCTATGGAATTCATCGGATGCTTTTCATGGTACAGTTGTAATGGGCATGGCTTTGTGGGGAACCGTAATAGGAGCCATATTTGGAGGGATACCAACAAACAGAATAGGTAGAAAAAATACCTTACTGTGGATTGGAATATTATTTTTCTTTTCAGCTATAGGTTCAGCTTTAGCAAATGGGCCTTATGTGTTTGCTGCTTTTAGATTTGTTGGTGGATTGGGAGTTGGAGCATCTACTATAGCGGCACCGGCTTATATCTCAGAAATTGCACCGGCAAAAGACAGGGGGAAATTGGTAGCGTTTTACCAGTTTAATATTGTCTTAGGAATTCTTATCGCCTTTCTTTCTAATTATCTGTTACGAAACGTAGGTGAAAATTCATGGAGATGGATGATGGGTGTACAGGCGTTTCCTTCTTTTATTTATTCAGTATTAATTTTTTCTATTCCTAAAAGTCCAAGATGGTTATTGTCAAAGAACAGAGATGAAGAAGCTAAAAGCGTTCTACAGCGAATGGGATTGGAAGCCGATTTTGAAGAAATGAAAAAAGATATAGATGCTGATAATGCTAATGCAGCTCTTGCTAATGACAGTATCTTTTTAAAAAAATACAGAACGCCGTTGATATTGGCATTTTTGATTGCTTTTTTCAACCAATTATCAGGAATTAATGCTTTTCTGTATTATTCCAATAGAATTTTTCAGGAAGCCGGTTTAGGAGAAAGTACTGCTTTGTTGAGTAGTATTGGAATTGGAGTGGTAAATTTAGTGTTTACTTTGCTTGGTGTTTTCTTAATAGACAGGCTGGGTCGAAAAATTCTCATGTATATAGGGTCAGTAGGCTATATCATTTCGCTTACTTTAGTGGCTATGGCATTTTTCCTTCATTGGCAGGGGATTATGGTTCCGGTATTTTTATTCTTATTCATTGCAGCACATGCAATAGGTCAGGGAGCAGTAATCTGGGTTTTTATATCCGAGATTTTCCCTAATCACCTCAGAGCTTCAGGGCAGGCTTTTGGCAGTACGACACACTGGATTTTAGCTGCAATCATTCCGTCATTGATTCCTTTTTTATTTTCTACGATTGGAGCCGGGGTTGTGTTTTTGTTTTTTGCCATCATGATGGTATTCCAACTGTTTTTCGTTGCCTTTTTAATGCCTGAAACCAAAGGAATTTCTTTAGAAGAGTTAAGTAAAAAATTAATTAAAAATTAATAACATGAACAAAATAAGAACTAAGAAATGGTTAGGACTAATAAGTAGTCTGGTAGTTTTTGTGGGTTTGTTTTCTTGTAAAGAATCTACAGATTCGGATGGGAAAAAATATACAGAAGAGGAACTTTATAGACCTAATTTCCATTTTACACCTAAAAAAGGTTGGATGAATGATCCTAATGGATTGTTTTATTATAATGGATATTACCATCTTTTTTATCAGCATTATCCGGATTCAAATGTTTGGGGACCAATGCACTGGGGGCATGCTATAAGTACCGATTTAGTTACCTGGACAGAAAAACCTATAGCACTTTATCCGGATGCCAAGGGGTATATTTTTTCAGGAAGTGCGGTTGTAGATTTAAAGAATACCTCTGGTTTTGGTAGTCTAAAAAACCCGCCAATTGTGGCAATGTTTACTTACCATGATCCGGTAAAAGAAAAAGCCGGAGCTGTAGATATTCAGTCACAGGGGATTGCTTATTCATTAAATGAAGGGTTGACCTGGACAAAATATGAGGCCAATCCGGTGATTAAAAATCCGAACCTTAAAGATTTCAGAGATCCTAAAATGACCTGGGATAATATTCACAAACAGTGGTTAATGGTTTTAGCAGCCGGAGACAGCATTTTTTTCTATGCTTCTAAAGATTTAAAAAGTTGGGAGTTGCTTTCTGATTTTGGAAAAAACATAGGTGCGCATGGTGGTGTTTGGGAGTGTCCGGATTTCTTTCCAATGTTAATTGACGGATCTGATGAGTATAAATGGGTGCTTTTAGTAAGTATAAATCCGGGAGGTCCAAACGGCGGTTCGGCTACTCAATATTTTATAGGTGATTTTGATGGTAAGCACTTCACTCTTGATACATCTTTTTCTCAGGATTTAAAAGAGAAAAAATCGCTCTGGATTGATTACGGCAGAGACAATTATGCAGGGGTTACATGGTCAAATATTTCTGAAGTGGATGGAAGAAAATTATTTGTCGGATGGATGTCTAACTGGAATTATGCTCAAAAAGTACCAACTCAAAAATGGAGAAGCAGTATGACACTGCCAAGGGAATTAACACTTGTTAAAGAAGACGGACATTATAAAGTTGCTTTTCAACCAGTGAGAGAATTACAAAATTATGTGTCAAAAACAATAAAAAAAGAAACTCTTAAAATAACCAAAAAGACCGTTTTGATTGATAAATCATTTGTCGATTTATCCAAAATAGATATCCGATTTAATTTGAGTAATCTTAAAAACGATGTCTACACATTCTCATTATCCAATAGCCTGGGGAATACAATTGAATTTGGAATTAATAAAAAAGATAAGTTCTTTTTTATTGACAGAAAAAAATCAGGAGACATTTCTTTCTATGATGATTTTGCAAAACAAATTTCAAAAGTAGCTTTTACAAAGGATTTTGATAAAATGGATGTAAGGGTTGTTATTGATAAAACTTCAATTGAGGTATTTTATGATAATGGCAAAACAGTTATGACCGAGGTGTTTTTTCCTAAAAAACCTATGGAAACATTCTCGGTTAATAAAGGAAATTTTGACTATAATATTGAAAATCTAATTATTAACCAACTAAATTTTAACTGAAACCAATAATTATTAATCAACTAAATTTTAACTAAAACTATTTAAATTATGAAACGAAAAATCATTCTCTATTTAATTTTAATGGGCTCCTTTTTTTCTTTATCGGCTCAAAATATAGGAATAAAAGGGACAGTGACGTCTTCTGAAGATGGAATGTCATTACCAGGTGTATCAGTGGTAGTCTCGGGGACTAATAAGGGAACCACAACGGATCTTGATGGTAAATATGAACTTAAAAATGTAGATGCAAAAGCTACTTTGATTTTTAGTTATGTAGGTTTTACAAACCAAACAGTACCGGTAAACGGTCAGGAAACTATTAATGTTGCTTTGAAAGCAGAATCACAACAATTAACCGAAGTTGTGGTAACGGGGTATTCAAAAGAACGCAAGGTAGACGTTACAGGATCTGTTGTTGTTGTTGAGATGAGACCTATTGCAGGACAAAGTATGAGTTCCGGTAATGCCATGCAGGCCATGCAGGGTAGGGTTGCCGGTTTGTCAGTAGAAAAGTCCGGAGACCCAAGTGGAGCCAGCAGCAAGATTTTAATCAGGGGGGTAAGTACTTTAGGAAATACGGATCCATTGTATGTAATTGATGGTATTCCTACGGTACGACCTGAAGTTTTTGCGAGTTTAAATCCAAGTGTTATCGAATCTGTTCAAGTATTAAAAGATGCTTCTGCTTCTTCTATTTATGGTTCCAGAGCTGCCAATGGTGTTATTGTGGTAACAACTAAAAATGCTTTTAAAGGAGAAAAAATGAATGTGACTTACAATACCAGTGTTTCTTCTATGTCAGAGAAAAAACAAAGATATAAAATGTTGAATGCTGTTGACAGAGGTAAGATTTTATGGCAGGCATCGGTAAATGACGGAGCGCTTCCTGAGGATGGTTATGGAGAGATCTATAATTTTGACTGGAATCATAATTTAGCTAATCCAGTTTTAAATAGTGTTACAGTTCAACCTTATGTAGGTGGTAATACAAATGTTCCTGCAGGAGATACTAATTGGCAGGATGTAATGTATAAAAGAGGATTTCTTACTAATAACGATTTGTCTGTTTCAGGAGGAAGTGATAAATCGAATGCAATATTAAATCTTGGGTATTTGAACAATACAGGAATGTTGAAATACACAGATTATGAAAGATATACTGCCAGATTAAACGCTAATTTTAAATTGTTTAATGATAAAGTGCGATTTGGAATTAATTCACAGTTTACTCAGTCGAATGAAACTTTAGCATCTACCGATGTGGGGAGTGCTCCTACTCCTGCTTTAGCTGTTTCATTAGTCCCAACAATTCCCGTATATACGAGCACCGGAGATTTTGCTGGTCCTTTAGGTTCGGGATATTCTGATAGAAATAACCCTTTGTTGATGCAGTATTTGAACAGATGGGATAATACCAGAAGAATGTCTTTGTTTGCTAATGTTTTTACAGAAATTGATTTGGTTAAAAATCTTACTTTCAGAAATAGTATCGGAATGGATTTCAATGACTATAAGAAAAAAGATATTGAACCAACAGTAAACAATGGATTTGTTACAAGAGCGAATAACAGCTTGAGTCTTGATACTAATAAATATTCCAGTTTGACTATTTCAAATACATTAAATTATAATGTAAAACTGTCTGATCATAAAATAGGTGTTATGATTGGTACGGAATCAGTTAAAACAGATTTTAACAGTATCTATGCACGTGCAGAAGGATTTGCTGTAGAAAAAGAATCTTATTTTGTATTGGCATCCGCTTCAGGAGCAAGAACATCAAATGGACTTTCAACAGGAAGCAGATTGCTTTCTCAGTTTGGTAAAGTGAATTATTCATTTTCAGATAAATATTTAGCAACTTTCACAATAAGACGTGATGGTTCTTCACGATTTGGAGCAGATAACAGATACGGTATTTTCCCTGCTGCTACTGTAGGTTGGAAAATCAATAATGAAGATTTCCTGAAAAATATTGAAGTTATTTCTTTATTGAAACTTCGTGCAGGTTATGGTGAGGTAGGGAATCAATCTATTGGAGATAATGCCCGTTTTGGTTTATATGAAGCAAGATACGGTCCTAATCAAAATGTATTCGACCCATGGTTTTTTAATATCTATTATAATGTTGGAACAGCTTATGATTTGAATGGAACTAATACAGGTAACTTGCCTTCTGGTTTCGTTTCTATTCAGGCAGCCAATTCAGGATTGAAATGGGAGTCGACTAAGGAGATTAACGTTGGTTTGGATTTTGCATTTTTACAAAACAAATTATCAGGTTCATTTGACTATTTTTCAAGAAAAACCGACGGGATTTTAATTAAACCACCAGTTGCTTCAGTTGTAGGAGAAGGACAACAACGTTCTGTAAACGGAGCCTCTACTGAAAATAAAGGTTGGGAATTAATTTTAGGTTATTCGGATACTTTAGAGAACGGATTGAATTTTAATGTTACAACCAATTTTGGAGCTACAAAAAATAAAATTACTCAATTACCGGAAGAGGTAAGATCGGCTTATCCGGGAACGGCTGCAAATTCAATTGTTGGTCATTCACAGTTTGAAATTTTTGGTTACAAAACCGAAGGATTGTTCCAGTCGCAAGCTGACATTGATTCACATGCTACTCAGGTGGCTTCCCGATTAGGAGGTATTAAATATGTGGATATTAACAATGATGGGGTTATTAACTCTAATGACAGAACTTTCATTGGGTCAACACAACCTAAATTAGAATATGGTATCAATATTAGTTTGGCTTATAAAAATATAGATATGTCCATTTTTGGTTCAGGGGTTACAGGAAGAAAAGGAGTTGATCCTTACATCTATTGGAATAATTTTGTACAAGGAAGAGAAAACGTAGGACCAGGAACTTTAAATGCTTGGACTCCTACAAATACAAATACTAGTATCCCTTCACTTACAACCAATAATACTGACTATGCAAATATGTCCGATTATTTATTGAGAAACAATTCTTATTTCAAAGTTCGAAATATTCAAATTGGATATACATTGCCAGAAAGTATAACTGACAAAACCGGTTTTATAACTCATTGCAGAATATATGCTCAGGGAGAAAACTTATTTTGGTTTACTCCAAAAGGTTATATAGGTTCTGATCCGGAACGTACGGATATAAACAGAATACCGGTACCTACAACTCTATCATTAGGTGTAAACTTTAATTTTTAATTAATTCTCATGAAAAAATATAATAAAATAGTTATTTGCTTCATGTCAATCTTAATGTTGGCATCATGTAGCTCAGATTTTTTAGATTATGAACCTACCGGGGTACTGCAACCGGACGAAGTTGCAACCGCTAAAAATGCAGATGCTCTTGTAAATGCAGCTTATGCCGCAATAGGCAATGACGAGATGGTTGGACCTATAACTCATCAATGGGTTTATGGAAGTGTGCGTTCGGATGATGCTTATAAAGGCGGAGGTGGTCGTGGCGACGTAGATGTTGTGGATCGCTACGAGCAATATAATTTAACTATTCCGGATTATGGGGATTGGATGTTGCCTAGAACCTGGACTAATCACTATAAAGCAATTTCCAGAGCTAATTTTGCTTTGTCAGTAATTAATTCTTTGTCGGAAACAGAATTTCCGCTTAAAAAAGTGAGACAGGCAGAACTTCGCTTTTTAAGAGCACACTCTTATTTTATGCTGAAGTTATTGTTTAATAAAGTTCCGTTTATTACCGAAGATCTTTCTAAAGAGCAAATTTTAGAAACTTCAAATGACTTAACTTCTGACGCATTATGGAATAAAATAGCCGAAGATTTTATTTTTGCTCACGATAATTTACCACAATCCCAGGATCAGGTAGGTAGAGCAGATAAAAATGCAGCATCGGCTTATTTAGCAAAATTAAGATTGTATCAGGCTTATGAGCAAAATGCTACTCACCAAGTGATAAATATTAATGCAGCCAGATTACAGGAAGTTATTGATTATGCTAATCAGGTAACCGGAAGTTTAGAGCCTGATTTTGGATATAATTTCTTAGATGGTCATGATAATGGACCTGAATCTATCTGGGCAGTTCAGTTTTCTATCAATGATGGGACTAATACTGGCAGAGTAAGTTTTGTTACAGGATTGAATTCTCCTCATGGTACGCCTCTTTACGGATGTTGTGGTTTCCATATGGCAAGTCAGAATATGGTAAATGCCTTCAGAACTGATGCTGTAACAGGTCTACCATTGTTAGATACTTTTAACAATTCGGATATTTATAATACAGTAGATAGTAATGGAAAAGCGCCATTAACAACGGGAGTGACTATAGATCCAAGAATTGATCACACAGTTGGGGTACCTGGAAGACCATTTAAATACAAAAATACGTTGAAAACAACCGGAGATATGGTGTACAATTTTAGTTGGGCGAGAGATCCGGGAGTTTATGGTTATTTTGGAAATATGAAAGAACAACAATCTCCGGACTGTTCTTGTTATGTGAAAAACGGACCATTCGTAGGAACTTCAAAAAATGTGGATTTTATTAGATATGCCGATGTATTGCTGTTTAAAGCAGAAGCTTTAATACAATTAAACAGATACACTGAAGCGTTGCCTATTATCAATCAGATAAGAGCAAGAGCAGCAGCCAGTACAGCAATGCCATTAGCTGCAGGAGCTTCTAATGTGTATAAAGTGAGTCCTTATGTTTCTTTTCCTTCAAAAGCTTATGCTTTGAAAGCCCTTATGTTTGAAAGAAGATTGGAATTTGGTATGGAAGGTCCTAGATTCTTTGATTTAGTACGATGGGGAATCGCAGAACCGGTTTTAAATGCTTATCTTGCAGTTGAGAAAACTAAAAAAGGGTTCTTGTCAAGTGCTCATTTTACAGCAGGTAGAGATGAATATTATCCGATACCTCAAAGAGAGATAGATTTTACAGGAGGATTGTATACTCAAAATCCTGGATATTAATTGTTAATAGTAATGTGTTTGGTTATTTAATGTGATTAAGGGCAGGTTTTAAACCTGTCCTTAATTTTTAAATATTATGATTATGAATAAAAAACACGCATTAAATGTCGTTTGTTTTGGAGAAGTTTTATGGGATGTTTTTCCAACTCATAAAAAAATTGGTGGCGCCCCTTTAAATGTGGCATTGAGAATGAATTCTCTGGGAGTAAAAACAACTATGATTAGTTGTGTAGGAAAAGATGAAAATGGTGAAGATATCCTGTCTTTTTTAAATCAGCATAATGTTAGTACTGATTTTGTTCAAATAACCGAAAAATATAAAACAGGAGTTGTTAATGTCATGATTAACGAAAAAGGAAATGCTTCTTATGATATTTCATATCCTTCCGCCTGGGATAAAATTGAAAAGACAAAACCGATGGATGCTCTGGTTTCAAAAGCAGATGCGTTTGTTTTTGGAAGTTTAGTGTGTAGGGATGAGGTATCCAGATTGACTTTAGACCATCTTTTAGCCAAAGCAAAATATAAAATTCTGGATGCAAATCTCAGAGCGCCTTATTATACAACAGAGATACTTACTGATTTAATGCTCAAGGCTGATTTCATAAAACTCAATGACGAGGAATTGCTTGAGCTTAGTAAAGAAATGGATTCGCCTTATAATTCTTTTGAGCAGAATATCAAATTCATTGCTGAAAGAACCAATACCAAACAAATATGTGTTACGAAAGGTGCTTTTGGTGCGGTATTGTATTACAATGATAAGTTTTATTATAACAGCGGCTATTTTATAAAAGTTGTTGATACAGTAGGAGCCGGGGATTCATTTCTTGCAACTTTGATTGTGAGATTGCTAAAGGGAAAATCACCCCAAAAAGCTTTGAATTATGCCTGTGCCGTTGGAGCATTGGTTGCCGGAAGTGAAGGTGCTAATCCGGATATTTCGGGTAAAGAAATCAAAAAGTTTATGATGATCTGATAAAAATCAGATTGTACAGCATAATTAACCTTTGCGGTATACCACTAACCGTAAAGGTTTGTTATTGTTTATTCTAAAAAAAACTAATTCAATGTTGAGAAAAAAGTATTATCTGTTTTTGATAATTAGTGCTTTTATTCTGATTTCCTGTGATCCTTATTCTAAGGATAAGAATAAAATTTCGATAGGATTTTCACAAAGTATTTCGGAGGATGATAGCTGGAGAAAATCTATGGATTATACGATGAAATTAGAAGCGTCACTTCATCCGGAAATTGATTTGACTATTTGTAATGCAAATAATAACACCCAAAGACAGATTCAGGATATTGAAAAAATGATTGAAAAGCATTTGGATGCCATAATTGTGGCTCCTTATGGCTCCGATTCTATCGTACCGGTAATTGAAAAGGCATATAAAAAAGGTATTCCTGTTATTATAGTAGACAGAAAAGTAAACACTCCTTTTTTTACAGCTTTTCTGGGTACCGATAATGTTGAAGTGGGGCGTATTGCCGGAAAACATATTGTTTCTATTTCTAAAGCCAATGCCAATGTTCTTGAAATCAGAGCAACAACTGATATATCACCCGGAGTAGAGCGGAGTTTGGGATTCAAGCAAATTATGGATCGCTATCCCGGCATTAAAAAGGTAAGTATCACAGCTGCCGATTTAGAATCACTGAACGCTAAATTCAGCAGGGCTTTGGATAGTTTGCCAAAATTGGATTATGTTTTTGCGTTTAACGATAATATTGCACTTCAGGCCTGGCAGGTGGCAAAACAAAAAGGCAGAGAAAATAAAATCAAATTTATTGGGATAGATGGATTGAATGGACCGAATGGAGGCATACAAGCGGTTAAAGATGGGATGCTAGCCGCAACTATATTATATCCCACAGGCGGTAGTGAGGCAATTAAACTAGCCGTTAAGCTGGTTAATAAAGAATCGGTTTCAAAAAATAACAAATTAGCGACAGTATTGATTGACTCTTTGAATGCGGATATTATGAGTAATCAATTTGATAAAATTTCGCAGCAACAATCCAATATTGATACACAACTAAAAGTTATTGATAAGCAGGAAAGAAAGTACATAACGCTGTATAATCTAATGAAATTATTAGGCTTTTTTTCAGTGGCTATTTTCTGTCTGGCTCTTTTTAGCGTTTATTCTGTAATATCGATCAGAAGAAAGAAAAGACAATTAGAGTTAACAAATCAAAAAATAAAAAATCAAAGAAATCAAATTGAAAAATTTGCAGAAAAACTGAAGATTAGCAACGAAGGGAAAATAAACTTTTTTACGGGGATTTCCCATGAATTTAAAACGCCGTTAACGCTGATTTTAAGTTGTGTGGAATCATTGAATGACGAATTTAAAAGTAAAAGTTACAATGTCAAAAAAGATTTAGACATTATGTACAACAATTCGATGCGACTGCTTAGACTGATCAATCAGCTTTTGGATTTTCGAAAAATTGAAAGTAAAAATTTTAATATCAAAGTATCTAAAACGAATCTGTGGTTTTTTTCTAAAAATTTATTCAAAGAGTTCGAACGTGAGGCAAATAAAAGAAATATCGAGTATACCATTACCACAAACGATGAAGATTTAGAGGTTTATCTGGATAAAAATCTGATGGATAAAGTATACTATAATTTATTATCCAACAGTTTTAAATTTACCCCGGATGGAGGAAAAATTGAAATTAAGATTAATAAAAATTTAGAAAAAAATAGTGTCGAAATTACTTTTAAGGATTCAGGTATTGGTATTCCAAAAAATGAAATAAACGAAATCTTCAATCCTTTTTTTAAGGGTTCCAATAACTATAAAAACGGTTCAGGCATTGGCTTGAATCTGTCTAAGAGTTTTATTGATTTGCATAAAGGAGCAATAGAAGTTAAGTCAGACAAAGGGACTGAATTTATTATTTCCTTAAAATTAGGAACAGAACATCTTGATAAAAAACAAATCATTAATGATACTGATTATGTTTATGAAAATCATGATGAATATTTTGATATTGAACCCATAAAAGATAAGAATCAGTTAGCTGAAGAAAACGATAAAAAATATTCGATTTTGATAATCGAAGACAATGTCGAGCTGCTGGAATTTATTGCTGCAAAATTGAGTGATGAATACAACGTACTCAAATCGGATGGTAAAAATGCTACTGAAATAGCTTTAGAAGTAATGCCTGATATTATTTTATGTGATTTGAATTTACCTGAAAAAAATGGTTTCGAAATATGTGAAACACTGAAGAAAAACATCCTGACTTCTCATATTCCAACCATTATTTTGACGGCTATGGACGATGAGGAAACTTATATAAAATCACTGGAAGCCGGTGCCGATTTGTTTTTAACAAAGCCATTCAATCTTAAAGTGCTCAAACAGTCCATAAAAGGCTTGTTGTATAACAGAGAAAAGCTTAGGTATTATTACACCAATAATATTGGCGAACTCGAAGTAAATACACTAGGGATAATTGAAAAAAAATTCTTAAATAAAATAGAAGCATTGTTAGAAAAAAATATTGATAACTCTTCTTTCTCTGTTGAAGATTTAGCTAATTGTTTAAACATTTCCCGAGTTCAGTTATATAGGAAAGTTAAAGCGGTTTTGGGGATTGGAGTCAGCGATTATATAACCAATTACAGATTGGAAAAATCAAAAGAATTATTGAAAACAACATCATTAAATATTTCAGAAATTGCTTATTCCTGTGGGTTTACGTCTCCAAATTATTTCTCTACAACTTTTAAAAGTAAATATTCAATCTCTCCAAAAGAATTTAGAAATAATAAATAGTCCAATAGGGATGTATCATTTTTATAGAAAATACAATCTGAGCTTTTTTTAAGAGGAATTTAGTAAAGGTTTGTATTGTTAAAGTATTGGTAATTAGTTGATTGTGGTTTATTTGGTTTTTTATTGCCTATGTAACAATTCTTAAATAGTTCTTTAGCGTACTGCAGTAGTTTTATATAAAAAACAAATATAAAATGAAAAAGTACACTACTATTATTGTGTTGTCATTGTTGGTTTTTGGGTGTGGTTCGAAAAAGAATACGACCGATACCACGCCACCACCACCAACTAATGAAACCACTGAACTACTCTCTTTTAAGTTTAATGAGTCGTCAGGTCAAACAATCAACGAAACCAAGACCAATGCTACTTTTACCATAAACGGACCTTTAGGTTCTGCAGAACGCATAGCAGGAGTTGAAGGCAATGCATTAAGGACTAATGGCTTTTATGGATGGGCTAACGGGAAAACAAATATTAGCTATCCAACTAATAAAGTGTGTGTGACCGGCTGGATTGCTCCATCTGCTTTTCCTGTGCAAAGAAAAGATTTGGACCAATTAAGTGATAATACCAATGCCTCAATATTTTCTAATGTAAACCCAAATACGAACGCCGGTGTTGCTTTAGGAATAGATCAATATGGTCGCATAATTGCGCAGTTTAAAGTGGGCACAGAAATAGTAAATATTATTTCAGACCAGCAAATTGAACTTAAGAAATGGAGTTTTATTTCTTTAAACATCAATACCCTGTCAGGTTTGGCTTCATTGTATTTAAATGGAGTTAAAGTTAAAGGTATTGCTTGTCCATTTGGAAATATTTCCTGGGATACCAATGCAACAGTTTATATAGGAAAAGAATCAAAAGTTAAAACTATTGCCGGATTTGATACCAATGGATTAACCGGTGCCATTGACCAGGTTTCGGTCTGGGCTAAAGACTTAACTGATGCAGAAATTCAAACTCAATACACTAAAGTAAGTCCTTCAATTCCCAATCTTAAGATTCCAATTGCCGACAGGTATGCTAATGATAACCATAGACCTAAATACCATTTGGCGCCTTCATCTGCCTGGACTAATGAATCTCACGGATTGTTATACATTGGTAATAAATACCATTTGTTCAGTCAAAGAAATTTCAATGGTCCTTATTTAGAACACATCAATTGGGGACATTATGTTAGTAGTGATTTAGTAAGTTGGGAAGAAAAAACACAGGTGTTATGGCCGCAGCCGGGATTTGATGAGGTGGGTATCTGGTCCGGACATGCAGTAATTAAAAACGGACAGCCTTATATTTTTTATACCGGTGTCAATAAAGCCAGAGCAGCGATTGGTTTAGCAACTTCTAATGCTCCTTATGATTCCTGGACAAAAAATGGCACTCCAATTATTGCTGCTGTTCCTTCCAATATACCTAATGCTGATTTTAGGGATCCCTTTGTATTTCAAAATAATTCAGATTGGTACATGATGGTAGGTACCGGATTAAGAAGCGGGACATCAAGAGGAGGATTGTTTTTGTATAAGTCTACATCTGCTGATTTTAAACAATGGAGTCAGCAGGGTACTATGTTAGAAGGGAATCCTACTGCCGATGGAACAGGAGAATTTTGGGAAATGCCTATCTACTATAATTTTGGTGCCAAGTCAATTGTTTTGATTAATAAGTTGCCTAATGCCAATGCGTTGTATTGGACAGGTAGTTTTGATGGAGCAAAATTTATCAGAGATAATGTTGTCCCGGAACGTTTGGAAGTTGTTAATAATCTTTTGTCTCCATCGATCCACCCGGATGCAAGCGGGAATTTAACTGCAATGGGTATTATTCCTGACGGGGTAAATTCTGCAAAACACAAACAGCAGGGTTGGGCTCATGTTTTTAGTTTGCCAAGAGTCTGGACATTGGTTAATAACAAAATTAAACAGGTACCTCATCCTAATTTATTACAACTAAGAGGAACTTCAAAAAACTTTACGAATGTTTCTTTTGATCAGAACAGTTCAAATGTTTTAAACGGAGCCAATGGAACGCAGTATGAAATTGTAGCTACAATTAATCCCGGTACAGCCACTAAAGTGGGTTTTTCATTAAATAAAAACTTAGCTATCGGGGAACAAACACTAATTTATTATGATTTCACTACAAAAAGCTTTGTAGTAGATCGAAGTAAATCTTCCGTTTTACCAGATGTTCCGCTTTCAAATCAGTCCGGAAGTTATGAATTACCTGTCGGGAATATCAATTGGCGAATTTTTGTCGATGCTTCTGTAATTGAAGTTTTTGTTAATGAGGAATTGGCTTTTGCAACCCGATCTTTTCCTTCTGTGGGAAGCAATCAAATTGATTTATATGCCCAGGGAGGAACAGCCACTGCTACCAATTTAAAAATTTATAATATTCAGGGTGGTGGCACAGCATCTGTTTCTAAAATTGCTGAACAGAAAGAGGATATAATTCATCCTGTTGTTTATCCAAATCCTTCCAGTGAAGATTTCAATTTTAAATTCTCTAACATAGCGAAGCCTACAGCGGTTGCTGCTTATGTTTTTGATATTACCGGATTTCCGGTTAAAAGAATTGAAAAACTAATAGACGCCGAAAATACTGTAATTAAGTGGAATGGTTATATGGATAATGGTATGAAAGCAAGGGAGGGCGTCTATATCATAAAAGGCTTTGTAGAAAATGATTTATTTGATGCCAAAATAATAGTAGAATAGATATGGAAAATTTCAAAAAAATAATTGGGATTTATTTAATGGTATTGTTTGCTGCTTTTTTATTGTCTGATACCGTTCATTCTCAGACGAGTGAGGTAAAAGAAAAGTTTAGACCAAAATTACATTTTACTCCCGAAAGGAATTGGATAAATGATCCCAATGGGATGTTCTTTTTAAATGGAGAATACCATCTTTTTTATCAGCATAATCCTTACGGGGATAAGTGGGGGCATATGAGCTGGGGTCATGTGGTAAGTACTGATTTAATAAAATGGAATCATTTACCGGTTGCTATGGAAGAAGAAAATGGAGTAATGATTTTCTCAGGTTCAGCAGTAGTGGATAGGAAGAATTCAAGTGGTTTTGGGACAGATGCTCAACCTGCCCTTGTTGCCATTTATACAAGTTATGATGGTAAAACAGGATTTCAGCATCAAAGTATTGCCTATAGTAATGATAAGGGAAAAACCTTCACAAAATATGAGGGGAATCCGGTTATAAATATTAGCAGTAAAGATTTTAGAGACCCAAAAGTTTTTTGGTATGAGCCAGAACAAAAATGGATTATGGCTTTAGCCCTATCAGCCGAAAAAAAGATATTGTTTTACAGTTCTAAAAATCTAAAAGATTGGAATTCAATGAGTGAGTTTGGTCCAAAAGGAGCCATTGGGGGTGTGTGGGAATGTCCAGATTTATTTACATTGAATTATAAAGCTACAACCAAATGGGTTTTAGCAGTTAGTTTAGGAAACGGGAGTATTGCCGGAGGGTCTGGATCGCAGTATTTTATTGGAGAATTTGATGGGAAAAATTTCGTTCCTGATCAATCTGTTTCAGAGAAAATAGAAGGGTTTAATTATTTCGATTATGGAAAAGATTTTTATGCTGCTGTAACATGGAATGGGGCGCCAGAAGAAAAGGGAACTAAAACATGGTTAGGCTGGATGAATAACTGGCAATATGCTAATGAAATACCAACTCATGGTTGGAGAGGTTCCATGTCTTTGCCAAGAAAATTAATCTTAGATAAAGAAGACGGAGATTATTTTATTAGACAAGAACCAGTACAATCAGTTAAGAGGTATCGTAAATCGAAAACGATACTCGAAAACGAATCCATAACAAGCATAAATAAAAAAATTGAAGACTTAGATTTAAAAGAGTTAACCTTTGAAATGGATTATAAATTTAAACCTAATAAAATAAAAGATTTTTTAGAATTTGAAATAGTAAATAATGATAAAAGTCTATTTCAGTTAACTTTTAACAAAGATACTAATGAATTTGTTTTAAATAGATTCGACAACGAACTTAAAACTGAATTCCAATCAACCCAAAAAATAACACTTCTGAATAATGCCGATAAATATGTTAATGTTCGATTGTTTGCAGATAAAAATTCTGTTGAAGTTTTTATAAATAATGGAAGGTATGTATTTACGAATCTAATATTCCCTAAAGATTTTAATACTAAAATTTATTTCCGTTCAATTGATGATTCAATGTCTAAAATGAAGTCAATTACAACCTCAAAATATTAAAAATTCATCCCTAATTTATTAAGTTGAATTAGAATCAATCAATAAATCAGAGTCAAAAAAACACATTCAATAGTTTTTCGCGGACTAAATTAAATGATTGTTTTTTTGATGTTCAGCTTCAGGTTTAAAAACCTTAATTACAGGTTACAATTTCTAACTTTTGTTAAAAAAAATAAATGTAAAATATTGTAAATCAATGTTTTGTAAAATATGTAACGAACTTGGAAGTAAATGTAACAATACAGAATGATTAAGTTTTTGCCTGAACCTAATTTTGGATAGAAATAAAAAAATTACACATGAATAAAAAAATAATGAGTTGGTCAATCGTTGCGTCTTTCGCAGGATTTCTGTTTGGTTTTGATACAGTAGTAATTTCCGGTGCCGATAAAGCACTTCAAATATTATGGGATTCCAGTGATTTTTTTCACGGTTCGGTAGTTATGGCAATGGCATTATGGGGTACGGTTATAGGAGCCATATTTGGAGGGATTCCAACCAATAAAATAGGAAGAAAATCTACATTATTAATAATTGGGATCTTGTTTTCCATCTCAGCTTTAGGATCTTCTTTAGCAAACGGACCATGGATATTTGCTTTTTTTAGATTCATTGGCGGATTAGGAATTGGGGCATCAACTATTGCAGCACCAGCTTATATATCCGAAATAGCACCGGCAAAAGACCGTGGCCGACTAGTAGGGCTTTACCAATTTAATATCGTTTTTGGTATCCTTACCGCTTTTTTATCCAATTATCTTTTGAGTGATATTGGTGAAAACGCATGGCGATGGATGTTGGGTATTCAGGTTTTTCCATCGGTTGTCTATACTGTATTGGCTTTCTACATCCCGGAAAGTCCAAGATGGCTCCTGACACAATCTCAAATAGATGAGGCAAGGGTAATTTTGAATAAGATTAACAGTAAAGAAGATGTACAAAGTATTATAGACAATATCAGTGAAGACAATAAAAATACTTCTTCTGACGAAAATATTTTCATGAAGAAATATAGTTTTCCTTTAATCTTAGTTTTTCTAATTGCTGCTTTCAATCAACTATCAGGAATTAATGCTTTTTTATACTATGCGCCAAGAATTTTTGAAGAAGCCGGTTTAGGGGCTAAAACAGCACTTTTGAGCAGTATCGGTATTGGGTTTGTAAATCTAATATTCACGTTGATAGGTGTTTATTTAATAGACCGATTAGGAAGACGCAAACTGATGATTTTTGGCTCATTAGGCTATATCTTTTCTCTGTCAATGGTAGCCATTTCATTTTACCTGAGCTGGACGGGAATGGCAGTTCCAATTTTCTTATTCGTTTTTATCGCCTCTCATGCCATAGGTCAGGGAGCTGTAATATGGGTTTTTATATCCGAAATTTTTCCAAACCATTTAAGAGCATCCGGGCAGTCTTTCGGAAGCTCTGTTCATTGGGTTCTTGCAGCTATAATTCCATCGATGGTTCCTATTCTCTTTTCAAATTTCGGGGTTGGAAATGTCTTTAGCTTTTTTGCCATCATGATGGTTTTCCAGCTTGTTTTTGTACTGTTTATGATGCCTGAAACCAAAGGCGTTTCGCTGGAAAGCATGAATCTGAGCCTAAATAAAAAATAATATTAACTAACTCTAATAAACCAAAAATGTATGAAAATTAACTGTTTTAAAAAGAAGAGAAACATGATCACCATGTGTTTGTTTTTCTTAGGGCTGGTTGCTTTCGGGCAGCAACCCCAGATAAATGGGACTGTTTTGGCCGATGATGGCCAGCCTTTACCCGGTGCAACTGTACTTGTGAAGGAGACTTCCAAAGCAACGACAACCGATTTTGATGGGAAATTTAAGATTAACGCTAAAGAAGGTCAGACTTTGGTGGTGTCTTTTATAGGTTATACTGAGTCTAAGGTGACTGTTTCATCTAAAACGAGCTATAGCATTGTGTTGAAATCTTCTTCAAATAGTCTGGATGAAGTAGTTGTAACAGGTTATGCTAAGGAGAAAAAGGCAAGTATTACCGGTGCAATTTCGATAGTTTCTGTAGCCGATTTGGACAGGGTTGCTACACCCAATGTTATCAGTAAATTACAATCCAGAGTTCCCGGATTGAGTTTTACCTCTTCAGGAGTTCCAGGAGGTAATGACACCCAGATATCAATTAGAGGTTTAACATCTGTATTTGGAGGAACAGGACCTTTATGGGTTATTGATGGGGTACAAACCAATTCACCTGCGGGTTTAAATCCAAATGATATTGAAAGCATACAGGTATTAAAAGATGCGGCTTCCGCAGGTATTTATGGTACTGAAGCTGCTAAAGGAGTTATTATTGTAACTACTAAACAAGCCAAAGCAGGTGTTCAAAAAATCACTTTGGACAGTCGTGTTTCCTTAAATACAATCCGTGATAAGTTCAATGTTTTAAATGCTCAGGAATGGTTAGATGTTAGGTACAAAGCACAGGGGGATTTACCTGTTGCAGCGGGAAATTTTGCTTATACTCCCGGAAATCCTCTGCCTGAATTTTTAGATGATAATCAAAATTTAAGATTATCAGATACCAACTGGATTGATGTTATTTCTAAAAATTCATTGTCTACAACTACTGATTTTGGATATTCTTATGCCAATAAAAAATGGAAAGTTTTTACAGGTTTAGGATATGCTAAAGACAATGGAATCTTGGAATATACTTACTATGAAAGAGCCAATCTTAGATTGAATTCCAGTATTAAATTTTTTAAAGATAAATTGAATATTGGAGAAAATTTAACGGTTACTAATTTTCAGGAAGTAAAAGGAAATTCTATGGAAGATGCGCTTCTTCAAAACCCTTTAATTCCGGTTTATGCAGAAGATGGTACCTGGGGAGGACCTACAGGAAGTGGTTTACAGGACAAATGGAATCCATTGGCTATTTTGTATATTAATAGAAATAATGTTCAAAAAACCTGGAGAACATTCGGAAATATTTATGCTGACTTAAATATTGTTGAGGGACTGACTTTTAGTTCTAAATTAAATTTTGATGTCAATAGATTTAAGTTTGATGAGCATTCAGAAGCATTCAATCAAAACGGAAGTATACTGGGAAATAGAATTGTTTTAGGAGGTGATGCTTTTGCCAGATACAGAAGAAACAGAAATAATTCGGATACGTTCATTATTACTAATTTGCTTACTTATAGCCGTCAGTTTGGAGAACATAATCTAAATATTTTCGGGGGTCATGAGATTTATAAAAAAGAACAGGAAAATAGATTTGATCGTATACAGGTTCCTTTTGGTACTACAGTTGACTTCGAAAATATTGGTCAGTATGACATAATTGCTGACTCGAGTACATTAGATGCTTACGGTATTGGAGCCGACAGTAGAAGAGAATCGATGTTTGCCAAAGTGAATTATGATTATTCATCTAAGTATTATTTTTCCGCCAGTGTGCGTCGTGACGGATCTTCCCGTTTTGGTAAAAACAACCGTTTTGCAATATTTCCTACCGCATCTGTTGGCTGGACTTTAAGCAAAGAAAAGTTTTTAGAAAACTCTAACGTAATTGACAATTTAAAATTAAGAGCCTCATGGGGAGGAAACGGAAATGCCGATATTTTAGAATATGCCCAATATTCGATATTTAATATGGCATTGGAAAACAGTAATTACGATTTGAACGGAAGCGGAAGCGGGACTATAAGTACGGGAGTTTCGGCAAATCAGGTAGGAAATCCTGATTTAAAATGGGAGCAATCATACCAAACGAACATTGGACTTGATCTGGATTTGTTTAAAAAACGTGTGAATCTTGTAGTGGATGTATACGAAAAGAAAACCTCTGATTTATTACTTCAAATTGTTCAGCCAAGTGTTTTAGGGGAAGCCGGAAAAACATTGTTTTTCAATGCCGGAGATATGACTAACAGAGGGATTGATGTTGTTTTGGGATATAATTCAAAATCACAAAATGACTTTAATTATGGGGTGAATTTTACTTTCTCTAAATATAAAAACAAGGTTACCAGATTAAACAATTCAGATAATTTTATTTTAAGCGGAATCTCTTATACAGGTGCCGGTCAGCCTATTGGTTCTTATTTTGGATATGTAGCAGATGGTATTTTCAGAACTCCCGAAGAAGTAGCTGTACATGCTGAACAAACAGGAAAAGCATTAGGAAATATCAGATACAGGGATTTGAATGGTGATGGAGTTATTAATCAGGATGACAGAACAATCATAGGTAATCCTCACCCTGATTTTACTTATGGAATTAATCTTTCTGCCAGTTATAAGCGATGGGATTTAAATGTGTTTTTTGATGGAAAACAAGGCGGGGACATGTATAATGCGCAAAGAGAGATGTTGGACTTTCCTTATTTTGGATTCAATCATGGAAAAAACACTTTAGATGCCTGGACTCCTGAAAAGGCTAATTCTTTGATTCCTGCTTTAAGCACAGCAGATACCAATGATCAAAAACGCGCGTCTACTTATTTTGTAGAAGACGGTTCTTTCTTCAGAATGAAAAGTGTAAACCTTTCGTACGATTTTAATCAAAAATCAATTAAAAGCATCGGATTGTCGTCTGCTAAGGTATATGTTCAGGCAGAGAATCTGTTTACGATTACCTCTTTTACAGGTTTTGACTATGAAGTACCCGGTTTAAGCAGAACAGGTATTGGTATCGCCGGTATGGGTGTTTATCCTCATACTAAAACATTCAGCTTTGGATTCAATTTACAATTTTAAAAAGATGAGAAATATAAAAATTTATATAGCAATAATAGGACTCACTTTAGGGGTAAGTTCTTGTCAGGAAGATTTTTTCAACGTAACTCCTGAAAACGTAATATCTGAAAGTAATTTAGATTTAGAACAATTGGTTGTTAGTGCTTATAGTACTTTGGATTACAGATATAATACAGGTGAGTTTAGAGATAACTGGCCTTTTGATCATGCTCCGTCTAACTGGTGTTTTTCAGATATCAGAAGTGGGGACGCTTATAAAGGTGGCGGTGGTGTAGGAGATAATCCCGGTGGCGGAATGCACGGTTTGGAAATCCAACAGGTTTTTGCCTCTTCTGAAAATGTGTACAATCTGTGGAGAGCACTTTACTTTTCAATTAACAGAGTGAACAGTGCCATTATAGCCTTGAACAACAGTTCAGGATTTGAAAAAAAGGATTTACGAATTGCAGAACTTAAAGTTTTAAGAGCCCATTTCTATTTCGAATTGATGAAAAACTTTGGCTCGTTTGCTTATATCGATGAAAATACTCCTATTGATAAAGTAACAAGCGTTCAGAATTCATTCGATACGGCTTTTTTATGGGGAAAAATCGAAAAAGATTTGACCGATGCAATTGCAGTATTGCCTGATTCCCAATCAGAATTAGGAAGAGTAAATAAATTAGTGGCTTATGCTTTTTTGGCAAAAGCTGATTTATTCCAAAAGAAATGGGATCAGGTAATTATTAATGCAAACAAAGTTATTGCAGGTCCGTATCAATTAGTTAGCGACTTAGAGAAATTATATTCTTCTCCGGGTTATGGCAATCCGGAAAATGTATTTGCCATTCAATATTCCGTAAATGACGGTTCTGAATTTGGAAATCTAAATTTTGGTGATTTGGTGAATTCTCCTGATTCTCCTTCTGATGATCCTAATCATCCTTACCTAAACGGAGATGATTTTGATAAACCAAGTCAGAACATTGTAAACGCTTTTAAAGTAGATAATGCCGGATTGCCATTATTGGATTCTTATAACAATTCGGATTTGGCACCTACAGATTTAACTACTCCTGTAGATCCTAGATTAGACCACTCCATAGGACGTCCCGGAATTACCTGGAAAAAATGGCAGCCAATGCCGCAACAGCTTAATTGGAGCAGGGATGCTGCTACTTATGGTGTTTATGAAAGAAAAAAGAATCAGATTGATCCTTATTCTGATTTAAGATCATCAGGCGGATTTCCTTGGGCCAAAGGAGCTTTGGATTGGGCAATTATAAAATTCAGTGATGTTTTACTATGGAAAGCTGAAGCTTCTATCGAATTAAATGACATTGGAACCGGAATGACCATAATTAACCAAATCAGAACAAGAGCTAAAAATTCTCCTTATGTCTATGATTTTAATAACAATGCGATAAATGCGGCCAATTATGCTATTGGTTTGTATCCAACAACCGGAGTTACAAAAATATATGCTACAAAAGCATTACGCATGGAAAGAAGACTGGAATTGCATAATGAAGGACATCATTTTTATGACTTAGTAAGATGGGGAATTGCTTCCACCTGGATTAACGATTATATGTCAAAAGAAAGTTCAAAACGCAGTTACTATAGCGGTGCATCATTTACTGAAGGAAGAGATGAATATTTACCGATTCCGCAAATAGAAATTGACGCTTCAGGTGGTGTTTATAAACAAAGACCAGGCTATTAAAAAAATAGATCAAAAATAACTTAACCAAATCATGAACTAAAAATTATTAAAATGAAAAATATATCTAAACTTTTTAAAATGATTCCTTTGCTGTTTTTGGGAATCGCTATCACTTTATTTACAGCAGTTGGATGTGAAGACAATATAAAATTTGAAGACAATGTGCCGGATTATACCTATTCAATTATCAGGGATTTTAAAGTTAACGGACAATCGGCGGCTATTAACCATACCAATGCAGTAATCACCTATACTTTACCTGCAGGGACTAATATAAGTTCGGTTCCGGTTGAAATTACTTTGCCGGAAGGTGCTACAGTTGAACCGGCTTCAGGAACTACAGTCGATTTTTCTAAAGGTCCTGTAATTTTTACCGTTTCTAATAATGGGATTTCAAGAAAATATACGGCTACTGTTGCTGCATACGGTTCTCCTATGATTATGTCTTTTTCTATAGGAGACAAAACAGGTACTATTAATCAGGCTGCAGGAACTATAGAAATAACGGTAGGCAGCCAGGAAGATATTACTAAACTGACTCCGTTGTACATCATTCCGGGAGGAACAACATCAACTCCGCAATCAGGAGTGGCACAGGATTTTACTAATCCTGTAAAATATACAGTAGTTTCAAATGATGGCTTTACAGGAAAATCATATTTTGTTAAAGTTACCCAATTGCCAAATCCTTTTATTAGCAGTTTTAAAACAGGTGAAGATATTTGTAGCGTTACCGGAATTGTTGATAATACTGCTTCAACAATTGTTTTGGATTTCCCTTCAGGAACAAATTTATCTTCAATCACACCAATTATTGCTGTAACAGCAGGTTCTACAGTATCTCCTGCAAGTGGTGTTGCCAAAAACTTTGCAAATGGACCTGTAAATTATACGGTGACAAACGTGGAAGGTTTAACTAAAATTTATGCTGTAACAGCCAGAATTATTAATTCTACAAAGAAAGTTGCTTTTGTAAGCGGGGCTAGTTGTGTAGAAAGTATTACTGAACCGGATACCAAAGCAGCTGCTTTATGGTTAAAACAAAATTATGCTGAAGATTTCGTTTATATTCAAGCCAGTAATTTATCGGCTCAGGCTTTAGCCAATACAAAAGTATTGTTGCTTTATTGGGACAATGTAGGTACTCAAAAAATGCCTGATACTGCATCTGGAATTACAGCTGCACAAGTTCAGGTAATTACTGATTATTACAAAGCCGGAGGAGGTTTAATTGTTGAAGGTTTCGGAATCAATCTTTTAGACGAGATTGGACGTATTAAAATGGGAAGTGTTGTTTTTCAGAATAACGGAGGAAATACAAATCCAGTAGGTGGTCAGAATTTAGATGCCTGGGGATTAAGAGGTACTTATTCAACAGCTTTTCCAAATGCAGCAGCAAATCATCCACTTTTAACAGGTTTGACTAAAGGATCTACTGATTATTACCCAATGAATAATGCCAAATACAAAGAAGACAGAAACTTCGGAATTGACTTTGGTGGTTATGATAGTTCTTTTACAAAAGGACAATGTTCAGAAGACAGAGCATTAGAATTTGAAGCAGCTACAAATAGTATTTTGATCAGATGGTACGAATGGTTAGATGCCAGAGGTTGTGGTATTGGTTTAGCTGAATTCAAACCTCAGGGAGCTTTCCAGGGAACCATGATTGTAAATACTGGCGGATGGTTAGAATGGAGTATGGCTGATAACAACGGAGCAGTAAATGATTATCAAAATAATATCTATCGTTTGCATAAAAATGCAATTGAACTATTATTAAATAAATAATTATAAAAGATTATGAAAAAAATAATTTTAAAATCATTGATGATTGTAACCCTGATGATGGGGTTACAATCATGTACTGAACGAGAAAACTATACAGATGGACCTTCTGTTTTAGATATAGTGTCCAGTGTGGAGATTAACGGTAAAGAAGCCACTGTTAATCATTTAAACGGAAACATTACGGTAAGTCTTTCGGGCGATACCGATTTGAGTAATGTGAATTTTGAAGCCAATTTTCCTCAGGGAGTGACAATATCTCCTAACACAGGCACTTCATTAGATTTAACTCATCCGGTAAGTTTAATGGTATCTAACGGAGTTACTACAAGACAATACACCATTAGTGCCAAATTATTGCCTTCTAAAATTGCTTTCTTAGGTGATGGTGCTACTTTAAATGACATTTCGGATGATGATGTAAAAGAAGCAGGTTTATGGGCGCAACAAGTGTACGGTTCTAAATTTGTTTATATCCCTTATGATCAGTTAACAGAAGGGTCTTTAGATGGAGTGAATGTGTTGTTTTATATGTATGACAAAGTAGGAGCTACTGATCAGCCTGCGGCACTATTGGAACATCTTAACGTAATTTCTAAATTCTTTGTACAGGGAGGTAAAATTGTAGCCGGTGGTCATGGTACAGGATTAGTAGAAGAATTGGGCAGGGATAAGTCTGGTCTTCGCAACATTATTGGCTCCGGATCCGGGGGGAACAATCCTGATACCTGGGGGGTTGGCTTTGCCCCTACAGCTTTAGGTAATACTATATCCCAAGGATGTCAGTTTTACAGCGATCGCAAAATTTATGTTATTAATGCCGGTTATAAAGAAGATCATAACGCACTTTGGAACTTAGGTACATTGGATGATCCAAAATTTGTGAGTTTCTCTAATACTTACGATGCTGAGGTGGTTGCCGCCTGGGATTGGGCTATTGACGGACAAGGTTTTGGAGGAATTGTGCTTTGGAAACCAAGCGGTCGATTTGAAGGGTATATTATGACTTTAGGAATCGGTGGTATGGAATGGCATATGAATGATAATCGTGTTAACCCTTATGCGGATAATATTAGAACAATTTATAAAAATTCGATTGATTATTTAGGAAGTAAATAGTTTTGTTTAGTTGTAGTTTTATCGGGCAGGTTGTGGTTAATCCTGCCCTTTAATTTATTATGAAAAAAGATAGCAATAATTAATTGGGTCTTTCATAGAACTCATTTTCGTTACATCTCAATCAAATAACAATGAAAAGAATATATTTTTTTATTTTCTATCTGTCTCTGTTTGTTTCTTATGCCCAAGGATTAAAACCGCTATACCAATGGAAATTTAATTCATCTCAGGAGAAAAATACTATTGAAGAAAACACAGGAACGGTATATAAAATTAACAGCAATTTTGAAACTCCCGAATTTGTAAAAGGAATAGAAGGCGATGGATTACGTCTGGATGGCTATTCCACTTATATTGGAGGTTTATTGCCTAAACCGTTGCATTTTCCAATTACCATGACTGCATGGGTAGCGCTGGAGACATTTCCAACAGAAACAGCGAGTTTTTTTTCATTAATTGATAAAAAGAGCAACGCTGAAAATTGGATTTCAGCGGGTATAAATAAATTTGGAAAACCGGCAATTTTGCTAAGTTTAAACGGGGAGGAGAAATATTATTTTGCCGAAAATAAATTGCCAAAATTTAAATGGTTTCACGTATCTCTTATCGTTAATAAGAATGCCATAAGTTTATTAATTAATGGAGAAGCAACCTTAGAAATTCCTTTTAATACTAAAATGAATCTAAGCACTTTCAATAGTTTTACCGTTGGAAGAGATGCCGAAGAAAAACTTTTCGATAATAGATATCCTTTAACTTATAGTAATGGCATTGTAGATGAAGTGAAAATTTGGAATACTTCTCTAAGTCCAAATTATATCAAAAAAACAGAAATCGCTGAAAAATTAAATAGCAAAGCCATTTTAGCCGTACCTGAAAGCAGGTTTAAAAATGATTTTGCCCGACCGAAATACCATTTGCTTCCGGCGGCAAATTGGACGAATGAAACGCATGGGTTAATCTATTATAAGGGGAAATACCATATTTTCAATCAAAAAAATGGAGCCAATGTGTATTTGGGGCAAATCAATTGGGGACATTTTAGTAGCCCCGATTTGGTTCAGTGGACAGAGCACAAGCCGCCATTATCACCGGAAGAAGGTTATGATCAAAACGGTATTTGGTCAGGCCATGCAATAAAAGATGACAATGGAGTGCCTTTGATTATGTACACGGGAGGCAATGATAATGAAAACGGGATGTGTCTTGCTTTTCCTGAAGATGATGATTTAATTAATTGGAAAAAATTTGAAAATAATCCTGTCGTAAAAGGAGCACCAAAGCAATATAGCCGCAAAGATTTTCGTGATCCATACATCTGGAAAGAAAAGGATGCCTGGTATATGGCTGTAGGATATGGATTAGTTGAGAATGAGATTCAAAAAGGAGCTCTTTTATTGTATAAATCGGATGATTTAAAAAAATGGACTTATTTACATCCTTTGTTTAAAGGAAATCCGGGAACAGATCATTCGGGGATATTTTGGGAGATGCCTGTTTTCTGGAAGATGGGGGATAAATATATTTTATCGGTAAATCCTATTCCATACGATGGTAAACCAGCAATAACGCTGTATTGGGTTGGTAGTTTTGTCAATGAAGAATTTGTTCCGGATTATGATTTGCCTAAAAAATTAGAAGTGATTAATCGAATGCTTTCCCCTTCGGTAGCATTGGATAAAGATGGAAAAACCATGGCGATTGCCATAATTCCGGATCTTATTGATTCAAAATTACATTTAAAGCACGGTTGGGCACATTTATACAGCATACCAAGGGTTTGGAACTTGAAAAATGGCGAAATCTATCAAACACCACACCCTTCTTTGTTAAGATTAAGGGATTCATTGAAATCGTTTAATGAAGTAATGGTAAATCCATCACAAAACTTAAAAATAGGATCAGGTCATCAAATCGAAATAGTTGCAGAAATTTCGGCTTTGAAATCAGATAAATTTGGTTTCTATATTGGGAAAAATCAAAACAATAAAGAAGAAACCAAGCTGTATTTTGATTTAAAAAAGAACCAATTGGTAATTGATCAATCCAATTCCAGTAAAACGGACTTAATCGAGAAAAGAATTGAAATAGGGGATCTTAATTTGAAAAAGGATGAGCCCATTAAATTACAGATTTTTATTGACGGCTCAGTTGTTGAGGGTTTTATAAATGATAAAGAAGCGTTTACCACAAGGATTTTTCCAAAATTTGTCAATAGTGATGCAATCGAATTTTTTTCGGAGAACGACTCAGTCTTAATCAATAAGCTTGATTTCTGGCATTTGAAAAGCAGTAATAATGTAACCGATTTTTAAATATAAATAATGAATAAAGAACCTGGTTTGAGTGCTGTCTGTTTTGGAGAAGTACTTTGGGATATTTTCCCCACACATAAAAAAATAGGAGGAGCGCCTTTAAATGTGGCATTAAGAATGAATTCTTTGGGAGCTTCTTCAACTATAATCAGTAAAATTGGAAATGATGAGAATGGGAAAGATATAGTTAACTATATCGAAGACCATAACATGAGTTCTGATGCGATACAAGTTGATTCTGATTATATGACAGGTGTAGTCCATGTAATGATTAATGAAAAAGGGAATGCTTCTTATGATATTCATTATCCTTCATCATGGGATAAAATTGTAGTTAATAAAGCCGCTGAAAAACAAACTAGTGAAGCCGATGTTTTTGTCTTTGGTAGTTTAATTTGCAGGGATGAAATTTCAAGGGCGACTTTATTCTCCCTTTTGAATAAAGCAAAATATAAAGTTTTAGATGCCAATTTAAGAGCTCCTTATTATACAACTGAAGTGCTAATCGAATTGATGTTTAAAGCCGATTTTATCAAGCTTAATGATGAAGAACTGTATGAGATAAGTCAGAAATTAGATTCGCCTTATAATTCTTTTGAGCAGAATATCAAATTTATAGCTGAGAAAACCAATACCAAACAAATATGTGTAACCAAAGGTGCTTTTGGTGCGGTATTGTATTACAATGATAAGTTTTATTATAACAGCGGCTATTTTATAAAAGTTGTTGATACAGTAGGAGCTGGGGATTCTTTTTTGGCAACTTTGATTGTGAGATTACTTAGAGGAAAATCACCCCAAAAAGCTTTGAATTATGCCTGTGCTGTTGGAGCATTGGTTGCCGGAAATGAAGGAGCCAATCCGGATATTTCGGGTAAAGAAATCAAAAAGTTTATGATGGTTTGATTTTAAAAACTTAGCGGTCACTGTAAAGCAACAAAAAGTAATGGTTATTTTTTGTTGCTTTTTTATTTTTAAAAAGATAAATTTATAAACCCAATCTGTAAAGCTTAACTTATGGCTGCTGTTTTTCAGGCTTTAACAATGTTATTGTTAGTAGCTTTGTTAGTTATTTTTGTTTTTAAATTTATTATTGAACCTACTTATGTGGTGTTTTTTAATAAACCGCTGTATATTCATTATTATTTTCGTGTACGAAAACTAAATGCTGACCAAAGTAGTTTTTTGGAAAGTAATTTTTCTTTTTATAAAAAACTGCCTTCTAAAAAAAAGAATTACTTCAATCATCGTGTCGCTTCCTTTATTGCTAAATATCAATTTATTGGTCAAGGAGGATTTGAGGTTACAGAGGAAGTAAAATTACTCTTGGCGGCTACTTATGTCATGTTGACTTTTGGAATGCGTCATTATCGAATTAATAACTTTGATAAAATTATTATTTATTGCGAAAGTTATTATTCGGTAATAACTAAGCAATATCATAAAGGAGAATTCAATCCTGCCTTAAAAGCACTAGTGTTTTCCTGGAAGGATTTTGAGGAAGGTTTGAAATGTGAGAATGACAATTTAAATTTAGGATTACATGAGTTTTCTCACGCACTCTATTTTCATGGTCTAAAAGGAAGAGATCAGAGTAGTGTTGTTTTTTCCGATTCTTATGATAAAATTATTGATTATCTAAAAAGACCGGATGTGTTGAAAGGACTTGTTGAATCTAATTATTTTCGTATTTATGCATATACAAATCAAGCTGAATTTATTGCTGTTGTTTTAGAGCATTTTTTTGAAACGCCCTTACGATTTAAGGAGGAACATCCAGAACTTTTTACTATTGTGGCTGAAATGATAAATATAAAAGAGGAATATTTTGCTTAAAAAAAACACCCTGAAAGAATATTGCTTTCAGGGTGTTTTTAGATTTATAACTTGAAATATATGTTTTATATTTTAGTGATTTTCTTCAAATCAGCTATAGTGGCAATTGGATCAGCAGCGCCAAAAACATAACTTCCGGCTACCAGAACATCAGCTCCGGCTTCTACTAATTGTGCAGCATTTTTGTTAGTAACTCCACCGTCAATTTCGATAATTGTGGAAGCTCCTTTTTTGTCAATCAACGCTTTTAGTTTTTGAACTTTTGCATAAGTGTTTTCAATGAATGATTGTCCTCCAAAACCTGGATTCACACTCATAATCAAAACCATGTCGATATCGTTAATCACATCTTCCAGTAAGTCAACACTGGTGTGCGGATTTAATGAAACTCCGGCTTTCATACCTTCCGCTTTGATAGCCTGAATAGTTCGGTGTAAATGTGGACAGGCTTCAATATGAACCGTAAGAATATCAGCTCCTAGTTTTTTAAAAGTTGAGATGTATTTGTCCGGTTCTACAATCATCAGGTGCACGTCGATAGTTTTTGTAGCATGTCTTTTGATGGCTTCTAAAACGGGCATTCCAAAAGAGATATTTGGAACAAAAACGCCGTCCATGATGTCAATGTGAAACCAGTCAGCCTCACTAGCATTAATCATTTCGATATCGCGTTGTAGATTAGCAAAATCAGCGGCTAATACTGATGGGGCAATAAGTGTGTTTTTCATTTTGGTTGTGTTGTGTGTTGTATTTTTTTTGCAAAGGTACAAAATCAAATGTCTTTTATGCAACCCGCTTTATGCTTTGTTTTTGAGTAGGTTGGATAATAAAAAACTCCGGTGTTGAGCCGGAGTTTTTAAGGTAATTAAAAGAATATTAACCTAAATAAGTTTTTAAGATTTTACTTCTTGAAGTATGTTTCAATCTGCGGATTGCTTTTTCTTTAATCTGACGTACACGCTCACGGGTTAAGTCGAAAGTTTCTCCGATTTCTTCTAAAGTCATTGGGTGTTGGTCACCAAGACCAAAATACAAACGAACCACATCGGCCTCACGTGGAGTCAATGTTTCTAACGAACGCTCGATTTCAGTACGCAATGATTCGTGGATTAATTCTCTGTCCGGGTTTGGAGATTCACCTGAACGCAATACGTCATAAAGGTTAGAATCTTCTCCTTCAACAAGAGGCGCATCCATAGATAAGTGACGACCGGAGTTTTTCATAGACTCTTTTACGTCATTTACAGTCATATCCAGTTCTTTTGCAATTTCTTCAGCAGAAGGTGGACGCTCATTAGATTGCTCTAATAACGCATACATTTTGTTGATTTTATTGATAGAACCAATTTTATTTAAAGGCAAACGTACAATACGAGATTGTTCAGCTAAAGCTTGTAAAATAGACTGACGAATCCACCAAACTGCATACGAAATGAATTTGAAACCACGAGTTTCATCAAAACGTTGCGCTGCTTTAATCAAACCTAAGTTACCTTCATTAATCAAATCAGGTAATGTTAATCCTTGATTTTGGTATTGTTTAGCTACCGAAACAACGAAACGTAAATTGGCTTTTGTTAATTTTTCAAGTGCTCTTTGGTCTCCGGCTTTGATGCGTTGTGCTAATTCTACTTCTTCGTCAGCAGTGATAAGGTCAACTTTTCCAATTTCTTGTAAATATTTGTCTAATGAAGCAGTTTCACGATTGGTAACCTGCTTGGTGATTTTAAGTTGTCTCATGATTTTGTTGTCCCAATTTTTATAGTGTACAGGTTGTTATACGTAAGAAGAATAAAAAGGTTACAAAAATTCCGATTTTTTTTAAAAATTATGGCATTCCCTTCGGTCGGGCTGTCCGCACTCGCTTTATTGTTCCATTGCATTCCACAATAAGAGCTCAAACAATTGCTCCCATCCCTAATGCAAATAGCTTGTAGCCTGAATGTTCCTGTTTTTAGGGCCGTTAATTTTTTTGTAAAGATTGAGCGTTGTATTGTAAAGTTGATTAAATTTAGTATCTAATCTTTAAATTAACATATCATGAAAAAAGTAGTTTTATTTTGTTTTTTGTTGGTTTTTTCAAGCCATTTTTATGCACAAGAAGCCGTTGGTAGTAAAGTTTTAAAAGAGAAAAAAGAAAAAGTAGCTGCTGAAAAGAAAAAAGTCGATCAGGAAGCTAAGGACAAAGCAATGACCGCTGCCGAAAAGAAAAAAATGATGACGGACGAGGCAAAAGGAAAAGCTAACGAAGCGAAGATGAAAAAAGATGCCGCCGTGATGAAAAAAGAGGAAATGACTGCTAAAGCTAAAAAGGAAATGAAGGCTAAGAAAGAGGCAGGAACTAATATGTCGGCCAATAAAGCTCAGGTGGCTAAAGACAATGCTATGGAAAAAGAAGCTAAAGTAAAAGAGAAAGCTTCGATGGCAAAAGATAAAGCTTCAATGGCAAAAGATAAAGCTTCAATGGCAAAAGATAAAGCCGCAATGACAAAAGATAAAGTTACCGGAACTTATAACGGAAATAAAGTGTATACAGGACCAAAAGGAGGTAAATATTACATCAATAAAAACGGAAATAAAACCTATATTGATAAGGAGTAATGTTGCTTTTTTAATGAAGAAATGAAAAATCCCGTCTCGTTTAGAATGAGATGGGATTTTTTACGACTAATTTCCCCAAAAAAAAGTAGTCATTTTTTATTTAAAGAGTTTTTAGTTCAGTTTAAGAATATTGTCAAATATTTTGCTGAGTGATTTTATGTATAAAATAACTCCTATAGCCAGAAAAAAATATTCTTTTCTTAAAACTGTTACATCTTCTAAAATTTTATACAAATTTGGAATCATAAATAGTAATGAAGCGGCTATTCCAATGTATGGATTTAGTATTGTTTTTCGGATGTAGTAGAATGGTCTTGGCATAACTAGGGGATTTTTGATACCATAATAATGAGTTGTTAATTTTGATATTTCAAAAGTAATCCGTTTGTTGTTTTTGATGTTTTAAATTGTCATAAAGACCGTTTTTTATGTCATGAAGTTTGTTTTTTTGTAAATGAAAAATCCTCTCGAATAAGAGGATTTATGATGTATTATGAATTATGCCTTTTTTAAGAAAGGATATTCATTTTTTTTATAAAATCTTTATAAGTGTCGCTGAGGTTTATTTTGTAATTGCCTTTTAGAATGATAAGATTGTCGGCCAGAATTATTTCTTCAATTTTATTGCTGTTTACAATTTTATTGCGATGCGTTCGTATGAATTGATTAGGGTCAAGTAAGGTACTTATTTTTGTTAGGGAAATTAGAATTACAAACTTTTCTTTTTCGGTAATAATGTTGCAATAACGTTCTTCTACTTCAATGTAAAGGATGTCATTTAAAGCTACTTTTTTCAGTGCATTTTTCTTTTTGATAAAAAGAGAATCATGGCTTACAACGGTGTTTTGATCTTCGCTTAAGAAAACATTAGTTTGTTCGTAGAATTTTTCTACAGCCATTTCCAAGGCGTATAAAATTTCTAATTCATTGAAAGGTTTCATCAAAAAACTAAAAGGTTTGGTGAGTTTAGCCCTTTCAAAAATTTTACGATCCTGAGAATTGGTCAGGAATACAAAAGGTTTTGAAGCATTCGGTACAATGTTGATGGTTTCTGCAAAGGTGATTCCGTCAGGATTGCCATTAAGGAAAACATCAATTATAATTACATCGACCTTTTTTTGGTAAAAAAGTGATAGTGCATCGGTGTAATTTGTAGCGATGCCTACCACGTTATAATGGTTGGCAAGCAGTACTTTGTTCAATGCTTCGCTTTGTTCAGGAGTATCTTCAATAATAAGGACGTTAATGTTATCCATTTTGTGCTGTTTTGGGAAACGAAAGCGTTATTGTAGTTCCTTTGTTAATTTCGCTTTCGATGGCTAAGATACCGTTATTTTTTTGAATCATTTGTTTGCATAACTGGAAACCTAAACCAGTTCCAATAATTTCCGAATTGTTTTTTTTAGACAATAATTCGCTGTCATTTAATAATTCGTTTATGGTATTTTGAGTCATTCCAATGCCCGTGTCTTTGATAACTAAATCCCAAAAACTGTTTTTTGTTGTTGCTGTGGTAAAGCTGATTTTTCCATTTTCATTCGAAAACTTGATGGCATTATCCAATAAATTACGAAGTATAATTTTAAGCGAATCAAGATCTACAAATATAAAACTGTTTTTTGAAACAAGATTTTCAAATTCAATGCTTTTGTCGAGTAACAAAGGTTTATAATTGTACTCCATTTGCTGTACAATAGAATACAAATGCACTGATTCTTTATGAAAATATAATTGTTTGGTTTGTAACATTGCCCAGTGTAATAAATTGTCTAAAAGACTGTAAGCCCCATTAGCAATTCCGCTGTTTTGAATGATGAGTTGGTTCAATTCCTCATAATTTTTTGATTCTAATGTAGCTGATAATTTGGTGTTACTAGTTTTTAAAGCATTTACCGAAGATCGTAAATCATGGCTTACAATAGAGAAAAGTTGGTCTTTTGTCGTGTTGAGTTCGTCAAGTTTGTTTTTTTGAAGTAAAATTATTTTTGCGTTCTTTACTTTTTGAGCATACAAATAAATTCCTGCGGTTAATAGTGCTAATAAACTCATTGCTGAGAAAAACAACCAATTTCTTTGATTGTTTTTTAGTTCATTTTCTACTTCAAGCACTTTAATTTGCTTTTGTTTTTGAGCAACCGCAAACTTTTTTTCAAAATCAGCTACTGCCCATATTTTGTTTTGATTGTTGAGGGAATCATTCCATTGCTCCGCTTCTTTTCTATAGCCTAAAGCTTGCTTGAAGTTGCTTCTGTTTTCTTCGAAAACAGCCATGTTAAAAGCCGCTAGATTTTTAATATAATTTTCATTTATATCTTTTGATAAGAGATATGCTTTCTCAAAATAGTGAATAGCTTTAGCGTTTTTACCTTGAACATAATATAAGTTAGCAAGGATGTTATATGCGTTGTAAAGACCAGCTTTGTTTTTTGCTTTTTCGTTAATCTGCAAATTTTTCATTAGGCAGTCTTCTGCTTTGTTGTATTCTTTTAAAAAAATATAGCTGCTGCCAATACCTTCTTGTGTCTTGGCGAAACTATAGTACTGATTTTTTATTAGTGGGGATTGGAGTGCCTTTTCGTAATAACGAATTGCAGTTCTGAATTCACTTAATTGGAAAGATATTGTGCCTAAATGAATTTGGACTGATGTAAAAAAATCAAATTGATTAGAAATTAATAGTAATTCTTTTTTTGATTCTTTGTAAAGATCCTTTTCTTTAAATGCTATCCCTCTAAAAAAATGGCAATAGTCTGCTATTTCTTTGTTTGTGTTTGAACTCAGTTGTTTCATTGAGTATATTAGCGTAGAGTCCCAATCTTTTTTTTTATAAAAAGATTGAGACTTTGTAAAATTGATTTCAGATTTATATTCTGCCGCTTTTTTCTGAATTTTTTTTATTATAACGTCGTTGTTAGACTTTATTTGTGAAAACAGGAAAACAGGAATTAAGAATATAATTGAAAGGTATAATAATCTAAATTTTGGGGTCATTTTATATTTACGCTTGAAATTATTGACATTGCTTCGCTTTATCCCTTTATAAGTATTTTAGTTCCTGTAGAAGTTTCTGGATCAATGTCTTTTAAGTAAGAAGTGACACTTGTTATTTCTTTAACTGTTGGGGAAGTATATTCTAATTCAAGATACCAAACATTTAGACTTTTTGGTATTTCTTCAGAATAGTTATAATCAAAATACAATTGTAAAGAGTTGTCAATCACTTCTGGATTTGGTTGTACCCTTGGTGATTCGGTAACGGCACTATCAATATAAAGTGTAACTCTTATTGATAAAAATGGTGCTCCATCAGTTGGTGAGATTAATTTTGCCGAAGCCAATGGTGATATAGGATAACTTACCTCGTCTGAATGTAAAAGAGTAAATGGAATTTGGTTGACTTGTGTGTTTTGAATAACTTCTAAAGGCATAATGGGATTTTTTTAAGATTAATACGAATAAAGATACACTTTTTAGGATAATTATATCTAAAAATGATTTTTGTTTTTTTATAAAAACAAAAATCCCATTCGTCAGAACGAATGGGATTTTTTATAATAAACCTTTAGTAAACTAAGATCTGATTACTCTTGTTTAGCCTCACGTGGAGGGCGTGCGATAAGTGCTTTTTTAGACACTTTCTCTTTTTTAGTTTTAGGGTCAACGCCTAAGTATTTTACTTGGAATACATCACCCATTTTTACTACATCAGCAACGTTTTCAGTACGTTCCCAAGCCAGTTCAGATACGTGTAATAAAACTTCGTTTCCTGGAGCAGCAGTATATTCAACTACAGCACCGAAATCCAACATTTTAATTACTTTTACCTCGTAAGCTTCACCTACTTGTGGTTTGAATGTAATAGAATCAATTTTAGCTAATACCGCCTTGATTCCGGCAGGATCAGTTCCTAAAATTTCAACTACACCTTGCTCGTCCACCTCGTTAATAACGATAGTAGTACCTGTAGCTTTTTGTAATTCCTGAATTACTTTTCCACCAGGTCCAATTAACGCTCCAATAAAGTTTCCAGGAATAGTTCTGGTAATGATTTTTGGCGAATGTGCTTTAACTTCTTCTCTTGGAGTAGCGATAGTATCAGTCAGTTTTCCTAAAATATGTAAACGTCCGTCACGAGCCTGGCTTAAAGCTTGCTCCATGATGTCATAACGCAATCCTTCGATTTTGATGTCCATTTGACAAGCAGTGATACCGTCAGCAGTTCCGGTTACTTTAAAGTCCATATCTCCTAGGTGGTCTTCGTCTCCTAAGATATCTGAAAGTACAGCAAATTTCTCTCCGTCAGTAATTAATCCCATAGCAATTCCGGAAACCGGTTTTACCATTTGAACCCCTGCATCCATCAAAGCCATAGTTCCTGCACAAACAGTTGCCATAGAAGAAGAACCATTTGATTCTAATACTTCAGAAACCACACGGATTGTATAAGGACAATCAGCAGGAATCATGTTTTTCAAAGCACGTTGTGCTAAGTTTCCGTGACCAACCTCTCTTCTTGAAGTTCCTCTTAAAGGTTTTGCTTCTCCGGTAGAGAAAGGAGGGAAGTTGTAGTGTAAGTAGAATTTTTCTTCTCCTTGTTCTGATGGAGAGTCGATTTGGTTAGCTTCTCTTGAAGTTCCAAGAGTTACAGTTGCCAAAGCCTGAGTTTCTCCACGTGTAAATAATGACGAACCGTGAACAGAAGGTAAATAATCAGTTTCACACCAGATTGGTCTGATTTCAGTTGTTTTTCTTCCGTCAAGACGAATTCCTTTTTCAAGGATTACGTTACGAACGGCTTCTTTATTGGTTTTGTAGAAATATTTTCCAACTAATCCTGCTAAATCAGCATTTTCAGCATATTCTTCTTCTGTAAATAAGGCTTTTGCTTCTTCTTTTACAGCAGCAAATTTTTCACCTCTTTCGCTTTTTCCTGAAGCTTCTTGTGCAATTGCATAACATTTGTCGTAAGCAGCAGCTTTTACTTTTGCATAAACCGCTTCATCCTCAACTTCACCTTCGTAAGTTCTGTATTCAGGATTGCCTAAAGATGCTCTCAAGCGTTGTTGTGCAAGGATTTGAACTTTAATAGCCTCGTGAGCAAATTTGATAGCTTCGATCATTTCAGCTTCTGAGATTTCTTTCATCTCTCCCTCAACCATCGCTACAGAATCCATAGAAGCTCCAATCATCATGTCGATGTCTGATTTTTCTAATTCTTCTCTGCTTGGGTTGATTACTAATTTTCCGTCGATACGTGCTACACGTACTTCAGAAATTAAGTTGTAAAATGGAATATCAGAAACCGCTAATGCTGCTGATGCTGCTAAACCAGCTAATGCATCCGGCATAACGTTGTCGTCATGAGACATTAACTGAATCATTACCTGAGTTTCAGCGTGGTAATCATCCGGGAAGAGCGGACGCAATACACGGTCAACTAATCTCATTGTTAATACTTCGCTGTCGCTTGGTCTTGCTTCTCTCTTGAAGAATCCTCCAGGGAAACGTCCTGCTGCAGCAAATTTTTCACGGTAATCTACCGTTAATGGTAAAAAGTCAACGCCCGGGTTAGAAGTTCTTGCCGATACCGCTGTTGCTAAAAGCATACAGTTTCCTAAACGAACAACAACTGAACCATCAGCTTGTTTGGCTAATTTACCTGTTTCGATTGAGATGCTTCTTCCATCTCCTAAATCGATAATTTCTTGTTTTACTTGTGGAATCATAAATTTCCTTTTGTTTTGGTTATACTACGGACGAGTGTTGTGTTGTTGTAGTTGTTGTGTGATGTCCAATGAAAAACCAAACTTTTTTTGTTTTTCCTCATGCCATCCGGCAGAAGGAGTTTAATTTGTTTAAAAACAAAAAGAGGTACTTGCGCACCTCTTTTTTATATTGACTATTTTCTGATACCCAATACTTTGATAATTTCACGATATCTGTTGATATCTGTTTTCTTTAAGTAGTCAAGCAAAGCTCTTCTTTTACCTACTAATTTCACAAGAGAACGCTCAGTGTTGTAATCGTGACGATTTCTTTTTAAGTGCTCAGTCAAGTGGTTGATTCTGAATGAGAACAAGGCGATTTGTCCTTCTGCAGATCCTGTGTTTTCTGCTTTTCCTCCGTGTTTAGCGAAGATGTCTGCTTTTACTTCTTTAGATAAGTACATGCTAATATTATTTTAATGATTATTATGTATGTCAAACAGTTATTGTAAGACGGCAGCAAAAGTAATACATTATTTTGAATTGACAATGCAATTCAAATATTTTGATTTTCTACCAATTAGGATTTGTATTTTTAATTAGATCTTCCCCAGGTGTGGGATTCTGATTTTCATAATTGACTGTTGCTCCTTTAAATGAAATAGGTAGTGAATGTTGCATTTTGAGAGGAACACCTCTTTTAGTTCCAGGAATCCATTTTTCCATTGCTTGTAAAAGTCGTATTACTTCTTCTCCTATTCCGTAGCCAATATCTTTTAAAATTTTAATATCAGTGATTTTACCATCTTTATCTATCCAGAAAGTTGCACGCACTTGGCCATTTAAGTTTTGAATATCAGCGGACTTTAAATTTTTTGCAATATATTTATAAAAGTCATTTATTCCGTTTTTAGGTGCCGGTTTTAAATTTAATATTTTGTATGGATATTTTTGATTGTTATTGTCTGTACTAACTCCTGAAATAAATTTATTATTTTGGTATATTTCTGTAAAAGTAAAATTTTCCTTGAGATCTTTTCCTTCCCAAATACCATCTTTATATCCATTTTTTAATTTGCCCTTGCTGTAAAAATCTTTTGAGTTTTCTTCATAATCGCCATTACCATCAATTACTGTTTGGATATTATTAGTGTTCCAGTAATTTAAAATTTTGAGTTTATTTTGAGTTTCTTTCTCTTCAGGGGTGTATTCAATTTCGCTTTTTTTATTCCCATTTTCGTACCATTCTTCTTCTTTACCAATTAATTTTTTATTTGAATAATGGCTTATTTCTTTTTTGTTGCCATTTTCATAATAGGTAATAATTTCTCCTTCTTTGGCAAATTGGTTTTTATCTTTTGAAAAACCTTCAGTTCTAATAGCCCCTGATTTATAGAATTCTTTTATTTCATAAAGATCTTGCTTTGAATTGTAATTCTTAATGATTCTTGTATAACTGTAGTTTTCGGGAGTAGTTTCTTTCCATTTGGAATCCAGAAAAATGATTTTGTCATTTTTTGATGTTTGTGCGTAAGTAATTATTGATAAGAATGCTAAAATTAAGGTTGTTAAGTTGGTTTTCATTTTTTTGTTGTATAATATTGGTTATGAAAATGTTTTAGTCGGCTGTGTGTATTGAAATTGGTAAGTTAAATAAAGACTTTATTGGGATTCCTCTTAATTTGCCTGGTATCCAATTTTCAGATTTTTTTAATACTCTTACTGCTTCTTCAGCTGTTCCAAAACCGAGATCTTTGGTGACATTGAAATAGCTTAAATTTCCATTTTTATTTATTATAAATTGAATGTAAATTTTTCCTTTTAAATCTTTTATATTTGGAGATTTGTAATTAAGTCCAATAAAGCGGTAAAATTCAGGCATACCTTTCGAGTATGTGGCTATTTCGTTTAATACTTTGTAAGGATATTTATTGTTTTCTTTGTCAGTGCTTATTCCTGAAATTAACTTTCCGTTTTGGTAAACTTCAGAATATTTAAAATTTTCTTGAAAATTTTCTCCTTCCCAAACACCGTTTTTTTCTCCGTTCAGAATTGAACCTTTTTCGTAACCCTTGTCATCTGTAAATTCATAATAACCGTTTCCGTCAATGACTGTTTGTGATTTTTCCTTATTCCAAAATTGGTTTATTTTTATTAAACTGGTTTTTGTTTCTTTATCCCAGGTGGTTTCCTTAATAGCTCTTTTTTCTCCATTTTCATACCATTCCAGCAGTTCTCCGTTTAATTTATTGTCAACGTAATTTGATTCTTGTTTTTTGTTTCCATTTTTGTATAACTCAATTTGTTTTCCAGTCAATTTGTTTTTTACATAATTTGATTCTCTGTACTTTTCACCACTTTCATAATATTCTAATTTTGGTCCTTCAAAAATAGCTCGTTCTTTGTCAGTTGAAATTGCTTTCATGCTTACAGCCCCGGATGTATAATAATCAGTGAAAAGAAATAAATCAGGTTGATTTTTGTAGTTTTGAACTACACGTATATATTTCGAATTTTGTTCATTAGTTATGTTTTTTAGAGAATCAAGGAAGAAACGGGTAGGTTCTATGATTTGAGAAAAGCTTGTAAATGTTGCTAATAATAATGCTGCGGTTAATAGGTTGGTTTTCATTGTTGGTGTAATTTTTTTTTCAAATATAATGAAATGTACTACAGTATTGTATTGCAATTGCTGTAATTTCTTATCGAAAGAATAAAGTAATAATTAAAAGTTATTTGTATAAATTTGAGAAAAATCAAGTTTTGAAAAAATACCTTATTCTATATCGCCCTTTTCTGGTTTTTCTGGCCAAATTTTTCCTGACGTATTTAATTTTGAGTTTGGTTTATCAGGGGTTTTTGTCTCGTTTTGATGAAAACTCAGTGGATTCGATAACCCAGTTTGTGGCTAAAAACACCAAACAATTACTTACTACTTTTCAGGTGGATTTTAAGATTCAGGAAATGCCTAATGAATCTTTTGTTATGTTTCTTTACAATCAGCGGGCTGTTGCACGAATGATTGAAGGTTGTAATGCGATTAGTGTTATTATTTTGTTTGTATCATTTGTAGTCGCTTTTTCGGGGAAATTAAAGCCTACTTTATTGTTTGTTTCAGGTGGAAGTATTTTCATTTATACTTTAAATGTAGTTCGCATTGCTTTGTTATGTTCTGCTTTGTATTGGTTTCCGGAGCAAAAAGACTTATTGCATGATATTGTTTTTCCGTTGTTTATATATGGAGTTATTTTTACGTTGTGGGTAATTTGGGTGAATAAATTTTCATTGTATGCAAAATAGATTGTTTTCTCAGGCTTTGAAGTTATTCGTTATTGCAGCTTTACTGCTTTGCTTTATTATGGTTCGTTTTTATGAGAATGTGTTGTTTTATGATCCTTTTTTAGCCTATTTTAAAGGGGATTTTAATAATATGCCTTTACCGGAGTTTACTACTTTTCGGTTGATTTTGAGTCTGTTATTTCGATATGGTTTGAATATGTTAATTTCATTAGGGTTGATTTATGTGATTTTCAAAGACCCTGTGATGCTTCGGTTTTCTTTTGTTTTATATTTCATAGCTTTTGTAGTTTTGATAGTGGCTTTGTTTTTAGTTATTAAGATTTACGGTTCTAATAATAATTTACTGCTGTTTTATATTCGCAGGTTTATTATTCAGCCCGTGTTTGTTTTACTGTTTATTCCTGCATTTTATTTTCAAAAGCGTAATTCCTAAGATTTTTTGTGTAATTTTAATAAGCTCTTACAGTTGGTAATTAGTAATTAAAGCGATATGAAAATTATAAAACATTCCGGTGCAGTTGTTAATTTTAATCCGGAGAAACTTACGGCATCCTTGTTAAAATCCGGTGCTGATGCTTATACGGCTGAATCTATCATGAAGGAAATTACCAAAGAAATTTACGAGGGAATTTCGACTAAAAATATTTATAAAAAAGCGTTTGCTTTATTGAAAAAGCATACCCATTCTCACGCTGCCCGTTACAACTTGCGTGCGGCGATCGAAATGTTGGGGCCGGAAGGGTTTTATTTCGAAAAATACATAGCCCGACTTTTTGAAGCTGAAAAGTATGAAACGAAGTCTAATGTGATTTTGCAAGGTAATTGTGTAATGCATGAGATTGATATTCTGATAAAGAAAAACAATCAGATTGCTATGGTAGAATGTAAGTTTCATGCCGGAAGAGAGGCCGCTTCTGATATAAAAGTTCCTTTGTATGTTTTTTCCAGATTTAATGATTTAAGAGGAAATAATTATACTCTTTTTTCCAACAAAGAAAAAATATCCAGTTGCTGGATTGTTACCAATACTCGATTTACAGCAGATGCAATTGCTTTTGCCGAATGTTCAGGGATTAATTTGTTAAGTTGGGATTATCCTGAGAAAAAAAATTTAAGATTGAAAAACAACCATGATTGTTTGTATCCTGTAACTTGTTTGACGACATTAACAAAGGTTGAGAAAGAAAAATTATTGTTGATAGATATCATTCTTGTAAAAGAATTAATTGATAATCGGGCTGATTTAAAAGAAATAGGTATTAGTCCGGGACGAATAAAAAATGTACTGAGAGAAGTAACTGATTTGTGTAAGTGTTATTAATTGAAAAGACCACATTATGAAAATTAAATTTATTGGAGCAGCAGGAACTGTAACAGGATCGAAGACGTTAGTTGAGACGGATGAAGTTCGTTTTTTAATTGATTGTGGTTTGTTTCAGGGTATAAAACCTTTGCGGGAACTTAATTGGGAACCAATTCCTGTTCTGGCTTCAACTATTGATTTTGTATTGTTAACACATGGGCATTTGGATCATTGTGGCTGGTTACCAAGATTAGTAGAACAGGGATTTAGCGGCAAGATTTATTGTACCGGTCCTACTATGGAAATAACTAAATTGATTTTAATAGATAGTGCCAAAATTCAAGAAGAAGATGCTTTAAAAGCGAACCGGGAAAATAGTTCTAAACACGAAATAGCAGAACCTTTGTATACTGTGGATCAGGCTGAAAAAGTTTTTCCTTTTTTAACGGTTGTTACGCCTGAAACTATAATCAAATTAGAAGGAGGAATTGAAGCTACTTTTTTTCTGGCAGGACATATCATAGGTGCTTGTAGTATAAGTGTTCAGGTGGAAGGGAAGACTTTAGTTTTTTCCGGGGATATTGGTCGTGATAATGATGTGTTGCTTTATCCTCCTGTAAAGCCTCAAAAAGCCGATTTGGTGTTTTTAGAAAGTACTTATGGCGACCGCTTGCATCCTGATACCGACCCAAAATTAGAATTGGAAACCTATATCAAAGAAACGTATAGAAATGGAGGGACAGTTATTATTCCCAGTTTTGCTGTAGAACGGGCTCAAAGTATTATGTTTTTGCTTTGGGAGTTAAAAAAAGAAGGCAGACTGCCTAATATTCCTTTTATAGTTGATTCGCCTATGGGGATGGGGGCTTTTGAAGTGTTTTTTAATAATACCAAATGGCATAAATTAAAATTCGCTGATTGTCAGGAAATGAGTAAAATGTTTGTAATTAATTCTGATTACGAAGAAACTTTAGCTGCCATAAATGATAAAGGTCCAAAAGTTGTTATTGCCGCAAGTGGAATGATTACAGGAGGAAGAGTTTTAAGTTATTTGGAAAATTATATAGGTATTCCCGAAACTACCATTCTTATTGTAGGATATCAGGCTGAAGGCACCCGGGGGAGAAAATTAATTGAAGGTGCGAAGTCTATTAAAATTTTTGGAGAATATTATACAGTAAGAGCAAAAGTGGTTGAAATAAACGGGCTTTCTGCTCATGGAGATCAGGATGATTTGATAGATTGGCTGTCTGAATTAAAAAACAGACCACACAAAGTGTTTTTAGTTCATGGTGAACCAACAGCGACTGATGAATTGCGTATTAAAATGAAAGAGCATTACGGATTTAAGTGCTCAATTCCTTTGATGGGGCAGGAATTTCACTTCTAAGAATGCTGAAAATTAAAAAGCTTGTTTTTTATCGTTAATTAAACTTTAAAAGAAATGAATAAATTGTGGTTCATATAATTTATTCTTACTTTCACGCTCAAAATATTTCGAATAAAATCCGTAGGAATGAATAACTTTGATTGGAAGAATTTAATTGATCCTCTTTTTTATATCCATTTTGATATTAATGGAATAAAATTAGGGATTTATATCGTATTGTTTATTGTTTTTGCGGAAACAGGTTTATTTGCAGGTTTCTTTTTACCGGGTGACAGTTTGCTTTTTCTTGCAGGAATTTATAATAGAGAGCTGATAGAGAATATATTATTTATCGACAGTGCTTTTGTGAATGTTACTTTGTTGTCAACGTTGGTAGCTTTAGCAGGGATTTTAGGGAATATGATAGGTTATTGGTTTGGAGCTAAGAGTGGTTATTATTTGTATAATCGTGAGGATAGTTTTTGGTTTAAAAAACAATATCTTATTCAGTCTAAAGACTTTTTTGAAAGACATGGAGGAAGAGCTATTATATTTGCGCGATTTTTGCCTATTTTTAGAACCTTTGCGCCTATTGTAGCCGGAATTGTTACCATGGATAGAAAGAAGTTTATGTTCTTTAATATTGTAAGTTCTTTTCTCTGGTCATTTACATTAATTTTTTCAGGACATTATTTGTACGGATTTTTATTAGAGAATTATCAAATTGATTTGAAAGAACATATAGAAATTATTGTTATCGGATTGGTAGTGGTTACTTTGTCTCCGGTAATTTTTAAGTTAACGAAAAAAACATCTGAACCTAAAGAATAAGTTTGTTCGATTTAATAAAAAGCGTCTTGATAAATATTTATCAAGACGCTTTTTTATTATGGAGTTTCGGAAGTTGTTAAGTATCTGATTTCTGAAATTAATTGGCCATCATTTGAATAACCTTCAATTTGTACTTTTACTTCTTTCTGATTTTCTTTTGCAAACTTAATTTCAAAAGTGGAATTCTCTTTTAGGATAATATTTGGAGACCAATCAAGAGTTCCAAAGTAATCAAATTCTTTTTTGGTTTCAAATTTCGAATTTTTATAGGTTATTGCTTTTGAAAAACCGTTGGTCAAAATAAAAGAAGTAAGTTTTGTTTTTAAAAAATCTTTGTTAGTTCCTGGTTTAAGATAAATTTTTATAATACCATTACCTCCTGTTGAAAAGCCTGATGAACCCATTTTGTCGATATATATTTCATCAACTTCATCGATGCTGTAATTGTTGATTAAATTTAAATCAAGAACTATCACATCATCTATAAAAACATCAGGAGAATTATCCGTATTTCTGACAACATCACTTAGACAATTTTTAATAAATACAGAGTTGTCTGTAGGGTTAAAGCCTGTTCTATATCCATTTCGACCTAAGAAATCCAAAAGGCTTCCAAATTCTCTATCGCTGATTTTAAATGCTGTTGCAAAATTATTTCCCTCTTTGTGGATGAGCTTTGTTTTTTTGTAGTTGTTTTGAATCACCACATTGTTCAGGTTGATGGCGTTTTTGTTTGAACTACTAAAAGTAATTACCTCTTCATTATTTTGAGACGGTGGGCAAATGTTGTTAGTCCAATTTTTGGCGAAGATATTGTCGGTATTAGGGTTAAAAACATTAACGGAGATTTTTGAAAATACGGCTTCGTTTTTTTCATTCATCAATTGTATAAAAAAAGTAGTTGAGTCTCTCGCAAATATGTTTTCGAATTTGTATTCGTTTTTGTCATTAAGAGTTGTTTCTAAGAAGATTTTGTCTTTTAATGACATTAATGAGACTTTGTATTTAGAAGGAGTGTTTGTTTTTTTTTCAACAATTCCGCTTATGGTTGTGCCTTTTAAAGAAGGGTAGAGTGGTTTTGGTGGATGCATTTTGATATTGTCCCATTTGTATTTATTTTCGACTTGATTTAATATTAATAGCTCTAAATCTTGTTTTTGAGTTTTATTTTCAGGATCAAAATAAAGATAAGTTTCGGCTTCAGGCTTTACTAGATAAGAGTTTAAGTAAAATGTTCCAAGGATGGAATTGCTTTGAGTTGTTTTTATGTTGTCTTTTGGAAGAATACTAACACTAAGGCTGGCATTATTTAAATTAATTGTACCAAGTAAACTCAAGCTGTCGTTTTTTATGGGTTTTAATTCAAGGTTTGTGATTGGTTTTGTTGAAGTGTTGATGTAAATTAATCTTTGACACACTTCGTTTAAATCTTCGTCAATAACGCGAATGGTATTTACACCATTTGATAAATTAAGTTTGCTAAAACGTATTAACTGTTCTGGTTGATTGTTTTCGAAAGTAAATTCTTTTTGAATTAAATTTTTATTTTGATGAACAACAAGGTTGAACTTCTTGTTTTGGTATAATTTGACTCCGTTTTCATTTGTTTTTACGACAATGGCTAGGGTATTATTGTTTAGGTTGTTGTTGTATCCAATGGAAATTCCTGTATTTTGTATTTGAGGTAAAGATTTTGAAAGATTTTTATTGTCGTATTTAATGTTTACAGTATATTTTTCATCAGCAACCGGGATGAAGTAAAAGAAACCATTTCCCATTGCATTAGTGTTGAAGCGAGATATTATGTTTGATTTTGAATCGATTAAAGTGCCATCAGTTATTTGAATTCCTTTTTGGTTACAGTCTGTTATTTGAACGCCTATTTTGTTACTGGTTTCGCTAATAATTATTCCACTTTCAGGGAATAAATTTATTTTTGCCGTTTCTATATTTGGACGATTTGTTTTTAAATGATAAGGTTCGTCTTTGTTGATTATTTCTATCGATTGAATAAAAGATTCATCTTCAAAGAAATTGTTCATCCAATTGGTATAAAAATGGAAAAAGTATTTTCCGGTGGTAAATTTGTTATTTAAACGAAAATCGCCTTCAAAACTGCCATTATAGGCAAAAAGCAATTGTTTTTGAATTATTTGTTGTTTGTCGTTATAAATAACAAGTTGGATGTTGCTAGTATTTATACTTGGAAGGTGGCTGGTTTTATTTGATATGTATCCTTTGAAACCTATATGTTCGTCGTTAACATAGATTGATTTGTTGAATTGGACATAAATATTTTCTCTGTCATAATTAAAATAGTTCTCTATTAGTTCAGTGATTTTAGTTTGGTTATTTGTTGTTTGAGCGAACGATGCAAACACTGATAGTAAACAATAAATTGTTAGATTAAATTTCATTTTACAAAAGTTGCTTGGTTAAGAGAAGTGTAAAATTAGGTTTTTTCTTAAATAAATTGAATAATTTACATAAAAAAACCGTCCCGCTTAAAAAGCGAAACGGTTTTGTTTGTTTTAATTGGGGAAAGTATTACATCATTCCCGGCATTCCGCCGCCCATTGGCATTCCGCCACCAGCGTTTTCTTCTTTAACATCGATTAAAGCGCATTCGGTAGTTAAAATCATTCCAGAAACTGATGCTGCATTTTCTAATGCTACACGAGTAACTTTTTTAGGGTCGATAATACCTGCTTTTAGCATATCAACGTATTCATTAGTTTTAGCATTGTATCCAAAATCACCTTGTCCTTCCGCTACTTTAGCAACGACTACTGAACCTTCAAGACCTGCATTTTCAACAATAGTTCTTAGAGGGGCTTCAACTGCACGGGAAACAATTTGGATTCCTGTAGCTTCATCGGCGTTGTCAGCAACAAGAGTACTTAAAACCGATTTAGCTCTTAATAAAGCTACACCACCACCGGCAACAATTCCTTCTTCAACAGCAGCACGAGTTGCATGAAGTGCATCGTCAACACGGTCTTTTTTCTCTTTCATTTCAACTTCAGAAGCAGCTCCTACATAAAGAACAGCAACACCACCGGCTAATTTAGCCAAACGCTCTTGTAATTTTTCTTTGTCATAATCAGAAGTAGTTACTTCCATTTGACCTTTAATTTGGTTCACACGGTTTTTAATCATCTCTGCATCACCAGAACCACTTACGATAGTTGTGTTGTCTTTGTCGATAGCAACTCTTTTTGCATTTCCTAACATTTCGATAGTAGTGTTTTCAAGAGTGTATCCTCTTTCTTCAGAGATTACAGTTCCACCGGTTAAGATAGCAATATCTTCAAGCATGGCTTTTCTTCTGTCACCAAAACCTGGAGCTTTTACAGCAGCAATTTTCAATGCACCACGTAATTTGTTTACTACCAATGTAGAAAGAGCTTCTCCGTCAACGTCTTCAGCAATAATCAATAAGGGTTTTCCTGATTGGGCAACTGGCTCAAGAACCGGTAATAATTCTTTTAATGAAGAAACTTTTTTGTCGTATAATAAAATGTAAGGGCTGTCTAATTCCACTTCCATTTTTTCAGAATTGGTTACAAAATAAGGAGAAAGATATCCTCTGTCAAATTGCATTCCTTCTACTACGTCAACAAATGTATCAGTACCTTTTGCTTCTTCAACAGTGATAACACCTTCTTTTCCTACTTTTGCAAAAGCAGTAGCAATTAATTCACCAATTACTTCGTCATTGTTAGCTGAGATAGAAGCGATTTGTTTGATTTTATCAGAATCGCTGCCTACAACCTGAGATTGTTTAGCAAGGTCGGTAACAATCGAGTCAACAGCTTTATCGATACCGCGTTTCAAATCCATAGGATTGGCTCCGGCAGCAACATTTTTCAAACCTTCTTTTACGATAGCCTGAGCTAAAACAGTTGCAGTAGTTGTTCCGTCTCCGGCTAAATCATTGGTCTTAGAAGCAACTTCTTTAACCATTTGAGCTCCCATGTTTTCTAATGGGTCTTTTAATTCAACTTCTTTTGCAACAGAAACACCATCTTTAGTAACAGTTGGTCCACCAAAAGTTTTACCAATGATTACATTACGTCCTTTAGGTCCTAAAGTTACTTTTACTGCATTAGCTAATGCGTCAACTCCACGTTTTAATCCGTCACGTGCTTCAATATCAAATTTTATATCTTTTGCCATTTTATGTTTAGGTTTATTATTGTTTTAAAAATTGTAATACTTAGTACTTAATTCTTAAAATGTTTGTTTTTTTTTAGATTATTGCAAGAATATCATCTTCTCTCATAATCAAATAGTCTTTCCCTTCCAATTTTAATTCGGTTCCGGCATATTTTCCGTAAAGTACAGTGTCACCAACTTTTACAGTCATTTCATGATCTTTTGTGCCATTTCCTACGGCTACAACGGTTCCTTTTTGTGGTTTTTCTTTGGCAGTATCTGGAATAAAAATCCCTGACGCTGTCTTAGTTTCGGCTGCAACTGGTTCAATCAGAACACGGTCTGAAAGTGGTTTAATGTTTAATGTCATGATTTTTTATTTTTTATTGTTTAAATTAAAATTTGCTTTTCGCTATTCAGAAATTATGCCAGTCAAATTTTACTGCCATTTTTTCTTAAGAAAAATGCCAGCTTTGACAGGCTGGCATTTTTTAATTATTTAGAATAGTAATTATTTTGCAGGAGCTGGTGCAACAGGAGTTGCTGGCGCAGCTGGCTGAGCAGCAGGAGCTGCGGCTTCAGTCTCATCAATAATTTTAGAATTATTATCGCTTGTTGATCCTGTAAAGCTTAAGCTGGATAATAAAATCAAAGCGATTAAAACGATGGCTAAAGTCCAGGTGCTTTTATCTAAAAAGTCAGTTGTTTTTTGTACACCACCTAACATTTGTGAACCACCTATTGAAGATGATAAACCTCCACCTTTAGGGTTTTGAACCATGATTACTACAATCAGTAGGAAACAAACTATAGTTATTAAAACTAAAAAAATTGAAAATGTGCTCATTATTACTTAATTATTGTTTTGTTGTAAAATCTTAATGTCCGCTATGCGGTCTGCAAAGAAACTACTTTTTTCTGGATATTTCAAAATTAATATTTCATAAGCTTGAATCGCTTTTTGATATTTTTTTTGTTCTAAATATACCTTAGCTAAAGTTTCTGTCATTAGCGAAGTAGTATCATCTTTGTTGATATCTATATTAAAGTTAGAAGGAGTTCCGGGTTTAATAGCCGGAATCTTGGGATTGCTTTGAATGAATTTATCAATTATAGCTTCTTTTTTCTTTTTTGAAATATCTTCTGATTTTGAAGTTGTTGTGCTATTAGTAGTTTCTGAATCTCTAATTATTGGTTGAATTCTTGAAAGTTGAAGCCATTCCTGGAACGAATGAGTTTCGTTTTTAGAAAATTCTAAAGGTTTGCCTAATTCTAGTTTTTCCTCAGCAGTGCCGACTGTTTCATTAATTGCTTGGATGTCTTCAGAATCATTTGTTTCTGTTTCAAAAGTATTGGTAACAGATTCTAACTTATGAGGGATAATTTCGATGCTGTCAATTACATTAATCGATAGTAATTCGGTTGCTTTCTTCTTGAATAATTCTTTTTGAATTGCATTGAAATCATCTGAGCTAATAAAATCAAATAAGACAGCTCTGTCGGTTGTATGTGCAGCAGTAACTTTTAATGCCGAATTATATTTAAAACTACTTTCGTTATACAATCCTTTTAAGCGTAAGGCTCTTGCACTTTGAAAATACGGAAACTCATCTAATACTTTCTCTAAAGCAAGTGTTTGCTTTTCGGTAATGGTATTAGGGTTGTTGATTAAATAAGTATAATCGGTTACATTCATTGTTTTTTTGTTTAATCGTGGAATCGTTTATTTGTTAATCGATTAAACAAATAAACGGTCAATCAAATAAACTCTAATTTACCATTTTGCTAATGATTCATTAAAGATGTCTTGTGTAATTCGGTCAAAAATTTCTTTTAATGCTGTGTCTAAAACAGCTCCCTGTAATTGTGTGGTTGCAGGATAGTCGTAATAAAACTCAAATGGTTTTTCAAAATCGTCTTTTTCTGTTTTTTTATTTGTAAAGCGTACGTTGACTCTTATTTTTAATCGGTTTTGAGCGGCTTGTTGGTCGGCTGTAGCCGTCATTGGACTGATTCGGTAATCTACAATTTCTCCTTCATAAGTTAAATCAGCTCCGTTTTTAACTAAGTTCAAATTGGTTTGATTTTGAAGAATATCTTGTAATGCAAGGGTGAATTTTCTGTCGATTCCGGGTTCTACAAGATCGGCATTATTTGGAAAGAAATTAACCTGAAAGGTTTTAGCGTCGATTTTCCCTGTTCCGGTAAAGTTGTAAATTCCACAACTACTCAACATAAAAAGACTAATCAATGCAAAAAGACAATGTATTTTTTTCATAATATTTCTTAGAGAAATTCCAATCCCGAAATTTCGGGATTAAATTCCAAATTCCAATTGTGTTCAAATATAATAATTGGAATTTGGAATTTTGAAGTTGTGGTTTAATTATTTTATAAATCGAATTGTTTAATTTTTCTGTAAAGTGTTCTTTCAGAAATGCCTAATTCGTCAGCAGCGGCTTTTCTTTTTCCTTTGTTTTTTTCTAAGGATTTTTTAATCATTTCGATTTCTTTTTGTTCTAAACGCAATACTTCTTCTTCTTCAATAGTTTCGGCAAAAAGATAATTGTCGTCAGCATTGTTATAACTTTCGTTGTGAGTTGGTGTTACAACTGCGGTTACAGGCTGTTCTTCAAATTCAATTTCATTGTCTTCTTTAGAACCGTATATTTTTTGAATTAAATTAGGATTGATATCCTGTGCTTTGGCAGCACCACTTTTCATGAGCTCCAAAGTAAGTTTTTTTAAATCGTTCAAATCACTTTTCATGTCAAAAAGTACTTTGTATAAAATGTCTCTTTCAGTACTGAAGTCACTTTCGCTCTTATTGTGATTAATTACCGAAGGGAGATTGCTGCCTTCAGTAGGAGGTAAGTAAGATTGTAGTGTAGCACCCGAAATATCTCTATTTGTTTCTAAGACAGAAATTTGTTCGGCAACATTTCGTAACTGACGAATGTTTCCGCTCCAACGGTATTTTTGCAAAAGCTGTACTGCGTTATCATCTAATTTTAATGGCGGCATTTTGTATTTATGAGCAAAATCGGCGGCAAATTTTCTAAATAATAAATGGATGTCTTCTTTTCTTTCTCTCAAAGGAGGTAAAGCAATTTCTACCGTACTTAAACGATAGTATAAATCTTCACGAAATTTCCCTTTTTCGATAGCATTGAATAAATTGACATTGGTTGCAGCTACAATTCGTACGTCGGTTTTTTGCACCTGTGAAGAACCTACTTTTAAGAATTCGCCATTTTCAAGAATTCTTAATAAACGAACTTGGGTTGTCAAAGGAAGTTCACCTACTTCATCCAGGAAAATAGTTCCGCCATTGGCAACTTCAAAATAACCTTCACGAGTGCTGGTAGCTCCGGTAAAAGCTCCTTTTTCATGACCAAAAAGTTCACTGTCAATAGTTCCTTCCGGAATGGCTCCACAGTTTACAGCAATGTATTTGCCGTGTTTTCTGTGCGAAAGCGAATGAATGATTCTTGGGATATTTTCTTTTCCCACACCACTTTCTCCAGTAACCAATACTGAAATGTCAGTAGGAGCTACCTGGATGGCTTTCTCTATGGCACGATTGAGCTTTGGGTTATTCCCAATAATCTCAAAACGTTGTTTTATATTTTGAACTGATTCCATTGCTATTGTGTTTAAAGTGTTCTTTGTTTCAGGTTTCGAGTTCTTCCGATTTTTTAAATCTTAAGATGACTTTAATTATGAATAAAAAGTACTTTATGGTTTTGTTTGTATATCGGTTGGAGCTGTTTTTTCTGTTTTATGTTTAGGGAAATAAGTCCTGATAATATAGAAAGTAACTCCAAATCCAATTATAAAAGTTGCTATTGCTATGAATAGTTGTTTTTTTGTCATTTCAACTCAATTAGTGGTCAAAAAATAAATTAATTCATTTCAGAATAACCAACCGCTTCCCCTTTTAATGTTCCGCTGGTACAGGAAGTGATTTTTACATTTACAAATTCACCAATTTTGTAATTTTCTTTAGGGAAGACTACCGTCATGTTTTGTGAATTTCTTCCTGAAAATTCAGCTGCTGATTTTTTAGAAATTTTATCAATTAACACTTCAACCGTTTCACCAATAAATTCCTGACAGCTTATTAAAGAGTGTTGTTGTTGTAAATCAACTATTTCCTGAAGACGTCTTAATTTTGTTTCTTCGGGAACATCATCTTCCATTTTTCTTTCAGCCAAAGTTCCCGGACGTTCAGAGTAAGCAAACATATAACCGAAGTTGTATTTTACATATTCCATTAAGCTTAAGGTATCTTTATGATCTTCTTCAGTTTCTGTCGGGAAGCCCGTAATCATATCTTGAGTGATAGCACAACCCGGAATGATGGTTTTTATTTTATCCACTAAAGTCATGTATTCCTCACGAGTGTGTAAACGGTTCATTTCTTTTAGAATTCTGTCGCTTCCTGATTGTACCGGCAGGTGAATGTGTTTGCAGATATTTGGATATTTAGCAATTATATGCAGAACACTTTCGTGCATGTCCTGTGGGTTAGAAGTCGAAAAACGAATTCTCATTTTAGGGAATGTCTGCGCAACCATTTCTAATAAATGGTCAAAATTAACGGCAGTAGCTTTTTGGATTTCAGAAGCTTTATCAAAATCTTTTTTCAATCCGCCGCCATACCATAAATAGCTATCTACATTTTGACCTAAAAGAGTTACTTCTTTAAAACCTTTTTCGTATAAATCCTGTATTTCGGCCATGATACTTTGTGGTTCACGACTTCTTTCGCGTCCTCTGGTAAAAGGCACTACGCAAAAAGTACACATATTGTCACAACCGCGAGTGATAGAAACCAAAGCGGTAATTCCATTGCTCATTAGTCGTACAGGTGAAATATCACCATAGGTTTCTTCTTTTGATAAAATAACATTTATGGCGTCTCTGCCTTCTTCGACTTCGCTTAAAAGATTTGGTAAATCTTTGTAAGCATCAGGACCTACAACTAAATCAACAATTTTTTCCTGTTCTAAAAACTGGCTTTTTAAGCGTTCAGCCATGCAGCCTAAAACGCCTACTTTCATTTTGGAATTAATGCGTTTTACAGCATTGTATTTTTCTAAACGTTTACGGATAGTTTGCTCAGCTTTATCACGAATCGAACAGGTGTTTACTAAAACTAAATCGGCCTCTTCTAAAACTTGAGTAGTATTGTATCCGTTACTTGATAAAATAGATGCAACTATTTCGCTGTCTGAGAAATTCATTGCACAGCCGTAACTTTCTATGTAAAGTTTTTTATTGTTTTCAGGTTTGTTTTCCAGAACAAGGCTTTCCCCTTGTTTACTCTCTTCTATAATCTTTTCCATTCTTAGTTATTTCAAAGTACAAAGATAAGAGAAATCAAACGGATATGACAAGATGTCAGATGAAGAATTAACAGTAATTTTTGATTTATTTTTAAGCTGTTTCGGTTTGTATTTTAAGATTTTTCAATAACGTAGTGTTTGGTAAATAATTTTTTGTTGAAAATGTTTTGTGAAAAATGATTGTGTTTCGTTAGAAAAATTATTTAGGATAATTTCCTTAAAAATACTGTGGTATCGGATATGGTAGAGCGAATTGTATCGCATTGAGTCGACAAAAAATAGTGAATGTCTATAATTAAGGAAGGTGTTCAATTCTTTCAAAAATAAAATGGAAAGTATTTGTATTTAAAAAAAATGGATACTTTTGTCTGAGAAAAATTAAGCAATGGCAAAGAATTTAGTAATAGTTGAGTCCCCTGCAAAGGCAAAAACGATAGAGAAATTTTTAGGAAGTGATTTCCAGGTGGAGTCAAGTTATGGGCATATTGCCGACTTACCTTCTAAGGAAATAGGAGTAGATGTAGAAAATGGATTTAAGCCTAAATATGAAGTTTCTTCCGATAAAAAAGCTTTGGTAAGCAAACTTAAAACATTATCTAAAAATGCCGATACGGTTTGGTTAGCAAGTGATGAGGACCGCGAAGGAGAGGCTATTTCCTGGCACTTGGCGGAAGAATTAAAATTAGATAAAAAGAAAACAAAAAGAATTGTTTTTCATGAGATTACTAAGAATGCGATTTTAAAAGCAATTGATAATCCTCGTGAAATTGATTATAATTTGGTTAACGCACAACAGGCACGTCGTGTATTAGATAGATTGGTAGGATATGAATTGTCGCCGGTTTTATGGAGAAAAATCAAAGGAGGACTTTCGGCAGGTCGTGTTCAGTCGGTTTCTGTACGTTTGATTGTAGAGCGTGAGCGTGAAATTCAGGAGTTTAAAGCGGTTGCTTCTTATTCGGTTGTTGCCGAATTTGCTAACGAAGCAGGGAAAGTATTTAAAGCTAAATTGCCTAAGAATTTCAATACTAAAAAAGAAGCCGAAGATTTTTTAAATAAAAATATCGGTTCTACTTATAAGGTTTCGGATTTAGAAACAAAACCTACAAAAAAATCACCAACTGCACCTTTTACAACTTCTACCTTACAGCAGGAGGCAGCGCGTAAATTGTATTTGCCTGTTGGAATTACAATGCAATTAGCGCAACGTTTGTATGAAGCGGGATTGATAACCTATATGAGAACAGATAGCGTGAATCTTTCTAAAGAGGCTATGGATGCAGCTCAGGCTGAAATTATAAAATCTTATGGGAAGGAGTTTTCTAACCCAAGATCGTTTGCAAACAAAAGCAAAGGAGCTCAGGAAGCACACGAAGCGATTCGTCCGACGGATATGTCACGTCATACTGTTGATATCGACAGAGACCAAGCGCGTTTGTATGATTTGATCTGGAAAAGAACTTTAGCTTCGCAAATGAGTGATGCGCAATTAGAGCGTACCAATGTTAAAATAGCGGCTAATAACCATAATGAATTGTTCACTGCTTCAGGAGAAGTATTGCTTTTTGAAGGTTTCTTAAAAGTGTATTTAGAAGGTCACGATGATGACGAAGAGGAACAAGAGGGAATGTTGCCTGCTTTGAAGGTGAATGAAAATTTACAGAACAATTTTATTACTGCTACAGAGCGTTATTCTCGTCCGGCAGCAAGATACACTGAAGCCTCATTGGTTAAAAAATTAGAGGAATTAGGAATTGGCCGTCCTTCTACTTATGCACCAACTATTTCTACAATTATCAATAGAAATTATGTTGAAAAAGGGAATCTGGAAGGACAAGAACGAAATTATACGCAGCTTACTTTACAATCAGGAAAAGTAGCTGAGAAGTTGTTGAAAGAAAATACAGGTTCGGATAAAGGAAAATTAGTACCTACGGATATTGGAACTATTGTAACGGATTTCTTAGTTAAGAATTTCGGGAATATTCTGGATTATAATTTTACTGCTAAAGTTGAGCAGGATTTTGATGATATTGCCGAAGGAAATATCGAGTGGGCTAAGATGATGCAGGAGTTTTACGATCAGTTTCATCCAACAGTTAAAGATGTTGAAGCCAATGCTGACAGAGAAAGTGGAGAGCGAATTTTAGGGGTTGATCCTGCAACGGGCAAACAGGTTTCTGTTCGTTTAGGGAAATTTGGTCCTATGGCTCAAATTGGTGATGCTGATGATGAAGATAAGAAATTTGCCAGTTTGATGAAGGAACAGAATATTGGTAATATTACTCTGGAAGATGCGTTGAATTTATTTTTATTGCCTAAAGCTTTGGGAACTTATAAAAATGAAGAAGTAGAGGTGAATAATGGTCGTTTTGGTCCATATGTGCGTCACGGAAGTGTTTTTATTTCATTACCAAAAGGGGAAGATCCACTAGCTGTTACTAAAGAAAGAGCGCAGGAATTAATCGATGAAAAATTAAAAGCCGATGCTCCAATTGCAAGTTATAAAGGAGAACCGGTTCAAAAGGGGACAGGACGTTTTGGTCCTTTTATTAAATGGGATGGTATTTTTATTAATGTGAGTAAGAAATATGATTTTGATAATTTGTCACAAGCAGATATTGAAGCTTTGATTGAAGAAAAATTGCAAAAAAATATTGATAAGGTAATTCATAATTGGGAAGAAGAAGGAATTGTAGTTGAGAAAGCCAGATGGGGACGTTCGGTGATTTTGAAAGGAAAAATCAAAATTGAATTGAGTAAAGATGTGGATGCTTCTAAATTGACATTGGCTGAAGTTCAGGAAATGATTGCTCAAAAAACGCCGGCGAAAAAAGCACCTGCAAAGAAAGCAGCAGCAAAGAAAACTACGACTAAAAAGAAATAATACAGGTATTTCTCTGTTATTCTTGGGAAGCAAAATAATAAGAATAGATATATTATGATGGGATTTGATTTTCTGGAACCAATAAGTGATGAATTCTTGGTGTTGTTAAAGTCTCTGAGTTCTCAGCAACTTGGGAGCAAAGTAGTTTTTCATACTAAGGATGAATTTCCGGATTTGAATAAAGTAAAAATTGCTTTAATAGGAGTTTTAGAAAATCGAGGCAGTGTGCTTGAAATTGAAAATGCAGGAGATTTAGCTGTTATCAGAAAGGATTTGTATAGTATGTTTCCCGGAAATTGGGATGCTACAATTGCTGATTTAGGAGATATTTTGCCAGGAAATACTAAAGAAGATACTTATTTTGCTTTGCGTAAAGTAGCTTCTGATTTGATTAAAAGGAAAATAATTCCTGTTGTTATTGGAGGTTCTCAGGATTTGACCTATTCTCTGTATCGTGCATACGACGAATTAGAGCAGATGGTAAATTTAGTATCGATTGATAGTAAGTTCGACTTTGGGAAAGAAGATGAGGAGATGTCGAATAATTCTTATTTGAGTCGAATTATTATCGATGAACCTAATAATTTATTTAATTTTTGCAACATAGGTTATCAAACCTATTATAATTCGCAGGAAGAAATTGACTTAATAGAAAAGCTTTTTTTTGATGGTTATCGACTTGGAGAAGTCGCAAATAATATTGCAATCGCAGAGCCGGTTTTTAGAGATGCAGATATTGTTAGTATGGATTTAAATGCTGTAAAGTCTGCTGATTCCGGGAATTTTAATTCTTTTGCGCCTAACGGTTTTAATGGAAAAGAAATTTGTGCTTTAGCCAGATATGCAGGGATAAGTGATAAAGTGTCCATGTTTGGGGTTTTTAATCATAATAATACAGCACTTGAATCTGTTTTAATTTCACAAATTATCTGGTATTTCATAGAAGGTTATCATTATCGTTCTAATGAGTATCCTTTTGGTAGTAGAGAAAACTACATAAAATATAGTGTTCCTATTGATGATGAGACTCTGGTTTTTTATAAAAGTGATCGTACTGACCGTTGGTGGATAGAAATACCTTTTGTTACTAATGGGAATAATAAATTAAAAAGAAATACGTTATTACCGTGTTCGTACGAAGAGTATTTGGGGGCCTGTAATCAGGAGTTGCCAGAAAGATGGTGGAAAGCACAAAGAAAGAATGTGATTTAAGGAAAGTTTTTTTTGTAAATAAACTACGTATTTTGTTAAATTTAAAATTAGTTTATTTGTAATTTAAAGCTTACTTTTTTTATAAAAAAGTGTTTTTAATCGTTTTTTTTAGCATTTTGTCGATGAAATATTTTTTTTATAATTTATTTAACTCTACATTTGGCTACGTATTTAATTATAAGAAAAAAATATTGTTTTATTAATAAATAATAAATAGGTTTACAAACGAAAAAAATAAAGAATATATAACCCGAATTTGTATGAAGAAGTTCATTACGTTTATGACAATTTTGTCACTTTTAATAAGCTGTGGGAAATCTAGTGATAAAGGTGAATTGGTCGGTGTTAAAGGTGCAAAATGGCATCCGGAGAAACCTTATGGAATGGCTTTAGTTCCTGGAGGTGCTTATATTATGGGTAAGTCTGATGAAGATGTTGCCGGTGTTCAGGATGCTCAGACAAAAACGGTAACAGTTCGTTCTTTTTATATGGATGAAACTGAAATTACAAATAGTGAGTACCGTCAGTTTGTGGAATGGGTAAAAGATTCTACAATCAGAATGAAATTGGCTATTTTAGCTGATGAGCAAGGTGTTAAAGCTGGTGATTCTAAAGGGAAAGGAAAGAATGCAGGAAGTATTGGTGATTTTGCATTTAATGATGCTGATCCGGAAAAAATGACGGCTTATGATAAGTATATGTATGATAATTATTATAGCGTTGGTACTTCTGATGATATATATGCCGGTAGAAAATTAAACAAAAAAGTAAAATTAATAAAAGATCCAAAGCAGTACCCGGACGAATATTATGTTGAGGTAATGGATTCAATGTATATCCCGTTAGAGGAAGCTTATAATGGTTTGCGTACGATAGATGTAGATAAATTAAAGTTTCGTTATTCCTGGATGGATATCCAAGCTGCTGCAAAAGCTAAAGTGGGTAAAAGAAAAGATTTTATCAGAAACGAAGAAGTGAAAGTGTATCCGGATACTACGGTTTGGATTAAAGATTTTGCTTATTCATATAATGAGCCAATGCATAACGATTATTTCTGGCATAAAGCATATGGAGATTATCCTGTTGTAGGTGTGAAGTGGACACAGGCTAAAGCTTTTTGTGCCTGGAGAACTTTGAATAAAAACAGCTATATTAAATCTAAGAAAAGTGGACGTGATTTGATTAATTCTTTCAGATTGCCTACTGAAGCTGAGTGGGAATATGCTGCTCGTGGTGGTTTAGAATCAGCTACTTATCCATGGGGAGGTCCTTATACTAAAAATGACAGAGGTTGTTTCCTTGCGAACTTCAAACCTAACAGAGGAGATTATGCTGCAGATCAGGCACTTTATACAGTAGAAGCTAAATCGTATGAGCCAAATGGTTATAACTTATATAACATGGCCGGAAACGTTTCTGAGTGGACTGATTCTTCTTATGATCCAAATGCTTACGAATATGTATCTACAATGAACCCTAACGTTTTAGATGCGTCAAATAAAAGAAAAGTAGTTCGCGGTGGTTCATGGAAAGATGTTTCTTATTTCTTGCAGGTAAGTACCAGAGATTTTGAATACGCGGATTCAGCCAGAAGTTTCATCGGATTTAGAACAGTTCAGGATTACATGGGTGTTCAAAACACGGGTAATGGAACAGGAAAAGCAAGAAAAAACAGATAAGACCCCTATTGTTAAATTAAAATAAATAACCTACACACAAACATTTAAAACTTAAAATTATGGCATTACTAGGTAAAAAAGCAATGAACTTTGCATACGGAATGGGAGCAGCAGTAGTAATTGTTGGAGCTCTTTTTAAAATTACGCACTTTGAAATTGGACCATTAACAGGAACTTTAATGCTTTCTATTGGATTATTAACTGAGGCGTTTATTTTTGCTCTTTCTGCTTTTGAACCGGTAGAAAATGAATTAGACTGGACATTAGTTTATCCTGAATTGGCTAATGGAACTCCAAATGCAAACAGAAAACCAAAAGCAGAATCTGCTTCTGAGGCTCAGGGATTGTTGTCTCAAAAATTAGATACTATGCTTAAAGAAGCTAAAATTGATGGAGAATTAATGTCTAGCTTAGGTAATAGTATTAAAAATTTCGAATCAGCTGCAAAAGGTATTGCTCCTGCTGCTGACGGAATTGCTGCTACAAAAAAATACAGTGACGAATTGTCTATGGCTGCTGCTCAAATGGAAGCTTTAAATAGTTTGTATAAAGTACAGTTAGAAAGTGCTTCAAGAAATGCTGAAGCTAATAAAGAAATTGCTGAGAATGCTTCTAAATTGAAAGAGCAAATGCAATCGATGACTGCAAACATTTCTTCATTGAACCAGGTTTATGGAGGTATGCTTTCTGCAATGAGCAATAAACAATAATGATAATAATTAAGTTCGAAGATTATTTAAAAAAATTACCCCACAACTAATTATTAGAAAATATGGCAGGAGGAAAACTAACCCCTAGACAGAAGATGATTAACCTGATGTATTTGGTTTTCATCGCTATGTTAGCAATGAATGTTTCAAAAGAAGTTATATCAGGTTTTGGATTGATGAACGAAAAATTTGAAAGTTCAAATGTAAATTCAAAACAAACTAATGAGCAAATGCTAGTTGCTTTAGAGACAAAAGCAGCTGAAGCTAAAGGTGAATTTGCAACAGCAGCAGTAACAGCTCATAAAGTAAAAACAATTACTGATAATTTTTATAACTATATCAATACTTTAAAAGAGCAGGCTACTAAAGGATATGAAGTAGATCCGGAAACCGGAAAACTGCCTTATGAAGAAATGGATAAAGGAGATAATATTGATGATTGGTTTACCGGAGAAGGTTACGGTAAAAAAGGGAAGGAAATTATTGCTACTATCGAACAATACAAGGCGGATATAAAAACTGCGTTAGGTACTGACAAAAAATACAGCGGTATTGTTAAAGAAATTGAAGAAAAATTTGACCTTTCTGATGTTAAAAATAAGGAAGGTTTAAAAGATAAGTTTTTAGCGTATCATTTTAAAGGTTTTCCGGCTATTGCTACTGTAGCTAAATTGTCAGCTTGGCAAAATGATATCAATAAAGTGGAATCTGATGTGTACAGTATTGCTTTAGGAAAAGCTGCGGTTGAAACAGCATCTTACAACAACTATCAGGCAGTTGTAGTTTTAGATAAAAATGCTTATTTTCAGGGAGAACAGGTTACAGGAAAAGTGGTTTTAGGTCGTTTAGATGAAAATACTAAGCCTAAGAGTGTAACAGGAGCAAGATTAGATCCTGCTACAGGACAAGCAAAAATTGCTTTAACTGCCGGAGGTATAGGAGAGCAAACATTTGGAGGTCAGTTTACATTTGTTGAAGATGGAAAAACGATTCCTTTGAAATTCTCAGGGAAATATGTTGTGGTTCCAAAACCAAACTCTGCTACCATTTCTGCTGATAAAATGAATGTAGTGTATAGAGGAGTGGTTAACCCAATCTCTGTTTCATTTGCAGGAATTTCAGATAAAGATGTGAATGCATCAGCTCCAGGTTTGGTTAAAGTTGGAAATGGAAAATACAATATGAGTCCGCAAGGAGGTAATGAGGTAGTAATTAATGTTAGTGCAAAATTACCTAACGGACAACCCGTTTCTGATAAAAAAGTATTCAGAATTAAAGGTATTCCTGGACCAACAGGTACTATCAGAGGTGAAATGGGTGTAGTTAAAGGACCTAAATCTAATCTTGAAATTGCTACAGTTGGTGCAAAATTAGTTGACTTTGATTTTGATGTTAATTTAGATGTTGTTGGATTTAATTTAAAAGTTACAGGTCAGCCTACAGTAGTTGTACAAGGTAACAGATTGAATGCACAATGTAAATCAGTTCTTTCTAAAGCAGGAAGAGGAGATCAAGTTACCATTTCTGAAATTAAAACAAAATTAGTTGGTGCCGGTAGTTATTTATTACCAAGAACAGCTCCGGTAATTTTTGAAATTCAATAATAATACCTTTTACCTGGAAGTTTACATCAATTCTTATTAATGATACTATGATGAATATGAGAAATTTTTTGATAATGGCAATCGCTTTAATTGGAGGAGTAGCTTCTTATGCTCAGTCAAATTTGCTGAATGCTAGAATTCCTGAAGAAATTGGTTTGAAAACCAAAGCTCAGCAGATTTCAGACAACGATAAGCCATTAGCTTATGGTTATGTACATGATAGAGATGTATTGATGGGTAAAATGGTTTGGGAAATCATCGATTTAAGTGAGAGAATAAACTTCCCTCTTTATTTCCCAATTGATACTGCTAATATTGGTTCAGACAGACGTTCATTATATGATGTTTTGACAAGAGCTATAAAAAGCGGTGCAATAACTGAAGTGTATTCGGATAGTTATTTCAATACTAAAAAGACTTTCAAAGATATTCAGGCTTCATTAAGTCGTATTGATACAACAGATGCGGGTAGAGAACAAATCAATGCCGGTCAAAAAGTTTCTGCAGAATATATCATGAAATCAGATTTGACAGCGCAGGATGTTACGCAATACAAAATCAAAGGATTTTGGTATTTTGACAAACGTCAAAGTGAACTGAAATACCGTTTGCTTGGTATTTGTCCTGTTACTCCTGATGTGTACACGATGAATAGTGATGAGAAAGATTATATTGAGTTGTTCTGGATTTTCTTCCCTGATGCCAGAGAAGTTTTGCATGAAGCCAAATCTTTTAATAATAAAAATTCGGCAATGCCAATTTCTTTTGACCAAATACTCAATTCAAGGCGTTTTAATAGTGTGATTTACAAAGAAGAAAACGTCTATGGCGATAGAGAAATCAAAGAATACATGAAAGATAATGCTCAAAATCAATTGCTGGAAGCAGAACGGGTTAAAGAAAAAATTCGTGATTTCGAGTCGGATATGTGGAATTACTAATTGTGATTATAAATATTATAAAAACTCCTACCTTATGGTAGGAGTTTTTTGTTTTCTGTATTTTTGCACTTTATTAAAATGGTATGATTGATTATTTGATTGTAGGTTGTGGATTAGCCGGTATTTCGTTTGCCGAAATTGCTTTGGCTCATAACAAAAGTATTTTGGTTGTGAATGATGATTCGCAAAATTCTTCGAGAATAGCGGGAGGTTTGTATAATCCTGTTATTTTAAAGCGTTTTAGTGAGGTTTGGCAGGCACAGGAACAATTGGAGCTGATGAATCAATTTTATACGGATTTGGAGCAAAAATTGGCTGTTAAAGTCGATTTTAAAAAACCGATTCTTCGAAAATTTTTTTCCATTGAAGAACAAAATAACTGGTTTGCTGCTTCTGATAAACCTGCTTTATCACCTTTTTTATCCACTTCGATTATTACAAAAAAATATGCCGGTATTGATTCTCCATTTAATTATGGTGAAGTGCTGCATACGGGTTATGTGGATACGGCTTCTTTATTGGAAGAGTATAAAAAGTATCTTTTGAAAGAACAGCTTTTACTTCAGGAAACTTTTGATTATGATGCTTTAGAAGTTTTGGAGAATAGTATTCGCTATAAAAATAGGGAAGCCAAACATATCATTTTTGCTGAAGGTTTTGGCTTACATGCTAATCCTTATTTCAATCATTTGCCTTTGGATGGAACCAAAGGAGAGCTTTTTATTATCAAAGCGTCCGATTTAGATTTGGATGTCATTGTGAATACATCTGTCTTCATTCTCCCTTTAGGCAATGATTTGTACAAAGTAGGCGCAACCTATAATTGGAAAGATAAAACCGACATGCCTACCGAAGAAGGGAAACAGGAATTGGTAGAACGTATCCGGGAAATCATTAATTGTGATTTTGAAATTGTATCACACTTTGCGGGGGTTCGTCCAACAGTACGAGACCGCAGACCCATAGTAGGAACATATTCAAAAAGCTCTTCCATTCATGTTTTAAATGGATTAGGGACCAGAGGGGTTATGCTGGGACCTGCAATGGCGAAAGCTTTATTTGAAAACATAGAAAATGGAATTCCTTTAGACAAAGAAATTGATATATGTCGTTTTGAAAAGCGTAAAAAATAATTTTACGCTTTGAAATTGGGGTCGTAATGCACAAACATATTGATATAAATATTTCTGGACCATCTCAAAACCATAGGGCCTAAAATAATTAGTGTAGCAACAATGGCAATAAATGAATTTTTCATTGATGCTCCGAAAAACAGATATGAAATAATAAAAGTAGCAATTCCAATAGCAACATTTAGTCCGTAACTCACATACATTGCTCCGTAGAAAAAAGAAGGCTCAATTTGATAGACTAAGCCACAATGAGAACATTTACTGTTCATTTTTAAAACATTAGCCAGATTGAATGGATTTTTGTCCACATACATACTTTCATTTTGGCATTTAGGACAAGTTCCTGTTAAAATGCTATTTAGTTTGGATCCTTTTTTTAACATTTGCAAAAATTTTTATCAAAGGTACATTTTTTGGAAAAGTACCGATGTAACATTAGTCACAAAATATGCTTAATATACACAATTTATCGGTTTCGTTTGGTGGTACTTATTTGTTTGAAGAAGTAACTTTTCGATTAGGAGCCGGAGACAGGGTAGGTCTGGTAGGTAAAAATGGTGCCGGAAAATCAACCATGTTAAAAATGCTTGCGGGCGATTTTAAACCTGATTCGGGAGTGATTTCTCAGGAGAAAGATATCCGAATGGGATTTTTGCGTCAGGATATTGATTTTGAGCGTGGAAGAACTGTTCTTGAAGAAGCCTACGAAGCTTTTACCGAAATCAAATTTGTAGAGAAAAAACTGGAAGAAATCAATCATCAATTGGTTACCAGAACCGATTATGAAAGTGAAGAATACAGTAAAATAATTGAAGATTTATCCGATTACACCCATCGTTTTGAATTGTTGGGCGGATACAATTATGTTGGGGATACCGAAAAAATTCTTTTAGGTTTAGGTTTCAAAAGAGAGGTTTTCGACAATCAAACAGAGACTTTTTCGGGCGGATGGCGTATGCGTATCGAGTTAGCGAAACTGTTATTGCAAAATAACGATGTGTTGTTACTGGATGAGCCTACAAACCACCTGGATATTGAAAGTATCATTTGGTTAGAAAATTTCCTTCGTAATTATCCGGGAGTGGTGGTCATTGTGTCGCACGATAAAATGTTTTTGGATAATGTGACTAACAGAACTATCGAGATTTCTTTGGGGAAAGCTTACGATTTCAACAAACCTTATTCTGAATATTTAGAATTGCGTCAGGAGCTTCGTGAAAAACAATTGGCAACACAAAAAAACCAGGCAAAGAAAATAGAAGAAACTCAGAAATTAATCGACAGATTCCGATATAGTGCTACTAAATCTTCGATGGCACAATCTTTAATTAAAAAATTGGATAAGGTTGAGCGAATTGAAGTGGATGAAGACGATAATTCGGTGATGAATATTTCGTTTCCTGTTTCTAAAGAACCCGGAAAAGTGGTGATTGAAGCCGAAAATGTAACTAAATCTTACGGAGATAAAACCATTTTAAAAGACATTTCGCTGTTAGTGGAACGTGGAAGTAAAATTGCTTTTGTGGGACAAAATGGTCAGGGAAAATCGACTTTTATCAAGGCATTAGTGAACGAATTTGAATACGAAGGAAACATCAAATTGGGTCATAATGTACAATTGGGTTATTTTGCTCAAAATCAGGCGGAATATTTAGATGGTGAAATTACTTTGTTGCAAACGATGGAAGATGCCGCATTAGATAGTAATCGTTCTAAAGTGCGCGATATGTTGGGTTCGTTTTTATTTAGAGGTGATGATGTAGAGAAAAAAGTAAAAGTGCTTTCGGGAGGGGAGAGAAACCGTCTGGCATTATGTAAATTATTGTTGCAACCTATCAATGTATTGCTGATGGATGAGCCAACCAACCACTTAGATATTAAGTCTAAAAACGTGTTGAAAGCCGCTTTGCAAAAATTTGGAGGTACTTTATTGTTGGTTTCTCACGACAGGGATTTCCTTCAGGGAATGTCAAATATCGTATATGAATTCAAAGATCAAAAAATAAAGGAATATTTAGGCGATATCAACTTTTTCTTGGAGCAACGCAATATGGAAAACATGCGTGAAGTAGAGAAAAAAGAAGTGGTTAAAACAGTAGCGCCTAAGGAAAGTAAAAAAGTATCTTACGAAGACCAAAAGAAAGGCAAGACATTACAAAACCGTTTGAGTAAAATTGAAAGCCAAATTTCACAATTAGAAAAAGACATTCAAAACGACGATAAAATGCTGGCTTCTAATTACGACAAACACATTGAAGATGCCGCTTTTTTTAAGGCTTATAATAAAAAGAAATCCGATTTAGACCAATTACTAATCGATTGGGAATTGGTTCAGGAAGAAATAGATAATTTGTAGTTAATCTAGCAATTTATTGTTGAGACTTTAAGACTTGACCTAATAGGTTTTAAAAACCTGTTAGGTCTTTTTTATAAAAAAAATAAAAATAGTTTTATGAATCACTTTTTTAGTTATATTGCTAATAAGTCTATATTGTTTACCTTTTAAAGTAGAACGAGAAAATATTTTTGCAAAATCTTTTAAATCATATAAATGAAATGTTTTGACATAATATTGATTAATATTTATTTTTTTTTGAAAAAATAGTTAAAAATATATGAGGGCATTCATTAAAATATTGATTTTAATAATTTGTATAGGTGTAATAATTAATTTAATATTTTTTCCAATAATTAAAATTTTAGAATTTCTCAGTAGTAAATATGGAGAAGAAACTTCTTTTTGTTTTTTGATAATAATAACTATCCTAGTTTATTCTATTAGTAGAATAATAAAAAAAACTGACAAATAGTTTCAAGTCAAGTCTCGTTTCTAAACTTTTTTTTCAATAGTTAACATAGTTGGTATAATGTTTTAGTTTAGCTAATCAACCCAATTTTCTTAGAATGCGCTATCGCTTCTTTACTTTTCTTAAAATAGCAAACTTCCACCGAAAGGCTTTCCAGATTTTGCAGGGTTTTAAGTACTTTGGCTTTTTTATGTTCCGCAGTTTGCCTAATGTAAATGGCCTGAATCGTTAAAGGGAAAATTTTAGCGATGGCTTCGTACAATAGAGGATCTTCTTGTGAATCATCACCTATGAGCACGTATTTGAGATTAGGATAAAATTCCAAAATGTGTTTGATCTTTTCAAACTTATGATTGTGTCCGCCTCTGCCAGTCCAGAAAAACTGAGTCAGACTGGTTTTGATATCTTTCAACAATAAAACGGCTTTGGGTAACTGGTGAATTTCGGTAAACTTTACGATAAAACGGTACAGATTCCATTCGCTGCTGGAAACATAAAAAAAAGTATTCAGTTCCTGATGATTATCTCTGCCCGATTGACTCAGGGCCTGATAATGTACAGTTACATCCTCAAAAATTTTGCGTCGGTTTACGTTTCTAAATAAAAGATGGTACAACTTCCTTAATGGATTTAAAGTATAAGAAACCAGAAAAGTGTCGTCAATATCCGAAATGATACCTAAGTGATCTACTTTTGGACGTATATAGTATTCCCGCGAGCAAATGGTTTCGTTTTTATAATTCAGACTTACCTCGTATTCCACCCAGCCATAATTGTCCTGACCTAGCGGAATGCAAAATTTGAAATAACCATCTTTAAGAGTTCGGGTATGGATGGTTTTTTGATTGTGTTTTAAATAAATATCGGCATTAGACCAGGTTTTCATTCGATACATTCCAATAATTGAGCTGGCATTTTTGAAATTTTTATCCTGAAAATCGTAATCTGCTTTTTTGGTTGGGAGGAAAACATGTCCCATGACAATTAATTCCTGCTCGTTAGCATAACCGCGATATAATTTTATAATAGGTTTCATTTACCAACTTTCTTTTGTAGCGTATTCTAAATTTAATTAATTTTAAAGTAAATAGGAAGTAAAATGTTGAAAAATAATGTGATAATGGTAGTAAATCCCGTTTCGGGAGGGATTAATAAAACGGCTTTGATTGAGCAGGTATTTCATTATGCACAGGATTTACAATTGAATTTGTTTTGCTTTGAAACTACCGGTAATGATGATTTGCAGGGAATAAGAGATTTTTATCGCCAATATCGTCCTGAAAGAGTTTTGATTGCTGGTGGTGACGGAACGATAAAACTAGTGGCAGAAGCTTTAGAAAATGAAGATATAATTTTAGGTATTCTGCCGGTGGGTTCTTCCAATGGATTAGCTACAGATTTGGGTTTGGTAAGATCAGAGGAAGAGAATATCGCTATTGCTTTTCAAAATCATTTTGTAGCAATTGATTGGATTAATATCAACGGCAAAATGTGCCTGCATTTAAGTGATTTGGGGTTGAATGCCGAGTTGATTAAGAATTATCATAAAAGTGCTATTCGCGGAAAAATAGGATACGCATTGCAGGTTTTTAATACTTTGTTTAATGCAGAGAAATCCTTTCATGTAACTATAAAATTAAACCAACAATGGATTGAAACGAAAGCCCAAATGATTGTTATAGCCAATTCTCAAAAATATGGAACAGGAGTGGTAATTAATCCAATCGGGATTATGGGCGATGGGAAATTTGAATTAATAATTTTAAAGAAAATTACCTTAAGCGTTTTTATGAAAATTGTGATGCGACAAATTACCGTTTCATCCAAAGATGTTATTGTTGTTTCTACTGATAAGGCTGTAATTCAGATAGACAGAGCTGTTAGTTTTCAAATTGACGGAGAATTTTGCGGAACGGAAAATCATTTGGATATCAGTATAATTCCCAGAAAATTAAAAGTAGCAATGTTTAAAGTTTAATCTTTTTATTTAAAAGGATTTCTTTCCTGCCATGCAATTTTGGGTTCAAAATAGTTGAAAGTTTTGGACACTAATAGATTTAAAACAGGATTGTTATGCCTGATTAATCCAAACATAGCTACGGCTTTGGCACCTACAGAACTTTTAATTTCCAATGCTGTTCTTGCAAAAATGATTCGGTGGTATTTTTTATTTATCGAATAGCCTATCATGTCGTAAAGCATATTGAGATACAGCATTTTTTCTTTTTGGCAATCTTCGTCGTAACCCAAAAAATAAGTGTCTATGTCGGAGCCATTTTTAATTAAGGTGTTGAAACCTATTAATTTATTTTCATTAAAATAGCCGTAAAATAGAAAGTGATCTTTTAGATTTTTTTTGAAAATTTCAAAATGATTTTCGCCCAGATAAAAGGTATTAAAAGCAGCTTTTTTAGCGACATTCATGTACAAGTCGTGAATTTCTTTTTTATGTTTTTGAATTTCAGAAAGACTCATTTTTTGTTTGTGCAAAGAATCCGATTTTTTCCTTGCTCTTTTGTATTGATCGCGGTATTTTTTATTAAGATCAGCCAGATAATTGTCAAAAGTTTCCCAGGAATCCTTTATGTCAAAAATCATATTGGGTTGTGTGGAAAACCTGTAGAAGGAATCAAATTCAGCGGTATCAAAATCTTTAAGTTGTGTTGCTGAAAAGTCTTTAAATATAGTAAGATGTGGTTTTTTACCTTGTTTTTGATATAACAGCTCTAAAGCGTTAGAGGCTTGTTTTAATACTTTGATGGTGTTTTCTCTGGGTACTTTTTTGCTAAAGGCGATTCCGTTTTGTCCCGTAAGCATGTTATTACCTATGATAAGCACTTTAGAACCAAATTTTTTGAAAACAAAATTCCTTATTTTGGTTCTTAAACAGTGGTCTCTTTCTCCAAAAGAAGGGATTTGGCTTAAATCCAAAAATTGTGAAATACAAATACCTATAATTTCTTGTTCATGCAATAAAGTAACGAAACGGCAACTCATGTTTTCAGGAGCGGCAGTTTCTAAAATACGCAGATAATCTCTTGAGAGAAATATATTTTTTTTGGACAAAATATCCCACTCAGCAGGTATGTCCCTGACGGTGTCGTAAATTTTAAATGAAAATAATGATTTCAAATTTTGAGGAATTATTCGATGACGAAGGTACTATTTTAAGTTAATTCGAATGTTAAAAGCTACAAAATAACTAAATTTATACAAAAAGAAATAGTATGAATACTTATAATGAAAAAACAGCAGAATCTCTTTTGTCGGAATTGGAAAATTGGACTTTTTTAAACGACGGAATCGAGAAAAAGTTTGAGTTTAAGAATTTTAATCAGGCTCTGGCTTTTATGGTCCAGGTCGGCTTGTTAGCCGAAACACGAAATCATCATCCTGAATTGCACAATGTGTATAATAAGGTTTCGGTAAGATTGTCTACGCATGATGCTAATGGGGTAACCGGTAAGGATTTTGATTTAGCCAAAGCAATTGATAAATTGTTTTAAAGAAACCTCCTCTTTTAAGTGATATTACAGAGGAGGTAGTTTTGTTTTTATTGCCAGGAACAGATAATACCACCCATAATTGTAAAACATACTGCCCAATAGCCGGCATTTATAAAGGTATATTTCCAGCTTTTTCTTTCAAATAAAGCATTGGTAGCAATCATGGGAAGAGCAAAGAAAAGCGCTGCAAGAAAACCATGTAAAGCACCATGCCTAAATGATCGGAATGCAGTTCCGTAATCAGCCATAAAGGCAGCATAAGATGGTTTAATATCTGTTGCACCGCCACCTCCAATCATTCCAAAAGCACCCCATTGATGAATGGTTACAAATTGTAAAAACATTGCTATCAGGAAAGCGAAGAAAATTGACATGATAAAAATGACCGGCATATTGGCTCCTTTCATCTTTTCTTCTGTTAATCCTGATTCTTTCATCCAGATGGTTCCAAATACTTTTGGGTTATACCAGATAAATCCAATTACCAGAGTTGATAATGCAGCTACAATTAATGCTAAAAAGTTAATTTCCATAATGATTTGGTTTATAGGTTTGTATTTCAAATATAAAAATTTTAATTAAATAAATTATAATATGACTTTTCTGTAAGAAAAAGACCTTGTAAATAAAATATATGTGTATTTTATCGATTTTTTTGTGTTGTTAATCGATTTTTTTACTACTTTTATTCCTGTAAAATAAAAATAGGAATTATGAAAAATATAGTTACTTCATTTTTGATTCTTTTGTCCTCACTTTCAATGATGGCAAATGTGACACTTACAGATAAAGAGATTCTTGTAAAATTATACGAAGCTACTAATGGTGCTCAATGGAAAATGAAATGGGATTTATCTAAGCCTGTTGCCAGCTGGTCAGGCGTAAAGGTAGTTAATGATAAAGTGGTTGCCTTGAATTTAGAGGATAACAATCTGGAGGGTCAAATTCCGAATGAGTTGGGTGATTTGAAAAATTTGCAAGAATTGGTTTTGCATAAAAATCATCTTTCCGGAGGTATTCCGTCAAGTTTAGGGAACCTGAAAGAACTAAGAGTTTTAGACTTGTCATTTAATACTTTGTCTGGTGCCATACCAGCTTCAATATGCAATTTAAGTAATTTGAACAGTTTAGAATTGTATATGAACAGACTTAGTGGAGAATTACCATCAAATCTTGGGAATTTGCAAAATTTAGAGACTTTAGCTGTTTTTAATAATGAAATAGAAGGAGCCATTCCAACTTCATTTTATCAAATGAAATCTCTAAAAAAAGTTTTGTTAAACAGTAATAAATTAACAGGTACTTTGAGCCCTGATGTAGTTAATTTAACTCAGTTAACAAATTTTAGTTTGTTTGAAAATAATTTGCAAGGACAAGTTCCATTATCAATCGAGAAATTGAATAATTTGAAAGAAATGAATATTTCTTATAATAAGTTTAATGGTTTAGTTACTAAAAAACTGGCAATGTTAGATACGCTTAATATGACAATGATTAATGAAAATGGCGTGGCTTATTTAATGAATGTTGCCGTTGAAGTTGATAAAAGGCCTATAGTTTCAGAAGAATAATTTTTTTGGTTAGGAAATTGTTTTTTTATATTAAGTTAGTTTATAATAAGTTTAGTGTTTGTAAAACCTGTGAAGAGTAATCCTCACAGGTTTTTTTTGTATGTGATATTTTAAACTCCGCTAAAGGCACTAAAACCACCATCTACAGGAAGTACAATTCCGGTAATGAATTGAGAAGCATCGCTACATAAAAAATGAATAGCCCCGGCTAATTCATTGGCTTCTCCAAATCGTTTCATAGGGGTGTTATTAATGATTTTGTTACCTCTGTCAGTATAAGTTCCGTCGTCGTTAGTTAATAGTTTTCGATTTTGATTTCCAATAAAAAAGCCAGGTGCTATTGCATTTACACGGATTTTGTCACTAAATTTCGTGGCCATTTCTACGGCCATCCATCTGGTGAAATTTTCCATAGCTGCTTTAGAGGCTGAGTAGCCCACAACTCGTGTTACAGCTCTTTCCACTGTCATTGAAGAGAAATTGATAATGATACCTTCTTTTTGTTGTGCCATATGTTCACCAAAAACGATAGAAGGAAGTACAGTGCCGTTTAAGTTTAAATCGGTTACTGTTTGAAAAGCATCCATGGATAAATCAAAAATAGTTTGGTCTGGACCTATAGTTGCTCCAGGCATATTGCCGCCAGCTGCATTTAAAAGAATGTCTATGTTTCCGAAATGTGTGATGATTTTTTTTCTGGCTTCAATTAAAGATTCCTTATCAAGAATGTTTGCAGCTATTCCCAGAGCTTCGTAGCCACTATTTTTTAAGTTATTGATAGTTTCGTCTATTGTTTCCTGTTTTCTGCCAATAATTACAATTTTTGCGCCCGAAGCAGCTAAGTGTTCTGCAATGGAACTTCCCAGGACTCCGGTTCCTCCTGTAATTACGGCAACTTTGTCTTTTATATCAAATAAATTCATTTTTATAATTTTAAGGTTTGTGTAGTCATTTATCATAAAAGCTGCATGAATTAAATAGAATTCACACAGCTTTTTTCAAAAAAATAATAGGGTTTGTTTTTAAAATTTCCACCTAACAAAGGCTTCCATAGCAGCATAATTGGACAAACCTAATTGGTCGTATAATTCAGCTGTTTCTTTGTTTCGGTCTTCGGCTCTTTGCCAAAATTCTCTGGTGTCAGTTCCCTGGAATACTACTCCGTCTTTTTGTGATTGGTGTTTAAAAATTCCATGTCTTTTAGCCAGAACCTGATCAGGACTCATTGGTACTGCCATTTCAATTTCGTCAATTCCCCATTCCTGCCAGGCACCACGATAGAGCCATAACCAGCAATCTTTCATAAAATCTTTTGATTTCAAATTTTTCACTGCTTCCAGAATGGCGTCCAAACATACTTTATGAGTTCCATGCGGATCGGCTAAATCACCTGCGGCAAAAATCTGATGCGGTTTTATTTTTTCGATAAGATCCATAGTCAGCTGGATGTCAGCGTTGCCCAATGGTTTCTTTTCAATGGTTCCGGTTTCATAAAAGGGTAAGTTCATAAAATGAATTTGCTCGTCTGTAAGGCCTACAAAATGGGCTGTAGCACGTGCTTCGCCTTTTCGAATCAAACCTTTAAGGTGTCTAACTTCCGGAATATCAATTTGGCTTGTTTTTTTATGAATTAAAAAATTATGAGCTTTAGTATAAATTGAATCGGCTTCAGGACTATTGATTTCAAATTTTTCATTGTAATCACATACAAAACGGGCAAAGCGTTCGGCTTCACTGTCGGCAACAGCAATGTTACCGGAGGTTTGATAGGCAACGTGAACTTCATGTCCTTGTTCCTGAAGACGCATAAAAGTTCCTCCCATACTGATAATATCGTCATCAGGATGCGGACTGAAGATGAGCACTCTTTTTCTGGCAGGTTCGGCGCGTTCAGGTCGATTACTGTCGTCAGCATTTGGTTTACCGCCCGGCCAACCTGTAATGGTGTGTTGTAATTTGTTGAAAATTTCAATATTGATGTTGTAAGCAGGACCCAAATCAGCTAACAAATCACTCATACCATTTTCAATATAATCAGCATCTGTTAGTCTTAGAATTGGTTTTTTTAATTCTAAAGCCATTCCTAAAACTGCTTTTCGTGTCAATTTATCGGTCCAAATAATTTTTTCAACTAGCCATGGTTTGTTAATACGGGTTAGTTTGGAAGCAGCTTCCTGATCTAATACAAAAACAGCATCATTATGTTCCTGCAAGAAAGAAGCAGGAACAAGATTGGTTACAGTCCCTTCAGCAGATTCTTTGACAATATTTGATTTTCCTTCACCCCAAGCCAATAAAATGACTCTTTTGGCCTCCATTATTTTTTTTACTCCTAAGGTAATGGCCGTTCTGGGCGTGTTGTTTAAACCTGAAAAATCTTTACTTGCTGCAACTCTGGTGATGTGGTCTAAGGCAACCAATCTGGTTTTAGAGTTTTGTAATGAACCTGATTCGTTAAAACCAATATGGCCATTTCCTCCAATTCCCAGTATTTGTAAATCGATTCCGCCCAGGGTTTCAATCTTTTCTTCATATTGGGCGCAATAATCCTGAATTTGTTCTTTAGACAAAGTACCGTCAGGAATATGATAGTTTTCGGGTAAAATATCTACCTGATCCAATAATAATTCTTTCATGAATCGAACGTAACTATTGATGGAATCAGGTTCCATTGGATAATATTCGTCCAGATTGAAAGTAATGACATTCTTAAAACTGAGACCTTCTTCTTTGTGCATTCTAACAAGTTCGGCATACAAACCTTTAGGAGATGAGCCGGTCGCCAGTCCCAGTACACAGGGTTCATTCTGTTCTTGTTTTAATCGAATTAAAGCCGCAATTTCCTGTGCAACGGCTACAGAAGCTGTTTTTGAATTTTCGAAAACTACTGTATTAATGTTCTCAAATCGTTTTTCAAATCCAGTTGCTTTATCGATACTGCTTTTTATCATTGTGTGTTTATTTTTTATGAATTTTTAAGATAACATGATGTAAATTAATACGGTTAAGCATATTAAAATGCTTCCGGCCAGATTCATTCCTGACCAGGGTTTTTCGTCATTAGTTGTCCATTGCTCTATATATGCGCTGCTTGTTTTGACATTAGTATAATATTTTGAGAACATGAACATGATGATAAAGTTCAAAACAAATTCTATTCCCCATAAATGTACAAAATGGATATTTAGGTGAAGTATAAATGAGGTTAAGATGTAAAAAATGAGGCCAAAAAATAGTCCTGCTTTAGCACCAACAGCATTAATTTGTTTGAAAAATAATCCTGCTATTAATACAGAAGAAATGGGTATAAAAAAGATTCCGTTTAATTCTTGTAATAAAAAATACAGTCCCGAAGGAGCGTAAGCCATTAATGGAGCTACAGAAATGGATAAAACAGCAAGAATTGCAGCTGATATTTTGCCAAAGTGAGCCAGTTTTTCATCGGTGGCATTTTTATTAAAAGTTTTTTTGTAAATATCGATGCAAAAGATGGTGCTTGCCGAATTTAATATGCTGTTAAAAGTGCTCAGGACAGCGCCAAGTATTACTGCGGCAAAAAAACCATAGAGATAGCTAGGCAGTACCTTTTTAACTAATAATGGATAAATTAAGTCGGGTTTAGCATAATATTCTTCCTGAAAATAGTAGTAGCCAATTAATCCGGGAAGAACAATAATCAGCGGCATTAATAATTTGAAAATACCGGTAATAATCAGCCCTTTTTGAGCTTCCTCCAAATTTTTTGCCCCTAATGCTCGTTGGACAATCGTTTGATTCATTCCCCAAAAATAAATTTGGTTAATCATTAATCCTGTAAAAAGTGTAGAAAAGGGAAGTATAGAGTCTTCGCTTCCGATGATATCAAATTTTTTTGGTGCAAAATGATAAATGCTGCTTACTCCGGTAAAAATATTTCCTTTTCCAATTTGGTACAACGCAATTGTGGGAATTAATAAGCCTCCTAATATCAGTCCAACACCGTTGAGTGAGTCTGAAAATGCAATTGCTTTTAAACCTCCAAAAATGGAGTAGGCAGATCCTAAGATGCCAATTGCGAGTATTGTATAAATCAATGACTCTTTTTTTGAAATCGAAAATACTGTTGAGAAATCAAAGATACTTTCAATATTAATCGCACCGGAATATAAAATAATGGGTAACAGGGTAACTACAAAGGAACTCATCAACAGTAATGCAACAACTGAGCGGATACTTGCATCGAATCGTTTTTCAAGAAACTCCGGAATAGTGGTGAGTTTCATTTTCATAAATCGGGGAATGATATAAATGCCTGCTATGACTATGGCAATTGCTGATGTTACTTCCCAGGCAATTACTATAATACCATTTTTATAAGCACTCCCGTTCATTCCTATTAAATGTTCGGTAGAAATGTTTGTTAGAAGCATAGAGCCCGCAATTACAGGGGCAGTTAAGCTTTTTCCGGCAAAAAAATATCCATTTGAAGTGTCCAGATTGTCTTTTCTGAGTTTATAGCTTGTGTATAGAATAACAAGCAGAGTGAAACCAAAAAAGCCTAAATAACTGTACAACATTTCAAATGGATATTAGGTAGTGAAAGTGATTTGTTAGAATTTTAATTTGGCAGGCAAATATTTGGCAACCAATTCTTCGTAATAAGGTCTTAAAGCTTTAGAGTCTGGTTTAACAGGCGCTTTGGTATACAAATCGTAAGGATTGAATTTTTTTACCCATTCAAACATTTCAATATCGTGTTCTGTCATTAAATGTGTATAAGCATTTTCTCTGTGTTGTGAATAAAATGAATGGTAACGAATCATGTATAATGCCGGTTCAGGAAGATAATCTTTCATGATTTGGTATAAATATTCGTCATGTCCCCAGCTCATTTTTACTTTGTCTAATCCACAGTTTGGAGAGTAAACACCGTATTTTGTATTGTATTTTTCGTTTGTGCTATCCGGATTGGCAGCAAAAAATTCCGGATAAACTATTTTATCTGAAAATTTGCATCCTACAGGGAATGTGTCTCCTACAACAGCCCATTGTGGTTCTCCAAAAAGGCATAAAACTTTTCCAATGTCATGCAGGAATCCTGTAAGTACAAACCAGTCAGGATGGCCATCGGCACGGATAGCCTCAGATGTTTGAAGTAAATGTTGGAATTGATCTAAATCGATATCCGGATCACTATCATCAACTAAAGTGTTTAGGAAATCTACAGCTTCCCATAAAGACATTTCTTTACGGTCAAATTTCAGAAATTCTTTCTCCTTTTCGCATACAAATTCATAAGTTTGGTAAGTATGATTTATTCTGTAAAATTCTCTTACGGTTTCAACTCTTTCCGAATCTACATAATTTCTGAATTCTTCTTTTTCTTTTTTCTCTACAGCAGGATCAGGATAGCGTTCGATTAAATTTTCTTCCCAATCATCAATTTGATGCATTGGATTATTGAACTTGTCGGAGGCATTAGCATTTTTCATCTGGTTCTTTTTATTATGTGAATTGAATAAATAATAATTTGTTTGGTAGTGAATAGCACTTTGTCTATTTGCATGATTCAAAATTACGCAGATATCTTTTTTTTAAAATGGATATATGTTTCAAAAACATGGATAAATTTTTCAAGCTGCTAATTTTTTACCTTATAAATTAAATAATGTCTATTGATTGTTTTTTATGATTGAATTTTTGCAAACATTAAATATTCTTTTTTGAAGTGTTTTTTATGGAGAAAAAAGGGAATGCATCATTTAAGAATGCTTTATAATAGGTATAAGTGCTTTTGTAAGGAGTATTTGTTTCAAATTGTATCCTTGTTTTTGATTTTTAGTGTTAAAAAAACAGTGAAAAATTAACTTAAAGATTTATTAATGAAATATTCGGGTCGATAATGGTTAATTAGGTGTGAATTAAGGCTTTTGTTAGTGATAATTTAAAAAAATAAGCCTTTAAAAATGCAAAATGTATTTTTAACAGGCTTTTTTTAGGGTTGTTTTGATTGGATTTTATATGTTTTTGACGAATTTGTCCATTTCGAACAGGTTCTTAACTGTTAATTTTACCATAATATTATTAACTAATACTAATTAAAAATGAAAAAAACCAAATTCACATTATTGACGTTATTTTTTCTGATAGCGTTTTCAATTAATTCGTGGGCGCAAAAAACGCAAGTTTCTGGTAAGGTAGTAGATGAACAAAACATGCCTTTACCGGGGGCTAATGTCGTAGAAAGTGGAACGAAAAATGGTGTTATGACGGATTTCGATGGGAAATTCAAACTTGATGTTTCTAAATCGAATGCTGTTATAGTAGTTTCTTTTATGGGATATGCTGATCAAAGCATCAAACTAAGTGGTTCTAAAACTAATTTGACTGTTAAATTGGTGTCAGGGGCTAATAATTTAGAGCAAGTTGTTGTAGTAGGATACGGGAAGAGTTCACGTAAAAACTTAACCAGTGCTGTTACATCAGTTAAGGCAGAAGCATTAAACCGTGGAGCTATTAGTGATGTGGGGCAGTTATTACAAGGTAAATCTTCGGGTTTGAATATCTCAGCCAGTGGTGACCCTAACCGTAAAGCTTCTGTAGTACTACGTGGAGCTTCTACATTAAATAGTTCTCAAGGTCCTTTTTATGTAGTGGATGGAGTACCTGGAGTTGATATTTCATTGGTTTCGCCGGATGATATTGCTACTATTGATGTACTTAAAGATGCTGCTGCTACAGCTATCTATGGTAACCGTGCTGCAAATGGGGTTATTATGGTAACTACTAAAAAAGGAAGTAAAGAAAAAGCACAAATTAGTTATAGTTCTTATGTAGGATTTGAAAAAGTTTCTAATCAGTTGGATATGATGAATGCAACTCAATTAAGAGCTTTTGTTACTAAAAACAATCTTGCTTTTACTCCTGAGAATGATAAAGGAGCTAATACAAACTGGCAAAAAGAGATTTTACGTTCAGGTGCACTTTCTACAAGCCATAATTTATCTATAAGTGGTGGTGGAGAACATGGAAATTACATGGCTAGTTTAACTACTTTAAACAGAGAAGGGGTTATCTTAACAAGTGATTTTTCTCGTGTTATTGCGCATTTGGCTATTGAGCAATATGCTTTTAATGATAATGTAAAATTTGGATTGAATGTTTCTAATTCAAATACTAATGCACAAAATGTTGCACAACGTAATACAGTACTTTTACAGGCGGTAAATCACTTACCTGTTTCACCTGTTAAAAATGCAGATGGAACTTATTTTGAGAACTTTATCAGTACCGGATATTTCAACCCGGTAGCTTTGATTAATCATGGTGATGATGATACTAAGACAAGTAATTTAGTTGGGAATTTCACAACTGAGATTAAGTTGCCTTTTGGTTTAAAATATAACTTAAACTTAGCTTATCAAAAATCAACTACATTACACGGAGAGTTCTATGACAGCTATTACCAAAAATATAATAGTGCGAACTTTTACAACAATCCTGATCCACCAGCAGTACACTCTTTAATCAATTTTGGTGTTAATGGTTCGGCGTTAAGAAACACTTATACAAATACTAATAATATTATTGAAAGTTTCCTTACTTGGGATAAAACATTTGGAAACCATAAAATTAATGCTGTATTAGGATACTCTTGGCAGGAAGATGTTTTAGGAGATGGATTCCAGGCAACAACAACAAATTTCCCGGTTGATAATGTTAGTTATAACAACTTGGCTTTAAGTAACTATTCTTCAGTATCTGGCTATAGAGTTGATTTTGGAAGTAGTACTGCTTATCAAAAAACGCGTTTGATTTCTGATTTCTTCCGTTTGAATTACAACTATAATGATAAGTACTTAATTCAGGGGTCTATCAGAAGAGATGGAGGATCTGTATTTGGAGCTAATAACAGATGGGGTTATTTCCCTTCTATTGGTGGAGCCTGGAGAGTTGATAAAGAAGGTTTCATGGCAGACCAAAAAGTATTTGAAGACTTGAAATTACGTGCAAGTTACGGGGTAACAGGTAACTCTTCAGGATTTAATGCTTATACTGCTCAATTTATCTCAGGAAGTTTAGGAACTTTCTATTATAATGGTCAACAAATTGGAGCTTATGGTCCTAACCAGGCTGCTAACCCTGATTTACAATGGGAAAAAACATCTACGGCTAACATAGGTCTTGATTTTACAGTTTTAAAAGGAAAATTATCTGGGTCTGTTGATTATTATGAAAAGAAAACAACTGGAATGATTACTAGTTATAGTGTGAACCCAATTCTTGTGCCAATTGGATCAATTGTGGCTAATGGAGGAACTATGTCTAATAAAGGTATTGAGGTGAGTTTGAATGCTACTCCTGTACAAACTAAAAACTTTACCTGGTCAACAGGAATGAATGCTTCACACAATAAAAATGAAATTACTAAATTGACTAATCCATTTTTCATTGGAGGAGATTCTATTCGTAGAGTACAACCAGAAGGAGGAGGTCAAACAGGTAGTACATTGCAAATTTTAAAAGAAGGTAAACCATTGGGACAATTCTTCACGCTTCAATATGCAGGAAAAAATGCTAATGGAGTTTCTCAGTATTATGATAAAAATGGAAATTTGACAACTACTCCGGCAATTGGAACAGATTATCACTATGCAGGAAGTGCACAGCCAAAATTATTATTGGGTTGGTCTAATGATTTTAAATACAAAAACTTTGATTTGAACATTTTCATTCGTGGAGTATTTGGTAACAAAATTTTCAATGCTACCCGTGCCGATTTGTTTAGACCAGCTACTGCTATGACTACTAATATTTTAGTTGATGCAGCTAATGAGTCTCCAAGTGATTTGAATTCGTTTAAGTATTCAACTCGTTTTATTGAAGATGGAAGTTACATTCGTTTAGATAATGCCACTTTAGGTTATAATTTCCCTCAAATTCATAAATACATTAAAAGCTTACGTATTTATAGTACAGTAAACAATTTATTTGTAATTACTAAATACTCAGGAATTGATCCGGAGGTTGAACAAGGTGGTACTGCTCCTGGTGTAGATTCAAATAACTTTTATCCAAAAACAAGAACTGTATTGTTTGGTTTAAAAGCTAGTTTCTAAGAATTAATTGTTATTAAAAAAATACTATGAAAAAGATATTTAAATATTTTAGTTTACCAATACTAGGTATTGGGCTATTATGGTCGTGTGAAAATCTCGATGTGCCAATTACAACTCAGTTAACACCAGATGTGTTTCCACAGAATTCTACCCAATATATTCAGACAACAGGTCCTGTTTATGCTGCTTTTCGAGGTGAATATTCATTTGCTTGGTGGTGGTCACAATCGATATCAACTGATGAAGCTGTTATGCCTGCTAGAGGGGGTAACTGGTTTGATGGTAGAAATTATATAGCCATGCACTTTCATGACTGGACAGCAGATAATGGAATTGTTGGAAGTTTATGGGATTGGACATCTAAAGTAATTGGACTTAGTAATCAGGCTATTTCAATATTAAATACTGCAATGCCTGAAGGAGCAGATAAGAATATGGCTATATCAGAATTAAAAACTATGCGCGCTATTGCTTACTTTATGATGATGGATAGTTATGGAGATGTGCCTTTGTATACTGAATATGGAGATTTCTCTTCTCGTGCAAAATCTACCAGAAAGGAAGTTTTTGAATTTGTTGAAAAAGAACTTAAAGAGGCTATACCTAATTTGAGTGCTGCATCCGGGGTTTCTACTTACGGAAGACCTAATAAATATACTGCTTATGCATTACTTGCTAAAATGTATCTAAATGCAGAGGTATATACAGGAACACAACGTAATAACGATTGTATTGCAGCCTGTGACGAGGTAATTAAATCGGGTCTATATGCTATTGAAGGAAGAAGTACTTATCTTCAAATGTTCTATCCAACAAATGGACCTCAAATGAAAGAATTTATTTTTGCAGTTCCTTATGATCCTTCAGCTTCTACAGTAGGATTTAATGGGAATATGTACCACGCCCGTTATGATGTGCCACGTTCTTTAAGAACAAGATTTGGACTTCCTTTCACACCGAGTGCTCCTAGAAGTACATTGCCGGAATTCTATGCTAATTTTGAAAATGATGCCAATGATATCCGTAACAAACAATGGTTGACAGGTAAACAATATTTAGCTGATGGAGTAACTCCTGTAACAGTTACTACAACTAAAAAAGGTTACGATGCTTACTATACTGGTTCTGATGGAGGTGCTAGTTATACATATCAGGTTGAATTATCTAAACAAATTACATATAGAGGACTTCCTGCAAACCTTGTGGGACTATTTGATTTAGGTGATGATGAAATCGCATGGAACATGGGATACAGAAACATTAAGTTCTATCCGGATGCGGGCTCTACTAATAGAAATCAAAACAATGATGTGCCATTTTTAAGATATTCAGATGTTCTTTTAATGAAAGCAGAAGCAATTCTAAGAGGAGGAACTGCTACTTTAGGTGATACACCAATTTCATTAGTTAATACAATTAGAAATAATCGTACTACATCTACTCCATGGGGAAGTGTTACTTTACAAACGCTTTATGAAGAAAGATGTCGTGAGTTTGCTCATGAAGCATGGCATAGAAATGATATGATTCGTTTTGGAAAATTCGAAGGTGCTTGGGGATTCAAAACGGATTCTAATGTAAAACACAGACTTTTCCCAATTCCAACTGGAGCTTTAACGCTGAATCCTGCTTTGGTTCAGAATCCAAATTATGCTGCAGGGAATTAGAATTAGTTTATTTATTGTTGATTGTTAAGTTGGTTGGTAATCTATTTACCCCTTGAAAGGAGAAGAAGCTTTGTCTTCTTCTCTTTTCTTCTTAAAAAATACATCCGGGTGTTTGAAATTCTATAAAGGCTTTTCGTTTAAATAAATTGAGTTCGAATACATCTTCACTGATTCAATAGTTGCATTTTTTTGCTTTGAAAAGAAATCCAACTGTTTAAAAAAGTACAAAAAGAAATTTCATCTTAATTAATTTATACCGTTTGGTTTTAATGGTTTTTTACTCCTGAATACATTTTTACAACAGCATCAATAACACATACAGATTAAAAAAATATAAATTCATTTGTGACTAATAAGCTTTGGAGTTTTAAAAGCAGTTTCCAGTCATGAAAAAACAAACAGATAAATATGAATTTATCCCGTTTATTAAAATATAGTTCCATTCCCGTTACCTTATTATTCATTTTTTCCTGTTCCATAAAACGATCCGGGACTAATTATGTTGATTTTGTGAACCCTTTAATTGGGACAGCACCATCTACAACTATTAGTGCTTTGCAACATGGTGAAGACGAAAAAGAAAACAATGCGCAGGTAGTACCTTATGTTACCGTTCCTTTTGGAATGACTAATTGGACTGCTCAAACTAAGGCAACGGAAACCAAATGTATAGCACCTTATTATTATACGGATACCAAAATTTCAGGTTTCAGGGGAAGTCATTGGTTGAGCGGTTCCTGTGTCCAGGATTATGGGAGTATGACCATTATGCCGATAAGCGGTAAGTTAAAATGTCAAACCGAAGAAAGGGCATCAAGTTTTTCGCATGATACTGAAAAGACAACTCCGTACAATTACAATGTGAATTTAGCCGACTATAAAATTGATGTGAATATGACCGCTACAAAGCGTTGTGGTTTATTCCAGTTTACATTCGAAAACTCAGGTGAAGCGCATATTATTGTGAATCCGAATAGTGATGAAGCAGAAGGATTTATCCAGATAAATGCCGATAAAAATGAAATTGTTGGTTATAATCCGGTACATAGAATTTATCAGGGTTGGGGAGAAAAAGCGGGATTTAGCGGCTATTTTGTGGTCCAGTTAAGTAAAAGTTCCAATAAATTCGGGGTGTATCAAAATGAAAAAATTTTGGAAGGAAACACACAGATTTCCAATTTAGAAAACATTGGAGCCTATATTTCTTTTATGGTTGAAAAAGGAGAAACTATCGAGGCAAAAATCGGGACTTCGTTTACCAGTATTGAACAGGCCAGAAAAAATTTAGAAGCTGAAACTAAAGGTTTAGATTTTGCTAAAGCAAAAGAAAATTTGAAAGACAATTGGGAAAAATTGCTTTCGAAAGTAAAGGTAGAAGGCACCAATAAAGATGATAAAGTAAAATTCTATACTGCTTTATACCACAGTTATTTACAGCCCAGAACTTTCAACGATGTCGATGGTACTTATGTGAGTTTTAACGGCGGAAAGCAATTGATGAACAGTGGTAAAGAAGATTATTTTACCGATTTTTCGATGTGGGATATCTACAGATCTTCGCTTCCATTGTTTAATATGTTGACGCCAAAAGTGAATGGACAAATGATGCGAAGTCTATTTTCTATGGCGGAACAAGGCGGATGGATGCCAATTTTCCCTTGTTGGAACAGTTATACTTCAGCTATGATTGGTGATCATTCTGTAGCAGCAATTGCCGATGCGTATATGAAAAACAACATCGAAATTTCGGATAAAGAATACAGCTATTTATTGCAAAATGCTTTTAAAACTCCTGAAAGAGCAGATTATCTTAATGGCAAAGGGCGTCGTGCTTTGACTTCCTATTTAAAATACGGTTACATCCCATTAGAAGATGAGGTTAAAGAATCTTTTCATCAGGGAGAACAAGTTTCCAGAACCTTAGAATATGCTTTTGATGATTTTGCGCTTTCGCAAATTGCTTCCAAAAAAGGAGATACTTTGAATGCCCAATTATTGAAAAAAAGAGCTTTGAATTATCAAAATGTATATAGCGTAGCCGATTCCTGTGTAAGAGGACGTTTTGCTGATGGCACTTTTACGAAAGATTTTGACAAGTTTATCAGAAAACCTTATATCACCGAAGGAACACCGTACCAGTACACTTGGTATGTTCCTCAGGATATAAAAGGCTTAATGAATTTAATGGGAGGAGAAAATGGCTTTAATGCCAACTTGGATCGTTTCCATGCCGCTAAACAATACTGGCATGGAAATGAACCCGGTCACCAAATTCCGTTCCTGTACAACTATTCAGGACAGCCTTGGAAAACTCAGGAATTGGTAAGCCAAATTATGAAAACCGAATACAGTAGTGAAGTAGGAGGATTGAGTGGCAATGATGACGCCGGACAAATGTCGGCCTGGTATGTGTTTTCAGCTTTAGGATTTTATCCTGTTGCCCCGTCAGTGCCTCAATACGTGATTTCAGGACCTCATTTTGATAAAATTACGTTGAGTTTAGAAAACGGAAAAAAGTTGATTATTAATGCAAAAGGAGCTTCTTCGGGGAATAATTATATTCAAAAATTAAGTTTTAACGGAGTAGAATATGATAAAACCTATTTAGACCATTTTTCTGTTATGAACGGAGGGAAATTGAATTTCAAAATGGGAAATCAACCTAATAAAACTTGGGGAACTGTTCAGGAAAACAGACCATTTTCATTGTCTAATCAATAAAAGAAGAGAATATGAATCATATTAGTCGTGGCGAATTTTTAAAACTAGGAAGTCTATCATTGCTGGGTGCTTTGGTTAGCGACACTGTTTTTGCAAATGATGGATTTTTTAGTGCTGCGGCAGCTAAAGTGGATGAAGGTTTGATGAAAAAACTCATTTTGCATAATGATGCTTATGTGAAAAATATTTTTCAAAAAGCAGTAGTGAGTGCTGATGTTCGTTTGAGTAATTTTCGTCCTGTAGCAGCCGATATAGCCGCTATGACGGCTTCTGTTTCTCACCCGAAATCGGAGTTTTATAAGTCTGAAATTGTAGTGGAACGTTTGAATCAGGCAGCGGATATTATGTTGAAAGGACAATACAGTGACGGAACTGTTGATGCCGGAGGTAACCGACAATCACCGCCGGATACCGCTTTTGTTTTGGAATACCTCTGTTCGGCAGCGATGGTTTTGAAACATAATAAGCAGAAAAATTTAGATTCACTTAAAGAGAAATTAAAGAAGTTTATTCAAAATGCCGGCGAAGCTATGATAACGGGTGGCGTGCATACTCCTAATCATCGATGGGTGGTTAGCGCAGCTTTAGCTAATATCAATTCGCTGTATCCTGATGTTAGGTATACCAACAGAATTGACCAATGGCTGGCCGAAGGAGTTTATCTTAATCAGGACGGGCATTATTCAGAACGAAGCGGAATTTATTCTGCAGTTATTGACAAAGCCTTAATTACGATGGCGCGCTTGTTAAATAAACCGGAGTTGTTAGATAAGGTTCAAAAAAACCTGACGACTACTTATTATTATACAGAAGCTAATGGTGATTTGGTTACGGTTGATTCTAAAAGACAGGACCAGTTTATGGATATCACGGTGACTAAATTTTATTTGCAATACCGTTATATGGCGATTCATACCGGCAATCCAATTTTTACTCATATGGTTAATTTGATTGAAAAGAATCCTGATTTTGCACATTATATTTTATCGGATTCTTTGATAGCTTTTATGGAAAATCCGGAATTGCAGCAACAAATTCCTGCCGAAGTGAAACTGGAAAATGATTTTGAGAAGTTTTTTGTCCTTTCCAATTTAGCCAGAATCCGACGTGGAAAAACTTCGATGACTCTGTTTGGCGGCAATGATATCCCGGTTCAGATTGTTTCGGGAAGATCGTCTAACCCTAATTTTTTAATGTATCGAAAAGGAGATGCGATATTGAAATACCTGCGATTGTCTTCGTCATTTTTCAGAATGGGATATTTCAGTAGCGAAGGGATTGAAAAAACAGGAAATAAATACATTTTAAAAGAAACTAAAGAAGCTGATTATTACCAACCATTAGCGCCTGAATTTCGCAAGGCTGATGGCGATTATCAATTGTCAGAGTCGAAAGACAGAAGGTTTTGGAACAAAATGGATTTTGAAAACCGAACAGCAAGTAATGTCAAAAAACAAACTACGGTTATTGAAATTGAAGAGAATAATGGCGCATTAAATTTAGATTTTAAGGTAGATGGTCCGCCAAATATTGAAATAACAATCGAATTGTGTTTCAAAGAAGGAACTGAAATTGCAGGTGCAACATTGGGCGAAAAAGGAAATTATTTTCTGAAATCGGGTTTTGCCAAAGCAAGTATGGGAACAGATAGCATAGCATTAGGTCCGGGATTAGTAGAACACCAAAATGTAAATAATTTAGATAGTGAAGAATACACCTATCATCAGGGGACTTTACATACAGATGGAGTTCATGTTTATATAACCGGTTTTACGCCTTTTCATCATAAAATGACAATTTCTTAATAATAGATTAAGGTACTAGAATTAAAATCTTTTGCCACAAATTACGCGAACAAGCACAAATTACCCTAGTTTTAATTACACGAATTATTAAAACAGATAGAATTTGTGTAATTCGATTTCGATTAGAATTAGTGACAATTGGTGTAATTCGTGTACAACTTTTTTTTAAAAGCGAATATCCTGAATAATAAAGGAATTTTTCGGGCATTGCAGAAAGTTTACTTAATTTTACGAAAATTAAGTTTAATCTATAAATAATTGAAATTATGAAATTATCATTTATGGCTGCTTTGCTGTTTGGCGGAATTTGTTTTGGGCAAAATAATACAGATGCGAGTTTGTATATGAAAGCCGATAAAATAAGTTACCTGACGGATATTGGTTCTGAATCAGGGGATTTATACAGTACAATTGGACATCACGGGCCGGCAGTTGAAAACGAATGGATGGCATTGCGAATCTATTTTAGTGATAAGGTAGCAATTGATGTTTACAATAAAGCTAAGAAAGGCTTAGAGTTGAAAGCAGCACATTGGTATCCAACTCCGGAACAGCAAAAAGAAGGATGGGGAGCCGATTATTATAAAGTAGGAGCAACTGTTGGTTTAGGAGGAGTGCGTCTTTGGGATGGAGAAAAAGTAGTTCCGTTGAATCCGGTGACGAATCGTTTGGCTCATGTTGGTAAAACAGCAACTACTTCTTATATGGAAATGATTTCCAGAGGAGTGCCTTACAAAGGGAAAAAAGTAGATATTAAAGTTCGTGTAACTGTGTTTTCAGGGAAAAGAGAAGCTAAAGTGGAAGCTTTTAGTTTGAATGGAGAAAAAGTACAGTTTGTAACCGGAGTAAATTATTTCAAAGGTTTCGAAACTAAAAAAGGGAAAAATTATATCGCTGTTTGGGGAACGCATCCTGAGGATGTAGCGGCTGAGGTAGTTGGAATTGGAGCAGCAATAAAATACAATCCTAAGGATTATGTGAAAAATACCGATGACGGAACACAGTATTTATTAATTTCTAAACCGGCTAAATATTTAACAACTGAAATTGTTTCAGCTAGTGCCAAAGAAAATGAGATCAATAACTTGGAAAAGTTAGAAGCTTACATGAAATAAGACCTACATAATGGCGCTTATTTTTTGTAAGATTTGAAAAATTAAATCTCAAAAAAGAGTGCACAGATGAAACGAATTATAACGGATTAAGATTTAAAATCAATCCTTTATCTGATCAGTTGCTGTCATCTGTGCACTTTTTTTGTGCCTTTTTTTAAGGGATTATTTTTGTTTAATGTATTGGTTTTTAGTTTTTTAACGAATAAAAGTGTTTGGGTAGTTATAAGATAATAATAAAGATAAAATGTTGAAATTGAAATTACAGCTGTTTTTGGTGCTCATTATTTCAAGCCTTTTTTTATTAGGTTCGAAAAGCTATGCGCAAAATAAAAACAAAGCTTCAAAGGAGTTTTTGATTACCAATTATGGAGCAAAAGCAGATGGAAAAACACTGAATACAATCGCTATTCAAAAGACGATTGATGCTGCTTTTAGTAATAAAGGTGGAATTGTAGTTTTTCCCAAAGGCGAATTTTTATCAGGTAGTATTCAAATGAAAAGCAATGTGAGTGTTCGTCTGGAAGAAGGAGCGGTTTTGTTAGGAAGTACGAATCCGAAGGATTATTACAAAATGGATTTTCCCGGCCGACCTGATTCTCCAAAAAAAGATGATAATTCACAAATGGCTTTGCTTTTAGCGCATAAAGCAACGAATATAAAACTGTTCGGAAAAGGAAAAATAGATGGACAGGGTTTACAATTGGCTTTAAATATAGACAGTTTGCATCATGCCGGAATTGCGGTTGATCCTAATTATACTATTAAAAGAAATCGCCCAAATGAAACGATGCGACCTAAGTTGTTTCGTTTTTCACAATGTGAGAATGTAACCGTGGAAGGTTTAGAAGTGGGTGCGGCATCCTGTTGGGGATTGTCTTTTGAATTGTGTTCGAATTTAATCATAGATAATTTAAAAGTTGTCAATCGTGCGTATTGGAATAATGATGGAATCGACATTACCGATTGTAAAAATGTCAAAATTACCAATTGCAATTTAGATACTGCTGATGATGGAATTTGCTTAAAGTCCTATTATCTTGGATATGCTAATGACGGTATTTATATTGCTAATTGTACGATAAAATCCAGTGCCAGTGCAATAAAATTTGGAACTGCTTCTTATGGCGGATTTAAAAATGTGGTTATCAAAGATATTCAGGTGTTTGATACGTTTCGTTCAGCCATTGCTGTCGAATCAGTTGATGGTGCGGTGATAGAAAATATTTCAGTTTCGAATATCAATGCGGTAAATACAGGAAATGCCATTTTTATTCGAATAGGACAACGAAGTGGAGACAAAGCAGGAAGTATTAAAAATGTAAGTATAAAAGATGTGAAAGTGCAGGTACCTTTTGGGCGTCCGGATAGCAATTATGATATAAGAGGTCCTGAAGTCGATTTTTTCCATAATCCGTTTCCTTCTTCGATTGTAGGCATTCCGGGTTATCAAATAGAAAATGTGAATCTTGAAAATATTACTATTTCGTATCCCGGCAGAGCCACTAAAGGAATGGCTTATGTATCGCTAAATCGATTGGATCAGGTGCCGGAAGTAATTAAAGAATATCCTGAGTTTTCGATGTTTGGCGAATTACCGGCATGGGCATTTTATGTGCGTCACGCTAAAGGAATTAGTTTCAAAAATGTCAAGGTTACTTTGGATGATGCTGATTTCCGACCTGCCTTTGTATTCGATGATGTTCAGAATTTGAGTATGGAAAAAATGGATTTGCCTGAAGCTAAAAACGAACAAGTTGTTTTGAAAAATGTAGCTGAATCCAAAATAGATTTGAAAGAAACGAATATAAAAACGATACCTTAAAAATTGCCTCAAGAATCATCAAAATTAATTCCCCTTCCCTAAAGGGTGTAATTTTGATGATTCTGAGAATTAAAATAGAAAGTTATGAAGAAAAGTAAGAATTCCATTTTTATTTGTTTCGCCCTGTTGTTACAGTGTTTGAGTTTAAGTGCACAAAATCATCGTTTTGTTGATCCAATGATTGGGTCAGAAGGATTGGGAAATGTCTTCGTGGGACCATCATGTCCTTATGGAATGATCAAACCAGGACCAGATAATGATTTAAATGCTAATAGTGGTTTTACCACTGATATGACTAAACCCATTTATGGTTTCAGTCAGGTGCATGTAAGCGGTACCGGAGGTGGAGCTAAATATGGAAATGTTTCTATTATGCCAATTTCGGGCGATTTTGAAACTATTAAACAGGAATCGCTTCGTGAAAACGAAAAGGTAGCCTTAGGATATTATGGTGCTTTATTGAAAAAATGGAACATTCAAACAGAAATCACCACTTCTGACAGAGCCGCTTTTTACAAATTTGTTTTTAATTCGAATGCTAAAAATGCAATTAAGATTGATTTAGGAAGATATCTGGACGAGTCCATTATTCCTGATGGAAGAGAAGCGCAGCAATTTGTGGGTTCTCAGGTAGAAGTGATTTCGGATACTGAAGTTCGTGGTTATACTAAAGTTCGTGGCGGTTGGAACAACGGAGGTACTTATACCGTTTATTTTTCTGCTGTATTCGACCAGCCATTTACCAATTTCTCTACATGGAAAGGCGAAACCTTTTTTCCAAATGAGAAAAATCAGGTGGATAATGGAAAGAAAACGGGAGCAATGTTATTTTTCGAAAGTTTAGCGAATAAAACGGTGAACATGAAAATCGGAATTTCTTTCATTAGTTCATTGAAAGCCAAAGAAAATATTGATAAAGAAATTCCACATTGGGATTTCAAAAAAGAATTGGCCGAAACCCAACAAAAATGGGAGAATTTATTGCAAAGAGTAGAGGTCGAAAAAGAAGCTTCGGTAGAAAAGAAAACTATGTTTTATACAGGTTTGTATCATACGATGTTGATGCCTGTGGATCGTACAGGAGAAAATCCGTTATGGGAAAATGACTCGCCTTATTATGATGATTTCTATGCCATTTGGGATACCTATCGTTCTTCGAGTCCGTTAATTACACTTTTAGATCCTAAACGTGAAATTGATATTGTCAATGCAATGCTGCAAATTTACAAACGCGATGGTTATTTGCCGGAAGCCCGAAGCGGAAATTCGAATGGACGAACTCAAGGTGGTTCTAATGCTGAGGTAGTTATTGCTGATGCTTTTGTAAAAGGATTGGAAGGTATCAATTATAAACTAGGATTGGATGCGATGATGAAAGATGCGATGTTTCCTCCCGGTGGAAATGAAGAAAAAGAAGGTCGTGGCGGATTAGTAGATTACAATAAATTAGGTTATGTTTCTACCGATTATGTGCGTTCCGGAAACCGTACTTTGGAATATTCGTATAATGATTATTGCCTGGCCATTGTAGCAAAAGGTACCAAACGAAAAGGAGAATATTGGCGTTTTATCAAACAATCTGACAATTGGCAAAATTTATGGCGGGATATTGAAGACAATGGTTCCCGTGGTTTTATCATGCCGAAGGATTCGAATAAAAAATGGGTAGACAGCATTCAATGTGCTGCAACCAACGGAAAAATTTCTTATGTGCCTTATTCGCCTTTAGCGCAGGACTGGCCTAATTGTGTTTGCTGGTGGTGTGGTGTTTTTTACGAAGCCAGTTCTTGGGAATATTCGTTATCAGTGCCTCATGATGTGGCCATGTTAATTAAAAAAACAGGCGGAAATGAAGCCTTCAAGAAAAGATTGAATACTCTTTTTGACAAAGAATTTTATAATGTGGCTAATGAGCCTTCGTTTTTGAGTCCAAATTTATACCATTGGATTGGTCGTCCTGATTTGAGTAACGATCGCATTCATCAAATTATTGATAAAAATTACAACAGTAGCCGAAATGGAATTCCAGGAAATGACGATTCAGGGGCGATGTCTTCCTGGTTGGCTTTTCACATGATGGGCTTGTATCCTAATGCCGGACAACCCTATTATTTAATCAATTCACCTTATTTCAAGCAAACGGTGATTCATCAGGAAAACGGAAAAGATTTTACCATCAAAGCCAAGAATCTTTCTGATAAAAACAAATACATCAAATCGGTAACATTGAATGGTAAAGCATTCGAAAATGCCTTTATCGAGCACAGAGATATTGTTGCTGGTGGTGTATTAGAATTTGAAATGGCTGCCACGCCTTCTACAAACTGGGGAACAAAACAAGTTCCGCCTTCTAAATCAGACGAAGTAATTGAAGAATAATTTTATTGAAGATTAATATAATAGAGATGAAGAATTTGAAACGGGGTATTTTTATTTTGTTGACGAGTACGTTTTTGATTTCATGTAAACTTCCTGTCAAAAAGGAAAATTTACAAGCTAAATCAAAAATTACAAACCCAATGATACCGGGATATTTTGCAGATCCCTGTATTGTAAAAGAAGGAGATGCTTTTTTTATTTATGCCACAATTGATCCTTGGGGTGGAGATGAACTGGCGGTATTTTCAACAAAGGATTTTTTGAAATTCGAACGTCATCATTTAAACTGGCCAACCAAAAAAGCATGTACAAGCCCGAATTCTAAAGATTCAATGGTATGGGCGCCTTCTGTAAAAAAAGCAGCTAACGGAAAATATTATATGTATGTTTCTGTTGGGAGTGAAGTTTGGGTTGGTGTGAGTGATGCTCCGTTAGGTCCTTGGAAAAATGCTAAGGAAGATCAGTCGCCTTTGATTTCATCAAAAGATTATCCTTTGGTACATAATATTGATGCTGATTGTTTTATTGACGAAGATGGTCAGGCTTATTTATACTGGGGTTCCGGATTTAATTGGGTAAATGGTACTTGCATGGCGACCAAACTGAATTCAGATATGATTTCTTTTGAGAATAAACCTAAAGCGGTTACACCTAAAGATTATTTTGAAGCTCCATACATGATTAAGCGTTTCGGGAAATACTATTTGATGTATTCTTCAGGCAAAGCTATAGATGCAACTTACAAAGTAGGATATGCTGTTGGTAATTCTCCTTTGGGGCCATTTGAAACAGCCAAAAACAGTCCTATTCTGGAAACTTCTGCTGATAGTATAACTTATGGTCCGGGACATCATTCGGTTTTTAATGAAAAAGGTCAGGATTATATTTTATATCACCGAATTCTTCCACAAAAAGAAAAATATGTGTTGCGTCAAATTTGTATTGACAGCTTAAATTTTGATGCCAATCATAACATACTAAAAATAAAACCAACTGGTATTTCCAGTTTCTGATTCTGTATAATATAATCTTAAAAAAAGATGAAAACCAACCTTAAAATAGCCTTATTATTTATTGTTTTTATTTTTGCAAACGGCGTTTGTCAATCGACAAAACCGGAGTCAGAAATAGCTAATGCTTCTAGCCGGCTTATTGCTCGTATTTTGCCCAATCATGCTTCGCAATTTAGTGTCGAAATGGATTCTTCGAGTAAGAAAGATTGGTTCGAAATTGTTTCTAAAGGCGATAAAATTGTTTTAAGAGGAAATAATGGCGTTTCGATTGCATCGGCTTTGTATTATTATCTCAATCAATATACGAATAGTCAGATTACCTGGAACGGGACAAACTTGAATTTGCCTAAAAAATTACCGGCTGTTCCCAAATTGATTCATAAAAAAACACCTTATGAATACCGCTATTATTTAAACTATTGTACATTCAATTACAGTATGAGTTGGTGGGACTGGAACCGTTGGGAAAAAGAAATTGATTGGATGGCTTTGCACGGAATCAACATGCCACTGGCTATAACAGGAGAAGAATACATTTGGGATGAAGTCTATAAATCATACGGATTTAGTGATGAAGATTTGAATTCGTTTTTTAGCGGACCGGCTTATTTTTCCTGGTTTTGGATGGGGAATTTAGACGGTTGGGGCGGACCATTGTCTAAACATTGGAAAGAAACGCACCGCGATTTGCAATTGAAAATTTTAAAAAGAGAGCGCGAATTAGGGATGAAAACCGTGTTGCCTGCTTTTACAGGTCACGTTCCAGCTTCTTTTAAAAAGTTTTTTCCAAATGCCAAATTAAAGAAAACCAACTGGGGAAATGATTTTGAGGATACTTACATTTTAGATTCGAATGATCCATTGTTTGCTGAAATTGGCAAGAAATTTTTAGAGATGCAATCTAAAATTTATGGAACCGATCATTTGTATTCGGCAGATACTTTTAACGAAAATACGCCACCATCTAATGATCCTGCTTATTTGTTTGAATTGAGTAAGAAAATTTTCGAAGGTATGAAATCAGCCGATAAAGATGCGGTTTGGGTAATGCAAGGTTGGCTTTTTTACAGCCACAGAGAATTTTGGGAAGCACCACAAATCAAAGGAATGCTCGATGCAGTTCCAGATGATCGCATGATTATTCTGGATTTGGCTACCGAAATTGAACCGGTTTGGAAACGAACAGAAGCTTTTTACGGTAAACAATGGATTTGGAATATGCTGCACAATTTTGGTGGAAATATTTCGATGTTTGGTCGAATTGAAACCGTGGCTAATGAACCGGCAAAAGCGTTGGCTGATCCTAAATCAGGAAAATTAAAAGGAATTGGATTGACGATGGAAGCCATCGAACAAAATCCGGTTTTGTATGAGTTAATGACCGATAACACTTGGCGGGATACACCTATTGAATTGAATTCCTGGCTAAAAAAATACACCTTAAATCGCTACGGAAAATCAAATGCAGATATTTCAAAAGCCTGGGATATTTTGGTAAAAACAGTGTATAACGGACAAGTAATTCGCGACGGAGCGGAATCGATTATTGTATCCCGACCTACTTTTGAAGGCTTCCGTCGTTGGGCGAGAACCAAACAAAATTATGCTTCAAAAGATTTATTACCGGCTTGGGATCTTTTTATAAAAGCGGCTCCGGCTTATCCAAAATCGGATGGTTTTCAATACGATTTGGTGGATGTTACACGTCAGGTCTTGGCAAATTATGCGCTGCCTTTGCAACAGCAAATAGCTAAAGCGTATCAAAAAAATGACAAAGTAGCATTCGAAAAATACAGCAAGGAATTTTTGGAATTGATTGACGATATGGATTTGTTATTGGCTACCCGTCATGATTTTCTTTTAGGACCCTGGATTGCCGATGCCAGAAGTTGGGGTGTGGATGAAAAAGAAAAAGCATTGTATGAGCAAAATGCACGTGACTTGATCACACTTTGGGGTGGAGCTGATAATAGATTGCATGAATACAGTAACCGCCAGTGGAGCGGACTGTTTACTGATTTTTATAAACCAAGATGGCAACAATTTTTTGCAGATGTAAAAGCCAATTGGGGGCATTTTAATCAGGATGATTTTGACAAGAAAATAAAACAATGGGAATGGAAATGGGTAACTGCCAGAAAGGATTTTCCGGTAAAAGCGAAAGGAAATCCAAATGTGATTGCCAAAGCATTACATAAAAAATACCGCTCTCGCATTATTCCTGTAACCGGGCAAATGACAACAATTAAATACGATTATTAACTATGAATGCAATTTCTAACCCAAATTCCAATCGTTTTCTTTCACTGGATGTGTTCAGGGGACTAACGATTTGTTTAATGATTGTGGTCAATACACCGGGAACGGGTGCTAATCTTTATCCTTATTTGGTCCATGCTGAATGGTTCGGATTTACGCTGGCCGATTTGGTATTCCCCTCCTTCCTTTTTGCAATGGGAAATGCTATGAGTTTTTCGATGGGAAAAATGAAAGAAATGGCTGCTGATGTATTTTGGAAAAAAGTAATCAAACGCACCATCATCATTTTTCTGTTGGGATTTTTAATGTATTGGTTTCCTTTTGTCAAACAGGGTGTTGATGGCGTTTGGGAATTAAAATCCTTTGCCGAAACCCGTGTAATGGGAGTTTTACAGCGTATAGCCTTGTGTTATTTGTTTGCGGCAGTGATTTTTTATTATTTGTCGGAGAAAGCGGCAATCGTTTTATCAGTGATTTTTCTCTTAGGATATTGGGCGTTATTGTATTTGTTTGGTCAGTCGGGAGCCGAACTGGAAATGGCGACCAACGCGGTAACCCGTTTGGATTTATCCATTTTAGGAAACGGTCATATTTATAAACGCGATATGGTGCCTTTTGACCCGGAAGGGATTTTGAGCACTTTGCCGGCCATTGTCAATGTAATTGCCGGTTTTATTGCCGGAACATTTATCCAGAGAATTGGAAAATCATTTGAAGGAATAGCCAAATTATTGATTGTTGGTTTCCTTTTGATGGCCTTGGCGCGTTGGTGGGATTTGGTTTTCCCTATTTGTAAAAAGCTTTGGACAGGTTCTTTTGTGCTTTATACCGTTGGAATAGACTTATCCATTATGGCCGTTTTAATTTATTTTATCGAATTAAAACAAAAACATTTTGGGGTGGAATTCTCTACCATTTTTGGCAAAAATCCTTTGTTTATTTACCTGTTTTCCGAACTGTTCTTTACGTTTTTACGCCGTCTTACTCATGTAAATGCGGAAATGGATGTTTTTGAATGGTTTAGCGAATGTCTTATTCAAAGAATATTTCCGGGAAGTTTTGGATCCTTTGTTACCGCCATTTTGTTTATGTTGCTTTGTTGGGCCGTAGGTTGGTGGCTCAATAAAAAGCGTATTTACATCAAAATCTAATTATTAAAACACTGAAATTAATCGTAGAGTTGACAATTTATAGACTAGCTTAGTTAGAATAAAAAAACTAAATTCATCATAAAGAAGGTCTGTAAAATTATTTCTGTGTTGATTTTATTTTTAATCCGTTATGAGAAAAATACTTGTAATACTTTTTTGTTTTCCTTTTTTCAGTTTTTATTCATTTGGCCAGATGTATAAGAAATGGGGTGATCAAGGTAATGGAACTTATGTAAATCCTGTTCTTCCTGCTGATTTTAGTGATTTGGATGTAATTCGTGTCGGGAACGATTATTATGCAATCTCTTCTACTATGCAGTTTTCTCCAGGTATGGTTGTTTTACATTCGGTGGATTTAGTGAACTGGGAAATTATCAGTCATGTGGTAGATGATCTCACTAAAATTAGTCCGGAACTCAATTGGGATAAAATGAATCGTTATGGTAGAGGCGTTTGGGCAGGTTCAATTCGTTACTATAAAAATAAGTTCTGGGTTTATTTTGGAACGCCAGACGAGGGTTTCTTTATGAGTTCTGCCACTAATCCGGCTGGTCCATGGGAACCACTCCATCAATTATGGAATGTGTCGGGATGGGATGATTGTTGTTCCTTTTATGATGACGATGGACAGTTTTATTTTATTGCGACCAATTTTGCATTGGATCCCAAAAATAACAAACAATACAACATACATCTATTTAAGATGACAGCCGATGGAAAGCAATTGATAATGGAATCGGATAAAATCATTTATCAGTCAAAAGGAAGTGAGGCGAATAAATTGTATAAAATTAATGGTTACTACTATCATTATTTCAGCGAAGTAAATGAATTGGGGCAACGACACATTATGATGGGGCGTTCTAAAAATATAGATGGGCCTTATGAAATTAAACAAATCAATAAGGTTGATAGACATAAAGACAGAGAACCTAATCAGGGAGGATTAATACAAGTAAATGATACTAGTTGGTGTTTTTTAACGCATCATGGAAGAGGCGATTGGGAAGGAAGACCCGCCAGTCTTTTGCCTGTAACTTGGGTAAATGATTGGCCTATAATTGGGAAAGTGGGTAGTGATGGAATTGGAGAAATGGTTTGGTCAGGAAAAAAGCCAATTTCGAAAAAAACAAAAGCTTTTATTCAAACCAGTGACCAATTTCAATCGGAAAAACTCAATCAGCAATGGGAATGGAATTATCAGCCAAGAAATGATAAATGGTCGCTCACAGCACGTAAAGGATTTTTACGATTACATGCTTTTAAGCCAATAGCATCTGAAAAAAAGGGAAAAATTATTTTAAGAGCAGGAAATACGCTTACACAGCGGAGTATGCGAACCAGTAAAAATGTTGTTACTGTAAAAATCAACATACAAAATATGGAGAATGGTCAATATGCAGGTTTGACTCATTTATCAACAGAAAACAATAGTCTTTTTGGAATAAAACAAGAAGAAGGTATTCGAAAATTAGTTTATACTTTTAACGATGTTGAGACTGTTGGTGAAAGAATTTTAAATCATGACATTTGGTTGCAATCACAATGGGGTATTGATGGTGTGAATACTTATTCTTATAGCCTCGACGGTAAGACATTTATTTCTTTTGGAAATAAATCGCAAATGACATGGGGAAGTTATCGAGGTGACCGCATAGGTATTTTTAATTTTAATACAGATGAGGATAAAGGATACATTGATTGTGATTTTTTTAATTATACCTATTCTAAGAAATAATTTCAGTATAAATGACTTTTGAAGATTGGTTTGATTTAGGAAAAAATAGAATGTTAAGTTTTTAGTTTTAATCTCTTTTTATTGAATATGATTTTGAAAAATAAAACCTTATTGTTGCTTTCGCTGTCATTGTTTTTATTGCTTTCTTTTAAAAAAGAAAAGCTAGTAAAAATGAATGAAATTCAGGTAATAGGCAGCCATAATTCATATAAAATTGCTATCGAAGCCCCGCTGTGGAATTATTTGTTTCAGCGGGATTCGGTACTTGCAAAATCAGTTCAATACGGTCATATTGCTATTGAAAAGCAGTTGGATTTGGGACTTCGCAATTTAGAATACGATGTATTGTTTGATCCTAAAGGAGGTTATTATTCGAATCCGCAAGGCTTGGCAATTGTAAAATCATTAGGGGCAACACCATTAGAATATGACGCAGCAAATAAGCTGGCGCAGCCGGGATTAAAAATGTTTCATATTCAGGATATTGATTTCAGAAGCCATTATTTGCTTTTTAAAGAAGGATTGCAAGCCTTGAAAAAATGGTCGGATAAAAATCCAAATCATACGCCGATTTTTATTTTGATCAATGCTAAAGATGATAATAACAGAAATTTACGTGCGCCTTTGCCTTTTACCAAATCGGCATTAGACAGTATTGATATCGAAATTCGTTCGGTTTTTAACGATTCAAAATTGATTACTCCTGATTTGGTTCGGGGAAATTTTGAAACTTTGGAAGAAGCTGTTTTGAAAAAAGGCTGGCCTGATCTAAAAGCCGTAAAAGGTAGATTTCTTTTTGTTTTGGATGAAAATCAAACTAAAATTAATCGCTATCTTGAAGGACATTCGAGTTTGAAAAACCGAGTGTTGTTTGTAAACAGTAAAGAGGGAAATCCTGAGGCGGCTTTTAGAGTAATCAACGACCCGATTAAAAATTTTGATTATATCAAAGAATTAGTAGCCAAAGGATATATGGTTCGCACCCGTGCCGATGACGGAACAACAGAAGCCAGAGCGAATGATTATACTAAATTTGAAAAAGCAAAAGCTTCGGGAGCACAGGTCATTTCAACCGATTATTATATTCCGTCCACGCTTTTTAAATCATCTTATAAGGTGAGTTTTGATAATAACCGTTTCGAAAGAATTAAAAAATAAAATCATGTTCAAAAATAAGTTTAATAGTGTTATAATAGTTTTTATTGTTCTTTTTGCCAATGCAATAAAGGCACAAAACAATGATTTTACAATTGTTTCGGGAAATCAAAAAGTGGGAATTTTAGTTGAAGAAAAAGAACCAAAAGTGGTTCACATTGCCGCTAAAATTTTGGCTGATGATATTTTTTCGATTACTAATCAGCGATTGAATCCCGATAGCTATCGGGATGCTAAAAACAGTTCAGGAACAGTCATTATGGCCGGGACTATTGGACAAAGCAAATGGATTGATAATTTGGTTTCGAAACAAAAAATTACCATTGCTGATGTAAAAGGAAAATGGGAAACGTATAAAATTCAGCTTGTTGAAAATCCAACAGCAACCATCAAAAAAGCATTGGTAATTGTAGGTTCTGACAGAAGAGCTACGGCTTATGGATTATTAGAGATTTCCAGAATGATAGGAGTTTCTCCATGGGAATGGTGGGCTGATGTTACGCCGGATAAAAAAGACAATCTGGTTTTAAATATTCAAACAAAAACCTTTGGTTCGCCATCAATAAAATACAGAGGGATTTTTCTAAACGATGAAGACTGGGGATTACAGCCTTGGGCTGCCAAAACATTCGAACCGGAAACGGGAGATATCGGACCTAAAACCTATGCGAAAGTTTTTGAATTGCTGTTGCGTTTGAGAGCCAATACCATTTGGCCGGCGATGCACAAAAGCACCAAAGCTTTTTATTCTTTTCCTAAAAACAAAGAAGTTGCTGATGATTATGCCATTGTGGTAGGGACTTCGCACGCCGAGCCGATGTTGAGTAACATTAATGCCGAGTGGAATCACAATACTATGGGGGAATATCGCTATGATACGAATTCGGCAACGATAAAAGATTTTTTCAGAAAAAGAGCAAAGGAAACAGCTCCTTTCGAAAATATTTACACCGTAGGAATGCGTGGCGAGCATGATTCGCCAATGATTGTGGGGGAAGATGATTCGGATTCTCAGGTAAAATTATTGGAGCAGGTAATTACCGACCAAAGAGCGATTTTGAAAAAAGCAACCGGAAAAGAACCCAACAAAATTCCGCAGGCATTTATTCCTTACAAAGAGGTTTTGGATTATTACCAAAAAGGTTTGAAACTGCCGGATGATGTACAGCTGGTTTGGACTGATGATAATTATGGATACATCCGTCAGTTGAGTAATCTAAAAGAGCAAACGCGTTCCGGAGGCGCAGGAATTTATTACCATACTTCCTATTGGGGGCGTCCTCATGATTATTTGTGGCTGAATTCGACAAATCCGGTTTTGATGTGGGAAGAAATGGCAAAAGCTTACGAATTTCAATCTCGTGATTTGTGGATTTTGAATTGTGGGGACATCAAACCTCATGAATACAATATCGAATTATTTCTGGATATGGCCTGGGATATGAGTCCTTTTACTCAAAGTCAAAGCGTAAAAAAACACATGCAAAACTGGGCTTCGAGAGAATTTGGAACACAAAATGCTACTTCGATAACTGATTTATTTTTTGATTATTATCATTTGGCTTTTCAGCGTCGTCCTGAGTTTATGGCCTGGAATCAGGTAGAACCGGAAACTAAATCAGGAGCAACAGCACTGACGCAAATTCATTATGGAGATGAGGTTTCGAAAAGAATTGACGCTTACCAAAAATTAATGGATGCGACTGAAAAAATAAAAACGGCTATTCCGGCGAATCGTCAAAATGCTTTTTATGAATTAGTTGAATATCCGGTTATTGGTGCAGCCAGTTTAAATCACAAATGGTTGTATTCATATAAAAATAAATTTGTTGCCGAACAGGGAAGGGGAAGCGCAGCATTTTTTGCAAAAAAATCAGCAGAAGCTTTTGAGCGAATTCAAAAAGAAACTCATTATTTTAATAATGAATTGGCCGGTGGAAAATGGAAAAATATCATGAGCATGGCACCGCGACACTTGCCTGTTTTTGACCAGACAACATCGACAAATGCGGTTACAGGAACAAAAGCCGAATTGAAACTGGCTCTGGAAAGTTATGAAATGGAAGTCAATCATAAAACTGAGAATTCCTATGCCGATGTGTTGCCGGTTTTTAATGCTTATGTAAAGAATCAGTATTATATTGATGTTTTTATGAAAGGAACCGGAACGGTAAATTGGCAGGCAAAACCGAAGGCGGATTGGATAAAAATTTCGCAACAACAGGGAACTTTAGATAATAATAAAAACAGTCAGCAACGCATTTGGGTAAGTATCGACTGGGATAAAGTGCCGCAAGGAGAAAACAAAAAAGAAGCTCCTCTAGGACACGATTACCAATTGATTCCGCCAAGTTATAAAGTGAATTCGGCAATAGATTTTGTCAGTAAAGACACTTTGATTACGATAGGAGTGACTGCTTTTAATCCTAAATTTTCTGAATTGGAAAACTATAAAGGTTTTATTGAAGACAAAGGATACGTTTCTATCAATGCTGCAAATTATTCGAATAAAAAAGATGGTACAGCTGCCAAATGGGAAGCTTTTGAAGGTGTTGGTTATGCCGGAAAAGTGAGTGTGGCTTTGCCAAGAACTGCTAATTCTGAGTTGGATTTGAAAGCGATTAAAGCCAATAGCCCAGTTATGGAATATGATTTTTACAGTTTTAATTTTGGCAAAGTCAATGTAAAAGTACAGGCGATTCCAACACATGCTTTTTACGAAGGAAAAGGAGTGCGATGTGCTGTAGCCATTGATGATGCCGATCCGGTTATTTTGAATTTTCAAACTTTTGGTCGAAGTGACGAATGGTTGCAAAATGTATTAAAAAATGCGGCTGTAAAATCGGCGGAACAAATTGTCAATAAGGCCGGAAAACACACTTTGAAAGTTTGGATGGTTGATCCGGGAGTAATGATTGATCAAATTTTAATTGATTTGGGAGGATGGAAAAATTCTTATGCTTTTCCACCGGAAACGAAGATGTAAATTTTAAAGTACTAAATAGAATAGTATAATTGATGAAAAATAAGATGTTTTATAGAGTATATATTCTTTTATTTTTGATTTTTTCGACCGGAAATCAGTTAAAAGCACAGCAAGCTTTCGGTCCGGTTCCCAGTGAAAATCAGATGAGATGGCAGGAAATGGAATATTATGCCTTTGTGCATCTTTCTGTGAATACGTATACCGATATGGCCTGGGGATTTGGAAATGAAGACCCCAAAATTTTTAATCCAACAAATTTAGATTGCAGGCAATGGGCCAGAATTGCTAAGGAAGCAGGAATGAAAGGAATCATTCTTACGGCAAAACACCATAGCGGATTTTGTCTTTGGCCATCAAAATACACGGAATATTCGGTTAAAAATTCGCCATGGAAAAATGGCAAAGGAGATATTGTTCGCGAAATGGCTGACGCCTGTAAAGAATATGGTTTGAAATTAGGAATCTATTTGTCTCCTTGGGACAGAAATCATCTCGATTATGGAAAACCGGAATACATCACTTACTTTAGAAATCAATTAAAAGAGCTGTTAACCAATTATGGTGAAATTTTTGAAGTTTGGTTTGATGGCGCTAATGGAGGTGACGGCTATTACGGAGGTGCCAATGAAACCCGTAGAATCAACCGTGAGACTTATTACGACTGGGCCAATACGTATAAATTAGTGCGTGAATTGCAGCCTAAAATTGTCATTTGGAATGATAATGGTGACAGAGCCGATTTGCGTTGGGTAGGAACTGAAGCAGGTTATGTGGGTAAAACCAATTGGAGTTTGCTAAACGCAACAGGAAAAGTTACCGAAAACATGCTAAGTCATGGAGTAGAAGATGGAAACAGCTGGGTTCCCGGAGAGGTGAATACTTCAATAAGACCGGAATGGTTTTATCACAAAAGAGAAGATTCAAAGGTAAAAACGCTACCTGATTTAATGACGATTTATTACAATTCTATAGGACGCAACGGGACTTTGCTGCTTAATTTCCCTATTATGCCTAACGGTTTGATTCATCAAAAGGATGAAAAAGCAGTTTTGGATTTTGCGCAGGAAGTAAAGAAAGTTTTTGCTGTAAATCTAACTGAAAAAGCTACGGCTGAAGCTTCTGGCATTCTTGAAAATAATGCTAATTTTGGTGCAGACAAATCAATTGATAGGGATACTGAAACCTATTGGACTACGGATGATCAGGCAAAATCAGCTTCATTAATTATTTCTTTCGATAAGCCAACGGCGTTTAATCGTTTTCTAGTACAGGAATATATTAAATTAGGTCAAAGAGTGAAATCATTTAAGCTTGAAGCTAATATTAATGGGGAATGGAAGGAGTTGGCAACGGAAACAACTATTGGTTACAAACGAATTCTGTGCTTTCCAACGGTAGAGGCAACAAAGCTTCGTTTTACAATTTTAGATACTAAAAAAGGAGCTTTAATTTCGAATATCGGAATTTATAATGCGCCACAAATTTTAACCGCTCCGCAAATAATTCGCAAGCAATCGGGGGCAGTTGCTATTATTCTTTCTGATGCCGAATCTGAAATTTATTATACTTTAGATGGAAGTACGCCAACTTTTAAATCTAAGAAATATACCAATGAAGTTGCTACATCCGGTTCAAAAGTCGAAGTCAAAGCAATTGCCTATAATCCAATTACAGCGAAAAGCAGTGCTGTTGCTGAAGAGAAATTTGATATTGCCAGAAAGAATTGGAAAATCCTTAGCAGTAATGATGCGAAAGCTTATGAAATAATTGATGGTGATTTCGGATCTGTTTGGTATCAGGATAAAAATACATCAGCAGATGTAGTGATAGATTTGGGTAAAATCGAAAATTTGGTTGGTTTCAGGTATTTGCCGGATCAAAATTTACGTTCAAAAGGAATTGTTACTAAGTATCAATTTTATGTTTCTTTGGATAATAAAAAATGGGAATTAGTTAATGAAGGTGAGTTTTCAAATATCAATAATAATCCTCTGTGGCAGAATAAAATTTTTAAATTAGCCAAAGCACGTTATATAAAATTTACAGCTTTAGAAAATACTAAAGGAGATAATGTAGCCGGTTTTGCGGAAATTGATGTGATGACAAAATAATTTATAAAAGAATTTACTATCTTTTCAAAAGTAAGAGTTGCATTTGGAAATCAAATTTTAAATTTTGAAAAGTCAATTAAATAAATGAAGCTGGATTTTAGAAAATTACTATCGTTATTTCTTGTTGTTTTTACTGTTGTTTCCTGTACATCGGTTAGGAATTTCACGCCTAAAAACGAGCAAATCGCATTCTTATCTGATGTTCATTTGTTGGATATTTATGGCGAATTTTCAGATTCTGATTATAAGGGAATCCTGAATCCTTATGACGGGAAATATACTTTAGCCCGAACCATGAAATCCCAACTGCAATCCACAAGATTTTTTAACGAAAATTATTTTGCTTTTCTTGCCGCTCTGGATGATGTGGTGAAACGAAATATAAAAACAGTCGTTTTGCCCGGAGATTTTAGTGATGACGGTCAGCCAATCAATATTCGAGGATTGAAAAATATTTTGAATGATTATTCTAAAAAATATGGTATTCATTTTATAATTACCACAGGAAATCACGATGTTGCCAAACCCTTTTTGACTGATTCCGGTAAAACAGATTTTTTAGGTATTGGAGGACGAAATCAGGTAATAATGAGCAAAGCAGGAATGTATGTTCCTAAAAAATCGGATGAACTTCCTGCGGTGATTACAAAAGATGTCGGAACAATGGGCTATGCCGAAGTTTTAGATGAACTGGGCGATTTTGGCTTTTTTCCAAAGAAAACTGATTTGTATTGGGAAACGCCTTTTACAAATTATAATTCCGATACTTATAGTTTTGAAAAAGCTTTAGAACAATCTACTCTCGAAAAAAGAACGTATGCGATTCCGCCTTATAATAATCAGATTCCGGATTTGAGTTATTTGACAGAAGCTCAAAAAGACGTTTGGTTTCTGGCTATTGATGGTAATGTATATGTGCCAAAAGAAGCAGCAAAAGCGCATCCTGAAAATCCATCCAATTACAATAGTGCTAATATTGGTTACAATCAGGTTTTGACTCATAAAAAACATTTGATTGCCTGGGTTGCTAAAGTGGTTCAGGAGGCAAAAAAGAGAGGAAAAACGCTAATTGCTTTTAGTCATTATCCCATGGTGGAATTTAATGATGGTGCTTCGCCGATGATGAAAAAGTTGTTTGGAGAAGATAAAATGCAATTGCATCGAGTGCCGAGTGAAGAAGTGGCACGGATTTTTGCAGATGCAGGAGTGCAGCTTCATTTTGCGGGACACATGCACATTAACGACACGGGAATTAGAAAATATAAAAACGGTAAAGGTTTAGTAAATATTCAGATTCCGTCATTGGCGGCTTATATTCCGGGGTATAAAATCCTGACGATTCATAATAAAAACAAGATGCAGATAAGTACCGTGACTATTGATTCGGTGCCGGGGTTTAAAACACTTTTTCCTTTGTACGAACAGGAATACGCTTATTTGAAAAGCATTGGCGATCCTGATATTTGGGATAAAGGTATTTTAGAATCTAAAAATTATCATGAATTCACCAATTTGCACCTGAAGGAATTAGTCAGAACCCGATTTCTTAAAAAGGATTGGCCGGAGGAATTGAAAGATTTTATGCTCAAAGCAACTGTGAAGGATTTGTTTGCTTTCGCCAATGTTTCTCATTTGAATCAGGAAAAATTTAAAAATGAAAATTGGACGGGTTTTGATATGATTTTTGATTTTTACCGCTTGTATTCAGCCGATGAACTGGCGTTAAAGGATATTGGAAAAGACAGAATTCATCAATATAAAATCATTATTGATTCCTGCATAGCACATTATAAACAAAATACAGAGCCAACTACAACCGAAACTTCATTTTATGAGTTTTGTTCCATCTTTAAAAGTTTTCTAAATGGAGCGCCATCAGATAATTTTATCCTAAATTTGAGGAGGAATACCATTACTAATTAATCCTGCCATAAACCATTTTTTTATGAAATTTAAACTAACCATAATTTTCATTTTTTTGATTTCAATGTTCAATTGTATTGGACAGAATATAAAATTTGAACATTATAATGAGAATAATGGTCTTTCTTACAATTCGGTTAGACATATTGTTCAGGATAAAAAAGGTTTCTTGTGGTTGGGGACTTTTTTTGGGTTGAATCGTTTTGACGGTTATCAGTTTAAGCCGTATATGAGTGCCAATTTGGGAAAGGATAAAATTAATAATGATGATATTACGGCTTTAGAATATGATAAATCGGCTAATAATTTATGGATAGGAACCCGAAAAGGACTTACCCTTTTTAATTTAGAAAATTATACGTATAAAGTTTTTTTACCTCAAAAAGGGAATTCTAATGGTTTACCGGATGAGGAAATCCGAGCAGTACATGTTGATAAATTTAAACATATATGGATTGGGACAAAAGTTGGAGGTCTTTGTGTTTATGATTCGAATACCAATCGGTTTACGAAAGTTTATTTAAAAGGATTCGATTATATCAAAGATATTTTTGAAGATAAGAATGGCGTAATTTGGGTTGGAAGTTATGGTAAGGGTTCTGTTGCTAAGATATTTTTGGACTCAAAAGGAAAGATAGCAAGAATTATCAGATATGTTTTGACAGTTCCAAATTCGACTGAAATAAATCCTTATATTAATTTTATTTATGAAAATGCCAAGTCGGATTTGTTTATAGGTACCCGTGCAGGTCTTTATAAATTAGATAAGAGCAGAAATGTTTTTGTCAATCTCTATATAAAAGATGATGTTTTAAGAAATAAATTAGGACCTTATTTTGTTTCAATTGCTCAGGCTCCTGATGGTAAATATTGGGTGGGAACCTTAGGCGGACTTTTGGTTTGTAATCAATTAGAAGATATTGCAGTAGGAAAATTTAGTCGTTACTATTCGGTTTTGACTGATAATACTTCTTTGGTAGACAATTTAATTACCGCTTTGTATTTTGATGCTTCGGGTGTGCTTTGGATTGGTACCGAAGAAGGTTTGGATAAATACGATCCTTATGGAAATCAGTTTAAACTGAATAAGGATATTTCTTTGTATAATGAAAATCAGGCACCTAGTATCAGGGGATTTGCTAAAACGTATGATGGGAAAGTAATTGCGCTTTCGAGATATAATGGGCTTTTTATTTCTAAGGATAAAAAATTTGTACCGCTTTTTAATCCTAAAAAAGATATAGCCAGCATCTATTCAGCCGATGGAAAGGTTTTTTACTGCGGTTTGTGGAATGGTCAGGTTTTGGTATATAATTACACAGGAAACAGTTCCAGATTAATTAATCTTGGTTTTACTAATTCGGTAATTTCTTTTGTAAAAGCCGATGCTAATTCTTTAGTAGTAGGTTCTTTTGGTGAAGGAGCAGTCATTATCGATCCGCAAACTTTGCAAATAAAAGTACCTAAGGGAGTGTTACTTCCTAATGTGCAAATTGATAAAGTAATTGTAGACAGGGCAAAGAATTTGTGGTTTGCAACCGAGACCGGAATTGTAAAATACAATTTGAGTTCTAAAAAACAGCGGTTGTATACTAAAGAAACTAATAAAAAGACAGGTTTACCGGAGAATAATGTGAGCGATATTTTAATGGATTCCGGAGGTACAATTTGGGCAGCAACTGTAAAAGGATTAGCGATGTATGTTCCTGCTGAAGATAATTTTGAGATTGTTTCAGGACTTAAGGATATTAAAGATAAGTGGATTACTGATTTAGCTGAAGACGGAGAAGGCTATTTGTGGTTAAACATTAATGATAATAGTGTAGCAAGATATAAAAAAGGGCAAAAGACGGTCAATATCTATTATGTAAATAGTGGAAACAGGCTTGATGTGTTTAGTTCTAAAGGATTTTTTAATTTTAATAATTCGACTATTTATTTGGGAGGAAAAAATGGAATTATTTATTTTAATACCAATAGTATAAAAGAAAATAAATGGGCTCCGTCTCCTATAGTTACTGAGTTTAAAGTGCACAACGAAGAGGTTTTTCCGGGTATTGTTATTGATGGTCAAATTCCTTTGAAAAAGAGCATCAATTATCAGAAAGAGGTCGAACTGAATTATACCAACCGTAATTTTTCTATTCAATTTTCGGCTCCTTCTTACACTAATGAGCGACTCAATAAATTTGAGTATATGTTAGAAGGCTTTGATAAAAACTGGATTACTACTAATAGTGATTCCAGAACCATTCAGTATACTAACCTTAATCCTAATGAGTATGTTTTTAAAATCAGAGCCCGAAATAGTGACGGTGTTTGGAGTAAAACCACAGCTTATAAAATAACCATTTTACCTCCTTTTTGGACTAATACAAAGATTTTTCTGTTGCTAGTGATGATACTTTCGGTTTCGTCTTATTATGTTAGAAAAGAAATCAAATCCCGAATTAAATTAAGACAGGCACTTCTGTTAGAAAGAGTAAAGCGAGATAGCGACGAGCGCTTGTCTAATGAGAAATTACAGTTTTTTACCAATATATCTCATGAGTTAAGAACACCATTAACATTGATACTCGGACCGGCAAAACAGTTATTGGAACAAAATGATGGTTTGGATTACGATAAAACAAAGCTGCATTTAATTTATCAAAATGCGAGCAGGTTGCTATTATTGGTAAATCAGATTTTAGATTTTAGAAAAGCACAATCTGGAAAATTAAAATTAAAAGTGTCCAAGACTGAAATAGTTGCTAATACGCAAACTGTTTTTGATTCCTTTACTCAGCTGGCGCAGGAAAAGGAAATCAATTTTAATTTTAATTGTGAGTTAGAAAGTCTAGAAGGTTGGATAGATATTGATAAGTACCATAAAATACTGTATAATCTACTTTCAAATGCTTTGAAATTCACTAATAATTATGGTACGGTAGATTTGTTTATTGGTACTAAAGAAGAAGATGGAGAGAAAAAGTTAATTGTGGAAGTAAGTGATAACGGTATAGGAATTCCGCTTGAAAGTCAGGAAAAAATATTTTCCAGATTTTATCAGGTTAAAAGCAGTAAAAAAAATAATACCGGATCAGGAATTGGTTTGTCATTGGTGATTTCGTTAGTTGAAGTACACAGGGGACATTTGAATTTAAAGAGTGCTCCAGCTCAAGGGAGTGTTTTTACGTTAGAATTACCAATTTCTAAGGAAAGTTATAAGAAAGATGAAGTTTTTGATATCGAATATAAAGAAGAAGAGGTTAATTACATAGCTGAAGAGAAGATTAAAAGAGGGCATCAAAGCACGCAACTAAAACAGAGTGTTTTAGTTATTGAAGATAATGCCGAGCTTCGTTTTTTTATAGCGGATTATTTGTCGGAGTTTTATAAGGTGTATCAGGCTGAGAATGGAGACGAAGGATTAAATCTTTGCAGGAAAATAAAGCCTGCGCTTTGTGTGGTTGATGCCATGATGCCGGTTATGGGCGGGTTCCAATTTGTAGAGGCTTTAAAAAATGATGAAGATATCAGTCATACAGCCTTAATTATGTTGACAGCCTTATCTGAAAACGAAAATAAAATTAAGGGTTATAATTTAGGCGTTGATGAATATATGGTCAAGCCTTTTGATCCGTCATTGCTGAAAACCCGAATCGATAATATTATAAAGACACGTACTGAGTTAAAACAAAAATTCTCAGGTGAGGTCGAATCAGATGTTTCTACACTGACGCACTCTCAATTAGATGTCGATTTGATTTCGAATATTACAGAATTGATAGAACAAAATATAAGCGACCCTGAACTTACGGCTAATTTTCTATGTTCGGAATTAGGAATGAGTTCGTCTAAATTGTACCGAAAAATCAAACAATTGACGGATTTATCACCCAATGAATTTATTAGGACGGTACGTTTGAAAAAAGCAGCTCAATTGTTAAAATTAAAAGTGAATAATGTTTCGGAAGTGGCTGATAAAGTAGGCTTTAATGATCCTCTGTATTTTAGCAGGTGTTTCAAAAAACAGTTTGGCTATTCGCCGAGCAGGTTGATAAAATAATTTTTTTTTAGTGTTTTGTATTTCAGAAGTTTGATTTTTAAATATTTGGTTGTTTAAATGTTTGGGGAGTTAAAATTTAATAAAAAATCTTGCTTTGGCATAATTTTGGTGACCAAGTTTGGCCAATTACAGATTTTAATACATAAATTAGCGGATGCTTAAATTAAAAGTTTAATTTTTGCGGAGAATATTTATTTATGTTAGATTTTTTTAAATTTAACATAAAATATTTGTGGTTCAATTATTAAGAATTACATTTGTGTAATCGATTGCATCGTTTTTGATGTGACTGATTTTATAATTGTTGCGCTTTATTTTTTAATATAGCGCTAATTTTTTTGTCTTTTTCTAAAACGATTTCGGTAAAAAAATAAAAGAGAAAAGTAATGAATATTAACATTAACTAAATTTATAAATATTTTAATTATGAACCAAACAAACAAAGCTGTTGGGAATTATCGCTGGACAATATGTTCTTTATTGTTTTTTGCAACAACTATTAATTATTTAGACAGACAGGTTCTTTCTTTAACATGGAGTGATTTTATTTCTCCTGAATTTCATTGGACAAACAACGATTATGGTAATATCACTGCTTTGTTTTCAATTTTCTACGCAGTTTCTTTGTTGTTTGCGGGGAAGTTTGTAGACTGGATGGATACTAAAAAAGGATTTCTTTGGGCAATTGGTGTTTGGTCTATAGGGGCTTGTTTGCATGCTTTTGCAGGTATTGCAACTTCTGGAATTATCACAGGGAATTGGTTTGTTGGTTTTGGAGGAGCTAAAGAGATTATAGGAACAATTAATGATACAGCATTGGTTATTAATGTGAGTGTGACTTTGTTTATTTTTGCCCGTTTTGTATTGGCAGTTGGGGAAGCGGGGAACTTTCCGGCAGCTATTAAAACTACAGCAGAATATTTCCCTAAAAAAGACCGAGCTTTTGCTACAAGTATATTTAATGCAGGAGCGACTGTAGGTGCTTTGGCGGCTCCAATTACAATTCCGTTTATCGCTAAATCTTTTGGGTGGGAGATGGCTTTTATTATTATTGGAGCATTAGGTTTTATTTGGATGGGATTTTGGATTTTTATGTATGATAAACCGGAAAGCCATTCAAGAGTTAATGCTGCTGAATTGGAATATATTCAACAAGATATTGTTGCTGATAGTAAAATTGAAGGTTATATTCCTGAAACCACTACAAAAGTTTCTTTGAAAGATTGTTTTAAATATAAACAAACTTGGGCTTTTGCTTTTGGTAAATTTATGACAGATGGGGTTTGGTGGTTCTTTTTGTTTTGGACACCGGCTTATTTAAGTTCTGTTTATGATATGGATTCAACAGAGGCTGCTTTTCCTTTATTTGTTTTGTATGTTATTACTTTGTTGTCAATCATTGGAGGTTGGTTGCCAACTTATTTCGTAGAGAAAAAAGGAATGAATCCTTATGAAGGAAGAATGAAGGCGATGTTGATTTTTGCATTTTTCCCATTGTTGGCTTTGGTAGCTCAGCCGTTAGGATATATTTCTTATTGGGTACCTGTAATTATTATTGGTATTGCCGGAGCTGCTCATCAGGCCTGGTCTGCTAATATCTTTACTACTGTAGGAGATATGTTTCCTAAAAAAGCTATTGCTACTATTACAGGTATTGGTGGTTTAGCCGGAGGTTTGGGTTCAACATTGATTAATAAAGGTTCAGGAGTCTTATTTGATTTTACTCAACGAAACTGGAGTATGATTAATGGTCAGTCTTTGTTAGAAAAATATCCGCAATTTCTAAATCCTGATACAGAGAAAGTATTTTTAAAAGAAAAAGGAGTTGCTAATATAGGGGAGTTTCTGAAAATGTTGTCTGAATCGGGAGATACTGTGGTTAATGGTATAAATTCAGGATATATGATTATTTTCTCTATTTGTGCGGTGTGTTATTTGATAGGTTGGATGGTTATGAAATCATTAGTGCCTAAATATTCGCCTATTACCGATTTGTAGTAAAACTTATAAAAGTTCTCTTGTTGAAATACAAGAGAGCTTTTTTTCTTTTTTTAACTTTTTATAATGAACTTGTTTTTTGTAATTCAGCTTGAGAAATAAATTAAATTAATATCTTTGTAATCGATTACATTAAACTAAAGAAATAGACTAAAAACTAAACTAACATAATTAAAATTAATTGAGCATGACAAATTATAGTTCCAGATATGCTTCCAGCCCTAAGGCAGTAAAGCAATACGATACAAAACAATTAAGAGATGAATTCTTGATTGATAATTTGATGCAGGAAGATGAGCTTACTTTTACTTACTCGCATTATGACAGATATATTACAGGTTCAGCTGTTCCGGTAAATAAGGATTTAGTTCTTGAAACTATTGATCCTCTAAAATCAACTTATTTTTTAGAGCGAAGAGAAATTGGAATCATTAATGTTGGAGGAAATGGTTCTGTTGTTGTTGAAGGAGAAACTTATGAGCTAGGTTTTAAAGATGCTTTATATATTGGTAGCGGAAACAAAGAAGTGGTATTTAAAAGTGCTGATGCTAAAAACCCGGCTAAATTTTATATCAATTCTGCTCCTGCTCACACTACTTACCCTACAGTAAAGGTTAGTTTGACTGAAGCTAATAAATTACATTTGGGTGCTATGGAAACGGCTAATCACCGTACAGTAAACCAAATGATTATTGGAAGTGTGGTGACTACTTGTCAGTTGCAAATGGGAATGACGGAGTTAAAACCGGGAAGTGTTTGGAATACAATGCCTGCTCACGTACACGATCGTCGTATGGAGGTTTATTTTTATTTAGACATTCCTGAAAATCAGGCGGTTTGTCACTTTATGGGTGAGCCACAGGAAACAAGACATATCTGGATGAACAATCATCAGGCAGTAATTTCTCCGCCATGGTCTATCCATTCAGGAGCGGGAACATCTAATTATACTTTTATCTGGGGTATGGCAGGTGAAAACTTAGATTACGGAGATATGGATGTTTGTAAAATTACTGATTTAAGATAGTCAAAAATGACCAATTTATTTAATTTAAAAGGAAAAAGAGCCCTTATTACCGGAGGTACTCATGGTTTAGGTTTAGCCATGGCCGAAGGTTTGGCTCAAGCCGGTGCCGAATTGGTTGTTACTGGGACAACTCCTTCTAAAATGGAAGAAGCTCTTTCTTATTATAAAAGTAAAGGTTATGCCGCTTCCGGATATTTATTTGATGTAACCAATGAAAAAACGGCTGCTGAAAATGTAGCATTAATTATTAAAGAGCAGGGTCAGATTGATATCTTAATTAATAATGCAGGAATTATTAAGAGAGAATTGGCTATTGATATGGCTGTTAGTGATTTTAGACAAGTAATAGAAGTTGATTTGATAGGCCCTTTTATTATGTCTCAATTAGTGGCTAAACAAATGATTGAGCGCCAATCAGGAAAAATTATCAATATTTGTTCTATGATGAGTGAGTTAGGCAGAACTAATGTTTCTGCTTATGCTGCTGCAAAAGGAGGTTTGAAAATGCTTACTCGCAATTTAGCAACCGAATGGGCTAAATATAATATTCAGGTAAATGGAATTGGTCCGGGATATTTTGCTACTTCACAAACAGAGCCTATTCGTGTAAATGGAAATCCGTTTAATGACTTTATCATCAGCAGAACACCGGCAGGCCGTTGGGGAGATCCTGAGGATTTAGCCGGAGCTACTGTGTTTTTGGCTTCTGAAGCAAGTAAGTTTGTTAATGGACAGGTTATTTATGTTGATGGTGGAATATTGGCTACCATTGGTAAACCTTCAAATGAAAATTAATATTTAAGAAAATTATAATGAGTACTTTTATAAACGATAACTTTTTATTAGAAAATAAATTCGCAGAAGAATTATACCATAATTATTCTAAGAACCAACCGATTATTGATTACCACAATCACCTGAATCCTCAGTTTATTGCCGAAGATAAAATTTTCAGCAACATTACTGATGTTTGGATTAAAGGAGATCACTACAAATGGAGAGCGATGCGTACTTTAGGTATCAACGAGCAATTTGTTACTGGTAATGGTTCTGATAAAGATAAATTTTTAAACTGGGCAAAAACGGTTCCGTATACAATGCGTAATCCATTGTACCACTGGACGCACTTAGAATTAGCTCGTTATTTTGATATTACTGATTTATTAAACGAAAAATCAGCTGAAAGAATCTACGATGAAACTTCTGCTAAAGTAAATTCTGCTGAATACAGCACAAGAAACTTGTTACGTAAAGTAAATGCTGAATTAGTTTGTACGACTGAAGATCCTATCGATAGTTTAGATTTTCACGAGCAATTAGCTAAAAGTGATTTCAAAACTACAGTAAGTACAGCTTTCAGACCTGATAAAGCGATCTTAATTGCAAATGACGGATACAACGAATACCTTGATGTTTTAGGACAAAAAGCTTCTATTGAAATCAATACTTATGCTGATTTACAAGCTGCTTTAAGAAACAGAATTGAGTATTTTAATGCGAATGGTTGCCAACTTTGTGACCACGGATTAGACCAAATTTATTTCGAAAATTATACTGAAAGCGAAGTGGTTGCTATTTTCAAAAAGAAAAGAGAAAACCAGGCTATCAGCAATGAAGAAGCATTGAAATTCCAAAGTGCAATTTTAGTTTTCTTATGTGAAACGTATCATGAATTTGGATGGGTACAACAATTTCACTTAGGAGCTTTGAGAAACAATAATGCACGTATGCACCGTATTTTAGGACCTGATACAGGATGGGATTCTATCGGTGATTATCCACAGGCTCAAAAATTATCTGCTTTCTTAAATGCTTTGGATAGTAAAGATAAATTGACTAAGACTATTATTTATAACCTGAATCCTGCTGACAACGAAGTGATGGCTACTATGATTGGTAACTTTAACGACGGAAGTGTTAGAGGTAAAGTACAATTTGGTTCAGGATGGTGGTTCTTAGATCAAAAAGACGGTATGACAAAACAATTAAACGCATTGTCTAACATGAGTTTAATTAGCTGTTTTGTAGGGATGTTGACTGATTCAAGAAGTTTCCTGTCTTTCCCAAGACACGAATATTTCCGTCGTATTCTTTGTAACCTTTTAGGAGACGAAATCAAAAGAGGTGAATTGCCTGCTTCTGAAATGGAATGGATTGGAAAAATGGTTTCTGATATTAGCTACGGTAATGCTAAGGAATATTTTAAATTTCCGGTAAAATAATTAAAGTATAATTTATAAAAATTTTCATTTGAAATCGCCATGATTCAATTATTAAGAATATAAATGAAGAATGGCGATTACATATTCCTTGAAAAAAAATATTAACTACATATGAAAAAAGTAGTCACTTTTGGAGAAATTCTACTGCGTTTGTCTACAGACAGACATTTGAGGTTTGCTCAGGCTGAATCGTATAAAGCGACCTATGGCGGAGGAGAATTTAATGTTGCTGTTTCACTTGTAAATTACGGGATGAAAGCAGAATTTGTTACTAAAGTACCTAATAATGAATTAGGGAATTGTGCAATTCACGAAATGCGCAAACTGGATGTAGATTGTCAAAATGTAATGAAAGGTGGGGATCGCTTAGGGATTTATTTCCTTGAAACAGGAACCAGTACACGTGCGAGTAATGTAATTTACGACAGAGCTAACAGTTCAATGTCTACTTTGAAAAAAGGAGAGTTTGACTGGAAAGAAATTTTAAAGGATGCTACCTGGTTTCACTGGAGCGGAATTACTCCGGCTCTTTCTGAAACTGCAGCCGAAGCTTGTTTTGAAGCAATAAAAGCAGCTCACGAGTTAGGATTAACTATTTCTACTGATTTGAATTACCGTTCAAAACTTTGGAATTATGGGAAACAACCTAAAGATGTGATGCCAGAAATGTTAAAGTACAGTAATATTATCTTAGGAGACATAGATACTGCTAACTTTATGTTAGGTTTAGATAAAGTAGATCCTGATTATCAGGAAGTTCATACGTTGCCGGCTTTGTATAATGAAGTGTTTAAACTTTGTCCTGAATTAAAATACATGTCAACTACTTTACGTTATTCTGTTAGTGCTTCTCACCAACGAATTGGAGGAATCCTTTATGATGGAAAAGAAGTATTTAAAGCTGCAGTTCAGGAGGTTACTCCGGTTGTGGACAGAGTAGGTAGTGGAGATGCTTTTATGGGAGGTTTAATCTATGGTTTAAATGAAGAGCCATTGGATAAACAAAGAGCGTTGAACTTTGCGGTTGCTGCTTGTTGTTTAAAACACACCATCTACGGAGATTATAATTTAATTACTAAAAATGAAATTGAAAAATTACTTGATGGAGATTTCACAGGTAAGGTTTCTAGATAAAAAAAGATAAAATGGCTCAATTTACACGTATAGAAGTTGCAACTGCAATGAAAGAAACAGGGATGATTCCTTTGTTTTTTAGTAATGATCTGGAATTAAGTAAGAATGTATTGAAAGCTTGTTACGATGGTGGTGCCCGTTTGATGGAGTTTACTGCCAGAGGAGATTTCGCTCACGAAGTTTTTGCTGAATTGACAAAATATGCTATCAAAGAATTGCCTGGAATGATTATGGGCGTTGGTTCGGTAACGGATGCCGCTGCTGCTTCATTGTATATGCAGTTAGGAGCTAACTTTATTGTAACTCCGGTATTCAGAGAAGATATTGCTATAGCTTGTAACCGTAGAAAAGTATTATGGTCTCCTGGTTGTGGTACGCTTTCTGAAATTGCCAGAGCTGAGGAATTAGGATGTGAGATTGTTAAATTGTTCCCGGGAGAAATCTACGGTCCACAATTTATCAAAGGTGTTAAAGGACCTTGTCCTTGGACAAACATCATGCCTACAGGAGGTGTTTCTACCGAGAGAGATAATTTGAAATCATGGTTTGATGCAGGAGCTTACTGTGTTGGAATTGGTTCTCAGTTAATTTCTGCTTCAGTTTTACAAAGCAGAGATTACGAAGGATTAACTCAAAAAGTAAAAGAAACTATAGCAATTATTGCTGATTTACGTAAAAAATAAAAAAATAATAGAAGCAATTATGTCAGAAGTAATGGAAAAATTAAATAGAAAAAACAGAGGGTTAGAAAAGTTAAACCCAATAAAAGTAGTTCAGTTTGGTGAAGGTAACTTCTTGAGAGCTTTTGTTGATTATGCTTTTCAAAGATTAAACAATGAAGTTGATTTCAATGCTGGTATTGCTATGGTTCAGCCATTAGCAGGTGGTATGGTAAACATGATAAATGAGCAGGATGGTCTTTATACATTGTTTATGAATGGAATCAAAAAAGGAGAAAAAATTCAGGATATTCAGTTAATTACTAATGTTGTAAAAGGAATCAATCCTTATACTGATTTTGCAGATTTTTTAGCATTAGCTAAAGAAGAAGAACTTCAGTTTATTGTTTCAAACACTACTGAGGCCGGAATTGAATTCGTTAATACTGATACTCCGGATATGCAGCCACCGGCTTCATTTCCTGCTAAGTTGACTCTTTTGTTACAAGAAAGATTCAAACATTTCAATGGAGATGCTTCTAAAGCAGTGACTATCATTCCTTGTGAATTGATTGATTATAATTCAGAAGCTTTGAAAAAGTGTATCTTACAATATTGCGATTTATGGAATTTAGACGCTGCATTTAAAAAATGGGTTTCAGAAGATTGTACGTACCACAGTACTTTGGTGGACAGAATTGTTCCTGGTTATCCAAGAGCTGAAATTGAAGAATACAATAGTAAATTGGATTACCAAGACAACTTAATTGTTGCTGCTGAGCCATTCTTCCTTTGGGCTATTGAAGGAGGTGAGGATTTGAAAGCTAAATTGCCTTTCCATAAAACAGATTTGAATGTGAAGATTGTTGATGATATTCGTCCTTTCAAAATGATTAAAGTGCGTATTTTGAACGGTGCGCATACAGCAATGGTTCCTGTTTCTCTTTTATATGGTAACAAATTAGTTATGGAAACAGTTAATGGAGGTTTCACAGGACCGTTTGTAGATAACGTAATCAGTGAAATTAGCGAAACGCTTCCTATGGATAAAAATGAAATCACTGCTTATGCTGAAGAGGTAATGGATCGTTTTAAAAATCCATTTATTAAGCATGCATTAGCTGATATTGCTTTAAACTCAATCTCAAAATTCAAAGTAAGAGTATTACCAAGTTTATTAGGTTACTATAATAATACAAAAACGCTTCCTACTAGTTTGACTTTTTCATTAGCTTGTTTAATTCAATTTTACAAAGGAACTTGGAATAACGAAGCTTTACCGGTAAAAGATACTCCGGAATTAGTTGAAGCATTCAAAAAAGCTTGGGAATTAGGAAGTTTAGAATCAATTGTAGCTGCAGTTTTAGCTAATACAGATTTCTGGGATGAAGATTTAAATAAAGTAGACGGACTTGCACAAGCCTTAGTGCTTGCATTAAATGAAATTGAAGCCAACGGTATTGAGCAAGGCTATATCAATTTTTCTCAAAAAAACTAAGAAATAAAAAAAATCAAGTTAGTAAGATGCAAAAGAAATTAATAAAAGTAGACCCTTCAGATAATGTGGCTGTAGCGTTAGTAAACCTGACTGCTGGAGAAAAAATCCAATTTGAAGGAGAAGAAGTTTTAGTATTGTCAGATACTAAAATGAAGCATAAGATTGCGATGAAAGATTTTGAAGTTGGTGACAAAATCTACATGTATGGTGTAATCGTGGGTAAAGCCAGTCAAAAAATTGCTAAAGGTGATGTTATTGCTACTACCAATGTAAAACACGAAAGTGCTAAAGTAACCGGTAAAACGGAAACTATTGGTTGGGAAGTTCCTAATGTTGACAAATGGAAAGATAAAACTTTCATGGGTTACCAACGTGAGGACGGACAAGTAGGTACTGAAAACGTATGGTTGTTTTTTCCATTAGTGTTTTGTGAAAACAGAAATATCGAAATCTTAAAAGATATTTTTGAAAAAGAATTAATGAAACCAAAAGAAAACGATTACCAATTGTTGTTGCGTTCATTAGTGAAATCAGAAACTGGAGGTCATGGTAACGAAGCGGCTTCAAATGATGCTGATTTGTTCAATAATATCGAGGTTAAATTCATTACGCACCAAGGTGGTTGTGGAGGAATTCGTCAGGATGCGCATAGTTTAGCTAAATTATTAGCCGGATATGTAAACAATCCTAACGTAGCCGGAGCAACAGTTTTGAGTTTAGGTTGTCAAAACTTACAAATCTCAATTTTCCAGGAAGCTTTAAATGCTATCAATCCTAATAATAAGAAACCGGTTTTAATCTACGATCAACAGTCTATCGGTACTATCGAAGCCATGTTGAACAGTGTGGTTAAGGATTCTTTTGAGGCTATCAAAAAAGCGAATCAAATTAAGAGAACGCCGGCTCCATTATCTAAATTAAGAATTGGTTTAGAGTGTGGTGGTTCTGATGGATTCTCAGGAATTTCTGCTAATCCAACATTAGGAGTGTTATCTGATAAGTTAGTAGCTTTAGGAGGGACTACAATTCTTTCTGAATTCCCTGAATTATGTGGAGTTGAGCAGGAATTAGTAAACCGTTGTGTGGATGATAAAGACGGTCAGCGTTTCTTAGATTTAATGAAATGGTATGAGAAAACAGTTGTTGATGCAGGATCAGGATTTGATATGAATCCTTCTCCGGGTAACATCAAAGACGGTTTGATTACTGATGCAATGAAATCAGCTGGAGCTGCTAAAAAAGGAGGGACTTCTCCAATTGCAGGTGTTTACGATTACGGTGAATACATCAACGAGCCAGGTTTTACATTGTTATGTACTCCAGGAAACGACGTAGAATGTACAACAGCAATGGTAGGTTCTGGAGCAAATATGGTATTGTTTACAACAGGTTTAGGAACTCCAACAGGAAATCCAATTGCTCCGGTTGTAAAAGTATCGTCTAACACTCAGTTAGCTCAAAAAATGTCTGATATTATCGATTTCAACACTGGTGGAATTATCACAGGAGATAAATCGATTGAAGAAACAGCTGACGAAATGTTAGAGTTTATTATTAAAGTGGCTAGTGGTGAAGTAAAAACCAAGGCTGCTGTTTTAAACCAAAATGACTTTATTCCTTGGAAACGTGGAGTATCGCTATAAAGATTGTTTTTAGATTTTGTTTTTAGTTAAAAAGGGAGGTTGTTTTTTTAAAACGCCTCCCTTTTTTAAATACTTGCTATTCTGGTTGAAGATTGTCTGATGAGTAATTTAGGCATCAAAACGACTTGAATTTCCGATTTTTTATTCTCTTTATTATTTATTTTTTCTAAAAATACCTGTGCGGCTGTTTTTCCCATTTCCAGTGGCGATTGATCAACTGAGGAAATAGACAATTCCATGAATTTGGTAAAAGGTTCGTTTCCAAAGCCAAACACACAAAAATCTTCAGGGATTTTTATACCGTGTTCTTTTAATTTTTGAATAGCGCCTAAGGCAGCAAAATCACTGGTAGAGAAAATAGCATTAGGAGGATTTTCCAGCGCTAATAATTTTTCTACTGCATCTCGTCCTTCAACCACATTACTTTTTATATTGATAATGTAATCCTTGTTTATAGAAATGTTATTGTCTAGTAAGGCTTGTTCGTATCCTCTGTAGCGGTCTTCATAGATTTCTAAAGAACGATCTCCTGAAAAATAGGCAATTTTGTCGCAGCCTTGTTCAAGAAGATGTTGTGTAGTTTGGTAAGAAGCCATATAATCATCAATAGTTACCGAACTTACATTCTTAATCTCCTTTTTTCGGTCAAAAAATATCAAAGGGATATTTTTCTGTATTACGCGTTCAATATAATGATTGTTTTCATCCGGAAGATTAGATATAGACATTAAGATACCGTCAACCTGAGCGTTTAAGAGCGTGTTTATGTTTTCTATTTCCCTGTTCTCGTCTTCGTGAGTTTGGCAAATAATCACCTGATAACCTTCAGGATGTAGTTCCTCTTCTATTCCTCTGATAACAGAGGCGAAGAAATTAGTATTAATTCGGGGTACTATAACGCCTACATTATTGCTTTTTCCACTTCTTAGTGCTAATGCTAATTTGTTTTGCTTGTAATTCATTTTATTAGCCGTTTCAAGGACTAATTTTCGGGTGCTTTGACTTATTTTTGGATTATTGTTCAAAGCTCTCGAAACGGTTGCAGCAGTTATATTTAGTGCTTTAGCAATGTCATAAATTGTTGTTTTTTCACTCATTATGTAATTAATCTGTGTGGGTAAAAATAATATATTTTATATAATTATTTGTATAATGCTGATTTTGACAAGTTTTTAAAAAGAAAAAAAGATTAGTTATTCTTTTTTTTATCAAAAATAGGGTTTTATAGTATTTAAAGAATAAAAGATGTATTTTTTTATTAAATAAAAATAATTCTTATTTTTATTGAGTTTATGTTTTTATTTTGAGACTTTTTATAGTTTTATTTAAAAAATATCTATAGATTTGTGTAATCGATTACATGATGTTATGAGTCTTTGTTTCTGCTTTTATTGGAATTTATAGCGTTGAAACTTCTGAAGTTTAAATTTATTTAATTTTTTTAATCAATGAAAAATAAAATCTATAGCTCGTTTTTCTGTTTTTTTATCATTTTTATATCGTCCTTTTTTGTTAACTGTTCTGCGCAAAAGAAGGTTGATGTTTTGACTGATCCTTGGAAAGTAAAGCAGCAAATTGAGAAAGCTGTTGTAGCTCCTGTTTTTGCAAATAAAAACTATAGTATTGTTGATTATGGAGCAAAGAGTGACGGAGTAATTAATAATTCGGAAGCTTTCAAAAAAGCTATTGCAGCCTGTTCTAAAAACGGAGGAGGTAAGGTAGTTGTTCCTGCCGGTAAATTTTTAACCGGACCAATTCATTTGGATAATAATGTAAATCTTCATTTGGAAGACGGAGCTGAAATCTTGTTCAGTACTAAATCTTCTGATTACCCATTAGTAAGAACTTCATTTGAAGGAACGGAATTGATGAATCATTCGCCGCTGATATATGCTTACAATAAAAAGAATGTCGCCGTTACCGGTAAAGGAATTTTGAATGGTCAGGCTAATAATGATAATTGGTGGTATTGGTGCGGAGCGAAACATTATGGTTGGGCTGAAGGAAGAGGCAATCAAAATGATCCTAAAAACCGTATTCGTTTAGTTGAATCGGCTGAACAAGGCGTTCCGGTTGAAGAAAGGATATATGGAGAAGGTTCTTATTTAAGACCCAATTTTGTTGAGTTTTTTGGCTGCACCGATGCTTTAATCAAAGATGTGAAGATTGTAAATTCTCCATTTTGGGTAATACATCCTATGAAATCGGTTAATGTGACTGTTGATGGAGTAACTGTGGAAAGTCATGGTCCAAATAATGACGGTTGCGATCCTGAATATTCTAAAAACGTAATCATTAAAAATTGTTCTTTTAATACAGGTGACGATTGTATTGCTATAAAAGCCGGAAAAGATGCTGATGGAAGAAGAGTAGCGATGAAAAGTGAGAATATCATTGTTGAAAATTGTAAAATGCTTGACGGTCATGGTGGAGTTGTAATTGGAAGTGAAATGACCGGCGGAGTGAAAAATGTTTTTGTTGAAAATTGTGCTATGGATAGTCCAAATTTAGACAGAGCCATTCGTATAAAATCGAATTCCAGAAGAGGAGGACTTGTTGAAAATGTTTTTGTTAGAAACATCGAAGTGGGGCAGGTTAAGGAATGTGTTTTAATATTGGATATGTTCTATAATGTGTATGGTAACCAAACCGGTTCTTTTATTCCGCAGGTTAAAAACATTGTACTTGAAAACATGAAAGTTAAAGATGCCGGAAAGTATGGGATTTTAGCCAAAGGTTATAAAGAATTGCCTATAGAGAATGTGATTCTTAAAAATGTAATAATAGATAAGGCGCAATCTCCATTTTCGGTAGAAAATGTAAAAAATCTACAGTTTATCAATACGTTTATCAACGGCAAAAAAGTAGAAAGCCCTAAAGATTTATAAAAGGTTAGGGAACTTATTTGGTTTAGACAGAATTAATAAAATTGAATCTTCACAATAAATATAGTATTATGAAAAAACTTTCTTTGTTTGTGTATTCTGGTTTGGGAATGTTTATTATTGGCGTTTTGTTTTTATGTTGTAAACCAATTGAAAAGACAAAAACAGCAGTTGTAAATAAGCAAGAGCTATTAATTTCTAATAAACTAAAATGGTCGGAGCGAATGGCTTTGTCCATCATGAAGCGTCATCCTAAGGCCTGGCAGATTGATAATCACGAAAAACCGAAATGGGATTATAAGATTGGCATGATTTTAACGGCTTACGAAAAGTTGTATGCCCAAACTAAAGACCCAAAATATTTCGCTTACATAAGGGATTATGCTGATACGTTAATTGATAGTACAGGATCTTTTGAAAATTTTAATCCTAAGGATCACAATATTGATTTTATAAATGCCGGAAAAATTCTTTTTGGTCTTTATGATAAAACGCATAATCAGAAGTATTTAAAGGCTTTACAAACATTGCGAAATCAATTTGTTGATTACCCAAGAACAGCTTCCGGTGGATTTTGGCATAAGGAAATTTATCCTAACCAAATGTGGCTAGACGGCCTGTATATGGGAGAACCATTTTATGCAAGATATACCGCTGAGTTTGAAAAGGGTGAAAAATTAAACGATGTGGCGCATCAATTTGAGTTGCTTCATGATCATGCTTATGATAAAACAACTGGATTGTTTTTTCATGCCTGGGATGAAAGTAAAAAAATGCCTTGGGCAAATAAAGAAACGGGAACAGCTCCGCATATTTGGTTGAGAGCTTTGGGTTGGTATGGCATGGCTTTGGTAGATGTGTTGGATTATTTTCCAAAAGACCACCCAAAACAAAAACAATTAGTAGCTTATTTAAATGAATTAGCCAATGGCGTTAGTAAATATCAGGATGTTTCGGGATTATGGCATCAGGTACCCAATTTACCAAACAGAGCAGGAAATTATTTAGAAGCTTCAGGTTCGTCAATGTTGGTTTACGCTATTGCCAAAGGGGTGCATAAAGGCTATTTGCCTAAAAAAATGAATAAAGTAGCCGTTAAAGGTTTTAATGGTTTGACAACTAAACTGATAAAAGTAGACAGTAATGGCGAAATACATATCACGCAAGTGTGTGCCAGTGCAGGTTTAGGCGGGAATCCGTACAGAGATGGTTCATTCGAATATTATATGAGTGAAAAAATTAAGGTTGACAATTCACACGGATTGGGTGCTTTTTTATTGGCAGCAATCGAATTAGATAAATAATAAACTAAAACATAACATGATGAGATTAATGAGAACAAAGCAATTTTTATTTACGTTTATTTTAATAGGAGCGTTGGGTTTTACAAGTTGTAAATCACAAACAACTGCAACTCCGGCTAAAAAAGGGGTATCAGCATCAAAAATGAAATGGTCAGAAAGGATGGCATCGACCCTGATGATGCGTCATCCGAAAGCATTTCAAATAGATGACAGAACTACGGCAAAATGGGATTATGTTCACGGTGTAGTATTAAATGCTATTGAAGATTTGTATAAAACAACTAAAGATCAAAAATATTACGATTATGTAAAAGGTTATGCTGATGCTTTAATTGATGAAAATGGTAAGATTGCTACTTATGAGGAAGATAAATATAATATTGATATGGTTCCTGCAGCCAATATTTTATTTAAAATTTATGAAACTACTAAAGATAAAAAGTATTTAGTAGCAATGCAGACTATCAGAAAACAATTGGATACTCAGCCAAGAACTCCAAGCGGAGGATTTTGGCATAAAAAAATCTATCCAAACCAAATGTGGTTAGACGGATTGTATATGGGACAGCCTTTTTATACAGAGTATACCGTTAAGTTTGAAAATGGTAAAAATTTAAATGATATTGCTAAGCAATTTGAATTAATCGAAAAAAATGACAAAGATCCTAAAACTGGCTTGTTATACCACGCTTGGGATGAAAGTAAAATGATGCCTTGGGCTGATAAAGCAACCGGAAAATCGCCTAATTTCTGGTCTCGCGCTTTAGGATGGTATGCCATGGCTTTAGTTGATGTTTTGGATAATTTTCCAAAAAATCATCCAAAACAAAAAGAATTAGTAGGATATTTGAACAATTTGGCTGTGGCTTTAGAAAAAGTACAGGACAAAAAAACAGGATTGTGGTATCAGGTAACTGATATGGGAGGCAGAGAAGGAAACTATTTGGAATCTTCAGGTTCTTCAATGTTTGCTTATGCGTTGGCTAAAGGTGTGAACAAAGGTTATTTACCTGCTAAATTTAAAAAAGTAGCTAATTTTGCTTTTGACGGATTGACTACTAAATTAATCAGAGTAGATGCCGATGGAGGAATCAGCTTGACTCAGGCTTGTCAGGTGGCAGGTTTAGGAGGAACTCCATATCGTGATGGTTCTTACGAATATTATGTAAATGAGAAAAAGAAAGATAATGATCCTAAAGCTACAGGACCATTTATCTTAGCTGCTATAGAATTAAACCGATAAGATTTATTATTATCGTTTGAATGCTAATTAAACCATTAAGAAATTAAGAGAAATTATATCTTAATTTTTTAATGGTTTTCTGTAACAGCACTTTTTTATTAGCCCAATAGTAACCAACCAAGTTTTATATCTTCAATGAAATTATTAAATCAAGTAGCGGCAATAGGATTAGTATTGTTGTCTGGTCAGTTTGCAGTTGCTCAAAAATCAACCGAATATTCCAAAGTTTGGGTAGCCGATAACGGTGACGGAACTTATAAAAATCCCATTTTACATGCCGATTATTCGGATCCTGATGCGATTCGTGTGGGAGAGGATTATTATATGACGGCCTCTTCTTTTAACTGCATTCCGGGTTTGCCTATTTTGCATTCCAAGGATATGGTGAATTGGGAATTAGTGAATTATGCCCTTCCAAAACAACCTCCTTTTGACGTTTTTGACAAACCGCAACATGGAAACGGAGTTTGGGCGCCTTGTATTCGCTATCACAACGAAGAATTTTATATTTATTATCCTGATCCTGATTACGGAATTTATATGATTAAGACTAAAGATCCGAAAGGGCTTTGGTCAGTGCCATTATTAGTGAAAGAAGGTAAAGGGATTATAGACCCTGCCCCATTTTGGGATGAAGACGGGAAAGCCTATTTAGGTTTTGCCTTTGCGGGAAGCAGGGCAGGAGCTAAGAGTTTGCTGGCTGTTTGTACGATGAATTCTGAAGGTACAGTGGCTAATGATGATGCGGTTATGGTTCTTGACGGACATTTGGATGAAGCAACTGTTGAAGGGCCTAAGTTGTACAAACGAAACGGCTACTATTACATTTTTGCGCCGGCAGGAGGAGTTCCTAAAGGTTGGCAAACAGTAATGCGTTCTAAAAATATCTTTGGACCTTATGAAAAACGAAAAGTAATGGATCAGGGGAAATCACCTATTAACGGTCCGCATCAGGGAGCTTGGGTAGATACTCCGTCAGGTGAAGACTGGTTTTTTCATTTTCAGGACAAAGGAGCTTACGGAAGAATTGTACATCTGCAACCTATGAAATGGGTGAATGACTGGCCTGTTATAGGAATGGATAAAGACAAAGACGGAAAAGGCGAACCTGTTTTGACCTATAAAAAACCGAATGTTGGAAAAATATATCCTATAATGACTCCGCCGGATTCGGATGAGTTTAATACTCCAAAATTAGGCTTGCAATGGCAATGGCATGCTAATTATCAGGTGTATTGGGGAATGCCTACATCAATGGGATATTATACTATGTTTTGTCGTCCAATGCCTGAAAAAGCAGTGAATTTATTTGATGTTCCAAATATTTTATTGCAAAAATTCCCTGCTAACGAATTTACTGCTACTGCAAAAATGACTTTCAATGCACGTTTTGACGGAGAAAGTGTTGGTTTAGTAGTTTTAGGTTTGGATTACAGCATGTTGAAGGTAAAACAGCAAAAAGGGGAGTTATACATCTCTCAGGTAACTTGTAAAAATGCCGATAAAAAAGGCGTGGAAACCGAAAATAAAGCTGTGAAATTAGGGGATAAATCATTTTATCTTCAGGTGAAAGTAAAAGAAGGCGGAATATGCAGTTTCTTTTATAGTACTGATGGGAAAAAGTTTGAGCTATTAGGCGAAGATTTTAAATCCCGTGAAGGAAAATGGATTGGAGCCAAATTAGGTTTTACAGCACTTAGAGAAGGAACTATAAACGATGTCGGAAGTATAGCTATCGACTGGTTTAGATTTACAAAATAAATAAATGATGAATAATTTTTTTAAGATAATTGCTGCCCTTTTTCTGGGTTTAGTTTCGACTATAAATTTACAGGCTCAGGTTTTGGATAAATCCTGGAGCAGTATTACAAGTATGAATAATGATGCTTGGTATGCTTCAGCCGAAGCTAAAACAGTTGCCGAAAATGTATTGCTGTATCAGCGAAATATAGGAGGATGGCCAAAGAATATTCAAATTCAAAAGCCGCTTTCTGATGCTCAAAAGAAAGAATTGCAGGCTCTTAAATCTTCAACAGAAGGTTGTACTACCGATAATAATGCCACCACTCAGGAAATGCTTTTTCTTTCTAAAATCTATAAACAACAGCCGGACGAAAGATATAAAAATGCCTTTCTTATGGGATTGGATTATTTGTTAGCCGCACAATATGCTAATGGAGGATGGCCGCAATTTTACCCTTTGAAAAAAGGCTATTATACGCATATTACTTATAATGATGATTCGATGGCTAGAATTCTAATGGTTTTGAAAGAGATTAAGGATAAAACCGATTTTTATTCAATAAAATCATCAGATGAAATTGTTGCTAAAGCTAAAATTGCTTTTGATAAAGGAATAGATTGTATTATAAAAACGCAATACAAACAAAACGGGGTTTTAACCGCCTGGTGCGCCCAGCATGACGAAACTACTTTGTTGCCGGCTAAGGCGCGCGCTTATGAATTACCATCTTTGAGTGGGAAAGAATCGGCTAAGATTGTGTTGTTGTTAATGTCAATCGAAAATCCATCAAAAGAAGTAATTACTGCGGTTGAAGCGGCAGTGGCTTGGTTTGAAAAAGTAAAAATTACCGGCTTGAGAGAAGACAGGGTTCTGAAAGATGGTAAAATAACAGATAAGAAAATGGTTGCTGATACAGCGGCTCCGGATCTTTGGGCTCGTTTTATGGAATTAGATGATAATAAACCATTCTTTTGTGACAGAGACGGAGTTAAGAAGTATTCATTGTCTGAAATTGGAGATGAAAGAAGAAATGGTTATTCCTGGTATACCAATGAACCTAAAGAGGTTTTGAAAGCTTATGATAAGTGGAAAAAAAAGCTTTCAACTGAAATAAAATCAGCTCCAAAAACGGGAATGAAAGCTCCCAAGGATGAATATAATATAATAGTTGCCCAGGATGGCAGCGGTGATTATGGCAGTATTCAGGAAGCGATATACAATTCACCTGCTTTTCCATACCAACGTGTAACGATTACGGTTAAAAACGGAATTTATCATGAAAAAGTGCGAATTCCGGAATGGAACACAAAGATTTCTTTAATTGGCGAAAGCAAAGAGAAAACGATAATTACTTTTGATGATTATTTTGGGAAAATCAACTTAGGTCGCAATAGTACTTTTTTGACACCAACAGTTTTAGTTGAAGGGAATGATTGTAAAATCAGTAATTTAACGATACAAAATACTGCAGGTCCTGTAGGTCAGGCTGTAGCTTTATCTGTAGAGGCAGACAGAGTAGTAGTTTCTAATTGTATTTTGTTAGGAAATCAGGATACATTGTATGTTTCGGGAGAAGGATTTAAGCAATATTATAAAGATTGTTTTATCGAAGGAACTGTGGATTTTATTTTTGGCAGCGCAACAGCGGTATTTGAAAATTGCCATATTCATGCCAAAAGTAATGCTTATCTAACAGCAGCTTCTACTCCGGAGAGTTCTAAATATGGTTTTGTGTTTATGAATTGCAAATTGACAGCGGGTGAAAAAGCAACTGAAGTTTATTTGGGACGTCCATGGAGGATCAATGCTAAAACGGTCTATCTGAATTGCGAAATGGGGAAACACATCAGGAAAGAAGGTTGGGATAACTGGTCTAAAGCTGAAGCTGAAAAAGCTTCTTTTTATGCAGAATACAATTGCTCCGGTCCGGGATTTCAACCGGAAAGCAGAGCGGCCTGGTCACATCAATTAACAAAAACAGAAGCTAAAGAGTATACTTTAGATAAAATTCTTGGAGGTACAAACAGTAAATTAAATTGGTATTCAAATTTTAAATAATTATGAGAGTTAAATTATTCCTTTTCTTATTGATAGCTACAAGTTGTTTTGCACAAAAAACAACTGTTTATACTATTGGCGATTCGACAATGGCTAATAAATCCAATCCGAATGAAAACCCAGAACATGGTTGGGCTCAGGTTTTGCAGCAGTTTTTTGATAATAGTGTTGTGGTGGATAACAGAGCGCAAAATGGTAGAAGTACCCGCAGTTTTATCAACGAAAAACGTTGGGATGCTATTTTGGAAACTTTGAAAAAAGGGGATTATGTTTTTATCCAATTCGGGCATAATGATGAAAAAGAAAATAAACCCGGCGTTTACACTAATCCACATACGGCTTATCGCCAAAATTTGATTCGCTTTGTAACCGAGGCTCGTGCTAAAGGAGCGACTCCTGTTTTATTTTCGTCTATCGTAAGAAGAAATTTTAATGCAGAAGGTACTTTGGTAGATACGCATGGTATGTATCCAATGGAAGCTCGTTTGGTAGCTACTGATTATAAAGTGCCGTTTATCGATTTGCAATATTTAACCGAGTTGTTGGAGGAATCTTATGGCATTGAAGGTTCTAAAAAACTGCATTTGCATTTTAATGCAGGAGAAAGTGCTTTTTATAAAACCGAAAAACACGACGATACCCATTTGTCATTATTAGGGGCAACAGAGATTTCAAAATTGGTTATTGCCGAATTGAAAAAAACCGATTTGGATTTGAAAAAACACATTAAGTAAAAACTAATACTGAATAGCATGAAAAAAATTACTTTTTATTTCGTCACGATTTTGTCATCTTTCAATATGCTTTTGGCGCAAACAGCTCCTAAAAATACGGCAGTTGAAATAGAAAAAATTGTTAGTGGTATTCAGTTGCCTTCAATTCCTAATTATAAGGTTGATGTGACGCGATTAGGGGCCAAAGGAGATTCGGTGACCAATTGTAAGGCAGCTTTTGATAAGGCAATGAAAGCCTGTTTTAAAAAACAAGGAGGAACTATCATTGTTCCTAAAGGTGTTTATACCATTAATGGTCCAATTCATTTTGTGAGTAATGTGAGATTGCATCTGGAAGCTGGGGCTAAAATTCGTTTTGGTTCCAATCCAAAAGATTATCCTTTGGTATTAACCAGTTGGGAAGGAACCATGTTGTATAATTATAGTCCGCTGATTTATGGAAATAATGTAGAAAATGTTGCCATAACCGGAAAGGGAATAATTGATGGAGAAGCTAAGAATACCTGGATAAAATGGAAACCTCTTGAGGAAAAAGACAAGCAGTTAAGCAGAGATATGAATCATAGAAATGTTCCTGTAAAAGAACGTGTTTTTGGTGACGGACATTTTTTAAGACCGCAATTGATACAGTTTGTCAATTCTAAAAATATTTTAATCGAAGATGTAAAAATTGAAGATTCTCCGTTTTGGTGTGTGCATTTATTAAAATCCAGAAGCATTACCCTTCGCGGATTAAAATATGATGCCCAAAACAATAATAATGACGGAGTGGATCCGGAATATTCAAGCGATATTTTAATCGAGAAAGTTCAGTTTGATAATGGAGACGACAATGTGGCTATAAAAGCAGGACGTGATGACGAAGGTCGTTCAAATGCACATAGTCCTTCTGAAAATATTGTTATCAGAAATTGTGAATTCAAAGGTTTGCATGCTGTGGTTATTGGCAGTGAAATGTCAGCCGGTGTTCGCAATGTGTTTGTAGATAATTGCAAAGCCAGAGGCTATTTGAAAAGGGGGATTTATATAAAAACCAATTCCGACAGAGGGGGTTATGTTAAAGATCTCTATTTCTCCAATATTGCTTTAGGAAAAGTTGAGGATTGTATTTATATGACCGCTAATTATCACGGAGAAGGCAGTGGTTTGTATCCTTCTAAAATATCTGATATTTCAATTTCAAACGTGAGTTGTGAGGCTGCTTCCAATGCGGCTATTATTATCGAAGGTTTTCCGGAACAGAAAGTCGAGAATGTAGTTTTGGATAGAATTACTGTAAACTCAGCTAAAAACGCAATGACGTTGATTAATACTAAAAATATTAGCGTAAACGAAATTGTAATTGGTGACAAAATAGGTGTGCCAAGTTCTGTGAAATAGTTTTTTTTCACAGATGAGTATCATAGAAAACAAAGTCGGGATATTACTTATTATTGTAACATCCCGACTTTGTTTTTTGTGATAAATAATTTAGCTAATTTAATTTCTAAATAAGAAATACAGTATTGCAGATAATGTACTTGTATTTTCAAACTCTCTTAAGAAAGCATAAGCCCTTTTCATTTGTGTTTTTACAGTATTAACCGATATATTATACATTTCTGCAATTTCGGCATAACTGTGACCTTCTACTACATGTGATACAAAAATCTCTCTTCGGGCCTGAGGGATTTTGTCAACTAAGGTGAGAATTTTAGGTTGTTTGTTTTCTTCCGCTTTTTCAAACGTAGTTTGTTCTTCTATTTTAGGAAGGACAATTTTTTTGTTGTCTTCTAAACTGATTGTTTTGTGTTTTTCCAAATATTGGAGGCTTAAGTTTTTTACTGCTCTGGTAGCATAAGCTTTAAACGAAATAGTAAAATTTAGCGCTGCCTCTTTTTCCCATAAATAAATAAAAAAGTCCTGCACAACATCTTTCGCCACATCTTTATCCTTAGTTATGTTAAAAGAAACTAAAGATAAATAGGTGAAATGCTCTTTGTATAGGCTTTCAAATATTTTTAAATCTTTGTGAGATGACATTTGTAAATAAGAATTATTCGTTTTGTAATGGATTACATTGTGTAAAATGTAAAATAAAAACTTAGTTTTTTTTTGTTATGTGTAAAAATAAATAAAATTTTTTATAAAAGCTGTCACCCTAAAAAACTTTTTTTCTAACATAAGTTTAACACATTCTAAACACTAATGTTTACTGAGTGCAATTTGTTTTGAAAAAATAGAGAAATAAATAGTAACTGTTAAATCAATTTAAATATGAAGTGAAATCTAATTAAATAAAGAGACAAAAAAAATCGGAAAATAGTACCAGTATTTCCCGATTTAGTAAGCTGTTTCAAACGACGTATCGAGTTAAATCATTTAAAACCAACCAAAATTATGAAAAAAATTTTACTTTACTTGACCATCCTATTTGCTTCTCTGCAAATGTGTGCGCAAACAGTAACTATTACTGAATCCGTGGGATGGTTAGAATCTGCTTATGTGAAATGGCAACCCGTTTCCGGGGCGCAGAGTTATAATGTATATTATAGCGGTAATAGTATAACTAATCAAAAAATCGACAACCAATTAATTCGCAGTTACGGAACTTATTTTCGTGCTGATCTTTTAGGACTTGCAGCAGGAACTTATACTGTTACTGTAAAACCTGTAGTTTCAGGAGTTGAAGGTGCAGGTGCAACAACATCAAGTCTTACAGTACTTGCCCATGACCGAAATGGGTTTGCTTTTCAGGGTGGGCGTATCCCGGGAGGATACAATATGGATGGTACTCCAAAAGCAAATGCTGTAATCGTTTATGTGACAGAAAATACCAAAAATACAGTTTCGTTAAATGTTACGGGTGCGACAACCAATCCATGTGTGGGTATTCAAAATATTCTTTATGGTTTTAAGAAAGGTATGGATAATAGACCATTAATAGTGCGTTTGATTGGTAATGTTACTGATATGAGCGTAATGGATGGTGGTGACATGGTAATTGAAAATAAAAATAATGCATCAGGTTCTATTACAATTGAAGGTGTTGGAAATGACGCTGTTTGTAATGGATGGGGAGTGCGATTGAAATCGGCTTCTAATATTGAAGTACGAAATCTGGCTACTATGAATGTTAATAGTACTGCCGGAGATAACATAGGAATGCAGCAGGATAATGATCATATCTGGATACATAATAACGATTTGTTTTATGGTAATGCGGGTAGTGATGCAGATCAAATAAAGGGTGATGGTGCATTAGATAATAAAACTTCTACTTATTGTACATTTTCCTATAATCATTTCTGGGATAATGGGAAAGCGAGTCTTTTAGGATTAAGTGAAAATACTACTACTGGTTTGTATGTAACTTATCACCACAACTGGTTTGATCATTCGGATTCACGTCATCCGCGTGTACGTTTTTATTCGGCACATATTTATAATAATTATTATGATGGTATTGCAAAATACGGAGCGGGTTCTACAATGGGATCTTCGTTATTTGTAGAAGGGAATTATTATAGAAATGCGAAACACCCGATGATGATTTCTTTGCAGGGTACTGATGTTTGGAGTAGTTCAAAACAAGCTAATGACCCTGCTAATATGGGAACTTTTTCAGGTGAAGACGGAGGCATGATTAAAGCATTTAATAATACTTTTGATGCTGATTTAGGTACTAATGATATGCGATTTGTAGCCTACGGTGATACAAATCCTTTATATAATATTTCAGGTAAAATAAGTTCGACAATTGATTTTGATGCTTATGTAGCTGCTACAAGAGGTGAGCAGGTACCAAATACGGTAAAATCATTTGCCGGAGCTAATGTTTATAACAATTTCGATACTGATGCGAGTTTATATGTAAAAAACCTGGTTACGGATGCTCCTGCTGCAGCTAAAGCTAAAGTTATGCAATATGCAGGTCGTGTAGGAGGAGGTGACTTTAAATGGACTTTTAATAACAGTGCTGATGATTCGGCTTATTTGATTATTGATGCTCTTAAATCGGCTGTTACTAATTATGTTACTAGTTTAGTGGCGGTACAAGGAGAGACTGTAGTTTCTAGTCAAACTTTAACATCGACTTCAAATACCAATCAAACTGTTAATACAGGTTCGGCAATTGCAAATATTGTATATACCTGGGGAGGGGATGCAACAGATGCAACCGTTTCTGGTTTGCCAGCATCAGGAATTACTTTTGTAAAAGATGCGACTGCCAAAACTATAACTGTTTCAGGAACACCAACAGCTAATGTTTCTTTTTCAATAACAACAAGTGGTGTAAATGGAAATCCTGCAATTGGTTCAGGGAATATTACAGTTGTAACACCGGGTACAAGTTCGGGTGGTGAAATTCATAATTTTACTGTTTCTGGTAAAACGAGTTCTTTCTATACCATTGTTGGAAATATGAATTCAACAGACGGAGTTCAGTCTTACGATGGAGTAGATTTGACGGCTCGCTTGAAAATTGAATCAGCTACAACTATTAGTTATACAACTACAGGAGTTTCTACTTTGACCTTGGTTTTTGATCCTACTTTTGCAGGAGCAATTAAACTTAATGGAACTTCTTATACAGCAAGTTCCGGAATAGTTTCAATTCCTAATCTTGCTGCAGGAAGTTATACCATTACAAAAGGGGATACTGCCAATCTATATTATATAAAAACGGCTTATGCAACTTCTTCATTAATAACACCAACACTATCTAATTTTACTGTGCCAAATAAGACAGTTGGAGATGCAGCTTTTACATTGACAGCTCCAACATCTAATAGTTCTGGTGCATTTACTTATACAAGTAGTAATACAAGTGTTGCAACTGTTAGTGGTAATACAGTTACAATTGTTGGAGAAGGTATCGCTACAATCACAGCCAATCAGGCTGCAACTTCAACTTATGCAGCTGGAAGTATAAGTGCTACTCTATCGGTGGCACCTGGTGCAGCTAATCCGGCACCATCGTTGTCTAATTTTACGATTCCAAATAAAACGGTGGGTGATGCTGCTTTTACAATAACAGCTCCTACTTCAAACAGTACAGGTGCATTTACTTACACCAGTAGTAATACGGCTGTAGCAACTGTTAGTGGTAATACTGTTACTGTTGTAGGCGCAGGTACAGCTACGATTACAGCCAATCAGGCGGCGACTTCAACTTATGCTGCCGGAAGTATTTCGGTAGGATTTACAGTTACTGCTTCAGCTGTAAGTAAAACTGATGTTTGGGATTTTGCTGCAGAGCAACTAGATGTAACACAATACAATAATAAATTGGATGTAAGTACAATTAATGGATGGTATCCTGGTACTACTGTTGCTGGTTCGATAAGTACTTCTAATACGATGCCTACAAGTTTTACAGTAGGAGCATTGTCATGGGTTGGTAATACAAGTGACAGGTTAAGAACTACAAATACAAGTATAACACGTTATGATGAGAATATTGCAGGGGTAACGGGTTATAGCGGAAGGGTTTATTGCAATGGTACGCCTACGCTTTCTTCTGGAGTGCCAACTAACAGATATATGAGAATTGCATTGGATAAAGACGATGAAGTAACTATCATTACCAGAACAGATGCTGATGCAACGCTTAGTTTTGTTGATGAAGTTAATCCGGCAACACAAACAGAAACTTTGAGTATTTTAGCAGCTAATTTAACTACTACAGCGGTATTTAAAGCGAAGAGTACAAGTACTTTTAAAATTTATTCAAATGGTAAAACGAGTTTCTTTAGAATTTTAAGAAAAGCGGCTTCTGCCTCAACAGTAAGTTTAACAGCTCCGGCTTTATCTAATTTTAGTGTAGCTAATAAACAAGTAGGAAATGCTGCTTTTACTTTAACGGCTCCAACTTCAACAAGTGATGGTGCATTTACTTATACAAGTAGCAATACAAGTGTAGCAACAATTAGCGGTAATACGGTTACAATTGTTGGTGCAGGGACAGCTACAATTACGGCAAATCAGGCTGCTACTTCAACTTATGCAGCAGGAAGTATTGCAGCAACATTTACAGTGACGGTGCCTTTGACAGCGCCAACATTATCTAATTTTACTGTACCAAATAAAATTGTGGGTGATGCAGCGTTTGCATTGACAGCTCCTACATCTAACAGTACTGGTGCATTTACTTATACAAGTAGTAATACAGCTGTGGCAACCATAAGTGGAAATACAGTTACCGTTGTTGGTGCTGGAACTTCGACTATTACCGCAAATCAGGCAGCTACTTCAACTTATGCGGCTGGAAGTATAACAGCAACATTGACTGTGACAGCAACGGCTCCGGCTCCGACCTTGTCTAATTTTAGTGTTCCTGCTAAAGCTGTGGGGGATGCAGTATTTACTTTAACAGCTCCTACTTCAAATAGCACAGGTGCCTTTACGTATACAAGTAGTAATGTAAATGTTGCTACAGTTAGTGGAAGTACAGTTACTATTATTGGAGAAGGCTCAACTACTATTACAGCTAATCAGGCGGCAACTTCAAGCTATACAGCCGGAAGTATTACAGCTACTTTGACTGTATCAGCGGCTGCAGTTCAAAAAACTGACGTATGGGATTTTGGTGCACAACAATTGGATGCCACTATTTATAACAATAAATTGGATGTAACAGCAATTAATGCCTGGTATCCTTCAAGTTATGTGGTAGGTTCAGCCAATACAACTAATGTGATGCCTGCTTCCTTTACAGCAGGTGATTTAGGATGGGTTGGAGGAACTAATGACCGTCTTAGAACTTCAAATACGGCTTTGACCAGATATGATTCTAATGTAGGTTCAGGAGCAACTCCAGGTTATACAGGAAGAATTTATGTAAATGGTTCAGCTCAGGCTGGTCGTTACTTAAGTTTCAATCTTAAAGAAGATGATGAGTTGACTGTAGTAGCAAACTCGGATGCTGCCGGTAAATTAAACTTTGTATATCTTTCTGATGCTACAGTGCAATCAGATTTAGTAGAAACAACTACTACAACTACGGATTATAAATTTGTAGCAAAAAAGGCAGGGGTTTATAAAATTTATGATCAAATAAATAAACCAAGCTATTATCGTGTGTATAGAAAACCGGCTACTTATGTTGCTGTTTCAGGTGCTATTGATATCACTAAAGCGGCTGATATTCCTGCTGGTTATACAGTAGTGTTTACTAATCAGGCGGGGAAAAGCTGGAATGGCGTTGTGACTAATGGAAAATACAATGTAATTGTTCCTGCTGGTTATACTTATACTTTAAGTATTGGAAATGCTAATGGTTATTTGATTACATCGGGCGATACTTTTGCAGTAACAGTAGATGCAAAAGTTAATAATATTGCTATTACTAAAATTACGTTGTACACTGTTTCCGGAAATGTTACCGGATTAGGAACTGATATAGCTAATTTAGTTTTGAAATATACTCCGAATCCTTCAGCAAATAGTACTTATGTGCCTGCTCCGGTTGTGAATAAAACTACAGCTCAGTATTCTGTAAAATTAGAAGCGGGAGTTCCATATACAATTTCAGCTACTGGAGTTAATGAATATGAGATTTTAGCAAATACTATTACAGCTTCTGCAAATACAACTGCTGATGTTGCCTTTACTTTGAAACCAAAGTATAAAGTTACGATTACAGCACCAGCTTTAACGACAGCTCAATTGACTAAGTTAGGTGTGAAATTTACCAATATCAATGAAGCGGGAGTAAGCTATACGTTTACTGATATTAATACTATTAATTTGCGTAACGGGATTTATTCTGTTGCTGCAATTGGTTTGGATGATTATCCATTGGAATTGGCATTGACTTCTAATTTAGTAGTTTCAAATGCTGCAGTTTCTAAAGAGTTGTCATTTAAGCCAGTGACTGTTTGGTCATTTGATGATAAAGTAATTACTAGTGCAACAACCAGTTACAAAGGAATGTTGTTTACAGGCTCTGTTGCCAACGAAATTGCTAAAGGTCATTTGCTTGCTTCGACTGCTTCGACTTTAAGTGTTCCGGTACAGCCAAATCAAAAAGTAATAGTTACTTATTATTATGCTGCAAATTTCTCTATAGCTGGAGGAACTGCTGTTACCACAAGCAGTAACAGTACAACGCTTTTAGAAAAAGTTGAATATATTTATCCAGGAACTACAGCTGGAAATGTTGCAATTGCTGTAAATGGAGCTACTTATTTTACTGAAATTTCAGTGGAGACAATTGTTCCTTATGCTCCGGTAATTACTGTGGGTGTTGATAAAGATTATCAAACTATTAATGCAGCTTTGAAGACTATTTCAAAAATGGTACGTACTTCTTCACAAAGAGTTACTGTAGTTATCGATCCGGGTAACTATGAAGAAATGATTGTAGTTAACAGTCCAAATGTAACTTTTAAAAATGCTTCAAGTACACCAAGTATCGCCCTGAAAAATAAAGGAGTGGATATTGATGCTAATGCTGTTCGTATCACTTCTTATTATGGTTATGGTTACAGCTATTACAGTCAGGGTAATGACAACAAATGGAATGCAGATGTTTTAGCAGTAAATAAAGCTAATAATAGTTATACTTACGAAAATGTAAGTGGTACTACTAATGGTTCTTATTGGGATGCTACAGCGGTAATTGCAGCTAATGGTTTTGAGGCCGAGAATATTATTTTCGAAAACTCATTCAATCAATATATTTCTAAAAAAGAATCACAGGACAAAGTGGTAATGTGGGCGGTAGGAAATAAAGGATTGCGTCCTACAGATTACGGAAATACTGCGGTTCAAAACAGAAGCTTTGTTGAAAGAGCGGCTGCAATTGGAATTCCGAATGGAGTTGATAAAACTATTTTAAAGAATTGCAGGGTAATTGGTCGTCAGGATTCTTTCTATGGTGGTCAAGGTTCCAGAGTTGCTATTTACAAAGGAGTAATGATGGGTGCTGTAGATTATATCTTTGGAGGAATGACAGCAGTATTCTATAAAACCGACTTTGCTATGAATGTGAGTGATGTAGCGGGAGATGCAGCCTATCTAACCGCACCACAACAAAGTAGCGGAAGAGGGTATTTATTATATGAATGTAAAGTAACTTCTGCCGAACCTGGTGTTGAATCAGCTTCAATATACAGAGCAAAACCGGGTTATTTTGGACGTCCTTGGGCGGCAAATACTAGTGAAGTTGTGGTTTACAAAGCGACAATTGAAACTTCAAATTATACCGGTTCAGAAGGTTTGTCTTTAATATCGCCGGAAGGTTGGAGTAATTCTTTAAGTGGAACATCTAATAATATTTATGAATATAGCACGATTGAAAAATCAGGGGTTAATAATTCAGGAAATCGTGCAAGTTGGTCCAAGGTAATAACAACTCCGGTGCTAACAGATGGTACAGAAATTAAACCATTCAATTTTACTAAAGGTACTGATGGTTGGGATCCTTTCCCTTTACTGGAAACAATTACAAGTTTACCAAGTAATAATTTCGCAGTAAAAGTAAATAGTGCTACTTGTAACGGAATGAGTAATGGTTCGATTACGGTTTCATCAAATGAGCAAACATTGATTTATAATGTAACTGTAAATTCAACAAATCTGACTTTAGATACAGTAAATGGTTATACCAAAACGATTGAAAATTTACCTGCCGGAGTTTATAATGTGTGTTTTTCAACTCCGAGTATTCCAAATTATTCTCAATGTTTTGAAGTCAGAATCGTAGAGCCGGAGAAAATTGTAATTAATTCTTTCGTTTCTAAAAATTCGAGTACAATTAAACTGGTATTAAAAGGGGCCTCAACTTATAAAGTAACTGTAAACGGTGTAGAAGAAACTGTTTCTGCATCAGAGTATAGTGCTAAGTTAGTATCTGGATTGAATACGGTTTCAGTTAGTACTGATTTAGAATGTCAGGGAACTTACGATGAAACTATTTTCCTTTCTGAAGATGTTCAATATTTCCCAAATCCTACTACGGGTCCTCTTAATGTTTATTTGGCTGGTGATGACAATCAGGTAACAGTAAGGGTTTTCGATATTGCAGGAAATAAATTGTATGATGGTGTGAAATCTATTGAAGAGAATAGAAATATTGGTATGGACTTGACATCGTATGTTTCAGGTGTTTACATGGTGCAATTAGAAGGTAAAACAATTAGCAAAACATTTAAAATTGTAAAAAAATGAGAAAATCATTGATATATTTTGTGCTTTCATTGGTGATTCTAAATACTGCTTGCAGTAGTGATAATAATGAAACAAGTGTTCCTGTTGTGGGAGAGTTAAATCTGGCAACTCCTTTCGATAACTCTACTTGCGAAGGAGTTTCTACTTCGACAACAAAATGCGAAGTAACGTTGTCGTGGTTGTCAACAAGTGATAATGAAACTTATGTATTAACGGTAACCAATTTAAATACTAACAAAGTGGTTTTGATTAAGAATGATATTAAAACCACTTCTTATAAACTTACTTTGGATAAAAAAGTCCCTTTTTCATGGACGGTTTCTTCCAGAGATAATTTAACTAAGCAAATCATCAATAAAAGTTCAATTTGGAAATTTTATGCTTCGGCCGGCGAAAGCATTTCTAATTTTGCCCCTTTTCCGGCTGATCTTTTAGCGCCAATTCAGGATAAAATAGTAATACCGGTTGATGGTAAAATTGTTTTAAAATGGGCTGGTGCAGATGCAAATGGTGATAGTTTAAAATATACCGTTTATATTGATAAGGTTGATGGAAAACAAACGCCAGCTGCCGAATTAACTAATATAACTACAACACAGGCTACTGTAAATGTTAGTAGCGGAGTGTATTATTGGAGAGTGAAGTCTACGGATAGTAATAGTAGTTCTTTTTCTCAGATAATCAGATTTACCGTTAATTAGTTGAATAGTAAGTTAGTTTTGTTTAAAGAAAAGCCTGAAGAGATTCAGGCTTTTTTTATGTTTAGTAGTTTCTGAAAAATTGGTAATCGTTAAATGTGAAATAAATAGTTTGTTTTTTTAAAATATATAGAAAAAAAATAAAAAATATCAGGAATCTTGTCACCCTAAATCCGTTTTTCTGTAACATATGTTTAACATACCTAATAAAAATATGAAATCGAACTCTGAATTGGTTGCTATCCTAAAAGAAATTGTAAGTAATGGAAGTATTGATGCTTCCAGAATAAAATTGTTGTCTCCTGAAGAACAGGAATTGATTAAGGAGTTGAAAGAGAATCATTTGCTTGATGAGGCACTGTCGTTTGTTGAATCGATGGATGAAGAACAAAACTGGGAAGAATTCAAAGACAGAATCAATTTGAAGAAGAAGACTATTGTTATTCATTGGAAAACTATTTTTCAATATGCCGCAGTATTTATTGCCATGTTAGGTTTGGTTTATGTATTCCAATATAAAACAGCTAAAGAAGCTACTGTTGTAATACCGGAAGATGCAATCCAGTTAGTTTTGGAAAATGGGGATATTCAAGTGCTTAATCCAAATGGTTCGAATCAAATCATTAAAAAAGACGGAACCATTGTTGCTTCTCAAAATGAAAACCAAATCAGTTATAGCTCCAATAAATCCATGGATAAGTTGGTCTATAATGAAATTAAAATCCCTTACGGAAAAACCTTTACAGTGACTTTGTCTGATGGGACAAAAGTTAGTATGAATGCAGGTTCTTCTTTAAAATACCCGGTTCAATTTATCAAAGGTCATAATAGAGAAGTTGTTTTAGACGGTGAAGCTTTTTTTGAAGTTTCTAAGGATAAAGCGCATCCTTTTATTGTAAAAACAAGAGGTGTTGATGTACGTGTTTTAGGTACAAAATTCAACGTGAGTTCTTATAAAGAGGATGCTGATATTAATACGGTATTGGTGGAAGGTTCTGTAAGTTTATCAAATGCCACAATGCCAAATGAGAAAGCAATCTTAGTTCCGGGTGAAAAAGGTACTTGGAATAATGGTCAAAAAGAGATTGTTGTAGAAAAGGTAGATACAAGCTTTTATACCCAATGGATGACAGGAGAATTAGTGTTTAGAAAAACGGCTTTTAAAGATATAATTATAAAATTAGAGCGTTGTTATAACGTAACAATTGATAACAATAAAAAAGAGCTGTTAGATAAAAAATTCAATGGTAGTTTTAATAAAAATGTTGAAACTATTGATGATGTTTTAAAGGCAATGGGTAAAATACAGGATTTTACTTTTAAGAAAGAAGGCAAACAAATAATAATAAACTAATTTAATAACAGACTAAAATAAACAAATTTATGAGGTGAGCATGTAATTTTTTTAAGGAAGAAATGCATGAAAAAAAAATCGGAAAATAGTACCAGTATTTCCCGATTTAGTAAGGTGTTTCAAACGACGTATCGAATCTAATCATTTAAAATCAAACCAAAAGTATGAAAAAAATAATTAACGGAAGATGGCTCTATCCGTACTTACCTAAAATAAGCCTTAAAATGAAACTAACCACAATATTACTGATACTGTCTTTGGTTAAAATTCAAGCGAGCAGTTATTCGCAAAATACGAAACTGTCATTGAAATTCAAGGAAGCAACTGTGGAACAGGTTTTCAATAAAATTGAATCCGTTTCTGAATACAGATTTCTTTTTGAAAGCAATCAAATTGACCTCAATAGAAAAGTTAATTTTAATGTTGAGAAACAAAAGATAGATGATATTTTAAGTATTCTGTTTAAAGGTACAAACACTGCTTATTATGTCAATGATCGTCAGATTATATTGAAAAAGGAGAAGGAGGTTTTAGATAAAGAGACTGTCTCTGATAGTAAAAAAACAGCTCAACAGGGTATTCTGGTAACAGGGGTGATTACTGATGTAAATAATATGCCTGTACCCGGAGTAAATGTCTTGGAAAAGGGTACTAAAAACGGTATTCAATCCGATTTTGACGGTAAATTTTCTATTCGGGTAAATGGTAGCAGTAGTGCATTGGTGTTTTCATTTATCGGATATGAAACCGTAACTAAGGTAGTGGGGCAAAATAAGACGATGAATATCGTTTTAAAGGATGAAAGTTCTACTTTAAATGAAGTAGTAGTGATAGGTTATGGTACTGCAAAAAAAGGAGATTTAACAGGTTCAGTTGCGGCTATTTCGGGTGATGATTTGAAAAAAACCAACATGAACAACGTTGCGGAGAGTTTAACAGGACGTGTAGCTGGTGTTCAGGTTACTTCTGCAGAAGGTTCTCCGGATGCTGATATTAAAATTAGAATCAGAGGAGGCGGTTCATTAACTCAGGATGCTTCCCCTTTGGTAATTGTTGATGGTTTTCCTGTTTCCAGTTTAAATGATATTGCGCCTTCAGATATCGAAACAATAACAGTACTTAAAGATGCTTCTTCTACTGCAATTTATGGTTCCAGAGGGGCAAACGGGGTTATTTTGGTTACTACTAAAAAGGGTAAAGATGGTAAAATTTCAGTTTCATTTAATACGTATTATGGGTTAAAAAAAATAGCCAGTACAATTGATGTTTTGAAACCTGAAGAATATGTGAAGTTACAATATGAATTTGTAAATCGTTTTGATGCTGATGATAGTTCCTATCAACAATATTTTGGTCAATGGGGTGACAGAGATCTATATTCAGGTATGAAAGGGAATAACTGGCAAAAGCAGATTTATGGTCGTTTAGGTGAAACCAGAAGCCGGGATTTAGGTATTCGTGGCGGAACTGATAAAATGAATTTCAATTTTAATTATGCTCATATTGATGAGAAAACCATTATGCTGGGATCTCAGTATAAAAGAAATAATTTATCTTTTAGTGTAAAAAATAAAGCGTCTGAAAAGATTGATTTGTCATTTACAATGCGTTACTCGGATACTCAAATTAATGGTGGAGGAACAAATGAACAAAACGCAAAATCCGTTTCGGCAGATGCTCGTTTGCGTCATAGTGTTGGTTATTCGCCTATTCCATTACCGGGTTTAACTACAGATAATACAGATGAAGCTGTAGCGGGTTATTTAGTAAATCCTTTTGTTGCTGTTGCTGACAATGATCGTCTTCAAAACAGAAAGAATTTTAATTTACTAGGAGGTATTTCCTATAAAATATTACCAGGACTTCAATTAGGTTCTGATTTAGGTTTAGATAATTATTATTTACAGGATTATCGTTTTTACGGACGTTCAACTTATTATGTAAATAATCAGGTAGCTGCTGAAAATCAAGGGAAACCGGCTTTGGCTATTTCAGATACTAAAAATGTTAGATTTAGAATTGCAAATACGGCTAATTATGATTTTAAGAAAATAATAGGAGAAGACCATAGTTTGAAATTGTTACTTGGTCAGGAGTTAATCAAGTCTAATAGTACTGAATTAGCAAGTGAAATTAACGGATTTCCTTTGTTTTTTGGTTTTGAAAGTGCCAAAAATCTTTCTTCTCAGGGGGTAGCTTTGTTTACAGAAACTAATTATGCTCCTGAAGATAAGTTGTTATCTTATTTTGGACGTTTGACATATGATTATAAAAACCGTTATTTATTCACAGCTACATACCGTGCCGATGGTTCCAGTAAATTCTTAGGAAAAAATCGTTGGGGATATTTTCCGTCAGCAGCTCTTGCATGGAAACTTTCAGAAGAAGATTTCTTGAAAAATGTTGGCTGGTTAAAATTATTGAAAGTTAGAGCCAGTTATGGACAGGCAGGAAATAATAATATACCATCAGGGCAAACTTCTCAATTATATTCATCCAGTACTACAACTTGGATTAATGGTATAACTAACTATTGGTCTGCTTCAAAAGTATTGGCAAATCCGGATTTAAAATGGGAAACTACTGTGACTCAAAATTTTGGTTTGGATTATGAGTTATTTAACGGAAAATTAAGTGGAAGTGTTGAAGCTTATAAAAATGTTACCAAAGATTTGTTGATTAATTTTCCAGTTCCTGGTACAGGTTATGATACTCAGTACAGAAATATGGGAGAGACTCAAAATACAGGAGTTGAGGCAACTTTAAGTGTAACAGCGATTAATAAACCAAATTATGGTTTGAGTTTTTCTTTGAACTTTGGGATGAATAAAAACCGCATTAATTCATTAGGAATAATGAGTGATTTCGGAGTGTCAACAGCTTGGGCATCTACTGCTATCGGTAATGATTATGTGGTAAGAGTAGGGCAACCATTAGGATTAATGTATGGTTATAAAAGTGATGGACGTTACGAAGTTTCTGATTTTGATTACAACGGAACAAGTTACACTTTGAGAGCTGATGTAGCAAATGCAACTGCAGTAGTAGGAACAGTTTCTCCGGGAGTAATGAAATTGAAAGATTTGAATAATGATGGTAAAGTAGACGCTAATGATCAGACAATTATTGGTAATGCAAATCCAAAACATACAGGAGGTTTTGTAATTAATGCCAATGCTTATGGTTTTGATTTGTCGGCTGCATTTAATTATAGTTTCGGTAACGATATCTATAATGCAAATAAAGTTGAGTTTACAACAGCTACAACAAATACACAGTATAGAAATTTAAGTTTACAAATGGCTTCAGACAATAGATGGACTAATTTTAATGCAGCAGGTGAATTAGTTACAGATCCTGTAGAATTACAAACATTGAATGCTAATACTACTTTGTGGTCCCCTTTTATGAGTCGTTATGTGTTTAGTGATTGGGCAGTTGAAGATGGCTCTTTCATACGTTTAAATACCCTTTCTTTAGGATATACCGTACCTGCTGATGCTTTATCTAAATATGGGATTTCTAAGTTAAGATTCTATGCAACGGCTAATAATGTTTTTGTAATTACAAAATATTCAGGTTTAGATCCCGAGGTTTCTACGATTAGAAGAACACCGCTTACACCAGGTGTGGATTATTCTCCATTTCCTAGAAGCAGACAGGTTTCTTTTGGTTTAAATCTTAATTTTTAATTGAATAAAAATGAAAAAAATACTTTTATATATTTCTATAGTTACCTTAGGTGTTTTTACCTCATGTAATTCTGATGATTTTTTGGACGCTCCTGCAAAATCAAGTCTTGATGAATCAATAATTTTTTCCAATGCAGGTTTAGCTAAGGGGGCTGTGGACGGCATTAAAGTGCCTTTTGGAGAAACAAACTCTTATCGTGGTCGTTTTTTGCCTTGGTATGGATTAAACACCGATGTGGAATGGTATAATACTTCTCAAACGGCTAGTGCCAATACGGAATTATGTAATTATAATACACCTGCAACTAACACCAATATGAATACAACTAACAATGCCTGGGCAATGATGTATTCTGGAATTGAAAGAGCAAATATTTGTATCAGAGGTTTGCGTAACTATGGTAATCCGCAACCTGGAACAGAATTAGGCTATCTTTTAGGCGAGTCTTTAACTCTTAGAGCAGTTTATTACGCAGATTTATTGAAGGCATGGGGCGATATTCCGGCTCGTTTTGAACCAATATCTTCAGAAACTTTATACTTGCCTAGAAGTAGTCGTGATGTGATTTACAAACAAATTATCGCTGATTTAGGTGAAGCTGAAGATTTAGTGCCTTGGCCTAATGCAACAACAGCAACTTCAAATGTTGAACGAGTAAATAAGGCTTTTGTTAAAGCTTTGAGAGCCCGTTTAGCAATGGCTGCCAGTGGTTTTCAACAATATTCTGATGGGATAAGAAGAAGTAATGATGCTGATCTTTCAGTTGCGAAAATGTATCAATTAGCTTTAGATGAATGTAAAGACATTATTAATAGTGGAACAGCGCATCTGGAATCTTCTTTTGAAACCTTATGGAAAAAATACAATCAGGAAGATTTAACTGCAGGAGGTGAATCATTATGGCAAATTCCTTTTGCAGATGGTCGTGGTCGTATGTTATTTACTTTTGCTGTTCGTCATAATTCTGTTGATCAGTTTCAGGCAAACGGGACAAATAAAGGAGGAGTTTGTGGACCATTGCCTTTTGTTTTTTATGATTACAACAAAAATGATACACGAAGAAATGTAAGTTGTGTACCTTATAAATATGGAACTGCAGTTAGTGGTGTCGCTAAACAGGAATTGAATGATTTGGATACCTGGTATTTTGGTAAATACAGATATGAATGGATGTCTCGTTATGTAACTTCTACTAATGACGATGGTGTAGATAAGTTGTATATGCGTTACGCAGAAGTTCTTTTAATTGCTGCAGAAGCAGCTAATGAACTAGAAGGACCTACCGCTGCAGCTGCCTATCTGAAAGAAATTCGTAAAAGAGCATTTCCAACGGCTTATCAGGCAACAATGGTTGAAAGTTATGTAAATGCTTTAACTACAAAAGAGGCCATGTTCAATGCCATTGTAGATGAACATAAATTTGAGTTTACCGGTGAAATGGAACGTAAACAGGCGCTTATTCGTTGGAATTTGTTAAAAACAAAATTAGATGAGGCTAAAGTTAAAATGACCAATCTTCAGGCTCGTACAGGTGAATATGCAGATGTTCCTTCAACTTTGTATTTCAAAACTTCTTCTGATAATGTTTCTTTAGATATTTATGGTTTAAACAGAGGAGAAACTACTAATCCGGGTGTTGAATACACAGCTAAAACATGGGTGAAATTAGATGCAGTTAAAATCAGTTCCCTATATGATGCAACCATTAATCCTGATGCACATCAGTTTTGGCCAATTTGGCAAGTGTTTATTGACGGAAGTAATCAACAATTGACAAATAATTAAGAAAACTAACAAGGAAAATAGTTAATAAAGATTTTTTAGAGTATTGATTGGTTGATGTAGTACTACTTAATAAGTGCTATAGAACATGGTTTTTACTCAGGAAAATATAAAAAATATGAGTTATGAAAACAAAATTTATAATTAAAACATTTTTAGCTTCCTTGCTACTCTTAGGAACTTTAATCAGCTGCTCAGGATATACAGAAGATTTAATCAATGAATTGGAAGTAAGCAGGGCTTTTGCTCCTATTGATTTGACGGCTAAAATTAGGACTCAAACTACGGTTGAATTGAACTGGACTCCACGTGATAATGTAGATCATTATGTGGTAGAGTTTAGTGCCGATGATCCCAATTTTGCTACTATAGCAAAAACAGTGAATGTTAACGCTTCTGAATTACCTGTAAAGATACAGATGGAAGGAGAAACCGTTTATTCTATCAGAATAAAAGCGATAGTAAATGGTTTGGAAGATTCAAATTGGACAACTGTTACGGCAACTACACTTACCGAGCAGATTTTTACAAGTATTATCGATGGGGATATTTTGGCTACTCAGGCTACATTGCGTTGGATCCCTAATAGTAATGTGACTCAAATTACATTGATGCCCGGAAATATTACTCATGCAATTACAGCTCAGGAAAAAATTGACGGTAAAGCTACAATAACAGGATTATCAGGAGAAACCGCTTATACAGCAACTTTGTATAATGGCACTAAAAAACGAGGCGTGTTAACATTTACAACAGGTATTGATGTAGGTGATGCAACATTGGTAAAACCTACAGATGACTTATTGCAAAAAATTGCTAACGCGGCTTCTGGTGCTGTTTTGGTTTTAGAGCCTGGTGATTATACTGCTCAAACAGCTACGGTAACGCTGGCTAAGTCTATTACTATAAGAGGTTTGAGAAGTTTTAATAAACCATTGTTAAAATTGAATTTCCTGTTAGCAGCTGGTACTGCCAATGTATCACTTATTGATTTAGATTTAACAGGAGGAAGCACGATGACAGATTTGCTTCGTTTTAATGAAGCTTCAAACAATTATGGCACTTTGTTGTATAGTGGATGTAATATCCATGATTTTACCCGTTCATTAGTTGCTGCCAACGTTGCTGCTAAGATTACCTCATTCACTATCGAGAATTCAATAGTCAAAAATGTTAATACAGCTGCAGGAGGTGATTTTATTGATTTTCGTTTGAGCTTTATTGGAGATATTATGATTAAGAATAATACTTTTGTAAATTGTTCTGCCGATAGAGATTTTGTAAGGGTGGATGCAACAACAGCTTATACCGGTAACACTAATGTTACATTAGATTCAAATACCCTGTATAAAACAAGTAATAGTTCAACTACTACTTACAGACGTATTTTCTATGTGCGTTTTGCAACTCATACATTGATTTCTAAAAACAATATTTTTGATAGCACTAATGCATTGTATGCAAATCAAAGTACGACTAATAACCCAACTTTTACAAATAATAATTATACAAATGCAGCTAATTTGTATACTGTTGCAGCTTCACCAATTCGTTATGATGCATCCGGTACACAATTAGATCCCGGATTTACAAATGCTGCTTCGGCTGATTTTACCATTAGTAATCAAACTTTAAAAGACAGAAAAGTAGGGGATCCACGTTGGATTAAATAACAGCGTTTTTTTATACAATTATTGAGTAATAAACCAGGAGGTATGTCTTAGGCATACCTCTTTAGGTATAGTATTCTTTTGCTTTATTTTATTGTTACACTAACAACAGCTTAGCTGTATTAACGATTAATTAATCATGAAAAATTTTTTTAAAATATTCTTTTTGTTCGCACTTTTTTCTTGTTCGAAAGATGATATAAAAGCTTCTGAAAATACAGGTGTTAACGTGGTCTATGTTTCTTCAATTGGTATTTCTGGAGCTGATATTACTTCGGGGACAACCTCACAATTAACAGCGACTGTTTTGCCCTCTGATGCTACATCAAAAATAGTGACTTGGAGTTCGTCGGATAACAGCATCGCTACTGTTTCTTCTACCGGATTAGTTACGGCTCTTAAAAATGGGACAGTAACTATTACGGCAACAGCATCGGATAAAAATATAATTAAAGCCACAAAAACGATAACCATTTCGTCTTTTATTACTGGGCCAACATACACCTATACCGTTTCTAACGCGACAGAATTACTGGTTGCTTTATCTAAGGTTAAGGCTGGAGAAACCGTTTTTCTTAATGGAGGAACTTATGTGATGAATTCGAAAATTACCTTAAGTGCTTCGGGAACTTCGGGTAATGAAATCACTATTTTAGGGCAAATGGATGGAACCAGAGCTAAACTTGATTTTTCAGCAATAGGAGAAGGTTCTTCGAATCAGGGGATTGTGGTTGCCGGAAATTATATTCATATCAAAGCGATTGATGTTTATAAAGCAGGTGATAACGGAATGCAGGTTAAAGGAAGTAATAATACGATAGAATTTTGTTCGTTTTCAGAATGTTCTGATTCAGGATTGCAATTGGATAACGGAGCTTCAAACAATACGATTTTAAATTGTGATTCTTATTTCAATGCCGATTCTACTTTGGAAAATGCCGATGGATTTGCCTGTAAATTAAATGTTGGTACAGGAAATAAATTTATTGGTTGCAGAGCCTGGCAAAATCTCGATGATGGTTGGGATGGTTATTTAAGAGGAGCGGATAATGTGACAACATCTTATACCAATTGTTGGGCTATTAAAAATGGATATTTAAAAGATGGTAGCAAAGGCGCTGGTGATGGAAACGGTTTTAAAACCGGAGGTAGTGATGACAAATTATTAAAGCATAACGGTATTTATAAAAACTGTATTGCAACAGGAAATGTAGCCGATGGTTTTGATCACAACAGTAACCGTGGTAATGTTGAAATTTATAATTGTTCGGCTTATAGTAATGGGAACAATTACAATTTTAGTTCAACAAATCCTTTAGCTAAATTGACTTTGAAAAATTCATGTGCCATTGGAGCTTACGGAAGTGTAAAAGCCGATGTTTTAGATGTTACTAATAATGGATGGCTAAACGGTTTGCTTACTGATGCTACTGATTTTGAAAGTACAGAAATCAGTCAGTTAATTCAGGCCCGAAAAGCGGATGGAAGTCTGCCGGACGTAACTTTTATGAAGTTAAAAGCAACGTCTGACCTTATTGATAAAGGAGTTATAATCGAAGGGATTCCTTATCTTGGTGCAGCTCCCGATTTAGGTGCATTTGAGTTAAAATAATTATTTCTAAATAAAGTCTAAACTATTCCTAAAAGCACAACTATTGTAAAAGTAGTGGTGTTTTTAGGAATAGTTTTTTTAAATTCATCCTTTCGAATAAATAAATTAAAATTTTAAATGGAAAAAATAAAGTGTTGTATTAAAAGTGTGAGTGTAGTGTTTTTGGGAATGCTTTCTTTTCAAAGTCTGAATGCCCAATATTTAAAAGGATTGACCAATGTTACGGATACATCCTACAACACCAAAGCCGATTTTAAAAAAACACTGAAATACTTTCCTAAGGCTACAATGGTTCCTGAGATGCATTTTGAAAATGTAAAGCAAAAGAACGATGTTGTCTATTGTAGTTATGGCAAACGCAAGATGAAACTGGACGTTTTTTTTGATAAAAATGTGCAGCAAAAACAAACGGCCATTATCATTATCCACGGTGGTGGCTGGCGTTCGGGAAATAGGCAACAGCATCATCCGATGGCGAAGAAATTGGCTTCTTTGGGCTATGTGTGTTTTACGCCCGAGTACCGTTTGTCAACCGAAGCGCTTTTTCCTGCAGCGGTTTATGATGTGAAAGCGTCTATACGTTGGGTTCGTGAAAATGCAAATCACTACAATGTGAATCCTGACCAAATTGTAACTCTGGGATTTTCTGCCGGAGGCGAATTGGCGGCTTTTATGGGAACAACCGGGAATATGCCGTTGTTTGAAGGTGTAGTAACTAATTCCGATTCGCAATCTCAAGTCAATGCTGTTGTTGATATTGATGGAACTTTATCTTTTGTGCATCCTGAAGGAGGTGAAGGTGATGACAGCAAAAAGATTTCTGCGGGAACCTATTGGTTTGGCTATTCTAAAAAAGACAATCTGAAACTTTGGGAAGCAGCATCACCTTTAAGCTATGTTAGTGCTAAGACTCCGCCGTTTATTTTCATCAACAGTTCAGTAGCCCGCATGCATGCCGGACGTGATGATTTCAGAAAGGTTTTGACTGAAAACGGCATTTATTCAGAAGTGCATGAATTCGAAAATTCGCCCCATTCTTTCTGTTTGTACAATCCCTGGTTTGAACCAACAATTCAGTATATCGATGGTTTTTTGAAAAAAGTTTTTAAGAATTAAAAGATAGAAAAAACAAAGCCGCAAGATGAAATTCTTGCGGCTTTGTTTTTTTGCACGGGCGGAGGGATTCGAACCCCCATCAACGGTTTTGGAGACCGCTATTCTACCCTTGAACTACGCCCGTAGTAAAAGTTTTGTGGGCGCAAATATAGCCTTATTTGGTAAAATAACTAATGCCAACGGCAAGTATAACGAATAAATTTCCGCTGTTTTTTCTAATAGATTGGTTGTCAGTAAAGTGTTTTTTTAATTTGCACGAAAGAATTTGTGTAACTGTGCAGTGGTAGTTGGGTGTGGTAAAGAATTGTTTGCGAAACGGGAATAAATATACACCCACGTAGGTACGAAAAGTATTCAATAAATTAAATATATCTTAGCTAATTTGTAATAAAAATATTATTCTATATTTGTGAAATAATGAGTTATAAAGTAGCGACTATATACAAGTTAACCGTTATCTTAAAAAAAACTGAAAATGACAGGAATATTAGCACAGACAATTGCAACAGTTTCTTATGGAAATGAATATTTAATAAAAAATAAAACTAACGAATTTTATCCACAAAATTCAACTTTCCAACATTGTAATACTGTCGACTTTAGAGAGATAAAGAAAAGCTTATTTACTAAAGACAAGGAAATTACAGTAGCTAATAATCCAATTGAATGGTTTCATTTTTTAAGTAAAAATGGTTGTCAAAAACTTTCACTTTATTATCAATCAGAAGATAATGATGATTATAGAACTTCTGCATTTGTTGGCGGTGGGGGGAATTGGTATATTGAATGTATTTATAAAAATTATTCTGATTTTTGGATTAGTAATTGGAAACATAATAAAGAAATAAAAGACAAACCTTGGGAGGCAACCTACGGTAAATCAATTTCCAAAAATGCAACAATTAATCGTAGATATGATGTATTAGAAACCAAGAATAATTTAAAAAATATACTTGAAGAAATCGCTGAATTTGCATACAAACAAACTACTGAAAATTGGGGTAAAATATTTGAAAGCAGTAAACTTACTTTAGAAAGTGAAAAACCTGAAATAGATTTTTATCATACCGACCTAATCTGCTGGAAAAATTATGAACTCGAAAATAGACAATTATTAATGTCTGCAAGTAAAGCATTAGTATTTGGAGGAATGGGCTCTTGGAATGATATGTGGTTTGAAAAAGAAGAAACGGAAAAACAATATACTGAATTGTCGAGAGAATTATATAAAGTTATAATGAAAGGAATTGAAAGTTCAATAAATACAGAAATAATATAAAAAGACAACGTCTAACACTTGCTACAAGAGATTTGGGTAATTGGCTGAATTAAAAAATGGTCTAGTATTTGGGAAGTTTAGGCAAATCCGAAAATAAGGCTTAATTTAACCCCCTAACCTCTTGTAGCAAGGGAACGTTAGTAGTAATAGTAAAAAAAAAATCGTAAAAATGAAATCTCATATAAAAATATTATTATTGATTTTAATTGTCGTCGATAGTTCTTCATATTCTCAAATCAAAAAATTAAACCTTGTTGGAAATTGGAATATGACTGATTATTGGGGAAATAAGTCCGATTTTATTTTAAGTGAAGATAATTATGCCTCAATGACTGTAAACGGAGAATTTATTGATGGGAAAAGCTTCATCATACACGGCGGAAAAAATGATGGTCAAAAAGGAGAAATGAAATATATAATAAATTATGAAAAAACGCCCATTGAACTTGATTTAGTTGCGATGAAAGAAAATAAAGAAATGGGAAGAATTTTAGGAGTAATTAAACTAATAAACGAAAATGAATTTTTAATGATTTGGAGTTTTGATGGAAAAAGAAATTTCGATTTTTCCGAAAACAATAAAGAACAAATAATGACGGCAAAACGGAAAGGTTAAAAAAAACTACTGCTAACGCCCAGCTCTCCAAAGTCTCTTTAAAGACAAGAACAATAATAATTACTAAATCAGAAACATTTCTTGTAAACAAAACAAGCTATCTTTTTAAGGATAGCTTGTTTTGTTATTAGTCTATGTTAAACTGAAATTATTTCTTCTCAGCAACAATTTCAACAGGAATGGAGCCTTGTGTCAAACCTTCAACATCGGCTTTAATTGTAATTGTGCCGTTGTCTTTAGCGGCTTTAATAATCGCAATCGCTTTTCCTTGATACGCTCGTGTTGCCTGACCTTGGTAACCTTCGTGGTCGATAATATTTCCGTTATCCACAGCAACAATTTTCCCGGCATCAGTTATGGAGAATTTGATTAGATTATCCGCATTGGCACATCGGATTCCTTTTTCGTCTACTATAGTTGCGGTAATAAAAGTAACGTCGTCCCAGTTGTTAGTTACAGTTGCATTACTTTTGGTTAGGATAATTTTGGCTGGTTTTCCGGCAGAAGTATGTTCTTCCTGAGCAACCACTTTTCCGTTATTTTTTCCAATAGCTTTGATGGTTCCTTCTTCAAAAGTAACATTCCATTCTCTTGGCGAATCATCGGCAGGTTTTTTCAAAGCACCTAATGATTTGTCGTTCAGGAAAAGCTCCACTTCGTCGCAGTTACTGTACACATTCACTTTGGCATTATCATAAGTATCGAAGTCATTCGGTGTCCAGTCGGCAACCCAAAATCCGGCACCTGCATTATCTGATTTTCTAACAATATGCACCACAGGTTCTTCAGACCACCAGCTGTCTCTTTGCAATGATTGTTGTTTCCAGTTTCCGGCTCGGTCAAATAATCCCTGATTGTTAGTGGTTTCCGGCCAGTCGGCTTCGCCTAAATAGTCGTAACCGGTCCATAAAAATTGTCCAGCCATGTATGGTTTGTCTCTTAAGGCTAACCATTGGCTGATTACATGCGTATTTTCGGTACCAATAACTTTCCAGGTTGGATGTGCTTCGTGGGCAGCAATCAATTCGTTTTCGCGGTAATTTTGCCCTACAAGCTCCATGTGTTCAGCAAAACCACTAAGGTAAACCTTAGAATTTCCCGGTCTGAAAAGCGCCATCGTTACTGGGCGGCTATTGTCGTATTTCTTTACCACATCTTCCTGCATTTTATAGCTTTTGTAACCTTCAGGATAACTTAAGTCGTCGTGAATTTCGTTTCCAATGCTGTAAATTACAATAGATGGATGATTTCTGTCTCTCAAAATCATATCTTTCGTGTCCTGTTCCCACCATTCTTTAAAGTTTAGATTGTATCCTTTTTCACCATTGTGTTTCGCAGCAGTCCAAGTATCGAAAGTTTCATCCATAACCACAAATCCCATTTGGTCACACAAATCAAGAAATTCCGGAGCTACAGGATTGTGCGAAGTACGAATTCCGTTTACTCCCACTTCTTTTAGTTTTTTCAAACGTTCTTTCCAAACCCCTAACGGAACTGCCGCTCCTACAGCGCCACCATCGTGATGTAGACAAACACCTTTTATTTTGTAATTTTTGTTGTTCAGCCAAAAACCGGTATCAGCTCTGAATTCGGCATTTTTGATACCAAAAGAAATAGTTTGACTGTCAACTAGTGTAGTCCCGGAATAGAGTTTGGTATTTACAGTGTATAAATTAGGCTCTTCAATATCCCATAATTTTGGATTGATGATTTCAATCTCTTTTGATAATTCGCTGCTTTTTCCGGCGGCAATATTTTCCTGACTTTCTACAGTTTTTACCACTTTTCCGGTATTATCGATAATGTCAATTTGTAATTTATAAGTTCCGGCAGTTTTGTTTTCTATTTCGGTTTTGATGTTTACAATTCCTTTTTTAGCGGTTGCATTTGGAGTCGTAATTTGCGTTCCCCAATGTTTGAAATGTGTTGGATTCACGGCAACCAATCGCACATGACGATAAATTCCTGCTCCGGTATAATAGCGGGAAGCAGGCTGGATCGAATTATCAGCGCGAACCGCAATTACATTGTTTTTTCCTTTTCCAAAGTTCAAATAAGGAGTCAAATCATACGCGAAACTGATGTAGCCATAAGGACGTTTGCCTAAATGTTTTCCGTTAATCCAAACATCGCTGTTGGCCATGACACCATCAAATTCGATAGAAAATAATTTCTTTGAATCGGCTTCGTCCAATTGAAATGTTTTGCGGTACCAACCAATTCCGGAAGGTAAATAACCGCCACCACGAGCCGTTGGGTTTTCACGGTCATAAGGACCTTCGATGCTCCAGTCGTGTGGGACATCCAGTGTTCTCCAGCTTTTGTCGTTAAAATTCTCTTTTTCGGCGCCTGCTATTTCTCCTTTTGTAAACTGCCAGTTAGCATCAAAGTTGATTGTTTTTCTGCCTTGCGAAAAGACTGCAGTTATAATTACGAAAAAGGATAAGAGGCAAAATTTAAAATTTTTCATTTTGGTTGGTTTAAGGTTATTGTTCCTGTTTATTTTAAAATCAGGTTGATTTTGTCTAATTCTTCTTTGCTAAAAGCGGTGTTTTCTAAAGCTTTGATAGAATCTGTAATTTGTTCCGGCTTACTGGAACCGATTAATACCGAAGTGATTCGCTCATCCCTCAAAATCCAGGCCAAAGCCATCTGGGCTAATTTTTGACCTCTTTCTTTGGCAATATTGTTTAGCGCAACAATTTTTTCCAGTCTTTCAGGAGTAATATGGCCGGCATTTAGAAATTGTCCGCTGGTGACTACTCTGGAATCGGCCGGAATTCCGTTTAAATATTTATCCGTTAATAATCCCTGTGCCAAAGGCGAAAACGGAATGCAGCCAACCTGTTCTTTTCCTAATAAATCCAAAAGTCCGTCTTCAACCCAACGCTCAAACATCGAATATTTAGGTTGGTGAATCAGGCAGGGCGTCCCCATTTCTTTTAATAGTTTAAAAGCTTTTTCAGCTTCGGCAGGGCGGTAGTTTGAAATTCCCACATACAAAGCTTTTCCTTGCTGCACGATTAAATTCAACGCTGCCATAGTTTCCTCCAAAGGAGTTTCAGGATCCGGGCGGTGATGGTAAAAAATATCCACATATTCTAAATCCATTCTCTTTAAACTTTGGTCTAAGCTGGAAACCAAATATTTTTTCGAACCCCAATCACCATAAGGACCGTCCCACATCGTATAACCTGCCTTAGAAGAAATAATCATTTCGTCCCGGTGGTTTTTGAAATCCATTTTTAAAATTTTCCCCATACATTCTTCAGCTGAACCCGGAGGCGGACCATAATTGTTAGCCAAATCAAAATGGGTGATTCCGTTATCGAAAGCCGTTTTTATCAGGTTTAGGCTGTTTTCAAAATCACTGTTTAATCCGAAGTTGTGCCAAAGTCCTAGTGAAAAAGCGGATAGTTTTAATCCTGAGTTGCCACATCGGCGGTATTCCATGTTCTCGTATCGGTTTGCTGCTGGTTGGTATGTCATTTTTTGTTGTTTTACGTAATCGTTTACGGTTACTATTTAAAATTTTTTTAATTCTTTTTTGAAGATTCTCGAAGGATTAATGTTGGAGTTAAAACTCGTTTTTGGCTGTTTGTTTTTTCTCCTTTTTTCGAAATCAATTCATAAATAAGGTTGAAAGCTTCTTCGCCCATTTGCACTGTTTTTTGATCGACTGTAGAAAGCGAAGGCGTAATGTGTTCACCAAATAAATCATTACAAAAACCGATAATTCCAAATTCTTCGGGGACTTTGATTCCCATTTCTTTTAATTCTTTTAGGGTGCCAAGGGCAGTAAAATCTTCAACGGCAAAAATAGCGTCGGGTTTGTTTTCTAAATTCAGAAAGTGTTGAACACCTTTTCTTCCAGCTTCAATGCTGATGTCGCCATTATAAATTAAGTTATTCTCGAAAGGAATGTTGTATTGGTTTAAAGCGGCCTGATAGCCCCGAACTCTTTCTGCGAACGCTTTGCTGTGTTGTGGCCCGGAAATGTGTGCAATTCTTTTGTATCCTGATTTTATCAGGGATTCTGTTGCTATGTAAGCACCCAGATAATCGTCGATGCTGACAGATGAAATTCCCAGATTGTCATTAGTACGGTCAAAAAAAGCAATGGGAATATTTTTTTCTTTAACTAATTCGAAATGCGAGTAATCAGTGGTGTTTTTAGAAATGGATACTAAAATCCCATCAACTCTGGCGTTGATAAAAGTTTCAATGCCTTTCTTTTCAAATTCTTCCGATTCATTCGATTGGTAGATTAGTACGTCGTAACCTTGTTGACTGGCTAGATTTGAAATACCGTGAATAACTGATCCAAAGAATAAATGCTCTGCTGTGGGGATTAAAACGCCTATCAGTTTTGTTTTTCCGGAACGCAGTGAAGAAGCCAATTTGTTGGGTCTGTAATCCAGACGTTCGGCAACTGCTTTGACTTTTTTCTTGGTAGCGACACTTATTTCAGGATGGTTACTCAGTGCACGGGAAACCGTGGCAGGTGCAATTCCTAATTCTTTCGCAATATCGCTAATAGTGATTTTTGTTTTCATTTTTTCGTAATCGTTTACGAAAGTAGAATTTTATTTTGGATTTTAATGAACGAGGGGTGTTTTTTATTTGTTATTAGAATAAAAAACAGATTTAGTGGTTTTTGAAACCATATAATTTTAATGTTTGTAAGGATTGTTTTCTTTGTTTAATAAAATTTTATGTTAATTTTTTAAGATATTCGAAAATCAATTATTTATTTTTAGATTTGACACAATAACGACAAAATGTAATTTAAATGACATTGGTAAAGGAGCATACCGATATAGATCTTGTAAAGCGTCTTCAGGAGAATGAAGAAGAGGCTTTGACAATAATTTATAACAAATATTGGGAGGTTATGTATTTAGCAGCTTATAATCTTGTTAAAGACAGGTCGGTATGTGAGGATATTGTTCAGGAAGTTTTTATTTCATTATGGCAAAGAAGGGAAAAGATACAGATAAAAGTTTCTTTGAAGAGTTATTTGTATACCAGTACTGTTTACAAGGTGTACGATCATTTTAATAAGAACAAAAAAATGATCAAAGATGAGTTGTTTGATGGTTTTGAAAATAAAATTGAAAATTCTAATCCTGAAACCAAATTAATGCATCAGGAATTAATTAGTTATTTAGATACTATTGTTGATTCTTTGCCTGATAAATGTAAGGAAGTGTATAAGTTGAGCAGGGAAAATATGTTGTCTAATAAAGAGATTGCAGAGCAGTTAAATATTTCGCAACGAACCGTTGAAGGGCATATTTCCAAAGCTTTGAAAATTTTAAAAGAATCGCTCGGAGTGGCGGTGAGTATTGAGTTTATGTCTTATTTTTTAAGATAAAAAAACGATATAAGTAAAAAAAAGTGAAAAATTTTACTAATTGAGCAGGTGTGAATTGTTTTTTTGGAGACTTAGTAATATAAGCATTCAAAAAAACGAACTATGAGCTTAAAACCCCAACAATATTTTTCAGACTTAGTTGCTAAACTTTTGGACGGTTCCATAACCCCAAAAGAGTTAGATAAACTATTGTATTTCTTTTTAAATAATCAGGAAATTGAAAATTGGCCTGATCATTTGGGATCAAAAGAAGAAGTAAAAGAAAGAATCCATGAAAAAATCCGATTAGAACTGGATTTTGACAAGCAAAAAGAAACTAAGATAATTCCGTTATACAAAAAGCCTTTCTTCAAATATGCAGTTGCAGCTTCAGTAGTTTTATTTGTAGCATTCACTTTCGTTTTTAAGAATCAGCATCAGGATATTGTTCCGGCTAAAGTGGTTGCCAATAAAATTGAGATTGGTACTGACAAAGCAATGTTAACTTTAGAAGATGGTACTAATGTTGTTTTAGAGAAAGGCAAAAGCTATACTGATAAAAACGCAAATAGCACTGGTAAAGAATTGTTTTACAATAAATCCAATTCGTCATCCAATAAAGTAGTTTATAATTATTTGACTATTCCGCGTGGAGGACAGTTTGCTATCACGCTGTCTGATGGTACAAAAGTTTGGTTGAACTCAGAAACCAAATTGAAGTTTCCGGTAAATTTTGAAGAAGGTAAAGCCAGAGGTGTTGAGCTGGTTTACGGAGAAGCTTATTTTGATGTGTCTCCAAGTACGGCTCATAAAGGTGCTGGTTTTACAGTGTATCAAAAAAAGCAGCAGATTCACGTTATAGGTACCGAATTTAATATTAAAGCATACAAAGACGATTCGAATATCGCTACAACATTAGTAGAAGGGAAAGTCGAAATGCAATTTGCGAATGTGAAGCAAAAACTAATCCCAAATCAACGTGCCAATTTTGACCTTAAGACTAATAAAGTGAAAATAGCAAAGGTAGATGTTTATAGCGAAATATGTTGGAAAGATGGTGTTTTCAGCTTTGAAGACAAACCATTGGATGAAATCATGAAAGTGTTATCGAGATGGTATGATATTGAAGTGGTTTTTGAAAACGAATCAATCAAAAAAGAACAGTTTAACGGGGTTTTAATAAAAGACAGAAAAATTGATGAAATTTTGAGGTCGATTAAAAACTCAGGAATTATAAATAAATATGAATTTAAAAATAAGACTTTGATATTGAAATAAAAAAAAAAGAGGGGTAGTAGTTTAGATATTTAGCGGTTTCCTTACTACTTCCCTCCCTATACATTAATTAAACTATTGTTCAACTAACAACCACAAAACTATGAAAATTAATTCTATTAATTGTCGTTTTGAATTTCAAAAACGGCTTCTGTTGATTATGATGAAAACATTTCTAATTCTATTCTGTACAACCGTTTTCAGTTTCAATACTGAAACCACTTTTTCGCAGGCAAAAATATCTATTGGAGAAAATCAATTGGTATCGGTCAAAGAAGTTTTTAAAATGATTCAACAGCAAACCAATTACAGTTTTATTTATCCAAACGATTTTTTTAAAGATGCTCCAAAGGTACAATTGAAAAAAGGTACCATTGAAATTTCTAAATTATTAGCTCCGATTTTTAAAGCCCGTAATTTGAATTTCGAAATAACAGCTGATAAAAACATTATCATTAAAGAGGTTTTGAATACTGAAGCGAAAGAAAAACCCATTGAAGAAAAAGCGGTTCAGGAAATAAAAGTTTCAGGTAAAATAACCGATGAAAATAACCAGCCTATTCCGGGAGCAAGTATTCTGGTTAAAGGAACTCAGATAGCTACGCAGACTGATTTTGATGGTAAATATTCAATAAAAGTCCCATCAGATGAGAGTGTTTTGGTGGTATCCTTTATAGGATACGGAACCAAAGAAATAAAAATCAATAAACAGTCAGTAATTAATTGCCAACTTCTGCCGGAAACCGCTAAACTGGATGAAGTTGTTGTTGTAGGGTATGGTTCCAGTAAGCAAAAAGACCTGACCGGTTCTGTTTCTTCAGTAAAATCAGAAAACTTTAATAAAGGACCACAATTGAGTGCACAACAGGCTATACAAGGAAAAATGGCCGGTGTTGTAATAGCTCAGAATAGTGGAAAACCAGGAGGCTCTAATACGGTTATTATCCGTGGAGGAACTTCGTTAACAGGAACAAATGATCCTTTATACGTAATTGATGGTGTGCCAATTTCTACTACCGCAGGAGTGAGTTCGGCAAATATCAGAGGAAATGGTACTGACTTTTTTGATCAGGAACCTACGAATCCTTTGATGACAATTAACCCAAATGATATTGAGTCGGTAACAGTTTTAAAAGATGCTTCTTCAACCGCTATTTATGGTTCGAGAGGTGCCAATGGGGTAATTGTTATTACTACTAAAAAAGGAAAATCAGGTAACTTAAAAGTGAGTTTAGATGTTACCGGAGGAATTTCGACAGTTTCAAAAAAATTAGATGTATTATCCGCTGACGAATACAGAAAAATTAATACTGATTTGAATTTGACTTTTTCTGATTTAGGAGGAAATACCAATTGGCAGGATGAAATTTACAGAACCGCTAAAACACAGGATTATAATTTATCTTTTTCAGGAGGTACAGACAAAACGGCTTACCGAGCTTCATTAGGTTATGGAGATCAGGAAGGAGTTTTAATTGGATCGGCATTACAAAGAGCAAACGCAAGAATTAATGTTAATCATTCTGCACTAAATGACCGATTAACATTTGATTTAAAAGTGAATTACGGAGAAACATTTTCTAATAATTCACCAGTGTCAAATACAGTAGGAAGTGAAGCAGGAACAAGTATTAATTACGAATCCTATGTTTTCAACCCTACTTATCCGGTTTATGATGCTAATGGAAATTACAACCACGTTCCTCCTTACAGAATCAATCCGGTTTCTTTTTCTAATGACGTGTTAGATGAGGTTAAAAACAATCGTTTTTTGGGGAATTTATCTACAACCTATAAGATTTTCAAACCATTAAGTGTTAATGTAAACTTAGGTTATACAAATCAGACGATAAACAGAAATTCATATGTAAAAAAATCCAATCCACTGGGTGAAGGAATGGGCGGATATGCCAGCGTTCAAAAATTAGAGGATTACAGTAAGTTATTGGAAACTATTTTAAGATATGATGAACAATTTGGTAAACATAGCGTAAATGCTATTGCGGGTTATTCATACCAATATTTCCTTAACGAAGGAATCCGAAATGTAGTTTCCGGATTTTTATCAGATGAGTTTAAATGGTATAGTTTACAGGCTGCCAGTACTAATCAGGGAGTAACTTCTTTTATGGGAAGTAATAAATTGATTTCGATGTATGGTAGAGTAAATTATAATTATGATGATAAAATTTTGGCTACTGCAACAATCAGAAGAGATGGTTCAAGCCGATTTGGTTCAGGAAATCAATGGGGAGTATTCCCATCAGGATCTTTAGCCTGGAGAATTTCTAATATGGAATTTTTTAAGTCGAAAACAATCTCTGATTTGAAATTAAGAACCAGTTATGGTGTAACAGGAAATCAGGAAATAGGGAACTTGAACTCTATCACAAGACTTGGGGCAACTTCTGCCGGATATATCGTAGGAGGTCAGAGAATTACAACGGTATTGCCTTTGCAATATGCTAATCCTGACTTAAAATGGGAACAAACAGCTCAATTTAATACAGGAGTTGATTACTCTTTATTAGGTGGCAGAATTCGCGGAAGCATCGATTATTATATCAAGAAAACAACAGATCTTTTATTGCGTATTCCGGTGCCTTCGCCTACTGCAGTTAGCACACAATTGGCAAACGTAGGAAGTGTACAAAACAAAGGTATCGAATTAGAAATTTCTGCCGATATTATTAAGAAATCCGATTTTACATGGAGTACTTCTATCAACTATACCAGAAACAGAAATAAAGTTTTAAGTCTGTCTAACAGTTTGTACAAAGGAGATAATATTCAGGTAGCGCCATTACAGGGGCAAGGTTTAACAGCCGGAATTTATGCTCAGTTGATTAAGCCGGGATTGCCTGTAGGGACTTTTTACGGACGCGAATTTAAAGGTATCGAAAATGGTGTTGAGATCATTGATCCTGAAATGAAAGTAATTGGTTGTGCTCAGCCTGATTTCACTTTTGGTATTACGAACTCATTGACTTATAAAAGGTTTTCATTAGGATTTAATTTCAGAGGCTCTGTTGGTAATGATGTTTATAATTTGACAGCTAACAACTTAGGATATTTAAGTAATCTTCCTGGTCGAAATGTATTTAAAGAAGCTGTTACAAGTGGTGTTTTAAGAAGTCAGCCAAAACAATATTCTTCAAGATGGATTGAAGATGGTTCTTTTGTGAGATTGGATAATATTACTTTAGGTTATGATATTGATCTTAAAAATGTTCCTTCCATCTCTAATGCAAGGTTGTTTATTACCGGACAAAATTTATTGTTGTTTACTAAATATTCCGGTTTAGATCCTGAGGTTAATTCAGATGTGTCAGCTACTGGAATTGCTCCACTGGGAGTGGATTATTTAGCTTATCCTAAAGCTAAAACCGTAAGCGTTGGATTAAGTGTGTCTTTTTAAGCATAATTTCAATTAATAAAATACTACTATCATGAAAATATATAAAATCAAATTAATATTGTGTTCATTCGTTGCTTTGCTTTGCATGCCTGGATGTACCAACCTGGAAGAAGAAACATTCGGAAGTTTATCACCTGATACTTATTATAACAATGAAGCAGAAGCACTTTCTTCTGTTGTTGGAGTTTATCAATCCCTGTCACAAGTTGTTCATATTGGAGATCCTTGGCGTATTGCCGAATTTGGAACCGATGAATTTATCGTTCCCGGAAGAGCTAGTGGTGGTTGGTTTGATCAAAATAACATTGATATAATAAACCATACTGTTGCCCCTACAAATGCGACTTGCGGAAGAGCCTGGAAAAATATTTTTCAGGAAATAGGAGTTGCGAATGCTGTTTTGGAAAGTTTGCAGGCTTCTCCAAATAGTGGTAATCTGAAAGCTTTAATAGCAGAGACACGTGCGTTACGTGCTTACGGTTATTTTTATGCTATGGATTTTTGGGGAAATGTACCTTTGGTAACTGTAGCCAGAATTGATCCTAATAATTTACCTACTAATACTCCAAGAAAAGACGTATTCACTTTTATTGAAACAGAAATGTTAGCAGCTGTAGAAGATTTACCTTCGATAACTACTGTGAATAAGGCGAGTTATTATCCAAGATTTACTAAAGAAGCTATTTACGGATTGTTAGCAACTATGTATTTGAATGCAGAGGTTTACACAGGAACTCCAAAATGGACAGAAGCTGTTGCAATGTGTGATAAAATTATCAGTACGAATAAGTATTCTCTGGAGGCTGCTGTAGTTGATAATTTTAAAGCTACTAATGAGAAAAATTCAACAGAGATTATCTCTTCATTCTCAATTGCTCCGGCACAAAATGCAGGTGCTAATCAGTTTATTTTGTATACTCAAAACGGTTTAGATAAATTAAAATATAATTTGCCTTTTACTCCGGCAAATGGATACAGTACGTATCAGGAAGCGCTAGATAGATATGAGAATCAAGATGTGCGTAAATCATTGATTGAATATGGACCACAATATTATTTGGATGGTGTCACTCCTTTGGCTTACCCAAATGGAACACAGTTAAATATCATTGCAGTGCAAAGTTTAATTAGTGCAGAGGATAATGAAGGTTACAAAGTTTTGAAATATACTCCTGTAGGAACTTCATGGTCTGGCTTTAATGCGGATAATGATTTGGTTTTAATGCGTTATGCAGATATTTTGTTGATAAAAGCTGAAGCTTTATTTAGAGGGGGTACTACTACAATTGCTGATACTCCATTAAATTTGATTAATACAGTAAGAGGAAGAAGTAATGCTTCTGTTTTATCAAGTTTAACATTGAAAAATATTGAAGACGAAAGAGCCAGAGAATTGATTTGGGAAGGGCATCGTAGAAGAGATATGATTCGTTTTGGTACTTATTTTACCGGAACTTGGGCATTCAAAACTACACAAACAGAAACTTTCAGGGGCTTGTATCCAATTCCTCAGGAACAGAGAACAGCCAACCCAAAACTAAATCAGAATCCAGGTTATCCGGAAAATTAATATTTAATTTGGTTAGTAATTAAATTGTTGCCCCATGTAGGTGTAGATAATTCTAAACTACATGGGGTTTTTTCTTAATTTGATTTTGTAAAATAGCAATATGAATTTTAGATGCCCATTTCTTGTAATGTTGGTCTCAATATTATTTTTAAGTGAAGTATATTGTCAGTCTTATAAAGGTGTTACTGGAATAAGTGACACTTCTTATTCTACTAAAAACGCTTATAATCATGATGTAAAAACGCATCCGAACATTAAGATTGTTTCTGAATTTCATCTTGAAACAGTAAAAGAAAAACGAAATGTTGTTTATTGCGAAACTGGAAAACGCAAACTGAATCTAGATGTTTTTTATAATGCTGATAAGTCATATTCTAAACAAACGGCGGTTATTATTATTCACGGTGGCGGTTGGCGTACCGGAAGCAGAACACAACATTATCCAATGGCTCAAAAGTTAGCCAGTTTAGGTTATGTGTGTTTTACACCGGAATACCGTCTCTCAACCGAAGCACTTTTTCCGGCAGCAATATTTGATGTTAAGTCGGCTATACGTTGGGTTCGAAAAAATGCTGTGGCTTATAATTTTGATCCTAATAAAATTGCCATTGTTGGTTTTTCGGCTGGTGGAGAAATGGCTGCTTTTATGGGAACAACGGCGAATATGCCGTTATTTGAAGGAACTTCTTGTAACTTAGACGCAAAATCCAATGTGAATGCAGTTGTTGATATCGACGGAACTTTATCATTTGTACATCCGGATGGGAGGGAAGGAGATGATTCCAAAAGTACTTCGGCAGGAACCTATTGGTTTGGTTATGCGAAAGCAGAAAATCCAAAATTGTGGGAAGCGGCTTCCCCATTGAGTTATGTAAGCGCTCAAACACCACCAACGCTTTTTATTAATAGCTCCGTACCCTGGATGCATGCGGGTAGGGAAGATTACATCAAAGTTTTGGATAAAAACGAAATTTATTCTGAAGTAAAAGAATTTGAAGAAGCACCACATTCTTTTTGTTTGTATGAGCCTTGGTTTAGTCCTACAATTGAATGCATAAATAATTTTTTAACTAAAGTTTTCAATAAATAGTACTATTGGTGTTTGTGAGAAAGACAAAGCTTTTAACCATTTAGTTATTTAAGAAAATTAAGATTTGCAGTTTTCTTAACTTTCTTAATTGGCTTAATGGTTTAAAAAAATAATATTCACAATGTTTCCAGTAGAAATAATAAATAAATTTTCAATGTTATGAAGCAGTTTTTTCAAAATGTATTTTGTGTAATTCTTCTTGTTTCTTTTGGTGCCAATGCGCAGCAAACCACGATTAAGATTCCAAAAGATACTTCTTTTACGGTAAAAAATGAATTCAAAAAATACCGAAAAAATTTCCCAAACATAAAACCGGCTAAAGATTCTTTGCCGGGAAATGTAAATGAAAGTCGGAATTTGGTTTATACAACACTAAAAAATACTCCTTTTGGAGATAGGGATTTGCATGTTGATGTTTTTTCGCCAAAGAAAAAAGGAAAATATCCTGCGTTGATCATGGTGCACGGCGGAGGATGGAGAGCAGGAGATAAAATGTTGCAGGTTCCTTTAGCTCAGAAATTGGCAGCCAAAGGAATTGTAACCATCTGTGTGGAGTACCAATTGTTGCAGGAAGCCAAATATCCAGCAGCGCTTTACAATATAAAATCGGCAGTGCGATGGACACGCGCCAATGCGGATAAATTCGGAATTGACCCGGATAAAATTGCTGTTTCAGGTTGTTCGGCAGGAGGACAATTGGCTTTGTTAACTGGATTGACAAGCGGAATTGAATCGAAAGAAGGAGATCAGGGGAACTTAGGTTTTTCAAGCAAAATTCAGGCTATTGTAGACTTGGACGGAGTGGTCGATTTTATGGCGCCTTTGTCTTTGAATTTAAATCGAAAACCGGACTCGCCTGATGTGGAATGGTTAGGAGGTACTTTTTATGAAAAACCAGCGATATGGAAAGAAGCTTCGCCAATTTTTTGGGCCAATGAAAAATCATGTCCAATTCTGTTTATCAATAGCGGTTTTCCAAGATTTCATGCCGGTCAGGATGAGTTAATCGGAATGATGAAAGATTGGGGAATTTATACCGAAGTGCATAAATTTGATATTCAACTCCATACATTCTGGCTGTTTCATCCGTGGATTGATCCAACGGCGAATTATATCAATGATTTTTTAATTAAAGTTTTTAATAAATAATACATGAGAAAATTTATAGTCCCTGCAATTGGTGTGCTAGCCAGTTTTACAATCATGGCTTTTAGTATTCAAAAATCGAATGCAACCACTGTTTATTTAATCGGCGATTCCACAATGGCAGATTATGCCAATAATTACGAACCGGGCAAAGATTACATGAAAACCAGATATCCGGTTACGGGATGGGGGCAGGTTTTTCAGCAGTTTTTAGTGAAAGACAGCCTGCAAAAAGTAAATAAATTGATAAAGACAGAAAGTGCAGTTGTTGATGACCGTGCCAGAGGAGGTCGCAGTACGCGAACCTTTTTTCAGGAAGGAAGATGGCGTGCCGTATTTGAAAATCTAAAAAAAGATGATTTGGTGTTGATGCAATTCGGACATAATGATGCTGCCGAAGACAGAACCGAAAGATATGTTCCTATTGAAGGATATAAGGAGTTTTTGAGATTGTTTGTCAGTCAAACCAAATCCAAAGGGGCTCAACCTATTATTTTGACTCCGGTTGCCAGAAATTATCCTTGGGTAGATGGAAAATTGCAAAACGTTCATGGTTTATATGATCAGGCAGCCAAAGATGTTGCTCAAGAATTGAATGTGCCTCTTATTGATTTGAACAAAAAATCAATGGATTTTTTTACTAAAAAAGGAGAGACTTTTTCAGCCGAAAATTATTTTATGAATTTTCCGGCCGGTAAATATGAAGCTTATCCGGAAGGTCAGAAAGACAATACCCATTTTCAAACTAAAGGAGCCGTTGAAGTTGCCAGAATGGTTTTTGAAGGAATGAAAGAAATAAATGCTACTTTTAAAAAGTAATAAAAGATGATTTTTATGAAAAATAGATTTCGATTCCAGTTTGTTTTATTGTTGCTATTTATGACACAATTGTTTGTTGGTCAGACAGCAAATCCTGAAAAATACAAATACCAGTTTGTTGTAGCCAAAGACGGCAGCGGCGAATTCAAATATATTCAGGATGCCATTGATGCGATGCGAAAATTTCCTTTAGCTCCGATAACTTTGTATATCAAGAACGGAGTTTACAACGAAAAAATAGAATTGTCTGCAAATAATACCGATGTTACTTTTATAGGCGAAAGTGTCGATAAAACGATTATTACCTATAATGATTATTCCGGCAGAGGCAAAATGGGGACTTTTGATTCGTATACCGCTAAAATATCCGGGAATCGATTCAGGGCAGAGAATATTACGTTTGCCAATTCGGCAGGTAGAGTAGGACAGGCAGTTGCTTTATATGTCGATGCCGACAAAGCGGTTTTTAAGAATTGCAAGTTTTTGGGAAATCAGGATACAATTTATAATGGAGGCGAATATTCGAGACAATTTTTTGTTAACTGCCATATCGAGGGAACGACAGATTTTATTTTCGGACCAGCCACGGCAGTATTTAAAAACTGTACCATTTTTGGAAAAACTAATTCGTATATAACTGCTCCAAATACGCCAAAAGACAAAGAATTTGGTTTTGTTTTTCTGGATTGCAAAGTAATTGTCAATGAAGAAGTGGATAAATTGTACCTTGGCAGACCTTGGCGGGCATGGGCAAAATCAGTATTTATAAAATGCGAATTACCTAAACAAATTGCTGTCGAAGCATGGGATAATTGGGGAAATGCTGAAAATGAAAAAACAGCCTATTTTGCCGAGTACGAATGCACGGGCGAAGGTTTTAAACCTACAGAAAGAGCAGCATGGACACACCAACTGAAAAAATCAGAAGCCGAAAAATATACACTTAAAAATATATTGGGAAATCCAAAGTCTACAGAAAAAGAATGGTATGAGTTGTGAAATTTTAAATCATTTATTTGAAATCAAAAACAGCCGCAGGGATTATCTTGCGGCTATTTTTTTTAAGTAATAATAATGAGTTTGTTGATGTTTTTTTAGTCTTTTATATAAAGTGGTCTGCCCCAGGATGGTCTGTTTTTTAAGAGGTCATGCTTTTCTTTTTCGGTTGCATTAATTGGAATGCAATCCAAATGAATAATTGGATTTATAAATTTACGTGCATATTTTCCAATTTGAAAACTTGAAAGATTACCATTAAGAAACATAGCTCCGCTATAAGGTGATGTATTGTATAAAATTTTCTTATCAATTAGACCAAGAACTGTAGAATCATCAAAAGGCATTTCTAAACTAAATTGAGGTTCAAGATAAAATTCACGAAGCACTTTCTTTTCATTAGCATTTAATGTTAGAATAGTTTCCCTAATCTGTTTTTTAGCAGAGTAATAGCTATATATATAACTAATTTTTTTTAAGATATATTTGATTACAGAAATAATTACAATCGGAACAGAAATCAAATAAGCTATATATCCATAAATATAAATGTCTGATTTTTTATTGATAACAATTATTACATATTCAGGATAGTAAAAGAAAAAAGTACCTGACATTGCTATTACTAAACAGAGTAAAGAGGGTAATTTTGTTAAATCAAATATTGCTGTAAAGTATTTTTCCATATTGTAAATATAGTAATAAGATAACTGTATTTTTGAAATAATTCCAAAATAGTGATGCAATTAATAACTACAAAAAAAAGCCTCAGATTTCTCTGAAGCTTTCTTAGTAGCGGGAACAGGACTCGAACCTGTGACCTTCGGGTTATGAGCCCGACGAGCTGCCTACTGCTCTATCCCGCGATGTGCGTTTTGTAATCTCAATAAGGCTACCTTAGTAGCGGGAACAGGACTCGAACCTGTGACCTTCGGGTTATGAGCCCGACGAGCTGCCTACTGCTCTATCCCGCGATGTTTCGGGTGCAAAGATACAAATAAATTCTACATTTACAACGATGAATTTTAAAAAATCTTTTTATTTCATCTATTGGCTTGATATGACTACCTTTGCAGCATTAAATTAAATAGAATGACAGCACATAAAGCAGGTTTTGTAAATATTATAGGGAATCCAAACGTTGGGAAATCAACTTTGATGAATGCATTTGTAGGGGAAAGATTGTCTATTATTACCTCAAAAGCGCAAACAACCCGTCATAGAATTCTTGGGATTGTAAACGGAGATGATTTTCAAATGGTACTTTCGGATACTCCTGGAATTATCAAACCGGCATACGAAATGCAGGAATCGATGATGGATTTTGTAAAATCGGCTTTTGAAGATGCGGATGTGTTGATTTATATGGTCGAAATAGGGGAGCAGGAATTAAAAGACGAAGCTTTCTTTAACAAAATCATTCATTCGAAAATTCCTGTTTTGTTGTTGTTGAACAAAATTGACAATTCGAATCAGGAACAACTAGAAGAGCAAATGGCTTTTTGGACTGAGAAAGTGCCAAATGCGGAGATTTATCCAATTTCAGCTTTGCAGAATTTCAATGTACCGGAAGTTTTTCAAAGAATTATATCACTATTACCGGACTCTCCGCCTTACTATCCAAAAGACCAATTGACCGATAAACCGGAACGTTTCTTTGTGAACGAAATTATCCGCGAGAAAATTTTATTGAATTACAGCAAAGAAATTCCGTATGCTGTAGAAATTGTAACAGAAGAATTTATCGAAACCGACAATATTATCCGAATTCGTTCCCTAATTATGGTGGAACGAGATACGCAAAAAGGAATTATCATTGGACATAAAGGAGCGGCTTTGAAAAAAGTAGGAGTAGAAGCTCGTGAAGATTTAGAGAAATTCTTTGGGAAACAAATTCATATCGAGATGTATGTGAAAGTGAATAAAAACTGGAGAAGTAACGCTAATATGCTGAAACGCTTTGGTTATAATCAAAAATAGTATGCAGTTGTCAGTCCCGATAGTTATCGGAATTAGTAAGCAGTTTGCGGTATTGTAATTACTGAATACTTAATGCTGAATACTGTAAACTAAAAGTGTACCTTTGCAAAAAATTTAAAGGAAGCATTTTTGATTGATAATGTATTGTTATTTAGTCAAGAAGCGAAATCTAAAATCTGATCCCGATAGTAATCGGGACTAAAAAATAAAGAAATGAATAACATTGTTGCGATAGTAGGAAGACCTAATGTAGGGAAATCAACCCTCTTTAATAGGCTGATACAAAGAAGAGAAGCTATTGTAGATTCAGTATCTGGGGTTACCCGTGATAGAAACTATGGTAAAAGCGAGTGGAACGGAAAAGAGTTTTCGGTAATTGATACGGGAGGTTATGTTCGTGGTTCAGACGACGTATTTGAAGGTGAAATTCGAAAACAAGTTGAGCTTGCTATTGATGAAGCCGATGTTATTGTTTTTGTGGTTGATGTAGAAGAGGGGATTACACCTATGGACGAAACCGTAGCCAAGTTATTGCGTAAGGTGACTAAGCCGGTTTTATTAGCCGTAAACAAAGTGGATAATGCCATGCGCGAGAAAGATGCGGTGGAATTTTACAACCTGGGTTTAGGTGATTACTACACCTTTGCCAGTATTTCAGGAAGTGGTACCGGAGATTTATTAGATGCTTTGATTGACGCTTTCCCTGAAAAACCGGAAGTTGTAGAAGAAGAAAAAGTATTACCTCGTTTTGCGGTTGTGGGACGTCCAAATGCCGGAAAATCAAGTTTTATCAATGCCTTGATAGGTCAGGATCGTTTTATGGTAACTGATATTGCAGGAACTACCCGTGATGCTATTGATACAAAATTTGACCGTTTTGGTTTCGAGTTTAATCTGGTAGATACTGCCGGAATTCGTCGTAAAGCGAAGGTGAAGGAAGATTTAGAATTTTATTCGGTAATGCGTTCGGTACGTGCTATTGAGCATGCTGATATTTGTATCTTGGTTATAGATGCTACTCGTGGTTTTGAAAGTCAGGATCAAAATATTTTTTGGTTGGCTGTAAAAAACCGAAAAGGAGTAGTGATTTTGGTAAACAAATGGGATTTGGTTGAAAAAGATACCATGTCAAGCCGTGATTATGCCGAGAAAATCAAGAAAGAATTATTACCATTTACTGATGTGCCAATTCTTTTCGTTTCGGCATTGACAAAACAACGTTTGTTGAAAGCATTAGTAGCTTCGGTTCAGGTATTTGAAAACCGTCAGCAACGTATTTCAACTTCTAAATTCAACGAATTCATGTTGAAAGTGATTGAAGCTTATCCGCCGCCAGCAACTAAAGGAAAGTATGTGAAAATTAAATATTGCATGCAATTACCATCGCCAACGCCTCAGTTTGTGTTTTTTGCCAACTTACCGCAATACGTTAAAGAACCGTACAAACGTTATTTAGAAAATAAAATTAGAGAGAATTGGGACTTTGAAGGAGTGCCAATTGATATTTATATTAGAGAGAAATAATAGAAAAGTCCCGAATTCGGGACTTTTTTTATGGTTTCAATCTTCTTAGTTTATAGAGTTCTCTCATTAGGACTCCTCTTCATCTAAGCTGTCTACAGGATGATCTTCATACCAATCTTTAAAGGTTTTATTGGTAGTGTATTTGTCGGTCAAAACAGTATAAGTCATAAAGGGTATTAAAATAAGACCGATACTGTGCATCAATAAAAGTATTCGGATATTGACATTGGTTTGGTTTAATGCTGCAAATACAAATACATAAGCCGTGGTAAACCATACGAGTTTGATTGCAAAATTTTTCATGTCTGCGTTTTCTCTTAAAGTTACGATTTTAACTTTTAAAGTGGTGTTAAATATTTGGTAATTAGTTGTTTGTGTTTTTTATAATAAATATTTTAAAGTAATTCCATAGGTTCTTTGGTCTCCTAAAACTCCGGCATAGTGACCGGCATTTCCTCCTGCTGGTAATAATTGTTCGAAATAATCTTTGTTTAAAAGATTACGTCCCCAAATATGAGCTGATAAACCATCGCTAACACGGAAACCTAAACGGCCATTAAAAATAGCGTAACCAGGTACCACTAAGTATTTTGAAGCCGATGGACTTGATGAAAACTCAGAACGGCTGTAAGAATCTAATGCGATAAAGAATTTACCTAAGTTTCCAAAGAATTTAGCGTCTGTAGTATATTCTCCTCCTAAACTTCCTGCCCATTTTGATACACCTGGTAAGCTGCTTCCTGAAACATCTTTATAAGCTACCGATGCACCTGTTTCTTCTAATGGTAATGGAGCATTGGTAAATTTGATGTATTTTCCATCTGTATAAGTAGCAGCTCCGTTTATATTGAAGTGACTGTTGAGAGTAATACTAAAATCAACTTCGGCACCTCTTACACGTACTTTATCCGCATTGGCCAAATAACCACGGTTGACTCCTAATTCAGCAGCCTGAACATTGGTTTGGTAATCTGAAATATCCGTATTAAAGAAAGTAATGTTGAAAATCGTATTGTTGAACGGTGTTGTTTTAGCACCTATTTCAAAATGGTTAACTTTTTCCGGTTTAATAACAGCAAGATCAAGTGCTGGTTGACCATTCACCGTAGGAAGTCCGGCAACATTTACTCCTACTGGTTTGTAACTTTTTGCATAGGTAGCATAAGTATTTACTCTGTCAGTAGGTTTAAAAGAAATGGTTAAGTTTCCTGAAAAGTCAGTAGCATCGGTGTTTTTGGCAAAACTTTGATCGCTGTAGACTAATTTTTTCAAAGCGATTAATTCAGGATCTGTTGTTTGTAAACCTCCGTAAGTGGTACGGTTGTAATCGGCATCTTTTCGGTCGTAGTTGTAACGTAAACCAGGTAGAACGTGTAATTTCTCAGTAATTTCCCAGTCTAACTGACCAAATACAGCAGCTGATGTTGAGTGAATACTGGCGTCAGTATAGATTCCATAACCTTCAAATAAACCTGGTGTAGCCCATTTTGAACTGGTGGTACTTTGTGAAAAACGCCATTGTGCACTTCCTGATTCTTCTGTTCCTGTTGTATGTGAAGTTTGGTCGATAAAAAAGATACCTCCCACGGCACTGATTTTAGAGGCAATTTGGCCTGCATAACGTACTTCTTGTGTGAATTGCGTTTGTCTGGTTGGGTTTTGTGATTTAGCCAATACTTGTAATCCTGTAAAATCTCTGTCATTAGACGGATCCCAGTTCCAAAAACGCCATGCAGTAGTAGAAGTTAAGGTTCCTTGTCCAATTTTAGTATCAATATTAAGAGAAGCTCCTCCTAAATCCTGATTAGAACGCCATGGAGTATCATGGTCGATTTTACGGTCAAAAGCATTTGTGCTTGGCAATGTGTAACCTAAATCGGCAATGATTTGATTAAATTGTCTGTAAGCTGCTCTTTTTGTTGGGGCAACTCCAGCAATTACCTGAGCGTATCCGTCAGGACGTTGGGTTGTAATATCTGCTGATAATAAAATATTCGTATTTGCTGATGGAGTATACAATAATTGTCCTTTGATACCCTGATTGTTCAAAGTGTTTGTTGATTTTTCGGTAGCTACATTTTTGATTAATCCATTTCTTTGTGTTCCTGAAAACGAAAGTCTAGCTGCAATTTTTTTAGATAATGCTCCAGTCACGGAAGCTTTTGCCTGCAAGAAAGAATAATTACCATAACTCACTTCAAAATTAGCTGACGGTGTAAAACTTGGTTTGCGGGTAGTGATGTTAAAAGCTCCGGCAGTGGTGTTTTTTCCAAACAAAGTTCCCTGTGGTCCGCGTAACACTTCAATCTGACTGATGTCTACAAAGTCTAAAGTCGTAGCAGCTGGACGTGCATAATACACACCGTCTACATAAAAACCAACTCCTGGGTCGATACCGTCATTAGTCAATCCGAAAGGAGAACCTAAACTACGAATGTTGATTCCGGTATTTCTTGGATTTGAAGAATACAATTGAACCGAAGGAATTAATTCTTTGATACGGTTGACGTTAAAAGCGCCGGCTTGTTCGGCTTGTTTTCCACTTACAACCGAAATAGGAATGGGTACATTTTGTGCTTTTTCAATTCTTCTTCTGGAAGAGATAACTACTTCAGCTAATTTATTGTCTTCTGTCAAAATAATAGATAGAGGAGAAGAAGGAATTGCTGTTAATACTAGTTTTTCCGTTTTGTAACCAACATATTGAATTAAAATTGTTACCGGTAATTTTCCCTGTGTATCAATATTGAAATCACCGTTTTTGTCGGTTGTTGTACTAATTGTTGTTCCGTTTATAACAGCATTGGCTGATTCTAATGGGGTATTTTCCGAAGTAGTTACACGGCCTTTAATTGCTTGTGCAAAAGAGTTAGAAAGGCTTAATACTAAGATAGTTGTGAATAGGTGTTTTATAGTTGTCTTCATTATTTTATTAGTTATATATGATTAGTAGAATTTAAAATTAAATTTTTTTTACATGCACATATACATCATACAATAATGAATTGTATTATTTGAATTTAAAGTAGTCTCGTGTCTTTGGCTTTCTTTGAAAAAGCTTTTTTGAATCGTTTTCATCGTTTATAAATTATATTGATAATTGTAAATCGATGCAAATATATAATTAATTCTATAAAACTAGTAGTATTTAAAAAATATTTTTTTATTTTTTTACTAATGAAGCGATAGTAATCCCTTGCATAGCCTTTAAGGTTTCGTCTCTAATAGTCATTAAACCGTGTCGTAGCAGGCATTCCGACTCGTCAATGCAATCCGAACAACGCTCATAAAAATTTAAGGAAGCACAAGGTAATAGAGCAATAGCACCATCAAATAATCGATGAATATCGGCTAAAGTAATCTCGTTTCCGGATTTTAAAAGGTAATAGCCGCCTAATTTTCCCTGTTTACTGCCTACCAAATGACCTCTTTTTAAGTCCAAAAGAATTTGCTCTAAAAACTTTTTAGGAATATTAGCTGATTCAGCAATATCTGTAGTTTTAGAAATATGATTAACATCCTGTTGCGCTAAATAGAGTAGTGCTTTAAGTGCGTATTTGGTTTTTTGTGAAAGCATTGATCTTAGTTTCGGGTGTGTTTAGGCTAAATTCAGGATAAAGATAAATAATTTTATAGATGTGTCAAGAGATTTTATGGTAGTTTTCAATTTAGAATTGAAATTGATGTAATAATTAAAGTGTCAAAGTACTTTAAAAAGATTTTGATAAACGTTTTTTAGATTTAGTTTGGTATTTAAACCTGATCGAGTGTTTTTATTAGTTTACAAGATTTAAAGTTTGGAGGCAAAGAAAAGAAATACAAAGAACAACGATTTTAGACAAAGCAAATAAGCCACTTCGTAATTGAAGTGGCTTTGTTTGTTTTAACCGCGTTGAAAACGCTACGATTTATCTTTTAATTTAAGTAAGTACTCGCCACAGCCAAGCACCAGAGTTGCAGATAAACGATTGCCAGTGGGGATATTTAATAGTTTATACTTTTTTTAAGATGTTGGTTATTAAAGACCAAGGAATTAATGAAAATAACAATAAAATACCTAAAAAATAGATCTTGCCATAATTTGGGGTTTTAAGTGGATAAATAAAAATATCTCTATTTTTATCATACACGACTTTTATTTTACTTTTTACAGGGTATTTAATACAATTACCATAATCTAGTTTAATATTATATGTTTTATTTCCTTCTTTTATCATTATTCCTGAAGAAAGTTTAGTATATGGTCTACAAGTTTGACATATTACTTTTTTTTCAACAAGAACACCATTTTCAATACTATTTTCATATTTAAAAAATGAAAATAGTGTATACACAAACAAAAAAAATAATATTATAATAGCATAAATTTGGTTTTTTGAATAAATTTTATTTTTCATCATTTAATATTGTCCTGACTTTGTTTTGCCATTATATTTCATGTTGTTAATTTCACAAATACATCTGAGATATTAGCGTTACCACCATAAAATTAATTTACTAACCTTTTCAAGTTTTAATTTTACATCTTCATTAATATCATTATTTTCTACAATAATTTCTTTTCTATAGTCATAGCAATCTTCAAATCTAGCCAATATTGTATAATCACTATCTAATATTAAAGTCTCTTTTCTAGAATCATAACCTCTCTCGTCGTAATAAACTTTATAGGCATTTTTATATTTTTTGAATTTCACTTTTCCTTTATTACATAGATAAAATTTTTCTATCCTCCTGTTAATATGAAAACAAGTGTCTTTTTTAGCAGGAGAAAAATATAAAAATTTAGTATTATCATTTTTTATGTTTGAAAAAATAAAAACATCTCCTTCTTTTTTATAAAATGAACGTTTATAATCATATATAATCATATGTTTTTTTCCCCTTTAAGTCTATAGTTAAATATTTTTCCTTAATTGTATCTTGACTAAATACATATTTTCTTAAAGAAAATCCAATCAAACTATCTTTTTCAGAATATAATTTGTAATAAATATTTTTCTCTCTAATTACTTCTTTATTATTACAGGAAGAAAAAACTAATGCTAATAAAATACCGATTGTACTTAATACTTTTTTTTCATTTTACATCTTTTTAGAAGTGTCTTGGAAATAATTTTAGAAAAAAATAAGTCACTCTTAAAAGTGGCTTTGTTCGTTTATTTTTTACAAAACTTAGATAACAATTCAACAGCTGTATCGTAGTGAAAGCTAACTGCTTTTTTGATATCGGAACAATAGTCTCCTTTGATTTTAAAATTTATAAAATAGATAGCTCGATTGTAATAAGCTTCCGGGTCTTCCGGGTTTAAATTTACTACTTCATCAAAATCACTTTTGGCATTTATATTAATCATAGCTTTCGAAATGGCCCTGTTTTGATACGCTTCAACGAATTTAGGGTTAATTACAATTACCTTGTCAAAATCCTGAATAGCTTCTTTATGCAGGTTTAATTTTGCTCGTATAATTCCTCTGTTTTGGAACGCTTGCAGGTAATTAGGATTGATTGCAATACTTTTAGAGTAGTCATCGATAGCGCCTTTAGCATCGTCAAGCATTGTCTTTGAAAAGGCTCTGTTGAAATAGGCTTTTTGTATGTTATTATTTAAGCCGATACATTTTGTATAACAATCAATCGCTTGTTTATAGTCTTTTAGTTTAACATTTGTATTGCCTTTGCTGTAATAATATCTGTAATTATTTGGGTTTACCGATATGGCTTTGTCATAATCGGCTATGGCTTTTGGATAATTTTTAATTTGATAATAATAATAGCCTCTTAGGTAGTAGTTATCGCCACTTGGTTCTTTGAGAATTAAGGCGTTTATGTTTTCAATTTCTTGCGGAATTTCTTTTAGGTCTAATTCGCTGAAGTCTTGTGAATATACCGAAAGGTAAGAACAAAAGAGAATTAATAAAATGTAGTTTTTCATAATTGGTTAATTCGTTTTTTGTTTTCAAATTTAGCTTAAAAATATTCTTTTTGACATATTTATCTTTCATTTAGAAAATAACATATCGAATTTCTTTTTTTGGTGATTTAAGTTGGACTAATTTATTAGGGAAATGCAGTAAATCGTTGAACAAATAAATGGTGTTCTGTATTGTCCGTTGGCTAATTTCAATAAGCACAAAAAAAGAGAGTCATTATCGAACTCTCTTTTTTGATTTGTATTTTACCAACTTCCGCTGGATCCACCACCGGAAAATCCTCCGCCACCAAATCCGCCACCGAAGCCGCCTCCGCCAAAACCGCCACCGGATGAACCTCCACCAAAGCCTCCGCCACCAAATCCGCCGCTGTTGCGTCCCAGATTGCTTAGGATAATGACATCTAATAAGCTTGGGCCTCCGCCGCCATTATTACCTGAATTTCCTCCACCGCCTCTTTTGTTTCTGGAAGCCAAAATCAAGATAAAAACAATGATGATGATAAAAGGTAAAACAGGGAAATCTTGCTCTTGTTTGGCTTGTTTTCGGGTACCTTTGTATTTGCCTTTAAAGACATCAAACAAAGCATCCGTTCCTTTGTTTGCTCCGTTATAATAACTACCTGCTTTGAATTCGGGAATGATGATATTTCGGATAATTTCACCTCCGGTTCCGGCTGTCAATCGGTCTTCTAAACCGTAACCGGGATTGATAGCAATTTTTCGGTCATTTTTAGAAATCAGAATAATGACACCGTTGTCGTCTTTAGCTGTTCCGCCTATTCCCCATTTCTGTCCCCAATTTGTAGCAAGCATATTAACGTCTTCACCTTTTAAGCTTTCAACCGTAATCACTACAATTTGAGTAGTAGTAGTGTCAGAATAATGAATGAGTTTTTCTTCTAACTGCTTTTTTTCATTGGCATTAAAAAGATTTGCATAATCATAAACTGAAGTTTGAAATTCAGGTTTTTCGGGAATTGTAAATTGGGGGAAGATACTATTACTGGAAAGTAGTACTAATAAGAATACCAATTGAAAAATTCCTTTGGAATTTGGTTTTGCTATTGTTGGAATTTTCATCGTTATCCTTTTGAAATTTCGTTAGATAATTCGTTGGTGTCACCTTCTGTCCAGGGAAAATGGGTTTTTAATTTTTCGCCGGCTCTTAGGATACCATCGATTAAACCTTGTTTGAAGTTGTTGCTTTTAAAATGATTGAGCATGATTTCTTTAGTACAGTCCCAGAAATCATTTTCGACAATGTCATTAATTCCCTTATCTCCACAAATTGCAAATTTTTTGTCATCAACCGCAATGTAGATCAAAACGCCATTTTTCAATTCGGTTTCGTCCATTCTGAGTTCGTGAAAAATTTCCTTCGCGCGATCAAAAGGATTTAGAGAAGTTGTTTTTTCAATATGAACTCTAATCTCGCCGGAAGTTTCTTTTTCGGCTATGCGAATAGCTTCAACAATTTCTTGTTCTTCGGCCTGGGTTAAAAAATCTTCTACGTTTGACATGGGAATTATTTTTGAATGAAGATTAACGTCCCGATAGCTATCGGGACGTTAATCGAAATCTGAAATCGTTTATTAGAATTTTACTTCTACCGGTTTATCAGCACCTTCAACAGCGTTGAAATACGCTTTCTCTTTGAAACCAAACATTCCGGCAAACAAAGAATTAGGGAAAGTTTTGATGTGGCTGTTATATGGTTTTACCGCTTCGTTAAAACGGGTACGAGCAGTCAGAATTTGATTTTCGGTACTGGCTAATTCATCCTGTAATTTTAAGAAGTTCTGATTAGCTTTCAAATCAGGATATTTTTCTACAGTAACTAATAAACGAGACAAAGAACTGCTTACTCCACTTTGAGCAGAATTAAATGCCGCCAATTGTTCCGGTGTGATGTTAGTTGGGTCAACAGTGGTTTGAGTAGCTTTGGCACGAGCCTCGATTACTGCTGTTAAAGTACTTTTTTCAAAATCAGCTGCTCCTTTTACGGTGTTTACCAAATTCCCAATTAAATCATTACGTCTTTGATAAGCTGTTTGTACGTCTCCCCAGGATTGTTCTACATCCTGACCTAAAGTCACAGCAGTGTTGTTGATTCCTTTAATCCAGCTATATCCGCCAATAACGATAACAGCTACAATAATCCAAGGTAAAAATTTTTTAAAATCCATGTTTCTATTTAATTTAAAGTTTATTAATTTATTTTTATTTGTAACTCATAACTCATAACTCATAACTCATTTTTGATATTAGTCAACTGAACTTTAATCGCTTCGAGTTTGCTGATAATTTCAAATTTGTCTAAGGTTTTCTTTTGTCCTTCTTTCAAATGGGTTTTGGCTCCTTCTAATGTAAATCCGCGTTCTTTTACCAGATGGTAAATTAATTGGAGATTTTTGATGTCTTCGGGAGTAAACATTCGGTTTCCTTTGGCATTCTTTTTTGGTTTGAGAATATCAAATTCACTGTCCCAAAAACGAATCAGCGAAGCATTTACGTCAAAGGCTTTGGCTACTTCGCCAATGCTGTAATATCTTTTGCCGGGTTGTAATTCTATTTGCATTTTTTTATTTTTTTTCTGAAAACTATTTTAGAATCTTTTAAAATTGATTGCTTAAACTGAACACTAGTCAAGAGATTGATTTTCCTGGTTAGCTAATTTTGAAATGGCTACGTATTCCACTGCCGAAATATTACCATAATAAAAATTGAGCGGATTAACGACTTTACTGTCTTTATGAACTTCATAATGCAAGTGTGGTGCTTCTGATCGTCCTGTGCTTCCTACGTATCCAATGACATCTCCTCGTTTCACTCTTTGACCGGCTCTGCAATTGTATTTACTTAAATGTCCATACAAAGTTTCGTATCCATAACCATGCCTAATCACAATATGATTTCCGTATCCTGAAGCCGTATTGTCAGCCTTTGCAATTATTCCGTCTCCGGTGGCAAAAATAGGAGTTCCTTTTTTAGCCGTAAAATCCATGCCTTTGTGCATTTTTCGGGCTTTTGTAAAAGGGTCGGTTCTGTAACCAAAACCGGAAGCCATTTTTTTTAAGTTTTCGTTTCTGACAGGCTGGATGGCAGGAATGGAAGCCAGGAATTTGTTTTTTTCTTTAGCCAGTTTCAAAATATAATCTAAAGATTTCGATTGTATGGCCAATTCTTTTGTTAAGACATCCACTCTTTTTGTTGTTTGTAAAACCAGTTCGCTATTGTCATAACCCTCCAGTGCTTTGTAACGGTCACTATTTTTAAAGCCGGATTTTCGTTCTTCTTCGGGAATAGGAGCGGTGTTAAAATAAGTTCGGTATAAATTGTTATCGCGTTCTTCAATAGCTTCAATAGCATTGTCTACCTGATCCATTTTTTTATTCAAAACGGCATAATGTAGTTTTAAATTTTCAATTTCCCGAATTAAAAGACGGTCTTTTGGTGTTTCAAAATAAGGAGTGTTTAACAATACTATAAAACTTAAAAAACCAAACAAAGCAGAAGCCAGTAAAAACAGAGCGATAAAGCCAAATTTTTTTCTTTTTTTGACTTTGATTTTGCGATATGCCAGATTTTCAGAATCGTAATAATATTTTACTTTCGCCATATTTTAAAATACCCTATTTTTGCAGCTTCTAAAAAAGCGCATTGCAACAAATTTAAGAAATGTTTTATTTGTTTAGGGCTTTTTTAAATATTAAATATAGCATAAAATTGATTTAAAGATTTAAAAATTTAATGATTTGAAAATTGTTGAATTTGTGAATTTTACAAGAGATTTAATTTAGCGGGATAGTGAATAATTGAAGTTGTTCAAAACCAGATATTTGAATTTTTTAATTTTTAAATCTTTTAATTTTAAAATATAAAAATGAAATCACAAGACATTCGCAAAGCGTATTTACAATTCTTTGAAAGTAAAGGACATTTAATTGTTCCTTCGGCACCTATTGTCCTAAAAGACGACCCAACCCTGATGTTCAATAATTCAGGAATGGCACAGTTTAAAGAGTATTTTTTAGGAAACGCCACACCTAAAAGTAATCGTATTGCCGATACGCAAAAATGTCTTCGTGTTTCAGGAAAACACAACGATTTGGAGGATGTAGGTTTTGATACTTACCACCATACGATGTTTGAAATGTTAGGAAACTGGTCTTTTGGTGATTATTTCAAAAAAGAGGCTATTCCATGGGCTTGGGAATTTTTGACAGAAGTATTGAAATTGGATAAAGACCGTTTGTATGTTTCTGTTTTTGAAGGAAACGAAGCTGAAAATGTTCCTTTTGACCAGGATGCATTTGATATTTGGAAACAATTTGTTTCTGAAGACCGTATTATCCTTGGAAACAAAAAAGATAACTTCTGGGAAATGGGAGATCAGGGACCTTGTGGACCTTGTTCAGAAATTCATATCGATTTGCGTACTGATGCTGAAAGAGCTGAAGTTTCAGGTTTCAGTTTAGTAAATGCCGATCATCCGCAGGTAGTGGAAATTTGGAACAACGTATTTATGGAATTCAACCGTAAAGCCGATGGTTCATTAGAGAAATTACCGGCACAGCACGTAGATACAGGAATGGGATTTGAGCGTTTGTGTATGGCCATGCAAAACGTAACTTCTAATTATGATACCGATGTATTTACACCGCTAATTGAAAAAGTGGAGCAAATTACAGGATTGAAATACACTTCTAACGAAGTTAAAAATATAAGCGAAGAGCAAAACAAAATTAACATTGCGATTCGTGTGGTTGTAGATCACGTGCGTGCGGTAGCCTTTGCTATTGCCGACGGACAATTGCCATCGAACACTGGAGCGGGTTATGTAATTCGTCGTATTTTACGTCGTGCTATTCGTTACGGATTTACATTCCTGAATACCAAAGAGCCTTTTATCAATCAGTTGGTAGCTGTTTTAGCAGATCAAATGGGCGAGTTTTTCCCTGAAATCAAAAAACAGCAAACTTTAGTTACCAATGTGATTCGTGAAGAAGAAGCTTCTTTCTTGCGTACTCTTGACCAAGGATTGCAATTATTGGAAAATGTAATGGCGGAAACCAAAGGGAAAGAAGTTGTAGGAGCAAAAGCATTTGAATTGTATGATACTTTTGGTTTTCCAATCGATTTAACGGCTTTGATTCTTAGAGAAAGAGGATTTAGTTTGGATGAAGCCGGTTTTGAAAAAGCCATGCAGGAACAAAAATCACGTTCCCGTGCCGCTTCAGAAGTTTCTACTGACGACTGGAAAATTCTGGTTGATGGCAATGTAGAATCTTTTGTAGGTTACGACCAAACAGAAAACGAAGTGAAAATTACCCGTATTCGTAAAGTAGATTCTAAGAAAGACGGTGTTTTGTACCAAATCGTTTTAGACGCTACACCATTCTATCCGGAAGGCGGAGGACAGGTAGGAGACAAAGGAACTTTGGTTGCTGCTAATGAAAGCATCGAAATTATAGATACTAAGAAAGAGAATAATTTAATTCTGCATTTTGCTAAAAAACTGCCGGAAAACTTAAATGCTGCTTTTGTAGCTAAAGTAAATACCGATTTAAGAGCGGATACTTCTAAAAATCACTCGGCAACACACTTGATGCACCAGGCTTTGAGAAGCATTTTAGGAACACATGTGGAGCAAAAAGGATCTTTGGTGAATCCAAAGAATTTACGTTTTGACTTTTCTCATTTCTCAAAAGTAACGGATGAGGAATTACAACAGGTAGAAGATTTTGTAAATGCCAGAATCCAGGAACAATTACCATTAATTGAAAGAAGAAGTATTCCAATCCAACAAGCTCTTGACGAAGGAGCGATGGCTTTATTTGGGGAAAAATATGGCGATAATGTACGTGCAATCAAATTTGGCGACAGCATGGAATTGTGTGGAGGTATTCACGTGAATAACACGGCTGATATTTGGTCTTTCAAAATTGTTTCAGAAGGAGCAGTTGCAGCGGGAATCCGTCGTATTGAGGCGATTACCGGTGATGGTGTAAGACAGTTTTTTGCTTCGCAGGAAGAATTGTTGAGCGAAATTAAATCGGCATTAAAAAATCCACAGGATACTGTTAAAGCAGTGGTTTCTTTACAGGATGAAAATACCAAGTTAAAAAAACAAGTAGAAGCTTTGTTGAAAGAGAAAGCTAAAAATATGAAAGCCGAATTGGCTCAGGAATTGCAAGAAATAAACGGAGTTCAGTTCTTAGCAAAACAAGTAGATTTGAACCCGGAAGGAGCTAAGGATTTAGCTTACGAATTAGGAAATTTAGGTACTAATTTGTTTTTAGTTTTGGCTACAGCCGAAGAAGGAAAACCAATGTTAAGCTGTTATATTTCTAAAGAATTAGTAGCTGAGAAAAACCTAAATGCAGGTCAGGTAGTTCGTGAATTAGGAAAGTTTATCCAGGGAGGAGGAGGAGGACAGCCGTTCTTTGCTACCGCTGGTGGTAAAAACCCGGCCGGAATTCCGGAAGCTTTATCAAAAGCAATCGAGTTTGTGAAGTAAAAGTTAACTTTATAAAATTAACAAACCCTTTTAGAATGTGTAGGCAATCTAAAAGGGTTTTCTTTTTAGGGGGATTTTTATTTTTCAGAATGCCTTACTTCGATTCCGTTTTCTTCCAGGATATCCAGTAAATAATTGTTTTCTTTAGGGTTGTATTGTTCAATGCCGCTTTGGTACCATTTTAGTAAAACTCCTATCTGAAAATGAGTATAACCATCAGTATCAACATTAATGCCTAATAAGCCTGCTAATAGAAATTCGTCTAAGATTTTGTCGGTTATAATTTTTTTCGGAATTCCGTCAAGTATGTTTCCATTTAGACTTTCATAGTCAAGTCTACCAGAATTGAAACCTTCGTTAAAAGCCGAATTCGAAGAGTTGTTATTCGCTTTTGAATAAGGATTTTGACCATTAGAATAACCTTCTAAAAAATCATGTCTGTAAACAGGGTTGAATATGTTTTTCATAATAATTGTAATGCTATACTTGTCAAATGTAGAAGCAATTTGTAAGTAAACAACTTAAAATCGTTGAAAGGATAAAAAACTCTTTAAACCGCTATGTCAATGTTTTTAATCGATAAAAAAATGAAGTTTAAAGACTCTTGAAATTGTGGTTTTTTAATATTGATAAAAGTTTTTTGAGTGTTTCCCGAAGAATAATTAAATGATTTTTTACAGGTGTAAAATTATATTAATGTTGTTTTTATGAGGCTGAAGTAATAAGTTGTAAATTTGTTATTTTATTGGTATTCAGTGATTTGTTTTAATTTAATATTCGAAATCATGAAAAGAAGTACATTAGTAATAGTTGAAGGTTTGTTGTTTTTCTTGCTGTGTCATCTTAATCTTTCGGCGCAGATGATGAACAATAAAGACAAGGTTATGGGGAGAGAATTAGCTAATTCAAAATTGATTCATGCATCAGAAGTAGTTCTTGAACCTGGAAAAAAAACAATTATGCACACTCACCCGGCACATTTTTATTATGCTTTAACCGATGTGAATTTAAAAGTTAGTTATCAGGATGGGAAAGTAGAAATGTATAAAATGAAAGCAGGTGAATCAGGGATAAGTGAACCTGAACGTCCACATACAACTCAAAATATAGGTAGTAAAACTGCGAAATTTTTGATTGTTGAATTAAAAGAACATCCTTACAAAGCTCCAAAGTTGAAAAAATAATAAAATAGCTATGTAAAACAAAAACGGGTCTTTTTAGACTCGTTTTTGTTTTATAAAAAGTCTTTGAACGAGTTTTTAGGTCGTTAAACTTGTTTTGTTGGCTTAGCTCTATTTAATATATAGTTTTGGAAACCCAAAAATATCAAGTTCAATTAACCTATACATCATGAAAAATTTAACTAAAATATTTTTCTTTATTTCTATTGTTGTTATTCTTTTGAGTTCTTGTGCTAATGACAAAGACGATAAGGGTAAAAACTTTATCAAAATGATAGAAACTACTGAAAATGGTGTTGCTGAAAATTCCATTTTTAAATATTATGAAAATCAAATCCTTAGTGCTGAGAATTCCAAACAAAGAATAGATTATACTTACGATGGTGGCTTAATTACTAAAATTGTAATTTATAATAAAGATAATGAATCAAGTATTGTTTTAGATTACAAGTATGCTAAAGAAAAATTGGTTCAGGTAAGTTCTTCCGAAGATTATGAGATTTATTATACCCATAACACGGATGGTACTGTATCTTTTGAAAAATACAAAGGAACTTCTGAAGGAGAAGGTGAGAGAGTTTATCATGGTATTTTGTACTTTAAAAACGATAATCTCATTAAAAAAGAATGTGTTTTTGATGTAGTTGATGAAGATAAAGTGATTACTTCAAAAATTACTTTTGATTATGATACCTTTAATAATCCTTATTTCAGTGTTTTAGGTTATGATAAATTATTGGATAAAGGAGCTGCTATTTCTAAAAATAATGTTGTTATGACAGTTGCCGAAACCACAGTTATTGATGGGGAACAAACCATTTCTTCGGCTAAAATGTATACAACAACTTATAAATACGACGCTGATAATTATCCTGTTGAACAAGTATCAGAAGCCAGTTTGAATAATCCTAATTATTCTAAAATCCAGTATTTGTATTAATGTTTTAATACTTATTTTTGGAAAAAAACTCCAATGCAATTTCGTACCGCAATAACTATTTCAGAAAGTCAGTTTCCAATCGATTATCATTCCGAAATTCTAAGTTTGGGTTCTTGCTTTGCGGTAAATATAGCTGCCAAATTGGATTATTATAAGTTTAAAAACAACTGCAATCCTTTTGGAATTATTTTCAATCCGGTTTCGATTGAGAAATTAACAGAAAAAGTCGTTAATAAACAGTATTTTACAGAAAAAGATATTTTCTTTCATAATGATTTATGGCATTGTTTTGAAGTGCATTCGGAGCTTTCTAATCCTGATAAAGAAGTTTTTTTAGGCTTGTTAAATCAGTTAATCAATTCAACACATGAGCAGATAACAAAATCGACTCATTTCCAAATTACTTACGGCACGGCTTGGGTGTATCGCAATATTGAAAGTCAGGAAATAGTGGCTAATTGCCATAAAGTGCCTCAAAAGCAATTTACTAAGGAAATTCTTTCTGTAGAAACGATTCAGACTTCTATTCAAAATACGATTCGCTTAATCCAATCTTTAAATCCGGAAGCAAAATTTGTTTTAACCGTTTCACCTGTGCGTCATATCAAAGACGGCTTTGTCGAAAATAACCTAAGTAAGGCGCATTTAATCAGTGCAATTCATTCAACTCATAACTCACAACTCATAACTTATAACTACTTTCCGAGTTATGAAATCATGATGGACGACCTGCGTGATTATCGTTTTTATGCCGAAGATATGTTGCATCCTAATCAGGTAGCAATAGATTACATTTGGCAGCGATTTAAAGAAACTTTTATTTCAAAAACAGCTTTTGCAATTATGGATGAGGTAGAAGGGATTCAGAAAGGCTTGTCGCATAGGTCTTTTAATCCAGAATCCGAAAGTCATCAAAAGTTTGTAGCAAAACTTCAGGCAAGAATTACTAAATTGTGTTCGGAATATCCATTTATGAAATTTTAATTATGCTGAAAAAAATACTTGTCGGACTGGGAATTGTTGTTTGTATTGCTTTGTTGTTTAAGTTTTGCCAATTCAGGAAAGATGATGATTCGACATTGGATTACAATACGAATTTGATTCAGCAGCAAATAGTAAATGTTGGGAAATTGGTGGTTACCGAAGGACATTTTGCAGAGGTGATTACTTATAAAAACCAGCAAAAATACCTAATGAATATGCTTTCGTTCGAAAAGAAAGCGCTTTTGGTTGTCAATGCTGATGTTACGGTGGCTTATGATTTGCACCAAATGAAATACGATATTGATGAGAAAAATAAAACCATTACGATTATAAGTATTCCAAAAGAAGAAATTAAAATCAGTCCCGATATAAAATTCTATGATGTAGAACAAAGCAAATTAAATCCTTTTACAGGAGATGATTACAATAAAATCAACAAGCAGGTAAGGGCTAATTTAGCAAAGAAAATAGCCAATTCTTCGTTGAAAAAAAATGCTCAAAACCGATTAATAAGCGAATTGTCGAAGCTTTTTATTCTAACTAATAATTTGGGTTGGACTTTAAAATACGAAGGAAATACTATTGAAAACGAAAACGATTTGACGCAAAAAATCAAATTGTAAGTGTTTAACTTCCGAAAAAATCCCGACCTCCGTTTCTAAAATAATCTATTTTATAAAAAAACATTTCAGCCATATTTTTGGCGCGAAGCTTGGCTTCTTCGGCTAACGGTCCTGCAAAAAGGTTGTCAATAGTTTCTGTGAAAATCTCCATCCAACGATTAAAGTGTTCCTTTTCTACTGGTAAATGTTTATGAGGAGGAAACGGACTGCCTGAATAAGTATGTTCTTCCAATAAAATAGTTTGCCAAAAACGATACATTCTTTCTAAATGTGCCGGCCAGTTATTGCCTATTTTTTCATTAAAAATGGGGCCAATGAGTGTGTCTTTTTGCACTTTTCCATAGAAAGTGTCAACTAACAATTTGATGTCGTCAAGATTTTGGATATCGATTAAATCAGGCATGTTTTTTTGAAAATAATGAATGGCAAATTTAAGCTATTTTTAGCCTATTAATTGGTTGAATAAATCCTGTTTTTCGTTCAGGTATTTGTACTCAAATCCTTTGTTCTCCATTTTTGTTTTTATAGCAAAAATGTCATTTTTGTTTTTGAGTTCTAAACCTACAACGGCGGGACCTACTTCACGGCTGTTTTTCTTGGTAAATTGGAAATAGGTAATATCATCGTCAGGACCTAAAATATCATTGACAAATTCTTTTAAAGCACCAGGACGTTGCGGAAACTGAATCATAAAATAGTGCATCAGTCCTTCGTAGAGTAAAGAGCGTTCTTTTATTTCGGCGGTGCGTTCAATGTCGTTATTGCTTCCGCTTACTATACAAACCACAGTTTTTCCTTTTATTTTTTCTTTATAAAAATCCAATGCTGAAATAGTTAATGCACCTGCGGGTTCAACTACCATGGCTTCTTCGTTGTACAGGCGTAAAATAGTGGTACATACTTTTCCTTCGGGAACAAGAATAATGTCGTTTAGGTTTTTTTTACAAATGTCAAAAGTTATTTTTCCGACTTGTTTTACTGCAGCTCCGTCAACAAATTTGTCGATATTCTCTAAAACACTCACTTTGCCATTAGCGATAGAAGTTTTCATTGATGCTGCTCCTTCCGGTTCAACACCAATTATTTTGGTTTCAGGACTTAAATGTTTGAAAACTTCCGAAAGTCCTGCAGCCAGCCCGCCGCCGCCGATGGGAACAAAGACATAATCGATAGGTTTTTTATAGCTTTCTAAAATTTCAAGACCTACAGTTCCCTGACCGGCAATAACTTTTACATCATCAAAGGGATGAATAAAAGTCATTTTGTTTTTGGTAGCATCCTCCATTGCGGCTGCGTAAGCATCGTCGAAAGTGTCTCCTGTAAGTACAATTTCAACAAAGGAACCGCCGAAAAGATTCACTTGTTTTATCTTTTGTTTTGGAGTGGTTTTGGGCATGTATATTTTGCCTTTTATTTGGAGTAATTTACAGGAATAGGCCACGCCTTGCGCATGATTTCCGGCACTGGCACATATTACACCCTGTTCCTGTTCTTCTGCGCTAAGTGTACTAATTTTATTGTAAGCACCTCTGATTTTATAGGAACGCACGGTTTGTAAATCTTCTCTTTTTAACAGAATCCGGGCAGCAAATTCATTAGATAAATTTAAGTTTTTTGACAAAGGCGTAGCCATAACTACATCCTGTAATTGTTTTTGGGCTTCTTGTATTTGGCTTAACAGATTCATATTTTACAGCTATAAAAAAACCTCCCGTTGTGGGAGGTTGGATAAATGGTATTTTGATTACTTATTTACATAACACTCCGTCATTATTATCGAATAATAATGTTAATTGCGATACGTATGTTAATAGTATTGTTCATCTCTTAGGATTGTATTTCAAATATACAGATTTTTTAGTTCTGTGAATAAAAGATTTATTTTTTTGTTTCAGTAGGAGGGTATTGTGCTAAAATTTTCGAAACAAATTCATTGATTTGTTTTTCTTTTTCTTTTCTGTTTTCGGTAAGTATACCAATTCCCTGTCCTTCCCAGATTAGTTCTTTTTTCTTAGCATCAATCAAATCGATATAGAGCGTTCCTTGGGTAGAAGAGGTTACATAGGTGTTGCCTCCCCAGAAATAAGGATTCCATCCCCATCCCCAACCGTAACCCCAACCCATATTGAATTGGTTTACGTCAATTTGTTCTCTTTCTTTTGTAAAAATATTAACGAGTAAGTCAGGATTGTCGCTTTTGCTCATGCCTTTTTGACTTAAAGCATCATCAATAGCGTGTAGTATTCTTTTTTTGTCTAATTCGGATACTTGAACCCGGTCAATACCTTTTTTATGAAAAGCGTAGGTTTTGTATTGACTAAAATCAACACGGCTATCGTAATCAGAGTTAACTCTTATCGAGCTACAGGCACTTAAGAGAAAAAGAAATAACAGCGGAATTATTTTGAATGTTTTCATAATGCAATTGTTTGATTACTAATGTATAATTAAAATTCAGGTTTTTAATTTGAACGATAAAAAAGGGAAAAGTTTTAATTGCTGTTATTATTTCTTGTTTGTCCCGGTTTTTTTATCGTATCCATAAGGGCAATGTCGGCAACCACTTTTGCAACAATAGCCTCTTTTTAAATGATATTTCTCTGTAAAACATTTATACCCTTCGGCTGTGTAATAGAAATCTTCGCCTTCTATTAATTTATTTTCATTACTTTGTCCTATCATTAAATTTTTTTATTGCTTTTCATTCGTACAAAATTATAAATTTAAAATCCAATGTTTTTTCTCGTTAACAAGTATTTAATACCTAAAGGTTTTCGCGGCTTAACGTTGTATCCATTTGTGTTTTTAAAATACCCGGGCGATAAAACTAATGCTGTTTTTGTTAATCACGAGCGTATTCATTTGAGACAACAAATAGAATTATTAATTCTTCCTTTTTTTATTTGGTATATTTTTGAATTTTTATTTCTCTTCTTAAAATACAACAACAAAAATCGTGCCTATAGAAGTATTTCCTTTGAAAGAGAGGCATATAGCAACGAATCTGATTTGGATTATCTCAATAAAAGAAAGTTTTTTGGCTTCTGGAAATATTTGTTCGAAAAAAAATAATATTGAAGTTGAATTCTTTTGGTTATTTGCTTTTGTACTAAGATGAGCTGTACCGGATAAGTTTTATCTTTGTAAAAAAATAATTGCCTTGAATCAAGAACTGCAAATACAATTTCCAAATTCCATTTCGATTACTATCAAAAGGGAAGATTTACTTCATCCTGTTGTTTCCGGAAACAAGTTTAGAAAACTTAAATACAATTTGCTTCAGGCAAAAGCCGAAAACAAAAAAACACTCCTCACTTTTGGAGGCGCTTTTTCAAATCATATTGCGGCAGTAGCTTTTGCTGCTCAGGAGCAGGGTTTACAATCTATAGGGATTATCCGTGGTGATGAATTGGGAGATAAAATCGAGAGCAATCCTACACTTCAATTTGCTCAGGAGTGCGGAATGCAATTGGAGTTTGTTTCCAGGGAAGATTATCGTTTGAAAAAAGAATCTTCGTTTCTGAAAAATTTAGAACAACAATTTGGCGATTTTTATTTGGTTCCGGAGGGAGGAACGAATGCACTGGCGATAAAAGGATGTCAGGAGATTTTAACTCCGGAAGACAGCAGCTTTGATTATATTTGTTGTGCAGTCGGGACAGGAGGGACTATTTCCGGAATTATCAATAGTGCATTGCCACATCAAAAAGTTTTAGGGTTTCCGGCACTGAAAGGCGATTTTTTACAAGATGAAATCCGTATTTTTGTCCAGAACGAAAATTGGGAGTTAATAACGGATTACCATTTTGGCGGATATGGCAAAGTCAATGAAGATTTGATTCGTTTCATTAATCAGTTTTATATTGAGAATCAAATTCCGTTAGATCCTGTTTATACCGGAAAAATGGTTTTTGGTATTATGGATTTGATACAAAAGAATTATTTTCCGGTTAATTCGAATATTTTACTCATTCATACAGGAGGATTGCAGGGAATTTTCGGAATGAATGCCAAATTGAAAAAGAAACAATTACCAACAATAAATATCGATGTTTAAGAAAAGTCTACTCTTTTTGATTGTTTTAACGCTAATTAGTTGTCATGCGACAAAATCCCCAATTGTAACTACTAAAAAAGGAGCTGCAGGAAACAATTCTTATTCTTCAAAAAACAAGAAAACCACTAAAGGAAGGAGAGAAATAATAGAATCATCTTCAAGAACAGTTGTAACTAATGATAATGTTAGCAATTATGTCTTGCAATACAAAGATATTGCCATGAGTAACATGAAAAACTACGGCATTCCGGCAAGTATCATTTTGGCTCAGGGTATTTTAGAATCAGGAGCGGGAAGAGGAGATTTGGCAGTGAGTGCCAATAATCATTTTGGTATCAAATGCCATTCGGATTGGACAGGAGATTCGGTTAAACACGATGACGATAGTAGCCAGGAATGTTTTAGAAAATACAATAAAGTAGCTGAGTCTTACAGAGATCATGCTTTATTTTTAAAAGGTAAAGGAAGGTATGCCAGTCTGTTTGAACTGGATAAAGATGATTATGAAGCTTGGGCGAAAGGATTAAGAAAAGCAGGTTATGCTACCGATCCTAAATATCCGGATAAGTTAATTTCGTATATAGAACGTTATAATTTGGCTCAATATGATGCGCAGGTGCTCGGAAATAAACGTGTCTCAAAAGAAAATCGAAATACCAGTATAGCCGATAGACGTTCTATTAATGAGGAGTATTATGAGGTTCAAAAAGGAGATACCTTGTATTCTATTTCTAAAAAGTACAATCTGTTAGTAGATGATTTAAAAGAGAAAAATAAGTTGTCTGATAATACCCTTTTTGTAGGTCAGAAATTGAAAGTGAATTAATTATAATTTATGAAAAATAAAATTTCAATTACCATTTTTACTTTTTTTCTGGTTTTATTTTTACGTTTTTTTTGTGGAGTTTATATTCATGATGAATTTGCTGAAAAAACATTTTTTATAAAATATCGCCCAATATGGAAATGGAGATTTTTTTCACCACTAGGGCAATCTAATTTGACCATTAATGAACTTTCAGAACAAGAACAAATAGAACAAAAATATTTCAATGAGTTCGTAAGAGACCAAGGTTTGAGCAGGTAATTAAATCTAAAATCAGAACTCGACAATCTAAAATTCAAAATCATAATGTTATACCAAAGAAGTAGTCAGCTATTTGCTGAAGCAGAAAAAGTAATTCCGGGAGGGGTAAATTCTCCGGTTAGAGCATTCAAATCAGTAGGAGGAACGCCTATTTTTGTAAAACAAGCCAAAGGTGCTTATTTGTATGATGAAGACGGAAACCGATTAATTGATTATATTAATTCCTGGGGACCGATGATTTTAGGTCATGCTTTCGAACCTGTAGTTCAGGCGGTAACGGAGAAAGCTAAACTGGGAACTTCTTTTGGGATGCCTACCGAATTGGAAACTCAAATTGCTGCTTTGGCTGTTTCGATGGTGCCGAATATTGATAAAATTCGTTTTGTAAATTCAGGTACCGAAGCTTGTATGAGCGCCGTAAGATTAGCGCGTGGATTTACTAAAAGAGATAAAATAATAAAATTTGCAGGTTGTTATCACGGTCATTCTGATTCATTTCTGATTCAGGCAGGAAGTGGTGCAATGACATTTGGAACACCTAATAGTCCTGGTGTAACTGCTGGAACAGCTAAAGATACTTTGTTGGCTAAATACAATGATTTAGAAAATGTAAGAAGTTTAATTGAAGCGAATCCTAATGAAATTGCAGCGATTATAGTAGAGCCGGTTGCCGGAAATATGGGATGTGTACCGCCAATCAAAGGATTTTTAGAAGGCGTGCGTCAACTGTGTTCTGAAAACGGAATTTTACTAATTTTTGATGAGGTAATGACAGGTTTCAGATTAGCTAAAGGTGGTGCTCAGGAGTTGTTGAATATCAATGCCGATATCGTTTGTTTCGGAAAAGTTATCGGTGGCGGATTGCCAGTTGGTGCTTTTGCTGCCCGCGAAGAAATCATGAATTATTTAGCGCCACTTGGACCTGTTTATCAGGCGGGTACTTTGTCTGGAAATCCATTGGCTATGGCTGCTGGTAAAGCCATGTTGGAATCTCTAAATACTGATGCGGCTATTTTTCAAAGATTAGAAGAAAAAACAGCTTATTTAGAAGCAGGAATTCATAGAGTATTAAAAGCAAATAATATTATTTATACCATCAATAGAGTAGGATCTATGATTTCGGTACATTTTGATGCAAGTCCTGTTGTTGATTTTCAAACGGCGGCTAAAGGTGATAATGAAACTTTTAAGAAATTCTTCCACGGTTTATTGCAGGAGGGAGTTTATATCGCACCATCTGCTTATGAAACCTGGTTTATAACCGATGCTTTGAGTTATGAAGATTTAGATTTTACAATAAACGCAATTGATAACGTTTCGAAAACATTGTAATTTTTAAAGAGCAAAAAAAAGCTTCGAGTTTAATCTCGAAGCTTTTTTTTTAGTTTTCCATATTACCGCCGGCAGGTCTGTCATCTCCCATTCCTCCACCTTGTCTCTCGCTCATTCTTTGCTGCATTCTTTGTTGCATTTTTTCCTGATTGCTTTTCCATTTTGCTAATTGCTCAGGAGTTAAGATAGCGGCCATTTTTCCTTCCATAGCTTTTCTTTGTTCAGCCATCATTTCTCCTCTGCCTTGACCTTTTTTATCTTTCATTTCAGCCATTCTGGCTTCTCTGTTTTTAGCTTCGTCAGCGTAAAGTTGTTTTAGTTGTTCCTGTTGTTTTGCATCTAAGTTTAAATCTTTAGTCATTCTTGCAACACGTTGTTCTGTACGCTGTTCCGGAGTCATGTTTCCCATGTTTCCTCTTTGTGGTCTGTCATTGTTGTCCTGAGCAAAACCTGCTACTCCAACAATCAATAATGCGGCAATAATTAATTTTTTCATTTCTTTTTTGATTTATGTTAAAAGTTATAGCAGTAAGATAATAAAAAGTATAAAAGGTTTAATTATTAATAAAAAAAATATTGAATGTCTTTTTAAATGCTAAAATCAACTTAGGAATTTTTTTTAACGAATGAAGCTGATTCAAACTTTACAAAACCACCACGATTTTCATGTCTCTCAATAGATTGCGTCACAATCAAATATCCTATAGTAATCATGTTTAATAATTCATAATAGGAAGTGTTGATTTGGTGTGTATTACCAATTGCTTCTATTTCCTGTTTCCAATTTAAAAGTTGTTCTTTAGCTTTAATCAAATCCGAGTCATATCTAACAATACCTGCATTTTGCCTCATTAAATGCTGAAGATTAGCTTTTAATTTTGCCAAATAGTTAGTATCAATTTCCGGTTTTTCTGTTGTTTCAATTTCCTGAACATCCTTCTTTATTGTTTTTATTTCCAAATTAGGATTGGCCAGATATTCGTAAATCCTGCTCGAGTACACTAATGCTTCTAATAATGAATTGGATGCTAGTCGGTTGGCACCATGTAAACCGGTTTGAGAACATTCGCCGCAGGCAAATAAATTGGTTACAGATGTTTTTCCGTTCATATCAACTACAATTCCGCCACAAATGTAATGTTGCGCAGGAACTACCGGAATCCAATCTTTAGCAATGTCAATTCCTGATTTTAGACAATGATTGTAAATCATTGGAAAATGCTTCTTGAAAGCTTCGATATCCAGATGGGTGCAATCTAAATAGACACAATCATCACCTGATTTTTTTAGTTCCAAATCAATGCTTTGGGAAACAATATCTCTGGAAGCCAATTCTTCACGGGCATCATAATCAATCATAAAACGATGTCCTTTTTTGGTACGCAAATAAGCACCAAAACCGCGAACCGCTTCTGAAATTAAAAATTTAGAACCGGTAGATTGGTCATAAAAAGCAGTAGGATGGAATTGGATGAATTCCATTTCTTTAATCTTGGCTTGAGCGCGGTACGCCATAGCAATTCCGTCTCCGGTTGCTATTACAGGATTAGTGGTGTGTCCATAAAGATGACCTATTCCGCCTGTTGCCAATAGCGTAATATCAGATAGGTAAGTGCTTATTTGTTTGGTGCTTTCATCTAAAACAAGAGCCCCTAAACAATAATTGTCTGCTGTGATTAAATCGGCAGCAAAATGATGATCCAGAACTGTGATGTTGTCCTTTTGATACACCTGCATCAAAATGGCGCGTTCTATTTCGTGACCGGTTTGGTCTTTATGATGCACCACACGGTTTTCAGAATGCCCGCCTTCTTTGCCTAAATTTAAATTGCCATCGGAGTTTTTGTCAAATTTAGCTCCCCATTCAATTAGTTCTTTTAATCGTTTGGGGCCTTCAGTAACCACCATTTTTACAACGGCTTCATCACATAATCCGTCTCCACAAATCAAAGTATCTTCGATGTGTTTTTGGTATGAATCTTCGTTTTTATCGGTAACAATGGCTATACCACCCTGGGCATATTTGGTATTTGATTCGTCGGCATTGGCCTTGGTTACAATGGTTATCTTTTTGTCAGGGAATTGCTCTGCTATCCGAAGCGCAAATGTCAAACCGGCAACACCAGAACCGATAATCAGGTAATTGGTATTTGTCATTATTTTGATAATTCAAGCATTCTCTCAATTGGAATTAATGCTTTTTGGATAATGTCTTCGGATACGTGAACTTCCGGGCTTTCGTTTACTAAACAATCGTATACTTTTTGTAAAGTATTCATTTTCATGTAACCACATTCGCTGCAGGCACAAGTATTGTCTTCTTTTGCGGGAGCAGGAATTAGGATTTTATCCGGTACTTCCTGTTGCATTTTGTGCAAAATACCAAATTCAGTAGCTACAATAAATTTATTGTTAGGATTGTTTTTTACATAATCAATCATTCCTGAAGTCGAACCGATATAGCTTGCAGTAGCTAAAATATGGGTTTCAGATTCCGGGTGCGCAATAATTTTTGCGTCCGGATGCTGCTTGTGCAATTCGATTAATTTATCCAATGAAAAAGCTTCGTGCACTACGCAGGAACCGTCCCAAAGTAACATGTCACGACCTGTTTTGCTCATCACATATTTTCCTAGATTCTTGTCCGGAGCAAAGATAATTGGCTTGTCTTTTGGAATAGATTCTACAATTTTCACTGCATTTGCAGAAGTAACCACAATGTCAGTCAATGCTTTTACTTCGGCAGAACAATTCACATAAGTAATAACGGTATGGTCTGGATGCTGATCGATAAATTCTTTGAATAAATCCGGAGGACAGGATTCTGCCAAAGAACATCCTGCATTCAAATCCGGAAGAATTACTTTTTTGTTTGGATTTAAAATTTTAGCTGTTTCAGCCATAAAATGGACTCCTGCAAAAAGAATAATATCGGCATCCACTTTCATTGCTTCTTGTGATAATCCCAAGCTGTCCCCTACATAATCCGCGATATCCTGAATATCATTTTCCTGATAATAATGTGCTAAAAGAACTGCATTTTTCTCTTTTTTTAATTGTAAGATGCGCTCTTTCAGATCTTTTATTTTGTTTGTGTCCATTGTTTAATCTTGATTACAAGTGTACTATGTTGTTGTTTGTTGTTTTTGTTTTGTAAAGCTAATTTAGTTTAAAAAGTTAATACCTTAAAAAAGTATCTCCTGATTTAATTCCCATTGCCAATTCCTCTAAATTAGTATTTTCTAACATAAAAGCCAATTCATTTCGGATTGATTTGAATTTTTCGTGAACCGGGCAAGGGTGTGTTTCTGAGCAATGGCTTAAACCCAAACCACATCCGGTAAAAACAGAATCCCCTTCGAGTGCGGTTACAATTTGAGCTAATTTAATTCCATTCATTTTTTCTTTTGGAATCTCAAAGCCGCCACCCACACCTTTGATAGAATTGATAATATTGCTTTTGGATAAAATCTGTAAAATTTTGGCAGTAAAAGCCTCAGGAGAATCTATCTTTTTTGCAATATCTTTCAGTCCGACTCTATTGTTTTGATAAGATTCGGACGCAATGAAAATAGTTGCCCGAATCCCATATTCACAGGTTTTAGAGAACATAATTAGTTTTTTACAAATTTATAGAAAATAAGCGTTATTATTTGACTCAATTTTCAGTATTTATGTGATTTAATTATGCCTTTAAAAAAGCTAAAAATAAGCATGAAAATAGCTAGAGGTAATAAAATGTTAGTTGTAATGAGATTATGCAGGTTCTTCTTTTGTAAATAGCAGAAAATCTAATAACGATAGTTTTATTTCTGATTGGATAACATGTATTCACTTTGCCAATAATACAACTGCTGATTCCGAATATTAAATTTAAAAATGTATAAAGATTCTATAACTATTGTTTAGTTGTTTTTCTTTTTGCTTCCGGCTTTTGGAAAGTTTCTATTGAATCCAGCAATTTTTTTATTTTTTTGTCTGTATGTTTGATTCAATTTTTTAATGAAGTTATCGAGTTCATCCGAAACAATTTTGATATAGCCCACATATTCTTTGAAATTTAGTTCGCTAAATTTCTCATTTTCAATTAAGTTGGTTAACCCTAAAAGGTTAGCGACAGGTTTTCTTAAAACGTGTGAAATATCAAACATAATCTGCTCCATTGTTTTTTCGTATTCAATAAGACTGGTTATATTTTGAATAGTACCATACCAAATAACAGTACCTTTTTTTGTTTTTTCAGGTAGTGCTCTCCCCAAATGCCATTCTGTTTTGTTTTCAGATATTTTAACTCTGTAAGCAATGTTCCATTCAGTTAAATGTTTGGATGATTCTTTAATGCTTTGTTTAACATAAGGCAGATCATCCGGATGAATAAAATCAAAAATCAATTTAGGTGATTTTTTAATAAGTTCTGAGTCAAAATTAGGTAGTGAACTATTTATTCCTTTGCTTAAAAAGTCAAATTTCATTTCACCATTTTTAGCTATTTGTAATTGATAAATTATGCATGGTGCTAAGTCAGTGAGTTTTTTTAATTTAAGGGCATTGAGTTCTATATTGTTATTTTGCAGTAAAATCAACTTTCTGGAATTAAGATAGTCCATTGCTTTTTTTGAGAGAATGTACAAGGCTCTTTTTTGGATATCTGTTAGTTTTCTTGGCTTAGTATCTACTACGCAGAGTGTTCCTAATACATAACCTTTTTTTGTTACCAAAGGAGCTCCGGCATAAAAACGTATCGCATTATCTCCTTTGGTAAAAGGATTGTCGATGAATTTTTTATCCAATTGGGCATCTTCAACAATCAAAATTTCGGATGGATTATCTAAGGCATGTTGGCAAAATGAATCTTTTCTGTTGACCTCGTCTACATCAAAGCCGTATTTTGATTTGTGCCACGTACGGTCTTTGTCAACCATTGTTATTAAGGACATGGGAGTGTCACAAATTACCGATGCAATTTCTGCTAATTCATCCAATTCTGTCTCCGGTTTAGTATCGAGGATGTTGGTAGCGGTATAGTTCTTTTAATCTTAATTGCTCATCCATTGCTTATCAAATTAATTTGTGAGTAACTTATCTAAAATAGAATCCATATTTGTGAAAGATTTTTGTTTTTGGGAATTAATATCTCAAAAAAGTATCTCCGGATTTAATTCCCATTGCCAATTCTTCCAGATTGGTAGTTTCAAGCATGTATGACAATTCATTGCGAATGGATTTAAATTTTTCGTGAACCGGACAGGGATGATCTTCGGAACAGTGGTGTAATCCCAGTCCGCAGCCAGTAAAAACCTGATTTCCCTCTAAGGCTGTGACTATTTGGGCTAGAGTGATTTGGCTCATCATTTCTTTCGGAATATCAAAACCACCTCCAACCCCTTTGATTGAATGGATAATATTGTTTTTTGAAAGTATTTGCAGGATTTTGGCAGTAAAAGCCTCCGGGGAGTCTATTTTTTTTGCAATATCTTTCAATCCCACCCGATGATTTTGATACGATTGGGAAGCTATAAAAATTGTGGCGCGAATACCATATTCACAGGTTTTAGAAAACATAACTTGCTTTTTTCTATAAATTTATAGAAATAAGTTTGCTCCTTTTATGACTATTATCATGCGGGTCAATTTTTTTAACTTCTTAATATAAGTTGATTTATGAAATACGTTTATGTTTTTTTGCTCCATATTTCATAGTGGCTTATTATAAGCATTAAAAGTCCTGCTGGCAAAAAGATGCTAATCCCAAAAAGATTTTGATAATAGTAAGGAAATTGTCCTAGGCCAAAAAAGAGATAAATGCCTTGTCCGAATAACAACAATTCGGTTAGTACAAAGCTAAAAATGAATAGTTTTATTCCCCAATTGGATATTGTTTTTGACTCGTTTAAAAAAGAATTTTTCAACAGAAAAGCAAACAAAAAACCAGTGATAATACCTAACATCGTCAGATGGATATAACCAATGACAAAATTTTGAATCTGATGTGAAATTTGGGCTAATTCCGGAATTAAAACTACTAATTGAATGATGACTTTTAGGAATAATGAAGTTAAGGCAAAACCATAAACCAGTTTTTCAACGGGTTTTAAAGCGGTGAAGAAAGTTGGAAAATGCGGTTTAATTATTTGAATAAAAAGGATAAAAGAAAACAGTTGCAATAACACTCCCACGCTGTTTATCCAATGAAAAACGGGATTAGGAAGATACCAACTCGCCGGTAAAGCCAGAGTTAAAATGGTGGCTGTAACCAATAAATTATAGAACAGTCGAAATTGCTTTTCGTTGATATTGCCTTTTAATTGATTAAAAAATAAAGCTAAAATGGCAAATAAAAACCAACCGTTAAATTGAAAATGCAGGAAAAACTGAATGGCTATTTGATAAAAAGCACTGGCTTTACCCAATAATCCAACTGCCGGTCCCAAACACCAAACTCCCAGAGTCGATAAAATCATGAAAAATAAAGCCGCTCTCAAAAGTAGTTTTTCCGGTAGTGAATCAGTACGGGCATCTTTCCAGGCTAATCGGCAGAAGTAATAACTGCAAAAAATATGCAACGTAGAAAAAGCTATCGAAAACAGTGCATACCCTTCAACAGGAAAGCGAAACATCATACCGATAACAGCAATTTCGGTTAGCCAGAATAATCGATTGTAAACGGGTTTTTGCTGTGCTGTTTTTGGAATAAAAAAATGAACAATCAAACTGTAAATCATCAGATAAACCCAACCTAACATGGCAACATGGGAATGACCGTGCAATAAAAACTGATAATTGATACTTTCAACAGGGAATACATACAGCAATCGAAGCAGTAATCCCATGAGAGCTGCGATAAAGAAATTGATAAAACAGATTAAAAGCCAGGATTTTTGCATAATTATCCTCTAAAATGGACGTTGATTTTTGGTGTAGAAAGTTTTTTACTGTCTAATTCACGGAACGAATGTCCTAATTTGCCCAGAGTTTTTATATCGTTTACAAAATGCTGGATGTAATAATTTCCGGTGTAATTTTTCTTTTCTAAATAAACAATCATTTGTTGGATGTCTTTCTCAGTAAGCAATTCCGAATGAACAGTGGTACGCACTTCAAACGGAAGCGGGCTTTCCAGCAATAAATGTAAGGATTTTTCAAACGGAGAAAAAAGCAGTGATTGGGTTATTTTTTCAAAATGCTCTGGCAGGGTTTTAAAATCCAAAGCGACATAATCAATTAATTGCTTTTCTATCAGTGTTTTTAGGATATTTGGTTTTGAACCGTTGGTGTCAATTTTTACCAGGAAGCCCATTTTTTTGACTTCGATAATCAGTTCAATGATGTTTTTGTGTAACAAACATTCGCCTCCGCTAAAAACAACAGCATCGAGTAATTTTTTACGGGAATGAAGAAAAGCAAGCGTTTTTTCGAAAGAAATACTTCCTTTTCCAAGAACAATTTCGGGATTGTAACAATAAAGACAACGCATATTACAGCCTGCAAACCAAAGAATACAGGCTGATTGATGCGCATAATCTAATAATGTAAAAGGCGTTATGCTGTAAATAGGTGTACTAACATTTTCCTTCATTGAAATGAGTGCGTTGTTTGTGTTCTCCTTTTTTTCCAATGTTGAAACTTTCTACAGGTCTGTGATAGCCCATTACTCGGGTGTACACTAAGCATTTGGTTCTTAAATGTTGTTTTTCTTCTAAAATAGGGTTTGTGGATGTTTTCATAATTATTTATAATTTGTTGTTTATAGTTTTAATCTTTTTATTGAACTGATTTTGTTTCTTCAGCTATAATAATTTCATCACATTTCGGGCAATATTCATGTTCACCGTTCAAATAACCATGAACAGGGCAAACACTAAATACCGGTGTCACGGTGATGTAAGGCAGTTTAAAGTTAGACAATACCTTTTTTACGAATTGTTTACAGGCTTCGGGCGAACTGATTTTTTCACTCATATACAAATGCAAAACCGTTCCTCCGGTGTATTTACACTGTAATTCATCCTGTAAAAACAAGGCTTCAAAAGGATCTTCGGTATGGTTTACCGGGATTTGGGAACTGTTAGTGTAATAAATATTATCTTCCTGTCCCGCCTGATAAATATCGGTAAAGCGTTTCTTGTCTTCTTTGGCAAAACGATAGGTGGTTCCTTCGGCTGGCGTGGCTTCCAGATTGTATAAATTTCCGGTTTCTTCTTGAAATTCTTTCATTCGGTTACGTATATGATCCAGAATTTCAGCAGCCAATGCAATTCCTGTATTGGACGTTATCGTATCCTGATTTTCGGTAAAATTGACAATCATTTCGTTGATTCCGTTTACGCCAATGGTAGAAAAATGATTCCTGAAATGTTGCAGATAACGCTTGGTGTACGGATACAAACCACGGTCGTACATTTCCTGAATAAAGATTCTTTTTTTCTCCAAAGTCGATTTTGAAATGTATAATAATCGGTCTAATTGTTCGAATAATTCAGCTTTATTTCCTTTGTACAAATAGCCCAAACGCGCCATGTTGATAGTAACCACACCAATGCTTCCCGTCATTTCGGCACTTCCAAAAAGACCATTTCCGCGTTTTAATAATTCGCGTAAATCTAATTGCAAACGACAGCACATCGAACGAACAGCATTGGGTTTATAAGCATTCGGATTTTCGGCTTTATTTCCGTTTTCATCCAAAACATATTGACTTCCGATGAAATTCTGGAAATAAGAAGAACCAATTTTAGCCGTATTTTCGAAAAGTAAATCCGTATTTTCTCCGTTCCAGTCAAATTCTTCGGTGATATTTACCGTTGGAATCGGGAAGGTAAAAGGTTGTCCATTGGCATCGCCTTCGGTCATTACGGTGTAATAAGCTTTGTTAATGAGGTTCATTTCGGCTTGAAAATGCTCGTAACGCAAATCGGTTAATTTAGTTACGCCTCTTTCTTTGGCTCTGACTAAAAGATCATAATTGAAATTTCCCTCAAAAAAGTGTAAATCATTTTTCGTCGGAATTTGTGTTTTCAAATCTTCAGGAACTACCCAATCCAAAGTAATGTTGGTAAAAGGCGATTGTCCCCAACGCGCCGGAACATTCAGATTGTAAACAAAACTGCGAACCGCTTTCAATACATCATCAAAAGAGAGATTGTCTTTGAAAACATAAGGCGCCAAATAAGTATCGAAAGAACTGAAAGCCTGCGCACCTGCCCATTCGCTTTGCAAAATCCCAAGAAAATTAGCCATTTGTCCCAGCGCTTCCCTGAAATGTGAAGGAGCTTTGCTTTCCACACGACCGCGAACTCCGTTAAAACCTTCGTTCAATAATACCCGCAAACTCCAGCCGGCGCAATAGCCAGTGAGGCAATCCAAATCATGAATGTGAATAGCTCCGTTCCGGTGTGCGTAACCTTCTTCTTTGGTATACACTTTATCCAGCCAATAATTAGCAATGATTTTTCCCGCGACATTATTGACCAAACCGGCATTAGAGTAGGAGGTATTGGCATTAGCATTAATACGCCAATCGGTTTGTTCAATGTATTCTTCGATGGTTTGGGTGCTGTCCACATAAGTGGTGTCTTCATTTAAACCATCAATATGCTCGCGTTGCAGTTTTCGGGTATGTCGAAAAAGCATAAACGAACGCATGGCTTCAAAATACTTTTTTTCGAAAAGATTTTTCTCAATTAAATCCTGAATTTCTTCTACTGCCCAGGTTTCTTTAGACTCTAAGTCCCGAATTACATTTTCAAAAATGTTTTCATCAATTGCCATGGAAACACTCAGGAAGCTTTTTTCGATAGCATCTTTTATTTTAAAAGGTTCAAAAGGTTTGTATTGGCCGTTTCTTTTGATAACATATTTTTCCATAGCATTTGATGATTTTAGTTTACATGGTTAGATTTTATTATTGTGCTGAAAATTTTTTCTCTAATTCGACTGCTTTTGGAAATAAGATGTTGTTTTCCAAATGGATGTGTTTGTGTAAATCCTGTTCAAATTCCTGAAGCATGGCAAAGGTTACTTTGTAAGTATTGCAGGCATCTGCCGGAGGGTTATAATCATTGGTTAATCCGGCTATTTTTCTAAAACGCTCTCCTTCGGCATCGTGTTCGTGCATCATCATAGCAATTGGATTTTCGACAGTGCCAAAATGTGGCTGCTCTACCAACTCATCCTGTAGTGTTGCTTTGACCATTTTTTTGATAAATGGAAATAAAATAAGTTCTTCTTTTTTCATGTGTTGTGCCAATTCGCCTGCACAGCCAATGAACAATTCATTGATGGCAAATAATTCAGGATGAGATGTGCCGTGTACTCTGCACAATTTGTCTAAAAAGGGAAGTAAGATTTGTGTTTTTTCTTCCACATAACGGTGATGGGTTTTCTCGATATAATCGGCTAATAAATCCAGAGGCCATGATTGAAAATCGATGTTGTTATCATTTTTAGTGTTTAAAACAGCATTGATTTCATTTAAAATAGTTTCTGAATCATGTTCTTTTTTGTCACAGGCTTCTTCAATTGTTCTGTTTCCTTTACAGCAAAAATCGATGCCGTATTTTGAAAAAATGGCTGCTGTTCTGAAATCTTTTGCTACATATTCTCCGATGGTTGTTTTTTCTAATGTTTCCATAATTGTTGTTCTTTAAGTTTTAATTTTTTTGCTATAAAATAATGTTTTAAATAAAAAGGATAAAATTGTCCTAAATCATACTATGTGAAATTCTGTTTTGTAATTTGTTTTAATTAGTTGTTTAGGATGGTGTTGAATACTCTTATTTGAGAATGTAATTTTAAGAAGAATAAAAAAGACAGAATATGATTTAAATCATATTTTAAATTTCATATCAGCCTTTTCTTTGCAATATCAAATAAAAGACAAATTTATCCTTTATTTGAATTCGAGTAATTTTATTAACAAACAAAAACAAGTAATTATGCTTTCAAAATCACAAGCAAGAGCATTTTTTTTGGGAGGAACCCTGGTCACCTTTTTAATTTTTATAGGATTGACCATTTATTCGTTCATGCCCCGAAATGACCAAACAAATTATACCAAAATTGATAAACAGGTAGTACGGGGAAAGGAGCTTTGGGAAACCAATAATTGTATGGGATGCCATTCCATTATGGGAGAAGGAGGTTATTATGCTCCCGAATTGACAAAAGTAGTGGAGCGAAGAGGAGAAGGATATATCAAAGCTGCTTTGATGTCGCCGGTACCCTGGGCACCCAACGGACGAAAAATGGTAGTTTATAAAATGAATGAAAAAGACGCCGATGCTGTTGTTGCCTACTTAAAATGGATTGGGAAAATTGATTTGAATGGTTTTGACCGAGTGGTTTCACCATTAGCTAAAGAAAATAATTAAAATTTATACAGATGAAATATAAATCACAAAAAGTCGCCTATTGGTTTTTTGCATTGTGCATGCTTTTGTTCTCATTGCAAATTATTTATGGTTTTATCATGGGCTTTGACCGAATAGGAATTCAGGGATTACACGATATTATTCCGTTTAATACAGCGCGCGCGGTACATACTAATTTGCTGGTGGTGTGGTTGCTAACGGGTTTTATGGGAGCAGCTTATTACATTATTCCCGAAGAAGCGCAGCGCGAACTAATAAGCGTAAAATGGGCTTATGTACAATTGATTTCCCTAGCAGTGGTGGGAGTTGTAGCCATTGTTGGTTTTCACTTAAATCATTGGGAAGGAAGAAAATTTCTGGAAATTCCAAGAGAGCTGGATTATTTAGTGGTAGTTAACGTTTTACTTTTCTTATCACTAATTATAGGAACGCTGTATAAAGGAAAACAAAAGACGACTACGGCAATAGTACTGGTTATGGGCTTATTTTTTGCCGCTTTATTGTATATCCCCGGAATGATTTGGTTTGACAGTCAGGTAACGGATTCTTTCTTCCGTTGGTGGGTAGTGCATTTATGGGTTGAAGGAGTTTGGGAGTTGATTATGGGAGGGATTCTTTCATTCCTGTTAATCAAATTAACCGGAGTTGACAGAGAAGTTATCGAAAAATGGCTGTACGTAATTGTAGGTTTGACTTTCCTTTCAGGAGTTTTAGGAACCGGACATCACTATTATTATATAGGGGTAAATAAAATTTGGTTGATTGTTGGTGGGATTTTCTCTGCCTTGGAACCTCTGGCTTTCCTGGCAATGGCATTATTTGCAGTGAATATGTACCGAAAAGGAGAAAAAAGCCATCCTAACAAAATAGCTTTATTCTGGACTATTGGAGCTTCTATTGTTTCATTTATTGGTGCCGGATTATTGGGTTTTGCACATACTTTACCTCAAACCAATTTATATACACACGGAACATTAGTAACGGCTATGCACGGGCATTATGCCTTTTGGGGAGCTTATGCTATGATTGTTTTGGCAATTATCAGTTATGCACTTCCTAATTTAACCGGGCGCAAACGCTACAATAGTACACAAGGAAATGTAGCATTTTGGTTGTCTAATGTTGGAATGCTGGGAATGACAACCGCTTTTGGAGTTGCCGGTGTGGTTCAGGTCTATTTGGAACGCAAAATGAAAATGGAATTTATGGTGGTTCAAAACGAAATCAGTATTCATTTTGTTGTGCTGCTCATTTGTGCCACGATGTTTACCATTGGAATAAGTCTGTTTATTTATGATTTCTTTAAATACGGACGTCCTTCGGATGAAGCTTTAGAAATAAAATAACTAACGAATCCCTTTTTTTTTTAACCGGAAGACTTTAACAACTGTTTCTTAGTTACTGCATTTCCATGAAAACCTTTGTTAGGAATTCCGGTTTTTTTCTAAAAATTTTAAAAATATGTTAGTAGATACTTTAATAAATATACCTTATTACCATGCTGTTGGCAAAGAGATGGATGTTTTTAAGCAAGCTTATAAAAACAAAATTCCTATTTTATTGAAAGGACCAACAGGAACGGGAAAATCCCGTTTTATAGAATACATGGCACATCAATTGGATAAAAAACTCATTACGATTAGTTGCCATGAAGAAACTTCTTCGACTGATTTAATTGGACGATTTATCATCAAAGGAGCCGAAACCGTTTGGCTTGACGGACCTTTGACAACAGCTGTAAAAGAAGGTTCTATCCTTTATCTCGATGAGGTTGCCGAAGCCCGTCCCGATGTGATTGTAGCCATCCATTCCCTGACCGATCACCGACGCGAATTGTTTATCGATAAACTGGGCGTAACGGTAAAAGCACACGAGGATTTTATGTTGGTTGCTTCTTTTAATCCCGGGTATCAAAGAGGTTTTAAAGAGCTGAAACCTTCCACACGTCAACGATTTATTGCAGTTTCTTTTGATTATCCCGAGCCAAAAATTGAAACAGAAATCCTGATTAATGAAACCGAAATTGATTCGGATACCGCTAAGAAATTAGTCACCATTGGGAATAAAATTCGAAATCTAACCGAATTAGGATTGACCGAAACGGTTTCCACCCGATTGCTGGTTGATGCCGCTAAAATCATCCACAGCGGATTGCCTAAACGATTGTCTGTTCATGTGGCTATTGTAGAGCCGTTGACAGATGATTTACAAACAATTCAAGCCCTGAAAGATTTGTGCGATTTGATGATATAGAAAAGAGTGGTCAGTGGTCAGATTTTTAGTGTTCAGTAAACTGGCGAAAATATTGACTATTCTAAATCACTGATTTCTAATTAACCGAACACTGAATACTAAAAAAATATGGGATTTGAATTAGACGAATATTTAGTTGGGAAGTTTTTCAAGCAATTGAAAAAAAGAAAAAAAACAGCTCCCGAAATTTTAGAAAAAACGGTTTTTCTAATTGACATAAAACCGCGATTGACCATTTTGGCCCGTGCATTAACCGGAAAAGCTATCGACATTTATCCGGCTGAAAGGGAAGGCGGTTATAAAAACAATAATTTTTTCCTTCCAATTTCTTTTGCCGAATTAGCCACGAAAGAAGAAAATCTGACTTTTTATTTTTTTCGAACACTGTTTTTAAGTGTTCAACAACGATTAAATCTCAATTGGACTTCTGAAGAAAACGAACCATCATTAGAACTTTCGCAACAAAAAGCATTCGAAAGTGCTGATACGATTTTGAAAATTATTTTCGAAGAATACGCTATCGACAGAAATTTTCATTCCCGGGCAAAGCAACATTTTATCGAACAGGCGACTGAAAAAAAAGCTGCTGATTTTTCCTGGCTTTATGGCAAATGGATGAAAAACGAAGTGGAACAAAATTCCGAAATCCTACTCGAAAATTTCTCTGATACCACCAAAAAAGGAATTGAAAAACAGCCGACAACCACATTGAAAGCAACAGCAGTGGAAGAAGTGGTAACGGTGGAATTGGATAAAAAACAACAGGAAGATTATGTCATGCTGCATAATTTTGAAAAGGTAGAAACGGCTGAAGAATTCAATGGTGTTTGGCGTGATTTTGATGGTAGTGACGAACTTGAAGAGCATCAGGATGCGCTGGAAGAATTGAGTATGAAATATACCGTTCGTGTTGATGATACGGCACATTCGGTTTATCAGGCAGATTTTATCGAAAATACTTCTATTTCAGAAAGTGCCGAAGTGGATGCTAAAGGTTTTCATTTGCTGTATGACGAATGGGATTTTAGCAAAGCGGTTTACAAACAAAACTTTTGTAAAGTCTATCCTAAATTACAGCAAAAAACGGATGCTGATTATTACAAAAACACAATTACAAAAAACGCTTCAACTTTATTAGGCCTGCGCAAAATGTTGACGAATGTTAACAACAAAATGCAACAACAAAAACGCCAGACACAAGGTGAGGAATTTGACATTGATGCCATTACCGATTTGTATGTCGATGTGCATTCAAAAAGAACACCTTCGGAGAAAGTTTATATTTCAAATCGAAAAAAAGAGAAAGATTTATCCATCCTGATTCTTTTGGATATCAGTCTTTCCAGTGACAGTTATGCTGCCGGAAACCGAGTGATTGATGTAGAAAAAGAGGTTTCAATTTTGTTTGGAGAAATCCTGAACGAATTCAATATCGATTTTTCGATAGACAGTTTTTATTCAAAAACCCGAAACTATTCGACCTATCTGACGGTTAAGGATTTTGATGAAAATTGGAATATTGGCAAACATAAAATTGGAGCCATAGAACCTAACGGTTATACGCGAATTGGCGCTGCGTTGCGTCATGCAGCTGCCAGACTGGATCAAAGAAATACTAAAAATAAATGGGTTATCCTGATTTCGGACGGAAAGCCCAATGATTACGATAAGTACGAAGGAAAATACGGCATCAACGATGTCAAACAGGCACTTCGGGAATTAAACAGTAAAAATATTAATTCGTATGCTTTGGCAATTGAAGCGGAAGCTAAGTACTATTTACCACAAATGTTTGGGCAAAATCATTATCAGATTTTAACAACACCAGTCGAGCTGTTACAGTCGTTAGTGAAATTATATGAGAAAATTAAACATCAAAAATAACTAAAATCCACCCGCCTTTGCTTCGCCAGTTCGCTGTCGCTTGTGTCAGGCACCCCTCCAGAGGAGGGGAAAATCAAGCAACTTCCCCTCCTCTGGAGGGGTGCCCAACGGGTGGGGTGGTGAAAAATTATTACAATGACAAAAACAACATCTACTACAAAACTTCCTGAGGGACATCCCATTCGGGTGTATTTTCAGGAAAATGATCTGATTCATTCTCTTTTAGAAGAATTGTCGAATACCATACCTGAAGAGGATTTTCAAAAATATACGAATGTTTTTAATCAGTTATCCACGATTGAAAAACGTTTTGCACGAAAAGAAAACCAACTTTTCCCCTTTTTAGAAAAGAAAAACTGGGTTGGTCCTTCGCAGGGAATGTGGTCATTTCATGATAATTTGAGAGATCAATTTCGTTTGATTCGTTATTATCTTAGGAATCAAAATTTTGAAAAAGTAACTATCAATACCCCTTTTTTGGTGGATGGGATTTATCGGTTGATGCATGTTGAAGAAACGGTTTTATTTCCCAATGCGTTGGACTTGCTTACTGAAGAAGACTGGATAAAAATGCGTGCCGGTGAAGAAGAAATAGGCTGGATGTTAACGCAAAATCCTGCGCCTTTTCCTCAAGAGGAATACATTCATCCAAGTGAGTATTTTACACAGCGGGAGTTGCCTTTTTCGCTAGAAAACACTTCACATTATGACGAAGGTTATATGACTGTGGAGCAGGTGAATTTACTTTTTAGAACAATGCCTTTGGATTTGACTTATGTGGATGAAAATGACAGAGTGATTTTTTACAATCGTGGAGAAGAGCGTGTTTTTCCCAGAAGTGCCGGAATCATTGGACGTGAAGTGAAATTTTGCCATCCGCCCAAAAGTGTGGGAACGGTTCTTAGAATCCTGGAAGAATTTCGAAAAGGAACCAAAAATGAATCTTCTTTTTGGATCAATTACAAAGAACGTCTGATTTACATTCGCTATTTCGCTGTTCGTGATGCTGATAAAAATTACAAAGGAGTCATCGAAATGTCCCAGGATATTACCGATATAAAGAAAATTGAAGGCGAAAAACGATTGCTGGATTGGGAGTAGGTTTGATTTAAGAATTTAGAATTTAGATTTTTTTTCCATGATTGTATGACTTTCATTTATGGCATTTTACAATCTAAAATCACAAATCTGCAATCTAAAATTATTACATATATGGAAATACTAAAAATCAATTATAAAAATATTTATTATCCGCCGGGAGGTATTCTGATGTGGATTATTATTTTTTTGGAACTGATTACTTTCGGGATGGCAATGGTTGCATTGGTTTTTTACGGAAGTGAACAAACAGAATTATTCCATCAATCAAGATTACAACTCAATACTACTTTTGGAGCCATAAATACTGTTTTTCTGTTGTCAAGTGGTTTTTTTATGGCCAATGCGGTGCAGCAATTCAAAGAGAAAAACATTCAAAAATCATCGTTTTATTTTAAACTGACCATGCTGGGCGGCATATTGTTTTTAATCCTAAAAAGTCTGGAATATTACCATAAAATAGAGTCAGGAATTTCATTGGATACCAATATGTTTTTCACTTTTTATTGGTTGTTAACGGGATTTCATTTGATCCATGTTATTATTGGTTTGGTTATTTTAATCTGGACGAATTGCGGAATGACAAAGCAAAATTCGGATACTCAAATTGAAGATGTGGAAGCCTGTGCTGCTTTTTGGCACATGTGCGATTTGATCTGGTTGTTGTTATTTCCAATTCTCTATTTAATTTTTTAGCAAATGAAAAAATCACTAGTATTTACATATGGATTATTGATTGTACTGACTTTGGTTACTGCTTTAATTTCAAATGCTGACCTTTTTTCGGATGATATAATCCTTTTAATCCTGTTTTTTTCTTCTATAAAATTTCTTTTAGTTGCTTTCCAATTTATGGAACTTAAGAAGGCAAATCCGTTTTGGAAATATAGTTTAAGTCTGGTTTTAGGAGTCTTGGTTTTAGTTATTTTTTTGATGAAATAAATTAGAATAAAAAGTACAAACATGACAAATATCATAATAAAGGATGTTTTTGTCTTTTATATTTGTAGTACAAATCAAGATAAATTTAACACCAGATAACTATGAAACCCAAACTAAATTTAAAGAAACAAAGCATCAGAATTGTCGTAGCAATTGCAATGGCTTTTGGTTTGTTTTCTTGTGCCAAAAAAGAAGACAAAGATGCTCAGTATTATCAGGACATCAAAGTCGAAGGTCAAAAAGAAGCCGAGCTTACCGCACCACCATTGGTTCCTAAACCGGTGGGAGACCGACCGGCGATGAAACTGATAGTCAATATGGAAATCAAAGAACAGGAAGGCGAAATGGCCGATGGGGTAAAATATACGTATTGGACTTTTGGAGGATCTGTTCCGGGGAATTTTATCAGAACGAGAGTGGGTGACGAAGTCGAATTTCACTTAAAAAACCATCCTGATAACAAAATGCCGCACAACATCGATTTGCATGCGGTGACCGGACCGGGTGGAGGAGCAACTTCTTCTTTGGTAGCGCCGGGACACGAAAAAGTATTCAATTTTAAGACGATAAATCCGGGCTTGTATGTGTATCACTGTGCCACAGCGCCTGTTGGGATGCACATAGCTAACGGAATGTATGGTTTGATTTTGGTCGAGCCTGAAGGAGGATTACCGCCAGTAGATAGAGAATACTACGTGATGCAAGGGGATTTTTATACCAAAGGAAGTTATGGCGAACAAGGAAACCAACCCTTTGACATGAATAAAGCCATTAAAGAAGATCCTGATTATGTAGTGTTTAACGGAAAAGTTGGTTCTATTGCCGGAGACAAAGCCATCACGGCCAAAGTAGGAGAAACGGTTCGTATTTTTATGGGTAATGGAGGACCGAACCTGGTTTCTTCATTCCATGTTATCGGAGAAATCTTTGATAAAGTACATATAGAAGGCGGAGAAATGATTAATAAAAATGTACAGACTACTTTGATTCCTGCCGGTGGTTCTGCCATAGTTGAGTTCAAAGTGGATGTTCCGGGAACTTTTATCCTGGTTGATCACTCTATTTTCAGGGCATTCAACAAAGGAGCTTTGGGAATGCTAAAAGTGGAAGGCGATGAGAATAAAAAAGTGTACTCAGGAACAACTCAGGAAGGAATTTATTTGCCGGAAGGCGGAACAATACAAAACATGCCAAAAGAAAATGGTACTGCGAAAAGCGTTGTGGCTAAAACTGTTCCGGAGCAAATTAAATCAGGTAAAGAATTGTACGGAAGAACCTGTTTTGCCTGCCATCAGCCAAGTGGGCAAGGAATTCCAAATGCTTTCCCGCCATTGGTTAAATCTGATTTCCTAAATGCTAATCCTGATCGTGCAATCAATGCTGTATTACACGGATTGAGCGGAGAAATTACCGTAAATGGCAAGAAATTCAATAACGTTATGACCAGTCAAAATTTGACCGATGACGAAGTAGCTGATGTTTTGACTTATGTGTATAACAGTTGGGGCAATAATAAAACAGTAATTACCCCGGCAAGAGTAAAAGCAATCAGAGCGAAACCGGCTCCAAAAGCTGTAGCTACGCACTAATAGAGTAACAAATTTCAATTTAAAATTTAAAAATAAGAGTAATGAAAAAGTATGTTTTTGCAATAGCAATGATAGGGTTTAGTTTTTATGGTTTCAGTCAAAATGCTGCCAAAGGAAAAGGAATATATGATAAAGTTTGTATCACCTGTCATCAGTCTACAGGATTGGGAATTCCGGGAGCTTTTCCTCCATTGGCCAAGTCGGATTTCCTGAATAAAGATGTCAATCGAGCTATAAAAGGAGTGGTGAAAGGTTTGAACGGTCCTATTACGGTAAATGGGAAAAAGTTCAACGGAGCCATGCCTGCACAACCCTTGAGCGATCAACAACTGGCTGATGCACTTACTTATGTGTATTCAAGTTGGGGAAATAGTAAAAAAGTGATTACTCCGGCAATGGTTAAAGCCCAAAGATAATTAAGAATTGATCAAAAAGAGTATTAAATGTTTCTGCAAAAAAAAATATCAGTCTTTTTAGCTTTGTTTACGGCTACTCTTTTTGGTCAGCAAGAAAAAATGGTACCCATAAAAGAAGGGAGTTTTGTCCCTCTTTATGGGGCTACCAATAAAAAACCGGTTAAAGTAGCTTCTTTTGAAATCGATGTGTTTCCTGTAACCAATGCGCAATATTTGGCTTTTCTAAAAAAATATCCTGAATACAGCCGTTCTAAAATGAAAGGAATCTTTGCTGATAAAAGCTATTTATCACATTGGCAGAGTGATTTTGATTATGGTACAAATAATTTGAGTAATGCTCCCGTAACCAATGTTTCCTGGTTTGCTGCAAAAAAATATTGTGAATGTCAGGGAAAACGTTTGCCTGCCATGGACGAATGGGAATATGTAGCAATGGCAGACGAAAAACGAATCGATGCCAGAACCAAAGAAGCTTTCAACAAATACATCATGTCCTGGTATGAAAAACCAAAAACTTATGCTAATCCGATAGGGCAGACTTTTAAAAATTATTGGGGTGTTTACGATATGCACGGATTGGTTTGGGAATGGACGGCCGATTTCAACAGTATTTTTCTTTCCGGAGAATCCAGAAAAGATAAGGATACCGATAAGAATTTATTTTGCGGAAGCGGTTCGGTTAATGCTACCGATTTAATGAATTATGCTGCCTTTATGCGCTATGCTTTCAGAGGCAGTTTGAAAGCGCGATACACTACAAGAAATCTTGGATTTCGTTGTGCTAAAGATAAAGTTGCTCTTGTAAAAACCTTTCAAAATCTAAGATGATGAAATCAAAAATAGAATGCCAGAAAATAAAAAAAGGAATCCTTAGCCTGTTTTTTTTAGGAATATTTGCGTTGGCAGTAACATTACAATCCTGTAACCAAAAAGTAAAAGCTGCTGAAAAAGACAAAGCGATTTCTGATTTATCTATTTATAATCTTCCTTCAAAATGGACGAATCAAAACGGACAAAATATCGAAATGAAAGATATGAAAGGAAAAGTTTTGGTGATGGTGATGATTTACACTTCCTGCAAAGCAGCTTGTCCCCGTTTGGTTGCTGATATGCGAAATATCGAAAAACGTTTGCCGGAAAATATCAAAGACAAGGTGAAAATGGTTTTAGTGAGTATTGACCCGGAAACAGACACACCTAAACGTCTCAAAGCTTTTGCTATCGAAAATAAAATGAATAGTAATCAATGGGTTTTCCTACGTTCTACTGAAGAAAATACCAGAGAGTTTGCAGCAGTTTTGGCAGTAAATTATAAAAAAGTTTCACCAATGGATTTTTCTCATTCTAATATCATAAGCGTATTCAATGCCGATGGAGAACTGACTTATCAGCAAGAAGGTTTGGGTGTTAACTCCGACCCAACAATTGCTAAAATCAAAGAAGAAGCTCAAAAAATAAATTAAATATGAAAGCACTAAAAATAATCGGTTTATCATTCATAGCAATGATAAGTCTGGGAACTCATGCACAGGAATTGGATGCCAATTTACAATTCAGACCCCGTTATGAATATCGAAACGGATTTAAAAGCCCTATTTCAAACGGAGAAGATGCGACTTCATTTGTTTCACAACGTTCCCGTTTGAATTTTAATTTCAAACAGGAAAAATTAAAAGCCAAACTGACTTTACAGAACATCCGAAGCTGGGGTGATGTTAGCACAACTGCTACCGCAGATAAAAATGGAGTGGCTGTTTTTGAAGCCTGGGCACAATATGATTTTAGTCCTAATTGGAGTGCCCGCTTTGGACGTCAGGTGATTTCGTATGATAATCAGCGTATTTTGGGTGAAATCGATTGGATACAACAAGGACAAAGCCATGATGCTGCCGTGTTTTCTTTTCATCCAAAAAATCATCAACTGGATTTAGGTTTTGCCATGAATGCCAATGCTGAAAATTTAGTTGCTCCCAAAACGCCTTATACTACTAATTATAAATCGATGCAATATGCCTGGTATCATACGCAATTTGGTAAAATAAATACAAGTCTTTTATTGCTGAATACGGGGTATGAATTTGAAAAATCGGTTGGGAATTTAGAAGTCGATTACAAACAAACTTTTGGAACCTATCTTGTTTTTAAAGATAAGAAATGGGATAGCAATTTAGGTTTGTACGGACAAACAGGAAAAAGTTTTAATAATAATGTTAGTGCCTGGTATGCCGGAGCTAATTTAGGATATGCCTTAACTGATGCTTTTAAAGCCAGTTTAGGATATGAATTCCTCTCAGGAAAAGATCAGGACAATACGAGTTTGACTGTCAAATCATTCAGTCCTATTTTTGGAACCAATCACGCTTTTAATGGCTTTATGGATTATTTCTATGTGGGCAATCATCAAAATAGTGTGGGGTTGCAGGATGCCTTTTTGAAATTAAATTATTCTCTTAAGAAATGGCAGTTTACCTTAACTCCCCATGTATTTAATGCGCCCAATACAGTTCTAAATGCTTCTAATGAAAAAATGGACAACTATTTAGGGACAGAAATTGATTTTACTTTGGGCTACGCTGTTCAAAAAGACATTATGGTTTCCGCCGGATATTCTCAGATGTTTGCTTCTGCAACTTTAGAAAGACTTAAAAATGTAACTGATGCAGCAAATACTAACAATTGGGCTTGGCTTATGATTTCGTTTAATCCTAAACTATTTTCATTAAAATAAAGTCTATTAATTCATTTTTTTTTAAGAACCTCTATAGGAAAGCTTTAAGCTTTTAATAGAGGTTTTTTGTGTTTAAAAATAAATTATATTTGAGTTAGTTGAATTTAGTAAGAATATAAAAGTTGCTGATATTTATCATATTTATAGATAAAGGACTATTTTATCTTTACATCATAATTAATTCAGGGAATTTATGAGCAATTTATCACAGTCACATCGTATTTTATTTTTGAATACACTGGCATTTACAATCAGTTTTGCCTGTTGGACTTTAAACGGTGTTTTAGTTACTTTTTTAGTAGATAGAGGAATTTTCAATTGGTCGGTTGTTGAGGTAGGATGGTTGTTAGGATTGCCTATTTTATCGGGAGCTATTTTTCGTTTACCAATTGGAATTTTAACCGATAAATACGGTGGTAAAAAAGTATTCTCGACTTTGTTATTACTTTGTTCTATTCCATTGTTTTTATTGCCATTTGCTGGTTCATTTTGGGAATTTGCCATATTGAGTTTTTTGTTTGGATTAGTAGGGACCAGTTTTGCTGTTGGAGTAGGTTACACTTCAGTTTGGTACCCTAAAGAATGGCAGGGGAGAGCCTTGGGGATTTTCGGAATGGGAAATGCAGGTGCTGCGGTAACTACGTTTTTTGCACCAAGCTTATTAAATTTTTTATCAGAAACAGATGCTGAGAACGGCTGGAAAATGCTTCCTGTGATTTACGGAGTGGTATTGGTAGTAATTGGATTATTGTTTGTGTTTTTTGCCAAAAATAAAAAAGCAGCAACAGTAGCCCGATCAACTTCGGAGTTATTGGCTCCTTTAAAAAATGTACGTGTTTGGCGATTTGGAGCTTATTATTTCTTAGTCTTTGGATGTTTTGTGGCTTATTCACAATGGTTGTTGCCTAATTTTATGAATGTGTATCACACGACTCTTGTTATGGGAGGAATGTTTGCTACGATGTTTAGTTTACCATCAGGAATTATCAGAGCTTTTGGAGGTTATTTGTCTGATAAATTCGGAGCTAGAACAGTTATGTATTGGGTTTTAGGTTCTTCGATAGCCATTAGTTTTTTATTGATATTTCCTAAAATGGAAGTTTTTACTACCGGTCCCGGAGTTTTAGCCACAAATAATGGAGTGGTTACCCAAATATCAGCTTCTGAAATTAAAGTGGGAGAAAAAAAATATAATGTTAATGCAAAATCAACAATTACTTCATCTGATTCGGATATTTTGCCTGTTCGAAATTCATGGCAGGAAATCGTAGTCAAACAAAATCAGGAAGTCAAAAAGAAAGAACTTTTGGCTGAAGGAATTACCCAAATAAAGTTTAATGCCAATATGTGGATTTATCTTGTATTGGTAGTTTTAATCGGGATTTCCTGGGGAATTGGTAAAGCAGCCGTTTTCAAACACATTCCGGAATATTTCCCTAATGAGGTGGGAGTTGTAGGAGGAATGGTGGGATTAATAGGCGGTTTAGGCGGATTTATAGGTCCAATATTATTTGGATACTTATTGAATGCAACGGGTTTATGGACGAGTTCCTGGATATTTATCTTCCTGATTTCTGTGGGCTGTTTATTATGGATGCACCGAACCATTATTAACATTATGAGAGAAAAGATGCCTCAGTTTACAAAAGGAATTGAGCGCAACCAATAAAATATAATAATTTTAAAAAATAATATTATGGATACTTACTTAAAAAAAATAGGATCAGAGCCTGAAAATGTATCTAACGAAACGCAAACCAATCAAAGTGCTACATGGTTGACCAAGTGGGAGCCTGAGGATGAAGCATTCTGGAAAGCAACAGGTAGTAAAATTGCATGGAAAACATTAACAGTGACCACTCTTTCATTAATCTTATCATTTGCTTCCTGGTTTATGATGAGTGTCATTGCTGTGAAACTTCCCGGACTCGGTTTTTCATTTTCTAAAGATCAGCTTTTTTGGTTGGTCGCTATTCCAGGATTAGCTGCGGGTTTTTTACGAATTATACATACCTTTATTCTGCCTATTTTCGGAACAAGGCATGTAGTGACTGTGGCTACTTTACTTAAATTAATTCCGGCAATTGGAATTGGGTTTGCAGTGATGGATACGACTACTCCATTTTGGGTATTTGTTCTTTTGGCTATTACCACTGGTTTTGGTGGCGGAGATTTTTCATCCTTTATGCCTAGCACAAGTCTTTTTTTTCCAAAAAGATTAAAAGGAACAGCGTTGGGAATCCAAGCAGGTATTGGGAATTTTGGGGTTTCTTTAGCTCAGTTTATTACTCCGATTATTTTGAGCGTTAGTATTTACGGGACCACTTCGGTATTTACAAGTATCGATGCCAAAGAAACACAAAATGTTTTAACAGACTCAACAATTGAAAAGCAAAAAGAAGTTTTTGCTGCTTTGGACATCAAAACGCAAAATAAAATTTTGGCTACTGTAAAGAAACCGGTTTTAGATTCAGTAACAACTGCCGTAAAATCAGCAGATAATACAGTAGTTTTTGCAGCTTTGCCTTTGAAAGCAAAATCTAAAGCCATAGCTAATGCCAATCCGAAAGTGGCTGAAAAAATATTAAACAAAATAAGCCCCAAAAATGAGGCGGTAAATAAAAGTAGTATCTATATTCAATCTGCTGCATTTTGGTACATTGGTTTTCTCTTGGTTTTGGCATTTATGAGTTGGTTTTTCCTAAAAAGTATTCCAATGCAGGCTTCAGTAAAAGAGCAGATGGATATTTTTAAAAACAAACATACCTGGTATTGTACGATGGTTTATATGATGACTTTTGGAACTTTTGCCGGTTTGTCTGCAGCTTTTCCTTTGATGATAAAATTTTTATATGGTGATTTTCCAAATGCTCCGGATCCGTTAGTGTATGCTTTTTATGGTCCGCTTATTGGTTCTGCCAGCAGAATAGCTTTTGGATTTATTGCAGATAAAGTAGGAGGAGCCATCTTGACAACTATTACCGGTATTGGGATTTTAACAGGAGCTGTTATTTTAATTACTCAGGGATTAGTATCTCCTACCAGTATGGATCAGTTTCCGTTATTTGTTGGTGTAATTTTAGCGATGTTCTTTTTTACAGGTATTGGAAATGCGGGTACTTTTAGACAGTTTCCAATTATCTTTTCAGAAAATCAAAGACAGGCAGCAGGTGTTATTGGTTGGACAGCAGCCATTGCCGCTTTTGGTCCTTTTATTTTTTCAAAATTAATTGGAAATAACATTTCTGCTAATGGAACTGTGACTCAATTCTTTATTGGTTTGATTGTTTTTACTATATTAGCTACAATTGTTAACTGGTGGTTTTACAATCGTAGAGGATGTGAGAAACCAAGCTAATTTTCTGGACAGTCTTAGCAGTATGATTAGTAAAAGCTGTCTTCAAAAGTTTAAGGTATTGAAGTAAACAGCATAGCGTATTGGTAATTGATATTGTAACATATTTTGTTGTAATTATGTTTTTTAAAACTACTTAAGTATTTTAACTTAGTTTTTTGTTTGTTAGTTTTACAAAAAAATAAAATAGTTTTTAATAGTTAGTTTTAAACTGTATTAAAATTGAATTTATGAAAAACAAAACCTTGAATATTAAAGCGTTATTAATAGCAACCGGACTATCTGTTTTTATGATTGCTCTTGTGTTTTTTGGGTCCAGAAAGTTGCAAAATTTCGATGCTGCTTTAATTACGTACTTATTCGGAACCGTTTTTGCTTTCTTTGGAATAGTATATCGTTATTCGGTTTGGTTACAAAGACCACCTACATGGATTTATTTCAAGAGAGGAATTACGTATTTGGTGACCGGAAAAGTATTTTCACATTTTTGGTTTGCAACTAAAGAGACGGTTGAAAATATCGCCTTTCAAAAGTTTATATATCCCAGAGGGAAATACCGTTGGGTGGCACATTTTATGATTGCAGTAGGTTGTACATCAGCATTTTTGATTACGATTCCGTTAACCTTTGGTTGGATTAATTTTGCGATGGCACCTAATACAATTTCTACTTATGAAGCTTACTTTTTTGGTTTTAAGGTAATGGATTTTGAATTGGATTCTATCATGGCCTTTTTAACTTTTCATGCCTTGAACTGGTCGTCTTATTTGGTGATTTTTGGGTCGTTATATTATTTAAGAAGACGATTGACAAATCCGGGTTTGATTGCTACTCAGTCATTTGAGGGCGATTTATTGCCTCTTATTTTATTAATTGCAATTTCGGCAACAGGATTAGGGCTTACTTATTCATACCAATTTATGAAAGGTTTTGCTTTTGATTTCTTGGCAGTTTTACATGCTGTAACGGTAATTATGTTCTTAATCTGGATTCCGTTTGGGAAATTTTTCCATATCATTCAACGACCTGCCCAAATTGGTGCCCATATTTATAAGCAGCAGGGAATGAAAATGGGGATGGCAGTTTGTCCTCATACAGGAGAAGAATTTGCTACTAAATTACACATTCAGGATTTGAAAACAGTAACGGAACAATTAGGTTTTGATTTTTCAAAGGAAGACGGAACTTCGCATTTGGATTTGAGTCCGGAGGGTAAAAGATCCAGGTTAGCACAAGCTCATCTGAAAGCAAGACAGGAAGGTGGTAAGTTATTTGGATAATTAAAAAAAGATAAAAGCATATAAACATGGCAAAATTACCTGTTTCAGAAGAAAATATAGTTGCACAATTTGGACCGCATCTTAATTATAGCCCTAAAGAAGGTTATGAAGGAAGAGATGAACCGGATGAGCTGGTTAAAACACACTGTTGTTTTTGTGGAATGCAATGTGGAATTCAGTTGTCAGTAAAAGAGAATAAAGTTGTAGGTTTTGAACCCTGGATGGAATTCCCTTTTAACGAAGGAAGATTATGTCCTAAAGGAGTGCAGCGATATTTGCAAAATAACCATCCAGACCGACTTTTAAGTCCATTAAAAAGAGTAGAAGGGCAAGGGTTTGTGCCTACTTCCTGGGATGATGCGATGAACAAAACAGTTTCAGAAATTCAACGTATTCAGGAAAAATATGGAAACGATGCTTTCTCGATGCTTTCAGGAGTTTCATTAACGAATGAGAAAAGTTACTTAGTAGGTAAATTTGCCAGAGTAGCCTTAAAAACAAAGAACTTAGATTATAACGGACGTTTGTGCATGGTAAGTGCCGGTGCCGGAAATAAAAAGGCTTTTGGGCTGGACAGAGGATCTAATAACTATTCGGATTTAGAATATGCCGAGGTAATTATTGTTGCCGGAGCTAATATTAGTGAGACTTTCCCAACGCTTACACACTGGATTTGGAAAGCCAGAGACAGAGGAGCTAAATTAATTGTCGTTGATCCAAGGATGATTCCATTGGCAAGAACAGCTGACATTCATTTGGATGTACGTCCGGGAACCGATTCGGCTTTGTATGGGGCTATGTTAAAATATTTGGTTGACCATGATATGTTAGACCATGATTTTATTGATAATCATACATCCGGATTTCAGGAAACTATTGATGCAGTAAAAGAGTATACACTGGAATGGGCAGAAGAAGTTACCGGAATCAAAAAAGAAAAAATACAACAAGCTGCCGAATTATGGGGAAGAGCGAATACGAGTTTCCTGCTGCATGCCCGTGGAATTGAGCACCATTCTAAAGGAGTGGATAACGTTTTGGGATGTATCAATTTAGTTTTGGCAACAGGAAGAATTGGTAAGCCTTATTGTGGTTATGCTACTATTACTGGTCAGGGAAATGGTCAGGGAGGAAGAGAGCATGGACATAAATGCGATCAATTACCAGGAAACAGAGATATTGAAAATCCGGAACACCGTAAATATATTTCGGAAGTTTGGGGAATTGAAGAAAAAGATTTACCGGGCAAAGGTTTATCGGCTTACGAAATTATAGAAGCTATCCACAGAGGAGAAATTAAAGGTTTATTGTCTATTTGTTTCAATCCATTGGTTTCTTTGCCTAATAGTAATTATGTTCGTGAAGCATTAGAAAAATTAGAATTTTACGTTTGTATCGACTTTTTCTTAAACGAAACGGCTCGTCATGCCGATATTGTTTTAGCTGGTTCTTTGCAGGAAGAAGAAGAAGGAACTACCACTTCTGCCGAAGGACGTGTAATTCGTATACGCCAGGCGGTGACTCCTCCGGGAGATGCCAGAACGGATACTTCTATTATCTTGGAAATTGCCAAACGTTTAGGAGTGAAAGATAAATTTAGCTTTGAAAACAGTGAAGCCATTTTTAACGAATTGCGTGTGGCATCTAAAGGAGGAACAGCCGATTACAACGGAATTACCTATAAAAAAGTAGAGGATAATATGGGTGTTTTTTGGCCATGTCCAACGGAAGATCATCCGGGAACTCCACGTTTATGGGAAGACAGAAAGTTTAAAACTCCAGATGGGAAAGCACATTTTAATCCGGCGCCTTATAAACTCCCGGGCGAAGTTACCTGTGTTGACTATCCTGTGATTTTAACTACCGGACGTGTGGTTTCTCAATATTTGAGTGGGACACAGACCCGTAGAATCGGAAAATTAGTAGATCAGTTCCCTGAGCCTTTATTGGAAATTCATCCTAATTTAGCTAAGCAATACAATATTAAACAGAGAGAGTTAATTCGTGTTTCAACAAGAAGAGGAGAAGGAGTTTTTCCGGCTAATATTGTTGAAACCATTAGGGAAGATACTGTTTTTATTCCGTACCATTGGTCGGGAAAAAAATCAGCAAACCAGTTGACCCCGGGTACTTTAGATCCAATTTCTAAAATTCCTGAATTTAAAGTTTGTGCTTGTCATTTGGAGCCACTCCATGAGATAGCTCCGCCTTCAAAAGAATCAAAGGCTTATGCAAGTATTTAATCGATAAAGAATTGATAAAAGATGAACTATACCAGTTTCAATAAAAATGAAGAGTTTTTTGTAGATATGCAGCGTTGCATTGGCTGTAAAGCCTGTGAGATGGCTTGCGCCGAATGTGAAACTAACGGTCAGGATTCGATGATACATGTTAATTATGTAGACAGAGCTTCGACTGTGCAAACTACTGTTCAGGTGTGTATGCATTGTGACGATCCTGTATGTGCTAATGTGTGTCCGGCTGATGCTATTTCGAAAGATGAATTCGGAATTGTTCATACGGCTAATACCGAAAGATGTATTGGATGTTCTAATTGTGTGATGGCTTGTCCTTTTGGGGTGCCTAAAAAAGAAGAGAATTACGATTTGATGATGAAATGCACTATGTGTTACGACAGAACCAGTGTGGGGAAAAAACCAATGTGTGCAACAGTTTGTCCAAGTGGTGCTTTGTTTTATGGAACTAAAGAACAGATACAGGAAATGCGTCCTAACAGCACACCGGTAAATAGTTTTGTATTTGGTAAAGAAGTTGTGAATACCAAGGTCAATATTATGATGCCTAAAGGAAGCACAGAATTGATAATATATTAAAGAATACACTCATGTCTAAAGAAGATAATTTAAATAAAAATTGGAAAAAAGATTTTCCAATTGAAAAACAACAAGCTACTAATGTAAGTCGTCGTGATTTTGCAAAGTTTTTAACTTTGGTTTCAGGAGGATTGATGGTAGGTAGCGGTTTAGTTGCTGCCAAGGCTTATATGTATCCTAAAGAAGAAGTAGAAGGAGAGCATTTTGTATGCAACAAAGAAGAGGTGCCTCTGGGCGGAACACGCGCATTTGTAATTGAAGGCAGTACCATTCCATATATATTGATTCATCTGGAAACAGGAGAATTTAAAGCCTATGAGCAAAAATGTACTCATCTTTCCTGTTCGGTTTTTTATAAACCTGGTACCGGAATTATTCATTGCCCTTGTCATGAAGGTTCATTTGATGCTAAAACAGGAAAAGTATTGGCGGGCCCACCTCCAAGAGCGTTACCTAAATTAGATGTTTTCTTTAAAGATAATGCGGTTTATGTAAAGGCTTCAATAGAAGAAGAAATAGGATAAAAAAATAAAATAAAGTAGTATGAGTAATTTTAGAAGAAGTCAGAATCAATCCAATCCGAATAAATTAAACGCGATACTTTCTACTTTAATTTTTATATTAATTCTGAATGTAACCATTCAAATTTGGTTATTGTATGCTGCTTTGAATAATGCTTTGGAGAATCACAAAGAAATTCTTATTCCAGCGTTTATAGCTTCATTAGTATTGTTTTTAATAGGAGCCAGTTTACTTTATTATATGCCTATTGGAAATAATAATTCCAGAAAATAAAAACAATTTTACAATTCGTAATAAATAAAAAAGGCTGTTTCGGAATACTGAAACGGCCTTTTTTAATCCTGAAATTTAAAATTAATCCCGAGAGATTTTATCTTGCCTTTCTGGTTTACTATTTTTAGAATCGGATATTTATTTTGTTTCTTCTTCTTTGTGGTTCATGTCTTTTTTCATGCCCTCACTATGTGCTCTTTTAAAATTGCCCTCTTTGCGTTGTCTGTTTTCAGCCATTTTGTGATTAAAATGTTTTTTCATGCCTTCATGATGTTGCTTTTTCATTTCTTCCCATTTTTGAAATTGCTCCGGTGAAAGCGTTTTTTTCATTTTTTGTTTCATCGCAATTTGTTCGTCAAGCATTTTGCTTCTCATTTCAAAGAGCTCGTCAGAAGTTGGTTTCGCAGTTTTGTCCTTTCTGTTTTTCATGAAAGCCTCTCTTTTCTCATTTTGTTCGGCAATCATTTTTCCAATCTCTTTTTGTTGAGAGGCGTTCAAATCAAGTTCTAAGGTCATTTTTTTTAACATTAGCTGATTGCGTTGTTCCGGCGTGAATTTCTCCATAGGATTTCCTTCGTGTCTCGCTGGTCTTTGTTGTTTTTCTTGTGCATAAGATGATACGCCTATAATAGCTATCAATGCAATAGTGATTAATTTTTTCATAATAAATTGATTTTATTTTTAAATAAGACTTAAAACAATATGTAAAGTTTAATCGTTAAGAAGAAATTGTGATTTTATTTTTTTATTTGATAACTGCTTTGAACTACTATAGGGATACCATTATTTGTTATTCCTTCTAAGTTTAGGTTTACAGTAGTATCTACTTCATTGTTATAATAGGAAATGCTGGCGTTGCCCTTTTCATCGGGTTGAATGTATGGATTCCAATATAAGGTATTTCGAATATCGACTTTATTATTCTCTAAAGGTTTTGTTTTACTGTAATCAGGAGAATAGAAAAAACGAGTATTTTGATAGCCATTGACAGGCATGGCTATGGAATGAAAGACTTTTTTGTCAGAAGTACTTCCTTTTCCGAGTTTGGTATAAATGAGAATAGCTCCATTTGCACCTTGTGAACCAAAAACGGCAGCTCCGGGACCTTTTATAGCTTCAATTTTAGCGATATCTTCTGTAGAAATACTTGACAAAAGACTCATGTCAGTTTCTACTCCGTCAACTAAAACAAGAGCCGGTCCATTATAACGGTTAAAACGAACTGAATTTGCAGAAGCTGTTACATTAGGAATAGCAATTTGTATAAGTAGAAAAATGTTAGAATAATGCGGTCCTTTTTCTTCAGGAATATAAGTGAAATCGGCAAAACCATATCGGCTAGGGGTGGTGTTTTCTTTTTTCTTTTTTGCAGTTACAATCACATCTTTTAATTGGTTCTCTTCAGGAATATTAAAGCGGATATTTTTATTATGAATGTTTGCCTTGATTTGGCTTATTTTATTTTCTTCATAATTTAGAGAATTATAGCTTTTGAAATCGACGGCTATGGGTTGGTTATAAATCGAATCTAATACAAATTCGCCTCTGTTTTTTCCTTTTTGATTTTTAGTATTGAGTAACATAGTAGCAGTGCCTTTGAAAATGATATTATTAAATTCAAATTTTCCGTTAACATCAGTAGTGTCGTTTAGCATCATAGAATTTCCTTTGTTTAGAAGTACCATTTGTACCAGATTATTTTCTTTGGCAGTGGTTCCAATTAAATTCTCAACTTTTCCTGCTATTGTAATTCCTTTTTCTACTTTAAAATTTTTATTTCTGTTGAGGTTAGGAAATTTTTTCCAAACAAAATCACGCCATCCCTGGGTTAGTAAAAGTAAGTCTAAATGAAATAATCTTGCAGGATTTGAATTATTGAAATAGTAATTTGGATTGTGTACTTTTCCTTTGATATCCGAAGCCATAAGGAAATACGAACAAATATTTACAGTGTCATCAAAATTTTCGTTTACCCCATTAGTATCTGTTGCTGCTATCGAAAAGTTGGCTATTAGAGGATTTCCTTTTTTGTCTTTTGCCGAAATAGTAAGGTTTACTTTCTCTTTTGGGGTGTATAGTTTCTTTTCAGTAGTAAAAGATACGTCAATATCTTGTTTTTTTTCAATATAAACTAATCGTTCACTTTGAGGTCGGGATTGATTATCGTAAAGTGTAAGTTGCGTAATGCCTTCCGGAAAATTTTCCTCGGGTAATATAAAAGAAAGTTTAGTGTCTTTTAAAGTTTGTGTTCCTTCAAAATAAGTAATTCCTCTGGTTGAGCAAATAAGTGTTAAATCAGCATCTGGATTTTGATTTAGAGTGACTGCATTAGTCTTAATAGTCACTACTTTTTTCTCATCAACCGTATTTATACTTAATGTATAACCTGTTTTTTGAACTTCAGGAAGCGTTACTTTGATTTCGTCATTGTTTGGGGTGATTATTTTAGCATAATACTTTTGATTTTTTTCAGGTTGAATAACAAATTTACCCATGCCATCATGGATGCTTTTGAATAAATTGATTTGTTTGTCATTAGTATCAAAAATTGTCCCTTTCATTTCAATTGGATTTCCATAGGAATCGGTTGCTTTAAAGGCTACATTGCTAATTACATCTTCGATTAAAGAACCGCCTTCGGGCATAAAATCGACTATTATTTCTTGAGTATTTTCAAGTTTCGGATTGTCCTTTTTGTTTTTTGAAATTGCTCTTATGCTGTTTTCTTTGGCTTGGATTGTGTTTTCTTCATTGGGAGTGATAATTTGAATTTCTTTTTTGAAAACAAAATCATCGTCATAATTCCGCATCCAATTAGTATAAGCTCTCAATTGGTAGGTTCCTGGTTTGATACCAAGGGAATCAGCCAATATAAAATCGCCATGCCCCAGACCTCCTTCCAGATTGGTGATATTGCGGCTGATTATTTTAGATTCTGGCGATATGAGTTCTACATAAAGTATTTTGCTGTGATCAAAAAGTTGATTGGTATAGGCATAGACAGAATAAGCTTTGTACCACAATGATTCTCCAATGGTGTAATAATTTCTGTCAGTATGTAGGTATACTTTTTCAACCTCCGGTGGATTTTTTTTTGCTTTTTCAATTGAATCAGTTAGTTGTTGAGCAAAATTGGTAGAGGTTATGCTGAAAAAAAGCATAAGGAGATAGCATAGTTTTTTTGTCATAGCGGTTATTTTTTGGCTCGTTTGTAATAAGTAGTGTTTTTATGTGTAAAATATTACGATTTTGTTTTGTGAAAAAGAGTAAATGTAATCTATTTATTATATAGACTTGTTATTTTAGGTTTGGTTTAATATTTTCGTTTTAAATTTATTTGGTCTTTAATTTGAAAATAATTTGAAATCGAAAGAGTTCGTTAAAAACAGTTTATGAAATATCCCCTTTTACCATTAAAACCAAAAGTTGCTTTTTTTTCTACTCAAGTTTATGATAGCGTTTTCTTTGAAAAGTATAATGCCGATTTTGGTTATGAATTAGATTTTTTTGACATTCAATTAAATGAGCAAACCGTAAAGTTAATTAGTAATGCAGAGGTCGTTTGTGTTTTTGTAAATGATGTTGTCAATGAATCCGTAATCAGACAATTGGCGGAAAAAAAGGTGCAAATCATCGCTTTGCGATGTGCGGGTTTTAATAATGTCGATTTAGAAGCAGCTAAAAAATACAATTTAAAAGTGTGTCGTGTTCCGGCTTATTCTCCTCAAGCTGTTGCCGAACACGCTATGGCGATGATTTTGACTTTAAACAGAAAAACCCACAAAGCCTATAATAGGGTTCGGGAACAAAATTTCTCCTTAAATGGTTTGTTAGGATTTGATTTATATGGGAAAACTGTGGGGGTTATAGGAACAGGAAATATTGGAAAAGCTTTTGCTAAAATTGTGAATGGTTTTGGGTGTAAAGTTTTGGCTTTTGATATAGTTACCGATTCTGAAATGGAAAAAGCAGGAGTGACTTTTGTATCATTAGAAACGATATTTAAAGAATCGGATATTATTTCGTTGCATTGTCCATTGAATGAGAAGACCAAATATTTGATAAATAAAGACACGATTTCAATGATGAAAAATAATGTGATGTTAATTAACACCAGTCGTGGTGCTTTGATTGAAACATCTGACGTGATTCATGCTTTGAAAAAAGGAAAAATAGCTTATTTAGGGATTGACGTTTATGAACAGGAAGAAAAGTTATTTTTTAAAGATCATTCTGAAGATATTATTCAAGATGATGTTATTCAGCGTTTAATGAGTTTTCCGAATGTTCTGGTTACAGCACATCAGGCTTTTTTTACTAATGAGGCTTTGTCACAGATTGCACTGGTGACATTGGGGAATATTCAAGAGTTGTTACATGATAACATTTTAACAAATAAACAAGCATTGCTTATATAATTTTTTATTGATAATTAATGTATTGGAATTCAGTTATGATGTATATTTGTAATGTTTTTACAAATTAAAACTTTGCATGATGCTTTTAAACTTTAGAATATCTAATTTTCGTTCAATAAATCATATGGTTGAATTGTCCATGATCCCTAGTGATTTAAAAAACCCCGTAAATAGAATTATAGAAACAAATCCTAATGCTATAAAAAACAAATCCTATTATGGATTGACAACTGCAGCAATTTATGGGCCAAATGCTAGTGGAAAGAGTAATGTGTTAATTGCTTTAGATGAGTTTTTATTTTTTATAAAGAATTCAACAGATAATAAACCAAATGATTTATTAAAAATATATAATCCATTTAAATTAAGCAGGAAGAGTCTAGATGCGCCTTCGCATTTTTCAATAGATATATTAATAGAAAATATTTTGTATACATATACTATTGAAGTTTTTAATCAAATTGTTCTAAAAGAATCACTCGTTTTTTATCCTAAAGGAATTAAGGTAAAAATATTCGAAAGAAATGAACAAGATTTTTATAAAGGAAATGGATATGAAGGTATTTTTGAGACTATTAAGCAGCGAACAACTGAAAATCAGTTGTTTTTGAGTAAAGCTGCGGTTGAGAATGTTGAGATTTTAAAAAATGTATATGAATATTTAACTTCTATTTTTGTCCTTACAACTGCAACTTTTCATTCCAATGAATTTAATAAAGCACTTAGTAAAATGATGTTTAAAAATGTAGACTTGTGGGGAAAACAATTAGAATTATCTAAATCTTTGGTTCAAAAAATAGATACTCAGGTTGTTGATTTTGTTGAAAGGGATGGTAAAATCAAAACATTTCATTTGAATGCTGATAATGAAAAAATTGAATTTGAATTTGAAGATGAGTCTTCAGGAACTCAAAGAGTTATAGCATTTATTCCGTTTGTTTTAAATAGATTAAAAGGAGGGAATGTTTTAGTTGTCGATGAATTTGAAAGAAGTTTGCATCCTGAAATTGCGCAATATATTTTAAAGTTATTTAACGATCCTGAAGTAAATACAAAAGGTGCTCAGTTTATATTTGCTACCCACGATACTACTTTATTAAGTCCTGAAAATAAACTAAGAAGAGACCAAATTAATTTGGTTGAGAAAAATGAAAAAGGTGAAACAGAAATGTTTGCAGTTTCGGATATAAAGGGAATTCGAGAGGGAAATTATGAAAAATGGTATTTAGAAGGTAGATTAGGAGCTGTACCAAATATTGCCAGAGAAACTTTTAGACATGAATTAATTGACTACATAAATTCATAATCATGGCTAAAAGACCTAAGAATAATTTTAAGTTACGAGAACTTAAATCGAAAGTCTTGATTCTTTGTGAAGGATTGACTGAGAAGAATTATTTTAATGCACTGAAAGAAGATTTAGGTTTGCCTAAAACAATTAGCGTAAATGTTTTTCAAAGTCATAAAGTAGATTGTAAAGGTGTTGTAGAAGAAGCAATAAAAAAGGCGAAACGTGAAGGTGTTGAAACGATTTATGTTGTTTTTGATCATGACAATCAGGCAAAAAGAGATGAAGCGTTTAAATTAGCAGCCAATAAAAATATAGAAGTTATTTTTTCTAGTATTTGTTTTGAGATTTGGTATTTATTTCATTTTAAAAATTCAACCAAAGCTTTTGCTTCAGAAGCGGAGTTAGAAAAGGAATTAAAGAAGTGCATTGGAATGCAAAATTATGAGAAGAATGATTTTAAACATTATTCTATTTTAAAAGATAAATCAACTTTTGCAAAATTAAACGCCGGAAAATCCAGATTGTCTGTAATTGATAATAATTATGGTGTGGAGATTTTTAATTTAAACCCTTTTACAAATGTAGATGAGTTAGTTAATTATTTAGAGAATCAAAAAAATAAATAGAAAAGAGCTTTAATTTGAAGCTCTTTTTTATTGCGCGTGAGTAGGGATTCGAACCCTAAACTTTGAGCTATTCATTATAATTGTAATTTTTGATAAAATTGTGCTCACGCAGTCAAAGTTTTAAACACGCCATTTTTTATTTTTTCCATAAGTTTTGAGTTTTTAAAGTAACAAGTTATAATACAATCATACAAAATGCCCAAGCTCAATTTTACGCACAAATTACTATCACAACCAGTTATCAATGTTATTATCAAACTGATTAAATGAATATCTTAGATATTTTATCCTACTAATTCCACCACTTTACTTTCGCCTTCAATAGCTACTTTAGTCAAACCGTGTTTCGATAAGTTTTTCATAGACGCATCCCATTTTTTACCGCTTAAGTTAGCAGTAATTTTTAATTGCGTTAAATCCATTTTATTTTCACTTTTTTTCAATAAGTCTACTATAAATTTTTCTTCATCAGAAAGTTCAATTGTTAGTTTTTTCTCCGGACGCATTTGCGGGAACAATAACACTTCCTGAATAGAAGCATTATTGGTTAAGAACATCATCAAACGATCCATACCGATTCCTAATCCTGATGTTGGAGGCATTCCATATTCTAAAGCTCTTAAGAAATCTTCATCGATGATTCCGTTAGCTTCATCATCTCCTTTTGCAGCCAAACGCATTTGGTCTTCAAAACGTTCTCTTTGATCAATTGGGTCATTCAATTCAGAATAAGCATTTGCTACTTCTTTACCGCAAACCATTAATTCAAAACGCTCTGTCAGTTCTGGATTGTCACGGTGCTCTTTACAAAGCGGTGACATTTCTTTTGGATAATCGGTAATGAATGTTGGCTGAATATAATTTCCTTCACATTTTGCTCCAAAAATCTCATCAATCAGTTTTCCTTTACCCATAGTTTCATCCACTTCAATTCCCATTCCTTTAGCAGCTTCGTACAATTCGGCTTCGCTTTTTCCTGAAATATCAAAACCAGTAAAGTGCTTGATAGAATCCGTCATCGTCACTCGGGCAAAAGGCGCTTTGAAACTGATTTGGTGCTCACCAAAAGTAACATCACTTGTTCCGTTTACAGAAACAGCACAGTGCTCCAATAAACGCTCAGTGAAATCCATCATCCAGTTGTAGTCTTTGTAAGCTACATATATTTCCATTGCAGTAAATTCAGGGTTGTGCGTTCTGTCCATTCCTTCGTTACGGAAGTTTTTCGAAAACTCATAAACACCGTCAAATCCACCTACGATTAATCTTTTTAAGTACAATTCATTAGCAATACGCATGTACAACGGAATATCCAATGAGTTGTGGTGCGTAATAAATGGACGCGCTGCCGCTCCACCAGGAATCGATTGTAAAACCGGAGTTTCCACTTCAAGGTATCCTGCATCGTTAAAGAAACCACGCATCGCGTTGAATAATTTAGTTCTTTTGATAAAGGTTTCTTTTACCTGTGGGTTTACCGTTAAGTCAACATAACGCATACGGTAACGCAATTCGGCATCGTTGAAAGCGTCAAAAACTTTTCCGTCTTCATCCACTTTTGGTAAAGGAAGCGGACGCAAGGTTTTGCTTAAGAAAGTAAAACCGCTTACACGAATACATTTCGCACCCACTTGTGTAGTAAACAATTCCCCTTCAATTCCAATATAATCACCTAAATCGGTTAGTTTTTTGAAAACCTGATTGTACAAGGTTTTATCATCACCTTCACACAAAACATCACGGTTCACGTACAATTGAATACGTCCTTCGCTATCCTGCAATTCGGCAAAACAAGCTTTTCCCTGATCTCTCACACTCATCAAACGCCCCGCAACAATCACTGTCTTACCTTCTTCAAACGTTTCCTTTATTTGCTTTGAAGTATGATTTACAGGAAAAAGATTAGCAGGATAAGGATTGATTCCTAAGTTGCGTAAAGATTGAAGTTTTTCTCTTCGGATGATTTCTTGTTCTGATAATGCCATTATAGTCTGATTTTTAAGACCGCAAAGATAAAAAAAAGAATGCAGACTTTAGAATGCAGATTTTTAGAATTTTTAGGAGCAGAAAATTGCCGTTTTTTTATCACGATTTGTCCCGCTTCCGGATGATTTTTCTTGTTTTTTAGAATAAAAAAATAGTCTTTATTTTTTTTGTGTAAGAAAACTCTATTTTTACAAAAATATAAACTTAATTATTAATTTTTGGATTTAAGTTTCTGATATGAAAAAAACAAATGTTTTTTACTGGATATTGTTAGTGTTTTTTTTTGTGTTTTTTGGTAAAGTTTATTCACAAGAAGAAATGCAAGAATTAATAATTAATGGAAATATGGGGAATTTTGCAGGAACTAATTTCGATTATAAAAACGGAGGTTATATAAGTTTTGATGATCCATTTTCAATAACTTCAGTTCCTGGCATGAGTGCAAATACAAATAATCCAGTTAATTTGAATTTTGATTTTTTACCTACAATGGAGCATACTTTTGGTATGCGATATTCTGGGACAATGCTTGTTGTTGATGGTGGTAATCTAGGAAATACTCAATATTTTTGGAAAGGGGGGTATGGTGGTAACGGGTTTTGCGGGTTAACAATTGGTAAAAAATATACTTTTAGTTATTGGGTGCATTCCGTTTCATCATTAGTTGTTAATTCTGCAACTCAAGCAGATATTAGAATTGATTTTTCTAATGTTTCTGATATTATTTTAGTTTCTGGAAATAAGTTAGCTCCTTTACCTTCTGAAGGTTGGCAAAAAGTGACTTATAGTTTTATTGCTACAGATTATTGTGTAAATATTAATCTTTGGGATGCAAATACTAATTCTGTTGGAAACGATTTTGCATTAGATGATTTTTCATTACAAGAAGAAGTCCCCCTAGGAATTACCTATTCCTTATCTTATGCTTCTGATGGGATTAGATTATTTGCCTATTCTATGAGTGGAAGTCCATATATTCGTTCTTGGACACTTACTGGACCTGTTAATAGAAGTGGTTGGGAAAATTTTAAAAATCTAATTCCTGGAAATTATCAACTTACTGCGGTAGATGTGAATGGTCAAACTGCAAATTGTGATGTTGTAATACCCTTTGATTCAAATTATCTACAAATAAAAGGTAATGCAAATATTTGTCAAGGAGAAAGTACTGTTTTGTCAGTTACAGGAGGGAATTCAATTTATGAATGGTTTTCTAATCCTACTGATACGAATATAGCTGATTCTAGTAAGGCAACTCAAATATTAAGTCCATCAGTGACTACTAACTATACAGTGAAATCTCGTCCATTTCCAGGGACTGAGAATTTAGTATTCAATGGGGATTTTTCATTAGGTAATATAGGTTTTGATACTTATTATAAATATTATTCTACAAATTTTGAAAATGCACCTCGAACATATAATGTTGGTAATAGTCCTTCTTCTTGGAGTTCAATTTTACCAAATTGTGGTGATCATACTTCTGGAAATGGCAACATGTTAATGGTAAATGGTTATAATGGTTATAGTAGTGCGTCAAGAGGATCAGTACCTTTCTGGAAACAATCTATAAAAGTTAATGGAACGACAAATTATGTTTTTAGTTTTTGGGTACATTCATTTTCAGAAATAAATCCTGCAGAAATAAATGTAACTTTTAACGGTTCTTTTGCAAAAGTTTATTTTTTAGAGTTATCCCCAACTAAAGTTTGTGGTAATTGGATTCAATTTTCAGTAAATTATTTTTCTGGATGGCTCAATGAATGGGTGAATATAGAGATACTAAATTCTGGCAGTTATACAGATGTTGGAAATGATTTTGCAATTGATGATATTTCTTTTGTAGCAGTAAATCCAATTGATATATATTCAAATTTCACAGTAACAGTTGCTCCACCAGAAAAGCCAATATTAGCTAATAGTGTTATCACTCAAAATGAAATTCAATTTAATTGGAATCAAGTTCCTAATGCAACAGATTATGAACTTAGCTATTCGGTAAATGGGGCAAATACTATTGATATTGGAAGCATTACAACTAATACATATAAAGTAGAAGGGCTTAGTCCGGGAGATTTAGTAAAATTGATTGTAAAACCAATTGGAAATGGTTGTTTTGATTCTGTTGAATTTAGTAAAAGTACTTATTTACCATGTCCTGTCCCTGAAATTATGGTAAATAGGCAACCCACCTGTAATATTCCTTTGGGTAGTATTAAAGTTACTTCTCCGGTGGGGAGTGAATACGAATACAGTTTAAATGGAATAAATTTTCAATCCGATGTTTTGTTTGATAATGTGAATACAGGAAATAAAACAATAACTGTAAGAAACACAGTTACAAATTGTCAATCAGTAAGTAATACGGTAGTTTTAAATGCTCCTGATGCTGTTTTGCCAAATATTTCGGTCTCTTATAGTTATCAAGATTGTTTAGTGAATCTAGTAGCAACTTCGACAACATTAAATCATTCTATAGTTTGGAATGGTCCTTCTTTAACAATAGATACTCCAAACCCTGCGAAGGTTTCGGTTTCAGGGACATTTACTGCAACAGTCAAAGATTTAAATACAGGATGTACAAAATCTATTGACTTGAATGTTTTACAACCAATTTTGCCTCCTAAGCCTGTTGTTAGTAGTATTGATCCTACTTGTACAAATGACTATGGACAAATAATGGTAATTTCACCAATTGATAGTAATTATGAGTATAGTATTGATGGAGTGAATTTTCAATCAATCGGACAATTTTCAAATTTGTATCCAGCTAATTATAGTGTTTTTGTTAAAGATAAAGTTACGTCATGTGTTTCTGTTCCAACAGAAATTATTTTAAAGAAACCCATAATAGAAGTGCCTCAAGTTGTTTTAAATAATGATAATTTATGTCAAAATAGTGTGTCTGGTCCACTAAGTGTAATTGCATCGCCAAATGCAATACTTAATTGGTATGGTGAAAATGAGACAGGAGGTATAGCATCTAATGTACCAACGATTCCATCTACAGTTAATATTGGAAGAACTGTTTATTATGTTAGTCAATCAATAGGTAATTGTGAAAGTGCAAGAGTACCAATTCCTATTGATGTTTCAGGTGAAGGAATAAGTCCAGGGTTTTCTGATTTGAGTTTTTGTGCAGGAGAAATTATTGCTCCGTTGAGTAATGTTTCTCCAAACGGAATTGTAGGGAATTGGAATTCAAGTATAATTGATAATTCAAAAAGTAAAAGTTATCTTTTTACCCCAAATCCTAATCAATGTGCTATTGAACAAAAAATAAACATAACTATAAATGTGCCAACTCTGAAGTATGTAAAGTGGGAGACATCCAAGGCATTTGATGATAGTCAAAGTATAGAAATACAAGTATTTGATCAGGGGGAGTATTTATATCAGTTGGATGATGGATTATTTCAAGAAAGTCCTTTGTTTGAAAATGTTAAGCATGGTTATCATTCAGTAAAAGTTATTGATGTTAATGGTTGTAGTGAACCTGTAGTTGTATCTGGAATTTTAGTTGTTAATTTTCCTAATTATTTTACACCTAATGGAGATGGCTATAATGACTTTTGGAATATTTCAGATTTGAAAAATTATGATAATTCATCTGTTTTTATCTATGATAGGTATGGTAAACTTTTAAAAGAACTATTTCCATCAAAAGATTTTGGTTGGGATGGAACTTATTTAGGTAAGGAAATGCCTGCTTCAGATTATTGGTTTGTAGTTTTTTATTATGACAATGGAGAAAAGAAGGAATACAAAGGGCATTTTTCATTAAAAAGATAACTTAAATTACTTGTTTTTTAGATAGAATCCAAAAAGTTAACCTGTATATTTGAAAAAAAACAGAAAATGAAACAAATTAAATATTTTTTAGCTTTTGCTTTAATGCTACTATTAACCAGCTGCAACTTCACCGAAAACATCGATGTTCATCCTGACGGTTCCGGGAATTTTTCCATAGAAATGGATGGGGCAGGTTTACTGGCGATGGCTGGTGATAAATTAGGAAATGAATTAGGTATGAAAAATAACGCTAAAGCAATAGATTCGACTTTTTCATTTAAAGAAATTTTTGCGACTAAAAAAGACAGTATCGCTAAAATGTCTCCGGAACAGCAAGAAGCGTTGAAAAAACTGGAGAGTTTTGTAATGAAAATCAAAATGAATCCTGAAGCGAAACAATTATTGTTTTCGATGAATACGCCATTTAAAAGTGTAAATGATTTAGGAGGCTTGATGGAAAGTATGGCCGCTATGAAAGATTTAAAAGGAAAATCAGATAAAAAAGACAATCCGGCAGCTATGATGAGTGGTCTTGGGAACAATAATGCTAAATTGAGTTTTAGTTATAATGGTAAAAATTTTAGCCGAAAAGTGATTGTTTTAAAAGATCAAATCAAAAAAATCGCAGCCGATTCGCTTGGAATGGCTAAGATGATTTTTGCATCATCTAAATATACTTTGAAATACCATTTCCCTAAAGCCGTAAAATCGGTTTCAAATCCTGATGCGCTATTTAGTGCCGACAGAAAAACTATTACGGTCGAATATCCTTTTACGGACTATTCTGAAAACCCGGAGAAGCTGAATTTGAATGTAGTTTTTGAATAATCTAAAAAAGACCGCAAATTCGCAAATCTCAGTTTTTTAAAATCTTTAAGTTTTATCTCTATTAGTCAGTAAGATCATTGTAATCTGTGGCTGTTTTTTTAGATTCACAGCTGAAAAGTAAAATTTGCGAATTTGCGGTAAAATAATCTCATTTGTTATGTTGTTGTGACTCCGTGGCAAAAGAAAATAATTAATTGTATTTTTGCAGCTCATCAAATAAATGAACGAAAGTGAGATTGCTTCGTTCCTCGCAATGACCAATGAACAAAAAAATCCAACTTCAGGACTTAGGACGCAAAGATTACAAATCAACTTGGGAATTTCAGGAAGAATTGTTTAAAGGAATTGTCGATTTGAAAATCCAAAACCGAAGGGAAGAAACAAATCTGCCAACGCCTAATTATTTTCTTTTTGTGGAGCATCCGCACGTTTATACTTTGGGAAAAAGAGGTGATTTTGAAAACTTATTGCTTTCTGAGAAACAACTCGAAGCCAAAGGCGCTACTTTCTACAAAATCAACCGTGGCGGCGATATTACCTATCACGGACCTGGACAAATTGTAGGTTATCCTATTTTGGACTTGGAAAATTTCTTTACTGATATTCATAAATATTTACGATTTCTGGAGGAAGCGATAATTTTAACTTTGGCGGAATACGGAGTTGAATCGGGTAGAAGTGATGGTGAAACCGGAGTCTGGCTGGGTGTAGGAACTCCATTTGCCCGAAAAATTTGTGCTATGGGTGTTCGTGCTTCACGCTGGGTAACCATGCATGGTTTTGCGTTAAACGTAAATGCTGATTTGGGTTATTTCGATAATATCATTCCTTGTGGTATTCGCGGCAAGGCAGTGACTACTTTAAATGTAGAACTGGGAGTTGAAAAAGTCGATGAAGCCGAAGTAAAAGCAAAAATCCTGAAGCATTTTACTCAGTTATTTGAAGCTGAATTTGTGACTGTTTAAATTGGTATGGCACTCGGATGAAGCTGATGTAACATATTATCACGGATTTTTTTCTGTTTTCTTTGCTATAAAATATCGGCACGCAGATTTAACAGATTTTAGCAGATTTTTTTCTAAAACTTCTTTACGGGTAAATCTTTGCGAACTTTGCGGTTAAATAAATTAACTTATGTGACTTATATGGTTTAAAAAAAATCAGCAATTACAAGTCTAAAGTCAGTTGTTCCGGCAATAATCTAAAACTCATGCGGTGGTATTTGCAAGGGCCGTATTTTTCAATGGCTTCGCGATGTTCTTTGGTTGGATAGCCTTTGTTTTTTTTCCAGTTGTACATTGGGAATTCCTCGTGAATCATATCCATGTATTCATCGCGATAAGTTTTTGCTAATACTGAAGCGGCTGCAATACTTAAATATTTAGAATCTCCTTTTACAATGCTCTGATTCGGAATTGATTTTAATAAATTGATTTCTTCAGCAGTGAATTGTTTGCCAAAATTATTCTTCAAGCCCAGCTTGGCATTCATAGCTCTGTTACCGTCAACGATAATGAATTCGGGTGATGGATTTAATTTTAAAACCGATTCCTGCATGCCTTTCATCGAAGCATTCAAAATGTTAATTTCATCAATTTCATTAGGAAAAAGGTGTGTAACGGCAAAACTAACGGCCTGTTCTTCAATTACAGGACGCAATTTTTCTCTTACTTTTTCAGATAATTGTTTACTGTCGTTAAGTATGGAATTGTTGAAATTTGTTGGCAAAATAATAGCAGCAGCTGTAACCGGACCGGCAAGGCAACCACGCCCGGCTTCATCGGTTCCTGCTTCAAGAATTAATTGTGAAAAAGTAGAGGCAAGCATACTGAAAAGTTTTCGATAGGCAAAGATTATAAATTTTTTAAGATAATCGTGGCTTATTCTAACGTTTACTTATAACTAAGTCATAATTAAGTTGTTTTTTTATACGTTTTTATCGTTTACCTTTGCTCCAATATTAGTTTTAAGAAAGAACCCATTATATATAGCTATTCCGAATGAGAATTCTCTTTTATTTATATTTTCTAGTACTGCCAACAATGCTGTTTTCTCAAAAGAAAGATTTGAAGAAAGATCCAAGAGAGAACGAAGGTCCTAAACAAAGTTTTTCTGAACGATTAAAAGGTGGAAAAGAAAAAGATACTGCTAAAGTCGCTTCAATCGACATGTATCGTTTTATTACTTTGGAAAGAGATACGACTTATTTAGATACTGCGTTGACTATTGAAAGAGAGTATAGTCATAATTATCTTCGAAGAGATTTATTTGGTTTATTGGCATTTCCTAATGAAGGACAGGCTTATAATACGCTACAGTATAGTTTGACACAACAATCAGCCTATCCGGAAATGGGTTTTAAGGCTAAACATTTTAATTTTTTAGAAGCGAATCAAATCCGCTATGCCTCGGTGGCAACTCCTGTAACCGAATTGTTTTTTAAATCGATATTAGCCAAAGGACATTCGGTGGATTCCTATTTTGCTGTGAATCTTTCGCCTAATCTGAATTTGTCTATTGCTTACAAAGGATTGCGTTCTGAAGGAAAATATATCAATCAGTTAGCCAGTACAGGAAGTTTTCGATTTACTATGAGTTATCATACCACCAGTAAGCGCTATTTGATTAACTCGCATTTTACTTCCCAGGATGCTTTGAATGAAGAAAATGGAGGGATTACAACTCCTGAAGATTTTGAAAGTGAAGATACCAAATATAAAAACAGACAGCGTTTACAGGTGTATTTAACAGATGCCGAATCTTTTTTGAGAGCCAAACGCATCTTTGTAGATCATATATTCAGAGTTAATCCAAGCGAAGCTGAAAATAATTTATATGTAACACACCAATTTAATTTTGAGAATAAGTTTTACCAATACTATCAGCCTACTTTAGAGTCTGCTGTGGGTACGCGGTCCATTTATCGTTTTGGAGATGCAATTGTAACATCTAATTTGAAAGATCAGACGCATTATAATAAAATGTATAACAAAGCCGGGTTGTTGTATGAAAATAAAACCCTGGGTAAGTTTCAGTTTTTTATAGATGATTTCAGAAGTAATTTTTATTATAATCGAATTTTAATTCTGGATAAAGGAGTTATTCCGTCTACTTTGTCCCGAAATATTAATAATGTAGGCGGGCAATACGAATATTGGAAAAATAAATGGCACGGTAAATTTTTACTTTCTAAATCCATTAGTAAACAGTCTGTTTCTAATGTAGAAGCAAATTTAAATTATGATTTGAATGATGATTTTCAGTTTGTTTTTGGTTACCAAAATATAAGCAAATTACCGAATGATATTTATAATTTGTACCAAAGTGAATACGAAAGTTACAATTGGTCAAATACCTTTGACAATGAAAAAATCAATGTGCTTAGTGGTAGTGCCGTAACACCTTGGTTTGATGCTTCCTTACAACTGTCGACATTAACGGATCATTTGTATTTTAAAAATACGGCAACCGATGCATCGCAACAAATTGTGACACCAAGCCAATTTGGAGGAACCATAAAATACCTTTCTCTTAAATTGAGCAAAGAACTTACTTTTGGAAAATTTGCTTTGAATAATACCATATTGTATCAAAAAGCAGATCAAAATGAAGCCATTTTAAATGTACCGGATTTAGTGACCCGAAACACAATTTACTATAGTAATTATTTCTTTCAGCATGCTTTGTTTATTCAAACAGGAATTACATTCAATTATTTTACAAAGTTTTATGCCAATGATTATAATCCTGTAATAGGAGAGTTTTTTGTTCAGCAGCAAAAACAAATTGGAAACTATCCAAACCTTGACTTTTTTATTAATGCTAAAATTCAAAGAACAAGAGTTTATATCAAAGCGGAACATTTTAATTCGGCTTATACGGGTAATAATTATTATTCAGCACCTAATAATCCGTATCGTGATATGACAATTCGTTTTGGTTTGATTTGGAATTTCTTTAACTAATTCAATATGACTTTCACCGCTATCGACTTTGAAACTGCGACTTCTTTTCATCCCTGTTCTGTAGGGATTGTTACGGTAGAAAACGGAATTGTGGTTGATGAGTTTGTGACTTTAATTCAGCCGCCTAATAATCTTTATAATCCGTACACAATACAAGTTCATGGGATTTATCCCAGTGATACTGCCAGGGCAGAAAGTTTTCTTCAGGTCTTTCCGGAAATTCAAAAACGGCTACAGAACAGAGTGGTGGTAGCACATAATGAAAGTTTTGATCGTAATGTTTTGACTAAATCCATGACGTATTATGGTTTGGATTATGCCGATTTAAACATTGTTAATAGATGGGAATGTACCGTGAAAATTTATAAGGCAAAAGGAATAAAGCCTACAAAACTTAGTGATTGTTGCCGGGAAATGAATATTTCTTTAAATCATCATGAAGCATTATCTGATGCCAGAGCCTGTGCTCAATTGTATTTGATGCGTTAAAAGATTAATTTTTTAGTGTAGGTTTTTTCATTAAATTAGTGTGCTAACTTTTAGAACATTAATAAGATGAAAGAAAATTTTTTGCATTACCTCTGGAAATTCAAGAAGTTTGATACGCTGAATTTAAAAACTTCAAATGGACAGGAAATTACCATCATCAGTGTTGGTCAATTTTTAGAATTGGCAGGTCCGGATTTTTTTAATGCTCAAATTATTATTGGAAATCAAAAATGGGCAGGTAATGTAGAAATCCATCTTAAATCTTCTGATTGGTACGTGCATCATCATGAAAAAGATGCGGCTTATGAAAATGTAATTCTTCATGTAGTTTGGGAGCATGATACCGAAGTTTTTAGAAAAAACAATTCAGAAATTCCAGTGTTAGAACTCAAAAATTATGTGGATGATGCTGTACTAAATAATTACCAGCGATTGTTAACTCCAAAATCGTGGATTTTTTGCGAAAAACAACTTAGGGAAGTAGATGATTTTGTTCTTAAAAATTGGCAGGAACGTTTGTTTTTTGAACGTTTGGAACGAAAGTCAAAAGCAATTTATGAATTGTTAGAGGAAACAAATAATGATTGGGAAGCGGTTTTGTTCTGTATGCTGGCTAAAAATTTTGGTTTGAATACTAATGGAGAAGTCTTTCTGAAAATTGCCCAATCAATTCCTTTTGCGATTATTCGAAAAGAAAGTTTTGAAGTAGAAAATCTGGAAGCATTATTGCTCGGTAAAGCCGGTTTGCTGGATGCTGATAAAGAAGATAATTACTTTAAAGATTTAAAATTCAGGTATTTTTATTTGCTTCACAAATACCAATTAGACTCAAAATCAGAAGGACAGGTTCAGTTTTTTAAACATCGTCCGGATAATTTTCCCAATATTCGATTGTCTCAATTGGCGCATTTGTATCATTTGCATCAAAATTTATTTTCCCAAATTAATAGTGTTTGCAGTCTTAATATGGCTTATGAATTGTTTCAGCTAAGTACTTCGGTTTATTGGGAAAATCACTATCAGTTTGATAAAGAAAGCCCCAAAAAGGTTAAAAAATTATCCAAGTCTTTTATTGATTTAGTGATGATTAATACTATTATTCCCATTCAGTTTGCCTATGCCAAAAGTCTTGGAAAGGAAACCACAGAAGATTTAATGGCAATGCAGGCCGAGGTCGCGCCGGAGAAAAATGCGATTATAGATAAGTTTGATTCTTTTGGTATAAAAGCGATTAATGCGTTTGATACCCAATCATTGTTACAGTTAAAGAACGAATATTGTACTGGTGGAAGATGTTTGGATTGTGCTATTGGAATGGAATTGCTAAAGAAAAGTAGTTAAAGGTTTCGTTTTTTATACTATCATCAGATAAAACAAAATGTTTTGGAATTGAGTTCCTTGCCGCTTTGTTGCAGTAAATGAGATTGGTATATTTTTTTTATGATATTGAAAAGAAATAATTATTTTCAATGGCCTCTATTTTTTAGCGGCTTTTGCTTTTTCCTTTTCTTGTTTTTTGAAATATCCTCTAAACAGGAAATTATGTTTCAGGGCTTCCATATTTTGATTCAACTTGAAACTGGCGCCATTGATGTTTGTCATAGTGGAATCAATTTTTTGAACTAATTCGGGATTGTTCGAAAGGTAGTTTATCGTGCCTTTTCCTTCTTTCAGATTCAGAATTGTCGCATCAAGATGACTAATTACTTTGTTTAATTCAATGGTGGATTGATCTAAATTGGTGACCATGTTTTTTATTTTATTGGCTACAGCCGGATCTTTAATCACTCCTATAGCATTGTCGCTTTTGTCCAATGAAGTTACAAGTTGGTCTATTTTTGTTACTGTTTCAGAAGTTTTTTTGGTAGTTGATTTCAAATAACGCATAGTTTCTCTCAGGTCTTTGGACATCAAAGTGTCATTAAGTAGCAAGCCCAGTGTTCCTTTTCCTTCAATTATTTCATTGGTGATTTTGAGTAAATTGGATGTAAGTTTAGCTGCGTTTTTATTGGTTTCATTTAGAGTGTTCATCATGTCTTCTGTACGAATCCGATTGTTGGAAGAAATCTCATCGCCTGGATCAACCGATGGTTCGTTTCCCTTTCCGGGAATAATACTAATAATCATGTTGCCTACCAGTCCATCGGAACTGATGGTGGCCACCGCATCTTTTTTTATGTAGGGGAAAATGGCTTTGTCTATAATCATATCAACACGAATGGAGGTGTCGTTTATCATTTCAATTCCCCGTACTGTTCCCACACTTATCCCAGAATAACGAACACTGTTACCTAATTGTAAACCATTGACGTTGTTGAATGTGGTTTTCAGGTGATTGGTTTTGCCAAACATTTTTTCTTTGTCGCCAATGAAATAAATGGCAAGTATAAAAATCAATAATCCAATGATTACAAATAAACCAAGGCGTATTTTTTGTGATGTTGTTTTTTCCATTTTTATGTTATTTAAAAAAGGCTTGTATTTTTGGGTCTTTTGAAGTATTTAATTCTTCAAAAGTGCCTTCTGCATAATTGACACCGTCAACCAGTAAAATCATCTTATTCGAAATGGCTCTTGCACAGTCCACGTCATGAGTAATTATGATAGATGAGGTGTTGTATTTTTTCTGGATGGATTTCATCAGTAAAATAATTTCTTTTGCCGTTATGGGATCTAATCCTGTTGTGGGTTCGTCATAAAGAATAATTTTGGGTTGAAGAATCAATGTTCTTGCAAGGGCAATCCTCCGTTTCATTCCGCCTGAAAGTTCTTCCGGCATTAGGTTTAGCGTATGTGTCAAGCCTACGTTTTCGAGTGCTTCCATGACTAATGGGGTGGTGTCTTTTATGATGCCAAACTTCTTGGTATGGCGTCTTAATGGAAATTCAAGATTTTCCCTGACTGTCATCGAATCATAAAGGGCACTTCCTTGAAAAAGAAATCCAACTTCTGTTCGAAGTTCATCCAATTCTTCACGTTCGAGTGTACTAATATCTTTTTCCATCACCATAATGACGCCACTGTCCGGCTTTTCTAGTCCAATCAGGCATTTTATCATCACCGATTTTCCGGAACCTGATTTCCCCATAATGACTAAATTCTCGCCTTCAACCAAATGCATATCGAAACCATTTAAAACATGATTGGCCCCATAACTTTTTTTTAGGTCTTTGATTTCTATGACAGTTTTTGGAAGGTTCATCATTCTAAGTTGTTTTATAAATGGTAAAAAATATTAGTAACAAATACTGCGATAAAATCAATTATAAACAGCAACATGGAGGTGAATACCACGGCAGAATTAGCCGCAAGTCCAACACCTGCGGTGCCTTTTTTACAGTTATAACCTTTAAAACAGCCCACTAATCCTATAGCAAATCCAAAAAAGAGTGTTTTGATTGTGGCGGGAATTAAATCGCCAAATTCCAATGCTTCAAAGACTTTATTAAAATACAACAGAAAAGATACATTTCCTTTGATGTTTTCCACGAGATAAGAACCATAAAGAGCAATGACATCACCAAAAAAAACCAGAATAGGGAGCATGAAGGTTGTAGCTAAAATTCGGGTAACCACCAGATATTTAAATGGATTCGTTCCCGAAACTTCCATAGCATCAATTTGTTCTGTCACTCGCATGGAACCCAGTTCGGCACCAATTCCGGAACCAATTCGTCCTGCACAAATCAAGGCAGTAATGATGGGACCAATTTCCCGAATGATAGAAATACTAACCATTGACGGCATCCAGGAAACAGCGCCAAATTCTTGTAAGGTAGGTCTTGATTGTAATGTAAAAACCAAGCCAATGATGAATCCTGTAACGGTAACCAAAAGCAAAGAACGGTTTCCCATATAAAAACATTGTCGAATGAATTCTCTGTATTCTGAGGGGCTTTTAAAAACTTCTTTAAAAAAACGACCTGCAAATAGGGAAAGTTCTCCAATATCAAGTAAGAATGACTTGAATAATTCGATTATTTTTAAAATAGTTTTCATCTAAAAAATAAATTATTTTTTTAAGAAAAACACACTCAGCCTGATATTATGAATGGCTGTAGTAAATATATTAATAATCTATTGATTTTTAGTAAATATGATTGGGCTTTATTTATTATTTATGGATTCTGATTTGAATTCGATAACAACTATAAATTCATTTCTGATACAAAAAAAAAATCCGCTGTGAAGCGGATTTTAAGAAATCAATCGAAAATTAATTTTTGTTAGGTTCATCTTTTTTGGCGTCCATCATTTCCATTAATTTCATCCCAAGAAGACCACTAATTCCACCATCAGAACCGGAATTTCCAGAAATTAATACATCTGGAATGACTTTGATTTGTCCTTTTCCTATTTCTTCAGTTATTTTATATTTAGTAAAATTGTCACCTCCCATAGCTGAAACCTGTAATTGGTAAGCTTCAGCAGTTGATTTACCTATCGCCATGATTTTTTCTGCTTCGGCTAAACCGGTTTTAGAAATTCTTTCTGCTTCGGCGCTTGCTGTTAGTTTAGTAGCTTCGGCCTGTGCTCCGGCTCTGGCTTTGGTAGCTTCAGCTTCCGCATTGGCACGCATTTTTGTAGCTTCGGCTTCCGCATTTACATTTAGCTTTAAACTGGTAGCATCTCCTTCGGCTTTTTTAACTGTGGCATCGGCGGTTCTTTGAGCAATTTCAACACTTTGTGATGCTTTCACAATTTCCTTTTGCATATCAGCAATAGCGGTTTCTTTCTCAACCCCCTGACGTTGTTCTTGTGCCATTTTTTGGGTTTGATAGGTTTTTTGCTCTTCTTCGGCAATTTTCCTGTCAGTCAGTGTTTTCATCAATGATTCAGGTGGTACAATATCTCCAATTAAGGTATCAACAGCATTGACATTGTATTCGTCTAAAACGACTTTAATATGATTTTTAGCCGATTCCTGACGCTCTTTTCGGGTAGAAAGGAAGGAAATAACGTCACTTTCCTGAGCCGAGTTTCTAAAATAATTTCCAATGGTTGGTTCCAAAACCTGTGAAACAAGATTGTTCATGCTTCCAAATCGGGCAATTACTTTTGGTGCTTCATTAGCGGGAACGTGAATAATCTGCGAAACATCCAGATTGAAAGGAAAACCATCTTGTGAACGAACAGTTATCGTTGAGAGGTTTTTGTCTAAGTTGTGGGATTCGCTTCTGGCATCAGCCCAGTTCAGAACCAAATTGGTAGTTGGGACAGGTTCCAGCTTTGTTGTGTATTTGTTTAGTGCATATTTCCCAGGACCGAAAGGTTCCATCCAAACTCCGCGTTGTCCTTTTGAAACAATATTTCCATGTTTAAAGTTATCTCCGGTTACATCTTGACCGTCTTCTCCAATATACGAAATAACAACACCAACATATCCGATAGGTACATCAGTCATAGGTGTTTGTTCTATTTGAATTGCCCAGGAATTGATATAATAAGAACCGGCAAGCATCACCTGAGGCTGTAATCCACGGTTTCCACCGTTTTTCAAAAATTGATCAAAATCCTGAAAGTTATTATGATTGTCTACAAATTTACCCGCAATTTGACCAATCGGAATAGGTTCTCCATCCATTGCAGTTACAATTCCAACCATGTTTTCAGAGATTACTATTTGTGGAGCCACTATGACTTCAAATAAATAAGTGTTAATACGGTAAGAACCTGTAGTAATGAATGCTGATTGACGCCCTTTTTGTCCGCCATTATCAAGAAATAAAGTTGCATCCTGATAATTGTCTGAACTTACTTTTTGAGCAAGTATTCTACCTGTAGGTATTTCAGCACCATCTTTACTTAATACCAATCCGATATTTCCTTCCGGAATAATGGTAAATGGAGTCATGTTTACAGAATACTGCCAAGGCCACATTCCCCAATATAATCCTGGAGCCAGTGTTTTAGCTTGAAAACCTGCTTCCCCTTTGGTTGCTATGATTCTTCCGTCGGGTAACGATTTTGCAGCTCCAAAGAGCACGAATTTTTTGGTTACTAAACCAATTCTGTCTTCAGGTACGATAACCATCCCGAAGAAAACTCTTAGTACGAATTTGTAAAGGAAAAGACATAGGAATAATAAAAATATCCACCAGTAATCTGTAATTGTTGTCATATTTAAATAAAGTTAGTTAATTCAAAAATAGATTATTTTTCTTTCTTTTTGAATTATATGTAGATTATTTATTGTTAAATAATTTTGATAGTACCAAGAATAGCTAATCTGTTTATTCGTTGATTTGATAATGCGTGAATACTTTAATTTTGTACTTTTACCCAATATCAAAAAGATAAAATGTCAGCAATTTTAAAACTTAAGTTTTTTTTCGAAAAGTATGGATTCCATGTTTCTTCGCGTCTTGCCGATAAACTGGGAATGCGTGTTACCAATGTGCGGTTATTTTTTATTTACATTTCTTTTGTAACCGTAGGATTGGGTTTTGGAGTATATTTGACCTTAGCTTTTTGGATTAGACTGAAAGATTTGATTCGATCCAAGAGAACTTCAGTTTTTGATTTATAAAAAAAGCCCTCTGAAATTAAAATTTTCAGAGGGCTTTTTTTATGAAAGAAATGACCTATTCTGTTTTTTCAGGATTATTCAAAACACTGTTTTTTCGGCTAAATGAGAAATAAACAACAATTCCAATTCCCATCCATAAAAACAGTCGTAACCAGTTTGTCCATCCCAGTCCGTACATCATTGCCAAACATACAATAGCACCTAGAATTGGTACAACAGGTACAAATGGGGTTCTGAATTCGCGAACCATATCCGGTTCTCTTTTTCTCAAAATAATTACAGAGATACAAACTAAAACAAATGCAAATAAAGTTCCGATACTCGTCATGTCCCCAACAATATCTCCCGGGATAAATGCAGCAAACAGACCTACGATGATAAGAATTGCAAGGTTGGCTTTGTATGGAGTTTTGAATTTTGGATGTACATCGCTAAACATTTTAGGTAATAAACCATCTCTACCCATAGAGTAAAATACTCTTGATTGTCCTAAAAGTAATACCAGAATTACTGAAGAGAAACCTGCCAAAATAGCAATAGTAACAAATTCTCCAAGCCATTCGTAGCCAATCATGTATTTGTTTATGGCGAATGCTACCGAAGCCTCTTTTCCTCCTGTTCTAAAATCTTCTACCGTAGCAACTCCTGTAAGGACATGTGCAAAAAGAATGTATAACACTGTACAGATTGCTAATGAACCTAAAATTCCAATTGGCATTGCTGTTTTTGGATTTTTTGTTTCCTGAGCTGCAGTACTTACCGCGTCAAACCCAATGAAGGCAAAGAAAACGGTTCCCGCTGCTCCCAGAATACCCATTATTCCTCCAAAAGAATGATCAATTCCATGTTCATCAGTAAAAACAGAAGGTTGTGGAATGTAAGGAGTGTGGTTAACAGGATTAATGAATTTCCATCCTACATATATGATAAGGATAACAATGGTTGTTTTTAGAATAACAATTATACCATTAACAAAAGCTGATTCCTGAATTCCTTTAATCAATAATAAGCTAATTATTGTAACTATAAATAAAGCAGGTAAATTAATGATTCCCTGGTGAAGACCATCCGGGGAAGTTTGAAAAGGAGAGTGTGAGAATTCAAACGGAATGGGACTGGTATGTATTACATTTACTAATAAGTCATTGAGATATTCACTCCAGGCAATCCCTACTGTAGCACCTCCTACTGCATATTCTAAAATTAAATCCCAGCCAATTATCCAGGCCAGAAATTCACCCATGGTTGCGTAGGTATAAGTGTAGGCACTTCCCGAAATTGGTATTGAAGAAGATAATTCTGCGTAGCAAAGTCCTGCCAGGGCACAGCCTATTGCTGCCACGACGAAGCCTAAGGTTACTGAAGGTCCTGCACTTTGTGCTGCCGCTGTAGCGGTTCTCACAAATAATCCGGCTCCAATAATGGCTCCGATTCCTAAGGCAATTAATGACCAGGCTGTAAGAGTCCGTTTTAATCCTTTTTCAGAATCTTCTGCTTCGGCTAAGAGTTTAATTAGTGGTTTCTTGTTCCAAATAGACATGGTTTTGAGATTTGTTATTGTTAATTGTCAAAAGTATTATTTTTTATGAAAAAAACAATGACTTTGGATTTAAGTTGTAGGATTAATGTTAAAGTGGTTTTTGGTTTGGGTTTTCTTTATAATTTGTTGATTTTATGTGTTTATTTTTTATATTTAGTCAGAAAAAAACGTATTTGGCAACTACCGATGGATTTTAAAACAATTAGGGATTATTTTAATTTTTCAAAAGACCAGCAAAAGGGAATTCTTTTGTTGTTTTTAGTAATTGTTGCGTTGCAATTGGTTTATTACTTTGTCGATTTTAGTTTGGTTTCAAAAGAAAATCCGGAAAAACAACAATGGCTCGCACTTGAAACACAGATTGATTCGATGGAGCTGAATATGAAAGATCGAGTTCCTAAAATATATCCTTTTAATCCTAATTTTATCACCGATTATAAAGGTTATAAATTAGGAATGTCGGTAGCTGAGATTGACCGATTACACGCTTTTAGAAAAGAAAATAAATATGTGAATTCGGCAAAGGAATTTCAGGAAGTAACCGGAGTTTCTGATTCTTTATTAAATTCAATCTCGCCTTATTTTAAATTTCCTGATTGGGTTAAAAATAAACAAACTCCTAAAGCAGTTGTGTTTTCGAATACAAAGCCAGCCTATTTTTCGAAAAAGGAAAAAGTAGTTGTTAAAGATATTAATCAGGCAACTCAGGAAGATTTGATGAAGATTTATGGAGTTGGAGAAGCAATTTCAATGCGAATTTTAAACTTTAAAGAAAGTTTGGGCGGATTTGTTTCGATGGAACAAATGAAAGATGTCTGGGGTTTATCTCCCGAAGTTGTTGAGCGTTTGAAAACAAGTTTTAAGGTTGGTGCGCTTTCGAATATGAAAAAAATAGATATTAATAATGCTTCAGTCAAAGAGTTAGCTAAGTTTCCGTATTTTAAATACAACCTCGCCAGAGAGATTGTAATTTACAGGAGTATGAATGGAGATATTAAAAATGCAAGCGATTTAACAAAAATTAAAGGAATGTCTATTGAGAATGCAACTATTATAGCCTTATATTTGGACTTTTAAAAAAAAGCCATAATGATGTATTTTGATTACAGTGAGACGCAAAATATGATTGCGCAATCCATAAGAGATTTTGCAGAAAAAAATATCAGACCTTATATAATGGAGTGGGATGAGGCTCAGATTTTTCCGGTTCCTTTGTTTAAACAATTAGGAGATATGGGGTTTATGGGGATTTTAGTTCCTGAAGAATTTGGAGGTGCCGGATTGGGGTATCATGAGTATATAACTATTGTAGAAGAAATTTCTAAAGTAGATCCTTCTATAGGGTTGTCGGTGGCGGCACATAATTCGTTGTGTACAAATCATATTTTGACTTTTGGGAACGAAGAACAAAAAAAGAAATGGATTCCAAAATTAGCTTCAGGCGAACATATTGGAGCCTGGGGATTGACCGAGCATAATACCGGTTCAGATGCCGCAGGCATGAATACCACAGCTAAGAGAGATGGAGATTTTTGGATTGTTAACGGAGCTAAAAATTTTATCACTCATGCCATTTCCGGAGATATAGCTGTAGTAATTGTTCGTACAGGTGAAAAAGGAGATTCTCGTGGAATGACTGCTTTTGTTTTTGAAAAAGGAACTCTAGGTTTTACTTCTGGGAAAAAAGAAAATAAATTAGGAATGCGCGCCAGTGAAACTGCTGAATTGATTTTTGATAATTGCCGGATTCCGGATGCTAATAGATTAGGTGAAGTAGGTGAGGGATTTATTCAGGCTATGAAAATTTTAGACGGGGGACGTATTTCCATTGGAGCCTTGTCTTTAGGAGTAGCTAAAGGTGCTTACGAAGCAGCATTAAAATATTCGAAAGAAAGACATCAGTTTGGTAAGCCTATTTCTGAGTTTCAGGGAGTGTCATTTAAATTAGTTGACATGGCTACTGAGATTGAGGCTTCTGAGTTGCTGTTGCATAAGGCGGCTTTTTTAAAGGAGCAACATCGTCCGGTAACTACAGCAGGAGCTATGGCTAAGATGTATGCTTCTGAGGTTTGTGTGAAAGTGGCAAATGAAGCGGTACAAATTCATGGTGGTTATGGTTTTACTAAGGATTTTCCAGTGGAAAAGTTTTATCGAGATGCTAAATTATGCACAATAGGTGAAGGGACTACAGAAATTCAGAAAGTAGTTATTTCAAGAAATTTATTGAAAGACTAAAGAGGGAAATAGAATAAAGAGTATAGAAAAAAGAGCCAAGAAGCAAGAGATTGTGACTTGGCTCTTTCGATTCAATTTGTTCTCTTTTTTCTGTATTCTGTTTTCTTCTTAAAATAATTCAGAATTAAAACTAATAATTCATAATTAATTTATACTTTTGCGGCCTTAACGAGAGGAGGTGTCAAAATTATGTTAATTATACCAATTAAAGACGGAGAAAATATCGATAGAGCATTAAAGCGCTATAAAAGAAAATTTGATAAAACTGGAACAGTTCGTCAATTAAGAGCTCGTACAGCTTTCATTAAACCGTCTGTTAAAAACAGAATGAAATTCCAAAAAGCGGCTTACATTCAAGGTTTGAAAGATAGCTTAGAAAGTTAGTAGTTACTTTTTGAAAAAAATAATAACCGTTAGTGGTCAGATTTTTTATAAATTTGATGCTAACGGTTTTTTTATGGCTACAAATTTAGAAGCATTTACGGATTATTTGCAAAAGGAGAAAAAATATTCTTCTCATACTTTGTGTGCTTACGTTAAGGATGTTTCTGATTTTCAGGAATTCAACAGGGTGAATTTTGGGCAGGAAGATGTGGTTAGGGTTGAGTATGTTCAAATACGTTCGTGGTTGGTTTTTTTGGTTGAAAGTGGATTGTCGAATCTTTCTGTTAATAGAAAAGTGGCTTCTTTAAAAGCGTTTTATAGATTTCTTTTGAAAATAAAAGAAATTGATATGAGTCCTTTGTTGAAACATCGCGCCTTGAAGGTTTCTAAAAAGATGCAAATTCCTTTTTCTGAAAAAGAACTGGAATTGGTTTTGGAGGATATTGGGTCTGGGGTTGGTTTTGAGTCTGTCAGGGATAAGTTGTTGATTGAGTTACTGTATTCGACTGGGGTTAGGAGGGCGGAATTAATTTATTTAAGATTGGATGCTGTGGATTTTTCTGGTAAAACAATTAAGGTTTTGGGTAAAAGAAATAAAGAGCGTGTTATTCCTGTGTTGGGTGTGGTTCTTGATCAGATGCGCTTGTATATTAAAGAGAGAGAGGGTTTGCAGAAAATTGAGGATGTGGAGTATTTTTTTTTAACGAAAAAAGGGTTAAAATTAAATGAATCTTTTGTGTATCGATTAATAAATTCTTACTTTAGTAAAGTCTCCGAAAAGGTAAAAAGAAGCCCTCATATGTTAAGGCATACGTTTGCAACTCATTTATTAAATAACGGAGCTGATTTAAATTCAGTTAAGGAGTTGTTAGGGCATTCTAGTTTGGCTTCAACGCAGGTTTATACTCATAATAGTTTGTTGGAGTTGAAAAAAGTCTATGCTGGAGCACATCCTAGGGGTGATGATGATTCTAAAGTTTAACCATAAAAAAATATTGATTATGAAGGTAAATGTTCATGCCGTTAACTTTAATGTTGATGGGAAGCTAGTGGATTTTGTTCAAGGGAGAATGAATAAATTGGAAAAGTACTATGACAGGGTGGTTTCTTCAGATGTTTATTTGAAAGTAGAGAAAACAAGCGAGAAGGAGAATAAAATTGTTGAGGTTAAAATTAATGTGCCGGGAGATGATTTTCTGGTAAAAAAACAATGTAAAACCTTTGAAGAGGCGGTAGAATTGTCTGCAGAATCATTGGAGCGTTTACTGATAAAAAGGAAAGAAAAAATAAGAGCGCATATATAATTTAAAATTTTTTCAAAAAATGTTTTGATTGAGAGATAAAATCTATACATTTGCAGTCCGTTAGAAATAGCGGACTTTTTTTATTTAAAATGCCGATGTAGCTCAGCTGGCTAGAGCAGCTGATTTGTAATCAGCAGGTCGTGGGTTCGAGTCCCTCTATCGGCTCTTTTTAAATGTTGAAATCATTGGATTGGGAAGATACTCAAGCGGCCAACGAGGACGGACTGTAAATCCGTTGGGTAACCTTCGCAGGTTCGAATCCTGCTCTTCCCACAAAAAGAAGTTAAGATTTCAGATTGTAGGCTTTAGGTTGAAAAATCTAAAGCCTAAAATCAAAAATCTAAATCAGAACTCTCTGCCGGTGTAGCTCAGGGGTAGAGTGCTTCCTTGGTAAGGAAGAGGTCTCGGGTTCAAATCCCGACATTGGCTCAATTTAAGTAGGAAATTGAAATTAATATATAACTAAGATTAAAAATTAAGTAAAATGGCAAAAGAAAGTTTTAATCGTTCGAAACCACACTTGAATATTGGTACTATCGGACACGTAGATCACGGAAAGACTACTTTGACTGCTGCGATCACTAAAGTATTATCTGATGCAGGATACTGTCAAGCTAAGTCTTTTGATCAAATTGACAACGCTCCAGAAGAGAAAGAAAGAGGTATTACTATTAATACATCTCACGTAGAGTATGAAACTGCTAACCGTCACTACGCTCACGTAGACTGTCCAGGTCACGCGGATTACGTTAAGAACATGGTTACTGGTGCTGCTCAAATGGACGGTGCTATCTTAGTAGTTGCTGCTACAGATGGTCCAATGCCACAAACTCGTGAGCACATCCTTTTAGGACGTCAGGTAGGTATTCCTCGTATCGTTGTTTTCATGAACAAAGTGGATATGGTTGATGATGCTGAGTTGTTAGAGCTTGTTGAAATGGAAATCAGAGATTTATTGTCTTTCTATGAGTATGATGGAGATAACTGTCCTGTAATCCAAGGTTCTGCTTTAGGAGGATTGAATAATGATCCAAACTGGGTACCTAAAATTATCGAATTAATGGAAGCTGTTGATGCTTGGATCGAAGAGCCAGTACGTGACGTAGCTAAACCATTCTTGATGCCAGTTGAGGATGTATTTACAATTACAGGTCGTGGAACTGTTGCTACAGGTCGTATCGAAACTGGAGTTGCTAACACTGGAGATCCTGTTGAAATCATTGGTATGGGAGCTGAGAAATTAACTTCTACTATTACTGGGGTTGAGATGTTCCGTAAAATCCTTGATAGAGGTGAGGCTGGAGATAACGTAGGTTTATTGTTAAGAGGTATTGATAAAGCTGATATCAAACGTGGTATGGTTATTATTAAGCCAGGTTCAGTAAAACCACACAAAAAATTCAAAGCTGAGGTTTATATCTTGAAAAAAGAAGAAGGTGGACGTCACACTCCATTCCATAATAACTACCGTCCACAGTTCTACGTACGTACAACTGACGTAACAGGAGTTATTACTTTACCAGAAGGTGTAGAGATGGTTATGCCAGGGGATAACTTAACTATCAATGTTGAGTTGTTAAGCCCAATCGCTATGAACGTAGGTTTACGTTTTGCTATCCGTGAAGGTGGTAGAACTGTAGGTGCTGGTCAGGTAACTGAAATTGTAGAGTAATCTATATAAAATAAAAAAAGCCAGTTGATTTTCTTAATTGAGGTCACTGGCTTTAATTACGGGCGTAGTTCAAGGGTAGAATAGCGGTCTCCAAAACCGTTGATGGGGGTTCGAATCCCTCCGCCCGTGCAAAAAAAATATATCATAATGGCAAAAATTGTTAATTACATATCAGAAGCATTTGAAGAATTGAAGTCAAATGTAACTTGGCCAGCATGGGCTGAGGTGCAGAGTCTAACAATTATTGTGGCTGTTTTTTCGGTACTATTTGCTTTAGCTACATGGGGAGTGGATGAGTTTTTTGCAAAAGCATTAGCAGGATTTTTTAACTGGTTAAAAGCGTAGTTTTATATTATGGCAGATAATAATGTTAAAAAATGGTATGTTGTTCGAGCAGTAAGTGGGCAAGAAAATAAAGTTAAGGCATATATAGAAACAGAGATCTCTAGATTAGGGATGTCTGATTATGTGTCTCAGGTACTTGTTCCTACTGAGAAAGTAGTATCGGTAAAGGATGGAAAGAAATTAGTTAAGGAAAAAGTATATTTTCCTGGCTATGTTATGATAGAAGCTAATTTAATTGGAGAGATTCCTCATATTATTAAATCGGTGACTAGTGTTATTGGGTTTTTAGGTGAGACAAAAGGAGGAGAGCCTGTTCCTTTAAGACTTTCTGAGGTTAATAGAATGCTAGGTAAAGTTGATGAGTTAGCTGTGAATACAGATACAAAATCAATTCCGTTCAGCTTGGGCGAAACGGTTAAGGTTATTGATGGACCTTTTAACGGTTTCAATGGTTCAGTTGAAAAAATCAATGAAGAAAAGCGTAAACTTGAAGTTATGGTTAAGATTTTCGGTAGAAAGACACCATTAGAGTTGAGTTTTATGCAAGTTGAAAAAGTATAATTTTCGTTACACTATAATAATCACTTCAATTGCTTCCGTAAATTGTTGTGTTAAATTTTTTAAAAAATGGCTAAAGAAATTAGTAAGGTAGTTAAACTACAAGTTAAGGGAGGTGCTGCGAATCCGTCGCCACCGGTTGGACCTGCTTTAGGAGCTGCTGGGGTTAACATCATGGAGTTCTGTAAGCAATTTAATGCTAGAACACAAGATAAACCTGGCAAAATATGCCCAGTACAAATTACTGTGTATAAAGACAAATCATTCGATTTTGTTGTTAAGACTCCTCCTGCAGCAGTTCAGTTATTGGAAGCTGCAAAGCTAAAATCTGGTTCAGGAGAGCCTAATCGTAAAAAAGTAGCTAGTGTTACTTGGGAACAAATTAGAGCTATTGCTGAAGACAAAATGCCGGACTTAAACGCTTTTACAATTGAGAAAGCTATGAGTATGGTTGCTGGAACAGCTAGATCTATGGGTATAACTGTATCAGGAGACGCTCCTTTTTAATTAAGAGAAAGACATGGCAAAATTGACAAAAAAGCAAAAAGAGGCTGCTTCAAAAATTGAAAAGAACAGATTATACTCTTTAAAAGATGCTGCTGCATTAATTAAAGTTGTTGCTTCTGCAAAATTTGATGAGTCTGTTGATATCGCAGTACGTTTAGGAGTTGATCCTAGAAAAGCGAATCAAATGGTTAGAGGTGTAGTAACATTACCTCACGGAACTGGTAAAGATGTAAAAGTATTAGCATTAGTTACTCCTGATAAAGAAGCTGAAGCTAAAGAAGCTGGTGCTGATTACGTAGGTCTTGATGATTACTTACAAAAAATTAAAGATGGTTGGACAGATGTTGATGTTATCATCACTATGCCAGCTGTTATGGGTAAATTAGGTCCATTAGGTCGTATTTTAGGACCTAGAGGTTTAATGCCTAACCCTAAAACAGGTACAGTAACTATGGATGTTGCTAAAGCTGTTGCAGAGGTAAAAGCTGGTAAAATTGACTTTAAAGTTGATAAAACTGGTATCGTGCATGCTGGAATTGGTAAAGTTTCTTTTGGAGCTGAGCAAATCGTTGAGAACGCACACGAAATTATTCAAACATTAATCAAACTTAAGCCAACTGCTGCTAAAGGTACCTACATTAAAGGTATTCACCTTACAAGCACAATGAGTCCTGCTATTGCATTAGACCCAAAAGCAGTATAATTGGTAGTTAAAAATTTTTAGTATGACTAGAGAAGAAAAATCAATCGCGATTGAAAATTTAACTGCACAGTTAGCTGGTACAAATATTATTTATGTATCTGATATTTCTGGACTTGATGCAGAATCAACTTCAAACTTAAGAAGAGCTTGTTTTAAAGCTGGTATTAAATTAGAAGTTGTTAAGAACACTTTGCTTGCTAAAGCAATGGAAGCTTCTGAAAATGATTATGGTGATTTACCTTCAGTATTGACTGGTAACAGCGCTATTCTTATTGCAGATGTTGCTAATGCTCCTGGAAAAATTATTAAAGAATTCAGAAAGAAAGCAGCAAAACCTGTTTTAAAAGGAGCTTATATTAATTCTGAGATTTATATTGGTGATGAGCAATTAGATGCATTAGCTACTATTAAATCTAAAGAAGAACTTATTGGAGAAATCATTGGATTATTACAATCTCCAGCTCAAAGAATTATTTCTGCTCTTCAAAACCAGTTTGCGGGAGAAGAAACAGAAGCATAATCAAACAGAGTATGCGCTCTGTTTATAAAATTGCGCACAATAAATAAATTATAATTTTTACAAATCATTTTAAAAGATAGAAAAAATGGCAGATTTGAAACAATTCGCAGAACAATTAGTTAACTTAACAGTTAAAGAAGTTAACGAATTAGCAACAATATTAAAAGATGAGTATGGTATCGAGCCTGCAGCTGCTGCTGTAGTTGTAGCTGGTGGTGCTGACGGTGGTGCTGCTGTTGAAGAGCAAACTGAATTTACTGTTGTATTGAAAGAGGCTGGTGCTTCTAAATTAGCAGTAGTTAAATTAGTTAAAGAATTAACTGGTTTAGGTCTTAAAGAAGCTAAAGACGTAGTAGACGGTGCTCCATCTAACGTTAAAGAAGGTGTTTCTAAAGAAGAGGCTGAAGGTCTTAAAAAATCTTTAGAAGAAGCTGGAGCTGTAGTTGAGCTTAAATAAGTTTAAACAGTTTTAAGAACAAGGTTTAGGTCTTGAGTTTAACCACTCAAGCCTAAACCATTTTTCGTATAATGAAATAGTTCCAATTTTATTATAAATATTCGTTTATAAATACGAAAAAGTTTTTGATCAACACGAAGAAAAAAAATAGGCTGGTACTTGGATTATTTTTAAAGATGTGTTGGTTATAAAAAGAAAGTATCCATTAAACAATGTGTTTTTACACAAACAAAAACTACTTTTTTTTAATCAAAATTTTGTCCATTGATGATAACAAATCAGACTGAAAGATTGAATTTTGCCTCTACAAAAAACATACCTCAGTATCCGGATTTTTTGGATGTTCAGGTAAAATCTTTTCAAGATTTTTTTCAATTAGAAACTAAATCAGACGAAAGAGGCAACGAAGGTTTATACAACACCTTCATGGAAAACTTTCCAATTACAGATACAAGAAATAACTTTGTATTGGAGTTTCTGGATTATTTTGTTGATCCACCACGTTACACAATTCAAGAATGTATTGAGAGAGGTTTAACTCATAGTGTACCTTTAAAAGCAAGGTTAAAACTATATTGTACAGACCCGGAGCACGAAGATTTCGAAACTATTGTTCAGGATGTATACTTAGGTACCATTCCTTACATGACTCCTAGCGGAACTTTCGTTATCAATGGTGCTGAGCGTGTTGTTGTTTCTCAATTACACAGATCTCCAGGGGTTTTCTTCGGACAATCATTCCATGCTAATGGAACAAAATTATATTCTGCCAGAGTAATTCCTTTTAAAGGTTCCTGGATTGAATTTTCTACAGATATCAACAGCGTTATGTATGCTTATATCGATAGAAAGAAAAAATTACCTGTAACTACTTTATTCCGTGCTATTGGTTTCGAAAGAGATAAAGATATTCTCGAAATCTTTGACTTAGCTGAAGAAATTAAAGTTTCTAAAACAGGACTTAAAAAATATATTGGTAGAAAATTAGCTGCCCGTGTTTTGAATACATGGCATGAGGATTTCGTAGATGAGGATACAGGAGAGGTAGTTTCTATCGAACGTAACGAGATTATCCTTGATCGTGACACAATTATCGACAAAGATAATGTGGAAGAGATCATTGAATCTAATGTTAAGTCTATTTTGTTACACAAAGAGGATGCTAATCAGGCTGATTATGCTATCATTCACAATACTTTACAAAAAGACCCAACAAACTCTGAAAAAGAAGCTGTTGAGCACATCTACCGTCAGTTGCGTAACGCTGAACCGCCTGATGAAGAAACTGCTCGTGGTATTATAGATAAATTGTTCTTCTCTGACCAACGTTACAACTTAGGTGAAGTTGGTCGTTACAGAATGAACAAAAAATTAAGTCTTGATATCCCTATGGACAAACAAGTTTTGACCAAAGAAGATATCATTACTATCGTTAAGTATTTGATTGAGTTGATTAATGCAAAAGCAGATATCGATGATATTGACCACTTATCAAACCGTCGTGTGAGAACAGTTGGTGAACAATTGTCGCAACAATTCGGTGTTGGTTTAGCACGTATGGCTAGAACTATTCGTGAGAGAATGAACGTTAGAGATAACGAGGTGTTTACACCAATTGATTTGATTAATGCTAAAACATTATCATCAGTTATCAACTCTTTCTTTGGAACTAACCAGTTATCTCAATTTATGGATCAAACGAATCCATTGGCTGAGATTACACACAAAAGAAGATTATCTGCACTTGGACCAGGTGGACTTTCGAGAGAAAGAGCCGGATTTGAGGTTCGTGACGTTCACTATACGCACTACGGACGTTTATGTCCTATTGAAACTCCTGAGGGACCAAACATTGGTTTGATTTCTTCTCTTGGTGTTTATGCTAAAGTAAACGGAATGGGATTCATTGAAACTCCTTACCGTAAAGTAACAGAAGGTGTAGTTGATTTAGTTTCTGAACCAACTTACTTAAGTGCTGAGGAAGAAGAAGGAAAAATGATTGCTCAGGCAAATATTGAAATGGATGATTCTGGAAAAATTACCGCAAGTAATGTTATTGCTCGTGAAGAGGGTGACTTCCCGGTAGTTGAACCAACAGTTGTTCATTATACAGACGTTGCTCCTAACCAAATTGCTTCGATTTCAGCATCTTTGATTCCTTTCTTGGAGCATGATGATGCGAACCGTGCGTTGATGGGATCTAACATGATGCGTCAGGCGGTTCCTTTGATCCGTCCTGAAGCTCCGATTGTTGGTACCGGTTTAGAGCGTCAGGTAGCTTCTGATTCAAGAGTATTGATTAATGCTGAAGGGCATGGTACTGTAGAATATGTAGATGCTAATATCATTACTATCAAATACGATCGTTCTGAAGAAGAAAGAATGGTAAGTTTTGATGCTGATGAAAAGACATATAACTTAATTAAATTCAGAAAAACTAACCAGGGAACAAGTATTAACCTGAAACCTATCGTAAGAAAAGGTGACAGAGTTGTGCCAGGACAAGTATTGTCTGAAGGTTATGCTACTCAAAATGGTGAATTAGCTTTAGGTAGAAACCTTAAAGTAGCGTTCATGCCATGGAAAGGGTATAACTTCGAGGATGCGATTGTAATTTCTGAAAAAGTAGTTCGTGATGATATCTTTACTTCAATCCACGTAGATGATTACTCTTTAGAGGTAAGAGATACTAAATTAGGTAACGAAGAATTAACGAATGATATTCCTAACGTTTCTGAAGAGGCTACTAAAGACTTAGATGAAAACGGTATGATTAGAATTGGTGCCGAGGTAAAACCTGGTGATATTCTTATCGGAAAAATTACACCTAAAGGAGAGTCTGATCCAACTCCGGAAGAGAAATTGCTTCGTGCAATCTTCGGGGATAAAGCTGGTGATGTAAAAGATGCTTCATTAAAAGCTTCTCCATCTTTACACGGTGTAGTTTTAGACAAAAAATTATTTGCAAGAGCTGTAAAAGACAAACGTAAACGTACTCAGGACAAAGATGCTTTAGGAGCACTTGAAATGGAGTTCGAAGTTAAATTTACAGAGCTAAAAGATAGATTAATTGAAAAACTTTTCTTAATCGTAAACGGAAAAACATCTCAGGGTGTAATGAATGATTTGGGTGAAGAAGTTTTACCAAAAGGTAAAAAATATACTCAAAAGATGCTTTACGCTGTTGAAGATTTTGCTCACTTAAGCAAAGGTCAATGGGTAGCTGATGATGCAACTAATAAATTAGTTAATGATTTGATTCATAACTATAAAATTAAGTTGAACGATTTACAAGGAGCTTTAAGAAGAGAGAAATTTACTATTACTGTTGGGGATGAATTACCATCAGGAATTTTGAAATTAGCTAAGGTTTATATCGCTAAGAAACGTAAGTTGAAAGTAGGGGATAAGATGGCGGGACGTCACGGTAACAAAGGTATTGTTGCAAGAATCGTTCGTCACGAAGATATGCCTTTCCTTGAAGACGGAACACCTGTTGATATCGTATTGAATCCACTAGGGGTACCATCTCGTATGAACATTGGTCAGATTTATGAAACAGTTCTTGGATGGGCTGGACAAAAATTAGGTAGAAAATATGCTACTCCAATTTTTGACGGAGCTTCTTTAGATCAAATTAATGCATTGACTGACGAAGCAGGAATTCCAAGATTTGGTCATACTTATTTGTATGATGGAGGAACTGGAGAGCGTTTCCACCAGCCAGCAACTGTAGGGGTTATCTATATGTTGAAATTAGGACACATGGTTGACGATAAGATGCACGCACGTTCTATTGGTCCATACTCGTTGATTACTCAACAACCACTTGGAGGTAAAGCTCAATTTGGAGGTCAGCGTTTTGGAGAGATGGAGGTTTGGGCACTTGAGGCTTATGGTGCTTCTAGTACACTTAGAGAAATCTTAACCGTTAAATCTGATGACGTAATTGGTAGAGCTAAAACTTACGAAGCTATCGTAAAAGGTGAAACTATGCCAGAACCAGGATTACCTGAATCATTCAATGTATTGATGCATGAATTGAAAGGTCTTGGATTAGACATTAGATTAGAAGAATAATATTCGGTGAACAGTGTTCAGTTTTTAGTAATCAGTGATAAGCTGAACACTAAAGACTGAATACTGAACACTTTTTTAATTAGTTTTCAGGATTTATACCCGTAAACCGTTCCGATTTTTTATACAAACCAAAATGGTTTTTATAACTAGCACTTCAAAAATTGCGTTTTGAAGTTTAGAGAAGTAATTCGAGGTAGTGGTTTTTGAATTTCATAAACCAAAATCAATTTTTAATTGCAAATAAATCAATAGTAAAAACTATGATGAATAATAGAAATAATAAAGAGAAAAACCAAGTAAAAAGGTTTGACAAAATTTCGATAGGACTAGCTTCTCCTGAATCAATCTTGAAAGAATCAAGAGGTGAAGTTTTAAAGCCGGAAACTATCAACTATAGAACACACAAACCAGAGCGTGACGGACTTTTCTGTGAAAGAATCTTCGGACCAGTAAAAGATTTTGAATGTGCTTGTGGTAAGTATAAAAGAATCCGTTATAAAGGAATCATTTGTGACCGTTGTGGTGTTGAAGTTACTGAGAAAAAAGTACGTAGAGATAGAGTTGGACACATCAACTTGGTGGTGCCAATTGCTCACATTTGGTATTTCCGTTCTCTTCCTAATAAAATTGGTTATATCTTAGGTCTTCCTTCTAAGAAATTAGATATGATTATTTACTACGAAAGATACGTAGTAATCCAACCGGGTATTGCTAAAAATGCTGATGGTGAATCATTACAAAGATTAGATTTCTTAACTGAAGAAGAGTATTTGAATATTTTAGATACACTTCCAATGGAAAACCAATACTTAGATGATTTAGATCCAAATAAATTTGTTGCCAAAATGGGAGCAGAGTGTATTATGGATTTGTTAGCTAGAATTGACTTGGATGCTTTATCATATGAGTTAAGACACAGTGCTAACAATGAAACATCTAAACAACGTAAAACTGAGGCTTTAAAAAGATTACAAGTTGTTGAGTCTTTCCGTGAGTCTAATGAAAACCGCGAAAACCGTCCGGAATGGATGATTATGAAAGTGGTTCCGGTTATTCCACCAGAATTACGTCCACTTGTGCCACTTGATGGAGGTCGTTTTGCAACTTCAGATTTGAATGACTTATACCGTCGTGTAATTATCCGTAATAACCGTTTGAAAAGATTAATGGAGATTAAAGCTCCAGAAGTTATCTTGAGAAACGAAAAACGTATGTTACAAGAATCTGTAGATTCATTATTTGATAACACTCGTAAAGCTTCTGCTGTTAAAACAGAATCAAACAGACCATTAAAATCATTATCTGACTCTTTAAAAGGTAAGCAAGGACGTTTCCGTCAAAACTTACTTGGAAAACGTGTGGATTATTCTGCTCGTTCGGTAATTGTTGTTGGTCCTGAATTGAAATTATTCGAATGTGGATTGCCAAAAGATATGGCAGCTGAATTATACAAACCTTTCGTTATCCGTAAATTGATAGAAAGAGGAATTGTAAAAACAGTTAAATCTGCTAAGAAAATTATAGATAAAAAAGAACCTGTAGTTTGGGATATTCTAGAGAATGTAATTAAAGGACATCCAGTATTACTGAACCGTGCTCCTACTTTGCACAGACTAGGTATTCAGGCTTTCCAACCAAAATTAATTGAAGGAAAAGCGATCCAATTACACCCATTAGTATGTACGGCTTTCAACGCGGATTTTGATGGTGACCAGATGGCGGTTCACTTGCCATTAGGACCAGAAGCAATCCTTGAAGCTCAATTATTAATGCTTGCTTCTCACAACATCCTGAACCCTGCTAATGGTGCTCCTATTACGGTACCTTCTCAGGACATGGTTTTGGGTCTTTATTATATGACCAAAGAGCGTTTGTCAACTCCGGAAAAGAAAATTTTAGGAGAAGGATTAACTTTTTACTCTGCTGAAGAAGTAAATATTGCCTTAAACGAAGGAAGATTAGAATTGAATGCTCGTGTGAAAATCAGAGCAAAAGATTTTAATGAAGAAGGAGATTTGGTTTACCAAATTATCCAAACAACTGCAGGACGTGTATTATTTAACGAAGTAGTACCTCCAGCGGCTGGATATATCAATGAAGTATTGACTAAGAAAAACCTTAGAGATATTATCGGTCACGTATTAAATTCAACAAGTGTACCTGAAACGGCTGCCTTCTTGGATAACATGAAAGATATGGGGTATAAATTCGCATTCCGCGGAGGATTATCATTCTCATTAGGTGATATTAGAATTCCAGAGCAAAAAACTCAATTGATTGCTGACGCAAGAGAGCAGGTAGAAGGAATTTCTTCTAACTATAACATGGGTCTTATTACCAATAACGAGCGTTACAACCAGGTTATTGACGTATGGACTTCTGCCAATGCACAATTGACAGAATTAGCGATGAAAAACATTAGAGAAGACCAACAAGGATTCAACTCTGTGTATATGATGCTTGATTCTGGAGCTCGTGGATCTAAAGAGCAGATTCGTCAGTTAACCGGTATGCGTGGTTTGATGGCTAAGCCGAAAAAATCGACTGCTGGTGGTGGTGAGATTATTGAAAACCCGATTCTTTCTAACTTTAAGGAAGGTCTTTCAATCCTTGAGTACTTTATCTCTACTCACGGTGCTCGTAAAGGTCTTGCGGATACGGCTCTTAAAACTGCCGATGCCGGATACTTGACTCGTAGATTACATGACGTTTCTCAAGACGTTATTGTTAATATCGAGGATTGTGGAACTCTTAGAGGTGTTGAAGTTTCAGCATTGAAAAAGAATGAGGAAATCGTTGAGTCATTAGGAGAAAGAATCTTAGGACGTGTTGCATTGCAAGATGTAATTAATCCTTTGACTAATGAAGTATTAGTTGCTTCAGGTGAGCAAATCACTGAGGCAATTGTGAAATCAATCGAAGCTTCTCCATTAGAAAGCGTAGAAGTTCGTTCGCCATTGACTTGTGAGGCATTAAAAGGTATTTGTGCTAAATGTTACGGGCGTAACTTAGCAACTGGAAAAATGACTCAAAGAGGTGAGGCTGTTGGTGTAATTGCTGCTCAGTCAATTGGTGAGCCAGGTACACAGTTAACACTTCGTACTTTCCACGTTGGAGGGGTTGCAGGAGGTATTTCTGAAGAGTCTAGTATTATTGCTAAATTCCCGGGAAGACTTGAAGTAGAAGACTTGAAAACTGTAAAAGGAGAAGATAACGAAGGAAACGAAGTTGATATCGTAATTTCACGTTCTACTGAATTGAAATTGGTTGACGAGAAAACAGGAATTGTTTTAAATACGCATAACATCCCTTACGGTTCTAGTATTTATGTGAAAGACGGTCAGTCTATTGGAAAAGGTGAAGTTATCTGTAAGTGGGATCCATATAACGGGGTAATTGTTTCTGAATTTACAGGAAAAATTGCTTACGAAGATTTAGAGCAAGGACAAACGTTCATGGTTGAAATCGATGAGCAAACAGGATTCCAGGAAAAAGTAATCTCTGAAGCCAGAAATAAAAAATTAATTCCTACTTTATTAGTTTACGGTAAAGATGGTGAGTTGATTCGTTCTTACAATTTACCGGTAGGTGCTCACCTGATGGTAGAAGATGGAGAGAAAATTAAAGCAGGTAAAGTATTGGTTAAAATCCCACGTCGTTCTTCTAAATCAGGAGATATCACGGGAGGTTTACCAAGAATTACTGAGCTTTTAGAGGCTCGTAATCCTTCTAACCCAGCTGTAGTTTCTGAGATTGATGGAGTTGTTTCTTTTGGAAAAATCAAAAGAGGTAACCGTGAGATCATTATCGAATCTAAATTTGGTGAAATCAAGAAATACTTGGTGAAATTATCCAGCCAAATTCTTGTTCAGGAAAATGACTTCGTAAGAGCTGGATCTCCATTATCTGATGGTGCTATTACACCTGACGATATCTTAAGAATTCAAGGACCATCAGCTGTTCAACAGTACTTGGTTAATGAAATTCAGGAGGTTTACCGTTTACAAGGGGTAAAAATTAATGATAAGCACTTTGAGGTTGTTATCCGTCAAATGATGCGTAAAGTTCAGGTTCAGGATCCGGGAGATACATTGTTCTTAGAAGACCAATTGATTCATACTAAAGATTTTATTGTTGAAAACGATAAATTATATGGAATGAAAGTGGTTGAAAACGCAGGTGATTCTTCTAATTTAAAAGAAGGTCAAATCGTTACTCCACGTCAATTGAGAGATGAGAATTCATTATTGAAACGTTCTGATAAAAACTTAGTAATTGCCCGTGATGTGGTTACAGCTACTGCAACTCCGGTATTACAAGGTATTACAAGAGCTTCGCTTCAAACGAAATCATTTATCTCTGCTGCTTCGTTCCAGGAAACAACAAAAGTATTAAACGAAGCTGCTGTTGCCGGAAAAGTAGATCTTTTAGAAGGATTGAAAGAGAATGTTATTGTAGGACACAGAATCCCTGCTGGTACAGGTATGAGAGAATACGATAATGCTATTGTAGGTTCTAAAGAAGATTACAACGATATGATGGCAAACAAAGAAGAATATATTTATTAATAAATAATATCTTTTCAATAAAAATAGAAAGATTACCTCGTGTAGTCTTTCTATTTTTTTTTACTTTTAACTTTTTAGTATATAATAAAAACTGATATGAAAGAACAGCAAGAACAAATTAATATTGAACTAGACGAAAAAACAGCAGAAGGAATTTATTCTAATTTAGCTATTATAAATCATTCAGCTTCAGAATTCGTTTTGGATTTTGTAAGCATTATGCCGGGAGTACCAAAAGCAAAGGTGAAATCAAGAATTGTTTTGACTCCACAACACGCTAAACGATTATTAAAAGCTATAGGCGAAAATATTCACCGTTTCGAAATGGCTCATGGCGAAATTAAAGATACTGAACCTACTCCAATTCCTTTGAATTTTGGTCCAGCCGGTCAGGCTTAAGATGTAGAGGCTTTCTTTTGAAAGCCTTTTTTTATTCCTATTTCATTTTTACTTTTTAGTAGCTAAACGAGTTTTAGAGTAGTTTATCGGAAATTTTTTTTACTGCATTTCTATTGCAATAGATTTGTTTCATAATAAAATAAGAACTCTAGAAATAAAGGTTATGAATAATTCAAAATTAAATAGTGCAAATTTAAACTTGATGACAACATTATTTGTTTTTGTGTTATTTGTTATGTGTTCATTTTCAGGATATAGTCAAACAGCAAAAGTTTCAACTATCGAAATTAAAGCTAATGGTACTGCTACATCTGAGAAAGTAGAAAGTTCAAGAGCTGCATCTAATTTAGAATTTGCTCAGTGGTTTATGGGTACCAAACAAGACCCAAATTCTACTTTAAATACTGAGGAAACCAACGCAAAAAAATCAATTATTACTTCTGGTATTGCTCCAAATCGTTTGCTAATTAAAGCTTTTTTGAAAAAAGTAGTGAATTACGAAAATGCATTATCATAAGAATAAAAAATATAGTTATAAAAAAAACGTCCCAATTTTGGGACGTTTTTTTTATGTAATTATCTGCTGTTTTTTTAATCTAATTCAGAAGTGAAATACAATTTGACACTAGGATATTTATTCTGTGTCATTTGGATTGTAAAATCCGAATCAGCTAAGAAAACCAATTGATCGTATTTATCTTTGGCAAGGAATTTTTGTTTGATACGCTTAAATTCTTTAAACTCTTCGTTTTTTGCATCATCAGGTTTTACCCAACAAGCTTTGTGTACCGGGAAATTCTCGTAAGTACATTTCGCACCATATTCGTGCTCTAAACGGTATTGAATTACTTCGTATTGAAGGGCTCCTACTGTACCAATTACTTTTCGGTTGTTCATTTCTAAAGTAAAAAGCTGAGCAACTCCTTCATCCATTAATTGGTCAACTCCTTTGTCCAATTGTTTGGCTTTCATAGGGTCGGCGTTGTTAATGTATCTAAAGTGCTCCGGAGAGAAACTTGGAATTCCTTTAAAATTCATGATTTCTCCTTCAGTTAAAGTATCTCCAATTTTAAAGTTTCCGGTATCGTGAAGACCTACAATATCTCCGGGATAAGAGATGTCTACTATTTCTTTTTTCTCAGCAAAAAAAGCATTCGGACTGGAGAATTTTAAGTTTTTCTTCTGACGAACATGGTAATAAGGTTTGTTTCTTTCAAAAGTTCCCGAAACAATTTTGATAAAAGCCAAACGGTCACGGTGTTTCGGATCCATATTAGCATGGATTTTAAATACAAAACCGGATAATTTTTCTTCTTCTGGTTTTACAGGACGTGTGTCAGAGTCTTTTACTCTTGGTGCTGGTGCAATGTTGATAAAGCAATCTAATAATTCTCTAACTCCAAAGTTGTTTAAAGCCGAACCAAAAAATACCGGTTGTAATTTTCCTTCCAAATAATCTTCCTGATTGAATTTTGGATAAACTTCATCAATTAATTCTAATTCTTCACGTAGTTTATCAGCAGGTTTTTGTCCTATTATTTTTTCTAATTCCGGGTTTTGAACATCCGAAAAAGCAATCGTTTCTTCGATGTTTTTACGGCTGTCTCCGCTAAATAAATTGATGTTTTTCTCCCAAAGATTGTAAATTCCCTGAAAGTCATATCCCATTCCAATTGGAAAACTCAACGGAGTTACTGTCAAACCTAATTTTTGTTCTACTTCGTCCATCAGGTCGAAGGCATCATGTCCTTCGCGATCTAATTTGTTAATGAAAACAATCATCGGGATGTTACGCATTCTACATACAGCAACTAACTTTTCAGTTTGTTCCTCAACTCCTTTTGCAACGTCAATAACCACAATTACACTGTCAACTGCGGTTAAAGTTCTAAAAGTGTCTTCGGCAAAATCCTTGTGTCCCGGAGTATCCAGGATGTTGATTTTTTTATCTTTATAATTAAATGCTAGGACTGAGGTAGAAACCGAGATTCCTCTCTGGCGTTCAATTTCCATAAAGTCACTCGTTGCTCCTTTTTTAATTTTATTACTTTTTACAGCACCAGCTTCCTGAATTGCTCCTCCAAAAAGCAATAATTTTTCTGTTAAGGTTGTTTTTCCGGCATCAGGATGCGAGATGATTCCGAATGTTCTTCTTCGTTGTATTTCTTCTAAAAAACTCATAGTTAATTCTAAATGGTTTGCAAAAGTACTATTTATAAATGCGATTTAAAAATAAATAGGAGGGAGTTGTTTTTTACTTTTTAATGATTGAAATTTATGATAAAGAAATATTTGAAAAATAAAGTTATGTTTTGACGATAATTTTTTGTTAATAGTAAGCTTGATAGTTGTATAATGTAATTGAATTGCTATTTTTGTTCGTTTTTATTCAAATAAATACAAGTAATATTCTTTTAAGTTGTTATCTTCCCTCAGTGCTAATTTTGGAGAATTATATTTGAAACCAATTTTTTAAAAATAAATTCTATTAAGAGAATGCCTTTAAAATCATTAAGAATGAAATTTATAAACATGAAGAATGTGTTTTTGTTTTTTGTTGTAGTGTTGTTGAATACGACAATGAATGCACAGGAAATAATAAAAGATAGTGCTGTTGTTGCAGAAAAAAAAGTCACTCCGGGTAAAAGACAAAAGGTAGATGGCGTTATTGCTAATGTGGGGGAATATATCATTTTGGATTCGGATATTGATAAAGCCTATTTGGAAATTTCAAGTCAGGGAGGTTCTATAAAAGATATTAGCAGATGTCAGATGCTGGGTAAATTATTGGAAGATAAATTATACGCGCATCAGGCAATCCAGGATAGTGTTAAAGTGACGGATGCTGAAATTAAGTCCATGATGGATGAACGATTGAATTATATGGTGCAACAACTTGGTTCAATGGAAAAAGTTGTTAAATACTATAAGAAAGATACCGAAGAGGAGTTTAGAACGTATTTCTTCGATATTTTGAAAGAAAATAAGCTGACTTCTGAAATGCAAAAGAAGATAGTTGATGGGGTTGAGATTACTCCTGAGGAAGTTCGTAATTTCTTTAAAAAACTGCCAAAAGACGAATTGCCGGTTTTTGGTGCTGAAATGGAAGTGGCTCAAATTGTGGTAGAACCAAAAATTACTCAAGTTGAAAAACAAAAAGTAATTGACCGACTAAATAGTTTTAAGAAAGACATTCAGGAGGGTTCCAGTTTTGCAACTAAAGCGGTTTTGTATTCGCAGGATCCGGGTTCCAGGTCAAGTGGAGGTTTTTATAAAATGACCAGAAAAACACCGTTTGTTAAAGAGTTTAAAGATGTCGCTTTTAGTTTAGAGCAAGGTGAGATTTCTGCTCCATTTGAAACGGAATACGGTTTTCATATCATTTACTTAGAAAAAATTAAAGGGCAGGAATTAGAGTTACGTCATATTTTGTTGACTCCGGCAGTAACTAAGGAGTCTTTAGAAGAAGCGAAGGAAAAAATCAATTTGATTAGAAAACGCATCGTAGACAAAGAGATTACTTTTGCTGAAGCTGCCAGAACAATGTCTGATCAAAAAGAAACAAGAGCTAATGGTGGGGTTTTGATTAATCCTAATACTCAGGATACCCGTTTTGAACTGACTAAAATGGATCCAACATTGTATTCACAGGTTTCGGGTTTAAAGGATAACGAAATTTCAGCTCCAATTCTGGATGAAACGCAATCAGGGAAAAAGCAGTATAAAATTATTACCGTAACAAACAGAATTAATGAACATACAGCTGATTATGCTCAGGATTATGTTAAGATTAAAGATTTGGCTTTGAAAGAAAAACAAATCAAAGCTATTGGAAAATGGTTTGATGAGAAAATCAAAGAGACTTATATCAAAATTATTGGAGAATACAGAGATTGTAATTTTACAAATAACTGGTTGAAAAAATAGTTTGTTCAAAATAAAATAAAAGAGTTAGTTTTATGAATTCATAAAGTTGACTCTTTTTTAATTTAAAATAGTTTTAAAATGTCTGATGTTGCAGCAATACATAATTTAGTTCAAAAACGAGCACAATTAAAAAATGAAATAGCTAAAAAAATTGTTGGTCAGGAAGCCATTATAGATCAATTGTTGTTGTGTGTTTTTTCCGGAGGACATGCGCTTTTAGTAGGAGTTCCTGGTTTGGCTAAAACCTTAATGGTTAATACTATTTCGGAGGCTTTGGGACTTCAGTTTAAAAGAATTCAGTTTACACCGGATTTGATGCCGTCGGATATTTTAGGAAGTGAAATTCTGGATGAAAATCGACAGTTTAAATTTATAAAAGGACCGGTCTTTTCAAATATTATTTTGGCGGATGAAATTAATAGGACGCCACCTAAAACTCAGGCAGCTTTATTGGAAGCCATGCAGGAGCGTTCGGTGACTATTGCTGGTGTAAATCATAAATTAGATATGCCTTATTTTGTTTTGGCTACGCAAAATCCAATTGAGCAGGAAGGAACCTATCCTTTGCCGGAAGCGCAATTAGACCGTTTTATGTTTGCAGTAAAATTAGAATATCCTTCTTTTGAAGAAGAAGTTCAGGTGGTAAAAAGAACCACTTCTGATTCGGTTTATAAAATAAATCCATTGTTTACGGCTCAGGAAATTATAGATTTTCAGCATTTGATACGCCGAATTCCAGTTGCTGATAATGTGGTGGAATATGCTGTTACTTTGGTGGGGAAAACACGTCCGGATAGTAATTTAGCAACTGATTATGTTAAGAATTATTTGGATTGGGGGGCGGGTCCCAGAGCTTCTCAAAATTTGATTTTAGCTGCTAAAGCTCATGCAGCTTTTAATGGGAAATTTTCTCCTGATATTGAGGATGTGATTGCTGTAGCAACGCCGATATTAAGGCATAGAATTATAAAAAACTACAAGGCTGATGCCGAAGGAATTACAGAAGAAATCATCATCAATAAGTTGATTTAGCTTTTCTTTAGTGGTTTATTAGTGAGAAAATAACACGTTTCTATGTAACAACATGTTTTAAGTTTGTTAGAAAATAGTTTGGCTGTTTGTTAAATGTGTATAAAACAAGGGGGAAATTCCTTTTTTTGTTAATTTAAGACGTTTTGAGACTGCGTTTTTTCAATAATGAATCTTTTGCAAATTGAGGGGGATTAAATTTTTTTTTAATCTCGGCTTAAATAGCTAAATTTGCATCACAATTAAATAAAAAACACCTAAATACATGGCATTTGATTTTTAAATAATCAAGAAAATCAGCCTTTAACATTGAAATATTATGAATATTTATAACGATTACATCAAGGAAATCGAAGAAAGAAAAGCTCAGGGTCTTCATCCTAAGCCAATTGATGGTGCTGAATTACTAAGCGAAATCATCACGCAAATTAAAGACTTAGATAATGCGAACAGAGAAGATTCTCTACAGTTTTTTATTTATAATGCTTTACCGGGAACTACTCCTGCTGCTGGTGTTAAAGCTAAGTTTTTAAAGGAAATTATCCTTGGTGAATCTATAGTGGCCGAAATTACTCCTGATTTTGCTTTTGAATTATTGTCACACATGAAAGGTGGTCCTTCTATTGAAGTATTGCTGGATTTGGCTTTAGGTAATGATGCAGCTATTGCTCAACAAGCGGCTGATGTACTTAAAACTCAGGTTTTTCTTTATGAAGCAGATACAGATCGTTTGAAATCAGCTTATAATAGTGGAAATGCTATTGCTAAAGAAATATTAGAAAGTTACGCTAAAGCAGAATTTTTCACAAAACTTCCTGAAGTTGCTGAAGAAATTAAAGTGGTTACTTTTATCGCTGGTGAAGGAGATATTTCAACAGATTTACTATCTCCAGGGAACCAAGCGCACTCTCGTTCTGACCGTGAATTACACGGAAAATGTATGATTACTCCTGAAGCTCAAGAGGAAATCAAAGCTTTGCAAGCGCAACATCCAGATAAATCAGTAATGTTAATTGCTGAAAAAGGAACAATGGGAGTTGGATCATCTCGTATGTCTGGAGTTAATAACGTGGCGCTTTGGACAGGAAAACAAGCTAGTCCTTATGTTCCATTTGTGAATTTTGCTCCTATTGTTGGTGGTACAAATGGTATTTCTCCAATCTTCCTTACAACAGTTGATGTAACAGGAGGTATAGGGATTGACCTTAAAAACTGGGTTAAAAAAACAGATGCTGATGGAAATTTAGTTCGTAACGAAAGTGGTGAGCCAGTTTTAGAGCAAGCTTATTCTGTGGCTACAGGAACGGTTTTAACAATCAATACAAAAACAAAAAAATTATATAATGGAGACCAAGAGTTGATTGATATTTCAAGATCTTTCACTCCTCAAAAAATGGAATTCATTAAAGCAGGAGGCTCTTATGCTATTGTATTTGGTAAAAAATTACAAACATTTGCCGCTAAAACTTTAGGTGTTGAAGCTCCTGTGGTATTTGCTCCTTCAAAAGAGATTTCTCATGAAGGTCAAGGTTTAACAGCTGTTGAGAAAATCTTCAACAGAAATGCTGTAGGAACTACTCCAGGAAAAGTATTGCATGCTGGTTCTGATGTTCGTGTAACAGTTAATATTGTAGGTTCTCAGGATACTACAGGTTTAATGACTGCTCAGGAATTAGAGTCTATGGCTGCTACGGTAATTTCTCCTGTTGTTGATGGTGCTTACCAATCAGGATGTCACACAGCTTCAGTTTGGGATAAGAAAGCGCAGGCTAACATTCCTAAATTGATGAAATTCATGAACGATTTCGGATTGATTACAGCTCGTGACCCTAAAGGTATTTATCATTCAATGACTGACGTTATTCACAAAGTATTGAATGATATTACTATTGATGAGTGGGCTATTATTATTGGTGGAGATTCTCATACACGTATGTCTAAAGGTGTGGCTTTCGGTGCCGATTCAGGAACTGTTGCTCTAGCTTTAGCAACTGGTGAAGCTTCTATGCCAATTCCTGAATCAGTAAAAGTTACTTTCAAAGGAGACATGAAATCATACATGGATTTCCGTGATGTGGTTCACGCTACGCAACAACAAATGTTGAAGCAATTCGGTGGAGAAAATGTATTCCAAGGTAGAATTATCGAGGTTCATATTGGTACACTTACAGCTGACCAGGCGTTTACATTTACTGACTGGACTGCTGAGATGAAAGCAAAAGCTTCTATTTGTATTTCTGAAGACGAGACATTAATCGAATCTTTAGAAATTGCTAAAGGAAGAATCCAAATTATGATTGATAAAGGTATGGACAATGCTAAACAAGTGTTGAAAGGCCTAATCAATAAAGCTAATAAACGTATTGCTGAAATCAAATCTGGTGAAAAACCAGCTTTAACTCCGGATGCGAATGCTAAATATTATGCGGAAGTAGTGGTTGATTTAGATGTAATTGCTGAACCAATGATTGCTGATCCAGATGTTAACAACGCTGATGTTTCTAAGAGATATACTCACGATACTATCAGACCATTATCTTACTATGGTGGAGAGAAAAAGGTAGATCTAGGATTTATCGGATCTTGTATGGTTCACAAAGGAGATATGAAAATCCTTGCTCAAATGCTTAAAAATGTTGAGGCACAAAAAGGTAAGGTTGAATTTAATGCTCCTCTTGTAGTTGCTCCTCCAACATATAACATTGTTGATGAGTTGAAAGCTGAAGGTGACTGGGAAGTATTGCAAAGATATTCTGGTTTCGAATTTGATGATAATGCTCCAAAAGGTGCAGCTCGTACGGAATATGAAAACATGTTATATTTAGAGCGTCCAGGATGTAACCTTTGTATGGGTAACCAAGAGAAAGCTTCTAAGGGAGATACAGTAATGGCTACTTCAACACGTCTTTTCCAAGGTCGTGTGGTTGAGGATTCGGCTGAGAAAAAAGGTGAATCATTGCTTTCTTCTACTCCAGTTGTTGTACTTTCAACAATACTTGGAAGAACTCCAACAATTGAAGAATATACTAAAGCGGTTGAAGGAATTAACTTAACTAAGTTTGCTCCATCTCATAAATTGCTTGTAAAATAATCGTAAGATTAGTTAAATAATTCAAAAGCCTAAGTTAATTGACTTAGGCTTTTTTTATTGCTGTATTATTTTTTTGTAACTTGTATTGATTAATAAAATAACAAATAAAAATAAAGAAATCTTATGGCATTTGATATTGAAATGATAAAAAAAGTGTATGCAAACATGGCTTCCCGTGTTGATGCAGCACGTGAAAATGTTGGTCGTCCTCTTACACTAACTGAGAAAATTTTATATAGCCATCTTTGGGATGTGCAACCAAAAGTTGCCTATAAAAGAGGTGTAGATTATGTCGATTTTGCTCCGGATAGAGTAGCCTGTCAAGATGCAACAGCTCAAATGGCGTTATTGCAATTCATGCATGCCGGAAAATCAAAAGTAGCTGTTCCTACTACGGTGCATTGTGATCACTTAATTCAGGCAAAAGTAGGGGCTTCCACGGATTTGGCAGTGGCAAATACGCAATCTAAAGAAGTTTTTGATTTTCTTTCTTCAGTTTCTAATAAATATGGTATAGGTTTCTGGAAACCAGGGTCAGGGATTATTCATCAAATTGTTCTCGAAAATTATGCATTTCCCGGAGGAATGATGATTGGTACTGATTCACACACAGTAAATGCAGGTGGATTAGGTATGCTGGCAATTGGTGTTGGTGGTGCTGATGCAGTAGATGTGATGTCAGGAATGTCATGGGAATTAAAATTTCCTAAGTTAATTGGAGTGAAATTAACCGGAAAATTATCGGGTTGGACAGCTCCAAAAGACGTAATCTTAAAAGTAGCGGATATTCTTACTGTAAAAGGAGGAACTGGGGCTATTGTGGAATATTTTGGTGAAGGAGCTACTAATATGTCTTGTACCGGTAAGGGGACTATTTGTAATATGGGAGCTGAAATTGGTGCAACAACCTCTACTTTTGGCTATGATGATTCAATGAGGAGGTATTTAACAGCTACTGGACGTCAGGATGTTGTTGATGCTGCTGATAAAGTAGCGGCTTATTTAACTGCTGATTCTGAAGTTTACGCTAATCCGGAACAGTATTTTGATCAGTTAATTGAAATTAATCTTTCAGAATTGGAACCTCATATTAATGGACCTTTTACGCCTGACAGAGGTACTCCGGTTTCCCAAATGAAAGCCGAGGCTGAGGCTAATGGATGGCCATTAAAAGTGGAATGGGGATTAATAGGTTCCTGTACCAATTCTTCTTATGAAGATATGTCCCGTGCCGCCTCAATTGTTCGACAGGCCGTAGCATTGGGGGTAACTCCAAAAGCTGAATTTGGTATTAACCCAGGTTCTGAGCAAATTCGTTATACCATCGAAAGAGATGGTATTATCGCTGATTTTGAAAAAATGGGAACTAAAGTGTTTACTAATGCCTGCGGCCCATGTATCGGACAATGGGATAGGGCAGGAGCTGATAAAGGAGAGAAAAATACCATTGTACACTCGTTTAACCGTAATTTCTCAAAACGAGCTGATGGTAACCCGAATACCCATGCTTTTGTAACTTCTCCTGAAATGGTTGCGGCTTTAGCAATTTCAGGGAGATTGGATTTTAATCCTATTACAGATACGTTGATAAATGATAATGGGGAAGAAGTCAAATTGCAGGCTCCTGAAGGAGATGAATTGCCAAAAAGAGGATTTGATGTAGAAGATGCCGGATTTCAGGCTCCAGCGGAAGATGGTTCTAATGTGCAGGTAAATGTAAGTCCGACTTCAGATCGTTTGCAATTATTAGCTCCGTTTGAAGCCTGGGATGGTAAAAATATTACCGGAGCTAAATTGTTGATTAAAGCTTTTGGTAAATGTACTACCGATCATATTTCTATGGCTGGTCCATGGTTGCGCTATCGCGGACATTTGGATAATATTTCCAATAATATGCTGATTGGTGCGGTGAATGCTTTTACCCAAAATACCAATTCAGTAAAAAATCAGTTGACAGCTGCTTATGATACTGTACCTGCTGTGGCACGTGCTTACAAAGCTGCAGGAGTTCCTTCAATTGTTGTGGGAGATCAAAACTATGGAGAAGGTTCTTCACGTGAACATGCTGCCATGGAGCCACGTTTCTTAGGTGTGAAAGCGGTATTGGTAAAATCTTTTGCCCGTATCCATGAAACGAATTTAAAAAAACAAGGAATGTTAGCATTGACATTTGCTAATGAGGCTGATTACGATAAAATTCAGGAAGATGATACGATCAACTTTTTGGATTTAACCGAATTTGCTCCGGGAAAACCATTAACATTAGAGTTTGTACATACCGATGGCTCTAAGGATGTTATTATGGCTAATCATACTTATAATGAAAGTCAGATTGGCTGGTTTGTTGCGGGATCTGCATTAAATTTAATTGCTGCCGAAGCATAATTTATATTTTATTATAAAAAAATGCGTTCTGTTTAAACAGGGCGCTTTTTTTTTGCTTATATGCTAAAAAATGGCTTAAAGTGCTGTTAAAGTTGGGTTTATTGGTATTAAAATGTTAAATTCGCTTTTGTCAAGTTTTCGTTCTGGAAATAAGACTTTTTTTCGTGTTTGTTTTGCAAGGTTCTGGAAATGAAAGAACTGGTTTTCAAATTTAAAATTGTTTTATGAGGTGTAAGTTTTGGATTGTTTTATTGGTTCTGTTAGCTAAGTTGAATGGGTTTTCTCAGGAAAAATTCATTCAGCACGTAGTTGCTAAAGGTGAATCAATATCCAAAATTGCAGAACAATATAATGTGAAGTCAGCTGCTATTTATGAACTTAATCCTGATGCAAAGAAAGGAATAAAATTTAAAGAGGTTTTGCTGATACCTGTTGCTTCGTCTGTGAAAATTCAAAAAAAGAGTGCTAATGTAGTTGCGTCTTCTATTGTAGATGCAAAACAGGAACAGCATGTTATTTTGGCAAAAGAGACACTCTATGGAATTGCAAAGCAATATGGAGTTAAAGTTACCGAGTTATATGCAATTAATCCTTCTTTAGAAAATAAAGCATTAAAAGTGGGCGATGTAATTAATGTGCCGCTCATTGAAAAGAAAGAAGAAGTATTAGAAAATTTACCTAAAAAAGAGCTTGTAAAAACAGAAGTTAAGCCTGTAGTAAAAGCAGAGGTTAAACAAGAAATAAAAACTGAGGTTCCTCAAATTATTACTGAAAAGAAAGAAGTATTAGCTGTAGAGCAACCAAGTGTTAACGGAAATTTGATTAAAGAAGTTTTACCAAAAGAAACGCTTTATGGAATTGCCAAACAATATGGTGTTAGTGTAGCTGATATTGAAAAAGCTAATCCTATTTTAGCTACTAAAGCTTTAAGAATTGGTCAAAGTATTGTAATCCCAACTCAAAAAGCAGTTGTGGTTCAAGAAGAAAATGTTGTTGTGAGTAAAAAAGAAGTAGTACAGGAAGTAGATAATAAAAATACTGTTGTAGTTGAAATTGAAAAAAAATCAACTGAGAACAATAAAGACCTTAATGAAGAAGTAGAAATTACTCATGAAGTTTTGCCTAAAGAGACAAAATATGGAATTGCAAAAGCATTTGGGATTACTGTAAAAGAATTAGAAACACAAAATCCTAAAATTGCAAATAAACTTTTAGTAGGTGAAAAACTAACAATCCGTACCGCAAAATCAAATGTTAAATCGGCTGTAAAATATGATTTTACAGATAATAATGAGTTTGTAGGAGATGAAGGGGTGAATTATAGTATGAAATCGTATCAAGGGACTGACTTAATAGAGCAGTTGATTTGTACCGCTTCTGAAAATATAGGTGTTCGTTATAGATCAGGAGGTGTAACTAAAGATGGTTTTGATTGTTCCGGATTAATGTTTTCTACATTTGGAAGTTATGATATACAATTGCCTCGTTCTTCTATTGAGCAGGCACAAATTGGTACAAAAATTAATGCTGAAGAAGCAAAAAAAGGAGATTTGATTTTCTTTAAAACGAATGGAAGAAGCCGAATTAATCATGTAGGAATGGTGGTTGAAGTAGGAGAAGATGGTGAAATTAAATTCATTCATGCTTCAACAAGTAGTGGCGTAATTATTTCTTCGACAAAAGAGGAATATTATAGTAAGAGAGTAACTCAAATCAATAGAGTTTTATAGTAACGAAAATTTATTAAGTATAAGTCAAAACGTCTTTTTTAAGGCGTTTTTTTTGTGCTCAGTATTTGGGGTTTTATTCTTGTCAAGTGGAAACGAAACGGTTTGGTTTTCCTTTGAATAAGAAGGATTTTTGAGGTTAATTCAGTTTTTTTTGCATCAACAATAGTCATTTGCATTAGATATAATTGACTGTACCAGTATAGATTTTTGTTACTTATTTGTTTAAAAATAACGCAAAGTCTATTCGTTTCCTGAAGTGGTATTATAAATAAAAAGCCAGTAAAATAATTTACTGGCTTTTGCTGATTTTTGAAGTTGAAAAATATTAAATGATAATTCGAATAATCTCTCCGTTTTTGTTTATCATTTCTATACGTACACTTTGTTGATCGTCCTTACTATTTAAAAGTTTAGAAGCGCTTTCAATATCTTTGATTTTTACGTTATCAATGCTTAAGATAATGTTGCCTTGCAGTTCATCAGCGTATTGGCTTAAATTTTCATTGTTAATTGATTTGATTTTTACACCATAATCAACACGGAATTTCTTTTTGTCGGCTGGTGTAATATTTTCTAATTCGATTCCTTTGAATTCAGCACTAAAAAATTCATTTTTACTCAGAGTTACAGGAACAGTTTTAGTTTGGTTCTCTCTGATGATAGTTACAGCTACTTTGTCATTTGGTCTTTTGGTATTAATGTAGCCTGTAAGGTCTGCAAATGAAGTTACGTTTTGATTGTCTATTTTTACAATAACATCTCCTGTTTTCAAATTGGCTTTTTCAGCACCGGAATTTTTTTGAACACTTTGGATATAAACTCCTTCAGTTTGTGTAACTCCGTATTTTTTTGATGCTGTTGCATTTAGCTCGCCTCCTGTAACGCCTAAAATTCCACGTTGTACATTACCAAATTGCATAATGTCTTCAATGATTTTTCGGGCAAGGTTTGATGGAACTGCGAATGAATACCCCACATAAGAACCTGTCATAGAAGTAATCATAGTGTTGATTCCGATTAAATCACCCCTGGTATTTACTAAGGCTCCTCCACTGTTTCCTGGGTTTACGGCAGCATCAGTTTGAATAAAAGATTGAATGTCATTGTTTCCTAAGTTTCTGGCTTTAGCAGATACAATTCCGGCGGTAACTGTCGATGTAAGGTTGTATGGATTACCTACAGCGAGTACCCATTCACCAACTTTTACAGCATCAGAATTTCCAAAGGACGAATAAGGTAATTTTTCATCAGCATCAATTTTTAAAAGAGCAATATCCATTTTAGAATCGGTACCAATGAGTTTTGCTTTATAAGACTTTTTGTTGTTCAAGGTAATTTCGATTTCCGAAGCGTCCTTAATTACGTGATTGTTAGTGACAATATATCCGTCTTCGGAAATGATTACACCTGAACCGGTTCCTACTTGTTCCTGAGACTGTCCACCTCTGTAACCATAGAAAAATTCCATAATTGGGTCACTTATTTTTTGGTGTGAAACATTTTTTACGTGAACTACAGTATGGATTGTTTTGTCGGCTGCTTCGGTAAAGTCTAATACATCCGGCGATAAGCCCACTCTTTTCGTGTAGGCATCGGAAGCCAAAGTCGTTAACGTTTTTCTGTCATTCGAAAAATAACCATTTTCGTCAAATAATAATTTATAAGCGCCAAGTGTAGTGGCTCCACTTAAAAGGGATACTAAAAATAGATTTGAAAATCGGTTCATAATAGCAGTTATTTTAGTTATTTAGTAGAGTAAATTTATAGCGAAAAATGAATGTTAAAAAACACTTTAACGCTGTTTAACAATGATTAACATTTCGTTAATAGTTCGTACTTTTGTAAAACTAATTAATAAGTAATGCAAATACAATTTTATAAATATCAGGGAACGGGAAATGATTTTGTGATTATTGATAATCGTACCAATTTTTTTCCAAAAGAAGATACAAAACTGATTGCACGTCTTTGTGACAGACGATTCGGAATAGGAGCTGACGGTTTGATGCTGCTTGAAAATGATTCTGAAACCGATTTTAAAATGGTTTATTACAATTCTGACGGAAATCAAAGTACCATGTGTGGAAATGGCGGAAGATGTTTGGTAGCTTTTGCGAAACAATTAAACGTAATTGGTGATACTACTTCTTTTAATGCTGTAGATGGATTGCATCATGCTTCGGTGGATAAAGACGGAATTGTTTCTTTACAAATGATTGATGTAGACGGAATAAAAATAAATCCGGATTACAGTTTTTTAAATACAGGTTCGCCGCATCATGTGCAATTAGTAGATGATTTGGAGCATTATAATGTAAAAGAAAACGGAGCAGCCATTCGTTATGGAGAATTGTATGGCAAAGCAGGAAGTAATATCAATTTTGTCAAAAAAATAGACGATTCCACTTTTGCACTTCGAACTTATGAGCGCGGGGTAGAAGATGAAACCCTGGCTTGCGGAACCGGAGCAACGGCTGCTGCTATTGCAATGAATGCTACCGGGCAAACGGATTTGACGTCTATTAACATGAATGTTGAAGGCGGAAAATTATCGGTTTCTTTCAAAAAAGAAGGCAATAAATATGTTGATGTTTTTCTGAATGGTCCGGCAAAATTTGTTTTTGAAGGCACTATAGAAATATAATTAAATTCCTCACTTCTCAATGCTTACATTAAAAGGAGATTCTATTTATTTGCGTGCTCTTGAGCCTGATGATTTAGAATTTATCTATACTATAGAAAACGATGAAAACATTTGGGAAGTGAGTAATACTCAAACTCCTTACAGCCGATTTCTCATTCGGCAGTATCTTGAAAATGCCCATCAGGACATTTATGAAGCCAAGCAATTGCGTTTAGCAATTTGTCAGGACGAAGATTTTCCGGCCTTAGGTTTGATTGATTTGTTTGATTTTGATCCTAAGAACAACAGAGCGGGAATTGGAATTCTGATACATAGTGTAGCTAACAGAAATCTAAAGTTAGGTTCTGAAGCTTTAGGACTTTTAATCAATTATTCTTTTAAGCATCTTAATTTGCATCAATTGTATGCAAATATTGGTTTAGAAAATGAAGCAAGTATAGCACTTTTTACTAAATTTGGCTTTCAGTGTATAGGTGTCAAAAAAGATTGGAATCTTATTAACGGAGTATATCAAGACGAAGCCATCTATCAATTAATTAACCCCCAATTTTAAAAAATTAGCTTTATAATGAGCACAAAAAAGATTATTTCAATCATTTCCATTGTTGTTATTAGTGGATTGATTATTTATGGATTTGTTTTGATAGGACAAATCTTTTCAAATAACACTAAGTTTTCTCAAGACGAAGTATATGTTCATGTTCCAACCGATGCCAGTTATGAGCAGGTTTTGGATTCGTTGACTCCTTATGTGACTAATTTGGAACGTTTTGAAATGGTAGCCAGTAAAATGAGTTATCCTGAAAATGTAAAATCAGGGCGTTTTTTGTTAACTAAAGGAATGAACAGTTACGAATTAGTGAAAGCCATGCGAAGTAATATTCCGGTGAAATTAGCTTTTAATAATCAGGAGCGAATTGAGAATTTGGCAGGTCGTGTGGGTTCTCAAATTGAAGCAGATAGTGCTTCTTTGATGAAATCTTTTAAGGATTCTATCTTTTTAAAAGAAAATGGTTTCACCGAAGAAAATGTATTGGCAATGTTTATTCCAAATACTTATGAAGTGTATTGGAATACTTCGGCTGTGAAATTCAGAGATAAAATGATTAAGGAATATCGTAATTTTTGGAATAATGAACGTGTTGCTAAAGCTAAAAAGCAAGGTTTAACACCAACTGAAGTAACTATTCTGGCTTCTATAGTACATAAAGAATCGGTTAAAAAAGATGAAAGACCAAGAATTGCAGGTGTTTATTTGAACCGATTGAGAGCAGGAATGCCTCTTCAGGCCGACCCGACAGTTATTTTTGCTAAAAAGAAAAAGGATAACGATTTTAATCAGGTTATTAAGCGTGTTTTCTATAACGATTTGTTTTTGAATTCTCCTTATAACACTTATAAAGTGGTTGGACTTCCTCCTGGACCTATTGCTATGCCTGATATTACGGCCTTAGAAGCTGTTTTAAATCCGGAAAAGAATGATTTTATTTATTTCTGTGCCAGTACTGATCGTTTTGGATACCATGAATTTGCAGCTACTTTAGCAGAGCACAATGTAAATGCTAAAAAATATGCGGATTGGGTAAATGCTCAGGGAATTAAAAGATAGTTTTGAAGTGTAAAAGTATTTTATTCCTGAGTTTGTTGCTTACAATTTCAAATTGTATGGCTCAAAGTAGAATACAATCTTTTTTAAAACCTTCGGATACTTTAAATATAAAAAGACAAAAAGCTGTTTTCGTTTCGGAAGCAGCTTTTTCTGCTATAAGCTTAATCGGTTTGAACCAGTTGTGGTATGCAGATTATCCTCGTTCTCAATTTCATTTTATTAATGATAACGAAGAATGGTTGCAAATGGATAAGTTAGGACATTTATATTCTTCTTATCATTTAGGGCGTTTGGGAAGTGAAATGTTGCAGTGGAGTGGAGCCAGTCCTGAAAAGCAATTAGTTTATGGCGCCGGCTTGGGATTTGCTTTTTTGACAGCTGTAGAAGTTTTAGACGGCTTTTCTTCTCAGTGGGGAGCTTCATCCGGAGATGTGATTGCTAATGCGACAGGAACGGCTTTATACGTTTCCCAACAATTACTTTGGAAAGAGCAACGAATTACCCCCAAATTTTCATTTCATACTACACGATTTGCAGCATACCGTCCAGAAGTTTTAGGGAGTAGTTTTTCTGAGCAAATTTTAAAAGATTATAATGGACAAACCTATTGGTTATCGGCTAATTTGAAATCGTTTTTTAAGGAGACAAAAATTCCAAAAATTTTGAATATTGCAATTGGTTACGGAGCGGATGGAATGTTGACTGGAAAAGGAGAAAATTCTGTAATTATTACAGGTGAAAATCAGCTGAAATCACGACAATTTTACCTGAGTTTAGATCTTGATTTGACAAAAATTGAGACGAAATCCCATTTTTTGAAGACTTTTTTTTCTGTTTTTTCCGTTTTAAAAATTCCTGCTCCCACACTTGAATACTCTGTTGCTAAGGGGGTTAAGGGACATGTTTTGTATTTTTAAAATGCATTAATTGATTGATTTTCAGGTTTTATGAAAAAAGTTGTATCTTTGCGCAGTGAAATTTCTGAATGTGACAGGTTTAGAAGAAATTCAATTTATGATAAAAAAATGGCATTTTTACACCAGTTTAACTGTAATAATTCTATTCCTGAGTTACAGTTTTAAACCACTTAGATTAGAAGAAAATGAGTGGTTCTTGAGGGGAAATGTTGAAGGGGCAAAATACCAGTTTCCTTCATTAGCACAAGAAACTTATTCCGGTTTAACTATTCCTTTTACAGGGAATTTATTCATCGGTTTTAAAGAAGCAATCGGATTTAGAGAATCCGAAAACAAGTACAAAAAAGTAAATTCGTTAGGGTATTTAGGGAAATACCAATTTGGTAACGAAACTTTAAGGTCTATTGGGATTCATGATACTGAAAAATTCTTAAGAAGTCCTAAACTGCAAGAAAAAGCCTTTGTTGCTTTACTATCCAAAAACAAATCTATTTTAAAGGACATTATTGAGAAATACGACGGAAAAGTTGTAGGTGGTATTTTGATAACCGAATCAGGTATTCTGGCTGCAGCCCATCTTGGTGGTGCGGGTTCTGTTAAAAGATATTTTAAAAATAACGGAAGAAAATACATTAAAGATGCTTATGGAACTTCAGTACGTAGTTATTTGAAAGCATTTGGAGGTTATGATACTTCATTTATCGAACCTAATGTAAATGCAGTAGTTACACTTTAATTTGAAACTTTTAAAAAGTAAAGGCGTCTTAAGACGCCTTTTTTTATTTTCAAGTTTTGAAGATTTCGCCATTTGGACGAATTTTTAATCTTATTATTTTTTTCTCTTTTTTTAGTTTAACATTGTAATGTTTTTTGATAATATCACCTTCTTTTTGGGCGTATATGTATTTGTCATCAACAATTGACCAATCAGGATAGTTTTTATATATGGAATAGATTACCGCATTGGGAAGTTTTACATTTTTATAATTTTCAACAACACGCATTAATTTTCCATGTTCATTATAAGTTGCAGCTAAAGAGTTATTATCTGTATTCATAATAAGTAAGTATACCTCAGATCCTTTAATATCCTTTCCCATGTCATAGGCCACAAATTCTTCCTGTAATTTTAAGATATTCTTATCGGGATTTTTGTCGGGTATATAAATAGAAAAGTCGGTTCCAATTCTTCTGATAACTACAGATGGTAACTCTTTAATGTCTATTGCGCCTTCTTCCTTCTCTTGAGAGAAAGCCGGAAGTATCAAACCAAAAAATAAAAAAATAGTAATAATTGATTTCATCTGTCCCTGTTTTAAATTATGGACTAATAGGATTAGAATATTTTTATTGAATAGAGGAGTTTTATTTCTCTTTTACGATATCTCCATTTGCATGAACAGTTAACATACGTGTTTTGTCATCTTTTTTTATTGTTAGAAGATATTGTTTTTTTAATATATCTCCTTCTCTTTGAGTATACAAGTATTTATTATTAACTATTTTCCATTCCGGGTAGGCTTTGTATGTAGAATATATTACTTCTTTCGGAAGTCTAATACCTTTGTAATTTTCCACAACCCCTAATAATTTTCCTTTACTATTATACTTTGCAGCTAATGTGCCGGAATTTGCTTCTAATACTAACAGATAATTTTCATATTGTTCGTAATCTTTCCCAATGTCATAAGCTATGAATTTTTTTTGTAATTCTCTGACATCTTTATCCGGGTGATTATCTGGGAGATATATTGAAAAAGCTTCTCCGGCATTTTTAATAACTACAGCTGGTAATTCATCTGTGTTTATGATGTCTGTTTCTTTTTGTGTTGTATCTTGAGAGTAAGAAGAAATACTTGACCCTAAGAAAAGCAAAGTGATAATAAATGTTTTCATCTTTTTTTTGTTTAAATTAATATTCCTTTTTAGGTTAATGTATGCAATTAAAAGATTTGGTTTTTTACTTCGGGGTTGAAGATGAATTGTTCAGTTTTTTTCTTTTTTATTTGGAGTTACAATTGTTATTTGAGGATTGCTCCTTTTTTGACAATACAAAAAATAATCACTTACAATAGTTCAATAGATTAATTTTTATAAATGGACAAAAAACTTTATTAAGTGATTTACATTTTTGTATTTTATAATGCATGAATTAGTTTGCCTTTTTCATTATAAGTTACTACTAAAGAGTCGTCTTATTGTTTCGGGATTATAAAAGAATTATGCGGTTTTTATAATCTATACCAATTTGATAAAGAATGAATTATTCTTGTAATTTTCTTAAGTTTTTTTCTGGAATCTTGTTGGGTAAAATATATTTAAAAATAGGGCCAACAATCTTAATTTTAATAGTTGGGATATTTTTAATATTAATAATAGCATCGTAATCTGTATCAATTTCAATTTTATATTAATCAAAATGCAATACAGATTATTCTAAGACCAATAATATTATGAGAATTTTTTCATAATATTTATTTCAATTATAATAATTATCTGAGTTAAATTTCAAGGCTTACTATTACTTCCCCTTTTTATTTTTACATTATTATTAATTCTATATAATAGTTAGGGTTTTTAAGCGAAAAAAATTAAATTTTTGTAGTATTAAAGATAGTATTTTTTGTCTTGATAATCAATTGTTTGTAGGATTGTTTTTTAATAAAATAGTTTTTTTATTGTATTCAATATTTGGAAAAATAATTATTGAATAGATTATTTGTATAAAATATACTGATTAAAAAGTTATACTATTGTTTTTGTTATCACTTTTAAGTACTATTCTTCCAATAGAAAGTCCAGAATTTTGATTGCTATTTTGCTAATATTGGTTCCTGGACCAAACACAGCTGCGGTTCCGGCATCAAATAAGTATTGATAATCTTGAGTAGGGATAACGCCGCCTACAACGACCATAATGTCTTCACGTCCTAGTTTTTTTAGTTCTTCTATGACTTGTGGGACCAATGTTTTGTGTGACGCAGCAAGAGAAGATATGCCTAAAATGTGGACATCATTTTCCATTGCTTGTTTAGCTGTTTCAGCAGGAGTTTGAAATAGTGGGGCAATATCAACATCAAAACCAATATCGGCAAAGGCTGTTGCTACTATTTTTGCTCCTCTGTCGTGACCGTCTTGTCCCATTTTGGCAATCATAATTCTTGGGCGTCGGCCTTCCTTTTTGGCAAAAGTATTAGCTAATTGTTTAGCTTTTTCAAAACTCTTATTTTGTTTGATTTCTTTACTATACACACCACTAAACGATTTAATTTGTGCTTTATGTCTTCCAAATACAGTTTCTAATGCCTGACTAATTTCACCTAAAGTAGCTCTTTCTCTTGCCGCTTCAATAGCTAATTCCAGTAAATTTCCATTTCCAGTTTGCGCGCAAAGTCTAATTTTTTCTAAGCTTTCATTTACTTTTAAAGTATTTCGTTTCGCTTTGACTTGATTAAGTCGTTCTAATTGTTGGTTACGAACTTTTTCAATATCAATGTCTAGGATATTTAAAGGTACTTCTTTTTTGGCTTGAAATTTATTAACTCCTATAATTATATCTTGTTCACTGTCTATGCGAGCTTGTTTTCGGGCTGAGGCTTCTTCAATTCGTAGTTTTGGAATCCCTGTAGCCAGCGCTTTGGTCATTCCGCCAAGTGATTCTATTTCTTGAATATGTTTCCAGGCTTTTTCTGCAATTTCATTCGTCAGTGATTCAATATAGTAGCTTCCGCCCCAAGGGTCAACGGTTTTAGTGATTTTAGTTTCTTCTAATAAATACAATTGAGTATTTCGGGCTATTCTTGCCGAAAAGTCGCTTGGCAATGCCATGGCTTCATCCAAAGCATTAGTATGAAGTGATTGGGTTCCGCCAAATACAGCAGCACTGGCTTCAATACAGGTTCGGGCTACATTGTTAAACGGATCCTGAGCGGTTAAACTCCAGCCGCTGGTTTGACAATGGGTTCTCAGTCTCAGTGAATCGTTATTTTTGGGATTAAAAGCTTTGATTAGTTTGGTCCAAATCATTCTGGCAGCCCTCATTTTGGCAATTTCCATAAAATGATTCATTCCTATTCCCCAAAAAAAGGATAATCGTGGTGCAAATTCGTCAATTTTCATTCCTGTTGAAAGTCCGGCTCTTACGTATTCCAAGCCATCGGCTAGAGTGTAGGCCAGTTCAATATCGGCGGTTGCTCCTGCTTCCTGCATGTGGTAGCCGGAAATAGAAATGGAGTGGAATTTGGGCATTTTTTTGCTGATATATTCAAAAATAGCAGCAGTGATTTTCATTGAAGCTTCCGGTGGGTAGATGTAAGTGTTGCGCACCATAAACTCTTTCAGAATATCATTTTGTATGGTTCCCGAAAGTTGTTCTGCTTTGACACCCTGTTCCTCAGCAGCTACAATATAAAATGCCATTATAGGTAAAACGGCTCCGTTCATGGTCATCGAAACCGACATTTTATCCAATGGGATTTGGTCGAATAATATTTTGAAATCCTCTACGGTATCAATGGCAACACCCGCTTTTCCCACATCGCCTTGTACACGTTCGTGATCCGAATCATAACCGCGATGTGTAGCCAAATCAAAAGCTATGGAAAGTCCTTCCTGACCTGCCTTGAGGTTTTTTTTGTAAAAAGCATTGCTTTCTTCAGCTGTAGAAAAACCGGAATACTGACGAATGGTCCACGGTTTTTGAACATACATTGTCGTATGGGGACCACGTAAATAGGGTGGAAATCCAGCAGCAAAATCCAAATGCTCCAGATTTTCAATATCTTTTTCAGTATAGTTTTGTTTGAGTTCGATTCCTTCGGCTGTGACAAAATTATCGGCTGCCGAATTTTCTTTTGCAAAAGTAAATTCGAAACTGCTATCAGTTCCTGAATTTTCAGTTTTTAGTTGGATATGTCTGAGATCTTTTCGAATCATTTGGGTGTTTTTTGATTATTGATTTCGTTTCGATTATTCGGAAGCCAGACGTTCCTGTTCAATTTTTTCTGCCAGACGTTTTTCAATAATTGGTGTAATCAGCGTTTTTCGGGGTTTAATTTTTACAAAAGGATACAACTCAATGTTGTCTTTCATTCTGTCTTTTGGATTCTGATATTTGTTAGTTCCAATAAGAACTTCTTTATTTGAATCAAAAAGCTGTTGTTCTTTATCGGCGCTTTCCTGAATTTTTCTTTTGATAATGCCCTCGTTCAATTGTTTCAGAAATCCGCCATTGGCTTCGATTTCTTTGAATAAATGAAGTGCTTTTTCGGCTAATTGCTGCGTTAGTGTTTCAATGTAATAACTGCCGTCAGCCGGATTGTTTACTTTGTCGAAATAGCTTTCGTTTTTCAGAATCAGCAATTGATTTCGGGCGATTCTGTCTCCAAATTCATTGTTTTTATGGTAAATGGCATCATAAGGCAAATTGGCAATCGCATCGGCACCACCCAGAATTCCGGACATACATTCGGTCGAGGTACGCAACATATTGATATTGTAATCATACAAAGTTTTGTTGCGTTTTGTAGGCGTTAGTAAAAGATGACAATCGCTGTCATGATAATATTCTTTGGCAATCAATTGGAATAGTAATCGCAGCGCACGCAGTTTTGCAATTTCAAAAAAGTAATTGCTTCCCACGCTAACTTCAAAAACAATCGCCTGATGTATGGTCGGGATTCGGTTTAAATATTCATTGGCATGAGCCAGACTGTAAGCAATTTGCTGTACCATATTTGCTCCTGCATTTTGATATAATGCAGCATTGATACTAATTAGTGAGTTTTCTCTGGTTGTTTTAGAAAGTAAACGCAGCGTTTCAAAATTGTCTTTTTCTTTAGTTGAAAACCAATTTCCTTCTTTGGCTAATTGCCCAATAGGATCCAGATTATAAAATACCTTCGCTTTTTTCTGAGTAACAATAGTATCGATTTTTGAAATATAATCAACCGATAAAAATTTTAGATCAAAATAAATGGGAGTGTTTTCTAAAGGCAGTTTTTCAAGGAGTTTTTCGATGTTGACCGATTCGTTGTTGATGGTAAATCGTATGCTTTCAGCTCCTCTTTGTAGCGAATCCAGAGCTCTTTCTATTGATTTTTCGATATCAAAAACAAAGATGTTTTGGCAGATTGTAAAATTGGTAGTACGATTTGGTGCAACAGCGGTTTGACTAAAATCGTCGTTATGATAAAAAGGTCGGACTTTAATGTCTTCGGGCGAATTCCATACTAAATTTTCGGTGTAATCGGCTCCATCCAATTCGAATTGGATCTTTTGTTTCCATTGTTTGGATGAAACAGCATCAAATTCTTCGAATAGAGGAGTAGCCATTTTAGTTTGATTTTAATAATTCAGGATTTATTACTTTTTTTCAATCGTGTCGCCTTCAAATTCAATGATGTAAATATCCTCGCTGTCTTTTTTCATAAAGTATTTTTCGCGGGCATATTTTTCTATTTGTTCAGGATTTTTGAGCTGTTTAATCTGGGCTTCGTCTTTTTTAATTTCTCCCTGATAATAGTTTTTATTGTCTTCTAATTCTTCAATCTGATTGTCTAAAACACGATGGTCAAAATAAGAATAATTGTCCAGAAATAGCATCCAAACAATGAAAAATAATAAGGACCAAATGTATTTGTTGCTTAAAAATTGAAACCAGGCTTTGTCTTTATAGGGGTTTTTCATTAGTTGTTTTTTGTATCGGATAAATAGTTTTACTTCTTTTTTATTTAGATTTCGACTCCCGAAATTTAGGGACAGCCGGATAAAATAAATATGATGGGTTTTGGAAAATTATACTTAAAATAATAACATCAAACGTATATAAATTTACAATAAAATTATAGAATTTTTTGATTTATTACCGTGCGAAGCATATCTATAGCTACGGTGTTGTATTTGTTGTTCGGGATAATAATATCAGCAAATGTTTTTGTAGGCTCAATAAATTGTTCATGCATGGTTTTTAGAGTTTTTTGATAGCGGTTTAAAACTTCGTCCATATCACGACCGCGTTCGGCAATATCTCTTTTTAATCTGCGAATGAGTCTTTCGTCAGCGTCAGCGTGTACATAGATTTTAATATCAAATAAATCTCTTAATTCAGGATGAGCCAAAATTAAGATACCCTCTACAATCATTACTTTTCTGGGATGGGTGCTAACAGTGTCCTCTGTGCGGTTGTGGGTTACAAAGGAATAAACGGGCTGATGGATTATTTTTCCTGCTTTTAGTTCTTTAAGATGCTCTACCAATAATTCAAAATCAATGGCTCTTGGATGATCAAAATTGATTAAAGCACGCTCGTCATAACTTAGGTTTGTGGTTTTTTTATAATAGGAATCCTGAGAAATAACAGCTACTTCGGCTTCCGGTAATTCATTCATGATTTGGTGAACCACCGTTGTTTTTCCACTTCCTGTTCCGCCTGCAATTCCAATAATGAGCATAAAATGGTTTTGTTTTATTAGTATAACAAAAATAGGAATTTAATTGGGAGTAGGTTTTGGTTTTGGGGTGAAATGTTGCCGGGTTTTTAACAGGGGGCTTTAGCCAATTTGTGTTTTTTAAAATAAAAGGTTTTCAGCGATAGTTGTTTTTTTATTTAATTTTATCGGGATTTTCTTTTGTATAATACCACCCATTCAAAAAAATTATTAAAATTTCTGTTATGTGGTCAATACATTGAATAGCTTCTATTTTTAAATTTTCATCAATTTCGTTATCTTTTTTTGAAAAGGAAAATTGCATTGTTCTTTTGTTTGAATCGACAGATTTAATCGAGTTAAAAATATGTTTATTACTAAAATGGACGTATCCAGATGATTGTTTATATACATTAGTAATCCAAGGGTATTCTTCATTTAAAAGATTTCTGAGATACCAATCTTTCATTAGTTTACCATTTTTATCTTTTAATGTGTCTATTTGGATGCCATCAATAACTTTTGTAGCAAAATCGTGTGGGTCATCTACAATCCATGAAGCAGAGAATCGGATTACATTATCCAAATGACATCTAACTAGATGAGAAGCTGCAATAAAATTTTCATCTTTTAATAATGTTGTAAATCCAAAAATTAACTTTAGTGATCTGTTAATTATTGCATTAGATAAAAAGTCCAAGGGATAAAAATTTCCAGAATTAAGTTTTTTAGCAATGTCTAAAAGTTGAGATTCTTTAGATTCTAATTTTTTAATTTCTTCACCTAAATTTTTTGATATTAATTTTTGAGATTTATACATAACTGATTAAAAAATTATTTATTCTTTTTAGACTTAATCATCATTTCCAGTTGATCCCAAAGTTCCTCGGGAATGGCTTCCAGAATGTTGAATTGTCCGGCACCTTTGAGCCATTCGCCACCATCAATGACAATTACTTCGCCGTTGATGTAAGCTGAAAAATCAGAGACTAAATAAGCAGCTAAATTGGCCAGTTCCTGATGATCGCCCACACGCTTAAGCGGTACTTTTTTAGACATATCAAATTTTTGAGCCAAATCTCCCGGCAATAATCTATCCCAGGCGCCTTTGGTAGGGAATGGCCCCGGAGCAATGGCATTGGTACGGATTCCGTATTTAGCCCATTCTACAGCAAGACTTCTGGTCATGGCGAGAACACCTGCTTTAGCAGTTGCACTTGGTACCACATAAGCCGAACCCGTCCAGGCATAAGTAGTCACAATATTTAAAACGGTAGCCGAAGTTTGTTTAGTGTCAATCCAGTGTTTACCAAAAGCCAGCGTGCAGTTTTTGGTCCCTTTTAAAACAATATCAATCACTGTATCAAAGGCATTGGCTGATAATCTTTCGGTAGGAGAGATGAAGTTTCCAGCCGCATTGTTCAATAATACATCGACCTTACCAAAAGCTTTTAAGACTTCCTCCAGCATTTTTTCGACTTCCTCATAATGGCGCACATCACATTGCAAAGGCAAACAGCTTCCGCCAGTAAGACTTTCCAGTTCAACAGCGGTATTTTTAAGTTTGTCTAAATCGCGGGAAGTGATGGCTACTTTAGCGCCCAGTTCCATGAAATATTGGGTCATCGCTTTTCCTAATCCGCTACCGCCTCCGGTAACGACTATTACTTTTCCTTTTAGGGCGTCGTCCCGCAACATTTTTTGGCTAAAGTTCATTTTGTAGAGGTTTTAGGGTAAATATACGAAATAGGTTTTTCTTTTTTGATCAAGCAAAAAAGAAAGTGAAATTTGATTATACGTTACAAAGTCTTCTCGCAGCTTCTTCTAAAGTGGCATTGTCTTTGGCAAAACAAAAACGAATCAGATGCAAATCTTTACCATTTTCGTAGAAATTTGAAATCGGAATGGCAGCTACACCGTGTTCGGTAATTAGGCGTTTGCAAAAATCTACATCATTTTCATCTGAAATTGCTTTGTATGATACTACCTGAAAATAGGTTCCTTCGCAGGGTATTAATTCAAAACGACTTTTGCTGAGTAATTCTCTGAAATAATCTCTTTTTTGTTGGAAAAAAATACTGATTTCATCAATCGAAACGCTATCCAAATACTCGCTTATGGCAGCCTGGGCAAGGCTGTTGACGCTGAAAACCAAAAATTGATGGACTTTTTTAATTTCTTTCATAAGCTGTTCGGGAGCTACAACATAACCAATTTTCCAACCCGTGATATGAAAGGTTTTTCCAAAAGAAGAAATTACTACGGCGCGATTGCGGAGCTGCGGTCTGGTGTGAACGGAAATGTGTTTTTCTTCAAAAGTGATGTATTCGTACACTTCGTCAGATAGCAGAATGATTTCAGGAAATTTTTCGAGTAAATTCTCCAGAGCTTCGATGTCTGATTCGTTCAGGATTTTCCCCGTAGGATTATGCGGATTGTTGATGATAATCATTTTGGTTTTCGAAGTACAGGCTGCTTCGATGTTTTCCCAATTTGCGGTGTAATCGTCGTTTAAAGCAACACGAATAGCTTTTGCGTTACACAGCAATATTGGCGCTTCGTAACAATCGTAACTCGGATCCAGAACAATAACTTCGTCCTGATTTTCTACCAATGCCTGAATGGTTGTGAAAATTCCCTGAGTGGCTCCGGTAGTAACCAATAGTTCAGTTTCAGGTTCAATATTTCTTTGGTAAGAACGGTTTACCAGATTAGCAATTTTGGTCATTAATGGCGGATAACCTGCCATCGGAGTATATTGATGTATGTCTTCTTTTGCTAATCGGGCGACAATTTCTGTTAGTTTTTCATCCACAGGAAAATTAGGAAATCCTTGTGATAAATTAATTGCATTGTGTTCTGCAGCCATTTTCGACATGACTGTAAAAATGCTGGTGGTGATATTGGGAAGTTTAGACATCGTTTATTTTTGAAAGTCTAAAAGTAAGGAAACGGTGCGAGTTATTGAAAATAGGGAATGAAATAATATCGATTTTTAAACATTATGAGGTATATAAGTTTTGAATTAAAGTTTGAATTAATATCTTAAAACTGTTAATTTATAACCATATAAATCATATAAGTTTTGAATTAAAGTTTAACTTAATATCTTAAAAGGGGTAGGATAAGAGCATATAAGGGAAAATAATGAGATAAATATTCGTTTTTTATTTGCTTATGTGTTCTTGTTGAAATAGAGTTACTTTGAATAGGCTTTTTAAAACTTATATGACTTATATGGTAAAAAAAGCCAACACTACATTTTATGAATAATAAAAATAGTAGGGCGTTTGTGTAAATCTACCGTTTCTTTTTTCCAAGCCGAAATTTTCTTTGTTTTAATATACTCTGTTGGTAAAGTAATATCAGTTGCAATACATAAATAAGTTTCAGGATTCAAAATGCTGGTTAAATCTTCGACTAATTTATTGTTACGATACGGAGTTTCAATAAAAATCTGCGATTGATTTTTTTCAAATGAAATACGTTCTAAACTTTTTAGAGCGGCTTTTTTTTCGTCTTTTTCAATCGGTAAATAACCGTGAAAAGTAAAACTTTGTCCGTTCATTCCGGATGCCATCATCGCTAATAAAATAGAAGAAGGGCCAACAAGCGGAATTACCTGAATTCCTTTTTCATGAGCTAATTTTACAATTACAGCACCGGGATCGGCAACACCAGGGCAGCCGGCTTCGCTCATCAAGCCCATGTTTTTTCCTTCTAAAAGAGGTTTGATAAAATCTTTATGCTCTTTGGTTTCAGTATGTTTGTTTAACGCAAAAAGGACTAAATCGGATTGTTTTTTTTCAGGATGAACTGCTTTTATTGATTTACGGGCTGTTTTTTCGTTTTCGACAATATAATAATCGATAAGATCAATAGCTCTTTTTATAGTTTGTGGTAAAACATCCATCGGGTCACAATCTCCCATTGTTGTGGGGATTAAATAGAGTTTTCCTAAAAGAGCATTTGATTTCATTATTGTGATTTTTTTGAATACGAGCTAAATTAGCTGTGATTGGTTTTTAGTTTTGTGGCGATAATTTCGCAGGCCTCGTCAAGCATTTGGAATACCATTTCAAAACCATTGGCTATGCCGTAATAAGGATCCGGAACATCTACATTTTCATTCGGATACAATTCGTTAAGGATGATTTCAATTTTTTCTTTGTGCTCATCTTTTTTAGCCAGACGAATTAGGTCTCTGAAGTTCGATTTGTCCATTACATAGATATAATCGAAAGTATCAAAATCTTCTACTTTAAATTGTCGGGCTCTTTGGTACGAGATGTCTAAATCGTGGTTTTTTGCAATGGCAATGGAGCGGGAATCAGGTTGCTTTCCGGAATGCCATGCGCCTGTACCAGCAGAGTCAACGAAGAATTTGTCTTTTGGTAGTTTGGAAGCCAAAATCCCCTCGGCTAAAGGCGACCGACAGATATTGCCCAAACATACCATTAAAATCTTTACAGACATAAGGCTTTTATAGCGTTAATTTTTTGTGGATGTCTTCGACAAATTTTTTGAATTGCTTGTCGGTAGCCACTAAGTTGTCGACAGTTTTACAGGCGTGTAAAACAGTTGCATGGTCACGATCACCTATTTGTGAACCAATATTGGCCAAAGATGATTTAGTGAATTTTTTAGCAAAAAACATGGCTAATTGCCTCGCCTGAACAACGTGCCTTTTCCTTGTTTTGGATTGTAAAGTTTCTACGTCCAATTGGAAATAATCAGAAACGATTTTTTGAATATAATCGATAGAAATTTCGCGTTTTACATTTTTAACAAATTTCTCAACAACGCTCTTAGCCAGTTCAATAGTGACTTCTTTTTTGTTGAAAGAAGATTGTGCAATTAAAGAGATGATGGCACCTTCCAGTTCGCGAACATTTGATTTGATGTTACGGGCTACGTATTCGATAATTTCTTCCGGCATTTCCACACCATCGCGGTACAAGATGTTTTTTAGAATCGAAATTCTGGTCTCGTAATCCGGTTGGTGTAATTCAGCCGATAATCCCCATTTGAAACGGGATAGTAAGCGTTGCTCAATATCCTGCATGTCAACAGGTGCTTTATCGGAAGTCAGGATAACTTGTTTGCCATTTTGATGCAAATAGTTAAAGATATGGAAAAACACGTCTTGCGTTCCTGATTTTCCTGAAAGAAATTGTACGTCATCAATGATTAATACATCGATTAATTGGTAGAAATGAATAAAATCATTTCGGTTATTTTTCTTTACTGAGTCGATATATTGTTGCGTGAAAATTTCAGCAGAAATATATAAAACAGTTTTTTCAGGATATTTATCTTTAATTTCAACTCCAATAGCGTGGGCAAGGTGTGTTTTTCCTAATCCAACACCACCAAAAATAAGCAATGGATTAAATGAAGTACCACCCGGCTTATTGGCTACAGCCATACCAGCTGAACGGGCTAATCGGTTTGAGTCTCCTTCAAGGAAGTTGTCAAAACTGTAATTAGCATTCAGTTGCGATTCAATCTTTAAGTTTCTGATTCCAGGAATTACAAAAGGGTTTTTTAATTCCGGATCCAAATTTTTTAAAGGAGCATCTACATTTTGTGGTTTTACAGGAGGTCTGTTAGTACTTGGCAATTGTTCCGTAAAAGGTTGTTTGTTGCCATAAGTATTCTCCATTTTAATTTTATAAAGTAACTTTGCGTTTTTTCCAAGTTCTTTAGTAAGGGCAACCTTCAATAATTTAACATAGTGTTCTTCTAACCATTCGTAGAAGAATTTACTAGGAACCTGAATATATAATGCGTTATCGGTAAGTTCAACTGACTTTATTGGTTCAAACCAAGTTTTGTATGCTTGGTCTTGAATATTGTCTTTTATAAAAGACAAACAGTTATCCCATACTGATTGAGCAGTTTTGTTCATAAATTCTGTTAAATTATTATATTTTTTATTCTGTTGTTTGAAGTAAATAACACTAAAAAAGTAGTTATTTCTCGGGGTAACAAATATGTGAACAATTTTCTTTAAAAAAAAATAAAACGGGGTTGATTTTGAAGAAATATTGTTGTAAGTAAGAGGAAAAGTATTTCAAAAAAATATAAAAAATAATAAAAATTAAATATGAAAGAACACGAGTTTAATGTTAGAGTAAGATATGCAGAAACAGATCAAATGGGTGTAGTTTATCATGGTAATTATGCTCAGTATTTTGAGATGGGACGTGTGGAATGGCTTAGAAACATTGGTATTTCTTATAAATGGATGGAAGAAAACGGAGTAATGCTTCCAGTTGTTTCTTTGACAATGAATTATAAAAAGCCAGCTCGATACGACGATATTTTAAGAGTAAAAACGATTTTCAAAAGCCAAAAATCTGTTAAGATTGAATTCGATTATGAAATCTATAATGAGCAGGATGAGTTATTAACAATTGGGCACTCAACTTTGGTCTTTGTGGACATGAAAACGGGTCGTCCAATGGCTGCTCCGGAATATGTGAAAACGCAGCTTTTACGAATTTAAAAATCGGTGGATTTGATATTGCTTTTTTATCTAATTTCAGATGGAATTTTGATGCCGATTTTAATAATTTTCTAAAATTTTAAGAGCGGTTTTTTGGTTTTTTTCCTCTGCGGGAAAATTATTCTTTTAGTTTCATCTCAATTTCAAACAGCGAATTGAAAATGTCGAATATTTGTTCGGCATTTTTTTTTCGGCATTTAATTTCGATTTCACAGCTCATTTCCATTTTTTGATGAACAATTTCTAAGTTTTTTTCTTTGATGATTCGCATGACCTTGTTCATGTTTTTATAATCAAAAGAAATTAAATAATGGACATCGATGGTTTTTTCTATAATGGAACAATTTTCAAGTGTGAGTTGAGCAGCTGTTTTGTAAGCGGTGATTAATCCGCCAACACCTAATTTGGTTCCGCCAAAAATGCGAACAATAACAACGAGTGTATTTGTTACTGAAAAAGACTGGATTTGACCATAAATGGGCATTCCTGCACTATTGCTGGGTTCGCCATCATCATTGGCTCTGTAGTTGATTTTTTCAGAACCCAATTGGTAAGCGTAACAATAATGGCAGGCGGTAGGATGTTGTTTTTTTAAAACTTCAATTATAGGTTTGACTTCCTCTTCAGAAGTTATAGGATATGCATAACCAAAGAATTTACTTCCTTTTTCTTTAAAAAGAATTTCTTCTGACGGAAAAGCAATAGTATTATAGGTGTCTTTCATTGTTCAATGACAAAAATCAATGGCAATTTTAAAATTGGTTTGTTATTTTAATTGCTATTGCCATTGACTATTGGTATTGTTATTTAAACTATTTTTTTTTCGAATAAATCTATCACGTCTTCTTTTCCTACTTGCAGATTCCATACGTGAATTCCCAGAGCTGCTGCGGCATCGGTATTTTCTTTTTTGTCGTCAACAAATAAAGTGCGTTTGGCTTGTAATTCGTGTTTATTTAAAAGTGAAAGGTAAATTTCGGCATCCGGTTTGCGCATGCCCATTTCGAATGAAAAATAAACTTTTTCAAAACATTGGTAGAAATCACTATAAAAAGAAGGACCAACCCTTTGTTCGAAAGTGTCAATATGAATAGAATCGGTGTTGCTCAACAGAAACAAACGGTATTTTTTGGATAACATTTGCAGAAATTCTAATCGGTGCAAAGGAAAATCTAACAAGATGGCATTCCAGGCTTCAAGAATATCTTCGATACTGGTGTTAGGCATTTGTTTTTGAAATCCTGCTAAGAATTCATCTTTAGAAATATTTCCTTTTTCAAATTGAATATTCAATTGATCTAAATCGGCATTCCATTCTTTAAGACCTAAATTTTTAAGCCCGTCTATTGTTGCTTTTTTATCCAGATTGATGAAGATATCTCCAAAATCAAAAATGATGGTATTAATCATGGTTCTTAAAAATTATGAGTTCATCATCGAGGATAAACTGTTTTTGGGTTGTTTTTGGTTTTATAACAGCTGCTTTTGTTCCATTTTTAAAGATATTTTGACCTTTAAAAATTCGTGCTTCGTCCCAAAGATTAGCATCTATAAAAGTTTGTAATGTTTGACGTCCTCCTTCAATAATTACCGATTGAATTTGATGTTGAAATAGAGTGCTTACAATTTGTGGAGCTATATTTTGTTCGAAATCAATTACTTCAAAGGTAAGATTTTCTTCGTTTGTATTCTTATTTGATTGGCAAAAAACAATTGTTTTTAAGTGTTTATCTAATAAGTGGTGTGTTTTTGGTATGCGATTGTTTCGGTCTAAAACGATTCTTACAGGAGAATTTCCGGTCCAGTCGCGCACATCTAATTTAGGATTGTCATCAATTGCAGTTTGTGTCCCCACAAGGATTGCTTGTTCTTCACTTCTCCATTTATGAACTAATTGTCTGGAATAAGGATTGCTAATCCAAACCGGTTTTTGTTCGTTTCTTTCGCTTGGAGCAATAAAACCATCCTGACTTTCTGCCCATTTTAAAATAATATAAGGTCGTTTTTGTTGATGAAAAGTAAAAAAACGTTTGTTGAGTTCGTTGCATTCGTTTTCTAAAACACCAACCCTGACATTTATTCCCGCTTCGATGAGTTTCTTGATACCTCTGCCGGCCACTTGTTCATTAGGGTCTACGGTTCCAATGACTACATTTGGAATTTTATTTTGGATAATCAAATCACAGCAAGGTGGTGTTTTTCCAAAATGGCTGCACGGCTCTAAGCTTACATAAATAGTCGCTTTTTGTAATAAAGATTTGTCTTTTACTGAATTTACCGCATTTACTTCGGCATGTGGGCCTCCGGCTTTTTTATGCCAGCCTTCACCAATAATTTGATCTTCATAAACAATAACGCTGCCTACCATCGGATTAGGGTAAGTAGTTCCTAAACCGTTTTGAGCCAGTTGAATGCAGCGTGCCAGGTATTTTTTATCAGTTTTCACGAGGCAAAAATAAAATTTTTGGGTTTATGATTTAGTTTTGAAAAGGCTAAAAATAACAATAAACTATTTCTATTTTTGTCTTTTTATAGCTTAACATTAAAAAATAATAATTAAAAACCATTAAGAAATTAAGAATGTTAAGCTTTAATGCTGCTTAAAGACTTAATGGTGAAAAGGAAAAGTTGAAGTTTTTAATCTGACAGAATGGTTATTAATATGCGTTTTTCTTATTTTGAACTTACTTAATATGCAAATCAAAACATACAGAGCTCAATTTATCCGGGAACTTTCATCAATTTATGATGAAGGTGAAGCCGAAAGTTTTTTTTATCTGATTTTGGAAGAGAAAAAACAATTAAGAAGAATTGATCTGGCCTTACAACCCGATTTGGTTTTTTCAGAAGCTGATTTGCAAGTATGGAATTCGATTTTAGAACAATTAAAATTGGAAATTCCGGTTCAGTATTTACTGGGAAAAACCCATTTTTACGGATTGGAATTTGAAGTCAACGAAAATGTATTGATTCCAAGGCCGGAAACTGAAGAACTTGTGGATTGGATTATTCAGGAAAATTTAAAGATTGAAAAATTTAAAGATTTAAAAATTTTAGACATTGGTACGGGAAGTGGTTGTATCGCTATTTCATTGGCAAAGAATCTTCCGAATGCTCAGGTTTTTGCAATTGATGTTTCGGAAAAAGCTTTGGCAACAGCCCAAAAGAATGCGGAAATAAATGAAGTGAAAGTTACTTTTATTCATAAAAATATTCTGGAAACTGTTGATTTGGAACAGGAATTTGATATTATTGTTTCTAATCCGCCTTATGTTCGAAATTTAGAGAAACAGGAAATCAAGAAAAATGTTTTGGATCACGAACCGCATCTGGCACTTTTTGTCGAAGACGATAACGCCTTGATTTTTTACCGAAAAATAGCTGAATTAGCTCGAAAGAATCTAAGTCCAAACGGGCAATTGTACTTCGAAATCAATCAATATTTAGGAAAAGAGATGGTTGAATTGCTTGAAAATCTGAATTTCGCAACTATCGAATTACGAAAAGATATTTACGGGAATGAAAGGATGACCAGAAGTAGTGTTCAGTGAACAGCTTTTAGTGATCAGTCTTAAGGGGAATTATTAGTATTTGAATTAACTGACCACTAAAAACTGCTCACTGAATACTCTATTCATAACGTAACGCCTCAATAGGATCTAACATCGCGGCTTTGATAGCGGGATAGGAACCTGAAACAATCGCAACAACAAAACTGGTTAAGAATGCAGCCATAATAGCCTGCCAGGGAATGACAAATGCAAAAGTTAGGGCAGTGGCGATTCCGTAGCCAATTAATATTCCGAAAATAATTCCGACTAAGCCACCTATTTGTCCAATAAGTAAGGTTTCAATAAAAAACTGAACGGCAACTGTAGAACGTTTGGCGCCTAATGCTTTTCGAACACCGATTTCGCGAGTGCGTTCCGTAACCGAAACAATCATAATATTCATCAATGCAATTGAAGAACCCAGAATGGTGATAATCCCAATAACCCAGGATGCCCATCCCAGATATTGCGTAATACTTAGGATACGGTTGATTAAATCGTCACTTCTTACCACTGCAAAGTTGTTTTCTTTGATAGGGTTTAATTTACGAATGCTTCGCATAGCACTTATGGCATTGTCGATGGCGTTGTTTAAAAAATCTTTATTGTTCACCATCACACTTATATTGTAATTGATATTAGGTGAGGTAAATAAAGAACGTGCCACCTGAATAGGAATTAAAACTCTTAAATCCTGACTGTTGCCAAAAGTAGAGCCTTTTTCTTTTAAAACGCCAATGACTTTAAATCGGGCGCCACGGATAGAAATGATTTTATTAATAGGATTAACATCTTTTAAGAGTCCTTTTAAAAAATCAGAACCTACTACACAAACATAATTATTGTTGCTGATGTCAAAATTATTGAAATTGCGTCCTGTGCTGGTTTCCAGTCCTGAGTTAGGAATAAAATATTCGTCTACGCCGAGAATTGAAATTTCAGGATCAGTTTTTTCGGTATCAAATTTTACTTCGGCAGTAGAAGTGGCTTTGAATGACAGCGAGGTTTGTGTTAGTGGGAAATTGTATTTGTTTTTGAATGCAACAGCTTCAGGATAGGAAATGACCGGATTGATAACAGTGCGTTGCTCTCCGCCATGTCTTTTAATTGTATTTTCGTAACGATTGATGTTGAAAGTGTTGGCTCCCATTGAAGCAAAATCCGAAGATATGGTTTTTTCTAAAGCTGAAAGTACTGTTAAAATACTCACTAATGCTGTGATGCCAATGGCGATAATTAAGATAGTTAATGTGGTTCGTAGTATTTGGGTTTTAATCGAACCAAAAGCTATTTTTATATTTTCTTTTAATAGACTGCGCATCGTAAGGAGTTTGTTACGAAAATACAATTTTTGTTACAACTTTATTTTCGTGGCTGATTTTTATTTTAAAAATAAGATATTTGCATCGAAATTTAAGATTTAAGTCCCGAAGCTTCGAGATAGATTTTAGATTTTCTGAATTCAAATGGATTTTAGATTTATGAAATCTAAAATCTGCAAACTAAAATCTGCAATTAAAGAAAATGGCATCAAAACCAAGTATTCCTAAAGGAACAAGAGATTTTTCACCTGCTGAGGTGGCTAAACGTCAATATATTATCCAAACTATAAAAAGTAATTTTGAGAAATTTGGTTTCCAACCGATAGAAACGCCTTCGTTTGAAAATTCAGAAACCCTGATGGGTAAATATGGAGAAGAGGGCGATCGGTTGATTTTTAAAATATTGAATTCAGGTGAATATTTGAAAGATGTTCCTTTAGAGTTTTTAGAATATAAACAGGAAAAAGCTATAACGCCAAAAATTTCAGAGAAAGCCTTGCGTTACGATTTGACAGTGCCTTTTGCAAGATATGTGGTGCAACACCAAAATGAAATTGAATTTCCGTTTAAGAGATATCAAATCCAACCGGTTTGGCGTGCCGACAGACCACAAAAAGGACGTTTTAGAGAATTTTTTCAATGTGATGCCGATGTGGTGGGGTCTAAATCGTTGTGGCAGGAAGTAGAATTGGTGCAATTATACGATACTGTTTTTAGTTCTTTGGGTTTAAACGGAGTAACAGTAAAAATCAACAACCGAAAAATTTTATCAGGAATCGCAGAAGTTATTGGAGCTTCAGATAAATTGATTGATTTTACGGTAGCTTTGGATAAGTTAGATAAAATAGGAGAGGATGGTGTAAAAAAGGAAATGATTGAAAAAGGAATTTCGGAAGAAGCCATCGTAAAAGTACAGCCTTTGTTTAATTTCACAGGAAGCATTTCTGAAAAAATTGAAAAATTATCACAGCTTTTAGCTACTTCGGAAGAAGGAATGAAAGGAGTGGAAGAATTGCGTTTTATTTGTGATAACGTGGCTAATTTAGGATTGACAACTGCAATTTTAGATTTGGATGTAACGCTGGCACGTGGATTAAATTATTATACAGGAGCTATTTTTGAAGTGGCAGCACCAAAAGGAGTTGCTATGGGTTCTATTGGCGGAGGCGGAAGATACGATGACTTGACGGGGATTTTTGGTTTGAAGAACATGAGTGGTGTTGGAATCTCTTTTGGATTGGATCGTATTTATTTAGTTATTGAAGAATTAGGTTTGTTTCCGGAAACTGTTACGGAAAGTTCTAAAGCTTTGTTTATAAATTATGGAGATGCAGAAGCTTTTTATGCTTTGCAAGCCATTAAAAATTTGAGAGCTTCCGGTATAAAAGTCGAATTGTATCCTGACAAAGCTAAGGTTGGGAAGCAATTTCAGTATGCCGATAAAAGAAATATTCCTTTTGCGGTAATTGTGGGAGGCGAAGAGATGAGCTCGAATACTTTTTCTTTAAAAAACCTGGTTTCGGGGGAACAAATAAGTGTGGATTTTGAAGCTTTGAGAGAAGCTCTAATTTAATTCAGGATTATAAAAAAATAAAAAAGCTTTGTCTCTTTAGGCAAAGCTTTTTTAGATATAAGTAATCGTGAATTAATAATTGTTTTGGAATCAGCTGTTTTTTTGGATTGAAAATAATAAATAAACAGTGATTGACTAGAACCTAGTCACAAACATATCGAATCTATTTGAAATATGTCTTAAAAAATTATTAAAATTTTAATTTAAGGCTGAAAAAAAATAATTCGAGAAAAAAATAGCCCTAAAAATGCTGATTAGGAAAAAGGGTGACAATTTGGCACTGAACCGGGTTTGGCAGTACTTTTGCTATCCAAAGGAAAGTGTAAAAATGAAGAAGTTTAAAAATATATTTAAAAATAAGGGAAATATGAGTACTGAGAATACAGAGATCGATAAAGAAATGGATGAGGCAACAGTAGAAAATACATCTAGCCAGGAACAGGCAGCTACTGAGGAGTTAAGTGTTGAGGAGCAATTGACGAAAGACTTAGCAGATGAAAAAGACAAACATTTACGATTATTTGCTGAATTTGAAAACTATAAAAGAAGAACTTCAAAAGAACGTGTTGAATTGTTTAAAACTGCCAATCAGGAAGTTTTATTGGCAATGTTACCGGTTTTAGATGATTTTGACAGAGCTTTAGTTGAGATTGCGAAGTCAGGTGATGAAACTTTAACAAAAGGAGTTGAGTTGATTCATGAAAAACTAAAAAGTACCTTATCTTCTAAGGGATTAGAGTTGGTTGATGTAAAAGTAGGAGATGCTTTTGACGCTGATTTTGCAGAAGCAATTACACAAATTCCGGCTCCATCACCTAAGTTGAAAGGAAAAATAGTTGATGTTCTTGAGAAAGGATACAAACTGGGAGAAAAAATTATTCGTTACCCAAAAGTAGTTATCGGGCAATAAATTTGGCAGAAATGAGTCTAAGCTACATTTCAAAAAAATAAATAAAAATGAAAAAAGATTTTTACGACATACTAGGTGTTTCTAAAAATGCAGATGCAGCGGCGATAAAGAAAGCCTACAGAAAGAAAGCTATCGAGTTTCACCCTGACAAAAATCCCGGAGACAAAACGGCAGAAGAAAAGTTCAAAGAAGCGGCAGAAGCTTATGAAGTTTTAGGAGATCCTGACAAAAAAGCAAAGTACGATCAATTTGGACACCAAGCTTTTGATGGTTCAGGAGGATTTGGCGGAGGTCATCACATGAACATGGATGATATCTTCAGTCAGTTTGGTGATATCTTTGGTGGCGGTTTCGGTGGATTTGGCGGAGGCGGTAGCCGAGGCGGGGTTCGTCGTGCTAAAGGAAGCAATTTGCGTATCAAAGTAAAATTGACTTTGGAAGAAATTGCTAATGGTGTTGAGAAAAAAGTAAAAGTAAAACGTAAAGTTCAGGCTCCCGGAGTTACTTACAAAACTTGTTCTACTTGTAACGGTCAGGGACAGGTAATGCGAGTAACGAATACTATTTTAGGCAGAATGCAGTCAGCGACAACTTGTCCTGCCTGTGGAGGTTCCGGTCAAATTTTAGATAAAAAACCATCTAACGCTGATGCTCAGGGAATGATTGTAGAAGACGAAACCGTTTCTATTAAAATTCCAGCCGGTGTGGTTGACGGTATGCAATTGAAAGTTTCTAACAAAGGAAACGATGCGCCGGGAAACAGCATTCCAGGAGATTTAATTGTGGCTATCGAAGAGTTAGAGCACGAATTCCTAAAGCGTGAAGGAGAGAATTTACACTACGATTTGTATGTAAGTTTCCCGGAAGCTGTTCTTGGAGTTTCTAAAGATATTGAAGCAATCAACGGTAAAGTGAGAATCAAATTAGAAGAAGGAATCCAATCAGGAAAAATTCTTCGATTAAAAGGAAAAGGTATTCCAAGTATCAATGGATACGGAAGCGGAGATTTGTTAGTTCATGTTAATGTTTGGACTCCTAAAACATTGAACAAAGAGCAAAAACAATTCTTCGAGAAAAACTTAGAAGATGATAATTTTTCACCAAATCCTGAAAAATCAGACAAGTCGTTTTTTGAGAAAGTAAAAGATATGTTTTCTTAAGCTTTTTAAATAAACTAAAATCATATTAAAAACCCATTTGCCGCGGCGAATGGGTTTTTTTATGAAACAATTATAATCGATTTAGGTAGTAATTATTTACTTTTACAGCCGCAAGGTCGAAAAGACCTAATTGAAGAAGTAAATTCAAAAAATCAGCATGAATACCTTATTAGAAGTCAATAAAGTAGTGAAGCAATATGGAGATTACGTAGCGCTTAACGAAGTATCTTTGTCTGTTCCTAAAGGCAGTATTTATGGGCTTTTAGGTCCTAATGGTGCCGGAAAAACTTCCCTTATTCGAATCATCAATCAAATTACGCTGCCTGATAGCGGTCAGGTTATTCTGGACGGCGAAAAATTGCAACCTAAACACGTGCAATATATAGGTTATCTTCCAGAGGAGAGAGGTTTGTACCAAAGTATGAAAGTGGGCGAACAATGTTTGTATTTGGCACAAATGAAAGGATTGTCTAAGGCTGAAGCCAAAAAACAACTGGAATATTGGTTTGACCGATTGGGAATTCAGGGTTGGTGGAACAAGAAAATTCAGGAGCTTTCTAAAGGGATGGCACAGAAAATTCAGTTTGTGGTTTGTGTGTTGCATAAACCAAAATTGTTGATTTTTGACGAACCTTTTTCTGGTTTTGACCCCGTAAATGCTAATGTGATTAAAGACGAAATTCTGGCGTTGAAAGAAGAAGGAGCTACGATAATATTTTCGACTCACCGAATGGAAAGCGTAGAAGAATTATGCGATCACATTGCTTTGATTCATAAATCGAATAAACTAATCGAAGGGAAATTAGACGATGTTAAAAGACAGCACAAAACCAATAGTTATGAGGTGGGTATTTTGACGGAGAATGTAGAAGGTCTGATGTATGATATTACTCAAAAATTTACCGTAAGTCCGGCTAATTTTAAATCTTTAAATAAAGAATTGAAACTTGAAATACAAATTGGTAACTCGCTTCCTAACGAATTATTGAATCTAATAACCCAACGAGGACAAGTCACTCATTTTGTAGAAAAAATTCCGAGTGTGCATGATATTTTTATCCAAACGGTAACTAAAAAAGTTTAGATTTCAGATTTTAGAGTGAAAAACCTAAAATCTAAAGTCAGCAATCTAAAATCTAACATTTAAATGAGTATAATATCATTAATTATAAAAAGAGAATTTTTTGCCAAGGTGCGCAATAAATCCTTTATTGTAATGACCTTTTTAAGTCCACTGTTATTTGTGGCAGTAGCTGTATTTGTGGGGTATTTGAGTTCTATGAAGGCCGATTTGAAACGGGTAGCTATTCATGATGAAACCGGTTTGTTTGCCAATGAATTCATCGCCTTAAACAGTCAGGACGAACAGTATAAGTATTTGGATTTATCGCAAATTGATAATCAGTTTTTAAAGGATAGTGTTGCTAATAATGGTTATGAAGGAATATTGGTAATTCCTAAAACCACTACTATGGCTGATTTAGAAAATAAAATTGAGTTTATTTCTAATACGAGTCCCAGTATGTCATTTATAGAAAATGCCCAGGAAATTATTGCTAAAAAACTAACCAAAATCAATCTGGAAAATGCCCATTTGGATACTTTGGCTATTAAAAAAGCGCAGGCTCACGTTAATATTAATATTGCTAAAACATCGGGTGAGCAAGGTTTAAAAGGATTGAACGAAGCTAAAATTGCCATTGGAGGTGCTTTTGGTTATCTTATCATGATGTTTATAATCATTTATGGCAATATGGTGATGCGCTCTGTGATTGAGGAAAAAACAAACCGAATTATAGAGATTATTATTTCTTCTGTAAAACCTTTCCAATTGATGATTGGGAAAATTATTGGTACTTCGTTAGCAGGAATTTTACAATTTATTATTTGGGTAATTATAGGACTGTCGTTATTGTTTGCCGCTTCTGCATTTTTTGGAGTAAATGTTGGACCAACAGCACATTTAGCACCTGCAATTGTTGAACATTCGCCAACAGAATTTGCAGGAACAGCTCAATTGTATATCAAAGAATTATGGAATTTACCTATTGCCAGTATTTTGATTGGTTTTGTGGTTTATTTCATTGGAGGTTATTTTTTATACAGTTCTTTTTATGCAGCTATTGGTGCCGCTGTAGATAATCAAACCGATTCGCAACAGTTTCTTTTACCTGTAATAATACCTTTAATGTTGAGTGTTTATGTTGGTTTTTTCAGCGTAGTTAATGATCCTAATAGTACAATTGCAGTTGCTTTTTCGATGATTCCGCTCACTTCGCCAATCGTAATGTTAATGCGCATTCCTTTTGGAGTGCCGTGGTGGCAGTTGGCCATTTCAATTGCATTATTGTTTGGAACATTCTTGTTAGTAGTTTGGTTTGCTGCTAAAATATACCGCATAGGAATATTGATGTACGGGAAAAAACCGAGTTGGAAAGAATTATACCGTTGGTTAAAATATTAATTTTTTTGAAGTTGCTAAGGTTCTAAACTGCTAAGTTTTTTTAGCTGTTTTTTAAAAAGAACTCAGAATCTTAGTAACTTAGAACCTCAGAATCTAAAAAAATGAGTAAAATACTAATTATCGAAGACGAAGCTGCTATCCGAAGAGTGCTTGCTAAAATTCTTTCGGAAGAAAATGATGCGTATCAGGTAGAAGAAGCGGAAGACGGAGTTTCGGGCTACGAAAAAATAAAAAATAACGATTACGACTTAGTGCTGTGTGATATTAAGATGCCAAAAATGGATGGTGTTGAATTATTGGAAGAAGTCAAAAAGATAAAGCCTGAAATTCCGATGGTTATGATTTCCGGTCATGGCGATATGGAAACGGCTATTCAGGCCATGCGTTTAGGTGCTTTTGATTACATTTCAAAACCACCCGATTTGAATCGTTTACTGAATACGGTTCGCAATGCTTTAGACAGAAAGCAATTGGTAGTTGAGAATAAGATTTTAAAGAAAAAAGTCAGTAAAAATTACGAAATGATAGGCGAAAGTGAAGCTATTAATCATATCAAAATGATGATTGATAAGGTCGCTCAAACCGAAGCTCGCGTACTGGTAACAGGTCCTAACGGAACCGGAAAAGAGTTAGTAGCACACCAATTGCATGAAAAAAGCGAACGTGCCGCTTTTCCTTTGATTGAAGTAAACTGTGCTGCAATTCCGTCAGAATTGATAGAAAGTGAATTGTTTGGTCATGTTAAAGGTGCATTTACTTCGGCGGTGAAAGATCGTGCCGGAAAGTTTGAAGCTGCTGATAAAGGAACAATTTTTCTGGATGAAATTGGCGACATGAGCCTTTCGGCTCAGGCCAAAGTGTTACGTGCTTTGCAGGAAAATATCATTACCAGAGTTGGAGCTGATAAAGATATCAAAGTCGATGTGCGTGTGGTGGCTGCAACCAACAAAGATTTGAAAAAAGAAATCGAAGAAGGACGCTTCCGTGAGGATTTATACCATCGATTGGCAGTGATTTTAATTAAAGTACCTTCGTTGAATGACAGACGTGAAGATATTCCTTTGTTAGTATCACATTTTGCCGAAAAAATCGCTTCAGAACAGGGAAATGCCGTTAAGAAATTTTCGGATGATGCCATCAAATTATTACAGGAATACGACTGGACTGGAAACATCCGTGAATTACGCAATGTGGTGGAGCGTTTGATTATCCTTGGCGGAAGCCAAATATCTGAAAATGATGTGAAGCTGTTTGCTTCTAAATAATTGAAAATAAATTTAATGATTTAAAAATTTAAAGATTTAAAGATTCTGCCTTGGTTGTAATTTTTCAATTTTTCAATTTTTTAATCTTTCAATCATAAATGATGAAACTAAAAAAAATAAACGAAAAGTTACAGCAGGCATTAGTTGAAAACGGCTTAACAGAAGCCAATGAATTGCAGAAGGAAACTTTTTCGACCATAAAAAGCGGTGTAGACTGTATTATTATTGCTCCTGAAGGAGACGGAAAAACCACTACAATTGTACTGAATGTGATTCAGCGATTGATTGGAGCAACTGAAGAATCGCCTAGAGCTTTGATTATTGTAGAGGATAAAGCGAAGGTTCTGGAAATGGAAGCACTTTTTGAAAAGTACGGCAAGTACAGTAATCTTGAGGTTTATGGTGTTCATGACAAAGGGGATATGGATTATGATAAAAATTATGTTTCTACCGGAATCGATGTTTTAATTGGTACGCCAACCAAATTAAGCGATATGTTTTCTACTGCAGGGTACAATGTGAACCGTTTGAAAATGTTTATTCTTGATGATGCGAATCCTATTTTGAAATTGCGTCATGAAACTAAGATTATGCGTATTTCGAATAGTATTGCCAAAACGCAACGTATTATTTTTGGGGATCAATTATCGGAAAGAATAGAAACTTTGGCTTACAAAATGATGGAAGATCCTGAAGTTTTTGATTTTGAATACGAAGATGAAGAATATTTCGAAAAAGAAGAATTGGACGAAGAAGTAGAGGAGGGGGAAGAAGAATAAAAAATATAAAAAAAGTAGCATGGGATTAATGAAAGTGTTTTCGGGAAGTGAAGTATTGGCTTTGGCTTTGAAAGAAAAAATAGAAGCGGCAGGTGTTGATACAATGATAAAAGACAATATTCAATCGGCGAGGTTGGCGGGTTTTGGAAGTTCAGGTTCGGCAGTAGAATTATTTATTCAGGAAACTGATTTTGCTAAGGCTAATCCTGTTATTGAGGAGTTTAGGATGAGTATTTAAAATTCGTATATTTGTTATTCTAATAATGCTACAATGGATTTAGCTGCAAAAAAAATAGAATTAATGGATTGGTTGCTTCATATTAATGATGAAAGTAAACTTAAAAAAGTAATGGCGCTAAAAACAGTTTTGGATAAAGAAGCCGTTGCCCATACTATTAGCGGATATCCGGTAGATAAAGAAGAATACATTAATATGGTTAAAGAAGCCGATGAGCGAATTACTTCGGGCAACTATACCACAATAGAAGATTTAGAAAAGGAAATAGAAAATTGGTAAAAAGCAAAAACCAATTACTATACTTTGGGACAATCAGGCTAAGGCAGATTTAAAATTAATCTTCGAATTTATCCGATTAAAATCACCGCAAGGAGCTAAAAATGTTATTAGCGATATTGTTGCTCAAAGTAAAAATATTCACTTTGTAGAGCAATATCAGGTGGATGAATTTTTAGGAGAACCTTTTAGAAGAATGATTGTCAGGGATTATAAAATTATTTATAAAATCCATTCGGAAACTGAGATTAGAATCCTTCAAATTTTTGATGCCAGACAAAATCAATTTAAAAAATAAAATAGTAATTGGAATGTCACATCGAGCGAAGTCGAGATGTGTTTAATTATAAAGAATAAAGATGAAATACAAAATGTTAGTTCTTGACATGGATGATACCCTGTTGAATGATGACCATGAAATCTCAGTTGAGAACAGAACGATGTTAGAAAAAGCCAAAGAAAAAGGTGTACAGGTAATTTTGGCTTCCGGACGTCCAACGCCGGCGATGATTGAATATGCTAAGGATTTGGGATTGATGGATTCCTATATGATTTCGTTTAACGGAGCTGTGATAACTGATTTGAAAACAAACGAAGTCATTTTTGAACAAAGTCTGACTCAGGAGCAAATTCATACTTTGTATGATTACAGCAAAGAAAAGAATACTCATATCATAACTTATTTGGACGGAAAAGTAATCAGTGAAACTCACTCAGAATATATTGATGTTGAGGTAAATATCACGGGGTTAGAACACGAAGTGGTTCCGAATTTTAAAGAACGAGTACAATCGGCGGCGATAAAATGTATTTTACTGGAAGAACCGACTTATTTGAAAGAAGTTGAAACGGATTTAAAAGCAACGATGCCGCATTTGAGTGTGTGTATGTCGAAACCTTTTTTCTTAGAAGCGGCTCAAACCGGAATTGACAAAGGTGCCAGCGTGAAATTCTTAGCTGATAAATTAAATATCTTACAATCGGAAGTGATTGCGGTAGGGAATGCAGGCAACGATTTATCGATGATTGAATATGCCGGTTTAGGCGTTTGGGTGGATAATGTGGATGCGCATTTGAGAGACAAAGGCAATGTGGTTGTGGCTTCAAATAACAATCACGGTGTGGCTGAGGTAATCCAACGATTTATATTGGCTTAAACGGTTTTACCATTTTTTAAACCATTAAGAAATTAAGTGAATTTAAGAGTAGTTCTTAATCTTGATTTCTTAATGGTTTTTTGATTAGCGAGTAAAAATAAAGAATGGTAGCGTCATACTATTTAAGCTAAAGACTGTAAAAAGGTACTTCTCCATATACCTTTAGCAATTTTAGCAATCTTTTCTTGTCTTAATGAAATTTCTTTTGGAGTAAATTTTTCATAATTGCAGTACTCATTGCTTAATTTATAGCTTGATTTTTTATATTTTTCTAGTTTTTCCGAAAAAGGCATATTATTACCAAGCTTATTGTTAATATTAGATTCTAATAAGCTGTAATTACCTAATCTATAAATGTAATCTTCTTGTATTTCTACCGGAAAACTTTCATCCCAAATGCCCCCTGGATTTTCAGGTAAAATATGTTCGATTGTTGAAACAGCTTCTTCTGGTTGATAGTCTTTATTGGCAATTTGATTTTCTATTTTAACTAATATGTATTTTGCTAAATCTTTTTTTCTACGTGTATTGATACTTATTGTAGAAAAAATTTGTTCGAAATTATCATCAATTACATAAATTGACTTTAAAGCTATAATTGAATCTTTGGCATTTTTAATATTTTTATTAGAAATGTCATTAGCAACTTTACTAAATATACGTTCAGCTTCATTAGGATTTAAATCGCTTAAATTATATCTAAATGTAATTATAGACAGTTCTTTCAATATGATTTTATATTCTGCTCTGGAAAGGTTTTTAAGCGAACTAAGCATTAAGGAAAAACATGTACTAACATTTAATAAATTGAGTAATTTTAACGATGCTTTTTCATCTTTATCCCATAGTTCGTCGTTTGGATTGTTAAATGCCGTATAGTAAATACTAATGTCTTCTAAATCGTTTAAAAATTGAAAAGCTTTTTCGGCAGAATTTATTTCACGTTTTATTGCTTTAAATAAAGTAGGTTGTCTTTCTAATTTATATTTACTATTCCAGTAATGACGAATAAATGTTGTTAAATCATTTGATTGAATTGTATTAGTGATGTTTTGCCATCTTCTTTCTGCTTCATCCAAATCTATTTCGCCTAATTGGTGTGTAAGTTTAAATAAATAATTTTTTAATAAATCAGCAGTGGAAAGTTTTACACCTCTTGCATTTAATGTTTCAAAAACTTTAAAAGCATCTAAATCATTATCTACGATAATTTGTGTAAAAACGATACCATTACCAATTATTTTTTCTAAGAAATCTGCCAAATCAGCACCAGACTTATTGTCTTTAAATTTATTGTCTAGCTCGTCAAAGAAATAATTAAAGGCCTTTTGTAATAATCTTTGAGAAGGCTTCAATTTTGCTAAAGCAGTAGGTTGTCTTAATTTTAATAGCCAACTTTTATAATAATCGTCATTGTTTCTGTTTAGTTTTAATTTAGGATCTAGATTCAGTTTTGATAATGAATAATTTCCTAAATACCTCTCAGTAATTTTTTCAGCTCTTATTTTATTATCTTTGGAATCAATGTCTTCTTCAGTCCATTTATTTAATAAGGCTGTAACAGCAATAGTTAATATGGATAATGTGGTTAATCTTTGTTGACCATCAATAATCCAAAATGATTGTTCTCCATCTTTTATAGGTTGCAATACTAAATATCCTAAATAATGTATTTTGTCAGTAGGGATTTCGGCTATATCATTCCATAGGTCTTCCCAATCATCTTTGCCCCAAGAATAATCTCTTTGGTAAATTGGTACTTCATATGATTTTCCGTTTCCAATTATTGTATTTAATGTAATAAATTGTGACATTTTATTTTGTTTTAGGATATATGATATCTAATATCTAAATCGGATTATTATCAATGGCTTGTAATTTACAAATTTAGTTTTTTTATTAGGATAATTGCTTTCTGTTGTCGTTCAAAATTATTTGCTTTCTGATTTTGAATAAAATATAAAACCATTGTACTGTTTGAGGATTTGTTTGTAAATTTGCGCACGCTATTTTTTTGACAACGATTTCATTAGATAGCGCTTACTTATGGAAAACAGAAAAAAAGTGGCCTTCTATACCTTAGGCTGTAAACTGAACTTTTCAGAAACTTCGACAATTGCCCGTAACTTACAGGACGAAGGTTTTGACCGTGTGGATTTTGAGGAAGTGGCAGATATGTATGTGATTAACACCTGCTCAGTAACTGAAAATGCCGATAAACAATTCAAACAAGTCGTTCGCAAAGCGATGAAACTAAACGACAAAGCTTTTGTTGCTGCCGTGGGTTGTTATGCGCAATTAAAACCCGAAGAACTGGCTGCTGTAGATGGAGTGGATTTGGTTTTGGGAGCTACCGAAAAATTCAAACTGAACGATTACATCAACGATTTGTCTAAAAATGATATGGGCGAAGTGCATTCCTGCGAGATTGCCGAAGCCGATTTTTATGTAGGCAGTTATTCCATTGGCGACCGTACCCGTGCGTTCCTAAAAGTACAGGATGGCTGCGATTATAAATGTACCTATTGTACCATTCCGCTGGCTCGTGGAATTTCCCGCAGTGACGAATTGCAGAATGTATTGAAAAATGCGAAAGAAATCTCAGCGCAAAATATTAAGGAAATTGTGCTTACCGGAGTCAATATTGGTGATTATGGTAAAGGGGAATTTGGAAATAAAAAACACGAACATACATTCCTGGAATTGGTTCAGGCTTTAGATGAGGTAGAAGGAATCGAACGTTTGCGAATTTCATCTATCGAACCGAATTTACTGAAAAACGAAACGATTGAGTTTGTTTCGAAAAGCCGAACCTTTGTACCGCATTTTCATATTCCGTTACAATCGGGGAGCAATGATATTCTGAAGTTGATGAAACGCCGTTACCTGCGTGAAGTTTATACCGAAAGAGTCGCTAAAATTAGAGAAGTGATGCCGCATGCCTGCATAGGTGTGGATGTGATTGTAGGATTTCCGGGAGAAACCGATGAACATTTCTTAGAAACCTATCATTTCCTAAATGATTTGGATATTTCTTATTTACACGTTTTTACGTATTCAGAGCGTGATAATACCGAAGCTGCCGAAATGGAAGGTGTTGTTCCTTCAAATGTGCGTGCCAAAAGAAGTAAAATGCTGCGTAGTTTATCCGTAAAAAAACGTCGTGCTTTTTATGAAAGTCAGCTGGGAACGCAAAGAACAGTACTTTTTGAAGGAGAAAATAAAGAAGGTTACATTCATGGTTTTACCGAAAATTATGTAAAAGTAAAAACGCCTTGGAATCCGGAATTAGTGAATACTTTACACGAAATTAATCTGACCCGAATTGATGAAGACGGAAGTGTGAGAATGGAATTTGTTTCGGCTTTGGTGTAAGATATATACGTTTTTTAAACCATTAAGAAAATTAAGGAATTTAAGTAGAAGAGCTTAATGAAATTTAATTTTCTTAATGGTTTTTGTTTTTTTACCGTATAAGTCACATAAGTAAAGAAAATAAGCTTAAATGACTTATATGGTTTAATAATATTTCAATTATTGAACGGTTTCCACCAATCTCACAAACTCCGCTTTGTATCCTTCAGGATCTTTGGAAAGGGCTTGTTTGGATAGTTTTAAAATTGATTTTGATTCTTTGTCGGTTACGAGTTTAGAATCTCTTAATTTCAATCCAAACCAGGCTACAGCAGCGCTAAATTTGAAATCTTCAGAAGCTGTAGCTAAGTTTTTGGTTTTGTCTTCAATGGTTTGAATCATCTCAATACTTTTTTCTCCATCCGGTTTTTTGTAACGGAATTTTATGGTTGCTAATTCGTTGCTGTAATTAGCCGTATTAGCGGCTTGGGTATATTTCAAATCAGGAATGCTGTAATCGCTTTCGATACCCGTTGGAATAATTTCGTATAAGGCGGTAACGGTATGTCCGCTGCCTAATTCACCTGCATCGATAGCATCATTTTTAAAATCTTCAGGACGCAATTTTCGGTTTTCGTAACCAATTAATCGGTAAGCCTGAACATGTTTTGGATTGAATTCAATTTGGATTTTGACATCTTTAGCTATGGCAAACATCGAACCTTTGAATTCTTTTCCTAAAAAGCGATTGGCTTCCTGAATGTTATCAATATAAGCATAGTTTCCGTTGCCTTTATTGGCTAAGATTTCCATTTTGCTGTCTTTGTAATTTCCCATTCCGTACCCCAGACAAGTCAGGAAAATACCTGATTTTCTTTTTTCCTCAATCAAAGTTTCCATGTCTTTGTTTGATGAAGTACCTACATTAAAATCGCCGTCAGTAGCCAGAATCACACGGTTATTTCCTCCTTTGATAAAGTTGGCAATAGCAGTTTTGTAAGCCAATTCAATTCCGGCACCACCTGCCGTACTGCCTCCTGCATTCAGATTGTCCAAAGCATCGATAATGGTTTGTTTTTGATCTCCGGAAGTTGGAGGCAATACCATTCCCGCAGCTCCGGCATAAACTACAATCGCTACTTTGTCTTCTTTTCTTAATTCGTTTACCAAAATTTTAAAAGATTGTTTGAGTAATGGAAGTTTGTTAGGATCACTCATTGAACCGGAGACATCAATAAGGAAAACCAAATTGGAAGCCGGTAAATTTTCGGTTGGAATGTTTTTGCCCTGCAATCCTATTTTTAGCAATTGATGTTTGCTGTTCCAGGGACAATTACTGTATTCAGTATTAATCGAAAATGGATGGTTGTCCTTAGGTTGTGGGTAATTGTATTTAAAAAAGTTCATCATTTCTTCAATTCGAACGGCATCTTTAGGAACAGCTTGTCCGTTATTGATAAAACGGCGAATGTTAGTATAAGAGGCATTATCCACGTCGATAGAAAAGGTTGAAAGAGGTGCTTTTTTAGGTGTCTCAAATTGGTTTTCTACAAAGGCTTCATAATCTTCCTGATTGGGAGTACTTGGTAAGGGAGGATTGATGTTTACAGTATTGGTGTTTCCATAAATTTGCGAAGGTTCCGTAATGTATTCAGCTTTTACTTTAGCCGGCATTACCATTTTTGTCATTTGAACAGGGCTGTTTGCGTTTTTTTGTTCATAAACAACGGCATCAGCAGAGCGAAGTTTGCCTTTACGAGTGTTTGCATATCCTACAACGACAATCTCTTGCAGTGATGAGGTATTAGGACTTAAACTAACATTGATTATTTTGGCGTTTTCTTTGATAATTTTTTCATATGTGTTGTAGCCAATAAAACTAAAAACCAGAATTTTCCCCTTATGAGCCTCAATAGAATAATGTCCGTTGAAATCAGTAGTGGTAGATTTTTGAGTTCCTTTAATAGTTACTGATACACCCAGAATAGGTGTTTTTGTTTCATCAGTTACTGTTCCGGTAATGGTGATTTCCTGTCCAAAAGACAGGATAGAAAAAAGCATAGCAAGGGCTAATGAAATAAGTTTTAGACTTTTCATGATAATAAAATTTAAAATGTTAGACAGTATTTTTTGCGTATTAACGCTTCAGCGGGATTCCGTTTTTAGTGGATATAATTACTACTCCATTGTAAGTTCTCTGGCCAATTACATTGCTGTATTTATAAATTTCTTCCTTGGATATAACCTGAACACTTTCGATTTTTTGTTTGTCCAATGGGGCATAGGGGCTTGTAGGGTTGGGACCAAATAAGGAAGCTTCTTCGTATGTTTCTCCGTTAATTACATACAAAGCATCTTTAATATGCGGAACTGTTTTTTCTTTTTCAGTCTTGTAAAATTTTGTAGTTCCGTATTTAGCTATTGGTTCAGCATTTTTTGCCTGATTTTTTCTGGCTTTTCCATAACCTACTACCACTACTTCGTTTAATGCATCACTGGTAGGCGAAAGTTTAGGATTGATTTTATTTGAGTTACCAACTATAGCTTCGTAACTGTTGTATCCTATCATATTGAAAATAAGTTTCTCTCCTTTTTCGGCCTGAATGATATATTTTCCATCAAAATCTGTTACAACACCAGAGTTTTTTCCCTTAATTTGAACTGTAGCACCGGGAATAGGTAAGTTGTCTTTTTCGTCTGTAATGGTACCTGTAATTGTTTTTTCTGTATTGTTATCTGTAGCAGCAATTTCTGCTTTTTCTTTATATTCATAGGCAATAGGAGCAAGACTTTTTGCTTTTACGGCTGGCATAGGCACTACCGCTAAAGTACTATTTGGTTCCTGAATCATTAAGGCATCTTCCTGAGATGTTGTTTCTTCTGCTTTAGCTTTAGTATCAGAAAGATTAGTTTCTGAATGATTTTCAACGATAGCAACAGGATTTGGTTTCTCTAATTGTTTTTGTAAAATCGTTGTGGCTTCGGTTTTGATATTTTCAGAAGGAGCAATGCTATCCTTAATGTTTTCGTTTTTTTGTAAAACGATTCTGGTTTCGTTAGTTTTATTTGGCAAAATTATTTTAGAATCGGCTTTAAAAAACTGATATCCCAAAGAAACAAACAATAACAAAGAAGCCGCAATGGCTAATTTTTTCCAAAGTTGTGATTTTGATTGTAATGCTTTTTGCTCGAGCTTGTCTTCAACACGCGCCCAAACCTTATCCATTCCGGGAAAGTCCTGTTGCTCTGCCTTTTGAGCTGCGCTTTTGATTTTGTTAATTATTTTATCTTGATTGTCCATGACTAATTCGATTTTTGGTAATACAGATTATTTACTAATTCCTTCAATTTTGTTTTTGAAGCATTCAATTGTGATTTTGAAGTGCCTTCGGAAATATTAAGCATGCCGGCTATTTCTTTGTGGCTGTAGCCTTCAATTACAAAAAGGTTAAAAATAGTTTTGCATCCCACAGGAATATGATTGAGTAAATCCAGTAAATCTTCTTCTTCAAGATTCGTCATTTCATCAGTAAATGGCTGCGACAATGTTTTGACATCATCGAGATACATATTGAAGTTGGTTTTCTTTTTGATCGTTGCCAAACATTGATTGACCGCTATTTTTCTGGCCCAGGCTTCGAAAGCACCAATTTCTTTCAATTGGTCCAGTTTGGTAAAAATGATATAAAAAGCATCTGCCAGGGCTTCTTCAATTTCTTCTTCCTGTTTCAAATAGCGTTTGCAGCTGGCGTAGAGTTTAGGTGCCAAATAAGCATACACCTGACGCTGGGCATCCCGTTGCATTTTTTTGCAGGCTAATATTATATTTTCGTTTATCACAATTGTGGTCTTTCTACTAAAGAGGATAAAAAAGAGAAAAAGGTTGGGAGAGAAGTTGTTTTTTTTGAAAATTAAAATAAATTTATTGAAATTCAACAAATTAGTATTTTGTTTTTTGCCATATAAGGCATGTGAGTTTTTTAAACCATTAAGAAAATTAAGGGATTTAAGTAGAAGAGCTTAATGAAATTTAATTTTCTTAATGGTTTTTATTCTTTAGTCCATATAAGTTTTTTTAGTCGATTTTAGTGCTTGTTTTGATTTTCCTGAGTAACGAGTTTCAACGAATTGATATAATCGGTGTCAAATTCGATTACTCTTATTTTTTCAGGATTAAAACTTAATTCTCCTCCAAACTGACCTTTGGTGTCTAAAAAATCAATGATGAGTTCTTGATCATTCAGCTGAATCAGTTTCCCTAAATAAGCTGATGTAGCCGATTTTTTGGCAATTTGAAAAACACCGTATTTTTTATCCACAAAGCTTATAATTGAAGCTAAATCTTTGATGGGAATAATGTCTTTGGCATTTGTTTTTAAACCTTTTAGTCGAATTACTTTTTCGGTGAATTCATGCTCTTCATCCCTGTAAATGCGCTCTATGTTTTTGTTTTTAAGAATCACGAAGCCATCAATGATAAAATCAACGGGATTGTTTTTTAACAAAATCCAATCATCGGAGTAGTCAATAAGAAATCCGGTATAAACTTCTTTTTTATCCAGAAATTCTATTGATACCAGTTGTCTTAAGTAGTTTTCCATTTTAATTTTAATTAAGGATTTGTAGACCAAATGCTGCTGTTTTTGATAAACACGCGTCGGTTTAATTTTAGTTGGGCTATAATTAATTCGGCAATATCTTCCGATTGCATTACTTTTTCAGGGTTTCCATCGGTTAGGTTTAATTCTTTTGCCAAGTCGGTAGCCACTGTACTTGGAGTTAAAGCTGTTACTCTAATATTATGTTTTCGTACTTCCTGCATTAATGAATCGGTTAATCCTAAAACCGCAAATTTAGAAGCACTGTAAGCACTTGTCAGAGCATTTCCTGCTAATCCAGCAGTTGAAGAAATGTTGATAATATCGCCGGTTTGTCTTTCAATCATATTAGGAAGAACGGCGCGGGTTACATAATAAGTTCCCATTAAGTTCACCTGTATAATGCGTTCCCAGGCGGTAACTTCCAGTTCTAAAAAATTTCCAAAAGCAGCAATTCCTGCATTATTGATTAAAATATCAATGGTTTTGAATTCAGTTAAGGCTTTTTCTACAGCTGAATTTACGGAATTTATATCAGAAACATCGGCTGTTAATGCTAAAGTTTTTACCCCAAAAGCTTTAATTTCCCGGGCAACTTCGTCAATATCCGATTGGGTTCTGGCAACCAGAATTATATTGACGCCTTCTTTAGCCAAAGCAATTGCAACTGCTTTCCCTATACCTTTTCCGGCACCTGTAATTAGTGCATTTTTATTTTTTAAGTCAGTCATGATTTATTTTATATTTAATGATAATTTATAAATGGCTGTTTCAAGAATTTCGGTATCCTTGTCTTCGCATAGTAAAAATTCTATTTTATTATTATCGTTTTTAAAAACGGTCAGTCCTTCAAATTTATGACTGTCACTGATTTTTTGGGTGAAATCAATTTTCATGGTTTCTAAATTAATGCGTCCAATAATGCTTCCCAGTACTTCGCCATCGTCATAAGTGGATTGGGTGTCTTCGGCTGTAGCCAAAAAATAGATGCTGTTGTCAAGCTTTACGGCATCGGTAAAACTACTTACTATTCCGTTTATTTTAGGTAATTCATAATCATTAGAGCGCATGTTGAATTCCTGATTCAGTTTTTTGGCATGAAAACTAAAAAGTGTGTTTTTATTAGAAATACCATTGCCCCGATTCAAGAAATACCAGTTTTCGCCATCGTGAATTACGCCTTCAATATTGAAATCTTCGGGTTTGATGGAAGCAAAATTTTGCATTTTAGTATATAAATCGGCGAGATTGTCAGAGGCAATTTTCTTTTTTTGTGTCCAATCAAATTCAACCATTGTATTTCTTTTTGAGGTTGAACCTGATCCAAAAGCATATATGCTGTCTTGAAAACAAGTCAGGGCTTCAAAATCGGGTTTGTCCTTTTTGATGATGTTTTCGGATGGATTTTCTATCAGGGGATGACGATTTAAATTCTGTGAATTTATATGGTATTCGTATAAAAAACCGCTGTTGTCGCCAACAATGAATAAGGAATTGTCTTTGTAGATTATTCCTGAGGCAGAACCAATTCCGATGATTTGAAATAATAATTCTAATGTGAATTTTTCCATGGATATTGTTTTGAAATCCGCTATTTTAGATTAGACTAATATCTTCCGATAGCTAAATTTAAAAGTCTAAAATTATAGTATTTATTCCTTATATTTGAGAGTATAAAGTTAAAATATTCCCTATGAAATCAATTAATCCAGATGATTTTAAAGTAACCGAACCTATTAGACTTTCTGAAATACCAACGAATTTGTACAGTAAAGCCAGTGATGATGATAAGGAAGAAAAGCTTGAAAAAGTTCAGGAGAAGTTAAGTGTATTGCAGGATGTAATGTATGCTCATAATCGATATGGAGTACTCATTTGCTTGCAGGGAATGGATACTTCGGGAAAGGACAGTTTGATTCGGGAAGTTTTTAAGGAATTTAATCCCCGTGGTGTGGTGGTACATAGTTTTAAAACACCAAATTCTACTGAGCTGGAGCACGATTATTTGTGGCGGCATTATTTGGCTTTGCCTGAAAAAGGAAAGTTTGCCGTTTTTAACAGAACACATTATGAAAATGTATTGGTTACCCGAGTACATCCCGAATATATTTTGAATGAGAATTTGCCCGGAATTGAAAAGTTAGAAGATATTACAGCTGAATTTTGGGAAAATCGTTTCGAACAAATTCGAAATTTTGAGAAACATATTACCCAAAACGGAACGATTGTTTTAAAATTTTATTTTCATCTAAGTAAGGAAGAGCAACGTAAACGTTTGTTGCGCCGATTAGAAAATATGGAACACCACTGGAAATTTTCGCCGGGAGACTTAAAAGAGCGCGAACATTGGGATACGTATATGCAATATTACGAAGAAGCTATCAATAAAACCGCTGTTGAAAAAGCGTCTTGGTATATTGTTCCTGCCGATGATAAAGAAATGGCACGCTATATTGTAGCTAAGATTATTTGGGAAGAAATGCAAAAACTGACTGATATTCAGGTTCCGGATTTAGAAGAAAAAGTAAAAGCTAATTTTGCGATGTATAAAGAGCAATTGGCTAAAGAATAAAACTTTTATAAGCTTTTTTAAATGAAAAAGGTTTCATCTTAAAATTTGAGATGAAACCTTTTTGTTTTAATAACTTTTAAAGTTATAATTTAAAACCATAAGCCAGTCTAAGTGCAAATTGACCAAAACCTTTGCCCGGACTACCATCATTATTAATAGTTGGGAAATCAGAATAATGCTCATAACGCGCAGAAATATCAATGTATCTGTTTGCGAATCCAATACCTGGAGATAATAAAAAAGAGGTCTCGTTGTAATTATTAGTTACTGCAAAAGCGGCTCCTGCCTCTCCTGTTAAATAAAATTGATCATTCCACACAAAGGCTTTCAGACCCGCTTTTACCGGAATAAAACCCAAGTCATCACCATCATTTTTGCTAACAAATATGTTGTTGAAACCTGTTGTTAAGGTGATGGAATATCTTTTAGTCAGGTCATATTGCAATCTGGTATCGGCTCCCAGAGCAAGTTTGTAAGGATCTTCGTTAGCATAACCGGCATTTAAACCAAATCCTAAACGAAAACCTTGGTCATAATTTGTAGTTTCTTGTGCTTTTACTCCATTGAAAGAGCATAAGGCGAGGGCTAACATAAAAGCTGCCGTAAGTTTTTTTGTTGTTTTCATAATTTGGGGTTTTTACTGATTTTTTTATTGTTATTCTTTAAAATAACGCTACAAATGAGAGTTATTCCAGATATAATAAACGGAGTAACTTTTTAAATGTTGTGTGATTTGTTGCTTTTTTGTTTTAAAAAGTAGTGAAGTATTGAGAATCAATTGGCTGGAGTGCTTTTTTAATGCAGCTTTTTGAAGAAATTGTTTTGTTACTAATCCTGTCGTAATCTATAGGAAATATTTTGGTAATAATTAAAGTCACATGTTTGATTTTTTGTACAATAAGTAAAGTGATTGTTTAAGTTTTGATAATGTTTAGTTTAAATCGTTTTGCAATTCCTGAGCTTTCTTTGCTTTGAAAACTTTTAAAAAAACTATCAAGATGAAAAAAATTGTTTTAGGATTACTTTTAAGTGCTGCTATTGTTTCTTGCGATAACGATAAGAACGGGACAGAAGTAGTTTTAGCTGATCAATCAGTTACTCCTGTATTATTGAAGAAAAAAGAAGGATTTGAAAAATTAGAATTGTTCTCATTGTTGACTTCTGATGATGTATTGCCGGAAAGTCCAAACTTTGTTTTTGGAGGTTCAGCCGATGGAAGTGGCTTATTGAAAAATGAAGATGGGACGTTTACTTTTTTAGTAAATAACGAAGATAATTTCTCTGTTTCAAGAATCACATTAGATAACACTTTTAAGCCAATAAGAGGAGAGTATTTATTGAATTCTAATGGAGGTACATGGAGATTGTGTGGCGCTTCGATGGCTACTCCGGCGGTTAATGGCTTTGGTCCTTTGTATTTAACTTGCGGAGAATCAGGTGAAGAATCCCGTACACACGGTGTTGATCCTTATGGAGATATAGCATCTAACAATGTTTCTAAAGAATTACCAGGATTAGGAAGATTAAGCGCTGAAAATGCTTTGCCGTTAAAATCGTCTGCATTTCCTGGGAAAACAGTTGTTGTAATTGGTGATGACGATTCAGGAACTTACGGAGGTCAGGTCTTTATGTATGTTTCTAATACAGTTGGTGATCTTACAAGTGGTTCTTTGTACATGATGAAAAGAAACAACGATAATCAAAGAGAAAAAGACATGATTGCTGGTCAAAGTTACCCGGTTTCATTCGTGAAAATTGACAATCATACTACAATGACTGGTGCTCAAATTAATGCTTTGGTTAATACTTTAAAAGGGATTAAGTTTGGTAGAGTAGAGGATTTGGATTATAGAAAAGGAGAGAAAGCTGCCGACAGAGAAATTTATTTCAACGTAACGGGTCAAAACACAACTGGTGTTAATGCTGATGCTTCCAGAACAAAATATGGTAGAGTTTACCAATTGAATTTAGACGAAAATAACCCATTATCAGGAACTTTAAGAGTATTGCTTGATGGTGATGACCGTAACGGAATTGCTAAAACGTTCCAAAATCCGGATAACATTTGTGTGACTAAGAATTACGTTTATGTTCAGGAAGATGCTAATGGATATGGAGACGAAACACACGATGGATATATTTACCAATACGATATTGCTAACAAAACGTTGAAAGTGGTTGTTGAATTAGACCACCGTCGTACTGCTTCAGATGCTGCTAAATACAACGTAGGAGGAACTTCTAAATTTGGAGATTGGGAATATGGTGCTTTGATTGATGTTTCTGAGCAATTAGGAATTGATGATACTTTCTTATTAAGTGTTCAGCCTCACACCTGGACAGGAGATAAATACAAAGGAGTTGATGGAGGTACAGGTCGTCCGAATGAGCAACAAGCTAGCCAAATTGTATTAATTAAAGGATTAGCGAGATAATAAAATTTTAAAATTTTCCAGAAGTCCACGGTTTCTCATTTTGAAATCGTGGCTTTTGCTTTCTTAATTTGTTATGAAAAAAACATTCTTTTTTTTACTGTTATTGTTTGTGTTTTCTTGTAAGGAAGCGCCTAAAACCGAACAAGTAAAACAACTATTTCAAGCCGATATCACGCTTTTAATGCAATCCGTTGTTGATTTAGAAACTTTAATTAAGTCAGATGCAAGTCAGGATAAACTTCAAAAACAATTTTTAGCAGCACACCAAAATTATAAAAGAATAGAAGTTTTTAGCGAATATTATTTTCCCGAAGTTTCTAAGGCCATCAATGGTCCGGCCATTCCTGAATTTGAGGAAAATGATAAAATGATTTTAGATCCACAGGGATTTCAGGTAATTGAAGAGTTTCTGTTTCCAACTTATGATAAGAAATTAAAAGCCGAATTATTGAAAGAAACAGGGATTTTGTCGGCTAATTTGAAGCGTTTGAACCGAATTGCAGAAAGTAATGAATTTACCGATGCCCATGTTTTTGATGCGTTGCGATTGGAAGTTTTTAGGATTATCAGCATGGGAATTACAGGCTTTGATTCGCCAATAGCACAAAAATCAATTCAGGAAGCTGAGGTTTCATTGGAAGGTATTCAAAAATACTATCAACTCTATACCGATAATGAATCGGATGCCGGTTTGAAAATCATCAATCAGGCAATAAAATATTTAAAAACCAATCCTGATTTCAATCGTTTTGATCGTGCCGTTTTTATTCAAAATTATGCCAATCCGTTAAGCCGAAAATTATATCAAAGTCAAAAAAATTTGAAGATTCCGTTTTTCAATGAAATGAGAGGATTGAAAACGAATGCTCAAACCTTATTTGACGCAGCAGTTTTTGATGAAGAAGCTTTCTCAGGTTTCCCGGATTATAAAACGACTAAAGAAAAAGCTGCTTTAGGGAAATTACTTTTTAACGATCCTATTTTGTCAGGTAATAATAGCCGTTCCTGCGCTTCCTGCCATCATGCTGATAAGGTTTTTACTGATGGTTTGGAAAAAGCCCTTTCGTTTGATGGTAAATCTTTTGTAAAAAGAAATACGCCTACACTGAATAATATTGCGTTTCAACGCGTTTTTTTCTCTGATTCGAGAGTAAATTATTTAGAAGATCAGGCAGTAGCGGTGATTACAAATGTGGATGAAATGCACGGCTCTCTTGAAGAAGCTGCTAAGAAAATTAAGAACAACAAAATGTATATCGAAAAGTTTCAGACTGCATTTCCTAAAAAAGAGATTAGCGCTTTTGAAATCAAAAATGCTTTGGCTTCTTATATTCGAACATTAAGCAAGTTCGATTCTAAATTTGATCAATATATGCGTGCTGAGGTTGCTTTTACCTCTGATGAAAAAGCAGGTTTTAATCTTTTTGCAGGCAAAGCCAAATGTGCTACATGTCATTTTATTCCGTTAACTAATGGAACGGTACCTCCTAATTTTATGAAATCCGAAAGCGAAGTTTTAGGAGTTCCTGATAAAAACGGAAAATTAGATGCCGATTTAGGAAAATACAATTTGACAAAAGCCATTATTCATCGTTATTCTTTTAAAACGCCAACGATTAGAAACATAACTTTAACAGCACCGTATATGCACAATGGTGTTTTTAAAACCTTAGAAGAAGTAGTCGATTTTTATAATGAAGGCGGAGGAAAAGGATTGGGGTTTTCGTTAGAGAATCAAACTTTACCGGAAGACAAACTGAATTTAACCGATTTAGAGAAGAAACAATTGGTTGATTTTATGAAAACCCTGACCGATAAAAAATATTTGAATTATACAAAGTAAAGACAATAGCGATTTTTGGACACGAATTAGCACCAATTAACACAAATTAGTAGATTCTAAAAGAAATTCCACAAAAGAATATCTGCCAAAGGCAGATTTGTGTAATTTAATTTGTCTAAATCTGTGTTAATTAGTGCAATTTGTGTTTGATTTTTTATTTTTTAACTAATGCGGTTGTCTTGTTGAATTTGTATTTTAATTCCAAAATATTATTAGATACAAACCTTGATATCGATTTGCTTCTGCTTACCTTTGTCGCCTTAAAAAAATTAAAGTGACTTTAGCTATTTATACCAAAGAATTTGCCTATAATTTTCGATTAGCTTATCCTATTATTTTAGGAATGCTTGGGCATACTGTAGTTGGACTTGTGGATAATGTGATGGTGGGGAAATTAGGCCCTACTGAATTAGCGGCAGTTTCTTTGGCTAATAGTTTTATTTTTATTGCGATGTCGTTAGGGATTGGTTTTTCGACAGCTATAACACCTCTGGCGGCTGAAGCAGATGGAGAACAGGATATAGAAAAGGGCAGAAGAGTATTTCATCACGGTTTGTATTTGTGTACTTTTTTAGGATTTTTTTTGTTTGCATTAGTCATTTTTGCCAAGCAATTACTGGGGTTTATGGGGCAACCTGAAAATGTGGTCATATTGGCTAAACCCTATCTCGATATGGTGGCTTTTTCATTAATTCCATTGATTGTTTTTCAAGGATACAAGCAGTTTGCCGATGGAATGAGTGAAACCAAATATTCGATGTGGGCTACTGTTTTAGCTAATATTATTCACGTAATTTTAAATTATGTGTTTATCTATGGAATTTGGATTTTCCCTGAATTAGGTATGTTTGGCGCAGCTATCGGAACTCTGGCTTCTCGTTTTATAATGTTGGGATATATACATTATAAGATGAAAAAAAATGTGAAGTTTCATCCTTTTTTTGAAGGCTTTTCAGTTAAAAAAATTCAGCGAGAAATTAATCTGAAAATTATCCGATTAGGAGCTCCTTCTTCAATGCAAATGTTTTTTGAAGTAGCATTGTTTACCGGTGCGGTTTGGCTTTCGGGACGTTTGGGAATTGCAAATCAGGCGGCGAATCAAATTGCTTTGAGTCTGGCTTCTTTTACTTTTATGTTTGCCATGGGTTTGAGTGTGGCCGCTACCATTAGAGTGGGGAATCAAAAAGGTTTAGGTGATTATAAAAAAATGAAAATTGTGGCTTTTTCAATCTTTCTATTGGCGGTTTTATTAGAAGTTTTCTTTGCCTTGTTTTTTGTTTTGTTTCATAAACAAATGCCTGCATTGTTTGTAGATATGGGTAATTTGAAAGATCTTGTTGCTAATACTGAAGTGATAACCATAGCAGCTCAATTGTTATTGGTAGCAGCAGTTTTTCAAATTTCTGATGGAATTCAGGCTGTAGTTTTAGGAGCTTTACGTGGTTTGCAAGATGCAAAAGTTCCTATGTATATTACTTTTGTTGCTTATTGGATGGTGGGATTTCCTGTGTCTGTTTATTTAGGATTTTACACTAGTTTACAAGCGATTGGAATTTGGATTGGACTTTTGGCAGGATTAACAACAGCAGCTTTATTTTTGTATATTCGCTTCATTAGATTAACAAAGCAGTTGATTGCGTTGAATCACTAAACTAAAATAAATGATACTATTTATTGTTATTGGAATTGTTCTCGTTATAGTCGGTTTTAATTTTAAAAATAATCCAAGTCCGTTTTCAAAATTTTCCGGACTTCTTAAGATTATTGGTTTCTTATTGATTGCTTTAGGTGCGCTGTCATCTGCATTTAAGCAAATTGATGCGGGGAAAGTTGGGGTTAAATCCTTATATGGAAATGTGGAGCCTGGTGTTTTAGAAAGTGGGTTACACCTGATTAATCCTTTATTAGATGTGACCGAATTTGATGTACAGACACAAAATTACACCATGTCTGCTAATCATTCAGAAGGAGCTGTAGAAGGTGATGATGCTATACGTGTTTTGTCGAATGATGGGTTGGAAGTAGTGATTGATTTGACTGTTTTGTATCGTGTTTCACCGCAGGATGCACCTAATATTTTTAAGCAAATTGGAGTGAATTACACAGATAAAATTGTGCGTCCGGTAACCAGAACCCGTATTCGTGACAATGCAGTTTATTATGATGCAGTAGCCTTGTATTCAACAAAAAGAAATGAATTTCAGGATAGGATTTTTAAAAGTATTGAAACCGATTTTAAAACAAGAGGCTTAGTTTTAGAGCAATTGTTAATTCGAAATATAAATCTTCCGGCATCAGTTAAGAAAACAATTGAAAGCAAAATTAATGTAGAACAGGATGCCCAGAAAATGCAATTTGTTTTGCAAAAAGAAAAGCAGGAGGCTGAGCGAAAAAGAGTAGAAGCACAAGGTATTGCCGATTATCAAAGAATTATTTCAACAGGATTATCGGATAAGCAATTGCAATATGAATCGATTAAAGCTCAAAAAGAATTGGCTGCTTCTCGTAATACCAAAATCATTTTTATGAATGGTAAAGGGAATGCTCCCGTTATTTTGTCTGATAAATAATAAATAAATATGGCGATCTTTGCGAAAAACTTCGCGAACTTTGCGGTTAAATAATTAAAAAATGGAATTACCAAAATTTGTACTCGGCGACAATACCGATTTTCCGGATGATATTTTTATCATTCACTTAGATTATCCAAGATTTATCATTAACCTTAAAGATGATGAAGTGGAAATTATGGAAGAGCCTGAAGACTTAGACGAAGCCGAATTGAATGCAGAAATGGAAGGATTAATTGAGCAGGCTAATGCTTTTTACGATAGAGAAATGGAACGCTACGAGAAAGAATAGTATGTTGTTTTAAAACTTTTAATTAATAGTTTATTGGCTGTAAAATGATTAATTTTAATCGTTTTTACAGCCATTTTTTTTCTTTCAATATTTTTAAAAAATTAGGGTAACAAAATCAAATAGTGATTGATATATAATAAACTTTAAAAAATACGAAAATGAAAAATTTTAAAAAAATAACTGTTGTTTTGGCTTTAGGATGGTATTGTTTAGCAAATGCTCAAGTTAATACGGCGAATAATGCTAAAGTGAGTATGGCTAAAGAAAATACTGCTGTTGGATCCAATCAAAAAGGAATCAATAGTATCAATAATGGGATGCCAAATAGGATTTCGATGAATGTTACTGTTGCTAAACAAACCCAAGGTGCAACATTTGGCGAAAAGGTAAATTCCGGTAAAATAAATATCAGACTGATTGAAAATGGCTGTGTTGTTTTGTTTCCTCTTAATTCGGGATATAAAATTAATTTAAAGAATAATAGCATTAACGAATTGACAGCAACTGAGCGCACTACTTTTGGCGAAAAAGTAAATCAGGGTTTGCATGCTGCAGGAGGTGCATTATCGCAGGGAGCTTCATTATTAGGTGGTGCTTTGCCGGGAGGTGCTATTATTTCGGCTGCTGTTTCCAGCGTAGGTAATTTATCCGGTGCCGGCGGAGGAGCTGCAGCAGCTTCGTATGCTAAAAGTTCAATGAAAGTATTTAAAATTCAGGATGAGGATTCTGATACCGTAATGGAACTGCAGGATGGAGAATTTGAATTGTCATTTGTGATTGCTCAAAAAGCCACTTCCGGATTAAAAGATACTTTAAAGACTCAGGTTCGTATTGGTTTTACGGTAGAAAATGGAATTTTGAAAACCAAACACGATACGGCTAAGAATTCAGTGGGGAATATAAGATAAAGTGGAAAATCTTTTTAAGGTTTGTTTTTAAAATAAGTTTCCAATAGTAATTGAGCGGCTGCAAAAGGTGAAGACTCATTGTTTTGCACCGCTTTTTTAGTTTTTTCTAATAAATCCCGGATTTCAGGATGATTGAAGAAATCTTCTTTTAGTTGGTTATTGATAGTTTCTAAAAGCCAATATTCATTTTGTTCGGCTCTTTTACGGTCAAAATAGCCATTGTTTTTGGTAGTTTCAATATAGTTAACAATGATTTGCTCTATTTCGGTAATGCCTTCCTGAGTTTTTGCACTGCAAGTACTTACTGTAGGAGTCCATTCTGATTTTTTTGGAGGAAAAAGATGCAAAGCACGACTTAATTCTGTTTTTGCTACTATTGCTTTGGCTACATTATCGCCATCTGCTTTGTTAATAACCACTGCGTCTGCCATTTCCATAATACCTCTTTTAATGCCTTGTAGTTCATCGCCAGCTCCAGCTATTTGCAACAGTAAAAAGAAATCTACCATACTGTGAACAGCAATTTCACTCTGTCCAACACCTACGGTTTCAATAATGATAATGTCAAATCCGGCAGCTTCACATAGAGTAATGGTTTCTCTGGTTTTGCGGGCCACTCCTCCTAAAGTTTCACCTGAAGCCGAAGGACGTACATAAGCATTGGAATCTTTAGCTAATTCTTCCATTCGGGTTTTATCTCCTAAAATACTTCCGTGAGAAATAGAGCTGCTAGGGTCGATGGTAAGCACGGCTACCTTTTTACCCTGGCGGGTTAAATGCTTGCCAAAGGCTTCAATAAAAGTACTTTTTCCTACCCCGGGAACACCAGTAATACCTATTCGGATGGATTGTTTAGTATGGGACAAACAGACATTAATTAAAGCTTTGGCATTAGCAAAATGATTAGGATTGTTGCTTTCGATTAAAGTAATAGCACGACTCAAAGCACCAACATCTCCAGACAGAATACTACTTATTAGTTCTTCTGTTCTAGGTTGTAGCTTTCGGGCCTGTTGAATTTTTTTAAAAACCTCAGGGCTGAAATTTTCGGTATTATTTACTTTCTCAGACTTGTCTTTTTTCAAAATACAGAATGCTTTTTGTAAAAATAATACATTTAGACGGAAATCAATAGTTGTTTTTTACAGTAAAGATTAGCAAAGTCACTTTAAGTTTTTTAACAGAGGTGTATGTCTTGTGATATTCCAGATATCTTTATGATACTAGCAAATTAGTAAATATCTTTGCAGCACTATGAGCAATATTATTTTAATTTTTATTTATTTACTGTTAGGAGTTGGTTTGCAACGCGTCAAATGGTTTCCTACAGATAGCTATAAGCTGATTAATAAGTTTCTTGTTTATATTTGTCTTCCTGCATTGGCTTTGTATTATATTCCTAAGGTTCATTGGGATAATAAGTTATTGTATCTCATTGGGGTTACCTGGATTGGATTTGCAATTTCTTTTTTTTTCTTTCGTTTTTTAGGAAAGAAATATGGCTGGTCGAAAAAATTAATTGGTTGTCTTATTATAACGGCCGGATTAGGAAATACCTCTTTCTTAGGTTATCCTATCGTCAATGCACTGTATGGTTCGGAAGGATTGAAAATGGCTATTTTAGTCGATCAGCCGGGTACTTTTGTGGTGCTTTCTACTATTGCGGTGGTTGTAGCTACACTTTATTCTAAAGAAGCGACCAGTGGAGGAAAAATAATTAAGAAAGTAATGCTGTTTCCTCCTTTTATTACTTTTTTGGTAGCCTGTTTTGCTAATGTATTAAATCTGGATTTTCATGATTATTTCCAATTGGCTCTACAAAAGGTTGGAAGTTTACTCACGCCATTAGCTATGATTTCGGTTGGTTTGCAATTGCATTTTGACAGCAAAAGCCAGCATTGGAAGTTTCTTTGGATAGGTTTGGCCTATAAGTTGTTCATTACTCCTGCCATATTATTTTTGTTGTATGTTGTTATCTTAAAACAGCATGGATTAATGATTCAGGTAGCTTTGATAGAAGCAGCGATGGCGCCTATGATTATGGCAAGTATTTTGGCCAGTTCACATGGATTAAAACCCCGATTAAGCAGTATGATGATTGGATTTGGTATTCCTATTTCGTTTATTACACTGGCTTTTTGGTATTTTGTTTTGGAGTTTTTAGGTTAAGTATTTTCTTAGCGAATATTTTTTTTTTGATTAAAAAATGCAGATTAGTTTTTTTTGACTAATTTTATAGGACTTATATAAAAATAGAACTTATGGCAACAATACGATTAGGAGATATTGCTCCGGATTTTAAAGCAGAGACTACACAAGGTACGGTACAATTTCATGAATGGTTAGGAGATTCATGGGGGGTATTATTTTCACATCCATCTGATTTTACACCAGTTTGTACGACAGAATTAGGAACGGTAGCTAATTATTTTCCTGAGTTTCAAAAAAGAAATACAAAGGTTATTGCATTAAGTGTTGATGGATTGGAATCACACTTGAACTGGATTAAAGATATCGAGGAAACTCAGAATGTAACTTTACAATACCCAATTATAGCTGACGAAAATAAAGAAGTAGCTAATTTGTATGATATGATTCATCCAAATGCCAATGATACTTTTACGGTTCGTTCGGTATTTATTATTGGAGCAGATAAAAAAGTTAAATTAATATTGACTTATCCGGCTTCAACAGGAAGAAATTTTGATGAATTGTTGCGTGTTATAGATAGTTTGCAATTAACAGCTAATTACAGTGTTGCTACACCGGCTAACTGGAAAGACGGTCAGGATGTGGTTATTTCTCCATCAATACCAGACGAAGATATTCCTGCTAAGTTTCCAAAAGGATTTAAGCGTATTAAATATTATTTAAGAATGACTCCGCAGCCTAATAAATAAGCTGGTTAAAATAACAAAAAGGGAATTCAAATAAATTGAGTTCCCTTTTTTATTAATTCTCGTGACTTTCTTTGTGTGATTGCCGAGCTACGCTCGCAATGACTGTTCATCGCCTAAAATCCCAAATTAATCTTGGCATACTGCTACAACATAATCGTTTTGTGTTTTTCACTTCGCTAGTTTTGATTATATCAATTAATAGTAAATTTTATGATAATTTTGAAGATAGTTGAATATGGATTTTACGCTTTATTTTTTATTTAAAAATAAAGCGTCTTTTCCTAAAACAGATTGAATGCTATCTAATCTGATTTTAATTTTTTGTTTGTCTTTATTTAAATTGTATTTAAACTCTTGTTGATCAGGATAGATGTCTTGGTGTTTTTCCTTTATGGATATTTTTTTTAATTCAGTATCTATATCAATTAAATCATTACTAAGCTTTAATTCCTCATTGCGAAGACTTTCCATATTGTTATAAGCTTCTAATTCTAATTTTTCTTTAGATTTTCCACAGCTTATCAGAATTAAAGCTAATAATATTGTTGTTAATATATTTTTCATCTTTGCTAAATTTTAGAATGATTATTTTATTCAATTTATTAATTAAACCAACTGATTTATCTTAGCATATTGCAGTAACATAATGGTTTTTGCATCTTTTAGTTCGCCTGTTTCCATCATATTGTATGCTTCATCAAATGGCATTTCCAGTACTTCAATGTTTTCCTGTTCATGTTCCAGTCCACCGCCTTCGCTAACTTTCATAGAGGCGTCGTATTCGCCAATAAATAAGTATAAAATTTCAGTTATAGCACCTGGTGACATATAGGTTTCCATGATTTTTTTTACCTTAGAAATTCTATAACCTGTTTCTTCTTCTGTTTCTCTGATGATGCATTGTTCCGGTTCGTCCTGGTCTAATAATCCGGCACAAACTTCTATCATCATTCCGTTTTTGTTTCCGTTTAAATAAGTTGGTAAACGAAACTGACGGGTTAAAATAATGGTTTTATTTTCTTTATTGTACAGTAATATTGCAGCTCCATTACCACGGTCATATACTTCTCTTTTTTGAGTTATAATGCTATTGTCTGATTTTTGATAATCAAAAGTTACGTTATTTAGGATGTACCAGTTGTCTGAAAGTAATTCGGTTTTTTTAATGCTTATTTTTGGGTCGTTCATATGTGATGGTTTTGGGTATAAAAAAACGCCCTAAAAAATCAGAGCGTTTGTGTCTTTATTTTGCAATTGTTTGTTTTCTGTCCGGACCAACAGAAACAATCTTAATAGGCACTTCTAATTCTTTTTCGATGAATTCGATATATTCTTTTAACTCAACCGGTAATTCTTCATAAGTAGTCATTCCTGTTAAATCCTGTTTCCATCCTTTGAATTCCTTGTAAATCGGAGAAACATTTTCTTCCTCAACATTGTAAGGGAAGTGAGCAATGTTTTTTCCTTTATAGTTGTATTCAGTACAAACTTTCAAAGTATCAAATCCTGAAAGTACATCACCTTTCATCATCATCAATTGCGTAACTCCGTTTACCTGTACAGCATATTTCAAAGCAACTAAGTCTAACCATCCGCAACGTCTGGCTCTTCCTGTTACTGAACCAAATTCGTTTCCTACTTTGGCCATAGTAGCACCTACTTCGTCAAAAAGTTCTGTTGGGAAAGGACCACTACCTACGCGGGTTGTGTAAGCTTTGAAAATTCCGTATACTTCTTTGATTTTGTTAGGAGCAATTCCTAAACCGGTACAAGCTCCTGCAGCAGTCGTGTTAGAAGAAGTTACAAATGGATAAGTTCCAAAATCAACATCTAATAAAGAACCTTGAGCTCCTTCGCATAGAATAGATTTACCTGCTTTTTGAGCCTGGTGCATGTATTCTTCGCTATCAATAAAGTCTAATTTTTTAATTTCTTCGATTGCTTCAAAGAATTCAGCTTCTAATTCAGGTAAGTTGTATTGTAATTCTACACCGTAGAATGCAATCATTGCTTCATGTTTATCAGCAAGAGAGCGGTATCTTTCTTTGAAATCTTCTAATTCGATATCTCCTACACGTAATCCGTTTCTACCTGTTTTGTCCATATAAGTTGGGCCAATACCTTTAAGTGTAGATCCGATTTTTGCTTTACCTTTAGAAGCTTCAGAAGCTGCATCTAATAAACGGTGAGTAGGTAAGATTAAATGCGCTTTTCTTGAAATGATTAATTTCTTTTTGATATCGATGTCAAATTTTGCTAATCCTTCGATTTCTTTTTGAAATACAACAGGGTCAATGACAACACCGTTTCCAATAACATTTACCGCTGATTTATGGAAAATTCCGGAAGGAATGGTTCTAAGTACGTGTTTAATTCCGTCAAATTCTAAAGTATGTCCTGCATTTGGTCCACCTTGAAAACGGGCAATAATATCGTAATTTGAGGTAAGAACGTCAACAATTTTTCCTTTTCCTTCATCTCCCCATTGTAATCCTAGTAATAAATCTACGGTCATTTTTAATTTATTTATTTAATCCTTAATTTGTTTTGGCGATTTTGATTTTGCGCCTATTTAACTAAATGTTTTTATTAATTTTCTTCTTGATTTTCTTCGGTTGCAGGTTTTTTTCGGGTACCATAGAAATACAAAGAATGATTGTTAATTTCTACATCAAAAATTTCTTCTATTGTTTTTTTGATGGTTTGTATTCTGGGGTCGCAAAACTCAATTACTTCACCGGTATCGGTCATAATTATATGATCGTGTTGTTTGTCAAAATAGGATTTTTCGTAATGCGCCTGATTTTGTCCAAACTGATGTTTGCGTACCAAAGCACAGTCTAATAATAATTCTATTGTGTTGTATAATGTGGCTCTACTGACACGGTAGTTTTTATTTTTCATTTTGATGTATAGGTTTTCTATATCAAAATGTTCTTCACTTTCATAGATTTCCTGGAGTATAGAGTAACGTTCAGGCGTTTTTCTATGGCCATTTTTTTCAAGATACATTGTAAAAACGTTTTTTACAATTTCCTGGTTTTTGTTGTTATTTGTGGAAATGAGTGTCATATTCGGCAAAGATAATTTTTTATTTTAATAGTTTTCAAGTTTAAGTACTTATAAGAGAATAATTTTGTTCTTTTTTTGTTGAAAACACATCTGGGCTTCTAAAAAGAATTAGAAATTAAACCTCATTTAATTTTTATAAACTCTCGTTACCCGATCAATTCCGTCAATTTTTTTGATGTTGTCAATTAATTTTTTCAAAATAGTAATGTTTTGTACTATGACGGTCAATTGTCCTTTAAAAAGTCCTGCTTCTCCACTCAATGATATGCTTTGAATGTTGACATTCATATTGTTTGAAATCACTTTTGTTAATTCATTTGTCAAACCAATACTGTCCATACCGGTAATGTTCAATGTTGCTTTGAATTCCTGCTGAGTAGAATCGATCCATTTAGCAGGCATAATGCGGTAAGCATAATTGGACTGTAACGAGATGGCATTTGGACAGTCTTTTTTATGTACTTTAATTCCTTCGTTGATAGTAACGAAACCAAAAACCTGATCACCGGGTATCGGATTACAGCAGGTAGAAAGTTTGTAGTCCAGTTTATCCTGTTCTTTACCAAAAACCAATAAGTCATAATTGTTGTTGACTACAGGTTTGTGAATATCGGCATCGGCAGTATTTCCTCCTGAGCGTTTGATTTTACTTTTGAAAAAATTGATTAAAGTATTGCTTTTTTGAGCAGCAAAATCTTTTAATTGTTGGTTGTCGATTGTTCCTAATCCCACTCTGTAAAACAAATCCAAACTGGTTTTAAGGTGGAAAAAGTTAACTAATTCATTAGTTACCGATTCGTTTAAATTAATTTTTAGATGTTTTAATTTACGAGTAAGTAATTCTTTTCCTTCTTCGGCAATTTTCTTAGTGTTTTCGTTAAGAACATTTTTAATTTTATTCTTAGCTCTGGAAGTAGTTACATAATCTAACCAGTTTGCAGTAGGTTTTTGATTAGGAGAAGTGATAATTTCTACCTGATCTCCACTTTTTAATTCGTAATTTAGAGGTACTAATTTTCCGTTGACTCTCGTTCCTCGGGTCTTAATTCCAATTTCTGAGTGAATGCTAAAGGCAAAATCCAGCGAAGTAGCTCCTTTAGGTAACGATTTAATATCTCCTTTTGGAGTAAAAACGTAGATTTCTTTTGAATATAAATTCATTTTGAAATCTTCTACAAAGTCAATGGCATTAGTTTCCTGATTTTCTAATGCTTCCCGAAGTAGGTTTAACCAAACATCCAAGCCACCTTCTTCATTAGCTCCGTTTTTGTATTTGTAATGTGCGGCATATCCTTTTTCGGCAATTTCATCCATGCGTTCACTGCGAACCTGAACTTCAACCCAACGGCCTTTAGGTCCCATTACGGTAATGTGCAGGGCTTCGTAACCCGTAGATTTGGGAGATGAAATCCAATCTCTTAAACGGCTGGGGCTGGGTCTGTAATGGTCGGTAACGATGGAATAGATTTTCCATGCCAGGAATTTTTCATCATGAGGATCGGATTTGTAAACAATTCGAAGTGCAAATTTGTCGTAAACTTCATCAAAAGTTACATTTTGAGCCTTCATTTTTCTACGAATAGAATAGATGGATTTTGGTCGCCCTTTTATAATATAATCAATTCCCTCCGCGTCCAAAGAGGCTTTTAGGATATCCGAAATGTCTTTGATGTAGGCATCCTGTTGCTCTTTAGTCTCTTTGATTTTGCTGGCAATGTCTTCGTAAATAGCAGGTTCGGTGTATTTTAAACCTAAGTCTTCCAGTTTTGTTTTAATGTTGTATAATCCTAATCGATGGGCGAGAGGCGCATAGATGTATAGGGTTTCAGAAGCAATTTTAACCTGCTTGTGGTCGTCCATGGATTCCATGGTTTGCATATTGTGCAATCTGTCGGCAATTTTTATCAGAATTACACGAACGTCATCGTACAAAGTCAGTAGCATCTTTCGGAAGTTTTCGGCCTGCATCGACACATTCATGTCTTTTTGTACGATAGAAATTTTAGTTAAACCTTCAACGAGTTGGGCTACTTTAGGATTGAACATGCGTTCAATATCTTTGACAGTTGTTGGAGTATCTTCAACTACATCATGCAATAGGGCAGCAGCAATAGAAGTTGCTCCAAGACCAATTTCAGAAGCAACAATTTTAGCTACTGCAATGGGGTGAAAGATATAGGCTTCACCTGATTTTCTTCTTTGGTCTTTATGGGCTTCTACTGCTACATCAAATGCTTTTCGGATAAGCTTTTTGTCATCGGTAGATAAAGTTTGATAACTTATGCGAAGCAATTCTTTGTATTCCTGAGCAATGGCTTTATTTTCTTTTTCGATATCTATTTCTGTCATAATTACAGTGTTCATTTTCTAAAAATAACGATAAGTTCGCAAATATGCAAGAGTTGGGATTGTTGATTTTAGATTTCTGACTTTTGATTTTAGATTTAAAACATCTGCAATCTAAAATCTGCATTCTGCGATTTAGAATCCTCTTTGTCTTTTGGCTTCAAATATTAATATTGCTGCGGCTACCGAAACGTTCATGCTGTCTATTTCGCCCTGCATCGGGATAATGATGTTTTGGGTGGCAGCATCACGCCATTCCTGTGTGAGTCCGGTGGCTTCGGTGCCAACGACTAAGGCAGTGGGTTGGGTGTAATCCTGAGTGTGGTAACTTGTTGAATTTTGCAAAGTGGCACAGTAGAAATTGATGTTTTTTTCTTTTAAAAAAGCAATAATTTCTGAGGTGCTTGCTGTTGCAATTTGGTTAGTAAACAAGCAGCCTACACTGGAACGAACGATGTTGGGATTGTATAAATCACTTTTCGGATTCGCAATAATTACAGCGTCCAGATTAGCAGCATCAGCAGTTCTTAAAAGTGCGCCAATATTTCCTGGTTTTTCGGGAGCTTCGGCAACTAAAATTAAAGGCGTGTCTGATAATTTTAAACCAGAAAGTTGTAAGGATTTGGATTTGGCTACAGCCAAAACTCCTTCGGTAGTGTCACGATAACTTAGTTTTTGAAAAACTTCTTTGTTTATTTCTATTAATTCGGCGGATTGGGCTAATTTTCTAGCTTCCGTTTCGCTACAAATTTCCGGGTAAAATAATATGGTCTGGATTTCATAACGCCCTTTTACGGCTAATGAAATTTCGCGTACACCTTCAATTAAAAAAGTACCGGTTTGTTTTCTGTTTTTGGCTTTTTCCTGTAATAATACTAAAGATTTTATGAATGGATTTTGAATGGATGTAATTTGTTTCAAGAGATTCTAAATTTTAGTATTGTATAAAAATTAAACAGTTCTTTGGACTACTTCGAAAATTTTAGAATCCTCACATTTTAATGTTTTTGATGGGAATTTCATCAATAAAGCATAGTCGTGAGTCGCCATGATAATGGTTTTTCCGTTGGCGTTTATTTTCTTTAAAACATCCAAAACTTCAATGCTGGTTTGCGGGTCTAAGTTTCCTGTTGGTTCATCAGCCAAAATAAGTTCAGGGTCGTTCAATAAGGCTCTTGCAATAGCTACACGTTGTTGTTCTCCGCCTGAAATTTGATGAGGCATTTTAAGGGCATGGTTTTTCATGCCTACTTTGTCTAAAACTTCTTCGATTTTATGTTCCATTTCATCCCTGTCGGTCCATCCTGTGGCTTTAAGAACAAAAAGCATATTGTCTTTTATAGAGCGATCTGGTAAAAGTTTGAAATCCTGGAAGACAATACCGATTTTACGTCTTAAAAACGGAATGTCATTTTCTTTAAGTGTTTCTAAATCAAAGTCAACAATATGTCCTGTGCCTATTGTTAATGGCAAATCGGCATAAAGAGTTTTCATTAAACTACTTTTTCCGGAACCTGTTTTTCCAATTATGTATAGAAATTCACCATGGTTCACCTCCAAATTTACATTTGATAAGATTTCTTTATCTCCTTGATAAATGGTTGCGTTTTTTAATGACAGTACGGCTTGAGACATAAAATGAGCATTTGTTTATGGTGTAAAAGTAATTATCAATTATGAAATAGCAATAATCAATTGGTAGTTTTTTGTGCTCTGTTAAAATTTTTGTTCATAATAAAAACGAATAACGTCTCGTTATGACTCTTATAATATGATATATTTGAATATTTAAATCTAATAAAAATGCGCAAATTTTCCTGGCTCTTTTTTTTGTTGGTTTTTGCTAAAACCAATACGCTATTAGCACAGAAATCATCAATATATACCAATGTTTTAACAGATTATAACAGAGCAGTTTCGTTGTATAAAGACAATCAGTATGCTTCGGCTCAGTTTCTTTTTGAAAAAGTAAAAGAAGAGGCTAAAGATGAAGAAGTAAAATCGGATTGTGCTTATTATGATGCCAGCTGTGCCGTTAGATTAGGGCATGCTAATGCCGATGTTTTGATGGAAAAATTCATCGAGGAATATCCAACAAGTTCTAAGAGCAATCAGGCTTATGTTGAAGTAGCTCATTATTATTTTAACCAAGGAAATTATGCCGAATCATTAAACTGGTTTGAAAAAGTAGATGAAAGTCAGTTAAGTACGAAAGACAAAGAACGGTTTAATTTTCAAAAAGGCTATAGCTTTTTTAGTTCTAACAATAAAAAAGAAGCAACAACTTACTTTAACAAGGTTGTGAATTCAAAAACTTATGGTTCTCAGGCTAAGTATTATCTTGGTTTTATGGCTTATGAAGGTGATAACTATCAAGAGGCTAATAAGTATTTTGATCAGGTTTCAGGAGATGAAAAATATGCCGAAAAACTTTCTTACTATCAGGCTGATATGAGTTTTAAGTTAGGGAATTTTGAAAAAGCTATTGCTTTAGGGCAAAAAGCAATGGATAAATCGACTCCTGCGGAAAAATCTGAATTGAATAAAATCATTGGTGAAAGCTATTTTAACTTAAAAAAGTACAGTGAAGCCATCCCTTATTTAGTCGCTTATAAAGGCAAAAGAGGAAAGTGGAACAATACCGATTATTATCAATTGGGTTATGCTTATTACAAACAAAATGATTTTGAAAATGCTATTGCTCAGTTCAATAAAATCATAGGAGGAAAAGATGGTGTGGCGCAAAATGCGTATTATCATTTAGGAGAAAGTTATTTGAAATTAGATAAAAAACAACAGGCTTTGAATGCTTTCAAGAATGCTTCGGAAATGTCATTTGATGCTGCCATTCAGGAAGATGCTTATTTGAATTATGCCAAATTAAGTTATGAATTAGGAAATTCGTATCAAAGTGTGCCTGCGGTTTTGTTGGGTTTTATCAACAAATATCCTAATAATCCCAATCGTTCTGTAGTGGAGAAATTATTGATTGATTCTTATATTTCATCTAAAAACTACAAGGAGGCATTGGCTTTATTGGAAAAAAATAAATCGCCAGAAAATAAACCGGCTTATCAAAAAGTGACTTTCTACAGAGGTTTGGAATTGTATACTGACAGAAGTTATTCGGCGGCCTTACAGATGTTTCAAAAGTCTTTAGCCAATTCAATTGACGCTTCATTTATCGCCAGAGCTACTTTCTGGAAAGGGGAAACAGAATATGTTTTGGAGGATTACAATAAATCGTTGTTGAGTTTTAAACAGTTTACAGGAATGACAGCTGCGGCTACAACTCCTGAGTATAAAAACAGCAATTACAATGTGGCTTATGCTTATTTTAAACTGAAAGAATATGATTCGGCCGGAGATTTTTTTCAAAAATATATTGATAAGGTAAAAGACGATAAAACAAGGCTGATGGATGCTTATTTGCGTTTAGCTGATTGTCGTTTTGTAACTACAAAATACTGGCCGGCTTTGGATGCGTATAATAAAGTAATCGAATTACGAGGTGTTGATGCTGATTATGCGTATTACCAAAAAGCACTTTGCTATGGATTTGTGGGGAAAAATGATAAAAAAATCGATGATTTGAATTCGTTTTTACAAGTATATCCTAAATCGTCTTATCGTGATGATGCTATGTTTGAGTTGGCTAATACTTATGTTGCAACTAACAAACAGGATTCGGCTTTAAAAACCTATGATCGATTAATTAATGAGTATAAAAATAGTGCATTTACATCCAGAGCTATTTTACGTCAGGGATTGGTTTATTATAATTCGGATAGAAATACCGAAGCGTTGGTGAAATTCAAAAAAGTAGCTGCCGAATATCCTAAAACACCTGAGGCTTTAGAAGCCGTTGCTACAGCCCGATTAATTTATGTAGATAGTGGAAAAGTGGGCGAATATGCTGCCTGGGTTCGTACATTGGATTTTGTTGCTGTTACCGATGCTGATTTGGATAATGACAGCTACGAATCGGCGGTGAAACAATATGAGCAAAATAATATAGCTCAGTCTATTTCCGGTTTTAAAGCTTATATCTCAAGTTTTCCTAACGGAATTCACGCTTTGAAAGCCAATTATTATTTGGCGCAAGCCAATTATGGTGAAGGACAAAAGGATAATGCACTCCCGTATTATCAATATGTGGTTAACGAACCTAGAAATGAGTTTTCAGAGCAATCTTTAACTCGTTTAGGCCAAATTTTATTAGATAGCGGAGCACAGGAAAAAGCTATTCCGGTATTGGCCCGATTAGAAAATGAAGCCGATTTGTTCCAAAATAAAGTTTTTGCACAATCTAATTTGATGAAATGTTATTATGAAAAGAAAGATTATGTGAATGCTGAAGCTTATGCCGAAAAGGTATTGACTAATCCAAAAACAAACGATAATGTAAAGAGTGATGCGCAAATAATTATTGCACGTTCGGCAATGAAAAATGGTGATGAGTCTAAGGCAAAAGCGGCTTATGCCAAAGTGCTTCCAATTGCCAAAGGAGAATTGGCGGCTGAGGCTTTGTATTATGATGCTTATTTTAAAAATAAGGAAAATAAGTTTGAAGCATCCAATACTGTTGTTCAAAAATTAGCAAAAACCTATGCTTCTTACCGTTATTACGGGGCAAAAGGTTTGGTTATAATGGCTAAAAACTTTTATGGATTAAAAGATAGTTTTCAGGCTACTTATATTTTAGATAGTGTCATTCAGAATTTCTCTGATTTCCCGGATGTGGTTGCTGAAGCACAAACCGAATTGAATGCCATAAAAGCAGAAGAAGCTAAAACTAATTCGTCAGTTAAATAAAAACAAGAAATAAGAAAATAGAAACAAGAGAATAGATGTAAGAGTAAAAAGAATATAGCTTGAATTTGCCGTTTAGTCTTTTTTCTATGTTCTTTTCTCTCTTTTCTTTCAAAATAAAAACAAGAAACATGAAGTTTAATTTCTCAAAAAAAATAATCGTATCGCTTTTCCTAATGGTGGTGCAATTTTCTTTTGCTCAAAAGAAAAATGAAAACATAGGTTCTGAAGAGGTAAATGTTGTAAAAGCGTATACACCAACTATATCTGATGCATCAAAAATTCAGGAGTCACCGGTTCTTGATGATGAAGGAAATGCTAAAAAAGAAACGATTAAATATTCTATTTTTTCTTTTCCTGTGGCGTCTACTTTTACACCGGCAAAAGGGAAGGCTGAAGGAGTAGAAAAGGAAGTAAAAGAAAAATTTTACAGCAACTACCTTACTTTGGCGGCGGGAAATTACGGTACGCTAAACGCAGAATTGTTTGTGAATCAGGAATTGGAAAATAATGATTATGTGGGCGGAATGTTTCGTCATTTTTCTTCTCAGGGAGGAATTAATAATGTGAAATTGGATAACTGGTTTTATGATACAGCTTTAGATGCTTTCTATGGTGCTAATCATGATAAGATGTCCTGGAATGTTGATTTGGGCTATCAAAATCAAGTGTACAATTGGTATGGATTGCCGATAGATTTTGGAAGTACTTTAACTCCGTCCGATAGGAATAATTTAATTGCAGGGATTGATTCTAAGCATTCTTATAATGGCATTTCTTTAGGAGCTAAGATTGCTTTTAATGAAGGAGCTTTTAAAGATGCTTCAATGAAATTTAGTCATTTTACAGATAGTTTTGGGTCGTCAGAAAATCGTTTTTTATTAAAACCGTCTTTGCAGTTTGATATTGCTGAAAAGTTTTTGTCTACCAATATCATCGTGGATTATGTGGGAGGGACTTTTGATAAAAATTATACAAATACCAACACGGAAAAGATTAAGTATGGTTTTACTAATTTAGGAATCGCACCAAGTTTTAATTTTCAGGAAAATGGCTGGGATGTAAAATTAGGAGCTTCGTTGTTTTACAGTATCGATAAAACGGGAAATGATAATAAATTTTTAATATACCCAAATGTGAGTGTTGCTTATCCTGTCGTTGAGGATCTAATGATTTTTTATGCCGGCGCCGAAGGTGGTTTAGAGCAAAATTCTTATGCCGATTTTGTAAAAGAAAATCCGTTTTTATCGCCTACACTTTCTATTGCGCCTACTGATAAACAATATGAGGTTTTTGCAGGTTTGAAAGGGAAATTAGCTTCAAGTGTGAGTTATAACCTTCGTGGTTCTTATAATAATGAAAGAAATAAAGCTTTGTTCAGAAGTAACGATTATACGGAGAACAATGCTAATGAAAATTATGCATTTGGGAACTCATTTCAAGTGGTTTATGACGATGTGAGAACATTTCGTTTTTCAGGTGATTTGAAAGCAGATTTCTCAGAAAATGTAAGTTTTGGAATCGGCGGGATTTTTAGTAGTTATACAACCGATTTACAACAGGAAGCCTGGAATTTGCCTGCAATTGAAATTAATTCGTCAATCGATTTTAATATTACACCAAAATGGTACGCCGGTGCTAAGTTATTTTATGTAGGGGAAAGAAAAGATATGCAGACTAATATTGATTTGAATACAGTTGGTTCTCCTGTTAAATTAGGGAGTTATATTGATTTGAATTCGCATGTTGGCTACAAATACAATTCTCAGTTAACCGGATTTTTGAAGTTGAATAATATGACTAATAAGTCGTATCAAAAATGGCTGAATTATCCTGTGCAAGGTTTTCAGGTGATGGTAGGAGCTAATTATAAATTTGATTTTTAGTATTTAACCGCAAAGGACACAAAGCTTTTCGCAAAGGTTGCAAAGCCATATAAAAAAGGCGCAAGATTCACAGATTAAAATCTTTGTGAACCTTGCGCCTTCTTTGTGTTAAAAAAATTATTCTGTAAAAGGAATCGCAACACGGGTTTTGTCCCAGCCTAAGTTTAAAATAACACCATTATCGGCTTTAGTGAAAACCATAGAAAAAGCTTCCAAAGATTCTTCAGCCTGTGTAACCGGAACGTTTAGACGGGCAACATCATTGGCTTCTTTATAGGAGTAAGCGCCCCAAACATTGGTGTCTTTATTTAAAATGATGGTCCATTCTTTTTCGTTAGGAATGGTATATAAAGAATAAGTTCCGGCTTTGATTTTTGTTTTTCCAAAGTTGACATCTTTATAAAAAGTGATTTCGGTAGCTTCGTTAGCACCGGTTCTCCATACTTTTCCGGCAGGCGTTAGTTCGCTTAATGCACGTCCTTTTAGCTGCGGGCGGCTATAGATTATTTTGGCAGTTTTTGCAGGGATTTTGCTGTCAGCAGGAAATAGTGCTTCGTCCATCGGACTTTTGTCTAAACCAGGGAATTTTTGAGCTTGTGCATTAGTCGCTAATAATAACAGAAAACCAAAAGCGATTGCCGAAAGGAATTTTAAATTTTTCATAGTTGTTTTAAAAAGATTAGTAAAGATTCTTTTACGAAGTTAAATAAAAAATAAATTAGTGTTTCAACTTTTTAATTAGCATTGCGACCCTAGCGAAAAACTTTGCTTACTTTGCGGTTAAATATTTCAAATGACTTTCAAACAAAAAATATATCAATATTATTGCCGATTAGTAGAAGACAGAATTGATGCTTTTCGGGATATGATTTCGGCTTTGACCGAAGATTCTAAAAATGATGCCAAAGGTTCGGCAGGCGATAAACATGAAACGGCTTTGTCGATGATGCATCTGGAACAGGAAAAATTCAATACCAAACTACGTGAGGTTTTGGAACAAAAAGCAGTTTTAGATAAAATAGATGCTTCGATAGTGGCGAAAACAATCGCTTTAGGAAGTTTGGTAAAAGCTAACGGAATTTATTTGTATCTGTCTTTGGCTTTGCCAAAAATTACTATTGACGGAATAAATGTAATTGCGCTTTCACCACAATCGCCATTAGGGAGTAAATTGATGGGGAATTCGGTGGGATTTACTTTTGAAATTAACGGTACGAAGTATTTGATAGAGAGTGTGGAGTAGATTCTTTCTTAGGGCTCTTTTATACAATTGAAATCATTTAAAAAAACATCATACCCTAAAAAAACTTTTTGTAATTTCGCGAGCTTAAAAGTTTGACTTTAAAACTACATAAAATTATGAGTAAAATAATGACAGTCGACATATTGTCGAGTATTAAAGGAGCGCAGCCTTCGGAGAGCGTGAACCAATTGTTTGAGGTGATTAAAAATGCACATCCATCAAATGAGAATTCCTTAAATAATGTCAATCATAATTGTGTTTCGGTTGGTGATTTAAGGGAAGATGTGGTAGTGGAAAGCTCGGCTATTGAAAAACAAATTATTATAGAAAACTTCCCGAACAAGAAAAACGGATTTTTGGTAGTTGCTAAAGTTATAGAAGGATAAAAATGGATTCTCAAATAAAAAAAATACACCAACAACTGGTGTCAAAACAAATAAGCTGTACGGCTTTAGTACAGGAAAAATTAGACTTACTTAAGCAAAATACCTATAATTCTGTAAATTCTGTATTGGATACTTTGGCTTTGGAACTAGCAGCTAAAGTAGATGCTAAAATTGCAAACGGAGAAACCATCGGTTTACTGGAAGGAATTCCTTTTGGAATCAAAGATGTTTATATGGTTCAGGGAACTTACACAACTGCAAGTTCTGAATTGCTTAGAAATTATAAGTCGCCTTACACTGCTACTGCCATTCAGAAATTACTGGATGCAGGGGCTATTCCGTTAGCAAAAGAAAACTGTGATAGTTTTGGTCATGGTTCTTCGAGTGAAAATACCATTTTTGGTGCGGTTAAAAATGCAATCAATCCGGAATTAGTAGGTGGAGGATCGAGTGGAGGATCGGCTGTGAATGTGGCTAAAGAATATACGGTGTTTTCTATAGGTGGAGATACGGGAGGTTCTATTCGTCAGCCAGCAGGATACAATCATATTTACGGTTTGAAGCCAACATACGGAAGGATTTCAAGATACGGATTGATGGCTTATGCGTCTTCTACCGATTGTGTGGGACCATTGGCAAAATCAATTGAAGATATCCGAATTGTACTGAATGTGATGAGTGGAAAAGATCCAAAAGATCAGACTTCAATCGCTTCAACTGAAATAAGTGAAGATGCAATTGCGACTTCTGAAGTAAAAACAATTGGTTATTTTAAAAACTTTATCGAAAGCGAAGCTATTGATGCGCAGATAAAAGCAGATTTTTTGGCCAGTGTCGAAAAAATAAAAGCAAAAGGAATTGAAGTAAAAGAATTGGATTTCTTCAAATCGGATATTTTAGTTTCTACTTATTATACTTTGGCAATGGCTGAAACGGCTTCGAATTTATCCCGTTTAGACGGAACGAATTACGGAAACCGTATTGAAGGAGAAAATTTAATTGATACTTATGCTGTGACGCGTTCTGAAAATTTCTCAGAAGAAACGAAACGCAGAATTGTAGGAGGGAACCAGGTGTTGTCTCAGGGATTTTCGGATGAAATTTATTTGAAAGGATTGGCTTTAAGAGATCAGATTTCTGAAAACTTCAGTAAAGATTTTCAAGAAGTGGATGTGATTTTATCTCCGGTTACGCCAAGTACACCTCCTAAAATTGGTGATAGTTTAAAAGATCCTTTGGCGATGTATTTGTCTGATGCTTATACAGTAGGTTTTAGTTTAGGGCAATTGCCAACTATCACTGTGCCACAAGGAACAACTACAGGATTGCAGATTACTGCAGCAAAAAATAATGATGAATTAGTATTGCAATTTGCAAACTTCTTAAAAGATACGATATAATGGAATTGGAACAATTAACGGCGGCTATTAAAGCCCACGATTTAGAATTGGTTATCGGACTGGAAACTCACGTTCGATTGAATACCAAAACCAAGTTGTTTTGTTCCTGTCCAAATCAGGAAATAGAAACACCTAACCAAAATATATGTTCGGTTTGTACCGGACAAATGGGAGTTTTGCCTGCAGTAAATAAAGAAGCGGTTACTAAGGCTATTTATTTCGGAAAAGCAGTGGATTCTTCATTTAGTAACGAAGTGATTTCCTGGGATAGAAAGCATTATGAATATCCGGATAACCCGAAAAATATTCAGATTACACAATTTCATAATCCAATTATTCCTGACGGACACGTTTCTTGTTATAGAAATGACGGTACTCAATTTACGGTAAATTTAACTCAGGTGCATATTGAGGAAGATGCTGCAAAATTGATGCACGAAAAGAAAATTTCGTTAGTCGATTTTAATAAAGCCGGTGTGCCATTGATTGAGATTGTTACCGAGCCTTGTATTCGTAATATCGAAGATGCCTCGACTTATGCGCAATATATTCAACGTATTGTTCAGAATTTAGGAATCTCTGAAGCGAATTTGGAAAAAGGGGAGTTCAAATCGGATGTTTCGGTCTCTTTGCGTAAAAAAGACAGTAACGACTTGAATCCAAGAACGGAAATCAAAAACCTGAACTCGTTTAAGTTTATGGTGGAAGCTCTGAAAGAAGAGGTAGAGAAACAGTTTAATTATTTTGTTGAGCACAAAGAGTTTCGTCCTGATCAAACGACTGTGTTGTGGGATGCTGAATTAAAGCAGACCAAAACCATGCGTAAAAAAGAATTTGAAGCGGATTACCGTTTTATTTCTGAGCCGGATTTACCTTTTGTAAATATTAAAGCGGAGATTGAAGCCATTAAGGTGGATGCAAGTGCTTTGCCTTATGCTGTTGAATCTATTTTGATTAACGGAGGTGTTTTGCCTCAGGATGCTAAGTTTTTTACAGCAGATGCTTTGCGTTCCAGAACATTTGTTACTTTAAATAACGAAATTAACGATCCTTCGTTTGTTGCTAAAACTTTGGCTAATAATGTTAAGGCTGAAGATTATGCTAAAATCCATAATATTGAGCATTTAGTAACCATTTTTGTGTTGTTCAAAGCCGAAAAAATCACGGCGGTTTTAGTTCAAAATGCCATTGCAGGTTATTTAAAAGATCAAAATTTTGACTACAATAAATATTTCGAAGAAAATACTATTTCGGAAGAAAAAATCCAGGAAGTAATTTCGAAAGTAATTGCCGAGAATAAAGCAGTTGCTAAAGACATTGCTGCCGGAGATCAGGGTAAAGCCGGGATTTTAGTTGGAAAAGTTCTTGGGGTTATTGGAAAAGGGGCGAACGGAAAAGTAATTCGTCAAATTATCATTGATCAATTAGGTGCTGCTGCTGTTTCTGATAAAAAAGAATCTCAGGAAAAAGTTTCAAAAGAAGCAATTGCTGAATCAAAAGAAGCTCAGGAAGAAGTGCTTCCCGAAATTCCTCTTGTTGTAAAAGATACTTACAGAACACATAAAATTTCGCAATTATCTGAGGAGAGTGTTAATCAGGAGGTAATGCTTTCCGGCTGGGTTGCAAGTGTACGTGACCACGGAGAATTGATGTTTATTGATTTGCGTGATTCCAGTTATGAGGTTTTCCAGGTTCGTATCAGCAGGGAATCTTTTCCTAATATCGACGAATTGGTGAAGTTAAAACCGGAATCGGTTATTTCGGTAAAAGGTATTGTAGTCGGTCGTAACGAAGATGATTTTAATGCCGGATTGCGTACAGGTAAAATCGAATTGGAAACATCGGAATTAGAGATATTAAACCTGTCTAAAACTTTGCCATTTGAAATTAAAAGAGCGGCAAAAACTAACGAGGCTACCCGTTTTCAATATAAGTTCTTAGATCATAGAAATGAAGAGGTAAGAAGAGCAATCGTTAATCGTCATAAGGTGATTAAATTAATTCGCGATATTTTGGATGGTGAAGAGTTTTTAGAAATAGAAACTCCTATTTTAAGTGCCGGAACCGATGAGGGAGCACGTGAATTTATTGTTCCTAGTCGTAAACAGGCTGGTTTCTTTTATACGCTTCCACAAGCGCCACAGCAGTTTAAACAAATGTTGATGGTGAGCGGTTATGAGAAATATTTCCAGGTAGCGCGTTGTTTTAGAGATGAGGATTCCCGTGGGGATCGTCAGCCTGAGTTTACGCAGCTGGATATGGAAATGGCTTATGCAAGCATGCAGCAAATTATTGATTTGAATACCAAATTGTTCAATGAAATAGTTAAAAAAGTATATGGTAATAAGTGGATTTTACGTCCGTTTGAAGTGTTGACGTACAAAGAAGCGATGGATTATTATGGTTGTGATCGACCTGATTTGCGTTTTGGTTTGAAAATGCAGGATATTACCGAAATTGTAAAAGATACTACTTTTCAGGTTTTCTCTAAGCCAATTGAAGAAGGCGGAATTGTAAAATGTATCAAAGTTTCGGCTCAGGAACAAGGGAACAAGCGTATTTCTAAAGGACAAATAGAAGCTTTGACGGCTATAGCCCAGCAAAATGGTTTGGGTGGTTTGGCTTATATCATTGTGAATGAAGACGAATTACAATCGCCGATTATTAAATTCTTAGGTGAAGAAATTGCTGCAGGAATTATAAAGGCGGCAAATGCTCAAATAGGTGATATTGTGTTCTTCTCGGCAGCTGATTATGCTACGGCAAATAAGGCTTTAGATGCGGTGCGTCAGGAACTGGGCAGAATGTTGCATTTGATTAATCCTAAGGAATTGTGTCCGGCCTGGGTGGTTGATTTTCCAATGTTTGAAAAAACCGATGAAGGAAGATGGACGTTTACACATAATCCGTTCTCTATGCCGGCTGTTTATGATTTGCAAAAACACATGGATGGTAAAGAAGAGGAAATTGGGACTATCATTGCGCAACAATATGATATTATCTTAAACGGTTACGAAATTGGAGGAGGATCTGTTCGTGCACATAAATCGGAAATTTTAGAGGCAACTTATAGAAATATGGGTTACAATAAAGAAGAAATGATTAAGAGTGTGGGAACCATGTATAAAGCCTTCCAATACGGAGCGCCGCCACACGGAGGAATCGCCTGGGGAATTGACCGTTTGATGATGATTTTAGAGAAAAAAGCTTCTATCAGAGAGGTAATGGCTTTCCCTAAAACCGGAACCAGTGATGATTTGTTATTTGGTGCACCATCTGCTTTATCAGATAAAAAAGTAGAGGAGATGAATGTGAGGATTATTAAATAACAAAAATCAATTTCAAAAATCAATTTCAAAAATCAATAGCAATATCAATTGCAAATTCAAATTTCCAAAGCGGCATGTAAATGTTTGTTTTGGAAATTTGTGTTTTATAGCTTTTTTAAATTGAGATTGATTTTTGAAATTGATATTGTAATTGTTTTACGACCTCGGTTTATTGCGACCTCTGTCGTAAAGAACAATGCTTCCGGCAACAGAAACATTCAGGCTTTTTTCAGATTTGAATTTTACTAAAAAATGGCATTTTTCAATCGCTTGTTTGGAAAGACCATTGTCTTCGGCACCTAATAAATAAACACAACGTCTTGGGTGTTCAAAAGTTTCTAAGTCTTCGGCTCTGTCATCTAATTCAACGCCAACCAAACGTGCGCCTTTAGGCAGGTTTTTGAAAAAATCTTCAAAAGTCTCATAATGGAAATAAGGCATCGATTTTACAGCGTTGTGGGTATCGCAGGCTTGTTTGGCGTATCGGTTTCCGATAGTAAAAATAAAACTGGCGCCCAGGTTTTGCGCTGATCGCCATAATACACCTAAGTTTTCAGGAGTTTTTCCGTTTTGGATTCCTATACCAAAGAATTCTGTTATAAAATTATCATTCATGAGGCAAAAATACAAACTGTTATTAGATTGTCAAATCTTTGATTTGGTTAAAATAACAATTGAATCCTGTTAATTTTAAATCTAAACTCGATTATTAATTGTTATTAAAACATTTCGCTCCTAAGGAGCTATAGAAAACTTAATACTTGTTGGTTTCTATAAATATTTTGCCACTCTGTGGCTTACATTAGTTTTGCATTTCACAATATTAAAACTCCGTAGGAGTGTGCTATTTATAGAAAATAAATTGCTGTATTATCTGAGCTCCATAGGAGCGAAATGTATTATTAATCGAGTTCAGGTTTTAAATTTTCAAAATTTGTTTTATAGTTCTTGAAATTGTTATTGATATTGAATTTTGCTATTGTTCTTGAAATTGAATTTTGTTGTTGAAATTGACATTTTTTGTTGATAACTTAGGGTGTTAAAAGCCTATTTTATACGGTATATAATCGGCGTTTTTATATATTTGCGTGTTAGACAAAAAATTACATTTAGAATAAATTATATGAGCGAAGAAATTAAGAACAATTATTCAGCAGATAGTATTCAGGCATTAGAAGGAATGGAGCACGTAAGGATGCGTCCATCGATGTATATTGGTGATGTTGGGGTTCGTGGACTTCATCATTTAGTTTATGAGGTGGTAGACAACTCTATCGATGAGGCGATGGGAGGTCACTGTGATACTATTAGTGTTTCTATCAATGAGGATGGTTCGATTACTGTAGAAGATAATGGACGTGGTATTCCGGTAGGGATTCATAAAAAAGAAGGAGTTTCGGCACTTGAGGTTGTAATGACTAAAATTGGTGCGGGAGGTAAATTCGATAAGGATTCTTATAAAGTTTCCGGAGGTTTGCACGGGGTTGGAGTTTCCTGTGTGAATGCTTTGTCAACACATTTAACAGCTACTGTTCATAGTAGTGATGGTAAAATTTACCAACAGGAATATGAAAGAGGTAAAGCTTTGTATCCGGTAAAACAAATTGGTGATACAACTAAAAGAGGTACGATTGTAACTTTTTACCCTGATCCGGTAATTTTTACGCAAACTACGGAGTATTCTTATGATACTTTGTCGGCTCGTATGCGTGAGTTGGCTTTCCTGAACAAAGGAATTACAATCCATTTTTGTGATAAAAGAGAATTGAATGAAAAAGGAGAGCCTGTTGGTGAAGTTTTTCATTCGCAAGAAGGATTGAAGGAATATATTCGTTATTTAGATGGAAATCGTGAGCCTATTATTGGGCATGTGATTTCGATGGATAATCCAAATGCGGAAATTCCTGTTGAGGTAGCATTGATTTATAATACAAGTTATTCTGAGAATATTTTTTCTTATGTAAATAATATTAATACTCACGAAGGAGGAACGCATTTACAAGGTTTCAGAATGGGGCTTACCCGTTCGCTTAAGAAATATGCCGATGCTTCTGGGATGTTAGAAAAATTAAAATTTGATATTTCAGGAGATGATTTCCGTGAGGGTTTAACTGCGATTATTTCTGTAAAAGTGGCTGAGCCTCAATTTGAGGGACAAACAAAAACCAAGCTTGGAAACAGAGAGGTAGTTTCTCCTGTAAGTCAGGCGGTGAGTGAGATGGTGGAAAATTATTTGGAGGAAAATCCAAATGATGCTAAAATCATTGTTCAAAAAGTAATTTTGGCAGCTCAGGCACGTCATGCGGCTAAAAAAGCCCGTGAAATGGTGCAGCGTAAAACCGTGATGGGTGGCGGTGGATTACCTGGGAAATTATCAGATTGTTCAGAGCAGGATCCGGCAAAATGTGAAGTATATCTTGTCGAGGGAGATTCGGCGGGTGGAACTGCTAAACAAGGGCGTGATCGTAATTTTCAGGCTATTTTGCCATTGCGTGGTAAGATTTTGAATGTGGAAAAAGCGATGCACCACAAGGTTTTTGAAAACGAAGAGATTCGAAATATCTTTACAGCTTTGGGTGTGACAATTGGAACAGAGGAAGATAGTAAAGCTTTGAATATTTCGAAACTGCGTTACCATAAAGTAATCATCATGTGTGATGCCGATGTCGATGGTAGTCACATTTCTACTTTGATTTTGACCTTCTTCTTCCGTTTTATGAAAGAATTAATCGAAGAGGGGCATGTTTATATTGCGGCTCCGCCTTTGTATTTGGTTAAAAAAGGAAATAAGAAAGAATATGCATGGAATGATGTACAGCGTGATCAGGCTAATGAAAGAATGGGAGGGAGTGCTAATATTCAACGTTATAAAGGTCTTGGAGAGATGAATGCGGAGCAGTTGTGGGAAACTACAATGGATCCAAATTTCAGAACGCTGCGTCAGGTAACTATTGAAAGCTTAGCGGAAGCTGATCGTGTTTTCTCTATGTTAATGGGGGATGAAGTGCCGCCACGTAGAGAATTTATCGAGAAAAATGCGGTTTATGCTAATATTGATGCATAAAAAATGATTTATTCGGTGGTTATTTTGAGTAATAAATTGTAGATTAGCATTAATCAATCAGTTTTTACTTAACCGAATAAACGTTAAAATATGAAAGTTACTATTGTAGGAGCAGGAAATGTTGGAGCAACCTGTGCAGATGTTATTTCTTATAGAGGAATTGCGAGTGAAGTAGTATTGTTGGATATCAAAGAAGGTTTTGCCGAAGGAAAAGCTTTAGATATTATGCAGTGTGCTACGGATACGGGATTCAATACCCGAGTTATCGGAGTTACCAATGATTATTCAAAAACCGCTAATAGTGATGTGGTTGTGGTAACTTCGGGAATTCCAAGAAAACCGGGGATGACTCGTGAGGAATTGATAGGAATTAATGCAGGGATAGTAAAATCGGTTGTTGAAAATATTCTAAAGTATTCTCCGGAGACTATTATTGTGATGGTTTCTAATCCAATGGATACAATGACGTATTTAGCATTGAAATCAACTGGTTTGCCGAAGAACAGGATTATAGGTATGGGTGGTATTTTAGATAGTTCCCGTTTTAGAACCTATCTTTCTCTGGCTTTGGATAAACCGGCAAATGATATTTCAGGAATGGTTATAGGTGGTCATGGAGATACAACTATGATTCCGTTGACACGATTAGCTTCTTATAATGGAATACCTGTTACTCAATTTTTAAGTGAGGAGGTTTTGCAAAAGGTTGCAGCAGATACGATGGTAGGCGGGGCAACGCTTACGGGGCTTTTGGGAACGTCAGCCTGGTATGCTCCGGGAGCATCAGTAGCTTTTTTGGTAGACAGTATTTTGAATGATCAAAAAAGAATGATCGCCTGCTCTGTATATGTTGAAGGTGAATATGGTCAAAATGATATTTGTATAGGAGTGCCTTGTATCATTGGTAAGAATGGGGTAGAGGAGATAATTGATATCAAATTAGATGATAAAGAAAAAGCTTTGTTTGCTAAGAGTGCTGATGCAGTTAGGGCAATGAATGAGGCTTTAAAAAGTGTTTTAGCTTAACTTTTTTCACATATAAAAGTGAAGACTGCAATTTTGCAGTCTTTTTTTTGAGATTAATTAATAAATAAATTGGTTAATCTTAACCAGAATTATATATTTGCTCGGTTTAAAAAAAGATTTGAAGCTGTTTTTATTCTGTTTGTGAAAAGAAAAACAGCTAAAGTATTGGTTTTGAGGCTTGATGAAAAAATAAATTTAAAATAATTAATTTTTAGTAATAATGCAGAATAAAGGACTTATTAAATTTTTCGCAATTCTATTTGCATTGGTAAGTATTTACCAACTCACATTTACTTTTGTTGCCAACAATGTCAAAAGTGAAGCTAAAGCTTTTGCAGGAGATAATCCTGATAAAGAGCTAAAATATCTAGATTCTATTGGTAAAATCAGTGTGTTAAATCTTGGTTTCACCGAATTTACTTATGATGAGGTAAAAAACAAACAATTGAATAAAGGTCTTGACTTAGAAGGAGGAATTAATGTTATTCTTCAAATTTCTATTAAAGATGTATTGAAAGGATTATCTAATAATTCTAAAAATCCTGTATTTAATAAGTCATTAGCTGATGCAACTGCTAATTTAGAAGGGAATAAAAACTATTTAGATAAGTTTTTCGAAGCTTTTGAGGCTAATTCAAAAGGAACTGTAAAATTAGCTTCGCCAGATATTTTTGCAAACAGAAGTATGCAGGGAGAAGGTGGAGTAGATTTTCAAATGACAGATGCTCAGGTTCAAAAAGTAATTAAAAGAAAAGTGGGTGAGTCTATCGAAAGTGCTTATAAAGTATTAAGAGAGCGTATCGATAAATTTGGAGTTACTCAGCCAAATATCCAAAAATTAGGGGAGTCTGGAAGAATTTTAGTAGAACTTCCGGGAGCTAAAGATGTGGATAGAATTAAAAAATTATTAGGTGGAAAAGCTCAATTAGAGTTTTGGGAAACTTATAAAATGGAAGAAATTGGTAACTTCCTGTTAGCTGCTAATGAGACTTTGAAAAAGACTGTAGCTGCTAAAACTGAAGCTAAACCAGTTGTTAAAGATTCATTGAGTGCTTTATTGACAGATACTAAAGATTCTGCAACTACCAAAAAAGGAAATAATCCATTATTGGATAAAATGATTGGTCAGGGAGGAGGTCCGGTTCTTGGACTTTTTTCTCCAAAAGATACAGCTGTTATCAACGGTTATTTTAAAAGACCAGATGTTAGAATTTTATTAGCTGCTGATCAGCATTATGCAAAATTTGTTTGGAGTAAGCCAACAAATTTAACATCTAAAGATGGTAAACAAATTGAAGCTGTTGAATTATATGCTTTAAAAGGAAACAGAGACAATGTGCCAGCCATGAACGGAGGTTTGGTAACTGATGCAAATGATACTTTTGATCAAATGGGGAAACCTGCTGTTTCTATGCAAATGAATCCTCAGGGAGCTAAAATCTGGGAAGAATTGACAGGAAGAGCTTTTACTCAAAAAAGTTATATAGCAATTGTATTGGATAATGTGGTTTATTCAGCACCTGGAGTTTCCAGTGGGCCAATTGCAGGTGGAAGATCTGAAATTACAGGTTCTTTTGATATTACAGAAACTAAAGACTTAGCAAACGTATTAAATGCTGGTAAATTACCTGCTTCTGCAGATATTATCCAATCTACAGTAGTTGGACCATCTTTAGGTCAGGCTTCTATTGATGCAGGTATGATTTCTTCTATCGTAGGATTTTTGTTAGTGTGTTTATGGATGGTGTTTTATTACGGTAAAGCAGGTTGGTATGCAAACTTAGCTTTGTTATTAAACTTACTATTCTTGTTCGGAATTATGGCAAGTTTTGGTTTTGTGTTAACATTACCAGGTATTGCAGGTATCGTATTAACTTTAGGTACTGCGGTGGATGCTAACATCATTATCTATGAAAGAGCTAAGGAAGAATTACGTGAAGGAAAATCCCTTGGAGATGCAGTTATTTCTTCATACGGATGGCATGGAGCAATGCGTTCTATTATTGATGCTAACGTTACTCACGTTTTAACTGGTGCTATTTTGTTTATTTTTGGAACAGGACCTATTAAAGGATTTGCTTTAACATTACTTATTGGTATAGTAACTTCATTATTTACTTCTATTTTTATAGCTAGAATTTTTATTGATAAAAATATTTTAGGAAAAGCTACTTTAACGTTCTCAACTAATATTACTAAAAATTGGTTCACTAATTTCCACTATGATTTTATTAAGATTAAGAAAATTACTTACATCTTCTCTTCAATTGTAGTTATAGTAAGTTTAGTTTCTATTTTCTTTGTAAACGGTTTAGATCAGGGAGTTGATTTTGTTGGAGGAAGAACTTTCCAGGTTAAATTTGAAAAACCGGTAGATGCTGCTGTTATTTCAGATGAATTATCTGCTGCATTCGGAACACCTGTTGAAGCTAAAATTTTAGGTGATGCAGATCAGTTAAAGATTACTACTAAGTATAAAATTAAAGAAGACGGAGTAGCTATTGACGAAGAAGTGAATCAGAAGTTATATGATGCGTTAGCTAAATATTATCCAAATACTTCTTATGATAAATTCATCAATACTTTTGATGGTAAAAAAGTTGGAGTATTGCAGGCTTCTAAAGTTGGAGCTTCAATATCTGAAGATATCAAAACTAATTCTTATTGGGCAGTATTAGGAGCTATGGCTGTAATCTTCTTGTACTTGATGATTTCATTCCGTAAATGGCAGTATTCATTAGGAGCTATTGCTGCTGTAGCGCATGACGTAATCTTTGTATTAGGGATTTATTCATTATGTTATAAATTTATGCCTTTCCACATGGAAATGGATCAGCATTTTATCGCTGCAATTCTTACTGTTATTGGTTATTCGATGAATGATACGGTAATTGTATTTGATAGAATCAGAGAGTTTATCCTTGGTAATCGTAAAGGAACTTTTGAAGAAATCGTTAATGCTTCTATTAATACTACTTTATCCAGAACTTTGAATACTTCATTAATGATGATTATCGTATTATTAACGATGTTTATTTTTGGTGGAGAATCAATTAGAGGATTCATCTTTGCGATGTTGGTAGGTATTGTTGTAGGAACTTATTCATCTTTGTTTATTGCGACTCCTGTATTGGTGGACACTATTTCGAGAGAAGAAAAAACCACAGTGGAGAAACAACATCAGGCAGCATAATCTATATTTAGTTAGAATAATAAAAAAGACCCGGCTTTTGCCGGGTCTTTTTTTGTTCCTATTCAGCTGCTTGGAGAACTATGTTTTTATATTTTGGAATTCCTTTTATTAAAGACGGCTTTTTTAATATATTTACCTAATAATTAGATTTCCCCCAAAATCTCAATTTATTTCTAAAAATTAGAAGAATGAAAAAGAATCTACTTTTATTTGTCTTTGTTTGTCTTACTGATATGTTGTTTAGCATGAGTGTTTTTGCACAAACTCCTGCTCCTACTCCCAATCCAGCGTTTTTATATTATTGTTTAAATGAAACAGCAGTCCCTTTGGCAGCAACTCCATCCGGAGGTGGTACTTTGAGATGGTACACAGTTGCAACTGGAGGAACTTTTTCTACAACAGCGCCAACACCTCCTACAAATGTAGCAGCAACAGGAGGTAGTCCTTTAGTTTATTATGTGACACAAATTATTGGAACTGTTGAGAGTACGCCTAGAACTCCAATAACTGTATATGTGAATCAGAAATTAAGTTTGTATTGTCAAACAGTTACTCCTAATTCAATTAAATTTGATTTTGCCAATACAGGACAAACAAGTTTTACTTATAGTTATACAATTGATGGGGTAGCTCAGCCGCCAGGAACAATTACTTCACCAACTAATTTTACGGTTTCAGGATTAAACGAGGGACAAACAGTAGTGTTCACCCTTACACCTGTAGGAGCTAAGGCTTGTGTGACTACAGAAACTGCCAGTTGTAAAACTACTTGTTCAGCGACAATTAAAACGCCTGATTTTCCTGCTATAGCATCTATGTGCGAAGGAACAATACCTGCGCCGGTTTTAGGTCCTACATCTCCAAACGGAATTACAGGAACCTGGTCTCCGGCCGTCGTTAATACGACTACTCCAGGAACTACAGCCTATATTTTTACACCAAATCCAGTTACATTTCCTTGTGCACTTCCACAAACTTTAAATGTTACTATACTACCAAAAGCAACGCCAGTCTTTAATTCTATTCCATCAACAGTTTGTCAAGGTGCAACTGCTCCTGTATTGCCTTCAACTTCAAATAATGCAACACTTATTACAGGAACATGGACACCAAGTATTGTTAATACTGCAATTCTTGGTCCAGCAACCTATACTTTTACTCCTAATCCGGGTCAATGTGTGGTTGCTACTCCAACCACAGCTACCATTACTGTTTTACCTAATGCTGTAAATCCTAATTTTGCTCCAATTGCTCCAATATGTACAGGAAGTATACCACCAACATTAAATATAGTATCTCCGGCAGGTATTGCAGGTGCTTGGACGCCATCCGTTATTAATACAAGTACAGTAGGTACCGCTACATATACTTTTACTCCAGCTCCTAATCAATGTGCTGTTTCTCAAACTCTAAGTGTAACCGTACTAGCGAAAACAGTTCCAAATTTTGCTCAAATTGCTCCTTTTTGTGCCGGAACTACAGCTCCAACTTTGGCTAACAGTTCTCCCAATGGAGTTACAGGAACATGGTCTCCGGCCGCTATAGATAATTTAGCCAGTGCTACATATGTTTTTACTCCCAATACTAATGAATGTGCTGTGCCTCAGACAATCAATGTTGTAGTCAATCAGCCAATTAATCCTGGGTTTAGTGATTTTTCAATATGTTCAGGGACTTCTGCTCCAACTTTAGTTACTACTTCTCCTAATGGTATTACAGGAACTTGGAGCCCCGGTACGGTTGATAACATGAATAGTGATTCATATATTTTTACTCCTGATCCCGGACAGTGTGCAACTGATCAAACCATAAATGTTACAGTTTTGCCTTCTAATACGCTGGTTGATTTCACCTGGACCGTAACAGATGCTTTTGAAGAGAATCAAAAAATTACGATTTCGGCAACTACAGTCGGAGGCGATTATTTGTATCAATTAGATGACGGCCCTTTACAATCCGGTAATGTATTTGAATATGTATCTTCAGGCTTACATTCGGTTACAGTTATGGATCAAACCGGATGTAGTATGCCAATCACAAAATCAGGGATTTTAGTCGTTAATTATCCAAAGTATTTTACTCCAAATAATGATGGTTATAATGATTATTGGAATATAACAGAGTTAAGTTCACAACCCTATGCTTACATTCGAATTTTTGACCGTTACGGAAAATTTTTGAAACAAATTAGCCCGGGTGGAGCAGGATGGAATGGAACCTATAATGGTCATTATTTACCGGCAGATGATTATTGGTTTGTGATTCATTATTTAGAAAATAATGTAGTTAAAGAATTTAAATCTCATTTTTCATTAAAGAGATAATAAAAAAGGAATTGCCCTGAGCAATTCCTTTTTTGTTTTTAAGCCGGTTTAAGCTCGGAAATTATAAACTCTGAACCTTCTTTGTAATTGGAGTTGAAATGCACTTTTGCATCGTTTCTTTCTGCCAATTTCCGAACTAAGTTCAATCCTATTCCTGTTCCCGAATCTCCTCTTGAAGACTGCCCAAGAGTATAGAACATTTGGAATATTTTTTCTGCCTGACTTTCAGGAATTCCCGGACCATTGTCACTGATAGCTATCTGTAGTAATGCGTCGTCATAGGAAATGGTTATTTCTGTAATTTGTTTGTCATTGTATTTGATTGCATTCGACAATAAATTTTGAATAATTTGTTTGAATGGTACCGATTGAAAACTAATATTGTGATTCAGGTTAAGCTTGTTTATTTTGATGTCGTTGTTTGGATTTATCAGTTTGATAACTGTATTTACTTCGTTAAGGATGTTTAGCGACTCTTTTCCTTCGTTGTTTTCTACGTTTTTAGAATAATGTAATAAATCGTCAATTAGTTTAGACATGGTCATTGCCGATGATTTTACCATATCGAATAAGTCTGTTGCTTCTTCTTTTAAGTCTAACAGATGTTCCTCTTCGATGAATTCAACGAGGGACTTAATATTGTTTAAAGGCGTTTTTAAATCATGGGCGATGATATTGGCAAATTGTTCTAATTCGCCATTTTTTGCAACTAATTTTTCATTTAATCTTTTTAATTCCTGATCGTAATCCCATATTTTCAAGAAAGATTCTACTTTTTTTCGGGTAATTTCAGTGTTTAATGGTTTGAATAAAAAATCTATTGCACCTAATTCATAAGCTTTATTGATGTATTTGTCTTCGTTGCTTATGGCAGTAACAAAAAGCGTTGGAATACTAGCGGTGCTTGGATGTTGTTTGGTGATTTCAACAAATTCATAGCCGTCCATTTCAGGCATTTGTACATCGACTAAAATGAGCGAAATTTTTTCTTTCAATAGTATTTGTAGTCCTTCGTTGCCTGAATTACAAGTTATGATTGTTCTGTCGGGGCTTTCCAGAATACTTTTTAGAGCAATTAAATTAGCGGGTTTGTCGTCTATTAACAAAAGTGTATGTTTTTTAGCGATATTCATTGTTCAAAGTATTTATAATGTTTGTGGTATTTAATTCTTGATGTTTATTACAAATAGTTTTTGCAGCTTTTGGCATAATGTCAAATTCGGCTTCATTACAATCCTGAATAATTGTTTTTCCATTGTTTTCAGCCATAATTTTTAATCCATTTGCGCCGTCATGATTGGAACCGGATAATAAAATTCCGCAACATTTTTCTTTTAATATTGTTGAAAAAGACTCAAATGTTACATCAATTGATGGGCGACTAAAATTAACCATTTCGGATACATCCAGAGAAAAACAAAAATCTTCTTCTAACAGTAAATGATAATCGGAAGGAGCAGTATAGATAAAACTTTTTTGAATTTTTTCCTTGTCCTCTATTTCTTTAACCGAATAATGGGTGTTTTTTTGTAAAATGGCTTCAAATGAAGAAGTAGTATTTTTTAATCGATGTAAAACGATAACAATAGGTATGTTGATGTCTTTGTCTAAATGATTTAAAATAGACAAAATTGTACTAAAAGCTCCCGCTGAACCTCCTATTATTATTAACTCCGGTTTCATTTTATCTTTTGATAAATTTTTTCTTCTCGGTCAATTTCTTTAAAATTCTCATAGACACTACTAAATCGTAAAGATTCTTTTTTTCCAATGGCTAAAAAACCATGTACTGGTAAACTTTCGTAAAAAAGTTCTAACGCTTTGTTTTGTAAATTGTTGTTGAAATAAATTAATACATTTCGACAAAGAATGAGTTGACATTCTTTAAAAACACTGTCGGTAACCAGATTATGATTAGAAAACAGAATGTTTTTTTTCAATTCCGATTGTATCATTGAATGTTTTTCGTCAGAAACAAAATAATTTTTTAAGGATTCTTTCCCTCCACAGTCATAGTAATTCTTAGTGTATTCTTTAAAATTGGCATTGTCATAAATTCCTTTTCTGGATTTTTCTATGGCATTACTGCTAATATCGGTGGCATAAATTCTGCTTTTGTCATACAGATTATTTTCTTTTAATAAAATGTTTAAAGAATAGGTTTCTTCTCCAAAAGAACAACCAGCGCTCCAAATATTAATTTTAGGATAACTTTCCAGATAAGGAAAAACTTTTTGCTGTAAGGATTTAAAAAAACTTGGGTCTCTGAAAAATTCACTTACGTTGACTACAATTTCGTTGATAAAATTTTGAAAAATAGAGGGATTATTAATGAGTTCAAATTTTAAATCAACAGCATTTTTCATGTTATTGATGGTCATAAAACGATTGATTCTTCTAAGTATAGATGCCTTAGAGTAATCCCTAAAATCATAATCAAATTGCTTTTTGATTGTAAAAAGCAATTCGTCCAGTTCGTTTAAATTTATCATTTATAAATCCAAATACTAATTAAAGAAATAAGTTTTTGAATATCAATTGGTTTTGATTGATAGTCAGATGCTCCGGCTTTTAATATTTCATCACGATCGCCTTTCATTGCTTTGGCTGTTAAAGCAATAATAGGCAGGTTTTTCCATTTTGCATTTTCTCTGATTTTTTTAGTGGCTTCAAATCCGTCCATTTCAGGCATCATAATGTCCATTAATACGATGTCAAAATTTTGATGATCTTCCAAAGTATTCAATGCTTCTATTCCGTTAAAAGCGGTTGTTATTATCGCTCCTTTGCTGGTTAAAGCTGCTGATAAAGCATAAATATTTCGGATATCATCATCTACAATCAGAATGTTTTTGTTTTTTAGGATTTCGCCTCCGGCTAAATTTGGAGCTGTTTTGAACTCTGTATTTCCGGTAGTTTCTATTTTGTTTAAAAACAAAAGAATTTCATCTTTTAATCTTTCGGTTACATTATTTGTTTTGATTACAATGCTATCGACACTTTTTTCAAGTTCTAATTGTTCGCTATCCGATAAGTTTTTTCCTGTATTGATAATGATTTTAATGTTCTTATTTTTGGATAGGTTTTTTAATTCAGAAATAGCTTTTACGTTGTCTGAATCAGGTAATCCTAAGTCGATTATGGCACAATCAACCTCTACATTGCTAAGAATGTTTTCGGCTTCAGAACGTGAATAAGCTTGTAAACAAATGGTGTTTTTGTCATTGGCATGAAGCAATTGTTTTATTGAATAGTTTAGTTTTTCATCATCTTCTAAAATCAGTACTTTTTTGAATACTTTGTTAATTTCTTCATCAATGGAAAGGAAAGCGTTTTTAAGTTTTTCGGGAGTAATTGGTTTGACTAAGAAATCAAAAGCTCCCATTTCTTTGGCTAATTTTTCTCTTTTCATTCCTGACATTACGTGTACCGGAATGTGTTTTAATTCAGAATCTTCTTTAAGCCATTTTAAAACCGTCCATCCGTCAATTCCGGGTAATTTCATGTCCAAAATAATAGCCTTTGGATTGTATTTTTTAGCATATTGAAAACCGGTTTCGCCCTGATGGGCAATAATAGCTTTAAATCCATTATTGTGAGCTACCTGAAGCAGAACCTCTGCAAATAAAGGATCATCTTCGATAATTAAAACGGTTTTGTCATCAATATCGGCTAAATTTCGGTCGTCATTTATATTTGCCGAAAGATCTACAAATTCTTCATTTGCTTTCGGATATTCGGACTCTATTTGTGTTTCTTTAGCAACAGTTTCAGGAATTGCAACAGCAATTGGTTCGGTTATAGTAATGTTGTTGTTTTCTTCGTATTTTATAGGAATTAAAACACCAAAAGTACTTCCGTTATTGAGCTGACTGTCAAAAAATACTTCTCCGTTAAGCAATTGTGCTAATTGTTTAGAGATGGATAATCCTAAACCGGTTCCTCCATATTTTCTGCTGGTTGAACTATCGGCCTGCTGAAAACTTTGGAATAATTTCTTCTTGTTTTCTTCGGATATTCCAATTCCATTGTCTTTGATTGCAATGGATAAAATTTCATTTTTGTCCAATAATGACAATTGTGGATTGCTGTAGTTCCAATTTTCTGTCGGAGTATCAAATGTCATGGAAACTGTTCCTCCGTCAGGGGTGAATTTTAAGGCATTTGATAGGAAATTTTTAATGATTTGCTCTATTTTGCCTACATCGCTGTAAATTTCTCTTGGACATTTTTCGGTAATTTCAGTTTCAAGACGAATGTTTTTTTTCTGCATTTGCGTTTTGAAAAGTCCTTCCATATCCGACAAAATTCGCTCTGTGACTGTGTTTTCAGGGTAAATTTCGACTTTTCCGGCTTCGATTTTTGAAATGTCTAAAATGTCATTAATCAGGTCTAATAAGTCTTTTCCGGATGTATTAATTACCGATAAGTTTTCTAATTGTGCATTGGTTAAGTTGCCTGTGGTATTGTCTCTTAAAATATCCGAAAGAATTAAGATACTGTTTAATGGTGTTCTTAATTCGTGCGACATATTGGCCAAAAACTCTGATTTATATTTGCTTGCCTGAGCAATTTCTTCCGATTTTACATTTAATTCTTCCTGAGCAATAACAAGGTCACTGTTTTTCTTTTCAATTTCGTGGTTTTTAATTTCCAGTTCGCGGCTTTTTTCTTCAAGATAAGCATTGGTTTGCTCTAACTCGGCGGCTTGGTTTTTTAGTTCTTCTTCTGATTGTTGCAGTAAAAGGCTGTGTTTGTTGAGCTCTTCGTTGTTTTGTCTTAATTCTTCTTCTTGTACCTGTAAGATGTTATTTTTGCGATTAATTTCTTCGATAGAAATTTTTAATTCTTCATTTCTAATAAAAACAGCGGTAGCATTTCCTAATGAATTCTGTAAATTCTCTAGTAGTTTTTGGTCAGTTTTGGTAAAGTTGTTTAAAGAGCCTATTTCGATAACACCAATAATGGTGTTTTTATATGCAACAGGAGTAATCAAAACATTATAAATAGCTGCTTTTCCTAACGAAGAAGTAAGGAAAGAATATTCTTTGTCTAGATTGTTCAGGCATTTTTGTTCGTTGTTTTTAACTGCTTCGCCAATTAATCCTTCTCCAAAAGCAATTGTTTTAGGACTGTTGTCGTCATCGGCATAACTGCCAATTTTGATTAGATTGTCTTTCTTATCAATGTAATCGATGGTGTAAAAAGTAGCCTGACAGGCATTGGTTTGATGGCTTAGAATTTTACTGATATTGGCACCAAAATCATTGATTTCTTTAGAAGTTATAATAGCGTTATTTATCTCGATAATATTTTTTTCTAATAAACTGTTGGCTTCTGCCTGATCTTTAAGACGTTTTAATTCTAAAGACATGTCGTTTAACGACTCGTTTAAAGTATCTGATTTACTTCTGATTTTAATAGTATCACCAAGATGACCTGAACTGATTTTTGTAGCCAAATCGATTTGTTCCTTTATTGCATCAGTTAGTTTTTCCATTGAAATTCTGATGGAGTTCAGTTCAATATTACCGGATAGTTGGTAATGCCGTTGGGTATTACCTGTTGCAATTTTTTCTATGGCATAAGCAATTGTATTGAGCGAATTAGAAGTATTACGGATTAATTTATAAACTAAAAATCCAGTTATTAATAATAGTAATGAAAAAGATATTAATGCAATGATTGTACTTAAAACTGTTGCGCTTTTTTCCTCTTGTGCGGTTTGAATAATATAATTGAGTTTTTCAATTTTTAGAACATTGAGTTTACTGTTCACAGCAGTTGACTGTGTCCACCAATTTTCGGGTGTAATTGTAGAATTGTTGTTAAGTACAGCGTCGGCTGTGGTTAAAAAAGATTGAAATTCGGCAGATTTTTTATATCGAATTATAGCATCATTAATTTTAAGTTCGTTATAATTTTCTAATTTAAAATCAGCATTTTTATTTAGGTTTTTTATATTGTCATAATAGCCATATAAATCATTATGAATAGTGTCATCAGTCAATTTGTCGAATACAATAGCTCTGATTAAGTTGGCAGCCGATTTGGAATCTATATAAGATTTAAAATTATTAGCTAGTTTGCCTAAATTGGAATTATCACAATTTGCAATTTCTCTTTCTATTAAATTATTCAAGATGTTGTTTAAAGCCGAATATTCGTTAAAAATATTTAATGAAGATTTGGCAGCATCTTGCTCGGTATTGTAATGGATAGTATTAATGATTTTTCTGGCTTCTTCAATATTTTTGAGAACAACACTGTCGGTAGAATTTATTTTAGAAAACCATTCTAATGTTTTTGTCTCACTGAGTTTTAATTCCTCTTTTTTATTGAGATTAAATTTTGAATATTCGCTTAATGTTCTTTCGTTATTAATTAACATTATACCTTCAGCAAAAACAGCAATATTCTCAATTCGTTTGCTACTGTTCTCAATTCTTAAATTTTTTTGATAGGTATCGTTAATGTTAACAATAGTAAAATACAATAATCCAGAAACGGGTATTAAAAGAATTAGAATTAATTGTTTTTTAAAGGATAAATTTCTCCACATATGAGGCAGATTGTAGGTTAGTTTATTGTTGAATTCGTTTTGTAGGATTTGTTTATAAACCAAAAATAAAAAAAAGGGAGTTTTTTTGGAAAACAAAATACAAAAAAATGAAGATTTTGGTTGAAAAGGAAACAAAAAAAGCATTTCAAATAAACTGAAATGCTTTTGTATTGAATGTGTTATTCTTAATATATTAGTTCGTGGTTTTTAAAGCTTTGATGTATTGGGTTAATTTTTTTCCATACATAGATTGGGCTACCTTTGGAGTCAATGATTGTTGTATTGTATCTAAATACTTGATGTTAATGTCATATACTTCGGCTAAAGCAATGTAAGGTGCAATTTCGTGATCTTTATTGTTCATCGCAAAATTAACAGCAAAAAGATATCTGCGTTTCGTGTTTAAATCTTGTAGTCGATTTATACTGTCAATTGCTTTAATATCTTTTCGTTTAATTGCTTTAAACTTTTTTTCAATAAGATCTAAATTCTCATTTTTATATCTTTCGGTAGTTTTTTTATAATCATCGTATAATTCCTGATTTTTGGAACCTGTAATTTTAGCAGCTGAAAGAAAGGAATCTAAATTGGTTTCGATATTCATTTTTCCTGCTTCAGCAAAAAACATAAGATTGTTGTCTAGTGAATTGCTAACGCCACGATCTAAAAACAGATAAAGCATTTCAGGAGATTTTAAATCTATATAACTTTCAAAATTTGAATTTCCGTCAATTTTAATAGTATCTATGGCAACCAGAGAAGTGTCAACAACTTTTTGGATATAAAGTGTTCCTTCTTTAAGACCTTTTACATTTCCGGTGATGTGTAAATTCCCTTTTGGTTCTTTTTTGTCGCATGAAACAATAAATAATATAGCGGCGAATGCAAGAATTGTTTTTTTCATTGGTAGTTTTATTTTGTGCAAAGTAAAGAAAATAGTTGAAAAAGAGAAGAACTAGTCCTATTCTGTTTTCAAAGCGCTTCTTTTTTTAAATTATTTTATCCTTTTAACCAGGCCTCTTTTAATTGTTTTTTAGATTCATCTGTTACTGTAATGTTTTCTTTTTCTTCATTAGGAAATTTTACGGTTCCTTTTAGAAGTTCTTCTTTACCATTACGTTTAATTTTTACGATAATAGGTTCGTTTTCTTTCCATTTGGTACTTTGGTTAATCAGGTCGTAAATGTTGTCATAAGTATAAGCTATGTCGTTAATGGATAAGATAATATCGCCGCCTTTTAATTTAAGATTATCAAAGAATATATTTAATTCCATATCGGGAACAACAAAAATTTCTTTAGAAGCAGGATTCACATTCACATAAGGAGTACTGTTGTCTTTTAAGAAAATAGCTCCCGGCACTTGAATTTTTGATTTTCCAAGTCCCATTTTGGCTAAATAAACTTCATAAGGAATAGGAGTAGGTCCGGCTACATAGGTTTTTAAAAAATCGCCCACTTCAGGATAGCTTAATTCAGTTATTTTATCAAAAAGTTCTTCATCATTAAATGGTTTTGAAATACCATATTCATTTGATAATTTTTGCATCAAATCCAGAATCCCTCTTTGGCCATTACTTTTTTCGCGAATAATAATATCGATACACATTCCAATTAATGCTCCTTTTTGGTACACATTTAAGTATTGACTTTTATAAGGTTCTTTTAAGACATTAGCGCTCATTGTAGTAAATGGCATTGTATCGTTGAGAGCTTTGGCTTCTTCAATTTTTTCTGCCATTCGGTTATAGAAATCAGTTTCAGAAATCAAACCTTGATCTATTTGAAAAAGATTAGCAAAATATTCAGTCACACCTTCGTACATCCACAAATGTTGGGACATTTTTGGCGCATTATAATCAAAATCCTGAATTTCTTTTGAATGAATGGTTAGTGGAGTTACAATATGAAAGAATTCATGTGAAACAACATCCATCATTGATTTTACTAATTCGTCTTTTTCCATCATTTCCGGCAATACCACAGTAGTTGCTGTGGGATGTTCCAGTGCTCCAAAGCCATGTGCGTCGTTTTCTTTTAAACTGGATAAATATAAAAGAACCGAATATTTTTTAGTCGAATTGATTTTACCTAAGAACTTTTTTTGAGCCGTCATCATGGTTTTCATTTCAGGTGTAATGCTCTCGGCGGTATATTTTCCGGTTGGAGAATACACACATATTTGAATATCCATACCATCTACGTTAAAAGTAGTATAATCAGGTTTAGAATACATAATTGGGTTTTCAACCAATTCGGCATAACGAGAAGTTACAAAAAGATCCGTTGTTACACTACTGTCTTTATCAATCATAGAAGTAGCTCCCCACAGATTGTCAGGATGATTGATACTGAGTTGATATGGAGTTGCCAGGAAATTGTCAAAATACCCAATAAAGCAGTGTGTGTTAATCATAAAATTTTCAGCTGCGGCAATATTGGATCCGGCTGGTGAAAAAACATCATCCTGACCAAATCCGGTTCCTTTTTCGGTATCAAAAGTGTCGCTTACTAAGTAAGTTATTTTGTTTAAAGATTTTGCTTTGGAAATTGTCCACGAATTTTGGTCTGTTTTTTTAACAGTCAGCAAGTTGCCTTTTTTGTCGTAAGCTTTTAAATCTTCGATGTATTTTCCATAGTTATCTTCAGAATAGGTTCCCGGAACGGTTTTAGGAATGTGATAACTAATTTCGTTAGAGTTTATTTTAGGTGCATTTACAGTAACTAAAACCTGATCGTTTTTTACCTCATTCAAATTGATGCTGGCCTGAATAATTGCTGTTTTGCTTTTGTTGTTATTAATGGTTTTACAGCTCCAAAGTAATGAAGTGAAAGCAAATGCAAATAATAATTTTCTCATGTAATGTTTAGGTATTAAATAGTTTTTCGCTGTTTTGAACAGTGCAAATGAGATAAAAAAAACACTCGTTTTTAAGAGTGTTTCTAAGATTAGTCTAATTTGTTTTTGATATAATATTTTCCATCTAAATCGTCATCAAAATCATCAATTTTAAGCGGTTTCGGTTTCGGTTTAGTAGCTGTAGCTTTCTTTTTCCACATTTCAAATTTTTCCAGAGGCATCTTTTTTTTCATGATTTCCAGAACTTCTTTTTCAGCCAATCCAAACTCTTTTTTTATAATTTCGAATGGATTTCTTTCCTCCAGGGCTAATGTGACAAGCTTTTCAGTTTGCTCAAAGCTAAGTTCTTTACGGTTACTCTTTTTCATCACGTGAAAATTTATTCTAAATAGTTTTTTTTAAATTAAAATGATTTTATAATAGATTTCAATATTAATAAAAAAAATAATTATTTCACATTTTCCGCGGTTTTTTTTGTTTAGTTTTTTAGGCTTTGTATTAGCCATCCAAGAAACGATTCGTTTTTGAATAATTCGTGTTTATAGCTTTGAATATTAAGCTTTTCTTAAATTTTATGTCAAATACTAATTGAGATTTTATGCTTCTTTTACAAAAACAAATTGATAAATGAATCCAGATGCAAAGCGCTCCTCTAATTTAATACCTTCTGAGATGAAAAATGAGCTGAATTTCTGTGAGTATTGATAGTTAGAATATTAATTACATTCATGTTTGCTCAAATCTTTTTTATTTTTTTAGACGGATGTTCATAAAAATTATGGCAGCAATAATTAAAAAAATACCCAGCCATTGCTCTAAAATAACTTTCTCCGCTAATAGAAAATAGGCCATCATGACCGAAACAGGTAATTCTAATGTAGAAACAATACTTCCCAATCCAATACCTGTGAGAGGGAATCCCATATTGAGTAACAGGGGAGGAATTATAGTTCCAAATAAGGATAAAATAAATCCCCACTTGATGAAAATAGAAAAATTAAAAGCCGTATTCTGGGTTAAAAGCCCAAAGACAATTACTATCAATGCACCTCCAATAATCATAAATAAACTGCGTTGCAACGAAGAAATTTCGACAGCAATTTTATTAGAACTATACATATTGGCAGTATAAGCAGCCGCGGCTAATAATCCCCAAAAGAAGCCTTTCCATTCAATAACAAGGCTTTCATGAAGTAAATTTGTTGCTAAAACAGTTCCTGTTAATGTGAGCAGGACCGAAAAGATTTTTTGGGTTGAAGGCCGTTTTTTATCTAAAAACATTTCGAGAACGACTCCCATCCAAACCGTTTGCATCAACAAAACGATACTAATAGAAACAGCAACATATTTTACGGATAGGTAATAAAAAACACTTGTAAAACCTATGGACGTTCCTGCAAGGATTAGCTGGCGTATTTGATGTTTAGATACTTGAACTTCTTTTTTGTTCGTGCTTTTTTTTTGAAAAAGATTAAGAATTATCAATCCGACAAGGCCTAACGAAAATTGAGAACCACTTAATTCGGCAGTAGTATAACCTTCTAAATAAGCCATTTTAACAAAAGTAGCAAGCATACCATAACAACTGGCTCCTAATCCTACAAGTAATACCCCTTTTAAAGTTTTGTTTTTAATCATTACCGCCTTTTTTGACTCTGTAAAAATAGGAATTACAATAAGGAAACAAAACTTTAAAAGGGGTGAAATATTAAAACAAGTCTTGTAATGGTGTACTTTTTATCCCGATTTTATGGTAATCAAAAGCCATTTTTTCTTTTAATAAACTCGCATAGACAGATCTAAAGTCAATTTGGTATTTCAAATCACCTTGAGATAAATCAGCAAGGTTAGGATTGTTCCCTATGACTTTTCCTTGGTTTTGTCCGCCTATTACAAACATTGGTGCAGCGGTTCCGTGATCGGTACCGTTTCCGTTGTCTTTTACTCTTCGTCCAAATTCAGAAAAAACAACGATTGTTACATTTTGAAGTAAATTGGCTTTTTTCAAATCCTGATAAAAGCTGTATAAAGCGCTGTCTAATTCTTTGAATTTATTGTTTTGAATGGTTAATTGATTGTCATGTGTGTCATAACCACCTTGTGAAGTGTAGTAGACTTTCGAATTTAAATTTCCTTTAATCAATCGGGCAATCCATTCCAGATTTTTCCCTAATGCATTTTTAGGGTAGGTGGTTTCGGCGGTTGATTTGCCTAAGGCAGTCTGAATTTCTTCTGAACCTTCTAAAACCGAATTGGCTACTTTTCGAACAAAATCTAAGGAAGGATTTTCAGATAAAACATCTGTTTCTTCTTTGATGTTTTTGATTTTAAATCGGTCTGGATCTTTTACAGTAATAGAGTTTGGACTATCTCCTTTTAAAGATAAATTATCAATTGAATCGATGTTAATTCCCGCTGTAGGAGTGTGCGTTACACATTGTAAATCTAAATAGCGTCCCAGCCAGCCTTCGTTGATATATTGACTTGAATCGGAAGCGGTTTGCCATATTTCCTGACTTCTAAAATGCGATCGATTCGGCTCAGGATAACCTACGTTTTGAATCACGGATAAATCGCCATTTTGTTGCATTTGAGCAAATCCTTTTAACGAAGGATGGAATCCCATGCCTTTAGTGGTCGAAATCACTTCGTTTTTAGAAATAGCAATATTGGGACGCAAGTCATAATACAAAGGATCTTCAAAAGGGATGAACGTATTTAATCCGTCGTTTCCGCCATTCAATTGGACAAAAACTAAGCATTGTTCTCCTATAATCAGGTTTTTTTGAGTAGCATAAGAAAACAAAAAATTAGGAAGCAACAGGGTTCCTCCTGTTAATGTTCCTGTAAGCGATAGAAAATTTCTTCTGTTCATAATCAGATAATTAAAGGGAGGTTGCTTTTAAATTAATTGAAATTCAGGTTCTTTAACTATTGCATTAAAAAGTCGTAAAACCGCTTGATTGGCATTTTGAGCATAGGCATCAAAATCGTATTTCAGGATATTTTCAAAGTCTTTCTGACTTTCGTTGTCTATTTTAAATAATAATCTGTTCGATAACTCGCCAATGATTTCTTTGTTAGTGCCCTGTTTCCAATTTAGATTAACCGTAGTTTTTCTGAAATTGGGGCGATTATCATTTTCCTCCATCATAGTTCCCATGGCTTTTTGGTTGAAAATTTCTCTTCCGCTGCAATACAAATCAGCCAGGTTGTTGCGCTGTAAATAAATTTGTGATGTCAGCCATGATTTGCCGCCTTCCCAACCTTTTACATTAGGCTGGTTAAATAAATCCATGCCTTGTCCTTTTAGAAATGCCACTATCGGTCGGTTCGTTCTTGGATTAATTTGCAATTCGGAAAGGATATGTAAACTGTATTCCAAAGGATTTTTGATTTTGGAACCGGCCGTTTTTTTATCAAATTCTTCGGTAATTATTTTTTCCAATAAAGGTTTGATTTCAAAATTCTGCTTTCTGAAATAATCACCATAATAGGTTACCAGGGTTTCGCTTGGTGTATCATAAATAAACCATTGCAGAATTTTACGGGTAAAAAGATAGGGACTGTTTTTTTGTTTGAAGATAATATCAACGATGTCATCTGCTTTAAAATGTCCTTTTTTGCCCAAATAAACAATTTCAGAATCGTCGGCAATTCGGTCATGATAAATACCGCCATTATCTCCATAACTAAGACCAGCTAAGGCTTTCGCTCCGTTTTTGATATCGTCTTCGGTATAGTTGCCAATGCCCAGAGTGAAAAGTTCCAGTAACTCCCGACTTAAATTTTCGTTGATTTTTCCTTTTCGGTTGTCCACATTATCTAGATAGCGAATCATCGCATTACTCTTGATAATGGCTTTCGTTAATTCTTTAAAATTACCAAAAGCATGTTTTCTAAGTAGTTGGTTATGTTCAAAAATCCAATAATTGACTTTTACTTTTTGATAAGTAGCCACAAAATGATTGTGTAACAGCAAGGTCATTTTTTCCCGAAGCGGAAAAGGGTCGTTTCTCATCTTGTCTATCCACCAGAATTTCATTTCTAAGGAAGTAAGGGCTTCCTGTCTTTGAAATTCTTGTTTTTTTTCTCTGTCTAATGCCCCGTTTTTTTGACGTTGCGCTCTAAATTCAGCCAGTGTTTGGGGGCTGTCTTTTAGAAAATCGGGTAGGTTGTTGTTAAAATCAGTTTTGAAGGAAGCTTCAAGGAATCTAGAAATTCCCATTTTTTCAATGTTTGCTGCTTGCTGGTTTGAAAAGCCCAAACGGAGGGACCAAAGAGTGTTGTGGTTCATAACGAGTAGGATTTAGCCCCGTACCGAGACTTCAGTATCGGGATGGTTTTTGTTTGGTTGTTGGTAATTAAGATGTTAAATAAAGCAAAAGGTTTAATGAAATCCAATTTTTATTTTGTTTTCAAAAAAAATAGTTGTCAGGGTAGGGAAAATGTGCTTATGGTTGTCTTATTGTAGAAAGTGATTTTTACGAACCATTATTATTTGAATTATGAAAAGTATAAAAATAATTGCAGCATTTATTTTTTTGGGGTCAATTGCCATAAATGCTCAGGAAGCTAAAGTAAAAAGTGAGACCACAGTCAATAATCATTCCGACAGCATGTCTTATTATCAAAAACGTGGTGTAGAAGACGCTCAGTATGAGTTGGCATTTACCGCTGAAACTAAAGAAAAGGGAAAGTCTTTTTGGAAAGAACAAAAAGAATACGAAAAAGCCTTGAAGCAAAAAGATAGAAAAGCGTATCGGGCTTATATGGCGGCGAAGAAAGAAACCTACATGGAACATTACGATCATTGTGATGGACATTGCCATCATGACCCTATGTTTTATACTTATGCAGGCTATTATTACTATGGTTATGAAAGTCCTTATTATCAAAGAAGCTACAGTCCGTCGACAACTACTACCCGAATTACCGTAGGTGCCCCAAGCCTGCGTTTAGGTCTTTAATGCGTTAAAGACTGAGAAACTCCGTCTCGTTTTTTAGAACGGGACGGAGTTTTGTTGTTTATACAGCGTTTTATTTCAAAACGAATTATTTCTTAAAATTTAGTAATATGAGAAAGGCTGTCTTATCAGGACAGCCTTTCTTTTTTTTAACAATAACCAAAACAGTAATTTGTTTTTATATCCTTTGTGGATTTAAAATTATGTTATTTAGATTTTACATAAACTACAGCAGGAATTACATCGCCTTTTACTTCGGTTTCTTCTTCTTTGTGTTTAACTGCAAATTTTACAGCCAAAACAACAACTCCTGTCATTAGAATTATGATTCCTAATATGTAAAAAGCATTGGTGTAATCAATTAAATCTTTAGTTTGTGCTATTCCGGTTTCATCAATTACATCTTTAGAAAATTTAACTGCTTTTGCTTTGAATAAGAAAGCAATCAACATCGCTCCAATGTTTCCTCCTGCACCTACAATTCCTGCAACACTACCTACTGCTTTTGGATTTACGAAAGGTACCAAGCTGTAAGTAGCTCCGTTTGCCATTTTTAAACTTACTCCAAATAAGAACATTAAAAAGATAGCAACTCCTAATTGATCCGTCATACCAAAGAAAATAATTCCGATTCCTTCTAATACAAGTAATAAGGCTAATAATAAATTTTTACCTGAAAAACCATAGCTTTTACCCACTTTGTCAGCAACGATACCTCCTAAAGGTCTTGCGAAAAGATTGATTAATCCAAAAATACCTGCACAGATTCCGGCTGTTTTTAATGATGCACCAAAAGTATCCGTGAAGTAAATAGGAGCAAAATTATCAATAGTGATTTCTACACCAAAACAAGCAGCATAAGCAACTGTTAAAACCCAAGTACGGTAATCTTTAACAGCAAGCATAAAAGTGTTTTCTTTATTGCTGTTTTGAATACCAAGTTCTTTGTAGTTTCCGTTTGGTAAATCTTTAGTATATCTGAAATAGATAAAAGCAAAGAACAATAACATGAATCCAGGAACAATCATAGCATATCTCCAGCTGTCTTGTTCAGAACAAAGTCCTAAACCTACACATCCTGCAGCAATTATAGGCATCATGATATTAGCTAAACCTGCACCAGCATTACCAAAACCTCCTGCTGTAGCATTTGCCGTTCCTTTAATAGACGGAGCAAACATTACTGAAGTATGAAATTGTGTAATTACAAATGAAGCTCCAATAACACCAATAGCTAATCTAAAGAAAAGGAAACTTTCATAAGATTGTGAAGTTCCAATTAAAAATACCGGTATCGAACAAACTACTAATAACCAGGTGTAGGTTAATCTTGGGCCAAATTTATCCACTAATCTACCGATTAATAGACGGGCAATAATGGTTGCGGATACAGCTGCAATTTGAATATTTCCTAATTGGTCTTTTGTAAGGTGTAATTGCTCTTTAGCCAATGGCATAAGAGATGACATACCAAACCATGCAAAAAAGGAAAAGAAAAAAGTTAACCATGTAATGTGAAAGGTACGCATTTGAACGCCTTTTCCACTAAAAATGTTTAAACTTGAAAGCGGTTGATTTGTTGAAATTGAACTCATTTTTAAAGAATTTAATTGTTTATTTTGTCTTGTTTTGTTTTCGCTCGTTTTAAGTAGTGAACTTACGTCTAAGTGTTTTACTTATTCACAAGGCAAAATTACTAGCATTGTTTGGATTAAAAGTTGCGAAAACGCAGTTTTTGGAAAATAATTACGTATTTTTACTTAAGTATTTGTTAAGTGTAATGACTTATAGTTACGTATGGATAATAAAAACGTACTGTTTGCAAGGGTTTTAAAGCTTTGAGTAGAAAAAAATGAGACTTAGAAACTTTTCTACGTAACTAATTCGTTTTATTGATTTTTGTTGCATTTTGTGCGAAAAGACTTTTTTAAAAATATGAAACCGCTAGGAGGATACGAAAATTAAGTTGTTGTTGCGCACAATCTTGTCATTCCGTAGGAATCTCATCAAGTAATTCTACAAAGAAAAATGCCACACGAAAGGATTCTTGCGGCGTGGGGCTAACCGGGCGGTTGGGGCATTATCATACTGTTATAGAACCTAAAAAAGGCGCAATGGTACTAAAAACATCCTGTAGCGTACTTAAAAAGTACCTTAGGGTACTTAAAAACGCCCATTTGCGGAGTAAAAAAAGACGTTATAGTACTAAAAAGAGTCCCTTAACGTACTTAAAAAAGACTATTAGATACTTTTTTGGTTTGTATATAGAACCTTTTTGGTTCGTATTAGGGATAAAAAAAGCCCCTTTTGTTCAATGGGGCTGGAAATAGTAGTTGTGTTTTACTGTATAGGCATTGATGGTTTGGTAGTGGGGAACTGGTTGTAAATCTATTTTAGGATTAAGTATAAATATGTAAACTTATTTTAGGACGAGACAGAAAAATGCCACACGAAAGGATTCGTACGGCAGCGGGGGGGTATATCTGGGCGGTCGGGGAGTTAATTGTTTTCTTTAACAACAAGTCTATAATTCATTTTATTCCATTTTGAACTTAGCCCATGCAAAAAAATGAGATTACCATATTCGTCCATATTATTAGACCTGCTCGATTTTTGAATCCAAGTCTCATAAAAATTATTGAACTGTTCCTCATTTAATTCAGGAAGTTTATGTCCTGAAATGTCCCAAAGTTTGGAGAACTCCAAAGTCAGTAGCTCTTTAGGCTCAATGTCGTTAATGCCCATTAATTCAAATAACAACTTTAGTTCATTTTCGTCATTTATCATAACAGTCTTGAAATCTGGGAAGTCGTCTACGAACTTACCTATATTTTCGAAACTGTTTAAATCTAACGTATCACTAGCGATAAAATTGAAATTCATTGTAATTAGTAATTTACTTGATTCTTCTTCTCCTTTTGTAAAGCCTCGTAGTCGAAAAATATTTTGATTTCTTGAATAAGTAGCTTATTTATTTTAAGTACCTCTTCAATTGATAATTCGTTATTACATAAATGCTTCATGTCTTCGGCTACCATCTGTTGATCTTTTAAGATATTTTTATCTAGTTCAAAACCGATAATGATTCCATCTTTTGTTATTCTTTTGATTGATTTTATTTCTTTAAATCGGTCATGAAATGTTGTAATTGAATTGTAATGCTCGAGAAGTAAAAAAATTCCATAAATCTTTCCCAAATTTCTTTTTGATAAATTAGTTCCATAGGCAAGGGTATGTTCATAAAGCTTTTCTACACCTATTCTTTCAATCTCTATTCTTGTTCGATTTATTACTGAGAAAAGGTTCTGAATATTAAAAAGAATCGCAAAGGCAATTCTATATTGTACAGTATTTTGATTTTCTGCAAAATCTTGTTCAAACCTTTTTATGTAGTCAGGAAGTGTTAAATTGGATTTCTCTGGATTGTCTTTAATGCTTGGGATATGATATTCTATTTTGTCATAAGTCAAAATATTGAAAAGAACACCAAGATATTTTTTTAGATATAATTTGAAGCTAATTCTAGCTTTCCATTCCTCATATTTTCTCTGAGCAAAAGGAGTTACAACAGAAACTACAACGGCTATGATTGCAATCGTCAATGTCAGTTTTTCGTTTATTGTCATGTCTGTCTGTTTAATTGCACCTAACTAGTTTATACACGCATAAACCAAAATAGTTAGATTCTTTATTGGTATGTTATGCGCATGTTTTAGTTTTTTTGCGTATTATTTCTAATTGCAAAACACAAATATAAAAACTTTTCTTACTTGTAAAAGTCCGAAGCATTGAATTTTCCTTCACATTAAAAAACTCTTAATAAACCTTAAATCTCTTCATGGTTTAAAAAAAAATTATCTCCTGTTATTGATAATCTCGGCCAATAATTTCTTAGCTCTTAGCAGTTTTACTTTGACGTTGTTAAGAGGTTCGTCAATTTTATCGGCTATTTCCTGATAGCTCATTTCCTGAAAATAACGCAGCTGGATGACTTCCTGATAATGCGGTTTCAGTTCTTTGATGTATTGCAGTAATTGCGAGAGGTTTTGCTCAGTGATGAGTTCGTCTTCTTTAGACGGAGTAGTGTCGGCAACATTGTAGGCTTTCTGGTCTTCCTGTTCCGTGATTTCTACAAAAAGGCTGGATTTTCTTTTGCGAAGCATATCAATATACACATTCTTAGCAATCGAAATCAACCAGGTGTTGAATTGAAATTCAGGATTGTAAGTCGCTATTTTGTCAAAAGCCTTCGAGAAAGTTTCTATCGTAATATCTTCGGCATTGGTCTCGTTCTCTGTTCGTTTAAGCATAAATCCATAGACCTCGTTCCAATACTGATTCAACAGAAAAGTAAAGGCGGTTTGGTCTCCCTGTTTTGCTTTTTCGATTTGAGTTTTTATTTCCAATTGACCGGTTTTGAAAAAATATTAGTAAAGAATACGTTAATTTGTGTAAAAATAAGGGCTAATTCTACAATTGGAAACCAAAATTTGATGTCTTTTTCTTTTAATTTACCGGCAGAGAATCCGATGCAAATCCAAGCACACAAATATCTTAAGCCCACTAAACTCAACACCAAAATCCATTGGAATTGGAATGCCAATAAAATGGTTGCCAAAACGATAAATAAGAGTTGGGAGCTGAAAAAGAATCCCAATTGTAACTGGTCAACGGTTTTATAATGTTTAGCAGTAGCTACATGACGTCTTTTTTGGGTAAACCATTCTTTGAATGTTTTCTTAGGTGCTGAATAGGTAAAACTTTCCGGAGTGTAAGCCACTGCCGTGTTACCGCCATTAGCTGCCTCATTAATGAACAAATCATCATCGCCGGAACGCACCTGAATGTGATTGATAAATCCGTTTACCTTGAAAAATTCTTCTTTTTTGTACGCCATATTTCGACCTACTCCCATATAAGGATGTCCTAGTTTAGCCCATGAAAAATATTGGATAGCTGTCAATACCGTTTCAAAACGAATCACTTTGTTCAGGAAGGAATTGGCTATCTTTTCGTAGCCTCCGTAGCCTAAAACGATTGTTTTGTGTAAGGTAAATTGTGAACTCATAGCTGTAATCCAATCTTTTGATGTAGGGAAACAATCTGCATCCGTAAAAAGCAAATATTCTTTTTTAGCCGCCTTGATTCCTAAGGTTAAAGCGTATTTTTTATTGCCCCAAAATGCTTCGTTGTTTTCGACCTTAACGAGACGAATGTTAGAATATTGTTTCTCGAAGGCTTCAAATAATTCTAAAGTGTTATCACTTGATGCATCATCAATCAGAACTATCTCAAAATCAGGATAGTTTTGCTCAGCTAATAACGGAACATATTTGGCCACATTTTCTTCTTCGTTTTTAGCACAAACGATAACAGAAATTGGAATTCGTTTAGGTGTTACTTTTTGTGCTTTGGCGAAAGCAAATTTCCCAAAAACACCTAAATAATACGCAATTTGAATAACAACAATAACAATAAAAAAGTAAAGAATCGGTATAAGCATTTGAGTTTAAAGATTGTTTAATCCCCATCCCGAAGCCTCAGGAAAGGACAGTGCAAAGGTATAAATAGAATTAGGATTTGAAAATGATACAATATGAATTTTAAAGAAAATTTTCTGTCTAATTTTTGATTTTAAATGATGTTAACTTCGGCTTCAATTTGGATTCCAAAGGTTTCAAAAACTGTGTGTTGTACTTTTTTAGCAACTTCCAGGATTTCCTGTCCTGTTGCATTGCCATAATTCACTAAAACTAAGGCTTGATTTTTATGAACTCCTGCATCGCCAAAACGTTTTCCTTTAAAACCGGCCTGTTCAATCAACCAGCCCGCAGGAACTTTGACTTCGGTTGCCGAAACATCATAGAATTTCATTTCAGGGAATTTTTGATGGATTTTTTCGAAATCTACTTTCAGGACAATTGGGTTTTTGAAAAAACTACCGCTGTTTCCCAGTTCTTTAGGGTCAGGTAATTTGCTCTGACGAATAGCGATTACGGCATTGCTTACCTCTTTTAATCCTGGATTTTCAATGCCTTTTTTAGATAATTCACCTAAAATATCACCGTAAGAAGTGTTGATTTTATGATTGCGTTTCGTTAGTTTGAAAACCACCGATGTGATGATGTATTGGCCTTTTACTTCGTGTTTAAAAATACTTTCTCGGTATCCAAAATTGCATTCGGCATTACTGAAAGTTTTCATTTCCTGAGTAGCAATATGGATGGCTTCGCAGGAAACAAAGCTGTCTTTGATTTCAGCACCATAAGCGCCAATGTTTTGTACCGGAGTTGTTCCCACATTTCCCGGAATCAGCGACATATTTTCGAGTCCGCCAAAATTTTGGTCAATGTTCCAAAGTACAAATTCATGCCAGTTTTCACCCGCCTGGGCTTCAACCCAAACGTAATCATCGTCTTCCTGGGTGATTTTTTTTCCTTTCAAATCAATATGAATCACTAAAGCATCGATATCTTTGGTTAAAAGCATATTGCTTCCGCCTCCTAAAATAAATTTCTTTTCATCTTTATGTTCTTTCAAAACAGTTTCCAATTCGTATACGGAGTGAACGGCAACAAATTGTTTGGCTTTGGCTTCAATGCCAAAAGTATTGTAGTTTTTTAAAGAAAAATTTTGTTGAATTTCCATAAAAGAAAGCGCTTTTTAAAGATTGAATTTGCGATTCAAAAGTAAGAATTATAATTTTTGATTTTACCGCAAAGAGGGAAAGTTTCTTTAAACCATTAAGAAATTAAGAAAATTTAGAAAGGAGCTGCTTAAAGAAACTTAATTTTTTAATGGTTTAATTTTGACTGTTCATCAATCAATTCATGGTATTTGTCTGCAATAATCTTCATGTTGGTTTGGTAATTAGCATTTTCTTCCACAAATTTTCTGTTTTGAACAACAGCCTGATTTCTGTAGTCTTTATTTTCAAAAGCCCAAAGAATTTCATCAGCTAACATTTCGGTATCGTTTACCGTAATTAATTGTCCGTTTTCACGATGACGAATCCAACTTTGATTTCCGGGAATGTTCGAAACTATTGGGTAACAACCGCAAGCCATAGCTTCAAATAAAGAGGCCGAAACGCCTTCGGTTACAGGCATGCTGATATAAATATTGGATTGTTCTAGCAATTCAGGAAGTTTGGTATTAGGAATTCTGCCTGTGAAAATGACTTTACTTTCAATTTGCATTTTCGTTGCTAAATCCTTTAAAAAAGTTAAGTTTTTTCCATCGCCAACAATGGTTAAGGTAAAGTCAATTTTTCTTTTATTCAAAAGATAAAAAGCCTGAAGAATAATTTCGTGTTGGTATTCTGGTAACAGTGAACGAGTGACAATCGCATGAATTTTATTAGGATTGGCAGTGTTTTTATTTTCGAATGAACTTAAATCAATTCCTTTGGGCAATACTAAAACTTTGTTCATATCCACTTTGGAATTCTTCATGTGTTCCGCCATTATAGGGCCCCAAGCATGAATAAACGATGCTTTTTTGAAAGCGTAATTTTGTAAAATTCTTTTCAGCGGAATCGTGATGGAATTTTCAGGCCAAAGATCAGTTTTGCCTTGTTGGGCAATGGCTGAGGGGTTTAATCCTGATATTGCCGCCAGAAAACCATAACTGGTAGTTCTTTCGGCAATAATCATATCGGGTTTTTGTAGACGAATGGTTTTTTGAATCGAAAAAGGAGCAATGATGAATTCGAATGTTCTTTTTATTCTGTTGGAAAAAGTAGTATTAGGAGTTTGTAATTCCCAAGTAATAATTTCAAAATCGCCAAATTCTTTCAGACCATTCATCCATGTAATGGCATCGGCACGGTAACTTTCGCCCAGAAAAAGTATTTTTCTTTTTTTCATCAATTATTTATTTGCCACAGATTAAAAAGATTTCCTTGAGTTTTCAAAAATGTTTAACCGCAAAGATTAAATGAAAGATTTTTTATTGTCTTTTAAAACGCAAAGAACACAAAGTTTAAGGTACTTTGCGCAAACTTTGTGTTCTTAGCGGTTAAAAAAAGCTTCAGGATGCTTACTAAAATTCGTCCGTTTCTAAAGCGCGATTCATGAATTCATTCAGAGGTTTTAATAGTATTAATTTCTGACTCATTTTAGAAACAAAGTCTTTTTGTAATACTTCTGAAAAATCTATTTTTTGAATGGTTTCAAAACTTTTCAATTTTAAAAATTCAATCGCTGGATGGTCTTTTTCGTAACCTCTTGGTGGAGTTTTTAGTACGCTTTTTTCATTACGGCTAAAATCGCCAAATTCTCTTTTAAAATTAGGCTCATTCAAAATCGCTTCCAAATCTTCATAGAAAAACGCAATTTCTTTGCGTATTTTTTTCAATTGGTCCGGATCCGGCGAATAAAATCCTCCGGCGATAAAACTGGCTCCTCTCTCGATATGAATGTAATATCCTGCACGATTTGCGTCTTTTAAACCGGAAGAAAGCCAAACACCCATGTGCGATTTATAAGGTGATTTGTCTTTAGAAAAACGAATGTCTCTGTTGATTCTAAAAGTACAATTTTTAATTTCAAGCATTTCTAATGCTGGATCCATCGGTTTCATGGCATCGAGGAAATCACTCACTAACTGATGGTAGTCTTTTTTATAGGCTTCGTATCTTTTTTTGTTGTCCTGAAACCATTCACGATTGTTATTGGCTCTTAAGTCGTCTAAAAATTGCAATGATTCTTTTGTAAGCATTAGGGATGTTTTTTGGTTGTTGTAGGGTTTTTATTTTGCTGTTTTGGCTTCGGCGCTCCATTTAAGGAAGCCTCCATCTAAATTATAGATTTTTTTGAATCCTAATGCTTCCAGTTTTTCGGATGCTTTTAAGCTTCGTTTGCCACTTCGACAATACACATAAACAGCCTTGTTTTTATCGAATTTTTCAGCATTTTTAACAAAGTTTTCTCCTTGCCAATCCACATTTATAGCATTCTCAATATGTCCTTCGGCAAATTCTTCCGGAGTACGGACATCCAGTATTTGTGGTTTTTTGTTTGTCTGTATTTCTTTTGCGAAAGCAGGAACTGCAACTGTTTTAATCTTTGTTGCCGTTTGGGCGTTGGCAAAAAATAGTGTAAATATCAGGGCTAGCGAGAATAAGAATTTGATTTTCATTGGATTTGATTTTATATAGTATCAAAAATAGTTAAAACGACAGACTTTAATAGATTTAATAATAAAATTTTAACCGCAGATTACACAGATTATCACTGATTTTTTCTTTTTCTTTACTAAAAAAACTTAGTGAACTTTGCGGAAAACTTTGTGTCCTTTGTGGTTAAAATAAAATTATAAGTTAAATATTTTATACGACTGATGAGTCAATTTTACAATAGCTTCGGTACGTTCAGGATGAGTGTCTGAAATAAAAAGTTGCCCAAAAGTATCGGAATTGACCATTTCGACAATTTTAGCAACACGGGTTTCATCTAATTTGTCAAAAATATCATCAAATAATAAAATTGGTTTTACGCCACTTTGTTTCTTCAGGAATTCAAACTGAGCCAGTTTTAAGGCAATCAGAAAAGATTTTTGTTGTCCTTGTGAGCCAAATTTTTTGATGGGATGATTATCGATTTCAAAAGATAAATCGTCTTTATGGATTCCCATACTGGTGTAATGTAAGGCTCGGTCTTTATTGATATTTTGCTGTAAAAGTGTCAATAAATCATTTTCAAATAAATGACTTTCGTACACTAGCTGCACTGATTCCTGAGAATCGGTAATGGCGTGATGGTGTTTGTTGAAAATCGGAATAAACTCAGCGATAAACTCTTTTCTTTTTTCGAAAATGTATTTCCCAAAATCGTTGAGTTGCTCATTATATATAGATAAGGTATCGTTGTCAAAAACATGATTCAGGGCAAAATATTTCAACAAGGCGTTGCGCTGACTCATCACTTTTTGGTACTGAATCAATTGTTGCAAATAGTGTGAATCGAGTTGGGAAATAATGCTGTCAATAAACTTTCGGCGGGTTTCGCTGCCTTCGATAATCAAATCCCTGTCGGCCGGGGAAATAATCACGAGCGGAATAAAACCAATATGATCGGAGAATTTATCATAAGCTTTGCCGTTGCGTTTCAGTACTTTTTTTTGTCCTTTTTTTAAACTGCAAACCAGTTGTTCGCTTCGTTCATTTTTAATGAATTCGGCATCAATAACGAAAAACTCTTCACCGTGTTTGATATTTTGAACCGCTAAGGGGTTAAAGTAACTTTTTCCGTAGGACAAATGGTAAATAGCGTCCAGAACATTGGTTTTGCCAATGCCGTTTTTACCCACAAAACAGATGATTTTACCATCAAATTCGAAACTGGCTTCCGAAAAATTTTTATAATTGAATAAAGAAATTTTTTTTAAATACATTTTGTGGTCTGCTGCTGTGCCGTATTTGCTGTTTTTGTTAAGGTTTTTAAAACAGGCTGCAAATTATTGAAAAATATCGATATAAATGGCTTTTGACGCTTTTCTGTTTCAAAAAAAGCCAGGCTTAATTTGATAGAATTTCAATAGAGTAAAAATATTTTCGATTTAGATATAAAATATTAGTTTTTATGTGTGAGTTTCAATAAAAATTTTATTTTTGCGGTTCACTAAATTATTTTTAAATGGCTACGTACAATAAAAGAGGATATAAAGCACCAAAAGAGAAAGAAGTAAAAGAGACAGTAGAAGAAGTTGTAATTGACGAAAAAAACAGTACAACAGCTGAGGTTTTTTCTAAATTAGATGAAACTGCATCAAAAACGGAAGACTGGGTAGCTAAAAACCAAAAAATAATTATTGGTGTAGTAGGAGCTATTGCTTTATTAACAGTGGGTTATTTAAGTTTTCAGAAATTTGTTACTGAACCTAAAGAAGAGGAAGCTGCCAGTGAAATGTTTGTAGCACAACAAAATTTCCAACAAGCTGTTGATGGAGTAGCTAGTGATTCGTTATATAAATTAGCTTTGAATGGTTCAGAAGGGAAATTCGGATTTGTTAAAATAGCTGATGAGTATTCGGGGACTTCAGCCGGAAACCTTGCTAATTATTATGCAGGTCTTGCTTATTTGAATACAGGAAAATATGCTGAGGCTATTGATTATTTAGGCAAATTCAACTCAGAGGATATTGTTTTAAATGCTTTGGCAAAAGGAGCTATCGGTGATGCTTATTCAGAGAAAAAACAGGATAAAGAAGCTTTAGAATATTATGTTAAAGCGGCTGAGTCTAATAAAAATGACTTTACTACGCCACGCTTTTTGTTAAAAGCAGGAAAAACTGCTTTGGCTTTAGGGCAAAAAGAGGATGCTTTGAAGTACTTTACAGATATTAAAGAAAACTACGAAAATGCTCCTGAGGCAGCTTCAGTTGATGCATTGATTGGTTTATCTCAATAATATAAATTAGTATTTAAAGATTGGTGATTGCAGGGAATTGTACTTGTAATCACCAATTTTTATTTATAAATTGAAAGTTTAAAAAATACATTTGATATGGCAACGATTAATAAGAATTTATCTGTTTACGACAAGAGTGCACTTCCTAGTGCGAAGGATTTTCGTTTTGGAGTTGTAGTTTCGGAGTGGAACGAAAACATCACAGAGGGTTTGTATAAAGGAGCTGAAGAGGCTTTGTTAGACAATGAAGTACCGGCGGAAAATATTATTCGATGGAATGTTCCGGGAAGTTTTGAGTTGATTTATGGAGCTAAGAAAATGTTGCAAACTCAAAAAGTGGATGCTGTAATTGCGATAGGTTGTGTGATTCAGGGACAAACAAAGCATTTTGATTTTGTATGTGAAGGAGTGACACAGGGGATTAAAGATTTGAATGTGCAAACGGATATTCCGGTAATTTTTTGTGTATTGACTGATAATACCATGCAGCAATCCATTGACAGAAGTGGCGGAATTCATGGTAATAAAGGGACTGAAGCGGCTATTGCAGCCATCAAAATGGCTTACATTCGTCAGCAGGCTTCGTTAACACATGGATTTGCCAGTCAAAACTTATTGACTTCAGGTGCGATTCAATTAGACGAGGGTACACCTTTGGAATTAAAAGAGTAAACAACTAAATAATTCAGAATGAAACCTATACTGTTTTTGTTAAATAGTATGGGTTTTTTTGTTTTATTTATGATTGGCAAAGACATAAAACCCCATGGAAATTTGTTAAATTTGTGCACCTTTGTTTTTAAACTAATAAATTATATTTTTCAATGTCGAGTATAATTCAGTTGCTTCCTGATCATGTTGCTAACCAAATAGCTGCTGGAGAAGTGGTTCAGAGACCGGCTTCGGTAGTCAAAGAATTGCTTGAAAATGCAGTTGATGCTAATGCAACAGATATCAAGTTGATTATAAAAGATGCTGGGAAATCCTTGGTTCAGGTAATTGACAATGGAAAAGGAATGAATGTGACTGATGCGCGTTTGTGTTTTGCACGTCATGCTACTTCCAAAATTCGTCATGCCGAAGATTTGTTTAGTCTGCATACCAAAGGTTTTCGCGGTGAAGCCTTGGCTTCTATTGCGGCGATTGCTCATGTGGAAATGAAAACCAAGCAGGATCAGGAGGAATTAGGGACACAAATTGTTATCGAAGGGAGTAAATTTGTTTCTCAGGAATCGGCGGTGTTGCCTAAAGGCACTTCATTTGCGGTTAAAAATTTGTTTTTTAATATTCCTGCCCGCCGTAATTTCCTAAAGTCGGATACCGTAGAATATAGGCATATTATTGATGAGTTTCAACGAGTGGCTTTGGCTCACCCGAATATCCATTTTACTTTTTACCACAATGGAAGTGAAATGTTCAATTTGCCTACTTCGACTTTAAGACAACGTGTGGTGAATGTTTTTTCGGGAAAAACCAATGAAAAATTAGTTCCTGTTCAGGAAGAAACAGAAATCGTATCGATTCAGGGATTTGTAAGCAAACCTGAATTTGCTAAAAAAAACAGAGGTGAGCAGTTTTTCTTTGTCAATGACCGATTTATAAAAAGCGGTTATTTGCATCATGCGGTAATGGCGGCTTATGATGGAATTCTGAAAGAAGGAGCACAGCCGAGTTATTTTTTATATTTGACGGTTCCTGCCAATTCTATTGATATCAATATTCATCCTACCAAAACTGAAATCAAGTTTGATGATGAAAGCGCCTTATATGCTATTTTAAGAGCTTCAATCAAACACAGTTTGGGACAGTTTAATGTAGCGCCGGTTTTGGATTTCGACAGGGATGCTAACTTGGATACTCCTTATCATTATAAAGATCTAGAAGGAGTGACACCTACTATTCAGGTGGACAGCACGTTTAATCCTTTTGCAGATGATAAAGTTAATAAACATTATGCAGGGTCAGGTTCGGGTTCGGGTTCTTCAAGTTCAGGTTCTTCTTCCGGTTACAGAAAGCCTGCTGCAACGGCCAGTTGGGAAAGTCTATATGTAGGTTTAAAACAAGAATCAGAATTTCCGACAGAAAGTGCTGAGATTTCTTTTGAAAGTGAAGAAGTGACAGCTTCTTTATTCAATGACGAAGAAGTAGAGCATGCGGTTCAAAATGTGTATCAAATTCATAAAAAATATATTGTTTCTCCTATCAAGTCTGGAATGGTAATTGTGGATCAACAGCGTGCGCATCAGCGGGTTTTGTACGAACAATTTTTGGCTAATATGACCGTACATCAGGCATCGAGTCAACAGTTGTTGTTTCCGTTGAATTTGTATTTTTCGTCTGGCGAAATGGAATTGATTGCCGAGTTGAAACTTTCATTGATAAACACTGGGTTTGTTTTCGAAGATACGAATGATGATCATGTGGTAATTTCTGGAATTCCGGTAAATGTTACCGAGAGTGAAGTTTCGATGCTTTTAGAGCAGTTATTGAGCGATTTGCAGGATGGAATTCCTGAGAATAGTTTTAGTCAAAACGATACCATTGCCAAGTCGATGGCAAAAAGCTTAGCTGTAAAAACAGGTACAAGTTTAACGATAAAAGAACAGGAGAATTTAGTAAATGGTCTTTTTGCCTGCAAAGACCCAAATGTGTCTCCATTTCATAAACCTACTTTCATCACAATGCGTGTGGAAGATATTGATAAAAAATTTGCTATATGATGAATATAACTCCAATTGTTAAGCAATTAATAATAATTAATATTCTTTTTTTTATAGGAACATTGATGGTTGGTGATCCGGCATATCAAATGTTAGCGATGTTTTTTCCGGAAAATTCAAATTTTCATTTTTGGCAGCCTTTAACGCATATGTTCATGCATGGAGGATTTGCTCATATTGCTTTTAATATGTTTGCTTTATACTCTTTTGGTTCAACATTAGAGCATTTTTGGGGTGAAAAGAAATTTTTGTTTTTTTATATTTCCTGTGGATTAGGGGCTGTATTGGTAAATACTGCAGTAAACTATTATTATTTTCAAGACGGATTAAGTGTTTTGATGAATCAGGGTTTTTCAAAAGAGGAAGTTATAGCTGTTTTAAATGGAAAAGCAAATGGTGATCTTGCCCCATTATTGAATGGCATGGATTTTAAAAAATTTATAGAAGCTTATTTTGGAACTGTGGTAGGTGCTTCAGGTGCTATTTATGGTTTGTTAGTTGCTTTTGCTTTTATGTTTCCTAATGCAGAGTTGGGAATTATGTTTATTCCTGTACCGGTTAAAGCCAAATATTTTGTTCCTGTTTATATGCTGCTTTTCGATGGTTTTTTTGGAATCTTCGGTAATTCATTGATGGGAATCGAGTCTGGAATAGCGCATTATGCACACATTGGCGGTGCATTATTTGGTTTTTTGATTATGTGGTATTGGAAGAAAAACCAGTTTAACAGTAACCGTTGGAATTAATTTAGTAAAGGAGTTAAAAACCACTTTAGAAAAAATCTCAATGAATATTTTAGACGACTTAAAAATGCAATACAAGTTAGGAGGAATCGCTAATAGATTAATCTATTGGAATGTGGCTTGTTTCTTGATTTCATTTGTTTTTCCGGGATTATTTCGATTGTTTGGAGTAGAAGTAAATATTTTGCAATATGTTAGTTTGTCTTCTAATCCGGCAGATTTATTATGGAAGCCCTGGTCATTTATCAGCTATTCTTTCTTTCATTCTGATTTTTTTCACATTTTATTCAATATGCTGGTGCTTAATTTTGCCAGTCAGTTGTTTTTAACTTTTTTTACACAAAAACAGTTTTTAGGCTTGTATTTGTTGAGTGCTGTTTTTGCGGGAGCGGTATTTGTAGGTAGTTATTTGATGATGAATATTAGTGCTCCTATGATAGGTGCTTCGGCGGCTATAATGGCTGTTTTGATGGCTGTTACTGTTTGCCAGCCTTTAATGCCGGTTCGGTTACTTTTGATAGGAAATGTAAAATTATGGCATATTACAGCAGTTTTGCTTATACTGGATTTGATGCAATTGCGTTTAGAGAATATGGGTGGTCATATTTCGCATTTGGCGGGTGCTTTTTTTGGATTCGTCTATATGAAAGCTTTACAAAACGGTACCGATATGAGTGTGATTGTGACTAAAATTATTGATTTTTTTGCCAATGGTTTCAAAAGATCACCATCGACACCTTTTAAAAAAGTTCATAAAAATTATTCTAAACCGGTTGAAAAACGAACTGCATCCAGAATTGTAACAAAAGATAAAACACAACAACAAATTGACGAGATTTTGGACAAAATCAGTCAGTCCGGTTATGATAGTTTAACTAAAGAGGAAAAGGATTTTTTATTCAAATCGGGTAAATAATGGTTTGAAGTTTGTGGAGACTTTGGACATTAAATAAAATAAAATGAAAAATCTTTCGTGGTTTAACAGAGGGATGTTTGTTTTAAACATTATCCTTATTGTCGTTACTTTTATCGCTTATGTGTTGCCGTTTTTGGCACCAAAAATCTTTCCTTTATTGTCGGTATTGACTTTGTTTATGCCTGTATTTTTCGTTTTAAATTCTTTCTTTTTCGTGTATTGGGCGGTTCAACTCAAAAAAAGAATGATGATGTCCGGTTTGGCACTTTTAATCGGAATAACGTTTATCAATAAATTTTATAAATTTTCAAACAAGGAATATCCTGAAAGTGAAAAAGATTTTGTGGTGATGAGCTACAATGTCAGGCTGTTTAACTTGTTTAAATGGCAAAACAGGGATGATATTCCGGAAACGATATTAGAGTTTATAAATGATAAGAATCCCGATATTGTGTGTATTCAGGAGTATTCTAATTCGGCTCACGTTGATTTGAAAGTGTATCCGCATCGTGCTATTTTTATGGAAGGAAAGCAAATTAAAACCGGACAGGCTATTTTTTCCAAGTTTCCAATTATTGAAGAGGGGAAAATTTCTTTTCCCAATTCAAACAACAATGTAGTTTATGCCGATATAAAGAAAGGGAAAGATATTATCAGGGTTTATGATATGCAGTTACAATCGATTAAGATTTCGCCTGATGTGAACGAGATTTCCGAAAATATTGATGTGATTAATAAACAAAAATCACAGCTGTTGTTTTTTAGAATTAGTAAGGCTTTTAAACAGCAGCAACAACAGGCTGAAATTTTGAGGGATAATTTGAAAGAATGCCATTATCCGGTTATCATTTGTGGTGATATGAATAACAGTGCCTTTTCGTATGTATATCGCATTATAAAAGGTAGTTTTAAAGACGCGTTTGAAGAGGCAGGAAAGGGTTTTGGTCAAACCTATCGTTTTAAATATTATCCTGCTCGAATTGACTATATTTTTGCCGACAGAGAGATGAAGGTCAAAAAGTTTGAAACTTTTCCTGAATTTGATAATTCAGATCATTTCCCAATCATGGCAAAGCTTTCGTTGGAATAATTTTTAAGCCACGAATTCACCAATTTTTAACCGCAAAGTCAACAAGGGTTTTCGCAAAGTTCACAAAACTTAAAAATTAATTTGTGAATTTGCGGTAAAATTTTTAGTTATCGGATAACTAAACTTTGTGATTTTAAATAATCAACCGTAAATTTTCCTTCGTTAAAAAGTAAATCAAGAATACTTAAATTATTGATAAAACCATATTTGTCATCAAAAACCTGAGGGTAGGATTCAAAAACGGAAGGGTCTTTTTTACCGTTAACTAAAAAGCGGTAATCTTTAAAAGAGTTTGAATCTACTTCATGAAAGTATTCTTCGGTAGTTGTAAAATTAAATTTGGTACGCATGCATTTAGAAATAATTTCTAAAGCTTCGAAGTTTAAATCCATTAAAAAAGTATGTTTCTTTTCGAAAAAAGGAACAAAATCATCTTCAAAGTATTCGAAAAAAGGAGAGCTTCTGTAAGCTGCTTCTAAGGATTTAAAATGTTGTTTTTGCCAGTCAAAGTCGTTTTCTATCTGGATGTCTTTGGTTTTTTGATGACTGGTTTTAGAATGTTTTATTGGAATATTCAAAAGCTGAATTCCATTTGGACTATAAATATAGGTACGGTTTCTGTTCGTTTGTTTTTGGAAATTATCTTCCGTTTCAAATACAATTTCATCTGCTTGCATCATAGCAACAAAATGACTGATAGAGGGGAAATAGGAAGGATGTAATAGGGTTTTCATATACTTATTATATCAGTTTAGGTCTAAAGTTGATTTGAAAATCAACTTTAGACCTAAAACTTTAAACTAGATATTGTTTTTTGCTTTTCTTTTTTTCCAAAAATACTCTCCAACAAAGAAAGCTGCCAAGAGGATTAGGAATATTTTGAAATGTGATTGTGGTTGACCTTCGCCACTTACAGTAGTGAAAACTCTGTCCCAACGCACTTTATTTAATCCTTTTCCATTAGGGTCTAAGCTTAACCAAATGAAAACAGGTTTTCCTACAATATGGTCTTCTGGTACATAACCCCAGTAGCGACTGTCTTCTGAGTGGTGGCGATTGTCACCCATCATCCAGTAGTAATTTTGTTTGAAAGTATAGTTGTTTGTTTTTTTACCATTGATAAAAATATCACTACCCTTGATTTTCAAATTGTTTTTTTCATATACAGTGATTATTCTGCTATATAATGGTAATGTATTAAAATTTAATGTAACTGATTTCCCTTGTTGAGGAATGTATATTGGACCATATTCATCCATATTCCATATTCCATTGTGAGGAAAAATAGAAAGATTCCCTTTTTGTTTATCTATAAATCTAACAATTGAATCAATGGTAGGGTTTTTTCTTAATTCTTCTGCTGACTTTAAAGTTAAATTAGCATTTGTTTTAGCAAGATATTGTTCTTGTATATATAACCCAGTTTTTTCAATAACGCTAGTTGGAATTCCATTAAAACCTGTTTGTATTGTATATGTGCCATCTTGATTTTGATCACCATAAGTGATATAAGGCTTGATAGCTTCTAATTGAGTATCATTATTCGGTTTGATTATGTACGTTCTTGCAAATTCAGTAGAACCTGCTGCTTTTAATAATTCATTTGACACACCTTTTGCTGAGTAAATAGTGTGTTCATATTGCGGTTTTGCTCTTTCTGGTAAGATTAATTTTTTTCCGTTGATGTAAACAAAGCCGTCTTTTATGGATAAACTATCTCCAGGGATACCTACACATCTTTTAACGTAATTAGATTCTTTGTCAATAGGTTTTATCACGCCAGGTCGGCCTTTTGCTTCAAAAAAGTAATGTACGGTATCTGCAGGCCAGTTAAAGACCACGATGTCAGTGCGTTTTATTTTGTCTTCAATTCCCGGTAATCTTAAATAAGGTAGTTGTGGCCAACTTAAATAGGATTTTCTTTTAAGCATCGGAATTGAGTCGTGAACCATTGGCAAAGCTACCGTTGTCATAGGAACTCTGGCTCCGTAATTTACCTTGCTTACAAAAAGAAAATCACCAATAAGTAATGATTTTTCCAATGAAGAAGTTGGAATCGTATAAGGTTGTACAAAATAAGTGTGTACAAAAGTGGCTACGATTATTGCAAATAATAAAGAACTTACGGTATCAGCAGTTTTGTTTTTTGGATGTAAGCTTCTTTCTTTATTATACTCTAATTTTTGGGTGTAATTGATGTAGGAGATATACAATCCACATGTGAAAATTCCCAGAATGGTATCTAATTGACTGCGTTTTCCAAAAGTTCTTAAGGTTTCCACCCAAATAACAGGAAACATAATCAGGTTGATAATTGGGATAAAAAGCAACAAGGTCCACCAAGTAGGGCGACTAATGATTTTCATCAGCACAATGGCATTATATACCGGTATTGCGGCTTCCCATTTTTTTCTTCCAGCTGCTTCGTATAGTTTCCAAGTTCCTAAAAAATGAACAACTTGAATAATAAGAAAGAATACAAACCATTGATATAGTGTCATAGTTCTTTTGGATTTAAGTTAATTTTTGTTTGTGCTTATTGAATGTTCAGAACGTCTCTCATGCTGTAGATACCTTGTTTCCCTGCTAACCATTCGGCAGCAATTACGGCACCTAGCGCAAATCCTTCACGGTTATGAGCGGTATGTTTGATTTCGATACTGTCAATACCTGAATCATAAGTCACAGTATGTGTGCCTGGTACTTCTCCGATACGAACGGCTTCAATGTGAATTTCTTTGTCTTTAGCTTCTTCAAGAGTCCATTTGGTGTATTCGCTGTTTTCAATTACTCCCTGAGCCAGTGAAATAGCAGTTCCGCTAGGGGCATCCAGTTTGTGAATATGGTGAATTTCTTCCATTGTTACTTTGTAACCTTCTATTTTGGCCATCATTTTAGCTAAATATTCGTTTAGACCAAAAAATAAATTGACTCCTAAACTAAAGTTTGAACTTGAAATAAAACCTCCGTTTTTTTCTTTGCATAAAGCAATCATTTCATCATAACGATCCAGCCATCCTGTAGTTCCTGAAACTACCGGTACATTATTGTTAAAACTGGCTGAAATATTTTCAACAGCAGCCATAGGAACGCTAAAATCGATAGCTACATCGGCAGTTGAAAGTCCGTCAAAGGTGTTGAATTCATCTTTTTTCAAAACAATTTCGTGACCTCTTTCTAAAGCAATTCTTTCGATTACTTGTCCCATTTTTCCGTATCCTAAAAGCGCAATTTTCATTTGTATTGTATTTTAAAATTAAAAGGGATTGATCGGAATCAATCCTTTTGTGTTTGATTAAAAGTTGTAATTCAGGCTTAGCCCTACATTTGTTTTTAAGTTAAGATCGTTTTGATACAGTGTAGGTTTTACTGATAGTCGGTCGTCAACATTAAATTGCATTAAAGCCGCATCAACATTAGCATCAATAATGTTTAAAACATAAAAACCTATGACAAATAAAGAAGATAAATCACGATTACGCTGGTAAAATTTTTGTCCTGCAATTAATCGGCTGTTATCTAAATAAGAAAATTCATCATCCGTATATCCTTCCAATCTTCTTTTGTACGCATCTCTAAATTGATGGTATTTTTTATTGCTGTCTATATAAAAATAAAGACTGGTTCCAATGGCACCATAAACCAAAGGTATTTTCCAGTATCGCTTATTATAAGCCTGACCTAATCCGGGTAAAACAGCCGAATAAAATGCTGCTTTAGCAGGGGTTAAAGGGTCGATATCAATAGACTTTAAAGTGTCTTTAGCAACAACAGCCTGGGTTGATTTTTGTGCCAATGCTGCGGTGTTACTTAAGATGCTAAGAAATAGTGCTATGGAAATAATTTTGTTCACTACCCCTTGATTAATTCAATAATTCTATTAAAATCTTCCTGAGATTGGAAAGGAATTGTAATTTTTCCTTTTCCATTATTGGCAACTTTAATATCTACAAGATTTCCAAAATAGGAATTAAAAATTCTTTTTTGGTTATCGTCGATATCAAAAGAAGCTGCCTTTGCCTTGGTAACTGGTTTTGGTTTTAAACTTTCATGGTAGTTTTTTACCAAAGTCTCCGTATCACGAACGGAAAGATTTTGACTTACAATTTTTTGATAAATATCAGTTTGTGCGTCTAAATCTTCAATGTTGATGATCGCTCTACCATGTCCCATGCTGATGAAACCATCACGAATTCCTGTTTGAATAATCGGATCCAGTTTTAACAGACGCAAATAATTAGCAATTGTAGAACGTTTTTTACCTACACGCTCACTCATTTGTTCCTGAGTCAGTTGGATTTCATCCATTAAACGTTGGTACGAAAGAGCTATCTCGATAGGATCTAAGTCATGACGTTGAATATTTTCAACCAATGCCATAACCAAAGATTCATTATCATTGGCAATTCGAATGTAAGCCGGAACGGTAGCAAGTCCCACTAATTTAGAAGCACGCAAACGACGCTCTCCCGAAATTAATTGGTATTTGTTAAAATCTAATTTTCTAACAGTAATCGGTTGAATTACACCTAATTCCTTGATGGAAGTGGCTAATTCTTTTAAAGATTCTTCGTTAAAATTACTTCTAGGCTGAAAAGGATTTATTTCAATAGCTTCAATTTCAAGCTCAATAATGTTTCCAACAACCTTGTCAGCATTTTTGTCCTCAACCGATTTAATATCGTTTTCCGGGTCTTTTAATAATGCTGATAAACCTCTTCCTAAAGCCTGTTTTTTTATCGCTTTTGTCATAAAAAATTATTGGATGTCGTTTTTCTTTATAATTTCCTGAGCAAGGTGTAAATAATTAGTAGCTCCTTTGCTGGTTGCATCATAATTAATGATACTTTCACCAAAACTAGGTGCCTCACTTAATTTTACATTTCGTTGAATAATAGTTTCAAAAACCATATCATTAAAATGCTTTTGTACTTCCTCAACCACCTGATTAGATAAACGCAATCTGGAATCGTACATAGTTAACAATAAACCTTCGATGTCCAATTCAGGATTATGGATTTTTTGAATACTTTTTATGGTATTCAATAGTTTACCAAGTCCTTCCAAAGCAAAATATTCGCATTGGATAGGGATAACAACAGAATTAGCAGCCGTTAAAGCATTTAATGTTAGTAGTCCCAAAGAAGGTGCACAGTCGATAATGATGTAGTCATATTCGTCTTTTACACTTTCCAGTGCTTTTTTAAGCATATATTCTCTGTTTTCCTTGTCTACCAATTCGATTTCGATAGCCACAAGGTCAATATGAGCCGGAATTACATCTACGTTTGGAGCTGAACATTTAACCACAGCTTCTTTTGGAGTATTGCTGTGTTCGAGAATTTGGTAGGTACCAATTTCTACACTTTCCACATCAATACCTAATCCCGAACTGGCATTGGCTTGAGGATCAGCATCTATTAATAATACTTTCTTTTCTAAAACACCCAGGGAAGCAGCAAGATTTACTGATGATGTAGTCTTTCCAACGCCTCCTTTTTGATTAGCAATCGCAATGATTTTGCCCATTTATTTTCTATAATTTTGAACGGTAAAAATACAATTTATTATGGTTTCTGAAAATCTATTTTGTTAACATTTGTTAAAGCTTGATTTGTGGTGTTTTGAGGGGCTTTAGTATGGTTTTGAGTTGAAAATCATAAAATGTATTTTATTTTTGATAATTGTTTGCATAACTAAAAAAGAGTTGTATATTTGCAGCCGCGTTACGGGGTGTAGCGTAGCCCGGTTATCGCGCCTGCTTTGGGAGCAGGAGGCCGCAGGTTCGAATCCTGCCACCCCGACAGAAAACCTTCTTGTGAACCAAGAAGGTTTTTTTTATTTCCAGAAATTATGTTTTATGTTTATATTTTATATTCAAAATCAATTGACAAACATTATGTTGGTTATTCTTCTATGTCATTAGAAGAAAGATTGCGTCGTCATTTGACTTCTCATAAAGGATTTACGGGAAGGACTAAAGATTGGGAAATCGTTTATTTTGAATCCTATGATGATAAAGGAAAAGCTATTTTGAGAGAACAGGAAATTAAAAAGTGGAAAAGTAAAACGAAGATTTTAGAATTAATTTCAAAATAATGGCAAGTTATCGCGTCCCGATTGGAAATCGGGAAGGCCGCAGGTTCGAATTTCCGTTTTCGGAATAAACTCTGCCACCCCGACAGAAAACCTTCTTGTGAACCAAGAAGGTTTTTTTATTTCCAGCCATTTGTTGATTTTATAGTGATTGGTTTTTTTATCTATTTTAGGATAATAAAAACTGATTGTTAGTATTTATTTTTCCAATAATAAAAACTTACTTTTGTGCTGTTTTAAAAATCAAACCTTTAATTATTATGTCAGATACAATCGAAAAAATAAAATGCCTTATTATAGGTTCTGGTCCTGCAGGTTATACGGCAGCAATTTATGCGGCCAGAGCTAATATGAATCCAGTATTATACCAAGGAATGCAACCGGGTGGTCAATTGACAACGACTAATGAAGTGGAAAATTTCCCTGGATATGTTGACGGAGTTACCGGACCTGAAATGATGGTGCAATTGCAACAACAGGCACAGCGTTTTGGTGCTGATGTTCGTGATGGATGGGCAACTAAAGTAGATTTTTCAGGAGATATTCATAAAGTTTGGATTAATGACAGCATTGAATTGCATTGTGAAACGGTAATTATTTCTACAGGTGCTTCGGCTAAATATTTAGGATTACCATCAGAGCAACATTATTTGCAAATGGGTGGAGGAGTATCGGCTTGTGCTGTTTGTGATGGATTTTTCTATAGAAATCAGGAAGTAGTGATTGTTGGAGCAGGAGATTCAGCTTGTGAAGAGGCGCATTATCTATCAAAACTTTGTAAAAAAGTAACCATGCTGGTAAGAAGTGATAAGTTTAGAGCTTCTAAAATCATGGAAGAGCGTGTGCGTAAAACCGAGAATATCGAGATTTTGATGAATCATGATACTGTTGAAGTTATTGGTGACGGACAGGTTGTTGAGGCTATCAAAGCAAAAAATAAAACAACAGGAGAAGTTTTTGATATTCCGGCAACAGGTTTCTTTGTGGCTATTGGTCATAAACCGAACACTGATATTTTCAAAGATTACTTGACATTAGATGAAACAGGATATATTATCAACACACCGGGAACTTCTAAAACGAATGTAGCAGGGGTTTTTGTTGCCGGTGATGCTGCTGATCATGTTTACCGTCAGGCAATTACTGCTGCAGGTACTGGTTGTATGGCTGCTCTTGATGCCGAAAGATATTTGGCTGCTAAGGAGTAATTAACATATTTTAAATACTAAAAAAGGCTGTTTCAGATTAGTGAAACAGCCTTTTTTTATTGATTTTTAGAAAGTTTTGCTTTGTCGGTAAATTTATTTATTTCAATTTTCGCATCGCCATACAATTCGGTTTCTGATTTTTCACTGGCATTAATAATGATTTCTTTTTTAGGATTAATGCTGTTTTTGCTTTGTCCTTCAGCAATCAGTACTATAGAATTTATGGTTAATTTATTTGCTTCCAGAACCGAATTGTTTTCTAATCTAATCAAGCCGCTGTTAGCTTCTCCTTCAATTTTAGCTTTTGTTTTTTGATAGAGGTCTATAATTATTTCATCAGTAGTGATTAAGGATTTTAAATCGGCTCCTTTAGTTAATGCTATTTTAGTTTTTTCGCTTTTAAGATTCAATTCTATTTTTGAATTGCCATCTGCTTCTAATGCAAAGTTTTTGTTGTTAGCATTCATGAATATTTTAGAATCATCAGCTGTTTTGACAATAAGATTGTCGCCAAGGATTTCCTGAATAGCTGTTATTTCGGAATCATTTTTTGAAATAATAGTGTTTAATTCAGAAGTATAAGTAACTTTTACTTTTAAAGATTTGTGTTTTATTATTTTTTTAGAAGTCGAAATATGCAGTACGTTATCAGTAACTTCAATGTCGATTATATCGATTAAATTGTCATCGGCTTCTATTTTAATTTCAGGAAATTCTCCTCTTTCTAAGGAAACCTGAATGTTGTCTTCTACTTCAATTGCACTGAAGTTTTTTATGTTTTTATTTTTTGTTGTTATTGTTTTTGAACCGCTTATTTTTTCTTTCTTCTGTGCTAAAATAATTGTGGTTGATAAAAAGACTAAAAGTAGAATGGTAATTTTTTGCATGGTCATTTTCATTTAGGTTATATACAAATATAAAAAAATCACCCACTTATAATGGGCGATTCTTGTTTTTTAATCAGAATTTTAATTAATCTTCGCTGATGTCTCCTCCTGAACTTGTTGTTTTTTCAATGTGTTTAGGATTGTTATTGTATTCAATTTTCCCACCGCTACTGGCTTCTGCCTTTAAGCTGACAATAGGGTGAATGTTTATTTTTGAACCACTTGAAGATTCGGCTGTAATGTTGTTTGCCAGTAAATCTTCAGCATTTATTTTACTCGCACTGGTAGCTTCGGTGTCTAAGTGGAGCGCCATTCCTTTAATTTCAATTTTGCTGGCACTAATACTGCTTGCTTTTATATTGTCAATGGATAGTTGCGCCTCAATTTTTGCTGCACTCGAAGTGTTTAAGCTAATATTTTCTCCTTTTAAAGTGTTTTTGGTCTTTATTGATGAGGCGCTATTAGCTGTAAGTTCTTCGATAACAGGAGCGGTTATAAAAACTTTTTGTCCATGCTGACTACTGAAATTTCCGTTTTTTCGACTAATAATCAGTACTCCATTTCTAACTTCGGTAATAATACTATTCTGAAGATTATCATCGGCTTCAACCAGCACTTTTGTTCTGTCTGCTTGTTCAACTATTACTTCTATGGCGCTGCTTACTTCAATACGGTTAAAGTTTTCTGAAATATTTCTTTTTTCAGTAATGATATTTCCATTTCCATTAATTGAATGATGATGGTGTTGATTATTACAGGAAACCAGTGTTACTGCAACAAAAGCAATCAGACTGTTTTTTAAAGATACTAACATAATTAATTGGTTTTAATGATGATACCGTCTTTGCCAATTTTTAATTCTTCGATGTGTGTTTTAGAATTTACTATAGTATCCGTTTTTTGATTTTCGGATGTATTTTCATCGTCCGCGTTTTCATCTCCCTGACAATTTAAACAATTGGCTTCTGATTGACCTATTTTGTAAACAGGTTCGAAAGCATCATAATTTAAATCAAAAAAGTCATCATCTGAATGATCATAATCCTGAACGGATTCATCCACTTTGAAAATAGTGCCTTCGATTAGAAACAGGGTAATTTCTATTTTCTGATTTCTGAATTTGTTTTTTAAATCAGATAATAAATAGTTGTCAAAAACAAGCTGATTTCCAGTGATTTTGTATTGGTAGCGAATTTTTTCAGCATTTTTTCTGGCTTCAGAAAATGATTTTCCTTTAGCTTCTTTTTCAATTTGGATATAACTGTAATTTTCGTTTGATTTTTTTATTCTAAAGCGTACATCATTGGAATATATAATGTCGTTTTCGGTTGAATCAGTTGTAATTTTAAATTCGGCACGGTCATAAATATCTCTGGCAAAGTAATCGTTGTACCTGAATTTAATTAATAAAGTATCTTTTAATGGGATATTTAATGTTTCTTTTTTAACCACACGACCATCCATGGCAAAGGCTGAGGCCTGTTTTATTCCTAAAGCTGTGACTAAGGCAATAGCCATAATCCAAAGTGCAATTAATGTATATTTGGCTATTGAACCAATTGATTTGGTATTTGGAGCTAGTAGTTTAAAACCTAATATAGTCAGGAAAAAGAAAGGGATTCCAACGGCAAAAAACATCAGCAAACCTAAAACCCAAAAGGGATAATCTGTAAAATTTCCTGTTTCAATAAAACCTTCCCATGGAAAATCAACAAATGTATTTGTGCCTAAAGTGAAAACCCCAATTAGCAAAATAGTCAAAGTAGACAGTCCTGCTATTATTAGTAAAACTCCAAGAAATTTAGCTAGAATTCCTAAAACGCTCAGGATGAAATTCCCTAATGAATTTCCAACTTTGTTGGCTCCTTTTTTTATCTGATTGCCATATTTGTCATAATCCGCATTTTTTATTTTTTCAGAAACGGTTTCGAATTCTTCTCTTACTTTTTTTTCAATATTCGAAATATTAACCGGTTCTCCGGTCATTTCCAGTTTTTCTGAGGTAGTACGGGCTTCAGGAGTTACGATCCAAAGAATAATATAAGCAATTATTCCTGTTCCGAAACCTGCAAAAATCAAGAGTACTAACACAATTCGAATCCAAACTACATCAATTCCAAAATAATGTCCAAGACCTGATGCTACGCCACCAATCATTCCTTTGTCGCTATCGCGATACAGTTTTTTTGTTCTGTAATTGATAGTGTTTCCTTGTTGTTGATTTTCAAAGCTTTTAGGCTCGTCTTCAATGATGTAATCTTCGGGTTGGCCCATGATGGAGATGATCTCATCAACTTCTTTCAACCCTACTACATGTTTTTCGCTTATTTGTTTTTCATTCAGCAATTCGGCAATTCTCATTTCGATATCTTTAATAATCTCATCCTGACCAGACGAATTATTAAGTGAGCGTTTGATTGCGTCAAAATAGCGGGATAATTTTTGGTATGCATCTTCGTCAATGTGAAAAAACATACCGCCTAGATTTATGTTTACAGTTTTATTCATGACTCTGTTGTTTGGTTTGTGATTAGATTTACGGCATTAGACAATTCGGTCCAGGTGCCATTAAGTTCGTTTAAGAAAGTTTGTCCATCGTCGGTTAAACCATAATATTTTCTGGGTGGTCCCGAAGTAGATTCTTCCCATCGATAGGTGAGTAATCCATCATTTTTTAATCGTGTGAGCAAAGGGTAAATGGTCCCTTCTACGACTAATAATTTTGCGTTTTTTAATGTTTCTAATATTTCGGATGTATAGGCATCTTGTTTTTTTAATACAGATAAGATGCAAAACTCGAGAACACCTTTACGCATCTGGGCTTTTGTGTTTTCAATGTTCATGATTGAGATGTTTTTACTTAATAAAGTTTATCGTTAAAGGATAATTGTATTTCTCACCGTTTGAAGCGTTAATAGCAGCAATGATAATCAGAAAAAATTCTACTATTTTTAAAATAAAGAACAGTAATACACTGATAATTCCTATGGTGATGATGCTAACATTATCAGCATAATTTATTTTATTCCAAAAGAACTCGTGATTGTTTAGGAATTCAGTCCAGTCCATACTGCTAAAAATAGCCGTTGAGAATGCCGGTATGGCAATCAGGACAAAGATTAATGAATAGATTAATAAACTAAGTTGAAAGTTGATTATTTGCTTTCCATTATGGTCGATTAATTCCGATTTTTCTTTTTTACTGCTCCAAATGATAATTGGGAAAATAAAATTTCCAAACGGAATAAAGTACTGTAAAAGAGCGCTTAGATGGGTTAAGGCTGCTATGGTTTTGTCATTTTTGGTTTCCATACTTATAGGTTCTAGTAATTTCTTATACAAATATATGTCTTAAAACAGGTATTATGTATTACAAAGTACTTATAATTAACATAAAATTAACATTTTTGTATTTTTCAGAACTAACTAAATATTTTGTATATTGGTTTAAAACCAAGACAATGAAACTCACTGTAACTAATCTTAACCGATTTTTATTTTTTAAATTACCATCAGCTTTTATTTGTGGGGTAAGGGTAACAGAAATAACATTAGAAAAATGTGTGGTATCAGTAAAACATAGATGGATTAATCAAAATCCGTTTCAATCAATGTATTTTGCGGTTCAGGCTATGGCGGCAGAGTTAACAACAGGAGCTCTGGTTATGTTGTATATTCAGGAAAGTCATCACAATATAGGAATGTTAGTTGCCAGTAATAAAAGTGTCTTTTCTAAGAAAGCAACAGGGCGAATTACTTTTATTTGCCAAAATGTAAATCCAATAAAAACAGCAATTAAAAATACAATTGAAACCGGAGAGGGACAAACCTTTTGGTTAAAATCTATTGGAACTAATGAAAAAGGGGAACAGGTTTCGGAAATGGATTTTGAATGGACTATTAAGCTGAAATAAATAAGAAACACTTCCATAAAAAAATATGGAAGTATTTCTTGGTTTAGGGTTTGGTTTACTGTTATTTGATAATTATTTTTTGGCTGAATTCCCCTTTATCTGTTTTAATCAAAACAATATAGACTGCAGAGCTTAGATTGTTAATTGGAATTTGGATAAAGTTTTGCTTCTCATCATCGATTTTCCACTTGCCAATATTTTGTTTAGGAATATTGAATAAAGAAACGGATTCGATGTTCACATCGTAAAAATTGTTTTTAATATTCAACATGTGATTATCATTAGTATAATAACAAATGATACCGTTGTTAATGTTTGTTTCGTTGATACTGTAAGTTTTGTTTACAAATTGTAAAGAGAATCGATTATTATATTCGCCAGGCGCTAATGAAATTTCAAAATTGGCTTTTCTTAAATCATAATAAATTCTGTTTGTGTTGTCATAAACATAAATATCAAGGTTGTTAGGAATATTTTCTAAGGCATCAATTTTTATAGTTGATTTTCCTTCATTGGTAATTTTTAGCCCAAATGGAATAATTTGTTCACGATCAAAATTTGGAATTCCCTGAATGATAAAAGGAAGGTTTTCTAATTCCCAATACATGTCATTATCTTTAACTTCTATCATTTTTGCATCGTATCCAAAATCAAATTGATTGGTTGTATTTGGGTCGGTACCCACCAGAATTTGTCTGTGATTACCAATTGGAGAATCAAATCCTAATCTGATTTTCATTCGTTTATCAATAGTTTCTTTAGCAGCAAAGGAATTTTTATCATTAGCCGTTTTCATAAAAATAGAATTTCCTGAAGACTCTCTTACAAAGGCACGTTGACTATTTTTAAAAGTGAATGTTCCTCCTTGGACATTGTTTGTTGAGGAGGCATTTATAAAGAAAGCTTGTCCTATAGGAATATAACGTTGTGGGATTTTGGATCCTGTAGCTCCATTGTTAACATTCAGAGGATCGTTTGCAATTGCGGCGACACCTCCGGTTAAGGTATAGGTTGCATAGCCTCCCTCGTATTGCGCCAGAATGTGGTTATTTGACAAACCAAAGTGATCCCAGAAATACAATGCCCCGCCAAAAGTATTAGTTGTTCCTCTGCAACCTGTGCAATCTTTTAGATTGTCTTTTATAAATTCATCGGCATCTAAGACACTTGGATAGGGGTTTCCTATTAGATATGTTTGTTGTAAAGCGATGAATTTATTAATAGTTCCTGAATTTGGTTTTCCTGTGAATACATAATTTTGAGTGTCATTTATAGGAGCAGTTCCTCCGCTTCCTTTCATGCTAAAGCCATCAGCAACAGCAATTAAGCCTGTGCTGGATTTATATTGCCATTGGTAGTAATTATCCCAATTTGAATTTGAAGCAGGGGTAAGCGAACTATAAGTCCAAATCCATCTGTTGCTAATTTTAATAGGTATGGAAAGTGGTCCATCGGCAAAATTGGCTCCGTCACCAAAGTTTATGTTTTTTGGGTTTGAGCTATCAGTTCCATCTCTTAAAATAGAAGTCATTGAGTATGACGAATTATTCGCTGCTCCTCTATTACTTACAGGCGAAGACCAATAGTTATAATTAAAACTGTTTTGTTTGCCTTGTTGGTCTATTTCAATATAACCTGTACTGCTTTCCTCAAAAATACTTTCGCTAAATTGGGTAGTGCTGTAACGTTTTTGAACCAATTGCGATTCGCCTACCAAATCAATTTTACCATCTAATTTTAGATATTGAGTAATCCATAGTCCATGTCCGGGATTGTTTTCGTCTTGAATTCCTGAGTTGGTAATAATTAGTTCATTAGACATTACAATTAGACCAAGTAATGTTAAATCCTGAGTATTTGAAGTAACTTTATGATTAATTTTTACAATATTCCAATTGATTGGTTGATTATTTATTCCAAGACTATTAGGAACATTCCAAACATCATAATTAGTCCAGGTGTTGTCAGTATTCCAAGTTTGGTTAGAAACTCTTGAAGTATAAGGAATAGGAGCTGTTTGTTGTTGACTTGAATTGATGTTACGCAATCTTCCGCTCACTCCTTTGTAGGCAACTAAATTTCCACAATTAGTTGTCATTCGGTAGTATCCCAGAAGATCACTCCATAACAAAGGATTATCTTCAATTCCGTTGTTGTCGTTGTCAGCACCGGAAATTCTTAAAGGTATTACAACTCCTCCCACATCAGTTCCTGAGATGTCAATTTCCTGATTCATCATTTGTCTTATTTGTTCCACTCCTAAAGTTTTATTCCAAATTTTAACTTCGTCAATCCAGCCATGGAAATAATTAGTCGGCGTATTTGTTGAAGATTGATTCATAGCACCTAAGAGAGCTTCGATAGTAGTTGCTGTTGCAACCGGAGCAGAACCATTTTTAGAAGCTAATTCTAAACCGTCAACATAAAGTTTGTAAGTTGCACCATCAAAAGTAGCTGCCAAATGATACCATCTGTCGGTTCCAATAACGTTAGTTCCTGATGTAATAGAATTGGCTCCTGAAGCATTGAACCAATTAAATTGGACTTGCCCATCCACAATACTTAAATCATAACCCTTAGTGTTATCTCCGGCATCTTTTCTGGAGAAAACAGTTCGGATTCCATTGACAGAGTTTGGTTTTACCCAAAATTCAATACTGAAATTAGTATTTAGGTTGTAATTGTCTTTAAAAGAAACATAATCGTTATTTCCATCAAAATCTACTGATTTACAATCTATAAATGTAATAGCGGTTTCATCGAAACAACCATTTGAAAGTGTCCATCTTACCACATACGTTCCCGGATCGGCGGTGAAAATTGCATCCGGGTCGGTGGCACTGGAAAAAGTAGCCGAGTTTCCACATGAGGAAGAGGTAGCGCTGGTAATAGTCCAGGTTCCGGTAATTCCGGTTCCGGGATAATCAGTATCCCCGGCTGTGGTATTTGGAACTACATACAAATTACTTTTCCATGCTCCTTTATTATAGTTGGTTACCGCTGATTTAGTGTTGTCGTAAGCATTTAATTTGATGCTGTTTTCTCCGCAATTACTGGCAAGAGGGGCATAATCTTCTCCGGAATAAGCTAAGCTTGTATTAATATTTACAAAGCTGGTTCCCGAACTATTATCAGTTCTGCAACCATTAACTAAAGTAGTAACTCCATATTCTCTTATTCCAGGAGTTTGAGGAGTTACAGTTGCAGTAGTTCCTCTGGCAATTACATTTCCATCTTCATCAGTCCATTCTAATTCGTCATCTACTGTAGCGAATGCAAAACCAACGTCGTCAATTGCCCATCCGCTTCCTACGTTAAAAGTTTGGGTGTTTGAACAATTATTTGAGGAATGTTTTGGAAAAGTTACATTATTGCAAGTACCGCCACTTGGTCCGGAATTGAAAGTAAATCTAACGCGTAATCCTGCAAGACCTGCGTAAGGACCTAAATTTATTGAAGTATAACGAAAAGCATCGGCTACAGCATATTGTTTAGTACAGTTGGATCCTTTATAAGCATGAACACCTGTGGTATGACCGGCAGTAAAAATATCATTTTGCATGGTGTTAAGTGTCACAGTATAAGTGTTTCCTGCATCAAAAGATAATTCAATTTTACCAAATCCTCCATTACAGAAATAATAGGCAGTATAGAATGTCATTATTGCTTCACTGGAAGTCATTCCGATGGTACTGAACACAGGTGTTTCCAGAGTAGTCACTCTGTTCGCTTCAGCGGCGTGAGCAATAGCAAATTTTGTATTGTCTGAAGTATCGTAATTAATGCCACTAAATGTTGTATTAGGATTAGTATTTGAATTGGTTTCTTTCCAGGTAGGTTCAGTATTGTTATTACCACTGGCTGGGAAGAATCCGTCTAATCCGTCCACACGCCATCCATCTGGTTGGGCATAATTAAATTTACCCCCTTTTCCAAATTGCCCTTCGGGTTGGTCATAAAAACTCTCAGCATTTATAGTTACAGAGTTTCCAAGACAAATATCCAAAGCCGAATGGTTAATGATAATAGGTGGCTGATCCGGAGGCAAAAATCGGGCATAGGCTTCTGCGGATGTTTTTATTATGGTCGGATTGTCTGCATCGGTAATTCTTAACCGCACAAAAGTATCACTTGTTAATCCTGTCAAGGTATAGCTTAGTAAACCGGCTGTGTTAGGTATCGTAATCCAAGTTTCCCCATTGTCATTTGAGTATTCCCAATTTAAAACATGTGAGGCTTGTAAATTATAGGTGCCAATGGCCTGTAATGTAAATTGGATGTCTTTTGGAACTGTAATTCCACCAGGACAGGCTGTAACTTCAATTAAGGAACTTGGCGGTTGGGGATTATCAGGAATAGGATTTACAATTACACCTGTTAAATAGGTAAATAGGTTTTTTGGAGGTTCAACTGTTATAGTTGCTGTACAGCTATTTGAATTTCCGTTAACATCGACTGCAGTTAATGTAGTAATTGCGGTATAAATAGTAGGTGAATCAGCAAATATATTAGGAAATACATTTAACGAAGCAATTCCGCAGGCATCATTGGAACCATTGTCAACATCAGATGTTTTGATTGTAGCGACTCTGGTAATTGGATCAATCACTACAATATAGTTTTTGCAAATCATCGTTGGAGGTGTATTATCCACTACAGTTACAATGGCATTACAACTGCTGCTGTTTCCGCCATTATCAGATACAGTAAAAATTACATTGTTAGGGCCAACATTACTGCAGTTGAATGAATTGGGTGAAACGGTCATACTGGCAATTCCGCAATTGTCAGATGAACCATTATCTAAATTCAAAGCAGATATAGTTACAGTTCCATTAGAACTCAAATAAGCAGTGTAATTTTTACAAACTGCTGTTGGAGGAGTATTATCTATTGCGCTAACTTTAAAAGTACAGGCGCTTGTTTTATTGGCAGCATCTTTAGCAGTTAGTGTAATAGTGGTCGTTGCAGTAGAAATTAAGGTACCGGGGGCTGGGGTTTGTGTTATTGTTAAATTAGTATCACAATTATCCGAAGTTGTGGCTAATGAAGTATAATCTTGTAAAACAAATTGACAGTTAGCATTAAAATTAACATTTTGATCTCCCGGGCAAGTTATTGATGGATTTTCATTGTCAATAACGGTGATAATTTGATTACAGGAAGCAGTCAATCCGGCGTTGTCGGTTACCGTCCAGGTTATGGTTGTGTTACCAATGGGGAATTGATAAGTTGCAGTATCAATGGTAATACCAGCTACCTTAGCAACAACAGAGGCAACCGTACAATTATCAGATGTTGTTGGAGTACCTGTACTTACAGTTGTGTAACAATCTCCGGTTCCGTTAGCATTGGTATTTGCTGTTTTATTTGTTGGACAAACAATAGTTGGAGGTATATTATCTATGATATTAACTATTTGGTTTGCTGTTGCCGTATTTCCCGAACTATCAGTTACCGTCCAAATTACTGTAGTACTTCCTAATGGATAAGTTGTCGAAGGATGATTGTTTGTTATTGAAGTTACTGAGCAATTGTCAGCTGTTACAGGTGTTCCTAAATTTACTCCTGTTGCTGTACATGCTGTATTTGTGTTTACAGTTATATTTGATGGAGCAGTTATTGTTGGTTTAATATTATCGTTTACTGTTATTGTTTTAGAACCTGTAATTGTATTTCCGGCAGCATCAGTAACGGTATAATTGATTGTTGTTATCCCTTTGTTAAAGGTATAGGTTCCAACTTGTCCAGGAGTAAAAGTTTTAGTTGTGGCGCCACTCAAGGTGTAAGCAATTGTAGCCCCAGAACAATTATCTGAGAAAATAGCATTAGTCACAATAACTGAAGCTGTACAAACTCCTGAATTAGTAAAAGCATTTTGATCGGTTCCGGGAGTTAATGAAGGATTTGTGGTATCTTTAGCAGTAATCACTACAATTTTAGAATCAGTGTTTCCGGCAGCATCCGTAGCAGTCACGGTTACATTGATTGTTCCGTCATGAATGGCAGCCTGAGTAGTTCCGGCAATAGGATTTTGGGAAATAGTTACACCCGAACAATTATCGCTAGCAATAGAACCGTCTACTACATTTGGAATAGTCACCAAACAACTTCCGTTTAAAGTTACATTTTGATTGGCTTCAGGAGTTAGTATAGGGTTGGTCGTGTCTTTAGCAGTAATCACAACGACTTTAGAGTCGGTATTTCCGGCAGCATCCGTAGCAGTTACGGTTACATTGATTGTTCCGTTATGAATGGCGACCTGAGAAGTTCCGGCAATAGGATTTTGCGAAATAGTTACACCGGAACAATTATCAGTTGCAGTAGAACCGTCTATTAAATTTGGAATAGATACCAAACAACTTCCGTTTAAAGTTACATTTTGATTGGCTTCAGGAGTTAGTATAGGGTTGGTCGTGTCTTTAGCAGTAATCACTACAATTTTAGAGTCGGTATTTCCGGCGGTATCCGTAGCAGTCACGGTTACATTGATTGTTCCGTTATGAACAGCGGCCTGAGTAGTTCCTGCAAGAGGATTTTGAGTAATAGTCACACCTGAACAATTATCGGTTGCTGTAGAACCGTCTACTAAATTAGGAATAGTGACCAAACAACTTCCGTTTAAAGTCACATTTTGATTGGCTTCAGGAGTAAGAACGGGATTAGTGGTGTCTTTGGCAGTAATCACTACAACTTTAGAATCAGTATTTCCGGCAGCATCGGTAGCCGTTACAGTTACATTGATAGTTCCGTTATGAACGGCTGCCTGAGAAGTTCCGGCAATAGGACTTTGAGTAATAGTTACACCTGAACAATTATCGGTAGCGGTAGAACCGTCTACTACATTTGGAATAGTCACCAAACAACTTCCGTTTAAAGTTGCATTTTGATTGGCTTCTGGAGTAAGAACGGGATTAGAGGTGTCTTTAGCAGTAATCACAACGACTTTAGAGTCGGTATTTCCGGCAGCATCTGTCGCAGTTACGGTTACATTGATTGTTCCGTCATGAACAGCGGTCTGAGAAGTTCCGGCAATAGGATTTTGAGTAATAGTCACACCGGAACAATTATCAGTTGCAGTAGAACCGTCTACTAAATTTGGAATAGTTACCAAACAACTTCCGTTTAAAGTCGCATTCTGATTAGCTTCAGGAGTTAGTACCGGATTGGTGGTATCTTTAGCAGTAATCACTACAATTTTAGAATCAGTATTTCCGGCAACATCAGTAGCAGTCACGGTTACATTGATTGTTCCGTTATTAACAGCGGCCTGAGTAGTTCCTACAAGAGGATTTTGAGTAATAGTCACACCCGAACAATTATCGGTAGCGGAAGAACCGTCTACTACATTTGGAATAGTGATCATGCAACTGGCATTCAAATTCACATCCTGATTGGCTTCGGCGGTCAATACAGGATTAGTAACATCTTTTGCAGTAATCACTACAATTTTAGAGTTGGTATTTCCGGCAGCATCGGTAGCCGTTACAGTTACATTGATAGTTCCGTTATGAACGGTTGCCTGAGAAGTTCCGGCAATAGGACTTTGAGTAATAGTTACACCTGAACAATTATCGGTAGCGGTAGAACCGTCTACTAAATTTGGAATAGATACCAAACAACTTCCGTTTAAAGTTGCATTTTGATTGGCTTCTGGAGTTAGTACCGGATTGGTCAAATCTTTAGCAGTAATCACAACGACTTTAGAATCAGTATTTCCGGCAGCATCCGTAGCAGTTACGGTTACATTAATAGTTCCGTCATGAACAGCGGCCTGAGAAGTTCCGGCAATAGGATTTTGAGTAATAGTCACACCCGAACAATTATCGGTAGCGGAAGAACCGTCTACTAAATTTGGAATAGTGACTAAGCAACTTCCGTTTAAAGTCGCATTCTGATTAGCTTCTGGAGTTAGTACCGGATTGGTAGAATCTTTAGCAGTAATCACAACGACTTTAGAGTCGGTATTTCCGGCAGCATCCGTAGCAGTCACAGTTACATTAATAGTTCCGTTATGAATGGCAGCCTGAGAGGTTCCGGCAACAGGATTTTGCGAAATAGTTACTCCGCTACAATTATCAGTTGCAATAGAACCGTCTACTAAATTAGGAATAGTCACCAAACAACTTCCATTTAAAGTCACATTCTGATTAGCTTCAGGAGTTAGTATAGGGTTGGTCGTGTCTTTTGCAGTAATCACAACGACTTTAGAGTCGGTATTTCCGGCAGCATCCGTAGCAGTTATAGTTACATTGATTGTTCCGTTATGAATGGCAGCCTGAGTTGTTCCTGCAATAGGATTTTGAGTAATAGTCACACCCGAACAATTATCAGTTGCAGTAGAACCGTCTACTAAATTTGGAATAGTGACCAAACAACTTCCGTTTAAAGTTGCATTCTGATTGGCTTCAGGAGTTAGTACGGGATTGGTCGTGTCAATAACATTAAAAACGCGGGTTTCAATATTTGTTGCTGAAGCAGTAGTAGTTATTTCTAATCCAACAAGATATTGTCCAATTATAGTCGGAGTAAATGAAGTAGCAGTAGTTTGAGAATCATCCGTTAGTGAACCTATACTTAATGTTGTTATGATTCCATTTGGATCTCTTAAGGTCCATTTGTATGTCACATTATTTTCGGTTCCAGTATAACCCCCAGTAAGATTAATTAGTGAGCAACCATCAATAGTAACAGGTCCTGATGCAGGAATTGAAATTTCGGCGTTAACATTTCCTCCTGATGCAGCAACTTCACCGAAGGTGTAAACCGAAGAACCACCACCTACACAAGCAGCATATTTTTTTGTACCGATGTATATTTCGTCATTATTAGTGCAACTACCTGTAAAATTCCCTCCATTTTCTAAAGTAATTACAGCTGTCGAAGGAAGATTAAGTCTGATTTTGTTAGAATTAAAATTTAAAATTCCTCCGTTTATATCTAAAGTATTTGTTTCTAAAGTTATTGTATTTGGAGAAGAAGAAGGGTTTAAATTTAATGTTCCGTTAATTATTAAATTTCCCATCGAAACGGTAACCAGATTAGAAGAAATGGTGATAATATGTCCGGTTTTTATTGTAATGTTATAAGTTCCTGCAATTTGTCCCGGGTAAGTAGTCGCTGCAGTCCATGAACCACCCGAATAAATTTCCCATGAGGAAACTGATTCCCAATTGCCTGTAGTTTTTGATTGAAAATCTCCATCAACCTGACCATAAGTTGTAATTAGGCTAAAGAATATAAATAATAGCAATAAGTAGTTTTGTTTCATGATTCATACAATTTAAATTCAGAAAACAACTTTTAATTCTTTTGTTTTGCTTCAACAGAATTTGTTGATTTAGCACCAAGAAGTATTTTGAGATTATTCAATAAATAAATCTCTTCTAGAGTAAAAAGATGAATGCTTTTGAGTTAAAAACTCAAAAAACAGCTAGGGGTCAATTTGTTTGGAAGTCACTAATTAAAGTGATGATATAAATTTAAAAAATTTGTAGCCGAAACTGCAGTTTAATCGATAACGAGTAGGATAACTCGATAAAGTACATTTAATTTTAAATGTATCGTTTTGAAAGTATTGTTCTACGAGAATTAGATGAAATGATAAGATTTTTAATACTTTATAAGATTTTGTTGCTGACTAACTTACAGAATTGAATAATCCTTTTTTAGAGGATTTTTTTTTGGATTATTTGTATTTTTTCAACTGACGTTTTGGAAAATTTTTAGAGAATAACGTTCTGCCTGAATCCGTAATCATAATGAAGCTGTAATCAGGATATTGATGGAGTAATTTTAGGGCTTCTTTTTTACCTAGAACCATTGCTGAGGTACTAAAACCATTAGCAATTTCGGCATTGGGACCAAAAACAGTAACACTGCATAGACCTGTAGCGGGGTAGCCTGTAGCCGGATTAATAATATGGGAATAACGTTTACCATTAAAAATTACAAACTTTTCGTAAGAGCCAGAAGTAGTAACAGCACCTTCTCTTATAGGAATAGTTGCTAAAATGTTATTAGGATGAAAAGGATTGGTAATCCCAATATTCCAAGGCTTTCCATTAGTTTGAGTTCCCCAAACGCTCATGTCACCAGTTGCGTTTATAATTCCGGATTGAATTCCTTTGGCGAGCATCATTTCTTTACATCGGTTAGTAGCATAACCTTCACCCAAAGCGCCAAAACCTATTTTCATTCCTTTTAATTTTAAAAAAATAGTCGAATTGACACTGTCCAGAATGATGTTTTTATAACCTACTTTCTCAACTGATTTTTTGATCGCTTCGGCTGTGGGCATTTCGGTCATGGAACCATCAAATTTCCAGATTTTGTCCATGGCAGCAAAACTGATATCGAAAGCACCATTTGTGATTTCAGAAAAATGTAAAGCTCTTTTAGTCAATTCAAAAACTTCTTTGTCCACTTTTACAGCTTGAATTCCTGCATTTTGATTGACTTGAGAAATCTGGGATGTGGGTTTCCAGTCGGAAATTAGATTTTCTATTCTACTAATTTCGGCAATGATTTCATCAATGTTTTGTTCGGCAGAAAGCGAGTCTTGATCAACCATACTTATATCAAAACGTCCACCCATAAGCATCGTTGTCCTTTTGCGTAGCACTTGGGATTGGCAAGTAAAACCCAAGAAGACAAAGCAAATGAATACGATAAAATGGAAACGTTTAATAGTCATTTTAAAAGAATAAAAATGAGATTAATAGCAATCTGTCATGATTTGATTTTTGGCTTTATACACTGAAAGAGGCGTGTTGTTTTTAGAAATACAAATTTGGTCTAAAGTTTTTTCGACATCAAATTGCATTTTCAATGCGCCACAAATCATCACAATGCCATTATTTGCTAATAAATAGGCAAAGAAATCAGCATCCATTTGAATCAAATCCATCACATAATGTTTGTCGGCTTCGCGGGAATAAGCCAAATGAAAATTTTTCAATTGTTGTTTTTGTATCATTTCAGAAGCAAAATTCTGATACTGTTTTGTGATTTCGGTTTTTTGGCGAAAGCCGGAATACAAATGTATTGCTGTTTTTTTCTTGTTTTGTTCAATCATTCCAAGGAATGGTGCAATTCCTGTTCCGTTAGAAATTAGAGCTACTTTGCTCGCTTTTTTAGGGAAATGAAAAGCCTTATTATCGATGATTTGGGTTTTAATAGTATCGCCAACATTTAAATTGTATAAAAACCCAGAGACCAAACCATTTGGATGCAATTTTACAGCCAATTGAATGTTTCCATTATGGGTTCCAATTGAATACAAACGTTCACGATTGTCATTGGCGGGATATATAGCTAAAAGATCTCCAGAGGTGAATTTGCTTCGCATTCCGGCTCTTAAAGTCAGCAAAAAAGTCTGTTCGTTTTCTGAAATAGTGGTTTTGTCTAAAACCATTAATTTTTCTAATCCTTTTGGAATATGATTGTAAACCGATGGGGTAGTGCTTAGTGAAAGTGTTGTTTTAGCACTCCATAATTTTACCCAGTTTACAAATTCTTCCGCCGATTTATCATTTACGGTTTGTAATTCTAAAAAGCGATTGGCCCAGGATTGCTTTTCTAAAATAGTATCCACTTTTTTTGCATAACCGCAAAAATCAGGGTAGGATTTAGAACCAAAACCAATTACGGAATAATTGATGGTTTTATGCTGATTCGTTTTCTCTAAGAGGGATTCAAATTTAGTAGCGTTTGAAGGCGCGTCTCCTAAACCATAAGTTGAAGTGAAAATCAATAAATGTTCTGCTTTTGGATAGGAAGTATAATTATTCATTTGTCCAATAAAAGCTTTTTCGCCTTGTGCTGTTAATTCTTTCAAAATAACATTAGCAAAGCGCAACGAACTTCCGTTTTCTGAACCAACTAATAAGATGTATTTGCTTTCTTCAGCTTTGAATTTGTTTGTAATGCGGCTGGCTCTTCTTTTAAAAGTCATTGCAAATCCTGAATAGATAAAAAACAGAATATTTAAAGAGGCTAATCCCAGTACAAAAGCCCAAAACGCATTGGCTCGTCCCGTGTGTAAGTCCAAACTTAATTCGGACAGCAATTTTGAAGTGGGATATAATTCTTCCGAAACAATTGCATTCGAATATTGTTCTACTTCAATTTTTCGGTCTTTTAATTCAAAGGTATAATAGTCTTCGGCATCTTCTGAAAAAGGGAATTCTATTTTTGAGATTTCAGCCAAAGAAGTTTGTTTGAAATCGAAAGTCTTTTTTTGTGGTTTCGAATTTTTAGTTTCGGTTTTATTTTCATTTTCAAAAAGATGAAAACGTTCCATCGATAGGTAAGTTCCGGAAAGCGCAATAATCAGTATTGGAATCAAAGCCAATCTTCCCAATAAAACATGATAGTATTGGGCAAAATATTCTTTGATGATTTTTGAAAAAAAGTTGCGAAGTCCTTTTTGTCTTTTTAGGACTAATACAAATCCCGAAATAGCAATTAGAAGTAACAGAAAGGCATTAATTCCGATAAAAAGACGGCCTGTTTCGTGCAGAAACAAAGAACGATGCAAACCCGTAATCCATTTTATAAAATCACTTTTCTTTTCGGGTGTGCCAATGACTTTTCCTGTTACAGGATCGATATAAGCATTGATGTCATTTCCGTCTTTATCAATAGCCTGTAAAATAACAAATTGATTGTGGTCGATACTTAATTCTGTTATTTCAGGATAGATTTTGCGTAGCTTAGGCAGGGTTTTAGCCAATGTAATCGCTTCAAAATTATCCACCCGATGCGACGGGATTTTCTCCTGAATGGCATCAACGGCAAGGATGGTTCCTGTAACCGATGCTAAAAATAAGAATACAGCAGAAAATACCGCCAAAGCGAGGTGTGAGTACCGCCAAAAAGAAAGAGTCATCCGCTACTGTTATATTTTGTTTAAGCGTACGTAACGAATGTATCCTTTTCCTTCTGTTTTAGATGCAATTCCTTCTGAAGTTAAAGGAATTTCAGCATCAATAGTATGGTATTTTTGGTCTTCGACCGCTGATTCAAAGCGCAATTTATACCCACTATTTATTTTAGCATCGTCAATTTCAATGGTGGTAATACTTCTGTCTCCACCTGTAACTGATGCTCCAGTTATTGCACTAATGTTAGCAGGTTTTTTTGAATAGAATTTATGCCATTCTTTTAATGTTTTGTACCATTTTTTATCATCACCCATTACATAAAGTGTTTTTTCGTAGGCTCCTTTTGCATTTACTAAAGAAACAACGATGTAAGCACCTTCGCCAACGTAGTTAGACATTTGCAGCATGCATTTGTATTTGCTGCTTTGCGCTGAAGTTTGAAAGGAGATAAGGCAGATAAATGTGCTTAGTAAAGCAGTTTTAATTATTGAGTTCATTTTGTTATTTTAAAATTTCAACAGCAATGTTGTTTTTCGTTAAGGTTTCGTTTTCTTTAGCAAGATCGTAAGCTGTTTCATCAAAGTCGGTTTTGATCTCTTTTTTTGCACCAATTGATAATAAATATTTCAAAATAGTGTCATTTTTGGCAATCATGGCAGCTTTGTGTAAAGCGGTTAATCCGTCTTTGTTCTTAGCATTGATATCAATATTTAAATCGGCTAATTTTTTTAGCAAATTTATATCATTTTTTAGTACCGCAAAATGATATAAGGTGCTTCCGTCTTTTTGTGATTGTGCTAAGTTAAATCCGTTATCCTGTAATAATTTTATTTTGGCAGCAAATGGGTTTTCAGAAATTGCATTTGATGATTCAGGATTGCGTCCCATCATTTGTGGGCGATAGGATTGAATTAAGTAATAACCCAAGTTGTTCCCATCTTTGTCCGTTACATTGATATCCGCTTTTTTTTGTAATAAAAGTTCCACTGCTTTAGGACTTCCGTTTTGGATAGCTAAAGATAAAGCTGATTCTCCTTTTGCATTTTTTGCATTGACATCTTTTACTTTTGAAAGCAATAATCCTAAGGCTTCGTTGTCTCTTGCTGATGCCGCATTCATTAAAGCGGTATTCCCTTCATTGTCAGTTTTATTAATGTCAACTCCTTTGTTCAAAAAGTAATTGATGATTTCTGTTTGATTGGATTTGCGCACTAAATAATGTAGAACCGTTTCTCCATCAACTGAAACTACAGTTGGTTTTAGTTTTAAATCATCAACTAAATATTTATAAACTTCGATTGAATTCGCTTCACGGCGTGAACCTTGAGTTGCTATGATAAGAGCATTGTCGGTATATTTTACTCCTTTTTGTACTAATGTTTTTAATAGCTCGATATTACCGGTTCTTGCAGCATAGTTAAAAGCAGTATTACCATTATTATCGGCATCTTTTAATGATAATCCTTTAGTGATAAAATAATTGCTTAGACTTAAATCTTTGTCATAAGGAATAGCCATTAGTAAAAGAGTAGCTCCTTCTTTGTCTTTTTTCTTTGGATCTATTCCTGCTTTAAAAAAGGCATCGTACACAGCTGTATTTTTTTGTCCACTGTTTATTGCAGAAATAATAGGTGTTAGGCCGTGGCTGTCTTCAAGGTTTATATCAGAACCTTTTGAAATAAGGTAATTTATGATTTCAATATTTCCTTTTCCGGCTGCCCAGTGTAAATAAATACGATTGTCATGTGTAGGTTTGTTAATACTATTTCCAGGTTGTTCAATTAAAAATTTAATTGTTTCGGCTGGAGCATCGTTGTTTATGGCTAAAACTACAGCGTCAAAAGCGTTACTTGTGCTTTCAGAAGGGTTGTTTCCTTTTGCTATTTCAGCTTTAACAGTAGTAATATCCGGAGATGATTTCCAAAATGATTGTTCTAAAAGCGAATTTTTTTGTTGTGCATTAGCCATTGATATTGCTAATAAAGCAATCGAAACAAATAGATTTTTCTTCATTATGTTTTATGTTTTTCGATTAGATATTGTTTTTCCTTTTTGGTTTAATTTATTTTATCTATTTAGAATAAATAAAAATAACGCAAATGTAAAAATTAAAAGCATAAATACTATTAAGAGATGAGGTTTTTTGAAAATATTTTTTAACTGTAATCAATTATTGATGAGTATAAAAAAATCTCTAATTAAATCTTGCAATTCAATTAGAGATTTTAAACAACAACTACTAACTATGAAATTATTTTATTCAACTAGAATTTTTTTAGTGAATTCTCCTTTGGTTGTTTCTACTTTTACAATATAGACCCCAATTTTAGTCTTTTTGAAGTGTACCTGGATGTTAGATTGATCCCTGTTGTCCTGAATTTTCCAGTTTTGAACTTCAATACCTGAATCGTTGTAAAGATGTACTTTAGTAACGCTACAATCTTCAATTTCATTATTGATATTGATAATGTCTGTTTTTTGAATGTGCGTAATTGTAATATTATATACAGTTTCAGGTTCTACTGGTTTTTCGGGTTCTGGTTGTGGTTGTGGTTCCGGGACTTCTATTATAGTGTCAACAGCAGGATTAAAAAAGCGTAATGAAAATCTTGTTGTGTTTGTTCCTCCAACTAAGTTTACAGCATAGGTGTTTCCTCTAATGTTGTTGTACGTGTTTGTCTCACTATCGTAAATGTAAACTGGCTGATTTGCTTCAAAATTTTCTAAATCATCAATCATAAAATTAACAGTTCCTTCAGCGTCAGTTTTAACCCCAATAGGGTAAGAGGCATTTTTATCGAAAGTGCCGACCCCCTGAATAACAAACTTACTGGTTCCAATTAAGAAAAACATATCATTAGAAAGGTTGTCCATAATGTAAGCATCGTAACCATAGTCCATGTCGTTAGTCGCTTTATCATCCATGAAACCTAATAAAAGTTGTCTGTGGTAATCGTTACGAGAGTTAAATCCTAATCTTATTTTTTTGTAATTAGGTCCTTCGACAGCGTCATTGCTGTTGTTTTGCCAAGCTTGTTTTGTTTGAGCTGTAATTTTATACATGGTGTTTGAATTTACAGCATCATCTTCTTTGTGAAAACCTCTTTGATTGTTGTTGTAAGTAATTGTTCCTCCGCCATCTGATTTGCCTATTACAAAAAAACCTTGTCCTACTGGTATAAAACGGTTAGGGATTCCTTTTGATGGTGTTCCTAATTTACTTATAAAATCAACATTTGCCGATGATGGGGCAACACCTCCGGTTAAATTTCTTGTTGCATATCCGCCTTGGTACTCTTTTAAAACATGGGTGTTATTAGTGCTATAATGCTCCCAGAAGTAGACAGTTCCGTTTATTGAATTAGCATTGTCGTTTATAAAAGCTTCACTGTCCAAAGCACTAGGATAAGGATTTCCTGCTAAGAGCAATTGATTAGCACTTACTGAGTTTGAAGTGATTAATCCATTGTTAGGTTTCCCAACAAAGGTATAGTTTTGAGTTGCTGATGGAGCTCCGCTACCTTTCATGGTATAACCTTGTCCAACTCTTATGTTGGAATTTTCGTTGAATTGAACCCAGCTCGCATAGGCGTTAGCATAATTATCAAATTTATAAAGCCAATATCTAGCGATGCTTATAGGTACAGTAGGTGAACCGTTATACCCTCCAATCCAGTTTATAGTTTGTGGAGTTGTAGTTGTACCATCTTTCATAACTCCTTTTACGGTATAACTTACATTATTGGTTGTCGTATTTATAGTTCCTACCGGAGAACTCCAATAGTTGTAATTGTATAGATTTGATTGCCCTTGTTGGTCTCTTTCTATAGAACCTGAGCTGTTTACGTCTAAATCACTATCAAGAGTTTGGATTAATTGTGATTTTCCAACCAAATCAATTTTTCCATCCAGTTTTAAATAGCTTGAAATTTCTATTTTAGAATTATTATTAGCACTAATGGTATTGCTGTTAACTAATAATCCCAGAACAGTTTTGTTTCCGGCTGAAGTAATGTTGTGAGAAGTTTCTAAAATGTTCCATTCGATTACGGTTGTATTGTCAATCCCTAAACTATACGGTGGATCCCAAACATCATAATTTGTCCAGGTTTCATCCGTTTCCCAGGCGCCATCAGCTCTGGATGTATATGGAATAGGAGCAGTATCCGGTTCAGGAAGATAAATTCCTTTTAATTTTCCATTATTTGAGTTTCCGGATTTATCTACTAAATAACCATTGCTAACATCACTGCTATTATTCATTTGATAATAACCATAAAGATTACTCCAGTTTAAACCACTTATGTTTTTAGGGATGATAGCTCCTTTAACGTTATTACTTCCGTCATTTGTAATTTCCTGATTCATCATTTTACGAATTTGATCAGTAGATAAAGCAAGATTCCAAATGCGAAGTTCGTCTATCCATCCGTTAAAATAATTATAAGGAACATCAGTATTTTGACTCATAGCTCCTACAATAAAATCGACGCTATTAGAACTTGGGTTCACACCTGATGTTGTTTTTTCCAAAATACCGTCAACGTATAAATTGTAATTAGTTCCGTCAAAAGTTACTGAGATATGATACCATCTGTCGGTATCGATAGCGTGAGTTGCCGTAATAGAATTATTATTCCAATTGAAAGAAATAATATTGTTTACTAATTTCAAATCATAGCCGTTAGTTGCAGTTGGGCTTAGATGTTTAGATAATATAGTTTGTGTGTTGTTGTTTGTCTGATTAGATTTTATCCAGGCTTCGATACTGAAATTTCCACTATCTAAACTGAATTTGTTTTTAAAATTAATATTGTCATCGACCCCGTCAAAATTGACTACATTACAAAGTTCAAAAGTAACAAGAGCATCATCAGTTGTGCCACAACTAGTTGTCCATCTTAAAGTATAGGTGCCAATATTTGGACTGTAGAAAGTAGATGTTGGACTTGAGCTGTTAGAGAAAATTTCGCCACCTCCTGAAGGACCACTTACTATCGTCCATACTCCTGTGGCGCCTGATGAGGCATTTAGAGTTACGGTTTCGCCACCACAATAGGTTGCTTGATCTGGACCCGCTAAACTGGATAGACAAGAACTGTTGTCGATAGCTACTTTTATAGAGCCGTCAATTTGTAAATGACAAGCAGTGTTGTCATAACCTTGGAAGAAATAATTGGTAAATGATGAGCCTGAGGTAGCACCTGTACCGGAAATTGAACCTGTTTCCAAAGATACTTCCGGATTACAACCAGCACTTAATAAAATAGCACAATCTGTTGTAACATTGAGATCAAAACTCAAATCAGCATATATGTATTCCGGATGATTTGCCGTTATAGGCAATGTTCCCAAATTCCATACTATTTTATTGTTTACAGCATCATAATAGGGAACATTACTAGTGGTAAAACCATTATAGGTATGATAGTTTATTGTACTGCCTGTATTGAATATGGCAGTTGCCGGAATAGGGATTGAAACAATGGTGTTATTAGTAGCTTCAGTTCCTTCGTTAGTAATATTAAGCGAATAATTAATTGCTTGTCCCGGTAAAGCATTTAAAACAGTTGGATTAGTAACATTGTTAATAGAGTTAACACTTATTAATCCTTGTGGATCGGGAACATAAGAGTCTACCGACATGGCAAAACCGAAAATGGTGTACACTTCATAAGTAGAACCAAATCTAAACGTTGTCGAAGTTTGGTTGTTACCAATTACTGTGTTTCCGGTATTAGGAATAGTGAACATACTAAAATCTACTCCTGTATTATTTTGTAAAATTGGATCACTTGCTCCTGCAGTTGGAACAGGAAATATAGATGAATTAAAGAAGTTGCTTGTTGTGTTACCAGAGTGGTTTAAAGTCAGGTAGTTGGTTGAATTATAGGTGTTAGGATCAGCGTTAAGTTTTTGTACCGCTAAATAATCGCTACCTGAATTAGTAGCAACGTCACCTTCAGCAGCCATAACTCCTAATTTCATGTTTACCTGACCGGAAGCAACTGTAGTGAAACCCGAAATAGGAATGTTTCCATACTCACCACCTCCAGATCGTTGTCCGTTTACATAAGCATAACCATCAAAAAGCGTAACAGCACGGCTTTTCATTAAAGGATTTTCGTAAATGACAACCATTACCCATCCTCCGGAATAACCTGGATTAGAGTTAGTGCCTTCTACTAGAGCAATGTCAGCAACGGTATATGCACCTGCTCCATGGGCTTTTACGTAATCGGTTACTTCCTGATAACCAATGAAAATTCCGCTATAGGCTGATCCTGGAAAAAGCACGTTTGACGTAGTTGTTACTGTGGTGTAAGATGTAGCACCGGGACCTTTTAATGAAATTGATTTTTTATCATAATTTTTGTTAACAGTTGTATATGTTGGAACTGTGCCTGTAACATTGACACTTACGTAATTTGAAGAGGCTACGGTATAATCTGTACTGCTAGCTGTTGCTGGATTTCTTGTTAATGATTTAATAGTTAAAGTAACTGTTCCATCAGTGATAGTATATGGGGTGTTTAATGTTGCTGTATTTGTTGTTCCGGTAGTGATTGTTACTGGGATATTGCTTGCAGTTCCACCATCTACCGAAAGGCTAACCGTTGAGCTATTAGTGTAGCTAAATGCGTATGTCTTTCCATTACCAGTAAATGTGTAAGAAGGATATCGATTGTTGCTTCCTCCACCATTTATAGAACTTATATTTAAACTATAATTAGTATTGGTAACATTTTGACCATGGGTTACTGTCGAATTTGTGTTTACTGATTGTGTACCGTTTTGAACTTGTTTTGATACTGTAAATGTATCAGCGTCCTGTGATTTACCCGTCCAATATAAACCGGCATAAATTATTGTTGAACAATCTGGATTTGCACTATTTTCACCACCATTAGTCAATTCGAGACTCGCTTTAGAAGAATTCCATGTATTACTATCGCTATCGATATCAACATATTTCATTGCATTTCCTTCGTTGTTGGTAGTATTACTGTAGTTAACCAGTGTCAGGTTTGTATTTCCTAACATGGTAAAATCTCCTTTAATATTATAAATGGTTTTTCCAGGAGAATATGTTGAAGTTCTTTGGGCGAAATTAACCTGTGGCGATGTGACAGTTTGGGCATTAGTTATGTTTGCTAATAACGCTATTAGAAGGAATAGAATATAAAAAATAAAATTATTTGATTTATTAAAGTAAAGTTCTTTCATAGCCTGTTTTTTTAAGTCATATGGTATCTGTTTGGGGGTCAGCTATTTCGAAAAAAAAACTATTTTGATTAATAGTAGGTTTAATTCGTTGTAAAAATAATAATTTAAATTTAAAATATCGACAAAGTGCATATAAAATCGCTAAAATACACTTTTTAATCCATGTAGAAAGAATTAACTTACTTATTTGTCTGAAAAAATAATAAATCCTGGTTTTGAAAATGAGTTGATTAAAGTGAGGATTTTAGTTGGCTATTATTGGGGTTGCTTAAAGATGCTTTTCATGAGGTTTTGACAACATTAGCAGGAGAATTTTTTTTCAAAAATTGAAAGTTGGGTTTTTAGGCTTTCTGATATTTATTTGTAAATTTTATTCCTTCAAATGTTTCGGAATTAATTCAGAGCCAAGATTTTTTTAGAGGTAATTATAATGAAAAAACCCTTAAACAATTGATGTTTAAGGGTTTGTTTTCGTAGCGAAGACGGGAGTTGAACCCGTGACCTCAGGGTTATGAATCCTGCGCTCTAACCAACTGAGCTACCTCGCCAAATTTCAGGTCAATGCTGTTCCTGATTGCGGGTGCAAAGATAGGAATAAAAATAAATCATGCAAGTAAAAAATGAAGAAAAAAAATATTTTTAAAAACGTTTTTTTTTAGACATTATATTCTATATATTCGAAAAAAAATAAATCTGCCTTTATGGATGTTAAAGTACGTTACGAAATAGAGTTTCCTATAAATTCTTCACCACAATTATTATATCAATATATTTCCACTCCTTCCGGATTAGCTGAATGGTTTGCTGATGATGTAAATTCCAGAGGAGAATTTTTTACTTTTATTTGGAATGATTCAGAAGAGAAAGCAAGATTGGCATCTAAAAAATCAGGAGAAAAAGTAAAGTTTAAATGGGTTGATACCGCTAATAAGGACACTGAGTATTTTTTTGAATTACATATATTAGAGGATGAGTTAACTAAAGACGTTTCTTTGTTGATTATTGATTTTGCTGATGAAGACGAAATTGATGAGGCAAAACAATTGTGGGAAAATCAAATTTCTGATTTAAAACATCTCTTAGGTTCGGTATAGCGAATTCTATTTTTATAACTTATATTTGCCCTGAACAAAATTCAGGGCTTTTTTTATGATTAATTTCAACGGAACTTTAGTAACTCAAGAATCAAATATATTAACACAAAACAGAGGTTTTTTATACGGAGATGCTGTTTTTGAAACAGTGAAAATTGTGAATTCCAAAGTATTGTATCTGGAAGATCATTATTTTAGATTGATGGCTTCGATGCGTGTGGTGCGAATGGAAATTCCAATGCATTTTACGATGGAGTATTTTGAGGAGCAGTTACTTGTGTTGGTGGATAAAATGGGTATTTCTGAATCGGCAAGGGTTCGAATTACTGTTTTTAGAAATGATGGAGGATATTATCTTCCGATTGATCAAACGGTTTCTTTTCTAGTTCATGCAACTGCCTTGGATACTATTTTGTATTCTTTTGAAGAAAAAGATTATGAGGTGGATTTGTTTAAAGATTTCTACATCACTAAGCAACTATTGTCTTCGATTAAAAGTACAAATAGAATGTTGAATGTAACAGCCAGTATTTTTGCTAACGAAAATGGTTTGGATAATTGTTTGTTGTTAAATGATGTTAAAAATGTTATTGAGGCAATTCAGGGGAATATTTTTATGGTTGTAGGTGAGAGATTAGTTACTCCTCCTGTTTCCGAAGGTTGTTTGAATGGTGTAATGCGTAAGCAGGTTTTGAATTTGGCAAAGACAATTCAGGGGTTAGAGGTTGCTGAGGAAATAATTTCTCCGTTTGATCTTCAAAAAGCGGATGAATTGTTTATTACTAATGTGATAAAAGGAATTCAGCCTATTACAAGATATAGAAAAAAAACGTTTAAGACGAATGTGTCTCGGCAATTGGTGGAGAAATTGAATGAGCTTCTGGGAACTTCTTAATTTAAATAAGGGTTTTCAGGAGCATTAGACCAAATAAGATAATCGCCTCCTAATTCTAATATTTGTTCTTTCCAAAAATGAGTGGAGGATTTACCTATAATTTTGTTTTTATAATTATTGGAGGTGATAATCCATGAATTGTTATCCATCTCTGATTGAAGTTGGCTTTCAGACCAGCCAGTGTAACCAAGGAAAAAACGAATATTGTTTTTATTTATTTTTCCGCTATTGATAAGTTCTTTGGTGGATTCAAAATCACCGCCCCAATAAATTCCGTTAGAAATTTCGATACTGTTTGGGATTAAATTAGGAACATTATGAATAAAGTACAGGTTGTCTTGTTCTACAGGGCCTCCGTTGTAGATTTTTAATCGGGAATTAATTTCAGGAATTAGGTCGTGAATAGTATATTTTAATGGTTTGTTAATGATAAAACCAACCGATCCGTCTTTGTCATGATCAGCTAATAAAATCACAGAGCGATTGAATGATAAATCTCCAATTATTGAAGGTTCAGCAATAAGTAGTTGTCCTTTTATTAATGGTTCTGAAATCATGACTATTAATTTTTTTTATTAAATTTAAGAAAAAAAAATAAAAAACTCCAAAAATAATCGGTAAAAAGCATAAAAAAACCCTCGATTGAGGGTTTTTTTTATAGATCGATTTTTGAGGCAAATTATTAGTTTATAGCTCCTTCTAATTCAGCTCCAGCTTTAAATTTTACTACGTTTTTAGCAGCGATTTGGATTGTTTTTCCTGTTTGAGGGTTTCTTCCGTCTCTTGCAGCTCTTGAAGAAACTGACCATGATCCGAAACCTACAAGAGAAACTTTTCCTCCTTTTTTCAAAGTCTCTCCTACATTTCCTAAAAATGACTCTAAAGCTAATTTAGCAGCAGCTTTAGTGATTCCTGCATCAGCAGCGATAGCATCGATTAATTCTGATTTGTTCATAATAAAAAGTTATTAATTGTTGGTTAAAAATAAATTGTTATACAACAAATTTAGCAGTAAATACAGACCTCACAAGTGTTTTGACGGATTTTACGTTATTTTGTTAATAACTTGTTTTTTTTGTTCATAACAACGGGGTTTTTAGCTGGTTTTGGGTGGTTTTTCCCGTTTTTATTGGGGTTAAACGGCTTTTGCTTCTTCTGAAAATGAAATTCCGTTGAGTAATTCTGTGGTTGTCATTTTCTTTTTGCCTGGAAATTGTAAACTTAATATTTGGATAAAACCATCTTTCACGGCAATTTTTAATTCTTTTTTAGAGCTTATTATTGTACCGGTGGTGTAATTGTGTGCTTCGGAAATTACTTTTGACTCATAAATTTTTACGTTCCATTCTTGATTTTTGTCGGTAAAGAAACACCAAGAAGCAGGATAAGGACTCAGACCTCTAATTAGATTATGAATATCCGAAGATGATTTTGTCCAGTCAATCTTGCAGTTTTCCTTGTTAAGTTTATAAGCTGTCTTTATATCGGCATTTTCTGTTTGGATAGTTGTGTTTACTTTTCCTTTTTCCAATAAAGCTAAAGTGTCTATAACGGTGTTGCTGCCTAAGTTCATTAAACGATCGTGAAGTTGTCCTGCATTTTCATTCGGGTCAATTTCAGTTTCCGAACTCAAAATCATGGCTCCGGTGTCTATTTTATCGTCAATAAAGAATGTAGTAACTCCTGTTTTAGTTTCTCCGTTGATAATGGCCCAATTAATAGGTGCTGCGCCACGGTAATTAGGAAGGAGCGAGGCGTGAAGATTAAATGTTCCAAATTGAGGCATTTCCCAAACTACTTTTGGTAACATTCTAAAAGCGACTACGATTTGTAGATTTGCATTCAGCGACTTTAATTCGGTAAGGAAAGATTCGTCTTTTAAATTGGTTGGCTGCAATAAATTTAAATTGTTTGCTAAAGCATATTCTTTTACAGCCGAATATTTTATTTTTTGTCCGCGTCCGGCAGGTTTGTCGGCAGCAGTTATTACACCTACTACTTCGTAATTGTTTTTTAGTATACTGTCAAGGATTCCTACAGCAAAGTCAGGAGTTCCCATGAATACGATTCGTAATTTTTCCATTATTGTTTTAAGCTATATTTATTGTTTGGTTTTATTAGAATAATTTCGTTTTCTAATAATTCTTGAAGAGCAAAGATAATATCGTCTGAAGGATTATTAAGCTCTGACTGAATTTCTCTTGAATTTAAATCGGAGGTTTTTAATAAATGTACTATTTTCTTCGAAATTGAAATCTTGCTTTCTTTCTTTTCTTTTTTGCTAATGCAATAAGAACAAATACCGCAATTATTTGTTTTCTTTTCTCCAAAATATTCCAGAATTAATTGGCTTTTGCAGCAATCGTCTTTTTTGATGTAGTTTAAAACGGCTTCAAATTGTTCTTTTTTTAATTTATTTTGGTTTTCAAGGTATTTTGCAATTCGATTAATGGTTCTCTCGTCTTCGCGAATTTCATTAAATAGTAATGTGGTGTCATTGTTTTTAGAATGGTAGTCAACAATGTCTTTTTCTTTTAGTTTTTCTAAAACAGTTTGTACTTCAGTTTCGGTATGTTTTGATTTTTGAGCAATGAACGGAATGTTTAAACTGATTTGAGTGTCGTAAATTCCGGGATAAGCTCGTAAAATAGCTAATACAATTTCTTCGTCATTTGGATTCAAACTAATATATCGAATGACTTCTTTAGAAGGGATAATGAACTGTAGTGTTATTTTTTCTGAGAATTCCTGCGATAAACTAATAACTCCTTGTCGGTCTAAAAACTGAATGGCATTGTAAGTTTTTAAAACGGGAAAATTATAACGATGGCAAAATTGATTTAAGTTAAAAGAATATTTTTCGTTAATACCTTCTCCGTAAGCAATCTGAAAATAATTGCACATTTTGATGAAAACTTCTTTTAAAAAGCTTTTATCGGGAAGTATGTAAATAAATTGGTTTTCAGTTTGAGCAATATCCGAAGGACTCGTGAGTAAAATTGCAAAAGCTTTTTCTTCGTTTCGTCCTGCTCTTCCTGCTTCCTGATAATAATTTTCCAGATTTTCAGGCAGATGGATGTGAATTACCGTTTTTACATTGGTTTTGTCAATTCCCATTCCAAAAGCATTGGTGGCAACCATAACCTGTACGTCTTCCTGCATCCAGAGTTGCATGTTCTTATTCTTTTCTTTTGTGGCTAAACCGCCGTGATAAAAAGTAGTTTTAAATCCTAAAGAATTTAGTTGAGCAGCCGTGTCGGTGCAGGCTCTTCGGTTTCTGACATATATTATGGAAGGCTGTGGATTTTTCTTTAAAATTTGCTGAATTCTAAAAAGCTTGTCTTCGATTTCAAAAACCATGTAGGCAATGTTTTTTCTTTCAAATGATTTTTCAAAACACTGCGGGTTTTCAAGTTCTAATTCCTTAATAATGTCTTCTTTTACCCTTGGTGTTGCAGTCGCTGTAAGGGCCAGAAAAGGGGTTTTAGGAAAATGACTTTTTAAATGAGCTATTTTTAAATAAGCCGGACGAAAATCATGTCCCCATTGTGAAACACAGTGCGCTTCGTCTATGGCTATTAAATTGATAGGTATGTTTTTAATTCGCTCTAAAATCCAATCCGATTGTAAGCGCTCGGGAGATAAATAAAGGAATTTGTAATTTCCATATTGACAATTGTCTAATAAGTCAATTATTTCGTCGGATTTGATGCCACCGGTAAGTGCGATGGCTTTGATATTGCGCTTTTGTAAATTAGCAACCTGATCTTTCATTAAAGCAACTAAAGGCGAAATGACTAAGCAGATTCCTTTTTGCATTAAAGCGGGAATTTGGAAACAAATCGATTTTCCTCCGCCTGTAGGCATCAGTGCAAACGTGTCATGACCGTTTAAAACCGAATCGATAATTTCTTCCTGAGGTGTTCTAAAACTATCGTGGTTCCAGTATTTTTTTAGAATTTGTAAAGCTTCAGACATGCAAATAAGGAAATGTTGATTCGTTTTTATGAAGAAAATGACTGGTTTTTATGCAAAATGTTTTTTTAGAGTTGAAAAAAAACTGAATTTAAAGCAAACTTACTCAAACTAATTTAGAATTTTAAAAATAGAAGCTGTCAAAATAATGATTTTGCTAAAATTCATATTCGAGAATTCATAATTTAGAATTGAAACCGTATATTTGCTTTTATTTTTAAAGACAAAATGGATAAGAAAACAGAGGAGTTTTTTGATAGATTAAAAAACGAATTAGAAAAAAGTAATACTTGGCCAGCGATATATTTATTCAAATTTATTGTGCCAACAGATGCTGAAAAAATTAATCAGGTAGAACTTGCTTTTGATTGTTTAGGGGCTGTTATAAAAACCACTCAATCTAAAACAGGAAAGTTTACCAGTGTTTCGGTTGATGTTCAAATGGCAAGTCCACAGGCTGTTATAGATAAGTATATCGAAGTTTCTACTATAGAAGGAATTATTTCCTTGTAATTTTAAAAAGAAATAATCTCGTCTTGCTTTTTTGTTATTAAAGCTCCAAATAAATCAAATATGAATCAGAAATATATTAAAGAAAATGCGAATGATGTGGTGCATCATTTAGAATACAATGCCGAAAGATCGCATTTAATTATTCCTGAATATGGGCGTCATTTACAAAAGTTAATTGATCAGGCTACTGCCATTGAAGACCCGGAAGTTAGAAACAAAGCTGCTAAATATATTATTCAGGTGATGGGGAGCTTGAATCCGCATTTAAGAGATGTGCCTGATTTTCAGCATAAATTATGGGATCAGCTTTTTATAATGTCTGATTTTAAATTAGATGTAGAATCACCTTATCCTATTCCTTCAAGAGAGGTGTTGCAATTAAAACCGGATGTTTTAAAATATCCGCAAAATTTCCCTAAATACCGTTATTATGGTAATAATATCAAATACATGATTGATGTTGCAAATAAATGGGAAGAAGGGGAGATGAAAAGTGCTTTGGTAAAGGTAATTGCTAATCACATGAAGAAATCCTATTTGAGCTGGAATAAAGATACCGTAAAAGATGATGTGATTTTCGAACATCTTTACGAATTATCAGGAGGGAAATTGAATTTATTACAAAGCACCGAAGAGTTAATAAATACGACTGATTTATTGCGTACGAATAAAAGAATGTCGAATAAAGTTTCTTCTCAGGGTCAGCCTAAAATTCAAAGTAATAAAAATAATAAAGGACAGGGAAAACAAAAGTCTTTTCAAAAAAATAACAATCAAAAAAATCAATAAAGTGGCTAAGTAGCTAAGTTACTAAGTAGCTGAGTTTATAATCTCAGGAAATCTTAGAACCTTAGAATCTTAGTAACTCAGAAACTCTAAAAAAAGAATATGGGAATTTTTAAAATTGAAGGAGGAATCCGTTTAAAAGGAGAAATAACTCCGCAAGGCGCAAAAAATGAAGCATTACAGATTTTATGTGCTGTACTTTTAACTTCTGAAAAAGTAACAATCAACAATATTCCTGATATTATCGATATTAATAAACTGATTACACTTTTAGGAAATCTTGGAGTTAAAATCGAGAGAAACTCTCCGGGATCAATTACGTTTCAGGCTGATGAAGTAAATGTTGATTATCTTGAAACAGAAGCTTTCAAAAAAGAAGGTGGAGCGTTACGAGGTTCTATTATGATTGTAGGACCGCTTTTGGCACGTTTTGGAAAAGGATATATTCCAAAACCGGGTGGAGATAAAATTGGAAGAAGAAGATTAGATACTCACTTTGAAGGTTTCATTAATTTAGGAGCTAAATTCCGTTACAACAGAGAAGATCACTTTTATGGTGTAGAATCTCCGGAAGAAGGTCTTAAAGGAACTGATATGTTGCTTGATGAGGCATCTGTAACAGGAACTGCAAATATTGTAATGGCTGCTGTTTTGGCAAAAGGAACTACTACAGTTTACAACGCAGCTTGTGAGCCTTATTTGCAACAATTGTGTAAGATGTTGAACTCTATGGGAGCTAAAATTACCGGAGTAGGTTCTAACTTATTAACTATTGAAGGGGTTGAGCGTTTAGGTGGTTGCGAGCATAGAATTCTTCCTGATATGATTGAAATTGGAAGCTGGATTGGTCTTGCTGCAATGACTCGAAGTGAGATTACAATTAAAAATGTAAGCTGGGATAATTTAGGATTAATTCCAAATACTTTCAGAAAATTAGGTATTACTTTAGAGCGTCGAGGTGATGATATTTATATTCCAACTCACGAAAATGGATACGAAGTAAAAACAGATATTGATGGTTCAATCTTAACTATTGCCGATGCACCTTGGCCAGGATTTACGCCTGATTTATTGAGTATTGTTTTAGTTGTGGCAACACAGGCTAAAGGAGATGTGTTGATTCATCAAAAAATGTTCGAAAGCCGTTTATTCTTCGTGGATAAATTGATTGATATGGGTGCTAAAATTATGTTGTGTGATCCACACAGAGCTGTTGTTATAGGACATGATTTTAAATCAACTCTAAAAGCAACTACGATGTCGTCGCCTGATATTCGTGCTGGAATTTCTTTGTTGATTGCAGCGCTTTCGGCAAAAGGAACAAGCACTATTCAAAACATAGAACAAATTGATCGCGGTTATGAGCGTATTGACGAACGATTAAGAGCTATTGGAGCTAAAATAGTTCGTGTAGAATAAAAATATGAGTAAAGAACAAAAAGCCGTAGAGGCTACTTACTTTAGTATAATAGGAAATACCTGCTTAGCAATTATAAAAGGCTTAGCAGGTTTTTTTGGCAATTCTTATGCCTTGATTGCTGATGGAATTGAATCTACAACAGATATTTTCGCGTCATTTTTGGTTTTATTTGGAATTAAGTATTCTAATAGGCCTGCGGATGACAATCATCCTTATGGACATGGTCGTGCTGAGCCTTTAATTACTTTTTTAGTTGTAGGTTTTTTAATCACTTCAGCAACTGTAATTGCTTATGAAAGTATAGCGAATATTCAAGCTCCACATGATTTACCTAAATCCTGGACATTATTTGTTTTGGGAGCAATAATTATTTGGAAAGAATATTCTTTTCAGACGGTGATGAAACGAAGTATTGAAACCAATAGTTCTTCTTTGAAAGCAGATGCCTGGCATCATAGAAGTGATGCTATTACTTCAGTGGCAGCCTTTATAGGGATATCAATTGCTTTGATTTTAGGAAAGGGTTATGAATCTGCCGACGACTGGGCAGCGCTTTTTGCATCCTGTTTTATTTTTTACAATAGTTATTTGATTTTTCGACCTGCACTTGGTGAAATCATGGACGAACATTTGTATGATGATTTAATTGAGCATATAAGAATTGTTGCTGCAACTGTAGAGGGGATTATTGATACCGAAAAATGTTTTATTAGAAAATCAGGTATGAAATACCACGTCGATTTGCATGCGATTGTAAGTGCAGAGATTTCAGTGAAAGAAGGACATCAGTTGGCACATATTTTAAAAGATACTTTGCGAAAAGAAATTCCCGAATTAGGACATGTTTTGATTCATATTGAACCAGACGATGAATAAATTTTAGTTCAGAAATAAAAAAACGAGTCAAATTAAATAAAATTGACTCGTTTTTTTATGTTCTGAATATAGATTACAGAAAAGATTGTATGGCTAAATCGTAGCTTTTTAATCCAAAACCTAAAACAACTCCTTTTGCATTTCCTGAAATATAAGATTGGTGTCTGAAGCTTTCTCTGGAAAAAGTGTTTGAAATATGAACTTCTACAACCGGAGTGGTGATTCCTTTAACAGCATCGCCAATTCCAACAGAAGTATGGGTGTAAGCACCGGCATTCAATATGATTCCGTCATAAGTAAAACCGAATTCCTGAATTTTGTCGATTAATTCACCTTCAATATTACTTTGGTAATAATTGAATTCTATTGTTGGAAATTTCTTTTTTAATTCTTCGAAATATTCTTCAAATGTAAGGCTTCCGTAAATTTCAGGTTCGCGTTTTCCTAATAAGTTCAGGTTAGGACCGTTTATAATGCTAATTTTCATATATGTAAAAGTTGTTTTTTTGCGGTCATATATGTTATCGCCTTTTGTTTAATGGTGTTTGTTTGCAACAAACTTGTTGTTGTTGGCGATTTCATTTTTTATGTTTTTGTAAAAATAAAAAAACTGTCTCGTTAAAAAAATAACGAGACAGTTTTTATTCTATTTTCTAAGTTTTTTAGAACATAATTCCTGCTGATACCTGAAATGTTGAATTTTTAATATCTGCATTTTTAGAGGCTTCTGTTAATCCAAGACCATATCGGGCTTGAATAAATAAGCTCTTAGTGATATTTAATCCTAAACCACCAACTGCTGCGAATTCAAAAGTATTTGAATCTTCAAAGTCAACATTCTTTCTTTCGCTTAGTAAAAAGGATGCCTGAGGACCAAGTTCCAAACTTAAACTTTTGCTTAAATAAATTTTAGCTAAAACTGGAATTGATAAGTAACCCAATTCATTTTTGAACTCTTCTACTGCATTTTTATAAGTTGCACCCTGAGTAGAATATAAAAGTTCCGGCTGGATTGCAAAGCGATCGATTAATTTAACCTCTGCAACTAAACCTGCATGGTAGTTTGTGATTGCTTCTTTCTCTGTAAAGTTAGGTACTTCATCCCCGTTTTGATTAGCAAAGTTAACTCCTCCTTTAATACCAAAACGAATAGATTGTGCTTGTATTACAGTAGTAATGCTAAAAAGCATAATTGCTGCTAAGATTGATTTTTTCATAATTTATTAATTAAGATTTGAGACTGTAAATATAAAACAGTTGAAGAATGAATTTATTGTGTTTTTGAATAAATTCATTTAAAGTTTGTGATTTTTTATGTAGTCTAAAACTTTCAAAATATAAAAATAGCTATTTTTTGAAAATATCACTAAATTTAGTGATGTGATCTGTTTTAATTAATTGATAATAAGGTTTTTGTGTTTTGTTTTTTCGTTTATAATGAACAGTTTTTTATTTAGATTTTAACATAAATTTTAGGTTTGTATTCTGAAAATTGTAAGTTTGTTCTCGAATTTTAACAAATATAAAAAAATGAAAAAAATTATTTTATCAGTTGTGGCTGTGTTTGCATTTGGTATAACTAATGCTCAATTAAGAGAAAAAGGAGAAATTGAAATTGTTCCACAAATAGGTGTTATTTCTGCTAATTATTATGGTGGAGAATCTGGCTCTGGAAATTCTCCTGTGACTTCGGCAAGTTTTGGTGTTGGTAGTAATTATTTTTTTAATGATAGATGGAGTTTGCTTTCTGGGTTGATTTATCAACCTATGGGAACTGAATTTTCAGGGATTAAAGATGAATTAAAATATATAACGATACCTGTTAATGCAAGCTGGCATTTTGGAAGTACAAGAAAATGGAATTTAAATTTTGGTCCAAGTATTGGTTTTTTAACTTCTGCAAAATCTAGTGAAGGTGTTGATTTTAAAGAAGCTATTAATTCGACTCAAATTGGTTTGAATATAGGTATTGGTTATAAAATTGAAATATCAGATAATTTTAGTCTTTTGATAGATTATCAAAGTCTTACAGGATTGACAGAAACAGCTAAAGACTATTCTTTTAAAAATACTGCAGGAACATTTAATTTGGGAGGTGTTATAAAATTATAATATTAATTTTAAAAGACTATTTTAAAAATAGCTTTTTTGTTATAATTAAAGTATTGAAAATGTAGTGATTGTAAGAAAAAACAATGTTAGTTTTTAGATTTTTTTTATAGTTTTAATAAAAGAATAAATTTAATGGCATTGAATGTTTTTTTGCACTCAAATTAAAAAAAAATAAAAAAATGAAAAAAATTATTTTGTCTGCTTTGGCAGTGTTCACGTTTGCATTCACTAATGCACAAGAAACAAAATTTGGTGTTATTGCTGGAGCTGATTTTGCTACTGCTAAAGTTGAATTAGAGGGGTTTAATGTTACTGACAATACTACTGCTTTTTTTGGTGGATTTTTTGCTGATATTACTGCATCAGAGAAATTTCATGTTCAACCTGAATTAGTGATAGTTACTGCTGATGGAGGGAGTCAATTACAATTACCTATTTTGGCTAAATATTACTTAGCTGATAAAGTTAGTATTTTAGCCGGTCCAGATTTGTTATTTGATTTAGAAGAGAAAACAGAAGGATTTAAGACTTTTGGTGTTGGTATTGATTTTGGTGCTGCTTATGATATTAATGAGCATTTTATGATTGAAGCTAAATATAATTTAGGATTAACAAATTTAATTGAAGATGCTCCGTCAGGATATAGTGCTAAAATTAATGGTTTCTTTCTTGGGTTAGGATATAAATTCTAATTTTTTTAGATAATTATAGTTTAGAAAGACCAGTCGAAGACTGGTCTTTTTTTGTTTCTTATTAAAAAAATGTTAATAGTGTTGTTGATAAGTTTTTTGTAAGGTGTGTCTTGTCTTTTTGAGTATTTATTAATTTTAATCAAATAAATTACTAATTTAACAACTTAAGCTATGAAAAAAATCATTTTAACAGGAGTGGCAATTTTTGCTTTTGGATTTGCAAATGCCCAAAGTGGCGCTTTTAAACTAGGGGCTCATGTAGGTTTGCCTACTGGGGATATTAAAGATTGGTATTCTGTAAACTTAGGAGCTGATTTGAGTTATACCTGGAATGTGGCTGAAGGTTTGGATGCGGGTATTACAACAGGCTATACAGCTTATCTTGGTAAAGACGGAGTTGATGCAGCAGGTTTTATTCCTGTAGCGGCGACAGCTCAATTTACCTTAGAAAATAAAATGTTTATTGGAGCTGATTTAGGTTATGGAATTGGGGTTAATCCATCAGGTAATGATGGCGGATTTTTATACCAACCCAAAATTGGTTACCAAATGGAAAATGCTGGACTTTATGTATCTTATAAAGGAATTTCAGTTGATGGCGGGACTTTTTCATCGGTTAATTTAGGAGTTAATTTTAAATTGTAAAAAAAAGTAGAATTTTTACTAAAGGCCTCTTCTGAAAAGAAGAGGTTTTTTTTGTAAAAAAAATATTATATTTGTGTTCAATAACAAAAAAATGTAAACATGAAGAAAATTATTTTATCAATTGCTGCGGTTTTAGTATTTGGATTTGCAAATGCACAACAAACAAAATTTGGATTAAAAGCGGGTGTGGATTTTGCAAATGCTCACGGAAAATTTGCAGGAGATTCCTATCATCAGGCTGAGACAGGTTTTTATGCCGGTGGATATGCTGATATAACGGTTTCAAATAAGTTTCATGTTCAGCCGGAATTATTGTATGTTTCAGTTAAGGATTTAGATCAGATTCAAGTGCCTGTTTTGGCTAAAATTCCGGTAGTGGAAGATTTAAGTTTATTGGCTGGTCCAAATCTTGGGTTTCTTTTAAATGCAGCTGATGGATTTAAAACATTCAATTTTGGTTTAGATTTAGGATTGTCATTTGATTTGAATGATAAGTTTTCATTAGACGGGAAATATAATTTTGGATTGTCTAATTTAATTGAAGGAGGAAATAGTGACTTTAGTACAAAATTGAGTGGTGCTTTTTTTGGACTGAGTTATAAGTTTTAATTAAAAAGCAAAATCTTAATAACCTCTTCTGCAAAGGAGAGGTTTTTTTATGTTTATAAAAGTCGTTTATTTGTGTTATGAACTGGGAGTTTTATATTAAAAGTTATCAATCTTATCTAAAAATCGAACGTGGTTTGTCAAAGAATACCATTGCGAATTATTCTTTTGATATTGAACGTTTGTGCTTGTTTTTGGAACAAAATAAAATAGAGATTTCGCCATTAAAAATAAATGAAGAGACAATTCAGCAGTTTGTTTATGCTGTTTCTTCTCAGGTCAATGCGCGTTCTCAGGCAAGAATTATTTCGGGGTTGAAAAGTTTTTTCAGTTATTTAATTTTTGAAGATTATCGGGGAGATAATCCAATGGAATTAATAGAATCCCCTAAAACAAGCCGAAAATTGCCGGATACTTTGGCTGTGGAAGAAATTGATCGTTTGATTGCAGCTATAGATTTGTCTTCAAAAGAAGGAGAGCGCAATCGCGCAATGCTGGAAACTTTGTATGGATGCGGTCTTCGGGTTTCGGAATTGGTTTCGCTCAAAATATCTGATTTGTTTTTTGATGAAGGGTTTATCAAAATTACCGGAAAAGGAGATAAAGAACGTTTTGTGCCTATTGCCAATTTAACTAAAAAATATATTCAGATTTATAAAGATAATGTAAGGCCTGAAGTACCGGTAAAAAAAGAATTTAGTGATACTTTGTTTTTAAATAGAAGAGGAGGGCAATTGACGCGTGCTATGGTTTTTACAATCATTAATAATTTGGCTGCGCAAATTGGTTTAAAGAAGAAAATAAGTCCGCATACTTTTAGGCATTCTTTTGCAACTCATCTTCTTGAGAATGGAGCTGATTTGAGGTCTATTCAATTAATGTTAGGACACGAATCGATAACAACTACTGAAATCTATTTGCATCTGGACAGAAAGTTTTTGACAGAAGTATTGGAGAATTGTCATCCGAGAAAAAATATGTGATTAAATTTCAATCTGTTTGCTAATAAAAAAAACTCCAAATTCCAATTATGAATCATTGGGACTTGGAGTTTTCTAATTATTTATTTAGAGTTACTTGGCGATATTTACAGCTCTTGTTTCTCTAATTACAGTCACTTTAACCTGGCCTGGATAAGTCATTTCTGTTTGAATTTTTTGAGAGATTTCAAAAGATAAAGTTGCGGCATTATCGTCTGAAACTTTTTCGCTTTCTACAATTACGCGTAATTCTCTACCTGCTTGAATGGCGTAAGCATTTTTAACTCCGTTGAATCCGTAAGCTACTTCTTCCAGATCTTTCAAACGTTGGATGTAAGAATCTAATACTTGTCTTCTTGCTCCTGGTCTCGCTCCGGAAATAGCATCACAAACCTGAATGATTGGAGATAGTAATGATTTCATTTCAATCTCATCGTGGTGTGCTCCGATAGCGTTGCAAACTTCTTCTTTTTCACCGTATTTTTCAGCCCATTGCATTCCTAATAATGCGTGTGGTAAGTCGCTTTCTGTATCCGGAACTTTTCCGATATCGTGTAATAAACCTGCTCTTTTAGCCAGCTTAACATTCAATCCTAATTCGGCAGCCATTAATCCGCAAAGTTTAGAAACTTCACGGGAGTGTTGTAATAAGTTTTGACCGTAAGAAGAACGGTATTTCATTCTACCAACAACTTTGATTAATTCAGGGTGTAAACCGTGAATTCCTAAATCGATAACAGTACGTTTTCCAACTTCAATGATTTCATCATCAATTTGTTTAGCAGTTTTAGCAACCACTTCTTCAATACGTGCCGGGTGAATACGTCCGTCAGTTACTAATTTGTGTAAAGACAAACGGGCGATTTCTCTACGAACAGGATCAAAGCATGATAGGATAATCGCTTCCGGAGTGTCATCAACAATAATTTCTACTCCTGTTGCAGCTTCTAAAGCACGAATGTTTCTTCCTTCGCGACCGATAATTCTACCTTTTACATCATCAGATTCGATGTTAAATACCGAAACACAGTTTTCTACTGCTTCCTCAGTTCCTACACGTTGAATGGTGTTAATGATGATTTTCTTAGCTTCCTGTTGTGCGGTTAATTTAGCCTCTTCAATAGTATCCTGAATATGAGACATCGCTTTTGTTTTCGCTTCTGCTTTTAAACCTTCTACTAATTGTTCTTTAGCTTCTTCTGCAGATAAACCGGAAATCAATTCTAATTGTTGTAATTGACTTTTGTGTAATCTGTCAACTTCAGCTTGTTTTTTGTCTAAAACCTCAATTTTAGCTTCAAATTCGGCTGTTTTTTTTTCAAAATCGTCGTTGACTTTTTTGGCTTTGGATAATTCGTTAGAAACCTGAGATTCTTTGTCTCTGATTCTTTTTTCTACTTCAGCTACTTTTTTGTCACGAGCCAAAATTACTTGTTCATGTTCGGCTTTTAATTCGATAAACTTCTCTTTTGCCTGAAGAATTTTATCTTTTTTTATGTTTTCAGCTTCAAAATTAGCGTCTTTTAAGATAGAAGCAGCTTCTTTTTTAGCGTTTTTAATAAGATTAGAGATGTTGCTCTTTTCGATGATTTTAGCGATACTAAAACCTACCGCAATACCTATAATTCCCGAAATAATAATCGTTAATATGTCCATGTTTGTTTAAAAATTTATATATAAAAAAAGCCTACATTAAGTTGTTTGTATAAACTCGTTAAGACAAGTTTTGAGCTAACTCGTTGTTCAAGCTTCCAAACTGAATTGGCTTGCTATAGTAACGATGATTTGCTCATTCTAATTTGTTAGTGTTGAGTTTATCAAATATGAACTAATGTAGGCAGTATCTTAGTTTAAAGAACGTATTTTTTTTTAGAGATTTTCGTCTAAAAAAGCATTAATTTTTTGGATTCTATCGATGGTTTCATCCGCATTGATAGCATTATCAATTTGTTTTTGCTCTACTTGTGATGCAAATTGCAAAGCACACATGGCTAAAACATCCTGTTTGTCGCGAACAGCATAATTTTCTTCAAATTGCTTTATCATAGTATCAATTTTCTTTGAAGCACTTCTAAGTCCTTCTTCCTGACTGGGATCCACAGTTAGCGGATACACTCGGTCTGCAATTGATATTTTAATTTTAAGCTTTTCGTCCATTGTTTATACTAATCCGATAACTGTGCTATACAGTAATCAATTTCCCGAATTAATGAATTTATTTTAAGCTTTGTATCTCTTTTGTTTTCTTCGCTGCCTAATAATGAATTGGCTATTTTAAGTGTTTCATACTTTGCTTTTAAATCTTCAATCTCATTGGATTGATTTTGTATGATTTGTGCAGCTTTGTTTAATTCGATAGTTAAATCTTGATTGTTTTTTTCTAAATTTCTTAGCTTTAGAATTAGTTTTTCAACTTTACTTTCAAGAGTATCAATTATTTCTGCAATTACACTCATTATTAATCCTAATCATTACTTAATATTACAAATTTAGTATTAGTTTTTATTATTGCAATATTTTAAGGGTTTTTTTATTATAAAATAATCAATATGTTGTACTGTAATTGGTTACAAAAAAAAGTTATTTATAAAGTATTCCAAATTAGTTTTTTTATCTTAGCAAAAACGTTACGCATGAGATTTTTTTTATTTTTTCTACTGATATCCAGAGTAGTTATTGCTCAGACTACTTATCCAAAAGATTATTTTGAGTCTCCTTTAGGCATTCCGATGCAGTTATCCGGGAATTTTGGCGAATTAAGACCGAATCATTTTCATGCCGGTTTTGATTTTAAAACTTTGCAAAAAGAAGGTTTAGAAGTGCATGCCGCAGCTGATGGTTATATTTCAAGAATTAAGATTTCTCCTTTCGGAAATGGGAAAGCCATTTATATTAATCATCCAAACGGAATAACTACGGTTTATTGTCATTTGCAAAAGGCAGTTGGTATAATCGATGAATATATTAAAAAAGCACAGTATAAGGATCAATCTTTTGAAATCGAGTTGTTTCCAAAAGCAAATGAATTAGAAGTAAAGAAAGGTGAGATTATTGCACTTTCCGGAAATACAGGCTCGTCTGAAGGACCGCATTTGCATTTTGAATTCAGAGATACGAAGACTGAAAAAATAATCAATCCTATGTTTTTTGGATTTGACAAAAACTTTAAGGACACTAAGAAACCTGTTGTTTCGGCAGTTTATGTTTATCCTTTAGGTGGAACTACAGCCAATAAATCCAAACAGCCTTTATTGTTGAATTTAAGGTTACAAGCAGATGGAACGTATTTGGCAAATAAAGTTTTAGCTAATGGGGCAATTGGTTTTGGAATTTCTGCCGTTGATTATGACAATGTTTCTTTAAATCAAAATGGGGTTTTTAAAGTACAGTCGTATTTAAATGGGAAAGCTATTTTTGGTTATCAGTTTGATACATATGCATTTGATGAAATGCGTTATGTAAATGCATTAATTGATTATGGACGTTATAAGCAAACTTCTCAAAGAGTTCAAAAATTGTTTATGAAATCTCCTTTTGGGTTAAGTATTATTAAGACAGATGCTGATAATGGTATTGTAACTGTTTTACCAAATCTGAGTTTATCCTATCGAATAGAAGTGGCTGATTATTTCGGGAATACTACAGTTATTACTATTCCAATTGGTTATGATGCTTCGGCGGCTGTTGTAGAAAAAGAAATGGTGGTTTCAAACTATTTTGTTAAAGCCGGCAAGGATAATATTTTTTCAAAAGACAATATGACTGCCACTTTTCCTGCTGGAACTTTTTATGATGATTTTGCAATGAATTTTGCTGTAAATGGGAACGTTTTAAACCTTCATGATGATACGGTTCCTGTGCATACCAGTTTTGAAATTGCTATCGAGAGTGATAAATATACCGATGACCAAAAAAGTAAAGTTTATATCGCTAATATAAGTTCTAGTGGAAAATTAGGTTATAATTCGACAGCTGTAAAAGGGAATTTGTATACAACTAAGGTAAGAACTTTGGGTAAATATACTTTAGCGATGGATACAACAGTACCAACGATAAGTATTGCAAAACCTATTGAAGGGCGTTGGCTAACCAATGAGAAATCCATTCAGCTTTTTATAAGTGATAGTGGTTCCGGGATAAAATCATATAATGGTTATTTGAATGGGAATTGGATTTTATTTGAATACGATGCAAAAACCAGAAAAATCACTTATGAATTTACTAATGAATTCCTTGTGGAAGGTTCTAATGAGTTAAAAGTAATTGTCACGGATCAAGTGGGGAATTCTTCTGCATTTGAGACTCGATTTTTTAGAAGTCAAAAATAATATCATAGAGTTTGAAGAATAATAAGCTAAGTTTCGTCTTTATTGTCTTTTGGGTTAGTTTTTCAACTTTGGCACAATTGGCTAAAGTAAAAGGGACAGTTCTTGATGCTCAAAATCATCCTGTAAGCAATGTTAGTATTTCCTTTTCGGGGCATTTCACTCAATCGGATGCTAAAGGTTTTTATTCCATAAAAGTGCCTGTAAACAAAAAAGTGAATTTAGTTTTTAGTCATTTGACCTTTAAAAAAGCGACAGTTTCTTTATTGTTAAAAAATAGTTCGGATTACGAATTGAATTTAGTTTTAAATGAGTTTGAAGAACAAATGGGAGAAATAGTTATCTCGAAAGATAAAAAGATTCAAATTCATGGTGTTACGGCAATATCGGCTGATATTGTAAAGAAAATTCCCGGAGCTAATGCAGGAATTGAAAACGTTTTGAAAACCTTAGCAGGAGTGAATTCAAATAACGAAATGAGTACGCAATACTCAGTAAGGGGCGGGAATTATGACGAAAATCTGGTGTATGTAAACGATGTTGAAATTTATCGTCCTTTCCTGATACGTTCCGGACAACAGGAAGGCTTGAGTTTTACCAATACTGATCTGGTTCAAAATGTCAATTTTTCGGCAGGTGGTTTTCAGGCGAAATATGGTGATAAATTATCGTCTGTTTTAGATATAACGTATAGAAATCCAACTCAATTTGGAGCGTCTTTTGAAGCGAGTTTACTCGGTGGCAGTATCGCTGTTGATGCTGTGTCTAAAAATAAAAAATGGACTTCGGTTACTGGTGTGCGTTATCGAAACAATAGTCTTTTGGTAAATAGTCAGGATACACAAACGAATTACAAGCCCACTTTTGTTGATGTTCAAACGAATATAAACTATAAAGCTTCTGAAAAATGGCAATGGAGTTTTTTGGGGAATATTTCACAAAACAAGTATAATTACCAGCCGTTAATTCGTAATACTAAATTTGGAACAGCTGATAATCCGATGCAATTGACAGTATATTATGAAGGGCAGGAAAAAGACGAGTATACCACTTATTTTGGAGCTTTGAAAACGACTTATCAGGCTTCGGATAAGTTAAAATTTAAATTCATAAATTCTGTTTTTCATACTTTGGAACAAGAGCATTTTGATATTTTGGCACAATATCTTTTAACAGATAATAGTACTGCGATTGGTTCTGATACGTATAATGCTTCTTATGCAAACGGGATAGGTTCGCAACTGAATCATGCCCGAAATGATTTGGATGCTTTGATTATCAATAGTGAGGTTAAAGGTTTTTATGATTGGGCTAAGAGCAATTTGGAGTTTGGAGTAAAATATACCCGGGAATCTATTCGCGACCGTGTAATGGAGTGGGAAGTGGTAGATTCGGCAGGTTTTTCGGTTAATCCGCGAATTCTTGAATTTTCGAGGGAAGATCAGCCTTATACGTCTTTTGAAGGTCCGCTAGCACCTTATAGAAGTGTTTTTGCAACTAATTATAATACAATTAATCGTTTTTCGGCTTATGTTCAGTGGAATGCAAAATCCTATCTGGAAAATGCAGTGCTATGGTATACTTTAGGGGGGCGAATACAAAATTGGGGAATTTCAGGGACGAATTCTTCAGGGCAGTCACAAACTGTTTTTAGTCCGAGAGGGCAGTTAGCTTTAAAGCCTGATTGGGAAAAGGATATGATTTTTAGAATTTCAGGTGGTTACTATTACCAACCGCCTTTTTACAGAGAACTCAGGGATGCTTCGGGAGTTGTTCAGGATAATGTAAAAGCGCAGCAATCTGTTCAACTGGTATTAGGAAATGAATATAATTTTCAAATGTGGAAAAGACCTTTTAGGTTGGTTTCAGAGTTGTATTATAAATCATTGAATGATGTTAATGCCTATACAATAGATAATGTTCGGATACGTTATGCAGCTAATAATAATGCGAAAGCCTATGCACAAGGCATAGATTTTAGATTGAATGGGGAATTTGTTCCGGGAACGGAATCCTGGTTTAGCTTTGGCTATCTTAAAACAGAAGAAAATTCGAATAACAAAGGATATATTGCCCGACCTACGGATCAAAGATTAAAATTTGCTGTTTTGTTTCAGGATTATATGCCTAGTATTCCCAGTATGCGATTGTATTTGAATTTGGTTTACAATACCGGTTTACCGGGAGGTTCGCCATCATATACAGATCCTTATTTGTACCAAAACAGATTGAATGATTACCGCCGTGTTGATATTGGATTTTCAAAAGTATTAATCGATGCTAATTTGATAAAAGCTAAAAAGGGGTGGTTGGGTAATTTTAAGGAGCTGGCTATTGGTTTAGAAATATTTAATTTGTTTAATAATCAAAACGCAATTACGAATACCTGGGTAAGGGATGTGTATTCTAAAAATGAGTATGCCGTGCCTAATTATATGACTACAAGAGTATTCAATGTTAAGTTGAATGCTAAGTTGTAATATCAGGAGTAATGCCTAGGTTTTATATGATTATAAATTAAGTTTAAAATTCAAAAGCATTTTTAAAAATCATTACATTTGAAAATATTTTAATATTACATCCATATGAAAACTGTATCAATCGTCTTGATGAACATTGCAGTCTTACTTTTGGTGAGCTGTAAAAAAGAAGTTGAGAAGCCTAAAGTTATATATGATTCTTCTTCTAAAGCAAAGTCTATTGCTAAGAAGGATTCTACACAGGTTTCTATTGCCGATTTGCCTATTCAAATGGAAGGAACGGATTATTTAATCCATCCTGTTGGTGATTTAAGAGTATATGAAAAAGGAACTAAAGCTAAATATGGTTCTTCAAGTGTGATTGATTTGAGCTTTACAATTTCTAATTTAGGTGATGATGAAATTACCGGTTATTTACAGAATTTAAAGTTTCAAAAAATAGATTCTGATTCGATAAAATCGTTGACGGATAAGCCTGCTTTAATTTTAACGGTTACTTATTTAAAAGCGATTGCTGAAAAAACAAATAAGCAAATTTTAGTCTACACCATGTATGATGTGGATACCAATAAGGATGGAAAATTAGATACAAGTGATATTAAATCTTTGTATTTAAGTGAAATCAGCGGGGAACATTTTATTAAAATATCGGCTAATTTTCAGGAGTTAATCGATTGGAATCTTATTGAATCTAAGAATCGTTTGTATTTTAGAACGGTTGAAGATACCAATAAAAACGGGCAATTTGATAAAAATGATGTAGTCCAATATGGTTACATTAATTTATTGGCTAAGGATTGGGAAGTTGTTAATTATGAACCAATTTAATATTCTTTCTTTAAATCAGAATATCACTTTCTAAATCTGATTTTTCAATTGAGAAATTGAATCCTAATTCTTTTACAAGCTGAATTACCAGGTTTTTATACCAGTTTTCTGATTTAGGGTGAATGTAGATTTTTTCAATCAATTCGTTAATATCTACATTTATTTTTAATCCATCGTTAAGTTTGATGTTGTTTTTGGATACATCAGTAATTACTCTTACTTCACGTTCGTATTGAAAGCTTTTTCTTTTAAAAAGAAAAGGAAAGAAAGAATCGTCAAATGGAATGTATTCCTTTTTGTAATCTATATAATTTACTTCTCCTATAAATTGCTTGAAACTGGTTTCAGGATACAAGGATTTTTGCAATCGCCCAATGGTGGATTGAATAGCTAAACCTTCGCTGTTTTGAGTGAATATTTGCCACATGGCAAAGGATTCGTATTCATTGATATGCCAACTGCTGATGGCTATTTTTTCCCGATGGGTTTTGTAATAATTAATAAATTCAGGATTATCAATAGCTAATTTTTTTATTTCTTCATAAGTAGGTTCGCTAAAAGTACCTTCGTATTGATCTTCAAATTTGTCTGAACGCGACATGAATAATTTTTGCGAAAGCAATAAATCTAAAAATTTTGATAAGTCTAAATATTTCCAAATTACCGTATCGGTATTTTCGGTTAGTTTAATGTTTGGATTATTTTGGTACATTTTTTTAGATTTAAAATGGTATTATAAAGGTATAACTCGTTTTTGAATCTAAAATAAAGTGATGTTAATTTTTAATTATTTATTCAAAAGATTGCATGGAAACTAATTTATTATAAGTGCCATTTAAAGCGATTAATTCTTCGTGTGTACCTTGTTCAACAATTTTTCCTTTTTGCATTACAACAATCAAATCGGCTTTTTGAATGGTGGAAAGACGGTGTGCAATTACAATAGAAGTACGGTTTTGCATCATGTTTTCAAGTGCCAGTTGAACAAATTTTTCGCTTTCTGTATCTAATGCTGAAGTTGCTTCGTCCAAAATCATGATTGGAGGGTTTTTTAAAACGGCACGGGCAATTGACAAACGCTGTTTTTGACCTCCTGATAGTTTATTTCCGCTGTCGCCCACATTAGTGTAGATTCCTTCAGGTAAATCTTTTATAAATTCATATGCATTAGCAATTTTTAAAGCTTCGATTACCTCTTCGTCAGTGGCATCGGGCTTTCCTAAAGCAATGTTAGCTTTGATGGTGTCGTTAAACAAAATGGAATCCTGAGTGACTAATCCCATTAAGCCTCTCAGTGATTTTAATTTAATGTCTTTGATATTAACTCCATCCATGGTGATTTTACCTTCGTTAACATCATAAAAACGGGTCAGTAAATTTGCAATCGTACTTTTTCCGGAACCAGATTGCCCTACTAATGCAACAGTTTTTCCTTTTGGGATTTCCAGCGTGAAATTGTTCAGTACATTTTCTTTTTTGTATCTGAAATTGATGTTTTCCAATTTGATAGATTGTTCGAAATTATCTTTTTCAACTGCATTTACTTCGTCAACAATAGTGTTTTCTTGTTCCATTAAGGTAAAGACTCTTTCGGCGGCAGCTAATCCTGATTTTACCTGATAAGAAGCTCTGGAAACTGCTTTAGCGGGAGTTAAAATAGTGTAGGCAAGAGCAATATAGGTAATAAAAGTTGCTGAAGTAATAGAATGTTCTTCTACAACAAGTTGGGCGCCAAACCATAACAGGATAGAAATAGTAACAATTCCTAAAAATTCACTCATAGGAGAAGCTAAGTTGTTTTTGTTACCAATGCTATTCGAAAGATGCAAAAGACGATCAATAGAGTTATTGAATTTTCCGATAAAAGATTCTTCGGCATTATAGCCTTTAACTACTTTCAGTCCACCCAGAGTTTCGTCTAAAATAGAAATAAAAATACCATTTTCGTTTTGAGCTTTTATTGATTTAGCTTTCAGGTTTTTTCCAATTTTAGAAATAATAACACCAGCAATTGGAATAAATACCAAAACAAATAAAGAAAGTGTTGGACTAATGATAAACATCGTTGCAATAGAAAAAACAATGGTCAGCGGTTCTCTGACTACTAATTCTAAAACCTGAAAAAAGGAGTTTTGAACATCATTAATATCACCCAGCATACGAGCCATCACATCTCCTTTTTTCTTTTCTGAATAATATGAAATTGGCAGGTTTATAATTTTTGCGTACAGATTTTTTCTTAAATCTCTAAGAACACCGGTTCTTAAACGGGTAACGTGGTAAGAAGCAAAGTAATTAGTTATGTTTTTTAATAAGGCTGTTATAATGATAATTGAAATAACAAAAAGCAACATAATTTTAAAACCGTAAACCTCGGTAAGTGTTGTCATTTTGTAATTCAGGAAATCTCCTGTGTATTTTTTAAGACTTCCAATTCCTTCGTATTGAGGTTCTTTGTATAACTTTTGATCAATTCCAAAAAGGACATTCAGTGTAGGTATCATTGATACCATCAGCAAAGTGGAAAACAATGCATAGAATATATTAAAAAACACATTTAAATAAATGTGTTTTTTGTAATTTGAAACAAAAGGAATTAGTTTTTTTATGTTGATATCCATTATTTTAATTGCATTTCAGAAATTATAGCAGCAATTTTTTGATCTAAATAAGCTTCTACTTCGTTAAAGTTTTCTACAGCATCCAGTTCAGTGTTTACGCTGATGTAGAATTTAATTTTTGGTTCTGTTCCACTTGGTCTGGCACAAATTTTAGAACCATCTTCAGTGTAATAAATCAATACGTTTGATTTTGGCATATCCATTACTGACTCGGAACCATCAAGTAAGTTTTTAGCAATTGATGAATCGTAATCTTCAATCATAACCACGCGTTGACCGTTGATTTCTTTTAATGGATTTTCTCTTAAATCAATCATCATCTGATTGATTTCCTGTAGGCCTTCCATTCCTTTTTTAGTCAATGAAACTAAATATTCTTTGTAGAATCCATGATCAACATACAGGTTTAGTAATTCTTTGTAAACCGTACTGCCGTTAGCTTTTGCCTGAGCGGCAACTTCGCAAATTAATAAAGTAGCTGCAACTGCATCTTTATCACGAACTGCATCGCCAACCATGTATCCAAAACTTTCTTCTCCACCACCAATGAATTGTAGTTCAGGGAAATCTTTAATCATTTTGGCGATCCATTTGAATCCGGTTAATCCCACTTTAAACTGAACACCATAAGCTGAAGCCAGTTCCATAATCATAGGAGTGGAAACAATAGTAGATCCTACAAATTGTTTTCCGTTGATTTTGCCTGCTTTTTTCCATTTTTCCAATAAAAAGGCAGTCATTAAAATCATGGTTTGGTTTCCGTTCAACAAAGTCATTTTGCCTTCGTTGTTTCTAACGGCAATTCCTAAACGGTCACAATCCGGATCCGTACCAATCACGATATCAGCGTTGGTTTTATCTGCAAGTTCCAGCGCTAAGGTTAACGCTTCCGGTTCTTCCGGATTAGGTGATTTTACAGTTGGGAAATCTCCGTTTGGAACTTCTTGTTCTTTAACAATTTGTACGTTTTTGTAACCCGCCTGAGCCAGAGTTTCAGGAGTAACAGTAATCGAGGTTCCATGTAATGAAGTGAAAACAATGTTTAGATTGTCTTTTGCTTCTTGTGGTGTGTTAAAACTTGCGTTTTCTACTGTTGATTTGATAAATGCCTCATCAATATCTTTGTCTATATATTGAATCAAATCTTCATTTGCGTCAAATTTGATTTCGTTATAATTTAATTTTTCGATAGCATTGATAATTGCTTCGTCTTCCGGTGGAACAATTTGTCCGCCGTCTTGCCAGTACACTTTATATCCGTTGTATTCCGGTGGATTGTGCGAAGCAGTTAGTACAATTCCGCATTGGCAACCAAGATGTCTCAATGCAAATGATAATTCCGGTGTTGGTCTTAAATCAGAGAATAAATATACCTGAATCCCATTGGCAGAAAAAACATCAGCCACCACTTTAGCCAGTGATTTACTGTTATGGCGACAATCAAAAGCAATAACCGCTTTTATAGGTTGGTCAGGAAAAACAGATTTTAGATAGTTTGAAAGTCCTTGTGTGCTTTTTCCAAGTGTGTATTTGTTGATTCGGTTGTTTCCTACTCCCATAATCCCCCGCATTCCACCTGTTCCAAACTCAAGATTTTTGTAGAAACTTTCTTCAACTTCTTTAGGTGAAGTAGCTACTAATTTGTTAAGTGCTTCTTGGGTTGTAGCATCAAATATAGGGCTTTGCCATTCTTTAACAGCATCTAAAATGTTTTGTTTCAATTCCATTTTTGTCGCGTTTTTTAGATTCTAGTTTTTATAATAGGTTGTTTTTAGTCTTTGTGAAATTTGATTTTTTTATAGTTTCAATCGAAATTTAGTAAATAAATAGTTTGTTTCAACAAACTATTTGTAATTACAGAAAATTAATTTCGTTGGAAATTTTATATCGCTCTTCGTTGTGTTTTGTGCGCAAAATAATTTCGCCTAAAAAACCGGCTAAAAATAATTGTGTGCCTAATATCATTGTAGTTAAGGCAATGTAAAACCAAGGGTTGTTTGTTACTAAACTGTAAGGCATGTTGTTGTACATATGATATAGTTTGGAAAAACCAATATATCCTGCCAGTAAAAAACCAATGATGAACATTAAAGAGCCAATGGCTCCAAATAAGTGCATGGGTCTTTTTCCAAATCGGGACAGGAACCAAATGGTTATTAAATCAAGGAAACCATTGATGAAACGTTCCATTCCAAATTTAGTCTCACCGTATTTTCTGGCCTGATGTTGCACTACTTTTTCACCAATTTTTCCAAATCCGGCATTTTTTGCCAAAACCGGAATGTATCGGTGCATTTCGCCTGAAACTTCGATGTTTTTTACTACTACATTTCGGTAAGCTTTTAATCCGCAATTAAAATCATTCAATTCAACTCCCGAAGTTTTTCGGGCGGCCCAGTTGAATAATTTAGAAGGAAGATTTTTGGCTACAACTGAGTCGTAACGTTTCTTTTTCCATCCGGAAACCAAGTCGAAATTTTGAGCGGTAATCATTTTGTATAATTCCGGAATTTCTTCAGGGCTATCTTGCAAGTCGGCGTCCATGGTGATGATAACATCTCCCTGAGCTTTTGCAAAACCGGCATGTAAAGCCTGTGATTTTCCGAAATTTTTCATAAATCGGATTCCTTTTACATGAGCGTTTTCGGCAGCAAAGCCTTGAATGATAGACCATGAATCATCTGTACTTCCGTCATCTAAAAAAATGACTTCATAAGAATAATGGTTTTCCTGCATTACTTTAATAATCCAGCTGTAAAGTTCTTTCAGTGATTCTTCTTCGTTAAGAAGTGGTATTAGTATGGATAAATTCATTTTTATTTTGTGTTTCTAAAAAAAGCCGCTACAACTAAACCGATGATACTGTCTCTTAGTAAATATTTTAAAGATCCAGATAAAATTTCGGTAATAGCAAATGGATTATAGTTTTTAGATAATTGAATTGCATTTGCTATATCTTTTTGTGAAGCATTATTTAATTTTAGAGTGTTTATGTTAAAATCGATTATCATTTTTTTGATAGCTTCTGCGATTTCCGGAGAGATTAATAAATTGGTTATTATAATCAACCCCAGAGCAATTAAGGCGTGAGCAGTTAAAATAGTAATGAAATAAGCTGAGAATGTGGTTCTGAAATTAATTTTACCATTTGAAAGGGATTTTACTTTTAGAACAGAAAAAATACCACAAGCTATAAATAGGAGTAGGAAAAAGAATCCGATTCCTATATTTGAAATTAATGAGTTGTTGTAAAAATAAATGTAAGCATTTAAAAAGGTTAATAGCGTTCCTAAAATTAAGCCGTTTTTTGCAGCTGTCTTTTTTACAAAGTCGTTCATTAATCTAATTTTAATTTTGAAGCAACAAATATAGTAAATCCCTGTATACTGAAGAGTAAAAAACTGTTTTTAGCTGTTTATATAAAAAAAAGAAATAAAGATTTGTTTATTGAAAAATAATTGTATTTTTGCATCCTCAAAATAATATATAATAAAAAGTTATAATTAGTTTATACCTTTTCTGAAAAGGAAAGCTTCAAAATGAGTTATAACCAAACAAATAAAAAAGATTCAAGATGAAAAAAGGTGTACACCCAGAAAATTACAGATTAGTTGCTTTTAAAGACATGTCTAATGACGACGTTTTTATCACTAAATCAACAGCAGAAACTAAAGAAACAATTGTACACGAAGGTGTAGAATATCCAGTTGTAAAAATGGAGATCTCTAGAACTTCTCACCCTTTTTACACAGGTAAATCTAAACTTATCGATACTGCAGGACGTATTGATAAATTCAAAACTAAATACGCTAAACACATTAAATAATTTTAATTTGTTTTTAAATAATAGATTAAGCCTTCCTTTTGGAAGGCTTTTTTGTTTTTATCTCTTTGAAAACTTTGTAACTTTGGCAACGGGTTTTTGTAGGAAACCGCAATTAATAAAAAGAAAACTTTATGAATTATATACTTTTTGATGGTCCGGCCCGTAACGCTTTGTTGCCATTTACTTTTACACGCCCCGTAGCGGATATTTTGATTGGAATTATGACTATTCGCCAAAAATGGGAAAGGTATTTGGGGTCTACGATTACTACTTTGACTGAGGAATATTTATCTGAAAAGTATCCAATGGTGGAGTTAGAGGAAAATGTAATGATTAATGCTTCTTTTTTGCCAAATGATATTTTAGCTGAAATGATTTCTAATTTAGAATCCAATCAGGCGATTTTTAAAGGAGAAGAAGTGATTGCTTTTTTTACTAATGACAGTCAGGAAGAAGTGGATTTTGATAATTACGAAATTATCGAATACAATGAGGATTGTTTGACGGTGATGAATACCTGGGATATTTTTTCTAAAAATGGAGCTGCAATTCGCGAAGATTTTGAATTTTTGACAGAAGACAGAAAATCACAGCCAATTCCTCAAAGTGTAAATGTTATTGCGCCGGAAAATGTTTTTATTGAAGAAGGTGCAAAGTTGGAATATGTGACTTTGAATGCTTCTACCGGACCTATATATATTGCTAAAGATGCTGAAATTATGGAGGGCTCTGTGATTCGTGGTCCTTTTGCATTGTGTGAGGGGGCGGTGGTTAAAATGAGTGCTAAAATTTATGGGCCAACAACGGTGGGGCCTTATTCGAAAATAGGTGGAGAAGTAAATAATTCGGTATTGTTTGGTTATTCTAATAAAGGGCATGATGGTTTTTTAGGAAATTCGGTTTTAGGTGAGTGGTGCAACATTGGTGCAGATAGTAATAATTCGAATTTGAAAAACAACTATGACGAAGTGCGATTGTGGAGTTACGAAACCGAAGGTTTTGCTAAAACGGGATTGCAGTTTTGTGGTTTGATGATGGGGGATCACAGTAAATGTGGAATTAATACGATGTTTAATACCGGGACAGTTGTTGGGGTGAGTTCAAATATTTTCGGAAGTGGTTTTCCTCGTAATTTTGTTCCGAGTTTTTCCTGGGGTGGTGCCGCAGGATTTACTACTTATGTGACTAAAAAAGCTTTTGAAACAGCTAAGTTGGTTATGGGAAGAAGAAATATTGAGTTTGATGAAAAAGAAGCTGCTATTTTAGAGCATGTTTTTGAGGAAACTAAAAAATGGAGAAAAGAATAGCTTAGTAGTGAAATTCAAAAATAATTCAACCGCAGATTCGCAGATTTTTTAAATAGGTGAATCTGCGGTTTTTTTGTTTTTGAGAAAGAAAATTAACAATTGTCTAATCACTTAATTAATTTATCTTTGCACTTTTAAAATTATTGAGGGCAGAACTTCTAACTTTCACCCTCTAACTTCTAACTTCAAACAATGATTACAATTAACGATATATCGGTTCAATTTGGTGGAACGACACTTTTTAGCGATGTTTCTTTTGCTATTAATGAAAATGATAAAATTGCCCTTATGGGTAAAAATGGTGCGGGAAAATCAACTTTGTTGAAAATTATAGCAGGAAATTCCAAGCCTTCAACAGGAAGTATTTCGGCACCAAAAGATGCTGTTGTGGCTTATTTGCCGCAGCATTTATTGACTACTGACGGTGCTACGGTAATGGAAGAGGCTTCTAAGGCTTTTTCTGAAGTTTTTAAAATGAAAGCCGAGATTGATGAAATCAATGAGCAATTGACTATTCGTACCGATTACGAAAGTGACGATTATATGAAATTAATCGAGCGCGTTTCTGATTTAAGTGAGAAGTTCTACGCTATTGAAGAAGTAAATTATGAGGCAGAAGTAGAAAAAGTCCTGAAGGGATTGGGGTTTGTGAGTGAGGATTTTACACGTCAAACTTCGGAATTTTCAGGAGGATGGAGAATGCGAATTGAATTGGCTAAAATTTTATTGCGTAAACCTGATTTAATTTTGCTGGATGAGCCTACGAACCACATGGATATTGAAAGTATTCAATGGTTGGAAGATTTCCTGATTAATTCGGCTAAGGCAGTTGTGGTGATTTCTCACGACAGGGCTTTTGTTGATAATATTACTAATCGTACTATTGAGGTTACGATGGGAAGAATTTATGATTATAAGGCGAAATATTCTCATTATTTAGAATTGCGTAAAGACCGTAGAATTCACCAACAAAAAGCATACGATGAGCAACAAAAAATGATTGCTGATAACAGAGCTTTTATTGAACGTTTTAAAGGGACTTTTTCTAAGACCGATGCGGTTCAGTCGCGTGTTAGAATGCTTGAAAAATTAGAAATTGTTCAGGTAGATGAAGTAGATACTTCGGCTTTAAAACTGAAATTTCCACCTGCAGCGCGTTCAGGACAATATCCGGTTGTGGTTAAGGATTTGGCAAAATCTTATGGAGATCATGTGGTTTTTAAAGATGCTAATATCGTTATTGAAAGAGGGCAAAAAGTAGCTTTCGTGGGTAAAAATGGTGAGGGAAAATCAACGATGATTAAAGCTATCATGAAAGAAATTGGAATTGATGGTGGTAGTGTTGAAATTGGGCATAATGCTCAAATTGGATATTTTGCACAAAATCAGGCGTCATTATTAGATGAAAATGCTACTATTTTTGAAACTATCGATGCGATTGCTGTTGGTGATATTAGAACTCAAATTAAAAATATTCTTGGAGCTTTTATGTTTCAGGGCGATGATATTACTAAGAAAGTAAAAGTGCTTTCCGGAGGAGAGAAAACACGTCTGGCAATGATTAAATTGTTGTTGGAACCGGTAAATTTATTGATTCTGGATGAGCCTTCAAATCACCTGGATATGAAAACTAAGGATATTATTAAGGATGCATTACGTGATTTTGACGGAACTTTAATTTTGGTTTCTCACGACCGTGATTTCCTTGACGGACTGGCAACAAAAGTTTTCGAGTTTGGAAACAAAAGAGTGGTGGAACACTTTGAAGATATTACTGGTTTCTTAGCGCATAAGAAAATGGATAGTATGAAAGAGATAGAAAAATAATTTTTTCTGAAGTAAATTGTATAAAGGCACAAGTTGATTCTTGTGTCTTTTTTATTTTTTGTTTAAGTGATAAATGGTGAATTGAAACTTTAAATTAGTATTTTGGTAATTTGAAATTTATTTTTTCCTATGAGTAAAATTCCTGTTTATTTTATGCCTGGTTTGGCAGCGAATCCTATGATTTTTGAACGAATTAAGCTGGATGATGCGCTGTTTGATGTTTATTATTTAGAATGGGAACTTCCAAAGTATAAAGAGGTTTTGGAGGATTATGCTAAGCGAATGGCTTTGTATGTGAAAAAAGAAAATGCTGTTTTAATAGGTGTTTCTTTTGGAGGGATTTTGGTACAGGAAATGGCTAAGTTTCTCAATGTGCAGAAAGTAATTATTATTTCGAGTGTTAAATCAAAGTTGGAATTTCCTAAACGTATTCATTTTGCCAGGAAAACATTAGTGTATAAATTAATTCCAATTCGATTGATTTTGAGTTTTGGTAAGTTGGCTCAATTTGTATTTGGAGAAAAAATGTCGCACAGAATGCAGTTGTATGATACTTTTTTATCTGTTCGTGATATTTATTATCTGAAATGGTCAATTGAAAAAGTGGTTTTGTGGAATCGTTCTCGGGTGGATGAACGGGTGATTCATATTCACGGGGATAAGGATAATATGTTTCCTATTCAGAATATACGTAAATGTGTTGTTGTTGAGGGGGGAACTCATGTGATGATTTATACTAAATACCGGTGGTTTAATGCTAATTTGCCGGCTATTATTTTAGATACTAAGAATTTGTTTTATAGTTGAAAAGCTATGGGGAAGGCATAAAAAAAACCGTCAAATAATTTTATTTGACGGTTTTTTTTATTGTGTTGAAAGTTATATTTTTTTCATTTGTTCTTTCATCATGTTGATTTGATCTTTCAGCATTCCTTGTTTGTCTAGTTTTTTAACTTCAGAAATCAGGTTGTTAGCTTCAATTTTTCTTCTTCTTGATAAAGCTATTCCGGCTAAGTTTAATTTAGCAACTGCTAGATCCATATCCATGGACAGGCCTAATTCGATGGCTTTCTTGAAATATTTTTCAGACTGATTGATATTTGTTTGCGAAAGCATGATTCCGTGAAGGTAATTAAAGTAGCCTTGTTGTTTTCTTGTTAAGGCTCCGTCAGGGTTTTTGATATGAGAAAGCCATTTTTGAGCGCCTTCAAAATCTTGTTTTCTTAATTTTAAAAAAGCTAATAATATATATTCGTTTCTGTAATAAAGGAAAACAGGGATTGCAGTAAGTAATAATAAGAAAATTCCGTTTCCAATATTGTTTTCGGTAAATTGCCAAATGCTTGTAATTACGATAAGTCCGGCGATAATAAGTTTGATATTCTTGTTTAACATGATGGGTATATAATTTGTGCTTGCAAAGATAGTAAAAGGAATTAAAAATATTTTTATAAAACTTCTTGCCAGAAAAAAAAGTCTTTGTATATTTGCACTCGGTTTAGAAATAGCCACCACATCAAAAAATAAAAGATACAAATAATAAGATTTAAAGATACAAAGCAATGAGCAAAAGAACGTTTCAACCATCGAAAAGAAAAAGAAGAAATAAACACGGATTTATGGACAGAATGGCTTCTGCAAATGGAAGAAAAGTTCTTGCGCGTAGAAGAGCTAAAGGAAGACATAAATTAACTGTTTCTAGCGAGCCTAGACACAAAAAATAATGTTTGTATAAACATAAATAAGGGCGTTACTTTTTTTAGTATCGCCCTTTTTTATACCTTGTCATAAATATAACTCAAACTTAAGATTTTTAGTGAGTTGCATCATTTTAAACTTATAAAATTGAGAGATAAAAAAACTTGAAAAAACAATAATTACATCATAATGCCAAAAGACACTTCAATCAAATCAGTTTTAATTATAGGTTCAGGTCCTATCGTTATTGGTCAAGCTTGCGAATTTGATTACGCAGGATCACAATCAGCACGTTCTATTCGTGAAGAAGGAATCGAGGTTATTCTTATCAATTCGAATCCTGCTACAATTATGACCGACCCTTCTATGGCGGATCATATCTACTTGAAGCCTTTAACAACTAAATCGATTATTGAAATCCTAAAAGAGCACCCGCAAATTGATGCTGTATTGCCTACAATGGGAGGACAAACAGCACTTAACTTGTGTTTAGAGGCTCAGGAAAAAGGAATTTGGGACGACTTTGGAGTACGATTGATTGGTGTTGATGTAAATGCCATTAATATTACTGAGGACAGAGACCAATTTAAAGACCTTTTAAAGAAAATAGGTGTGCCTACCGCTCCTGCTGAAATTTGTACTTCTTATTTAAGAGGAAAAGAAATTGCTCAGGAATTTGGTTTTCCATTAGTTATACGTCCTTCGTTTACTCTTGGAGGAACAGGAGCTTCTATCGTATACAAACCGGAAGATTTTGACAGATTATTAACTGCCGGACTTGAAGCCTCACCAATTCACGAAGTTTTGATTGACAAGGCTTTGATGGGATGGAAAGAGTACGAATTAGAACTTTTAAGAGATAAAAATGATAATGTTGTAATTATCTGTTCTATCGAAAATATGGACCCAATGGGAATTCATACGGGAGATTCGATTACAGTAGCACCAGCAATGACATTATCGGATACAACATTCCAAAAATTACGTGATTACGCTATCCTGATGATGCGTAGTATTGGTAATTTTGCCGGAGGATGTAACGTGCAGTTTGCCGTTTCACCGGATGAAAAAGAAGATATCGTAGCAATCGAGATTAACCCTCGTGTATCTCGTTCTTCTGCTTTGGCATCTAAAGCAACAGGTTATCCAATTGCTAAAATCGCTTCGAAATTAGCTTTAGGTTATAATTTAGATGAGTTGCAAAACCAAATTACAAAATCAACTTCGGCTCTTTTCGAACCAACATTAGATTATGTGATTGTGAAAATCCCACGTTGGAACTTCGATAAATTTGAAGGTTCAGACAGAACTTTAGGACTTCAAATGAAATCAGTAGGTGAGGTAATGGGAATTGGACGTTCGTTCCAGGAAGCTTTACATAAAGCTACTCAATCATTGGAAATCAAAAGAAATGGTTTAGGAGCTGATGGAAAAGGTTATACTAATTACGAGCAAATCATTGAAAAACTGACTTATGCAAGTTGGGATCGTGTATTTGTAATTTACGATGCTATCGCAATGGGAATTCCATTGAGCCGTATCCACGAAATTACTAAAATCGATATGTGGTTCCTGAAACAATATGAAGAACTATTTATTTTAGAAAAAGAAATTTCTAATTATAAAGTAAGTGATTTGCCAAAAGAATTGTTGCTTGAAGCAAAACAAAAAGGTTTTGCTGACCGTCAATTGGCTCATATGATGGGATGTTTAGAGAGTGAAGTGCATGCTTTACGTATGGAAATGAATATTAACCGTGTTTTTAAACTGGTTGATACCTGTGCGGCTGAGTTTAAAGCTAAAACGCCTTATTACTATTCAACTTTTGAGGCTGAAATTGAAAAAGCAGACGGAACCCGTTTTGTAGATAACGAAAGTTATGTTACTGATAAAAAGAAAGTAATTGTTCTGGGGTCCGGACCAAACCGTATTGGACAGGGAATTGAGTTTGATTATTCTTGTGTACACGGAGTTTTGGCTTCTAAAGAATGTGGTTACGAAACTATTATGATCAACTGTAACCCTGAAACGGTTTCTACTGATTTTGATACAGCAGATAAATTATATTTCGAACCAGTATTCTGGGAACATATTTACGATATTATCCAACACGAAAAACCGGAAGGTGTTATCGTTCAGTTAGGTGGACAAACAGCATTGAAATTAGCTGAGAAATTATCTAAATACGGTGTAAAAATCATCGGAACTAGTTTTGACGCGTTAGATTTAGCTGAGGATAGAGGACGTTTCTCTGATTTATTGACTGATTTGAAAATTCCTTTCCCTAAATTCGGAATTGCAGAAAGTGCAGACGAAGCTTCTAAATTAGCAGATTCATTGGATTTCCCATTATTAGTTCGTCCTTCTTATGTATTAGGAGGTCAGGGAATGAAAATTGTAATTAACAAACAAGAGTTAGAAGAGCACGTAATTGATTTATTGAAATCGATTCCTGGTAATAAATTATTGTTGGACCACTATTTAGATGGTGCTATCGAAGCTGAAGCAGATGCAATTTGTGACGCTGACGGAAATGTGTACATCATCGGAATTATGGAGCATATTGAGCCTTGTGGAGTTCACTCCGGAGATTCTAATGCGACATTACCTCCGTTTAACTTAGGAGAGTTTGTAATGCAACAAATCAAAGATCATACGCAGAAAATTGCTGTAGCTTTGAAAACAGTTGGTTTAATCAATATCCAGTTTGCTATCAAAGACGATACGGTTTATATCATCGAAGCTAACCCAAGAGCTTCCCGTACAGTTCCTTTTATCGCAAAAGCTTACGGTGAGCCATACGTGAACTATGCTACAAAAGTCATGTTAGGACATAGTAAAGTAACTGATTTTGATTTCAATCCTCAATTAAACGGTTTTGCAATCAAACAACCGGTATTCTCTTTCAGTAAATTCCCTAACGTAAACAAAGCATTAGGACCTGAAATGAAATCTACAGGAGAAAGTATCTTGTTTATTGAAGACTTAAAAGACGATCAGTTCTACGAATTGTACTCAAGAAGAAAAATGTATTTGAGTAAATAACATTTGAAAGTTATATAGTTATCCTAAAATAGGCTGACAGATTGATATGAAAATCCCGATTGCATTATGTAATCGGGATTTTCGTTTTTTATAAGTCTGTTATAATATTTTAATTGAGATAAATAATTGTACAACCAGATGTCCCGAAATTAGATTCTCGGGTTTTGTCTTGCTATAGCGCTATGATTGTGTTTTATTTTTTAAGTTTTGTAAAATAAATTAAAGCATAGATGACAGATAAAACTCCAATAGAAATGACTGTTCCAATGATTTCGTTTTGTGTCAAATTAGATAAAAAATAAAGAATAATAGCAATTGATAGTATAGGAATACTTAAACCGCCGGGAATAGTAAATTCATCTGCTTTAGCTTTCTGACTGTAGCGCAATTTGATTACGGCTAAAACCACTCCCATGTAAACTATTAAAATGGAACTACTTGCAATAACAACCAGGCTTTCAAAACTTCCTGTTGCAGCAATCAAAAAACCTAATAAGGCATAAACAATAATCGCTATATAAGGAGTTGCGAAGGAGGAATGGATTTTGGCCAGAGCCTTTATGGGAATTACCCGGTCACGAGAAAGCGCATACAATGTTCTTGGATTATTTAAAATATCTCCACTCAGGAAACCAAACATCGAAATAGCGGCTCCCGTAGTTAAAATTACAAATCCAATTGGACCAAAAATAACATCGGCAGTAGCAGCAAGCGGAGTAGCGGTATGTTGTGGCAATTGATTTCCTAAAACACCCTGAGCTACCGTTTGAATGAGCATATAAAGGATCACAATTGCAGTGATACTAATGAAAATAGCTTTAGGAATGGTGCGCTTAGGATTAATAACCTCGCCCGAAACTACAATTCCGGATTCGCAACCCTGAAAGGCAAAAAATAAAACAAGAGAAGTTTTTCCCAGTTGTTGAATATCAGGAAAACGTTCTATAACTAAATTCTGCACAGAAACAGCCTGCCAACCAAAAACAACCAAAAGCAATAAGGGAATTAACTTAGCAATTGTGTTGATTTTGACCAATCCAATACCTTGTTTTACACCAATTACATTGATAAAAGCCAGACCTCCAAAAACTAAGATTAAAAACAAAATACGTATCGCTGCTAATTCGAAGACAGGATGTGCAGAGCCCAAAACATTAACCAGAGCGTTAGAAACAGCTGCATCGGCAAGCAGAGTACCACCAACGGTAAAAACACCTGCAAGGAAACCCGCATAAGGGCCAAAAGCCGTTTCAATATAGGAATAAACACCGCCTGTTTGTGTTACTTTACTGGAAGCTTCGGCAAAACAAAGCATGATAAGGGCCATTAAAAGTCCGCAAAAAAAGTAGGCAATAATACTCGATGCCCCCATAGATGAGGCAACAATAGCTGGAAGAGCAAAAATTCCGGCGCCAATAATGACATTCATAATATTGGCTGATAAGCCAAAAACACCAATGGTGCGTTTAAATTCTTCTTCCTGGTTAATCATCTTTTTGGGGTTTATGGATAAGTTGCTTTAGAAAACGAAGTTATGCAAAAAAGATGTTGCTTGACCAAAGAAAAGTGATTGCTGAAGAAATTCAACATTTTTGTGCCTGACTTTGAAAAAATGTTTTCTTTGATTTTTGGTGAGTCAATATTTCAACGGCTCGTAATAAAGTACAATAACACCTGAACCAAAAGTTTTTGTTTTGGAGAGTTTGAGATTTTTTCTGTCTTTTAATTTGTCAAACAATGGCAGACCCTTTCCTTCTAAGACAGGATGAATGCAAATCTGAAATTCGTCAATCAAGTTAAGGTTCATCAGATGAATAATTAAACTTCGACTGCCAACTAAAATATCTTTTCCGGATTGTTGTTTGAGTTCTGTAATTTCTTTTTCTATAGGTTGGTTTGATAATTTAACACTATCCCATCCGATAGCTATCGAATCCGTATTTTTCAGCGTATGCGAATAGACAATTTTTGGAACCCGGTCTATTGCCAAAGCAAAGTCATCCATTGTTTTTTCACCGGAAGGATTTTTTAGCAGCGTTTGCCAGAACTGCATCAATTGGTACGTTATTCTTCCATATAGAATAACTCCTACCTCATCTAAAAGCTCAGTATAATGTTGGTGTAGTTCTTCATCTGCAATTCCTGCTGTATGATCGCAAATTCCGTCCAATGTCATATTGATTGCAGCAATTACTCTTCTCATAATTTATTTCTTTTAAATCAGCTGTAAAAAACACTCATGCCAGTATGTGGGTTTCATATTTGATACTATCATTTGATACTATCAAAATAATAATTTTAAATTCTATTGCGTAATTTTTGCCAAGTAATATTATGGCTAACGGTTTGTTGCTTTGCTCAGTGGCTTGAAATTCAAGACTGAACATTATAAATATAAAAATTAGATTGGAGTTAACAGCGTTTTTTCGCAAGAAAAAACCAAGCCCAAGCCATTGTGCAAAACAGCTGTTGGTAGTAGGTTTTATTTATTCGCAATTATAATTTCAGAAATCAATTCGTTTTCAAATTCTAAAACTCTTCTCTTTTTGTCGTTTATAAATGCAGATGATTGAATTTTTGGAAAACCTTTGAAAAAGTAGTCTAGATAATGAACATATAAACCTTTATACTTAACATCTTTCATACTAAAAACTGAATTAAGTCTTTTGATAAAATTTGAAGAACTTATAAGTTTTTCAAATTCAGTTCTATATTTTTCAGTTTTTTTGGTATAAGTTTCTCCTTTTTGTGAATATAAATCTCCATTAAAGAATATTTCATTTCCTTGTTCTTTTACCTCTTTTTCAATAGTCGTTAAATAATCAAAATACTCTTTTGATAAACTATCACAAAGTTTAATTTTCCATGACGTTTCAGTATTTTTTATTTTTGATATTTTGATTTTAATATTCTCTTTCAAAATTTCATTGTACTCATTATTTTCTTTTATGTGTAAGTCATAAGTTACTTCGAATTTTTCTTCTATGCTTAAATCGGAATTACAAGAGGTAAAAGTAAAAAGTGTTAAAAAAAATATTTTCTTCATATTATGTTTTTCATCTCGATTTTGGTTAAACTTACTGCTAACGTCTTGGTACTAAAGCGGGTTTGGGATTAAATTAAGACCTATTCTCGGATTTGCCAAATCATCCCAAATACAAAACCAACTTTCCATTAAGCCAAATGCCCAAATCCGTTGTAGTAGCTGTTAGTGGCTGGCAATTTATTCCTGTTGAATCCATTCATATTTTCCATTTTTCAGATATATAATTCCGCCTCCGCAACTTTCTTTAGCGTGCATATATATTCCGTCATTTAATAGTTTTATTTTATCAACTTCTTTTATTTCTTCTTCGGATAATAATTCTCCATCTTTATTTACATTATTCCAATAGATTTCATTTTTCGGTGCTTTTTCAAAAATTCCTGCCCAATCAATTTCATCAAAACCTTGTTCTAATATATTATTTCCCATTCCGAAATAATCAGTTCTATTTCCGTTTCCAAAGATTATTCTCAAACCGCTTTTTCCGTTTTTCGTACTCCTAACAATTTCAACTATTTCATTCAAATTATCTCCATCTAAATCACACAGAATTTTGTTTGTTTTGTGTTTTTTAGAAGTTTCTATTGTGTCAATATTTTTAACTTTAGTTTCTCTTTTTACTAACGTGTTATATCCTTTATTTTGGACTTTTTCGGATTCTTCTTTTACTTCCTTTTTACAAGAAATAAAAACTAGAATAATAACTATTAAGATTCTAATTTTCATATTTCGTTTTTCTGCGTTTTTTAGGTTTGCTTGCCACTAACTTGTATATAGGTCTGATAAAATAAGATCTATCACCCCAATTTTGGACGGATAGGTCTGACGGTAATCAGATTTTATTTTACCAAATATATAAATAATTCACTACAAATTACATAGAATTTCAATTTCATAATTCAATGGCAATTACAATTTTAGAAAGAAAATAATCGGTAAAAGTATACCATAAAAAAATCCGACTTGTAGAAACAAATCGGAGTGCTATTGTTATTGATTTTTGAAATTGCTATCGAACAGTGTTATTTGATAATTCCTGTAGAACCTTCACCGGACGGAATTAATTCAAAAACAGCATTGGGAGCTAAATTGGGTTCGATGCGGTGCGAAACATACACAATGGTCATATTGGATTCCTGTTTCAATAAATTGATGAGTTGGCATACCATGGCTACATTTTCATCGTCTAAGCCTTCAACGGGTTCGTCCAATATAACCAAAGGCGGATGTTTTAAAACCGAACGAACAATCATTGCCAGTCGTTGTTGTCCTACCGAAAGGCGTTTGAACATCTTGTTTTTAAGGTGTAACATCCCAATTAAGTCAAGCCATTCATCGGCAATTGTTTTTTGTAAAGTCGTTGGTAAATCATACAATCCGATAGAATCAAAAAATCCGGATAGAATCATTTGTTCTAAAGTGTGGTTTCTTGTAAACAAACTGGTCATATTGGTGGCAAAATAGCCGATGTTTTTCTTGATGTCCCAAACACTTTCACCACTTCCTTTTTTTCTTCCAAAAAGGTGTAAATCCTGTCCGTAACCTTTAGGGCTGTCACCGTTGATTAACGATAAAAGTGTACTTTTTCCGGAACCATTAGGGCCAATCAATTGCCAAAATTCTCCTTGTTGAATCGTCCAGTTGATGTTTTTTACAATTGGTCGTTCTTCGTAGCTAACACATACATTATTCATCTGAACCAGAATTTTTTGGTTGTATTCAATAGGATGAGCCGGATGTGGAATTCCCTGTTGGTTTATAATTTTGGATTCGTGTGCTTCGTGCGAGATGTTTTCCAATACAAAATCATCGGAATTGATTTGTCTGTTATTCGAAATAAAAGGCAGCAAATCGGCATGGCGGTTGATGAGCTGTATAATTTTGATTTCAGAAGCCATTGCTTCCATTGATTTTGCCAGCTCTATTCGGGAAGCCTGATCTAAATGATCCATTGGATTGTCAAAAATGATAAAATCAGGTTTTTGGTCAATACAATAGTGTAGAAATTTCTTTTTCCGTTGTCCTGAAGAAAAAGTACTTAGTTTTCTGTTTGAATCTACCGCTGTTAATTCGAGGTATTGAAATTCTTTTTGGATAAAATGGTCTATAGCTAAATCGGAAAAAAGGATGCCCTTTAATTCGTTAAAAGGTGCTAATTCGGGATTGGCTTTTCCGGAAAGAATGGTTTCTATAAATTCTTTTTTATTGATTTGATTGGATAATAAAATGTTCCAATGAGAGGCAGTAGTCATCAAAAAGTTTCTTTTTTTATTGACCGTAAAGATAAGAAGTTTTTAATTGATGAGTATTGAGTATTCTGTGAGCAGAAAGCAGAAATCAGAAATCAGAAATCAGAAATCAGAAATCAGAAATCAGAAATCAGAAATCAGAAATAGAATACTTAACTGACTCTAAGTCTCAAACCATCAACTGTCAACCGACAACTGACAACTTAAACCTGAATATCGAGTGATTTAATTTGGTGTTCCAAAGTAAGTGCATATTGATAGCTGTATCTAAAAATTTCATCGGCATTTTTTAGATTGTAAAGGCTGTATTGACTCATGTTTGGCGGTTCAAAATACAAATGACAGCTGTGTGTTTTTTGTTCCACCGAACTTTTCATAGCCAGATGAAAACAGCGGTCTAAGATATTATTCATACTTACTTTGTCGACTTCTTTTTTTATCGAATTGACATAGCTGCCAATGATAATATCGCATTGTCCTAATAAGGGTTCGATAGGGAAATTGTTTATTACACCGCCATCGACATACAAAGTGTTGTTGAAATTTACTGGCTGAAATAATAGTGGCATACAGGAAGATGCCATGATAGCATGAGAGATATTTCCGGAGGTAAAATAAACCAATTCACCTTTTAAAATATCTGTGGCTGTAACGTATAACGGGATGTTTAAATCTTCAAATGAATTGCTTGGAAAACAATCGAGATAAATATCATGAAATCCTTTCATAGCAAATAAGCCCTGTCTTTTGATTAAAAGGTTTGAAAAACTAAAGATTTGTCCTTTTTTCAAAATAGTTAAAATCTCCGTTGCCGAATAGCCCGCTGCATAAAAAGCGCCTGCTATGGCTCCGGCACTTGTTCCGGATACAATAGAAGCTTTGATGCCAAATTCTTCTAAGGCTTTAAGTAATCCTAAGTGAGCGATACCGCGGGCACCACCACCTGAAAATACAATTCCGACTTTAGTTTTCATTTTTTGGTTTAAGGTTAAGATTAAGATTAATGGTTATTAGGTATGGGTTATGAGTTATGTTACTTTTGTTCTATTACTATTGAATTTTGCCATTGCTTAAGATACTATGAAATCTTCGCTTTTTGGAATACTCAATAAGGCATTAACGGCAATTTCGGGAACCGGATCGATTAATTTGCGCAATTTAGTATCCATCCAGGCACCGTCAACGGTTAAAGTAGCACAAAGTAAATTGTCTTCGGTTCGGAATTCGTGAGCAATTGACCATCGTGAAGCATCGGCTCTCATTTTGGCTACTGTAGTATGAATGTAAACCGAATCACCCTGGGTAATTTCTTTTCTAAAAACACATTCTTCTCTAAATAGTACTGGACCAAAATGCTGTTTTTGAAAAACTTTTAAATTCAATCCCAGACTGTCTAAGATTTCCATTCGATGTTGCGCGGCACAATCGTAATAGACACTATGACGAACATGGAAATTAGGGTCTAAATCAGCCCAGCGAAAAGTGAGATGTTTACTGAAAGAGGTCATGCTGTGTCATTAAAATGTTATTTCCAGAAGAAACTCTGTTCTTGTAAATTTAGAGAATTCTAATTTATTATTTAGAATGTGGGCTGTTTTTTTAACAAGCTTTTAAATAATAAAAAAAGCGGATTCTAATAAAATAGAAGCCGCTTTTGAGGTTGTTTTTTTGATGAATTAATCATCGATGGCTTGTTCTGCCAAGAGCTGAAATTTCCAGCCTGTATTGTCGGATGTTTTTTGTGTTTGTTTGAGGATAATTCCAATGAGTTCTTCTTTAGGGTCGGCAAAATATTGAGTGTTGAAGTAACCGCCCCAGTTGAAAGTTCCGGCGCTTCCTTGTCCGCCTAAATCTTCGCCCATTTGGTTTAAAACTCTAAAGCCTAATCCGTGACCGGCATCTGTTTTGCCCCAAATTTCACCAATCTGGTTGGCTAACATAAACTGTACAGTGGTTCTGCTTAATAATCGAATGCCGTTAAGTTCGCCTTTATTTAAGAACATCTGTAAAAATGTTGCATAATCTTTGGCTGTACTTGAAAGTCCGGCACCACCGGAGAAAAAGCTTTTGGCTCCTTTTATTGGATAATTAGTGTCGTAGAAAGTATTAGGAAAGGGAATCCATTTTCCGTTTTCTTTGGTTTGCACGGTAACTAATCGGTTGGATTTTGATACCGGCAGATAGAAATAAGTGTCGTTCATTTCTAAGGGTTCAAAAATTCGGGTTCTATAGAATTCGTCCATTGGCATACCAGACATGATTTCGATAAAATACCCAATAACATCCAGTCCTTCGCTATAAGTGAATTTTTCTCCAGGATTATGATGTAAAGGCAGTTTTGCCAGTTTCTTGACACTTTCGGCAATGGTAATTTTATCAGTTGTAAATAAATCGGTTACGCCGGCGTCTTTGTATATTTTTTTAAAACGAGGGTCACTATCAATTTGACCATAGCCAATACCGGAAGTATGGGTAATTAAATCACGAATGGTAATTTCTCTTTTGGCAGCTTTGGTAGTATATTTTCCATCAGGATAAACCGAATCTAAAACTTGCGGATTTTTGAATTCGGGAATGTATTTGGAAATAGGGTCGTCCAATTTGAATTTTCCTTCTTCCCAAAGCATCATCACAGCAGTAGTAGTAATTGCTTTGGTTTGAGATGCAATCCTGAAAATAGCATCGGTTTTTAAGGTTTTTGAAATGGCATTGTCTGCCATTCCAAAAGCTTTGAAATAGACAATTTTTCCTTTGCGGGCTACCAGGGCTATCGCTCCGGGAATTTCCGAATCGGCAACGGCTTTGTTGAGCATATTGTCAATACGAGCCAATCGTTCGCTGGACATTCCTACGCTGGCAGGAGCAGCCTCGCTTAGTTTTGGAGAGTTTTTTATAGATTTAGTTTGAGCGTAATTGCTAAAACTGGAAATCGTAAAAAGTAAAATAAAAAGGTTTTTCATGGTTGTTTTTTTTAGATTTAATCTGTGCTAAATCTGTTTGGTTTGTTTTATTAATTTTCTTTTTTGCTTGATCAAAAAAGAAACAAAAAAATATTCATGCTTTATTATTGTTTTTTTGGTATTCATGAATCTTCGATTTCAAGTCTTACGCTTCCTCGTCGGTCAAATTAGTTTTCGAATGCTAAAAGAAAAGAAACTCGCTACGCTCAGACAGCTTTTCTTTTTACGCATTCTTCAAACATTTGACACTCGACTGCGGAAGCTAAGGATACTCGAACATTAACGTTTTAATTTTAATCTGTCGAAATCTGTTAGATCCGCTTTATCTGTGTTCCGATTTTTAACAATAAAATGTTATTACTCTGGGATTTTTTCAATCAGAATAGGATTTTCTGAGCTGTCATAATAAGTACAGGTCATTTCGATGATATCTACACGCCATTTGGCAATTCCGCATAGGGCTGCATGTTGGCAAAAAGTAAGATAGTCAGTTTGTCCGTCCTGATGCATGACCAGATATTCAATGAAACGCTCTTTGTTAGCCACCGAAGCAACAGCCATAGGTTCGTATTTTTTCTCGGTACTCGCAGCAAAGCCGTTATCACCAATATAGGCAACGCTGCCATCGGTTACGATGGTGTCATAGCCTTTTACGCCCAGTTGGATGAGGTCTTGAATGTAATTAGGGAAATCAGCACCCGATTTTACTTTAGAATGTGCTGCTTTGATTTGGTCTATGGTAAACATAATATTTGAAAATTTTAGATTTTCAAATATAGTTTAAAAATTAAATGAGGTTTCTGTTTTTTACCTTTTTTAGTGTTTGTATTTACGGTTTAATAAAATTAATTTTAGTTTGATATTGTCATAAATCAAGCCGATAATTAGTGTCACAGCAGCAATAAACAATAGCTGTAGTTTTATTTTAGTGTACAAAACACCTGCTAAAATTCCTCCAATGAAAAAGAAACTTATTATGGTTAATCGTAGTTTGATAGAAGCAAATAGTTTTGTTCTCTTTTCCGTTTCTTTGTAGAAAAATAACTGTGAAAGTTCAATTCCTAAATCAGTAAAAAGACCTGTTAAGTGAGTTGTTCGTACAGTTGCATTAGAAATTTTTGTCACTAACGAATTTTGTAATCCCATGGCAAATAATAAAGTGTAAGCAATAATATTAGGATTTTTGGTTATTAAATTTTCACCAGATAAGCCAATTATGAACAATAACAGGATTTCTATTGATATGGGAAAAACATAAATGTTCCGTTCTGTTTTTTGGGAAAAGAGCTCAATTAAAAAACCAGAAGTAAACGAACCCATGAAAAAGAAAAAGATGTATAAAAAATAGATAAAACCGTTGTTGAAATTCAATTTAAAAAGTTCATCCAGAAAGTAGGCAAAATGTCCGGTGACGTTGGTGGTTAATTTTTGAACCGCTAAAAATCCAGATACATTTACTATTCCTGCTACAAAGGACAATAAAGAAGCAATTTGTAAATTATGACTTAAAGTTCTATGTTTTCCCTGATGTCGAAACATATTTTAATTTTTTAGGTTATAATGGAATAATTCAGATGCTTATCTTTTGTATGACAGCTATGTCTTAAATTTAAGCAAGCTGTCAGTTAGTGTAAAATGTCATCTTGTCAGCTAATTTATTGTAATTTTATTAAATACTGACAATTTACAGAAGGCTTTTACATTGGCACAAAGATTGACTTGTGCATGATGAGTTATTAAAATAAGTATATTAAAAACTAAATATAAATAAAAATGGGTAAAATAATCGGAATTGATTTAGGTACAACTAACTCTTGTGTTTCTGTAATGGAAGGTAGCGAAGCAGTTGTTATTCCTAACGCAGAAGGAAAAAGAACAACGCCATCTATCATCGCTTTTGTAGAAGGTGGAGAAATTAAAGTGGGTGATCCTGCAAAAAGACAAGCAGTAACTAATCCAACTAAGACTATTGCTTCTATCAAACGTTTTATGGGACATTCTTTTGCTGAAATTACTGAAGAAGCAAAAAGAGTTCCTTACAGTGTAGTAAAAGGTGACAACAATACACCACGTGTGGATATTGACGGTCGTTTATATACTGCTCAGGAGTTGTCAGCTATGACACTTCAAAAAATGAAAAAAACTGCTGAAGACTATTTAGGTCAAACAGTAACTGAGGCAGTTATCACTGTTCCTGCTTACTTTAACGATGCGCAACGTCAGGCTACTAAAGAGGCTGGTGAAATTGCTGGTTTAAAAGTTATGCGTATCATCAATGAGCCAACTGCTGCTGCACTTGCTTATGGATTAGATAAAAAAGGAACTGATCAAAAAATTGCTGTTTACGATTTAGGTGGAGGTACTTTTGATATCTCTGTTCTTGAATTAGGAGACGGAGTTTTCGAAGTATTGTCTACTAATGGAGATACTCACCTTGGAGGAGACGATTTTGACCAAGTTATTATTGACTGGTTAGCTGACGAATTCAAAGCTGAAGAAGGAATTGATTTGCGTTTAGACCCAATGTCTTTACAACGTATTAAAGAAGCTGCTGAGAAAGCTAAAATTGAATTATCTGCTTCTGCTGAAACTGAAATCAACTTACCATACGTTACTGCTACAGCTTCAGGACCAAAACACTTAGTTAAAAAATTATCTCGTTCTCAATTTGAAAAATTAGCTGATTCTTTAGTAAAACGTTCTATGGCACCAGTTGCTAAAGCGTTAAAAGATGCTGGTTTATCAGTTTCTGATATCGACGAAGTTATCTTGGTAGGTGGTTCTACTCGTATCCCAAGAATTGTTGAAGAAGTTGAGAAATTCTTCGGTAAAAAAGCTTCTAAAGGAGTTAACCCTGATGAGGTTGTAGCTATTGGAGCTGCTATTCAAGGTGGTGTACTTTCTGGAGATGTAAAAGATGTATTGTTACTTGACGTTACTCCATTATCTTTAGGTATCGAAACTATGGGTGGTGTAATGACAGTTCTTATCGAAGCTAACACTACTATCCCAACTAAAAAATCTCAGATATTCTCTACTGCTGCTGATTCTCAACCATCTGTTGAAATCCACGTATTACAAGGAGCCAGAGCAATGGCAGCTGATAACAAAACTATCGGTCGTTTCCACTTAGACGGTATTCCACCAGCACCAAGAGGAGTTCCTCAAATCGAGGTTTCTTTTGATATTGATGCTAATGGTATCATCAAAGTTTCTGCTACTGATAAAGGAACTGGAAAATCTCACGATATCCGTATCGAAGCTTCTTCTGGTTTAACAGCTGAAGAAATCGAACAAATGAAAAAAGATGCTGAGGCAAATGCTGATGCTGACAGACAAGCTAAAGAAAGAGCTGAAAAATTAAACGAAGCTGATAGTACAATCTTCCAAACTGAATCTCAATTGAAAGAGTTAGGAGATAAAATCTCTGCTGAGCATAAAACAGCTATTGAATATGCTTTAACTGAATTGAGAATGGCTCACCAATCTCAAGATCTTGCTGCTATTCAAAAAGGTTTAGATAACGTAAACGCTGCTTGGAAAACTGCTACTGAAGCTATGTACGCTCAAGGAGAGCAAGGTCAGGCTGCTGCTGAACCACAAGCTGAAGGTGATAACGTTCAAGACGTAGATTACGAAGAAGTAAAATAAGCAGAGAACCAATTTTGTGTAACAAAATTGTGTGAATCGCTTATCCCGATTTTTATCGGGATCTTTTGAAGAACATAAATAATGGAAAACTGGGTCCGAAATGGCCCGGTTTTTTTATGTCATATGAAGTTCTAATTGTATTTAGAAAAAATTCCTGTATCTGAAGCTGTCCAAAAACAACATTTTTGGCCACAGGCTTTTAATGCGTCATTTGCCCATGTATTACAAGTTTTGAAGATGCTGTAACTTCCTGTTGCTTCATAAAAAGCATCCGTTTTCCCGTAATTAGCGTTTGTTTTTATTACTTTGAAATTTCCTGAAGTTTCTGTTTGAAAACTATTACGGATGTAAGTGATTAGACGAGCGTATTGCTCTTTGCTGATTACTATTGCTTTACAGTCTTTGCCAATTTTCATATGTTTATAATAAGTGGCGTGAATAGCGGTAGAACTTAATCCTGTTGCAGCTTTAAAGGCTACAGAAGCTTTCAGGTCAGACCATTCCGGAGTTTCTAAATAAAAGCCTTTATCGCCCCAGCCTAAAGCTATAAAACGATAGGTAGAATCTGCAGCTTTTGTGTTTTTAAATTGAATTTGTTTACTCCAATCCATTTGTGCATTTTTCGTTGGCATTACAATGTCGGTATGAACTCCATTGGTTAAGATGTATATTTTAACTTCTGGTTTTGTCGTGGCTTCTTTTTCAATTGTAATTTTTGAAAGTAAATAAGCTGTGAATGCATACACTAAAATGAAACCTAAAAATGACAGGATTGTTTTTAAAAGTATTTTAAATGCTTTTTTCAAATTTGATTTTTTTATTGAAGTAATTCAAATTTAATTAAAAAAAGCTCATGTTAAAATTGTAATTCAAAATTGAAGAAGTGAAATCATTCAAAAAAATAGTAATTTTTTGAATAACCAATTTTTTAAAAATAAAAACACCTGTTAATAGTGGATTAGTCTCAACTATTAACAGGTGTTCTAAAAGAGTAAAACCTTATTGAATTTTATGGTTTTTCGATGTGTATTTCTCTTGCAGCTAAACGGGTTAAATCCATGTTTTCTGGAGTGTGAAGTACCATTGGGAATTTTTCAATTTTTACAGAACTACTGTCTAAACCAAATGCACTTTCTTCGGATAAACTTAGTTTTTTGATTAAGAAATAAGAATTCATAATGATGTTTTCATGCCATTTTAATTCGTTGTCATTGGATAGGTATTTTTCAGAGAGAACGAATTTAAAATCACCAATAATGTTGTTTTTATTTAAAGATTCATAACGGCTTCTAACGTCAACTTCTCCGTTTTTTACCATGTCTTTGATAACTTCTTTAAACATTAAGTTGATTTTTGTAGGCTCTCTAAAACCCAGATTAAAATCTACCCGATATAAATCGTCTTTAAGGATTTCAGTTACTCTGTATTCTGTTTTGTAAGGCTCAGTTAAGATGTTTACGTGAACAAACCAATAAATATCAGCTCTTTTAGGTCTTTTTTGTAAAATAGAATACATTACTTTTTCTTCTATTTCATCAACTCTTCCAGCATTGGTCATATATACCAGGTGCGTAGCATATTTAGGGATGCTCAAGTCAACACTTAGTTCGCTAAGCACTTTTACATAATCCTGAACTTTTACAATTTTAGTATAGCTTTTGGTAATTTTTTTGGCAGAAAACCATATAGACATTACACAAATTAATAGTATTGCAATAATTAAAGTTACGTAACCACCATCGGCAAATTTTGTGATATTGGCTGCAAGGAAACTCAATTCTATTAATAGGTAAATGGTAATCAGCGGAACCATGAAATAGAGTTTTACCCTTTTCATTATCAAATAAAAATTGAGTAAAACAGTAGTCATAATCATACAAAGAATAATGGCTAATCCGTATGCATGTTCCATATTGCTGGATTCTTCAAAATGCAGAACGATGCCCACACAACCAAGGAATAAAAGCCAGTTGATAGAAGGGATGTATAATTGTCCTTGTAATTCAGTTGGGTAATTGATTTTTACTTTTGGCCAGAAATTCAATCTCATGGCTTCGTTTATTAATGTAAACGAACCACTAATTAAGGCTTGTGAAGCGATTACAGCAGCTGTAGTGGCAATAACAATTCCAAAAGGCTGAAACCAGTCTTCCATAATTAAATAGAATGGATTCCCGTTTTTCCCTCCCAAACTTTCTAAAGTCTGTCCTTCATTATGAATTAAATAAGCACCTTGTCCGAAATAGTTAAGCACTAAGGTAGCTTTGACAAAAATCCAGCTGATTCGAATGTTTTTTCTTCCACAGTGTCCCATATCCGAATATAATGCTTCGGCTCCTGTAGTACATAAAAAGACAAAACCTAAAACAAAAAATCCATCAGGGTGAATCGTTAATAAATGGTATGCATAGTAAGGATTAAATGCTTTAAAAACTTCAGGGTGTTCAACTATTTGTATAATACCCAATATTCCAAGCATACTGAACCATATAAACATCATTGGAGCGAAGAATTTACCAACGAGTTTTGTTCCAAATTGCTGGATTGTAAAAAGAATAAATAAAATTCCAATAACAATAGGAACCGTATTGATATCAGGATAATACGTTCGAATTCCTTCTACAGCTGAGGATACCGATACGGGAGGAGTGATAATTCCGTCGGCTAATAAAGCACTACCACCAATAATAGCGGGAACAATGAGCCATTTGATTTTTGTTTTTTTTACTAAAGCATAAAGAGCAAAAATTCCACCTTCACCGTGGTTATCGGCATTTAAGGTTATAACAACGTATTTTATGGTTGTTTGTAATGTTAAAGTCCAAAATACAGCTGAAATACCCCCCAAAACTACATCGGCATTAATGGTATGGTCTCCTAAAATTGCCTTCATTACATACAGAGGAGATGTTCCGATATCACCATATATAATTCCTAAAGTAACTAATAAACCTCCTAGGGTTAATTTGCTGTGCAAATTTTTATGTGATGCGCTCATTTATATTTTTGTAAAGGCCCCAAATTTACTCATTTTTATACAAATGAAAAGTATAATCTTTAAAAAACGCAAAAACACGACCAATGGGTCGTGTTTTTAATAATAGTTTTTTATTTTGTTATATTCTTCTGTTGTTGCCTCTGGAAGAATTATTGTTTTCACCCTGATTAGAGCTTCTGCTTCTGTTTGATTCTGATCTTTGTGGAGAAGATGTTCCTGGTCTTGAGAATGTTCCTCTGTTCGAAGAGTTTTCTTTGTTATTTTCTAATCTTGGTGTACTGTTTTCTTGTTTTGGAGCATATGTTCTTTCGCTTTGATTTTGTCGGTTTACACCTGTTCTGGAATTTTGTTCTCTATTTTGATTATAGTCTCTGCTAGTTGCTCTTTGAGATGAATTGTCTCTGGAATAATCATTATTGTTTTGAGAAAAACCTCTGGAAGGAGTGTATTGTCGGTTATTTGCAGATGAATTTTTGTTTGATTCTCCGGCGTTTGTTCTTGGTGTAGAATATACTCTTGAGGTAGAATTTCTATTCGAAGAATAATCTCTTTGAGTTTCTCTTCTGGCTGTTGAATTGTTATTGTATTGTCTGCCTATTCCATATCCGTTAGAAGAATAATTTCTGTTGTAACCGGATCTTCTTTGATCTAAGTCGTAACGATTTGAATAATTGCTGTATCTTCTTGTGAATGCATAATTAGGATAACGTCTTTCATAGGCGTTAGAGCGTCTGGCATTGTAAAGGGAAATAGCTAAATTACTTCTTCTGTAACTTACATAATTATAGCGATTACTGAAATTCAAACATAAGTTGATGTTGCTTCTGTATCTGTAAACCGGATATGGATTCCAGGCATAGTAATACGATGGATAGAAATTCCAGTACCAATTAGAAATATAAGGGCGGTAGTTTGAAACCCAAAATGAGGCATATATTTGTGGAGTAGCATAATATACAGGTTCATAAATATAGTTAGGACCATATAAATATTCGTTACCTATAAATTGTACCTGAACTCTGTTGTTATTTCTCTCAATATCTATAGTTGCTACATCCTGATACACATCACGATCCAAAACAGATTGTATAATTACAACGTGTGTGTTGTATTCTACCGTTTCAATTACTCGTAAATAATCGACTTCGTTATCATTGTTTAAATCTAAATTCGAAATTTGAATTTCAGGATCATTCAAACGTCTTTCAAAATCTTCTAAATTTCTTGAATCTCCAAAAATAGAAGCTACAGCTCTTAAATCAAGATTATCACTAATTTCGTTGCTCATTGCATTTACAGTCGTTCTGTTTTGAGCTCTAACAGTAGTGATGAAAAAAGAAGCTACTATACCTAAAATTATAATTGTATTTTTCATGGTGATTGATATTTACATTCTTACTTGGGTATATTCAATTACTGTGCCAATTAATTGAAGTCCTTTTGGTATTGTTTTGTGTATCGTTATTCGGAATGATACTGTTTAAAATAAAAAAACCGTTCCAAAACTAATTGGAACGGTTTGTAAAGTTTAAGCGTAATAGTTCTTTTTATCTTCTTTTTCCTCTGTCTCCATACTGTTGGAGCAGTTTTCGATAAAAATCGTCTTCGGATTTTTTTAATTTTAGAATTTTAACCGCTGGTAAAATCGTTCTTAGATTTTTTGTAAATTTTTTTCGTAATAAAAATAATTCTTCATCAGCGGCATCCATTTGGTTAAGTAAAATAGCTGCATCTTTTTCACTTATTCTGTTTAATGCATCATCACTCATTCTGCCTTTGAAAGTTCTCATTTTTTCATGTCTGATTTCAAATTGCTTATCATCATAAGCGTTGTAAAGTGGCCAGAATTTTTCGGCTTCCTGAGTGCTAAGATCCAATTCGGTAGTTAAAAAAGCTACTTTCATGGCTTTTACCTGTTCTTTTTTGTCTTTTATGTTGTCTTGAGCATAAAAACTACAAGTGAATAGTAATAATAAGGGGAAAATTGTTCTAAAATTCATCATCTTTTCTTTTTTGAGGTATTATTCTATGATATAGTGTTCTATATTGTTGTTACTGATTAAAATGTCTTCTATTGTTTGGTCTTTTAATTCAATGTCTTGATCTATGTTTTTAATATCTTCTTCGTCCAGAGCATTTATTAAATCATACTGATTAATGTTTGACTGATAACTTAAATAGTTTTCCAGAGTGATTGTGTCTAATTCATTTCTTTTACTTGCATTCTTTATTAAAGAAGGAATTGCTAAAGCAAGAACAAAAACTGCAGCCACCATCATTATAATTGATTTCTTTTTTTGGAATAATGATATTGTTTTTGGTTCCTTTTTAGGTAATTGATTTAGTAAATTAACTGAGAAATTTTCAAAGTAAAGTTCGTCCGGAGTTTTAAATCCGGATTCAATTTTAGGGATGTTATTTAATTTAAATTCTTTCATGATATCAATTAGACTAAATGAAATGCAAAAGGTTTAATTTGTTGTTAAGAGCGCTTCTATTTTTTTTACGGCATGGTGATAAGAAGCTTTTAAAGCACCAACGGAGGTTCCCAGGATTTCTGAAATTTCCTCATATTTTAATTCTTCAAAGTATTTCATTTTAAATACCAGTTGTTGTTTCTCAGGAAGTGTTGCAATGGCTTTGTGTAGCGCAATTTGAATATCGTTTCCATCAAAATAAACATCCGATTGAAGATTGTTTATTGTGTTGTTTTGTAATGTTTCTGAAGAAATTCCGCTTTTTTTTGCTTTCTGGTTTAAAAAGGTCAAGGCCTCATTAGTTGCAATTCGATACATCCATGAAAATAATTTACTTTCACCTTTAAAATTTTTTAGATTTTGAAAAACTTTAATAAAGGTGTTTTGCAATACATCATCGGTATCATCATGATTTAAAACAATGTTTCGAATATGATTGTATAAGGGTTTTTGATAGGAACGTAACAGTCTCTGAAAAGCATCGTTTTGCGTTTTCGGATTTAATAATTGTTCTATGAATTCCTTTTCTTCCAGCAAAGTTTTTTGGAGATTAGATTTAAAACTGATTGAAAGGTTTAATTTAAAAAAAAAGATTTTTTAAAATTCAGATGTCTCTTCAATTTTAGGTGCTTCAGGGGTTGTATTGTTTTCTATAGCTGTATTGATTGTTTTTTCTTGTGGAATTACCTTTGGAACAATAGGGATGTAAACTTCGGTAGTCCATTTAGAAGGGTTTTTTACATCATTTTTACCCGTTGAGTAAATTTCTAAGAAAGAAAAAATAGGATTTGGAGCTATTTTATTTTGGTTTAAGTAATTGATAGTTTTGTTGTATGCTGTTTTGAGGTGTGAATAATCTCCTATCAGAGTTGTTTTTGCTCCTTCAAAAGCATCTAGTTTTCCGGCAACCATATCACTGCCTGAGCTTAAAAAGATGGCATCCCGAATACCAAGTCCGATAGTTATTCTGGTAAGACCTTTTGGTACATCATAAGTATGGTAAATAATGAAAGGTTTTCCGTTTACAGTAATGTTGTTTTTTTTGCAAAAAGTAGTCAACTTCGGTATGACAATTTTGAAGTTTTTATTCACTTTAGCTATTTCGCTGGTGAAAGTTTGACCAATATAATTCATTATTGGTTTTTGAATAATTCCGTTTTCTTTTGTAGTAAAGGTATTGATTTCGTAATCCAAAGCTTTGTCTAAGTTAACTAAGCTTTTTTCGTAAATAGTACCAATTACTTTATCCACACCACCGTTTAATGCTGTGTAAATTTTGAAGAAAAAGCTCATTTTTCCTTTGGTAATCCAGGTTACTTTTGTTCCGCCAATAGTATCTTTAAAGCGCCAGGTCATTTTTGAAGAAGTACCTTCAAAATCCGTTGTTTGATTAATGCTGTCGTTTTCTTTTACGGAAATGGTATGTGTTTCTCCGTTACCGTCTTTCCCTTCCCATGAAAAAGAAGCTCCTTTGCCGACTGTGTTTTGTGAGTAATTTAATTTTATTTCAGCATCTTGAGTTATCCAGGAACCAAAGTCACTCCAGTTTCTATAATCATTTACATAGTTGTATACCGATGTTTTTGGAGAATTAATAATCTTACTTCTTTCTACAAGGAAATCCCCTTTTTGGGTAGCTATAAATATGGATAATGCAACTAGGCTAAGCAATAATAGAAGAAAGATATATTTTATAATTCTCATAGTAAATTGATTGTTTTCTGATGTAAAGTTAGAAATTTTATCAATATGCAAGCCTATGAGCGTAAAAATTATAAAAAAAGGGGTTGTATTGTTTAAATAGTAGTAAACTATTGTGAAAACTTAAAAAAAATGGTGTTTTCTTTAGTTTTTAAAATTGAAAAAAAAGAGTTTAAAAATGTCTAATTGTTTGTTTGTGTGGTTGTTGAGAAACGTTTTTGGATAGTAAGCTTCCTTTTTTAATGTTTCAGTATCATTTTGATTACAAACAGTAATCCTATAAATAACAAGAAACCAATTAGGATTTTGTAGTTTCCCTTGTAAAAAATCTTGTGAGTGGCAATATCTTTTCTGTACGAGAAAATCATAACAACAATAAAAGCTATAAGAAAACAAACCGCAAAAATTAACTGACCCTGACTAAACATAATTTGAAAAAATTTATTGCAAAAATAGGTAAATGTTTAGGATTAGTTGCTAATTTGCATTTCATTTAATCAATAATAATTATGCAAAAGCAAATTAATTCTGTTAAAGAATTTCATACGGCATTCGGGATAGGACATAGTGAAACTCCTATTGCCGATTTAGGGGAAACTAAAAACATACTTCGATATCATTTAATGAAAGAAGAGAACGAAGAATATCTGGAAGCAGTTAAAAATAATGATTTAATAGAAATTGCAGATGCTTTAGGGGATATGATGTATATTTTATGTGGAACTATAATTGAACACGGATTACAGCATAAGATAGAAGCTGTTTTTGATGAAATTCAAAGAAGTAATATGAGTAAGCTTGGTGAAGATGGAAAGCCAATTTATCGCGAAGATGGAAAAGTAATGAAAGGGCCTAATTATTTCAAACCTGATTTTGCTAAAATTTTTGGAGAATTTTAAATATTTCATCTATTAAAAAGGGCGGTTTTCAAGAATTGAAAACCGCCCTTTTTATTTTTTAAAAAAGATAAATTAGATTTTTACTGTCCAACCAAATGGATCTTCAGCTAATTTATGTTGAATGTTTGTTAGTTTTTCTTTCAATTGTAAAGCAACAGAATTCTCAATTTCAGGTAATTCGAAATATTCATTTTTGTATGCAAATCCTTTTATAGGGCTTACTACAGCAGCAGTACCTGCTCCAAAAATTTCTTTTAAACTACCGTTTTTGATTCCTTCGATTAATTCAGAAACAAGAACAGGTCTCTCTTCAATAGCAATTCCTTCTTTTTTAGCCATTGCAATGATGCTTTTTCTTGTAACTCCATCTAAAATTCTTTCGCTTGTAGGAGCGGTTACTAAGGTATCGTTGATTCTGAAAAATACATTCATAGTTCCGGCTTCTTCCAGCTTTGTATGCGTTGCGTCATCAGTCCAAATGATTTGTTGGAAACCATCTTTGTTAGCTAAGCTGGTAGGATAGAATTGACCTGCATAATTTCCAGCAGTTTTAGCAGCACCAATACCTCCATTAGCAGCACGGCTAAAATGTTCTGCAATAATTACTTTTACTTCTCCTGAATAATAAGCTTTAGCAGGAGATAAAATAATCATGAATTTATATTCGTTAGATGGATTAGCTACAACACCATAACCGGTTGCAATCATAAAAGGTCTGATGTAAAGGCTGTTTCCCAGTCCTTTTTTAATCCAGGCTTCATCTAATTTCAATAATTGATTAAGTCCTTCCATGAATAAGGATTCAGGAATTTCAGGCATTGCCATTCTAACAGCAGAACTGTTAAAACGTTTTACGTTTTCATCTGGTCTAAATAACCAAATGTCATTATTATCATCTTTATAAGCTTTCATTCCTTCAAAAATAGCTTGTCCGTAGTGGAAAACTCTAGATGAAGGATCCATCATAAATGGTGCATAAGGCTTTATAGTTGGGTTTTGCCATTCACCATCTTTATAATCACATTCAAATAAATGATCAGTAAAAACAGAACCAAAATTTAAATTGTCAAAATCTACTTCGTTAATTTTTGTATTAGGTGCTTTTATAATTTCAATTTTGTTGGCTTGAGTTGTACTCATAATAATGTGTTTTTGTTTTTTTGAATGTATAATTAAGCTTTGGTGTTAAATTTCAGTTTATGATGAAATTAAACTTTGTTTCCTGCAAAAATACATAAAAAAGGACAAAATACTTGCTAAAAATTTACTATTTGTTGCTGTTAAATCTGATTTTCGTACTTATTTAAAATAAAACGAAAAAAGATAAACATTTATATGAAATATGCAATAAATCATTTTTTTTGAAGCTTTGGTTGCCATTTTTTTTAAGTAATTTTGGTTGTTGGTATGTTAAAAAAACGAAGAAAAATTGAAAAGAGAAATAATAAAAACTAAAGATGGCTCAACTACAATTCATTTAGAAGAGTGGAATGAGAGTTATCATTCTAAACATGGAGCAATTCAGGAAGCAAAACATGTTTTTATAAAAAATGGACTGTCTTTATTTGAGGGTAAAACAATTTCTGTTTTAGAAATAGGATTTGGTACGGGATTAAATGCATTTATTAGTTTTTTAGAAGCGCCGGCATTGAAACAGAAAATTGATTATGTAGGAGTAGAGGCATATCCTGTTGACACAGAAGAAATTTTATCGATGAATTATGTTGAAGAATTGAATGCTCAAAATCAATTGCCTGTTTTTAAAAAGATGCATGAATCTAAATGGAATGAAGAAGTGGTGTTAAGTGATGATTTTTTGTTAACTAAAAGACAGCAGTTTTTTCAGGATATTGACGATGTATCTCGTTTTGATTTAATTTATTTTGATGCTTTTGGTTACAGGGTACAACCTGAATTGTGGAGTACAGAAATTTTTTTAAAAATGTATAATGCGTTGAAATCCAATGGTATTTTAGTGACCTATGCTGCAAGGGGAGTAGTTAAAAGGAGTATGCTTGAAGTGGGCTTTAGAGTTGAAAAGTTAGAGGGGCCTCCTGGTAAAAGAGAAATGTTTAGAGCATTAAAATGACTTTTTGTTAAAAATGCAGGCATTTTTGATTTAAAATAATAAAAATTAAAAGACAACGTTAATAATTTTAAAAGCTGTTTTTAAAATTAGTATTTTTACTTAGCCTTAAATTAATGTTTAACCTCAAATTGTTGATCTATTATGTCAAAAGTTATGTTTGATTATACAAAATCGATATTAGAAAGAGTAAGTTTTGATTTAGTACTTTTTAGTAAGGAATTAGAAAAAGCCATAAAAGCACTGTTACCTCATGAATTACAGCAGTTAAAAGAGTGGTTAGTGTTTTTTATAATAGAGAAACCGGAGTTGAAACCATCATTAGTGATAGTAAATATTTGAAAAAGGAATCATTTGATTCCTTTTTTTATGTTTAGCCGGTTTGTTCTGTATGTGATTTATTTCAGGATTTTTTTGCGTACGCTAACTATTTTATTCTATTTGGATGAAATACGTTTTGTCGATTTTATGCGTTTTTTAACTATTACAGTCTTGTACAATCAAGTTAGAATTTTGTAAATTACATTACTTTATTAAAATAACTTTAATACCTGAATTGTTATGCCAAGGATGATATATGATTATACAAAGTCGATACTGGAAAGGGTTAGCTTTGCTCCAGATTTATTTGTGAAAGAACTTAAAAAAGCAGTTAGAAATTTGTTGCCTTACGAGATGGAACATCTCAGAAACTGGCTTTTACATTATACAAAGGAAAAGCCAGAGCTGAAACATTGTCTTGTTTTAGTTGAAAAGAATTAAAAACAGATAGAGTCAGGAAAAAATCCTGACTCTATTTTTTTTGTAAAGGACTTATAATTTGAACGTTTTGAAAAACAATAGCTCCTTTTATAACTCCAGAAATGGTATTTCTTAAAGCTTCTATAATTTGTATTTTTAATTCACTTTTTGGAAAAATCAAACTGACTTCTCTGGCAGGTTTTGGTTCAACAAAATGACGTAACTTCAGTTTGTCCGATTCTTTTAAGTCTAATGTATGTAAATAAGGTAGCAGGGTAGTTCCTAAGCCTTCGTCGGCAAGTTTTATTAATGTTTCAAAACTTCCGCTTTCTATCTGGAAACTATTGCTGTCTGTTCGGGAGCTGTTTTTACAAAGATTTATGATTCCGTCTCTAAAACAATGACCGTCTTGTAATAATAGAATTTCATCAATATTTAAATCATTGATTTCAATTTCTTTCTTTTGAAAATTATGATGATTTTCAGGAATGTATGCCACAAATGGTTCAAAATATAAAACAATTTCTTTGATTTTTTCTTCCATTAGCGGAGTTGCAGCAATTGCTGCATCAAGATGACCATTGTTGAGTTTGGTAATAATTTCTTCGGTATTTAGCTCTTCGATAATAAGTTTTACCTTGGGGTGTTTTTTGATGAAATTATTTAAAAACATAGGTAATAAAGTAGGCATAATAGTAGGAATGATACCTAGTCTGAACTCACCTCCGATATAGCCTTTTTGTTGTTCAACGATATCTTGAATTCTATCGGCTTCGTTTACAATGTTTTTAGCCTGAGAAACAATTTTTTGCCCAATATCCGTTAGTTGAATAGGTTTTTTTGTTCGGTCAAAGATTTGGATGTTAAGTTCTTCTTCAATTTTTTGGATTTGCATACTCAAAGTAGGTTGAGTTACAAAGCATTTTTCGGCAGCTAAAGTGAAATTTTTATATTCGGCTACAGCTAAGACGTATTTGAGTTGGGTAATAGTCATAAATAGAGGATTTTGATGCAAATATAAAAACAATCAATTTAATTTATAATAAAAAGCGTTCTTAAAAATACTTTTTAGAGAAATAAAATAGTCCTATAAAAATTGGATTGTCAGTTAGAAAAGCAGAATTGATTGTAGCAGAATTGAATGTTTATGAGTTAATTTTTAATAGTATTGTCAAAATAACCTTGCTGTTTTTTTATTTATGTTAATTTTTTTGAAAAAAATATTTTCTTTTTTCTGATTTGTGTTTTTTTTAGGTTTATTTTTGGATTATGAAATTGATTGCACGTCTTTTTTTATTTCTCTTTATAGCTTTTTTATCAACACCAACAATTGTTACTTTGATAGAAAAGTCTACTGATATATCTATGTTTTTTAATATGTCCGAAGAAGAGCACGTAAAAAAAGAAGTGAAAGGTTTGTTTTATTTTCTGGCTTCTCCTGTTGCTTTTGAATTAAAAAAAGCAGTTAAGAGAAGTTTAATTCTTTTTGAAAATTTATCTAAACACGACCGTATCTCCAGAAAAATATTTTCTCCTCCGCCCAACTGTGCATAATACATTCAATTCAACGATTTAAAATTTTTTGATATTATTTTTCAATGATATCAGAGGGTATGTGTAATTTATTGTAGTATTATGTCAAAAAAAATTAATCTTTTCGCTAACCTAAAATCTGATTTTGCGTCTGGTTTGGTTGTTTTTTTAGTGGCTTTGCCATTGTGTTTAGGAATTGCAATGGCTTCGGGAGCCCCTTTGTTTTCCGGTATTATAGCAGGTATTGTAGGAGGTATAGTAGTAGGTTATTTAAGTCAGTCTCATATTAGTGTTTCCGGGCCGGCTGCTGGTTTAACAGCAATTGTTTTGACTGCGATTACTGACTTGGAAGCTTTTGATGTTTTCTTGTCTGCGGTTTTTTTAGCAGGCGTTTTTCAATTGCTGTTGGGTTTTGTTAAAGCGGGAAGTATATCTAATTATTTTCCAACAAATGTAATCGAAGGAATGCTTGCCGGAATTGGAATTATAATTATTCTAAAACAACTCCCACATGCTTTTGGATACGATGCCGATTTTGAAGGAGATGAGGCTTTTATTCAAGTTGATGGAGATAACACCTTTTTTGCCCTATTTAAAGTTTTAAATCATTTTCAATTTGGTGCTATAATTGTAACATTGGTTTCTTTGGCAATTCTTATTTCATGGGAGAGAGTGCCTTTTTTGAAAAAAATAAAATTGGTTCCCGGAGCCTTAATTGCTGTAATAGCAGGGGTTGTCATTAACGAAATATTTATAAGTACGGGAAGTTCACTAGCGATAGCTAAAACTCATTTAGTATCATTACCGGTACCTACTACTTTTGAGGAGTTTAAGGCTATTATTGTTACTCCTGATTTTAGGGGTTTGACTAATCCGAAAGTTTGGACAGTTGGTTTAACTATTGCCATTGTTGCTTTTATTGAAACTTTATTGTGTATAGAGGCATCGGATAGGCTGGATCCGCAAAAGAGATATACGAACACTAATGTTGAGTTAAAAGCTCAGGGAATTGGAAATATTGTTAGTTCGCTTATTGGTGGTTTACCAATGACTTCGGTTGTTGTTCGTACTTCTGCTAATAACAATGCTGGAGCTAAGTCTAAAATGTCTACTATTATTCACGGAGTATTACTTTTATTGAGTGTGTTGATTATTCCGGGCTTATTAAATAAGATTCCTCTGGCTACTTTAGCTACGGTTTTAATATTAGTGGGATATAAATTGGCTAAGCCTTCTACCATTAAACACTTTTTAGAAAAAGGAAAATATCAATTTGTCCCTTTTATTGCAACTATGGTTGCTGTGGTGGCAACTGATTTGTTAAAAGGAGTAATGCTTGGAATTATTATCAGTATTATTTTTGTTTTAAAAGGGAATTTAAAAAGAGCTTATACTTTCAAAAAAGAAGAATATGTTGATGGAGACATTATTCATATCGATTTGGCACAGGAAGTTTCTTTTTTAAATAAGGCTGCAATTAAGAGCACATTGAAGGCTATTCCTGAAAATTCTAAAGTTGTTATTTCGGCTCATGACACGGTATATATTGCTCATGATATTTTGGATTTAATAAAAGAATTTACAACAATTAGAGCTGTTGAAGAAAATATTAAGGTAAAATTAAAAGGTTTTAAACAAGCTTATCAGTTAGAAAATTCAGATGAAGTGCCTAATCATGTGTCTATAGAGCATTATTATGATGTTGCTAAAAGGAAATTGATTACGAAAGAAGTTTTTGAATAATAGTAATTAATGCATTAATTCTAAAATAATATAATATGGTTGATTTTTATAAACAGATATTGGAAAATAATAAAGAATGGGTTGAAAAAGCATTAGAGAAAGACCCTAATTATTTTGCTGATTTGGCAAAAGGACAAACTCCACCGTTGTTGTGGATAGGATGTTCAGATAGCCGCGTTCCTGCTAATGAAATTATCGGGGCTAAACCGGGAGAGGTTTTTGTTCATAGAAACATTGCAAACATGGTAGTACATTCGGATATGAATATGTTAAGTGTATTGGATTATGCCGTTAATGTTTTGAAAGTAAAACATGTAATTGTTTGTGGTCATTATGGTTGTGGAGGTGTTAAAGCTGCTATGGGTAATCAATCTATAGGTATTATTGATAACTGGATTAGGCATATTAAAGATGTTTATCGTCTGCATAATGATTACTTAGATTCTATTCAGGATGAAACACAGCGTTTTAATACTTTTGTTGAAATTAATGTTAAAGAACAGGTTTTTGATTTGGCAAAAACTTCAATTGTTCAGGCTGCCTGGAAAAATGGACAAGATTTAACCTTACATGGATGGGTTTATGGACTGAATTCAGGCTTTGTAACCGATTTAGAAGTGAATATGAGTTCTAATAAAGAGTTAGATGAAGTTTATCAATTGAGTTTGTAATCAAAAAAAATAGGCTGTCTCTAAAGGCAGCCTATTTTTTTATTATAGTGTTACTGTGGTAGGTAACGGAATCTGATTTTTTAATAAATCTTCAAAAGTTTCTAGAAGTTACCTTTTTAAGGAAAAATGCCCTTTAATAACCCGACTGTCTTCTAGTTGTATAGAATACCAATAATCCGATGCGGGCATTTGCTGTCCGTTGAAAGTTCCATCCCAACCTTGAGTTAAAGGACTGATTTGCTTGACTAATTTTCCATATCGGTCATAGATGTAAATAATGGTTTTGGTATTGAATGAAGTGTTAACGCCTTTAATGTTCCAATAGTCATTATAACCATCATTGTTAGGTGTGAAAAAAAGAGGAATTCCTAATACAGCAACTTCTTTTTGTCTTATACCACAACCATTCAAATCCTTGACAAACAATGTATGGATTCCTGCATTGACATTAGTAAAAACATTCTCCTTTTGATAGCTTCCGTTTTCATCATCCAAACTATAAACATAGTCTCCCGGGCCAGTTGTGCTAATAGTAATACTATTAGATTCAGCTAAGTCTTTAATGTTTATATTCGTTATTTCGGCTATATCCGAAGCAGTAACAGTTATAGTTTTTATTCTTGAACAGCCTTGATTATTGCTGACTTTAACCGTGTAAAGTCCAGTTTTATCTACTGTTAAGGTGTAGTTTTTTTCTGTGATAAGAGGGGTTCCATTGTAACTCCATTCGTAAGTGTAGTCTTTTATGAGAGAATTATCTAATAAACCTGCATTCAAATCCTTTGTAAATGTTGGCAAATTACTGCAAATTATTTCATTCGAAATTAAAGCAATTTTAGGAATTGGATTTATAATAAAAGGCAGTGTTAACGTTGCAGTACAAGTTGGATTTACGGGATTAATTACTTCGACTTTTACATTTTGAGTTGTGGTTACAAAAGGGGTGGGTAATGGGCTAGGTAATGCATTGTTGTTTTGGTCAAAATATTTAACAATCATTCCGGTTTGTGTTCCTAAAATAGTTTTTTCGAATGTAGAAGTGTCAAAAGCATATTTTCCATCTTGCAAAACGGGATCAGTTTCATCATCGCAAGTTGTTGTTAAATTTGTTGGAACAGGAAAAGCTTCTGGCAAAACATCTACGACAAATTTAATTGTTGAATTGTATGAGCAGGCTTTTGTAGTGTTATTAGTCACAATAACTTTCAGTGTTTGCGAAGCAGTTAAAAATGGATTGGGCAATGGACTTAATAATTTAACATTGTTTTCGTCAAAATAAGTTACTGTAACATCCGTCAAGCTATTTAATAATTTGGTTTGTAGATTACTGGTGTCAAAAGCAAATTTTCCGTCTTTATTATCATCACAATGAATTTGTGTTAAGCCTTGTACAATAGGGATTCGTTCCACATTCAAAGTAATATGATTACCTAATCCTATACAATCGTTGTTAGCTTGATTGTCTACTCGAATGTAAATTTTTTGGGTATTTGGATAACCGATGTTTCGATAATTAGAAATGTCTATAATTGCGTTTTTTTCTGCCAAAGCGTCAGCACTATTTCTATAGTAAGTAATGATTAATGGTTGTCCTGCAGGAAATATATTTTGAATTTCATTCGTAACATTACTAAAATCAAAAGAAGTAATTCCATCTGTATTTGTTCCTAAAACAGCATCATCACATTCGGTAAAAACCTTTGAAAAATTTAAAGGAATTTGTGTGGTGGTAACTATTAAATTTAGTTGTGCAATTCTATAGCAACCATTTTGATTGGTTACTTTAGCGTATGTCACATCATTACTAACGATATTGTTGTTGTATGTAGTTGGATTTGTTATTGGGTTATTATTGTTTTGAGCATCTGTCAATGATTTATAAAAAACAATGGTTTCAGTAGTCGCGTTTGTAGTTATTTTATTAATTGCTTCTTCCAAATTAAACACACTAAAACCATCAGTATCGTCGTCACATTGTTTTAAATCGACCATATTTGTAATGACAGGTAAAGGTAAAACTTCGATAGAAAAAGAAGTTGTTGCAAAACAATCAGGATTATCTTTGTTAATCATTTTTACATAAATCGTTTCCGAAGTATTAGTATTAGCATAAGCTGTTGGAGTAGTAATAATTTGAGTTAAAGCTAAATCCTTGTAATAAGAAAGTGTAAATTGATTTGAAGATTGCCCATTTAAGATTGTTGTAGCTCTTTGAGTCAAATCAAAAATTACTTTACCATCGGTATCAGTTCCTATGCTAATATTATCACAACTGCTTATTTTTTGAATCACAGTACTTGGTCTTGGAGCTTCAAATACAGCGATTTCAAAACTAGTAACGTTTTTGCAACTTCCATTTGCTTTATTGGAAACTTCAGCAACAATAGTTTGTTTTCGATATTGAACATTATTTGTGTATGCATTTGGGGTGCTAATGAACATATTGTTTGTAAAATAATTTACATTATATAAATTGAGATCTTGTCCGTTGAGGATAGCTGTGTTTTGGGTGGTTAAATCAAAAGTATAAAAACCATCATTATTACTGTCACAAATCAATAAATCTTGTGGTTTTGTAGCTGTGGGGACATCTGAAATAGTAATGTCTCTTGTTTTAGTTTTTGTACCGTTGTCTGTAATTGTTGTTACGGAAACAGTGAATGTTTCTGCTGTTGTGTAGATATGTGTTGGATTTATACTCGTGGAAGTATTACCATCTCCGAAATCCCATGTTGCTTCTGTGATGTTTTTTACATCTGCTAAAGTAAAATCAACATTTTGATTAACACAGGAGTTGTTTAGCTTAATTTCGGGATTATAAAAAAAGGAGCTTACAAAAGGAGGTAAACCTAATCGACAATTTCTACCTGCTAAGTCTATTGCATTCATTTGAATATCACAGGCAGTGCCAATATTATTTGGATTGTTGATAACACCCAATTTATTGCTGCTTTTAGCAATATAAATTTTATTATTTGGTCCAAGTTGCAGTGCGCCAATCTGGAAGCGATCTTCTGGATTAGTTAACTTTACGCTTGTAATAGGGTATCGGCTTAGGTCGTATTGCATTATTATATATGGAAAAGCAAAAAAATTGGATATATATAATACAGTACTATTTGGAGAAAACTCAACCCCATAGGATCCAGTTTCGGTATAAATTAAATTAGGATTAGAAACAATCCCTGTTGTGTTATCAAAATCGAATAATTCAGCTCCAATTGGAGCATGCGCCATAGCTAATTTCGAACCATCTGGTGATACTTTCATATATCCCCATACTGTTGATGTCTTGCCAGAAATTATAATTCCACAATTTGAAGCAACTGCAGTAGAGCTTAAACCAGATGAAGATAATAAATAACTGTAAAAAGTATTGCTATTCCAGCCATGTGTTACAACCCAATAATCATTTTCGTTTTTATGTTTGACTATAGCTATTTTTTCATCAGAAGGGGTATATATCAGCACATTTTTTTCATTAGTAACTCCTCCAAGTCCACCGTCCAAACTAATATCTATTATAGAATATCGAAAGCCATTTTCGTTTGCTTGGTAGTCTAATGTGAAAACATAATATAAATTTGTTGATCCCGGTTTACGAACTATCGTTGCTGATTGAGAACTTGATGAATGCCCCATTAATCCAGTGCCATTTTGCATTATTTGATGTTTTTTGTTCCAAACAGTTATTCCGTCAGTATAGAACAATAAATCTCCATTGTCATTTGATATACTGGCACAACCTTCTGTAGTTACAAGTGCTCCGTCTGTAAGGGGGGTTACAGAACCATCAGGATGAAACTTTATGCCAGCCTGATCTCCAAAATACCAATTACTGGCTTCTTGTTGTGAGTAAGTGACAAAAGAAAAAATAAGCGAAAAAAAAAGGGAGCAAATATTTTTCATATTTTTGTAAATGGATATTCAAAAATACATAAATCATTAAATAAATAGTAAGAATTTTATGTTTGTTTCCTTTTTTTGAATGCTATTCTGTTTTTTTAAAAGAATTTCGATATAAAAAAAATCCCATTTCAAAATTAAGAAATGGGATTTTCTATTTTAGATATTTATAGTATCAGGTAAAGGAATCTGATTTTTTAATAAATCTTCAAAAGTTTCATGAGCTCTGATTAAATGACCTTCACCATTAATCCATAATACTTCAGCCGGTTTGTATCTTGAATTATAGTTAGAAGACATAGAGTAGCAATAAGCTCCGGCATTTCTGAAGCAAAGAATATCTCCTTCTGCAATTTCCTGAATTCTACGGTTACTTGCAAAAGTATCTGTTTCACAAATGTATCCTACTACTGAGTAAAAACGTTCTTTTCCTTTAGGGTTAGAGATGTTTTCAATATGGTGTTGTGAACCATAAAACATTGGACGGATCAAGTGGTTGAAACCTGAATCGATTCCGGCAAAAACAGTTGAAGTAGTTTGTTTAACCACATTTACTTTTGCTAAGAAGAAACCTGCTTCACTCACTAAAAATTTACCAGGTTCAAAAATCAATGTTAATTCTTTTCCGTATTCATCGCAGAAAGCATTGAATCTTTTAGATAGTTTTTTACCTAATTCTTCAATATCAGTCTCAATATCGTCTTTTTTGTAAGGTACTTTAAATCCACTTCCAAAATCTAAGAATTCTAAGTTTTTGAAGTTTTTAGCAGCATCAAATAAGATTTCAGCAGCATACAGGAATACTTCGATATCTAGAATATCAGAACCTGTGTGCATGTGAATACCGGCAATGTTCATGTTTGTGTTTTCAACAATACGAACTAAATGTGGTAACTGGTGAACTGAAATACCAAATTTACTATCAATGTGACCTACTGAAATGTTTTCGTTTCCACCGGCCATAACGTGAGGGTTGATACGAATACATACCGGAACATGTGGGTGTTTTGCACCAAATTGCTCCAAAATAGATAAATTATCAATATTGATTTGAACTCCTAGTGAGTGTACTTCTTCAATTTCTTCAAGAGAAACACCATTTGGAGTAAAAAATATCTGATCCGGAGAATATCCAGCATGAAGCCCTAATTGTACTTCCTGAATAGAAACAGCGTCTAAGCATGATCCCAATTCTCTCAATAATTGAAGAATAGCAACGTTAGACAATGCTTTCATCGCATAATTGATGCGCAATTTTTCTACTTTAGAAAAAGCTTTAGTTAATCTATTATATTGTGATTTTATTTTTTCGGCATCGTACACATATAATGGACTGCCAAATTGTTCAGCTAATTGAAGTAAGTCTTTTGATTGCATTGCTATTATTTTTACACAAATTTATTATTCTTTATCGATACTACAATAGATAAAAATATTTCTAACAAATTGTAACAAATTGTTTTAAAATAAACATACAGCGTTGTAGTTTATATTTTTAAAACAAAATGATGAAGGGGTTGTAAAAATAAAAAAAGGCTATCTGAAATTGTTTCAGATAGCCTTTAATAATCTTTATTGAATTACTACAATGGAGGTAAATCACCACCTTCTTTAGTAGGAAGGTTTGTAGTTCCCATTAAGTACAAATCAACTTCTCTTGCAGCCTCACGACCTTCAGAAATAGCCCAAACGATTAATGATTGTCCTCTTCTCATATCTCCCGCAGTAAATACGTTAGGAACATTTGTTTGGTAATTGTTAGCTTTATAATTGCTTCTGAAATCAGTTTCAAGACCTAATTGTTCTGCTAAAGTTTTCTCAGGTCCTGTAAATCCTAAAGCTAATAAAGCTAAGTCACATGGCCAGATTTTTTCAGAACCTTCAATTTCGATTAATTGAGGAGCCTGACCCGGAACCATTTTCCACTCTACATTTACAGTTTTAAGAGCTGTTAATTTACCATTAGCATCTTTGATGAATTCTTTGGTATTGATTAACCAGTTTCTTTCAACTCCTTCTTGGTGAGAAGAAGAAGTTTTTAATTGTAACGGCCAGTAAGGCCATGGAGTTGATTCGCTTCTTCCAACTGGTGGTTTAGGCATAATCTCGAAGTTAGTTACGGATTTTGCACCATGACGGTTTGATGTACCCACACAGTCAGAACCTGTATCTCCACCACCAATTACGATTACGTCTTTTCCGGTAGCCATAACTTGGTTTTCGATTTTTTCTCCAAAAACAACTTTAGTTTGTTGCGTTAAGAAATCCATTGCCTGAACTACACCATCAGCATCAGCACCAGGAGTTGGTAAACCTCTTCTTTGAGTAGCACCACCACAAAGTACGATAGAATCAAATGCTTTTAGATTTTCAATATCAAAATTAACTCCTACGTGAGTGTTTACTTTGAAAGTAATTCCTTCTGCTTCAAGGATAGCAATACGACGGTCGATAATTTCTTTTTCTAATTTAAAATTAGGAATTCCGTAACGCAATAATCCGCCGATAGCATTGTCTCTTTCAAAAACAGTTACAGTGTGACCTGCTCTGTTTAATTGTTGTGCAGCAGCTAATCCTGCAGGTCCTGAACCTACTACAGCAACTGTTTTTCCAGTTCTGGTTTTTGGTGGTTGTGGTTTAATCCAACCTTCTTGGAAAGCGCGCTCCACAATATTTTTTTCTATGTTTTCAATAGAAATTGGATCATTAATAATTCCTAATACACATGCTTTTTCACATGGAGCAGGACATAAACGTCCTGTAAATTCAGGGAAGTTATTTGTTGAATGTAGTATCCAGGAGGCTTTTTGCCATTCTCCCTGGTGTACCATGTGGTTGAAATCAGGGATTAAATTCCCTAATGGACATCCACTGTGGCAAAATGGAATACCACAATCCATACAACGAGATCCTTGTTTTGTAATTTCAGCTTCACTCAAAGGAACTGTAAATTCTTTATAATGTCCTACACGTTCCTGTACTGAAGTGTATGATTCATCTTTTCTTTCGAATTCTTTAAAACCTGTTACTTTTCCCATTGTATTATGCTGTTAATTCTTCTACCATTTGTACCCCAGACTTTAAGCGCTCTAATGCTTTTTTGTATTCTGTAGGCATTACTTTTACAAAATTTTCTAAGCTAGTGTTCCAATCACTTAATAATTCAGCTCCTTTTGTACTGTTAGTATATTGTACGTGTCTTTCTATTAAATGTTTCAATTCATTAGCTTCGTCTCCTTCAACTGTTTCAAATTCGATTGTTTCAGTGTTACATAAACCGTTTTTGAATTTGTTTTCAGGATCATAGATATAAGCGATACCACCACTCATACCTGCAGCAAAGTTTCTTCCAGTTTTACCCAGAACTACTACTTTTCCTCCAGTCATGTACTCACAACCGTGGTCACCCACTCCCTCAACTACTGCAACTGCTCCAGAGTTACGAACTGCGAAACGCTCTCCTGCAATACCGTTGATGAAAGCTTCTCCCTCGATAGCACCGAATAAACAAACGTTACCCACGATGATGTTTTCTGAAGCAACAAAAGTAGCTTTTGCTGGTTTTTTGATAATTAATTTAGCTCCTGAAAGACCTTTTCCTAAATAGTCATTCGTATTTCCTTCTACTGTGAAAGTTAATCCGTGTGCACTAAATGCTCCTAAACTTTGTCCCGCAGAACCAGTGAAGTTGATATTTAAAGTGTCTTCTGGTAAACCTAAGTGTCCGTAAATTTTAGAAATTTCGTTACTAACAATAGCTCCTACTGAACGATCTGTGTTTTTGATAGGATAATCTAAAGTCATTTTCTCTTTTCTGTATAAAGCACGGTGAGAATCTCTTAAGATTTGGAAATCCATAACATTGTCTAAACCATGATCTTGTTTCTCAGTGTTACGAACAACCATGTTTTTATAAGCAGCAGGACGGTGTAAGATTGAAGATAAATCTAAACCTTTAGCTTTATAATGCGTGATTGCTTTGTTAGAATTGATTTTATGTGTTTGACCAATCATTTCTTCCAATGTTCTGAAACCTAAAGAAGCCATGATACCTCTTAATTCTTCTGCAACATAGTAGAAGAAGTTGATTACGTGCTCAGGAGTTCCTTTGAAGTTTTTACGTAATTCTTTATCCTGAGTAGCAATACCTACAGGGCAAGTATTCAAGTGACATTTACGCATCATGATACATCCAGAAGCAACCAATGGAGCAGTAGCAAAACCAAATTCTTCAGCACCTAATAAAGCAGCGATAGCTACGTCACGACCAGTTTTTAACTGTCCGTCACATTCTACTACGATACGGCTTCTTAAGTTGTTTAAAACTAAAGTTTGTTGTGCTTCGGCTAATCCAAGTTCCCAAGGAAGACCTGCGTGTTTCAATGATGTTAAAGGAGAAGCTCCGGTTCCACCATCATAACCTGCAATTAATACCACGTCAGCTTTTGCTTTAGCAACACCCGCTGCAATTGTTCCAACACCAACTTCAGAAACCAGTTTCACGTTGATACGAGCTTCTCTGTTAGCATTTTTCAAGTCGAAGATTAACTGTGCTAAATCCTCAATTGAGTAAATATCGTGGTGTGGCGGAGGTGAAATCAATCCTACGAAAGGCGTTGAGTTACGAGCCGATGCAATCCAAGGTAATACTTTTTCACCTGGTAATTGTCCACCTTCTCCTGGTTTAGCACCCTGAGCCATTTTAATTTGAATCTCTTTTGCACTAGATAAGTAGTGAGAAGTAACTCCAAAACGTCCTGATGCTACTTGTTTGATAGCCGAGTTACGGCTGTCTCCGTTTACATCCGGTTGGAAACGGGTTCTGTCTTCACCACCTTCACCTGAATTAGATTTTCCTCCAATACGGTTCATAGCAATAGCCAGATTCTCGTGTGCTTCTCTTGAGATAGATCCGTAAGACATCGCTCCGGTTTTGAAACGTTTCACGATTTCAGTCCATGGTTCTACTTCGTCTAATGGGATAGGGTCTAAATTGTCAAATTCAAATAAACCACGGATAGTCATTAAGTTTTTTGCCTGATCGTTTACAGTTTTTGCATAAACATCATAACTAGCCTGATCACTTAAACGTACAGCTTGTTGTAATTTAGCAATAGTAGTTGGGTTAAACATATGTCTTTCCCCGTTACGTCTCCATCTGTATTCACCTCCAATGTTTAATCCTAAACGGTTTGGAACTAATACATCAGGGTAAGCATATTGATATCTTTCGTTGATTTCTTTTTCAATTTCATACAATCCAATACCCTCAATTCTTGAAGCAGTGTAAGGGAAGTATTTTTCAACAAATTTAGAGTTGAAACCAACGATTTCGAAAATTTGAGAACCTCTGTATGAGTGTAATGTAGAGATGCCAATTTTGTTCATGATTTTTAATAAACCTGAACCAATCGCTTTATTGAAGTTGTCAACAGCTTTTTGTTCGCTAATTCCTGTAATGAATCCTTCCTGTACTTGTACACGAATGATTTCGTTAACCATATAAGGGTTAATAGCACTTGCACCGTAACCAAATAATGTAGCAAAATGGTGTGGTTCACGTGGTTCAGCTGATTCGATAATGATATCGAAGTAAGAACGCTTACGCAAACGGTTCATTTGGTGGTGAACATAAGAACAAGCTAATAAAGCCGGGATAGGAGCGAACTCTTTATTAACACCTCTGTCTGATAAGATAATGATGTTAGTCCCTCTGTCAACAGCTTTACTGATTTGAGTAATGATATCCTCTAAAGCATTTTCTAAACCATTTAAACCTTTATCTTTTTTGTATAAGATTTCAATAGTTTCCGCTTTGAAATGATCGATATCTATATTTCTGATTTTTTCTAAGTCGTCGTTAGAAATAACAGGATTTTGAATTCTTAATTTTCGACATTGCTTGCTTGAAATGTCAAAAATGTTTCTGTCCTGTCCTAAAGCTAAGCTAATATCAGTTACAATTTCCTCACGGATACCATCCAAAGGAGGGTTAGTTACCTGAGCAAATAATTGTTTGAAATAGTTAGGGATTAATTGAGGTCTGTCTGATAATACAGCAAGTGGAGTGTCAGTACCCATAGATCCCAAAGCTTCTTTACCAGCCTGAGCCATAGGAGTAATCATGTCCTGAATATCCTCTAACGTATAGTTAAATAAACGTTCTCTTGTTTTTAAATCGATAGTTTCGATTGGACAAGCTTTAGTTGTAGTAGGAACATCTCTTAGGTTTAGACGGTATTGTTTCAACCATTCCTGGTAAGGTCTTTCAGAAACAATTTTGTTTTTGATTTCTTCGTCATTAACAATACGTCCTTCGTTCATGTCTACCAGGAACATTTTTCCTGGCTCTAATCTACCGTGGCTTTCTACATCTTCAGGGTCAACAGTTACAACACCAATTTCTGATGCCATAATTAATTTTCCACTCTTAGTTACAGTATAACGAGAAGGTCTTAAACCATTGCGGTCTAATAAAGCTCCTACGTAATCACCATCAGAGAAAGGTACAGAAGCAGGACCATCCCATGGTTCCATAATGCAAGCATTGTATTCGTAGAATGCTTTTCTTTCCTCAGACATGGTTTTGTGTTTTTCCCAAGCTTCAGGAATCATCATCATCATTACTTCCGGTAATGAACGACCTGTGTGTGTTAATAATTCAACAACCATATCCATAGAAGCAGAATCTGATTTTCCTGGAAGAATGATTGGGAATAATTTTTCGATTTGTGGACCGAATACATCACTCTTCATGATTTCTTCACGAACACGCATTCTACTTACGTTACCTCTTAAGGTGTTGATCTCACCGTTTTGACACATATATCTAAATGGTTGAGATAACTCCCATGTAGGCATAGTGTTGGTAGAGAAACGTTGGTGAACTAACGCTAAACGGGTTACTAAATCCGTTTGTTGTAAGTCAGTATAATATGGCCCGATATCTTCAGGCATAATGATACCTTTATATATTAAGGTAGTAGTAGATAAACTTGGTACATAAAAATAAGAACTTTGCGATATTTTAGAACCGGCAATAGTGTGTTCAGTAATTTTACGGGCAGCGTATAATTTTGCTTTAAATGTAGCTTCATCAATAGCTTCGTTTTTACCCACAAAAATTTGTTCAATTGTAGGTTCAGAGGCTAAAGCAATTTCTCCTAATTGTGTAGAATCAACAGGAACTTCTCTCCATCCTAAAACAGAAAGTCCTTGTGCTTTAATTTCTTTTTCAAATATGTCTTTGCAAAAAACGTATTGATTTTTGATTTTTGGTAAAAATACCATTCCAACAGCATATTCGCGTGGTGCAGGTAATTTGAAATCACAAACTCTATTGAAGTATTCGTGAGGAATGTCAATCAAAAGTCCAGCTCCATCTCCCGTTTTTCCGTCAGCACTTACACCACCACGGTGTTCTAGTTTTACTAGAATTTCTAGTGCGTCGTGAATAATTTGATTTGTTTTCTCACCTTTAAGGTTGCAGATAAAACCAGCTCCACAGTTTTCATGCTCGAATTCTGGCAAATAAAGGCCTTGTTCTTTAACTTTCATGCTTGATAATTTTTTTTACAAAAATAGATATTTCATTAAATATAATCCAGCGGTTTAGAGTATTAGGGGTTACTTTTACAGGAATAATAGAAAAATGTGTTAATAATAATAATAATTGCATTATTTGAGCTATGTATTAGCAAATTGTTAATATAACTTTGTTTTTGAGGTGTTATTTTGACAATTATTTCTGATTTTTTTAAATTCAATATTATAAAATTAAAGATAAAATCGTCTACTCGGTCATTTTTTCGCGAGAAAATCTTTTTTTTGATAGAAAAAAAGTTGTGAAAACGTCTTTTTTTAACTTTATTTATAAGATATTTTAAATCACTAAAAAGATTTTAGTTTTAAGTTCGTTTTAGCTACTTTTGTCCGACTTATTTTCTGAAATAAAACCAGATTCAGACAAATTCTATATTATGAACATACACGAATATCAAGGAAAAGAGATTTTAGCTAGCTATGGAGTTCGCGTTCAACGCGGAATCGTTGCTAATAGTCCAGTTGAAGCAGTTGCTGCTGCAAAACAATTAACTACCGAAACGGGAACGAGTTGGTATGTTGTTAAAGCCCAAATTCACGCAGGTGGTCGTGGTAAAGGAGGCGGGGTGAAACTTGCTAAAGGAATTGACAAAGTAGAAGGGGTTGCAAGCGAAATTATCGGAATGCAATTAGTTACTCCTCAAACTTCTGCTGAGGGGAAAACAGTTCACAAAGTTTTAATTGCTGAGGATGTTTACTATCCTGGAGAATCTGAAACTTCAGAGTTTTATGTTTCTGTGTTATTGAACAGAGCCACTGGTCGTAATATGATTATGTATTCTACTGAAGGTGGGATGGATATCGAAGAAGTTGCTGAACATACTCCGCACTTAATCTTTACTGAAGAAATTGATCCGGCTGTTGGGTTGCAGGGTTTCCAGGCAAGAAGAATTGCTTTTAACTTAGGTGTTACCGGAAATGCATTCAAAGAAATGGTGAAATTCATCGATGCTTTATACAAAGCTTACATTGGTTCAGATGCTTCTATGTTTGAAATCAATCCTGTTTTGAAAACATCTGATAATAAAATTTTAGCGGTAGATGCTAAAGTAAATATTGACGATAACGCATTATACAGACAAAAAGTGTATGCTGACATGCGTGATGTTCGTGAAGAAAATCCAATTGAAGTAGAAGCTAAAGAAGTAGGTTTGAACTATGTTGACCTTGACGGTACTGTAGGATGTATGGTAAATGGTGCCGGTCTTGCTATGGCTACTATGGATTTGATTAAATATGCAGGTTTTGAACCAGCTAACTTCCTTGACGTAGGGGGAACTGCTGATGCAAAACGTGTTGAAACAGCTTTCCGTATTATTCTGAAAGATCCAAACGTAAAAGCAATTTTGATTAACATTTTTGGAGGAATCGTTCGTTGTGACCGTGTTGCTCAGGGTGTTGTTGATGCTTACAAAAATATGGGTGACGCTATTAATGTGCCTATTATTGTTCGTTTACAAGGAACTAATGCTGAAATTGCTAAAGAATTAATTGATAATTCAGGAATGCCAATTTTATCAGCGGTTCAATTCCAGGAAGCTGCTGATCAGGTACAAGCTGCACTTTCTTAATTAAGAAATTTAGTTATATTTTAAAAACGTCCCGATTTTATCGGGACGTTTTTTTTATTGTTTATTATGCTAAAAACTATAAAATCCTGAATAATCGATTTTGATATTAATTTAATATTAAAGAGGTTTTTGTTGAGTTTTTTTTAATGTTTTTATGTTCATACTGAGATTAATTGAATTTTGAGTTCTATTTATTGTAAGCTGAGAAATTTTAGAGGAGAAAGTTTTTATAACTCATATAAAATAATAAGTCCAGTGTTTTTATCTTTAGGTTAAGTAATTGTTTTTGTGGTTTTAGTGTGGAAATCAGTACTAATTTTGAACTGTAATTAAAAACAAAAAGATCATGAAAAAATTATTTTTATCGGTTATTGTTGCATTATTTATGAGTTCGGCTTTTGCTGCAACAGGAACTCCAACTGCTAAGAGTAACAGTTATGGAGAAACTTTTAAAGAATTGACTAAGTTGTTGAATACGTATCCAAAATTAGAAGATTTTGGAGATGAAGTAGTAGTAAAGGTGAAAATTGCAATTAATGAAAATCATGAAATTGTAGTTATGAGTACTAATACTAGTAATGAAGATTTGAAAGAGTATATAAAAAATACTTTGAATTATCAAAAGTTACTTGCAGATGAACTGGAAGTTGGAAATGGACTTGTTTTTATGGTCAGGTTTGTGAAGTAATTTATAATAACTTATAAAGTATAAAAAATCGTTTCATTCAATTAGTGAAGCGATTTTTTTTGTTTTTTATTTGAAAAATTTTGAAAAATAATTATCATTTAGGTGTTTTTGGTGTTTTTTATTCTGAGTTTTGTATTTTTTTGTGTGAATAATATAATTTATAATTGTTTTTTTTATTATGGTTTCAATTTTTGCAGTGTAATTTTTTGTAACTCGTAAAACTTGCATTGTCAGCAAGATAAGTGATTTTTTAATGTATTGTTTTGGTAATTTTACATCGAAATCTTGAATCGTTTAAGTTTAATTCAAAATTAAGAAATCATGAGAAAGTTAATTTTATCAGTTGTTACTACTTTGTTTTTAACAACAGCATTTGCAGCGGAAAATCCATCTGATAAACCGGCTGATTATAATGAGACTTACAAAGAAATTACTAAGTTATTGAATACGTATCCAAGCTTTGAGAGTTTGAACGAAGATGTTTTAGTGAGGGTAAGAATTGCACTTAATGAAAATCGTGAAATTGTAGTTATGAGTACTAATACTATAAATGGTGATATCAATTATTTTATTAAAAATACTTTAAACTATAAGAAATTATTAGCTGCTGATTTGGAAACAGGAAACGGTCTTGTTTTTCTTGTAAAATTTACTAAATAACCATAAAAAATAAATCCCGAGTGAAACTCGGGATTTATTTTTTTATTCTATTTGAAATAGTTAAGATTTTTTGTTTTTACCGTTGTTGAACTTTACTTTTTCTACAACTTGTACTTTAGGTACTGATTTTTTAAAAGAAGGTTTTTTCTTGAAATCTGTTTTAGCTTTTGGTGGACTTTTAGAGGCTTCTTTTGTTTTAACCGGAATTTCAGCTTTGTGTTTTGCTAAAATATCTTTTGGATTTTTAGGGTTTTCTTTTGTGCCTCGCAAATGAATCACCAATCCGTTTAAAAAATTGCGCAATACCTGATCGCCACATTCTACATAATTTGGATGTTTTTCGTCGCGAAAAAAAGCACCTAATTCGGATTTTGAAATTCTAAAATCTACTAATTCCAGAATCTCTACTATTTGATCATCACGGAGCATTAAGGCTACGCGTAACTTTTTAAAGATATCGTTGTTTGTCATTGTTATATTTTTTACAAAGGTACACTATTATAGTTTTGTCAACTCATCTTTGCTTTTATATTGATTGAGGATTTGAATTATTTTGTCTAAATCTTTCTTTTTATGATTGGCAGTGATGATAATCCGATTCAAATAATCCGTTTCTGAAGCATATTTGAAATTGGTGATAATAATTTTTTTTGAAGCCAGAATCGTGTTGATATTTTCGATTTTAGGATAAATTACAGGATAATTTTCATTAAAAAGAATATTGTTGTTTGGTAAAAGTTTTGCACTAATGTAGGCTAGGTTTTCTTTTAGTTTTCTTTGTTGTTTAGTGTATAGTTTTTCGGCATCAGAGAGTGTGTTTACAAATGCAGGATTCATGCCGGCACTTGATACAAAAATGTTGTTTGTTCTTATTTTTTTAATAAAATCTGCATTACTGGCAATAACTCCTCCGGATAATCCCATGGCTTTTCCCAGCGAAGAAACCATGATTTTTTGTTTGATATTGGGGTAATTTATATTCGAAAAAATACCACAACCATTAGAGCCTAAAATTCCCAGCGAATGTGATTCGTCGATAACTAAGGTGATTTCTTTTTGATTAGGAATTTGTGCTAAAATTGAAAGATCAACTGCTTTTACAGTATTTGAAGGAACGGCATCGGTTAAGATGCATATTTTTTCTATTTTTTCATCCAGAAGTTGTGGATTGATACTATTGTTTATATAAAAAGGATTGCTGTCTGCATATTTAATAGCTGTATGTGTTTCGGGAAAATGATAAAAGACTGTGTTTTCTGTTTTTAAGGTGTCTAAAACTAATTGTCCTGCCAGCATACCGGAGGAAACAGTTACAGCAGCTTCGGCTTGAATCAATTGCGCTAAAAAATGCTCTCCCTTATCATAAGCTGTTAGTTGGATATTGGCGTTTCTGGAACTTCCGTAAGCTGTTCCCCAACGGTGAATGTTTTTAAGAAGTATTTTTTGGAATTTTTTATTTGGCGGTAAGCCTAAATAAGCTGTCCCGCCAAAGTATAAATATTTTTCGCCATCTATTTTTAAGATGCGATCAGGAAATTGAGTTACTATCATTCAATGTTATTTTAAAACAACGCCAGTACCATTTAATTCAGAATAGCCAATTTTACCGTTTTGAATTTGTACACCTTTGGCGATGTCCTCGGATAAAAGTAAGGCGCCATCCATATCCACATAGTCTAATTGTGGTAATAAATGAGCAATTGCTGAAATTCCAACCGAAGATTCCGTCATACAGCCTACCATGGTTTTTAGTCCCAGTTTTTTGGCTTGTTGAATCATTCTGCGAGCAGGAGTCAAGCCTCCGCATTTTACCAGCTTAATGTTTATGCCGTGAAAATGGTTGTAACATTTGGCAACATCTTGCTCTACAATACAGCTTTCATCAGCAATAATAGGCAAAACAGAGTGTTTGAAAACAATTTCATGACCTTTCCAGTTATCGGCTTTTAAGGGTTGTTCCAAAAATTCAACGCCCAGTTTTTTTAATTCTATCGCATTATTGAGTGTTTCTTCGATATCCCAGCCACAATTGGCATCAATTCTAAAAACTGCATTGGTATGTTCTCGTAATGCTTTGACAATTTCAATATCATTACTGGTTCCTAATTTTATTTTATAGATAGGCCAGGGCAGTTCTTTCATTTTTGCAACCATTTTATCAATGGTGTCAATTCCAATGGTGTAATTGGTCAATGGATTTCTTTCAATGTTATAGTCCCAAAGCTCATGTAATTTTTTACCTTGTTGTCGGGCATATAAATCGGTATATGCCATATCCAATGCACAAAGAGCAAACATGTTGTGTTTTAAATAAGGATGCATTTTTGCCCAAAAATCTTCAGGAGTTTCATCAATAGACGACTCTATGAGACTTCTTATGGCTTCTAAATCCTGTTTCATCATAGGTACAGTGATGTTGTAATAAGGATTAGAAGTTGCTTCACCATATCCGGAGAATCCACCACTTTTTAATTGTACTATTAAAGAGGGTTGAATATCTATTGATTCTCTAGAGATTGTGAAAGTGTGCTTTAATTGTAGCTCGTATTCTCTAATAATCAATTCCATAATAGTCTGGTTTTATGATAAAATTAAGCTTTAAAAATGAATATTATTTACAGCAAATGAAGTTTTTTGATTTTCGGATTATTTTAATCTCATTTTGAATATATAACAAAAAAATATAGTCTAAAAAATGTATTCTTTAAAAAGTGAATTTCCGGTTTGTGTATTTGTATCGACGAAATACAATTTCTTGTGATTTTTTGTCTTTTTTAGTTTTTTATTGTTGGAAAAAAAATGTGATTTTTCGATAAAAATGTTTAATTTTAGATAAGTCTTTGGGTTTTTAGCATGAAAAATGATATTTTAGCTAAAATTATTTATCGTATGGATACTTGTGAAGAAAAAAAGAAATTGCTTTTAGAGATGATTGCCTACGCTACAATTGATGGTCAATTGAGTAAAAAAGGATATGATTTTTTATTTCTAATTGCTAATGAATTGAATTTTGAGAAAGGTGGATTTATTGATCTTTTAGGGCAGGAATTACCAAGCTTATCAGGTAACATGAAATTGATAAGAATTAAACAATTTTATAAGTTAGTTGTTTTTTTTCAGAACGATGGTGTTTTATATAAGCAAGACCCTGAATTAATTATTCATATCGCTATAAGTATGGGACTTGACATCGAAGCGATTAAAGTCTTACTTAAAAAAGTGAAAAATTCGCCCAATTCCGTAATTTCGGATGATGTTTTATTGAATATTTTTCAGGATGAGTAAGGGACTAAGTAAGTTGTTCCTGTAGTTTTTTTATTTCATCGCGTAGTTTAGCAGCTTGCATAAAGTCAAGTTCTTTTGCCGCTTTTTCCATTGATTTGCGTTTTTCACGGATTCGTTTTTCAATTTCATCTTTCGATAAATATTCGTTTACGGGTTCCGCAGCATTAGGTATGCTGTGTCCTAATTCGTATTCAACCAGAGGATTTTTAGTGAAAGCAGTTTCAATTTTTTTGTTGAGTGCCTGAGGAACAATACCGTTTTCGGTGTTGTAATTGATTTGTTTCGTTCTTCTGTAATTGGTTTCGTCAATGGTTTTCTGCATGCTGTCGGTAATTTTATCAGCATACATAATCGCTTTTCCATTTAAGTTTCTTGCAGCACGACCAATAGTTTGCGTTAGCGAACGATGCGAACGTAAAAAACCTTCTTTGTCGGCATCGAGAATTGCAACCAGCGAAACTTCTGGTAAATCCAATCCTTCACGTAATAAATTCACTCCAATTAATACATCAAAAAGTCCTTTTCGTAAATCCTGCATGATTTCAATTCGTTCTAAAGTATCCACATCCGAATGAATGTAGCGGCAACGAATGCTTACTTTGGCTAAATATTTGGCTAATTCCTCCGCCATCCTTTTGGTAAGTGTTGTAACTAATACGCGTTCATCCAGTTCGCAACGTTGCTGAATTTCTTCAATCAAATCGTCAATTTGATTCAGACTCGGACGAATTTCGATAACAGGGTCAATTAAACCTGTCGGACGAATAATTTGTTCTACATAGACTCCTTGGCTTTTCTGTAATTCATAATCTGCCGGTGTAGCTGAAACATAAATTACCTGATTTTGCATCGCTTCAAATTCTTCGAATTTCAACGGACGGTTATCCATAGCAGCGGGAAGACGAAATCCGTATTCTACCAGGTTTTCTTTTCTGCTGCGGTCACCTCCGTACATGGCGTGTACCTGAGAAACAGTTACGTGACTTTCGTCAACAACCATCAGGTAATCTTTTGGGAAATAATCCAATAAACAGAAAGGACGTGTGCCAGCCTCGCGACCGTCCAGATAACGGGAATAATTTTCAATTCCTGAACAATAACCCAATTCCCGAATCATTTCTAAATCGAAATTGGTTCTTTCTTCCAATCTTTTTGCTTCAAGATGTTTTCCTATTTCTTTAAAATAATCGACTTGTTTGACTAAATCCTGTTGGATTTGCCAGATGGCGTTTTGTAATACATCAGGCGAAGTCACAAACATATTAGCAGGATAAATGGTCAGTTTATCAAATCGTTCAATTACTTTGGAAGTTTTTATATCAAAAGATTCAATTTCTTCAATTTCATCTCCAAAAAAATGAATGCGATAAGCATCATCGGCATAACTTGGAAAAACTTCTACAGTGTCGCCTTTAATTCTGAAATTTCCGGGATTAAAATCGGCTTCGGTTCTGGAATATAAACTTTGTACGAGAGAATGCAATAATTTGGTTCTGGATATTTGCTGTTCTCTTTCGACAGCGATGACATTTTTTTGAAATTCAACAGGATTTCCAATACCATACAAACAGGAAACAGAAGCAACAACAATAATATCTCTTCGCCCCGAAAGCAGTGAAGAGGTGGTGCTTAAACGCATTTTTTCCAACTCTTCATTGATGGACAAGTCTTTTTCTATGTATACTCCGGTTACAGGAATAAAAGCTTCAGGCTGGTAATAATCATAGTAGGAAACAAAATATTCAACTGCATTATTAGGGAAAAACTGTTTGAATTCCGAGTATAATTGAGCTGCTAGTGTTTTGTTGTGTGCCAAAACCAGAGTAGGACGTTGTACTTCCTGAATGACATTGGCCACCGTAAAAGTTTTTCCTGAACCAGTAACTCCTAAAAGTGTTTGAAATTGTTCTCCATCAATTATGCCCTGGGCTAATTTTTCAATAGCTTGGGGTTGATCTCCTTTAGGTTGGTAATCCGATACGACTTGGAATTTCATGTATTTATATTGCTGAAAGACAAAGGTACAAAGGAATTCAAGAAAAAAAAGTTTAGAAAAGCTTAAAACTTTCAGGAGTTTATTAAAACAGAGTCACTTCACTGCAGTTCTTTCTTAAAGTCCGGGATATACTCATTTCCTGTTGATCTCCAATAAATATAAAACATAAGTTAAGTTGTTTTTTCGCATGTTTTAACTACGTATGTATACTTAATTTTGGTTGAGTAATAATTCAAAAATTGTAATATGAAAAAAACAATACTTAGATTATCATTAGTTGCACTATTATCAATCTCTGTTTTAAGTTTTAAAAGCCCCCAAAAAACTAATGCAATTTTAATCAATCCGGAGACCTATCCTCCAAAGACTAAAAAATTAAATTTAGAAAAACCCAATGTTACTTTGGGTTTTATAAAATTAACGGATATGGCTCCATTGGCTATAGCCAAACATAAAGGGTTTTTTGAGGATGAGGGTTTAAATGTAACCTTAGAAGTGCAGGCTAATTGGAGGGATATATTTGATAAGGTGGTCGATAACCAAATTGATGGGGCCCAAATGTTAGCAGGTCAACCTATAGCTGCTGCAGTAGGTTGTGGAAAACAGGCAGAATTAGTGACTCCGTTTTCTATGGATTTAAATGGAAATGCGATTACGGTTTCTTATGATGTTTGGAATAAAATTGTAGCTTATTTGCCGCGTGAATACGGAGTTCCTGTGCATCCAATACCTGCCAGTGCCCTCTTGCCTGCAATTAGTTTATATAAGAAGTTTAATAATCCTTTTACAATGGGGATTGTTTCTCCTTATTCCGGTCATAATTACCAGTTGCGCTATTGGTTGGCTGCGGGAGGAATAAATCCCGGTTTTTATAATAATTTGAATGGATACGGGGGTACTAGCGGGCAAGTAATATTGTCAGTGATTGCACCGCCACAAATGCCGAGTTCTCTTCAATCAGGGGTTATTACCGGCTATTGTGTAGGTGAACCCTGGAACCAACAAGCAGTAGATCAGGGAATAGGAGTACCTATTATTGCCAGTAAAGATATTTGGAAAAATCATCCTGAAAAAGTATTTGTAATGACTAAGGCATTCGTTCAAAAGAATCCGAATACAGCAATTGCTATAACTAAGGCATTGATTAAAGCAGGAAAATGGTTAGATGATCCTGAGAATAGAAAAGAAGCCACCCGGATACTATCTAAATCGGCTTATGTTGATGGTGAGAAAAGAGTAATTGATAATTCGATGTTGGGAACATTTGAATTTGAAAAAGGAGATATCCGGTCTTTACCTGATTTTAATGTCTTTTTTAGATACAATGCTACTTATCCCTATTATTCTGATGGGATTTGGTTTTTAACTCAGATGAGACGTTGGGGACAAATTGCAGAATCAAAGCCGGCAGAATGGTACGACTATAAAATTAGGGAAGTCTATAAACCGGAGATATGGAATAAAGCGGCTAATTTATTGCTGGCTGAAGGTTTTTTAGAAAGTAAGGATATCCCGGTAACCGATGGATATAAGGCGCCGACGAATGAATTTATAGATAATATGTATTACGACGGTAAAAAACCTATCGAGTACATTAATGGTTTCAGGATTGGGAATAAGAATTAATTTATACTCAAAAAACCAAAACCAACAGATATAATTTTAAACCGTAAAGCTGTTGCATTACGGTTTAAAATCATTCGAGACTACTATTTTATTAATCATCCAGTCCTTTTCCGGTGAGGATTTTTTCAATATATTTTTCGATGCGGGCTTCGCGGGTTTTAGCCTGTTTAGCAGCAGAAAAATACAATAAATAAGCTTTTTGACGACCTGGTGTTAGTTTGTAGAAAGCGGTTTTCAATTCGGGCATTTCTTCTAGAACGATTTGGAATTCTTCAGGCATTTTATATTCAGAGGTAGTTTTTAGGACTACTTTTAAGCCTGCTTTTTCAATTGCTATAGCTTCCAGAATGTACTCTTTAATTACCGATTCCAGTTTTTGAATTTCTTCCACACTTTTAAAGCGAAGTTGGCGTCTGTCCTGAACGTTTTCTGTTTGTTGGATAAGAATTCCTTTTTCGTCTTTTAGTAAAACTCCTTTGAAAAACAATAAAGCACAATACTCTTTGAATCCGTGAATCAAAACGATGTTAGCATTGTCAAGTGTGTAGCAGGGATGCATCCATTTGAAATCTTCCTCTAAATTGCATTCTAACACCATTTCTCTCAAAAGTGTCATTTCATCCTGCCACTTTTTTGCTTTGTTTAAAAATTGCTTTACTTTAGGATTCATAGGTTTTTTATTTTATAAAATTAAAAGTTTAAGCTTTATCTTAACCATTTCCAACGTTTTGCCCAATCATCCAGAATAGCTTTTCTCCATTTTAAAACCGTTTTTCCTCCTTGAATTTTTCCATCGTATAAATCCGGATTTGATTTGTCGCTGTACCAATTATTTCCTAAAGGATAATCGGCATTGTGTTTTTTGCCGGGCCATAAATTGGTAACAACAATACTTCCTTTCAGTCCGTTGATTTCGGCTATTTTAGAAGTAAATTGATATTGTAAAGTCTCGGCTTTTTTAGGAATGTACCGTATAGCATAATCCCCGTTCCCCAAATAATAACCAGGCCATTTTTGAATTGTTTTACCATAAGGAATTTCCATATGGAAGCAAATTGAATCTGATGGGATTGTTGTTTTTGGGCCTTGTAAATGAATTTCTACAATAGAACAAAATGAGACCGTATCTTTTAAGGTAGTGGGTTGATTGTAAATCATTCTGGGACTATACGTTATTTTTTCAAAACTGCCTCCCCAACTTTCTCTTTCAGGGTTCTCAGGATTTCCATCCATCATATAAAAAAGAGAAGGGGAATCGCCCATTTTGATCTCTCCATTGTAGTAATTTTTAAAATCCGGTCCTAAATGACCTGCTCCTTTAATTACGCTGTCGTAATAATTAGAACTGTTCACGCTGTCCAGTTCGTTGTTGTCAGAGAAAAATCCGTAATAACTTGAATTTACTTCGATAAAAAATAAGTTTGGAAAATTCTCTGCGATGTAGGCATAACTATTAGCGCTCCATTTTTTATTAGGTCCGCCAATCCAGTAAATTTTAATTTTGTTTTGAATTTCCGGTGCGTCATGCAGTGCCTGAGCAATATCCTCTAAACCGCCCCAACCCAAAATCCACAAAGGTTGGGTGCTTTTCTTTTTGGCACACTTAATAATCCAGTCAGAGCCTTCAGTTGCTGTTTTATATCCAAGATAGGGAGCATTTCCTTTGCGTCCTTGTTTGGTTATCGAGCGTAAATAATTCGGTTTTTCTAAGTTTTTATTGTGTTTACGAAGTTTTGGCAAATCCTTTTCATAAAGATCAATCATTCGTAGTATTTCTTTTTTGTTGCCTTCTCCATAAGAAGGTGACGAAATAAGACCTTCAAACTGAAATAAATCACTGTTCATCAGTAAATGAGTCATGGACTGATTGTCGTCAGGATCTGTTCCGCCAATATCGGTACTGATTAAAATCCGGGGTTTTAGAAGAGGTTTATTTTGAGCCGTTAATAAGGAATAGCTAAAGCAAAGCAGAGTAATTAAAACTGTATTTCTCATGATTTTAAAAAATAGGATTCGAATTAAGGATGACTAAGATAGCTTATTTTTTAATAAAACGAAATAAAAAAGAAAATAAAGAAAAATAAAAGAAAGTAATCGAAATAAAATATAAAAGGTGTTCGATACGATTTCGCTCTCTTTTGAAATGCTACAAAACAAAAAAATAATCATCCAAACCTTTTCCGCTAAGAGGTTCATAGGATTTTTAAATTTTTATTGGGTGTTTTGAAAAACTAAAAATCCAATCGTTTAGGATCTTGTCTGGTGTCCCAAACCGATAGAATTATAATATGAGTTTCGTTTATTTCATAGAAAATATAATAATTCTCAATTAATAAACCCCGAACGTTGATTGAATTAGTTTTTTTACCAATGTTGGGTTGTTGAAGTACTATTTTTAATTCAGTTTGAATTAGTCTGTTTAGTTTTAGAGAATAAGATTTACTTTTATTTCTAAAATTAAAATATTCGAAAATAGCTTTTAATTGAAGCTTGGCAGAGACTGTCCAAACTATTCTTCTCGCAGCCATTTTTCCATTTCTTCATTTACAGAATCATTGTCAACATAATGTCCTTCTGAATATTCCTTTTGAGAATTTTGAATTTCTTTTTTTTGTTGTTCCGTAAGTATTATGATTTTTTGTAAATCAGGATTGTTATTTTCCGTATTTTTCGCTTTAGTATCTAAAATGGTATTTATTGCTGATAAAAAAGCTTCATCATCAATTCCGGCAATTTTAGAAATCAATAAATTTTTTAATTCAATTGCGCTCATAATAAAAGAGTTTATACAAATTTAACCAAAAGAGTGATGTGAATAAAAAAACTGATGATTTTTCTTTTTTAAGGGATGTCATTACTTATTATCATGGCTATTAAATTATTACTACGGAAATACATTATCACCGAATAACCAAAACTGTTTTTTGCGAATGGTTTATTTGTTTTCTCTTTTGGATGAGTTTCTTCTGATTCAACATAATCCCCTTCATATTTCCATTCGCATTTTTCAATATTTTCTATAGTTGAACATTTGTCAGGAATACCATAAATACTAATCGCTTTTTCTTTTTTGTCTCCAAGTCTAAAACCTTTTTTTGATGTGAAATAGTTTTGATTTATTTTAATAGCTGAATTGATAAAACCGCTGAAGTAAGTTTGTTTTTGTTTAAGTGTTGCTGTTTCAAATATGTTGTCAATTTTACTTTTGGAAACGCTTAATTCTATCTGTTTTATCAAGTCGGATGGAATATCGTTGTTGATTAGGTGATAAATATATAATCTGTGGTAGTCTGTATATAGTTCAAATATAAGTGTTTGTTTTAAAGTGTCGTTTGTAAACCATACTTTGTCCAATGAAAAAATTTCACCGCTTTTTCTTTTGTATGAAGAATTATCTCTGGTCTTGTCTGTAAGCATTTCATTAGTTACAGTATAATCATCGACTACGATTACGTTAGTAGCATTTAAATTAGAAGTAGATTTGCTTATGTTTATTGGAATAATAGTTTTTAAAACACTATTTTTTGTTTTATTTTTATCAGTAGGAAAGGTTGTTTTTTCTTTATTGCATGAAAAAAGAGCTACTGTTAGAAAAAATATTAATGTTTTTAACTTAGTCATATTTTGTGTTCTAAATAATTTATTAACCATAAAATAGTTCAAATCGATCTCAAATACGTTGCTTTTATACAATAAAATAGTTTACCAGTTTGTGCTAATATACAGTTTTTTTTATAATTAAAATAAGAAAAGTTTTATATATAGGTGAATTATTAAACCTCAAACTTCCAATTTTTTCTTTGAGAATCACTTAAAAAAGTCCAGGCCAGGATTCGGCTGGTTTTTTGACCTTGTGCCATGTCTATGGTTTTAATATCGGCGGCGTTTACCTTGTTTAAGGTTTTGTAGAGACTCTTAAGATGGGATTGTTTAGAAACTAAAGTAGTAAACCACAGGCATTGCATAGGGTATTTGGCACTTTCAAAAATCATTTGGGTAATGAAAGCCAGTTCGCCACCTTCGCACCACAATTCATTATTTTGACCGCCAAAATTCAAAACGGCTTTGGTAACTTTTTTGTCCTGCAAATTATTCACTTTTCGAAGACTGCCTTTGCTGGCTTCTTCAGCTGATTTATGAAAAGGAGGATTGCATATTGTGAATGCAAATCGATCCTGTGGAGTGATGATATTTTTAAAAATATAGCGGGATTCCAATTGTTGCTGTAAGCTAATGGCTTCTGTCAATTGAGGGTTGTTTCCGATAATTTCAGCACAATTTTTTAAAGAATATTCGTCGATGTCAGTACCCACAAAGCTCCAGTCATAAACCGAATTTCCGATAATTGGATAAATACAATTTGCTCCTATTCCAATGTCTAATCCTTCCACTTCGATTCCTGTTGGGATAATTCCGTTGTTACTTGCTGCTAATAAATCGGCAATGTAATGAAGGTAATCAGCTCTTCCGGGAATGGGAGGACAAAGGTAATTTTTAGGGATATCCCAGTTTTGAATGTTGTAATAAGTAGTTAATAATGCTTTGTTCAGCGTTTTTACAGCTTTCGGATTACTGAAATCAATAGTCTCTATCTGGTGTTCGTTGATGAAAACAAAAGATTTTAATTCAGAACATTTTTCGATTAGCAATTTAAAATCATAACGGGAACGATGAAGATTTCGTGAATGTAAACCGATTTTTTCCGTGATTGTTTTCGACATTATAGCTTCTTTAATTTCGCTGCAAAATTAGTTAATTAAAATGGGTTTAGTGTTTGCAAATAGTTATTTTTTAGTGAATTAGGGATTAATTTTTTTGCAACGCAGATTGAAGAAATTGGAATGATTTTATGAATTTCACTAATCCATGCATTCCATCAGTAATAAATCGCCTTCAAGGTGTTCAATTACAACTAATCCGTCCTGAACAACATGGTTACTGCTGCCTGTACGGTAGCCAATAGTGAGGCTGTCGTCTTTTAAAGGATAGAATAGGTTTTCAGAATGAATACCACTTACATGACCTATTGGAATTAAGGAAATAGGTGTGTTAGCTGTGTACCATTTTTCGAATCTTCGGGGTAATAAAAAAACTTTAGAGTGGTCGTCCAGAATGACGATTTTCAGTTTGTTCCGGTAACGAACAATATTTGTTAGATTTGTAATGGTATGATCGGCTCTTTTTCCAGTTGCCCAAACGACATTGACTGCCGAAAAATTTTGTTCACATAAGTAATCAAAAGCCTTTTCCAAATCGGTTTTATCCTGATCAGGAGTATGGACAATTTTTATCGGATATTGTTTTTCTTTGTAATAATCCACATCAAAACCACGGTCAAAATCACCTAATAAAACATCAACTTTAATATCGAGTTCCATAACTCTTTCGATAGCCGAGTCCAGCACAATTACCAGAGGAGACCATTCGAGTAGTTGCCCTAATAATTCGGGATTGCAGGCAGCGCCATTGGCAATTATTAAAGCAGGTTCCTGGTCGTCTCGAACTATATGATGTGATGACAAAAGAGTGTAGATTTAAATTAATGATTTCCGATGGCAAAGATAGCTAATTGTTTTTGAATGTTTTTTTGCTTTGTTTTCGGACTTTTACTTTGTTAATCAATTTATTCAACTACATAACGTCGCATATCGGTTTCTCCTAAGGCAAAATAACCTAAAGGATAGTTTTTTGGATTGGTGCTGTTGCTAATATTTCCTCTCACGGTGGCAGGGGGAGTTTGGAACGGTCCTCCGGAATTATTCCCTATAATGCCAATTAGAATATTCATATAATTGTAATAGCGTTGTGAAATTCCCATATGGCTCAGTTCTATGATATCTCCCGGTTTTAAGTCGTCTTTTTGTGAACGGCTGAAAAATTCGTTACCCTGAAAAAATTTATCGTCATCTACATTATAATTTATCGTTGCTTCATTGGAGTATTTATAGCTGCTTAGATAAAAATTATTTTCGTTTGCAGGATCGTTGTAATAAGCTTTAACTTCAATATCTTTTCCTGTAAAACCACCTTCATTGTTTTGCTCTATTCGGGTAATAGGAGCCAATGATTGAAAAATTTCGGTTCCTGTGTAAGTTTCACCATTATAAACTATGGTTAAGGTATAGGTTTCACCAATTTTAGGAACAAAATCAGTACAGCCGTATTCTCCGCTGTTCGGTATTTCTGCAAAATTAAAAATTCTGTTGTCACTGTTACTTATAGTAACTTTAGCTCCGGTTACAATAGGGATTTCCTGTTCGTAATAACCAGTTGTTGTGGTTAATTTTATTTTTTGAGCATTTCCGGAGCTGCCTTTAATCCAAACAATGTTTGCTTCAATAACTAATCGGGGCGCAGCGGTGTCTAATTTTAAATCAACAACTTCTTCGCAACTACTACAAATACTAATTAAAAGTATCAAAAATGAGAATAATATCTTTTTCATTTTGCTGTGTCTTTTTAAAAAAAATTAGAATTTAAAATTATAACTCACTGCTGGAACTATTCCAAAAATGGATGTTTTTATCGCTTCATTAGCAGCGGTATCGGTATTTTGTCTAAAAGTCATGGAAGCAGCATTTTTTCGATTGTATAAATTATAAATACTGAAAACCCATTCGCCTTTCCAATTTCTGTCTTTGTTTTTGGAAGGGGTTAAAGTAGCTGAGATATCAAGGTGGTGAAAGGCAGGTAAACGATTTCTGTTACGCAAGCCATAACTAGGAACATCAACTCCTAAATAGTTGTATTTGCCATCGGGATAAGTCACCGGCTGTCCTGATTGGAGGATGAAATTAGCTCCAAAATCCCATTTTTCGTTTAAATGATAAGCACTGGTTATTGCTAAATTATGTGTTTTGTCGTAAGCAGAACTATACCATTTTCCGTAATTAATTCCTGTTTCTTCAGAAGTTCTGCCTGGAGTTTGCTGTTCTGATCTTGACAAGGTATAGGAAACCCAGCCATTGAAACGGCCTTCGTTTTTCTTTAATAAAAATTCCAGACCATAAGATCGCATGCGTCCGTTAAGAACTACCTGTTCGATGGCTTCATTGGCAATCAAATCGGCACCATCAATATAATCCATGCGGTTTTGAATTTTTTTGTAAAAACTTTCAATTTCCAGTGAATAGTCTCCATTGCGAATGTTTTTAAAATAACCAATAGCAACCTGATCGGCAATTTGAGGTTTGATATAATTGTCACTAGGCATCCAAACATCAAGAGGAGTTGGTGAGGCAGTGTTAGAGATTAGTTGTAAATATTGTACCATTCGATTGTAACTGGCTTTTATAGCCAGGTCTTCATTGAGTTGGTAAGAAACAGCAAAACGGGGTTCGAAATTGTCAAAGCTTTTAATAATTTGGTTTTTGTTATAGTATTTTGTCCCGGTTGGAGTTGCTTTTTCATAAATCTGGAAATCCGAATTAAAAAAAACAGGATTGTTATTATCGTATAAGTTTATAGTTGAATTTCCTAAACGATAGAAAAGACTGTAGCGTAAACCGTAATTGACAGACAGTTTTTTAGTGAGTTTGTTTTCGGCTTCTATATAGACTGAGGGTTCAAAAGCATATTTTTTGTCTAATTGGTCCCGATTAATTCCTGATTCAGGGCTTGACGGTTTGATGGTTCCTGGATTGAAATTATAGTAGATGGCATTGGTTCCGTAATTCAATTTAAAATTATCTGAAATGTAGTGTTTGAAATCGTATTTGATATTGTAGTTTTTAATACCCGAATCCCAATTGAAACCAACAAAATCCAAATCTAATCCATAATAATAATCGCTGTAAATTACAGAGAGATTCGAAAATAATTTATCAGAGAATAAATGGTTCCAACGTAAATTTAAAGTCGAATTTCCATAAGTATTACTGAAACTTTTGTTGATTGCAAAAACGTCACGACCAAAATAACCCGATAAATAAAGATTGTTGCGGTCGTTGATTTTATAATTTAATTTGGTATTCAAATCATAGAAATAGGCAGTATTGTTTTTTTGGTCTTCGGACAATTTTAAGAATAAATGAGCATAAGAAGCCCTGCCGCCAATTAGAAATGATACGCGGTCTTTAACTATTGGACCTTCGGCAAGCAGACGACTGGATATTAAACCGATTCCGCCATTCATATGGAAGTCTTTACTGTTTCCGTCTTTTTGGTAAATATCTAAAACCGATGAGGCTCTTCCTCCAAAACGGCTAGGGATTCCGCCTTTGTACAATTTTAAATCTTTGATAGCGTCGGGGTTAAAAACTGAGAAAAAACCAAAAACGTGCGAGGAATTGTAAATGGTAGCTTCGTCTAAGAGAATTAAATTTTGATCGGCTCCACCACCGCGAACGTTAAATCCTGAGGCGCCTTCGCCGGCATTAGTAACTCCCGGCAACAATAAAATTGATTTTATCACATCTACTTCTCCTAAAACAACAGGCATTTTTTTGATAGTAGCCATCGATAATTTGTTTACACTCATTTCAGGTGTACGGGTATTGGTACGCCCCTGATTAGTGTTAACAATTACTTCGTTCAATATTTCACCATTTTCAGTAAGAGCCCAATTCATTTTGCTGTTTTTTGTCAGCGAAATAGATTTTTCAATGTTTTGGTAGCCCAAATAACTGATGATTAAATTCTGATTTCCTTTAGGGACACTTATCGAATAAAAACCATATTCGTTAGTGGTAGTTCCCATTTTTAAATCAGGGAAATAAAGGTTGACACCAATTAGGGTTTCATTGTTTTTTACGTCGGTGATAATTCCACTCAAGGTAAATTTCTCTTGCGCAAAAGCAGTTATACTAATTAAGAAAACGATAAAAAGAAAATTTATTTTTTTTGTAATCATTTTAGGATATTTGAATTGCAAATGTCAACCAATTATAAAGTTTTTTCAACTGAACAACTGTTAATTTATGTTTAATATTCTGTCTGTTTTTACTTCGATTAAACTTCCGAAACCGTTAAAACAGAATTGGATTTCTGTTCCGGATTTTTTTTCAAATGCTTATTTACACGACTGAGTAATAGAATTGATAGCAACGATATTCCAATTATGATAAAACCCAGAGTATTATAATGTTCTAAAGGGCTAAAGCTGTCTTTTTGAACTACAATTGTTCCGGCAAAAGCTGCTGCTATCCCGCCTGAAATTTGTTGTAAGGAAGAATTGATGCTCATAAAAGCGCCACGGTCTTCTTTGGCGGGAATTGAGGTTACTAAGGCTGTAGAAGGAACCATTCGACTCATGACTCCCATCATCATTAATATATTAATAATAGCAACCAACCAAAACGGAGTTTCACCTAAATTAGTATAAACAGCTACAGTTATGATAGTCCAAATTGAAGCTGCAGCGAAAATTTTGAATTTATCTATTTTGTCACTCAGTTTACCAATAACAGGCATGATGATTAAAGTAGACATTCCTGCAATCATAAATATAAAAGGAAGCTGTTCTTCGGTTATCTTTAAATTATTAATGGCAAAAGCACTACCAAAAGGCATTAGCATAAAACCTCCAACAGATAGTACAGCTGTAGCAGCAAAGCCAATGCGGTATTCGCGTTTAGTAATGGTGTGAATTAAATGTTGAAATGCTGATTTTTCCTTTTGTATGGCAAGATGTTCTGTTAGTGGTTTTAATTTTAATGCGATTAAAACAGCAATAATTATTGCCATAACTGCCACTCCCAAAAAGGGTGCATGCCAGTCCCATTTGGTTGCTATGTAAAGACCAACGGGAATTCCGAATATTTGGCTTGCGCCAAAAGCCATTTGGATAAATCCCATTACGCGTCCGCGTTGCTGCATTGAAAACAAATCGGTTACAATGGCCATCGAAATGGAGCCGATAACTCCTCCAAATAATCCGGTGATGATTCTGGCTGCTACTAATAATGGATAAGAGGTTACTACTCCGCATAGAATGGTTCCTAAAATAAATCCGGTATAAAAGAATAGTAGTAATTTTTTTCTGTCGAATTTATCGGCAAAACCTGCCGTAAGTAAACCTGAAATACCGGCACTAAAGGCATAAGCCGATACTACTAAACCAAAATGAGATGGTTTTATTTGCATGCTTTTCATTAAAATATCACCTAGAGGCGACATTACCATAAAATCTAAGATTACACTAAATTGAGTAATTGCCAAAATGAAAATGGCAAATTTTTGATAGGAAGTAAAAGAGGGTGTTTGTTGAGTGGTGTTTTCCATCTTTGTTATTCGGTTAATTCAGAACATTTAAAATCCTGTTCTGTTATTATTTTTATTATTTGTGTGGCATTTAGAGTTTGGCTTTCTATTCGCAATACCGAATCGATGTCTTCTAAATCGATGTTCCATTGTTCGATTTCGGGATTGGTATTTAATAGTTTGCTTATAATCTGCTTGTCATTTTCGGTTTTGATATTCGTACCAAAAATCAATATGTTGTTAAAATCAGTTTCCATGAGTTGAAATTTTACGGTGTTAATGCTTTAAGGACTAATTCGAATGCTTCGTCGGTTGTTTTTTGGCTGAGTTTGAAAGGACCTCCTCCAAAGTTTTTTCCATCTCTTTCAAAATGCAATAAGGAGTATAGCGGACCATAGGCAACACTCCAGAATACTTCTTTTGAAACCGGAACCAATTCTTTTTTTTCCACTGCGTTTTTGAAAAAAGTACCCATAGTAATTTTAAAATCTAACAGGCTTTGTTCTAAAATAGATTCGCTATAACTGGAGTGTGTGAGTAGTTCCCAGCATCTTACTTCAAGGGGATTTTGTTGTGTATAACGAATTCTGTTTTCCCATTGTTTGCGCAGTCCTTCTTTGAAAGACATACTGGGTGAAAAATCTTTAGCCATTTCGGCAAAGAAATTTTTACCAATTTCGATTCCTATTTTCCGAACCAAATCGTCTTTGTCTGAATAATAAATGTACAAGGTGGCTACAGATATTTTACTTTCTTTAGCCAGGCGGTTCATGCTGAAGCCTTCGATGCCTTTTTCTACAAGTAATTCGATGGCTTTTTGTTTGACGATTTCTTCTTTATTACTGTCTCTTGTTCTCATTGTTTTGGTATAACGGAGCAAAAGTATAAATTATAAGTGAATGTTCGTTTATTTATAGAAAAAATATAATTTTCTTTTTTGCTTGATCAAAAAAGAAACAAAAAAATCAAGTCTTAGGCTTCCTCGTCGGTCAAATTAGTTTTCGAATGCTAAAAGAAAAGAACTCGCTACGCTCAAACAGCTTTTCTTTTTACGCATTCTTCAAACATTTGACACTCGACTGCGGAAGCTAAGGACGTCAAAAAAACGTATGTTTAAAACAAAAAAAGACAACCCTTTCGAGTTGTCTTTGATTATGTATTTAGATAAAAAAATTAAGCTGTTAATACAGAGATTTTATCTAAAATAGTATTAAAAGTTGTGCTTGGACGCATTGCTTTGCTTACTAAAGCTGGATTTGGTTGGTAGTAACCACCAATTTCTTGTGGTTTTCCTTGCGCACCAATTAATTCTGCATCAATTTTAGCTTCGTTTTCAGTCAATTCTTTTGCGATAGGAGCAAAGATAGCTTGTAAGTCAGCGTCTTTAGTTTGAGCAGCTAAAGCCTGAGCCCAGTATAAAGCTAAGTAAAAGTGAGAACCACGGTTGTCAATTTGACCAACTTTTCTAGCCGGAGATTTATCGTTTTTCAAGAAAGCATCGTTTGCCTGATCTAAAGTTTCAGATAATACAATTGCTTTTTCATTGTTTAAAGTTTGTCCTAAGTGCTCCAATGAAGCACCTAAAGCTAAAAACTCTCCTAATGAATCCCAACGTAAATATCCTTCAGTTACAAATTGCTCAACGTGTTTAGGAGCTGATCCACCTGCACCAGTTTCGAATAATCCACCACCATTCATTAATGGAACGATAGATAACATTTTTGCAGAAGTTCCAACTTCTAAGATTGGGAATAAGTCAGTAAGGTAGTCACGTAATACGTTTCCTGTTACAGAAATAGTATCTTGTCCTTTGATGATTCTGTCTAATGTAAATTCAGTAGCAGCAATTGGGTTTAAGATACGGATATCTAATGCGGTTGTATCGTAATCTTTAAGGTATTTTTGAACTTTTACGATCAATTCTCTGTCGTGTGCTCTGTTTTCGTCTAACCAGAAAACAGCAGGAGTGTTAGATAAACGTGCTCTGTTTACAGCTAGTTTTACCCAGTCCTGAATTGGAGCGTCTTTAGCCTGACACATTCTGAAAATATCATTTGCTTCAACTGTTTGTTCCATCAAAACGTTTCCGTTTACATCAACAACACGAACAACCCCGTTAGTTGACATTTGGAAAGTTTTGTCATGAGAACCATATTCTTCAGCTTTTTGAGCCATCAAACCTACGTTAGGAACACTTCCCATTGTAGTTGGATCAAAAGCTCCGTGTTTTTTACAGAAATCAATTGTAGCAGTATATACACCAGCGTAAGAACGGTCTGGGATAATTGCGATAGTATCTTGTTGTTTTCCTTCTTTGTTCCACATTTGACCAGAAGTACGGATCATTGCCGGCATAGAAGCATCAACAATTACATCTGATGGTACGTGAAGGTTAGTAATTCCTTTGTCAGAGTTAACCATTGCTAAAGCTGGTCCGTTTTCAATTGCCTGATCGATAGCAGCTTTTACTTCAGCTTCTTGTGCGTTACCAGCAATTTTTGCATATACGTCACCTAAACCATTTTTAGTGTTTACTCCAAGTTCAGCAAATAATGCAGCATATTTTGCAAATACATCAGCAAAATATACTTCAACGATAGCTCCAAAGATAATTGGGTCAGAAACCTTCATCATTGTAGCTTTCAAGTGAACAGAAAGTAATACTCCTTGTGCTTTTGCTTCAGCAATTGTTTTAGCAACAAAAGATTTTAAAGCGTTTAAGTGCATTACTGAGCTATCGATAATTTCTCCGGCTTTTAATGGAGTACTTGCTTTAAGAACAGTAGTTGTTCCATCTTGTCCAACAAATTCGATTTTTACATCAGTTGCTTCAGCTACAGTAACTGATTGCTCACTTCCGTAAAAATCACCGCTTTCCATAGAAGCAACTGCTGTTTTAGAATCAGCAGACCAGGCTCCCATTGAGTGTGGGTTTGCTTTTGCGTAATTTTTTACTGCTTTAGGAGCTCTACGGTCAGAGTTTCCTTCACGTAAAACCGGGTTTACAGCCGACCCTAATATTTTAGCATATTTGGCTTTGATTGCAGTTTCAGCATCATTTTGTGGAGCTTCAGGGTAGTTAGGAACTGCATATCCATGAGCCTGCAATTCAGCGATAGCTCCTTTTAATTGAGGAACAGATGCAGAAACGTTTGGTAATTTGATGATGTTTGCTTCTGGAGCAGTAGCTAATTTTCCTAATTCAGCCAAAGAATCTTTTACTCTTTGCTCCTCAGTTAAAAACTCAGGGAAATTAGCAAGGATACGAGCAGCAACAGAGATATCTTCTGTTTCAATTTCGATTCCTGCAGTAGCTGTAAAAGCTTCAACAATAGGTAAAAACGAATAAGTAGCTAACAAAGGTGCTTCGTCAGTTAATGTGTAAACAATCTTTGATTTTTGTGTCATTTTTTTTATTTTATAATCGTAATTCTTCCGCGAAGAATGTGAAATGTATTGTTTGCTTTGAATAAAGCGGTGCAAAGATATGTAAATCAGACTAAAATACAGTCTGGTTTGTTATAGAAATAAGCGAATTCTGGAATAACTAACTACAAGACTTTAAAATGTTATTTTTTTAAAGAATAAGTATCCTTTTTTTGAACTTAGTTGTTCTTTTTTTGACTAAAGGCTAAAAAAAAAGTCCCGATATTGTCGGGACTTTTATGATAAAGAGATACTAAATTATCTTCTTTTGTCTTTGATTTTTGCTTTTTTACCAGTAAGTTCTCTGAAGTAGAAGATTCTTGCTCTACGTACAGCACCTTTCTTATTGATTTCAATTTTTTGTAAAGCTGGTAAGTTAATAGGGAAGATACGCTCAACACCTACTGAACCTGACATTTTACGGATTGTAAAAGTTTCAGTACTTCCAGTACCTCTTCTTTGGATTACAACTCCTTTGAAGAACTGAGTTCTTGTTTTTTCACCCTCTTTAATTTCGTAGTAAACTGTGATAGTATCTCCAGCTCCGAAATCAGGAAAATCTTTTTTTGTTACAAATTCGCTATTAACGAAATCTACTAAATTTGCCATTTTAAATGCTCATTTTGGTTTAAAAATCTAATCAACATTCACGGGTATCGCCAGAGGTTAATTAAATGTGGGCGCGAAATTACAACTTTTGTTTTAAATTACAAATTTTATTTTAAGTATTCAGTGATCAGTTTTTAGTGTTCAGTTAGTTAGGTTGTCTAAAAATAGAAATGAATCATTACGTAATTTTCCTTTTTTATAAGACTGATCACTAAAAACTGAATACTGCAAACTACTCTTCAAGTAAATCCGGTCTTCTGTTTTTAGTATGTTCATACGCCATGTCTTCACGCCATTTATCAATTTTGGACGAATGTCCACTTAATAAAACTTCAGGGACTTTCCATCCTTTATAATCTGCAGGTCGTGTGTAGATAGGTCCTGATAATAAATTGTCCTGAAAACTATCTGTTAATGCTGAGGTTTCGTCACTCAAAACTCCCGGAATCAATCGGATTAAAGTATCAGATAATACCAAAGCGCCTAATTCTCCTCCGCTTAAAACGTAATCTCCAATGGAAATTTCTTTGGTAATAAAATGATCGCGCACTCTTTGATCCACGCCTTTATAATGTCCGCACAAAATGATGATATTCTCATACATTGACATCGTATTAGCCATTTTTTGATTCAAGGTTTCTCCGTCCGGCGACATGTAGATAACTTCGTCGTACTCTCGTTGACTTTTTAAATGTGTAATGCAGTCGTCAATAGGCTGTACTGTCATGACCATTCCTGCTCCGCCACCATAAGGATAATCGTCTACACTTTTTTGTCTGTTTGTAGTGTAATCTCTTAAATTATGAATGTGAACTTCTACGAGACCTTTGTCAATGGCGCGTTTCATAATCGAAGCCTCAAATGGACTGCGTAGTAATTCCGGTAAAACAGTAATAATGTCAATTCGCATGATTCTATATCTAGGTTTTTGAATGGGGCAAAGGTACAAAGTTTTTTCAGGAGCATATGAATTGATGTGGATTAAAGCTTTTTTGAATATTAATTTTTTGAATATTAATATGTTAAAGTTTTTTTATGTGTATTTTGAATTTAAAAAAGTTATATTTTTGGGCGTCCCAAAATGTATTATAAATGTGTTAACGTAAGATTTAATTAATAATTTATCTTTTACGACATAGAATTTTAACCTGCTGATGAGAAATGTAATATTAGGTGTATTTGCAATAGGAGTACTTTGTGGTTTTGGAATAAGTCCTAAAAGTATACGAAAGATTCAAAATGAAAGTCGATTAGAAATCGTAACTAAAGAAGAAAGAATTTCAGAACAAATAGTTGCAATTAAGTCGATGTTGAAATCAAATCCAAAATTTAATAATGAAATCGTTTTTTTGCTGGATATGAAAATAATGTCCGGTAAAAATCGCTTTTTTGTTTATGACTTAATTCATGATAAGATTATCGATCAGGGTTTGGTAGCGCATGGTCTTGGATCGGGAATGTTTAGTGATTTAAAATTTAGTAATGAAAATAACTCGTATTGTACTTCATTGGGGAAGTATTATATCGGTAAAAGTTATTTTGGTGAATTTGGGAAAGCCTATAAATTACATGGTTTGGAATCGACAAACAGTAATGCTTTTTCACGAAATATTGTTTTGCATCAATATGATAAAGTACCTTACGAAGAACAGAATGCTTATATCTGTAATAGCTTAGGTTGTCCAATGGTTAATCAAGTTTATTACAGTAGAATTCAAAAGTTGATTGATAATTCAAAGTCTAATATTCTTTTGGATATCTATTATTGATTTTTCTTTTCCTTAAATAAATTCGTCTTCAAATTTTCTGATTTACAGATTGACTCATTCTCTGATTTAATTTGTAAATTTGCACTTCAATAAAAATTTTTAAAAATGGAAAACGGAATATACGCTAAATTCAATACCGCAAAAGGTTCAGTTTTAGTAAAATTAACTCATGATTTAACACCTGGAACAGTAGGTAACTTTGTGGCTTTGGCTGAAGGGAATTTAGAGAATAATAAAAAACCTCAAGGAGTTAAATATTACGATGGATTAACTTTTCACAGAGTTATTCCTGATTTTATGATTCAGGGTGGATGTCCATTAGGATCAGGTACAGGAGATCCTGGGTATAAATTTGACGATGAGTTTCATCCAAGTTTAAAACACGATAAGCCAGGGGTACTTTCTATGGCTAATGCAGGGCCTGGAACTAATGGTTCTCAATTTTTTATTACTCACGTTCCTACTTCATGGTTAGATGGAAAGCATACTGTTTTTGGTCATGTAATTGAAGGACAAGAGGTAGTAGATGCAGTTGCTCAGGGAGATGTTTTAGAGACATTGGAAATTATCAGAGTAGGTGAAGAAGCTCAAAACTGGAATGCAGTTGAGGCGTTCAGAGTTTTTGAAGGAAACAGAAAAAAACGTTTAGAGGCTGAAAAAGCTGCTGCTGAAGAAGCAATGGAGAAATTAGCTGCCGGTTTTGAAAAAACAGAAAGCGGTTTGCGTTACCAATTTATCCAAAGAGGTGAAGGTAAAAAAGCTGAAAACGGAAAAACAGTTTCTGTTCACTATACGGGACAATTACCTGATGGAAAAGTTTTTGACAGTTCGTATCCTCGTAAAAAACCTATTGAGTTTCCATTAGGTCAAGGTAATGTAATTGAAGGATGGGACGAAGGAATTGCGTTGTTACAAGTAGGTGATAAAGCTCGTTTTGTGATTCCTGCACACTTAGGATATGGTTCTCGTGGTGCCGGAGGAGTTATTCCACCAAACGCTACTTTGATTTTTGACGTTGAATTAATGGACGTTAAGTAATTTTATATTTAAGAATTCAGATTGCAGAATTTAGACTGCAGTTTTGATTACACATAAAAAAAGCGATTTTTAATTTGAAAATCGCTTTTTTTTATGTCTGCCTTCTGCTCACTGATTCCGATAGCTATCGGAACTGAGGACTGCAAACTATTTTTTCCACTTGATATTACAGCCAATACTTGGTTTTTGATTAGGATTGATACTGCGGTTGTATAAAATTCCGTCAATAGCGCCTCGCAAGTCACTTCCACTTAGCGGAATTCCATTTCCGGGACGGCTGTCGTCGAGTTGACCGCGATAAACCAATTTGTTTTGGTTATCAAACAAATAAAAATCAGGTGTGCAGGCAGCATCATAGGCTTTGGCTGTTTCCTGAGTTTCGTCATATAAATAAGGGAATTCGAATTTGTTTTCAAATCCGTATTCAGTCATTAATTCAGGAGCATCCTGAGGATAGTTGATAACGTCATTACTTGATATGGCAATGATACCAATTCCCTGAACTCTGTAATCGTTGGCAATACGGACTACTTCTTCAATAACATGATGTACAAAAGGACAATGATTGCAGATAAAAAATACTAAAGTTCCTTTTTCGCCTTTTAAATCTGCAAAAGAAAAACTGTTGTTGGATTGAGTGTCTTTCAAATAGAATTCAGGAGCTATAGTGCCTAAATCAATCATGTTAGAAGGGGTACGTGCCATTTTTGTAGAATTATTTCAAGGGTTAAAGTTACTAAAATTGAGTGCTGTTTGAATTGTAAAAACTATTTTTTGGAAGAATTAATGATTTGTAATTTTTATGGAAACTAATTTGACTTGGGCTGAATTTGAAAAAGTAGCTATGTATGTTGGAACGATAACAGAGGTGAAAGATTTTCCTGAAGCCAGAAAACCAGCTTTTCAACTGACAATCGATTTTGGTGAAGTAATCGGAATCAGGAAAACTTCGGCGCAAATCACAAAACGATATGCAAAAGAAGTGCTTTTAAACCGCCAAATTGTTGCAGTAGTTAATTTTCCTAAAAAGCAAATAGGAAAGTTTATGAGTGAATGTTTGGTTTTGGGTGCAGTTGGAGAAGAAGGAGATGTTATCCTATTGTCTCCGGATTTCAGGATTGAAAACGGTTTACGAATAGGATAACAAAATTTTCGGCTATTTTTCTATTGGCAAATTGTGGTCTTGTCCCCACTCAGTCCAGGAGCCGTCATAGATTGCTTTTTGGCTGTTAGAAACCAATTCGTAAGCAATTAAATTGATGCAGGCAGTAATTCCCGAACCGCAGGAAAAATAAAGATTTTCGTTCTGATACGGTAAAATTTGTTTGAGTTCTTCTTTTGATAAAAAGTGACCGTCTTTTAAAACTTTGGAAAAAGGCAGGTTTACGGAATTAGGGATGTGTCCGCTTCTTAAACCTTCACGAGGTTCTTCGGTTTCGGCATTGAAACGGTCAGCAGAACGTGCATCAATTACAACAGCTTCTTTTGAGGTTATATTGTTTAAAATCTGAAATTTAGTTTTAAATTTTTCCGGGTGAAAGTGTGCTTCAAAATCTCCTTCTTTAAATGATTTTGGTCCCACTTTTTCGGTTGGAAAGTTTGCTTTTTCCCAGGCCGGAAATCCTCCGTCGAGCACCCAGACATTTTCATGTCCCATGCTTTTAAATAAATACCAGGCTCTTGGGCTCGAGTAGATTCCTTTAGTGTCGTAAACCACTATTTTGCTGTGCTTGCTGATTCCCAGTTTTCTTGCTTCGGCTGTAAAAGCTTCCGGCTTAGGCAGGGTATTCGGTAGTGGATTTGTAGTGTCGCTGAAATTATTTTTAATATCAAAAGTGCGTGCTCCGGAGATTTGTAAATCATGTGGAGGACTGTCTAAAACGGCGTCAAGAATTATTAATTCAGGGTTGTTACTATTTTCCTGAAGCCAGTTTACGGATACAATTGGGATTTTCATATTGATATTGTTTTTAATTGGAAAATAAGGACTACTAATATACGAAATTATGAAGTTGTGTTATTTTAATTTTTGTATAAATAAAAAGTCCAAAAATCAATCGATTTTTGGACTTTTAAATGTTTAATCTTAATGGTTTGATGCTTGTTAAATATCATCAAAATCAATATCGGTGAAATTAGAAATGCTTGAAACAGAATCTTCAGTGCTAACTCGTTCCGTTGCATATTCTTTTTTAAAATCTTTTTGGTGTCTTTCTGAAATTACTTCTTCTCCTTTGTGGTTTAAAACATAAGAAGTCATTTCTCCAAGGATTTCTGTGAATGCAGCGAAGTCCTCTTTGTACAAATATATTTTGTGTTTTTTGAAATGAAACGAACCGTCTTCTTCGGTGAATTTTTTACTTTCAGTAATGGTAATATAGTAATCATCAGCTTTAGTAGCTCTCACATCGAAGAAATAAGTTCTTCTTCCTGCACGTAAAACTTTAGAAAAGATTTCTTCTTTTTCTAACATGTCATTTTCTCTCATAATCCGTTCTGTACAATAATATGGTTGTTAATTGGAAACCAAAAATGATAAAAATATATTTATTAAGCAAGATTTAAAGTAATTCTTTTTCAGAAAGTTGTTTTAAATAGAGCGATGCATAATAGCCTTCCTGATTTATTAGCTGGTTATGAGAACCTTGTTGAATAATTTTGCCATCTTCGAGAATAATAATTTTGTCGGCATTTTTTGCTGAGGATACCCGATGGCTTACAATAATTGTTGTTTTTTCTTTGCAAATAGCATTTAGGTTGTTCAAAATAGCTTCCTCTGTTTCAGTATCAACTGCTGATAAACAGTCGTCAAAAAGTAAAATAGGAGGGTTCTTGATGATGGCTCTGGCAATAGAAACACGTTGTTTTTGTCCGCCGGAAAGTGTGATACCCCTTTCTCCTAAAACAGTGTCGTATTGTTTGTTAAAACCTAAAATATTTTCATGAACTACAGCGTTTTTCGCAGCTGTAATAACTTCTTCGATGCTGGCGTCTTCTTTTCCGAATTTGATATTATTTTTTATTGTATCTGAAAATAAAAAAGCATCCTGAGGCACAATTCCAATGCTGTTTCTTAAATCGAATAAGTTCAGTCGGCTGATTTCTTGTTGGTCAATTTTTATAGCCCCATCAGTTACATCATACATTCGGGAAATTAACGATAAAATGGTCGATTTTCCGGAACCTGTTTTTCCTAAAATAGCCAGTGTTTCACCTTTATGTATTGTGAATGAAATGTTTTGAAGAGCGGTAATATTGGTGTCTTCGTAAGTAAAGCTTACGTTTTCGAAAGTAATTGTTCCTTCTATTTTAGATTTTTCAGGATTGTTGTTCTTTATTTCCGGTTCTATTTTTAGAAACTCGTTGATTCTTTTTTGAGAAGCCTCGGCTTCCTGAACCATTGAGGAAACCCATCCCAAGGAAGCTACAGGCCAAGTAAGCATGTTGATGTACAAAATAAATTCGGCAATAGTTCCGATGCTTTTTAATGTTCCGTTGATGTACATTAACCCTCCAACATAAACCACAACTAAGTTACTGATTCCAATTAAGGCCAGCATTAAAGGACCAAATAGCGATTGTACTCTGGCTAAATCCATGCTTTTGCTTTTGCTTTCCAGAGCAAGCGCGTGCATATTGTCCTGATGTTGATTTTCTAATGAGTAGGCTTTTATAACGCGTACACCGGAAAATATTTCCTGGGTAAAACTGGATACTTTGGATAAATATTGTTGGAAACGAGTACTCCGTTTATTGATTTCGGTACTCAGTCTAAAAATAGCGTAGGATAAAAGTGGGAGTGGCAATAGTGTGTACAAAGTCAACAATGGAGAAACTTTGTACATGTAAAGTATAACAATGGCAAAACGAATGAAGGTATTGATGGTGTACATCACTGCAGGTCCTACATACATTCTGACCTTGGATATATCCTCGCTAATACGATTCATTAAATCTCCGGTACGATTCTTTTTGTAGAAATTTTGAGACAGGTTTTCATATTGTTTAAAAACTTCATTTTTTAAATCAAATTCAATACGACGAGACATTACAATCAGGGTTTGTCGCATTAAGAAAGTTAAAAATCCTGCAATAATAGACGTCGCAATAATCAGTAAAATGTTTGAAATTAATTCATGTTGAAGTACGGATTTAGGAATTTTTGCGTCTTTTGAGAAAGTTTCTATAGCCGAGAATGATTTGCTAATCAGTTTTGGGGTGAAGAGCATGAAGATTTGTGCAATTATTGTGAATAGAATACCGAGTAAAAAATGGTATTTATACTTAATGAAATATTTGTTTAAATAGAGTAATTCTTTCATTTTCGGACTAAGCTGAATTTTTTTAAAAAACAAAGATATGGCTTTAAAAGCAATAATAGTTAGTCGTCTCTAAGCTGTTAAGTTTGATTTAACGTTTCATTAATGAAAATTCCCCTCGTGTTTGTCCTGCTTTTTGAGGTTTTAATTTTATTTTGAAAAAGGAAATCCCTATTTTTGCAAACTAATTTTTTAAAAGTTCTTACAAGGTGGTAAATAGACGACACATCCGCGTTAAAGTTATGCAAACCATTTATGCAATGCATCAAAACGGCTCAGATAACTTAGAAAAGGAGGAAAAATTCCTTTTTTACAGTATCGATAATATTCAGGATTTATACCTTACAATGATTTCTTCCTTGTTAGAAATATGTAAAAAAGAAACCCAATTTTTACATTTATCCAGTCAGAAACATTTAGCGACAGCGGCTGAACGTAATCCTAATGAGAAATTCATTAAGAACAGTATTTTTGAAATTCTTGCCGAAAATAATTCTTTAAGTATTGCTTTAGAAACCAGAAAAATTAATGCCTGGCATTTGCATGAGGATTACATTAGCTTATTGTTGCAGGCTATTAAAGGGAGTTCGTATTATCAAAAATACATGAGTAATCCGGGACGTTCTTTTGAAGAAGACCGACAGTTAATTGTAGATTTGTTTACTGAAGTTATTGTTCCTAACGAGAAATTATACGAATTCTTAGAAGACGATAAACTGACCTGGATTGATGATATTCCAATGGTAAATACACAAATTATCAAACAATTGAAAGCGATGAAGCCTATAGAAAATGATAATTTCAAAGTGCCAAAATTGTACAAGGATATTGATGATAAGGATTTTGTTAAAGATTTGTTCCGTAAAACGGTTTTGAACGAAGCAGAATTAGCAAAAGAATTTGTAGATAAAACACCTAACTGGGATAGCGATAGAATTGCTGAGGTAGATACGATTATTTTAAAAATGGCTATTTGTGAATTTTTGAAATTTCCATCGATTCCTGTAAAAGTTACTTTAAATGAATATCTGGAATTAGCCAAAGAATATTCTACTCCTAAGAGTAGTATTTTTATCAATGGAATTTTAGATAATTTAGCTAAAGAATTAGAAACAAGTAAAAAAATGGTTAAAGCCGGTCGCGGTTTAATGTAATACTAATAAAATTTTAAAAAAAAAGTTATGCAAGATTTAATGAAATTCGCTCCTTATTTATTAATGTTTGTAGTTCTCTATTTCTTTATGATTAGACCACAACAAAAAAGAGCAAAACAAGAAAAAGAATTTGAAGCTAGTTTAAAAGTAGGTGATAAAATCATTACTAAAAGTGGTCTTCACGGAAAAGTAGTTGAATTAGCAGATACAACTGTAGTGATTGAAACTATGGCCGGAAAATTGAAAATGGAGCGTTCTGCAATTTCTATGGAAATGAGTGCTTCACTAGCTAAAAAATAAGACTGAATATTGTTTTAGTCTAAACAAAAAGTCCCATCCCGATAGCTATCGGGAGGGACTTTTTTGTGTTTAAAAAAGAATTATTTTTTCTTCTTTTTAGATTTTGCTTTTTTGGATTTAGCCTTTGCTTTTTTCTCTTTGAGCTTTGCTTTGAGTTTGGCTTTTTTAGCTTTTTCTTTTTTAGCCTTTTTGGCTTTCGCTTTTTTCTTTTTGGCCTTTTCTTTGGCGTCAGCTTTTTTAGCTTTCTTTTTATCTTTTTTCTTAGTCTTGCTTTTCTTTTCTTTTTTAGGTTTCGAAATTTCTTCAGCAGTTTGATTTTCTGTCTCTGTTTCGTTTTGAGAAGCCGGTGTTTCTTCAAAAACAATTTCAGCCGGGATTTCTGTTACTTCTTCTGTTGGATTTTCGGGAGTTTCAGAAACTACAGAAGTTTTAGTTCTTCTTCTGCTAATTGTTTTTGGTTTTTCGGTTTCTTTTGGGGTGGTTTTTTCGATCTCTTCTTGATTTTCGCTCATAACATTTAAAGATTTGGAAGTTTATAAAATAAGACAAGCATTTTTTGAGGTGTTGGTTTGCAAATTAAAAATGTATTGCAGTATTAAATTTACATAAAATTCATATAAAAATTGCAGTTATAATGTTAAGATTTTTATGCTGGGAAAGAGATGTAAAAAAAGCTCCATTTTCGGAGCTTTTTAGGTGTTATTTTCTTTTTTTAGTTTTTGATTTAGGTTCTTCCAGTCCAAAGTTAGGTAAGGCTGTGAGTTCGGCAATTTTTACAATTACTTCAACTGCTTTTTGCATACTTTCTACAGGAACATATTCGTATTTGCCATGAAAGTTATGTCCTCCGGCAAAAATATTTGGACATGGCAATCCCATGTAGGATAATTGTGAACCGTCAGTTCCGCCGCGAATAGGTTTGATAATAGGTTTGATGTTTAATTCTCTCATCGCCTTTTCGGCAATGTCTACAATATGTTTTACAGGAAGTACTTTTTCCTTCATATTGTAATATTGGTCTTTGATTTCCAAAACAATAATATCTTCTCCAAATTGCTTTGCAAATTTCTTGTTGATTTTGCGGGCTATTTTTTGAATTTTTTCTTTTCTCTTCTCGAATTTCTTTTGGTTGTGATCTCTGATAATTAATTCCAGAACCGTTTCTTCGATACTTCCGGTTAAGTGGTGTATATGATAAAAACCCTGGTAGCCTTTCGTTCTTTCAGGAACTTCGTCGGCGGGTAATTCACTGATGAAAGTATTGGCAACTAACATTGAATTAATCATTTTGCCTTTGGCATATCCCGGATGAACGCTTTTTCCTTTAAAAGTAATTTTGGCTCCAGCCGCATTAAAATTTTCATATTCTAATTCGCCTATCTGGCTTCCGTCCATAGTGTAAGCCCATTGTGCGTCAAATTTTTCCACATTAAAAAAATGAGCACCACGACCAATTTCTTCGTCAGGAGTAAAACCTATTCTGATTTTTCCGTGTTTGATTTCAGGATTATTGATAAGGAATTCCATAGCGGTAACAATTTCGGTAATTCCGGCTTTGTCATCGGCTCCAAGGAGCGTGGTTCCATCAGTGGTAATTAAGGTTTGTCCTTTGTATTGCAGTAAATCTTTAAAGTAATCAGGCGATAAAATGATGTTTTGTTCTGCATTCAAAACAATATCTTTTCCATTATAATCACTTACGATTTGTGGTTTTACATTGGCTCCGGAAAAATCAGGTGAGGTGTCAAAATGAGAAACAAAACCTATTGTAGGTACTTCGTGCTCTACATTGCTTGGTAAAGTAGCCATGATATAAGCTTTGTCATCAATAGAAACATCCTGCATGCCAATGGATTTTAGTTCTTCTACTAATTTATTGGCTAAAACCCATTGTTTTTCGGTGCTTGGAGTCGTTTCTGAATTAGGATTGGATTCCGTATCAACAGTTACATAACTGATGAAACGATCAATAATATTTTGCATAAAATGATTTTTTATTGGAGTCCAAAGATAGGATTAATTTAGGGCATGGCGCAAGATGCTTTATTTCATGTCTTCCAGCATTTTGATTATTTTGTCTAATTTGTCCACGTCAATAGCGTTGAGCTTTTTAGCTAGGGCTTCAATTTCAAGTTTAGCTTCTTTATTGGTAATATAATCTTCCTGGGCTTGAATACGGTCTCTTTCGTTTTGACGATTTTGTGACATCATGATAATAGGAGCTGCATAAGCGGCCTGGGTAGAAAATAACAGATTGAGTAAAATAAAAGGATAAGCATCCCAGTGTTTGACGTAAGCCACAAGATTTAATCCCATCCAAACGATTACAAAAACAGTTTGAAGGATTATAAAACTCCAGGATCCCATTCCTTTAGCGACTGAATCGGCTACGCGGCTTCCAAATCCCCGGCTGTCATAATGTTGTTGATGCCAGTTTTTATTGATGTTCAAATTCATAATTGGTTTTTTATTTAAAAATAAGGAAAGTTTGTTTTAATACTGTGGCTAAAGCCTGAAACTTTAGTTAAAACTTTTTGAAATAACAGGCATCGAAAACGTAAATCTAAAAAATGAAAGTATTTATTTCTTATTCGCTTAGATAATTCTATTTTTGCACACAAATTAAAATCCTATGTATAAACAGCTTATCCGACCGCTATTTTTTTGTTTTGATCCTGAAAAAATACATCATTTTACGTTTTCGTTAGTTCGTATTACTTCTAAAATTCCAGGTTTTTCAGCCATTTATAAATCGCTTTATTTGGTAGATGATAAAAGATTAGAAACAGAAGTTTTTGGATTGAAATTTAAAAATCCCGTAGGTCTTGCTGCCGGTTTTGATAAGGATGCCAAATTGTACAAGGAGTTGTCTAATTTTGGTTTTGGTTTTATTGAAATTGGAACTTTAACACCAAAAGGACAGGAAGGAAATCCTAAAAAACGTTTATTTCGTTTAAAAGAAGATTCGGCAATTATTAACCGAATGGGTTTTAATAATGGTGGCGTTCTGGAAGCAGTTGAAAGATTGAAAACGAATCCCGGAGTTTTAATTGGAGGAAACATTGGAAAAAATAAAGTAACTCCTAACGAAGAAGCTACTTCGGATTACGAAATCTGTTTTGATGCTTTATACGATTACGTGGATTATTTTGTGGTGAATGTGAGTTCGCCTAATACGCCTAATCTTCGTGAACTTCAGGACAAAGAGCCATTGACGCAGTTGTTGCAAACTTTACAAAATAAAAATTTGGCTAAGCCAAAACAAAAACCAATCTTACTTAAAATAGCTCCCGATTTGACGGATGAGCAATTGTTAGATATTATTGATATTGTAAAAGAAACAAAGATTGCAGGTGTTATTGCTACTAATACTACGATTTCCCGCGAAGGTTTACAATCGGCAAATAAAACTGAAATGGGCGGATTATCCGGAAAACCATTGACTAAACGTTCTACTGAGGTGATTCGTTTTCTTTCACAAAAAAGCAATAAGGCTTTCCCAATTATTGGAGTAGGTGGAATTCATACGGCGGATGACGCTATTGAAAAATTAGAAGCCGGAGCTAGTTTAGTTCAGTTGTACACCGGTTTTATTTACGAAGGTCCGGCGTTGGTAAAAGCTATCAATCAAAAGATTTTAAGTCGTTTGTAAATTATAACGCAAAGATTCGCTATGAAAGCACTAAGATTCGCTAAGTTTTTTGTTTAAAATAGCACGTGATTTTGCAGATAAAAGCAGACTTTTATAGTCTTAACTTGTTTGTTTTTGCATTGCTTTGTGAATTTTTACACAATAAATTATAAAAGCGTAATTCTTCAACAGAGTTACGCTTTTTTGTTGGTTCTAAATTTTGCCACTTTGCAAGTTTTAGTATCTTTGAAACCTATGGAGCCAATAAAAATTATCGAATGTCCGCGCGATGCCATGCAAGGCATTAAAACTTTTATTCCTACGGAAAGAAAGGTGACGTACATTCAATCTTTATTGAGGGTAGGATTTGACACCATCGATTTTGGGAGTTTTGTCTCGCCCAGAGCGGTTCCGCAAATGCAGGATACAGCTGCTGTTTTAGACCGACTGGATTTATCCAAAACTACATCTAAGTTATTAGCCATTATTGCTAATACTCAGGGAGCTGAGCAGGCTGCTCAATTTGAACCCATTCACTATTTAGGTTTTCCTTTTTCGATTTCTGAAAATTTCCAAATGCGGAATACACATAAAACCATAGCCGAGTCGATTATCAGTTTACAGGAAATTTTGGAAATTGCTGATAAAAAAAATAAAGAAGTAGTGGCTTATTTGTCTATGGGTTTTGGGAATCCTTACGGAGATCCATGGAATGTGGATATTGTAGGTGAATGGACTGAAAAATTGGCGGCAATGGGAGTGAAAATATTGTCGCTTTCAGATACCATTGGGAGTTCTACGCCGGAAGTGATTCGTTATTTGTTTTCGAATTTGATTACTAAATATCCTCAGATTGAGTTTGGAGCGCATTTGCATACCACTTACGATAAATGGTTTGAAAAAATAGAAGCCGCTCATCAGGCAGGTTGCCGAAGATACGACGGCGCGATTCAGGGATTTGGAGGTTGCCCAATGGCAAAAGACGAATTAACAGGGAATATGCCAACCGAAAAATTACTTTCTTATTTTACGGCTAATAAAGAAAAATTGAATTTAAACCCTTTGAGTTTTGAAAGTGCCTATAATGAGGCATCTAAAGTGTTTAATACCTTTTATTAGTGAATAAATGAATACTAATGTTTTTAGAATAACGTTTTTAAAGTTGAAAGATTGACCTAAAAAAAGATGAAAAAGTATTATTTATATAAAATTGTTTGTTTGCTGCTGCTTACAGGAGGAAGTTTTTCCTGTACGAGTGACTTGAATTTTGATCAGGTAAATGATTTAAAATTGACACCTGTTTTTGAAGCAAATTTTAGTTATTTTAATGTTCCTGCAACCGCTTTTGTCAGCAGTACAGGTTTAGAATACCAATGGGCTTACGATGAACAGGAATTTGATGTTTTTAGGGATAAATATCTCAATAGTTATTTACAAAAAGTTGACTTTTATTTTGAAATAAATAATACAATTAATCGGGCTTATGTATTAAACGTTGTTTTGCTGGACGACAATAGTAACGCATTAACGACAATAAATTTTAATGTTCCGGCTTATTCAGGTACAACTAATACTATTACAAGAACTGAAATTTTTGAAAATATGAGATTGGAATTACTCAAAAGAGCCAGAAAAATGCGTTTTTTAATAGCGATGGAGCCAGGTCCAACTTTAAATGCAAACAGTACAGGAAGCATTGTTTTGCGTTCCAGTGCAACGGTTTATACGGAAATACAATGAGGAAAAGTTTTTTATTTTTAATGTTACTCATTGTGGTTACTTGTTTTTCTCAGAATAAACAGGTTTTGTATAATTTAACTTCAGTTCCACAATCAATGATGTTGAATCCCGGAGCGGATTTTAAGTATAAATATTATTTTGGAGTTCCCATGCTTTCCGGATTTTCATTTAAAGTAGGGTCAAGTGGTTTTTCAGCATATGATTTATTTGCGAATGACGGAGTCGATTTTAATGAGAAATTACGAAAAGTGGTTTATTCGACTACAAGAAATGATCATGCGGCAATTAATGAACAAATAGAATTATTTAACGGTGGTATAAAATTAGGAGATTGGCTCGAAAACAAAGGTTATTTGTCTTTTGGTTTGTATCAGGAATTTGATTTCTGGAGTTATATGCCAAAGGATCCTGCTATTTTGGCTTTGGATGGGAATCAAAATTATATTGGAAAAGCATTTGATTTATCCGATTTGAGTATGAAAGCCGAAGTACTTTCGGTATTGCATGTAGGTTATCATAAAAATGTTTCCGATAATTTAATAGTTGGTGCCAGAGGAAAAATCTATTTTAGTGGATTTAATGCAACTTCAACTCAAAATTCGGGTTATATACTTACAAGACCTTCTAATACTACTATGTACGAACAAATTGTTCGTTCTAATTTGACTTTAAATACATCGGGAATTTCAAAATATATAGCTGATGATTATGATGGTGATGTAGCTTCTGATGTGAAAAAACAACTTTTGTTTGGAGGAGATATGGGATTGGGATTTGATTTAGGATTTACTTATTATCCTAAAAAGAATACCCAGATTACAGCCAGTATTCTGGATGTTGGTTTTGTGAGACATAGCAAAGATGTGGAAAATTTTACTTATAAAGGCTATTATAAATACGAAGGGATTAATCCGGGCTTTTCGGGCAATGATGATCCGGATGGTGTATATAGTGATTTTAATGAGTCGGTTAAAAGAGATACTTTGTATAATAAATATACCACTTGGCGTCCTGTTAAACTAAATGCGTCTTATCAATATTCTTATGGTGTAAACAGAGATGAAGATTGTGTATGTGAGGCTGGTGAAAAGCCTTATAAGAATGCGGTAGGAGCCCAGCTTTTTATAATGAGTACGCCAAGGTTGCCTATTACCGCTTTAACTGGGTTTTATCAAAGAAATGTTTCCGGTAAATTACAATTGAAGGCAACATATACTTTGGATTCGTATTCCTATACTAATATAGGCTTGGGATTATCGGCTAGGTTAGGGGCATTCAATATGTATTTTATGGGGGATAATTTATTAGGATATCGCGATCTGTCTAAAGCCAATAGTCTTTCTGTTCAATTTGGATTTAATTTTATTTTCAAAGACAGTAATGAACCACCAAATAAATAGTAAGAAAGTTGTAACTGTTTTTTATAGCACTAATAATACTAATAAAAGATTTGAATTTGCTCCTGAATTAAATTAAAATTCAAATTTAATAAATCAAAATAATTTGCTATATTTGCACGCAATTCAACTAGAAATTGCAACATGATAGCACACAATTCAAAGATTATCGGAGAAGGTTTAACTTACGATGATGTATTATTAGTTCCAAATTACTCACAAGTGCTTCCTCGCGAAGTGAGTATCAAAACAAAATTCTCAAGAAACATAACACTTAACGTTCCTATTGTATCTGCTGCTATGGATACAGTAACTGAAAGTTCTATGGCTATTGCTATGGCGCAAGAAGGAGGAATAGGTGTTTTACATAAAAACATGACTATTGAGCAGCAAGCTGCAAAAGTACGTAAAGTAAAACGTGCTGAGTCAGGGATGATCATTGATCCGGTTACTTTGCCACTTACAGCTACTGTTGCTGATGCAAAATTAGCTATGAAAGAATACGGTATTGGTGGTATTCCTGTTGTTGATGAAAATCAAACATTAAAAGGAATTGTTACCAACCGTGATTTACGTTTTGAGAAAAACAGTACGCGTCCAATTGTTGAGGTAATGACTAAGGACAACTTAGTAACTGTTGCTGAAGGAACTTCGTTAGCAGAAGCTGAAGTAGTTTTACAAGGTCATAAAATCGAGAAACTTCCTGTAATAGACAAAGACAATAAATTAGTAGGTTTGATTACATTTAGAGATATTACTAAATTAAATCAAAAACCAAATGCTAACAAAGATAAATACGGACGTTTGCGTGTAGCTGCTGCTCTAGGTGTTACTGCTGATGCCGTTGAAAGAGCAACTGCTTTAGTAAATGCAGGAGTAGATGCTGTAATTATTGATACTGCTCACGGACATACTAAAGGAGTGGTTGATGTTTTAAAAGCGGTTAAAGCGCAATTCCCAGATTTAGATGTTGTTGTTGGAAATATAGCTACACCGGAAGCAGCTCAATATTTAGTTGATAATGGTGCTGACGGAGTTAAAGTTGGTATTGGACCTGGTTCTATCTGTACTACCCGTGTAGTTGCAGGTGTTGGTTTTCCACAGTTTTCAGCTGTTTTAGAAGTAGCTGCTGCTATTAAAGGTTCTGGAGTTCCTGTAATTGCCGATGGTGGAATTCGTTATACAGGAGATATTCCTAAGGCTATTGCTGCCGGTGCTGACTGTGTAATGTTAGGTTCTCTTTTAGCAGGAACTAAAGAATCTCCGGGAGAAACTATCATTTTTGAAGGAAGAAAATTCAAATCATACAGAGGAATGGGATCTGTTGAAGCAATGCAAACAGGTTCTAAAGACCGTTATTTCCAGGATGTAGAAGACGATGTTAAGAAATTAGTTCCGGAAGGAATTGTTGGTCGTGTGCCTTACAAAGGAGAATTAAACGAAAGTATGTTGCAATTTATTGGAGGTTTGCGTGCCGGAATGGGATATTGCGGAGCTCAGGATATCGCTACTTTGCAAGCAACAGGACGTTTTGTACGTTTGACTTCAAGCGGGATTTCTGAAAGTCATCCTCATAACGTAACTATTACTAAAGAAGCTCCAAATTATTCAAGATAATTTGCTTTTAATGATAAACGAAAAAAGACTGTCCTTTGACAGTCTTTTTTGTTTTTCAAAAGTTTCTATTTCAATACATGTGTTGCTAATACCTGGTGTACATCATAAACATTAACTGATTTGTTAAATTGTTTTCTGATGCTTGGGACTTGTTCGCTGGAAACCCAAATTTTTAATTCAGCATCCAAATCAAATGTGCCCGCAGTTTCTATACTGAAACGGCTGATGCTTTTGTATGAAATGGATTTGTATTCCACTTTACTTCCGGTTAGGCCTTGTTTGTCAACCAGAATAAGTCTTTTGTTAGTAAAAATAAATACATCTCTGATGAGTTTGAAACCCAATTCTATTTCTTCTCCGTTTATTAATAATTTGCCATAATCTTTTTGCAAATCTTCCTGGCTCACTGTTCCTGCGTTTCCAAGTAAAGCTGAAAATAATCCCATAATTTTTCTTTTTGTTATTTACTCTTTTGTTTATAATGCAAAATAATTTAATTGCTTTTCTTTCAAAGATATTGAAAAGTTGTATTGGTTGGTAAGAAAAATATTAAAATGAAAAAGATGACAATCCAATTATCAATAAAATAGAGAGATTGTCTCAAAAGGGTGGTCTCTTTTTTATTTGGCATAAAAATTACAAAATCAATTTTGAGTTGCAATCTTTAAATCCTCTTGCATTTTGTTCCAGTTTTTTGTGTTTAGAATTTTCTTGTAATTGGCATTCTTTTTTTTACAATACTCAACTATATATTTAGATCTTTCTTTTGATTCCGGATGTGTGCTTATCCATGTCAGGTATTTTGCTGTTTTCTTCTCGGAATCAGATAGTTTATAGAGAAAATTGGCAAAAGCTTCGGGATTTATTTTTGTGTTGACCAGATAATCCACAGCTTTAATATCGGCTTCTTTTTCTAATCCTCTGTCAAAAGCAGTAGAGGATAGTGTTTTTAGTGTTTCCTGAATTACTTCGGTATTTCTATTTCCAGTAGATGTTGAAATTAAAACCGAAATCCCTACCTCTTTAATTAATTTTTTAAAAACATGATTAAGTTCTATATGTGCAATTTCGTGACAAATTACGCCACTAAGTTCTTCAGGGTTGTCCGAATTTGCCAGTAGAGCACTATAAATAACTAAATGTCCGTTAGGCAAAGCAAAAGCGTTGATTTCATTTTTTTCAATGATATGAACTTTGATTGATTTTCGGTCAATTGCATTGGCTACACATATTTTGTTTACAATTGTATCCACTGTAGCAGTTACAGATGACGTTTTGTTTTCTTTCTCTGTTTTTTTGATGATATCCCAAAAAAGAGTTCCTAATTTTTCTTCTGTTTTGTCGGTAGCTTTATCGGTATTAAAAATTGAAACCCAATTAATTTGGGCTAAGGCAAACCAGGTTAAGAAAAATAACAGCACTCCGGTAAAACTTTGTATTATGAGTTTTTTCATTGTTTTGATTTGCAAATTAAATTGGTCAGACTACCATAAAACCACCATTCAACATGGATTCCTTTTCTAGTTTGAATCGCAGTGTAGATTGTTGCAATAAATTCGGTTAAATTAAAGATGAAGGCAGTAATTAGATATGCAATGTATTTACTTGTAATGGTTTCATCTGTAAAAATAATGGAAATTGTCCACCAAAAACCAAAACTATTAATGAATAGCATTGAGAATTGTGAGAGTAACGCCTGTGTACAATGCCATCGAACAAAATAAGTTCCTTTGCGATTTCCGATATAAAAAATTAATGTTGCAATAAGATTGATAATAGGTAAGGGCAAACCAGCAATAAGAGCTATTAATGACATTAAATAACTATTTGATGCTTTTTCAGCCTCGTGTTCTCCGGGCGTATAACTAAATGTAGATGTTTGTGTCATAGTTCTTTAGTGATATTCCAAATCCAGTTAATAATTACTATAAAAATTAGTGGTATTGCATATTTTGGTTTTCTTAAAAAAGACTCTGTATTTTGATAGAATTTAAAGAAAGTACTTCTATTTGAGTTTACATCGTAAATGATCCATATTGGAGCTAAGATCATAATTGTTAGTATGATATAACCTAATGGATTGATGAAAAAAGCTTCAGTAAAATTACCTTTGATTAAAGAAAGTATCGAGCGTGTTGCTCCACAAGAAGGGCAGGGTATATTTAAAGAGTGTTTTATAAAACAAGCTTCAATTGATGGATTGTTAGTCCTGTTTTGTGTTGATACATAATACAACCAAATATACCCTGTTAAACAGCTTATAAAAATTATAGAATATAATTTATTTCTGCTTAATTTCATTAATACAGAAATTGTTGCAATTTTTGCATGTTTTTTTCTCTTGTAGCACCTTGTATCATAAACCAATCAATGATTGCCCAAATTCCAAAACCACCACAGGTTAATAATTTTCCAACTCCAAGACCTGTATCTCCAATAATAAAGCGATCTATACCAAGAGAACCAGCTAAAATAGAAACAATTAAACTAGTAGTTGGATCTTTTAACTGAAGTGTTGATATTAAAGGCCATTTAGAATCGTCTAAATTAATTAGTCTGTCTCTGATTGAATTAAGGTGATGACTTTCGAAAAATTTAGCATTTGTCATGATAAACATATCTACCTTTTGTGCTTCCATTAATTTTTTATTTATTAGTACTACTCATATGGCTTTTCGTTTTCGCCCCGTTTTAATGGTATCTGGTCTCCATTATATTTTAGAAGGTTTTGTTTGTATTATTTACAAAGTATTATACATAAAAATCTTACTAAGGATTCAAATATAGTAAAATATTTTAGATGTAATAAGAAAAGTTTGCGCTTGTGTTTTTTCTATATTTTCTGATCTTAAAATAGAAAAGAGACTACTAAACCGGTAATTATAAGTATACTAAAGCTAAAAAGAATTGGTTTATTAATACTTTTTTTAGAAAGACTCATAGCGTATATCATTTTTAACAGATTATTGCTTGTTACGGCATTGATAACAGCAGTGGCTAAAATTCCTTCATTAATGCTCCATTTGCTTTGAAAAATATTGATAATAAAAGGATCAATATCGGTTACTCCTACAGCAAAGGATAGAATTTGAATTCCTGATGTTCCGTATTGTGTATTGATAAAACCAGTTAAAAATGCAAAAACAATAAATAGAATTCCAAATACCAAAGAGGTTTTAAATTCAAGAGGATTGGACAAGGAGTTAATTTCCGATTGTTGCGACAGTTTGTTGAGTTGATTAGAATCAGCCCAAATAAAGTATAGAGCAATCGAAGCAGAAATAATAGCAAGAATACTCAGGGTAGGGGCCAGTTGCAGGGCAATTGATTTGTTAAATAAATAGGCAAGGATGAAAATCCGGATGAACATCATTGTTGTAGCCAGAATAATGGCAGCGGTTATTTTGAAATCTCTATCCGATTCTTTACTTTTTTTGGCCAAAATAAAAGTTGTTGCTGTACTGCTGTACAATCCCCCCAGAATTCCGGTAAGTAAAATTCCCGATTTTGGAAAGACAAATTTTTGTAGTAAATAACTAAAATAAGAAATGCCGGAAACGGCTACAATAGCCACCCAAAATTTATAAGGGGAAATAGTTATTGTATCTGAAAAAGGAGTGTTAGGTAATAATGGTAAAATTACTCCGGCTATGACTAAAAATTTGGCCAAAGTGATGAATTCGTTGTCATCTATTTTTTTTGAAAAATCAAAAAGAGCTTCTTTGATTTCTACCAAAATTAAAACCGAAACTACAATTAGAATAACCAACCAATCGGCTTGGGTGTAAATCAAAGGAGCAAGACAAAAGGTAATGAGTGCTACAACAATGGATGTTATGCTGAATTTTTTTTGTTGTGCACTTTTATTGAAATAAAACACTGCCAGAAACAGTCCTAAAACCAAGCCGCCACCTAAGAAAGGAATTAATGTGTGGGGGTCTAATTTGAAAAGTATAAAACCTAAAATACCAATAAGAGTAAAAGTTCTATCGGTCCCAAAGCGGCTGCCTATACTTGAATTTAAAAATTGTCTTCGCTGTTCTAATCCAATTAATAGTGAAAACAGGACCACTAAAATAAATTTGATTAAATCAGGCGGTAAAAGAGTGATGAGATCATTTGGGGTTTCCATTTTGGAATAATTTAGTTAAAAACAAATTTTAAAAAACGATTTGCTTTCAGCATTGTTAAAATCTTAATTAAAATTACAATTTTTAGTTTTGAACCAGAGGGTAATATTAAAAAAAAATAAAATTGAAAGTAAACGAACTATTTGTTCTATTATTTAAAAAATTAGAACCAAAGTGTTATCTGAATTGTTTTTCCGACTGTAATGGCTTCTTTTTTACGTATTTCTGCTTTTAAAGGGAGTAAATAGGTGTCCATTTTGGTATCAAACCAAATGGCAGTTTTCCATTCGCTGTTTCCTGTTTTTGCAACGGCTTTTAATCTTCCCCAGCCTTCTTCTTCTGATTGTAGTGCTGTTCGGATTTCGAAAGCCATAGTTGAAGGTAAAGAAATAAAATACCAGCCTCCAGGCGAAGCATGTTGCCAGACCTCAGCTGAAAATTCATATTTGATTTTTGCGTTCAATAAAGACAAATCTTATAGGTTAATTGTAGTTAGGGTGTAAGAGGAGTTCTTCTGTCCGGTTCGTTTTAGTTGATATTCTGCTTTCTTGCAAACAGCTTCCTTTTTCGTCTTTTTTGATGCAGTTAATTACAATCTCATCGATTAAGTTATCGTTTGTATCCTTAATAATAATATTAGAGAGCATTTGATTCGTGTATCGATAGTATTGACTATAAAAAGGAGGGAAGTGGTCTGTAATTTTGTTAATTGTTCCATCCGGATTATAATAAAAAATAGCTTCGTTTTGTTTGAATTGTTTTCTGGTATAGCAACTGATACGTTCTCTTAGATTAGGTTTCCATCTGGTTTTGCAATAATAGTTTTCTTTGTCAGGATAGGATTCTACAATAAACCATAATCTTTTTTCGGTTGTTTGTAAAAGCTTCCCTGTAGAATCGGTTGTTACAGAGTTTTTAATTCGTCCATTTTTTGTAAAATTCATGTGCTTTTTATACAAAAGCTTTTTTTGATTATTACTTACCAGATACAGTTCCTCTGTTGCTGATTTTATTCCATCAGGCAGCTGTTTTATCTTAGTATATTTTTTTGAAACACAAGATGGTATCATTAACAGGATAATGAAAAGAGATAAGGTTTTCATAATCATAACGTTTAGTTCTACTAAGTTAATGATAATGACAATTGGTTAAGTGTCTTGTTAGCAAAAAAATGCAGCATCTTTAAGCTTAAGAGTGCTGCATTTTTTAATTTGATGGAAATAATAAGATTATTTTACAACATCTATTTGTTTAGATAATTCCGGTTGGTTTTTGTTCATCATATTCGTGATAGTGATGTGCATCCAAACCAAACAGATGATAGAGAATAGTAAAATGAATATCCAGGAACTGGACCACAATCCGGTAGCAGTAAGTAAGTAGCTAAAGATAATAGGTCCGCAGAATCCACCTAAACCACCTAATAGTCCTACCATTCCACCTACAACACCTACTTCCGAAGGGAAATACTCAGGAATGTGTTTGTAAACGGCTGCTTTTCCAATTCCCCAGGAAATACCAATCAGGATTACCAAAACCAGATAAACCCACATATTAGCATCAAAATTGATTTTAGTGATTCCTTTAGCTAATAATTCTTTTTTAACAACCTCTTGGTTTTCTTTTACAATTACTTCCTGCCAGGATGTTTTGCTAGGGAAAATAGAACTTCCATCGGATACGATTTCTTTTTTAGCTTCCAGTGGAATATTGGTTTCACCTACTTTTATATTTGTTGTTGAAACTTCGGTAACCGTACCTGCTTTTTTAGCCATGATTCCTGCTCCTGCTGTGGTGATTTCCATTTTTGGCACCATTAACAAAGCGCTTAATATTACCGATGAACCCAGTACCCAGTACATTACTTTTCTGGCTCCGTATTTGTCTGATAAGTATCCGCCAAAGGCACGAATTACTCCTGAAGGTAAGCTAAACATTGTAGCAAACATTCCCCCCATAACTAAGCTGGTTTGGTATACATTCATAAAGTTGGGTAACAACCATTGAGAGTAAGCTACAAAGCATCCGAATACTAAGAAATAGTAAGTTCCAAAACGCCATACCCTAACGTTTTTCAAAGTACCTAACATTTGAGGAATCGTCTTAGTAGATTTCTCTAATTTTTTGTTTTCGGCAAATACTAAAAAGATAAGACCAATTATTAATAAGACAGCTCCGTAGATAAGTGGCAGGATTTTCCATCCGTTTTCCGGATCGTCGGCTGAAAACTGGTTCAATAAAGAAGGAGCAATAAAAGTAGTGATAGCCGCTCCTGCATTTCCCATTCCGAAAATACCTAAAGCTCTTCCCTGCCATTCTTTAGGGTACCATATAGAAGTATAACCAACACCCACAGCAAATCCTGTTCCTACCATTCCAAATAAAAAACTTAAAATAGCAAACATCAAAAAGCTATGTGCTGTTGGAAGTAAAAATAATGGAATCGAACATAGCAATAGCAAAAAAGAGAATACGTATTTTCCGCCAAATTTATCTGTTAGAATCCCCATGGGTAAACGCATTATCGATCCTGTTAAAATTGGTATTCCAAGTAACCATCCTACTTGTACAACGCTCCAATTGAAAATACCTTTGTCAACTAAGTAAGTTACTAATACACCATTAAGTGTCCAGCAAGCAAAACAAACGGTAAAAGCCAATGTATTTAGAAATAACATTCTGTGTGACTTTGAAAGGGGATTTGTGTTTTTCATGATACCTGTATTTTTAAGCAAATCTATGTAGTATAGACTAGAAAAAAGCTGCGAAAACGCAGGTTTTGAAAAATAATTAAGTAAAAATACGTATATTTATACGTATTTTTGATTCAAAGTGAATAAATAGTCGGTTTCCTGTTGTTTGATTCTAAATTTTGGTTTATTGTTTTAAAAGTTTTATTGATTCTTGAAAGTTAAGTTTGGAGTTGGAATAGAACAGAATTATGTAATACGTTTTTTAGTCTGGATTATATACAAATAAAAAATCCTGTTTTCTAGTCTAAACCAGAAAACAGGATTTATATAAGATTGATGCTTATTATATCAAAGAATACTCAGTAGCTTTGTTTGAAAGTTCCATCAGATTTTTAACTTTCAGTTTTTTCATCAGATTAAAACGATGTACTTCGGCAGTACGTTTACTAATCTCTAAAGCCTCAGCAATTTCTTTATTTCCTTTGCCGGATAATAATAAGGTTAAGATTTCTTTTTCTCTTTTGGTAATAGTCAAATCTTCGGTAAGAGCCGGTTTTGGGTCTAGAGAAGTTGTAGAATTAGTCAATTGATTAATTAAGATAGACGAAATATCTCCTGTAAAGTATTTTCCTCCATTAGCTACAGCGTGAAGAGCTTTTAAGAATTCTTCTTTACTGGAACCTTTTAGTAAGTAACCGTCAGCACCTGCTTTGATAGATTTCAAAACATATTCTTCAGATTCGTGCATTGAAAGCACAATGATTTTTACATTATTATTTTGACTGCGTAATTTTTCAACCACTTCAATACCGGTATGATGAGGCATTCTGATATCTACAATTAATAAGTCCGGATTTGTAGTTGTAACCACTTCTAATGCTTCAAGTCCATCAGTTGCTTCTCCTACAACTACAATGTTTTTTTCGCTTTCTAAAAGTGATTTAATACCATCTCTTACAAAAAAATGATCATCAGCAAGGACAACTCGAATCGTTTGGTTCATAACTTACTTAGTTTTAAAAAGAATATAAAAAATACTTACTTAATTAAAAGTCGTGCAATATACGTATTTTTTACGTATTTTATTTCAAATTTATAAAGGAATATTAAAAGTGATTCGGGTTCCTTCACCAGGTATGGAGTTAATGAAAACTCTTCCGTTGATGTATTGAACACGTTCTTTCATAAACAATAGTCCCATTCCGGATTCACTATTTCGTCTTTTTTCGACAGTTGAAATATCAAATCCTTTTCCGTTGTCATCAATTGTAATACTAAGTATTTTATTGCTATGTGACAGTTGTACAATAATATGCGAGGAATCGGCATATTTAATCGCATTGTTAATAGCTTCCTGAGTAAGACGATAAATATTGATTTCGATTAAAGAATCTAATCTTTGGTCAAAATCAGTTTTGTTATAAAATTGAATATTTTTCCCTGTCAGCTTAGCCAATTCTAAAGTAAGTTTGGTAATTGAAGAAACAATTCCATGATCACTTAATTCTGGTGGCATCAGGTTAAAGGTTGCTGTTCGTACACCTTTAATTATGTCTAATGATAGTTTTTTAAGATATTCTATTTTTTGAGCCGATTTTTCTTTGTCATCCAGATTAATGCTTTCCAAACTGAATTTTAGTCCAGTAAGCATTTGACCAATACCGTCATGAATTTCGCGTGCAATACGGTTTTGTTCATTTTCCTGATTTTCAACAATTTTACTCGAAATAATCTTTTGCTGATTGATTTTTTCAATAATATTTTCACGATTCAATCGCTCTACTTCAAGTTCGGCATTTTTACGAATGGTGATGTTGAAACAAATTACTAATAGTTCTGATTCTTCTTTTCTGATTCGAACAGGAATCATCGACATATCCAACCAGAGTTTATTTCCGTTTCTGTCAGTTGTATTGAGTTCGCCTTGCCAACCGCTTCTTTGTTTGTCGGCTATAATTTGATCAATTTCCTGTTGTTCGTTTACAACTTTGGTTATTGCTTTTGAAAAACTTTTTTCAGTGTCAAATGATGGATTGTATTGTAATAGTTTAGAGAATTTTTCTCCCATATGGATGATTTTTCCCTGTGGGCTAATACGACAATACAGCAAAGTATTTTCCATTGCAAAATTCAGTGATTTTAATTCTTTTACTGAGTTTTCCTTAGCAATACTTATGGCTTCCGTATCATGAGCTAATTTGATGGCTCTTTTTTCCGAAATCAGAAGTTTAGATATTAAAATTTCGATTTTTTTATTGGTAGGTTTAAAAATATATAGGAACTCTAAAAGTAAAACCAGTAGAGTAAAGCTCAAAATCCCATATTCAATATTGCGTTGACGGGTTACTTTCTCAGAAGCCTCGTGTTCGTACTGACCTACAATACGGTTCATTTTTGTTAAAAAAATGGCGACATTGTCAAGGATTGTTTTTATTTCGTCTTGATATTTGTCTTTAGAAAAAGTTTGTCTATCGTGAGATAAATAGTTTCGAACTGCAAAGTCAATTTTGTCAATGTTGGGCTTAATGTCTTTGTATAATTCGGAAAGGGCAACACTTTTTTCATTAGGGAAATTAAGACTATCATTTCCTTTTTCAAGAGCTATGTGAGTAGATTTCCATAGTTTAAGTGTTTTGTTGATATTAGAAATTTCTTCTTCAATATTAGAATCTATCAAAGAAGAATTTAAAATAAGGATTTCTTTGGATAGTTTTTGGCTCAGCATTCTTTGTTTTCCTGAAATGTTAATCAAACGGGAATCATTGAGCTGGCTGCTAATGTTATGCTGAATAAGTAACTGACTCAAAAGAATGGTGATAGCAATAGTAATTAAAGCAAAAATGTACATTTGCTTTAATTTTCTAAAATTAAGATTTTCAGAAAACGCTTTGGCCTCTTTTATCATAATGGAGTTAAATTACAATCCTAGAGCCTCTTTTATTAATTGTAGATTTTCAGGACTGTAGTTAATTTGTAAGGCTGCCTGATGTCCTTTTTTAGACATTTTATTCCAGGTTTTCAGAATAATGTTTTTAAGCTTTTCGGTATCGTGTTTTTCAACAAAAGGAGCAAGGTAGTGCTCTAAGAATACCAAACAAATTACATCTTCTAATAGTTGAGTTTCTTCGTCTTTTTTAAGTAGTTTTTTTTCAATTAAAAATGAAACTCTGGCAATAAAATCGGCATCGTATCCCGCTTTTTCCAAAATTGAGGCGGTTGTTTTAGCGTGGAATTTTTTTAGTTCTTCACGCCATTTTAAATAACCTACACGATCCATTGGGTACGATTCGCGGGCTATTTTCCATCTGCATATGTGTTGTGCTTTGGCTGCTATTTGTACTTCTTCTGAAGCACTTGGATGAAAATCCATAAGTTTTGCATACATCCTATTCGAATATAATAGTTCTTTTGGAAAACTTACGGATTCATGTATTTCTATATTTGGATCTTGCGCGTTTTCAGCATCAATCCATTGGCTTGCTTGTTCGAATGCGGTATTTGTCATTTGGAGTTTTTTATACTTCAAATATACATATTTATTCTATAAAGCCAATCAATACTTCGCCTTCAACAATTTTTACAGGATAGGTTGCAATTTTATAATCTTCACCATTTAAGTTGCTTCCATCTTTTAATGAAAAGGTTTTTTTGTGGATTGGACAGGCAATTTTTGGAGTGTCTTCTGCTGATCCAATCATTCCTCTTGAAAGCACCATTTCTAATTTATGAGGACATACATTTTGGCAGGCATACCATTCACCTCTTCTTTCAAAGTTGATTACTGCAATTTGTTTGTCTTTGTATTTAATACAGTTTCCACCATCAGCAGGAAAGTCAGAAGTTTTACCTGCTTTAAACCAAACTTTTACATCGTTTAGCGCTACGCTATTATATTTGTCTAGTACGTGTTCCATGTTGTTTAATTTTTATTTTTTCTTGCCTTTCTCTTCAAAGAAGGAAAGGCAAGATTGGAAATATTATAATTAATTTGCTGTTTGTTTTAATCTAGTGGTAGGTATAAATTACCAGGATTTAGGCATTTTTTGATCTCTTAAAGGAATGTATTCAATGTTGTCATCGCGATCATCTGAGTTTGTGAAATGTTTGAAACGTTTCATCATTTCAGGATCTTCAATAGCTTGTTTCCATTCACATTCGAAAGTATCTACTAAACCTTGCATTTCAGCTTCAAGAGTAGCGTTGATTCCTAAGCTATCGTTAATAATTACATTTTTTAAATAATCAATACCTCCTTCAAGTTTTTCTAACCAGGTAGAAGTACGAACAAGTGGACCAGCTGTACGGATGTAGTACATTAAGAAACGATCCATGTATTTGAAAACAGTTTCTTTATCAATTTGCTCAGCTAAAAGAACTGCGTGTTTAGGATTGGCTCCACCATTTCCACAGATGTATAAATTCCATCCACCTTCAACAGCAATAACTCCAAAATCTTTTCCTCTTGCCTCGGCACATTCTCTGATACAAGCTGAAACTCCTCCTTTTAATTTGTGCGGAGAACGAATTCCTCTGTAACGGTTTTCCAGTTCGATTGCTAAAGTGGTACTGTCGTCCATTCCGTAACGGCACCAGGCATTACCTACGCAACTTTTTACAGCTCTTAATGATTTTCCGTAAGCATGACCACTTTCAAAACCGTGATCAATTAATTTCTTCCAGATAGCAGGTAAATCATTTAATTCGGCACCAAATAAATCCACACGTTGAGCACCTGTGATTTTAGTGTATAAGTTATATTCTTTAGCTACTTCACCAATGGCGATTAATTTCTCGGCAGTAACTTCTCCACCAGCCATTCTAGGAACAACAGAATAAGTTCCGTTACGTTGGATATTAGCTAAGAACCTATCGTTTGAATCTTGAGAAGTAACGTGTTTGTTGGCAGTGTCGTTATAAATACTAGAGAAGATAGAAGAAAGAACAGGACGACAAACTTCGCAACCGTCTCCTTTACCTATAGTTCCTAAAACTTCATTGTGGTTTGTGAATTTGTTGATTTTGATAATATCATATAATTCTTGTCTGCTGTAAGCAAAGTGCTCACAAACTACATCTTTCACTTCTTTTCCTAATGATTTTTGAGCATCTTTTACTAAGTCGGCAACCATTGGTTTACAACCACCACAACCAGAAGTTGCTTTGGTTAATTTTACAACATCACCAAAAGTTTCAGCAGTTCCGTCAGTAATAGAGCAGCAGATGCTTCCTTTAGTTACGTTTTCACAAGAACATATTACAGCTGTATCAGGCAAGTCCATTGCGCTTCCCATTGATGAAGATTCGCCACCTCTGGCTCCTAAGATTAGGTCTTCAGGGTTTTTAGGAATCGCCATTCCGTTGCTGTAAATTTGGAATAAAGTATTGTAATCACTGGAATCACCTACAAGGATACCTCCCAATAAAGCTTTTCCGTCTTTAGAGATGTTGATTCTTTTATAGATTCCGTTTAATTTGTTTTCGTAAACAATAGGAGTTCCTTCTTGATGTTCGATAAACGGATCACCAAAACTAGCTACTTCAACTCCAATTAATTTTAATTGAGTAGACATGTCGATGCTTTCTCTCATGGTTTTTTCACCTTGCATGATTTGCTCAGCAGCAACATCAGCCATTTCATAACCAGGAGCTACTAATCCGTAAATCATGTGGTTGTATAAGGCAACTTCACCAATAGCAAAGATATTTGGATCAGAAGTTTGCATTTTGTTGTTTACCACAACACCACCGCGAACACCCACTTCAAGGCCTGCACCTCTTCCTAGTTCATCCCTAGGCTTGATACCGGCTGAAATTACCAGCATGTCCACTTTTAAAAGTTCCTCTTCTTCAAACATCATTCCGGTGATAGCTTTGTCACCGTCAATATATTGTGTTGATTTGCTTAAGTGGATTTTAATACCTAATTCTTCAATTTTTGAACGAAGCATGTTACTGGCTCCTTTGTCTAATTGTCTTGGCATTAAGCGTGGGGCAAATTCAACTACATGAGCGTTTAGACCTAAATCACGTACAGCTTTTGCAGCCTCAAGTCCTAATAACCCTCCACCAAGAACAGCAGCTTCAGTAGCGCCGTTTTGTTTTATTTTTTTGGCGTGAGCCATAATTGCATCCAGATCTTCGATGGTTCTGTAAACAAAAACTCCTTCTTTTTCAACTCCTTCGATTGGCGGAACAAAAGCAGATGATCCTGTTGCTAATACTAAATAATCGTAAGAGTATGTTTGCTCTAAATGAGTGGTTATTGTTTTATTTTCTTTATGAATATCAGTTACTAGTTCAGAAGTGTTTAGTATGATATTATTTTCCTCGTACCAAGTTGCGGTAGACATTGATAAATCCTCAGCTGTTTTTCCTGCAAAGTATTCACTTAAGTGAACACGGTCATAAGCACGTCTTGGTTCTTCACCAAATACGGTAATTTGATATTTTTCTTGTCCAGATTTTGAGATGAATTTTTCACAAAATTTGTACCCCACCATGCCGTTTCCGACTACAATTATTTTAATCATAATATCATTATTAAGTATTACGAAGCAAATATACGTATAAATACTTAATTTTAATACTTAATTATTGTTTTTGCTTGTTAATTGAGATATTGTGAAAAGGAGAAGGTTAAAATGGAAAATCTGTAAAAAATGACGACTGTTTTTTTTAATTTCTAATCAATTTCTACCAGCTTGGCCTTTAAAAATGCTTTTTTTGGTTTTTTTGAGGTGAAAAAACGGCTTAAAAAGGAGGTTAGCATAAATTATAATGCGAAAAAGCATCAAAATAAGTTTGAAAATATACTTATTTTGATGCTTTTGTTAAATTTGAAATAAATGGAATCTTAAGTAAGATTACTTAAGTGTGTTGGAAATGTCTTTTTTGGAACCAAAAAGCAAGATTGACCAAAGCTATTAGTGCAGGAACTTCAACCAATGGACCTATAACTCCGGCAAAAGCCTGTCCGCTGTTGATTCCAAAAACACCAATGGCAACAGCAATAGCTAGTTCGAAATTATTTCCGGTAGCTGTAAAAGCAATTGCGGTACTTTTAGAATAATCGGCACCAAAATATTTTCCTGTAAAAAAACTAACAATAAACATTATGGTGAAGTAAATTACTAATGGAATTGCTATTCGTATTACATCCATAGGAATTTGAACAATCAAAGCTCCTTTTAGGCTGAACATTATAATAATGGTAAATAATAAAGCAATCAATGTAATTGGGGAAATAATTGGAACATATTTGTTTTGAAACCAATCTTCGCCTTTTAGGTGAATTAAAGTATAGCGACTGATGATTCCTAAAGCAAATGGAATTCCCAGATAAATGCCTACACTTTCTGCTATTTGTGCAATGCTGATGTTGACTTCAAAACCTGTGTATCCAAAATAAGGAGGAAGTATAGTGATGAAGATGTAAGCGTAAACACTATATAGAAGTACTTGAAAAATACTGTTTAACGCTATAAGTCCGGCTGCATATTCCCGGTTTCCATCGGCAAGGTCATTCCATACTACAACCATGGCGATACATCTTGCTAATCCGATAAGGATTACTCCAATCATGTATTCGGGATAATCATTTAGGAAAGTTAAAGCTAAAAAGAACATCAGGACAGGGCCAATAATCCAATTTAAAATCAATGAGGCGCTTAGGACTTTGGTGTTTTTAAACACCTTGCCCATTTGTTCGTATTTTACTTTGGCCAATGGCGGATACATCATTAATATTAGTCCAATTGCCAATGGAATATTGGTAGTTCCGTTTGAAAATGAATTAATAAAATTCCCGCTGGAAGGAATAAAATTTCCAATCCCTACTCCAATAGCCATAGCCAGAAAAATCCAAAGCGTTAAATAGCTGTCCAGAAAACTTAATTTTTTTCGGGCTACTGCCGGTGTACAATTGTTTGCTGACATACTTATTTTTTTATTTGTGAGAAAATATAAAAGAGTTCTGTTCCAATTTGGATACTTCTTTCTTCGTATTTTTCAGCTTGTTGAGGTGTATTGTCAAAAGCTTTTGGATCTTCAAAAGTTATTGGGATGCGTTTTTCGGCACCCGCAATAAAAGGGCAGCCCTGATCGGCACTGGAGCAGGTTAAAATTGCTGCAAATTCAGATTTTGGGTTGAATTCGTTATCAAAGGTTTTGGAAAATCCTATAATTGGATGTGCGTTTTCAGAGTATTTTATGGTGTAAATCGGATTGTTTCCTTCGGCAATAGTTTGGATTTGAAAACCTTGTTTTGCTAAAGTCTGTGCTGCAACCGGGAATAGTGCTGTTGCTTCGGTACCTCCAGAATAGCAAAATACATTTTTGATGTCATAATAAGCTGCCGCAGTTTGTGCCCAAACTTGCGACAAATGACTTCTTCTGGAATTGTGCGTGCAAATTAAATTCAGTCTGATTTCTTGCTGATTATTGTGTTTATTTTGGATAAAATCAATTAAAGGTTGTAAAACAAGTTTACGTTCTTCGGATATAGTTTCGAAATTAAAATTGTTGATTACTTTTTCTATTTCTGGAAATACGCTGGTTTGTATTGAAGTCATTTTCTAGATTTATTTGAGTTTAAATTTTAACAATATAATTAGCAGCAGCTTCCGCCTGGAGTGCAACAGTTAGTTTGGTTTTTTATTTCAGACAGTTTTATTTTTGGTTTAGCATTAGGAACTCCACATTGATCTGAAGCTAGACAAGCTGTTTTTTTGTTGAGTAAAAGAAAATTTTCTCCGTTAAAATCTAAGTCGTATTTGCCGATGGTTTCAGTTTGGTATTCTACTTCAATTTCGTAATCTTCAATTCCCAGTGTTTTTTCAGATAAAGAAATGATGTCTAAGAGTTTTTTCGGTTTTAAGCGATGCTCAAAGTCATTAGCATTCCATAATTGGAAATTGATTGTTTTTTCATTTCGAATGGTTCCACCGCAGTCGATAAAGTTTTTGGTGATTAACCCAATTTCGGTTACATGGAAGTGTTCAGGAACCGGATTCCCGTTTTCCAATACAAAAGCAACATTTTCTAATGTGCTTAATATGTTTTTTATTTCTGATAGTTTCATGATTTTGTAATTTAAAAATTAACAACATTGATTTTTTTGATTTTCTAAATAGCTGTTAATGTGCTGGAAAAAATGCTTTATTTTGTTAAAACCATTTTCGTCAAGACAATAACAAATTGCGTTTCCTTCAAAATTACCTTTAATTAAGCCTGCATTTTTTAATTCCTTTAAATGTTGGGAAACAGTAGGCTGAGCCAGAGGTAATTCGTTTACAATATCTCCGCAAATACAGCTGTTTACTTTAATTAGATGCTGAATTATGGCTATACGAGCCGGGTGTCCCATTGCTTTGGTCAGGATGGCCAGTTCGTTTTGTTCGTCGGTAAAATAGGTTGTTTTAGTAATTCCCATCGCTATATATTTATATTGCAATATTACGATAATAAAATCAAATAAGTGTTATGTTTTAAAACAAAAATAACGTCTCAAAGGATTTTAGTATTCCAAAGAAACGTTGTTTTTTGATAGTGTAGTCTTATATAATCTCTTTAGGAATGGCGTGATAGCCAATGGATTTTACTGATTTTTCAACTTCTTCTACACTGATTACTTTGTTTGTAAATACAGTAAATTCTTTAGGGAAAATGGAATTGTTAATATGGACTTCGGTAATACCATCCAGGTCTAAGAGTTTGTTTTTTATTTCAACCAGCTCCATTTCTTCATTGGCATTAGTGCCAAAGACTTTTCCGTGTTCTCCGGGAATAATATTGTCTTTTAATAAGCTCATGATGAATCTGTTTAAATTAGTAATATTGGTTAAAAGCAACTTTGTGTATTAAATTTAAACATTTATCTTGTATTTTATTAGGATGTAAGTATTAAATTTTTGTTGATTTTTCAATTTTATTCATAATTCTTAATAAGAATCTGTGTTTTTAAGAAAACAAAAATGGTTGATACAGAATATAAAAAAAACGCCTCAAACTTGAGGCGTTTTTTATATGTGGGTTTGAAAAAACTTAAATCACAGTTTTGGGATATTATTGGCTAATGTTTCGATGAATTTTCCAATAGGACCTTTTACCATCATAGCCATCATTGGGTTGAAACTTCCTTCAAAATCTAGTTTTACTGCGCTTGAATTGGCAGAAATACTCTCGATATTTGTTATCAGAGTAAAAGGAACCTTATCATTTGCAGCGCCAAAAACAATTTTGTTGGGAGCTGTTTTTTCGGTTACTTTTAATTGAATTTCAGGCATTCCTTTTAGGCCAAAAAGAAAAGAATCGTCTCCAATTACTTCAAACTTAGCAATGTTTTCAGGCATTAATTTTTCGAAATTTTTCATTTCGGTTAATAAACCGAACAATTCTTCAGCCGATTTTTCAACGTTAACCTTAGGACTTTCTAAATTCATATTCATTGTTTTATTTAGTCTCTAACTGTCCCCAGGTCGACGGAGTAACACTCCATTCTCTTAAGGTGCTTTCTTCTTTTTCAGTAATGTAGTTTTTGGCTACAGCTAAATTCAAAAGATTTTGATAATTACTTAAAGTGTATAAGTCTAATTTAGCTTTTTTAAAGTTTTCTTCGGCTACGTCAAATCCGTAAGTGAAAATGGCTGCCATACCTTTAATATTGGCACCTGCAGCGCGCAAAGCTTCAACAGCAAGCAAACTACTGTTTCCTGTACTAATTAAATCTTCTACGACAACTACATTTTGTCCTTTTTGTAAAAAACCTTCCACCTGATTTTGACGACCGTGTTTTTTAGGTTCAGGACGCACATAAACAAATGGTAATCCCATGCTTTCAGCAACGAGCATACCAATTCCGATAGCTCCGGTAGCTACTCCGGCAATTACGTCTGGTTTTCCAAATTGTTTCTCAATGTGTTTTGCAAATTCATCTCTTACATAATTTCTTATGGCAGGAAATGAAAGTATTAGACGGTTATCACAATATATAGGTGATTTCCATCCTGAAGCCCATGTAAAAGAATTTTCAGGATTCAATTTAATTGCATTTATTTGTAAAAGCAATTCGGCTGTTTTTTCGGCTGTATCTTTATTAAAAATCATAGTACAAATGTATAAAGTTTTTGTGAACGACAAACCACTTTTTTTGACAAATAAAATCTCAAAAGAGACGGATTTTCAGTTGTTTTTATTGGAAAGTATTGATATCAAGCAAATTATAGTTAAAATTTTTCAAAATAAAATTCAAAAAGCCTATCTCTATCATCCTGATGAAAAGGAGATTATGAAAACCTTGAAAGCTAAAATTCCTGTGAATAAAGCCGGAGGAGGATTGGTTTATAATAAAAAAGGAGAGGTTTTGTTTATTTTTAGAAATGGGAAATGGGATTTGCCAAAAGGAGGTGTTGAAAAAAAGGAAGAAATCGAGCAAACGGCTGTTCGGGAGGTAGAAGAGGAGACAGGTGTAAATCAATTGAAGATTACAAATAAGCTTCAGAAAACCTACCATGTTTTTAAACGCAACGGGGTATATAAATTAAAAATTACGCATTGGTTCGAAATGTACTCTGACTTTGAAGGAACACCACAAGGGCAATTAGAAGAAGGAATTGAAAAAGTAGCCTGGGTTTCTCCTGCTGATATCCCGGAAGTGTTGAAAAATTCTTATGAGAATATCAAATTATTGTTCGAAGAAGAAAATATTATTAGAAGTTAGAAAGCAGTTTGCAGAAGACAGTCGGCAGAACGCAAAAAGAAAACATATTTCAGATTAGAAGTTTATATTTCTAATCTGATTTTTTTTTTACAGATAGTCTGCATTCCGCATTTTGCCAACTGCGTTCCGCTTTCTGAATTCTGCCTTCTTAAAACTGAAAACTGCTGACTAAAACATTACCTTTGCCGCATGAAAAAGAAATTACATTCCAATACTATACTTTTAAATTTAGGTATCGAAAGCCTGAATGAAATGCAGGAAGCAGCTCAGGAAACCATTCTGAATGAAAATAATGTTTTGCTGCTTTCGCCAACGGGTTCTGGGAAAACATTGGCTTTTTTACTGCCAATTTTAGAAATGCTTCAGCCTGAAATCCTTTCGGTTCAATGCTTGATTTTAGTTCCATCGCGCGAATTAGGTTTACAGATTGAGCAGGTTTGGAAAAAAATGGGAACTGATTATAAAGTCAATATTTGCTATGGTGGACATTCGATGGATACCGAAATTAAAAATTTAAGTAATCCGCCAGCTGTTTTGATAGGGACTCCGGGTAGAATTGCCGATCATATTGAAAGAGGAAGTTTTCGATTAGATAAAATTCAGACTCTGATTTTAGATGAATTTGATAAGTCATTGCAATTGGGCTTCCATGAGCAAATGTCTTTTATCATTGGTAAATTAGCTAAGGTAAACAAACGCGTTTTGGTTTCGGCAACTTCAGATATTGAGATTCCAAAATACACCAGAGTAGTAAATCCAACGGTTTTGGATTTTATTCCAGAAGAAGATGAAAAATCGACTAATCTTTCTGTAAAACTGGTTGTTTCTAAGGAAAAAGACAAGCTGAATACTTTATTTCAATTGATTTGTTCATTGAAATCAGAATCGGCAATTGTTTTTTGCAATCACCGTGATGCTGCCGAACGTATTAGTGATACGCTGAATGAAAAAGGTATTTATTCTACTTATTATCATGGCGGGATGGATCAGGAAGAACGGGAGCGTGGTTTGATTCAGTTTCGTAACGGTAGTGTAAGCTATTTAATTACGACTGATTTAGCAGCACGCGGACTTGATATTCCCGAAATGAATCACGTAATTCATTATCATTTGCCATTAAAAGAAGACGAATTCACACATAGAAACGGGCGAACCGCGCGTATGACTGCCACAGGAACAGCTTATATTATTGCACATGAATCCGAGAAAAAAATGGATTATGTCGATTATGAAAATCTGGAGGTTTTTTCAGTTGAAAATGCGAAATCCTTACCGAAGCCACCCCAATTCCAAACGATTTATATTAGTGGCGGAAAGAAAAACAAACTGAATAAAATTGATATTGTAGGGTTCTTTTCTCAAAAAGGGAAACTGGAAAAAGGCGATTTGGGATTAATCGAAGTGAAAGATTTTATTTCGTTTGCTGCTGTGAAATACAATAAAGTAAAAGATTTACTGCATCATATTAAGGACGAAAAAATGAAAGGCAAAAAATATAAAATTCAGGTTGCCCGAAATGTGATTAAGAAAGTGGAAGAATAGTGTTCAGTGTTCAGTCCCGATAGCTATCGGGATTAGTAATCAGTTTGTGAGGCACTACCAAATAAAGCATAAAAAAACGTTAGCAGAAATATATTTGCTAACGTTTTTTTTTATCTACAAAGTTTACTGACCACTAAAAAACTGATCACTGAACACTAAATTAGATTTTCTTCACGTATTGTGTAATAATTACAATTTGTTGTCCGTCTACTTTTCCTTCAATGTATTCGGCATTTTCATGGTCTAAACGAATGTTTCTCACGGCTGTTCCCTGTTTAGCAACCATGCTGGAACCTTTAACTTTTAAATCTTTTATTAAAACTACTGAGTCTCCGTGTTCTAAAATTACTCCGTTGCTGTCGCGGTGGATAATTTTATTTTCGTCGTCTTCACCTTCTCCGGTTGCTTTAGCCCATTCTAAAACATCGTCTTCAAGATACATCATATCCAGTAATTCCTGAGGCCAACCCGCAGCACGCATACGGCTCAACATTCTCCAGGCAACAACCTGAACAGGAGTGTGCTCGCTCCACATACTGTCATTTAAGCATCTCCAGTGGTTTAAATCTTCGTTGCCGGGATTTTCAATTTGTTCAACACAAGTCCCACAAGCTTGAATAGCTTCGTCAATACCTCCTTTTTTGGTAGGAAGCACTTGGTATACTTTTAAGTTTTCGGTTGCGCCACAAAGTTCACATTTACCACCACTGCGTTTATTTAATTCTCTATCTAAGCTCATTTTTTTATTTTAAGCGGCTAAGGTACTAAGAAAAATAAGTTTTTAAGTTTTTTTAGTCCTGAAATTCTGCTTTCTGTTTCCGATAGCAATCGGAACTGAATACTGAGACTGAACACTGATCACTATTTCACTCTCACCGCTTTTGGTACTAATAATTCGTATTCGCCACCATGGCGCAATACATCACGAACAATACTCGAACTAATATAAGAAGTACTGGCAGCAGTTAATAAAAATACGGTTTCGATTTTAGATAATTCTCTGTTAGTATGTGCGATGGCTTTTTCAAATTCAAAGTCGGCAGGATTACGCAAACCACGCAGAATAAAATTAGCACCAATTTTTTTACACAAATCAATCGTTAGTCCTTCATAAGTAATCACCGTAACCTTAGGTTCATTTTTAAAGGTTTCCTCGATGAAACGTTTGCGTTCTTCCAAGGGGAACATGTATTTTTTTTCGGCGTTGACTCCAATAGCAATCACGATTTCATCAAATAGTGGAATCCCTCTTTTGATAATGTCTTCATGACCTAAGGTTATAGGATCAAAAGATCCCGGGAAAATGGCTTTTCTCATTTTTTGAGTTACTAAGATTCTGGAAGGCTAAGTTACAAAGTTTTTTTAGGAATAGTCTTTATCCTTTTATTCTTTCCTTTTTATTGAAGTAATAATGTCTTTTTCAAATAATTCAATAAGTTCCTTTTTTGAATAGGCTTCTTTTTGGGTAGTGTAGTTTTCCGGAGTGTCTATATCATCAATATCAGAAGATAAATAGGATTTAAAATCATTTTCAGTAGTGTAAATACTGTCATGAGTGATTGTGTCAATTTTTAAGGTTGAATAATAACCCGTATCCAATTTTAAAACATAGACATCGCCAGTTGTAGGAGTGTTGATTCTTTCTTTTGTTAATTTGTCATTGTCAAAATAAGAGTTAATACTAAAAATGATAAGGCCTAATAGAATTACAATACCACTATAGGTCCACCAGGGTGTTTCGGCTTCTTTTATTTCTTTTTGATTTAGTATTTTTTGTTTTTCATTTTCTGAAAAATCTTCAAAATCAAATTCTTTATTACAATTGGAACATTCACATTCAAAAATTTTTCCAACTGCAAATAGTGGAATCATTGTGATATGAACATACTTAGAATAAATTTGGAAGTGCAGAGAGTCTTTGCATGAACAGTTTGTACAGTCTATGTCAGAAAGTTGACCTTCCTGAATTAGAGTTGTTTGAGTTCCAACAAGTACCATCATAAATATATACTGATTTTGAAGATGATGTTTTATTTTTTACCACAGCTTTAAATATTTCTTCAAAGCTGTGGCTAAAAAAAAATTAAGCTAGCGCCAACTCAATCGCATTAGTAAACAAGTCTTCTAATGAAATTCCGGCTACAGCAGCTTGTTGCGGAATCAAACTTTCAGTAGTTAATCCCGGAATGGTGTTCATTTCCAGCATGTGTGGCTCGTCATTCACTATGATAAATTCAGAACGGGAGAAACCTTTCATTTTCAATACTTCGTACGCACGTTTAGCGATAGCGCCTACTTTTTGAGTCATTTCGTCAGAAAGTCTTGCCGGAGTGATTTCCTTAGATTTTCCTTGGTATTTGGCTTCGTAATCGAAGAAATCATTCTCAGAAACAATTTCGGTAATTGGCAATACGATGATTTCTCCTTTGTAATTGATAACTCCTACTGAAACTTCAGTTCCGTCAAGGAAACTTTCGATGATGATTTCGTTATCTTCTTTGTAAGCTGTTTCGATAGCTACAGGTAATTCGGCTTCGGTTTTAACTTTCGAAATTCCAAAACTGGATCCTGCTTTATTAGGTTTTACAAAACAAGGTAAACCTACTTTATTGATAATTTCGGGAGTATTGATAACATCGCCTTGGTTTAAATAATAAGAAATAGCCGTTTTGATTCCATATGGTTTTAAAACGGATAATAAATCCCTTTTGTTAAAAGTTAAAGCTGCCTGGTAATAGTTACAAGCTGTTTGAGGAATATTTAGTAATTCAAAATAAGCCTGCATTAATCCGTCTTCACCCGGAGTTCCGTGGATAGCATTGAAAACACAGTCAAAACTGATTTTGTTTCCGTTTACGGTTACCGAAAAATCGTTTTTGTCAATTGGGAATTCGTTGTCGGCATCATCCACATAAACCCATTTTTCTTTGAAAATGTGGATGCGAAATCCGTTGTATTTTGATTTGTCTAAAAATTTGTAAACTACGTTACCGCTAATAAGTGAAATTTTGTATTCACTGGAATAGCCGCCCATGATGATGGCAATGTTTTTCATTTAGTCTCGTTATGTATGGTAAAAAATTGATTTTTGTTTTTGTTCCCAGTCATTGGGATAGATTCTCAACTTTAGCAATAGCGGTCGTTAAGACACATAAAACAAAATTATCATTTTTTTTGAAACGAAATAGCTTTATCTTTGCCACCTATAAAAATAAATATATGAGTTTACGTAAATATCTTACTAGTCGTGTGTTCTTTGGACAACTGTTTCTTGCAGCTTTGATTATTGCCGTTTTAGGTTATCTTTTTATGCATTGGTTGACTTTTACTACGGATCATGGACATGAAATTACTGTCCCTGATTTAAGAAAATTAACCGAAGAACAAGTAGAGGAAAAGTTAGATGAGTTAGACTTAGATTATGTATTACTTGATAGTGTAGATTACAGAGGGGATTATCCTAAATTTAGTGTGGTTCAGCAGGATCCTTTACCGGGAGAGAAGGTAAAAGAGGGGAGAAAAGTGTATATCAAGATTAACAGTTCCGGTTTTTCATCTGTGAAAGTGCCTGATTTGATTGAGAAGACCTATCGTGAGGCTGTACCAACATTAAAAGCATTAGGACTGGAAGAAGGAACCATTACTTATATTCCAAATCTTGGAAAAGATATGGTGCTGGAAATGCGCTATAAAGGAAGAAATATAAAACCGGGTGACAGAGTATTGAAGTCATCTAAAATTGACTTGGTTTTAGGAGACGGAAAAGCGAGTTACGAAGAAGATATAGCAACAGATACTATTGCTAATCCTAGCTCAACACCAACAGAAGAAGTACCAAATGAACAATAATATTGAGCCGATTGATTTAGAGGAAGAGGAATTATTTGAACATTATAAATTTGAAGTTCCTAAAGGACAGGCATTATTGCGTATTGACAAATATTTGATGGGGTTAATACCAAATGCTACCCGAAATAAAATACAAAATGCCGCTACCGAAGGCAATATTTTTGTCAATGATGCTAAGGTAAAATCCAATTATAAAGTAAAACCCTTTGATGTGGTGACTATTATGTTATCGCATCCGCCGTTTGAAAATCATGTACTTCCGGAAAATATTCCGTTGAATATTGTCTATGAAGATGATGCTTTGTTATTGGTTAACAAAGAACCGGGATTGGTGGTGCATCCGGGGCATGGAAATTACACCGGAACCTTGGTAAATGCTTTGGCTTTTCATTTTGAGAATTTGCCAATGAACAGCAGCGAGCGTCCGGGATTAGTACACCGAATTGATAAAGATACTTCAGGTTTATTGGTCATTGCCAAAACCGAAGCTGCTATGACACATTTGGCCAAACAATTTGAAGCTAAAACTACCGAAAGGGAATATGTAGCTTTGGTTTGGGGAAATGTTGCTGAAGAAAGCGGAACTATCGAAGGAAATTTAGCCCGTCATTTGAAAGACCGCATGCAAATGGCTGTTTTTGCCGATCCTGAAATTGGTAAACCGGCGATAACGCATTATAAAGTTTTAGAGCGTTTTGGGTACGTGACTTTGGTTTCCTGTATCTTGGAAACAGGTAGAACACACCAAATTAGAGCGCACATGAAACACATAGGACATCCGTTGTTTAATGATGAGCGTTACGGAGGTCATTTGATTTTAAAAGGAACTACGTTTACCAAATACAAGCAGTTTATAGAAAACTGTTTCAAAGCTCTGCCAAGACAGGCATTGCACGCTAAAACACTTGGTTTTGTACATCCAAATACCGGAGAAATGATGCGTTTTGATACCGAGCTTCCGGATGATTTTAAGGATTGTATCGAAAGATGGCGCAATTATTCGAAATCACATAATACAGAAGAAAACGAATAGTATTCATTCGCTTTAATAAACAAAAAGTCCCAATCTGAATAAGATTGGGACTTTTTTAGTTTTTGAAGATGATTATTTTTTTATTTTCTGAATCGTTTCAATGATATCAGCAGCGATAATTTCCTGACCGGAACCAGCCATGTGAATTCCGTCTTCAGCGTAATAATCCAAAATTCCTAAAAGCGGATGATAGACGTCGATAACAGCGAACTTTTTAGCTTGTGCAATGCTTGTAAACTGCGGAATTAATTGTTCAATGCGTTCGTTTCCGCCGTTGTATTTTTCAAGAACATTTTTTGTTCGCATTGGTGGAGGCGTTACATAAATGAATTTTGGTTTGGATTTTTTGCTTAACGGATGTTGCGTAATTTTGCTTAATAAAGTGTCAAAATTAGCTACTACTTCTTTTTGTTTATCAGCAAAATCTTTTTTGGTGTCGTTCGTTCCTAAACATACGATGATGAAATCGTATTTTTTGTTTCCAATTTTTGCATTAGCTTCGTTTAGATAATCATCAATATTAGCTAAAGCATTCAAATCTTTTCTGCCACCATTGTCAAAACCAATTGTTCGTCCGCTTTTTGAGATATTGACGATGTTGGCATTAGGCATCATTTTTTTCAATTGTGCTACCCAACCGGCTTTGATTTCGCCATTGGAATCTCCTAAAGTCAGAATGTTGTATTTTAAATTTATTGTGTTTTTAACGGGAATCAATCCTAAAGCCTGAGGGATTTGTTCATGGCCTCCTTCAAAAATTTTCAATTGAATGTTTCCAAATTCGCGGGATAAATAAATGTTTCGGTCAAACAACTTATTTTTTTTATCGAATGCAGGATTGTATTGTTTGGTTACTAAGCTGATGATTTCTTTTTCAGAAACTAAATCAGAATCATTTGAAGCTTTAGGCATAATTTCATCCAGTTTAGCCGAACCGTATTTTAATTCTCCCACTAAACGATTGTACATATTTATCGAATGCGTAATAGGCACCGAACCCGTATAACCATCGTGTATTCCTTCGTAAATGTATAACTTGGCATCTTTGCGTAAATCTTTTGGGAATGCTTGCAATAAAGGCGAACGACGTCGGGCTTCTTCAGTATTAAAAACAGTATCAGTTGAAGTTGCTTTAAGAATATCAGCCGCATATTTTTGTTTTCTGCCTTTTGATTCCCAATACCAGCTTTCTAAATCAGCAATAGGAGCCCAGGCCGAAAAAGATTTTACGGGATATTTAATATTCATATAAGCCGCCAAAGTAGCCAAACCTCCTCCGGAAACGCCTACAATATGAACGTCTTCCGGATCTGAATTGGAATTTTTTAACGCATACTGAATTGCATCTTCGATATCGGAAATTACCTTTGGGCTAACCATTGCATCCGATTTGTTATTAGCACCTCTAAAATCGGGATGGATGTAATTCCAGTCGCGAGCCAGAATTTCATTGCAAAGAGGATCTTTTTGGGTATAATCGCCACTCCAGGTATGCAAACTTACAATCAGTGGTTTTTTGGTTTTGCTTTTAGAAGAATAGAAATAGGCTTTTTGAGTTTTTCCATCTAAAGAAGAAGGAATTTCTACTTTTTGAAAAGCAGTATTCCAACTGTTTTTAGAAGTATCATCCCAGACAGGATCTGCCTGAGAAAACAGATTCAGCATTGGGAAAATGATGAAAAAGCCAATTAAAATAGATTTTATGGGTTTACGCATTTTACACATTAGTTTTTAACTATTATTTTATCTACTGAAACAAAATCTCCTGTACTACCAAATCCGGTTCCATCTTTTTTGTACCAATTGCCATGCTTTCCTAAAACGGTTACAACAAATTTATAATTGCCTTTTTTCAACACCGGACTTAAATATTTCAATGAAGATTCGGCATATTTACAATACATTTCAATCTGATGGGATTGAATGATTTTTTCATTAGCATCCAGAATTTCAATTAGCGCATAGCCTCCATTGGGACGGGAAACACCATATAAAGCAATTTGAGTTCCTGTGAAATTTATTGAAAAAGAAGCGCCATTTACATCGGAACTGTTATCAGCAAAAGAATCTTTTAATTCGGATTTTTTCCAATTCTTAGAATAGCTTATTTCTTTTGCTGTATTTGGGATTGCTTTTCCTTTTAGTTTTAGAGTTGACCATTCTCCTGTTTTCAGATTAATTTGCCAATTTTCTTTATAATCGGCTAAGAAAATCGAATCGTTTTTTATCGTTAACGGTTGCCATACATAAGTAGCCGCCGATTTTTGATGCGGAAATGCCCAACGATCGCCCATGAATAAATAGGAGGTGTCTTTTGAACCTGTTATAGGAAGTACAAATGTGGTTTGTGAATTCCAGGTAAGTGTATTTTTAGGCGCAAAATTCCCTTGTGATTTCCAAGGTCCTTTTAAAGAATTCGCGGTAAAATAATAATTATCGTTTCGTTCCCAGGAAGTCAAACTCGAACCCAGCCAAAAATAAGTGCCATCTTTTTTGAAAATTACAGGTGCTTCACATTGCCCGGTCATATCTTTCACTACCTGCTCGGTAACGCTTTTATAATCATCACTCAGTTTGTACAAATTTCCGGAATGCGTAATGATATAACCGCTGCCATCAGTATCCTGAAAAGTGCCCATATCCCATTTTTTGATAGGTTCGCCATTAAACAAAATTGGTCCCTGAAAAGTATAAACACCATTAATGGTTTTCGATGTAGCATAGCCTACACATTGGTCTTTGTATTTTAAGTCGTCGGTGTGCATGTACATGATGTATTCGCCGGTTTTAGGGCATTTCATCACTTTTGGTCTTTCGCCAATTCTGCCAGGCCCCAGTTTTCCGGATTCCTGAACCGGAAGTGCTATTCTTTCAAATTTCCAGTTGTATAAATCATCAGAAGAATAACAGCTAAAACCCGTAAAGTCAATTATTGAATCACTTTTGTATTCGCCAAACATATAATATTTTCCGTTGTCTTTTACAATATTTGCTCCGTGTGCGCTCACCACATTTCCATTGTTGTCAAACCAGGGAGTTCCGGAATAAATAGCATCGATTTTGCCTTTTTGGGCTGTCGCCAAAGAAAAAATGCCAATAAAAATCAGTGCAAAAAAAGCCTTTTTATAATTGTTTAAGAACATAGATTTAATTATTTAGTCTTAGGAGAAACGTTAAAATTAATTACATTCTCATTGATGTGTTTTTGACTATCCTCAACCTTGTCTGCCGTTACATTTTTCAAAAAGATATTTTTGATGGGCAATTCTTTTTCTCCTTTAATTCTGGAAATGAATTTTACGTTTTTAGCATGAACATTGGTCAAATAAACATCCGAAATAGGAGTTAGGCGGCGTTCTACTGTTGGAACTAAATTTTTCCATTGGTACAATACATCCGTTTCAATGCCCAATATTCCAAAATCAAGTTTACTTCCTTTGATGTTTTGAACGTAAATATTTTTCACATAACCGCCCATGCGTTCATTGGTTTTAATAAATACCAGATTGAACATTTTTGCTCCATCCAGCACTTCGCAGTTATCAATAAAAACATTTTCTATTCCGCCGGACAATTCACTTCCTACAGCTAATAACTGATGCCCGTTTTTAATGGTGCAATTTCTAATGATTAGGTTTTTGGTTGGCGTTTTAGAGCGCCATCCTTCGGGATTTCTGCCCGATTTTACAGCTATAGCATCATCTCCCTGATCAAAGGTTACGTTTTCTACTAAGATATTCTGACTCATTTCAGGGTCAAAACCATCGTTGTTATGACCATGTGCATAGATATTTAGATTTCGAACAATAATATCTTTTGAAAGATACATGTGAACGGTCCAGAACGGACTATTGGTAATTGAAATTCCGTCTAATAAGATGTTTTCGCTTCGGTTAAACTGGATAAATTGCGGACGAAGATTAGCCGTATCGTTTACCATTACGCGTTGTTCAACAGGAACATTCTGACCAGATAGATTGTACAGTCTTTTTAAACTATTCATATGACCCGCCGGACGTCCAGCCCATTTTTTCCAAAAATCCATTTTTGCCTTAATACCGCCTTCGCCTGTAATGGCAATATTTTTACATTGGTAGGCATAAATTAACGGTGAATAATTGTAGCATTCCAGTCCTTCCCAGGTAGAATGTACAGCAGGTAAATAATCGTTTGGATTGTCTGAGAAAAGCAGTAAAGCCCCTTTGTTTAAGTGTAGATTAACATTGCTTTTAAAATGGATTTTTCCTGTTTCCCATTCTCCTTCAGGAATAACAACTGTTCCGCCTCCGGCTTTGTTTGCTTCATCGATGGCTTTTGCAATCGCTTGAGAAGTTTTGTCTTTATCTCCTTTAATAGCACCAAAATCGGTAATTAAGAATGAGGCGCATTTACTGAAATCGGGTGTTTTAATTTTAGTGGTTCCAAAAGGCGCTTTGACTTTAGTTTCCTTTTGAGATACTTTCGGGGGCTCAATTTTGAAAGCATAAAGGGAAACTGAAAGAATTAAAGTGGCACACAGAATAAAATTTTTCATTTATAGGTTATTTGGTTGGTTGTAAATGTGTTGTTTTTTATCGTCTGATTTTTGAGAATCTGACAAATATATAAAACAGATTATAACCGAGTATCCTGATTGTGTACAGACAGTTGTGAGAATTGTTTTTTCTGATTTTTTAAAAAAATTAAAGGATTTTTTAGGATTTTACTGTTTTTAATTAAAAAGACAAATCAGATTATATGAGCAAAAATGAGCAAAGATGTTTTTGGCATTTGTTTTTGGTTAAAATTCTAATGTTTTTCTCGTCGCAAATGATTATATTTATCAATGATAATAGATTGACTTATACTTAATTGTATGAAAAAAGAAAATATATCTTATGAAGAACTATTACTTAAACTAAAAAATCAAGAGTTAAAAATACAGGAAATAGAAAAGGATTTAGCAGCTAAAAATAGTGTGTTAAACCAGGTTCAGCAAAATACTAAGGCTTCATCGGTTTTGATTTATTCATTATCGATAAAGAGCGATGGTACTTTGTTTTATTCCTATATTAATGGTGCTGTTGAGGAAATTTACGGTTATAATTTAAATCAAAAAGATAATTTAGCAGCTTTAGTTTTTAAGGAAATCCCATTGAAAGACAAGGAGCATCTCTTGAATTGTATTTTAAGCAGTACAATATCTGAGTTAACTCCTGTTACAATTGAATATTCCTATTTTCATCCTTCTAAAGGATTGGTTTGGCACGCCATGACAGCAACTTCTACCATGGATTCTGAAGGAACTATAGTTAGTTGTGGAGTAGTTAATGATATTACTCAAAGAATTTTGTCGGAACAAAAGATGAATAAAGCCAAACGATTGTATCTTTTTATAAGTCGAATTAATCAGATTATTGTTCGGGTGCAGGATAAAAAACAGCTTTTTAAAGAGGTTTGTAATGTTGCTGTTGAGGTAGGGAAGTTTAAAATGGCTTGGATTGGTTTGATAGACCCGATAACTAAAAACATTATTCCGGTTAGTATTGCAGGAAATGAAGATGGTTATTTGTCTAATGTTAAAACTATATCTACAGATGTTGAACAAAAAACGGGACAAGGACCAGCAGGAATTGCGATTAGACAAGGAAACTATCAGGTTTGTAATTCTATTGAGGACGATCCTATTATGGAACCTTGGAAAGAAGAAGCTTTAAAAAGAGGTTTTCTTTCTTTGATTGCCATTCCCATCAAAATGTTTGATGAAACAATTGGCGTTTTTTTGATTTATGCAGCTGAGAAAAATTACTTTGATGATGAAGAAATTAAGTTGCTAGATAAAGCAGCTTCCGATGTTGTTTTTGCGTTAGAGCTTTATGAAAAAGAGATAATGAGAAAAAAAGCTGAAGAAGCAGTCGGTGAAAGTGAACAACGATTTCATACACTTACAGAAATATCTCCAGTAGGAATTTATAGAACTGATTTAACCGGTTCCACAACATATGTCAATCAACGTTGGACTCAAATAGTAGGAATCGGTTTTGAAGAGTCGTTGGGTAACGGCTGGTATTTTGCCATTCATCCCGATGACAGGGTAAAGCTATACAACGAATGGAAAAAAGTTACTTCTCAACGAATACGATCACTAATTGAATTTCGTTTTGTAAAACCCGATAAAAGTATTGTTTGGGTCATAGGTCAGGCAACTCCGGAAACGAATACCGAAAATCAAATTATAGGTTTTATAGGTACTATAACTGATATAACTGAGAAAAAACAAGCTGAAGAAAAGTTTGTTAAAACCAGTAAAAAAATGGAAGCTATTATCCAGGCTATTCCTGATATGATGTTTGAGATAGATCTGGAAGGAAGAATTTTTAATTATCATTCTTCAAATAATGATTTGTTATTAATGCCTCCTTCTGTTTTTATAGGAAAAAAAGTGGTTGACGTTTTACCAAAAGAAGCTGCTGATATTTGTCATTCGGCATTGAAAGAAGCTTATGAAAAAGGATTTTCCACAGGTAAACAATATACATTGGATTTAGCCAGCGGTAAATACTGGTTTGAGTTATCATTAGCACCAATGAAAGAAGACGAAATGAAAGAACTTCATTTTATAGTTATTTCCAGAGATGTTACAGAACAAAAAAATACCGAAGAGGCTCTGATTAAAAACAAGGAAAGATACCGTGGTTTGCTTAGAAATTTAGAAGCCGGAATTGTGGTTCATGATGCTCAGGGAAATATAATTATGTGTAATAGTAAAGCTTCAGAATTATTAGGTTATAGTATTGAAAAATTAACCTCAAGAAGGAGTGGAACGCTACAATGGAATTTTTTAAAGGAAGATTATTCGGAACTGCCAGTGGAAGATTATCCAATTTCTCAGATTATTGAATTCAAATTACCTATAAAAAATTTCCCATTAGGAATAAAAGATGTAGCTAATGATTCTGTAGTTTGGGTTTTAGTAAGTGGTTTTCCAATGTTAGATGATGAAGGAAATATTCAGGAAGTGGTAATTAGTTTTATAGATGTTACTGAACAACGCAAAATGAATTATGAAATTCAAAAAGCTAAAGAACAAGCAGAAGCTGCTAATAAATATAAAACCGATTTTCTGGCTAATATGAGTCATGAAATTAGAACGCCTTTGAATGGAATTATTGGTTTTACTTCGCTGTTGATGGAATCAAAACTGGATGATATTCAAAAAGAGTACATGCTTACCATCAATGAATCGGCTGCAACTTTGATGGATATTGTGAATGATATTCTGGATTTTTCTAAAATTGAGGCAGGAAAATTAGAACTTAAAATAGAAGAAATCAATCTTTTGGCATTGATAAATCAGATTATTTCTTTATTTCAATATCAGGCCAGTCAAAAACAAATAGAGTTAAAATTGCATATTGATGAAAATGTACCTCGCTTTCTCTTTACAGATTCATTGCGTTTAAAACAAATTATAATAAATCTCATTGGTAATGCTATAAAGTTTACTCAAAAAGGAAAAATTGAATTAGAAGTAAAAACGGTTTTGCCACTCGAAGAAGGTTTTGTAAATCTAAGCTTTTCAGTGAAAGACACCGGAATAGGTATCAAAGAACAAAATCAGGCCAGGATATTTCATTCTTTTGTTCAGGAAGATAATTCTATTAGCCGACAGTTTGGTGGAACAGGATTAGGATTAGCAATTTCAAATCAGCTTTTGTCTTTAATGAATTCAAAGTTAGAATTAGAAAGTACTTATGGAGAAGGAAGTCGGTTTTATTTTACTATTCGATTAAAAAAATCGGATAATCAAAATCAGTTAACACTTCAAACGAATGAGGACGCTATGATGAAAAATATTTTTGGTGTAAAAAAAGTTTTAATTGTTGAAGATAATAAAATCAATATGTTTTTGGCAAAAACATTAATTACAAAAATAATTCCTGAGAGTATTATTATTGAAGCAAGAGATGGAGACGAAGCAATTGAACAATACAAAACACAACACCCTGATATTATTTTAATGGATATTCAAATGCCAAATAAAAATGGGTTTGAAGCGACTTATGAAATCCGAAGAATAGAACAGGATCGATTTACGCCTATTATTGCTCTTACAGCAGGAATATTTGTAGAAGAAAAAGAAGAATGTTTAAAATCAGGGATGAATGATTATGTTACTAAACCAATCAATATTTCCGATTTAGAAGCTATTATGTTTAAATGGCTAATGGATTAATTGGTTTTTTTATAACTCCAAACGGCTAAAGAATTAATTACAAAAGCATAGCACGCAATAATAGAAAAAGGTTTAGCTATATCAGAAAAAACAGCTCCTTTGAGCATGACCATCCGGATGATTTCCACAAAATAACTAATAGGATTAACCAAAGTGATTTTTTGTGCCCAGTCAGGCATACTTTCAATAGGAGTGAATAATCCGCTCATCAAAATAAAAATCACCATGAAAAACCAGGCGATAAACATGGCTTGTTGTTGGGTTTCGGTATAATTTGAAACTAATAAGCCAATGCCCAGAACCACCAATAAATAAACCGAAGTAAACAGATAAATCAGACCAATATTCCCTAAAATAGGAATATTAAAAACCAGTTTGGCAATAAGCAATCCAACGGTCAGAATTACCAATCCCAATATCCAAAACGGAAATAATTTACCAATGATGAATTGGTGTTTTTGGATAGGTGTCACATTAATTTGTTCCAATGTTCCTATTTCTTTTTCCCGAACAATATTCATAGCCGACAAAAACAAGGAAAGCATGGTAACCAGTAAAACTAAAATCCCGGGAACCATCAGTGTTTTGTAATTTAAGGTGTTGTTGTACCAAAAAGAAGGAATACTGATAATACTTTGTGGCTGAATATAAGAAGCATCGTTGTATTGATAAAGCTGACTTTTTATGTTTTGATTGAAACTATTGATGATTTGGCTGATGTACACATTTTCAATTCCGGCCGCAGCACCGTCAATGGCGTTAATGCTTACGGATAAATTTGTTTTTTTATCTGTTAAAAGATTGCGTTCAAAATGGTTTGGGATTTCTAGTATTACGTCTGTTTTTCCCTTTTGCATTTGAAGGTTGGCTTCTTTTTTGGAAGCAAAATTTTCAATGATATTGAAATAATCTGACGCTTGAAACTTACTGATTAATTCTCTGGAAGCTTTGGAATGATCCTGATCAATATAAGAAAAGCGAATATTTTTTACTTCAAAACTGGCAGCATTGGATAAAATCAGTAATTGGACAAAAGGCAGCACAAAGAGAATAGGTAGCATGGCTTTATTTCTAAAGATTTGTCGGAACTCTTTTTGTATGATGAATACTATGGTTTTCAAAATCGAAGGTTTAAAATTTTAAAGTTATAATCTGCATTTTGAAATCTAAATTCTGCAATCTTGAAACTATTCCAGTCTTATTTTGTACTTCTTGATGCTTAACAGAATGAAAAACAAAGTCATTCCTATAAGAATCAGGGTTTCTTTCCAAATAATATCAATAGTGGCTCCTTTGAGCATGATGGCTTTGATGATGATGATAAACCATTTGGCCGGGATAATATTGCTGATAATTTGCAAAGGGAGCGGCATACTCGAAATAGGAAAAATAAATCCGGATAAGATAATTACAGGAAGCATTAATCCCATTAAGGACATCATCATTGCGGTTTGTTGTGTCTGGGCAATATTCGAAATTAGGATTCCCAATGAAAGTGCTGTTATGATGAAAAGGATACTTTCGGCGGCCAATAAAAACAAACTTCCCTGAATGGGCATTCCAAAGACAAATACGCCTAAAATGACAATCACGGTGGCATTGATTATTGAAAGAAAAACATAGGGGAATACTTTTCCTAAGATAACCTGTAATGGATTTAGTGGTGAAACAAGTAATACTTCCATCGTTCCCAGTTCTTTTTCTCTGGTAATGGATATGGAAGTCATCATCGCTGAAACTAACATCAAAATTACCGTCATTACTCCGGGAACAAAGGTAAAAACCCCTTTTAATTCAGGATTGTAATACAATTGAGTTTGGGTGTCAATAGAATAGGTTGGAATATTCGTTTTATTGACTTCCTGAATGTAATTTAGCAATATGGCATTGGTATAATTCGTAATGGTATTGGCAATATTAGGATCGGTGGCATCAGTGATGATTTGTACTTTTCCCTGTTTTGCTGTTTGCAGGTTTTTGCTAAAATTATTTTCGAAAATAATAACCGCTTTGACTTTTCCTTTTTCAAATATGGATTGTATTTGCGATTCGCTGTTTATGGTTTGTTCGATATGAAAATATTGAGAAGCACTGATTTTGTTAATTATTTTTTGTGTTTCGCTGTCTTTTGATTTATCCAGAATAGCAATATTGACATTGTTGATTTCATTAGTAATGGCAAAACCAAACAGCATGATTTGTGCAATAGGCATTCCAAAGAGAATAAACATCGAACGTTTATCTCTAAAGATATGGTAAAATTCTTTTTTTATAAAGCCAAGAAACCGTTTCATAGTATTTTGTTTTTATTCAATATTTCGGGCTAATTTTAAAAACACTTCGTTCATGGAAGTTACATTGTATTGCTGTTTTAAATTTTTAGGAGAATCCAAAGCTTCAATTTTTCCTTCGACCATAATGGAAACACGGTCACAATATTCGGCTTCATCCATATAATGTGTGGTGACAAAAATGGTAGTTCCTTTGTGGGCTTCGGCATAAATCATTTCCCAGAATTGCCTTCTTGTGATAGGATCGACGCCACCTGTGGGTTCATCCAGAAAAACAATCTTGGGTTCGTGTAGCAAAGCAACCGAAAAAGAAAGTTTTTGTTTCCAGCCTAAAGGCAAATCGCCAACGAGTTTGTTTACTTCATTTTCAAGTCCTAAATCGCTAATTAATTGGGTTGTTTTTTCTTTAATTTGATTCCGACTTAAACCATAAATTCCTCCAAAAAAAGTGATGTTTTCTTTGATGGTTAAATCATCGTACATGGAGAATTTCTGACTCATGTAACCAATGTTTTTCTTGACCATTTCGGCTTGGAAATTCACATCAAAATCAGCCACTAAAGCTTCGCCTGAACTGGGTTTGGAAATCCCAATGAGCATTTTCATTGCGGTTGTTTTTCCGGCGCCATTGGCTCCAAGGAAACCGAAAATTTCTCCCTTGTAAACGTCAAAAGAAATGTCATTAACAGCTATGAAATTGCCAAATTTCTTGCTGAGGTTTTTTACCGCTATGATTTTTTCCTGACTCACAATGTTATTGGTTTAAGGTAGTTAAATCCATGAAAACATCTTCGATAGATGTTTTTGAAATGCTAATACTGATTTCAGTATGGTTTTGTTTTTTTAGATAATTTTCTAATTCATTTGGATCGAAATCTTTGTTTTTGTCGATATAATGTATGAATTCCCCAAAAGCATAAACGCTGTATTGACCGGGATACTTTTTTAAATCCTGAATTAATTGATGTGTATTTTTTGTTCGAATATTGTAAATGGTTTTGTTGTATTTCGAAATAATATTCTCTGGAGAATCAATTTTTAAAATACGACCTTTTTGAATCAACGCAATCCGGTCACATAAGGCGGCTTCGTCCATGTAAGGTGTCGATACCAGAATACTGATTCCTTTTTGCTGCAATCGTTTCAGCATTTCCCAAAATTCTTTTCTTGAAACTGGGTCAACTCCTGTGGTGGGTTCGTCCAGAAATAAAACTTTAGGTTTGTGAATCAGGGCGCAGCAAAGTGCTAATTTCTGTTTCATTCCACCCGAAAGTGCGCCTGCTTTTCTATCTTTAAAAGGCTCAATCTGAACGTAAATCTCTTGGATTAATTCGTAGTTTTCTTCGAGTGTTGTTCCGAAAATAGTAGCAAAAAATTCGAGGTTTTCAGCCACAGTCAAATCCTGATACAAAGAAAATTTTCCCGGCATATAACCAATGGAATTCCGGATGGCTTTGTACTCTTTTACAACATCAAAACCCGCTACAGCGGCGCTTCCTTCGTTTGCCAATAAAACAGTTGTCAGGATTCTGAAAAGAGTCGTTTTTCCGGCTCCATCAGGACCAATGAGTCCAAATAATTCTCCTTCTTTTACATCAAAAGAAATGTTGGAAACAGCTACATTGTTTTTGTAGGATTTAGAAATATTTTGGACTTTAATACTCATAATTAATGGCAATTTCAATAACAATTTCAATTAGCAATAGCAATGTATTCTCTAATTTCCAATTTGTACCCACAACTCATAACTCACAACTTTATTTGATCCACATTTCTGCCGGCATTCCTATTTTCAGGCTGCCATCGTTTTTTACTTTTATTTTCACAGCATACACCAGATTCACGCGTTCTTCTTTGGTTTGAATCACTTTTGGAGTGAATTCTGCCGAAGGAGAAATCCATGAAATCGTTCCGGGATAGCTTTTTATTTTTTTTTCAGAATCTATTTTAACGTTGACTTTTTGGGCTATTTTTAGTTGTGGCAATTGGGTTTCGCTTACATAAACGCGCAATGTCATTTCAGAAATATCGGCAATTTTATACAATGGTTTTCCAAAAACAGTTACCTCATTTGGTTCAGCATATTTGGCTAAGACCGTTCCTTTTATCGGATTGATAATGTTGGATTTCTGAATTTGGTCATTGATTTTTTCAATTTGAGCATCAATCGATCGGGCTTCATTAGTAATAGGAGCATTCTGGGTTCCTACACTTTTTATCTGTTCTTTCAGTACATGGACTTTCCCATTGATTTCGTCTACTTGTCGTTGGGTTGCGGCATTTTCGGCAAACATGTTTTTGATTCTTTTTTGCTCAATCAAAGTGGTTTTGAGCTGTTCCTGTAACACGCTGTTTTGTGACAACACATTTTTTGATTTCGAAAAAATGGTGTTTTTAGTAGCTATTAATTGCTGTTTGTTCAGGTATAATTGGGTTGTGTCAATAAGTCCCACCTGGGTGTTAGGTTCTAAAACAGTACCTTCTTCAACAGCAAACGATAGTATTTTTCCATTGGCTTCAGCTGAAATAGTGACTTCGGTTGCTTCAAAATTGCCGTAACCGTCCGCCTTTTCATTTTCTTTATTGCAAGAAATTAAGATGCTAAAAATCAGTAGTATAATTGCTCTTTTCATGATAGTTTTAGTTTCCTTTTGTTATGTTATAATTGGCTTTTGCTAAAAGCAATTGGATTTCATGTAGCTTATAATTGGTTTTGGCCTCATACAAATTGGTAAATTCAACAATATAGTCTGATGCGGTGATGACTCCATTTTTAAGTTGGGCATCTGATGATTTTAAAACGGTTTCTCTCAATGCAATGATTTCTAAATCAGAACTGATAATTTCTTCGAGTTTTTGAATTTCATTGTTCATTTCCTGCAATTGTATGCTGTTGTTTAGTAAAAAAGTCTCTTTTTCGGCAGCAATAATATTTTCAGAAACAGAAAGTATTTCTTTATCTGTTTTTGATTTATTCCAGTCAAATACATTCCAATTGGCTTTCAAGCCTACCATATAAAAAGTCTGGAAAGAATTGTCGAGCATATTCAATCCCGGATTTCCATAACCAGCCTGACCAAAAGCTTTTAATTTGGGTAAATTATTTTTACTGATTGCTGTTTTAGAAATTTCAATTTGTTCGTTTTGCAAATCAAATAATTGCAATTCGGGTCTGTTGTTTTTAGAATTCGAATCTAAGTTTAGCGTGGGTTTAAGTAGAGTAGTGTTTTCGTCCAATGGTGAAGCGGTAAGTATTGAAAGATTTTCTAATGCTCTTTTTTTGTCAAATTTGATTTCGCTAAGTTGTTGTTTGATTTTTAACTCTTCGGCTTCTAAAACTTTTTCGGATGCGGGAAGTAATGCTCCAAATTTAACTCCTGTTTTTACTTCTGTAATTTTAGATTGTAATTGTTCGCGTTTGGCCAATAAAATAGCAGCACGTTCCTGTAAAAGAAATATCGAAAAATAGAGTTGGTTAATTCTGGTTTTAAGCTGGTACAAATTAACACTAACTTGTTGTTGCTGTACTTTGGTTTGTGTTTCTTTAATTGTATTGTTGACTTCTTGCAAGCCGCCATTGTAGATAATTTGGTTGATGTCCAGCGTTGCTCGGTATTGGTCTTTATTCAATGGATTTATAGTCGAATTTGGAATTTTCACAGGCACTTGTGTAACCTCCGATTGATAGGTAGCTTGTGCATTCAAATCGATTTTAGGAAGATAGTCTTTTGCAAGTGTTTGCAATTCTAAATTCTTTTTTTGAGATAACAATTGATTTTGTTTGGCTAAAGGGTAGTTTTTATTGGCCAAAGCATAGCAATCTTCTAAGGTCATTTTTTGTTGTGCCACTGCTAAAAAAGGGACTAAGAATAGCAATAATATGAAGTGAGTTGGTCTCATTTTTTTATCGAGTTAATGATTTCCTGGGCTATGCTCGTTTTTCGTTCTTCCATCATTTGATTGAATTCCAAATCGGAAAGATGCAGAATCCCTTTTACCATAATTTGTGCTGCAAAAGGAAAAACAGTCATCGAAAAAATATTCAGTAATAATTGTTTGGGTTTGATGGTTTTTATAATTCCTGCTTCGATTTCTTTTTCAATTTGGCTAATAAATAGATCAGGATTTGGTCTGTTTGCATGAGTCAGAATCGACATGACAAACTCCGGATTGTTGTTCATTTCCTGAATGACAAATTGGGGCAAAAAAGGATTTTCGATTACAAACGAAATATAATCATGAGTAAACTGAGTTATTTTTTCAAAAACAGATTTTTCCGAATTAAAAATAGTATTGATTTGAGGAGCAAGCTGACTGAAAGCTTTCATAAAAACGGCTTCAAAGAGTTGCTGTTTGTTTTTAAAACAATAATGCAGCATGGCTTTGTTGATTCCTGCCTCATCTGCAATTTCCTGCATGCGCGCTCCGGCGAATCCTTTTTTTTGGAAAACAATCCGGGCTGCATTGAATATTTTTTCTTCAGTAGACATTTTTTAACTGTTTGGTTTAACCTTTTGGTTAATAAAGGTATAAAAAAAAGCAATCGGAATTACTTTTTTTCTTTTTTTATGAGTGAGTTGGTCAATAAGCCTCCTATTAAAGCACCGTAAAGTGTTGCGTTTAAAGGTCTGGAAGTGATTACGCAAGTGCCTGTGATGCATCCCACATATTTGTAATACAAATAACCGCCGATGGCACCAAGGATTATTCCGGTGAGTGTTATTATTAAAGTTTTTTTGTTCATTTCATTCTTTTTTCCAAAATAATATTAACAATGGTGTTTTTATCTACCACACCTGATTGTCTCCATAATTGTTTTCCGTTTTGGAATAAAATCATCGTAGGAACACCGCGTACCTGATACTGTGCGGCAATTTGTTGATTTTTGTCCACATCAATTTTTATGATCGAAATTTGTTCCCCTAATTGGTCTTTAACTTCTTTTAGAATGGGACTTAACATTTTGCATGGTCCGCACCAGGTAGCAAAGAAGTCAACTAAAATAGGTTTTTCAGATTGTATTAATTGGTCAAAATTACTGTTCATCTTTATTTGTTTTTTTAGGTATTGTACATCCGTTTAAACTACATCCTGTATTAAAAATAGCCTGAAACAGGAAAAATGCAGCCATTAGACCGAAAAGTATTTCACGATATTGAAAAGCCTGCTGCAAGGAAAATAATCCAAATAATAAGCGAATCCAACGCATGATATGCCAGTTTGTAAAAAGGAGTTGTTTCATGATTGTATTTGTACTGTTTTATACTTTTTATTTAAGAGATAATTTGTTCCAGTAATTCCTCAGGAATTTCAGTTTTGCTTACTATTAGGATTTCGCTAAAATTAGAATTCATACTTACATTTAAAACGTTTCCCAAAGCTGTAAATTTACCCGATATTGTTTCTGCATAGTCATTAGAAAAGCTCCTTCCAAAGTTGTAAAGTTGGACTATTACAGTGCTGTTTTTTTTAAATTTAAAAAATAATTCTGAATTGGCTCTGGGTGTAGCCGAGTTTTTAGCAATTTCTAATTTTAAAAAACTAAAGGCATCTTTAAAAAGTAGTTCGTATTCTTTTTGGCTTCCGCCAAAAGGAGGACTTACCTCAAAAGTTCGATTGAATAATAAGCCGGCAAGAATTCCTTCTTCGGCTAAAAGTTGGTGCATTTTCCAAACGTATTTTTGACGTAAGAACGGGGGTAGTGCGCAAAAGAAAGTTTGTTCAATAATGAGGTCGTATTTGCCTTTATGATCAAAAAAATCACCTAAAATGATGTTGATATTAGGATTGTTTGCAAACTTTTTTTGTAACACCGCTACTAATGTTGGAGCAATATCAATAACAGTAACATTCGTAAATCCTTTTTCTAAAAGATATTCAGCTTCATAAGTATTGCCACATCCCGGAATTAAAATGCGACTGTTTTTGTTTTCTAATGAGTTAATGAAATTTTGGATGGGTGGCGCAATTTGCCCAAGATCCCATCCTGTTGTTTTAGTTTTATACTGTATGTCCCAGTAATTCTGGTCTAAAGAGCTTTCGCAAGCTGTTGTGCAGCATTGTTCTTTATTCATGATGTTTTTTTGTAGTAATTAAAAAGAAAGCATAAAAGAAGTTTACAAAAAGTAAAAATTAGTTTTTGTACTGTTTGATAAACTTCTGAGATGAACTAGGCAGAGCTGGTTTAGTTTAATGACTCAGTTTCTTTTTGTTGGTATTGATTCCCCAAGGAGTGTACAATGGGCAAAAATTAATAGAAACAGTAATTAAAAGTATAGCAGCAAACGCTAACAAAAAAATACCAAGATTTCCGGTAATAGTGTGTGTAAAATACAAAGTTGCCAGGGTGAGAGCAACAATCACACGAATTGTTTTGTCGGTTTTCCCCATGTTATGTTTCATGATTTCTAAAATTTAAGGGTTAAAAAACGCATCCGATAATAATACAAATTTAGTGATTAATATTCTTAAAATCAATTTGTTATATGTTTAGTGTTTTGCTTTGGCATACAAAGTTTGTTTTAGGGACAGCAGTTTTCGAAATAGCATTAAATCCGCCTTCAATTTCACTGAAATTTCTAAAACCTCTTGCTTGTAAGATAGAAGCAGCAATCATGCTTCGATAACCACCGGCACAATGAAGGAAGAAAGGTTCTTTAGGATTGATGTCTTTAATCCAATCATTGATATAAGCCAAAGGTTTAGAATAAGCTTCCTCTATATGCTCGGCAGCATATTCACTTTCTTTACGAACATCAACAATTTTACTTTGACCAATTTTTACTTGTTTAGCAAATTCTTCTGCATTAATACGGTTTATGGTGTCGATTTCTTTGCCTGCATTTTTCCAAGCTTGAAAGCCGTCTTTTAAATGACCAAGGATATTATCAAAACCTACACGGCTTAAACGGGTTACTGTTTCTTCTTCCTGGTCAATTTCGGTAACTAAAAGAATAGGCTGTTTAACATCAGCAATTAAGGCGCCTACCCATGGTGCAAAATCGCCTTCTATTCCGATATTAATTGATTGTGGAATAAATCCTTTAGCAAATTCTGAATTTTTTCGGGTATCCAAAATTAAAGCTCCTGAATCTTCGGCAATGGCTTCAAAATCTTTTGCTTCAATAGCTTTCATTCCGTGGTTTAAAACCGATTCAAAACTTTCATAACCCTGTTTGTTCATTGCTACGTTCATTCCAAAATAGGCCGGAGGAGGCAATAATCCGTCGGTCACTTCTTTAATAAATTCGGCTTCGGTCATGTTAGCTCTTAAAGCATAATTAGTTGCTTTTTGGTTGCCAATGGTTGAAACTGTTTCCTTGCTCATGTTTTTACCGCAGGCACTTCCGGCACCATGCGCCGGATATACAATTACGTCATCCGGCAAAGTCATGATTTTGTCTCTTAAAGAATGATATAAGGTGGCTGCTAATTGTTCCTGTGTCATATGAGCTGCTTTTTGAGCCAAATCAGGACGACCAACATCACCAATAAACAAGGTGTCACCGGAGAAAATAGCGTGTTGTTTTCCGTTTTTGTCTAATAATAAGAAAGTAGCACTTTCCATTGTGTGTCCCGGAGTATGCAGGACTTTTATTTTGATGTTTCCAATAGTGAATTCCTGACCATCAGCAGCAATTATAGCATCAAATTCAGGTTGAGCAGTTGGTCCGTAAACAATTGGTGCTCCGGTTTCTTTGCTTAAATCCACATGTCCCGAAACGAAATCGGCATGGAAATGGGTTTCAAAAATGTATTTTAGTTTTACATTATCACGCTCTAAACGATCTAAGTAAGGCTGTACTTCGCGTAATGGGTCAATAATTGCTGCTTCACCATTTGAAGTAATGTAATATGCTCCCTGAGCCAGACATCCGGTATATATTTGTTCGATTTTCATAAATATGTTTTTTTAATTTGATACAACAAAGATAAAGCATACTTAAGGCGGATATAGTGACTAAAGTTACACAAAGAATTTCAATTTCAGATTTTTAAAAATGTAGAAAAAACATAAATTTAAGTGTTGTTTTAAGTAGTGTTTTTAGGCCATTTGAGTTAAATTTGTGCTATCAAAAAAACTCCTTTTCAATGGAAGAAATGCTCTTTTATGACCGAATGCAGTTTGCATTTACTATTACCTTTCATTATTTGTTTCCGCAGTTAACAATGGGACTTTCGTTAATTGTTGTTTATTTCAAATGGAAATTCTTAAAAACAAACGATCCACATTATAACAAGGCGACTCATTTCTGGATGCGTATTTTTGCCCTCAATTTTGCTATGGGTGTCGTTACGGGAATCCCAATGGAATTTCAGTTTGGAACCAATTGGGCTAAGTTTTCGGAATTAACTGGTGGGATTATTGGGCAAACTCTGGCTATGGAAGGGATGTTCTCCTTCTTTTTAGAATCTTCTTTTTTAGGGATGTTTTTGTTTGGCGAAAAAATCCTCGGACACCGATGGCATTTTGTAACCGGATTGTTGATTTGTTTGGGGTCTTGGGCAAGTGGATTTTTGATTATTGCTACACATTCCTGGATGCAGCATCCTGTGGGCTATGAAATATTGGCAAACGGAAAATTTGTATTGAATAATTTTGCAGCTTTGTTTACTAATGAGTGGTTGTGGCCTTCTTATTTACACAATCAGGCAGCTTCCATGGTTACGAGTTCTTTTGTGGTAGCAGGAATTGGTGCTTTTTATATTTTGTTAAATAAAAATGTTTCTTATGGAAAGTTGTTTTTGAAAACAGGAGTTATTTTCGGATTGATTTCAAGTATCATTGTTGCGATGCCAACAGGGGATTTATTGGCTAAAAACGTGGTGAAATACCAGCCGGTAACCTTTGCAGCCATGGAAGGAATTTTTCATACAGAGAAAAAAGGAGCCGAAATTGTACTTATTGGGCAACCGGACGTAAAGGACAAAAAACTGGATAACAAGATTGCTGTGCCTAATGTGTTGAGTTTTTTAACTTATGGTAATTGGGATACCGAAGTGAAAGGCTTAGACCAATTTGCAGTAGATAAGCATCCAACCAATATTTCGGGATTGTATTATGCGTATCACATTATGGTGGGCTTGGGAACGCTTTTTATAGGTGTGATGCTATTGGCTGCTTTTCATCTTTTTAAAGAAAGATTATTTAAAACCAAATGGCTTTTGTGGGCTTTTATGTTCTTAATGCCATTTCCATATATTGCAAATACTACAGGTTGGTACACGGCTGAATTGGGAAGACAACCTTGGCTAGTATATGATTTATTGCGCACTGCGGATGGTGCTTCGCCAACAGTTTCCTCAGGAAATACCTTATTTACGCTAATGGGATTTGTAGGCTTGTATGTCTTGTTGGGAATGTTGTTTGCAATCTTAGTTGGAAAAATTATTTATCATGGTCCTGAACCAGTAAAAAAATAAACTATGGAATTCTTTTGGTATATAGTCTTAATAGGCATTTTAGCTACTTATTTAGTGTTGGATGGTTACGATTTTGGAGCAGGAATAATTCATTTGTTTTTTGCCAAAACAGAGAAAGATAAAAAAGCAATTACCAATGCTATTGGCCCTTTTTGGGATGCCAATGAAGTATGGCTGATTGCGGCAGGAGGTGTTTTGTTTTATGCTTTTCCAACTTTATATGCGGCTTCTTTCAGTGGGTTTTATCTGCCTTTGATGATGATTTTGTGGTTGCTGATTTTTAGAGCGGTAGGTTTAGAATTGCGCGGACAAATTCATAATCATATGTGGGAAGCGGTTTGGGATAAAGCTTTTGGAATTGCGAGTTTCTTATTGGCTTTGTTTTTCGGAATGGCATTAGGAAACGTTGTACGTGGGGTGAATCTGGGAATGGTTACAAACGGAGTTTCTACTCAGGAACCACATTTTTTCTTCCTTCCATTATGGAATCCTACATTCAGTCCGGAAGCCGCCGAACTAGGAATTATCGACTGGTTTACGCTTTTTCTTGGGGTAGTGAGTGTGGTGGCTTTGATGATTCATGGAGCCAATTGGATTATTTATAAGACCAATTCGTCTTTGAATACTCAGTTAAAAGAAGTGATTTACAAAATGAATTTTGTGCTGTTGGCGCTTGTGATTGTTTCGCTATCCGTTTGGCACATTATTGAGAAAGAGCCTTTTCATAATTTCTTGGATAATCCATTGCTTTTTATTTTTCCGATAATCTGTTTTGTGGGCTTGTTTGGGCTTTTTAAAGTCAGAACTTTCAAAAAAGACAGAACAGGATTTCTCTTTTCGAGTCTTTTCCTTGTAGGAGGATTTACTTCGACTACGGCTTCTATTTTTCCTGTAGTATTACCGTCAACCAATAAAGTCAATCCATCTTTAACTATTTACAATGTTGCAAATGGTGAATATGCTTTGTCGGTTGGTGTGTATTGGTTTGCTATTGCCTTGGCTTTGGTAATTGGGTATTTTATTATTCAGTACAAAGTGTTTAATGGTAAAATGGATGATGTGGGTTATGGGGAGCATTAAGAAGTATTAAGTATTAAGATGGAGGCTGAGAATGATAGTACTAATTTTTGTAACTTTGAAATTAAGAAATAACAGCTATGGATAGTCAAACTTCAAAAATAGAACTGGTAAAAATGATTCTCAATATTGAGAATGATAAATTCATTGAAAAAATCAAAGATTTCATTCAAAAGGAAACTGTTGATTTTTGGGATGAGTTAAGTTTGTCAGAGCAAAAGGAAATAGCAAAAGGAATTGAAGAATTAAATAAAGGTAAAAGAGTTGAATTCAAAGATTTTTTGAAAAAGATTTCTTAAATGAAAGTGTTTTTGTCAGAACTAGCCGAGAGTAAGCTTTTGGAATTAAATGATTACCTACTAGAAAAATGGAATTTAAAAGTTCGAAATGATTTTATAAAAAAGTTTAGTTCCAAAATCACTCAGATTTCAAATCAGCCCGAAAGTTGTCCTCAATCCTTAAAGTATAAAGGACTTTATAAATGTGTTGTTACAAAACAAACTACTTTTTATTATAGAATACTCAGCGTTAAAAATGAAATTGAGATTATTACTGTTTTTGACACAAGACAAAACCCAAACAAATTAGAAACAGATGTAAAATAAAATAGCATCTGTTTTTTTACTTAAGCTAAAATCCGCAAATTATACTGCGGATTTTTTTATGTAGTTATGTAAAACACATATCGACTGCGCTTGATGTGAAAACGTAAAAGCATTCAAAAATAATTTGTGCTAATCAGCGTAATCAGCGTTTAATTTTTTAGACTATTTTACTTAGTGACCTTTGCGAAACCTTAGTACTCTTAGAGGTTAAAAAACATCAAAGTAAAACTTCTTTGATAATAATATAAATTCCCATTACCAATACAAACCATCCAAAAATAGGTTTTAGTTTTCGTCCGTCTATTCTTTTAGATAGCAGGATTCCGATAAACATTCCAACAAATGCCATTGCAGAAATAGTCAATAGAAAGCCATAATCGATAGGTGTGTTGAGGTATAAATCGCCCGCAAAACCTATTGCTGAGTTTATAAAAATAATCAGCAGCGATGTTCCTACGGCTTGTTTCATAGGTAAATTGGCAAAGAATAAAAGAGCAGGAATGATTAAAAATCCACCTCCGGCACCCAAAAATCCGGTTACGATTCCTACTAAGAACCCAATAATTGAAAGCTGTGTGTAATTAGTTTTATAGATTGTCTCTTCAGTTTTATTCTTTTTAATCATTGATATGGATGCGCTAATCATTAGAATAGCGAAGACAATCATAATTAATAAATCTTTAGAAACAGCATAAGATGCAATAGTGAATAATGTAGAAGCAATTTTAGGAAAGATAACTTCTCTGATAATCAATATTGCAACTATAGAGGGAATGGCAAAGTAAAGTGCTGTTTTTAATTTTAAATTTCCCAGTTTGTAATGGCTATAGCCTCCATAAAAAGCAGTAACCCCAACAATGAATAAAGAGTAAGTGGTTGCTAATTCAGGATCTATTTTGAATAAATAAACTAAAATTGGTATGGTAAGTATGGAGCCACCACCGCCAATTAATCCTAAAGAGAGTCCAATTATAATTGAAGCTAAATAACCGATATATTCCATTTGTAATTTTTTACAAAGGTTGGAAGTATTTCGGGCAGCCACAGTAACATTTGTCACACGGACAATTTTTTTACATCAGCAGTTCAATTTGGTTACGGTGTAAGTTGACTAAACCTCGTTGTTCCATTTTTTTTAACAGACGAGAAACCACTTCTCTGGAAGTATTTAATTCTAAGGCAATTTCCTGATGGGATAAGTTAATTTCTTTACATCCGCAAGCTTTTGCATGGCGTTTTAGATAGAATTCCAAGCGTTCGTCCATGGCTCTGAAAGCAATATTGTCAATCACTTCCAGAACTTCTTCAAAGCGTGTGCGATAGGTGTAAATTACAAATTCGTACCAAGAGCGATGATTCATCATCCATTTATCCATTAAAGCTAAAGGGATAGTCACAGCTTCGACATCCTCAACTACTTTAGCGGTAATCTGGCTCGTTTGATTTTTTGTAGAGCATATTAATGAAATAGCACAGGCTTGACCTGGTTGTAAATAATACATAAGGAATTCTTCTCCATCTTCACCTTCACGGTAGATTTTCAATTGTCCTTTGAGAATCAAAATGGTGTTTTTGATGTATTGCCCGGTTCGCATGATTACATCACCTGCTTTAAATGTCTGAAAACTGGAGTTGGCTTCTATTTCCTGAATAAGATCGTTAGAGAAATTAGGAAAGGCTTTTTTTATTGATATTGTTTCTTTTGACATGCTTATTGTTGTTAAGTGCTAAATCTTGTTAATATGTTGTTTTTTTAGGCGAAATTATAAGACTTTGGTAAAAGTAGTCAAAAATTAGTGATAGTTATTGAATGTTTTGTTAAGAATAGTAAGGAGATAGTTAGAAAGCTAAATTGTAGATATTGTATTTAAAATGATAATATCGAGGTGGTTTTTAATAAAATAATAGAGGATTGTGAATTTTGCTGATTATTGTAGCCCACTAAAACGTTTTCTTTAAAATATTTGCTAATTCAAATTTTGGGAACTGTATTTTTGCAAAAACATCGTAATTTTACAAAAAACACAACACTATTATGAATTTAACACAAGAAGATTGGATTGCTCAGCTCGAAGAAGATGGGAATGCAGTGATTTTAGACGTAAGAACAGAAGCCGAATGTGATGAAGGAATTATACCTAATGCTATAAACATAGATATCCACCAAGGTCAGGGTTTTATTTCTGAAATAGAAAAATTAGATAAGAGTAAGAATTACTATATCTATTGTCGTTCTGGTGCTAGAAGCGCAAAAGCTTGCGAAATTATGAATGAATTAGGATTTGACAATACCTACAATTTATTAGGAGGTATGTTAGATTGGGATGGAGAAGTGGTCGCTCCTTAATAACCAACTAATTTTAATCACAACACTAACTAAAATATTAGAATTGATGAATTTAATCCCTGAAGAGTTTAAGATAAAAGAATTATTACACCAAGATACTTATTTGGTTAACGGCGAATTAAAAAAATGGACAGGTAAAACAACTGAGGTTTATTCTACTATTTCTTCAACTGAAGAATATGCGCCTACTCTATTAGGGACTATTCCTTTCATGGGAGAGTCAGAAGCCAATGAAGTAGTTGAGTCTGCAAGTAAAGCTTTTAATAATGGTCAAGGTTTATGGCCTACAATGAAGGTAGCTGATCGTATTAAATGTATGGAAGATTTCGTATCAAAAATGAAAACTACGCGTGAAGAAGTAGTGAAGTTATTGATGTGGGAAATTGGAAAATCATTAGGTGATTCTCAGAAAGAATTCGACAGAACCGTAGATTATATCTACGACACCATTGAACATTACAAACAATTAGACAGAAGCAATGCTCGTTTTACTAAAAGTCAGGGAGTAAATGCAATGGTTCGAAGAGGTCCTATAGGAGTAGTATTGTGTTTAGGTCCGTATAACTACCCTTTGAATGAGACATTTTCGTTATTGATCCCGGCTTTGATTATGGGGAATCCTGTAATTTTCAAGCCAGCTAAAAATGGAGTATTATTAATTTCACCTCTATTGGAAGCTTTTCAATCGAGTTTCCCAAAAGGAGCTATTAATATCGTTTATGGTAGAGGTAGAGAAATTGCTTCTCCAATTATGAAATCAGGAAAAATTGATATTCTGGCATTAATTGGAAACAGTAAATCTGCAATTGCTTTACAGGATCAACATCCCAATAAAAACAGACTGCGTTTGGTTTTAGGGTTAGAAGCTAAAAACCCTGCGATTATTTTACCGGATGCCGACTTGGATTTGGCTATTTCTGAGTGTATTACAGGAACTTTATCTTTCAATGGACAACGTTGTACTGCTTTGAAAGTTTTATATGTTCATGAATCGATTGCGGAGGAATTTAATAAAAGATTCTCTAAAGCAGTAGATGAATTGGTTTACGGAAATCCATGGGATAAATCAGTTTCCTTAACTCCGTTACCGGAAGTTGAAAAACCAGCCTATATACAAGGTTTAATTGAAGATGCTACTGCTAAAGGAGCTGCTATCATTAATGCAAGAGGAGGACAAATATCTGAAAATTATATTTTCCCTGCTGTTTTATTCCCGGTGAATAAAGATATGCGAGTGTATCACGAAGAGCAGTTTGGACCAGTTGTTCCAATTATGACTTTTAAAGACATTCAGGAGCCATTGGACGACATGGCAGAGTCTAATTATGGACAACAAGTAAGTTTGTTTGGTAAAGACAGTAAAACATTGGCGCCACTTATTGATGTCTTAGTGAACTTAGTTTGCAGGGTAAATCTTAATAGTTCTTGTCAACGTGGACCGGATGTGTATCCGTTTACAGGACGTAAAGATTCAGCTGTAGGTACATTAAGTGTTTTTGATGCCTTACGTTCATTTTCTATTAGAACTTTTGTAGCTTCTAAGGATAATGCTTACAATAACGAAATATTACAGGAATTATTGAATAGTAAAGAATCTAACTTTATTAATACCGATTATATCTTGTAGTACTCAACTAAAAACAAAACTAAAAACAAGAAAACCGTTCTGATTATTCGGAACGGTTTTTTTATGATTTTTTTTATGATTTTTTTTAAAATATTTTACAAATTTAAAGCAAAGTTATTTAAAAGCTTAGCATCGTATTTTTCTTTGTCAAACATATAAAGATAAGAGCCTTTTCTGGAAGACTGCATGTCTTTTTCGTTGAGTTTAACCAAAATATCCAAAGAGTTAATTTTGCTAATAAAGTTCCTTTTGTCTAATTCTTTATCTAAAATAGCTTCATATAATTCCAATAACTGACGCATGGTGAATTTTTCCGGTAAAAGCTCAAATCCAACAGGTTTTGTTGAAGTTCTGTAACGCAATCTTCTTATAGCATGCGCAACCATATCATCGTGGTCAAAAATTAATTTAGGCATATTGGAGATGTTAAACCATTCTGCGTGATAATTTTTGATTAATTCAGTATTGTGATTTTCAATATTAATCAGTGCATAGTAAGCAACTGAAATGGTGCGATCTACAGGGTCGCGATCTACTTCGCTAAATGCATATAGCTGTTCCATGTAGATGTTTTGTAATCCGGTATAATGATTTAATACCCTTGTGGCAGCATTATTTAATGATTCTTCTTTTTTAAGGAATCCTCCCATTAATGACCATTTTCCTTTTTCGGGTTCGAAATCTCTTTTGATTAAAAGTATTTTAAGACCTTCATTGTCAAAACCAAAAATGATACAATCGACTGAAAGCAGGACTTTGTCTTCGGAACTATAACTGTTTAGCATCTTAGTAGGTAATTTTGGTGTAAATATAAACACTTCCTAAAAAGTATCATAATTAATTAGTGTAGAGTGGACACTTTGTGGTGTTTTTTTTGAAGAATTATTGAGGTTTTGTTGAAAACAAAGCAAAATATTTTGTTTTGAAGATGGAAAAACTAAATTTTACGATAATTATCTAAACATTAAAAATAAGTATAAATCCGCTTTTTCTCCTAATGAATTCCGTAAAATAGAAAAGGCTTTGGTTATGTGGGCTTCAACTGATTTGATGGATACATTCTTGTATTCGGCTATTTCAATATTAGTAAGTCCTTCCTCTTTACTAAGCAAGAAGATTTCTTTGCACTTGGGCGGGAGATTTTGAATTTCTCTTTTAACCAGTTTGATAATTCTCTCCAGTGAGTGTTCATCTTCTGTTTCCACAATCGTATTAAGGGCATCAATGTATTTTTTTTCAAGAGGGTAAAAAGATTTTTGGCTACGATATTGGTCAATAAATTCATTGTAAACCGATCGGTACAGAAAGTTTATGATTGAAAATTCATCTTTCAGGTTTTCCCGCTTGTTCCAAATACGCATAAATACATTTTGAACGATATCCTCAGATAAATTATGGTCATGTGTAAAGCTGTAAGCATATACACATAGTTTATGGTGATAGCTATTTACTAAGTAGGTATACGCTTTTGGATCTCCTTTTTTTAAAGCCTGAATAAGTTGAGTATTGTCAGAATATACCTCTTTCATTGGGATTGGTATAAATAATTAGCTTAATTTTTGTGCAATGTAAAAAAAAATATCAAAAAAAATATCAAAAAAGTTAGGGTAGTGTAAAAACAACACGTATTAATAGAAAATGAATTGAACAAATGATAAACGCCAATATAGAAAATATAATAGTTAAATTTTTAATAAAGCAAGCTTCAGCATCGGAGTTAACTGAGTTGGAAGAATGGATACAAGATTCGAATAATAAAAAATTATTTGAAGAATATGTAAAGGTTAATTATGCAATTGAATATAATATGAGGGAATTTGATTCTAATAAAGTAATAAACGAACTATTAGAAGCATATGCAAGAGAAATAAAGCAGAAAAGAAGTCAGAAGTTGCGTAAGCTTTTTTATTATTCTGCTGCTGCAGTTTTATCAGGAGTGGTTATGACTACTTATTTTAATAGGATGAATACAGATCATAAACCTGCAGAAGTAACTAAGGTTGTCGTTAATAATGTTATAAATGCAGGAACAGACAAAGCAATATTGACTCTTGAGGATGGTTCGAATGTGCTGTTAGAAAAGGATAAAACCTATGAGAAAGATAATGTAGTAAGTAATGGTAAGGAATTAATTTGTAAACATGGCAATAAGTCGAATTCGGCAGTTACATATAATTATTTGACGATACCAAGGGGTGGACAGTTTAAATTGAGTTTGTCCGACGGAACTGAAGTTTGGTTAAATTCAGAATCGAAGTTGAAGTTTCCGGTGGCTTTTGTTGAAGGCAGTCTTAGAAAAGTAGAATTAATTTATGGAGAAGCTTTTTTTGATGTGTCCCCAAGTACAGAGCATAAAGGAGCTAAGTTCAAAGTGTTGAATAAAAATCAGGAAGTAGAGGTTTTAGGAACGGAGTTTAACATCAAAGCTTATAAAGAGGAAGAGAATGTTTACACGACTTTAGTAGAAGGAAAAGTAACTGTAAGTAACGCAGCTGCAAAAAAGTACTTAACTCCTAATCAACAATCAGTCATTAATTTAAAAAATAGAGATATTACTATAAAATCAATTGATGCTTATAATGAAGTGCTTTGGACAAAAGGTATTTTCAGTTTTAAAGGTAGAAATTTAAAGGAAATTATGGATGTTATGTCCCGTTGGTATGATGTTGAGGTAGTTTTTCAAAAACCGGAACTTGAGAAAGTTAAATTCAATGGAGTGCTCAGTAAAAATGATAATATAAAAGAGATCCTAAAAATAATTAAGAAAACCAATTTTATAAATGACTATGAGATAAAAGACAGAAAAATTACAATAAAATAAAAAAAGGGGAAGAAAGTAATACCTGGACAGTACGCTACTTTTTCCCCATGAAACTTATTAATTAATTAAAATTAACCAATAAACACCAAATGTATGAAAATTGAAATTACTAACCATTTTTTCTTTTTGAAAAGAAAATTTTTACTAACCAGTATGAAAGCATTTATATTGTTTTTTTGTACAACAGCTTTTAGTTTTTCTACAAGCAAAGTTTTTACACAGAATGTAAAAATTGTTGTAGATAAAGATAAAGTTGTAACTATCGATGAAATCTTTGATTTATTAAGGGTTCAAACCAATTTTACATTTATCTATCAGGAAGATATGTTTAAAAATGTTCCAAAAGTAAAACTTAAAAAAGGAACAATTAGCGCTAATAAACTTCTAAATGATAACCTGTCGGGAGAAGGTTTTAGTTTTGAACTTAGTGGTGATAATAAAATTATTATTACTAAATCTAAACCCGAAGAAAAGGTACAACAACAGCAGCGAATAAAGGTCACGGGTGTCATAAATGATGCTAAAGGAGAACCGCTTACCGGAGTAAATATTTTGGAAAAAGGGACCACTAATGGTATCCAATCTGATTTTGATGGTAAATTTTCTATTGATGTAGCCGGACCTAATTCAGTATTGGTGATTTCTTATATTGGCTATGTAAATCAGGAGATTAAAGTAGGCAATCAAACCAATATTGCAATTAAACTTTTAGATGATTACGCTAAGTTGGATGAAGTTGTTGTAATTGGATACGGTACTCAAAAGAAATCGGATTTATCAGGTTCTGTGGGTGTAGTCAACATGGAAAGTGCAAAAAAAACAATTACTTATGATGCTGCTAAAATGCTTCAGGGGCAAGTAGCCGGGGTTACGGTTCAATCTTCTGGAGAACCTGGAGGTTTTGTAAATATTAAAATTCGTGGGGTAAATTCATTTAGTAACAACAATCCTTTATTTGTCATTGATGGAATGATTGTCGATGCTCCATTTGATTTTGCACCTGGAGATATCGAATCGATGCAGGTGCTTAAAGATGCTTCTTCTGCAGCTATCTACGGGGTTCGTGGAGCTAATGGAGTGGTTATTATTACTACTAAAAAAGGGAAATCAGGAAAAATGGATTTTAAATACAAATCCCTTGTTGGTTTTCAAAATGTAGCTAAAAAATGGTCAGTAACAGACCGTGTGGGTTACCAAACAATAACAAATGCTGCTGAAGCAAATGCAGGACTTACTCTTGCTCCGGGAAATGATCCTACAAATAGCAGTTATATCAGAAATGTAGATACAGATTGGCAGGATGCTGCTTACGAAACAGGAGTTGTTCAAAACCACGCCTTGACTTTTAATGGTGGTGCTGAAAATTTAGCTTATAATCTGAATATGGATTATTTCAAAAACAGCAGCTACATTAACTCACCGCAAAGTTATGAGCGTTTGTCTATGAACTTAAATCTGAATGGGAAAAAAGGGAATTTTAAATACGGTTCTAAAATAGGATACACCCAATCAGGAAAAGAAAACTTTAATAGTTATGTAGGAGAATCAGCTGTGGGAGCTTTAGTTAGTGCAGTACCTACAATGCCAGTTTACGATCCTAATAGATTAGGGGGTTATGGAGGTACAACTAATTTAACACAAAGAGCTATTTCATTGAACGTTATAGGATTTAACAATTTAATTGATAACAACGGTAGAAGAAATCGTTTTATAGGAGATGTTTGGGGAGAATTAGAAATTATAAAAGGATTGAAATATAAAATGGATGCCAGTTATGATCGCTTGGATTATCAAAACAGAGTTTTTATCCCTCAAAGTGATTTAGGATGGTATTATATTACTACTAAAGAAGAAGCTTCATTAGATGTGGCTACTGGAAATGAAACAAAAACCTTTTTCAATAATTTATTGACTTATAATTTAGATATCGATAAGCATAAATTTGATGCTTTAGTTGGATGGGTACAAGAAAGTAAAGAATATTTCAACCATTGGTCAAGAGGTGTAGGTTATGATTATGGTGAAATTAGCAAATTGCAATATGCTGATGCAAATAGTACAGGAGAATCCGAAACTAAAATAAAAGGTGTTTCTTATATCAGCAGAATTAATTATTCATTTGATGATCGTTACTTAATTCAGGCAAATTTTAGACAAGATAAATCATCTTTATTTAGTGAAAATAACAATACTACAAATGCATATTCTTTTTCAGGTGCCTGGAAATTGAGTAATGAAAAATTCATTCATTTGCCAGAATGGCTTAACACAGTTAAGTTAAGAGGGAGTTATGGAAAATTAGGAAATAACACTATTCCAGCTTATTTTTTCGCTGCAACTATCAATGGTTTTGCCGGTTATGATTTTAATAACGAATTGGCTCCGGGAACTACAGTAGTAAGTTCATTTGATCCTAATGTACGTTGGGAAGATGTTAAAACTACAGATTTTGCTGCAGAGTTCGGTTTGTTTAATGATAAATTACAATTGACAGCAGAATATTATATTAAAAACTCTTCTAATCTTTTAATTGGAGTACCATTACCATATTCAACAGGTGCATTTCCTGCAAGTATTACAACAAACGCAGGTGCTATGAGAAATAAAGGTTTTGAATTTGAAGCGAAATACAGTAATAGTCAAAACGAATTTAAATATAGTGTTTCTGCTAATTTAGGTACCCTTAAAAATGAAGTTTTACAAATAGGTATTAATGGAAATCCAATTTATGGTGCTGCTTCAAAAACAGAAGTAGGACGTTCAATGGGAGAAATTTATGCCTATGTTACTGATGGAATTTTTCAAAATGCTGCAGAAATTGCTGCTGCTCCAACACAAACTAATGCAGGTGTAGGGGATATCAGATTCAAAGATATCAATGGAGATGGAATGATTAGTGACTTAGACAGAACCTACCAGGGAGTTACTATTCCGAAATACAATTACGGATTTAATTTTAGCGGAAGTTATAAAAACTGGGATTTCTCAATGTTTTGTCAAGGTAGTGGAGGAAACAAAGTGTTTAATAGTTTATACCGTAACTTAATGGCTGGTCAATATGGAAATCACCATACAGATATGTTGAATTATTGGACTCCTACAAATACAAATACAAATGTCCCTCGTCCAATTATTGGAGATCCGAATGCTAACGGTAGAGATTCTAACAGATTTATTGAAAAAGGCGATTATTTTAGATTACAAACTATGGAAATTGGATATAATCTTCCATTGCCTGCTAAAAGTTTGATTCAAAGAGCCAGAGTGTATGCAAATGGTCAAAATTTATGGACTATTACTAAGTACAAAGGGTATGATCCTGATTTTAACAGTAATGATGGATCTTTCTCAAGAGGTTATGATAACGGTTCGTTCCCAAATCCTAGAACAGTTTCTTTAGGAGTTGAAGTAAATTTTTAATCTAGCCAATAATTTTAAAACGAAATAACATGAAATTCAAAATATATAAATATATAGCTGGGTTCTTTTCAATAGCTATTTTAACAACAAGTTGTGTTGATAATGAAGATTTAGTGCAGGTAGATCCAAATAATGATGCAGTGGATTCATTTTGGAAATCAGACCAAGATGCTCTGGAAGGTTTAAATGCTGCTTATGGAAGTTTGTTAACAGATGGTACTTATATGCGTAGTACTCCTTTATTGTTAGATTTAAAAGGAGATGATTGTAGAAGTAATAGTCCATGGGACGCTATGTACAATGTAGGACGTTTTAATTCAAATGTTTCAAATGCCGCTATCTATGGTTGGGCTTACGAAACCTATTACCAGGGAATATATAGAGCCAATCAGGTATTGACTAATGTACCGGGAATTAATTTTGAGAATAATGAATTAAAAAACAGGATTTTAGGACAGGCCTATTTTTTAAGAGGATTATTTTTATTCCACGCAGTAAATATGTTTAAAAACGTTCCTGTTCCTACCGAAATTGCAGCTATTTATCCGCAAAAGACTCAAGCAGAAGGCTGGGCTCAGGTAATTGCTGATTTTAAAAAAGCAGCTGAATTATTGCCTACAGCATATACTAATGTTACAGGTTTAGATGCCGGACAAAAAGGTAGAGCAACTAAAGGTGCTGCATTGGGATACTTAGGAAAAGCCTATTTGTTTACTAAAGATTTTCCAAATGCAAGAGATACATTTAAACAAGTAATTGATTTAGGTGTTTACTCTTTGATGTCTAATTACCGAGACAATTTTACAGATACCAATGAAAACAATGCTGAATCTTTATTCGAAGTACAATTCAGTAGAGATGCCGGAGGAGTTGATTTAGGTTGGGGAGGTGCTCCTGCTTCAGGATGGGGAAAAACATCCGCAAGAGCAATTACTTATGCTCCAAGAGCATTCGGATGGACAGACGTTCAGCCTACATGGACTTTATATAATGAATATCAGTTAGAAAAAACCACTGCTAATACAATAGATCCTCGTTTAGATGCCACTATGTTTTACAACAAGCCGGGAGGTATGCAATTGTATGGACAAAATTTTGCGACTTTTTATGCTGGTAATCCAGGAGATTTGAATGATTTGTTTTGTAGAAAATATCAAAATTCAGATGGAAACTATGCTAATGAATTTGATTGGCGTTCAGGAATTAACGAAAGACTTTTGCGTTATGCAGATATTTTGTTAATGTATGCAGAATGTTTGAATGAAACAGGGAATACTGCAGGTGCTTACACTTACATTCAAATGGTTAGAGGGCGTGTAGGTTTGCCAAATTTAGCAACAGTAAAACCAAATATGACTCAAGCTCAGATGAGAGACCAGATTGGACATGAGCGATTCTTAGAGTTTCCTTTAGAAGGACATCGTTTTGATGATATTCGTCGTTGGGGATGGTTGGAAGATACTGCTAAATTGGCTTGGTTGAAATCAAGAGATGTTGAATTCAATAGCTATGCAGCGGGTAGAGAGTATTTCCCAATCCCACAATTGGAAATGGATAATAATCCTGGAACCTCTCAAAACTCTGGGTATTAATATTGGTTAGTTAATAGTTAGTATGTTGTGTTTGTACCATAATGGTAAGCTTTATCAAGCTTGCCATTGTGGTATTTTAACCTAAAAACTATAGAAAGTAATTAGTAGAGTTAATAAAATTGACCTCAAAATAAAAACAAACGAAATAGAGCCGATAGAATTAAAAGGCTTTAAAATGATAAAGGAAAAATTAGCAATGCGTTCCTCTTTTCTTTTTAAAAGTGAAGAGGAGATTAAAAAAGAAAAAAATGAAAAAATCAAATTCCATGTTAAAAATAGCTACTCGTTTTGGGCTTATTTTAGCTGTACTTACAGTAGTAAGTTGTTCAAAAGACGATGCTGCTACAGATGAAACTGATCCGCCAGTGGTAGTTCCACCTGTAGTAAGTCCTAGCTTTCCGGGACCTACTTATGCCGATAATTACTCATCAATTGCATCTTGGAATACAAGGTCGCAATGGAATTTAGCTAACGTTCACGATCCATCGGTAGTGAAATCGGGAGAATATTATTATATGTATCAAACCGATGCCTCTTATGGAAATGCACACGACGGACATGGACATTTCTTTTACAGACGTTCTAAAGATCTTGTCAATTGGGAATTCATGGGCTCTTCAATGACTGCGGCTCCGGCTTGGGTTAAGGATTCGTTAAACAACAAAAGAGCACGTATGAATCCTGCATTGCCTCCTATTACTAACCCAAATTACGGATATTGGGCACCTTGTGTTCGAAAAGTAGGCAATAAATTCCGTATGTATTATAGTATAGTAGTTGATAATCCTATAACAGGAACTAGTTTTGATACTTCATGGTCTGAGAGAGCTTTTATTGGTTTGGCCGAAACGGATGATTTGGCTTCTAATGTTTGGGTCGACAAAGGTATGGTAGTATGTTCGGAACCTGATGGTTTAAAGCCGTATTCTTTTACCGGCACCAGAAATTGGGAAGATGCCTATTTTAAATACAATGCAATTGATCCTAGTTTTATAGAAACACCAGAAGGGGACCAATATTTAATATATGGTTCCTGGCATTCGGGAATTGTAGCTTTGAAACTGAATCCAACAACAGGAAAACCGGATCAATTAAAAACTTTAAGCGATTATGGAACTCGTATCGCAAGCCGTAGTGCTACCAGTCGTTGGCAGGCTTCAGAAGGTCCTGAAATAATTTACAATCCGGATACCCAATATTATTATTTGTTTATGGCGTATGATGAGTTGTCTGTTGCCTATAATACCAGAGTTGCTAGATCGAGAACTATAACCGGGCCTTATTTAGGAATTAATGGTGCCAATGTAACTAATGGAGCCGATTGCTGGCCAATGCTTACACATCCTTATGGATTTAATAATCATACCGGATGGGTGGGGATTTCACATTGTGCTGTTTTTCAAAATCCCGATACTAAACAATGGTATTATTCCTCACAAGGACGTTTACCGGAGGGAGTACCTGGAATTAATGTTTCAAATGCTATTATGATGGGACATGTAAGAGCGATTAAATGGACTGAAGATGGTTGGCCGGTAATAGATCCTGAGCGTTATGCTGCTGTTCCTGAGACTACTATTACAGATGCATCTTTTATCGGTACCTGGGAGCAAATCACTATGAATTACCAATATAAAACAATTCAAAAATCAGTTACTATTTACTTAACGGCTGATAAAAAAGTTAGTGGGGCTATCACAGGAACCTGGTCTTATGATAGTACCAATAAGACTTTAACGGTTAACGGTATTAAATGCAAAGTAAGTGATGCCTGGGATTGGGAATCCTCAACCAGAAAAGTAACAATTACTTATTCCGGACTGACTGCTGACGGCAGACCTGTTTGGGGTAAAAAAATAAATTAAAAAAAGACTAATAACCCTTTCAATTCAAGAAAGGGTTTTTGTTAAAAAATAAGCTGAGTTTATTTATTTTATTTGCTTGTTTTTATCTTTTTATTTTAAGTATATTTACAAATGTTAAATGTACACTTATAACCAATAAAAAATGTAACTGGAATGAAAAAAAATCTGTTCTTATTGTTGACTTTTACTTTTTGTAGTCAACTTATTTTTTCACAAAAAGAAAGCACACAGCTAATTATTAAAAAGGAAGAAAAGCCTATTACAATCAACAAAAATATTTATGGTCACTTTGCAGAGCATTTAGGGAGATGTATCTACGGAGGTTTTTTTGTTGGGGATACTTCTAAAATTCCAAATACTGCCGGAGTTAGAAACGATATTATTGCCGCTTTAAAAGAATTGAAAATTCCAAATTTAAGATGGCCGGGAGGATGTTTTGCGGATACTTACCATTGGAAAGATGGTATTGGACCAAAAGAAAGCAGACCAACAATTGTAAATCAATGGTGGGGAGGAACTACTGAAGATAACAGTTTTGGAACTCACGATTTTTTAAATTTATGCGAAGTGTTAGGAGCTGAACCGTATTTGGCTGGTAATATTGGTAGTGGAACGGTTCAGGAATTAGCCGATTGGGTTCAGTATGTAAATTTTGCAGGGAAAAGTCCGATGAGTGATTTGCGTAAGAAAAACGGAAGAAATGAACCTTGGAAAGTCAAATTCTGGGGAGTTGGTAATGAAGCCTGGGGATGTGGAGGAAATATGACGGCTGAATATTATGCCGGTGAATATCGTAAATATGCCACTTTTATGTCAGATTGGGAAAATACAGGCGGTTTAACCCGTATTGCATCCGGATCAAATGGAGCCGATTACAATTGGACTGAAGTTTTAATGAAAAACATTCCAACTAATATGTTGGGAGGACTAGGTGTACATCATTATGCTGTTATTAATTGGAATAAAAAAGGAGATGCTGTAGATTATACAGAAAATCAATATTTTGAAACCATGAAATCGGCGTTAAAAATGGAAGAATTGGTTACTAAACACGCCGCTATTATGGATAAATATGATCCTGCTAAAAAAGTAACTATGGCTGTGGATGAATGGGGTGGCTGGTATGAAGTGGAAAAAGGAACTAATCCGGGGTTTTTGTACCAACAAAATACCATGCGTGACGCTATGATTGCAGGTACAACCTTAAATACTTTTAACAATCATGCCGACAGAGTGCGTATGGCTAACTTAGCACAGTGTGTTAATGTGTTACAAGCGGTAATTTTAACGGATAAGGCAAAAATGATCTTGACGCCAACTTATCATGTTATGAAAATGTACCGAGTTCATCAGGATGCTGAATTGTTGCCGGTTAGCTTTACTTCACCAATGTACACTTTTGAAGGTAAAAGTCTGCCTGCAATTTCAGCTTCTGCTTCAAAAGACAAAAGCGGTTTAGTACATATTTCATTAGTAAATGTTGATTCTAAGAAAGAAAATACAATAACAATTGATTTGAATGAACTTGGTTTGAAAAATGTAACAGCAACCATTTTGACTTCTAAAAAATTACAGGATTACAACTCATTTGAGAAACCTAATGCAATTGAGCCTAAGGAATTTAAAGGATTTACAAATGTAAAAGGAAAATTAGAATTGACTATTCCGGCATTTTCAGTTGTAGTATTAGAAGGAAAATAAAAATTAGAATGAAAATTACAACTATAGTATATAGTATGAGTCTTTTATCAGCAGTTGTTTCTTGTAAAACGGCTGCTGTAAAAGAATCAGCTCATACCGAAAATCAGCAATCGCTGAAAATGAATAATCCTATTATTACCGATAAATATACTGCCGATCCTGCTGCTTTGGTTTATAAAGACAAAGTGTATTTATACACAGGACATGACGTTCCTGAAAAAGGAGTTCAATCGTACAGAATGAATGACTGGCTGGTATATTCCTCTTCGGATATGGTCAATTGGCAGGAGCATCCGGTTCCGTTAAAAACTTCTGATTTTGCCTGGGCCAAAGGTGATGCCTGGGCTGGGCAGGTGATTGAAAGAAACGGAAAATTCTATTGGTATGTTGCTATTACGCATGGAGAAATTCATGGAAAATCAATAGGAATTGCGGTTTCTGACAGTCCAACAGGACCTTTTAAAGATGCCTTAGGAAAAGCTTTGATTACTAATGATATGACAACTAAAACTAAAATTAGTTGGGATGATATTGATCCGTCAGTAATTATTGACGATGATGGTCAGGCGTATCTTTTTTGGGGAAATACTGTTTGTAATTATGTGAAATTAAAAGAAAACATGATTGAAATGGACGGCCCAATGCAAACGATCGATTTACCTAATTTTACCGAAGCGCCTTGGATTCACAAACGAAAAAATTGGTATTACTTGTCTTATGCTTCTCAGTTTCCTGAAAAAATATCCTATGCTATGAGTAAATCTATCAGTGGACCTTGGGAATACAAAGGAATTTTGAACGAAGTTGCGGGTAATTCGAATACCAATCATCAGGCAATCATTGACTTTAAAGGGAAATCGTATTTCATTTATCATAACGGAGTTATCCCAACTGAAGGAGGAAGTTTTAGAAGATCGGTTTGTGTAGATCGTTTGTACTACAATCCGGACGGAACTATGAAACGTGTGGTGATGACATCGGAAGGGGTCACTCAGTAGAGCAGTTTACAGAAATCAGATTTCAGAAAACGGAAGAAATAAATTAAAAAAATATGAAATTATATTCCAAAATAAAGTCGTTATTCTTTTTTTTAACTGTTCTAATTGGTTCGTCCTCTTTGGCACAAAATATTTCAGTTCATGATCCGGTGCTTATTAAAGAAAAAGATACTTATTATCTTTTTTGCACTGGTAAAGGAATAAAATGTTTTAGTTCTGTTGATTTGAAAAATTGGAAAGTTGAACCTGCTGTTTTTCCTGAAAAACCAATTTGGACAGACAAGGTCGTTTCTGATTTTGGCAATCATATTTGGGCACCTGATATTTTGTATCATAATAATAAATACTATTTGTATTATTCGATTTCGGCTTTTGGCAAAAATACTTCCGCAATAGGGGTTGTAACCAATGTTACTTTGAATGCCAACGATCCGAATTATAAATGGATAGATCATGGTATTGTAGTTCAATCTTATCCAAATAGAGATGAATGGAATGCCATAGATCCCAATTTGACATTCGACGAAAATAATGTGCCTTGGTTATCCTTTGGTTCCTTTTGGGATGGAATCAAAATGGTAAAATTGAATCCGGATTTGCTGTCCATTGCTCAACCAGAAGAATGGTACGCTATCGCTAAGCGAAAAAATACTCCTTTGTCGGGCGGAAGTTCGGCAATAGAAGCGCCTTTTATTTTTAAGAAAAATGGCTTTTATTATTTGTTTACCTCCTGGGATTTATGTTGCAAAGGCAAGGATAGTACTTATAAAATTGCCGTAGGTAGATCTAAATCTGTTAGTGGACCATATGTTGACAAAGAGGGGAATTTACTAAGTCAGGGCGGCGGTACTATTTTGCTTAAAGGAGATGAGAATTATTTTGGCGTAGGCCATAATAGTGCTTATACTTTTGACGGAGTAGATTATTTAGTTTATCATGGCTATGATGCGAAACAGAATGGGAAATCTGTTTTGGTCATCAAAGAATTGAAATGGGATTCTGATTTCTGGCCCTATTTATAAAGCCTGAAATTTTTAAATAAAGTCCAAAAGTGGGTTGAGGTGGGATTTCTTGATACTTTTCAGATAAATTTTAATCAAACTATAACGTATAATATGAAAACAAATAAATTAAAAAATCTGGCATTATCAGCTCTAGTTTTGGTATGTGTCGCTTCCTTTACCGATACAAAAGCTCAAAATATTAAGCCAAAAAACGAAGTGGCTACAAATGCAAAAACAAGCTTATCTAACAAACCTATTGTGTTGCAAAGAGCAGATCCGTTTATTTATAAACATACCGATGGGTATTACTATTTTACAGGATCGGTACCTACCTATGATGCCATAGAGTTAAGACGTGCAAAATCTATTGCCGAACTTCAAAATGCTGAAACTTTTAGAGTTTGGGAAAAACATAAAAGTGGCCCGATGAGTCGTCATGTCTGGGCTCCGGAAATTCATTATTTGGATGGGAAATGGTATGTGTATTTTGCAGCAAGTGAAGAAGAAGATATTTGGAAATTAAGACCTTATGTTTTGGAATGTACAGGTCAGGATCCTTTGCATGACAAGTGGGTTGAGCTCGGGCAAATGCAGGCAGCTGATACCGATCCAAAAAGCTTTACTGATTTTTCTCTGGACGGTACTGTATTTGAACATAACAATAAACGTTATTTCTGTTGGGCAGAAAAAACGGGAGGACAGTTCGCCGCTTCTAATTTGTATTTGGCAGAAATGGAATCGCCCGTAAAACTTAAAACAGTTCAATTTATGCTTACGACTCCGGATTATGATTGGGAACGCATCGGTTTTTGGGTGAATGAAGGTCCAGCTGTGATTAAAAACAAGGGGAAAATTTATATTACTTTTTCAGCAAGTGCTACAGGTGCCTGTTACGCTATGGGGATGATGGAAGCAGATGAAAATGCTGATTTGCTAGATAGAAATTCCTGGAAAAAATCCAGATATCCGGTATTAAAAACCAATGAGGCAAAAAAGATTTATGGTCCAGGACATAATTCATTTACAGTTGATGAAAACGGAGAACCTTTAGTAATATATCACGCAAGGGATTACGAAAAAGCGGTAGGTGATCCAAAAGTAGTACCTGCGACTGATAAAAGACCGTTGAAAGAAATTATTGCAGACCCGTTATATGACCCTAATCGTCATGCGAGAATGATGAAATTAAAATTTGATGATAACGGAAGACCAATATTTGAATATAATTAAAAATATAAAGGGGAAACTTTGTAACAGAGCGATCAAAATTAATCCTTTTGTTAATTTTTACTCTAATAAAAAAGAAAGATTAAAAAATGAAACTAAATAGAATAAGTAAAAGTACGTTGTACGGTTTATTACTTAGCAGTTTTTTAGCAACTGCTCAGAAAACCAATCTGGAAGTTGATTTGACTAAATCAATCACCAAAATTCAACCAACAATGTATGGTGTCTTTTTTGAAGATATCAATTTTGCAGCAGATGGTGGTTTGTATGCCGAAATGGTAAAAAACCGTTCATTTGAATTTAATGCTCCGCTTATGGGATGGTCACAACCTAACAGTAGTACCCATTCTATGAATAAGGAATCGGGTTTAGCACTTCCTATGCGTACCGAAGGGAATCCAAAAAATGCTGATTTTTGTAGAGTTACAATTAATAACGATAAAGCATACCAAATCATTAATGAAGGTTTTAGAGGAATGGGGATCAAGAAAGATGCTAAATACAATCTTTCTTTAAAAGCTGCTAATCATGATAATGCCATCAAAAAGATAATCATCCAATTTATAGATGCTAACAAAAATGTTTTGGGAGAAACAACGATTGTTCCTTCGTCATCCGATTGGAAAGATTATTCGGCCCAAATAATTGCTACCGGAACAGAAGCTAAGGCTCAGTTGAAAATTAGTTTTGAAGGTACAGGAATTATCGATTTGGATATGATTTCGTTATTCCCTCAGGAAACATGGAAGAACAGAAAAAACGGTTTGCGTAAAGACATTGTTCAGTTGTTATATGATTTGAAACCGGGATTTATCCGTTTTCCCGGAGGTTGTATCGTTGAAGGAATGACTTTGGATAACAGATACCAATGGAAAAAAACAGTTGGACCGGTTGAAGATCGTGAAACGATGATTAATCGATGGAATGTGGAGTTTAAAAACAAGCAGGCTCCTGATTATTTCCAGTCTTTTGGTTTAGGTTTCTTTGAATATTTCCAGCTTTCGGAAGATATTGGAGCTCAGCCATTGCCAATTTTGAGTTGTGGAATTGCCTGTCAGTATAATTCGGGTGAATTAGTTCCAATGGAAGAATTGGATCCTTATGTTCAGGATGCTTTGGATTTGATTGAATTTGCCAATGGCGCTGTAACTACTAAATGGGGGAAATTACGTGCCGATATGGGGCATCCTAATCCTTTTAATCTGAAATTTATTGGAGTTGGAAACGAACAATGGGGACCTCAATACATTGAAAGATATAAAGTTTTTGCAAAAGCGATAAAAGAAAAATACCCAAACATAACGATTGTTTCAGGAGCAGGACCTTCACCGGATGGGACTTTCTTTGACTACGGCTGGGATGAATTAAAAAAAATGAATGCAGAAATTATCGACGAGCATTATTATAAAAATCCGGAATGGTTTAAAGAAAATGCAAAACGTTATGATAATTATGACCGAAAAGGGCCTAAGGTTTTTGCAGGAGAATATGCAGCACATCCTAAAGGCGTTGAAGACGGATTGAAAGAAAATAACTGGTTGTCGGCTCTTTCTGAATCCGCTTTTATGACAGGTTTAGAACGTAATGCCGATGTGGTTTATTTGACGTCGTATGCGCCTTTAATGGCTCATGTTGAGGCTTATCAATGGGCTCCTGATATGATTTGGTTTGATAATTTGAATGCTTACGGAACGGCTAATTATTATGTGCAAAAATTGTATTCCAATAATAAAGGGACTGATGTTTTATCGATAACTGAGGATGGAAAAGCCCTGACAGGACAAAATGATTTGTATGCTACGGCAGCTAAAGATGCAAACCAAAAAGAACTGATTGTGAAATTGGTAAATACTTCAGCTAAAGTTCAGGATCTTTCGATTAATTTGTCAGGAAATGGAGTAGAGTCTAAAGGAAAAATGATTGTGCTGACTCATGAAAAGTTAGATGATTATAATACTTTGGCAGAGCCAACAAAAATTCTTCCTGTTGAAAAAGAGTATAAAACAGCCGGGAAAAAAGCAGCGGTGAGTTTGCCTGCATATTCTTTTGTGGTATTGAAGTTAAAGTTGAAATAAATTTCAATTTTGCAAAATGCTAGCAGACTTATTTTTAAAACAAAAAATATAATAATTTAATAAAATTATATGAAGTGTAAGTGTTACACTTCATGTAATTTTGTGCTATATTTGTAGCCATATTTTAAAAAATGAAGATGAAAAATTATGTAATAGGTTTAGATTACGGTTCAGACTCAGTTCGTGCCGTATTAATTGATACCGAAAACGGGCAAGAATTAGCCTCAGACGTTTGTCATTATAAGAGATGGAAAAACAATGAATATTGTAATCCGTCAATTAATCAATTCCGTCAGCATCCTTTGGATCATATTGAGGGATTGGAATCAACAATTAAATCAGTTGTTGCTCAGGCAAATGTAAATCCGTCAGAAATAAAAAGTATCTGTATCGATACTACAGGTTCTTCTCCAATTCCTGTAAATGCAGAGGGAACTCCTTTATCTTTAACTAAAGAATTTGAGCACAATCCAAATGCGATGATGATTTTGTGGAAAGATCATACCGCTATCAATGAAGCTAACGAAATCAATGAATTAGCTGTTTCCTGGGGTGGTGAGGATTTCACTAAATACGAAGGAGGAATTTATTCTTCTGAGTGGTTTTGGGCTAAAATTTTACACATTATCCGTGAGGACGAAGCGGTAAAAAATGCGGCTCACTCTTGGATGGAGCACTGTGATTACATGACTTTCTTATTAATTGACGATAAAGATTTAGCTACTTTCAAAAGAAGTCGTTGTGCAGCAGGGCATAAAGCAATGTGGCACGAAGACTGGAATGGTTTACCACCAGAAGAATTCCTGACAAAATTAGATCCTTATTTGGCTCAATTAAGAGGAAAATTATACAATGAAACTTATACTTCTGATTTGGTTGCCGGAAAATTAAACCAGGAATGGGCAACAAGATTAGGTTTAACTACCGATACGATTATTGCTGTTGGAACTTTTGATGCACATTCAGGAGCTGTAGGTGCTAAGATTGATGAACACGCATTAGTTCGTGTAATGGGAACTTCAACTTGTGATATTATTGTGGCTTCTCATGAAGCTGTGGGAAGTAAAACAGTGAAAGGAATATGCGGACAGGTTGATGGTTCTGTAATTCCTGGATACATCGGTTTAGAAGCAGGACAATCTGCTTTTGGAGATGTGTTGGCTTGGTTTAAAGACACTTTATCTTGGCCATTAGATAATTTGGTTTACACTTCTGACGTTTTATCTGCTGAGCAAAAAGCACAGTTGAAAGAAGAAGTAGAGTCAAATTTCATTAAAACATTAACGGAACAGGCAGAAGCAATTCCATTATCAGAAAGTATTCCAACTGCTTTGGATTGGGTAAATGGTCGTAGAACTCCGGATGCTAATCAAGGTTTGAAAAGTGCAATGACGAATCTTTCTTTAGGTACAAAAGCACCTCATATTTTTAAAGCTTTAATCAATTCAATCTGTTTTGGCTCTAAGAAAATTGTAGATCGTTTTGAAGAAGAAGGTGTGCGTATCGATAGCGTTATCGGAATTGGTGGTGTGGCTAGAAAATCGCCATTTATCATGCAAACTTTAGCTAACGTATTGAATAAGCCAATTAAAGTTTGTGCTTCTGATCAGGCGCCTGCTTTAGGAGCTGCGATTTATGCTGCTGTGGCTGCCGGAATTTATCCAAACGTAATTGAAGCGGCTAAAAAAATGGGAAGTGATTTTGAAAGCGAATATTTCCCTCAGGCTGATAAAATTGAAAAATACCAGGAATTGATGGATTCGTACTCTGTATTGAGTCAATTCGTAGAAAGTATAACAAAATAATAAAAGAGTATGTCAAAATACCAAGCGTTAAAACAAGAATGTTACGAAGCTAATATGCAACTAAACGAATTGAATTTAGTGGTATATACTTTCGGAAATGTAAGTGCAGTTGATAGAGAAAATGGCGTTTTTGCTATTAAACCAAGTGGAGTTCCTTATGAGGAATTAAAAGCAGAGGATATTGTTATTGTTGATTTTGATAATAACATTATCGAAGGAGACAAACGTCCTTCTTCTGATACAAAAACTCATGCTTATTTGTACAAGCATTGGCCAAATATTGGAGGAATTGCTCATACTCACGCTACATACTCAGTGGCTTGGGCTCAGGCTCAAAGAGATATTCCAATTTTTGGAACTACTCATGCGGATCATTTAACAGCTGATATTCCATGTGCTGCTCCAATGGCTGATCATCTTATCGAAGGAAATTACGAGCACAATACAGGAATCCAGATTTTGGATTGTTTCAAAGAAAAAAATCTTTCTTACGAAGAAGTAGAAATGGTTTTACTTGGAAATCACGGTCCATTTGCCTGGGGAAAAAATGCAGCTAAAGCAGTTTATAACTCTAAAGTATTAGAGGTTTGTGCTGAAATGGCTTATTTGACTTTGCAAATTAATCCGGCTGCTCCAAGATTGAAAGATTCTTTAATTAAAAAACATTACGATCGTAAGCATGGAAAAGATGCTTACTACGGACAATAAAAAGTTTATTCGGGGAATCGTTTAATCGTTTATTCGATTCAGCAGTTCAACGATTAAACAGTTCAACAAATAAACATTAAACAATAAATAAAAAATAAAAATGATTGATATTTCTAAAAAAGAAATTTGGTTTGTAGTAGGTAGCCAAAACTTATATGGAGAAGAAACTTTAAAACAAGTGGCAGTACATTCTCAGGCAATTGCTAAAGGGATTGATGCTTCTTCTCACGTTCCTGTAAAAGTAGTTTACAAGTCTGTGGCAAAATCACCTAGTGAAATCACTGATATTTGTTTGGAAGCAAATACAAACAAAAACTGTATTGGTATTATTGCCTGGATGCATACTTTTTCACCAGCTAAAATGTGGATCAATGGTTTAAGCATTCTTAAAAAACCATTATGTCACTTACATACACAATACAACGCTGAAATTCCATGGGCTTCTATCGATATGGATTTCATGAACCTGAATCAATCAGCTCACGGAGACAGAGAGTTTGGTTACATCATGTCAAGAATGCGTAAAAAACGTAAAGTGGTTGTAGGTCACTGGGAAGATGTACGTGTTCAACAAAAATTAGGTAACTGGACAAGAGTAGCTTTAGGTTGGGACGAAATGCAAAACTTAAAAGTAGCGCGTTTTGGTGACAACATGCGTGAAGTTGCTGTAACTTGTGGAGATAAGGTAGAAGCTCAAATACGTTTTGGTGTTTCTGTAAATGGATACGACTCTTCTGACATCGTTAATAAAATGAAATTAGTTACTGATGCACAAGTAGATGCTTTAGTAGCGGTTTATGAAGAATCATACAATTTGGCTCCAAAATTGCAAAAAGGAGGAGAGCAAAGACAATCATTATTAGATGCTGCTAAAATCGAATTAGGTTTAAGAGCTTTCTTAGAAGAAGGTGGTTTTGGTGCTTTCACTGATACTTTCGAAAACTTAGGAGAATTAAAACAATTACCAGGTATTGCAACGCAGCGTTTGATGGCTGATGGTTACGGTTTTGGTGGAGAAGGTGACTGGAAAACAGCTGCTATGGTTCGTGTTTTAAAAGTAATGAACATTGGTCTTGAAGGAGGAACTTCTTTCATGGAAGATTATACTTATCACTTTACACCTGAGAAATCTTATGTTTTAGGTTCTCACATGTTGGAAATCTGTCCTTCTATCACTGATGGAAAACCTTCTTGTGAAATTCACCCATTAGGAATTGGTGGAAAAGAAGATCCTGTTCGTTTGGTATTCAATTCACCTGCAGGTGATGCTATCAACGTTTCATTGGTAGATATGGGAACTCGTTTCCGTTTAATCGTTAACGAAGTAACTGCTGTGAAACCAATGGCTGATTTACCAAAATTACCGGTTGCCCGTGTACTTTGGGATTGTAAACCTAACTTGGATATCGCTGCTACTGCTTGGATTTTAGCTGGTGGTGCTCACCATACAGTTTACAGCCAGGCGGTTACTACTGAGTTCATGGAAGATTTTGCTGATATTGCAGGAATCGAATTAGTAGTTATCGACAACGATACTAAAATTCGTTCTTTCAAAGAAACTTTGAATGCAAATGAAGCTTACTACCATTTATTCCAAACTGGATTGTAATCTTTTTTAGAAACAAATTTACCAAGTCATAAAGTCAAAAGTTAATGTTACTTTTGGCTTTATGACTTCTCTATTATCATTAACCTAATAAAATAAAAATTATGAATTTATTAAAAAGTTGTGTCTTAGGATTGGCTGTTATTACTACAGCAGGACTTTCTGTTCAATGTAAAGGGGAAAAGAAAGAAAACCAGGAACAAAATGTTGCTCAAAAAGATAGTGTTACTATTGAGAAATCAGAATATGGTACTACTGCCAAAGGTGAAAAGATTGACAGCTACAAGTTGAAAAATCAAAAAGGGATGGAAGTAGATATTATGACTTATGGAGGAATTATTACTTCTTTAAAAGTGCCTAACAAAGCAGGAGTTTCTGAAGAAGTGGTAATCGGTTTTAATAATTTCGAACAATATACTAAAGACAATCCTTATTTTGGGGCTTTAATCGGTCGTTATGGAAATCGTATTGCTAAAGGTAAATTTACTTTAGATGGTAAAGAATATCAATTGGCTACTAATAATGGTAAAAATGCTTTACACGGAGGTCCGGAAGGATTCCACAGAAGAATATGGACTGTTGAAGAGGCTAAAGGTGGTAATGCTGCAGTTTTGAAATTGAAGTACATCAGTAAAGATATGGAAGAAGGTTATCCGGGGAATCTAACGGTTTTTGTTACTTATACTTTAAATAATGACAATTCTTTGGATGTACAATATGAGGCTACAACCGACAATAAAACAGTTGTGAATCTTACACAGCATTCTTATTTCAACTTATCGGGTGATTTTACTAAAACAATTTTAAATAATGAGGTTACGATTGATGCAGATAAATTAGTGCCTGTAGATGCTGATCTTATTCCAACAGGTAAATTAGATGATGTAACGAATACTCCTTTTGATTTTAGAAAACCAAAAGCAATTGGTAAAGATATTGAAGTAACAAATGACCAATTGAAAAAAGGATTGGGTTATGATCATTGCTGGGTGTTGAACAATCAGGACAAAGGATTCCGTTTTGCGGCTTCTGCTTATGAGCCAACTAGTGGTAGATTGTTGGAAGTCTATACTGACCAGCCTGGAATCCAATTGTACACAGGAAACTTCTTAGACGGAACGTTGCCAACTAGAGACGGTAAAACTTACGCGCACAGAACAGGGCTTTGTTTAGAAACACAACATTATCCGGATTCTCCAAATCAAAAAGATTTCCCAACTACGGTTTTAAACCCGGGAGAAAACTATAAAACTAAAACTTCTTTCAAGTTTTCTACTAAATAGTAAATAATGTTAGTTTAAATTATACAGCCTGTCTCGTTCTAAATGAGACAGGTTTTTTTATGCTTTTTTAATTAAATAAATTCGGTACATATATAAGAGTAGTTTTTTGGAGCTTTTTCCTGCTATCCGCTATATCTCTTGTGTCCGCTGTCACTACCACAAGAGGATGCTGCTTCTATCAGGGCTAGGAGAGAAGTGCTAGAAAACAACTTTACACTAAAAAAACTTAGCGAATCTCTGTGTTTTCTTAGTGCATCTTTGCGAAAAAGCCATAAAACACGCTATTTATTCATCTAAACTCCTACAAAGGCTAAAAAAGACAAAAAATAAGTTTCACGTTTTCAGTAGGTTAAAAAAAAGATTGAAAATACTTTAAAAAAGTCATTGTCAAAACGAATAAAGGTTCTACTTTTGCACCCGCAACAACGCAGACGTTCATAAAAATACTGACAGACTAACAAATCAAATTAGAAATTAATTTCTAAAAAAAAAAAGGTTTAAAAAAGTTTGTGAGATTTGAAAACAGATGTTACATTTGCACCCCGCAAACGAGCGACGTTCCTTGAGAGACTGACAAGAAAAACGAAGAAAACGGAAAAGAAATTTTTCTAAAAAAAACTTCAAAAAAAGCTTGCCAGAAAGAAAAGAAGTTGTACTTTTGCACCCGCTTCGAGAAACACACCACGGTGTGAAAAAGAAGTGAAAATAACAAGAAGACACGTTCCTAGACATATTGAATTGACAGCCGTTTCGATGCAAATCGAAACAAATAAAATAAGAGTAATAGAATCGAAAGATTCGAAAAGAACCACTAGATCTGAAGTCAAATATAAAAAAGAGATTATATCTCGCAAAATATACGATG